>NZ_CP014505.1:0-3260450 GCF_001577465.1 Burkholderia sp. PAMC 28687
ATGTTGATCACCATGATCAGCAAACCGGCGATTGCATCGCCGCGAACGAACTTGCTCGCGCCGTCCATCGAACCGTAGAACTCGGCTTCTTGCGCGACCTGCACGCGGCGTTTGCGCGCCTGATCTTCGTTGATGAGGCCGGCGTTCAGGTCGGCATCGATTGCCATCTGCTTGCCCGGCATTGCATCGAGCGTGAAGCGCGCGCCGACTTCCGCGATCCGCCCCGCACCCTTCGTGATCACCATGAAGTTGATGATCATCAGGATCACGAACACGACGATACCGACCGCGAAGTTGCCGCCCACGAGGAAGTGGCCGAACGATTCGATGACCTGGCCGGCGGCATCGGGACCGGTATGGCCTTCCAGCAACACGATTCGCGTCGATGCCACGTTCAGCGACAAGCGCAGCAACGTGGAGAACAGCAGCACGGCAGGGAACGCGGCGAAGTCGAGCGGCTTTTGCGTGTACATGCTGACAAGCAGCACCATCACGGAAAGCGCGATGTTGAACGTGAACAGCAAGTCGAGCAGGAACGCCGGCAACGGCAAGATCATCATGCCGAGGATCATGCAGATCAGCACCGGCCCGGCCAGCGCCCTCAAGTTCTGCGTTCCCAACGCCTCAGGGCGCTTCGAGAAAAATCCGGCGCGCGCGTTCATGCTTTGCTTCCTTTGACTGATTCGTTTTTAGCGGCTTCTTCAGCCAGCGCTTCTGCAGCTTCCTGATCGGCTTCGGATTCGGGGACGCTGCCTTTATCGAGTTCCGGGGGAACCTCGAGGTTGTCCGGTTCGTCCGGCCGCTCGCCGCCGTTTTCCTTGAACTTGCGCAACTGATACACCCACGCCAGAACCTGCGCGACCGCGCCGTAAAGCGCGCCTGGAATTTCGCGATTGATCTCGACGTTGTGATAAAGCGCGCGAGCGAGCGGCGGCGCTTCGAGCAGCGGTATGTTGTGCTCGCGCCCAAGTTCGCGGATGCGTGCCGCCACGAGGTTCACACCCTTCGCAACGACCTTCGGTGCGCGCATTTCGCCATCGGCGTATTTGAGCGCGACGGCGAAGTGCGTCGGGTTCGTCACGATCACATCGGCCGTGGGGATTGCCGTCATCATCCGGCGGCGCGCGGCCGCGCGTTGCTGCGCGCGAATGCGTCCCTTGACGTGCGGATCGCCATCGCTTTCACGATGTTCACGCTTCACTTCCTCTTTGCTCATGCGCAGCTTCTTGGCATGCGTCCAGAGTTGGTAGGGGACATCGAGCGCGGCGACCAGGAACAAGCCCGCGATCGCCATGCCGCAGCACACCACGATCAGGTGCATGGCATCGGCGAGGGCGAGGCTCAGCGGCTTTGTCACGAGACCGAGCACTTCTTCTTTCCGATGCCACATCGCCCAGCCGGCCAGCCCGCGACAACCAGTGTCTTCAGAATGGACATGCCGAGCGCGATAGGACCTTGCGACGAGAAGATCTTGCCCAGTCCGCTGATTGGATTAAGCCGGCCGAAGTTCGGAGAGAGCGGTTTGGTGGTGAGAAGCCACCCGCCGAGCGCCATGGGTGCGATGACGGCGGCGAGTGCGGTCAGCGCGAGCACGGGGAAGAGAGCGAAAAAGCCTTTCGATCACAATCACGCAAGCCACGACGGGGCTTGCGTTTTTCCAGAAAACTGCGCACGCCATCGCGGCCTTCGTCCGAGGCGCGAATCCGTGCAATGCGGTCAGCGGTGTCCGAGATCAGCGTGTCGTCGATGGTTTTGCCGGCCAGATCGACGACCAGTTGCTTGCATTCGCGCACCGCGTTCGGACTGTTTGCCGCGATGGCTGCGGCGACGGCATCGACGGTGGCATCGAGTGCTTCGTCGGACACCACCTGATGCACGAGGCCGATGCGCAGCGCTTCGTTTGCATCGATACGTTCCGCCGTCACGAAATACCGGTGCGATGCGCGTGCGCCGATCGCGCGGATGACATACGGCGCGATGGTCGCCGGCATCAGCCCGAGCTTTGCCTCGGAGAGACAGAAGTGCGCCGAATCCGCCGTTATCGCGATGTCCGCTACCGCTACGAGACCCATGCCGCCCGCGTATGCGTCGCCTGAACGCGGGCGATCACCGGTTTTCTGCACGTGTAGATGGTGTTGAGCATGGTCGCGAGACCGAGGGCATCGGCGCGATTTTCCGCGTCCGAGTAGTCCGCCATGCGTTTCATCCAGTTGAGGTCGGCGCCGGCGCAGAACGACGGGCCGTTCGCGGCGAGGATGATCACGCGTACCGAGGCGTCGTCGGCCAGGGCGCGAAACGCGGCGGTCAATTCGACGATGGTGGCGTCGTCGAAGGCGTTGCGCACGTCCGGGCGATTGAGCGTGACGCGCGCCACGTGGCCATCGGCGGTGACGGTCAGGCGCTGTAGATTCATGTCGGGCATAGGGGTTCGCGGGGTGCGCGCGGCTCGGTGTTTCGATGAGTATCGATTATCTCTAAATTTGTCGCGGGAGTTTTGGTTTGCACGCCGGTGGGGCCTCGGCGGCGTGGCACGCGGTGGGGGTTTTTTGTCTTTGACGCTAACGTCGGTCTATCGGGGGGCTTTTTGGAGGGAATTGACGGGAAGTTGAGCGGGGAGGTGTTCCTGGACAGTTTTGGAAGCGGTCGGGGTTGGTGCCGGGTTGCTGCTGTTTGGGCTTGCTTGGGTTCCGTTCTAGCTGATTTTTTTAGCACTATTAGCCACTGTCCGTGGCGGGACTTCATTTCTTTGTCCAACGGCGACAAAGAAACGAAGCAAAGAAAACGCCTTCCAACCGCTAATTCTTAAGTGTCCCGAGCGTGCACTGACAACTGTTTGGTACTTCACAAGAACGCTCGCCGCCGCAATCAAGAACACTTGAAACCCTCCCCCTCCGTCAACGGCAACCCACACGCTTCGCCACCAGTGTAGGAATCCGTTAACCAGGCTTCCGCGCTGCGCGCCCTGGCGCCCAAATGGAGGGGCTGGTTGTACTGGTTACGTTTGATTCCGTGCTTGCCGGGGACGACCGGTGCGAAGTCTCGGGCAGGTCCATGACCCAGTGGAGCCGTTGGATTCAACCGTTGTTATGGGTTGCGCAGGTTTCCGTATTGACTGCCACAGTTACTGGTGGCGAAGCGTGTGGGTGTGGGTATCTGTTGACGGAGGGGAGGGGTTCAACTGTTGGTGGTTATGGCGGCAACCGTTCTTCTGAAGTACCAAACAGTTGTCATTGCACGCTCGGGACACTTAAGAATTAGCGGTTGGAAGGCGTTTTCTTTGCTTCGTTTCTTTGTCGCCGAAGGACCAAGAAATGAAGTGCCGCCACGCACAGTGGCTAATAGTGCTAAAGAAGTCAGCAAGAACGGAACGCGCGAAGGCCCAAACAGCAGCAACCCAGCACCAACCCCGACCGCCGCCCATTAAACGTCAGCTCCCAGCCTTTAGCTGAACAAAGGCAACTCCCTACCGCGAGCAGTCTGCGTCTGCGCCGCACTGCGCTCATCCCAGACCACGGCATTATTGACTGCATACAACCTGCACGGGTCCGTGCTCTGCTTCTGGCATCCATCGAGCGCCACGGCCATCGGATCATCGCCGCCCTCGGCCCACGACCACGCACCCGAATCCGATACGGCAAACGCGCGGCTCGAATACTGATGCAGGAAATCTCGTAACCCTCGCGGCCGCGTTCATCGAGGAAAGGCACCGCCGCCACCGCGTCCAGGTTCGCATAGCCCGAAGGCAATGGCGCCTGCGGATACGAAACCTGATACTGCGAATCCGTCGGCATGCCGATTTCGGCCAGGAACGTCTTCACGCGCGGCCACCAGATCGGCACGCCATCGCGATCCCCGACCAGCCGATGCGCATCGTTCTTGTACGCGCCAAAATCCACCATGTCGGCTCGCGCGCCATGCGCCGTGTAAGACGCGAACATGTCATCGGGGAGCGAACCCTGCCACACCGAATCATTGCTGCCATACATCCACAGCGACGGCAGCTTTACGTGCTCGCCATATTCGCCAAACGCGCTGGTCAGGTTCTTCTGCCAGTTGGCGCATTCATCCTGCCGAAGGCCGCCGGAAAAGTTGATCAGACCACGCACGCCGGTGTCCGAACGTGCATCGCGCGCACCGTAGGCCATCGTGACCAGGCCGCCATGCGAGGCGCCCGCAACCACGACATGCTTGCTGTCGACAAACGCCTGCTTGTCCATGTAAGCGACCGTCGCCGCAACGTCGCTCGCTTGCGTGAAGCCGTTCGCTTCGACGTTGCAACCGTTGCCGACGTACTCGCCGCCCGACCCGGCGAAGCCGCGGCGATTCGGCACCACGACGACATAGCCATGACGAACGAACTCGCGCGCCAGCGCGGGACGCGCGCGCGGCTGGTCATGTGCGTTGCCGGGGAGTTTGCCGTGATTGAAAACGACCATCGGGAACGGGCCCGTGCCGTTGGGTTTGAAGATGGTGGTTTCGAGCGTGACATCGCCCGATGGAATCTCGATGACCGCCTCGTTGAGGGTGGCATCGACTACTGGAAGCGAGGGATCGAACGCCGGCTTGACCGTGCCGAACGCGGGTGCGTCGAGCGACGCGTATTGCTGTGCGCCGGGGAACGGTTCCGCGGCCGCCTGGGTGGACATGCCCACCAGCGTTTGCCGCCACTGCACATACAGCAAAACAACCGGACACCACTTGCCTGAATGCCATCCCCGAAACTCCGCCTGCTTTCGGCCTCGCTGCTGGTTAGCTAAAGCGTGGCCGGCTTATTGTCACGATCCATCAGTTCCGCGCTTTTGTACTGCTGAAAGCAGTATCGCCTGGCGGTCCGTGAAGTCATGTCCCGAATGGACACGACAATGGGCTTCAATATGCAACGTCAGACCGCCGGCCAGTAATTAGCTTATGAAACAATAGCTTGCTACCGATTCGCCAACGGCTGGCTAAAAGACAGAGTACCCGTACAAAATGATTGGGCGCAATTAGAAAGTACCCGTGCACTGCACAATTTTTTAAACGAAAGCGCGCGTTAAGGAAATATTTGCCGTGGATTTTCTAATCGCGAAGGGCGCCGTCGATATAACGCCAGCGGCCGGCGTTATCGCGTTCAAAGCGGCTGGTCTCGTGCAGACGATGCGCACGCCCGCCCACCTTGTAACGGGCGACGAACTCGACCTCGGCGTGAGTGGTGTCTATGGGCGTATGGCGCTTGATCTGCAGCCCGAGCCAGCGAGTGGCGGAATCGGCCGATGCTTCGAGATCGGGCGGGCAGGTCGCATCGCTCCAGGTTGCACGCAGATACTCGATGTTGCCGATTACATACGCGGTGTAGCGCGAACGCATCAGTTCCATGGCGTTCGCCGGCACTTCACCGACCTCTATGAAGCGTCCGCAACATTGCGTGTACTTCGGTAAACGCTTAACGGCCTCTTCCGGCGATGCCCCACCGCAAGGACATTCGACAGGCTGGGTCACGTGTCGACGCCCGGCATCTCGATATGACCCGGCTGCGCTTTCACGCGCGCAAGCCACGCGCGAATGGCAGGGTATCGGCCGAGGTCGAGGTTGGCGGCGACATGGGTGTATGCGTAGCGTAGAGCGCAATGTCCGCGATGCTGTACTGCTCATCGACGAAATACGTGCGCGTCGCGAGATGCGTTTCCATCACGTCCAGCGCCCGGTATGAACCTGCGGTCTTCTCGGGCAAACGCGGATCGTCGGGGCTTTTCGCGAACTGGAGAATGAAGCGCGCGACTGCGACGTTCGGCTCGTGGCTGTATTGCTCGAAAAACATCCATTGCAGCACGCGCGCCCGGGCGAGGCGATCCGTGGGCAAAAGCGGCGTGCCTTCGGCAAGGTAATACAGGATGGCGTCTGATTCGAACAGGCACGTGGTTTCATCGATCTGCAGGACCGGCACCTTGCCGTTCGGGTTCAT
Organism: Burkholderia sp. PAMC 28687; assembly: GCF_001577465.1. Lineage (NCBI taxonomy): Bacteria > Pseudomonadati > Pseudomonadota > Betaproteobacteria > Burkholderiales > Burkholderiaceae > Burkholderia > Burkholderia sp. PAMC 28687. The sequence continues at coordinate 5,942 of NZ_CP014505.1, forward strand.
CTGCCGAAACGAATCGGTGCGGGTGGCGCCGTTCATCATGTCGACTTCGTTCCAGACATAGGGGAGGTTCAGTTGTTCGAGCGCGAGCCGAACCTTGTAGCAATTCCCCGATGACGCCACGCCATGCACTTGATACATCACTTCATGTCCTCGTCTTTAGTCGAAATTCCCTGCGCCAGCGTGCAACATTACCATTTGATTTGCGTGCCGTCGTACTGGATGAAACTGCCGTTGAACGTTTTGTGATCCGCAGCGGCCGCCGCGATCACCGCGCGCATGCCGGTCACGCTGTGTGCAGGATCGATCGCCGCCGACGAACCGCCCATATCCGTTCGAACCCAGCCCGGATGCAACGAAACGCACGTCGCGCCGCGCGCCTGCAGCGACGCCGCCTTGAGCGCCGCATTCAGCGCGGCCTTGCTCGCCCTGTACAACCAGCCCGCTGTAGCGTTCATCTCCGCAATGCTGCCCATCTTGCTCGATACGACGGCAAGCACGCCGTGCGCGGCGTCCGTCAGCGGCAAGAGGATGGGAAGCAATTGCATGGGACCACGGACGTTCGTGCGCATGACTTCATCGAAATCTTCCGCGAGGATGGTTTCCACGTGCTCCGTGCGCGGACCATAAACCCCCGACACGATGATCGCCGCATCCAGCTTCTCGCCATCGAGTTGCCAGCCGAGCGCGGCGATGTCCTCGGGTCTGGTTGTATCGAGCGAGAAGGTCTTGGCGCCCATGGCTTCGAGACCGCTTAACGATGCCGCATCGCGCGCCGTGGCGAGCACCCGCCAGCCATCGCGGCAGTACTGGCGCGCAAACTCATGGCCGAGTCCGCGCGATGCACCCACGATCAATACCGTTTTCATAGCGTCACCTTCAGATCAATTCGATGCCCATTGCCGTCGCCTCTCCGCCGCCGATGCACAAGCTCGCCACGCCGCGCTTCAGGCCGCGCTGACGCAATGCGCCGATCAGCGTGACGAGGATTCGCGCGCCCGATGCGCCAATAGGATGTCCCAGCGCGCATGCGCCGCCGTTGACGTTGACTTTGTCGTGGGGAAGATCATGTTCGCGCATGGCGGCCATCGCGACGACGGCGAACGCCTCGTTGATCTCGTACAGGTCGACATCGCTCGCGCGCCAGCCGTTCTTCTCGAACAGCTTGCGGATCGCACCGACGGGCGCCGTGGTGAACAACGCCGGTTCCTGCGCGAACGTGCTGTGGCCGACCACGCGTGCGAGCGGCGTCACGCCGAGCCGCCTGGCCGTCGATTCGCGCATCATGACGAGCGCGGCGGCGCCATCGGAAATGGACGATGCATTCGCCGCCGTCACGGTGCCGTCCTTCGCGAAAGCGGGTTTGAGCGTCGAAATCTTTTCGATGTTCGCCTTTGCCGGCTGTTCATCGTGATCGATAACCGTCTCGCCCTTGCGGCCCGATACCGTCACCGGCGCAATTTCCCAGTCGAACGAACCGTCTTCGTTCGCGCGCTTGGCCCGCTTGAGCGATTCGATGGCAAATGCGTCCTGTGCTTCGCGCGTGAACTTGTACGAACCCGCGCATTGCTCGGCAAACGTGCCCATTAGCCGGCCTTTTTCGTACGCGTCTTCGAGGCCATCGAGGAACATGTGATCGAGCACCTGGCCGTGACCCATGCGCATGCCGCCGCGCGCTTTCGGCAACAGGTACGGGGCATTGGTCATGCTTTCCATGCCGCCTGCGACGATCACATCGTGGGAACCGGCGAGCAGCATGTCGTGCGCGAACATGGCCGCGCGCATGCCCGAGCCGCACATCTTGTTGACGGTCGTACTTCCGGTCGATAACGGCAAACCCGCGCCGAGCGCAGCTTGGCGCGCGGGCGCTTGTCCAAGACCCGCGGGCAGCACGCAACCCATCACGGCTTCCTCGATCTGCTCGGGTTTCAGCCCTGCACGTTCAACGGCTGCACGGATCGCGACCGAGCCCAGTTGCGGCGCTGTTACGCTTGCGAAGTCGCCCTGGAAGGCGGCCATCGGCGTGCGCGCAGCCGAGACGATTACAACAGGATCAGCGACGGAATCATTCATGCTTCAGCTCCTTGATCACACCTTCCACAATGGCGGGGACATCGCCGAGACGGGCGGCATCCGAGGCAAGTACATCGTTTTCCGCTGAATGCGCACCGCCGCGAGCCAGCGCCGCGATGCAATGCTGATAGGTCGGCTCGACCTCGTCCGGCCCGCTGATCATCATGCCCATGTTGCGCACGCGGCCGTCGTGAACGCCGTAGGTCCAGCCGTGCACGGTGATTTCCTGACCACGCGCCCATGCATCGCGCAGGATGGTGGTGTGGCACACGTTGACCGTCTGCTCGATCGTATTCAGCTCCACAAGCCGGCGATTCCTGGCGATGCCCATTGGCCATTCTTCGAGCAGCGCGGCGTGTTTGTCGCGTACGTCTTGCACGTGACGCAGCCAGTTGTCCGCAAGACCGACACGCGTTCCAACAAGCGCCGCGCCCACGCCGGAACAACCATAGTGGCCGACGACCATGATGTGCTTCACCTTCAGCAAATCAACCGCAAACTGGATCACCGACAAACAATTGAGGTCCGAGTGCACCACCACGTTCGCGATGTTTCTGTGCACGAACACTTCACCCGGCGGCAAGCCGATGATCTGGTTCGCCGGCACGCGTGAATCGGAGCAGCCGATCCACAAATATTCGGGTGCTTGCTGATGCGCGAGGCGGGAGAAATACTCGGCATCTTCGGAGAGTTTGCGCTCGACCCATTGCAGGTTGTTGTTGAACAAATGCGAGAGCGGGTTGCTGTCTGGATTTTCAGTGTTGTCGATGTTTGACATGGCATTCAGTGCTGGTAGGTCACGCGGGTTTCATGCGGCGGCGCATGCGGCAGGTGCGCCGTTCAGAAAACGCTCGGGATAGCGAACGCTGAAACGGTTGCTGCGTTCGTAGGGGAAAAACTCGGCGAGTTCGCCGTTGAGGATCTGTTCCTTATGCTTTTGCCAGAGAGCCGGATCGAAGAAATCGGCATGGTGTTTCATGAAGACGTCGCGCACTCGCGGATCGCCGAGCAGGAACGCTCCATACGTTTCCGGAAAGATGTCGTGCGGCCCGACGGTGTACCACGGCTCGCCCGACATTTCCTCTTCTTCGGTGCGCGCTTGCGGCACATGGCGCACGTTGCAATCGGTCAGGTATTCGATTTCATCGTAATCGTAGAACACCACGCGGCCGTGCCGCGTGACGCCAAAATTCTTGTACAGCATGTCGCCGGGAAAGATGTTCGCCTGCATCAGTTGCTTGATGGCGTCGCCGTACTCCCTGATGCCATGCTCGATCTCGTGGGGCGTGCCGTTCTGCAAATACAGGTTCAGCGGCGTCATGCGGCGTTCAATATATAAATGCCGGATCACGAGCTTGTCGCCTTCGTATTCGATCATCGACGGGATTTCTTTCCTGAGTTCCTTGAGCAATGCATCGTCCAGACGGGCTAACGGCAACGCGACGCTCGAATATTCGAGCGTGTCGGCCATGCGCCCCAGCCGGTCATGGCGCTTCACCAGCCGGTACTTGTCCTCGACTTTCTCGCGCGTGGTCTCCTTCGGCGGCGGGAAGTTGTCCTTGATCAGCTTGAACACATAGGGGAACGATGGCAACGTGAACACCAGCATGACCATGCCCTTGATGCCCGGCGCAAGGGTGAATTTATCGCTGGAATGCGAGAGGTGATGCAGCAAGTCACGATAAAACAGATTCTTGCCCTGCTTCTGCAGTCCCACGGACGTATAGATCTCCGCCTTCGCTTTGCCCGGCATGATGGTGCGCAGGAACTGCACATACGCCGACGGTACTTCCATATCCACGAGAAAGTACGAATGCGAAAAGCTGAAGATGATCAGCACTTGTTCGCGTTGCAACAGGACCGTATCCAGCGCGAGCAGACCTGGTTGCGCGTGACGCACGGGCAAGACGAACGGCAGGATCAGGTCGCCATTGATGATCCGCCCGATCATGTACGCCGCCTTGTTGCGGAAGAACAGGGACGACAACATGTGGATCTGGAAATTCGGTGCCGCCTCGAACTCGCCTAATGCCTCGGTGATGGCTCGCATCACGCATTGAACATCGCGTTCGAGGTCTTCAAATGCAGGCTCGAGCTGGAAGTTCGTGACAATGCGCGCGAGCGTTGCAGCGAGCCCGTCCTTCTTTGGGTAATACGCGCGATACGTCGGCTTGGCGGCGGGTTCATCGTTCTCGATATACTCCGTCGATATGGCCGGCCGCACAAAGATAAAGTCGTTATTGAAATACGACCTGTGCAGGATCTTGCAGCACACCGAGTTGAAAAACGTCTCGGCGCATTCGGGTTGCCGGTGCGTCGTCAACAAGCCGATGTAATGCAGCTTGATCTGCTGCCAGACTTCATCGTCTATGTTCTCTGCGTCGTACTGGTCCTGCAGACGCGTCACACACTCTTCCACGCGATCGTCGTAGGACGTGATGCGCTCGCGCGCCAGGCGTTGCAGCGCATGCCAGTCGCTTTCTTCGAACAAATGCTTCGCCGCGATCGCAGCATCGCTGAAAACGCGATAGTGACGGTCGAACCCTTCGAGCAGCGTTTGCGCGACATCGAAGCCAATCTGCGACGACAGCAATCTGGGAAAGTGATTCATATCGACCCTGCACTTCGTGTGGTGTCGCGTGAGGTGCGTTACTTCCTGTGCATTCAAACCGGGCGATATTGTATCGCCATGGCCGTTCATACCGCCTTCGCGCGTTTCTCCGTGGCCGGAGATGGCGCGGGCATCTTGCGTGCGCGCTTTTCAGCGCTCGCCGAAAGCAGCGCACGGCCTTGCGTTTCGTACGCGGCAAGCTCGGCCAGCGTCGCGTTCAGGTCTTCCAGTTGCCGCTCTAGCACCGCGCGATGTTCCGCGATCGTGTCCAGGAACGCGTGCAACTGCGCGACGGTGCCCGTGGGTGAATCGTAGAGATCGAGCAGCCGGCTGATTTCCGACAGCGTAAACCCGAGCCGCTTGCCGCGCAGCGTCAGCCTCAGGCGCGTGCGGTCGCGCGCCGAATAGACGCGCCGCACACCGTTCGTGCCTTCGCGCGCCGGCGTGAGCAACCCCTGATTCTCATAGAAACGGATCGCGCGGGGCGTGATGTCGAATTCACGAGCCAGTTCGGTGATGGTGTAACGCGTGTCGGTCATTTGAAAGTAGTGAAGCGCTGAACGGCTTTTGACAACCACTGTAAAATACAAGTTAACGTTAGCGTCAACTTGGCGGCATTGCAAGAATCGACAACCCGGAGACCGACCCGCATGAATCCGCTCGAACAACAACTGGATTACGTTTTCGCCGACCGGCTTCCCGAACCCGGCCGGGCGATGGAAGTCGCGCCCGGCGTCTTTTGGGTACGCATGCCGCTGCCGTTCGCGCTCGATCACGTCAACGTCTGGGTCATGCGCGATGAAATCGATGGCGTGAAGGGCTGGACCGTCGTCGACTGCGGTATTTCAGACGAAACCATCCGCGCCAGTTGGGAAAGCGTCTTCGGTACGTTGCTCGACGGCTTGCCGGTTTTGCGTGTGATCGTCACGCACTGCCATCCGGATCACCTGGGTCTCGCCGACTGGATCTGCAATGGCGGCGAGCAAAAGCGTTGGAGTCCGGTAAGACTCTGGATGTCGCACGGCGAATACGCGATGGGCCGCGTCATGTCCAGCGGCGACGGATCGGATGCAGGCGGCGAGCGCGCCGCACAGCACTTCGCGCGACATGGCATGAGGGACCCGGCATCGCTCGAAGCGTTACGCAAACGCGATACGTATTACCCGAAACTCGTTCCGTCCATACCGCAGCATTTCCGCCGACTGCGCAACGGCGACACCGTCAGGATTGGCGGGCGCGACTGGGAAGTAATAACGGGTTTTGGTCATTCGCCCGAACATTGCGCGTTCTATTGCGCAGAGACCAACGTGCTGATTTCCGGGGATATGGTGTTGCCGCGGATATCGACGAATGTGTCCGTGTTTGCTATCGAACCGGAGAGCAATCCGGTGGCGCTGTTCCTGGAATCCCTCGGCCGATACGAAGCGTTACCCGCCGATGCGCTTGTCCTGCCTTCCCACGGCAAGCCGTTTCGCGGCATGCATACGCGTATCAGGCAGCTTCGCGATCATCACGCGGCGCGCCTCGCAGAAGTGCACGAAGCGTGCGCGGCGAAGCCGCAAAGCGCGGCGGACATTGTGCCGATCATGTTCAAGCGTCCGCTCGATGTACACCAGACGACTTTTGCGCTCGGCGAAGCGCTGGCGCATTTGCACTTGCTCTGGCTGAAAGGTGAACTGGTGCGTCGTACGCATGAAGAAGATGGCGTAATCCGTTTCGCGCCGGCATAAAAAAACCGGGCGCTTTTTATAAGGCGCCCGGCTTTTCAAAGAGCAACAACGCTTACTGCACGGATACGGTCGAAAAGTTCTGCCGTCCAAACGGACTGACCCGATACCCGCTCACGTTGGTTTGCGTCAGCGCGGACGCGGTCGGATAACCGAGCGGGATCCACAGCGCCTGGTCGTGGATGATCTGCTGCGCTTCGGTATAAGCCTTGGTCCGCTTGCCGATATCCGCCGATGCCTTGCCTTCATCGATCAAACGATCCAGCGTCGGGTCGCAAAAACGCGCGAAGTTGATGCCCGAACGCACGGCGGCGCAACTGAACAGCGGCGAGAGATAGTTGTCCGGATCGCCATTGTCGCCGGCCCAGCCCATGAACAACATGTCGTGCTGGCCTTGCTTCGCTTCCTTGATCAGCTCACCCCATTCGATCACCTTGACCTGCGCCTTCACGCCGATCTTCGCCAAGTCCGCCTGCAGCAATTCTGCGCCGGCCTTCGGGTTCGGATTCAGCACGCTGCCGTTCGGACGCACCCAGATGGTTGTATCGAAGCCATTGGGATAGCCTGCATCGGCGAGGAGTTTTTTCGCGCGATCGACCGAATACGCGTACGGCGTCACCTGCTTGTCGTAGCTCCACGTGTTCGGCGGGAACGGATTCACGGCGGCCGTCGCCGTGTTCTCGAAGACCGTTTTCAGGTACGTCGTGCGATCGAAAGCCTCATTCAGCGCCTGGCGGACCTTGGGGTTGTCGAGCGGCTTTTTCTGCGTATTCAGCGCCACGAACGCCGTCATGAACGCCGGCGTTTCGACGACCTTGATCGAGCCGCCTTTTTTCGCATCGATCACATCCTGCGGCTTCGGCGACAACGCGATCTGGCATTCACCCGCCTTGATTTTCTGCGCGCGCACGGAGGCGTCGGGCGTGATTGCATAGATCAACCGGTCGACCTTCGGCTTCGCGCCCCAGTAGGCCGGGTTCACGTCGTAGCGGATCACGGCGTCCTTGGTATAACTCTTCAACACGAACGGACCCGTGCCGATGGGTTTCGCGTTCAGATCGGTTTCCTTGCCGGCCTTGAGCAATTGATCGGCGTATTCGGCCGAATAGATCGATGCAAAACCCATCGTCAGAATGGGCACGAAGGTCGCGTTCGGCGTGTTCAGCACGAACTTCACGGTATTGTCATCGACCTTGGATACCGACTTGATCAGCTTCACCAGACCCATCGATTGCGCATGCGGAAAGCCGCTTGCGCCCGCCACCTTGTGCCACGGGTTGCTGTCCGAAAGCATGCGATCGAACGAAAACACGACGTCATCGGCCGTCAATTTCCGCGATGGCTTGAAGTAATCCGTGCTCTGGAATGCCACGTTCGGGCGCAGATGGAACGTGTAGGTCAGGCCGTCGGCGCTCACATCCCACTTCTCGGCGAGCGCGGGCGTGACCTTCTTCGCGACTTCATCGTAGGAGACGAGTGTGTTGAAGATCACATCCGCCGATGCATTGGTCGTCACGAGCGAGTTGAACTGCACGACATCGAAGCCGTCGGGACTCGACTCCGTGCACACGGTAAGCGGTTTTGCTATCGCGAGCATCGGTGTTACGGCCAGGACTGCGGCTGCGAGCATTCTGAAGCGCATGGAATCTCCCGTTTTGATGCTGTTGTCGGTTAGTCGGTTAATTTTCGTCATTTTTCGATGCAGGCAGCGTTGCGACTCGTTGCGACTTATTGTACGGCGCGCTTCGGCGCACGGTCCTGCGCAACAAACCCGCGTCGGCGTAGCTTACTGAAACGTTATTTCCGCTACAACGACCGATTGGGGATATCGATATGGGACCGATCCCGCCCGGCTGCGTCGCCTTGCCTAATCCGCAGCCCCACGCTAAACTCGTGCCCGTCTTTGGGGAGTAGCCTTCCTTCCGCAATGGGAGGAGGACGCGTCAACATACTCGGCTGGTGCCGTGGCGCGTTCGACCGGTCAGGTTTGGCGAGACCATGGGTGCATCTTGTCGTTCACGGTCGGACGGCGCGGGATAGCACCCTGGTTCGCTGACGTCCGACCGTGAAATCATCGTGTCTCCAAAACAAAAATACCCCACTCCGGTCACAAGCCTCTCCTTGCGCAGCGGTCGCCAGTACCCCTCATTGCGAGGTGCGGCATGACCATGCTCTTCCTGCAACTCGCACTCATGCTCGTGGTGATTCTGGCGGCATCGGAATTGTTCACCAATGCACTCGAGCATCTCGGCGAAAAACTCGGTATCTCCGAAGGCGTCACGGGTTCGCTCTTTGCGGCCATTGGCACGGCATTGCCTGAGACCACGGTGCCGATCATCGCGTTGCTGGGCGCCTCGGCAAATCGTTCGGTCAACGAGGAAATCGGCGTCGGCGCCATTCTTGGCGCGCCGCTGATGCTCGCGACGCTTTCCACCTGCCTGATGGCCATCGCCGTGATCAAGGCGCGCGGCCTGAAGGGGCTGGTCACGCCAGAACATACAGGCTTTACCCGCGATCTCAACTTCTTCCTCTGCGCGTTCATGATTGCCGCCGGCGCGATGTTCGTTCCGCATCACGCCTGGCCCGTGCGCGCGTTGTTCGCGGTCGGCCTGGTCGGCGTGTATGTGGTGTATGTGATCACGACGTTTCGCGCATCGGCCAGTCTGGTCGAGAAAGGGCACGGCACCGAGGCCCCCGAGCGCCTGCTGATCGCGCGTGTGGGCTTGCCGACGACGCTTGCGACCATTGCGCTACAGATGCTGATCGGCGTTGCACTGCTGGTTGGCGGGGCGAAGGGGTTTATCGCGGGCGTTGAGGGTGTGTCGCATGTGCTGGGGATTTCGGCGTTGCTGCTTTCGCTGATCATCATCCCGATCGCGACCGAACTGCCGGAAAAGGTGAACAGCATCATCTGGGCGCGGCGCGGGAAGGACACGCTCGCGTTCGGGAACATCACCGGCGCAATGGTGTTTCAAGGCACGTTGCTGCCGGGTATCGGCATTATGCTGACGCCCTGGGAACCGCGCGTTGAAGTGCTGACCGGCGTTTTCATCACGCTTGCCGCCGCCGCATGGCTGCGGTTCAACGCGAGAAAAGGCGGGATCGTGCTTTGGGCGCTGCTCGTGAACGGCGGCCTGTACGCGCTTTATCTCGGGTTGACGCTGGGACGATAAGTCATCGCAGGTGGCGGCGTGCGCCTCGGCATGCCGCCAGTTCGCGCGCAAAAAAAAGCCCGCCGAAGCGGGCATCAATCACATTGCGCGTCGCACTTACCGCGCATCTGTTGTTGTCCTGCGTTGTCTCTTCACTGCCGCTTCAGAGTCGTGCTGCCTGCTGATACCGGCTGGCGGCGCTCGCCTGGTTCATCGCTTGCCGGTGATTCCTCATCAACGCCGTTTCCGCCGATGTCGCCACGTTCATGATCGTCGCAATGCTCGCCTGGATCCGGCGGATGATGACCATGGCATCGGCGGGCTGGTCGGCTTGCAAGCCCATCAGGAGCGGCGAACGCGTTTGCGTGAGTTCGGCGGCGCGGGGCCAGTCGTTATCGGCGGCTGCATTTTCGATGGCTTCCGTCAGCGCCCACGCCTGCGCGATCAGTTCTTGCTGGTTCATCGCTTTGCTCCCTTACTTATTGGTCGCGAGTGCGCCCGCGCTGTCCGTGCCGCCGAATAACTGCGTGAGGTAGCTGGCGTTGCTTGTCGATTGCGACATCAGCGTGTTCAGCGCCGTGAATTGCGCGTTGTACGAAGTCGTCAACTGCGCGGCGTATGCCGTGAGTGCCGTTTGCTGGTCGCTCAGGCTTTTCAGGTCGGCGGTCAGCGCGGTCGAGCGCGTATCCATGATCCCGCCGGTCGCAAGGAACGACGTCAGGTCGTTGTTCATGTTCGCGGCAACGCCGTTAGTCGAATTGAACAACTTCGCGACGGTTTGCGGATCGCTGCTGAGCGCGGCGGTGAGCGCATCGGAATCGGTCTTGAGCGTGCCGTCCGGCTGCAGCGTGATGCCGATAGACGCGAGATTGACCGCGGACGAGCCCGCGCCGACCGCGCCGCTGATGGCGCTCGAGAGCGTGTTGCGGATCGTGTTCATCATGGAGTCGCCGAGCAGCGCGCCCCCTTGCGAACCGACTGCCTGGGTCGAGTCGAACGATGTCAGCGACTGGACCGTGCTCATGTAGTTGTTGTACGCGGTGACGAAGGCGTTGATGGCCGTTGCCTGTCCGGTCGTATCGGGCGCGACGGTCAGCGTCTGCGTGGTGCCGACCGATGTGGAATCCAGCGTCATCGAAACGCCGCTGAGCGCCGTGGTGATCGTGTTGCTGGCGCTGGTTCCGGGCGTGCCCGCGATCGAGAAGTTGGCGTCTTCTCCGGCTACGCTCTGCGTCCAGTTTCCCGATGCAACCGTGGTCACCGAGCCCGTGTAATTGCCGGCCGTTTCCGAGCTGCTTGCGGGCGCGGATGCCGTGCCCGAGGTCACGGCGAGGTTGTTCAGCGTGTCGCCCGATGCCGTCCCCGAGATCGAGACATTGATCCCGTTCGATACCCCGTGGACGACGAACGCAGCACCAGATGCGCGCCGTCCGTGCCGTTCACGATGGCCGCCGTCACGCCCGGATTGCCGGACGCCGAATTGATGGCCGATGCAATGCCCGACAGCGTGTTGTTGTCCGACGTGACCGGGATCGACATGTTCTTGCCGCCGACCGAGATGGTCATGGTCCCGGTGCCTAGCGTATCGGTCGACTTGAACGCGCCCGAGGTAATCGACTGCGATGTCGCGATATTCGAGACCTGCACGGAATAGGAGCCCGCCACCGCGCCGGAGGTGCCCTTCGCCGTGATGCCCTTGCCGTCGCCTGTCGCCGTGAAGGCAGAGAGCGTCGTGCCGTCCGAGAGAGCCGAAAGAGACGTCTGCAGCAGGGACATCACCGATTTCAGCGTGCCGAGCGCCGTGACCTGCGTGTTGTCCGTGGTGGTCTTGCTATTGAGAGTGTCCGTCTGGCCCGCGATTTTCGAATTGACGAGCGCGGTGACCAGGGAGTTCACGTCCATGGTCGAGCCGGTCGAGCCGCTGATGATCGACTGTGCGGCCTGCTGGACCGCGCTGTTCGGGTCAACGGTTGAACCGGTTGACGATGTAGATATCGTGCTCATGCATTGCTCCGTTCGTGCGTGGGCCGGAAAACGCTCGATAAATTCCGGAAACGCGAACTGGGAGGCAAGCCTCCCAGCGGTTTTTTTGCTTCTTTTTGCTGCAACTACCGCTGTGATGCGGGTGTTTCACCCGGCGCGCATTGTAAGCGGTGCGCGCCGGTTACTGCATCGGCCAAAATGCTTAGCCGAGGAGCTTCAGTACTTGTTGCGGCAGCGAGTTGGCCTGTGCCAGCACCGAGATACCTGCTTGCTGCAGCACTTGCGCCTTGCTCAGGTTCGCGGTTTCCTGCGCGAAGTCCGCGTCGGTGATTTGCGATTGAGCCGACGACAAGTCCGTCGATTGTGCTTGCTGCGTCGTGGCTACCGAGCTGAAACGGTTCTGGACAGCGCCCAGTTGCGATTGCAGTGCGTTGACGGTGTTCAGCGCATTGTCGATCGATTCAATAGCGCTCGATGCGCCGTTCGTCGTGCTGATGTCGATTGCGGACACTTGCGGCGGTGCGGCATTGGCGTCGAACGATGCAAGTTCGCTGGTTTGCTGCGCCGTTGCGGTGCCGGCTGCAACTGCGGGCGGCCCGACAACTGCCGGCGACAGCGCCGTGGCGGCGAGGGTGCTCTTGCCGGCCGTCGTCGTGATGACGTTCGAGGCCAGGAACGTATTAGGTGCCGTCGCCGTGCCGTCGCCCAAGTCCTTGTTGTTTTGGTCCGTATAGGTATAACCGCCCTTGCCGTCGGCAATGACGTTGACCGTCGTAATGGCTGCGGGGGAAGTTGCGGTGGCTGCGACATACTTGCCGGTTGCATCCAGCGACAGACCGTCGATGCTGCCAACTGCCGTGCCCTTTTGCGGAACACCGCCGCCAAGCTGCAATGCCGACACGTTAGCCGATGCACCCAGATCCACGCTGATCGACTGGCCCACGTTCGCGCCAACCTGGAAGCTCTTCACGCCAGCCGAGCCGTCCAGCAAGTTCGTGCCGTTGTACGTGGTTTGCGACGAGATACGGTTAATTTCGCTGATACGCTGCGACACTTCCGACTGGAGCGCTGCCTGGTCGGTCGACGACAGCGAACCGCTCGAAGCTTGCACAGCCAGTTGGCGAATACGTTGCAGGTTGTCCGTGATCTGGCTCAGACCGCTCGATGCCGTTTGCGTCATCGAAACGCCGTCGTTCGCATTCGATACACCTTGGTTCAGGCCGTTGATCTGCGACGTCATGCGCGACGCAATGGCTTGTCCTGCTGCGTCGTCCGCGGCGCTGTTGATGCGCTTGCCCGACGACAGGCGGGTGATTGCCGACGACAGCGCGCTCTGCGTGCTGCCCAGGTTTTGCTGAGCGACCAGCGAGTTGATATTGCTGTTAATACCGATCATTTGGATTTCTCCTGAAAAAGCTATGTGAGCTAAAAGGGCTGTTTTTGGCTACTACGCCGTCCTGTTGCCTGGCGGTTCCGAGCGTGTTAGCCGGCCGCCTACTTGGGTTAGCGGCCCCTCACAAAAACTTGAGGAATTCGAAAATCATTTGTAGAAGGAATGCCTTGAACGCTGGAGATAGTCTTGCCGTAAGGGGTTTGCAATGGCACACCGCCTGCGGGCATGGAGATTCACGGGTATTCTTTTTCGCAGCATTCCCTTGATTGCACACGTCAGGAGCCACCATGCAACACCGCACCATCGGTACCTCGGACCTCAAGGTCGCGCCGCTCGTCTTTGGCGGCAACGTGTTCGGCTGGACCGCCGACGAACGCACGTCCTTCTCCCTTCTCGACGCTTTTGTCGACCACGGCCTCAATTTCATCGATACCGCCGACGTCTACTCGGCCTGGGTCGAAGGCCACCAGGGCGGTGAATCGGAGACGATCATCGGCAAGTGGCTGAAGGAGAGCGGCAAGCGCGACAAGGTCGTGCTCGCCACCAAGGTAGGCATGCTGAGCACGCGGCCGGGGCTGTCGGCGGCGAACATCGAAGCGGCCGTGAACGACTCGCTCAAGCGGCTTAAGACGGATTACATCGACGTCTATTTCTCCCATCTCGACGACGATAAAACGCCGCTCATCGACACGCTCGGCGCCTATCAGAAGCTGATTGCAGCCGGAAAGGTGCGGGTGATCGGGGCATCGAACTACACGGGCGAACGGCTGGAAGAGGCGCTGAAGATCTCTCAAAAGGAGGGCATTCCGGGTTATCAGGTGCTGCAACCGGAATACAACCTCTACGATCGCGCAGGTTACGAAGGCGACCAGGAGCTGGTCGCGGCGGCGCATAAAGTCTCTGTGGTGACGTACTACAGCCTGGCGAGCGGTTTCCTGAGCGGAAAATACCGGTCCAAAGCCGATACGGAGAACGCTGCGCGCGGTTCCAAGGTCTCGGGCTATCTGAACGATCGCGGCTTGCGGATCATCGATGCGCTCGTCAAGGTCGCCGACCGCCACGGCGTCGCGCCCGCTACGATTGCGCTCGCATGGCTGATCGCACGTCCAAGCGTGACAGCGCCGATTGCCAGCGCGACTTCGGTCAAACAGCTCGAAAATCTTGCCGAAGCCACGCGCATCACGCTCAAGTCTGAAGACATTGCGTTGCTGACGGAGGTCAGTGATCCGGCGTAAGTTTTCGCATAAATGCCTGAAAAACTTCGGATTTTCATGGAGTTGCGCCCCGCAAACCGGCTTTGCGGGGTTGGCGATACGTCGACGATCTGATAACATCTCGCCCGAATCGAGATTTTTGCCCGATGACGCCGCAGCTTTTCGCGACGTCTGGCGGCCCGAAGTGCGCTGTTCCGGATTCCAGGGAATGCGCATGCCGTGATCGGCGGTGAAATCCCACCTCTCTCTTTTCCGGCCTCCGTGGCCGCTTTGCTCGTGTTCGCCGCGTTGGGTGGACGATCGGAGTGCCGGCGCGCGGCGTAAGCCCGTTTGGTTACGCTTCGCCGCGCAGTCAGAAAAACGTATTAGCGATTTAGGACTTCCATGACCACTATTGTTTTGAAAGAAAATGAGCCGTTCGACGTTGCGATCCGTCGCTTTCGCCGGACCATCGAAAAGAACGGCCTGATCGCCGAACTTCGCGAACGCCAGTCGTACGAGAAGCCGACGACAGCACGCAAGCGCAAGAAAGCGGCTGCAGTTAGCCGCCTGCGCAAGCGTCTGCGCAGCCAGATGCTGCCCAAGAAGCTTCACTGATTCTTGGCATGTTGCGGCCTCAGTCTGGGCCGCAATAAAGCAAAACGGCGATGCTGCCCGAAAGGGTTGCATCGCCGTTTTGCTTTGTGTTCTGCTTTGTGTTCTGCTTTGCGCTTCGTGTTTTGCTTTGTACTTTGTGGCAGCCGTGCTGTGCTTTTCAGACGAAGGCGTGGCGCTCCGCCAAGCGAGCCAGGACCTGCGGCCATTCGTCGACGCGGAAATCGTCGTGAACTTCTTCCAGCTCGATCAGCAGCTCGGCAATTTCAGGATCGTAGGCATTCACGTTGGATGCATACAGCGCCCGCAATAGCGATCCGTCTCTCGCGTTCCGGTAGTACGAGATACCAATGCCTTCAATGTCCGGCTGGTACACGTCGTCAGCAATCAGCGACCCGATAGCGCATTTGCGGCCGTCGCTGCTGCGAAGCCGGCACGAACCGTTGTCATCCTCCGACACGGCCCGCTGCGTGAGCAGATGCGCGCTCACGCGTTCGTAGATGTCTCTTGCCGTTAACATTGCGTTACTCGTTGTTCTAATTGATGCATTTCCTGGAACCTCGACGGAGCCAGGCAGTGTCCTTGAGCTCAAGCCGCTGACTTCAACCGTTCCGCCGACAGATTGAACTGGCGTGCAATCGATGCAAACCGCTCGCGCCATTCCCATTTGCCGAATACGTCGTGCACGTTCTGCAGGCAACTGAGCAATTCGACGGTAGTCGGGTCGTAGACATTGATATTCGAGCGCAACAACGCCCGCTTCAACGCTGTCACGCCGACATCCATATACGAAGGCACAGACTCGGGACCTTTGTCGATGTAGCGGATAGGCACGCCTTCCATCGCTGTCATGTAGTCTCGCGGCTTGATGAAGCTGCCTACTGGACAGCCGCCGCAGTATCCGCGATATGCGCCGCCGCCTCGCGGCAGCAAAGCTGCCTGACCTTGGCCAAACAAGTGGTGCACGGCGCTATCGAAGATTTCCTGATGCGTCAAAAAGTTGAGGTTTTTCATTCTGCTTTCCCCTGCACCGACATCGCGGCGCTTCGTGGGTGTCATCAAACAGCGTTATCAGTATCGGACGCGATTCGGGTCGTCTTAGCGCGGTGAGCCACACAATCCGCGTTTTTCGATTCGCCATTCGCTTTCCTGCAATACCGCCCGCCAGGACCAAGCACGCTTCGGCCAGCCTCACATCGCGACTGACGGCAAATAAGCCGTTCACGCGCTGCAAAACCAGTTCGCACTTAATTTATAGCGGTTCTTCCCGGTAAAAAATGGGTGCTGGCACTCAGTAGGTCGCAATTTTGACATGCTGCCCGGGTTTCTGCACGGCCGGTGGCCGGCCGACGCGGCTTTGTAGTAAAGGCTCCAGAGCGTTTTCTACCCGCCAAAAAGCATTGCCGTCGGGATTTTCCCTGAGGATGCCTTAAACAACGAAGCTTGTTGCGAAAACGCAATATCTGAGCTGCAAACCCGTGGCAATGAATTTCTTAAACTGATGGTTTTTTGGCGGATGGACGCTTTGCACCCGGTAGAGCGTAGTCCGAACGGCAGAAACAGGCGGCTTCGTGGTCGTTGACCATGCCGGTTGCTTGCATAAAGGCGTAGCACGTGGTCGATCCGACGAACGTACAACCGAATTTCCTCAGCGCGCGACTCAACGCGTCCGATATTTCCGTGCAGGCCGGCGCGTGCGAGTACGAAGCGCGCGGAGTGTCGACAGGCGTGCCGCCGACAAACGACCACACGAATGCCGCGAAGGAGCCGTGCTCAGCCTGAATTCGCTGTACCGCGCGAGCGTTGGCGACAGCGGATGCGATCTTCGCCCGGTTGCGGATGATGCGGGCATCGAGCAGGAGTTTAGCTGCATCGTTTTCCGAGAAGGCGGCGATCCTGTCGATATTGAAGTTGTGAAACAGCGTCTTGTAGCCCTCGCGCTTGTTAAGAATCGTTGACCAGGACAAGCCGGCCTGAGCGCCCTCGAGCACGAGCATTTCGAAGAGATGACGATCGTCGTGCGAGGGGACGCCCCATTCCGTGTCGTGATAGTGGGCGAGGGCCGGCGTGCTCACCCAGCCGCAGCGGTGCGGCTCGGGACTTTCGTTGGGCTGGGCTGATCTCTTAGGTTTTGTCATGGCTGATTCAGGGGATGCATGGTGAACGTTCGATCAGCATAGGCGGAAGGCTTTGCGCGGAACAGTCGGCCGAATGGCATGGTCGGTGATGCGGTCTTGCGTTCAAGTGGTATCCCATTCGGCTGAGTGGCGGTGCCGGCGCCGGGCCGTTAAGCTTCCGGCATGACTAATTCAAACCACTCATACTCTTATCTGATCGGCGTCGATGGCGGCGGCAGCGGCACGCGTGTTGTCCTGGCCGACGCAAACGGCGTCGAACTCGCTCGTGCATCGGGTGGACCTTCAGGGCTTGGACTTGGCGTCGAGCGCGCCTGGAAAGCGATCGACTCAACGATCTCACGCGCGTTCGGTTCGGCGGGCTTGCCGTTCGAATGGCAAGCCTGTGCGCTCGGCTGCGGCCTGGCCGGCGTGAACCACGCTGGCTGGCTCGCCCAATTTCATGAAAGTGCGCCGGATGGATGCGCACTTGTTGTCGAAAGTGACGCATTGACTACGCTCCTGGGCGCTCACGGCGGCGAGCCTGGCGTGATCGTGGCGCTGGGTACGGGCAGCATCGCGGCATCGCTTGATACGCAGGGTCAAGTCGCGATTGCGGGCGGCTATGGGTTCCCGAGCGGCGATGAAGCGAGCGGCGCATGGCTCGGCATGCGCGCGGCGGTGCATCTGCAGCGCGTTTTGGATGGGCGCGCGCCGGCAGACGACTGGTCCCATGCGCTGCTTGAATGCACCAATGTCGCCGATCGCGATGGTCTGGTGGTGTGGCTGAGCGCTGCCAACCAGACCGCCTATGCCACGCTCGCACCCACGATCTTCCAGCATCGAAATCATCCGTTCGCCGAGCGGCTGCTTCAGGAAGCGGGTCGCGAGATCGAGACGATGGTGGCGGCGCTCGACCACGACAAGGTAATGCCGGTGGCATTGTGCGGCGGTCTTGCGAGCCCGCTCGAACCGTTTGTGCCGGAGACGCTCCGCGCCCGCTTGCGAGTACCGCTTGCGGACTCAGCAGCGGGCGCGCTGCAACTGGCTCACCGCGCGGCGGCGGGGGAAGGGCAGGCAGCGCGCTAGAATGACAGAGTCCTAACGGCTAAAAGGAAGCGCCTTCCCATGTATTCGATCATCGCAACCGATCTCGACGGCACCTTGCTCAACAGCGACCATCAGGTCGACCC
Source organism: Burkholderia sp. PAMC 28687 (assembly GCF_001577465.1). NCBI lineage: Bacteria > Pseudomonadati > Pseudomonadota > Betaproteobacteria > Burkholderiales > Burkholderiaceae > Burkholderia > Burkholderia sp. PAMC 28687. The sequence continues at coordinate 23,993 of NZ_CP014505.1, forward strand.
GTTCACCGTCGAAACGGTCCGCGAACTTGAAGCGCAAGGGGTGCGTTTCATTATCGCCACGGGGCGGCATTACCGGGACGTGGTGGGAATTCGAATGGTGCTGGGTATCGATGCGTATCTCATTACGTCGAACGGCGCCCGCATCCACGCGCCCGACAACGAGCGCATTTACGCGCGTGACATTGCGCCTTCAGCCGTGCGCCGGCTCGTCCAGCCGGATCTGGCGGGCAGCGAGCGTGTGATCGTGAACCTGTTCGCCGACGACGCCTGGCTGATCGACCGGCATGCGCCGACCTTGCTCGAATTTCACCAGGATTCGGGGTTCAACTATGACGTCATGGATCTGCGCCAGCACGACGGCGAGAACATTGCGAAGGTGCTTTATATTGGCGATCCGGAAGATTTGAAGGTGACCGCGGCGAATCTCGAACGTGAATTCGGCGATTCCATCTATGTGACCTTCTCAATGCCGGATTGCCTGGAGGTGATGACGTCGGATGTATCCAAGGGAAGGGCATTGCGATTCGTGCTGGACCGGCTCGATATCGATACCGCGCATTGCGTGGCGTTCGGCGACAACATGAACGATATCGACTTGCTTGAAACCGCCGGACGTCCATTCATGATGAAAAACGCGAATCCTGATCTGGTCAAGCGCCTGCCGAATATTCCGAGAATTGGCAATAACTTCGAGGCAGGGGTCGCACATCAGCTGCGCAGTTTGTTCGGCATGAGCGACAAAATCGCCGCTGGCGAGTAACACGATCAAACGCGAACAATAAAAAAGGAGCGCCCATACGGCCGCTCCTTTTTTTAGATCTGGCGAAACGCCGGATCCTTATCCACGATGATTCCATCCGCCGCGATTATCGCCGCCATAATTCCCGCCGCGATGGTCCCAGCCGGTACGATCCCAACGGCCCCGGTCCGGTCCGCCCCAGCGCGGTTCATCGTGATGACGCCAGGCGGGCGGCGCCGCACGATAATAGGGTGCGGGTTGTACATAAACCGCCGCGGGACTTGTATAAACCGGTGCGCCAAGCGACAAGCCGATATTCAGATCTGTATGTGCCTGCGCGGCTCCTGCTGCACCTAACGCGAGACCAGCGGCAACCAGCAGATGCGTAACGATGCGTGTCATGGTGTTCTCCTTTATGGGCGACGCGTGTCGCATGAATCTAATGTACGCATCCGTCGTCTTACGAGTATCGACGAGTTGTTACTGGGTGAAAGTGTTGCGAAAGGGAGTCTGCGGGATTAATGCGTGGCTGGCATGGGTGCAAAACCCATGATGGTAAAAGCTTTGCGGTTGATGGAATGGCGTGTGGCTCTGACGGCCAGCATTTCCAGATTCGAAAAGCAGTAAACGCACATTACATTTGTCGCAGCCGATTCATATTGCTTGGCTGGTTTAAACGGTTGAAACCGTGACCTCAATAAAAAAACGGGCGCCGGGCGCCCGTTTTTCCTCAATCGACTTGCTGTGAATCAGGCCGATGCAAGCGCCCGTTTCTTCGCGCCGGTCAGCAGCGGATAGACCACACCCGCGATGATCGCGCCGATGATCGGTGCAACCCAGAACAGCCACAGTTGTTCCACTGCCGCGCCGCCGACGAACAATGCCGGGCCGGTCGAGCGAGCCGGGTTCACAGACGTGTTGGTCACCGGGATCGAGATCAGGTGGATCAGCGTCAGGCACAGGCCGATTGCGATCGGTGCAAAACCGGCGGGCGCACGGCTGTCGGTTGCGCCAAGGATGACGAACAGGAAGAAGAACGTCATGACCACTTCGCAGACGAGCGCGGCCATCATCGAGTAATGACCAGGCGATTGGTCGCCAAAGCCATTGGTCGCGAAACCGCCGAGTTCAAAGGTCGGCGAACCGCTTGCGATCACATACAGCACGTACGCGCCTAGAATGCCGCCAATCACTTGCGCGACAATGTACGGAGCCAGATCGCGAACCGGAAAGCGGCCGGCGACGGTCAAGCCGACGCTTACGGCCGGGTTCAGGTGGCAACCGGAGATGTGGCCGATGGCATAAGCCATGGTGAGCACGGTCAGGCCAAACGCGAGCGAGACGCCCGCAAAGCCAATACCAAGTTGAGGAAATCCGGCGGCAAGTACGGCGCTTCCGCAGCCGCCCAGCACGAGCCAGAACGTACCAAACATTTCTGCGCCGAGGCGCTGTCCCAATCGCATGATTCGAAGTCCTAAAAATATATAAAAAACTGAAACGTTTCCGCTGCGTGTGATCGCGATTACATTGACGACCAAATACAGCGGGTAGGCAGTGTAATCCGAGTATCGGCAGTAGTTGTCAACAATTGTCAAATCAGCCAGAACTAAGGCAAGTCCTATTAAGATTGGCCTATAGTTTCAAGAATCTTCTTAAGTTGTTTGGAACTTTCTGCAATTGCGTTGGCAACCGTTGCATCTTTTATTCGATATCGTTAGGCTTCTCAATAATCGCTGCCTATTGAAAAGGGATTGGAAATGTCGCAATACATTGAGCTGAAGGCGCAAATAGCCAAACTACAGGAGCAGGCCGAAGAAGCGCGCCGCACGGAACTGGAAGCTGTACTCGTGGATATACGGCGGAAGATCGTTGAGTATGGGCTTACCGCACAGGATTTGGGGCTGACGGTTGTACGCCGCGGGCGCCCGCCGAAGAAAGAACCATTGCCACCGGTCTACCAGGATCCCAAGTCAGGTAATACGTGGAGTGGCCGTGGCAAGCCGCCGAAGTGGATCGTGGGTAAAAGCCGGGAGCGTTTCTTGATTAATCAGGAGCATTCCTGACAAAGCCGTGCATCGGGACAAACTGCGAAAAAGGCCCCGCTGGCGTCTCTGTATACAAAAAAACCACCCTGTTGCGGGTGGATTTTTTTGCGCTGCAATAACGCGATTTATTCCAGCTAAGTAAATCAAAAACTCTCCGATGTCGAATCTTTATGGATTGCAACATCGGATTAATCGGCGTTCCTCGATCAGCCTACTGCAACCTGGCGCAGCATCGGGCGCTTTGCCGCCTGAAGCAGGGCGGTATAGCTGTCGACATAATTCTGCGCCATCGTGCTTGCACAGAAACGGCGTTCGAACTGCGCGCGGATTTCGGTGCGCGACAGTTCATCGAGTCGCTGAAGTGCGCCAACTGCGCCCTGCACGTCTTCGCAGATAAAGCCCGTCACGCCGTGATCGATGACTTCCGGGACCGAACCGCGATTGAATGCGATTACCGGCGTACCGCACGCCATGGCTTCGATCATCACAAGACCAAACGGCTCCGACCAGTCGATCGGGAACAGGAGCGCCTTGGCGCCCGAGAGGAACTCCGGCTTTTGCTGCTCGTTGATTTCGCCGACGAATTCTACATTTGCGCTGGAAAGCAACGGCTCGATCGTGCTCTTGAAATACTCCTGGTCAACCTTGTCAACCTTTGCGGCGATTTTCAGCGGCAGACCGGTTTGCGCTGCGATCTGTATTGCCAGATCGGCGCGCTTTTCCGGGCAGATACGGCCGAGAAAGGCGAGGTATTCCGGCTTCTTGTGCTTTTGCGGCGTCAGGAGATCCTGCGGCAACCCGTGGTAAATGGTATTTAGCCACGCGGCTTGCGGCAGCGGCTGGCGCTGCGAATCCGAAATCGAGATGACCGGCGCTTCCGGAAATGCATCGAAAACCGGCTGCAGTTCGGGCAAGTCGAGACGGCCATGCAGCGTGGTCACGAACGGTGTATCCATCTGCGAGAACGTCGAAAACGGCATGTAGTCGAGGTGGAAGTGGAGCACGTCGAACTCATGCGCGCGGCGGCGAACCTTCTCGAGCAGCAGCGCGTGGGGCGCGTTCCAGTCACGGATGGTCGGGTCGAGGCGCAGCGCACGCGGCCATGCGGCGTCAAGCGTCGCCTTGGTTTCCGAATCGCCGCTTGCAAAGAGCGTCACGTCGTGACCGAGATCAACCAGGGCGTCGCTCAAATACGAGACAACGCGCTCGGTGCCGCCGTAGAACTTCGGAGGAACTGCTTCGTGCAAGGGTGCAATTTGTGCGATACGCATAACGTGACTCTCCTGTTCGTTGCGGCTTCGAAATACGGTTTCCGATAGAAACCCGCTGAAGCCTTGCGGACGGGCCAGCCTCTATGCTGCCGCCCCCGTTGGAAATCGGACCCGGGTGAATCGGGTTATCCCTTACGACCCATTATCAAGATGACCGCGGATATCGCCGAGTCATTTTGCAAACGCTTAACCTTGTTACAGGGCGAAACACCGCTGGTTACGAATTGCTAACAACGGCTGAGGTCCTTGCCTGGCGGGCGATTGCATGAATATCGACAAGCTGCGTCGGACTTGATGCGATGCCCAGGACGCAACAATGAGCAATGCCTGTGCCAAGCGTGCGAAAGGCACCACAGCCCGCCTCGTATGGTTTCAGCCACCAAACCGGGTCAATTCGAAGCGGTTTTGCAAAGTAATTGCCGGACGGTGCCGTTAAACAATCAATGCGCCCGCGTTGTAAGAAAAGATGCGCTTGATAGGTAAATCGAAAGCGGGTTTTGCAGAAGTTGGACGACAAATCGGCAGGTTTGCCCGATTTGTTCACGGGATTTTGCGTTGCCCGTGAATCACCTTACACGGTAATCGCCCCGCCAATAAAGACGCAGCCGGTTTCGCGCCGCCCATTTCCCTTCAAAGTTTTCCAGCCTCGTGCCGTAAACCACTTAACGGCGGTTTCGCCGCTGCAACCATGAGGATTCGATTGTGCTGATTTTCATCGGAACACTAGTGACGCTTTTGTCGGTTTTCGGCGGTTATGCGCTGGAAGGCGGGCATCTGGGCGCGCTGGTCCAACCCGTTGAAATCCTGATGATTGCAGGCGCGGGTGTCGGCGCTTTCATCCTCGGCAACGGCATGAAGACGATCAAGGCCACGCTGCGCGTGATCCCGACACTCTTCAAAGGCTCCAAGTACAACAAGGATGTGTACATGGAGCTGATGGCGCTTCTCTACGTGCTGCTTGCCAAGGCGCGCAAGGAAGGCACGCTGACGCTGGAATCCGACATCGACGATCCGGCTAAAAGCCCGATCTTTGCGCAGTATCCGAAGATCCTCGCGGATCACCATATCGTCGAGTTCCTGACCGATTATTTGCGCCTGATGGTCGGCGGCAACATGAACGCGTTCGAGATCGAAAGCCTGATGGACGAGGAAATCGAAACGCATCACGCCGAAGGCGAAGGCCCGGCGCAGGCGCTCCACAAGGTCGGCGACGCAATGCCTGCGTTCGGCATTGTCGCGGCCGTGATGGGTGTGGTCCATACCATGGCATCCGCCGATCAGCCGCCGGCGATTCTCGGCGAAATGATCGCGCAGGCGCTGGTCGGGACGTTCCTCGGCATCTTGTTGTCGTACGGGTTGATCGGGCCGCTGGCGAGCGTTGCGGAGCAGCGCGTGGCCGAGTCGACGAAGATGTTCCAGTGCATCAAGGTCACGATTCTCGCGAGCCTGAACGGTTATGCCCCGGCTATTGCGGTCGAGTTCGGCCGCAAGGTGCTTTTCTCCACCGAGCGTCCGTCGTTCTCCGAACTGGAAGAACACGTGCGCCGCGTGAAGGCCAAGTAACGCCTTCACGCGAGAACGCGCTCCCGGAGAATCTGCCATGTCCAACAAGACCGATCGCCCGATCTTCATCAAACGGATCGTATCGAGCAAGAAAGCGCATCACGGCGGGGCGTGGAAGCTCGCGTACGCCGACTTCATGACCGCGATGATGGCGTTCTTCCTGCTCATGTGGCTGCTGAGCGCGGTGTCGCCAGTGCAGCGCCAGGGCATTGCGGAGTATTTCAACATGCCGCTCAAGAACGCCATCATGGGCGGGCAGAGTTCAGGCATGGACTCGAGCATTCTCAACGGCGGCGGACGCGATATCTCCAGCCCCGAGCAAGGCACGACACGCATGAGCGACGGCACGCGGCGCTCGAATCGCATTGATGAACAAACGCTGAGAGACGCGCAAGGCGAACTCGAACGCCGCGATCAGGCGCGCTTGCACGACCTGCAGGTCAAGCTGATGTCGGCGATAGATGCGAATCCGGTGTTGCGCCAGTTTCGCCAGCAGATTCGCATCGATTCGACGCAGCAAGGTTTGCGCATTGAAATTGTCGATACACAAAAGCGGCCGATGTTCGCCCTTGCAAGCAATTCCGTGCAGCCGTACATGCGCGACATCCTGCGCGAAATCGGCAAGGCGCTCAACGACGTGCCGAACCGGATCGTCGTGCAGGGACATACCGACGCCACGCAATACGCGGGCGGCGAGAAAGGTTACAGCAACTGGGAATTATCGGCGGATCGGGCGAACGCATCGCGCCGCGAATTGATTTCGGGCGGCATGGACGAAGCGAAGGTCTTGCGTGTGATCGGATTGGCATCGACGCAAAACCTGAACAAGCAGGACGCCTTCGATCCGGAAAACCGCCGCATCAGCATTCTCGTTTTGAATCGCAAATCGGAAGAGTCGATGACACGCGACGAAACCGCCGCGACCACGATTACCAGCAATCCCCTTAACGCTGGCAATGCCACGCCTGGACTCGGCGCGCTCGTGCCGAGCAAAGCGGCGGCCAGGTAGCCAGCTTCAGGAAAAGCCTCAAAACATCGGACCGGGTACGACAAAACCATGATCAAGAACATTCTGACAATCGACGATTCCGCTTCAATGCGCAAAGTCCTCTCGGCGACATTCGTGGCGGCGGGGTATCGCGTGGAAGTTGCCGCCGATGGCGCCGAAGGCTACGAAGCGGCGCTCGCCGAACAGTTCGACCTCATCGTGACCGACCAGAACATGCCGGCCATGAGCGGGCTCGACCTGATCGTGAAGCTGCGCGGGCATCGTGCATATGCGAATACGCCGATCCTCGTGCTGACGACCGAATCCAGCGACCAGTTCAAGGCGGCGGCGCGCGAAGCGGGCGCGACGGGCTGGATCGAAAAACCGATCGATCCCGACATGCTGACCGAACTGGTCGCGACGTTGTCGGACGCCGAGCAGTCGCACTGAAGCAGTGAAGCACTCAAGCACTGAAACACGCAGCACGAGACAAAGCACAAGCAATTACGACGCGCATAGCGACGACAGACAAGGCATCCGGTGGTGACCCAGGCATGACACTCGACATTACGCAGTTCTATCAAACATTCTTCGACGAAGCCGACGAGCTGCTCGCAGACATGGAGCAATTGCTGCTCGCGCTGGATCTGGCGAACCCCGATCCCGAAGACCTCGGCGCGATTTTCCGCGCGGCGCATTCCATCAAGGGCGGCGCGGCGACGTTCGGTTTCTCGGCGCTGACGGAGACCACGCACATTCTCGAATCGCTGCTCGACCGGGCGCGTAACAACGAGCTGGTCTTGCGCCGCGACATGATCGATACCTTCCTTGAAACCAAGGACGTGTTGTCGGATCAGTTGAGTGCTTACCGTGCAAGCGCGGAACCGGATGCGGCCGCCGCAAAGGCGATCTGCACGAAGCTCGAGTTTCTCCGGGACAACGACGCGTGTAACGACGCGGGCCACGCGCCTCAAGCCGCTACGGAACCAACACCGTCTCTCGCCGATCAAGCCGCGATCGCCCAGGACCTCGCGCAAGTTGCGATGGCGCTGGGTCCGAACGAGCCGCCTGCGCACGTGGTCGAGCAGGCAAACGAAGCCGTGGAAGAAGAGGGCGACTGGACGGAGTTTCCATCCGCGCCGGAATCCACCGACGCGAGCGCTGACAAGGGCCCGCATCTGAAAATCACGTTACGTGGGGTAGGGGAGAAGGACCAGGCTCTGTTGACCGAGGAGCTCGGAAACCTGGGGACAGTCGTCGGGGAAAAGAAGTCGGGCGGTGACCTGACGTTGTGGCTGGACTCGGATGTATCGGCGGATGACATCGTTGCCGTGTGCTGTTTCGTGATCGATGATTCGCAGATTTCGATTGGTCGCGGCAATGCGTCGAGCGCATCGGTGGATGAAACGCCGGTCGCAGCCGTGGAAGAAATCAAAGAGGTGGCAGAAAAAGCGCCCCAGGCAGAGAAGACGGAACCGGCGGCGGCTGCATCTGCTGCCGCCGAGTCCCGCGCAAACACACCGGTTTCGGCTCCGGCCGAAGCTCCCAAGGCGCGCGCCGCAGCGGCGCCGGCTGCTGCAGAAGGCAGTTCGATTCGCGTGGGCGTTGAAAAGGTCGATCAGTTGATCAACCTCGTCGGGGAACTCGTGATCACGCAAGCCATGCTCGCCGAAACCACGAGCACGTTCGATCCCGCGCTGCACGACCGCCTCTTCAACGGCATGGCGCAACTCGAGCGCAATGCGCGCGACTTGCAGGAAGCCGTGATGTCCATCCGTATGATGCCGATGGATTACGTCTTCAGCCGTTTCCCGCGTCTCGTGCGCGATCTCGCCGCGAAGCTCGGCAAGGAAGTCGAACTCGTCACGTTCGGTCAGGCGACGGAACTCGACAAGAGCCTGATTGAACGCATCATCGACCCGTTGACGCACCTCGTGCGCAACTCGCTCGATCACGGCATTGAAACCGTTGAAGCGCGTCGCGCGTCCGGCAAGGCCGCGGCGGGGCAACTGGTGCTGTCGGCGGCGCATCACGGCGGCAACATCGTGATCGAAGTCAGCGACGACGGCGCGGGCCTGCGCCGCGACAAGATCCTCGCCAAGGCGATGAGCCAAGGCATGCAGGTCAGCGAGTCGATGTCCGACGACGAAGTCTGGCAACTCATCTTCATGCCCGGCTTTTCCACTGCCGATCAAGTCACGGATATCTCCGGCCGTGGCGTTGGCATGGACGTGGTTAAACGCAACATCCAGGCGATGGGCGGCCACGTCGAAATCCAGTCGCGCGAGGGCAAGGGTACGACCACGCGTATTGTTTTGCCGCTGACGCTGGCGATTCTCGACGGCATGTCGGTGAAGGTCGGCAGCGAAATTTTCATCCTGCCGCTGAACTTCGTGATGGAGTCGCTGCAACCCGTCGCCGACGATATCTACACCGTCGCGGGCGGCGAGCGCGTGGTGCGCGTGCGTGGCGAATATTTGCCGCTGGTCGCGCTGCACCAGGTGTTCGAAGTCAGCGACGCACGCACCGAACCCACGCAGGGAATCATTACGATCATCCAGTCCGAGGGACGGCGTTTTGCCATGTTGATCGATGAGCTCGTCGGGCAGCAGCAAGTGGTGGTTAAGAACCTCGAAACGAATTACCGCAAGGTGCACGGCATCTCGGCTGCAACCATTCTCGGCGACGGCAGCGTCGCGCTGATCGTGGACGTGGCGGCGCTAAATCGTGAAAACCGCACGGCGCATGGCGCGGTGGCGTCGCTCACACATTAAGCATCAACGCATTGACGCAGTAACCAAACAACCGAACTCCGGGAGCTAAAAATGGCAGCAGACATTCAATCCATCACTTCCGCGGCGCAGCGCCGCGACGTTCAACGCGCTTCCACGCAAGCCGAAGCGGCCGGACAGGAATTCCTGGTCTTTACGCTGGGCGCGGAAGAGTACGGCATCGACATTTTGAAAGTGCAGGAAATTCGCGGCTACGACAACGTCACGCGCATCGCGAATGCGCCGACGTTCATCAAGGGCGTGATCAACCTGCGCGGCATCATCGTGCCGATCGTCGATATGCGCATCAAGTTCAATCTCGGCCGTGTCGAATACGACAACCAGACGGTCGTGATCATCCTGAACGTGGCGCATCGCGTGGTTGGCATGGTGGTCGACGGCGTGTCCGACGTCCTCACGCTTCAGGCTGATCAGGTCATGCCGGCGCCGGAATTCGGCGCGACGCTCACGACCGAGTATCTGACGGGACTCGGCACGGTCGATGGCCGCATGCTGATCCTGATGGACATCGAAAAATTGATGACGAGCAAGGAGATGGAGTTGATCGACTCCGTCGCGGCTTGATCCCACGTTTGGAAGAAAGACATGCTTAAGAACTGGTCGATTCGTACCACGCTGACCCTCGTGGGCTTGTTGTTCGTAGGCTTTGCCGCTGTGGTGGCTGCGCTGTCGCTTAACGGTCTGCGCTCGGCAGGCAATTCGTTGTCCACGCTGACAGACAGCGACATGGTCTCGGTGCGCGCGCTGAACGACGCGTCGTCGTACTTGCTGCGCGCCCGCGTGACGCTCGACCGGGTACGTTCACTCGATGAAGCCGGCAAGACCGACGAAGCGAAGAAGGCGATCGATCGCGGCCAGTTCCTGCTCGATAAATCCAACGAGAACTGGAAGCTGTTCCTTGCCACGCCGAAGCCGACCTTGCCGCAAGCAATGCTCGATGAAGTCGTCGCCAAGCGCGACACGCTGATGCGCGAAGGCGTCGAGCCCGAGTTCGCCGCGATCCGCGCGAACGACATGGCCGCGTATCACGCCATCGCCGACACGAAGATCAGCCCGATGTTCGTCTCGCTCGACACAGCGTCGTCCGCAGTCGTGGACTTTACGCAAAAACACGCCGATGCCTTGCGCGCGGATACGCAGGCGAATATCACGTTGCTGATCCAGGTGATCACGGGCGTGATGGTGCTGGCGGTGCTGACGTTGATTGCAACCCGTTTCGCAATGGGCGGCATGATCGTGCAGCCGATCAACGACGCGGTGGATCATTTCGAGCGCATCGCACGCGGCGACCTGACGCGCTCCGCTCACACCGATAAAACCAACGAGATCGGCCGCCTGTTTGCGGGTATAGAAAGGATGCGCGTGAATTTGACCGCGATGGTCGGGGCGGTGCATAACGGCGCGGAATCCATCGATGTGGGTGCGCGTGAGATTGCAAGCGGCAATACGGACCTGTCACAACGTACCGAGGAACAGGCGGCGTCGTTGCAGGAAACGGCGTCGAGCATGGAACAGTTGACCAGCACGGTCAAGCAGAACGCCGAGAACGCGCGGCAGGCCTCGCAACTGGCCGTGAACGCGTCTGACATTGCATCGCGCGGTGGTGAAGTCGTCGAGCAGGTCGTGGACACCATGAACGCGATTTCATCGAGTTCGAGCAAGGTGGTGGACATCATCGGCGTGATCGAGGGGATCGCTTTCCAGACGAACATCCTTGCGCTGAACGCGGCGGTCGAAGCGGCGCGCGCCGGTGAGGAAGGGCGTGGATTCGCGGTCGTGGCCGGTGAAGTCCGCAGCCTCGCGCAACGCAGCGCGGCGGCGGCCAAAGAGATCAAGTCGCTGATCGGCGACTCGACGGCGAAGGTGGAAAGCGGCTCGCAACTCGTGGCGCGTGCCGGCACGACCATGGACGAGATCGTCCAGGCGGTGCGTCGCGTGACGGACATCATGGGCGAGATCAGCGCAGCGTCCGACGAACAGTCGCAGGGCATCGAACAGGTGAGCCGCGCGGTTGGGCAGATGGACGAAGTGACGCAGCAGAATGCCGCGCTGGTTGAAGAAGCGGCCGCTGCTGCGGCATCGCTCGAAGAACAGACGCGCAAGCTGAAGGACGTGGTCGGCCACTGGCAAGTCAGCGGCGACACGGCTCAGCAAGGCCGCGTCGAGCCGTCGGTTGCAGCGTCAGCACACGCAACCCGCGCCATCGCGCCGATAAAAGTTGTTTCGCGGCCTAACGTCGCGGCCAATCGCGCCGTTAATAAGATTAACGAGAAGATGGTTGCAGCGACTCAGGCCTCTCAAGACGCCGCACCCGCAGCAAAAGCTCCGAAGCTCGCTGCAGTAGCAGCCGGCGACTGGGAAACCTTTTAAGGCAGTGGCAGATGTTCATGCAGGCCCACCGCACGTTCCAGCAAGACAAAGGCTAGATGATGGCAACGCGCTCACCCGTCGATACACCCCGCGACCGGACCCGCAACGGTTCGGAACTGGAACGCGACTTCGAATTCACCGGTGCCGATTTCGGCCGCATTCGCGACCTGATTCATCGTCGCGCGGGGATTTCGCTGTCCGAGCATAAACGCGACATGGCCTACAGCCGTCTCGCGCGACGTCTGCGCGCGTGCAACATCGATACGTTCCGTCTTTACCTCGACCGCCTCGAAGCGCAGCCGGACAGCGCCGAGTGGGAAGCGTTCACCAACGCGCTGACCACGAACCTGACCGCGTTCTTCCGCGAATCGCATCACTTTCCGATTCTCGCCACGTTTGCGAAGAGCCGGCCGCAGCCGTTTTCTGTGTGGTGCTCGGCGGCATCGACGGGCGAGGAGCCGTATTCCATCGCCATGACGCTGATGGAGACGCTTGGCGATTCGGCCGCGCGCCAGTGCACGGTGATCGCGACGGATATTGACAGCCAGGTGTTGCAGAAGGCGGACGCGGGCGTCTATTCGCTCGATTCGGTGAAGACGCTCGGCAATGACCGGCTCAAGCGCTTCTTCCTGAAAGGCACGGGCGCGCACGCCGGCATGGTCAAGATCCGCCCGGAAGTGCGGGCGATGGTGAAGTTCGAGCAACTGAACCTGACGGATTCGAAATATGCGCTGCCGGGCCAGTTCGACGCGATCTTCTGCCGCAACGTGATGATCTATTTCGATAAACCCACGCAAGCGCAAGTTCTCGCGCGCTTCGAGCCGCTGATGAAAAGCGGCGGTCTGCTGTTCGCCGGGCATTCGGAAAACTTCACGTATGTGACGCAGGCGTTCAAGCTGCGCGGCCAGACGGTGTACGCGTTATCGCGTGATTCCGTTGCTGGAACCGCCAAGAAGAAGGCGCTCGCCGGAGAACCGGCATGAGCGCATTGCCGATCGCGACGAACCTGTATTTCGACAACCACTTCAAGCTCCCGGGCGTGAAGCTGTTGCCGAACGAGTTCTACATGACAGGCGAGAACATGGTGCTCGTCACGGTGCTCGGTTCGTGCGTGGCGGCGTGCATTACTGACCGGACGGCGGGCATTGGCGGCATGAACCATTTCATGCTGCCCGACGACGGCGCGGACGCATCGCAGTCCAGTTCGGATTCCATGCGATACGGCGCGTACGCCATGGAAGTGCTGATCAACGAGATGATCAAGCGTGGCGGCCGGCGCGAGCGCTTCGAAGCCAAGGTATTCGGCGGCGGCGCGGTGCTGGCGGGTATGACGACAATCAATATCGGCGATAGAAATTCCGAGTTCGTTCGCCGCTATCTCGCGCTGGAAAAGATTCGCATCGTGGCTGAGGACTTGCAGGGCATGTATCCGCGCAAGGTCGCGTTCATGCCGCGAACCGGCCAGGCGATGGTCAAGAAACTGATCACGCAGCAAGACCCGAGCGTGGTCGAACGCGAACAGGCGCTGGTGCGGCAAACGCCCGAAGCGCGCAGCGAGCGGCTGGCCAAGGCGCGTGCGCGCGTCGAACTTTTCAGCCAGCCGAAAGCCAGGACAACCGATAAACCCCGCATCGAACTATTCGGTGCCGCAGCCGGCCTGCAGCGAACCGTCCGCATGAAGACGGTGGAGGAAGCATGACAACGGCCCGGAGCACGGAACCGAAGATCAGCGTTTTGTGCGTCGATGATTCGGCGCTCGTGCGCAGCCTGATGACCGAGATCATCAATTCGCAGCCCGACATGCACGTGTGCGCGACCGCGCCCGATCCGCTTGTCGCACGCGATCTGATCAAGCAGCACAACCCCGACGTGCTCACGCTCGACGTGGAAATGCCGCGCATGGACGGCCTCGATTTCCTGGAAAAGCTGATGCGGTTGCGGCCGATGCCGGTGGTGATGGTGTCATCGCTCACGGAACGCGGCTCGGAAATCACGCTGCGCGCGCTTGAACTCGGCGCGGTGGATTTCGTGACGAAACCGCGCGTGGGCATCCGCGACGGCATGCTCGAATACTCGGAGAAGCTCGCCGACAAGATCCGCGCCGCTGCGCGCGCTCGTGTCAGGCAAACGCCTCATGTCGTGCATGCGGCGGCGGGTTCAAGCGGTTCGGTCACGGCGTCGAAACCCACGCCCAACCTGAACAACCCGCTGGTGAGCACGGAAAAGCTGATCATCGTCGGGGCATCGACGGGCGGCACTGAAGCTATCCGCGAACTCCTGGTTCCGCTTCCGCCCGATGCACCCGGCGTGATGATCGCGCAGCACATGCCACCAGGCTTCACCAAGTCGTTCGCGCAACGTCTGAACGGCCTGTGCCGGATCGCGGTGAAGGAAGCCGAGCATGGCGAGCGTGTGCTGCCGGGCCACGCGTATATCGCGCCTGGCGACGCTCACCTCGTGCTGGCGAGAAGCGGTGCGAACTATGTCGCGCATCTCTCCGACGCCGCGCCGGTCAACCGGCATCGGCCATCGGTGGATGTGCTGTTCCGTTCCGCCGCGCAGCACGCGGGCAAGAACGCGCTCGGCGTGATCCTGACCGGCATGGGCCGCGACGGCGCGCAAGGCATGCTGGAAATGCAACAAGCCGGCGCGTACACATTTGCGCAGGACGAAGCGAGCTGCGTGGTGTTCGGCATGCCGCGCGAAGCCATTGCAACCGGCGGCGTGAGCGAAATCGCGCCGTTGTCGGAAATGACCCGGCGCGTGATGGCGCGCCTCAATTCCATGGGCGAGCGCGCACAACGCGTCTGACCTTCCTCGCGAGCACACGAATTCGAATACCCACGCGGCGTGCGCGCCGCCTGAAGAAACAACGGGAATACAAGGAGCAGTGAAGATGGACAAGAACATGAAGATTTTGGTCGTCGATGACTTCCCGACGATGCGCCGCATCGTCAGAAACCTGCTGAAGGAACTAGGTTTCTCGAACGTCGATGAAGCCGAGGACGGCGCAGCCGGCCTTGCGCGTCTGCGTGGCGGCGGTTTCGAGTTCGTCATTTCCGACTGGAACATGCCGAACCTCGACGGTCTGGAAATGCTCAAGCAGATTCGCGCCGATGCCGCCCTCTCGCACTTGCCCGTGCTGATGGTGACGGCGGAATCGAAGAAGGAAAACATCATTGCCGCGGCGCAGGCTGGCGCGAGCGGTTACGTGGTCAAGCCGTTCACGGCCGCGACCCTCGACGAGAAGCTCACGAAGATTCTCGAAAAGATGGCCAAGGCCGGGAGCTGAGATCGTGAATGAAATGACGACGCAGGAAGCGCTGACGGCGATCGAGCAGGACGGGGATGCATCGAGCGATCGCATTTTGGCGCGCATTGGCCAGTTGACGCGCACGCTGCGCGATTCCATGCGCGAGCTCGGTCTCGACAAACAGGTTGAAGCCGCCGCCGAAATGGTGCCGGATGCCCGCGACCGCTTGAAATACGTCGCGACGATGACAGAACAGGCCGCCGACCGCGCGCTGAACGCCATCGAACTCGCGAAACCGATTCAGGAAACCATGCAGCGCGACGCCCAGGCGCTCGATGCCCGTTGGGAAGCATGGTACGGCGCGGCGCAGGACAAGGCCGACGTCAAGACGCTGCTCGCCGATACCCGCGGTTTCCTGCAGCAAGTGCCCGTGCACACGGTCGCGACCAACGCGCAGTTGCTCGAAATCATGCTCGCGCAGGATTTCCAGGATCTGACCGGCCAGGTGATCAAGAAAATCACCGACGTGGTGTACGTGATCGAGCAGCAGTTGCTCACCGTGTTGCTGGAAAACATTGCGCCGGAACGGCGTGAACAGTTTGCGGCGCAGGCGGCGGCGCTTGCGGCATCGAATACGTCCAGCACGCCGGAAACGCTGCTCAACGGGCCGCAAATCAATCCCGAGGGACGCACCGACGTCGTTCAGGACCAGACGCAAGTCGATGACCTGCTCGCCAGCCTGGGCTTCTGACGCCATGCTGATCTGACGCGCGCGGAAGGTAGCTACCAACCGTGCGCGTCAAAACGACACCTATTTCAGCCATCCCGGCGCATTTAGCGTTGCAACATATGTTCACTTTCCCGAGTTCGACGCATTCGGCTGGCATACTTACGTCTCGACGAACGACGCGCACTCGCGCAGCGTTTCAGACGGCAAGATATTGCATGGCTTGAAATAATCGGAACGGAGAAGCGAAGTGGACACTTCGATCATTTCATTCGGCTTTCGGCGCGCTCGCGCGCTGGTTAGTCTCGCAGCAGGATTGATGGTTAGCTTGGCTGCCGTAACGCCCGCTCATGCGGTTCTGGGCGGTGCGCCCATGACGGCGCCGGCCGGCGCTACGGTCAGCAATTCGGTATCGCACGCAGCGGCAGTTGCGGGTTCGGCAGCATCGGCGAGTTCCGCCAGCGCCATTACCGTGCGCACGACAACGCTTGCCGTCGGCACCGTGGTCAATGAATACGTAGGCGCGGACGGCACGGTTTTCGGCATTGCGTGGCAAGGTCCGCGCATTCCTGATTTGCCATCGCTGCTCGGCACTTACTTTCCGCAATACGTCCAGGGCATCCAGAACCAGCGCGCCAACGGCGGCGGCCGTGGACCCGTGAGCGTGGCCGGCAGCGCGCTGGTCGTGCGTTCCGGTGGCCACATGGGCGCATTCGTCGGCCAGGCTTATCTCCCGCAAGCCTTGCCTGCCGGCGTCAGCGCCAGCGACATCCAATAACGGACGGAGACTTTCACTATGCGTCCGATGTACTCATCGTCCCTGTTCTCCTTGAAGTCCGGTTTGTTCCGATGGCTCGCCGTGCTCAGCCTGTCGGTGTTTCTCGCTGCCTGCGGCGGCGGAGGCGGCGACTCCGGCAACAGTTCCGTCAGCAGCGGCGGCAGCTCCGGTAGCGGTGGCAGCAGCGGCAGTGGAGGTTCCAGCAGCGGCACGCCGAACGCACAGCCGATTGCATCGACTGCCTCGAACACGGTGCCGATCACCGTCGGCCCCGGCGCACAGAACTTCGTCAACATTCCGAACGTGACCGTGACCGTTTGTGCGCCCGGCACGAGCGTGTGCCAGACCATCGACAACATCCAGGTCGATACCGGCTCGTACGGCCTGCGCCTTGCCAGCGATGCCGCGGCGCAAATCATCACGAACCTGCCGATCAACCAGTCGACGAGCGGCGGCCAGCTCGCGCAATGCACGCAATTCGCCGATGGCTTCACATGGGGCACCGTGCGTACTGCCGACGTGAAGATCGGCGGCGAAACGGCGAGCGCCATTCCGGTTCAGGTCGTAGGCGATCTGGCCGATTCGACGGTTCCGGCATCGGGCTGTATCAATGGCAGCAACGAAAGCACGTCGCGGCAACTGGGTGCGAACGGGATCCTGGGCGTGGGTGTATCGGCGACGGATTGCGGTGCTGCCTGCGCGAACGCCGCGACCAGCAACTACTATTCATGTCCGTCGGGCACCAATTGTTCGCAGACCGCCGTGGCAGTGGCCAATCAGGTCGTGAATCCGGTGACGAAATTCGCCGTGAACAACAACGGGGTGATCGTGCAATTGCCGCCGGTGACAAGCTCGGCGGCTTCGGTGACGGGGACACTGGTGTTTGGTATCGGGACGCAGAGCAACAATACGCTGGGCAGCGCCACGTCCTATCGTTCAACGGCATTCGGCAACCTGAGCGGCACGTACAAGGGCGCGTCGGTCACGACCATCGTTGACTCGGGTTCGAACGGGCTGTTCTTCAGCGACTCATCCTTGCCGGCGTGCACGACGACCTTCACGGACTTCTACTGTCCGGTGAACTCGACGGCGTTATCGGCGACGGTTATCGGGCTGAACGGGACGTCAGGCACGGTGAACTTCACGGTCGCGAACGCGAAGACGCTCGCTGGCAGCGGCACGAACTACGCGTTGAACGGATTGGCCGGCGCCATCGGCTCGTTCCCGACGCTGTTCGACTTCGGCCTGCCGTTCTTCTTCGGACGCTATGTGTACTTCGGGTTCGGCACCAACGGGAATGCGCCTTTCGTGGCGTTCTGACCTCGCGATCCCTTTAAGTCAAAAGCCCGGCGGATTCTCAGTCCGACGGGCTTTTTCTTTGGCCGCGCTAATACTTATTCCCCCGCCCGAGGTTTCCTCGGCGCCTTCTCCATCACGCGGTCGTAAAGCCATCGCGGCACGACGTGCAGCAGCGCGCCGGCCACGCGCATCTGCCACGGAAACGTGGCAAACCGCGTCTTCTTGCCAATGGCATCCGCCGTCTTGCTCGCGAACACATTGGCATCCATGAGAAAGGGCATCGGATACGGATTGCGGCGGGTCATCTCCGTGCGGATATAACCCGGCGCGATCGTCACCACCGATACCCCCGCCGGCCGCATCTCCACCCGCAGCGCTTCGAGATACTTCAACGCCGCCGACTTCGATGCGCTGTACGCCCCCGATCCCGGCAGTCCGCGCACGCCCGCCACACTCGCGATACCGACAAGCGTGCCGCGCCGCTCGGCAACCATCCGCGCGACGAACGGTTCGAACGTCGCGATCATGCCAAAGTAGTTGGTATCCATCACTTCGCGAAACGCCTCCAGGTCGCCATGACCGGTCAGCGCGCCGCGGCTGATCCCTGCGTTTGCAATGACGATATCGGCGCCGCCATGCAACGCGCAGAAGTGCTCGGCCGCGCGGCCAAGTGCGGCGGCGTCGCGGACATCGGCGGGATAAAGGGAAATCGATGCAGAGGGAAAGCGCGCGGCAAAAGCCGCAGGGTGTCGCCACGACGGGCAACGAGACCGAGGACCGCACCGCGCTTCAAATATTCTTCAGCGAGAGCGAGCCCAATGCCGCTCGACGCGCCGGTGATGAAAACCCTCAGCCGGGCCGGCGTGTCGTTCGTAGCGGCGTTCACGTCTTTACATCTTCTTCGCGCGAACCTGATTCACGATGAAATCCATCACCTGGATCGTGCCCGGCAGGCTGTTCGTGGTCGCCGGACCCGTTTCGTACTTGCCCTGGATCGCAATGGTCGGCACGCCGTCGATCTTGTAGGCATCGAGCAGCTTTTTATCGCGCTGCAGATTGCTTTGCGTGGAGAACGAGTTGTACGCATCCATGTACTTCTTCTTGTCCACACCTTGCGTGGCGAGGAACGTGGCCTGTGCTTCCGGCGTCAGCAGATAGTCCTTCTTCACGTGGATCTCGTTGAACACGGCGGGCGTGAGCTTGTCGGCGAGGCCGAGTGCATCGAGCGCATGGAACATCTTCGAGTGCGGGACGAAGTCGTCGCGGAAGGCAACCGGCACGCGCTTGAAGACCACGTCAGGACCTTGCTTCTTGATCCACGCTTCCAGATACGGGTCGAATTCGTTGCAATGCGGGCAGCCGTACCACATGAATTCGATCACCTCGATCTTGCCCTGCGCTTCAACCGGCTGCGCTGCTTGCAGCACGGTGTAGTCGGTGCCCGCGACAGGCGCAGCCGGCGATGCATGAGCGGCGCTCATGAAACTCAGGGAGCCGGCAGCGAGGCCGAGGGAAAGAGCGAGGGCGCTGAAGAGTTTTTTCATGGTGACCGAGAATGAGCGTGAGAGGCAAAAGGGGAACACACGACGCTTAAGGGAGGCTTAAGGGGCTAGTCGAAGAGCCCGCCAAGCCGGCTGTCCCCGCACGGACTGAACGCGCCTTGATGTGCTCAAGGCGCGTGCGGTCCATGGAACTCACTGCTTGGAAAAGCGGATGACGGCGGTATCGACGCCTGCATCGGAGAGCCGTTGACGCACGTTGTTCATGTCCTCGAACTTCGTGAACGGTCCGATCCGGACACGGTAATACGTGACGTTGCCGGCATCGCGCTGGGTGACCTTTGACTCGAATCCCTGGAAGCCAAGACGCGCGCGCTGCTGTTCGGCATCGGCTTGCGTCTTGTACGCGCCCACTTGCAGGAAGTAGCCGGTGTTCACGTCACCTGGCGCTGGCGGCGTGACCTTGGCCGTCGACGAAGGCTGCGCATCCGATGCGGGCTTCTTGACCAACGCGGCCGTGGACGAGCCGTTGGGCGCCGCGGCCGGCGAAGCAGGCTTCGGCGTGGCGGCCTTCGGCACTCCGGCCGTGCCATTGTCGCCGGGCGGAACTTCCACGATCTGCGGCTCGTCCAGAACACCCGACGACTGCGTCTGGTTGTTCGTCTGACCTGGCGCGGTGTTCGTCGGCGCGGGCTGTGCGGCTTGCGGCACGGCCTGACCCGGCGTCTTGCCCTGCAGCGGACGATTTGGATCGTAGGGCTGGCCGTTTGCGGGCGCCGTACTGGCGTCATTCTGGGCGGGCGCCACTTTCGCCACGAACGGGGTGGGTGCGCGCGTGATGTACAACGCCACGATCACTGCGATTGCGAGGCCGACAATCAAGCCCAGCACGATACCGAGAAAGGTGCCCCCGGTCTGCTTCGACTGCTTCGACGTGCTGCGTGGTTTTGCCATCGTATGAATCACCTGCAAAAAGTCTTCTGAATGGGCGTCGATTATAACGGCGGCTTCAGGCGCGCCAATGCTCGAACGGTCGCACAGGCGCCGGGGTGAACCCGGCCCTGCACTGCAACTACATCTTGACGGGAGCCGACACGCCGATCAGCGCAAGACCGTTTTCGAGCACTTGCCGCGTGGCGGCCAGCAACGCGATACGCGCATTACGCACGCCGTCTTCGTCCACCAGCACGCGCTCCGCATTGTAGAACGAGTGGAATTCGCCTGCGAGGTCACGCAGGTAAAAGGCGACGGCGTGCGGCGCGAGTTCGTCGGCGGCGTGCGAGAGCATGTCGGGATATTCCGCGAGCTTGTTGAGCAGCGCCATGGCGCGTTCGCTCGAGAGCGGCGTGAGATCCACGTCTGGCAAAGCGGAGAGATTGCCCGCGTAGCGCGTCTTCCAGTCGCCGAGGATCGTGCAGATCCGCGCGTGCGCGTATTGCACGTAGTACACCGGATTCTCGTCGCTTTGCTTGAGCGCGAGATCGATATCGAAGACGAATTCCGTGTCGGCCTTGCGCGAGATCAGGAAGAAACGCACGGCGTCGCGGCCGCGGCGAATGGTGTCTTCGTCGATCTGATCCGGCGCGACCTCTTCGCCCGGCGTCATCCCGCCCGACCATTCGATCAGATCGCGCACCGTCACATAACTGCCCGCGCGCTTCGAGATCTTCACTTCCACGCCGTTGCGCATGACCGTGACCATCTTGTGCAGCACGTAGTCGGGGTAGCCCTTCGGAATGCCGATTCCTAGCCCTTGCAGCCCCGCACGAACCCGCGCGATGGTGCCGTGATGGTCCGAGCCCTGTACGTTGATGACCTTCGTGAAGCCGCGTTCCCACTTCGCCACGTGATACGCGACGTCCGGCACGAAGTACGTGTACGTGCCGTCGGACTTGCGCATGACGCGGTCCTTGTCGTCGCCGTC
Organism: Burkholderia sp. PAMC 28687; assembly: GCF_001577465.1. Taxonomy (NCBI): domain Bacteria; kingdom Pseudomonadati; phylum Pseudomonadota; class Betaproteobacteria; order Burkholderiales; family Burkholderiaceae; genus Burkholderia; species Burkholderia sp. PAMC 28687. Next base: position 45,241 of record NZ_CP014505.1, read on the forward strand.
GTCGGTCGTGCGCAGCCACAGCGCGCCATCCTGCTCGTAGGTCTTGCCGGCCGCGATCAACGCATCGACGGTTGCCTGCACGCGGCCTTCGTTATACAGCGATGACTCAAGATAAAACTGGTCGAACGCCACGCCGAACGCGGTCAAGTCCAGGTCCTGTTCATGGCGCAGATAGGCGACGGCGAAGACGCGAATGGCATCGAGGTCGTCCACGTCGCCTTTTGCCGTCACGGGCGCGCCGTCCTTGGCCGCAACCGTTGCGCCGGCCAGGTAATCACGCGCGATATCAGCGATGTACTCACCGTTATACGCGTTCTCGGGCCACTCCTTGTCGCCGGGTTTGAAACCGCGCGCACGCAGTTGCGTGGAGGCCGCGAGATTGCCGATCTGCACGCCGGCGTCGTTGTAATAGAACTCACGATGCACCGCGTTGCCCTGCGTTGCGAGCAGGTTGGCAAGGGCGTCCCCGAGCGTCGCCTGACGGCCGTGCCCCACATGCAGCGGCCCGGTCGGATTCGCGGAGACGAATTCGATCAGCACCTGCTTGCCTTCATCGCGCGTGCTGCGGCCGTAGCCGACGCCTTCGGCGAGCGCCGCCGGCACGACGGATTGTTTCGCCGCTGCCGCCAGCCGCAAGTTGATGAACCCAGGGCCGGCGACTTCCGCTGCATCGACAAGACCTTGCGCCGCGGGCAATCCCAGCACGGCGTCGACGATCTGTTGCGCCAGTTGCCGCGGATTCGCGCGCAGCGGCTTGGCGAGCTGCATGGCGACGTTCGACGCCACGTCGCCGTGCGCCGCGACCTTCGGGCGTTCGAGCACGATTGCCGGCGTAACGAAATTCGCTTCCGATGCGCCTTGCGACGCCTGTACGACCTGCTTGACTGCATCGGTCAGCAGCGTTTCGAGGGTAAGTTTTTGTGCGGGCAGCATGCTGATTCTTGATCCGGTGATGTGTTTGTTCGTTTCCGCGCGCAGGTCGTTTTTTCAAGCCACGCGCGGGTAGAAAGCGCGACAAACAGGGGCCGGGCAGTCGGTCGGGACCGCCTCGCGCGCATGCGCATGTTCGCGTCTGGAGGCATGGCTGCAGCCGTTCCCGGCTATACCGACAGACCAGGAGTTGGTTATCCGGCGCAACATTTGCTCAGCTAATTCGGGATTTTAGCAGGTGCTAATATGTCGAATCAGGGTCGAGGCGGGTAAATGACCAGGAATTGAAACAACGCGCCGGCGCTTTGGACTGACTTGGCCGGACTTCGCCGCGCACCCCGCTGAACTGCCAACATATAGCCAAAGACAAAGCCAAATACATAGCCGAACAACAGGCCAACAAAAGGAAGGGACCTTGCCATGCTGATCACATTCAAAACCAGCGCTGCACCCGACGTGCAGATGCTCGATAACCTCGCTGACTATTTACTGGGCATCGTAGGAAAACGGCTGGGAGAGCGCGGCGTCATCACGCACGAGGAATTGCCGGCCTGCATCCAGAAACTGGAAGCGGCGGTTGCAACCGACAAACAGGAACGCGCCGAACACGACGGCCATTTCCACGAAGGCGAAGCCGGCCACGAGCCGCATGAAATCCCCGTGGGGTTGTCGCAACGAGCGTATCCGTTCCTCGACATGATGCGTCTCGCGCATCAGGCGAACGGCGACATCCTCTGGGGCGTTTGAGTCCAGCCAGCTTTCGAGCGGCACGAGTATTAAGGCAGCACATAAAAAACCCCGCACTGCGGGGTTTTTTGTTCAGATCAATACCTGTTGCAGACTGCTTACTGTGACGCCGGCATATCGTTCATGCCTTTCTTCATCTTCGGCTTGCGGGGCTTTTTCTTGTGCTCGGTGACTGGCGGCGAGTAGCTCGACGCAATGCTGGAACTCGCGCCCATACCAGGCTTTGGGGCCTGCGCAAAAGCGGCCGGACTCAACGATGTACACAGCACCGCGACCGCAACAGCGAGGACAGGCGTCAGCTTGATCATTTTCGACTTTCTCCGAGACGTTTAAGAGTGCGTGACCGCCGCCATGACGGTCCTGCGCACGGTTCCAGTGTAAGGAAATCCAAAATAACCGTAACTGTCTTCGCCAAAATTGCGCGTTTGTAATTCCCGGTATAAGGCTAGAGCAACGGAGCGAGGGCGCGCTCGGCGTCGTTCTTCGATAACGCCATGCGCTGCGCGAAGCTTTCCACCTGGTCGTCCGCGATCTTGCCGACCGAAAAGTACGTACTTTCCGGATGTGCGATGTAAAAACCCGACACGCTCGCCGCCGGCAGCATGGCAAGCGACTCGGTCACCGTCATGCCGATCTCGTTTGCCTGCAGGACGTCGAACATGTCCTGCTTGACCAGATGGTCCGGGCACGCCGGATAGCCCGGCGCCGGCCGGATCCCGCGATATTTTTCATCGATCATGGCGGCGTTGTCGAGCGTTTCGCCGGCCGCGTAGCCCCACAATTCACGACGCACCCGCGCGTGCAGCGCCTCGGCGAAGGCTTCAGCGAAGCGGTCGGCCAGCGCCTTGAGCATGATGGCGCTGTAGTCGTCGTTATCGGCCTCGAACTGCTTTTCCTTTTTCTCGACGCCCAGGCCCGCCGTCACCGCGAACATGCCGATGTAGTCCTTCACGCCCGACTCCTTCGGCGCGATGAAATCCGCTAGCGACCGGTTCGCGCGCTGCACGCCGTCCACGATCGGACGCACGGTTTGCTGACGCAGATTGCGCCACGTCATGGCGACTTGCGTGCGGGTATCGTCGGTATAGATTTCGATGTCGTCGTCGTTCACCGTGTTCGCCGGCAGCAGCATGACAACGCCGTTCGCCTGCAGCCAGCGGCCCTGGATGATGCGCGAGAGCATGGACTTGCCATCGGAGAAAACGCGCCGGGCAGATTCGCCCACGATCTCATCGTTCAAGATCGCTGGATACGGTCCGGCCAGATCCCAGGTCTGGAAGAACGGCGCCCAGTCGATGTAGTTCGCCAGCTCCGCCAGATCGTAGTTCTTGAAGACGCGCCGCCCGATGAACGTGGGTTTCTTCGGCTCGTAACTCGCCCAGTCGATCTTCGTCTTGTTCGCGCGTGCTTCGGCGTAGGTCACCATAGGCGTGGCCTTGCGGTTCGCATGCTGCGTGCGGATGCGCTCGTAGTCCGTCTTCAGGTCGACGAGATACTTGGTCGCGCCCTCATCGGAAAGCAGGCTCGACGCCACCGATACCGAACGCGACGCATCCGGCACATAGACCACGGGGCCATCGTAATGCGGCGCGATCTTCACGGCCGTGTGCACGCGCGAAGTCGTCGCGCCGCCGATCAGCAGCGGCGTCTGCTTGCCGCGGAAATAATCGTCGCGCTGCATTTCGGACGCAACGTAAGCCATCTCTTCGAGACTCGGCGTAATCAATCCCGACAAGCCGATGATGTCCGCGCCTTCTTCCTTGGCTTTCGCCAGGATGGTCGCGCAGGGCACCATCACGCCCATGTTGACCACTTCGAAGTTGTTGCACTGGAGCACGACGGAGACGATGTTCTTGCCGATATCGTGCACGTCGCCCTTGACGGTCGCGATCACGATCTTGCCCTTCGGGCGCACGTCCTCGCCGGCATCGGCCATGCGCTTCTTTTCTTCCTCGATGTACGGAATCAAATGCGCCACGGCCTGCTTCATCACGCGCGCCGACTTGACCACTTGCGGCAGGAACATCTTGCCCGCGCCGAAGAGGTCGCCGACGACATTCATGCCGTCCATCAACGGCCCTTCGATCACGTTGATCGGACGTCCGCCCGCAGCTTCGATGCGCTGACGAACTTCCTCCGTATCTTCCACGATGAAGTTGGTGATGCCATGAACGAGCGCGTGAGCGAGGCGTTTATCGACGGGCTGATTGCGCCATTCCAGGTTCTCTTCTTTCTTCGCGGCGCCGGTTTTGAATTTGTCGGCGATTTCGAGCAGGCGATCCGTTCCGTCTTCACGACGATTCAGCACTACGTCTTCCACGCGTTCGCGCAGTTCGGGGTCGAGATCCGCATACACGCCGAGCTGCCCCGCGTTCACGATGCCCATGTCCATGCCGGCCTGGATTGCGTGGTACAGGAACACGGTATGAATGGCTTCGCGCACCGGATCGTTGCCGCGAAACGAGAACGACACGTTTGACACACCGCCGCTGATCTTGGCGAACGGCAGGTTTTCCTTGATCCAGCGCGTGGCGTTGATGAAGTCGACGGCGTAGTTGTTGTGCTCTTCAATACCCGTTGCGATCGCGAAGATGTTCGGGTCGAAGATGATGTCTTCGGGCGGAAAACCGACTTCGTTCACGAGGAAATCGTACGAGCGCTTGCAGATCTGCGTCTTTCGTTCGTAGGTATCGGCCTGGCCGTCTTCGTCGAAGGCCATGACGACGGCTGCGGCGCCGTATCGGCGGATCAGTGTGGCGTGATGGCGGAAGGCTTGTTCGCCTTCCTTGAGCGAGATCGAGTTCACGATCGCCTTGCCCTGCACGCACTTCAATCCTGCTTCGATCACCTCCCATTTCGACGAGTCGATCATGATCGGCACGCGCGAGATGTCCGGCTCGGACGCGATCAGGTTCAGGAAGCGCACCATGGCCGCCTTCGAATCAAGCATGGCTTCGTCCATGTTGATGTCGATGATCTGCGCGCCGTTCTCGACCTGTTGCCGCGCGACGGCGAGCGCCTCGTCGAACTGGTTGTTGAGGATCATGCGTGAGAACGCCTTCGATCCCGTCACGTTGGTCCGCTCACCCACGTTGATGAAGAGCGAACCCTCGGTGACGTTGAACGGCTCGAGGCCGGAAAGGCGCATGGTGTGATCGGTCATGGCTGAACTTTAGCTTGTGGATTCTGGGATTCGGGCGGCCAATGGCTGCGCGCCGATTTGCAGCAGTCGTTCAAACCACTGCCGGAAATGCGGGCACTGCTCGCGGATTTTATCGAGCGTGATTCTTATTGCGCTCGCCGGGCCGTGCGTTGTCTTTCTATAGCGCGGACGAAGAATCTCAAGACGTTCTGATGGCGCGGTATGTGGCGAATCGTTGATCCACTCCGGGTTTGTCGCTTCAGCGCGGACTTTCGCAAGCGCCGCGCGATATATGTCCCACTCCGGCTCTGAGTCACAAAGCTTGCCGATGTCCGAGAACAACAACGACTCGAACTCGTGAGGCTGGACATGAGCAATGAAACGCTCCGGGCAACATCCGACACGCGCGATAATGTCCGCGTGCAGCAAATGCTCGATGTGGGCCGCGCGGTCTGACGGCGCCATGCCAGCAGATTCAGTGACGCCTGCAAAAGACCTGTCGAGCGCGTAGAGGTCGAACATGGTGCTTACGTATGCGTCGTTGTGCTCCAGCAGCACGTTTCGGACGGCGCGTCTTGTGCGATCGAGATTGAGTCCGCCACCGCGATGTCCGCGGGACGTTTCCATGAGCAATGGTTTCGCAAAGATGTTGGATAACCGCAGGACGGGCGCCAGCACGGATTTCACAAAAGCCTCTTCAGTCGGACCCTCGCCGACAATAAACAAACGCGTCATCGCGATGGTCTCCCGCCCAGCACATTCTGATTCCAGAGTTCACCGAGCGAATAATCCTCGAGCCAACCTTTGAGTTGCTCGGAGTCCAGCCTGCGAAACGTAGATGCTCCGTCTTCTCGATCCACGACGACGATGTCTTCGGGCTCCATCAAATTCATCAGTTCCACGGATTGAGTGGAGACGATAACCTGCTTTCGTTCGGCCGCGCGCTTCAACAAGTCGGCAAGGATGTTGATGGCGTATGGATGAAGACCGAGTTCCGGCTCGTCTATCAGAATTGTGTCCGGCATCAAGTCCCAAGGCTGAAGCAAGAGCGTAGTCAAGCAGATAAAACGAAGCGTGCCGTCGGATAGCGTGTGTGCGTTGAACACCACATCCGGCTTTCCTGTCTCCAGCCATTCGAGTTGAACCTGTTTGCTGTCTACGCGTGCCTGAACGAAGTCGTCGAAGAATGGAGCGACGAGCCTGATCGTGTCAACGATCAGGCGGTAGCTGTCAGAGTGCGACGTCCTTAGCATGCCCAGATAGGCGGCGAGATTTGCTCCATCGACTTGCAAGCGCAATGTGTCGAAGGGAGCGTGCTGTTGTTTTACTTTGGCCGTGGCGCCGGTGTCGTGAAAGTGATAGACACGCCATCGGTCCATGCCCAGACGCACCGAGGATGTGTACCGGCCCCCGGTTTTATCGAACTGAGACTCGGGATGCGGTCCTGTAAAACCTTCAGTATGGCCCGCGATCAAGGCTTCGGTTCGGTTGTACAGCCCTTCATCTTCAAAAACGAGGCGATTGTCGTTGGTAGGGACGAGTGTGAAGTAGTAAGAGTCTTGTTCACCGTTAAATTCTGCGTGAATTTCAGGGGTCGTTTGCCGCGAGGAATGCAGCAACGCATCCGGTCCGCCTTCAACCTGCGAATACAACTGAAACCTCTGCCCAACAATCTCCGCCAGCATCCGGAAGAAGCTAATGAAGTTCGATTTCCCGGCACCATTGGCCCCAATCAACACGTTCAAGTTGCGCAACTCGAAGTCGCGCAATTCACGTATTGATTTGTATCCTGTGATCGTCAGTCTCTTGACGGCGGCCATTGATCATTTCCAGTAAAAAACCCGCGGAAAAACAACGTCAAACGGTCTCTGCCTCATCTTCACGATAATGCGACGGCCACTTCCTCGGCTTGACATCGGCGAGCGCCTTCGCGATTTCCGCGATATGTTCCGGCGTCGTTCCGCAGCATCCGCCAGCCAGGTTCACCAGTCCCGCCTGAGCAAACTCCTTCAGCAGGTTCGACGTCACGTCCGGGGTTTCATCGAAACCGGTATCGCTCATCGGGTTGGGCAAGCCCGCGTTCGGATAGCAGGACACGTACGTATCGCAAAGCTTCGCCAGTTCCGCGATGTACGGCCTCATCAGCGCCGCGCCCAATGCGCAGTTCAAACCAAACGTCAACGGCCGCGCATGGCGCAGCGAATTCCAGAACGCCTCGACCGTCTGGCCCGACAAGATCCGTCCGGAAGCGTCGGTGACCGTGCCGGAAATCATGATAGGCAAGAGCTCGCCCGTGTCTTCGAACAACTGGTCGAGCGCAAAAAGTGCCGCCTTTGCGTTCAACGTGTCAAATATCGTTTCAACGAGGAACAGGTCGCAGCCCGCGTCCATCAGCGCCTTGGCCTGCGCGTAATAGGCCTCGCGCAGTTCGTCGAAGGTGACGTTGCGCGCGGCCGGGTCATTCACGTCCGGCGAAATGCTCGCGGTCTTGGGCGTCGGTCCGATCGCGCCGGCGACAAAGCGCGGCTTGTCCGGGGTCGAAAATGCGTCGCATGCTTCGCGCGCCAGCTTCGCCGATTGCGCGTTCATCTCGTCGGCAAGCGACTCCATGCCATAGTCGGCCTGGGCCACGGTCGTTGCGCCAAACGTGTTCGTTTCGACTATGTCCGCGCCCGCAGCCAGATACTGGTCATGAATCTCGCGAATCACATGCGGCTGCGTGATCGACAACAATTCATTGTTGCCCTTGATGTCACGGTCATAGTCCGCGAACCGTTCTCCGCGATACGCCGCTTCGTCGAGCTTGTAGCGCTGGATCATGGTGCCCATCGCGCCGTCGAGGATAAGAATGCGCTGCTGCAAGAGCGCAGGCAAAACGGCGCCGCGCGTGTAGGGGCGGCGTTCGGCGGCGGATTTCGGGGCGGGGGACGGATTCATGACGGACATGGCTCCAAACAGGCTTAAATAGCCCAACATTGTATCTGTAGTAGGGCACAAACGCTTTTTAACGGCCTTTTCTTCAAACGCGCAGCGAACAAAAAACCCCGCCATTTGCATGGCGGGGTTTTCAGGGGTGTCGCGGGTGTTCTTGCTGCCCAGCCGGGGCGCTACGTTAGTGAAGGATCACCGGCTGGTTCATCAATATGTCGAATTGGCCGAGAAATTCATCGACGTCTTCAAGCGATTGCTCTTCCTGCATCAACTTCTGAACATGCTCGCGGAATCGTGCGGCAAGCGCTCCGTCGATAAAGATTTCGCGCTGCATGGTCTTGTCCACGATCTCGTAACCCCCCGCCTTCATGGCGAGATGATTGTCCTGCGGCGGGAACTCGACTACGCAATAGTTGGGGCTGTTGTAAATCATCTGCATGGCGACACTCCTTATTCCTGTTTGCCCGTAAGGCGTTTCTGCGTCTTACATTGAGCGTTTGGGTTGGAATTCAAGGGGTGGCCTCGACGTTGATTCCGAAAGCCCATCGAGGACCTTTGTTAGACATTCTCCCGCAAAAATGTTTCCAGAAGAGCCACGAAACGCTGTGTTTCTTCTACCGGGGACAGATGTGCCGCGTCAAGTATTTCAAATTTTGCACCGGGTATTGAATCCGCCACCACTTTGGACTGCGCCGACGGTAAATCAACATCGTGTTCACCTGCAACAACGAGCGTGGGCGCATTAATCGACGCTACTCGCCCTCGCAGATCGAAATCCCTGATGGCTTCAGCCACTTTGGCGAAACCTTCAACGGACGTCCGTGCAACCATTTCGCCAACATGTTCGACCACTTCAGGATGCGCTTTTCTGAACCGTTCTGTCAGTACGCTTTGTACCGTAGCTTCCACGATACTCGACGTGCCGTTTTGCCGCACGTTCGCTGCACGCTTGTCGAAATCCGGCTTCATCTCGCTCGTCGTGAAAATCGGAGCGCCTGCAACGGTCAGAGTGTTCACCTTGTCCGCATGGTCGACTGCGAACTGCTGCGCAATCATCCCGCCTGCCGACAACCCGACCAGATGCGTCGATGTCACGCCCAGCTTGCTCAACAGCTCGGCAAGATGACCGGAAAGTGCTTCGATGCTCAATGGTTCCGTGGGCGCGGCGCTTTCACCATGTCCGGGAAGATCGTAACGCAGTACCGTGTAGTCATCGCGGAAGTAACCCGCGATCTGGTCCCATACCGATAAATCGCCTGAAAGATGATGGGCTAAGGTCAGCCATGGACCACCACCTTCGTTGCTCACAACATAACGCGTGTCGATACCGTTAATCGTCACATGCATACTGGCTCCGTTGGAATGCGGGTTCAGTTCGGGATCGAACCTTGGTTGCACAACCGCGCGCCTGGAGTCGTCTGCATACCTTCTTAACGGATGCTTCCGTTGCAATCTTTAACCCGTTTGCATGCGTTGTGGCTGCATGAAACATGCTGCGGGTCAGGGCTTGTCGGGCTCGGGCGCGCCGGGTGTTGCATCAGGAGTCGCATCCGCCGTGCCCGCACCCGGCGTGGACGAAGGCGGCTGGAGCTTGCCGCGCCAAAGCAGTTCGATCTGCAAGCCGTTGGGCTCGGTTTGCACGATACGAACCGGCAGCCATCCAATCGATGGCGCAAGCCAGATGTCGAGACGGCGACGGTCGTTGTCGCGTCTTGCGAGACGCGTGAAATGACGCGCCTGTACGTTGCCGTCGCGGGCTTGCACGTTTTCGTCGCCGACGGTTTCTATCGGCCAGAGCTCGTCGCTGTCGTTGTCCGCGACGCTGAACTGGCGCACGACGCCGGGTTTGTAGGTATCGGGCGAGCCGCGTACGAGGCTCGCAAGTTGCATCACGACGCTGAAACGATCCTGCGCGCCGTCGACAAGCGGCTGGCTGTTCGGCGTGCGCGTGTAGACGAGTTGTTTCGTGCTGCGATCGAAGACGGTGATGTCGGCGGCGCGGCGGCCGCGTTGTTCCGAGTATTGCTCGGGTGCGATGCCGAAGCCGTCGATATGACCCTTGCTCGAATACACGAACGGTCCGACGAACGGCAATGGAATCGATACGACCATCTCGTAGTGTTGCGCCGAGTTGATCCAGTGGATCGTGCCGGTCTGGTTCATGACGCCGTTGATCAACGTGTCGTAGCGGAGGTCGCCGGTGGGCGGGACGTCGAATTTATCGCCGGAAGCGGCTGGTTTTGCAGCCGCCGATTCCGCTTGCGCGGCTGCTGTATCGCTGGCGGCTTTTGCGGCGGCCTGGGCCTCTTGTGCGGCTTGAGCTGCTTGTTGGGCCTGAGCGGCTTGCGCTGCTTGTGCGGCTTCAGCAGTTTGTTGTGCTGTCGTGATGGCGTGCGTCGGCTGGGCCGGTTGCGGTGCTGGCTTCGGTGCCGGCTTCGGCGGCTGCGCAGGAAGCGCCGGTGCCTGTGCAACGGGCTTGGGCGTCAGCAACTCCACTTGCACCGGGACATGCTCGGCGGGCGCGGGATTCGATACATTCCGGCTCCTGTCCACCCAGCGTCCCGCAGCCCAATGCAGGGCCAGAACTGCAAGCAGCACGGCAAGCCACAAGGTCCATCGGAAGGATGGAGTGGCGGATGACTCGTCGGACGAGGCGCCGGATACAGTGCGACGGCGGCGAAGCAAAGAGAACGGCATCAATAAGGTCGGAAGCGTTCGAGCAGAAAAGGAGCGTGAATGGATGTGAGCCATTGGCGCCAACGCCAATGTGACTCATGCGTGCGCCGCGGCGTTCCGCACACGCTGCAAATCAGGCGCATCGAAATCTTACCGTTCTCCCGGCTTGTACCCGAGTTCGTAAGAAAGCTGGCCGGCGCATTCGCGTAAGGCGGTATCGATGTCGCCGCCCCAGCGGGTATCGAACGATCCTTCATGACCTAGCGCAATCAGTCCGAGCGCAAGATCGCCGGTTGAGTCGAACACGGGCATGCAGAAAGCATGGATTCCCGGCAGCAACATGCCCTCGACGCGCGATGCACCGTGCGCGCGGATCTCGGCGAGCAAGAGTTCCACATCTGCTATGGTCTGGCGCGTGGCCTCGAGTTCGCGATCGAGCATCGCCTGCGTCTTGCTGCGCGGCAGGCACGCGGCAAACAGCAAACCCGTCGCCGACGACAACAGCGGCATGACATCGCCAAGCTTCAACGATGCCTTCGCTGGATGGCTCGATTCCATCCAGTGCACGACTGTCGGGCCCTGATTGCCCCATACCGCGATCCCCACCGTCTGGTCCAGCCGGTCGCGTAAATCCGTCAGTGCGATACGCGCGAGCTTCACGCCATCCACGCGTGCAAGGCGGGCAAGACCCATCTGCAGCGCGAAGCCGCCAAGCTCGTAACGCCCGGAAACCGGATCCTGCGATACCGCGCCGAGCCGCAAAAAACTCACCAGATACCGGTGCGCTTTCGCCGGACTCATCCCCGCGCGCTGGGCGAGATCGCGCAGCATCATGGCGCGCGGCTCGTTGGTCAGCACGTCGAGCAGACGGAAACCCACCTCGATCGACTGAATGCCGGAACGCGACTTTTCCCCGGCGGTATCGGAGGAATCTTCCGCGTCGGCGGGTTCGAAAGCCGGTGGTTCCAACCGTGATTTCAACCTTAAGGACGATGCTGGACGGCTGGGAGATGACATGAAGAAATCGATTCCGGCACAAACCGGGCGGTAAAAACGGGGTGGACACGATTCACCATCGTAAAATAGATTTCCTCCATCGTCACTAAACGTCGAAACGCTCTATGAAACTTGCCACGCTGAAGGACGGGACGCGCGACGGCCAACTGGTCGTCGTATCACGTGATTTGCGCACGGCCGCCATTGCGGACGCGATCGTGCCGACGCTGCAACGCGCGCTGGACGACTGGAATTTCTACGCGCCGCAATTGCTCGATTTGTCGGACGCGCTCAATCAGGGCCGTGCGCGCCATTCATTCACGTTCGATGCCAAAGCGTGCATGGCGCCGCTGCCGCGCGCATTCCAGTGGGCCGACGGCTCGGCCTATGTGAACCACGTCGAACTCGTCAGGCGCGCCCGCAAGGCAGAAATGCCGCCCGAGTTCTGGACCGACCCGCTCATGTACCAGGGCGGCGCGGATGATCTGCTTGGACCTGCGGATGACATCGTGTGTGCGTCGGAGGCATATGGCATCGACTTCGAAGCCGAGGTCGCCGTGATCACCACCGACGTTCCGATGACCACCACACCCGCCGAAGCGCTGAGGCACGTACGCTTGCTGATGCTCGTCAACGATGTCTCGTTGCGCAACCTGATCCCGGCTGAACTGGGCAAGGGCTTCGGTTTCTTCCAGAGCAAACCCGCGACCGCGTTCTCGCCGGTTGCCGTCACGCCCGACGAACTCGGTGATGCCTGGAGCGAAGGCCGCGTCCATAGACCGATGATCGTTCACTGGAACAACAAGAAAGTCGGCCAGCCCGATTGCGGCACGGACATGGTGTTCGACTTCGGCCAGTTGATTGCGCACGCGGCGAAGACGCGCAACGTGCGGGCGGGATCGATTGTCGGTTCGGGCACGATCTCGAACAAGGACGCAAAGCGCGGCTATGCGTGCATTGCGGAGAAGCGGTGCCTGGAAACCATTGAGCACGGCGCGCCCGCGACCGAGTTCATGAAGTTCGGCGACAGCGTCAAGATCGAAATGTTCGATGACGCCGGCAAGTCGATCTTCGGCGCGATCGATCAGTCGGTGGTTGCCCTGCACGAGCAAACCGCCAGGCAAAACGCCATCCAGTAACGGGTTTCGCCCGATGCGCCCGGATGCTGCGCCGCCCTACACTTAGCCGCATTGTCCATAACAAGGAGATTTCAATGCATTCAGGCGGGGGATGGGGCGCGGCATTCAGGCGGCTGGCGGCAGCAAGCGCATTGATCACGGTTTCGGCGGCTGCGTGGGCGCAGACGCCGCATGTCAAGATCGGGCTGGTTTTATCGCTGACGGGACCGGCCGCGTCGCTCGGCATTCCGGCGCGCGATACCGTCGCGTTGCTGCCGAAGGAAATGGGCGGACGTCCGGTGGATTACATCGTTCTCGACGATGCATCGGACACCACGCAAGCCGTCCAGACCACGAAGAAGCTCATCTCCGAAGATCATGTGGACGCGATCATCGGGTCATCGATCACGCCGAATTCGCTTGCCATGATCGATGTCGTCGCCGATGGCAAGACGCCGATGATCTCGCTCGCGTCGTCATCGAAGATCATCGAGCCCGTCGATGCCAAGCGCCACTGGGTCTTCAAGACGCCGCAAACCGATGCCATGATGGCGTCCGCCATCGCCGAACATGCCAGCAACCATGGCGTCAAGACAATGGCGTTCATCGGGCAGGCCGACGCGCTCGGCGAGACGTTCTACACGGAAGTGTCGAAGTTCGCCCAGCTCCACAAGATCACGATGGTCGCCAACGAGCGCTTCAACCGCACGGACACGAGCGTGACCGGACAAGTGCTGAAAATCCTCGCGGCGAAGCCCGATGCCGTGGTCGTGGGCGCGGCGGGAACGCCGGCCGCACTGCCGCCAAAGACCTTGCGCGAACGCGGCTTCAAGGGCCCGATTTATCATAACCACGGCACGGGCAACCGCGATTTCCTGCGCGTATGCGGCGCCGATTGCAACGGCACGTTCCTGCCTACAAGCCCGGTGCTGGTCGCCTCGCAGTTGCCCGACGATCATCCGGCCAAACGGCTCGCGCTCGACTACATCAAGCTGTATGAGACGAAGTACGGCGCGGGCACGGTATCGGCGTTCGGTTCGTATGCATGGGACGCGGGCATGTTGCTCAACCGGGCAGTGCCGATTGCAATGAAAGCGGGCGCGCCGGGCACGCCGGAATTCCGAAGCGCGCTGCGCGACGCGCTGGAAGACACGAAGAATTTTGCGGACACGAACGGGCTGGTCAACATGACGCCGAACGATCATATCGGGCTTGACCAACGGGCGCGCGTGATCGCTGAAATCGAGAACGGCAAGTGGGTTTATCAGCCGCGCTAAGAACCTCAACGCCAGTCATCAAATCCGTCAAACCATGAGCGATCTTTCTCTTTACTCGCAATACACGTCGCTGGAATTGCGCCGGCACGAGCACGGCGTGCTCGAAATCATCATGAACGGCGCGGGCGCAAACAAGAGCGGACTCGCGACGGCCGATGCAAACACGCATCGCGAGCTTGCCGATATCTGGCGTGATATAGATCGTGATCCGGACACGCGCGTGGCGCTGATTCGCGGCGAAGGGAAGGGTTTCTCGGGCGGTGGCGACCTGCATCTGGTCGAACAGATGGCCTCCGATTTCGATGTCCGTGCACGTGTCTGGCGTGAAGCGCGAGACCTTGTCTACAACGTGATCAACTGCAGCAAGCCGATCGTTTCGGCCATGCACGGCCCGGCTGTCGGCGCGGGTCTTGTGGCGGGGCTGCTCGCGGATATATCGATTGCGGCGAAAACGGCGCGCATCATCGACGGTCATACGCGGCTCGGCGTCGCCGCCGGCGATCACGCGGCGATCGTGTGGCCGTTGTTGTGCGGCATGGCGAAGGCGAAGTATTACCTGCTGTTGTGCGAACCGGTGAGCGGCGAAGAGGCGGAGCGGATCGGGCTGGTATCGCTGGCAGTGGATGAAAGCGACTTGCTGCCAAAAGCGTTCGAAGTCGCGAATCGTCTGGCTCAAGGCTCGCAAACGGCCATCCGCTGGACCAAGTATGCGTTGAACAACTGGCTGAGATCGGCGGGTCCCGCCTTCGATACGTCCCTCGCGCTCGAATTCATGGGTTTCGCCGGGCCCGACGTGCAGGAAGGCATCAAGTCGCTGCGCGAGAAGCGCGCGCCGGATTTTCCGGGCGGCTCGCCTTTTTGATCGGCGATCATTGAATCCATTGCGCAGCACCAAGGAGCAAGTCTGATGACCGATACACCCGGCGGTACGCCGCCCTTCGGAAGTTTTCCCGGCATGTCCGGTTTTCCTCAGGGCGACATGATGGAAAAAATGTGGGACATGATGAAGATGAATCCGTTTGCGGCGGCGGTATCGTCGAGCGGATCGCCTTCGCTCTCCATGATGTCGGACATGCTTGCGCCGCTCACGAACGTCGAGGAACTCGACAAACGCATCAAGGACATGCGCGCCGTCGAGCAATGGCTCAAGCTCAACCTGAACATGCTGCAATCGGCGATTCAGGCGCTGGAAGTGCAGCGCGCGACGCTCGCGACGCTGCGAGCATTCGGCGCGTTCGCGCAGTCGTCGGTGGACAGCGCGAAGAACTCGGCTGCGGCGTCTTCGTCGGCGTCTGCCGGGGCCTGGCCTGCGCCACCTGTGCGGGAAGAACAGCCCTCGCCGGAAGCGGAAGCGCCGAGCGAAGCCAGCGCGAACGACGCTTCATTCGATCCCACCGGCTGGTGGAACATGCTCCAGTCGCAGTTCAACAACCTGGCGACGCTCGCGATGGCGCAGCAACCGGCTGCATCGGATTCGGCGAATGAGGACGTCGAACCGCCAAAAGCCGCCGCGCCCAAGGCGCCGGGAAAACCCGCTGCCAAGAAAGCAACCGCAGCCAAACCGGCGGCGAAAAAAAAGCCGCTGTGAAGCGGCGTTGATTGCAAGGTGGCGCGGATTACTGCGCCGCCCCATTCGCCAGCAACTGATTGCGCAACCCCGGCGCCGATGTCCGCGGATCGAACCAGATCGAGAAAAACGCGCGGGCGAAGTCATCGCCGGGAATCGTGCCGATGACCTTGTCGTCCGCATAAAAGGTCGTGCCGCGCTCGGGCACGAACACGCCGACAACATGGTCGCCGGGCTGTACGTCCGGAAAAATCTTTTCCAGTTCCTGCTGCCATTCCCGCGTCTGCGACTTGCTCGCGAGTTTCAGGTCGTCCATCTCTTCGCGGCCCCGTTTTGCAATAGACGCGCCTTTGAATGGCCGCGCATATTCGATGTCGAGCGCGAACGGCCGCGCCGTCAGTTCCTTGCTCGACAGACCCGTTGGGCCAACGTAAAGCCTGGCGTCGTAGATATGAAAGCCGTACATGCGCAGTTCGCCCTCGCCTTGAACGCGCGCTTGCGGAATCGTCTGACGCACGAGCGGCGCGGCATCGAAGGCGAACGCCTGTAGCGGCAAGACGAGCAGCATCAGCGCCGCAGCCATGAACCTTCGAATCAGGCGTGTTCCAGCGTGAACTGGATCACGTCGGTGTTCGAGTGCGCGAAAGCGGCCTCGCAATAACATAGGTAAAAGTCCCACAAGCGGATGAAACGTTCGTCGAAGCGTTGCGCGCGGATTTCGTCGAGGCGCGCCACAAACGCATTACGCCACAGCTTGAGCGTGCGTGCATAGTCCTGGCCAAACGAGAGCTGATTGACCACTTTCAGCCCGTGGCGTTCGGCAGCCTGCATGAAGACAGCCGGTGAGGGCAGCATGCCGCCCGGAAAAATATATTGCTGGATGAAGTCGGTGCTCGTGCGGTAACGGTCGAACAGGGCGTTATCGATGGTGATGGTCTGCACGCATGCACGTCCGCCGCGCTTGAGGTTGCGCTTGATGCACTCGAAGTAGCTCGGCCAGTATTCCTCACCCACGGCTTCGAACATTTCGATGGACGCAATGGCATCGAACTGGCCGTGGGTATCGCGGTAGTCCTGCAGGCGCAAGTCCGAACGATCGCCGAGACCCGCGTTCGTCATGCGCTGCTGCGCGTACGCAAGCTGTTCAGTGGATAGCGTGAGACCGGTGACGCGCGCTTTCGCAACGCTCGCCGCGAGTTCGGCGAAACCACCCCAGCCGCAGCCAATTTCCAATACGTTCAAATCGACGCCGTCGAGCTGCAACTCGTTCAGCAGGCGCCGGTACTTCGCGCGTTGTGCATCGGCGAGGGTCTGGTCGGGCGTGCCGTCGAAGAGCGCGCTCGAATAGGTCATCGTGCTGTCGAGCCAGAGCTTGTAGAACGCGTTGCCGAGGTCGTAATGCGCGTGAATGTTGCGCCGGCTGCCTTCCTTCGTGTTCGCATTGCGCAAATGGCGCAGGCGGTTCGTCAGCTTGCCGAACCACGAGCCGTAGATCACCGCTTCAATGGTCGTGCGATTGCGCACCATGATGTCGAGCAGTGCGGCGAGGTCGTCCGTATGCCAGTCGCCTGCGAGGTAAGTCTCAGCAAAGCCGATATCGCCGCTCTTCAACGCCGCCGCGCACACATTCCAGTTCGTCAGCACGACGCGGGCGTGCGGTGCGTTCGCGGCTGCGGGTTCATCGGCGGGCTGGCCGTAGCGGCGCGTGGTGCCGTCCGGCAGGTGGACATCAAGAACGCCGTATTGCAACTGGCCCAGCAACCTGAGCACCACGCGCGCAGCTGCCGGTTTGTACAACGCGCGGTGCGTGCGCAAGAGCGGCCGGATGAACCAGGACGCCGCGGGACTTCGAAGCGATGAAGGAGAGGAGGGCTGAGTCGACATTTGCAAGTCACCTGGTCGGCAGTTCGGCCCGCTCGTGCGAAACATTCGCGGACGGCGGAGTGGGTTTGCTCAGGAACGGCACGCGTTTGATGAACAGCTTCAGCGCCTGCCAGTGAATTTTCGCGACGACGCCAAATGTCATCAGCGGATAACCGAAGAACACACGCAGCACGTTGGCTGAGTCAAGCGCACGCGCTGTGCCCGCAATGCTGGTCAGCAGAAGGGGACCCTCGTCGTCTTCATAGTCGATGCGCGCGAGCGAGCGCATCGGCTTGCCGTGTTTCGGCGGCGCGAACATGAAGCGGAACGTGTAGCGGCCCTCGACCTTGCAGAACGGCGAGACGTGGAAGACCTTGCGCGCGGTGAGCGGTGTGCCGTTCAGAATGCCGCCGCCGGGGTCGAGCAAATAGCAATGGCGCTCGCCGAACGTGTTATTCACTTCGCAGACGACGGCGCGCAACGATCCATCTCCACGTTCGCAAAACCAGAAGCTCACGGGATTGAACACGTAGCCGAGCACGCGCGGGAAAGCCTGGAGGTAGATCTCGCCGTCGGCATCCTGGATGCCGTTGTCATGCAGCATCGATTCGATCCACTGCAGCGCCGTTTGTCCGGGTACGCCGTGGTCACTGTCGTGAAAGCTCAGCAAGCCGAAGCGGTTGTACGCGAACATGCGCGAGTCTTGCAGCGTGCCTTGGGCGAGCCGCGCAGCGCGGGCGCGCAGCGGCAGGCGCAACGTGTAGACGCCGTAGGCAAAGGCGTTGCGTGCCGGGCGCAGGCGCTTATGGCGAACGGGGCCGACGAGCAGCAGGTCAGGTGAATTGAAAACAGGCGCTTTCATGCTGCAAGCGCCGGTTCATCGCGATTCAACGCGATGGCTGTCAATCTGGCCGCCGCATCCAACCCGGATTTCAGGCCGTCCTCGTGGAAGCCGTAACCCGTCCATGCGCCGGCGAACCAGGTGTTGCGCGCGCCTTGTATGGATGGCAGGACGCGTTGGGCCTGGACCGCCGCTTGATCGAATACGGGGTGGCTGTACGCGAACTCGCGCAGCACGGTTTCGGGACGCGGCTCACGAACCGGATTCAGCGAAACGATCACCGGAGTTTTGAACGGCAACGGCTGCAGCTTGTTGATGAGGTAATGCACGCACAACTGCGGTTCGGCGCCGAGTTCGCCGGTACGGCTTTCGTAGTTCCACGCCGACCAGGCGCGCTCGGCCGGCAACAGCGATGCATCCGTATGCAACACCGCGCGATTCGGCGCATAGCCGATTGCGCCGAGGGTCACGGTTTCATCGTTCGATGGGTCGGCTAATAGCGCAAGCGCCTGATCGCTGTGGCATGCGAGCACGACGTGATCAAAGTGTTCGATGCCCCGCGCGCTTTCGACTTCCACGCCATGCATGCCCCGTTTCACCGATGTCACCGGCAACCCGGCATGGGCATCACCGATGGCGGGCAACATCCGCCGCACGTATTCGCGCGCGCCGCCGTTGACCGTATGCCATTGCGGCCGGTCGTTGACCTGCAACAGGCCGTGGTTATGACAGAAGCGGATCAGCGTGCCGATCGGAAACGCCATCATCTGCGTGGTCGAGCATGACCAGATCGCGCCGATCATCGGCAGCAGATACCAGTCGCGAAACGCAACCGAATACTTCTCACGTTCGATAAAGCGGCTTACCGGCTCGGCGAGTTCAACGTCCTTGCGGGCGAGCGCCATGGCGGTCGTCGTGCGGTTGAAGCGCAGGATATCGGCGAGCATGCGCAGGAATGCGGGGCGCAGCAGGTTGCGGCGCTGCGTAAAGACTGTGTTCAGGTCACTGCCGGCCCATTCGAGATGTTTATCCGTTACCGCGACGGAGAACGACATGTCGGTTGCGGTCGTCGGGACGTCGAGTTCCTGGAACAGCTTCACGAGGTTCGGATAGGTGCGGTGGTTGAACACCAGGAAGCCCGTGTCCACCCCATGCGTCTCGCCGTCCAGCGTTACGTCCACCGTGTTCGTATGGCCGCCGAAATACCCGTTGGCTTCAAACAGGGTGACGTCGATACCCGCCTGGGACTTTGCCAGCCGGTATGCGCACGACAACCCCGAAATCCCCGCTCCGATTACCGCAACCTTCATGACGTTGCTCCGTGTGTCTTTGTCTTGTTGTCTGCTTCCGGCATCTTTTTGCGCCGTGAAACGTCCCGCGTCGCTCCTCGACGGTCAAGGTGATTTACGCAATATCTACTTCGCTGGATGCAAGGCCAGGCAATTAATGTCCATGCCCTGGCAACGGTTTGTCCACTACAAAACACAAAACTCGTCTATGATCAATCATGTTGCCAATCGTTGAGAATGTCCATATATATTAGGTCTAAGGCGATTTCACTGCAGTCATCACAATTTTTAGGTCGCAATTTTGTCCATGACAAATACATCGGAAAGTAATCTGCCCCTCAAAAATGGCAGCCTCAACGCCGGCGATGGAGAAGCCATGGCGACGCAGTTGGACGGCGTTGGCGTAGGTATCGGCATTGGTGCGATCGCGCACGAGATCGGACTGACCAAGGACACCTTGCGTGTCTGGGAGCGGCGTTACGGCTTTCCGCAACCGTTGCGCTCGACGGGCGGCGAGCGGCTGTATCCGCAGGAGCAGGTGACCAAGCTAAGGCTCGTCAAGCGTTTGCTCGATGCGGGTCATCGGCCGAGCAAGGTATTGCCCCAATCCATCGCGCTGTTGCAGCAACTCGCCGAAGATTCGGGCGTGGGGCAGGACGCGCCGGATGTGGAGCTGGACAAGATGGTGGAGCTGCTGCGCTCCGGCCGATACGACGACTTTCGTTTCGAGCTGCTCAAGCGCGCCACGCGGGAGGGCCTTGCGCATTTCGTGCTGGACGTGGCGGCGCCGCTGTCGGCGCGCATCGGCAACGCATGGGCCGCCGGGACGTTGCAGGTCTATCATGAGCACCTTTTCAGCGAAGCAATGCAGGTCACGCTGCGCTCGCTCATGCGTCCATTGTCCGAAGCGTTGCGTGGCCGCGGCGCGCATCCGCGCGTGTTGCTCACGACGCTGCCCGGCGAGGGTCATGGCCTGGGCATCCTGATGGCCGAGGCCATGTTTGCGCTCGCCGGGTGCGAATGCATTGCGCTGGGCGTACAAACACCGCCGCAAGACATCATCGATGCAATCCCCGCGCACGAGGTCGATGTCCTCGCGTTGTCCTTCTCGGCGTCCGTCCCGGTGCAGTCCGTGGTGAACGGACTCACGGATCTGCGCCAGGCGCTGCCGGCGAAAGTCGCAATCTGGGTTGGCGGGAGCAGTCCTGCGTTGCGACGCAAGTTGCCAGACGGCATTCTCACTGTGAACGGGCTTGCGCCGATTGAAGAGGCCGTCGCCGAGTGGCGTCAGAACGCCATGCTATGATCGGCGCGGCTGTTTGCCGTGTTTCTGTAGTCGCATCAAAGGACTGCTGGCGGTGTATGCGGGTTCACACCGACGCATCAGAGGGAACGGTATGCGTCTTGCGCCTGTCATAGCCGGAAGGCATGCTCAGGCGGCTGTGCTGGATGCATCTGGACAGCTTTTAAGAGCATCCTAAATAGTTTCACTCGAGTTCCATACAGTTCGCGCTTCGTACTTACCTCAGGCACAGGGTTCGCTCCTCACCCACGGTAGACATTGCTTACCGCCCAATGCGGCGGAACGGCAACGGGCAAATCGTCGCAGATGGACGCGACAGGCGCTTCTTTGCCGCTTTTGCATCTGGGCGCCTGATTCCCGCGTAAAATTGAAAGCTTCGCTGCTGGCGGCGCGGATGACCGCGCGGGCTGGCTACAGTTACAACAGACAGAATCGTCGCACTATGTTGCAATCCAGGGGTGGACTATGAACACGATGCTTTATCCAGAACTGTACAAATCGCTTGAATCGGTTCGTTGGGACATGGAGAAAGACATTCCCTGGGACAAGTTCGACTCGGCGCTCTTGACCGACGAACAAGCCAAGACCATCAAGATGAACGCGATCACCGAATGGTCCGCGTTGCCCGCCACGGAAATGTTCCTGCGCGACAACCACAACGACAGCGACTTCTCTGCGTTCATCAGTGTGTGGTTCTTTGAAGAGCAGAAGCATTCGCTCGTTCTCATGGAATATCTGCGCCGCTTCAAGCCGGAGATGGTGCCCACCGAAGCCGAGCTCGACGCAGTGCGCTTCGAATTCGACCCGGCGCCGCCGCTCGAAACGCTGATGCTGCATTTCTGCGGCGAAATCCGCCTGAACCACTGGTACAGGCGTGCGGCCGAGTGGCATACCGAGCCGGTCATCAAGCACATCTACGAAACCATTTCCCGCGACGAAGCCCGGCACGGCGGCGCGTATCTGCGCTACATGAAAAAAGCGATGGTGCAGACCGGCGATATCGCTCGTGCGGCTTTTGCAAAGATCGGTGTGCTGATGGCCTCGGCGCGACGCACGGAAAAACCGCTGCATCCGACCAACCTCCACGTGAATCAGGCGCTCTTTCCGCGCGACACCATCCAGTCTCGCCTGCCTGATCCGGAATGGCTCGAACGCTGGCTCGACGACCAGATTCGCTTTGACGATAGCTGGGAGAAGAAGGTCGTCGAACGGATCTTGCATAACTTATCCATCCTGTTCGAGCGTTCGTTCCTGACGGCTCAGGAGCTGAACCGGTATCGCAAGGAAGTGGTGTTGCGGTTGCAGGCGGCCAAGGGCGCGTCGGAACAGCCTGCCTGAGCTTGACTGCTGGTTTGTTCAGTTCTGGAAACAAGGAAGCAGCCCGCCGGTTCATGCCCGCGGGCTGTTTTCTTTTTCGAAGCGCCGTCGCGTGCGTGGCACACTACGCACCTTCCTGATTTCTCCTTGTTCCTGCCATGGCCGCTCCTTTCGAATGCAAGATCATGACGCGCGTTGCGCTTGCCGCGTTGCGCCCGCAACTGAGCGCGCCCGTAGTCTTCACGAATGGCGTTTTCGATATCCTGCATCGCGGACATGTGACCTATCTCGCCGATGCCAAAGCGCTGGGCGCAACGTTGATCGTGGGTGTGAACAGCGATGCATCGGTGCGTTTGCTCGGCAAGGGCGATGACCGGCCGATCAATCGTGAGGACGACCGCATGGCGCTCCTGGCTGCGCTGGAGAGCGTCGACTGGGTGGTGAAGTTCGAGGAGTTCACGCCGCTGGAACTGATCGGCGAATTGCATCCGGATGTGCTCGTGAAAGGCGGCGATTACGACATGGACAAGCTTGCCGAATCCGCTCTGGTGCGCAGTTGGGGCGGCAAGGCGCTCGCCATTCCGTTCGAACATGAACGCTCGACAACCGCGCTGCTCAAGAGGGTACGCACGCAGGGGTAGGTGCCTGGTTGCATGGCAGCGGCCGAGTTAGCGGCTTATTGCGAAAGCGGCGCGGCCTGAACTGCCGCCGCTGGCGCAGGACCGCCGACCACGGCCTGATCCGCCGCTTCTTCCGGGCTGATGGGACGCGTGCGGACAAGTTCAGGGTGAATCTGGCGGTCGAGGTGTTGCGGTTCGCGTCCGCCGGCAGACGGCAACGGTCCGAACACGCCTTGCACGACCACGAACATCAGCAGGTTTGCGAGGAACAACAGGGCGATCAGCCAGCGCAGCATGGAAAGCGCTCCATCAATGAGTTGATCAATCGGGTTCAATTGGTTCATTCGAGTGTTCGGGTCACTGCAGAAGGTGCAGCGTTCTCGCGCGCGATCAACGCGAGTCCGGCGAGCACCAGCGAGTCGTGACGAGTATGCGGCACCTTTGACGCGCCCGCTACTTCACTGGCCGCGCCGCCGCTCAGAATCAGGCGGAAATCGCCGTTCCATTGCGCGCGCAGATCTTGCCACGCACGCTCTATCAAGCCGGCCTGCGCCAGCAAACATCCTGTCGATAAAGCCGCGCGCGTGTCAGTTGCAAAAACGCTTGCGGACGACGCGAGCGCGTCGCGGGCTGTATCGGGCTGGAGAGTGGGCAACTGCGCCGTGTGGCTGCCGAGCGATTGCATCATCAACTGCCAGCCGGGCGCAATCAGGCCGCCGGTGAAGGTGCCATCGGCGAGCAGCGCTTCGAGCGTCGTCGCCGTGCCGAAGGTTGCGATCAGCAGGTTTTCGCCGGGATACGCGGCGTGCGCGCCGATCATGCCGCACCAGCGGTCGCTGCCAAGCGATGACGGTTCCGAATAGCTGTTCGTCACGTCCAGTTGTTTCGCCTGAGCGCGCACGAATGTGTACGGCAAGCCTGGCCAGCGTTGCTCGATCTGACGGGCAATACGCTCGTGCACGGCCGCCCCGGCGACGTTCGATATCCACACGCTTCCCGGTTTCATATCGTGCGGCCATTCCAGTGGGTCAGCGTGTTCGAAGGCGCCGTCGCGCAGGCTTTCGCCTGCGGTCGTCAGGATCGACCACTTGATCCGGCTATTGCCGGCATCGATGAGCAAAAACGGCGCTTCACTCACGGACGTTGCTCCGCGAGCCGTAACGAGACGTCGCCGTTGCTGGCGGTTCTGAGGCCAGTCGCGGTATCGATTTGCAACTGGCCGTTATCGTCGATACCCACCGCCAGACCGCGCGCTACTTCCACGCCTTGCTCCAGCAACACGACCTCGCGCCCCGCATACGCGTGCGCCGCGAGCCATTGCTGGCGAAACGGGCGAAAGCCGTCGGCGCCGAACCGCGCGAGCGTGGCGTCGAGCGCGTTCAGCACGGCGGCTAGGGTATCGGTGAGATTCGCGTCGCTCCAGGCCCGCGACAACGACGCCGGCGTGTTCCCCGGCGTGGGCAGCGCGTTGCGGCGCTGGGCCTCATTGAGTTCCGCCGCCAGTTGCGCCGCGCCGTGCAGGTTGATGCCAATTCCGATCACCACGGCGCTCGCCCGCGGCGTGCTCCACGCGGTTTCGATAAGGATGCCGGCGAGCTTGCCGTCGTCGAGCAATATGTCGTTCGGCCATTTCAAGGCGAGTCTCGCCGATGCCGACAGCGGCAACGTGTTCAGCGCCTCGAGCACGGCGGTGCCGACCGCGAGACTCAACCCCGCGAGCCCTTCCAGCGGCCGTGGCAACACACATCCGACCGAGAACGTCAGCGCGTTGCCCGGCTGCGCAATCCACGCGCGCCCGCGCCGTCCGCGCCCGGCGGTCTGCAAGTACGCGACGCGCACGAACGGGCCGCCATCAGCCGCCTTCAGCGTGGAACGTGCCGAGAACGAGTCCGGCGCCGACGCCGACGTCCTGTTGCGCGGCTGCGCCTTGAGCTGCGCCATCAGGTCGGCGTTCGTGGAGCCCGTTTCATCGACGATCTCGATTGACCAGTCGCGCACCGGCCGCGCGGCCAGCGACATGAGCCGCTCGCTGTCGATACGCCAGGCGGCATCGAGAGGAAAAGACGAATTGGATGAGTTCATATGCGCATTGTAGCGATGTGCCGGACCCGGGCGTGGCGCCGGAACCCTTCGCGACGGTTGATGCATGGGCCGGAGCGCGGAAAACCCGGCCGAATGGCCAACGCTGTCACCTTTCGCGAGATTCCGGAATAGCTTCGCTACAATGAGTGCTCCCTGAAACCTACTCCGAGCGTTTTAGAGCCTTGAACTTCGACACTCCGCCAGGCCTCAAGGTCGAGGCCGGCCAGCAGGGCAAGGTTGTCCGGCTTTCCGGCCAGTGGACGGCGCTTGCACTGGCGCGCGATCATGCGACCACCAAGCGCGGTGTGGTGGAACGGCTGCGCGGCGTGGGCCAGGAAGCAATCAAGCACTGGGACCTGCTGCCCGTCGAACGGCTCGATCACGTGGGCGGCCAGGCGCTCTGGCGCGTGTGGGGCAGGAAGCTGCCGGAGCAGGTTTCACTCTCCGACACGCAGAAAGAAATCTTCGAGCGCGTCGCATTGCTCGACGCCAATCGCGACGAGCCCGAGGTGGTGGATCGAATCGACCCCATCACGCGCTTCGGGCTGATCCTGTTCTCGTTCTTCGAGCATTTGTACGGCGGCCTGGCGCTGTTCGGCGGCTTCGTGCTGGACCTGATCGGACTGGTGCGTCGGCCGAAACGGATTCCGTGGACGGAGATATCCGCGAATATCTATAGCGCCGGCACGCAGGCGCTCGGCATCACGGCGCTGGTCGCATTTTTGATCGGGATCGTACTGAGCTATTTGTCCGCGCAACAATTGCGCATGTTCGGCGCGAACCAGTACATCGTGAATATTCTCGGGTTGTCGGTGATCCGAGAACTGGGGCCGGTGCTCTCGGCCATCCTGGTCGCCGGGCGTTCAGGGTCCGCGATCACCGCGCAAATCGGCGTGATGCGCGTGACGGAAGAACTCGACGCCATGCAGGTCATGGGCATTCCGCACGGCTTGCGCATCGTGCTGCCGCGTGTGCTGGCGCTCGGTATTGCCATGCCGTTGCTGGTGATGTGGACCAACATGGTCTCGCTGCTCGGCGGCGCGCTGGCCGCGAAGCTGGTGTTGGGTATCGATTTGTCGTTTTTTGCGCGGTCGCTGCCGTCGGTCGTGCCTATCGCGAATTTGTGGATCGGGCTCGGCAAGGGCGTGGTGTTCGGCATGCTGATCGCGCTGGCCGCGTGTCATTTCGGCTTTCGCATCAAGGCGAACTCGCAAAGCTTGGGCGAGGGGACCACGACCTCGGTGGTGTCGTCCATCACCATCGTGATCCTGGCGGACGCCGTCTTCGCGATCCTTTTCCAACGGGTGGGAATCTGATGTCGGCAACGCTCGCCTCGGCCGTTCGCCATAAGCCGACTCCGGTGACGGCGGAGCCTGTCATCGAAGTCGTCGATGTAACCAAGCGCTACGGCAGCACGGTGATTCACGAGCACCTGAACCTCGAAGTGCGGCGCGGCGAGATTCTCGCGCTGCTCGGCGGTTCGGGTTCCGGCAAGACCACGCTTGTGCGGCAGATGCTCGGACTCGAGTCGCCCACGAGCGGCACCGTCCGCGTGCTCGGCGAAGAATGGGCCAAGATGAACGAAGAAACCGCGCGGATGCTGCGCACGCGCTCCGGCATGATGTTCCAGCAGGGCGCGCTGTTTTCTTCTCTGTCGGTGTACGACAACATTGCCCAGCCGTTTCGCGAACTTGGCAAGATCCCGGAAGACCTGATCCGCGAGTTCGTCATGCTCAAGCTCGAAATGGTCGGCCTTTCGTGCAAGAACATGAGCAAGATGCCGTCGGCGTTATCGGGCGGGATGGTCAAGCGCGTGGGTATTGCGCGGGCGATCGCGCTCGAACCCGAACTGCTTTTCCTCGATGAACCCACGGCCGGGCTCGACCCGAAGGCATCGGACGAATTTGTCGATTTGATTGCTACGCTGCATCGCGCGTTGGGTTTGACCGTGGTTCTCGTCACGCACGACCTGGACACCATGGTCGCGCTTTCCACGCGCGTGGCGGTGCTCGCCGATCGGCGGGTGCTGGTCGCCGCGCCTGTGGAAGAGGCGGTCGCGGTCGATCACCCGTTTATCCGCGAGTATTTTCTCGGGCGGCGCGGCAGGCGCGCGTTGCAGGCGCTTCCGCCCGAACGCCGCAAAAGGTTGCCGGCGGTCGCGCTCGAAGATGCGCCGTGCGGCCCCACGCTCTAGGCGTTCTCATGAGCGGCTTCGTTTTGCGCTCAGGCAGTAAGCAGTAACAAAGGAACCTGTTGATGGAAAACAAATCCCATGCGTTCTTGGCCGGTCTGTTCACTATCGGACTGATGGTCGCTATTGGCGTTGCGGTGTTCTTCTTCAACGTCGACCGCACGGTGCGCGTGCCGTATGACCTGGTCGCGCGGACCAACGTGACGGGCCTCTATACCGACGCCGACGTGCGTTATCGCGGCCTCGGCGTCGGCAAGGTGCAGTCCATCAAGTTCGACCCGGGCCATCCCGGTCAGATCCGGATTCGCATCATGGTCGATAAAACCGCGCCGATCACGCAATCCACGTTCGCCACGCTTGGGTTCCAGGGCGTAACGGGCATTGCGTTCGTGCAACTCGACGACACGGGCAAGGACCCGGCGCCGTTGACGTCATCGTCGACCCAGGTCGCTTCGCTGCCGCTGCGTCCCGGTTTGTTCGATCAATTGCAGCAACGTGGCGACATCCTGATCAAAAAGTTTGAACGCATCGCCGACGACGCAGACAGATTCCTGTCCGACGACATGCGCGACCAGGTCATGCAGACAACGAAGAGCCTGCAGGGCGCGGCCGACGGCATCGCCATGTTGAGCAAGCAAGTCGGGCCGGTGGCGGAACAGTTGCCGCGCACGCTGCATCAGCTCGACCGCACGCTCGCTTCCACGAACGCGCTGGCGAACAACCTGAGCCGTGCGGACGGTCCGTTTGTCACGAACCTGAACAAGGCGGGCGACGCGGCAGAACGCGCCGGCCGCGTATTGAACGAAGTGAACGAGTCGTTACAGGAGATGTCGGCGCGAGTCGGTTATGAAACCTTGCCACGCGTGAATTCGCTGGCCGATGACGTGGGCAGCGCGGCGCGTTCTGTGGATCGCGCGGCTGACACGTTCAACCGGAACCCGCGCAGCGTGCTGTTCGGCGCGCCGCAGCCCGAGCCGGGCCCGGGCGAGCCGGGTTTCAAATGGCCGGTGGCGCCGTCGAAATAATCTGTTCGTCCGCTGCCGCCGTAGCTTCAGATGGCAGCAGTCGGACCTTTCGATAAATCAATCAGGAAACTGAGATGCCACACACGATCTTGCAGGCGAAGCGCTTGGTAAAGCGCGCTGTGCGCCCGCTGCCGCGAGCGCGCTCCGGTTTTATTGTTTTTTCCCTGGCTGCAGTGCTAGCCGGTTGCGCTTCGGGACCGCCGGCGGCGGTATCGAATATTCGATACGACCTTGGCGACCCTGCGCCGCTCGGCAACACCATGCCCATGCCGCCGGTAAAGGTGCTGGCAGTGAGCGCATCCAAGAACCTGGATACGGATGCGTTTTTATATCGCTTGAAATACGCCGATGCACAGCGCATCGGGCGTTATTCGGACAGTCACTGGACCATGTCGCCTGCCGACCTGCTGACGCAGCGTTTGCGCGTCGCGCTGGCGTCACGTGGTCCCGTGCTGACCGGCTCCGACCCGGTGCGCGCGCCCATGCTGCAGGTCGATCTGACGGACTTCGAACAAGTATTCGATGCCCCCGAAAAGAGCCACGGCGAAGTATCGGCGCGGGTGACGTTGTCGCAGCACGGGCAGGTGGTCAGCCAGCGCACGTTCATTGCGCGCGCCCCTTCCTATACGCCCGATGCCGCCGGCGGCGCACGGGCGCTTGCCGCCGCGTCCGACGACCTGATTGCGCAAATGGCCGCCTGGCTTGGCGTGCAGCCGCTGGTTGCATCGCAGTGACAGCGAGGGCGAACCACGCAGCGCCGCGCGCTTCAAGGCGGCCTGCATGATCGTCAAGCACTGGCAACGCCGGCCATCGGCGTTGTCGCGGCAAGCGCTCGCCGTTTATACGCTGCTGATCGTCTATGGATCGCTGTATCCGTTTTCCGGCTGGCGGTCGCTCGGCATCGGCCCGTTCGCCTATCTCACCGATCCGCTGCCGCAATATCTCACCGCGTTCGATGTGATCACGAACGTGCTCGGCTATATGCCGTTCGGCGCGCTGGCCGTGCTGGCGCTCTATCCACGATACCGCGGCGTGCTCGCGGCTGGCGTTGCGTTCATTGGCGGGGCGATGTTGTCGGGCGCCATGGAAGCCGTGCAGACGTATTTGCCGACGCGGGTGTCATCGAACCTGGATCTGGCGGCGAATGCGCTGGGCGCGCTGCTCGGCGCCGCGCTGACCGCGCCGGCCACGAGCATGCTGCTTGACCGTGGCGCGCTGCGGCGCCTGCGCTTCATGTGGTTCGAGCGTGACGCGGCGTACATGCTGGGGTTATCGGCGCTCTGGCCTTTCGCCACGATGTACCCCGCACCGTTCCTGTTCGCCGTCGGCAATTTGCCGCGCCTGCTGTGGCAGCAACTCGACCCTGTGATGCAGGAGGCGCTGCTTTCATGGATACCGGTAGCGTGGAACGTAACAGCATGGCCGATGCGTCTTGGCGATCGCCTTCCCGATGACACCTGGGAAATGGTCATCACATCACTCAACTTGTTTGCGGCGCTCGTGCTGACCACGTTGCCCATGCGAGCCCGCGCACCGCGCGTGCGTCTTTTACTCGGGCTCGTGATTGCAACGCTGTGCGCGAAAGCTGGCGCGACCTTCCTGCAATCGCGCTCGGGGCTGACCTTCGACTGGGCCACCGACGGCGCCGTGTACGGCATCGCGACCGGCACGGCGGCGGGGCTGCTGTCCCTGAAATGCTCCCGGCCATGGCGCGCGACGCTCGCCGGCATTGCGTTGATCGTGGCGCTCGTGCTGGTCAATCTGCTGCCGGTGAATCCTTACTTCGATATCGTCGTGGCCGACTGGCGCCAGGGACGTTATCTGCATTTCAACGGTCTCGCGCACTGGCTCGCGTGGGTGTGGCCATATGCCGCACTGGGGTGGCTGGCATCCACGGCGGAGCGCGCATTCCTGGCGTGGCGGCGTGGCGGTGGCGTGAAAAGCTGACCCGGGTGACGGTCGTTATAATCGAATCAACCCCCACAAAATCCCCGGCCAAGCTCATGGACCCTTTCTACAAGTATCACGTGTTCTTCTGCCTCAACGAACGCGCGCCCGACGCCCCGCGCCCAAGCTGCGCGAATTGCGGCGCCCAGGCCATGCAGGAGTACGCGAAGAAACGCGTGAAGAAACTCGGCCTCGCGGGCGACGGCAAAGTGCGCATCAACAAGGCGGGCTGCCTCGAACGATGCGAGCTCGGACCCGTGATCGTCGTATATCCGGAGGGCACCTGGTACACCTACGTGGATGAAACGGATATCGATGAAATCGTCGATTCGCATCTGGTGAACGGCAAGATCGTGGAGCGTTTGCTCATCGATCAGCCGGCGGCCTGAGGTTCAGGGATGAATGTACAGACCGAGAAGTTCCTGATCGATGGCCCCGCAGGCAAGATCGAAGTCGCGCTGGATCGTCCGGCCGACGGCACCCCCTCGCGCGGCATTGCGCTCGTGGCGCACCCGCATCCGCTTTACGGGGGCACCATGGACAACAAGGTCGCGCAGACGCTCGCACGCACGATGGTCCAGCTTGGTTACATAACGTATCGGTCGAATTTTCGCGGCGTGGGACAAACGGCAGGCGAACACGACAACGGCACGGGCGAGCGCGACGATCTGCTGGCGGTGGTCGCGCATATGCGTGCGCAACCGGGCCAGGCCGATGTCCCGCTCGTGCTTGCCGGGTTCTCGTTCGGCACCTTCGTGCTCTCGCATGTGGCGAAGCAGTTGCGCGAATCAGGCGAGGCGATCGAGCGCATGGTCATGGTCGGCACGGCGGCGAGCAACTGGCCGGTCGCCGAGGTGCCGGACAACACGCTCGTGATCCACGGCGAAGTCGACGATACCGTTCCGATCACCTCGGTCTATGAATGGGCGCGCCCGCAGGAATTGCCCGTAGTCGTGATCCCGGGCGGCGAGCATTTCTTCCATAGAAAGCTGCATGTGCTGAAGAAGATCATCGTCGACGCTTGGCGTTGAGGCTTACGCAAGAACAACGCTACTATCTGCAGGATCAACGCGCGGCGCCAGGGCTTTCAAAGGCTTTGCGCCGCGTTCGTTTTTACACTCGCTTTCACGAATCCCCGGCAAATCAAGCCACTTCCACGGCAAAAGCAACATTGCGCACGCGTATAATGGCGCAGACTTTTGCCCGGCCGACTATTCGGCCGCCGCTTGGCCGCAGCGCATGCAGCACGCGATTCACCGCTCGATTCAACGGTCGCGTTCAGTCCATGTGCCGCTCGAGTATCGAAGCGCGCGGAGGTCGGTCCGAACGAATCTTCGCGCCCTGCGTCGAAGCACAGCGCTCCGCCGGACTGACCCTCCGCCTGTACAACCCGCGAGTCGCGTCTTTTCTCGGACATCCGGAAAACGCCGACTCGCCGATGCCTTTTCTGCCGATCCGAACCTATGCGCTTTTCCCCTTCCGGCCTGCCCTTCGTTGCTCCCTCTTTCGTTCATCGTGCCGTTGCTGCCGCTATCGTCCTGCCGGCGACGCTCGTCGCGGCGAGCGTTTTCGCGCCGAGCGCGTTTGCCCAGGTTCCGCCACCCGATGTAACGGCCCGCTCGTGGGTTCTCGTCGATGCGACCAGCAACCAGGTGCTCGCGTCCGGCAACCCGAATGAACGCTCGGAACCGGCGTCGCTGACCAAGCTGATGACCGCGTATCTCGTTTTCGACGCGCTCAAGTCGAAGAAGATCAACATGGACCAGACCGTCATGCCGAGCGAGGCCGTGCGCCGCGTGGGCACGGACGAGTCGCGCATGTTCATCGAGGCGAACAAGCCGGTGACCGTGCATGATCTCGTGTACGGCATGATCATCCAGTCGGGCAACGACGCGGCCATTGCACTGGCTGAGCTGGTGGGCGGAAGCGAAGGCAATTTCGTCACGCTGATGAACGCGGCGGCCAAGCAGATTGGTATGAAAAATACCCATTTCGCCGATGTCAACGGCATGCCCGACCCGAATCACTACACCACGGCAGGCGACCTGGCCGTGCTGTCCACGCGCCTGATCCGCGATTTCCCCGAGTACTACGCCATTTTCTCGGTGAAGGATTTCACCTATAACAAGATCAAGCAGCCGAACCGCAACCGCCTGCTTTGGATCGATTCGACGGTGGATGGCCTGAAGACCGGCCACACCAAGGCAGCAGGTTATTGCCTGATCGCGAGCGCGAAGCGTCCGCTGGAAGGCGTGCCTGACGCGAGCCGCCGGCTGGTCGCCGTGATGATGGGCGAGCCGAAAGAGCACAACCGCGTGCAGGACAGCCTGAAGATGCTGAACTACGGCTACACCGCTTATGACGCGGTGCGCCTCTACAAGGCGGGCCAGGTGATCGATTCGCCGCGCGTCTACAAGGGCACGGAAAACGCGCTCAAGGCCGGCGTGGAAACCGATCAGTACATTACCGTTCCGAAGGGCATGGGCGAGAAGGTCAAGCCCACGGTCACGCATAACGACACCATCGTCGCGCCGATCAAGAAGGGCCAGCAGGTCGGCACCGTCAAGATGATGGCCGACGGCAAGGAAGTCGCCCAATTCCCGCTGGTCGCGCTTCAGGATGTGCCGCAAGCCGGTTTTGTCGGCCGGACGTGGGATTCGCTGCTGATGATGTGGCAGAAGAAGAAATAAGGAAGAAGCAAGCAACATCGGGCAAGTTGGAATCGGCCGATCCGGCTCTATCTATGTCTGCTGTGAGACGCCCGGACAGCCCGGGCGTCCGTTAGATGGAGAACACCATGAGCTCACCCGATATCGACGCCCTGTTCGATTTCCCCTGCGATTTCCCGATCAAGGTGATGGGCGCGACGCATCCGGAATTCCGCGATGCCGTCGTCACCGTGATCCGCGAATTCGACGACCACTTTGACATCGAGCGCATTGAAACGCGTCCGTCGTCGGGCGGTAAATACACCGGTCTGACGCTCACCGTTCGCGCGCAGAGCCGCGCGCATCTGGACGATATCTATCGTGCGCTGACCGGTCACCCAATGGTCAAAGTGGTGCTTTAAGTACCTGCAGCGACGGTGCCCCTGGCGGCCCGGGCGTGCGCGCAGGCCCGTCGCACACGGCCGGCGTGCGCTCGTAAAGCTGCTTGAACTGCATGATCTCGTCCAGCAGCCACGCGCGAAACGTCTGCACGCGCTGCGTCCCGAGCAGCGCCGGCGGACACACAAAGTAGTAATTCCACGGGCTCGGCCCATCAATGTTGAATAGCCTCACAAGCCGTCCTGCCACGATTTCATGCATGGCGAGCGACCGGCGCACGAGCGCGATCCCTTGGCCCTGAATGGCCGCCTGCAGCAAATTCGACGAGTCTTCGTATAAGACGCCGCGCTTGGGTTCGGGCAGGTCCACGAGCCCGGCTGCGTCGAACCAGGGGCGCCAGAGTTCATCGTGGGAACGCAGCAAGGGCGCGTCGGCCATATCGGCGGGCGTGCGAGGCAGCTTGCCGCCGCGGAAGTTCGGCGAACAGGCAGGGAAAAACACTTCATCGAGCAGTTCTTCGGAATGCAGCCCCGCGTATTTCCCGGTGCTCGCGAAGCGAATGGCGACATCGACGTCTTCGCGCGTGAAATCGGTCAGTTCGTTCGTCGAGAGCAGTTCGAGATTGATTTCCGGATGCTCTTCGATAAACCCGCCAATTCGCGGCGTCACCCAGCGCGCGGAAAACGACGACAGCATCGATACCACCAGCCGCCGGTCGCGATCCCCTGCGCGTACCCGCCGCGTAGCTTCGGCGAGCGTGGCGAGGGTCGTACGGACTTCCGCGGCGTATTGCCGCCCGATATCCGACAGCCGCACGCGCTTGCCATCGCGAACGAAGAGCGTGACGCCAAGATCTGCCTCGAGCGCCCGAATTTGATGGCTCACGGCGCCGTGGGTGACGAAGAGTTCGTCGGCGGCGCGCGAGAAGCTTTCGTGTCGCGCGGCGGCTTCGAAGGCGCGCAACGCATTGAGAGCGGGGAGTTGGCGTAGGTCCACGGTCATCGGCTGGAATGTGTGTATGTGTGAATATATCTCACATACAGACGAAAATTGCTCGTTTTGCTTAAAGCCATGCTGAGTCTATCTTCTACTCATCAACACGATTTTTGGCGGAGGCTGTCATGCGAGAAATATCCACAAGCATCACGTTCGAAATAGCCGATGGCGAAACGGTGCCGATGCGTATTGGCAACAGCGTCAAGCTGTCGGTTCTAGGCGCGCCGGTATGGGCCACGCGCAGCAACGATACCGAAGACTACTGGCTCGTCCCCGGCGATTCCCTGAAGCTGCGCCAGCACGAGCGGCTTTGGCTGAGCACGGAAGCCGGCGGCACGGCGCAAGTCGTTTTCACGCTGGCGCGGCGACCAGACCAACGTGCGATCGGCTGGCTGGCGCGTGGCTTCGATCGGCTTGCCGAGCGTTTCCGGTCGGGCTGGCGGACGGTTTGAACCAGCTTTCGACGCATCCGGGCGATCATGCGTTGATTCGTCCTCCGGCGAGGGCGGCGGGATTTCGGTAAACTAACGGAATCATGTCCGCCACGCCGGTAACAACTCCCCCCTCCGCTGTCCTTGATCGCGCTCCAGGCGCTTCAACGCCCAAGGTCAACGTTCATTGGCGTGGCGTGCAGCCATACCCAGAAAGCTTCGACGCCATGCGCGCGTTCACGGAAGCCCGCACGCCGGACACAGCCGATGAAATCTGGCTCGTCGAGCATCCGCCGGTTTTCACGCTCGGGCTGGCTGGTGACCCCGCACACCTGCTGCATCCGAATAGCGCTATCCCCCTTGTAAAAGTCGATCGCGGCGGCCAGATCACGTATCACGGGCCGGGGCAGGTCGTGGCGTATCTCATGCTCGACCTGCGCCGGCGCAAGCTGATGGTTCGTGAACTCGTGCAGCGGATCGAGCAGGGCGTGATCGAAACTCTTGCATCGTATAATCTCGAAACGGAACGCAAAGCGGGCGCGCCCGGCATCTACGTCAGCGAGACGCCCGTTCAGCATTCTCATGCGGGCGCGAAGATCGCCGCGCTTGGCCTGAAAATCCGCAACGGCTGCAGTTATCACGGCGTGAGCCTCAACGTGAAGATGGACCTGCAGCCGTTCCTTGCGATCAATCCTTGCGGTTACGCGGGACTCGAAACCGTCGATATGGCCACGCTCGGCGTGCTGGCCGACTGGCACGACGTGGCTCAAACGCTGGCTGACAACCTTACTCACCACATCGGCGGACAACGCGCTCCCGCCGCCCAACCGCAGAACGGCGTGATTCACGCGAGCCGTCTGAATGGACCGACCGAATGACTGACGTAACCGGAAACATCGCAACCCATGGCACGACGCCCGCCGTTCCCTACGACGCCACCGCCAAGCAAAAGGCGCAGGCGAAAACGGCGCGCATCCCGATCAAGATCATTCCCATCGAAAAGCTGAAGAAGCCGGAATGGATCCGCGTTAAAGCCGCGACGGGCAGTTCACGTTTCACCGAGATCAAGCAGATCCTGCGCGAGCACAACCTGCATACGGTGTGCGAAGAAGCGAGCTGCCCGAACATTGGCGAGTGCTTCGGCAAGGGCACGGCCACGTTCATGATCATGGGCGACAAATGCACGCGCCGCTGCCCGTTCTGCGACGTGGGCCACGGCCGTCCCGATCCGCTCGATGCCGACGAACCGCTGAATCTGGCGAAGACCATCGGTGCGTTGAAGCTGAAGTACGTGGTGATCACGAGCGTGGATCGCGACGATCTGCGCGACGGCGGCGCCGCGCATTTCGTGGAATGTATCCGTCAGGTGCGTGAGCATTCACCGCTGACGCGCATCGAAATCCTGACGCCGGATTTTCGCGGCCGTCTTGACCGCGCAATCGGCATCCTGACCGCCGCGCCTCCCGATGTAATGAACCACAATCTCGAAACGGTACCGCGTCTCTACAAGGAAGCGCGTCCGGGTTCGGATTACGCGCATTCGCTGAAGTTGCTGAAGGACTTCAAGGCGCTGCATCCGGAAGTGGCGACGAAGTCCGGCTTGATGGTGGGCCTCGGCGAAACGGAAGAAGAAATCCTTCAGGTGATGCGCGACCTGCGAGCACATGACGTGGACATGCTGACCATCGGCCAGTATCTGCAGCCTTCCGAGCATCATCTGCCGGTGCGCTCGTATGTTCATCCCGATACCTTCAAGATGTACGAGGAAGAAGCGTACAAGATGGGCTTCACGCACGCGGCCGTCGGCGCAATGGTGCGTTCGAGCTATCACGCGGATCAGCAAGCCCACGATGCTGGACTGGTCGGCGCGGTTTGAGATTGCTGGTTTCTCACGCGATGAAAAACCCACGGCGACGTGGGTTTTTTTATGCCAGCGCGCGTCTGTTTGCGCAGAAAACCTCAATGTCCAATGCTGCTTCCCTGAACACTCAAAACCTCGGGAAAGCCCGTAGATAAAGCGTCTCAGGGATTACCCGAATGCCGTCCGGATGATCGGAATGGGTTTTCTTGAAAATCCGGAAAGACAGATTCCGGTCGCTCCAAGGCGACGAAAACCCCTTAAAAATCAAGCGTCGACGCGTTGCAAAAACTGGCACTGACCTTGCAATACAGAAGGAAGGCCAGCAGGCCCCCAAAAAAACAAGGAGACCATTCAATGCAGCCCTGTTCACGCGAATCAACCTGATTTCTGCCGACGCCAGACGCGCATCGCCGCAGTCGGGCGCCGGCGCGTTTTTGTCTCACCCTTTCGCCATTTGCCGACCATGCCCGGAACAACTGTGACAACCGTCAAAAAACCTTTTTATAAAATCCTGTATGTGCAGGTGCTGCTGGCTATCGCCATCGGTATCGCGCTCGGGCATTACTATCCCGCGCTCGCCACCGACATGAAGCCGCTCGGCGATGCATTCATCAAGCTCATCAAAATGGTGATCGGGCCGATCATCTTCTGTACGGTCGTGACCGGAATCGCCGGCATGGAAGACATGAAGAAGGTCGGGCGCGTCGGCGGCAAGGCGCTGCTCTACTTCGAAGTCGTCTCGACGTTCGCGCTCGTGCTCGGCCTCGCCGCCACGCACATCCTGAAGCCGGGTGTGGGCTTTAACATCGATCCAGCTACGCTCGACGGCAAGGCGGTCGCTTCGTATGCTGCGAAGGCGCACGGCCAGACCACGACCGACTTCCTGCTGCACATCATTCCTGACACGATGTCCTCCGCGTTCGCGCAAGGCGAGATCCTGCAGATCCTGCTGATCGCACTCCTGTTCGGCGCGGTGCTGGCCACGGCGGGCGAGAAAGGCCGTGTCG
This sequence comes from Burkholderia sp. PAMC 28687, assembly GCF_001577465.1. Lineage (NCBI taxonomy): Bacteria > Pseudomonadati > Pseudomonadota > Betaproteobacteria > Burkholderiales > Burkholderiaceae > Burkholderia > Burkholderia sp. PAMC 28687. The sequence continues at coordinate 82,445 of NZ_CP014505.1, forward strand.
TGACGGGGTTTATCGAAGGGCTGTCGCATATCCTGTTCGGCATCGTGCGCATCATCACGAAGCTGGCCCCGATCGGCGCGTTCGGCGCGATGGCCTTCACCATCGGCAAGTACGGCATCGGTTCGCTGATTCCCATGCTCAAGCTGATCGGCACGTTCTATCTGACGTCGGTGATCTTCGTGGTCGTGGTGCTCGGGATCATCGCAAAGCTGGTGGGCTTCAACATTCTGCGCTTCGTCGCGTACATCAAGGAAGAGATGCTGATCGTGCTGGGCACGAGCTCGTCTGAAGCTGCGTTGCCGCAACTGATGCTCAAGCTCGAAAAGCTCGGCTGCTCGCGCTCGGTGGTGGGCCTCGTGGTGCCGACCGGTTATTCGTTCAACCTCGACGGCACGAACATCTACATGACGATGGCCGTGCTCTTCATTGCACAGGCGACCAACACCGACCTTACCTGGACGCAACAACTGACGCTGCTCGCGGTGACCATGCTGACGTCGAAGGGTGCAAGCGGCGTGACCGGCGCAGGTTTCATCACGCTGGCTGCAACGCTCGCCGTGGTGCCGACCATTCCGCTGTCGGGCATGGTGCTGATTCTCGGCATCGACCGCTTCATGAGCGAATGCCGTGCGCTCACGAACATCGTGGGTAACGGCGTGGCGACGGTGGTTGTGTCGGCATGGGAAAACGAACTGGATCGCGACAAGCTGCGTGACCAGCTCAAGCACGGCGCGGTCGATACCGAAGCCGAAACGGTTTCCTGATCGGCGCTGAAGCGATTCGAACGATCGCACAAAGGAACCAACGGCAATGAAAGCGGCGAAGCATTCTCTGGCGGATGCTTCGCCGCGCGTGTTTACGGGCGCCGGGCATCCGGACGCCGGGTATCCGGGCGCCGGGCATCCGGACGCTGCGTTCGAAGCCGCGCGTGCCACAATCGGTGGATCTCACCGATTGGAGCCCGTTCACTTGACGCGGCGATTGCTGGTTTTCCTCGTGCTTCTCGCGGCGCTCTGCGGCGTGTGCGCGCTCACGTGGACTGTTGCGTGGCAGCGCGGCCTTGACGACCTGCGCCAGAACGCGGCGACGCGCGTGGATCGCACGACCGCCGAGCTGAAAAGCACACTCGACCGCTACGAATACCTGCCGTATCTGCTGTCGCGCCATCCGTTCGTCCAGGAAGTCCTCGCCGATCCAAACCCGCGTTACGCGGCCCGTGCCGATCGCTATCTCGAAGACCTGAACACGCATGCGCGGGCTACGGCGACTTACATCATCCAGGCGAACGGGCGCTGCGTGGCGGCGAGCAACTGGAATGGCCCGGACAGCTTCGTGGGCGCGGAATACCTGTTCCGCCCGTACTTCGTCGATGCCGTCAAAGGCGGCACCGGGCGCTTCTTCGGACTCGGCACCATCTCGCGCGAGCCGGGATATTTCATCTCGCAGCCGGTTTTCCGCGAGGGCTCGCACGAGATCATCGGCGTGGCGGTCGTGAAGCTGAATCTGGAATGGCTGCAGGGCGCCGATTCCTCGGAACCGCTTCTCGTCACCGATGACCACGGCGTGATCTTCCTGTCCTCCGTGCCGGAGTGGAAATATCACACGCTGCGGCCATTGCCGAAGGACATCGAGGCATCGGTTTATACGGCGCGGCAGTACGCGCAACATCCGGTGACGCCGTTGCCTATGACCATCGTGCGCACGCTGGAAGGCGGCGCGCAGATCGTGCGGGTGGGCGGCGGCCGCGACGCGCCGAGTTACCTCGCGACGCAGCGTGCGCTCGGCGAACCTGACTGGCATCTGATGACGATGGTGTCGCTCGCACCGGCCGTCGATGCTGCGCGCAGCGCGACCATTGTCACGGCGCTGGTGTTCATCTCGCTGTGTTCGGTGGCGTTTTACTGGCGCATGCGCCGTGCGCGAGTGCGCGAAATGATCCGCAGCCGCGCGCTGCTGCAGACCGCTTACGCCGAGCTCAACGAACGCGTGGCGGAGCGGACGGCGGATTTATCGCAGGCGAATGCGTTGCTGACCAGGGAAGTGAGCGAGCGCACGCGCGCCGAGCAGGACCTGCGCGCCGCGCACGACGAGCTCATCCAGGCGAGCAAACTGGCGGCTTTGGGGCAAATGGCTGCGGGCATCACGCACGAACTGAATCAGCCGCTCGCCGCGCTGCGCAGTTTTTCGGACAATACGCGGGTGTTTATCGAACGAGGGGATCATGTCGCCGCGAATGAGAACCTCGAAGCGATCGCCGCGCTCACCGAACGCATGGGCAAGATCACGAATCAACTGAAATTGTTCGTGGCGAAGGCGCGGCCGAAAAATGCGCGTACCGATGTCCGCCGCGCGCTGCGAAACGTGCTCGCCATGTTGCAGCCGCGCATGAAAAACGTGAAGGTCGCGTTCGGCGCGGATGACCAATCGGCTCTCTTTGTACGCTGCGAGGACCTGCGTCTCGAGCAGATCCTGATCAACCTGATCGGCAACGCGCTGGATGCGGTGGTGTCGTGCGACGTGCCGCGTATCGATATCGAGCTGATCACGAACCAGACGACGGTCGAAATCGTCGTGCGGGACAACGGCCCCGGCATTCCGCCCGATATCCTGCCGCGCCTGTTCGAGCCGTTTTTCACGACGAAGGAGATGGGGCACGGCCTGGGGCTCGGCCTGGCAATTTCGTCGGCAATCGCACGCGATTATGGTGGTACGTTGGTCGCGCGCAACGTCGCACCGCAAACCGAAGTCGATGGACCCGAAGGCGGCACGCAGGCCGACGCCGATCGCTCGCACGGCGCAGAATTCGCGATCACGTTGTTGCGCGCTTAAGCGCCGGCCTGGCGCTGGCCGAGAGAATCAAGCAGGAGCAGGAACCCATGACAGCAGGACTTCAAGTGATCTTCATCGAAGACGACGAACTGGTGCGGCGCGCGAGCGTGCAAAGTCTCCAGCTCGCCGGTTTCGACGTCGCCGCATTCGGCAGCGTGGAAGGCGCCGCACGGGCTATCGACGCCAGCTTTCCCGGCGTGATCGTGAGCGACATCCGTCTGCCCGGCGCAAGCGGCCTCGATCTGCTCGCGCAATGCCACGAGCGCGCGCCCGAAGTGCCGGTGATCCTCGTCACGGGCCACGGCGATATCTCGATGGCCGTCCAGGCAATGCGCGACGGCGCGTACGATTTCATCGAAAAGCCGTTTGCGTCCGAACGGCTGATCGAAGCCGTCCGTCGCGCGCTTGAACGGCGCAAGCTTGTGCTGGAAAACCGGGCGCTCAGGCGCGAACTCGCGGGACAGAGCAGCGTGGCGCCCAGGATCATCGGGCGCAGTCCCGCCATTGAACAGGTCCGCAAGCTGATCGCGAACGTGGCGCCTACCGATGCCTCCGTGCTGATCAACGGCGACACCGGCGCGGGCAAGGAACTGATCGCGCGAAGCCTGCACGATCTCTCGCCGCGTCGCGATAAACCGTTTATCGCTGTGAATTGCGGTGCGTTGCCCGAGCAGATGTTCGAATCCGAGATGTTCGGCTACGAAGCCGGCGCGTTCACCGGGGCCCAGAAAAGGCGTATCGGCAAGCTCGAACACGCGTCGGGCGGCACGCTGTTCCTGGATGAAATCGAAAGCATGCCGCTCGCGCTGCAAGTGAAACTCCTGCGCGTCCTGCAGGACGGCGTGCTGGAACGGCTCGGCTCGAACCAGCCGATTCGCGCGAACTGCCGCGTGATTGCGGCGGCCAAGGGCGACATGGAGGAACACATTGCGGCGGGGACCTTCCGGCGTGACCTGATGTATCGGCTGAACGTCGTGACGATCACGCTGCCGCCGCTCGCTGAACGCCGAGAGGATGTGGTGCCGCTCTTCGAGCATTTTCTCCTCGATGCCGCCGTGCGCTACGAGCGCGCCGCGCCGCTCCTGAGCGATCGGCAGCGTGCAGAGCTGATGCAGCGCGACTGGCCGGGGAATGTACGGGAATTGCGCAATGCGGCTGACCGGATGGTGCTGGGGATCATCGATGAAAAGGGTGTTCCTATCGATGCCGCCACGCAGTCGCTCAAGGAGCGCACGGAGCAGTTCGAGCGCGCGGTGATCGGCGAGGCGCTGGAGCAGTGCAGCGGCGTGGTGGCCGCGGCGGCTGACCGGCTGCAGTTGGGCAAGGCCACGCTCTACGAGAAGATCAAGCGGTACGGGCTTGCGGCGAAGGGTGAGGGCGAGCGCTAGGTGAGTGAAGGCAGGCCATGAACGAAAACGCCCAGCTTGGCTGGGCGTTTCTTCTGACGAAGCTCGAACTCAGGCGGCGTTCAGCGCCTTGTCGAGCAAGGCATCGAGTTCCGCGAACGTCGGTTCACCCACGTAGCGCTTCAGGATCTTGCCGTTCCTGTCCACCACGAAGGTGGTCGGCGTGAGTTGCACATTGCCGAATTGCTTGGCCGCGCTGCCGTCGTCCATTGCGACCTTGAACGGCAGGTTGCGTGTCTGCGCGTAGTTGTTCACGTACATCGGTGCGTCGTAGTTCATGGCGACGGCGACGAATTCCAGGCCGCGGCCCTTGAACCGGTTATACGTGTTGATCATCTGCGGCATCTCTTTCATGCACGTTTCGCAGCTTGTTGCCCAGAAGTTGATCAGGTAGACCTTGCCCTTCAGATCGGTCGAGGTCGAAACCTTCTGGCCCGACAAAAGCGTGAACGTGGCGTCCGGCACGCGTTGCTGGCCGCCGAACGCGAAATAGCCGGTACACGCAATCACGCCCGCCACGACCGCCATGACGATATAGCGCAGCGGGCTCTTGCTGCGCGCCGATGAAACCTGTGAATTCTCTGACATGGGAGACCTCGAGCGTGCTCGATATAAGGCAATTGCGTCGCTATGACCGGATGCTGCGCATTTTAGCCCGAATCTCAGAAAAGCGTCTCCGCTGACAAGTCCGCTCCGGTGCGGCCAACAGCGCCGTCGGTTCGGGCAGCGGATAATTATGTTTTCTCTTTTTGCTTTGCTCATGAACCGATCTTCGCGAACCGTAGTCCTCAGATCCATGATCGTGGCTTTTAGCGCTGTAGCGCTGCTCGCCTGCACGCCAGCCTACGACTGGCGCACCATTCAGAACAACGACGACGCCTACGAAGTCACGTTCCCCGCCAAACCCCGCTCGGATGCGCGGGATATAGAGATCGCCGGAAAGCCGATGCACATGAAGATGCAGACCGCCGAAGCCGGTGACGCGGTATTTGCCGTGGGAACGGTCGACTTGCCCAACGGGGACGCCGCAACGCAGCAAGCCGCGCTCGATTTTCTCCAACATGGTTTGGCGCGCAATGTGAACGCCGCTCCGGCTGCGCGCCCGGTTGAGATCGAAATTGCGGCAGGCGGCAAGCTGCCAGGATCGGAAATCGAGGTGAACGGCACACGCGATGACGGCCAGAATCGCGAGACACGCCAGATTCGCGCTCGCTTCATCGCGAAAGGAATGCACGCTTATCAACTTGCGATCGTTTCAACCAAAGCGCCTCCGGCCGAGCAGATCGATCAGTTTTTCTCGTCGTTCAAACTTTATTAAGTATTCGCAGGCATCCGTCCTTCCGCATTTACCGCCATTTCATTAGTTGAATGACGCCACGACAACGTTTCACGACGAAGAATCTGGACAAGGTTTTAAGGCTAAAACTAGGATTTATCTCGGTTTTTTGAACTATCCACAGAGGTTGTGGATAACTTTGTGGAAAACGTCGTCCGGTGAGCCGCAAGTGCCCGTCCCACACGGCTTTCCTTACTTTGCCTTCATTCGCGGCATCGAAAAAAGGTTAATCAAATCAAAGGCCTGTGCTTCATTGCCGAAACTGGGGTTTGATCTGATCTTAGGGAAACAAAGAACGCCCCAGTGTGCATAAGTCAAGTCTTGACACGCGAATTTCTTTCTAAGACGACGCGCAGGCGGCCTATACCGCGGCGAAAACCCGCCGATACTGGATCGCCTCAGCCAGATGCCCCGCCGTGGGTGAGTTGGCGGCGGCCAGATCCGCAATCGAGCGCGCCACTTTGAGCACACGGTAATACGCTCGCGCCGACCACCCGAAGCGCTCACCCGCTTCGCGCAGCAAGGCTTCGCCGGCCGCGTCCGGGCGGCAGACCGCGTCGACTTCCCGGCCATCGAGTTCCCGATTTGTCTTGCCTTGGCGCTGAAGCTGGCGCTCACGTGCATCGGCTACACGGCGCGCCACGAGTGCGCTTGTCTCACCCAGAGACCCACTCCTCGCCGATAATTCCGCCGGCGACAATGCGGGCAGTTCGATCTGGATATCGATGCGGTCGAGCAGTGGTCCTGAAAGTTTGCGCAGATAACGAGCGGCGATCTCGGGTGTGCAGCGGCATCGGCCGTTCGGATCGCCGCGCCAGCCGCACGGGCACGGATTCATGGCTGCGACCAATTGACACGCAGCCGGGAAGTCGGCCTGATGCGCGGCGCGTGAAATGGTGATCCGGCCGGCTTCCAGCGGTTCGCGCAGCGTTTCGAGCACTTTCCGGTCGAACTCCGGCAGCTCGTCGAGGAACAGCACGCCCAGGTGCGCCAAGGTGATTTCGCCGGGTTGTGGTGGATTGCGCCCGCCGACAAGCGCCACCGAACTCGATGAATGATGGGGTGCCCGGAACGGCCGCTGGCGCCACTGAGCCGGGGAGAATCCAAGCATGCTCGCGGAAAGGATCGCCGCAGAGGACAGGGCTTCTTCGTCTGTCATGGGTGGGAGAAGGCTGGGCAAACGCGCGGCGAGCATCGATTTGCCTGCGCCCGGCGGTCCGACCATCAAGAGATGATGTCCGCCGGCCGCCGCGACCTCCAGTGCACGCCGTGCGCCGGGATGGCCGATGACATCGACGAGATCGGGCAAGGGTGGGCGCCGGTCTAGCCGGGAGCCGAGCGTTGCGGCACGGACGGGCGTGAGGCGGCCGTTTTCCGAGCCGCAAAGAAGTGCACACAAAGTGGGCAGATCGGGCGCACCAAATACTTCGACACCTGGCACGAGCGCGGCTTCCGATGCACTCGCGGCCGGCAGATAAATCTCAGGCATGCGCACGTCGGTGTCCCGCACGAACCCACGTTCCATTGCAACGACGCCCGCATATTGCCGCGCTGCGCCGCACGCCATCGCAAAGGCGCCGCGCATTGGCCGGATGGAACCGGTCAGCGACAACTCGCCCGCAAACTCACGATGCAACAACGCCTCGACGGGAATCTGACCGCTCGCTGCAAGGATGCCCAATGCAATAGGCAAGTCGAACCGGCCGCTTTCTTTCGGCAGATCGGCAGGGGCAAGGTTGACGGTGATCCGGCGAACGGGAAATTCGAAGCCGCAATTCTGAAGGGCGGCGCGAACGCGCTCGCGGCTTTCGCGGACTTCAAGATCAGGCAGGCCGACGATTGAAAACGAAGGTAATCCATTGGCGAGATGGACCTCGACGGTCACCTCGGGCGCGCGCCCAGGGGCGGGCGCGCGGCTACGCACCACGGCAAGCGACATGATTTTTTCCCCGCTGCCCGCGCCCCGTCGTTGCAATTGCAATCGCAAGGCGGCGGTTTATTGATCCAACATCACGGCTCGCTTAGCGGTGACACGCTTTTTCAGCTTCTAGCCCTTAGTCCTGACTACTCGATGAACTAGCACCACCCAGCTTTGCTTCCAGTTGCGCCACACGCCGTTCGAGCTCTTCGAGCCGGGTACGTGTGCGCACGAGCACTTGCGTCTGGGTATCGAATTCTTCGCGCGTGACGAGATCCAGCTTCGAGAAGCCTTGCGAAAGCATGGCTTTCATATTCTTTTCAATGTCCTTGGCTGGCGAATTCTTGAGCAGCTCGCTCATCTTGGCCTGGAAGTCATTGAATACGTCGTTCGGTTGTTTCATGCAGTCTTTCCTCTTGCGCACCATAAAAGTGCATTCATTGTTAGCTCAGTGCCACGAAATTCTTCATGATCCAAATTGGTGCGTCCTAGCGCGAAAGCTGATGGCGGCTGCGCCCAACTCGTCCCTTGACGCGGCGTTTCGTCACGCCCAGGGAATCTGAACTTCGTGCCTGACCTTGCGTGCACTCTAGCAACGATCCACGGTACGCGCCAGCACATGGAAGCACCGTTAGCCATCCGGTCTAAGGAGCGGGCCGGGACCCCGCGAAGCCCTGATGAGCATGCGTATAGGCTCGCATGGCATACGAGTTGCATAAGTGGCCCCGGCCTTGTCGGTACGCGCTTTTCCGGGCGATGGGCAAAGCGGCGTGGCGCATGAGACGCCGCTCGCGATGGCACGAGGCAACAAAGGATCAGGCATGGGACCAGAGCAAGCGCCAACACGCCAACTCTGTTCGACACACACGCGAGGGATACATGAAGCTCATTACCGCAATCATCAAGCCGTTCAAGCTCGACGAAGCACGCGAAGCGTTGTCGGCGATCGGCGTCTCGGGCATCACCGTCACCGAGGTAAAAGGCTTCGGCCGCCAGAAGGGCCACACGGAGCTGTATCGCGGCGCCGAGTACGTGGTCGACTTTCTGCCGAAAGTGAAGATTGAAGCAGCGGTATCGGACGATATCGTCGACCAGGCGATCGAAGCGGTGGAGCGCGCAGCACGCACGGGCAAGATCGGCGACGGAAAGATCTTCGTCACCCCGATCGAACAAGTCATTCGCATTCGTACCGGTGAAACCGGCGCGGACGCTCTCTAAAAAAAACGAAACGGCGATAAGAGGAAACACAAGAATGCGCAATTTATTGATGTCCTTGTTTATGGCGGGGTCGCTGCTGGGAGTGAGCGCCGGCACCGTGATGGCGCAGGATGCATCGGCGCCCGCGGCTGCGTCGGCCATGGCGGCGCCTGCAAGCGCACCAGATTCCGCGTCTCCGGTCAGCGCCAATACGGCACTGGCTTCCGGCGCGGAAGCAGCATCGGCCGCAGCGCCGGCTTCCGGCGCATCGGACGCAGCAGCCGCACCGGCTGCCCCGACGGAACCGTTCTCTGTGGATTCATCGAAGATCAGCTCGGGCGACACCGCCTGGATGTTGACCTCCACCGCTCTCGTCCTGTTCATGACGATCCCGGGCCTCGCACTCTTTTACGCCGGCATGGTGCGCAAGAAGAACGTGCTCGCGACCGTGATGCAGTCGTTCGCAATCTGCTGCCTGGTCACGATCATCTGGACGGTCGTCGGCTACTCGCTGGCGTTCACGCCGGGTAACTCGTTCATTGGCGGATTCTCGCGCGTGTTCCTGCACGGCATGAACTACATCAAGGGCGACAAGGCCACGACGCTGACCGTCAGCCACCTGGCCCCGACGATCCCGGAATCGGTCTACTTCGTCTATCAGATGACGTTTGCGATCATCACCCCGGCGCTGATCGCCGGTGCGTTCGCTGACCGCATGAAGTTCTCCGCGATGCTCGTCTTCATGGGCTTGTGGTCGATCATCGTCTACTCGCCGATCGCGCACATGGTGTGGGAACCGACGGGCTGGCTCGCAACGGCCGGCATCCTGGACTTCGCAGGCGGCACGGTGGTTCACATCAACGCCGGTATTGCAGGTCTCGTGTGCTGTCTGGTGCTCGGCAAGCGTGTCGGTTATGGCCGCGAAGTCATGGCGCCGCACAACCTCGTGCTTTCGCTGATTGGTGCATCGATGCTGTGGGTCGGCTGGTTCGGCTTCAACGCGGGTTCGGCAGTGGCGGCTGACGGCCGTGCCGGCTTCGCAATGCTCACGACGCAAATCGCAACGGCTTTTGCTGCATTCGGCTGGATGTTTGCCGAATGGCTGGCGAAGGGCAAGCCTTCGGTACTCGGCATCATCTCGGGCGCGGTTGCCGGCCTGGTGGCGATTACGCCGGCTTCGGGCTACGTTGGCGTGACCGGTGCGATCGTGATCGGTATTGCGGCGGGCGTGGTCTGCTTCTGGTCGGCTACGTGGCTCAAGACGAAACTCGGCTACGACGATTCGCTCGACGCGTTCGGCGTGCACGGCGTGGGCGGTATTCTCGGCGCATTGCTGACGGGTATCTTCGCGGTGAAGGACATCGGCGGCGCCGACGGCAGCATCTTGCTGCAAGCCAAGGGCGTTCTGACCACGCTGGTGTACAGCGGCGTGATGAGCTTCGTCCTGCTGAAAATCATCGACATGGTCATGGGCCTGCGTGTCACGGAAGAAGAAGAACGTGAAGGCCTGGACGTGACGCTGCATGGCGAGCACGTTGAATAAACAATGTTTCAGACCGGTTGCGGCAGGGGCGCGAGAGGCCCGGCTTCAATCGGAGTATGTGTAAAGCAATAGCAGCATGGCTCCGAGATAAGCGCAGCGATTTTGCCCGCCCGTCCTACGGCGGGCATTTTTTTGTCCCGTTTTTGTGCAGGAAGACAGATTCGGATCAGGTGAAACGTTCGCGAAAGACGGCACGAACCGTGCGAATAGGCTTGGGAAAAGGGAGTTCATACCCAAATAGATGAGGCATTTGCTCTACAATCTTTCCTCTTAAGTCCGCGAGTCATCAATGGTTCCGCATCTCGTAACGGCGTTAAACGGCCCCCTGCTCGATCTCGAGCGGAAGATACTCGACGCGACGCCGTCCATTGAACGCTGGTTCCGGCTGGAGTGGCAAGAACACACGCCGCCGTTCTACTGCTCGGTGGACCTGCGCAACGCGGGTTTCAAGCTCGCCCCGGTCGACACCAACCTGTTCCCCGGCGGTTTCAACAACCTGCCGGTCGAAGTGTTGCCGCTTGCCGTGCAGGCCGCCATGGCATCGATCGAAAAGATCTGCCCTGATGCGAAAAACCTCCTGGTGATACCGGAGCGCCATACGCGCAACGCGTTTTACCTGGAGAACGTCGCGCGGCTCGCGACCATCATGCGTCAGGCCGGATTGAATATCCGCTTCGGCACGCTCGATGAAAACATTCATGGCCCGGTGACGATCGCGCTGGCGGATGGCCAGAAGATCGTTCTCGAGCCGCTCGAGCGCACGCCGCGGCGCCTCGGCCTGAAGAATTTCGACCCGTGCTCGATCCTGCTGAACAACGATCTGTCGGGCGGCATTCCGCCGGTGCTTGAAAACCTGCACGAGCAATACTTGCTGCCGCCGCTGCATGCCGGCTGGGCGGTGCGCCGGAAATCCAATCACTTTTCCTGTTACGACGACGTCGCGAAGAAGTTTTCAAAGCTCGTCGAAATCGATCCGTGGATGATCAACCCGTATTTCGCGCACGTCGAAGGCGTGGATTACGAGGCGCGCACGGGCGAGCAGGAACTGGCGGATGCCATCGACGGCGTGTTGAAGAAGATTGCGAAGAAGTATCGCGAATACGGAATCAGCGAGAAGCCGTACGTGGTGATCAAGGCCGACGCCGGCACCTACGGCAAGGGCGTGATGACCGTGCACGACGCCAGCGAAGTCGCCGCGTTGACCAAGCGCGAGCGCGTCAAGATGAACGACGCGAAGGACGGCCTGGAAGTGCACGACGTGATCGTGCAGGAAGGCGTGCATACCTTCGAGCGCGTGGAAAACGCGGTCGCCGAGCCGGTGGTCTACATGATCGACCGGTATGTGGTCGGCGGGTTTTATCGTGTGCACGATTCGCGGGATCGCGACCAGAACCTGAACGCGCCCGGCATGCATTTCGTGCCGCTCGGCTTCGAGCACACCGCGCTGCCCGATGCCCACGCGAAACCCGGCGCAGCACCGCCGAACCGCTTCTACATGTATGGCGTGGTGGCGCGGCTGGGATTGCTGGCGGCATCGGTTGAATTGGAAAAAACTGATCCGGAAGCCATTCAGGTTTAAGCTTTGAATCCGGAGCACGACGGCCGCACGAGTTGCGGCCGTTTGCACGTCAGGCGCGAACGCACGCAACGTGTTAAAAATCGCGTATTGCAGACCGCTGCCGCTTTCTACCGAATAAACCAAGGCCGAACGGCCGTTCTGGACGCTTATGGACATACTTTTTATCGCCGATCCGCTCGATCATTTCAAGATCTACAAAGACACGACCTACGCGATGATGGCCGAAGCCGCCCGCCGAGGGCACACGCTCTACGCGTGCGAGCCGCAGCACCTGGCCTGGGTGTCGGGCAAGGTCGAAGGGTTGGTGCAACGCGTGTCCATAGTCGGCGACGTGGCGGATTCCGCGCGTTCGCCGTGGTACTCGGCCGCAACGCCGGAACTGCGCGATCTGAAGCAGTTCGATGCCGTTCTGATGCGCAAAGACCCGCCGTTCGACATGGAATACGTGACGACCACCTGGCTGCTCGAATTGGCCGAGCGTACCGGTGCACGCATCTTCAACAAGCCGCAGGCAATCCGTGACCACTCTGAAAAACTGGCAATCGGCGAATGGCCGCAATTCGTCGTGCCGACGCTGGTCACCCGTGACGCCGACCGGCTGCGCGCGTTCCACGCAGAACACGGCGACGTGATCCTGAAGCCGCTCGACGGCATGGGCGGCATGGGCGTCTTCCGCGTGAAAGCGGATGGCATGAACCTCGGCACGATCGTGGAAATGCTGAGCGACAACGGCGCGCGCAGCGTCATGGCGCAGAAGTTCATCCCGCAAATCACCGATGGCGACAAACGTATTCTGATCATCGGCGGGCAGCCGGTGCCGTATTCGCTTGCGCGGATTCCGCAAGGCAACGAAGTGCGCGGCAATCTGGCAGCCGGTGGCTTGGGACGCGCGCAACCGCTGACCGAGAACGACCGCAAGATCGCTGAAACGCTGGGGCAGACGCTGTTCAATCGCGGCCTGCTGCTCGTCGGGCTCGACGCCATCGGCGACTATCTCACCGAAGTGAACGTCACGAGCCCGACGTGCTTCCGCGAGATCATGGATCAGACCGGGTTCGACGTGGCGGGAATGTTTATCGATGCACTGGAGCGTGCTGTTGCAATTTAGAGGTGTCTGTCAAAGTGGCAGCCGGGCAGTTGAATCCGTCTGGACTGCTACAATCTGCCACTCATGAGATTCGTTTCGCGGTGCGATCCGGCCCCGAAATTGACAGTGAGAACTTGCCGCAACGTGTTTCATATTGCGCTGCGCAAGAGTGCAAAATCCGACTAAGCTTGCAACATGCGGGCTTTTCGACGCTTTTGCATCCGGATCGATGTTTGCGGTCGCTTTTTAATTGCGCGCATATAACAGCAAGTTCCCACGATTTCCGACGTATCTCGTCGTTTTTGGGGCAGCACACTCTGATATGGCTGGCATTCTGATCATTGCTCACGCACCTTTCGCTTCGGCGCTACGTGAGTGCATTTCCCACATTTACGGCGGTTTGCCCGCGCGCATCGGTGTGATCGATGTGATGCCAGACTGCGACCCTGTCGAAGTGCGTGCGTTCGCGCGCTCCGAGATCGACCGTCTGAAGGAAGAGAACGGCGCGATCGTTCTCACCGATGTTTTCGGCGCAACGCCCGCGAACATTGCGCAGAGCCTTGCAAGCGACACGGTTCGCGTACTGGCCGGCGTCAACCTGCCCATGCTCGTGCGCGCCGTGTGCTACCGGACCACGCCACTGGAAACGATGGCTGAAAAGTCGCTCCAGGGCGGATCGAAGGGCGTTCAGGAGCTGGACGCGTCGACACCTGCAAATCCGTGCGCAATGGCGAGCGCCGCTGCAGCGGCAAGTTGTGCGGTGAAGTCGGCGGCGGTTGCCAGCGAACCGGAAAAAGTAGTCAGTCATTAAAACCAAGGCACCTGCACGAGTCAGCCCTTTCACCTAGCGCCCGGAGCATCATGCTGCAACAAGAAACAACGATTGTGAACAAGCTGGGTCTGCACGCGCGTGCCTCAGCGAAGCTCACACAACTGGCAGGAAGTTTTCAATGCGAGATCTGGATGAGCCGCAACGGCCGCCGGATCAACGCAAAAAGCATCATGGGAGTGATGATGCTGGCGGCGGGAATCGGCAGCACGGTGACGATCGAAACCGAGGGCGCCGACGAAGCCGAAGCCATGAAGGCCGTTCTCGCCTTGATCGCCGACAAATTTGGCGAAGGTCAATGAGCTTGTCATCGAAGATGTTTTGAAGAGAGCCGCGTTCCAACGCGGCTTTTTTTATGCGTTGCTGCAGCGCAAACGGTGAGGGACCGCGTTCGAATTTATAATGAGGCGCGCAATCGTATGTTCGGGCATCGCCAGCCTGCAAATACGACGCAACCGCGATCCACCCTAACCAGAGAGGTGCGCGTGTCGTTCACGCTGCATGGAATCCCAGTCTCCCGCGGCATTGCCATTGGCCGTGCGTATCTGATCGCGGCCGCCGCGCTGGATGTCGACCATTACCTCGTCGAGCCGGATCGTATCGACGGTGAAATCGAACGCTTTCACGCAGCCCAGGCGCAGGTCCACGCGGAGCTCGACGCGCTGCGTGAGGACCTCGCGGCCGATGCCCCCAGCGAAATGGGCGCCTTCATCAACGTCCATTCCATGATCCTGAACGACGCCATGCTCGTTCACGAAACCATCGATCTGGTGCGGACCCGCCGATACAACGTGGAATGGGCGCTCACCGAGCAGCTCGAGATACTGAGCCGCCATTTCGACGATATCGAAGACGAATATCTGCGCGAACGCAAGGCTGATATCCAGCAGGTCGTCGAACGCGTGTTGAAGGCGCTGGCGGGCGCTCCGTCCACGGCGACGCTCGTGGTCGATGGCGCCGCGACCAACGGTCACAACGACATGATCGTGGTCGCGCATGACATTGCGCCGGCCGACATGCTGCAGTTCAAGACGCAGGCGTTCAAGGGTTTTGTCACGGACCTGGGCGGACGCACGTCGCACACGGCGATCGTGGCGCGCAGCCTGGGCATTCCGGCATCGGTAGGTGTGCAGCAGGCGAGCGCGTTGATCCGGCAGAACGATCTGATCATCGTGGACGGCGATCACGGCATTGTGATTGTGGATCCCGCGCCGATCGTGCTCGAAGAATATTCGTACCGGCAAAGCGAGAAGGTGCTCGAACAGAGAAAGCTTCAGCGCCTCAAGTTCTCGCCCACGCAGACGCTCGACGGCACGAAAATCGACTTGTGCGCGAACATCGAGTTGCCCGACGACGCAAAGACCGCGCTCGATGCCGGCGCAATGGGCGTCGGTCTGTTCCGCAGTGAATTCCTGTTCATGAATCACAAGGACGAGCGGCCGGAGGAAGAGGAGCAATTCGAGGCTTACAAGCGGGCGATCGAACTGATGAACGGCCGGCCGGTGACCATCCGGACAATCGATGTCGGCGCCGACAAACCGCTTGAATCGATGAGCAGCGGCGACGGCTACGAGACCGCGCAAAACCCGGCGCTCGGCTTGCGCGCGATCCGCTGGAGCCTGTCCGAACCGCAGATGTTCATGACGCAGTTGCGCGCCATCCTGCGTGCATCGGCGTTTGGCCGGGCGAAGATCCTGATCCCGATGCTCGCGCACGCGCAGGAGATCGACCAGACGCTCGACCTGATCCACGAAGCGAAGCGTCAGCTTGACAGCGCCGGTATCGAATACGACCGCAATGTGCAGGTCGGCGCGATGATCGAGATTCCAGCCGCGGCGATTGCGGTGCGCCTGTTCCTGAAGCGGCTCGATTTCCTGTCGATCGGGACAAACGATCTGATCCAGTACACGCTTGCCATCGATCGCGCGGATAACGCTGTAGCGCATCTTTATGATCCGCTGCACCCCGCTGTGCTGCACTTGATCGCGTTCACGTTGCGCGAAGCGAAAGCCGCAGGCGTGCCAGTTTCAGTGTGCGGCGAAATGGCCGGCGACCCGAGCGTGACGCGCCTCCTGCTCGGCATGGGGCTGACCGAATTTTCGATGCACCCCAGTCAGTTGCTGGTCGTCAAGCAGGAGATCCTGCGCGCGGATCTGAAGGCCTTGAACAAGCCCGTCGCGGACGTGCTTGCAGCGTATGAACCCGCGGAATTGCTTGCGGCCCTGGCGGTGCTTCAGAAGGCTTGAGCCAGCAGTTTCTTGTCGGCTATCAGCTTGTCCACCACGCGCATCACGAATTCAGGCGTGATGATCGACGTGCACTGGAACCGCTGCGCCTTGTCCGCGCGGCGGGGGCACCACGCGAAGTCCGTGGCTTCGAACTCGGCGGTCGTGTCGTTGAAGCAGCTATTGCAGCCATGAAAATTGATCACGCGATACGGCGTGCGAAATTCCGTCGATGGATGCGAAAACCCGCTGATCATCACAACGGGCGTGCCTGCGGCCCACGCGAGCCACGACAACCCGCTTCCCAGTCCGATAAAAAAATCCGCGTGATTCAACAGGCTCAAACGTTCCTGCAATGGCCGGTTGCCGGTGAAATCCTCGGCGCCTTCGGGCATCGTGTTCATGTATTCGGCGTTGCCGTATGACTGCTCTTTATCGATGCACAGGACGCGGTAGCCGAGTGTTTTCAAATGCGCGATCAACGTTGGCCAGCCGCGCGGGTTGTTCCAGTACTTGCATTGCGCAGTCGATTGCGTCGCGATGCAAACATAACGCTCCTTGATCGGGCGGGACTTATCGGCGATGACCACGTTCGGGCGGCGTTCCTCGCAAGGCACGCCGAGCAGGTAGGCAATCATGTCCTGCATGTTGCTCACGCGTGGGTCGGTCGGTTGATGATCGCGCTCTGAAAATGGCTTGAGCAGACCGATGTAGTACGTAGCGTAGAACGTATCCGCCTGACTGTTCAGTTCTTCGTCGGTTTCAATATGCAGACGCGGATAACCCTCGCGGAAAAGCGGCTGCAGATGCGGCCCCAGCGGCATGTGCAGTTCGCAATTGTGCTGCTCGCGAAATGCATCGATGACCGGCATCCACGCAATCGAATCGCCGAGCGCAAGCGGCGCCATGCGTAATGCCACTTTCTTGTTGGCCGCATTGAAGGTGTGGGAGAAGACGAGGCGCTGACCGTCGAACACTTCTAGCAGGAAACGCACGAAATATTTACGCCTGCTCGTGACTATTGAGTTGGCTTCCACAGCTTCGTCAAGTACGACGTTGAACGTGTCCAGGTCGATCATGCGAACGCGCCAGCCATCCACCGGCACTTGCACGCGGCATCCATAGTTGAAGTCGAAGCGGACTCCTTCGGCGCCGCTCAGTGCCGGTGGGCCCGGGCGTGCAAATTCAGTTTCATTCCGGCCGCGCTGCGTGCTTTGGCTTGCTGTCTCACTCACGTGTTGCTCCAATCGCTTTAAGGTTCAGCAGCCACGATAAGGCAGCCGAACCATCAGCTAAATTGGAGGAATCTTAAATTTGAGACAACGCATGCGGGCGACGCGCGAAAGGCACTATTTCGCCGTATGTGATCCGCAAACAGGACAGTCCGCCTGCCTTGCAATGCGCATGGTGTTCCACTCCATGCGCAGCGAGTCGAGCATCATCAGGCATCCTTGCAATGTCGTGCCGAAGTCGCCGATCAGACGCAGCGCTTCGGCCGCCTGCATCGTGCCGATGATGCCGACTGTCGGCGAGAAGACACCCATGGTCGAGCAGGCCACTTCCTCGAACGCTTCGTCAGGTGGGAACACGCACGCGTAGCACGGCGATTGCGCGGAGCGAAAATCGAAGGTGCTGATCTGTCCGTCAAAGCGGAGCGCTGCGCCCGAGATTAGCGGCACGCCGTGCGCGAAACAGGCCGCGTTGATGGCGTGGCGGGTGGCGAAGTTATCGGTGCAATCGAGTACGACAGTCGCGTGCGGGACGTTGTCGTTCAGCCATTGCGCGTCGGCGCGCGTGGCGACCGCGTTCACCTTGACATCGGGGTTGAGCGCGGCGAGCGTCTTGCGCGCCGAGTCCACCTTGGGTTCACCCACGGATGCCGTGGCGTGGACGATCTGGCGCTGGAGATTGGTGAGATCGACGGTATCGGCATCGACCAGCGTCATCTCGCCGATACCCGCCGCCGCCAGGTACATCGCCGCTGGGGCGCCAAGGCCGCCTGCGCCAATGATCATCACGTGCGCATCCAGAAAGCGTTGTTGCGCTTCGATGCCGATTTCATCGACGAGAATATGGCGGGAGTAGCGAAGAAGCTGATCGTCGTTCATCGGGCGCTCGAGTGGGCATTGACCGGCGCGGCGGTCAGGAAGCGCCTATTTTAAGCGCGAGGCCGCAAAGGCAGGAAAACCCGGCAAGGCAAAAACGAAAACGCCGCCCACATGGGGCGGCGTTTGATCTGGCTGGCCGAAAATCTTACTGCGTAGCCGATGCCGGCACGGGCGCCGAAGCAGGCGCCGCAGCGTCCGATCCAGGCGTTGCCGGCAAGGCCGGCTGCACCGCGATCGGAGCGGATGCGGACGGCGTCGGCTTGTCCTGCGCAAGCTTGCGCTCGGAGTACGACTTCGACTCCTGAACCGGCTTGCCTTCAAGCTTGTTCAGGCCTTGGGTCAGCATGAAGTCATCCGCACTGCCGAACTCGACAGGCTTTCTCTCACGATCCTTCCGGCGCTGCTCAGGCGTCTTCTTGTCGTTCTGCTCTTCAAGAATCCGCAGTTGCTCGAGCCGGTCTGCTTCGCGGGCTTCCTGTTCCTTCTTCTCGTTCGGGTCCTGCGTGTTCGCCAAGTGGTTCGAATAATCCACTTCCCGCGTCACGAGTGCGTCGTCCGGATCGCCTTCCGCGTATTGATCGACCGGAACGTCAGGACGGATGCCCTTGTTCTGAATCGACTTGCCGCTCGGCGTGTAGTAGTACGCGGTAGTCAGGCGCAGCGCGGTGTCCGCGGTCATCGGCCGGACGGTCTGCACCGAACCCTTGCCGAACGTGGTCTTGCCGACGATCAACGCACGATGATGATCCTGCAGCGCACCTGCCACGATCTCCGAGGCCGACGCCGAATACGCGTTGGTCAGCACGACCATGGGCACCTTCTTGAAGATTTCCGGCAGGTTCTTCAGCGGATCGGAGTCGAATGACGGCAGACGATAGTTGTCGTACGTATCGCGGAAAGTCTGCTTTGCGTCGGCGATCTGGCCATTGGTGGACACCACCACGGCATTGTCCGGCAGGAACGCGCCGGCCACGCCGACGGCGCTTTGCAGCAGACCGCCGCCGTTGTTGCGCAGGTCGAGCACGAGACCCTTCAGGTCGGGCTGCTGACGCGCGAGATCCTGCAGCTTCGCGGCGAGATCAGGCACCGTGCGCTCCTGGAAGCTCGTAATGCGGATGTAGCCATAACCCGGCGCCGGGATCTTCATCTTCACGCTCTGCACGCGAATGAGCGCGCGCGTGACCGTGATCGGGAAGGTCCGGTCGTCGGTCTTGCGGAAAATGGTCAGCGTGACCTTGGTGCCCGGATCGCCGCGCATTTGCTTGACGGCGTTGTCGAGCGTCATGCCGCGCACCGGCTTGTCGTTGATACGCGTGATCAGGTCGCCTGGACGAATGCCGGCGCGAAACGCCGGCGTGTCTTCGATAGGCGAAATCACCTTGATCAGTCCGTCTTCCGACGAGATCTCGATACCGAGCCCGGCGAACCGGCCCTTGGTCTGTTCCTGCAACTCTTCGTAGTCGGTCTTGTCGAGATACGACGAATGCGGGTCGAGGCTCGACACCATGCCCTTGATGGCGGCGGTGAGGAGTTTTTTATCGTCGACCGGTTCGACGTATTCATGCTTGATTTGCCCGAAGACTTCGGCAAACAACCGCAGTTGATCTAGCGGGAGAGGCGCGGTAGCGGCTTGCTGGGCAGATGCGGAGAGTTGCAGCGTGGCAAATGCGCCGGTAGCAAGGCCCGCGGCGATCAGGCCGATGTTTTTCAGGTTCTTTCGCATAGAGTCTGTTGCGGTCGGAAGCGGATTAGGCTGCGTCGTGGTTGACTGGGCAGTATAACTGCAAGCCCCGGACCACGACTTAAACGCAGCTTAAACGGCGTCCGCCGGCATGGTGGGTAAATTCTTTTTGAAGCCGCGGTTTATTAAAACGGTAATCCCTGCGCAAATGTCGGGCCCGGCTTATGGGACTGCAGCAAAAAGACCTGATGGAGTTTATGAAAGCAAGGATGAATCGTCTCAGCCAAAGATGTTGACCGGGCCTGGTATGCACCCAAGCGGGTTCGCAGACGATTCGAGCGTGGTTGATCTCGCATCGTCTGCCAGTCAGGCTTGGGATTTGGGCGCAAAGCCCGCTTATCCCGCCTTCCCCTGCTTTGCGACCGCAGCCTGCGCCTTCGCTATGGCATCGGGGTCGCCGAGATAATAGTGCTTGATCGGTTTCAGGTTTTCGTCGAGTTCATAAACGAGCGGCACGCCATTCGGGATATTCAATCCGACGATATCGTCGTCTGAAATCCCATCCAGATATTTGATCAGCGCACGCATGGAGTTTCCATGCGCTGCGATCAGCACGCGTCTTCCCGACTTGACGGCCGGTCCGATGGACTCGTTCCACATGGGCAGCACGCGTGCGACCGTGTCCTTCAGGCACTCGGTCAGCGGCAGCTCTTCGCGCGGCACTTTCGCATAGCGCGGATCGTTGAACGACGTGCGTTCGTCCAACGGATCGAGAGCCGGCGGCGGCGTATCGTAGCTTCTGCGCCAGACCAGCACTTGCTCGTCGCCGTATTGCTTCGCTGTCTCAGCCTTGTTCAATCCCGCGAGCGCACCGTAGTGCCGCTCGTTCAGCCGCCACGAATGCACGACGGGCAGATACATCTCGTCCATTTGATCCTGCACGTGCCAGAGCGTGCGGATTGCGCGCTTGAGCACCGAGGTGTACGCAATGTCGAAACTGAAACCCGCTTCTTTCAACAGCACGCCGGCTTGCTGCGCTTCGCGGACGCCTTGTTCCGTCAGGTCGACGTCGACCCAGCCTGTGAATCGGTTTTCCTTGTTCCACGTGGATTCGCCGTGGCGGATGAGCACTAGCTTGTACATGATGTCCGTTTAGAGGTCGGTTAGTTGGGAAGCCTGTTAAGAAGCAGCAAGAAGCGGAAAACTGGCATCGATTTTGTGCGGCAACGCGCTTCGGCGCAACTCAGCCGATCGGCCGATGCCTTTACGGAGAACGGTTATTTTATAATGGCTGGATTGTCCTGATTTTTTTACGGCTTTTCTTTTCTCCACACTCCCAATCCGGCGGTCCCGAAGTGAAGTTTTTCACCGATTACACCAACCTTGTACTTATCGCCGTCCTCCTCATTTCGGGCGGGTTGCTGCTGTGGCCAACGCTTATGCGGCGCGGCCGCGGCGCCGTTTCACCGGCCGACGCGGTCCTTTTGATCAACCGGCGCAACGCCTCGATCATCGACCTGCGGCCGGCCTCCGAGTACTCGCAAGGGCACATTCCGGCCGCGAAAAACTTTGGTTTGGCGGAGCTCCAAGCAAAAGTTGGCCAAATCGCCAAGAATAAGAGCAATCCGGTCTTGCTCGTTTGCCAGACCGGGCAACAGTCCCAGAAGGCGAGCCAGATCGTGAGCGATGCAGGCTACGCCGAGGTCCATGTATTGCAAGGCGGACTGGATGCCTGGCAAAAAGCTGGCATGCCGGTCGTGAAACAAGGAGCCCTAAAGTGAACAAAGTAATCATGTACAGCACGCAAGTGTGCCCGTATTGCCAGATGGCCGAACGTCTACTAAAGTCGCGCGGCGTGGAAAATGTCGAGAAGGTGCTGATCGACCGTGATCCTGCAAAACGTGAAGAAATGATGACGCGTACGGGCCGACGGACGGTGCCGCAGGTGTTTATCGGCGAAACGCATGTCGGCGGGTACGACGATCTGTCAGCGCTCGACCGCAAAGGCGGCCTGATGCCGCTGCTCGAAGCGGCCTGAACGCATTGCCGGCAGTAAAGCAGCCCGTGGCATTGATCCGGAAAAACCGGAAACGCCGCGGGCTGCACTTTAAATAATCAAGGGAATCAACATGTCTGACGACAACAACCAACCGTTCTTCAACATCCAGCGCATCTACTTGAAGGATATGTCGCTCGAGCAGCCCAATTCGCCGGGAATTTTCCTCGAGCAGGACATGCCGTCGGTGGAAGTGGAAGTGGACGTGAAGGCCGAGCGCCTGGCAGAAAGCGTGTTCGAAGTGCTGGTGACGGGCACCGTGACCGCGAAGGTGTCGGACAAGGTCGCGTTCCTGATCGAAGCGAAGCAAGCCGGCATTTTCGATATCCGCAACATCCCGGCTGACCAGATCGATCCGCTCGTCGGCATTGCTTGCCCGACCATCCTGTTTCCGTACCTGCGCTCGAACATTGCTGACGCCATCACGCGCGCCGGTTTCCCGCCGATCCACCTCGCGGAAATCAACTTCCAGGCGCTGTACGAACAACGCATCTCGCAATTGTCGGCCGCCCAGGAAGGCGTGGCCAACGGCGCGACGCTGAACTAAAACCGATATTCCGGAGCCGGGCATGCAAGTAGCCGTTCTCGGCGCCGGTGCGTGGGGCACCGCGCTGGCTGGCCATCTGGCCACTCGCCACGACACGGTCCTCTGGGCGCGCGATCGCGCGCTCATCGAATCCCTGTCCGCTTCTCATGAAAACGAGCGCTATTTGCGCGGCGTGACGCTGCCTGAAACGCTTGTGTACGAAGCGGATCTTTTCTCCGCGTTGAGTCACGGTGCGGCCGGTGATGCACTTTGCGTAGTCGCCGCGCCTGTAGCGGGCCTGCGCGCGTTATGCCGGACGATGCGCGAGTCGGGGATCGTCCCGGCGCATATCGTGTGGCTGTGCAAAGGGTTTGAAGCCGATACGCAATGTTTGCCAAATGAGGTCGTCGCGGCCGAACTGCCGCAGCACGCGAGCAACGGCACGCTTTCCGGGCCGAGCTTCGCCCGCGAAGTCGGCCAGGGCTTGCCGGTCGCGCTGACGGTCGCGAGCGCATCGGTCACGCTGGGCGAGCGTACCGTCGCGGCCTTCCACCATGGCGCGATGCGTATCTATACCGGTGACGACGTGATCGGCGTCGAGGTAGGCGGTGCGGTGAAGAACGTGCTGGCTATCGCAACGGGTATCGCCGATGGACTCGGGCTGGGCCTGAACGCGCGCGCCGCGCTGGTCACGCGCGGCTTGGCCGAGATGGCGCGACTGGGCGTGGCGTTGGGCGGCCGCGCGGAGACGTTCAACGGCCTGACCGGACTCGGCGATCTGATCCTGACGGCGACCGGGGATTTATCGCGGAATCGCACGGTAGGCATGCAGCTCGCGACCGGCCGATCCCTGACCGATATCCTCGCCGCGCTCGGCCACGTGGCCGAAGGCGTGCGCTGTGCGCGGGCGGTGCTGGCGCTGGCTGAATCTCATGGCATCGATATGCCGATCACCCATGCCGTTTGCCGCGTCTTGTTCGATAACGTCGCGCCGCGCGATGCCGTCCACGCATTGCTGAGCCGCGACGCAAAAGCTGAATAACGGCGCTTCGCTTTATTCGCCACCCTCGAAGCCTGTCTGACGCCACGCCTCGAACGTCACGATCGCAACCGTATTCGACAGATTCAAACTCCTGTTTCCCGGGCGCATTGGCAAGCGGACGCGCCGTTCGGTAGTGAATTGTCCAAGCACCGCGTCCGACAAGCCGCGCGTTTCCGCGCCGAACACAAACCAGTCGCCTTCCTGGAACGCGTGCCCGAAAAACGGCGTGGCGCCGCGTGTGGTGAACGCGAACATGCGCGTCACGTCGGGTGTTTCCTTCTCGATAAAAGCGTCCCAGTTCGCATGGACGTGCATCTGTGCGTACTCGTGGTAATCGAGTCCGGCACGGCGCATCTTGGCGTCATCGAGAGGAAATCCTAACGGCTCGATCAAATGAAGCCGTGCGCCCGTGTTGGCGCATAGCCGAATGACGTTGCCGGTATTCGGGGGAATTTCGGGTTCGACCAGGACTACGTTGAACATAAGCGATGACTCAAAAGATTAGTCTTGCGGTGTGCGCAGCGCGACAAAGTTGGTTACACGCCGCGCGCCCGCGGTTTTCAGAGTACGGGCCAGGGCGTCGAGCGTGGCGCCGGAAGTCATGACGTCATCGACTATACCGACGTGTTTGCCGCGGACGTCGCGCAGCACTCTGAAGGCATCGCCGACATTGTGGCGGCGCGTATCGAGATCGAGCTTCGCTTGCGGCGCGGTATTGCGGGTACGCTCGATCAGCGTTGCATCTGCATGCGCACCCAGCCGGCGTGCCAACGGCTTGCCGATAGACCATGCCTGGTTGTAGCCGCGTGTCCTGAGACGCTTCCTGGACAAAGGCACCGGCGCAACGATATCCGGCGCGGCTACATTGGAATCTTCGAACGTGGCTTGCAACTGGCGCGCGAATTCATCGGCTCCCGCTAGCCGCGCCTGAAACTTCAGCTCGAGCGCGAGTGTATCGAGCGGAGCGCGATAATCGGCGAGCGCGATGGTTGCATCGAAATGCGGCGGCTCGGTGATGCAAAGCTTGCAGCGTGACTGAGCGCGGGAGCGGTCTTCGCCGGGGCTGGCAAATACCGACATGGGCAATGCACAAATGAAGCAGCGCGTGCGTGCCTGGTTCCAATACTGCTCATCACAGCCGGTACACAACACTCGATGTGACAAATTGCCACACAATGCGCACTGACTCGGCAAAGCGATGTCGTGCAACCGCACAAACAAACGCGCGGCATCGACAAAGCCTTTTTGCAACAAGCTCAAACCTGCACTTGAAGCGAGGGCTGAACGGCGCAGGATGAAGAGAAATTGTCGACCCATCAGTCCGATCCAAAGACGCGGAAACATTCCGAAATACTCGCTATAACGCCAGCGAACCGTTGTGGCGTCTGGTTTTGCTGAACGTTTTGACAATCGACCGAGTATACTTCGCACTCTTAGAAAACAGGTTGTCATGTCCCCAACTTCCGCCAACGCTGGCCGTCCGGCCTACGATTCGCGCCGTATCAGGCGGATTTTCGATCGCCGCGCCGCGAGTTTCGATGACGTCGCATTCCTGCCGCGCGAAATCGCGGTGCGCATGCGCGAGCGGCTCGAGTACATCAAGGTCGCGCCTGTGCGCGTGCTCGACGCCGGCTGTGGCGTGGGCGCAGACCTGCCGGGGCTGCGCGAGCGGTTTGCGGATGCATCGGTGATCGGGCTTGATCTGTCGACTGGAATGCTGGACCGGGCGAATAAGGCCGAAACGGCGGAATCGGAAGCCAACGCCGGCTGGCGGCGTTTCCTGCCCGCCACGCTGGGCAAGGCTTTTGGCGCACGGGGTCCGCAACTGGCGCAGGGCGACTTCGCCGAGCTTCCGTTTTCCGCCGGTGCGTTCGAAATGCTGTGGTCGAACCTCGCGCTGCAATGGCACGCGCGGCCCGACCTCGTGTTCCCTGAATGGGCGCGCGTGCTCAAGGTGAACGGCTTGCTGATGTTCAGCACGCTCGGACCCGACACGCTGAAGGAGTTGAGCGGCGCTTACAAGCAGGCGGAGAAGTCCTTGGGATTGACGCCGCGGCGCCACACCATCGAATTTGTCGATATGCATGACCTGGGTGACATGCTTGTCGAAAGCGGTTTTGAGATTCCAGTGATGGATCAGGAAGTGCTGACAATCACCTACAAATCGCCGGAATCGTTGTTGAAGGATGTGCGTGGCTGGGGTGCTTTCCCCGTCGGGACGGGCGCGCAGCAGCACGGACGCGCGTTGCGCGATGCGCTGCACGCAGCGCTGGAATCACGCCGTCGCGAAGATGGGACGATCCCGCTGACCTTCGAGGTGATTTACGGCCACGCCTGGAAGGCCGTGCCGCGAATGACGGCGGAAGGGCATGGAATCATCAGGCTGGAAGATATAGGACGCGGCCAGAAACGAAGCAAGTGAACAGTGCAGATTGCAGCAGAAGGGCTGGCAAAACGCACTCATGCCGAATTTAATGCACCCTTGACCGCCTCCTGGATACGCGCGTCGACAAGCATCCAAAAGGATGCGGCAAAAGGGCGCAGAGGCTTGTGCGGCTTGGCTTTGCGGCGGGCGCCACCTTGCTTGTGGATGCTGGGCAACACGCCTATAATGCGTCAGTTTGTCGCCTGGCTGGCATGAATTTCGTCATCTTCATGGTGGCGGGTGAGCATTAAATGAACAGGGCTTGGCACTTGGCGAGAGCGCGGGTGAGACAACTCTGAAGCGGGAGACGGCGATGCAAGCAACCGATCTGCTGATGGACTCCGAGCTAGTCGTGAAAGACTGGTTGTTCAAGCGGAACTGTTCTGTCTCGCCGCGCCAGTTCGTAGCGTTTTATGTATCGCTGGCGCTGTTTTCGCTGCTGATCGCGAGTTTGCTGGTGTGGGCAGGCGCTTGGCTGGTGCTGCCTTTTACGGGTATCGAGTTGCTGGCGGTCGGTATCGCGTTCGTCATCTACGCGCGCCATGCTGTCGATTACGAGCGGATCCTGCTGTTTCACGACCGGCTTGTGATTGAACGCATGGACGCCGAAACCCTGACGCAGGTGGAATTCAATCCGCGCTGGGTTCGGGTGGAACCGGGAGCGAGGCCGAGAGATCCGGTCAAGCTAGTGTCGCGGGGCCAGTCGGTGCCTGTCGGGATTCATCTGGCACAGTACCGGCGCAAGCAGTTTGCCGTCGAGTTGCGCACATGGCTGATGCGCTGCAACTGACACGCGTCACCGGGTAGGTCGTTTCCGGGGGGGAGCGATGCATGAGTCGGGCGGATGCAAACGGGGGTCGAGGGTCTGAATGGAAATTTTGGGTAAGGAAGCTATGAAAACAATCAAGCGAGCCCTCTCGGGCGTGCTGGCGTTAAGCGGACTCCTGTTCGCCGGCGCAGCCCTGGCGGTCAGTGACGTTCCCGGCGGTCCTGGAGTGAACGAACTCAACTTCCAGACGCCCGTGACGAAGATCGCCGAGGAGCTCTACGGCCTCCATACGTTCATGCTGATCATCTGCACGGTGATTTTTATCGGCGTGTTCGGCGTGATGTTCTATTCCGTCCTGATGCACCGCAAGTCAAAGGGGCACAAGGCGTCGAATTTCCACGAGAGCACCACCGTCGAAATCATCTGGACGATCGTTCCGTTCGTGATCGTCGTGCTGATGGCGCTGCCGGCCACCAAGGCCGTAGTTGCCATGAAGGACACCACCAACGCCGACCTGACCGTGAAAGTGACCGGTTATCAGTGGAAGTGGGGCTATGACTATGTGAAGGGCCCGGGCGAAGGCATCAATTTCCTGTCCACGCTCACCACGCCGCGCAGCCAGGTCAATGGACAAGAGCCGATCGGCGAGTTGTATCTGCAGGAAGTCGACAATCCGCTCGTGGTTCCTGTCGACAAAAAAATTCGCATCATCACGACCGCCAATGACGTTGTTCACTCATGGTATGTCCCGGCATTCGGCGTGAAGCAGGACGCAATCCCCGGCTTCGTGCGCGACACGTGGTTCAAGGCCGAGAAGATCGGTACGTTTCGCGGCTTCTGTACCGAGCTGTGCGGCAAGGAACACGCTTACATGCCGGTTGTGGTCGAGGTGCTGTCTGCTGACGACTACAACAAGTGGGTCGATGGCCAGAAGAAGAAAATGGCCGCCAGCGCCGACGATCCGAACAAGACCTACACCATGGACGAACTGAAGGCGCGCGGCGAAAAGGTTTACACGTCGAACTGCGCGGTCTGCCACCAGCCTACGGGCAAGGGCGCGGGTCAGTTTCCGGCACTCGACGGCAGCAAGATCGCGAACGGTCCGATTGCCGAGCACGTGAGCATCGTGCTGAAGGGCAAGGGCGCAATGCCGAACTGGAGCGCGACATTGAATGACGTCGAGATCGCTTCGGTGATCACGTACGAACGCAACACGTGGGGTAACCACACGGGCGACGTTCTCCAGCCGAAGCAAGTTGCCGATGCACGCAACGGCAAGATGCCGGAAGGCGGCGACCATCTGGCCGCAGCGGGCGCTGCTGCGCCGGCGGCGGGTTCCGATGCGGCGGCCAGTGCGGCGCCGGCAGCATCGGCGCCGGCTTCGGATAGCGCGGCTCAATCGGCCGGACTTCCCGCCAGCGTTTATTTCGAAACGGGCAAGAGCGCGTTGCCCGCCGACGCAGCAGCAGCCGTCACGGCCGCCGCTGATTACGCGAAGGCGCATCCGGATGCAAAGTTCACGTTGTCGGGTTTCACCGACGCAACCGGTTCTGCCGCGATCAACGCCGACTTGGCGAAGACTCGCGCGCAAGCCGTTCGCGACGCGTTGAAGGCCGCGGGCATTGCGGAAGACCGCATTATTTTGAAGAAGCCGGAAACGATCACGGGCGGTGCTGACGCGAGAGAAGCACGGCGTGTGGAGATCAGTCCGGCTGCTTGACGTACGTACCCAAACGTCCCGCTTCCTTCTGAAAGAAAGCAGGCGTAGCGTATCGCCCAAGTGCCGCAGTATTCGCTTTAGGAGATTGTCATGTCGAGCATCGGACACGATGTAACCGCGGGCCACGAACACGGCCACGCTCATGATCACGGTCATGAGCACGACGAGCACGCGCACGAGCTGCCTTACGGCTGGCGTCGCTGGCTGTTCGCGACCAACCACAAGGACATCGGTACGTTGTACCTGTTGTTCTCGTTCATCATGTTCCTCTCCGGGGGCGTGATGGCGCTGATGATCCGCGCCGAGCTCTTTGAGCCCGGCTTGCAGATCATGCGTCCGGAGTTCTTCAACCAGTTGACCACCATGCACGGGCTGATCATGGTGTTCGGCGCGATCATGCCGGCGTTCGTCGGCTTCGCGAACTGGATGATCCCGCTGCAGATCGGTGCGTCGGACATGGCGTTCGCGCGCATGAACAACTTCAGCTTCTGGCTGCTGCCGGTTGCCGCCATCCTGCTGATCACATCGTTCTTCGTTCCCGGCGGCGCAACCGCTGCCGGCTGGACGCTGTACGCGCCGTTGTCCACGCAGATGGGCCCGGGCATGGACTTCGCCATTTTCGC
Organism: Burkholderia sp. PAMC 28687; assembly: GCF_001577465.1. Lineage (NCBI taxonomy): Bacteria > Pseudomonadati > Pseudomonadota > Betaproteobacteria > Burkholderiales > Burkholderiaceae > Burkholderia > Burkholderia sp. PAMC 28687. Next base: position 111,344 of record NZ_CP014505.1, read on the forward strand.
GATCCACCTGATGGGTGCGTCGTCGATCATGGGCGGTATCAATATCGTCGTGACGATCCTGAACATGCGCGCGCCCGGCATGACGCTCATGAAGATGCCGATGTTCTGCTGGACCTGGCTGATCACCGCGTACCTGCTGATTGCCGTAATGCCGGTTCTGGCAGGCGCGATCACCATGGTGCTGTTCGATCGCCATTTCGGCACGTCGTTCTTCAACGCAGCGGGCGGCGGCGATCCGGTGATGTACCAGCACATCTTCTGGTTCTTCGGGCATCCCGAGGTGTACATCATGATCTTGCCGGCGTTCGGGATCGTGTCGCAGGTGATTCCGGCGTTCTCGCGCAAGCCGCTGTTCGGCTATAGCTCGATGGTGTATGCAACGGCCTCCATTGCGATTCTGTCGTTCATGGTCTGGGCGCACCACATGTTCGCGACCGGCATGCCGGTGACGGGCCAGTTGTTCTTTATGTACGCGACCATGCTGATCGCCGTGCCAACAGGCGTAAAGGTGTTCAACTGGGTTGCCACCATGTGGCGCGGTGCGTTGAGCTTCGAAACGCCAATGATCTTCGCGATCGGCTTCCTGTTCGTGTTCACCATGGGCGGTTTCACGGGACTGATCCTGTCCATGGCGCCGCTCGATATCCAGATGCACGGCACTTACTACGTGGTGGCGCACTTCCACTACGTGCTCGTGGCCGGCTCCCTGTTCGCGCTGTTCTCGGGCTGGTATTACTGGGCGCCGAAATGGACGGGCTGGATGTACAACGAGACGCGCGGCAAGATCCATTTCTGGGCGTCGATGATCTTCTTCAACATCACGTTCTTCCCGATGCACTTCCTGGGCCTCGCCGGCATGCCGCGTCGTTATGCGGATTACCCGGCGCAGTTCACGGACTTCAACCAGATCGCAACGATTGGCGCGTTCGGTTTCGGCCTGGCTCAGGTGTACTTCCTGTTCGCTGTCGCATTGCCGACGTATCGCGGCGGTGGCGATCTGGTGAAGGCGGAAGACAAGCCGTGGGACGGCGCTGAAGGACTGGAGTGGACCGTGCCGAGCCCGGCTCCGTTCCATACGTTCGAGCGTCCGCCGCAGGTCGAGTAAGTTTTTTGGCGGTGCGTCCCGCAGAAGCGGCGCGCACCGGCCAAACCAGCAGCACACTGACAGCGAATGCATGACTAGCGGAATAAAGTCTGATCGGATGACCCGTAATTCACAGAAGCAACGAACGCCCGCCGAAGTCCGCGCGGGCAACAAGCGGCTCGGATTTATCCTGCTGGCCGTAGCCGCGGTGTTTTTCCTGGCCGTGGTCGTCGACCAGTACGTGCGTTCGAGAGGCTAGGGAGCAACGTGTCTACGCCTCAAGAGGTAAAGGAAGACCGCGCGTTCAATCGCTCGATGATGTTCAAGCTGATCGTCGTCGCGGCCGCCATGTTTGGTTTCGGTTTCGCGCTGGTGCCCATGTACCGTGCGATCTGCTCGATCACCGGCATCAACAACCTCGTGCAGCGCGACGTCGGCGTGCGGGAAGCGAAGAACACGCAGGTCGACACGAGCCGCAATATCGCCATCGAATTCGATGCCAATGCGCGCGGCCCGTTGCAATTCAAGCCTGAGCAGAACTCGCTCGACGTGCATCCCGGCGAAGTGATGACGGTGATGTACGAGGTGACCAACCAGCAGGCACGCACGGTTCAGGCGCAAGCCATTCCTAGCTACGCGCCAATGCAGGCCACCGAGTACTTCAAGAAGATCGAGTGCTTTTGTTTTACGCAGCAAACGTTGAAGCCGAACGAGACCCGGCGCATGCCCGTGGTGTTCGTGGTGGACCCGAAGCTGCCGAAGGACGTGAAAACGATCACGTTGTCGTACACGTTCTTTGAGTTGACCGCGCCGGCGACGGTGTCACGCAGCGGTACGTGAAGCAGTATCTGGCAGGGCAGTCCGCGAGGCAGGGATGCGCGGCCAGGCAGTCCACAAGCCGTGTGAAGCGGTGGAGAAGCATGATGGTCGAAACACACAAGCAGGTTCCGAAGAGCAGTTTTCTCCGGTTGCTGAAGGCGGTTTTCTGGTCGTTCTTCGGCGTGCGCCGTCGCCGCGACCTCGAAAACGATGCGTCCCTGAATCCGCTGCATCTGATCGCGGCGGGCGTTATTGGGGCAGTGCTGTTTATCGTCGTGTTGCTGGTGGTGGTGCGGGCAGTAGTGGGATAAAGCTGGTGGGACCGCGTGGTGCGGCGCCCGAGGCAGAAAAAATTCAAGCAACTGGATCGAAGTGGAGAATCAATAATGAGCGGTCAAAACGAAAGCCCGTACTATTTCGTCCCGCACCCGTCGAAGCATCCGATCATGGCCGCCACCGGTCTCCTGATCTCGATGGCTTCGCTGGCGTCGTGGGTGAATGGTGAACCGTGGGGGCCGATCGGCTTTGTTATCGGCCTGCTTTGGCTGCTTTATACGCTGTGGCACTGGTTTGGCGATTCCATCGGGGAATCGGAAGGCGGGATGTACGGCAAGAATGTCGATCTGTCGTACCGCTGGAGCATGAGCTGGTTCATCTTTTCCGAAGTCATGTTCTTTGGTGCGTTCTTCGGCGCGTTGTTCTACGCACGGCAGATCGCGCTGCACGAACTCGGCAGCCTTGATTACAAGCTGATCTGGCCGGATTTCACCGCGGTATGGCCGAACAACGGCCCGGCTGCGCTGATCTCCCATTTCCGTTCCATGACCCCATGGCCGCTGCCGACGATCAACACCGCGTTGCTGCTTAGCTCGGGCGCGACGCTGACTGTCGCTCACCATGCGCTGCGCGAGAATCATCGTAAGAAAACGATTATCTGGCTGGCTGCGACCGTTGGCCTTGGCGTGATGTTCCTGTTCTGCCAGGGCTACGAATATTTCCATGCCTACAACGAATTGAACCTGACGCTGGCGTCCGGCGTTTATGGCTCGACGTTCTTCCTGCTGACCGGCTTTCACGGCTTCCACGTTTTCCTCGGCGGCACCATGCTGACGGTGGTTCTCGTGCGTGTAATCCGCGGACACTTCACCGCGGACCATCACTTCGCTTTCGAAGGCGCCGCGTGGTACTGGCACTTCGTGGACGTGGTCTGGCTCGGGTTGTACGTGGTCGTCTATTGGTTGTAAGCGCGAACTACGAAGGGACGCGACAATAGTGCGGACCCTTCGCCAGATAGTCTGAAGTCGATTGAAGAAGATGCTTCGAAAAGCGCCGCCTCGACCTGATTCGGGCGGCGTTTTGCGTTTTTGCGATGTGCCGTTTTGTCGCAGCACGGATTGCACGGTCAGGCGCTGGATCGCGGAAAATCGCGCGGAGTTCGAGCCCAACACTTTCCTGATGCGCGATCAGCGGCCGAGCGGGATACCGGTAGACTGAATCCAGCCCATCCAGTGCGCGAACAGGATGAAGAGAAACAACGAGATCGACAGCCCGACGCGCATGGCGAGGGACCACACCATGCGCTTGCTTTTGCCCTTGTCGGTCATCATGAAGTACAGCGCCGAACCCAGGCTCGCGATGATGAGAATGAATGCGATGGCAACGAATATGTGCATGAAGACAGCCAGTTGGCCTATGAAGTTCGATTCCTCGATTATCGCATCGCAGGTAATGTGCCGCGTGCGAGTTGAAAGTTTCATCGGTGCACATACGGCGGTCGCGGTATGAAGATCCGCTTCTGGCCGGCGCTGATCATCCTGATCGTGATGGCGGTGACGGTGCGTCTGGGCTTCTGGCAGCGCGATCGTGCGCATCAGAAAGAGCAGCTCAATGCGCGGATCGTTGCGTTCGAGAACGCTCCGGCGCAACGTGTGAGCGCAGCGCCAATCGCCCTGAAGGATGTCGAGTTTCATCGCGTGCAGGCGCGCGGCACGTTCCTGCCCGATCAGGTGGTCTATCTGGACAATCGGCCCTACCAGGACCAGCCGGGGTTTTATGTGGTGATGCCGCTCAAGCTCGACGATGGCGGCGTGGTGTTGGTGAACCGCGGCTGGCTGCCACGGAATCTGGCGGATCGTACGGGTATCGAACCGTATCTCACGCCTGGCGGCGAAGTGGACATTGAGGGGATTGCGCGCGCAAATGCATCGCAGGCGTTCGAGCTCGGGCGCGGCGGATCGGATGCGAAACTGAAGATTCGACAGAACCTGAGTGTCGCCGCCTATGCCGCCGAGACCGGCTTGCCGCTGCAACCGTTCGTGATCCAGCAATCGAACAACACCGGTGACAAGCTGGTGCGGGACTGGCCGGCGCCCACCATGGGTGTCGATACGAATTACGGTTACATGCTCCAGTGGTGGGGCATGGCGGCTGCGGCGCTCGGATTCGGCCTGTATGCCGCGCGACGGGCCGCGAAGAAAGACGAGTCGAAGGATCTTCCGGCACAGCCGCTCGACCAGAAGATTTAAAGACGCTACGCAAACCGAACCAAGCGACCAACAACTAGAGGCAACATTTTGTCCATGCAAACTCCCCGTCCTTCGCCGTCCGCTGTCAACAAAGCGCGGGCGCAGCAACAGGAACGCACGCCCGGTTCGTGGAACAAGGGGCGCTGGATGTTGCTGTTGCTCGCCTTCGTGTGCGCGGCGCCGGTGCTTGCGTCGTATTTCATGTACTACGTCGTCAAGCCGACGGGCGGTACGACGAGCTATGGCGCGCTGGTCGAACCGCAGCGCCCGATTCCCGATCAACTCGTCGTCACCGACGAACAAGGCAAGCCGATGCCGCTCTCCGCCTTGCGCGGCAAGTGGCTGATGGTCACGGTCAACGGCGGCGATTGCGACGAAAAGTGCGTCACCCGTCTCTTCTTCATGCGGCAGGTGCGTGCGCTGCAGTCGGCTGAACGTGAGCGCGTGGTCAACGTATGGCTGCGTACCGATGACAAACCCGTGTCCTCGGTGATCCAGACGGCGTATCCGCAGCCGGACACGCGCATGCTCATCGCTGATCCGAAAGCCGTGGCCGCGTGGCTGCCGGCGGGCGCGGATTCGCAACTCACCGATCACATCTTTCTCGTCGATCCAAACGGCAACCTGATGATGCGTTTCCCGAAGGACCCGCAGCCGGAAAAGATCAAGGCGGATCTGGCGAAGCTGCTGAAGTGGTCGCGGATTGGTTGAGACAAAAGGGGCCATGCAGGCATGACTTACGTTTTACAACTAGGCTTGATCGGCATTTGCATTGCGTTGTTGCCGCTTTCTTATGTGTGGGTGAAAGCCGACGACAATAAATTTAGCAAGCTCGTCTGGCTGACCACCTTCCTGACACTCGATCTCGTGATGTTCGGCGGCTTCACCCGCCTCACGGACTCCGGCCTCGGCTGTCCCGACTGGCCGGGTTGCTACGGCACGTCGTCGCCTTTTATTGCGCACGCCGCAATCACGGCGGCGCACCAGGCGATGCCCACCGGCCCGGTCAGTATCGGCAAGGCGTGGATTGAAATGATTCATCGCTATTTCGCGATGGCGATCGGCGTTTTGATCATCGCGCAGGTGCTCATTGCGTGGACGGCGCGTCTGAAACGTCGCCCGTTGCACGTCTCTCCGTGGTGGCCAACTTCCATCCTGCTGCTGATCGTGGTGCAGGGCGCGTTCGGCGCGTGGACGGTCACCATGAAGCTGCAGCCGGTGATCGTGACCATTCACTTGCTGCTCGGGCTCGCGTTGCTCGGCTCGCTCGGCTGGCTGGCGGCGCGCCAGACGCCGATTCCGTCGATAAACCCTGCCGCCGCCCGCTGGCTTCCAGCGGCGCTCGTGGGTTTGCTGTTGCTGATCGTGCAGATCGCACTGGGCGGCTGGGTCAGCACGAACTACGCAGTACTCGCCTGCACGGACTTCCCGCTATGCAACGGCGCCTGGATTCCGCCGATGAACTTCGAGCACGGCTTTCATTTGTGGCGCGCGCTCGGCATGACCGGCGACGGCGATGTCATCTCGCAAGACGCGCTGGTCGCAATCCACTGGACGCATCGTACGTTTGCGGTCGTCGTGGTGCTTTATCTGCTGTGGCTCGCTGCGAAGCTGCGTCGATTTGAGTCATTGAGAAAGCCGGCAAACGGCGTAATGTTCGTGATCGTCGTGCAGTTCCTGACCGGCCTCTCGAACATCCTGTTGCAATGGCCGCTGCCTGTCGCGGTGGCGCACAACGGTGGTGCGGCCATCCTGCTGCTGCTGCTCGTTATGATAAACTTTCGGATCTCTTCCAGCCGCCACGGCCACGCCCTGAGTCCCGCTGCGGGATCGTCCGCCACCGCCTCGCTGGACGCGGTATCCGCATCATTCCCGCGCCAAGCTCCGTGAGTTTCTATGGACAGCACCACACTGATTTCTCCCTCCGGTAGCCGCCTCTCGCAATACATTGCGCTGACCAAGCCGCGCGTCACGCAGCTTGCGGTGTTCTGCGCGGTCATCGGCATGTTCTTGTCGACGCCCGGCATGGTGCCCTGGACTGTGTTGATCGGCGGAACGGTCGGCATCTGGCTGCTGGCCGGCGCCGCGTTTGCCATCAACTGCCTGATGGAACAAAAAATCGATGCCATGATGCGCCGCACCGCATGGCGTCCGTCGGCGCGTGGCGAAATCACGGCTGCGCAGATCCTGCTGTTTTCGGCGGTGCTCGGTGCAGCCGGGATGTGGACGCTCTACACGTTCACGAATGCGCTCACCATGTGGCTGACCATCGCCACGTTCGTGGGCTATGCGGTGATCTATACGTGTTTGCTGAAGCCGGCCACGCCGCAAAATATCGTGATCGGCGGGGCTTCCGGCGCCATGCCACCGGCGCTCGGCTGGGCGGCGGTGACGGGTCATGTTCCCGGCGACGCCTGGATTCTCGTGCTCATCATCTTCGTATGGACGCCGCCGCATTTCTGGGCGCTCGCGCTATACCGAAGGAAGGACTACGAGAACGCCGGCTTGCCGATGTTGCCCAATACGCACGGCGAGAAATACACGCGCCTGCACATCCTGCTGTACTCCGTGATCCTCTTTGCCGTGACCATGATGCCCTTCATTTCGGGCATGAGTGGCGTGCTGTATCTCGCATCCGCCGTTGTGCTCGGCGGCATGTTCCTCGGGTATGCGTGGAAGATTTATCGTGATTACTCCGATGCTCTCGCGCGCAAGACCTTCCGGTTCTCCATCGTGTATCTGTCGCTGCTGTTCGGCGCACTGCTCGTGGATCATTACGTGCGGACGGTGATCGGCGTATGAAGTTTTCAGTTCGCGGGATCGTTGTCTGGATGGGATTGGCATTCGCTGCCGTATTGCTCGCCGCGTGCGACAGCAAGCCGGCATTCACGAATCTCGACATTACCGGCAACACGCAGTTCGGCAGCGATTTCTCGTTACCTGATACAACTGGCAAGACCCGCACAATGGCCGACTTCAAGGGCAAGGCGGTCGTGCTGTTCTTCGGCTATACGCATTGCCCGGACGTATGTCCGACCACGATGGCTGAGTTATCGCAGGCGCTCCAGAAGCTCGGCGATGACGCCAAGCGCGTTCAAGTCCTGATGGTCACCGTCGATCCCGCACGCGACACCGCGCCTTTGCTGAGCGAATACGTCGCGGCGTTCAATCCGTCGTTTATCGGCTTGCGTCCCGCCGATACCGCGCAACTCGTGAAGATCACGAAGGACTTCCGCGTGTACTACGCGCAGGTTCCGGGCAAGGCAGCGGGCGAATACACAATGGACCATACGGCGGCCAGTTACGTCTTCGATCCGCAGGGACGCTTGAGGCTATTTGCTCGCGACGGGCAGGGTGTCGACATCTGGGTTCATGATCTGAAATTGCTGCTGGATTAAGCGCAACACACGCCGCGCAGGCGCAAAAGACAAAAGCCCGTTTCAACGCAAGTTGGGACGGGCTTTTGTTTTCAGACTCGGCTACTTCAAGTATTTCTCCCACACCGTTTCGTCGTCGCGCTGCTTTTGAAATCCGCAACCGCGAAGCAGCGGTTCTGCCAGATCAAGGTAAAGACCCGCCACGCATTCGACGCGCTCGTAGCCCGATTCGGTGGCGAATTCCTGGCATGCTTCGAGCAAACGCCGGTCGATGCCTTCGCGTCCCGATTCCGGGTCGACGAAGAGCATTGTTATGCACGCAACCGCCGATGAAGGTGAGCTGATCAGCATGGCCGCGCCCGCGCTCACGCCTTCTTTCTCCGCAATCCAGCACCTGTTGCGCGTAGGATCGGGCGCTGTCAGATATTCTGCGACGACCCTCGCGGCGCGCATCTCGCGTGCCCGTCGTGTGGCGTTGCTCCCGACACCGAGTTGCGCTTCGCTCTCGACGATCCAGCCAAAGTCGCCCGGGCGCGGACCACGCAGCGTTGTGCGTGGCGACACCTGCGGCAGTGTCAGCAGTTTCTCGACGAGCTCCATCGATGCCATCAGTTGCGAGCCCTCGTCCGGCGTCATGGCTTCGAGAGCCGTCGAGACATTGTTGCGTACGTGCGTGCTCGTCGCAGCCAGCACGCTCTCCCCGGCAGGCGTCAACGAAATATGCCTGCTGCGCGCGTCGCCGGCGTATGGACTCCTGACGATCAACCCGCTGCGCTCGAAATCGTTCAGCAGCCGGCTTAGATAACCCGTGTTGATCTGGAGGGTGCGCGAAAGATCAGCCGCGATTGTCGTGCCCGCATGCATCACCGCGAAAAGGACGCGCCACTCGGTTGGCGATAACGCACTTTGCTCCGTCAGTTCGTACGGCGCCCAGACGTGCCGCGTGTAAAACCATTGAAACTTGCGCACTGCTTCAGTCATTCCCTCGTTCGAGCTACGGCTCCTCATTTCTTCGCCTCTCTCATCATGTTGTTCACGGTTCGCCGTTTCCCCTGGCGAACCGATTTGAATCATTGTGCCGAAAAATAGTATGACCGTGCCATCCTTGCGTCAGACGGCAGCTTGCGAAGCCCGCCGGGCGTCTATAGTGTGTAGACCGGCCTCACTGAAGTGGGCTGCATGCAAGGGTAATTACTAATGCGAAACCGATCGTATGATCGCATCAGAATTTGTATAAATCATTGATTATTAACAAGTTTTATAATAACTCAAATAATCATTTCGTAAATTGACTGGTATTATTTTGGTTATATAATGGGCTCGCCGATTGCACCTGCCGTGCGACGATTCCTATGGACATTTCGTCGACGGGGTCATCGTGAAAATTGATCAAATAATGTCAATTAAGGTGAGGTTCCGGTGCTTGATTGCACATGTTCATCGGGCGGGAGGCGATGGCCACGCGGTGAGGTACCACCAGAAGGTGTCGATAAAAACCATCCAGGGTGAAGTAAGTCGTTGCGGGGAAACGCCGTTTCGTCTCATGGCGATTTTCCAGCCTGCTCGCAGCGGGCGCGGCGGCTGACGGAGCCTTACCACGCGTCGAAGCGCCGCCGTGCGAGCGCTTCAGGGCCGCCCGCCACGCGAGTGCGACCCACGCGCGTCACGCAGTACGTTTCACGAGAGAGATTCATGCTGAAAGGAAACATCCTGACGACCGACGGCTGGATCCACGGTTCGATCGCGTTCGAGAACGGCCGGGTGACGGCGCTCGAAGGTGCGAGCGTGGACCCCAGGACTAATGACGACCCGTATATCCTGCCGGGCTTCATCGACTGCCACGTTCATGGCGGTGGCGGCGCCGACATCATGGAAGGTGGCGATGCGGCCGTGACCGTTGCGCGCGAACACGCGAAGCACGGCACGACCAGCATGCTCGCCACCACCATGACCGCACCGCGCGACGAACTGATGGCGGTGGTCGCCGGCCTCGGCGAGCAGTCCGTTCGCCGCGCGCCGGGTGGCGCGCGTGTGCTGGGCGTGCATCTCGAAGGGCCATATATCAATCCGGGCAAGCTCGGCGCGCAACCCGATGCAGCAGCCGTCGCCGTGCGCGACGAAGTGCTGAAGTATCTGTCGCTCGCGCCCATCCGCGTGGTGACCATCGCGCCGGAAATCTCGGGGCACATTGAAGTGATCCAGGAAATGGCGGCGCGCGGTGTGCGCGTGCAACTGGGTCATTCACTGGCGACGTATGACGACGCGGTCAACGCGCTCAAACACGGCGCGCGCGGTTTCACGCACTTGTTCAACGCCATGTCGCCGCTGCATCACCGCGATCCCGGCATGGTCGGCGCTGCGCTCGCGCATGCCGAGTACGCCGAACTGATTCCTGATCTTCTCCACGTGCATCCCGGCGCGATCCGCGCCGCGTTGCGAGCCATTCCGCGCCTGTATGTGGTGACCGACAGCACATCGGCCTCCGGCATGCCTGATGGCGAATATCGCCTGGGCAGCCAGCACGTGACCAAGTGCATGGGCGGCGTGCGTCTTGCCGACGGCACGCTCGCCGGCAGCACGCTGACCATGGACCAGGCGCTGCGCAATCTTGTTTCCATCGGCTTGCCGATGGCAGATGTTTCCAATCGCCTGTCACGTTACGCCGCCGATTACCTCGGACTCGAAGACCGGGGCCGGATCGCGCGTGGCGCGTGGGCGGACCTCGTCGTGTTCGACCGTGAACTGGCGTTGACAGCAACTTATGTAGAAGGTGAATCAATTGTCGAATATGCTTGATGAAGCGCTGGCGTCCGCCGACGTGGTGGTTGCCCAGCTTGCCGATACGTCCCACATTGAAGCACTCGCCGCCCGGCTCGCCGAAGAGCCGCGGCATGTCGCGCTGACGGTTGCGCGCGGTTCGTCGGATCACGCCGCAAGTTACTTCGCAGGACTGACGATGAGCCGTATCGGCGTGCCGGTCGCGTCGTTGCCCATGTCGGTCGCCACCCTGCAGCAAGCACCATTGCGCGTGAAGGGCCAACTGGCCGTGGCGTTTTCGCAGTCGGGCAAAAGCCCGGATCTGATCGGCACCATGCAGGCACTGCGCGACGCAGGCGCCCTGACCGTCGCGGCAGTGAATGCGCCCAATTCACCGCTTGCCGAAGCCTGCGAGTGGAACCTGCCGTTGCTCGCCGGCCCGGAGTTGTCCGTGGCGGCAACCAAGAGCTATATCGCGATCCTGTCGCTCTCGGCGATCGTCATTGCGCATGTGCAGAAAGACGCCGAATTGCTCAACGCGCTCAAATCCTTGCCCGACGCGTTGCGCGCGGCCGGCAAGCTCGACTGGTCGCACGCGGTCAGCGAACTCAAGGACGTCGACCGCATGATCGTGATCGGCCGCGGACTTGGCCTGGCAATCGCCCAGGAAGCGGCGCTCAAGCTCAAGGAAACGTCGGGCATTCAGGCCGAAGCGTTTTCGAGCGCGGAAGTGCGGCATGGGCCAATGGAACTCATCGGCGAGGACTATCCGCTTCTCGTGTTCGCACCGCGCGGACCGGAGCAGGCTGGCCTGGTGCAGCTTGCCCACGACATGCGCGCCCGCGGCGCACGCGTGCTGCTCGCAGCACCCGCCGATATCCCCGAAGCCAACTTGCCGCTGGTCGAGACCGCGCACTTCGCGCTTGATCCGATCGCAGCGATCCTGTCTTTCTATGTGATGGCCGACAGCCTGGCTGCCGCGCGCGGGCGCAATCCCGACGCGCCGCGCCATTTGGCCAAAGTCACCGAAACCCGTTAATCGAGAGTCATCCGATGCGCCGTGCCGAGGAGTCCCTGTTGAATCATTCCCCTGAAAACCTGAGCGATTTTGTATTGGTCGCGCCGTTCACCGGGCCGATGGTGCCACTCGCCGAAGTGCCCGATCCGGTCTTCGCCGACGGCATGTTCGGCGACGGCATCGGCATCGATCCGCTCGCGGGCGTGATGGTCTCGCCGTGCGACGGCGTCATCACGCACCTCGCGCGCACGCATCACGCGGTGACCTTGCGTACGGCGCAGGGCGCGGAAATCCTCGTGCATATCGGTATCGATACGGTTGAGCTCGGCGGCAAAGGTTTTACGCCGAAGGTCGAGCAGGGCGCGACCGTGCGCGCGGGCGACGTGCTGATCGAATTCGATGCGGACTTCGTTGCGCAACACGCGCCGAGTCTTGTTTCTGTGATCGCGGTGGCGAACAGCGACGCGTTCGAAGTGATCGATCGCGCCGGCCTTGGCATGTTGCGGGCGGGCGAAAGCCAGTTGCTGGTGTTGCGCAGCAAGGACGGCGTGAAGGCGGACGCGGCGCGCAGCCCGGCCAACGTCACGGAAGAAGCGCGCCGTAGCGTCACGCTCGGCCACGCGGGCGGCTTGCACGCGCGGCCGGCCGCACGCGCACGCGAAGCGGCGCGCGGGTTCGACGCAAAGGTCGAGGTGCGTTTCAACGGCCGCAAGGCACCCATAGAAAGCGTCGTCGGCCTGCTCGGACTGGGTGCGGGCGAAGGGGCGACCGTCGAGCTGCTTGGCGTGGGTTCGCAAGCGGCGGCGGCGGTGGAAGCGGTCGCCGCGGAATTGCTGCGTGAAGCACATGGCGAAGTGGAAGAAAAGCCGGCACGTACTCGTTCGCCGGCGCCTGTTGCGGTTGTACGCGACGCGGGCACGCCGCTCGATCCGAATACGCTGGCGGGTGTATGTGCGTCGGCGGGAATTGCTGTTGGCAAGCTCGTCCGCTGGGACGACAACGACGTCACGCCGCCCGAACAGGCGACGGGGACCTCGGCGGCGGAAAGCCGGTTGCTCGACAAGGCGATTGCGGCCATCGACGCCGAACTCGACGAAACCGTGCGCACCGCTTCGCAGCGCGGCGCGGTCGGCGAGGCGGGCATTTTCGCGGTGCATCGCGTGTTGCTCGAAGACCCGACATTGCTCGATGCCGCACGCGACCTGATCAGCCTCGGCAAGAGCGCCGGGTTCGCATGGCGCGAGGCGATTCGCGCGCAGATCGTGCTGTTGTCCAACGTTGAAGACGCGTTGCTCGCGGAGCGTGCCGCGGATCTTCGCGATATCGAAAAGCGTGTGCTGCGAGCGCTCGGATACACGAACACGGCCGCGCGTCAGTTGCCCGACGAAGCCGTCCTCGCCGCCGACGAATTCACGCCTTCCGATCTGTCTTCGCTCGACCGCACGCGCGTGACGGCGCTGGTCATGGCGCGTGGCGGCGCGACCTCGCACGCGGCGATCATCGCGCGCCAGATCGGCATTCCGGCGCTGGTTGCCGTGGGCGATGCACTGCACGCGATTCCCGACGGCACGCAAGTCGTGGTCGACGCATCGGCGGGCCGCCTGGAATACGCACCGACCGCACTCGATGTGGAACGCGCGCGCCTCGAGCGCCAGCGTCTCGCGGGTGTGCGCGAGGTGAACCGCAAGACGTCGCAGGCCGCGGCCGCGACCAGCGACGGCCGGACCATCGAAGTTGCAGCGAACATCGCAACACTCGACGACGCAAAGACAGCGGTGGAAAACGGCGCGGATGCCGTCGGCCTGTTGCGTACCGAGCTGTTGTTCATCCATCGCCAGTCGGCGCCGACCGCGGCTGAACATGCAGAAAGTTATCAATCGATAGTCGGCGCGCTGAGCGGACGCACGGCCATCATCCGCACGCTCGATGTGGGCGCGGACAAGGAAGTCGATTACCTCACGCTGCCGCCCGAAACCAACCCGGCACTTGGACTTCGCGGCATTCGCCTCGCGCAGGTGCGCCCGGATCTGCTCGACGACCAGTTGCGTGGTCTGCTCGCGGTGAAGCCGTTCGGCACGGTGCGCATCCTGTTGCCCATGGTGACCGACTCGGGCGAACTCGTGCGGCTGAGAAAGCGTATCGATGAACTAGCGGCCGAGATCGGCCGGACCGATCCCATCCAGGTCGGCGTGATGATCGAAGTGCCGTCGGCGGCGTTGCTCGCCGACCAGCTCGCGCAGCACGCGGATTTCCTGTCCATCGGTACGAACGACCTCACGCAATACACGCTCGCCATGGACCGTTGCCAGGCGGATCTCGCTGCTCAAGCCGACGGTTTGCATCCTGCGGTCTTGCGCCTCATCAAGGCGGCAACCGATGGCGCGGCGAAGCACGGCAAATGGGTCGGCGTGTGCGGCGCGCTGGGCGGCGATCCGGTTGCGGTGCCCTTGCTCGTGGGCTTGGGCGTGACGGAATTATCGGTGGACCCGGTTTCGGTTCCCGGCATCAAGGCGCTCGTGCGCAAACTCGATTACCCACTGTGCCGTCAGCGCGCGCTCGATGCATTGGCGCTCGAATCGGCACAGGCAGTAAGAGCAGCAAGCCGCGAAATCTGGCCGCTGGACTAACACGTCCTTCCGGCTGCCAGGCTTCGCGTTCACTAGTAAAAAGAATCGATCGACAACACGTTTCACCTCACGATCAACGACAAGACACTTTCTTTGGAGAATTCGATGGACGCTAACCTGTTTGCAAAAATGCAGCGTCTCGGCCGCGCGCTGATGCTGCCGATTGCCGTGCTACCGGTGGCCGGGCTGCTATTACGCCTCGGCCAGCCGGATGTCTTCAACATCAAGATGATCGCCGATGCAGGCGATGCAATCTTCACAAACCTGCCACTCTTGTTCGCCATCGGCGTGGCAGTGGGTTTTGCGAAAGACAACAACGGTACCGCCGGCCTGGCTGGCGCGATCGGTTACCTGATCGAAATCGCGGTGATGAAAGACATCAACGACAAGCTCAACATGGGCGTGCTGTCGGGGATCGTTGCAGGTTGCGTGGCCGGGTTTCTCTACAACAAGTACAAAGACATCAAGCTGCCTGAGTACCTCGCGTTCTTCGGAGGGAAACGCTTCGTGCCGATTGTCACGGGAGTCGTCTGCCTGGTGCTCGGTATCGTCTTTGGCTATATCTGGACGCCGATTCAGGCAGCCATCGATGCAGCCGGCGGCTGGCTGACGGGCGCCGGCGCTCTCGGCGTGTTCGTGTTCGGCGTGCTGAACCGGATCCTGCTGGTCACGGGCCTGCACCACATCCTGAATTCGCTTGCATGGTTCGTGTTCGGTTCGTACACGCCACCGGGCGGCGGCGCAGCAGTGACGGGCGATCTGCACCGCTTCTTTGCTGGCGATAAAACCGCTGGCGGTTTCATGACGGGCTTCTTCCCGATCATGATGTTCGGCTTGCCGGCAGCGTGTCTTGCCATGTTCCACGAAGCACCGAAGGAACGTCGTGCAGTGGTGGGCGGCCTCTTGTTCTCGATGGCCTTGACCGCGTTCCTGACGGGCGTGACCGAGCCGATCGAGTACAGCTTCATGTTCCTCGCCCCCGCGCTCTACGCCATCCATGCTGTGCTCACGGGGCTGTCGCTCGCGATCTGCTCGGCGCTGGGCATTCACCTGGGCTTCACGTTCTCGGCTGGTGCGATCGACTATGTGCTGAACTACGGTCTGTCGCAGCGCGGCTGGCTGGCGATTCCTATCGGCCTGGTCTACGGACTGGTCTATTACGGCCTGTTCCGCTTCTTCATCCGCAAGTTCAACATGGCAACGCCGGGTCGCGAGCCCGCAACGACGGACGCCGAAGTCGAATCGTTCGACAACACGGGCTTTGTTTCCCCGACGGCTGGCGCAACGGTGCCGCGCGCTGTGCGTTACATCGCGGCCTTGGGCGGTGCGTCGAACCTGACGCTCGTCGATGCCTGCACGACCCGTCTGCGTTTGTCCGTGGTGGATTCGGAGAAGGTTTCGGAGCCGCAACTGAAGGCAATCGGTGCACGCGGCGTGTTGAAGCGCGGTGCGACGAGCGTGCAGGTCATCATTGGGCCGGAAGCCGATCTCATCTCCGATGAAATCCGTACCCAACTCGAGCGTTCGTCGACTCGCGGTGCGACGCCGGCTTCGTCCACGCCCGCTGCCAGTGAAGCCGCGCCATTGGCTTCGGTTTCTGCCGCCGAGCAAGGTCCGCTCGATCCGGATCCGGTGCGCTGGCTTGCCGTGTTCGGCGGCGCAACGAACGTGGCTTCGCTCGACGCCGTGGCTACCACGCGTCTGCGCGTGGTCGTGCGCGATCCGTCGTCGGTTGACCGTCAGCGTTTGTCGACGCTCGATGTAGCGTGGGTTTCCGCCGATACCTTCCACATTGTCGTGGGTAACTCGGCGCCGCGTTATGCCGCCACGATGGCCAAGCGTTTGTCGACGGGTAACGGAGCGTCTCCGCTTCCGGCGTAAGCGCGGAGTGAGAGAGCGCGGCTGAGGCATAGGGCTTCGGCCGCAGACGCGCTGTAGTCAACGTGAACCCATCTACAACGATGGGTTCACCGAGTTTCAAATTCCCAGACTGCATTTAAAACCCAGCATGGCGAAAGTCATGATCCGGGTTTATTACTTGCCGGAATAAAACATCAGTGAACCTAATCAACTTGCAGCGAGCCCCTTCGTGGGACCGGGCTCTGCGCTGCAAAACGACCGATTTGACCTTTCAAATTTCAACGCGCGAAGGGTCGTGGATACCGAGACCCTGCTCGAGGTAAGCCAATAGCCGCAGGCGGATGTGCGCGTCGCAGTTACGAATTCGCATCACATGTAAATAAACTCGGTCATATTATTAAATATCCCTGACAAAGGACTTAGTTACTTGTGGCAATAAGACGCACTAAATAAACACAAAAGATTTTTAGAAAAAGTTGGATTAAGCCAGGCCTTGAAATCGCGCTACCCTTCTCCCGAGACTAGTTAAAAGTCTAAAACGTAATATCTCAAAAACGTTGAAATCGGGCAAGGTATGAAACAAAAATCCGGGTCGGGGTTTTGCAAGCGGTTCGCAATTTTCCCTGCTCTTCTTCTGTCAGGGTGCGGCGGCCAGATGGATCTTCTTGATCCAAAAGGCAGCATCGGACTGGCTGAGAAGAATCTTATTCTGACGTCCACGTATGCCATGCTGATCGTGGTCGTACCGGTTATTTTCCTGACGCTGCTGTTTGCATGGAAGTATCGGGCGTCGAATACTTCCGCTGAATATTTACCGAAATGGGCGCATTCGACCAAGATCGAGATTGTGATCTGGCTGGTGCCTGCACTGATCATTCTCTATCTCGGTATTCTGACTTACAAGAGTACACATGCACTGGATCCTTATAAGCCGCTGGAATCAGAGGTAAAGCCAATCAATGTCGAAGTTGTTGCGCTCGACTGGAAGTGGCTTTTCATCTATCCGGATCTTGGCATTGCCACAGTTAATCAAATTCAATTTCCAGTCGGTACCCCGGTGAGCTTCAAGATCACCTCGGATTCGGTGATGAACTCGTTTTTCATCCCGCAATTGGGCGGTCAGATCTATGCAATGGCGGGCATGCAGACCAAGTTGCATCTGATCGCGGACCATGCCGGCGACTATGCCGGTTTGTCTGCGAATTTCAGCGGACATGGATTTTCGGATATGAAGTTTCGCGCCATCGCGACCACGCCCGAAGAGTTCGCAGCCTGGGTCAAAAAGGTGAAGGCATCGCCGAGCCAGCTTGATGGCGTGAACTATGCCGCTGTTGCCGCGCCGACCGAAAAGCAGCCGGTCCAGTACTTCTCGAAGGTCGACGCGAATCTGTTCCAGAACATCGTCGCGAAATACAACAACGGGCATGCTCGCAACATACCCGACCCCATCTGCCGTACGAAGGGATAAGTCATGTTTGGAAATTTGCTGGGAAAACTAACGCTGGCGGACATACCGTTCGACCAGCCCATCATCATGGGTGCGGCAGCGTTCATGGCGCTCATCGTGGTGGCCGTGGTCGTCGGGCTGACGTGGTCCGGAAAGTGGGGCTATTTGTGGCGTGAATGGCTTACGTCGGTCGATCACAAGAAGATTGGCGTGATGTACATCGTGGTAGCGGTGCTGATGCTGCTGCGTGGTTTTGTCGATGCGCTCATGATGCGCACGCAACTCGCACTCGCTTATAACGGGCCCGGGTTCCTTCCGCCCGAGCATTACAACCAGGTCTTCACGGCGCACGGCGTCATCATGATTTTCTTCATGGCGATGGCCTTCATGATCGGCTTGATGAACATTGTCGTGCCGTTGCAAATCGGCGCACGCGATGTCGCGTTTCCGTTCATCAACTCGCTCAGTTTCTGGATGACGGCGGTTGCAGCGATCCTGATCAACGTTTCCCTGGTGATCGGTGACTTCGCGCAAACGGGCTGGCTTGCCTATCCGCCGCTGTCCGAGCTGCAGTTCAGTCCGGGTGTGGGTGTCGACTACTACTTATGGAGTTTGCAACTTTCCGGAATAGGAACGTTACTCACCGGCGTCAACTTCTTCGTCACGATCATCAAGATGCGCGCGCCCGGCATGACGTACATGAAGATGCCCGTATTCACGTGGACGTCGCTGTGCTCGAACGTGCTGATTCTCGCCACATTCCCGATCCTGACCGCAACGCTCGCATTGCTCGCGCTCGACCGTTATCTCGGCATGCACTTCTTCACGAACGACGCCGGCGGCAACGCCATGCTTTATCTGAACCTGATCTGGGCTTGGGGGCATCCGGAGGTGTACATCCTGGTATTGCCGGCGTTCGGCATCTATTCGGAAGTCGTCGCCACGTTCGCCAAGAAGCCGCTGTTTGGCTACAAGACAATGGTCTATGCCACGTGCTCGATCATGGTGCTGTCGTTGCTGGTCTGGTTGCATCACTTCTTCACCATGGGTTCCGGCGCGAACGTGAATGCGTTTTTCGGGATCATGACCATGATCATCGCCATTCCGACCGGCGTGAAGATCTTCAACTGGCTGTTCACCATCTATAAGGGCCGCCTGGAGTTGTCGTCGCCTGTGTTGTGGACGATCGGCTTCATGATCACGTTCACCATCGGCGGCATGACGGGCGTGCTGCTGGCCGTGCCCGGCGCGGACTTCGTGCTGCACAACAGCTTGTTCCTGATCGCTCACTTCCATAACGCAATCATTGGCGGCGTGGTGTTTGGTTATTTCGCCGGCTTCACGTACTGGTTCCCGAAGGCGTTCGGTTTCAAGCTGAACGAAACGCTCGGCAAGTGCGCGTTCTGGTGCTGGCTCATCGGTTTCTGGACCGCATTCATGCCGCTGTACGTACTGGGCTTCATGGGCGCAACCCGCCGTATGAACCACTACGACACACCGGGCTGGCAACCGTACATGATCGTCGCGCTGATCGGCGCGTTGATCATCTTGCTCGGCGTGGTGCTTCAGATTACTCAAGTCGTGGTCAGCGTAGTGAAGCGCAATTCGCCGGCATACAAGGACGTCACGGGCGATCCGTGGAACGGCCGCACGCTCGAATGGGCGACCAGCTCGCCACCGCCGGTTTATAACTTCGCGGTCCTGCCCGTGGTGCATGAACTCGACGCCTTCGCTCACATGAAAGAACGCGGCCGCACGCGTCACGCACGCGAGGCCTATCGCGATATCCACATGCCCCGCAATACGAGCGCCGGCCTGATCGTCGCGTCGTTCAGTCTGGCGATCGGTTTTGCGCTGGTCTGGCACA
Source organism: Burkholderia sp. PAMC 28687 (assembly GCF_001577465.1). Classification (NCBI taxonomy): domain Bacteria; kingdom Pseudomonadati; phylum Pseudomonadota; class Betaproteobacteria; order Burkholderiales; family Burkholderiaceae; genus Burkholderia; species Burkholderia sp. PAMC 28687. The sequence continues at coordinate 130,725 of NZ_CP014505.1, forward strand.
TCTGGTGGCTTGCTACTGCCGGATTGCTGGGCGTGATCGTCACGCTGATCATTCGCAGCAACGACACCGACATCGACTACACCATTCCCGCCGCGACCGTTGCCGGAATGGATGGCTCGCCGGCGCAAACGCGCGCGCGCGATCTGCAGGAGGCACTGTAATGCTGACTAAAACCCTCTCACTCGATTCGCCGGAATCGCACGACGATCACGGTTCATCGAATACGGTCCTCGGGTTCTGGGTGTACCTGATGACCGACTGCATCATCTTTGCGTCGTTGTTCGCCGTATTCGCCGTGATGGGAAACCAGTTTGCAAGTGGTCCTTCAGGCAAGGACGTCTTCGAACTGCCTGGGGTCATGCTGGAAACCGCGATCCTGCTGGTCAGCAGCATCACGTTCGGCTTCGGCATGCTGGCCGCGTACAAGGGCAAGAAGGCTGCGTTGCTGGCGTGGCTCGGCGTCACGTTCCTGCTGGGCGCGGCGTTTATCGTGCTGGAAATACACGAGTTTCACTTGTTGATCCAGCAGGGTTATGGCCCGGGCACCAGCGCGTTTTTGTCGGCGTTTTTCACGCTGGTGGGAGCACACGGACTGCATGTCACGGCAGGCCTGATCTGGATGGTCGTGCTGGCTGTGCAGGTTATCGGCAACAAGAAAGTTACCCAACGCGATCTGACGCGCCTCGCGTGCCTGAGCCTTTTCTGGCACTTCCTGGACATCGTCTGGATCTGCGTCTTCACCTTTGTTTATCTGACGAGCGTCGTATAAATGGCACACGCACATTCAATCGATACCGGCGCGGGCCACGGCAGCGTGCGCTCGTATGTCATAGGCTTTGTTCTCTCGGTCGTGCTCACGGCCGCAGCGTTCGGCCTGGTCATGCAACAGGCGTTGGGCCAGACTGAAACGATCATCGCGATCTCGGTGCTCGCGTTCATCCAGATCCTCGTGCATCTCATGTTCTTCCTGCACATGAACACGTCGTCATCGCAGCGATGGAACGTCGTCGCGTTCGGATTCACCGTTCTGGTGGCGGTGATCGTGATCGGCGGCACGTTATGGGTGATGCATAACGTCGGCCACCACATGATGTCGCGCTAGGCTCCCAAGCTCACTCGCACAGAAAAAAAGCCCGCTGTCTTTCGACAGCGGGCTTTTCGACCTTTCGGCTTACGGGTTACGCGTATTCGTGCAGCGCCGTGCGCATCTTCTTCATTGCGCTCGCTTCGATCTGACGAATCCGCTCGGCCGATACACCAAATTCGTCGGCGAGTTCATGCAGCGTCTTGCCGCCCGAGCCGTCGTCTTCCACCTCGAGCCAGCGCGCCTGGACGATCCGGCGGCTACGTTCATCGAGCGATTCAAGCGCGGTGGACAATCCTTCGCTCTGCAGCTTGTCGAACTGACGCGATGCCAGCACGTTGGTCGGCTCGTTGTGCGAATCAGCCAGATAGGCGATCGGCGCGTACGATTCCTCGCCGTCGTCAATCTGGCCTTCCAGCGCGATGTCGCCGCCGGATAGACGCGTCTCCATTTCCGAGACTTCCTCGCGCTTCACATTCAGCTCTTTTGCAAGACTGTCCACTTCGCCCGGTGTGAACGCGTTGTGTCCGGTCTTGTGGCTGCGCAGGTTGAAGAACAGCTTGCGCTGTGCCTTTGTGGTCGCAACCTTCACCGTGCGCCAGTTGCGCAGGATGTATTCATGAATCTCGGCCTTGATCCAGTGCATGGCGTACGAAACGAGCCGCACATTTTGCTGCGGGTCGAAACGCTTTACAGCCTTCATCAAGCCGATGTTGCCTTCTTGGATCAAGTCGGCATGCGGCAGGCCATAGCCCAGATAATTCCGGGCGATGGACACGACCAGGCGCAAGTGCGACAGCACGAGCTGGCGGGCAGCGTCGAGGTTGTCGTTCTCGCGAAATTCGGTGGCGTACTGACGTTCTTCCGACGGCGTTAGCATCGGAATCCGGTTGACAGCCGAAATGTAGGCGTCGATGTTGCCGATCTGACCGGTCAACATGGACGACTGCGCAAACGTCAGCGCACCTGCCGAAGCGGCCTTGGCCGACGCCGAGTGTCCAGTATTCGGAAGGGTTATCGCATTGGTCACGCTTGTCTGCTCCTTATCAACAAAAAACCCGATGAAAAACCGGGTCCAGCCGCAATATTAGCACTCTGCTATTTCGAGTGCTAAAGATTAGAGGGGCAATCAATCCAAGAGTTCCCCAAAAGCTATTAGAACTGATGCTCCAATAGCCCGTAGGTGGTTTCCCGAACCTTTCCTTCGATTTCGCCGGAAGAAACGAGTTCCTTGCCAATTTTACCGAAAGAAACTTGCAAGTTTTCGCACGATTTACCTCTTAAATCGTCGATCGGCGAAACTTAATGCCGCATTTCCAACAATCCACAGAACTGTTTTGAGCTTTTTTTTGAGACCGTCTCTAAAATGGCGACGTGCCGCTTTAGCGGTAATTGCGTTTCGAGAAACCAGCTCCGGAGTAGTTCATGCGAAAGAACAAAAGTGTTTGGCAAAAACGCTCTTTTTACGGTGCCTTGTTGGGGGCGCTTGCCCTGGTTTCGGCGAGTGCCAAGGCAGACCAGTTTGGCGTGCAGATCGCCGGCGGGGTTGCCGACCACGATGTCCGCAAGGCGGATGTTGGCGTTGTGTGGGACCCGAACTTGACTTGGTGGGAAATCGGCGGCTTCCATTTCACCGTTGTTGGCGAAGCGCACGTCGCTTACTGGGACATCCGCGAGAGCAACGCTGCGCATCCGAATATCTGGGAATTCGGGCTGACGCCGGTATTCCGGTTCATCAAGAGTTCTGGCTGGTTCAGGCCGTATGTGGAGGCGGGCGTCGGCGTGCGGCTCCTGTCGCACGTGCGCGAGACGCAGGACCGTACGTTCTCATCGTCCTTCCAGTTTGCCGACATGGTGGGTGTCGGCGCGGCGTTCGGCGCGCATCAGAACTACCAGGCGGGCTTTCGGTTTCAGCATTTATCCAACGCCGGTATCGAACACCCGAATCCTGGTATAAATTTCAGCCAGTTATATCTGCAGTACAACTTCTGACGGGGACCGGGTCCATCGGGTCCTCCATCGTGAGAGGAACCGATCGATGCCGGCACAACCCCCCGATGCGCCCGCCGAGGCAATCCGCGAACTCGAGCGCAGCCGTTTTCGCGCAATGGTCGACGGCGACGGCGAGGTGCTCGACAAGCTGCTGGCGGACAACGCCAGCTATGTCCACACCAACGGCAAGCGTGAGTCGAAGCGGCAGTTTATCGATGCAATCACCGCCGGCCGGCGGCGCTACCGGCAAATCGAGATCGAGACTCAGGACCTGATGCCGGGCGGGCGGGACACGTGGATAGTGCATGGACGCGCGCTGATCGAGATGGAGTCGAAAAACGGCGCACTGTTGTTTCCGATCGCTTACACGGCGGTTCATCTTTACGTCGATGGCCAATACAAATTGCTCGCGATGCAGGCGACCCGCGTGGCGCTGGATTAGCGCCGTCGATGCCCGCCGGGTTGGGCATCTGAAGACCCGTAGCGAAGGACAGCGCCTTGTAAGCGCAGATCGCGGTGCCGGTCCCCAGGAATCACCTGTTTTACCACTCGCAAAAATTTGCTAAACGCTAAGCCGCAACCGCTTCGTCCTCCACCGCCTTGCGTCCCGCCCAGCGCGAGCGGTTGACTGCGCTGATAATCGCATCGCTGATTGCCTGAACCGCGTTTGCATGCACGGCGACGCCGTAACGCGCGGTCTGATCGCCAATCCGGCAACCGATGAACACCGCCGTCTCTCCCTTAGCCGTCACCGCTGTCTCAAACGAAGTCACACCGACCGCGGCGCCCGCCGCCTCGCTCATTGCAGCCGCGACGGCCTGGGCATGCGCTTCGTCGGCCGTCTTCGACACCGGCACCACTACGCGACGGTCGTTGAAGCGAATCGCCGAAGCGTCGGCGCGTGACGCGGGCCCTTTTGCATCGAAGTATTCGCGTTTGAAGAGGGCGCAAATGGCGTCGCCTGAAACTTCTTCGCCGGAGGAATCGGCGACTTTTTGAACAGCGTGGCTGAACTCGATCTGCACGCGCCGCGGCGGCGTGAAGCCCAACCCGCGTTCGAGGAGATAAGTCGCGCCTCCCTTGCCCGACTGGCTGTTCACGCGGATCACGGCGTCGTAGCTACGGCCGAGGTCGGCGGGGTCGATCGGGAGATAGGGCACCTCCCACACGGTGCCGGCCACGCGCTGCGCAAATCCCTTGCGGATTGCGTCCTGGTGCGAACCTGAGAAGGCCGTGAACACGAGATCGCCGGCATACGGGTGACGCGGATGCACGGGGATCAGATTGCATCGTTCGACGACACGCCGCACGCCATCGATATCCGAAAAATCGAGGCCTGGGTCGACGCCTTGTGTGTACAGGTTCATGGCGAGCGTGACGAGATCCACGTTGCCAGTGCGCTCGCCGTTGCCGAAAAGACATCCTTCCACGCGATCCGCGCCTGCCAGGATCGCGAGTTCCGCCGCGGCGACCGCTGTGCCGCGATCATTATGCGGATGCACCGAAAGCACGATGCTGTCGCGATAACCCATGTTGCGGTCCATCCATTCGACCTGATCCGCGAACACGTTGGGCATGGCCGCTTCGACCGTGGCGGGCAAGTTCACGATCATCTTGTGATCGGGCGTCGGCCGCCACATTTGCGCGACGGCGTCGCAGACTTCGCGGGAAAACGAAAGCTCGGTCATGCTGAACGTTTCCGGCGAATACTGATACGTCCAGCGCGTGCCGGGGTGCGCTGCGGCGCATTCCTTGATGATGCGCGTGCCTTCCACCGCCAGCGCCTTGGTTTCTTCCTTCGTCATCCCGAAGACGATTTTTCTGAACGACGGACAGATCGCGTTGTACAGATGCACGATCACGTTCGGCGCGCCTTCCACCGCTTCAAACGTTCGCTCGATGAGGTCCCGGCGCGATTGCACGAGCACTTCGATGGTGACATCGGCGGGAATGCGGTTTTCCGTGATCAGCTTGCGCGCGAAGTCGAAATCTGTCTGCGATGCCGACGGAAAACCCACTTCGATTTCCTTGAAACCCACCGCCACCAGCATCTCGAAGAATTCGAGTTTGGCGTCGATGCTCATCGGGTCGATCAGCGCCTGGTTGCCGTCGCGAAGATCGGTACTCATCCAGATGGGCGCCCGTTCGATCGTACGGGTCGGCCATTGGCGGCCTTTGAGCGTGACTTGAGGAAAAGGGCGGTATTTCTCGGAAGGGTTGCGCATCATCATCGTGGGCCTCGGCTGAACGCGTTGTACGCGTGAAAGCGCAGTCGTTGCGAGGCGGACACTTGGCCGGCGGCTTGCCGGCATGGGTCCGATGCGCGCTGCCAGGGTTCACGTGTTGCCCGGACGCGGATGACGCCGGTGACAAACGTGAACGATGCAAATGCAGCGTGCATGTGATCCTCGCGTTTTCGTGGCCGTGGATGAACGGACGAAAGCAGACGACTACGGGTGGTGAAAAGGGAACTGCGAAAGGGGCACTACGGAACTACAGGCGGGACCGGGCGTTGGGAACGCACGGCGCCACGTTTAGCGACTTACGCTAGACGTAGCGATAGGGGCCGCGCTAGGCGACCCAGGGTAATTCGAAGGGAGGAGAACTGGGCAAAACTCATTTCTGCACAGTAGCCGACGGCGTGCGGGTTTGTCAACCTTCTTGTCTTCTGACGATTTCCGCAATCAGCTCGGCCTGACGCGCGAGTGCGGCGGGAATCGGTGCTTCGCCGCGCAGAACGGTCTCGATCCAGCGCGCGGTAGTCGCTGCGTCGAGGGCCTCGGGCAAGGGCACGGCAGGCGCTTCCGGCGACGAGCGTTCCGGCGAGACCAGCGTTTCCGCGTGACCATCGTGAAACCAGTCGACTTGCACTTGACGGCGTGTATCGGCGACCGCTTCGCCTTCCGTGCCTCGGGCGAGCAGCGCGCCGCCAGCGGCGGCATCGGGATGTTCGGTGAAAAGTCCCGTCAGGCTTTCCCGATATTCCGGATGCGTGTAGTTCACGAGCCGCAGGCCGGGCTGCGCGAACGGCTGGAGGATCTTGACGAGCGTGTGCGTGGAATTGCGCACGCCCATGATCCGCCGGATGGCGAGAAGACGCGCGAGCTTCGGCGCGAGCACCCCGATGGGCGCGAACGACAGGCGGCGGGAGGCGAGGTTGTCCTCGATTTCATCGTGTGACGTCGATGCTTCGATACCCAGTTCCGCGAAGATCGCGGCGCTCGTCACGCGCCCCGGATCGTCGGTGACGCCATGCACGAGCACAGGCACGCCTTCACGCGCGAGCAGCAGCGCCAGAAGCGGTGTCAGGTTGGGCTGCTTGCGCGCGCCGTTGTAAGTCGGAATCGATACCGGACGCGCGTCATCGCGGCCATTCTGGATATGCAGCGGCTCGAATGAACGATGCGCGGCCGCGAGCATCGCGGCGAGCTCCGCCGAGGTCTCCCCCTTCACGCGATACGCCAGCAATACCGCGCCGAGCTCGAGGTCGGAGACGCGGTTGTCGAGCATCGCTTCGTAGAGCGCGTATGTGTCCTCGCGCGTGAGCGCACGCGCACCGTTTGGCCCGCGGCCAATTTCCTTGATGAAACGGGCGCAGGGGAAAGCAGGGGAGTCGGTCATCGAATGGTCCGGGCGGCCGTCTGGTTGTGCACGTTCAGCCGCTTCAGTTGCGCAGTGCGGAAACATATTCAGTACCGCATTTGCGGCGGCCTTGCAAGCAATTGAGCCGCGTCTGCCTCACCTCCCATGCCATTCGGCCGAGTCGCGACGGCAAACCGCGCACGTTAAACTTGAGTCCTTGGTCGAGCCATCCGGGTCGAGTCATACCAACAGGAGAGAAGCGCGATGAGTCATGTATTTGCTGCGGCGCCCGTGGTCGCTGTACCGGTAGCCGGTTCCAGCGACGAATTTCCGGTTCGCCGGATTTATTGCGTCGGCCGGAACTACGAGGCGCACGCGCGTGAGATGGGCCACGATCCGGACCGCGAGCCGCCGTTCTTTTTCGCCAAGCCCGCTGATGCCGTGCTGTTTGTCGCACCCGGCGCGACCGGCGAATTCCCGTATCCGTCGCAATCGAAGAATGTGCATTTCGAGATGGAACTGGTTGCGGCCATCGGCAAGCGGGGCAAGGACATTCCCGCCGATCAAGCGCTTGACTACGTGTTCGGCTATGCGCTCGGCCTCGACATGACTCGCCACGACTTGCAGGCCGAAGCGAAGAAACTCGGCCGTCCGTGGGATACCGCGAAGGGCTTCGATCATTCGGCGCCGCTTGGTCCAATTCATCCGGTCGCGCAAGTCGGTCATCTGGAAAAAAGCGCGATCTGGCTCACGGTCAACGGCGAAGAAAAGCAGCGCTCGGACATCTCGCAACTGATCTGGTCGGTCGGCGAGACGATCGCGTATTTATCGACGTTGTTCGAGTTGTTCCCCGGCGACCTGATTTTCACGGGCACGCCTGAAGGCGTCGGCGCAATCCAGAAAGGCGACTTGATGAAAGGTGGCGTGGACGGAATCGGCGAATTTGCGGTGCGCGTGGTCTGACTTTAAAAACGGGAGGGGACGATGAAGCTCTATAGCTATTTTCGGAGTTCGGCCGCGTATCGCGTGCGGATTGCGCTGAACCTCAAAGGGCTCGATTACGACTACGCACCGATTCATCTGCTGCGCGATGGTGGGGAGCAACTTAAGCCCGAGTATCGAGAGCTGAATCCGGATGGCATCGTGCCAACGCTCGTGGACGGCGACGACGTGCTGACGCAGTCGGTTGCGATCATCGAATATCTGGAAGAGACGCATCCCGAGCCGGCATTGCTGCCGGGCACCGCTCTCGATCGTGCGTTCATTCGTTCGGTCGCGCTGCAGGTGGCTTGCGAAATTCATCCCATCGACAACTTGCGGGTGCTGAAGTACCTGAAGCACACGCTGAAGGTTGGCGAAGAAGCGAAAGACGCGTGGTACCGGTATTGGCTGGAAGCGGGATTCAGCTCGCTGGAAAAGCGTCTTGCGAACGATCCGCGCGTGGGCGCGCTGTGCTTCGGCGATACCCCCACGCTTGCGGACCTGTGTCTCGTGCCGCAAGTGTTCAATGCGCGGCGTTTCAACATTGATATGAGCCGGTATCCGACGATCGAACGTATCGTCGATCACGCTGGGCAAATCGATGCGTTCGCGCGCGCCGCGCCAGGGCAGCAACCGGACGCAGAATGACGACAGCAGTTTTTTTATCCGGCGCCGGGCTTGGCGCAAGTTTGATCATCGCGATTGGCGCTCAGAACGCGTTTGTATTACGGCAGGGCTTGAAGCGCAGACACGTAGGCCTGGTCGTCTCGATCTGCGCGCTGATCGATGTGTTGCTGATTGGATTGGGTATAGGCGGAATGGGGGCGTTGATTGCCCGCGCGCCGGTGCTGCTCGACGTGATTCGATGGGCTGGCGCGGTGTTCCTGTTCCTCTATGGCGTTCGGGCTTTTCATGCGGCATGGAAAGGGCCGGGGCATTTGCAGGCCGAAAACGGCGAGACGCAGACGGCGTTGAAAGCGGCATCGACTGTGCTCGCCTTGTCGCTGCTCAATCCGCACGTTTATCTGGACACCGTCGTGTTGCTCGGTGGAATCGGCGCGCAATACGCCTGGCCGGGGAACGCGTGGTTCGCAGCCGGGGCGATGTGTTCGTCGGTTATCTGGTTCACCACGCTCGGGTTTGGCGCCCGATTGCTGCGGCCGCTGTTCGAGAAAGATCTCTCGTGGCGCGTGCTCGATGTGATCGTGGGTGTGGTGATGTGGTGGATTGCCGGGATGCTGATCTTTTCGCGGTGACGCTTTCGCTGCGGGCATCATGGAAACGCCCGCAGCATCGGGTCAACTGCCCAGCAACGCATCCGCGAATTCGTCGGCGCTGAACGGCTGCAGGTCTTCCACCTTCTCGCCCACGCCGATGAAATAAACCGGAATCGGACGTTGGCGTGCGATCGCGGCGAGAATGCCGCCCTTGGCGGTGCCATCTAGTTTCGTCACAATCAACCCGGTCAGTCCGAGGGCATCGTCAAAGGCTTTTACCTGGGCGAGCGCGTTCTGGCCCGTGTTTGCGTCGATAACCAGCAAGACTTCGTGCGGCGCATCCGGCTGCGCCTTTGCGATCACCCGCTTCACCTTGCGCAGTTCTTCCATCAGGTGAAGCTGGGTCGGCAGACGGCCGGCGGTGTCAGCCATCATCACGTCGATCTTCCGCGCCTTTGCGGCGCCAACCGCGTCGAAGATCACGGCGGCTGCATCGCCGCTTTCCTGCGATAAAACCGTCACGTTGTTCCGCGCACCCCACACGCGCAATTGCTCGCGCGCCGCGGCGCGGAACGTGTCGCCGGCGGCCAGCAACACCGACTGGTCGAAGCTTTGCAAATGCTTGGCCAGCTTGCCGATGCTCGTCGTTTTTCCCGCGCCGTTCACACCGGCGATCATCATCACGAGCGGTTGCGCGCGGCCGAGCATCAGCGATTTTTCAAGCGGTCGCAGCAGATCTGCGAGGAGTGAACGCAGCGCGGCCTTCACTTGCATTGCGTCGGTGAGGCGCTCGCTGCGCACTTTTTCGCGCAGTTCTTCGAGCAGATATTCGGTGGCGTCCATGCCGGCGTCCGACATCAGCAACGCGGTTTCCAGCTCTTCGTAAAGATCGTCGTCGATCTTCGCGCCGACGAAAATCCCCGTCAGCCCCGAACTCGTCTTCGACAAACCCGTTTTCAGCCGCGTGATCCAGGAGCGTTTTGCGACCTCTTCCGGCTCAGGCGGCGGCACGATGACAGCCGTTTCCTGCGCCGCGGTCCATTGAGATGCCGTGCGTCCTTGCCAGTAGGGCTTCGCTTGCGCTGCAGGTGAGTTGTCGAGCGGTTGAGCCGGGGTTACCGGTGTGGTGGCGTGCTGGAGCGGAAGGTCAGTAGTATCCACCGGCTGTGCCGGCGTGACGGGCGTGGTCGCATGCCGGAGCCCTTCTTCGGCTGGGATTTCCGCTTCGTCTTCGGAATCCAGGCCGCCTGCGTCCTCGACCTGATCTTCCTCAGGCGTGTCGCTCGTTTTGCCTACTAATCGTTTGAAAAAGCTGAACATGGTCTGCAGTGGTGAAGGAGGCGTTTCATCTGTATTGTCGCAAGCGTGTTCAGGAGTCGAACGCCCGCAAAAAAGCCAGGATGACATGGGCCGCCGTGCCGCGAAAAACCGCCAAAAACAGCGGGAAGAGCCGGGCGAAAGGCGTAAAAACACAAAAGAAACGTATTTTATCAGCCGGCACCGATTGTAGTGTCTGCATGGCGGCATGCCTCGACATCGGGGACAGCAGGGCTGTGGTAACGTGCCCGCATCGGTGACGCGATCAATCGCACGCCGGCAATGCTTGCAGTCACTTTTTCTCTGCCCCGCGCCCGGCTAAACCAACTGCCAACTCACGCACGTCCATGTCCCGCTCTGACATCACCCGAACGCTCACACGAAATCCCGAACGCACCCGCGATAAAAACCGCGACACCGCGCCGAGCCAGCGGGAGCCGAAAGTGCGTGAAGCGCTGCCGTCACGGGGCGGCAAGCCGCATTCCATTCGTATCATCGGCGGTGACTGGAAGCGCACGCCGCTGCCGGTGCTGAGCCTGGATGGTTTGCGCCCGACGCCCGACCGCGTGCGTGAGACGCTTTTCAACTGGCTTGGCCAGTCACTCGATGGCCGCCGTTGCCTCGATCTCTTCGCCGGCAGCGGCGCGCTCGGTTTCGAAGCTGCGTCGCGCGGCGCCGCACGGGTCCTGATGGTGGAGCGCAGCGGCCGCGCGGTTGCGCAATTGAAGGCGAACCAGGCGCGTCTCGCCGCGAAAAACATCGAGATCGTCGAAGCCGATGCGCTGCGGCTCGCCGCAAACCTGCCGTCGAACTCCTTCGATGTCGTGTTCCTCGATCCCCCTTTCGGCGATACCGCCATGCTCCAGCGGGCGCTTGAACTCGCGGCGCCGCTGGTATCGGCGAATGGATTGTTGTACGTGGAATCGGGCGAACCGCTCGACCCCGCGGAAGTCCCGGTCCTCGCCGGATGGGCAATTACCCGCGAAGGCAAGGCCGGCGCGGTCCGCTATCATTTGCTGCAGCGCGAAAATGAGGAATAATGCGCGTTCCGAAAGCTGGCCGGCGATGCGCCGGTTTCGGCGGAAGGAACATGCGAAGGGCCTGCATCGGGGCATGATTAGAGACGGCTTCTTGTAGATACCGGCATCGTCCCAATTTTCATCTGGCGAAGTATCGTCAGGAATTCTGCAAAAAAGCGCCAGAAAAAGTATCAGAAGAGGAGATGCCCCATGGTTACTGCCGTTTATCCGGGAACGTTCGATCCGCTCACGCGCGGTCACGAAGACCTTGTGCGACGCGCTTCGAGTATTTTCGATACGCTGGTGGTTGGCGTCGCCGACAGCCGCAACAAGAAGCCGTTTTTCAGCCTGCAGGAACGGCTGGACATTGCCCACGAAGTATTGGGGCACTATCCAAATGTCAAGGTGATGAGCTTCAAGGGACTTTTGAAGGATTTCGTACGCAAGAACAATGCGCGCGTGATCGTGCGAGGGTTGCGTGCCGTCTCCGACTTCGAATATGAATTCCAGATGGCCGGCATGAACCGTTACCTGTTGCCCGACGTCGAAACCATGTTCATGACGCCCTCGGACCAGTACCAATTCATCTCGGGCACGATCGTGCGCGAGATCGCGCAACTGGGCGGCGATGTCAGCAAGTTCGTGTTTCCATCGGTGGAAAAGCGCCTGCAGGACAAAGTGGGTCCGATCGCGCCTGATTCATCGACGCCCTGAGGGCATCGAAATGCCGGCTGAAACGCCGGACGAAGAGAGTAAAGCATGGCCCTGTTCATTACCGACGAGTGCATCAACTGCGACGTGTGCGAGCCCGAGTGCCCGAACGACGCCATATCGATGGGTGTCGACATCTACGTGATCGACCCGAAAAAATGCACGGAATGCGTCGGACACTACGACGAACCGCAGTGCGTGCAAGTGTGCCCCGTGGAATGCATTCCACGCGACCCGGCGCATGACGAAAACCCCATCCAGTTGATGGCGAAATATCACGCGTTGATGAAGGCGAAGGGCGTTTGAAGTTGGAGTAACGCCCAACGCCCAACGCAGTTAAAGCACCGCGCGCAACGCGGCCACGAGCGCATCACATTCGGCGTCCGTCCCGACGGTAATCCGCAAGTGTTGATCGATCCGTGGCGGCCTGAAATGCCGCACAAAGATCTCCTTTTCCTTCAGGCTCGCGGCGAGCGCTACGGCGTCGTGTGCCGGATGGCGCGCGAATACGAAGTTCGCCGCCGACGGCACCACGTCGAATCCCAGCGCCTTCAATTCAGCCGATAACCGCTCGCGGCTCGCGATCACCTTCGCGCAGGTAGCGCGGAAATAATCGTCGTCCTCGAACGACGCGATTGCCGCAACCTGCGCCAACCGGTCGAGCGGATACGAGTTGAAGCTGTCCTTCACGCGCGTGAGCGCCTCGATCAACGCCTCGTGTCCCAGCGCATATCCGACGCGCATTCCGGCCAGCGAACGCGCCTTCGACAACGTCTGGACCACCAGCAGATTCGGATATTCATCGACCAGAATGGCCGCCGATTCCGCGCCGAAGTCCACATACGCTTCGTCGATCACGACAACAGAATCCGGGTTCGCCGCGAGCAGGATACTGATCTCGTCGAGCGGCAACGCGCGGCCCGTGGGCGCATTCGGATTCGGCAGCAGGACGCCGCCATTGGGCGCACGATAATCATCGACATCAATACCAAAATCCGCGTTCAGCGCCACCGCGTCGAACGCGACGCCATACAACTGCGCGTACACCGGATAAAAGCTGTACGTGATATCCGGGAAACGGATTGGCGTGTTGTGCTTGAGCAGCGCCTGGAAGGTGTGCGCGAGGACTTCGTCAGAGCCGTTGCCGACGAACACTTGCTCCGCGCGCAATCCGTGATGCTGCGCAATGGTTTCGCGCAGCGCGCGTGCCGTCGGATCGGGGTACTTGCGCAGCGAATCGCCGTTGTTCCCAAGCTCGCGCGTGATGGCATCGATAACCCGCGGCGACGGCGGATACGGATTTTCGTTCGTGTTGAGCTTCACGGGACGCGCGAGCGCGGGTTGTTCTCCCGGCACATACGGCGTCAGCGTATTGACAATGTCGCTCCAGAAACGGCTCACGTTTCGCTCCTTATCAAGGCATTCAGTTCAACCGGCGCGGTGCAGGTTCATCACCGCGCGTTCCATTTCGTCGTTGATCGCGACAGGCATGACGGCAAGCGCGCGTTCGATCGATGCATCGATCACGTCCTGCTCTTCGCGGCGCGGCGGTTTCAGCACGAAGTTGGCGACATCGGGCTTGGCCCCGGCGCGTGATGCTTCGGGAATCAGATCCCGTGGATGCCCGATGCCAATCCTCAAGCGCCAGTATTGCTGCGACGACAAATGCGCGGAGATGTCCTTCAGGCCGTTATGGCCGCCGCTGCCGCCACCGAGCTTCAGCTTGACTGTGCCGGGCGGCAAATCGAGTTCATCGTGCGCGACGAGTATCTCGTCCGGCAGGATCTTGAAGAACTGGGCGACGGCTACGACCGATTGCCCCGATCGATTCATGAACGTCTGCGGCTCGAGCAGATGGATCTCATGGCCATTGAGCCGGCCCCGCCCGTAATGGCCGTGGAACCGGCGTTCATCGCGCAGGGATGCCCCCGAGTCGCGCGCCAGTTGATCGACGAACCAGAAGCCTGCGTTATGGCGCGTCGCGGTATATTCGGCGCCCGGATTGCCGAGCCCGACGATCAGTTTGATCATGTTCAATCGTGGCGGCGTGGCTGCGCGCGAATCAGCGCTTCAAACCTCGACCGCACCAGAAAAAGGCTAAAAAAAACCCGCCGGCGCAGAGCAACGGCGGGTCACTTTGTCCACTCGTGAGAGTGGACTCAAGCGTACAGGCTTCAGCAGACTTATGCAGCCGGCTTGTCGCCTTCGGCAGCGGCATCGCCAGACGCGGCTTCCTCGGATACAACGGCAGCCGGAATGGTCGCCGAAGCGATAACCGGGTTTTCTGCTTCGAGGTGAGCGATCAGCGCCACGCCCTTCGGCAAAGCGATGTCCTTCACGTGCAACGCCTGACCCGCTTCGATCTTGGCCAAGTCGAGTTCGACGAATTCCGGCAGGTCAGCCGGCAGACATTCGATTTCGATTTCGTTGATCACGTGCGAGATCACGGCGCCACCGGTCTTCACAGCCGGGTTGGTTTCCTGGTTCAGGAAGTGAACCGGAACCTTGGTGTGCAGCTTCTTCGATGCATCGACACGTTGGAAGTCAACGTGCAGAACCATTTGCTTGAACGGATGGTATTGCACGTCGCGCAGCAGAACTTGTTGCGTCTTGCCGGCAACTTCCAGTTCGAGAATCGACGAATGGAAAACTTCTTTCTTCAGCGCGTGCCAAAGGGCGTTGTGATCGAGCTCAACAGCCAGAGCTTCAGCATTTGCGCCATATACGATACCCGGCGTCTTGCCCGAGTTACGCAGGCGGCGGCTCGCACCCGTACCGTGCAGATTGCGCTCAAAAGCGACTACTTTCATGATTCAACTCCATAATCTGCCCGCGACCAGGCAGTGAAAACGGGGCTGTCCGCGAAAGCGTTCAGCCCCAGAGCAGCGATTCAGGCCTTCGTTCGCCTGAACCGATTACGCGGTATTGAGAAGTTTGATCTCCGCTTCACCGCAAATACTTTCAACCTCGTTCAACCCTCGGCGAACAGCGACATGACCGAGTCGCCGCGCCGGATCCGCGAGAATGTCTCGGCCAGCAAACCCGCGCTCGACAATACACGCACTTTGGTGCATGCGCGTGCTTCGTCGGAGAGGGGAATGGTGTCCGTCACAACCAGTTCGTCCAGTTCCGATGCCGCGATCCGTTCACCCGCGCCGCCCGACAAAACCGGGTGCGTGGCATAAGCGAATACTTTTACGGCGCCGCGTTCCTTCAAAACCTGTGCTGCCTTGCAAAGCGTGCCGGCGGTGTCGACCATGTCGTCCATGATCACGCACGTGCGGCCTTCCACTTCACCAATGATGTTCATCACTTCAGCGACGTTCGCCTTCGGGCGACGCTTGTCGATGATCGCGAGATCGGTGTTGAGCTGCTTGGCCAGTGCCCGGGCGCGAATCACACCGCCTACGTCAGGGGAGACGACCAGCAGGTTTTCGTGATTTTGCTTGCGCAGATCGCCGAGCAGTACGGGCGTTGCGTAGATGTTGTCGACCGGGATGTCGAAGAAACCTTGAATCTGGTCGGCGTGGAGGTCCATGGTGATGACACGATCCACACCGGCAATTTCAAGCATGTTCGCCACGACTTTCGCCGAAATGGCGACGCGAGCTGAACGGGGACGACGGTCCTGGCGGGCATAACCAAAGTACGGGATGGCTGCGGTGATCCGGCCAGCGGATGCGCGCTTGAGCGCATCGACCATGATCATGAGTTCCATCAGCGTGTCATTGGTCGGTGCGCAGGTGGACTGCAGCACGAACACGTCTTTGCCGCGCACGTTTTCCTGGATCTCGACCATGATTTCGCCGTCAGAAAAACGGCTGACCATTGCCTTGCCGAGAGGGATACCAAGGATTTTGACGACTTCCTGTGCAAGCGCGGGATTCGCGTTGCCAGTGAATACCATCAGGCCGTCACTGCTCATCGTGCACCTGTTCTTGGCTGGGGCGAGAGGAAAAACGCGGGAAATTAATGGCAGGGGAAGAAGGATTCGAACCTTCGCATGCTGGAATCAAAATCCAGTGCCTTAACCAACTTGGCGACTCCCCTACACTAACTTTGAGTCTTACCGGGCAGTGTAGGCCAAACCCGGCAAAACGAAACTTTACGACGCGAAAGCGAAGAGAGGATGCGAATCCAGGCTTTCGGTCACTCTGCTTTTCCAGCTTGCCGGGAGTTTGGCTTGCGCCATCTCAGCTTCGGCTCTACTACGAAAAGCGGCAAACACGCTCGCTCCAGATCCGGTCATTCGCGCAGGTGAAAGATTCGAAAACCACTCCAGCACCTGAGCTACTTCCGCGTACTTCTCTGTCACAACTGACTGCATGTCATTTCGACCGAAACTGTCTGGCCAATCTGCTTCAGAACTATGTTGTGCAAGGAAGTCCGTTATTGTGAGGACTTTTGAGTCCCTTGTCAACGCTTTCTCTGAAAAAATCGCGGCAGTTGGAACATGCACCGCAGGACTCACCACCAAGAAGAAACGTTTCGGTAAATCGACCGCCTGCAGCGCTTCGCCCACACCTTCAGCAAAAGCATTTTGACCGAAAACGAAAAACGGTACATCGGCGCCGAGTTTCAATCCAAGATCCTGCAGCGCCTGCCTCGACAAACCCAAGCCCCACAAGCGATTCAGTGCAAGCAGTACGGTAGCGGCATCAGAACTGCCACCGCCGAGACCGGCGCCCATAGGCAGTATTTTATCAATTTCTATGTTTACGCCAAGGGGGGTGCCGGTGGTCGATTGCAGCAGACGTGCCGCGCGTACAACAAGGTCATCCGCTTCGGGAACGCCCGGAACGTCGGTAATTCGTGCGATCACGCCATCATCGCGGCGGGCAAAGTGGAGCACGTCGCCCCAGTCGAGCAACTGGAACACCGTCTGTAGCGCGTGATATCCGTCGGAACGCCGCCCCGTGATATGCAGGAAAAGATTGAGCTTGGCAGGCGCAAGACAGTTGCGCAGGGACGCGTCGACCAGCGGACGCGCCTTGACCTGCGATAAGCCCGGTTCAGTTGAAGACATGCCGATAGGTGCGAAAAGGTGCGAAAAACGTTACTGGTCGAGGACGAGCTTGATATCGAGCGGCGGTTCTTCGCGCGACAGGTTCAGGCGTTTGACGCCAGTGGCGGGTGCATCGGCATAGGCCAGATAGTCGATGGTCCAGCCGTCCTGCTTGATCTGCTTCAGGTGGTCATTTTGCGACGACGAGTCCATGGTCGTGCGTGCCCGGGAAGTCGGCGCCGGCGATGGCTGCAGCCAGTAGCGCAGACCTTCCACTGGCAACGCGAAGCCCATTGTGTTGCGCATCAGTTCCGAGACATTGTCAGCGGTTTGTGGGTCACGGTTGGGCAATTCCAGCGTGGCCGATGACGGCGACGACGTCACGATAGCCATGGTCTGCCCCAGCGGATTGCGCAGTTGCAACGTGACGGTATCGCCCGTTTCCTGCCAGTCGAAGTTGCCGTACGCGTTGCGTTGCTGACCGTTCTGGTCGTCGTACTGGACTGCAAACCGGCCGTGATACGCGCGGGTCGTTTGCGCCGTGACGGCGGTTGCCGCATTCGATGTTGTCGGCACCCGCGGTTTGACCGCGCAGCCGGAGAGGACCACGGCGCTTGCCGCCATCAACGCCAGTGCGCTGCGTCGAGCGCGCTGGCCGTTCAGAACATTCATTGCATTCAAGTTCAAAGGTCGTTCACCTGGAATCGTTTGAGCGTTTTGACGAGCGTGTCGTTGCCGGGTTCGAGCTTTTGCGCCTGACGCCACGTGCTGCGAGCCTGGTCCTGCTGCCCGGACTTCCATTGCACTTCGCCGAGATGCGCGCCGATTTCCGCGTTCGGCTGCAAATCGTAGGCTTTCTTCAGGATGTTGGCCGCTTCGGCGTCATTGCCCTGCCGATACTTCGCCCAGCCCAGGCTGTCCATGATGAACGCATCGTTCGGCGCCAGCGATACCGCCTTTTCAATCAGCTTCACCGCTTCGTCCAGACGCTCGTTGCGATCGACGAGCGAATAACCGAGCGCGTTATACGCTTGCGGGTTATCCGGCTGGGTCTTCATCAGCTTGCGAAGCTGCATTTCCATTACGTCGTAGTGGCCGTTTTTCTCGGCGGCCATTGCGTAGTCGTACGTGAGATCGGGGTCTTCGGGGAAAGCCGCCGATGCCTTCGACAAAGCCGCCTCCGCCTCCGGATATCGCTGCGCCTGGAACAGCAGCGACGCATCCGTGCGGGCGAGCAAAGCGAGGTCGCGCGGATCCGAAGTCTGCAGGCTGCCGAGCAACTGACGGGCTTCGTCGACCTTGCCGTGGTTCGCGAGAATCTGTGCGCGCGTGACCTGCGCCGGCAAGTACTGCTGGCTCGAACGCGTGATCTTGTCGAGATACTGGTTCGCCGCGACATCGTCTTTCTGATCGAGCGAGATCTGCGCGAGGTAGATGTACGCCTGACCCGGATCGGCACCCGGCGTGGCTTCAGCCGCCTTGGCGTACTGATTCAGGTAATCCTTCGCCTTGTCCGGCTGCTTCTTCTGGATGTTGATCAACGCGAGCGCCATCAGCGGCGTCAGGTCCTTCGCGTCGTTCTTGCGCATGGCTTCGAACTGCTTTTGCGCGTCATCGAGCCGATCCGCCGATAGATAAAGTTGCGCGAGCGCAAGCCGCGCGTCGTGCGACTTCGGATTCTTGTCGACGTACTTTTCGAACGAAGCGATACCTTCGTTGCGCTCAGCCGGGCCCATGCGTGCGAGCGTCAACGCGGCGGGCAAGTAGTCGGGCTTGAGCTGCAGTGCTTTTTCAAGCGATGCCTTCGCACCCGGCTGGTCGTCGGCGGCGATTTGCTGACGGGCGAGCGCGAGTTGCGTTTCGGGCCGGTCCATGTCGTTCTTGACCAGATCCTTCAACACATTCAGCCCACCTACGCGATTGGGCCCGCGCGAGATCAGGACCTGCAGCGAGATGATGGCGTCGCCGCGCTGTTCCTGCGGAATCTTCGCGAGTTCGCCGGCAAGGATCGGTTCGGCGTCGTCGGGCTTGCCCGACAGGATCAGCAACGACGCGCTCAATTGCGCTGCGCGTTCCGAGTTCGGCGAGAACTGCTGCCAGAGCTGAACGGCCGTCAGCGCGTCGTTGGGACTTTGTGCGGCAATCGCAATCTCGGTTGCGCGTTGGGCGAAACGAGGGTCGTGCGTATCGCGCGCGAGCGCGAGATACGTCTGGTAAGCGGGCGCTGCCTGGCTGCGCTGCAATGCGACTTCGGCCGCGAGCACCTGGAACACGATCTGGCTGGACGCCGCAATATTGGGCAAGTCCTGTGTTTCCTTGCCCGTGGGCGGCGCGGTAATCAGGTCGGCTGCGCTGATGGCGGCCTGGTCGTCGTCCGGCGCAGGGAGTTGCGCCGGGCTTTGAGCGTGGGCGGAGCCAAGCGCGAACACTGCCACGGCGAGCGCAACCGCTGCCGCAAGCTTGTTCGTTGGGACCGGCTTACCGCGTGCCGCAATCGTTTCAGCGGCCGCTGCACGCTGTTTCGAAAACAACTTAACGAAGGACAAGTTCATGGAAATCCGATCAATGTTTCAGTCGATTGTATCGCGCTCGCTACAATACGCGCACGTCCCACAGCAAGTTGCAGACCAGTAAAACATGCCAGAGCTGCCGGAAGTCGAAGTAACCCGACGCGGTATTGAACCGTTCGTTGCCGGCCGCCGTGTCGAGCGTGTCGATATCCGCACGCCCGCGCTTCGATGGCCGATTCCCGCGCATCTTTCAAAGACGATGAAAGCGCTGAAGATCGACAAGGTCGAGCGCCGCGGCAAGTACCTGCTGTTCGAAACCTCCGAAGGTTGGCTGATCGTGCATCTTGGCATGACGGGAACGCTGCGGGTCTTGCGTAACGTGCCGCGCCCGCCCGATGCTGCAAAGCATGATCATATCGATTTGATCTTCGACGACTTCATTTTGCGCTTCCGGGATCCTCGGCGTTTTGGCGCCGTGCTCTGGCATGCGCGCGAAGACGGCGACGTTCTCGATCATCCGCTGCTTGCCGGCCTGGGCGTCGAGCCATTTACCGCCGAATTCTCCGGCGCGCTGCTGTACCGCATGACCCGCGGGCGCAAGGTGTCCGTCAAACAGGCGCTGCTCGCGGGGACGATGGTTGTGGGCGTCGGCAATATCTATGCATCGGAGAGCCTGTTTCGTGCCGGAATCCGGCCGACAGTCGCCGCGGGGCGCGTCTCGCTCGTGCGCTACGATCTTCTCGCCGACGCCGTGCGCACGACGCTCGCGGCGGCCATCGAAAAAGGCGGCAGTACGCTGCGTGATTTTGTCGGCAGCAATGGTGAGTCCGGTTATTTCCAGCTCGATTATTTCGTCTATGATCGCGCCGGCCTGCCGTGCCACGTTTGCGGCACGGCCATCAAACATATCGTGCAAGGCCAGCGATCCACGTACTTTTGCCCGCGCTGCCAGCGCTAGCCGACATGCTCCAGCTCACCGACTTCTCCACCCGTCTTATCGCGTGGCAACGCGTTCACGGCCGTCATGACCTGCCGTGGCAGAACACGCGCGATGCGTACCGGATCTGGCTGTCCGAAATCATGCTGCAGCAGACGCAGGTATCGACGGTGATTCCGTATTACGCACGGTTTCTCGAGCGTTTCCCCGATGTGGACACGCTCGCCGCCGCGCCTGTTGATGACGTCATGGCCCTTTGGGCCGGCCTCGGCTACTACTCACGCGCGCGAAACCTGCATCGGTGCGCCGATGTCGTCGCGACCGAACATGGTGGTGCGTTCCCGCGCAGCGTCGATGAACTCGCGGAATTGCCTGGAATCGGCCGCTCGACGGCGGCGGCGATTGCATCGTTCGCGTATGGTGCGCGTGCGACGATTCTCGATGGCAACGTGAAGCGCGTATTGGCGCGCGTGTTCGGCGTAGAAGGATTCCCGGGCGAGAAGAAAGTCGAGAACGCGATGTGGACGCTCGCCGAATCCTTGCTGCCAGATGCTGCGCACAAGGACGAAGTCACGGCCTACACGCAGGGTTTGATGGATCTGGGCGCAACGCTTTGCGTGCGCGGCAAGCCGGATTGCGCGCGCTGTCCGTTCGCGCCGGATTGCGTAGCGAATGTCACCGGGCGGCAAAAACAGTTGCCCACGGGGCGGCCGAAGAAGACGGTCCCGACGCGCAAGACATGGATGCTGGTTCTGCAGGACGGCGACACGGTTCTGCTCGAAAAACGGCCGCCCAGCGGCATCTGGGGCGGCCTCTGGAGCCTTCCCGAAGCCGCAGATGAAGACGCTCTGATTGCCGTCGCTCACAGCCTTGGCGGCACGGATACGCTTCAGCGCCTGAGCCCGTTCACGCATACGTTCACGCATTTCAAGCTGGACATTGAGCCGCGTCTTGGGCGCGCGGATGCCGCAGCAGAACTCGCCGACAACCACACGGTCTGGGCGTCGTTATCGAATATCGATGCTTACGGTGTGCCAGCGCCGGTGCGCAAACTCCTCGACGCGCTGCAGGGCTCGCTGCTTTAAAGCAACTGGTGCTGCTGCATGTAGTGATGCACGACATCGATACGCGCCGCCGCATCTTCCAGTTCCATCAGCTTTTGCCGGGCGCGCATGGGTATTGGCAGGATCTCGGACAAACGGTTCGATACCCACGTCGGGTCATCGAGCAGGAAAGGTTCGGTGAAGGGCAGGTCCTTCGGTTCACGCGCCTTGATTGCATCGATGATCCGCTCCAGAACCTCCGCGCACGCACCGAACTTCACCAGCGCCTCGGCATTTTCCAGCGGTGCGTCGTCGCCAATCGTCTCTGCCACGCCGACCAGCAGGTTGCTCGGTTCAAGGCGATGCGAAAGCAAACGGAACCGCGTCGTGCCGCGCGCCTGGATCAGCAGCATGCCGAACGTGTCCACGTCGCATTGCGTGATTTCGGCAAGGCACCCAATGCTTTCCGGCACGGATGGATCTCCCGGCGACGCGATCTCGTTCCCGCTTTTCAGCAAACAGACGCCAAACGGCGTGCCCTCGCGCAGGCACGCGCGCGCCATGTCGAGATAACGCGCTTCGAAGATTTTCAGGGGAAGATGGCCACCGGGAAACAGCACGGTGTGCAGAGGAAACAGCGGCAGGTCGGCGAGAAGGGGATTGGTGGACATCGCGCGCTTCTTCTAAAAAAGGCCGCCCGAAGGCGATCAGGTTTGCAAGGGTGCGACGTTTCCATCGACGGCGATGGGTGCGTCGCGATGCCGCACGATCACATTGGCGCTCTCGCCAAACCGCGTGGCCAGCGTCTGGGCGATGAACACCGAGCGGTGCTGGCCGCCCGTGCAGCCGATCGCGACCGTGAGGTAACTGCGGTTGTCTTCGCGAAACTGCGGCAACCATTTCGCAATGAACGTGCCGACGTCGTCGATCATCTGATGAACCATCGGCTGGGCCGACAGGAAATCGATCACCGGCTGGTCCAGGCCCGTCAGCGGCCGCAACTCGCGGTCGTAATAGGGATTGGGGAGCGTGCGGACATCGAAGACGAAATCGGCGTCGAGTGGCACGCCGCGCTTGAATCCGAACGACTCGAACATCAGCGTCAGCCCGGCCGTTTCCTGCTCCACGAAGCTTTTCACCCACGCGCGCAACACGTTCGCGCGCAGGTTGCTGGTGTCGATCTGATGGCCGAATTCCGCAAGCCCCGACACCAGTTCGCGTTCCCGTTCGATGGCTTCGCCAAGCGACGTGTGCAGGCCGACGTCGGCGTCGTGCGTGGGCGACCCGGACAAGGGATGACGGCGGCGCGTCTCGGAAAAACGCTGGATCAGCGACTGCGTGCTGGCGTTGAGGAACAGCACGCGGACATCGAAGGATTGCGTGAGACCGTTGATGATGGCCGGGACTTCGTCGAGCGAACGGCTGGAACGGGCGTCGATGGCAACCGCGAGGCGCGCCTGCCCTTTGGAGTCGAGATACGTTGCGAGCTCGGGCAAAAAGCGCGGCGGCAAGTTGTCGACGCAATAGTAGCCGGCGTCTTCGAGCGCGTTCAGGGCGACGGATTTGCCGGAGCCGGAAATGCCGGTAATCAGGATGATGCGCATGAATGAGGACTCGTCAGAATGGGCGAAAGTTCGGGTCCAGACGTCGCGGGCTTGGTGCTCGATATCAGCCGGTCAGATCAGCTTGCCGGGGAACTGGCTCTCCGGGTCCTGCATGGCAAGACGCTGACGATCCATGAAATCCCGCAAGGTATCGATACCCCGCAGTTGCAAGATCGTGTTGCGCACTGCGGCTTCGACGAGCACGGCGAGATTTCGGCCGGCCGCCACCTGAATGGTTACCTTGCTGATTGGCAAGCCGAGCACATCGACCGCCTGGCTTTCCAGCGGCAGGCGCTGGAATTCACCGTCCGGCCGGCGCACGAGCTGAACGATCAGCTTGAGCTTCATTTTCCGCCGGACCGCGGTTTCACCAAAGATGGTCTTTATGTCCAGCAAGCCAAGACCGCGGACTTCGAGCAGGTTCTGCAGCAGCGGCGGGCACCGTCCTTCGACAAAATCCGGACCCAGGCGCACGAAGTCTACGGCGTCGTCCGCGACAAGACCGTGACCACGGCTGATCAACTCAAGCCCGAGTTCGCTTTTGCCGAGTCCCGAGTCGCCCGTCAGCAGCACGCCCATGCCGAGGATATCGAGAAATACGCCATGAAGCGTGGCGCGCGGCGCGAGTATCCGCGACATATAGAGCCGCAGGCTGTCGATCACGGCGGCCGCCGACATGCGTGTGGTGAACAGCGGCGTGGACGAGCGCGTGCATCGCAGAACCAGTTCGGGTGGCGCTCCGACTTCGCCGGCAACCACCAGGAAAGGCGGTTCGAGCGCGATCAGCTCGGCCATATTGCGCGAGCGATCTTCGTCGGACTGACGCTGGTAATAGGTGATTTCGGCGTCGCCGAGCACCTGGATTCGGTTGGGGTGAATCAGGTTCAAGTGGCCGACCAGGTCGGCACTCGATGTTGCATTGGCGACCGTCTCTGTCGAGAAGCCGCGTTCCCAGCCTTCGTGACCCGTCAGCCAACTCAGTTTGAGCGCGGCCGCGTTGTCGTCGAAAATACTTTGGGCATTGATGCTGGACGTATCCATGAGGCCGGAACTCCGTGAGGGGCCGCGAGCGCTGGGCGACCGAGAGGGCCGGGGTTGGCCCTTTCAGTGCTCCGCTCAATAGGACTGATTGTGCGCTAGAAGGGCCGCCGGCGCGAGAGGGCTGCTCGCGCCGTATGCGTGGTTTCGAGCAGATTTGACGGGTTCAGGCCTGCCATTGCGTGAGAAGCTGGTGCAGCGCCTCACGGTTTTCTTCGGTGTTCAGGCGTTCACGCGTGTCCCGATCGGACAATAACTGTGCAATCTCCGACAGGATTTCGAGGTGTTGCTGCGTGGCCTGCTCGGGCACGAGCAAAAAGATCAGCAGCGACACAGGCTGACCATCTGGCGATTCGAAGGCGATCGGCTCGGCGAGGCGCACGAAAGCGGCGAGCGGATGCTTCAGGCCCTTGATACGTCCGTGGGGAATGGCAACGCCTTCGCCCAGACCGGTCGAGCCGAGGCGCTCGCGCGCGAAGAGATTGTCGGTGACGGTGCTGCGGCCAATGCCGTTCTGATTCTCGAAGATCAGGCCCGCTTGCTCGAATACGCGTTTCTTGCTGGTGACGGACAGTCCGAGGACGACATTTTCGAGGGGAAGAAATTTGGCTAAACGATTCATGTTGGCAGGCAGATGCGTGGCCTGAATTCTCCTCACGGTGGCGACTTCAGAAGCTCGAAATGGCACTGAGCGCGCACGGCGATTTTGGTTAGGAATGCGCGGAAGACCCAATTTCAGTCTCGACCCACTCGTTTCATTCCGATTAACAACCCCGGTATTACCCGGACCATTATAGAACAGCGTCATCAGCGATGGTGCGGCGCGCAATACGGCGCCAACGTTTGGTACCACCAACGCAACACCGCAATTGCCGGAGACAAAAAAGCCGCCTGCTGTCAGGCGGCTGCTGTGGGAAGGCGGGTTCGGTGCTGCTTGTCCGAACCCGGCGCATCAGAAAAATCCTTCAAGCTGATGCGCTGCCCACGCTTTCGATACAAACCTCTAAAAAGTGCCCAGCAACTTACGGCGCAGGCGCTTCGCTTTCTTGCGGTTCGTACTTCATTGTTGCATGCGCATGGCCCTGGATCTTGTCCTTATGGCGCAGGACCTGCCGATCCAGCTTGTCGACCATCAGGTCGATTGCTGCGTACATATCAACGTCACAACTTTCGATGAAGATGTCCTTGCCCTTCAGGTGCAGGTTGATTTCGACCTTCTGCCGCTTGTCCTTTTCCCTATGATTGTCGACCGAGAGGACCACACTGCCGTCGATCACCTGATCGAAGTGCCGAAGCACTCTATCCAGTTTGGTGATCACATATTCTCGCAACGCAGGCGTCAATTCGAGATGGTGTCCACTGATCTGCAGATTCATAGTTGCTCTCCAAGCTAATGGCCGCCTGGTCGCTTGTGCGCTGCTGAAAACCGGTCGCTGCGCCCGTGGTTGGCCATTGTTGCTGATGGCTGAACGGATCGGGAACGCATCGGCCGGCTCGTTCGCGTGTTCGCGACGCGGCCGGTAAAGGCCCGCCGCAACATGCAGCGGGCTACAGAGACTTTCGCAGGTTCACTGCCGGAATTTTCAGGGCTTCGCGATATTTGGCCACCGTGCGGCGCGCCACCACGAACCCTTGTTCCGCCAGCAATTCGGCGATGCGGCTGTCTGAAAGAGGAGATTTTGAGTCTTCGGCTCCTATCAGTTGCTTGATGAGTGCCCGGATCGCCGTTGACGATGCCGCGCCACCCGTGTCGGTAGAAACGTGCGATCCGAAGAAGTACTTGAATTCAAGCGTCCCGAACGGGGTCAGCATGTACTTGCCGGTTGTCACACGTGAGACAGTGGATTCGTGTAAACCCAGCGTATCAGCAATCTCCCTCAAAACCAAGGGCCGCATTGCAATTTCACCGTGCGCGAAAAAGTTCTTCTGACGCTCCACAATTGCTTGCGCCACGCGAAGAATTGTCTCGAATCTTTGTTGAATATTCTTAATTAACCAGCGCGCTTCCTGCAGTTGCTGACGCAACGAACCGCTGCCCGGATCACCGCGATTGTTGCGCAGAATATTCGCGTAAAGGTGATTGATTCGCAGCCGAGGGACGATTTCCGGATTCAATTCCGCAGTCCATCCGCTCGACATCTTGCGCACCAGAATGTCGGGAACCACGTAATCCGCCTCGCTCTTGCCGAACGCCGCACCCGGAAACGGTTCGAGCGAACGGATCAGCAGGTGGGCGTCCCGCAATGCGTCATCCGAGGCTTTGAGCTGCTTGCGAAGGCGCGTGAAATCGCGCGCGGCGAGCAGCTCGAGATGATGCATGACGATATCCAGCGCCAGCGTCCTGATAGGCGTCGATTCGAGCCTGAGAAGCTGCAGCTTGAGACATTCCGATGCCGAGCGCCCGCCGACACCCGGCGGATCGAAACTTTGCAGCAGTGCGAGCGCAGCGCTCAACTCGTCGAGATCGACTTCGAGTTCGTCGGGCAGGTCGGCCTTCACTTCATCGAGTGAGGACGTGAGGTAACCGTCTTCGTCGAGCGATTCGATCAGGAACGTGATCAGCGCACGATCGCGCTGATTGGCCTTTGTCATGCGCAACTGCGACATCAGGTGATCGCGCAGCGTGGTCGTGGATTCGTGGATTTGCAGCGGGGGCAGGTCATCGTCGTCCGAACCGCTGTTCGAGCGGCCGTAGTCCTCCAGGTTCCACGAACTGGAATCCGGGCCGTTGTCCGACGAACTCATGCCGTTGTATTCGTCGACGCCCTGCGGCTCGCCGTTTTCCGAGCGCTCGGTCGTGCTGCTGCTCGACGACGTGCCGTTGCTCATCATGGGCTCGGGCGCGCTCACCGAAGCGCCTGTGGTGATCAGCGAGCCGTCCGCCGCCACGCGCAACGGACTGGTGGTCCAGTCGTCCTCGTTTTCGAGCAAGGGGTTCTGCGCGACAGCCATCGCGACTTCCTGCTGCAATTCGAGCGTCGACAACTGCAGCAGCCGGATGGACTGCTGCAGTTGTGGGGTCAGCGCAAGATGCTGCGATAGGCGTAGTTGGAGGCTGGCTTTCATGGCAAGGTTTTAATCATTGTAGAGAGTTTGCCACGGGCGCGAAACCTCGCGGGGATCGGCCAAAAACAAGCGTGCCGCCCGCGGGCGGCACGTAAGAATTGCTGGCGGTGCTCCAGACCCCTGCTTTCCAGCCCATCGGGCTGGCGCCGGGCGCGGAGCCCACGCCGTCACATGCGGAAATGTTCGCCGAGATACACGCGTCGCACGCTCTCGTTTTCGATGATGTCGCTCGGCGCGCCGGCCGCGAGCACGCTGCCGTCGCTGATGATGTACGCGTGATCGCAAATGCCGAGCGTCTCACGCACGTTGTGGTCGGTGATCAGCACGCCGATGTTCCGCTGCTTCAGGAACTTCACGATCTTCTGGATTTCGAGCACGGCGATCGGATCGACGCCGGCAAACGGTTCGTCCAGCAGGATGAAAGCCGGATTGGTCGCAAGCGCGCGGGCGATTTCCACGCGACGGCGTTCACCGCCTGAAAGCGAGAGCGCCGGGTTCGCACGCAAATGCGCGATCTGCAGTTCGTCGAGCAAGGCTTCTGCACGATCCGTTATGGCTTGCTTGGAAAGCGGCTTGTCGTTCTCGCCGGTCTGCAGTTCGAGCACGGCGCGAATGTTCTGCTCGACGGTGAGCTTGCGGAAAACCGATGCTTCCTGCGGCAGGTAGGACAGTCCGAGGCGCGCTCGCTGGTGAATCGGCAACAGGCTGATGGACGTGCCATCGAGTTCGATTTCGCCGGCATCGAGCGGAACGAGGCCCACGATCATGTAGAACGAGGTGGTCTTGCCCGCGCCGTTCGGCCCGAGCAGCCCGACCACTTCGCCGCTTTTCACGTCGAGCGAGACGTCCTTCACGACCGTGCGCGAGCCGTAGCGTTTCTTCAGATTGCGCACGGTGAGCGAACTGCTCGTTCCTTCCGGCTTTCGATGAGGCATGGCGGGCGAGTTCACGGCTGCGGCGATCCTTGCAACGTGTTGGACGGGGTGAGTTTGGCCGGCCCGCCGGTCAGCGGTGCGGCACCGCCGTTGCGCGGCGCGAGCATGGCGCGGACACGGCCGGTCGGGTTGCCCGGACCCGCGACGTCCTTGCCGGCTTTCGCCGTATAGAAGTCCTTTTGCCCGTCGTAGGTGATCACGCTGCCGTGCACTTCGTCCTGAATCTTGGTCAGCCCGACCAGGCGGCGCACGACCGCGCGCGTGGTGAGCGTGGTGAGATCCTGCTTGCCGTCGTAGTCGATCCGCACGGCATTGCCTTCGATGTATTCATCCAGGCCGTCGCGTTTCTGGCGGAAATACGAGAGATTGTTGCCCGTTGACGTGCCGGTGGCGTACTGATAACCCTGCGGGTCCTGCGTCACTTCCACGCGATCAGCCTTGATGATGATCGTGCCTTTGGTCGCGACCACGTTACCCGTGAAGATGTTGACCTGCTTCAGGTCGTCGTAGGTCATGTTTTCGGCCGAGATGTTCAGCGGTTTGTCGCTGTCGGCGCGTTCGGCATGTGCGGCTGGGGCGAAACCTGCCAGCGGCAATGCCACGCAGGCTGCCGCCATCCCGAATTGCACGAGGCGTGCGGCGCGGCGCATGAACGCAGTGCGCGCTGCTCGCAGACGGCCTGGTTCGGGTCGGAGAAACGGTTTGTTCATGCAGTCACACTTGAATGGATTAAGCGCAATTCGTCAGAACTGCCGGGTTTATTTGGACGAGTTGTTCAGGGTTGAAGCGGCAATCTGGCCGCGTACCGTCCCGAAGAGCTTCATTACCCGGGTCGCGTTGTTGTAGTTCATGCCGTCGCCCGTCATCACCGACGGACCGCGCTGAAGTTTAACCGGCTTTTCTGTTTCGATGACATCGTCGTTCACCAGGATCCGGAAGTGCTCGGAATCCGCGGTCATCTGCGGGTCGCCAAAGCCGGCCACGCGCAACAGGTGGGCGTTTTCGTACAAATCGACGATCGATACATCGCCGTTCACCGTTCCGCGTTCCGAAGTCGCCGTAACTGTTGGCCGCAGCGGCTGGAACATGCGCATGGCGGGCTTCACCAGGTCGCTGTTTTCGTCGTCTTCGTAATGCACCATCGATATGGCTGTCAGGCGGTACTGCGTCGTGCCGGTGGTATCGAGTTCGGAGACGGAGAAATTATTGGCGAAATAGTCGGGCGCGTGTTCTTTCGGACGCTCGGGCGTTTGCGCCGGCGGCAGGGTGGCTTGGAGCAGCCAGTACGTGATGCCGGCAAGCGCCGCCATGGCGACGAGCGGCAAAAGCGAAGTGAGTTTTGTAGGACGCGCCATGGCGTTCAGGCTCCGATAGCCGCTGCAAGCAGGCCGTCATAACGATCTTGCGCGCGCAGGATGGCGTCGCAGACTTCGCGCACGGCGCCTTCGCCACCGCGTTTCGATGCCGCGAAGTGCACGCGCTGCAGCACTTCCGCATGCGCATTGGCGGGCGCCGCGGCGAAACCGCACAGGCGCATGACGGCGAGATCGGGCCAGTCGTCGCCCATGTAGCCGCATTCAGTCGCCTCGATGCCGGTGGTATGCAGGAGTTCGGCGAGCGCGATGGTTTTATCGGCGACGCCCTGGTGGAGGTGCGTGATACCGAGTTCGCCCGCGCGCGCCGCGACAATGCCGGAGTTGCGGCCGGTGATGATCGCGGTCTGCACGCCGGCCGATTGCAGCATCTTCACGCCGTGGCCGTCGAGTGAATTGAAGGATTTCATGGCGTCGCCGGCGGCGGTGAAGAAGAGGCTGCCGTCTGTGAAAACGCCGTCGATGTCAAAAATCATCAGCTTCACGCGGCCCGCGCGCTCATGCGCGTCCTCGGTTGCGGCAATATCCGGCGTGAAAGACAAGGTCGACATCAGATTACCTTCTTGGAAAAGAGGTCATGCATGTTTAGGGCGCCGATCAGGATCGCGTTTTCATCGACGACCAGCATCTGATTGATGCGATAACGCTCCATCAGTTCCACCGCTTCCACCGCGAGATGGTCCGGACCGATGGTTTGCGGATGACGCGTCATCACGTCCGCCAGCGGCAGCGCGCGGAAGTCGCCATCGCGCTGGAGAATGCGGCGGAGGTCGCCATCGGTGAAAATGCCTTCGACGTGGTTCTTCGTGTTGACCACGGCCGTCATGCCCATGCGCTTCGCGGTGATCTGGAACAGGGCGTCGGACACGGTGGCGTCGAGCGATACCACAGGCACTTCCGGTCCGATGCGCATCACGTCGCGTACATAAGTCAGCAGGCGCCGGCCGAGCGCGCCGCCCGGATGCGAGCGCGCGAAGTCGTCCGGGCCGAAGCCGCGTGCGTCGAGCACGGCGACCGCGAGCGCGTCGCTCAGTGCGAGAACCGCGGTCGTGCTGGCGGTTGGCGAGAGGTTCATCGGGCACGCTTCCTTGTCGACATGTGCGTTCAGATGCACGTCGGCGAGTTTTGCGAGACTGGATTCGGGGCTTCCCGTGATGGCGATCAGCTTGGCGCCGAGGCGCTTGATGATCGGCAGAATGGCGACGAGTTCAGAAGTTTCGCCAGAGTTCGATAACGCGATAAACACGTCATCAGCGGTTACCATGCCAAGATCGCCGTGACTGGCTTCCGCCGGATGAACGAAGAAACCGGGCGTGCCGGTGCTCGCGAGCGTAGCCGCGAATTTGCGGGCAATGTGCCCGGATTTTCCGATGCCCGAAACCACCACGCGGCCCTTGCATCCGAGCAGGAATTCGACGGCGCCGGTGAAGTTGTCATCGAGTTGAGCGGACAGGCCTCGAACAGCGTCGGCTTCAATTTCGAGCACGGTGCGAGCCAGCGCGAGTGCCCGGTCGCCATTGATTTTCGCTATCATGCGCGGAGTATATCAAAGGCACCTTTATGCCGCGCCGGACGTGGCTGACGGGCTTTTGCCCGCCGCTTTTTCCGCGCTCATCCGCCCACGCAGGTCGGGCTTCCAGTTGCGCTGGTCGACAACCCGGCGCTTGGATGAAGCCGATCCGCAATCCAACGACCAACGAGGATTCCAGACGGATGACTTCTCCGCTTGAAATGACGTTGCTGCTACTGCTGTGTTCGGTGGTTGGCGTCGTCGTGTTCCGCTTTTTCAACCTGCCGCCCATGTTGGGCTATCTGGCGGTGGGAATCATTGTTGGGCCGCATGCCGCGGGCATTGCGCCGGACAGCGAGCGCGCGCAGCATCTTGCTGAATTTGGCGTCGTGTTCCTGATGTTTTCCATCGGGCTCGAGTTTTCGTTATCGAAATTGAGATCGATGCGCAGGATTGTGTTCGGACTTGGCGCAAGCCAGGTCGGCGGGACGATCCTGCTTGCGCTGCTGTTTGGGTGGATTGCGAATTTCTTCACCGATATGTCGTGGGAAGCGAGCATTGCGCTTGGCGGCGCGTTGTCCATGTCGTCGACCGCGATCGTGTCGAAAATGCTCGCCGAACGGCTCGAACTCGAATCCGAGCACGGCCGCAACATCTTCGGCGTGCTGTTGTTCCAGGATCTGGCCGTAGTGCCGCTGCTGATCATCATTGCGGCGTTTGGCAACGGAAATTCAAAGGAACTGGCGTTCTGGCTCGCGATCGCGGCCGTAAAAATCGTGGTCGCGTTGACCGTGTTGCTGTTCGTCGGCCAGAAGTTCATGACGCGCTGGTTCAACATCGTGGCACGCCGGCGGTCGCAAGAACTCTTCATGCTGAACCTGCTGCTGGTAACGCTCGGCGCTGCGTTCATCACCGATAAATTCGGCTTGTCGCTCGCGCTCGGCGCTTTCATCGCGGGGATGCTGATTGCCGAGACGCCTTACCGGCATCAGGTGGAAGAGGACATCAAGCCGTTTCGCGACGTGCTGCTGGGTCTTTTCTTCGTGACCACCGGCATGCTGCTCAATCCGCGTGTGATCTGGGAGCATCCGTTACTTGTAGCGGGGTTTTTCTTTGTGCCGATCCTGCTCAAGGCCGTGATGATCACCGGGCTAGCGCGGCTTTTCGGCTCACCGCCGGGTGTGGCGATGCGCACCGGCCTGAACCTCGCGCAAGCCGGCGAATTCGGTTTCGTGCTGTTGAACCTGATCCTCGATAAACATCTCGTCGAGCCCGTCTTGCTGCAGGCCATTCTTTCGTCGATGTTGCTTTCCATGCTCGCCGCGCCGTTCATCATCCAGAACGCCGACCGGATCGTGCTGCGGCTTTCATCGACGGAATGGTTGCGGCAATCGTTGCAAATGACGCGGATCGCGACGCAGAGCATCAAGCAGAGCGGTCACGTGATCATCTGCGGGTACGGCCGCGCTGGGCAGAATCTGGCGCGGATGCTGGAGCACGAAGGCTTGTCCTACGTGGCACTCGACCTGGATCCGGATCGCGTGGCGGCAGCGGCGGCGGCCGGCGAAAGCGTGGTGTACGGCGATGCCGGACGGCGCGAGGCGCTGGTCGCGGCAGGTTTGCATCGCGCGGCGACGGTTGCCATCACGTTCGCCAACACGCCTTCCGCGCTGCGCGTGCTGCACAGCATTCACGAACTCGAACCGACCTTGCCGACCATCGTACG
The DNA here is from genome assembly GCF_001577465.1 of Burkholderia sp. PAMC 28687. Classification (NCBI taxonomy): domain Bacteria; kingdom Pseudomonadati; phylum Pseudomonadota; class Betaproteobacteria; order Burkholderiales; family Burkholderiaceae; genus Burkholderia; species Burkholderia sp. PAMC 28687. The sequence goes on from NZ_CP014505.1 coordinate 163,375, forward strand.
TACCGTCGATGACGCCGATCTCGAGAAGCTGATTGCATCGGGCGCGACTGAAGTGATCCCTGAAATCGTGGAAGGCAGCCTGATGCTTGCCTCCCACACGCTCGTGCTGATGGGCGTGCCGATGCGCCGGGTGGTGCGGCGGGTGGAAGAAATGCGCGATGAGCGTTACAGCTTGCTGCGCGGATATTTTCACGGCGCGGACGATTCCGACGACGAAGAACGCCGCGAGCAGGTGCGGCTACAATCGGTTCCCGTCGATGAAAACGCCGACGCCGTAGGCCGTACGCTCGACGAACTCGGGCTCGTGGAGGACGGCGTGGAAGTGACGGCGATCCGGCGTCACGGCATTCGCGGCGTGGCCCCCGATCCTGACACCAAGCTGCGTGCAAGCGATATTGTCGTGCTGCGCGGTTTGCCTGAAGCGCTGCAGCGGGCCGAAGAACGGCTGTCGCGCAATCGCCGTGCGGGCGCGGTAGCCTGACGTTTTTCCGGAGAGATCATGTCCTCATTCGCGGCGCCTGCGGCGTCCTCTTTGTCTGAAGCCACCGCTTTCATTCGCGAGCGAATCCGCACCGTCCCGGACTGGCCGCAGCCCGGCGTGCAATTCCGCGATATCACGCCTGTGCTGCAGGACCGGCGCGCGTTGCGCACGTTGATCGATTTGCTGGTGCAGCGCTATATAGATGCAGATATCGATACGGTCGCCGGGCTGGATGCGCGCGGTTTCATCATCGGGCCGATCCTCGCCTATGAGCTGAGTCTCGGTTTCGTGCCGATCCGCAAGAAAGGCAAGCTGCCGTACAAGACGCTGTCGCAGTCTTACGAGCTCGAATACGGCAGCGCGACGGTCGAAATCCACGAGGACGCGTGCAAGCCAGGGGACCGCGTGGTGCTCGTGGACGACCTGATCGCGACCGGCGGCACGATGATGGCCGGTAAGATCCTGCTGGAGCGCCTGGGCGCGGAGGTGGTGGAGGGCGCGGCGATCATCGATTTGCCGGCGCTCGGCGGTTCGAAGCTTTTGCGCGATTCCGGCCTGCCTCTGTTCACCGTTTGCGAATTCGACGGTCATTGACTGGAGCGTCTCGAACCATGCCAAATTTCCTTTTGTTCCTGGCCGCGTCCATTGCGATAACGGCGGCTCCCGGTCCCGATAACCTGCAGGTGCTCGCGCGTGGCATCTCGCAAGGACGTGCGGCCGGACTTGTCGCGGCGCTTGGTTTTGCAGCGGGCATTTCGTTTCATACGACGCTGGCAGCGCTTGGCGTGGCGGCGTTGCTGAAATCATCGCCGATTGCGTTCCAGGCCGTGAAACTCGCCGGCGCGGCGTATCTGATCTGGATTGGCATCAAGGCGATCCGGAGCAAGGGTTTGTCGAGCGCGCACGAACGGCCGAGCCAGCCGCTCACGACCGTGTTCCGGCAGAGTGTGGTCGGCAATCTGCTGAACCCGAAAGTGACGTTGTTTTTCATCGTGTTCCTGCCGCAGTTCGTGAACCCGCATGGCGCGCAAAGCGTGATGCTGCAGATGTTCGAACTGGGCGGCGTGTTCATGCTGCAGACGGTCGTGGTGTTCTCGGTGTTTGGCGTGGCCGCGGGAATGATCGGCGCGTATCTGAAGCGTCGCCCGAAAGTCGGCGTGTGGCTCGACCGGCTGGCGGGCGCGACGTTCATCGGGCTGGGGATCCGGGTGGCGCTGAAAGATTAGGCGCTCGCCTGCGCAGGGCCAACGAGCCTGCCCTTGTACAATTCCAGCCTTTGCGCCGCCGGAGGCCCCGTAATGACCTTGCCCGCGATCATCGCAGCGCGCCGTTTCGATGCTTCGGCGCATCTGCCGTTTCATATCGCCGATGAGCGGGTCGGCTGGATTCGCCGCGCCGACGCATCGGCGTTGAAATCGTGGCCTGACGTGTTCGAATTCACCGAAGCCGCGATTCATCTTGCAGCCTCCTTCAATACGCTGGAATCCCGCAGCGCGGCGCTTGGCTCGGTTATCGGCATGCTCGCCGCCGATGGCCGCATCCCCGGCTGGCGCAACGAAACCTACGCAATCCGCAATACTTTCGATGCCGAGCCGCTGGCGTTCATCGAAAGGGCGGCGTCGCGGTTCTTCGGCACAATGACGTACGCGGTGCATTTGAACGGCATCGTGGAAGAGCCGGGCCGGGCGCCCAATCTCTGGATCGCGCGCCGCAGCGAAACCAAAGCAACCGATCCGGGCATGCTCGACAACGTGGTGGCGGGTGGTATCGGTTGGGGGATGGGGATCGAGGAAACGCTCGTGAAGGAATGCTGGGAAGAGGCGGGCATGCCGGCGGAACTGGCCGCGAGCGCCACGCGCGGGCGCATCTTCTACGTGCTGCAATCGCTGCCCGAAGGCACGCAAGCCGAGCAGATCCATGTTTTCGACCTCGCGCTGCCGGTGGATTTCGCGCCGCGCAATCAGGACGGCGAAGTTGGCGAACACAGGCTTGCTCGAATCGATGAAGTCGCGCGCTGGATCGAAGAAGGTTCCATGACCGTGGACGCGAGTCTTGCCACGCTCGACCTTTTGCTGCGCCGCCGATGGATCGATGAAGACGCATGCGCAGGCATGCAGGCGGTGTTCTCGCCGCCACTGCTGTGAATTATTTCAAAGGAGTATCGGTTAATGTCGACCGAACATAGTTTTATCTTGAAGTTGTCGTGTCCGGATCGTCCGGGAATCGTGCATGCCGTGTCGGGATTTTTGTTCGATCTCGGCAGCAACATCCTGGACTCCGCGCAGTTCGGCGACAGCCACACCGGCGAGTTCTTCATGCGCGTGCATTTCCAGCAAGTCGGCGGCGATCCGGGACTGGAAGCGTTGCGGACATCGTTCGGTTCACTCGCCGATCAGTTCGGCATGAAGTGGGAACTGCACGACGCATCGGTCAAGCCGCGCGTGATGATCATGGTGTCGAAGATCGGGCATTGCCTGAACGACTTGCTGTTCCGCTATCGCACGGGGCAACTCGGGATCGAGATTCCGGCGATCGTTTCGAATCATCGCGAGTTCTATCAGCTTGCCGCGAGTTATGACGTGCCGTTTCATCATTTGCCGCTGATGGCGTCGACGCCTGAAGCCAAGGCGTCGCAGGAAGCGCGCGTGCTGGAAATCGTCGATCAGCACAAGATCGATCTGGTCGTACTCGCGCGATACATGCAAATCCTGTCGCCGGAATTGTGCGCCGCGCTCAATGGCCGGGCGATCAACATCCACCACTCGTTCCTGCCGAGTTTCAAGGGCGCGAAGCCGTATTACCAGGCGTTCGATCGCGGCGTAAAGCTGATCGGCGCCACTGCTCATTACGTAACGACGGATCTCGATGAAGGTCCGATCATTGAACAGGAAGTGGAGCGCGTGGACCACAGCATGGCGCCGGATCAGTTGACGGCAATTGGCCGCGACGTGGAATGCGTGACGCTGGCGCGTGCGGTGCGCTGGCACGTCGAGCACAGGATCGTGCTGAACGGCAGCAAGACGGTGGTATTCAAGTAAACCGAATAGCTGGCGGAGATCGCATTGAATCACCGCCGGTTCCGCGATTTAAACCAGTCGCAAATAAACCAGTTCGCGCTTGATATAAGCGTAAAAAATCGGCGCGGCAATCACGCCTGGAAGTCCGAACGCGGCTTCCATCGCAAGCATTGCCAGCAGCAATTCCCACGCGCGCGCTTCAATCTGCCCACCAATGATCCGTGCATTCAGGAAATATTCCAGCTTGTGAATGACGATCAAGAACGCGAGCGATGCCACTGCCGTTCCAAACGACACGGAAAGGGAGATCGCGACAATCAGCGCGTTGGAAATCAGATTCCCGATCACCGGCAGCAATCCGACGATAAACGTCACCATCACCAGCGTCTTGGACAACGGCAGCCGCTCGTGAAAGACCGGCAGCGCGACCAGCAAATACAGCGCGGTGAATGCCGCGTTGATGGCGGAAATCTTCACCTGCGCAAAAACGATCCGGCGAAACGCCTCTGAGAACCGCGTCACGCGCGTGACAAGCGCGGTGGAAAGCGGCAGCCGATGCGTCGTCCGCGGCGCGCCTACCGCAATGATCGCGCCGATGATCATGCCGATCAGCACATGCCCGAAGCCCCGCGCGGCGTCTTTTCCGCCTTGTTGCAGCATGGCTGCGTGCTTCTGCATCAGGTCGGTCGCCTTGTCCTTCATCTGCTCGGCATCGACGGGCAGGTAATTCGCAATCCAGTTTGGCACCTGCAGACGCGCGTGCGACGTGATCATCATGAGTTGATCGAGGAGCTTCTGGACGCTCGGGACATCGCGCTGAAAATGATCGATGGTCGCAACCGTCGCACCGGCGAGGCCGCCCACGATCACCACCGCCAGGATCACGACCGCGACCCAGCGGGCGCGCCCGCTCGTCATGGTTTTTTCGATGACCGGCGCAATGGTGTGCACGAGCTGAAACACGAGCATGCCCGCCAGCAGCGCGCCGAGCAGTTGCAGATGCAGAACGGCGAACATGCCGGCGAATGCGGCGATATAACTGCCGATCTCAACCGCCGACAGCTTGGGCATGCTCATATCGCTCGTCAGCCGCACGGGCCGGACTGCGGGCCTGTTCTCGGCCGCTTCGTTGCGCTTAGCCATGAATCCTTCGGTCTCCTGCCGCGAACGGGTTATAGAGTGCTACGGCCCGAAGGCGGGCCGACTCGTGCTTGGCATTTGTGCGTGTACGTCATGCCGCCGATCTCGGCCGCTGCAGCAACGGCGCAAGATATCGGCCGGTAAAACTGGCCTTCGATTTGGCTACCTGCTCCGGCGTCCCCTGCGCGATGATCTGGCCGCCGCCGGCGCCGCCTTCCGGACCCAGGTCGATCACCCAGTCGGCGGTTTTGATTACATCCAGATTATGCTCGATGATTACGACAGTATTACCCTGATCGCGCAACCGGTGTATCACTTCCAGCAACAGCGCGATATCGTGGAAATGCAAACCCGTGGTCGGTTCGTCGAGAATATAGAGAGTCCGACCCGTATCGCGCTTGCTCAGTTCCAGCGAAAGCTTCACGCGCTGCGCTTCGCCGCCCGAAAGCGTGGTCGCCGACTGGCCAAGGCGGATGTATCCCAGACCGACATCGAGCAGGGTTTTCAGCTTGCGCGCGACGATCGGCACGGGCTTGAAAAACTCGTGCGCGGCTTCCACGGTCAGGTCGAGCACTTCGTGGATGTTCTTGCCCTTGTACTGGACTTCGAGGGTCTCGCGGTTATAGCGCTTGCCGTGACAGACGTCGCACGGGACGTACACGTCGGGTAGGAAGTGCATTTCGACTTTCAGCACGCCGTCGCCCTGGCACGCTTCGCAGCGCCCGCCCTTCACGTTGAACGAAAAGCGGCCCGGATCGTAACCCCGTTCCTTCGATGCCGGCACGCCCGCGAACAACTCGCGGATCGGCGTGAAAAGGCCGGTATACGTAGCCGGATTCGAGCGCGGCGTGCGGCCGATAGGAGATTGATCGACGTTGATGACCTTGTCGAAATGCTCCAGCCCTTCGATTGCCTCGTAAGGCGCCGGTTCGGTCGCCGAGCCGTACAGATGCTGCGAGACGGCGTGGTACAGCGTGTCATTGATGAGCGTGGACTTGCCCGAGCCCGACACGCCCGTCACGCAGGTCAGCAAACCAACGGGCAGGTCGAGCGACACGTTCTTCAGGTTGTTGCCGTACGCCTCGATGATCCGCAGCCGCCGTTCATCGGGCGCGGTGCGATCGGTCGAATAGCTGATGCTGCGTTTGCCCGACAAATACTGGCCGGTCATGGAATTCGGGTCGTTCTGGACATGTTTTGCCGTGCCTTGCGAGACGATCTCGCCGCCGTGCACGCCCGCCCCCGGGCCCATGTCGACCACATAATCGGCCATGCGGATCATGTCTTCGTCGTGCTCGACCACGATCACCGAATTGCCGATGTCGCGCAGATGCTTGAGGGTATCGATAAGCCGGTCGTTATCCCGCTGATGCAAGCCGATGGACGGTTCGTCCAGCACGTACATCACGCCCGTCAAGCCCGATCCAATCTGCGATGCCAGCCTGATCCGCTGCGCCTCACCGCCCGAAAGCGTCTCCGCGCTGCGCTCCAGCGACAGATAATCCAGCCCCACGTTGTTCAGGAACGTGAGCCGCGCGACGATTTCCTTGATGACGCGGTCGGCAATCTCCGCCTTCGAGCCTTCGAGCCGCAGCGTCTGGAAATAGCCGAGCGTGTCGCGCAGCGGCCAGCCGCTCACCTCGAAGATTGCCCGCGCGTGTTCGCCGGTGCCGAGCTTCACATTGCGCGCTTCGGTGCGCAAACGCGTGCCTTCGCACGCCGGGCACGCCTGGTTGTTCTGAAACTTCGACAATTCTTCACGTACCGCCGCGGAATCCGTTTCCTTGTAGCGGCGCTCGAGGCTCGGGATGATCCCTTCGAACGCGTGCTCGCGAACCGTGGTGCGGCCGCGCTCGTTGATGTACGCGAACGGGATCACCTGTTTGCCGGAGCCGAACAGCAGGATCTTGCGCACTTCCTCCGGCAAGTCCTCGAACGCGGCATCGAGATCGAATTCGAAGAACGCCGCCAGGCTTTGCAGCATCTGGAAGTAGAACTGGTTGCGCCGGTCCCAGCCTTTCACCGCGCCGGCTGCCAGAGACAGCGACGGGTGCGCGACCACACGCTTCGGATCGAAGAACGTGATTTGCCCGAGGCCGTCGCATTCCGGGCACGCGCCCATGGGGTTGTTGAACGAAAACAGGCGCGGCTCGAGTTCCTGCAGCGAGTACGAGCAGATCGGGCACGCGAACTTCGAGCTATACAAATGCTCGCGCTCCGAATCCATTTCGAGCGCGACTGCGCGGCCATCGGCAAGACGCAGCGCGGTTTCGAAAGATTCCGCCAGACGCTGTTTCATGTCGGGCCGAACCTTCAACCGGTCGATGACGACATCGATCGTATGTTTGTCGTTCTTCTTGAGCTTCGGCAGCGACTCGATCTCATGGATCCTCGCGACGCCCTCGTTGGCCGTACCGCCGCCCGAGCGCACGCGAAAGCGGATGAAACCCTGCGCCTGCATGGCCTCGAACAATTCGGTGTGCTCGCCCTTGCGATCCGCGACCACGGGCGCGAGGATCATCAGCTTGGTTTCCTCGGGCATGGCGAGCGCGGCATCGACCATTTGCGACACGCTTTGCGCTTCCAGCGGAATGTGGTGATCCGGACAGTGCGGCGTACCGACGCGGGCAAACAGCAGCCGGAGGTAGTCGTGAATCTCGGTGACAGTGCCAACGGTCGAGCGCGGATTATGCGAAGTCGCCTTCTGTTCGATCGAAATTGCCGGCGACAACCCTTCGATCAGATCGACATCCGGCTTTTCCATCAGTTGCAGGAACTGGCGCGCGTACGCCGACAGGCTTTCCACATAACGGCGCTGGCCTTCCGCGTAGAGCGTGTCGAAGGCGAGCGACGATTTCCCCGAACCCGACAAGCCCGTAATCACGATCAGCTTGTGACGCGGCAAGTCGAGACTGATGTTTTTGAGATTGTGGGTACGAGCCCCACGAATACGAATTTCTTCCATGAATCCGGGCGGAAAGTAAGGGGGCTAAACCTGCTACTATAACGACTTTTCGAGGGCGCGTTGCCCGCGCTCATCGGCGTCAATCAAGCGTGCGGCGGGCTTCTCATGACGTTCACGCAGGGCCGGAATGCGGTTCCGAAGCACGTTCTGAAGCATAAATTTCCGCCTCGGCCGTCTGTCTCATATAGTGCCGATCCGGGCAACCACAAGGCGACCGCCCGGTTTGCGCGAGCCGCGCACACCGCCTGACGCGTTTCCACATTACCTCGTCCGATGTCCAATCCGTCTGTTACGTCCACACGTCTGAGCGCGCCCGAGTTGCGTGCGACCGTGTCGCTTGCCGCGATCTTCGCGCTGCGAATGCTTGGTCTCTTCATGATCATGCCGGTGTTTTCCATCTACGCGAAAACGATTCCCGGCGGCGACAACGTGCTGCTCGTCGGCATTGCGCTCGGCGCTTACGGCGTCACGCAATCGCTGCTTTATATCTTCTACGGCTGGGTCTCCGACAAGCTGGGGCGCAAGCCGGTCATCGCGTTCGGGCTGATCGTCTTCGCCATCGGCAGCTTCGTGGCGGCGGTTGGGCATTCCATGACGTGGATCATCGTCGGGCGCGTGATCCAGGGAATGGGCGCGGTTTCGTCGGCGGTGATTGCGTTTATCGCGGATCTGACTACAGAGGAAAACCGCACGAAAGCCATGGCGATGGTCGGCGCGAGCATCGGCGTCTCGTTCGCGGTCGCCATTGTCGGCGCGCCGATCGTGTTCCAGTGGGTCGGCATGAGCGGCCTGTTCACGCTGATCGGCTTTTTATCGATACTCGCCGTGGGCGTGGTGATCTGGGTGGTCCCGGACGCGCCCAAGCCGCCCGTGCATGTAAAAGCGCCGTTCGCAGAGGTGCTGCACAACGTTGAATTGCTGCGCCTGAACTTCGGTGTGCTCGTCCTGCACGCCACGCAAACCGCGCTGTTCCTGGTCGTGCCGCGCATTCTGGAAGCAGGCGGTCTGCCGGTCGCGGCGCACTGGAAAGTCTATTTGCCGGTCATGGGCCTCGCGTTCGTGCTGATGGTGCCGGCAATCATTGCCGCCGAAAAACGCGGAAAAATGAAAGCGGTGATGCTCGGCGCCATTTTGCTTATCCTGATTGGCCAGTTGTTACTCGGCGCCGCTCCGCATACTCTGTGGTCAGTGGCCGCGATCTTGTTCATCTACTTCCTGGGGTTCAATGTGCTGGAGGCGTCGCAACCGTCGCTCGTCTCCAAACTTGCGCCCGGCACGAGAAAGGGTGCGGCGGCCGGCGTGTACAACACCACGCAGTCGATCGGCCTGGCAATCGGCGGGGTGATCGGCGGATGGCTGCTGAAAGTGGATGGCCAGAGCGCTGTGTTTTTCGCGTGCTCGGGGCTGGTGCTGGCCTGGCTGATCGTGGCGGCGAACATGAAGCCGCCGCCGCAGAAGATCCGGCGCACGGCGTAGTGAATCAGGTCCGCGCGACATCGAATTGAATCGTATTGAACTGAATTGAATCAACAGGAGAAATCATGGCATCCGTCAACAAGGTCATTCTGGTGGGAAATCTGGGCGCTGATCCGGAAACCCGGTATCTGCCGAGCGGCGACGCCGTGGCCAACGTCCGTCTTGCGACGACTGACCGCTACAAGGACAAGGCATCCGGCGAAATGAAGGAAGCTACGGAATGGCATCGCGTGACGTTTTTCGGCCGGCTGGCCGAGATCGTCAACGAGTACCTGAAGAAGGGGTCGTCCATTTACGTCGAAGGCCGTATTCGTACGCGCAAGTACACCGATCAGGCGGGCGTGGAAAAGTACGCAACGGAGATCGTCGCCGAACAAATGCAAATGCTGGGTGGACGTGGCGGTGCAGGCGGCGGTGGTGGCAGCGATGAAGGCGGTTACAGCAGCCGCGCTCCTGCTGAGCGCAGCGGCGGTGCAAGCCGTGGAGCCGCGCCGTCGGGCGGCCGTCCGGCAGCAGGCGGAGGCGCTGGTGGCGCAAGCCGTCCGAGCGCGCCGGCTGGCGGTGGTTTCGACGAAATGGACGACGATATTCCCTTCTGATCGACAGTTTTGCTGCTTGTCTCGAATGGTGGACCCGGAGTTGTGCTCGCTTGCTAGCTATGCGGGACACTCCGGGTTTTTTTGCGCCTGATTTCCAGAGACTGGGGGCATTGAGCGTTGTCATTTCACCACGATATGTTTCGCGTTGCGCAATCGTTTGCGCGCGCCATTTCTGAAAGAATAGTTCGTTTTTTTGAATACAAACGCAAAGCATCGCCTGATATTGGGGATCGGCGGGCGGCAGAAGAGCGCGGTTCGCCCCGCTTGCACAGGCGTGTCGGCTCGAAAACTCGCTTGTAGCCGTCGCCGTTCTTTGGAACAGATTTCCACATCCTTAAGTTCGACAACTATTTCGTCAATCGAATCAAAGTAGTGGGGCGTTTCTAAACTCGTGCGAATAGGACGATTCGTATTGAGTCGTAAGTCCCCTGAAACCTACTCTCATGACCTTGGTCGCAGCGGGTCCGCACGCCGGATAACCCTGCAGTTGCGGCGAGCTCGATGCGGCTCAGTGAGGAATAGGTCAAATCTTAGAAAGCACCTCGCTTCGCCGAAGGAACATTGAGAGTGTTCCTATATTGGGCGACTTGTCACCCGTGTTCTTATTCGTAACGGCGTGTTGCCAAAATAATCGTTGCCGGATCGGCCTCGAATTGACCCGATGTGCAAATAAAACTGAGAGGCCGAATTGAAACTGCGAATCGTTCTGGCAGACGATCATCCGTTCGTTTTGCTTGGCATTCGAGCGACCTTCAGTACGGATGAGAACCTGGAAGTCGTTGGCGAGGCCGCAAGCGCTGCCGAGCTGCTGCGACTATTGGGCACCATGTCTTGTGACGTGCTTGTTACGGACTTCGCCATGCCCGAGCTGGGTTCGCAGGCGGAGGACGGGTTGCGCCTCATCAAGCGAGTGCGACGGGACTGGCCGGAGATTCGTATCGTCGTGCTGACCAGCGTGAGCAACGTCGCGATCCTGCGCTCGATCCTGAGCGCGGGCGCAATGGGCCTGCTCAACAAGGTCGAATCGATGGATCAGCTCGCGGCGGCCGTCAAGTTTGCGGGCGTCGGGCGCCGGTATCTGAGTTCATCGGTTGTCGATGCGCTGGCCGTGGCCGGTGCGGAGAACGATCTGCTCGGTGAAGGTCCGCGCCTGTCACCTCGCGAAATCGAAGTAGTACGTATGTTTGCAAGCGGCCTTTCGATCACCGAGATCGCGCAATTCATGAAGCGCGACGTGCGCACCATCAGCCGTCAAAAACGCGACGTCATGAGCAAGCTCGGTGTTCAGAACGATCCCGGATTGTTCGCATTCGCGCGCGCGTACGGCCTCACGTAAATGAGATTTCTTAACTTGAAATGCTTTCAGAGGCATCTTATGTCGATGGCGGCGCGGATCAACGATCCTGCAGCAGGCCACGCAAAAAGAGGCACAGTACAACCCGCCTTGAGCGGACGCATCACCCGGGCGGACATCGGGTTTAAAAAGGTTAGGAAATGATTGCGTTCACTCAACGAATCAGATTGGCGGTCGCCGACGATCATCCATTAGTCGTTCTTGCCATAGAGCGTCTGATTGCCAGTCTTAAAAACATCGAGATCGTGTGCCGCGCGCAGGATTCCACGGGTCTGATCGCATCGCTCGAGCAGGAGAAATGCGACGTTGTCATCATGGATTTCTACATGCCCGGCGGCACGTATGGCGACGGCATAGATTTGATCAAGTTCATTGTTCAGCATCATCCGAAGACCGCAATTGTTGTCCTGTCGATGACAACAGACGCCGACCTCATCGCTCGGGCGCTCGACGCCGGTGCGAACGCCGTGGTCAGCAAACAGGACCGACTGGAATTGATCTACGTGGCCATCGTCAACGTGCTTGCGAAGGAGGAGTACCTTGGGCCGTCGATACGTGAGCTTCTCGCCGGTGCGACTTCGGCGCATCGGGTGGACCAGATCCGGAAAAAGCTCACGCGCCGCGAACTTGACGTAATCGTCCGCTATGCGAGCGGCGAGAACATTACTGAAATAGCGCGTGAGCAGGGTCGTAGCGTCAAGACCATCAGCGCACAGAAATGCGGAGCCATGCGCAAACTCGAGTTGAACACGGACGCAGAACTTTACCAATTTGCGCTTCAGAGTGGCCTGATTCAAATGCAGCAGTCCGGGTGATAGCTTAAAAGCCGCATCGGAATGCGTAACTCATCACGTAGACAGCGAAAGCATTAACAAGTGGATTCGAAAATCCGGATTATCCTGGCCGATGATCACGCGGCCGTCAGAGAGGGCATCAGTGCCTGGCTTCAGTGCGATCCGCGTGTGGAAGTGGTGGCGACCGCCGGCGACACCGAGTGCCTCGCAGACCTGATCGGACGGTTTCCATGCGATATCGTGATCTCGGACATCGGCATGCGTGGTATCGACGGCAAGAGCAATGCCATCGCGTTCTTGCGCTCCTTTTTGAGGCAGCCAGAGCGGGCGCGCTTGATCGTCGTCACCATGATTGCGCAACCTCAGATGCTCGCCGGTCTGCTCGAGCTTGGGGCCGACGGCCTCTTGGACAAGCGTGATTGCATTGAGTCCTTGAATGAGGCGATGGCCGCGGTGATTCGCGGCGAGTGCTTTGTGTCAAAGCATGTGGAAGCGCTGCTGAAATCCCATGCCGGGAATAAACCCGGCCGGGCAGGCGTCTTGAGCGCGCGCGAATGGGAAGTGTTCCAGTTGTATGCCGCTGGCAAGTCACTCATTGGCATTGCGGAGCATCTCGGAAGAAGCGTCAAGACCATAGGCACGCAAAGGCGCAACGCCATGCGAAAGCTCGGTCTCGAAACGGAAACGCAACTCCTGAACTATCTCAGGCAGATCGGGCTTTCCTGAGCCGCTCTCGTCGCGCCCGCAGCACCGAGAAAAACGTAAAAACCAATCCTCATTCAGTCAGACGTGTTTAGGAATGCTCTGATTAATCGGACGGATCTTTACGCCCAGACTCGATCTCTTTACTCCCCGATGTTTGCCGTCCCGCGACGATTGCCGTGCGGTTACGCATCGGGCGACGGAGCTCAACGTGGGACGGAAGACGATATGTTCAAGAAGATATTAGGCGAGTGCGTCGGAACGTTTTCGCTCGTCTTTTTCGGTTGCGGCTCCACGGCGCTCGCCAGCGGTTATTTTCGCACGGACCTCGGCCTCATTTGTCAGGCGGTGGCCTTCGGCCTTGCTGCTACCACGCTCGTATATGTGTTGCGTCCCATCTCCGGCGCGCACTTCAATCCAGCGGTAACGGTTGGATTTGCCGTCGCCAATCGATTTCCCGTACGCGACCTCATACCAACCATCGCGGCGCAGGTTTGCGGCGCGATCGCCGGGGCGTGGCTTCTTTATGTTGTGGCCAGCGCGCGGCCTGGCGTGTCGCCGGGTCCCGTTGCACTTGGTGTGAACGGCTACGGCGTTCATTCCCCCGCTCGTTACCAACTGCACGCGGCGTTGATCGTGGAAGTGCTGATGACCTTCGTCTTCGTGCTCGTCAATCTTGCCGTGACGTCGGGCAAACGCATGCGAGCCAGTGGTGCGGCGCTGATCGGGTTGTCTTTGACCTTGTGCTCGCTGCTGGCCATTCCCGTCACGAATGCGTCCCTCAATCCGGCGCGATCGACCGGTCCCGCGCTTGTCATGGGAGGTTGGGCACTCGACCAGTTGTGGCTCTTCTGGGCAGCGCCGCTTGCAGGGGGCGTGCTCGCAGGCTTCTTCTATCCCACGCTCCAGCGCAACGCTTCAGCCGATAACAGTTCGGTGCAAAACGCCAGCCGTGTCGGCGGCGTGCTGGACAAACAGCCGCTATGACCAGCGCGCATCGACCCTTCCTGCACGCCATGTCAACTTCCCCAATACCCCGCCTGGCTCGCGTGATGACGCTGTTCATGCTCGTCCTGATGGGGTCGGGCGTGTCTGCTGATCCAGTGCGTGCCGAACAATCGCTGGATCATTATTCGACACTCACCATCGGTGCTCTCGCAAACGGGACCGCGGAAACGGTGATGCAAGCCAATGGTGAGCCGGTCGGCGTCAGCGCGGATGGTTTGAATGAATCGGCGAGACGTGGATCGCAAACCGGCGAAGATGCCCCGGCGCTCGACCTCAGCGCCGACGAACGCGCCTACCTGCGCTCGCTGCCGCCGCTCGCGTTGGGCATCGACACGAATTGGGCGCCATTCACCTCCGCCGAGTCCGACGGCCACACCGGCGGAAATGTGCTCGCTTACACGGCTTATTTATCCAGGGCGCTCGATATCGATTTCGATGCGCGCATGTATCCGGACTGGGCTGCGGTATCGAACGCGTTCGGGAACGGACAGGTCGACGTGATCGCGACGCGTCGCGAAGACCAACTGCAGGGCATCGGGCCGGCGCGCGATTTTGAAAACATCGGTTTCGCAGTGCGTCCTGAATACCGCCGGCTCGTGCCGCTGATAGACCGCGCGTTGCGCGCCATGCCCGCCGCCGACAAGGAAAGGATTCTCCAGGCGAGTCTGGTGGCGTCCGATCCGCTACCAAGCGGATGGAGCGTCAGCGCAATGCGCTTGCTGCCTGTGCTGATTGCCATCGGCGTGATCCTCGGCGTGACGTTGCGTGCATTCGTTCTGCTTCAACGCGAGATGGCCAGGCGCGTCGAGACGGAGCAGCGTCTCGCTACCCAACTCAGTTTCCAGCAGACCATGATGGAAGTCGTGCCCTTTCCGCTGGTCGCGAAGGACCTGGAGAATCGCTATATCGCGGTGAATCGCGCGTTCGAAAAAATGCTCGGAATCCGGCGCGAGGACGTGATCGGCCACACCGCGCTCGAAGCACAGTCCTGGGGCCCCGAAAACAGCAAGCGCCTGCACGATCTCGTTGGTCAGAGCATCACGAACGGGCAGCGCGAGCAGGTCGAATTCGCGTTTCACAATCGTCTAGGCGAACTGCGTCACGCGCTTTTCTGGACCGGCGCATTCAAGGCGGCGGACGGCGCGATGGCAGGCGCGGTCGGCACCATGATCGACATCACCGATATCCGCGACGCCGAAATGCGCGCGCGCGAGAACGAGCGCCGTCTGCACGATGTCACCCGCTCGCTGCCGGCCGTCGTGTTCCAGTTGCGTCGCGCGACAGACGGCACCTACGGGTTCCCGTATGTGGGCGGCGACACGCGGCATCTGTTCGGCCTGGATCTCGCGACGTTGAGCAACGACCAGGTGGCGGGATTGTCGGTGATTCACGCAGAGGACAAACGCAGCGTGCGCGAAACAATCGAGCGTTCAGCGCAGACGCTCGAGCCGATCCACATGGAGTTTCGCTCGATCGCAGACGAAGGCCGCCGGTGGATCCGCGCCGATCTCGTCGCGAATCGAGAGACGGACGGCGCCGTGGTCTGGAACGGTTATTGGATCGACGCGAGCATCGAGCGCGCGCGCGCAGACGAACTCGCCGCAGCGCGCGATGCGGCCGAAGCGGCTTCGCGTGCAAAGGACGATTTCCTCGCGATGATGAGTCACGAAATCCGTACACCGATGAACGGTGTGCTCGGGCTCGTGGAAGTCTTCGAGACCACGCCGCTCAATCCGGACCAGTCGCAGATGCTCGGCATGATCCAGGATTCGGCGAGCGCGCTGCTGCAGATCCTCGATGACCTGCTCGACTATTCGAAGATCGAGGCGGGGCGGCTGACCATCGAATCGATGCCGATCGATTTGCGCGAACTTGTCGATAACGCCGTCGGCCTGCTCGCCGGACGCGCGCACGAAAAGGGTCTGCGCGTGCGTGCTGCCGTGTCGCCGGATGTTGCCGCAAGTCTGCGCGGCGACAGCGTGCGCCTGCGCCAGGTGTTGTTCAACTTGCTGAGCAACGCCATCAAGTTCACGATGAAAGGCGACGTCGCCTTATCGGTGAATATGGTTGCAAGCGCACGCGGTGTGCAGACGGTCGAATTGAGCGTGGAGGACACCGGCATTGGCATTGCAGCCGACGCCCAGGCAAGCCTTTTCGAACCCTTCGTGCAAGCTGAAACGTCCACCACTCGACGCTTCGGCGGCACGGGGCTTGGCCTCACGATCTGCCACAAACTCGTCGAACTGATGGGCGGAACGCTCGAGCTGAAAAGCGAGTTGGGTGTCGGCACGAAAATGACGGTGCGTCTGAGCATGCCGGTGGAAACGACCAGCTATCAGATCGGCGGAATGCGCGGCAAGCGCGGCATCATCGCAATCGATGACCCGCGCGTGGCCCGTGCGCTCGTCGATTATGGGCAGGCGCTCGGGCTCGACCTCAAGATTCATTCTCGCGATGACGCCGCGTTGCGTGATCCGCAAACATTCAATGGTATTGACCTGGTATTCCTCAGCGACACCCACGGGGAAGCGCTGCCGTTGAAAACGCAGGTCATTCACGTCACGGAAAAACCCAAGCCGACGGGATATCGCATTCTCGAAAACGACATTCGCGTGAGCGTGAATCCGATCTCATGGCGGGGTCTCGGCGCCGCGTGCGTCGCCGCGCTGACAGGATTGCCGCAGATTGCGTCGCGCGCCACACGCAGTACTGATACAAACATGGAAGCGCCCGATCGCGACCGCGCGATTCGCGCGGGACGGCTTGTGCTCGTGGCAGAGGATCATCCGGTGAACCAGGAGTTGATCCGGCATCAGTTGTCGCTGCTTGGATTTGCCTGCGACATCGTGCCCGATGGCGTGGAAGCGCTTGCTGCACTGAAGCATGGGCATTACGGCTACCTCATCACCGACTGCCATATGCCCAACATGACCGGCTACGAGCTGGCCCGGCGTGTGCGGGCGAGCGAACTGGGCTTGTCGAAGAGACTGCCTATCCTTGGCATCACCGCGAGCACCGCGCCGGAGGAACTTTCCATGTGCCGCGATGCAGGCATGGACGATTGCTTTGTCAAGCCGACCCGTCTCGCCACATTGCGCGATCACTTGAACCGATGGCGCGTGATGGAAAACTCGTCGGCTGCGCCGCAGCCCGATGGAACTGCGGAGCCGCAATCCGCTGCGGGCCCGGACACGGCGACCACTGAAAGCGATGAACTCAATCTCGGCTATATGACGCAACTGTGGGGCAGCGAGACGACCGTGAAGGCGTTGCTCGATGCGTTTGCATCGTCATTTCGCGATGATCTGGAAACGCTCAGGTCATTGCTCGACAACGGCGGTTCGGTCGCGCAATTGCGGGAATGGCATCACCGGGTGATCGGGGCGGCGAGCGTGCTGCAGTACCGGCCATTACAGGTGGCGCTCGATACCTTCCGTCGCGATCTCCTCGACAAACCGGCCACGCGCCGGAACGAAGATGGCGCGGTGCTGATCGCACGCTGCGAGGTGCTGCTCGAAATCATAGAAGGGCAGTGCGCGGCAATGGCGTGAAACGTGTTGCACCTCGTCATGCGCGAAGAGCGAACACGCGGGCCGGTTCAACATTGAGTTGTTGAACCGGCCCGTTTCAAATGATTCCGCGCGATCAGAACAACGCGCTCACTGCCGTGTCTTTCCTGAAATGCGCGATCGTAAAGTCCACGAACGAACGTGTTTTCGCCGATACATGACGGCGCCCCGGATAGACCAGCGACACTTCTTTGTCGGCGTTGTTGACCGTGTAATCGGTCAGCAGGCGCAGCAGCGTGCCGTTCTTGAGGTCGTCGGCAATATGGCTTTCGGGAAGTGCAGTGATGCCCATGCCGGACAGTGCGGCTTGCCGCAGCATTTGCGAATTGTTGACCGTGTAATCCGGGTCGATGACGATATCCTCGTCCTCTCCGTTCTCGTTCGTGAACGACCAGGTCGCGCCATGTATATCCGCCGATGGCGACAAGAAAGCGTGCGCCGGCAAATCGCCGGGACGTAACGGTACGCCATGTTTCGAGAGATAGGCGGGCGCCGCCACGATCACGGGCGTTACCTTGAACAGCGGCCGGTTGATCAGCGTGCCGCTATTGACCATGCGCGGCACGACTATGCCGACGTCGAAGCCCTCGTCCACCAGATCGACCGGCCGATGCAACAGCGTGAGCCGCAACTTAACGTTCGGAAATGCCTCGCGATAATCGCAAAGCAGCGGCGTGAGTCCGAACAGCGAAAACGATGCCGATGCCACGAGCTTCAGCACGCCCGAAGGATCGAACGAAGTTTGCGACACCGTTGATTCAATCGCCTCCACCTGTTCGATGACCGCGCGGCAGCCCTCGGCATATGAGGCGCCCGCTTCGGTAAGCGACACACTGCGCGTGGTGCGGTTCAGAAGACGCGTGTTGAGATGCGCCTCGAGTAACGCGACGTACCGTGTGATGACCGCGTTCGACAAATCGAGCACGGCGGCAGCCCGGCCGAACGACCCGGTTTCAGCGACCTTCACGAAAACGCGCATGGCTTGCAAATGATTCATTGACTACCGATGCTCACAGAGTCACCCCGTTCATGTCATATCGAGGCTGAAAAGTCGTGCGTTGAGTTCCTTCTTTATTCCACTCACTCGCGTGCGCGATGCTAATCCCGCGAAGTTATCCCGAAAATAGGAATGGGACGAAAGCAGCGGAAAGGGCGTGAGTGTCGTGCGGTTGCTACTGTCGCAACTGTGCAACGCATTCAACTAATTAGGTATCCGGACATTAATTCAAGATAGTGAAATAGCCTGATGCGACAAGCGTTTGCGCGATTGAAATCGCTACTTTTCGACTTATTCAAAAAGCCTTTTGTGTGTGCCTTGATGGTTTGCCTAAAAGCCCGCGCCCTAAACTTTGTTCAGCCGAATCGCGGTGTCCGGGAAAAGACCGGAAACGAGTCGCCTTGAAGTCAGACAGGAAGGCGGCGCGTTATGCAACCAGTCGAGTCGACAGACTCATTAAAAGGATCAACCATGAAAAAGACTCTGATCGTCGCGGCCGTAGCCGCTTCTTTTGCGACCGCCGCCAACGCGCAAAGCAGCGTTACGCTGTATGGCCTTATTGATGCCGGCTTTACCTATGTGAACAACGAAAAGTCGGCGAACGCAGACAAAGGCAGCGCTGCAGCGTTCCGCCTGTCGAGCGGCAACATCAACGGCAGCCGTTGGGGCCTGCGCGGTGCTGAAGACCTGGGTGGCGGCATGAAGGCCATCTTCACGTTGGAGAACGGTTTCAACATCGGCACCGGCGCTTCGCAACAAGGCGGTCGTGAGTTCGGCCGTCAGGCATATGTCGGTATTTCGACGGCTCAGTTCGGTACGGTGACGTTGGGTCGACAGTATGACTCGGTGGTCGACTATGTCGCGCCGTTGACGGCTAACGGCAGCTGGGGCGGTACGTATTTCTCCCATCCGTTCGACAACGACAACACGGACAACTCGTTCCGCGTGAACAACTCGGTCAAGTACCAGAGCGCCAACTACGGCGGCCTGACATTCGGTGGCCTGTATGGCTTCTCGAACGAAGCAGGTGGTTTTGCTGATAACCGCGCTTACAGCGCCGGCGCACAGTATGCATACGGCCCGTTCAAGATGGCTGCAGCTTACCTGCAGGTCCAGAATGGCAACAGCGCAAACCTCGGCGGTGCTATCACCGAGACAAACGGTGATCCGCTGATGGCAAACGTTTCGGCGCAGACGCAACGTACGTTCGGCGTTGGTGCGAACTACTCGTTCGGCCCCGCAACGGTCGGCGCAGTATGGACGCAAAGCCGCTTCCAGTTCGTTGGTGGTGATTCGACGCTCCGCTACAACAACTACGAAGTGAACGCACGCTACTCGCTGACCCCGGCTCTGGCACTCGGCGCGGCATATACGTACACAGACCGCAAGGGCATGGTTCCGGGCAACGCCAACAACGACCACGCTCGTTACCATCAAGTTGGCCTCCAGACGGACTACGCTTTGTCCAAGCGTACGGACATCTATGCTGAAGGCGTTGTACAGTTGACGGACGGCGACACGGCAGCTCAAGTGTACGGTTCGAACGCTCGCGCAGTACACGGCAACCAGGTGGTGGTGTCGACGGGTCTTCGTCACCGCTTCTAATGGCGTAACGCTGTAAGTTTCACGTTGTAACAGAAAGGCGCCGAAAGGCGCCTTTCTGTATTGGGCCCACTGTTTTTCCTGTGAATGCATCCAAGGAAGCATGTCTCAAAAATGCTCTACTATGACCGCACGATGAGACAGACCACTCATCGACTCGTTGGTTATCCATTAGAGAGCAAAAATATGTTCACGAGATCCGGTTCATTGCACAGCAGACGTCTTGCAAACCTGACCCTGTTGCTGATGTCGTTGACGTCCGTTCCAGCTTTTGCCGATAGCGTCGTGTTGCAAGCCAATTTGCAACCTTCGAGCGAAGTGCCGCCGCGCGTAAGCAAGGGGCATGGCGTGCTGAAAGCCACCTTCGATACAACCACCAAAACGCTGCAGTGGAACGTGACGTATGCCGATTTGTCCGGCCCGGCGACCATGGCGCATTTCCACGGTCCGGCGCCTGTCGGGCAAAACGCAAAGGTGCAGGTTCCTATCGATAAAAACGCGTTGCCGAGTCCTATCAACGGCGAGGCGACGCTCTCCGAAGAACAGGCTACCGAACTGATGGCCGGCAAGTACTACTTCAACATACATACTGAAACGAACCCGACGGGCGAGATTCGCGGGCAAGTGATGCCCGCAAACTAGCACCGCTTGGATAAGAGAGGACGGTTCATGAGTTGGCAGAGTACGTTGATGTGTTGGGTCCTGCGCCACAGGATGCGCCCTGCAACCGCCACGCCCGGGATCGATGTAGCCAAGGCACGTGCAATGACATCGAAGCGCGCGTGGTCACCCAAGGTCCCACGCGGTTGGCATCTTGAAGAAAGATATGCCGAGAGCGACGCGCCCCTTCGTGGCGAATGGCTTTCGCCCGCGGTGCCTTCGGACATCACGATTCTTTATTTGCATGGCGGCGGTTATTACTTTTGCTCGCCGGCGACGCATCGCAACCTCGTGTTCGCGTTTGCCCGGCGTTCCGGCGCGCGCATCTTTTCGCTCGATTACCGGCTCGCGCCCGAGCATCCGTTTCCGGCAGCGCACGATGACGCTCTGGCTGCGTACAGAAAGCTCATCGCCGATGGTGTGGCGCCACAGTCGCTTGTGATTGCCGGCGATTCGGCGGGAGGCGGCCTCGCGCTCGCCGCGCTGCTCGCATTTCGCGATGCCGGCGACCCGATGCCCGCAGGCGCAGTGCTGTTTTCGCCGTGGACGGACCTGGCGGCGACGGGTGCATCGATCACAACCAACAATGGCCGCGACCCCATGTTCTACGGCCGCGCAATCGCGCCGGCGGGCAAGCTTTATACAGGAAGCGCGGATGTCCAAAACCCGTATGTATCGCCGTTATATGGGCGCTTCGATGGCTTGCCGCCGGTCTTCATCCAGGCGGGCGACACGGAAGTGCTCTTCGACGATTCCACGCGCTTCGTCGAGAAAGCGCAAGCAGCGGGCGTGAACGTAGAGTTTCAAGTCTTGCCGAACATGCCGCACGCTTTACAGATGCTGGCGCCGTTCGTGCCGGAAGCGAACCGGGCGTTGGAACACGCGGCGCAGTTCGTACGCCGCGTAGCGCTTCACCGGCCGCTGGAAATATCGATGGTCTGAAACGCGCGCTCCACCGCGAGCTGCCCATATTGGCGCTCCAGCCGGCGCACGGTGAAATGCCCGTGCGCCATCTGCTGGAAGTGATCGATAAACACCGTATTCACCATTGCCCCGAGCACGGCGCCGATCGCGGGAATCGACTTCGCGGCGACCTGTTCGCTGACCTGCACCGAAAAGCGCGACGCCACCGTCTGCAAGAACTTGAGCAACGCCGTCGAGCCATGTCCGCTCAATCCCTTCGCGGCAATCTCGCTCGTCGCCTTGGATACCGACTGCGCCAGCGTCCCGCGCACGATGAAATAACCAATATCAGCATTGTCGTCGCTCGAACTCGGACCGCCCATGCCGAGGACCATCAGGCATTGCAACTGGGTATCGATGAGATGAATGTCTTCGCCTTCACTGCGTGCAATGTCGCAGATCGAGCGGAACATCAGCGTGGTCGTGACCGGCAATTCCACTGGTAGCGCGAACATTCCGAACGCGCCGCCCGCCGCGCCGGTCGTCGCCACCGCGAGCTTGTGCATCAGGTTGTGCGGTTTTTCAGGCGGCAGCAGCACGCCATCCACTGAACTTTTGGTCAACGTGCGCAACGCCAGTTGCAGGCATTTCTTGAGCGCGGCCTGCGTGGCGTCATCGATTTTTTCCTGCGCGATGTTCGGCATGCGCGCCATCAGCTTCTCGATGGGCGAGCCCACCACGCTTGCTAGTTTCATCGTCAGGGACGGGCTTTCCAGCGCTTCCTTGGCGCGGCGCAAGGTCGCCAGGTCTTCCGGGGAAAGGGGCGAGACGGAGATTGGCGTCGGTTCCATGATGTTTTTCGAAAGGGTCCAGGAAGGATTCAGGCTTTGATTTAGAGCATTATCGCGTGCTATGATTCCCGGTCTGTTGACAAGTCAATCATTGCGGTATCAAAAAAATGGCCGTTCATACTGCCGCGCATCACTCCGCGGGACAAGTACTCCCTTTCCGCGAATCGCTGATGGCGATGCTGGGAATCTGCTTCGTGACCATGCTGGTCGCGCTCGATCAAACCGTCGTCGGCACGGCGTTGCCGACCATCGTTGCCGAGCTTAAAGGTTTCGACCTGTACGCTTGGGTTGCGACCTCGTACTTGCTCACATCGGTCATTACCGTGCCTGTTTTCGGGCGGCTCGGCGATTATTACGGGCGCAAGCCGTTCGTGATTGCATCGATTGTCGTGTTCACCGCAGCGTCTGCGCTTTGCGGCATGGCCAACGACATGCTGTTCCTCGTGCTCGCGCGCGGCCTTCAGGGCATTGGCGGCGGCATGCTGGTCGGAACCGCTTTCGCGTGCATTGCCGATCTGTTCCCCGATTCTGTCGTGCGACTGCGGTGGCAGGTCATGATGAGCTCGGCGTTTGGTATCGCCAATGCGGTCGGTCCGTCGCTCGGCGGCATCCTGACCCAATATTACGGCTGGCGCTCAGTTTTCTATGTCAATTTGCCCGTCGGATTGATATCGGTGTTCTTCGTCTGGCGCTTCCTGCCGCACCTTCGCCACATCAAGCATGAAGGCAAGATGCGACTTGACTGGCAAGGCGCGGGCCTGATCGCGATTGCGCTCGGTTCGTTGCAGTTGTTCGTCGAGATGTTGCCGAAGCACGGCGTTTCAGCGGGAACGCTGGTGCTGCTGGTGGTGAGCGTAGCGTGCGGTTATGCGCTCTGGAAGTGGGAGCGTCGCTGCGATTACGCCATTCTTCCAGTCGATATGTTCCGCAACAAGAGCCTGTCCGCACTTTTCACGTTGGCGATACTCGGCGGTTTCACGATGTTCTCGCTGCTGTTCTACGCGCCGCTGTTGTTCCAGGGCGGGTTCGGCATGTCGCCAAAGGACGCCGGCCTGATCATCACGCCGCTGGTGGTGTTTATTACTATCGGCAGCATTTTGAACGGGCGGATCGTCACGCGGGTGAAGAACCCGAACGCCATGCTGTATGTCGGTTTCGCGTTGCTCGCACTCTCGTGTCTTGGCGTGGTGATCGCGACGCGCTCCATGCCGCGGCCGCTCTTGATGGGAATCATGGTGCTCGGCGGCATGGGTCTCGGTTTCGTCATGCCTAACCTGACGGTGTTCGCGCAATTGACGGCGGGACGCGAGCATCTGGGGATTGCGACGGCGTTGCTGCAATCGCTGCGCATGATTGGCGGCATGGTCGGCACGGCGCTGACCGGCACGCTGATTACGCATCTCTACGCAAGCGGCGTGCGGCTTTCACTCGATAAAGACAACGCCGGCCACTGGTTCGGCGATCTCAGCGATCCGCAAATTCTCATCAACCACGAAGCGCAGACCACGCTCTTGTCGCAACTGGTTGCGGCAGGTCATAACGGCGTTGCGCTGCTGGAATCGGCGCGTGAATCACTGGTGGCGGCAATTCACATCGGTATTGCGGTGGCGGCCGTCGTTGCGGTGGTCGCCGTGTGGCAATCGCGGCGAGTGCCGCCGGTCCGCCTGAAGGGCACGAAGGTGGAGCCGGCCATCATGGCCGAATGAATTCAATGTTGGACGCGCGGCATATACGCGAAGCAGGGAATAGATCAGCATGGACGAAACGGAACGCATCGCGGTCATTCAGCAGTTCGGACGCACTTATCGTGTGTTCATGCAGTCGTTCGAGTCGCAAGTCGGCCAGCCTATGCCGCGCTGGCGCATCCTGATCGCATTGCACGATCATGCGGGCGAGTTGTCGCAGAAGAAGCTGGTCGAGCGGCTGCGCGTCGATCCGGGCGCGCTCACGCGGCAACTGAAAACGCTCGAGGCGCTGGGCTGGATTGCCCGCAGCGTGGATCAGCGCGACAACCGCATCTCCAACGTGATCCTCACCGACGAAGGCCGCGCGGTCGTCAACGCCGGCCTGCCGCGCCGCAACACGTTCCTGAGCGAAACGCTTTCCACGCTGCCCGACGAAGCCATCACGGCGTTGTCGGGCGCGCTGCGTGTGCTGGAGCAGCGCATCATCGAGGTCGCGTCGACGTCCTCGGAAAGCGACGCCACGCTCAGCGACAACGCTTAAAACGCCGTCTCGACCACTTCCTTCACGCGATATTTCGCATCGACAATGAGAATTTGGCGCCATTTGTCGAAGGTGAGGCACGGGTGCGAGATATCGAACGCAATCATGTCGCCGACCTTGATGTCATCACCCGGCTTGATTCGCAAGTACGCGTGCTGGTCCATCATGCCGAAGATTTCCCAGCCTTCTCCCGGCGCCACGTCGCGCGGCAATTGCGTGCCGGGGCGGAAGTGGCGTGCGGGTTCGGGCATGCCGGCATCGAACGCTGCGTCGCGTTTTCCCAAGCCGATGATCACGCGATCCGGCTCCGGAATCGACTGCACGTAAGCCCACAATTGCAACGCCGGTTTCAGTCCTTCGCCCATCTTCTTCGCAATCGGATTGCGCGCAAAAATCTCGTTTTGCGCTTTCTTGTAGACGCCGACGTCGTGCGTCAGGTAACAGCCCGGACGCAGGATCACTTCGATGGCGTCGCTGTTCGCTTTAGCGAATTCATCGGCGACGACGTCGTACCAGGCCGATCCCGCGCCCGACAGAATCGCCGGCTTGCGTTCGATCTTGCCCTGCGCGACCAGCTCGCGCGTCACGTCCACCGCGTGCTGTAAAAACGCGCGCACCTTCGACTCATCCTGCAGCACGCCTTCGTACAACTCGACGCCCGTCAGCTTCACCGTATCCGGCCAACGCGCGATGGCGGCGAGCACGGCGTCGCGTTGAGCATTGTCACGAATGCCGGTGCGGCCGCCTTCCACGCCCAGCTCCAGCAGCACGTTGATCTGCTTGTTCACATCGCTGAAAAACGCGCCGAGCTGATCGACGTTATCCGCCGAATCCACGAGGCAATGGAACTCGAAACCCGGGTCGGTGAGCAGCTCCGCGATCATGCCCATGTTGCGTTTGCCGACGAGCTGATTCGCCATCAACACGCGATGCACACCGCCGCGATACGCCGCGCGGACCTGATGCGCCGTCGCAAGGGTGATGCCCCACGCGCCGGCGTCGAGCTGGCGGCGGAACAATTGGGGCGCCATGGTCGTCTTGCCGTGCGGCGCGAGCTTCACGCCGTATTGCGCCACGAACGCCTGCATCCACTTCAGGTTGTGCTCCATGCGGTCCGCGTATAGCACGGCGGCGGGCAGGCTCACGTCTTCATCGAGCAGATTCCAGTCGAGACGCGCGGCATCCGCCAGGTGGACGCTTACGCCCGGGACCATGCCGAGACCCTTGCCGAAAGGATCGATTGTCGCCGTCTGATAGTTTGTAACTTTCATGTGCTGCTGCTCCATCGTTCGTTTTTATGTCTTTTGGCTCTTATTTTGAGACGCCGCCTGCAAATTCCAGATTGACTCGCTTATGGTACAGAAAGTACGATGCCTGATAAATTGTTATTTAGTACCACGCTCCACAAACGCGCGCAAAAGGTTGCCATGAACGTGTCGTCCGAACCGCCAGCATTCGATATCGTCGCCCGGATCGCCGAGCGCGCGCCCGAATTGCGCACGGCGGAGCGCAAGGTCGCAGCGCTCATTCTCGACGATCTGACCGGTGCATCGCGCGCGAGCATCGGCGCGCTGGCAAAAAAAGCGGCGGTCAGCATTGCGACCGTGACGCGGTTTGCGAAAGCAGTCGGCTGCGAGGATGTGCGCGAATTGAAGCTGCGGCTGGCGCAAGCGGCGGCCGTCGGGCAGCGGTTCTTGCGCGGCGGTGGTGATCGCAGCAGTGACGACGCGCTCCCCGATTCCCTCGCTTCCCGCATTTTCGACGATATCCAGACTACGCTCGCCCACAATCGCGGCGCATTGCAGGCGGCGCCGATTGCCGCCGCCGCCGATGCCCTTGTCGGCGCCCAGATGATCTACGTCTTCGGCATGGGCGGCGGGTCGACCGCGCTTGCCGATGAAATGCGCTTTCGCCTCGTGCGCCTCGGCCGCCCGGTGGCGTCCTATCAGGATGGTTTGCTGCAGCGGATGGTCGCCGCGACGCTCTCCAAAGAACACGTGGTCGTGGCGTTATCGGTGACGGGACGCACGCCCGAGATGGTCGAGAGTTGCCGCGTCGCGCGGGAATACGGCGCTCGGGTGATTGCACTGACCGCGCCGGTTTCGCCGCTCGCGGAACTGGCCGACTGGCTGATCCCGGTCATCGCGAACGAAACGGACTTCATCTACAAGCCGTCGACATCCCGATACGCCATGTTGATGGCGCTCGACCTGCTCGTTACCGAACTTGCCGTGAAGCAGGGCGAAACCAGCCGCGAGCTTTTGCGGCGCATGAAACACGCGCTCGACGCGTATCGCGGCGGTGGTGATGAACGGCAGCCGTCCGGCGAGCCTTCTGGTGAGCCTTTCGGCGAGCCTTCCGGCGAGTACTTCCGCGAGCCCTTAGGAGACTGAAATGGCATTGGATTCACAAACACACGCCCATACGCTGATCAAGGGCGCACGGGTTATCGATGGAACCGGCGCGCCCGCGGTTCAGCGTGACGTGGCGGTAAGGGACGGGCAGATCGTGGCGATCGGCGCGCTCGATCAATGGACGGCCGACAACGTGGTGGAGGCAGAAGGGCGGGTGCTGGCGCCGGGTTTCATCGACGTTCATACGCACGACGATACCCACGTCATCCGCTCGCCGCAGATGCTGCCGAAGATCTCGCAAGGCGTGACGACGGTGATCGTCGGCAATTGCGGGATCAGCGCGTCGCCGGTGACGCTCAAAGGCGCTCCGCCCGATCCGATGAACTTGCTGGGCGCGCAAGCCGATTTTCAGTACCCGACATTCGCGGCGTATATCGATGCCGTGAACGTTGCGCGTCCGGCGGTGAACGTGGGCGCGTTGATCGGGCACACGGCGCTGCGCAATAACCATATGGACCGGCTGGATCGCGGAGCTTCGCCGGCGGAAATCGATGGTATGCGCGCCCAGCTCGAAGAAGCGTTGGCGCACGGCGCGCTTGGACTGAGCAGCGGTCTTGCCTATGGCTCGGCATTCAATGCGCCGCCGGAAGAAGTAATGGCGCTGGCTGAGCCGCTGGCGCATGCCGGCGCGCTGTACACCACGCACATGCGCACCGAATTCGATGCGATCCTCGACGCGATGGAAGAGGCGTATCAAGTTGGCAAGCATGCACGCGTTCCGGTCGTGATCTCACATTTGAAGTGTGCGGGGCCGTCGAACTGGGGCCGCAGCACGGAGGTGTTGAAGTCGCTCGACACGACACGCGAAGGTCAACCGGTGGGATGCGATTGCTATCCGTACAACCGCAGTTCATCGACGCTCGATGTGAAACAGGTGACCGGCGATATCGACATCACGATCACGTGGTCCACGCCGCATCCCGAGATGGCCGGCAAGCTGATTTCCGAGGTCGCGGCCGAATGGCAAGTCACACAACAGGAGGCGGGCAAGCGCCTGCAGCCGGCGGGCGCCGTGTATCACAACATGTCGGAGGACGACGTGCGGCGGATCCTGTCGCACCCGGCGACCATGGTCGGCTCCGATGGCTTGCCGAATGACCCGCTGCCGCATCCGCGTTTGTGGGGCGCGTTTCCGCGCGTGCTCGGGCACTACGCGCGCGATACATCGCTCCTGCCTCTGGAGGAGGCGGTGCGCAAGATGACGGGGTTATCGGCACGGCGGTTCGGGTTGGCCGGGCGCGGTCTCGTGAAAGTGGGCTATCACGCGGACCTCGTTCTTTTCGATGCCGATCAAGTCCGCGATACCGCGACGTTCGCCGAGCCAAGGCAGACGGCGGATGGCATCGATGCAGTCTGGGTGAATGGCGTGCTGTCGTATCTGGACGGCGGGGTGACAGGACAACGGGCGGGACAGTTTGTGGCGCGTGGCGATGGTTCGAAACTCGACGCGCTCGGGCATTTTTAACTAAAGGATATTGACCATGAAACGATATGGTGTGGAAGGCGGTAAAGGACAAGGCGGTGCGGTGATGCCGTTTTCGCGTGCAGTTGAAGCGGACGGATGGCTGTTCGTATCAGGCCAGACGCCAATGGAAAACGGCGAAGTGATCGAAGGCGGCATCGTTGCCCAATCGCACAAGGCGATTCAGAACGTATTCGCGATCTTGAAAGAAGCCGGATATGGCGCGGAGCATGTCGTTCGATGCGGCGTGTGGCTCGATGACCCGCGGGATTTCGCATCGTTCAACAAGGTGTTCAAGGAGTACTTTGGTGAGCATCCGCCGGCGCGCGCTTGTGTGGTTTCGTCGATGGTGATCGACTGCAAGGTCGAAGTGGATTGCGTGGCTTATAAGAAAGCTTAATGGTTTTTAACGCACGGGTTGGGAAATTCACCCGTGCGATATTTCACTGCCGCGCAAGCCGCGCGTTATCCGGCATCGGCAGATTGAAGTTGGTCCGGAACGGGTTGATGTCGAGCCCGCCGCGCCGTGTGTATCGTGCATAAACGGCAAGGCGTTCCGGCTTGCATTCGTGCATCACATCCACAAAGATTTTCTCGACGCATTGCTCGTGAAACCCCGTGTGTTCGCGGTACGAAATGATGTACCGGAGCAAACCGGCGTGATCGATCGGCGCGCCGACGTATCGAATCTGCACGCTGCCCCAATCCGGCTGGCCGGTGACCGGACAATTCGATTTCAGCAGGTTCGAGAACAAGGTTTCATCGACCGGTGATTCACCATGTGATGCGCTCAACAACGACGGATCGGGCGTATAAATATCCGCATCCAGGTCCAGCCGATCCAGCGACAAACCCTCGAATTCTTCCATCTTCAACTTCACGCCAAACTCATAAGGCGCGACAAGCTGAACCGAAACGTTCGCGCCGCAAATAGCGGAGACGTCCTTGCGAATGGCGGCACGAACTTCATCGATGGAATCAAAAGCCGTCTGCGAGAACGATCCCAGATACAGCTTGAACGACTTCGACTCCACGATATTCGGCGAATCCGCCGGCACGATGAACGTCGCCACCGCAATCTGCGGCTTGCCCTTGCGGTTCAGCCACGAAAGCTCATAGCCATTCCAGATGTCCGTGCCGAAAAACGGCAGTCGCGCCGTCAGCCCGATCGCCGCGCGGCCCGACGCCCGGTCGATGGGAAAGAGCAGCGAAGGATCGTATTGTTCGCGGTACTGGACCGGCTTACCAAGGGGAGATTGTTCTGGCGTCATGATGCGTTCGCTATGCCATTCGGTACGTGTCCGGTCGCTGTCACGACGCGGGCCGATTCGATGTGGCCAATTTGGTCGTCGAAGAAAAAGTCGGGTTCGAACTTGGCCAGGAACGGGCCCTTGTTCAATCCACCGAGGAACATCGCTTCGTCGATTTCGATGTTCCAGGCCATCAGCGTCCGGATCGCGCGTTCGTGCGCCGGTGCGGAACGCGCAGTGACGAGCGCCGTGCGAATGCGCATCCGCGTTGCTTCATGGCTGAGTTTCTGCAGCTTGTGAAGCGCTTCGAGCAACGGTTTCAACGGACCGTTTGCCAGAGCCAGATCCTTCTTGCCGACCTCGTGCTCGACAAACGCGGGCAATCCCCGCGACTGAAACACTTGCTCGGCTTCGTCGGAGAAAAGGACAGCGTCGCCGTCGAAGGCAATGCGAATCTCGTCAGGATACCGGCTTGCCGTCAGCGGCGCTCGCGGAACGACTGTCGCGGCGGGGAAGCCGGCGGCGATGGCATCGCGTACATCGATCGAATTCGCCGATAAAAACAACGACGCGCGAAACGGTTCCAGATATCGAAACGGCGACTCGCCGCGCGTGAACACGCCGCGTTCAATCGCAAGGCCATGTTCCTTGCATGAACTGAACGCGCGCAACCCGCTGATGGGATCGCTGCGCGACAGGATCACGACTTCCACGCGCCGCTCGCTGTCAACGTTCAGCGCCAGCAGTTTCTCGATCAATGAAAACGCGATACCCGGTTTAGCCGGAACGCTCAAGCGCGAACGCTGCAGCGCTTCGTATTCGCGCAGATCGCCGGATTCGTAGACCTCGTTTTCTTCCTCGAAATCGAACAACGCTCGCGACGAAATCGCGACCACCAGCTTGTCATCGAGCGTGAACGCCATGCGCGGTCAGGCCAGGAACAGCTTGTAGACCGGGTTCGCGCCTTCATCCCACCACGGGTAACCCAGCGTCGCGAGGAATTGCCCGAACGCGGCGTTATCGGATTGAGGAACCTGGATACCGACCAGGATTGAGCTCGTGTCCGCGCCTTGGTTGCGGTAATGGAACAGGCTGATATTCCAGTTCGGCGCCATCGATGAAAGGAATTTCATCAGCGCGCCCGGACGCTCGGGGAATTCGAATCGCAGCAGGCGTTCGTCCTGCGCGAGCGGCGAATGGCCGCCGACCATGTAGCGGATATGTTGCTTCGAGAGTTCGTCGTGGCTGAGATCGACCGTGGCAAACCCATGTTCGATAAACGCATTCGCCATCTGCACGGCTTCGTTGCGCGTCTTGATCTGCACGCCGACAAAGATGTGCGCGGCGTTCGAATCCGCGATCCGGTAGTTGAACTCGGTCACGCTGCGCGTGCCGACCAGTTCGCAGAAGCGCCGGAAACTGCCGCGCTCTTCGGGGATCGTCACGGCGAACACGGCTTCGCGCGCTTCGCCGACTTCTGCCCGTTCCGCGACAAACCGCATGCGGTCGAAATTCATGTTCGCGCCGGACGTGATGGCGACGAGCGTCTTCGCTTCCAGCGCTTCGCGCTCGGCGTAGAGCTTCGCGCCCGCAACTGCCAGCGCGCCCGAAGGTTCCAGCACGCTGCGTGTGTCCTGGAAGACGTCCTTGATGGCGGCGCAGAGTGCGTCGGTGTCTACCGTGACGACTTCGTCCAGCAGTTCGCGGCAGATCCGGAACGTTTCCTCGCCGACGAGTTTTACCGCCGTGCCGTCCGCGAACAGGCCCACTTCAGTCAGCGTGAGGCGTTCGCCGGCGGCGATGGATTGCTTCATCGCGCATGAATCGATGGACTGCACGCCGATCACGCGGATCTCCGGGCGCACCGCTTTCACGTACGCCGCGACGCCCGCCGCCAGTCCGCCGCCGCCGATGGGGACGAAGATGGCGTGGATCGGGCCTTGATGCTGGCGCAGGATTTCCATCGCGACAGTGCCCTGGCCTGCGATCACGTCGGGGTCATCGAACGGATGAACGAAGGTCAGCGCACGTTCTTCCTGCAACTTGACGGCGTGGCCGTAGGCGTCGCTATACGACTCGCCGTGCTGGACGATTTCGACGGTCGGGCCGCCGAACGCGCGCATGGCGTCGATCTTCACTTGCGGCGTGGTCACCGGCACGACGATCACGGCCTTGCAGCCGAGCCGCGTGGCGGAATAGGCGACCCCTTGAGCATGATTTCCCGCCGATGCCGTAATCACGCCGCGAGCGAGGATATCGGCGGGGAGGTGCACCATCTTGTTGTACGCGCCGCGAATCTTGAACGAGAACACCGGCTGGTTGTCTTCGCGCTTCAGATAGACCGAGTTGTGCAGTCGCGCGGACAAATTGCGGGCGGGTTCGAGTTCGCTTTCGCGGGCGACGTCGTAGACGCGCGCGGTCAGGACTTTCTTCAGGTAATCAGGGTGTGCCATGCAGGAGCCGTTCGCGCGCTCGGGAGCACGCCATTTTTGAGCGAAAGCAATAATGATAGCTCAGGGGGCCGCCGGCGCCCGGCTCGGGCGGTCTTCGACTTCGTTAGCGCACCGCCGGCGCCCGCAATCCGCGTCCCCCGACGAGAGGCGACGATTGTCACTTTTCCGCATATTTCGCGCGTGGTGGTCTGGCCGGGCGAAGAATAGCCGTGGCTCCGCGTCTACTTGACCGTCCGCGCCCAAACCCTGAGACACGCGCCGGTCATGCTTGCGGGTTCATTCAACTGTTCACGGTGGATTGGATATGCATTCAGACTGGCTGACAGACAAACGTGAGAAGCATGAATTCGACGCCAGCGTGCTGGCCGACGTGCTGGACAACGGAGCGCGCGAACCCGGCCTTCGCAGCCTGCTCGTGGTCCGCAACGGATCGCTGGTTGGCGAAC
This sequence comes from Burkholderia sp. PAMC 28687, assembly GCF_001577465.1. Taxonomy (NCBI): domain Bacteria; kingdom Pseudomonadati; phylum Pseudomonadota; class Betaproteobacteria; order Burkholderiales; family Burkholderiaceae; genus Burkholderia; species Burkholderia sp. PAMC 28687. The sequence continues at coordinate 195,744 of NZ_CP014505.1, forward strand.
GCTATTACAGCGGCGCGTCAGCCGACGACCTCCAGCCGCTCAATTCAATTACCAAGAGCGTGACCTCCATGCTGGTCGGACAGGCGCTGCAGTGTGGCGTGATCCGAGGAGGATTGAGGGCGACGGTGCGCGAGCTTTTGCCGGAAGCGGTGGCCAAGGCGCCTGATTCACCCGCAGCCGGCGTAACCCTCGCGCAAATCCTTTCGGGGAGGGCGGGTCTCATCTACGACTGGCAAGCGCGTTACGACGAACTCATGAGCGCGCCCGATCTGGTCTCCATGGCGCTCGCGCTTCCTGCCGATCCAACATCGCCACCGCCCTGGATCTACAACGACCCGGCCGTTTCGCTGATTTCGCCGATCCTGTCGAGGGCAGAAGGCCTCGATCTCGCCGATCTCGCCGCGCGCGATCTCTTCGCCCCGCTTGGCATCGAGCGCTACGAATGGGCCCGCGACAACGCCGGCCGGTCGCTGAGCTTCGCCGGCCTGGCGCTGCGTCCGCGCGACCTGATGAAATTGATCTGGGTCATGGCCAATGACGGCAAGTGGCATGGCCGTACCGTGATTCCCGGCGCCTGGGTGAGTGACAGCACGCACTCTCATGGCGCGGCGAGCTGGCGTGTCAGGCATGTTTCGAACATCGGTTATGGTTACTTGTGGTTCACCGGTGTGATCCACGGTAATCCGGTTGTACTGGGCTGGGGATACGGCGGACAGTTTGCGCTGTGGGCGCCGGGGTTGCGGCTGGCGGTAGCGACATCGGCTGTATCGCCGCCCGCGGAACAACTGGCCGCTCAGACCGGGGCGATCATGGCGCGTATCGTCCGGCTGGTACTGGCGGCAAGGTAAAACCGCCGGACGCGCGAAAATCGTCAAAAAGCCGTCCGAAAAGCGCATGCATAAAGCCCTTCAACCCGCTAGCGAGCGCGAACGGCGAATATCGCGATGGGTTAGAATTCGCTTTTCGATACAGGATCGGAAGATGCAACGGCAGTGCCGGACCGGCTTTTTGACGCATGTTCCTCGCAACGCTCAACCCGAGTGCAGCGCGCTGTGCCGCACAACCCGCGCGGCTGGGAAATTTCATGCGCAGTTAGCGCGAGATGCGCGATCGTGGCGCTGATTCCGGTACCTTCGAAGGTTTTGCATCGCTTGCCACCCTCTGCCGGCGAGCACCTTCACTAAAAAAGTTTCACTCGAAAAACTGCGCTTCCCCGCGCAATGCCGGCTATACCGCTGCTTCTGCTTCCAACAGCGCGGGCGCCGGCCCACCGAACTGTCGAATATGAACGCACCCCAAGCCTTCGATCCGAACGGCGCCGCGCATGCCGTGGCCCTGGATACCGAGCCGCGCCTGCGCGAAATTCCCTATAACTACACGTCGTTCTCCGATCGCGAAATCGTGATCCGCCTGCTGGGCGAAGAAGCGTGGGCCGCGCTCGCCAATTTGCGCAGCGAACGCCGCACGGGCCGCTCGGCACGCATGCTCTACGAGGTGCTGGGCGACATCTGGGTGGTGCGCCGCAATCCGTACCTGCAGGACGATCTGCTCGACAATCCGAAACGCCGCGCATTGTTGATCGAAGCGCTGAACCATCGTCTGGGCGATATCGAGAAGCGTCGTAAGGCCGACCTCTCGCAACATCAGGACGATGCCGGCCGCGACCGTGCCGCGCGAGTCGAGTTGCTGATCAGCGCCGCGTGCCGCGCGGTCGAGGACTTCAAAAAGGAGTTCGAGCAGACCTACGATTTGCGCAAGAAGGCATCGAAGGTGTTCAGCAAGGTCACCGAGAAAGACAACATCAAGTTCGACGGGTTATCGCGTGTATCCCACGTGACGGACGCGACCGACTGGCGCGTCGAATACCCGTTCGTGGTGCTCACGCCCGATACCGAAGCCGAGATCGCCGGCCTGATCAAAGCGTGTTTCGAACTCGGACTGACCGTGATTCCGCGCGGAGGCGGCACGGGCTACACCGGCGGCGCGATCCCGCTGACGCCGTTCGCGGCCGTCATCAACACGGAAAAACTGGAACAGCTCGGTCCCGTCGAGATGACGGATCTGCCGGGTGTCGATGGCAAGGTCGCGACCATTTTCTCGGGCGCGGGCGTCGTGACCCGCCGCGTGACCGAAGCCGCCGAGCAGGCCGGATTCGTGTTCGCCGTGGACCCGACGTCGCTGGATGCATCGTGCGTAGGCGGCAATGTCGCAATGAACGCCGGCGGCAAGAAGGCTGTTTTGTGGGGCACCGCGCTGGACAACCTCGCCTGGTGGCGCATGGTCGATCCGGAAGGCAACTGGCTCGAAATCACGCGCCTCGACCACAACCTCGGCAAGATCCACGATATTCCCGTGGCGCGTTTTCGGCTCGACTGGTTCGACGGTTCGCGCGCGCCAGGCGAAAAACTGCTGCGCACGGAATCGCTCGATATCTCCGGCACGAAGTTCCGCAAGGAAGGGCTCGGCAAGGACGTGACGGACAAGTTCCTGTCGGGTCTGCCTGGCGTTCAGAAGGAAGGTTGCGACGGGCTGATCACATCGGCGCGATGGATCCTGCACAAGATGCCCGCGCATACGCGCACGGTCTGCCTGGAGTTTTTCGGCCAGGCGCGCGACGCGATTCCGAGCATCGTGGAGATCAAGGATTATTTGTTCGAGACGTCGAAGCAGGGCGGCGCGATCCTCGCCGGGCTCGAACATCTCGACGAACGCTATCTGCGCGCCGTCGGTTACGCGACCAAAAGCAAGCGCAACGCGTTTCCGAAGATGGTGCTGATTGGCGACATCGTCGGTGACGATCCGGATGCGGTCGCCCAGGCAACGTCCGAAGTCGTGCGCATGGCAAACGGCAAGAGCGGTGAAGGTTTCGTTGCGGTGAACGCCGAGGCGCGCAAGCGTTTCTGGCTGGATCGTTCGCGCACGGCGGCTATCGCCAAGCACACGAACGCGTTCAAGATCAACGAAGACGTCGTGATTCCGCTCAACCGCATGGGCGAATACACGGATGGAATCGAGCGGATCAATATCGAGTTGTCGATCAAGAACAAGCTGCAACTGGTCGATGCGCTCGAAACCTTCTTCAAGGCTGGCAAGCTGCCGCTTGGCAAGAGCGACGACGCGAACGAAATCCCGAGCGCCGAGTTGCTCGAAGACCGCGTGCAGCAAGCGCTCGATCTGCTCAAGCGCGTGCGTGAACGCTGGACGTTCGTCGGCGAAAAGCTGGATATGCCGTTGCGCGAAGCGCAGCATTATCTGGTTCAACTCGGTTACGAAGGTCTCGCCGAGAAGCTCGCGGATCGCGTGGATTCACAGCAAGGCGTTCGCGTATTCGATGTCGCGCAAGACCGCACAATCCGCATTTCCTGGAAGCAGGAACTGCGCGCGGAATTGCGCCATATCTTCAATGGCGGCGAGTTCAAGCCGATCCTCGAAGAGGCACAGAACATCCACAAGACGGTGCTGCGTGGCCGCGTGTTCGTCGCGCTCCACATGCACGCGGGCGACGGCAACGTCCACACGAACATCCCGGTCAACTCCGATAACTACGAGATGCTGCAGGACGCGCACGTTGCGGTCGCACGCATCATGAAGCTCGCGCGTGACCTTGACGGCGTGATTTCGGGCGAGCACGGCATCGGCATCACGAAGCTGGAATTCCTGACGGAAGAAGAAATCGGCGAATTCCGGGCGTACAAGCAACGGGTCGATCCGAACGGCCGCTTCAACGCGGGCAAGTTGTTAGCGGGCGCCGATCTGCGTAACGCCTACACGCCGAGTTTCGGGCTGATGGGTTATGAATCGCTGATCATGCAGCAATCGGATATTGGCGCGATCGCCGATTCCATCAAGGATTGCCTGCGTTGCGGCAAGTGCAAGCCGGTTTGCGCCACGCACGTTCCGCGTGCCAACTTGTTGTACAGCCCGCGCAACAAGATCCTCGCCACGTCCTTGCTGGTCGAAGCGTTCCTGTATGAAGAGCAGACGCGTCGCGGGGTATCGATCAAGCACTGGGACGAATTCAACGACGTCGCCGATCACTGCACGGTTTGCCACAAATGCGTGACGCCGTGCCCGGTGAAGATCGATTTCGGCGATGTCACCATGAACATGCGCAACCTGCTGCGCAAGATGGGCAAGAAGAAATTCAACGCGGGCAACGCGGCGGGCATGTTCTTCCTGAACGCCACGAACCCGCAGACCATCAACCTCGCCCGCACGGCGATGATGGGCGTCGGGTACAAGGCGCAACGTCTCGGCAACGACGTGCTGAAGAAGTTCACGAAGAAGCAGACGGCGAAGCCGCCGGCAACGGTCGGCAAGCCGGCGGTGACGCAGCAGGTCATCCACTTCATGAACAAGAAGATGCCCGGCAATTTGCCGAAGAAAACGGCGCGGGCACTGCTGGATATCGAGGACAACAAGATCGTCCCGATCATCCGCAATCCGAAAACGACCACGTCGGATACGGAAGCCGTGTTTTATTTCCCGGGCTGCGGTTCGGAGCGTTTGTTCTCGCAAGTCGGTCTCGCGACGCAGGCCATGTTGTGGGAGGCGGGCGTGCAGACGGTCTTGCCGCCGGGCTACTTGTGCTGCGGTTATCCGCAACGCGGTGCAGGCCAGTTCGACAAAGCCGAAAAGATCGTCACGGATAACCGCGTGCTGTTCCATCGCGTGGCCAATACGCTGAACTACCTCGACATCAAGACGGTGGTCGTGTCGTGTGGAACCTGCTACGACCAGCTTGCTGGTTACGAATTCGAGAAGATCTTCCCGGGCTGCAGGATCATCGATATCCACGAATTTTTGCTTGAAAAGAACATCAAGCTGGAAGGCGTGAGCGGCACGCGCTACATGTACCACGACCCGTGCCACTCGCCGATCAAGACCATGGACCCGATCAAGCTCGTGAACGACATCATGGGCTCGGCGCACGATGGATACAAAATCGAGAAGAACGATCGATGCTGCGGCGAATCGGGCACGCTCGCGGTCACGCGTCCGGACATTTCCACGCAAGTCCGATTCCGCAAGGAAGAGGAAATCCGCAAGGGCGCGGCGAAGTTGCGCGACATTCCGCTTGTGGCCGAAGCTGGCGCCAACGGCATCAATCTGGCGAACGCGTCTGCAGGAACGGCGGGCGCTGCGCCGGGTTCAGTGCTAAAAGCAGGGGACGGCGCGTTATCCACCGGTACCGACGTCAAGATCCTCACAAGCTGCCCGTCGTGCCTGCAGGGTTTGTCACGGTACAACGAGGATGCGAACATCGAAGCGGATTACATCGTCGTGGAAATCGCCCGCAAGGTCCTCGGCGCGAGCTGGATGGAAGATTACGTCGCACGTGCTAACGATGGCGGGATCGAGCGCGTGCTGGTGTAATAGCGAACCGGGGTAGTTTCGCTAGAGGAAAACGATGGACTGTGTTTTTTGTCGTGAAGACGGCGGCGACGTCTTGTGGTCGGACGACGCGCTGCGCGTCGTCCTCGCCGATGAGCCCGACTGGCCGGGGTTTTGTCGCGTGATCTGGACCGCGCACGTAGCCGAGATGTCCGATCTCGAAAACGCGGACCGCGCAAAGCTGATGTCGGCGGTGAACGGCGTCGAGCGCGCGATCCGGCGCGTCATCTCGCCCGCAAAAGTGAATCTGGCGAGCCTCGGCAACCAGGTGCCTCACGTCCATTGGCACGTCATTCCCCGCCATTCCAACGATTCCCGTTTCCCGCTGCCCATTTGGGCGCCGCGCCAGCGCACGGTCTCGCAGGCGCTGCTGTCGAACCGGCGCGCTCAGGCAACCTTGCTGCGCGAAGCCGTACGCAGCGAAATGGCGCTGGCGTTCGGGTCATAGCCCAAGACTTTCAATAAAGGCTCAACATGAGCGGACTTACCAAACAAACGCCGATTCCGACTGGCATCGTCGTGCATTCCAAGACGCGCGCGCTCGAGTTGCAATACGCGAACGATCAGACGTATCGCCTCGCGTTCGAGCTATTGCGCGTATATTCGCCGTCGGCGGAGGTTCAGGGGCACGGTCCCGGCCAGGAAACGCTGCAGACGGGCAAGCGCGATGTATCGATCATTTCTGTCGATCCCGTTGGCCACTACGCGCTCCAGCTCAATTTCTCCGATGGCCACAACACGGGCATTTATTCGTGGGACATCCTGCACGACCTCGCAGTGCGCCAGGACGAGTTGTGGGCGGAGTATCTGGGTAAGCTGGAAGCGGCGGGCGTCGATCGCGACACGCCGATGGCGCCGAAAGCGTCCGGCGGACACTGCCACTGACCCATTTTAAATTTGGCAGCGGCGATTTGCCGCAGCACAAGGCCGACTGCTCTAAGGGTTCGGCCAATTACACGAACAAAAGGCGAGGACAAACGCGATGAGCAAGACCCACTTCGGTTTTGAAACGGTCGACGAACAAGACAAAGCGAAGAAGGTGGCGGGCGTGTTCCACTCAGTCGCGAGCAATTACGACCTGATGAACGACCTGATGTCGGGCGGTTTGCATCGCGCGTGGAAGCTGTTCACGATCGGTCAGGCGAAGGTGCGGCCGGGCTACAAGGTGCTCGATCTGGCAGGCGGGACGGGCGATCTGGCGAAAGCGTTCGCCAAGCAGGCCGGCGAAAAAGGCGAAGTCTGGCACACGGATATCAACGAATCGATGTTGCGCGTCGGGCGCGACCGGCTGCTCGACAAGGGTGTGATCACGCCCACGCTGATCTGCGACGCAGAGAAGATTCCGTTTCCCGACAATTATTTCGATATCATTACAGTTGCCTTTGGACTTCGTAATATGACGCACAAAGATGGTGCTTTGGCCGAAATGTATCGCGTCGTGAAACCGGGTGGGAAAGTGATGGTCCTGGAGTTTTCGAAAGTCTGGGACCCGCTCAAGAAAGCCTACGATCTGTACAGTTTCAAGATTTTGCCGTGGCTTGGAGACAAAATAGCGAAAGATGCAGATAGCTACCGCTACCTTGCGGAATCGATCCGGATGCATCCGGACCAGGAAACTTTAAAAACAATGATGGAACGCGCTGGCTTGGAACAAGTCGAATATTACAATTTGTCAGGTGGCGTGGTAGCGTTACACGTCGGGACCAAATTTTAGTGTTCCACTTTTTAAAAGGATTCGAAATGTCCGATTCGCGCTTACCCCAATCTCGGGGTTTCCTGAAGTCGTTATTCAGGAAAGCCGGGGTCGTTGCGCTGGCTGGCGTAATCATGGCCGGTGCACTCGTTACAGAAGACGCCGAGGCTCGCCGCATGGGCGGCGGCCGCAGCATGGGCCGTCAATCCACTACGGCCACCCAACAACATCAGGCCACGCCGCCGTCGCAGTCCATGCAGCCGGGTCAGGCCGCGAACGCTCAGCGCGCAGCACCCGCTGCAGCGCCGGCCGCCGCTGCGGCACCCGCGCGTAACCGCTGGCTGGGACCGATCGCCGGTCTTGCGGCTGGTTTGGGTATCGCGGCATTGCTGTCGCACTTCGGTCTGGGCGGCGCGTTCGCCGGCGCAATGGCCAACATGATCATGATCGCGTTGATCGTTCTGGCTGCCGTGATGATCTTCCGCTTCATCATGAACCGCCGGAAAGGCGCGAGCCCCGCTTTGGCCAGTGCCGGCGCGGGTTCGCCGTTTGGAGGCAGCGCTCGTACCGGCATGAATCAGGCGCAGGAACCGAGCTACGTTCCGCCGTCGGCGCCGGGTGGGTACGGTCCGTCGGGCGTTCAGAGCTATACGAGTCCGGTCGACGCAGCGGCAGCCCCGCAAGTCGCCGTGCCGTCCGGTTTCGATACCGAAGCGTTCCTGCGCAATTCGAAGGTTTATTTCGTGCGTTTGCAGGACGCGTGGGATCGCGGCAATTCGAACGACATCCGCGAGTTCACCACGCCGGAAATGTTCGCTGAGGTGAAGCTGGATATCGACGCACGCGGCACGCAGCCGAACCGTACGGATGTCGTGCAACTCAATGCCGACATCCTCGGCGTTGAGGATCGCGGCACGGAAAGCCTCGCAAGCGTCCGTTTCCATGGCCTGATCCGCGAAACGGAAGGTGCTGCTGCCGAGCCGTTCGTCGAAATCTGGAACCTGTCGAAGCAGAAGTACGGCAACGAGGGCTGGTTGCTGGCCGGGATTCAGCAAGTTAGCTGACTGTCGACCAGGGCGACCAAGGCCATGTTCAGGCTTTGTCGGCTAGACCGGACGGCTAACGTTGCGTTTGGCGTGACCATTGCCAAACGATAACGCCAGTTGCAAAGGTAGAATAGAAACCCGCACGAGTGACCGCTTGTGCGGGTTTTTTCATCTCAGAGCCGATGACGCACGCAGACGAATCCGCCCAGCCCGCAGTCCCCTCTGCCACCCAGGCTGCAGCCAGAACCGCATCGAAGGCGTTCGCGGCCGCTGTGAACCACGTGCTCGCGCGCGAACCATGGGCCCGCGAGCGTCTTGCCCCGTACGCAGGCAAGACGGCGTGCTTCGTGCTCGCGCCGTTCTCGCTGTATCTGATGGTGCAGCCAGACGGGCTGATTGGCGCTATCGACGAGAACCAGGCTACCTTCGACGTCACGCTCTCCGTGCCGCCAGATGCCATTCCCGCGTTCATGCAAGGCGGCCAGGCGGCCGTGATGAAACACGTGCGCATAGAAGGCGACGCCGAGTTTGCAACGACGATCGCGAAACTGGCCGAGCATTTGCGCTGGGAACCTGAAGAAGATCTGGCGCGCGTGATTGGTGACGGGCCGGCGTACCGGATCGGTTCCACCGTGCGGCTGGTGGGTGAACAAGCGCGCCGGTCGGGGCGCAACCTGCTTGAATCCGTGGCGGAATACCTGCTCGACGAACAACCTCAACTCGTGCGCCGCAGCGCCCTCGACACCTTCAATGCCGAACTGTCGATAGCCCGGGACGCGCTTGCGCGCGTCGAAAAACGCATCGAGCGACTCGAACAAAAAGCCGAAGCCCGAGGCGCATCTGCGCCCGGCGCCGCGTCATCGCGCGGCACGAGCAAGTAATGGGCTGAACCATGCGCTTTCTGCGTTTTTTCAAGATTTTCTTCACCGTAGTGCGATTCGGGCTCGATGAACTGGTGCTGAGCGGCATTCAGGACCGGCGCGTTCGCCTGCTGATGCGCATGACCACGTTCGGCCGAAAGTTCGAGGTCGCGCGTGGCGTGCGTTTGCGTCTCGCGCTCGAAAGCCTGGGCCCGATCTTCGTGAAGTTCGGGCAGGTGCTGTCCACACGCCGCGATCTGCTGCCGGTCGATATCGCGAATGAACTCGCGAAGTTGCAGGATCAGGTGCCGCCGTTCGATTCGAATGTGGCTATCGCGATAGTGGAAAAGTCGCTGGGTGCGCCTATCGACGTTTTGTTCGACGACTTCGAGCGCGTGCCGGTTGCGAGTGCATCGATTGCGCAGGTGCACTTCGCCAAGATCAAGACGGGCGCGCACGTGGGCAAACCGGTCGCGGTGAAGGTGTTGCGTCCGAATATGCTGCCGGTCATCGATTCGGACCTGGCGTTGCTGCGCGACATCGCTTACTGGACCGAGCGTTTGTGGGCCGACGGCAAGCGCTTGAAGCCACGCGAAGTGGTCGCCGAGTTCGACAAATATCTCCACGACGAACTCGACCTGATGCGCGAAGCCGCAAACGGCAGCCAGTTGCGGCGCAACTTTGCGGGCCTCGATTTGCTGATGGTCCCGGAGATGTACTGGGACTATTCCGCGCCCACGGTCCTCGTCATGGAGCGCATGGTCGGCGTGCCGATCAGCCAGGTGGAAGTGCTTCGGGCGGCCGGGGTCGATATTCCCAAGCTGGCCCAGGAAGGCGTCGAAATCTTTTTCACGCAGGTTTTCCGCGACGGTTTTTTTCATGCCGACATGCACCCCGGGAACATTCAGGTGAGTCTGGCGGAGGACACGTTCGGGCGGTATATCGCGCTGGATTTCGGCATTGTGGGCGCGCTTTCCGACTTCGATAAAAACTACCTCGCGCAGAACTTCCTGGCGTTTTTCAAGCGCGACTATCATCGCGTCGCCACGCTGCATCTGGAATCCGGATGGGTGCCGCCGACTACGCGCGTCGAAGAACTCGAAAGCGCGATTCGCGCCGTGTGCGAGCCGTACTTCGACCGGGCGCTCAAGGATATTTCGCTGGGACAAGTGCTCATGCGGCTCTTTTCCACGTCGCGCCGCTTCAATGTCGAAATCCAGCCACAGCTTGTGTTGCTGCAGAAAACCATGCTGAATGTGGAAGGCCTGGGCCGCTCACTCGATCCCGATCTCGACCTGTGGAAGACCGCCAAGCCGTATCTCGAACGCTGGATGAACGAACAGGTCGGCTGGCGTGGCTGGTATGAACGGCTCAAACTCGAGGCGCCGCAATGGAGCAAGACGATGCCCCAGTTGCCCCGGTTGATCCATCAGGCGCTGGCCAGTCAGCACGACTCGTCGCGTGGCGGCAATGACGAACTCATTCGCCTGGTCCTGCAAGAGCAGAAGCGGACCAACCGGCTGTTGCAGGCGCTGCTGATTTTTGGTCTGGCGGTGGCCGCAGGCGCCGTGCTCGCCGAGTTCTGGCAGGTAATTGCGTACGGAGGCTAGACCATGGTCGATGACCCCAAACCGGCTGGGCCCGCTGCGGCGCCCGTGTTCAATACTCGCGACGCCAATTCGCCCGAGTTCTGGGACGAACGGTTCGACCGGCGTTTCATGCCGTGGGATCAGGCTGGCGTCCCCGAGGCGTTCATGGCGTTTGCGCTCGAGCATCGCAAAACCTTGGGAAGCGTGCTGGTTCCCGGCTGCGGCAGCGCGTACGAAGCGCTTTGGCTCACGCAGGAAAATTGGCAGGTCAAGGCCATCGACTTTTCACCGAGCGCGGTCGCCGCGGCTCGTCAGCAATTGGGCGGACACGTGGACGTGGTCGAACAGGCGGATTTCTTTGCGTATCAGCCGCCGTTTGAACCGGACTGGATTTACGAGCGCGCTTTTCTCTGCGCTTTGCCGCGTGAGCGCTGGCCGGATTACGCCACACGCATGGCGGCGCTCCTTCGACCGGGTGCATTGCTCGCCGGATTCTACTTTCTCGGCGCGACGCCCAAGGGGCCGCCGTTTGGTATCGAAAGGGACGCGCTCGATGCGTTGCTGACTCCCCATTTCGAACTGGTCGAAGAGCACGATGTAACCGGTTCAATCAGCGTCTTCGCCGGGCGCGAGCGCTGGCTGACATGGCGCCGCCGCCCGGAATTTGAGCTGCCCGCTCTTTAAACCGCGGAAACTGCCGCCAAATAAGGAGGTGGCGGTTTCCGCACCGCTCCGCACGAAAAATTACGCGCGGCCGGCTCGCGCGCCGCGTTTCGGCGATGTAAAACGCGCGCCAACCTGTTGCATCGGGTTGCAAAGCCGCGCGGGCGGGGCCGAATTTAAGGGGTCGCTGATGGTTTGCGGCTATAATTCAAGGCTTTGCAAGCGCCGAAACGTTAATCGTAGGAAGAGTGCCATGCCGATCTACGCGTACCGCTGCGAGTCATGCGGCTTTCAGAAAGACGCGCTCCAGAAAATGAGCGATGCGCCGCTCAAGACCTGTCCGGAATGCGGAAAGGACACGTTCGCCAAGCAGGTCACCGCTGCGGGCTTTCAATTGAAGGGCTCCGGCTGGTACGTGACGGATTTCCGCGGCGGCAATAACGGCGCGCCCGCGGCCGCCAAGAAAGATGAAGGCGCCAAGGCCGAAACGAAGAGCGAAGGCGCATCGGATTCGAGCAACTCGGGCAAGGAATCGCCGAAAAGCGATTCGTCCACGGCGAGCGCACCGGCATCGGACAGCTCGAAGAGCAGCGCGTCGTCCACCCCGGCGGCATCGAAACCGGCTGCTCCGGCATCTAATTGACGCTTTTCCGGCTCCTGAAGCGAAGCGCGAAGTCTGCAACGGAAACGAAGTCCGACCCGCGCGATCACTTTCACCGCGCTCAAACGCTCGATCTGTCCGATCGCACGCACGCAGATGTCCGCCTGAAACTCAAGCTGCACATTGGGCGGCGAACCAGCCAAACCGCGGATTCCAGCGGTGCGGCCTTCCGGCTGTGTAAATGACGACCAAAAAGACTACGTTGAAATCCGTGTTCGCGACTGGCTTGCTGGTGCTGGTGCCGCTCGCCATCACCTTGTGGGTGATCGGGCTCGTGATCGGAACCATGGACCAGACGCTGCTGCTCCTGCCGGAATCCTGGCAGCCCGAGCGCGTGTTCGGTTTCCATCTGCCGGGCCTGGGCGCCGTGCTCACGCTCGCGTTCATTTTTGTCGTGGGCTTGCTCACGCAGAACTTCGTCGGCCAGAAACTGGTCGAGTGGTGGAATGTGATCGTGCGTCACATTCCCGTGGTCGGACCGCTGTATACCAGCGTGAAACAAGTGTCGGACACGTTGCTTTCGAGCAGCGGCAACGCGTTCCGCAAGGCACTCCTGATCCGTTATCCTCATTCGGGTTCGTACACCATCGGGTTCCTGACGGGCATTCCAGGCGGCGACGTCGTCAATCACCTGACCGAAGAACATGTGAGCGTCTACGTGCCGACCACGCCGAATCCCACCTCGGGCTTTTTCCTGATGGTGCCGAAAAGCGAAGTCATCGAGCTCGACATGTCCGTCGATGCTGCGTTGAAGTACATCGTGTCAATGGGAGTCGTCGCGCCGTCCATGCCGCAAGTGCAGGCCGCGCCGCGCCGTCCTGTCGACCCGCCGCTGTAATGCCGGCGCGCCGCGAACGCCGTTTTCCGTGTGTTTGCGCGCGCCGTTGATCAATGAATAACGAAAGACACAACATCATGTCGATGAGATCTGAATACTGCGGTCTGGTGACCGAAGCCCTCCTGGGCCAAAGCGTTTCGCTGTGCGGCTGGGTACATCGCCGGCGCGATCACGGCGGCGTGATTTTTATCGATCTGCGCGATCGTGAGGGCCTCGTTCAAGTCGTGTGCGATCCGGATCGCGCCGAGATGTTCAAGGTCGCCGAGGGCGTGCGCGGCGAGTTTTGCGTGCAGGTGAAAGGTATCGTGCGCGCTCGGCCCGAAGGCACGGTGAACGCTGGCCTGACGAGCGGCAAGATTGAAGTGCTGTGCCACGAGCTGAATGTGCTGAACCCGTCGGTCACGCCGCCGTTCCAGCTCGACGACGACAACCTGTCCGAAACCACGCGCCTCACGCATCGTGTGCTCGACCTGCGCCGTCCGCAGATGCAGCAGAACCTGCGCTTGCGGTATCGCGTGGCAATCGAAGTGCGCAAGTACCTGGACGAGCAGGGTTTCATCGACATTGAAACGCCAATGTTGACCAAGAGCACGCCGGAAGGCGCGCGCGACTACCTGGTGCCGTCGCGTACGAACCCCGGCCAGTTCTTCGCGTTGCCGCAGTCGCCGCAATTGTTCAAGCAGTTGCTGATGGTCGCGAACTTCGATCGTTATTACCAGATCGTGAAGTGCTTCCGCGACGAAGACCTGCGCGCCGATCGTCAGCCGGAATTCACGCAGATCGACTGTGAAACGTCGTTCCTGAGCGAGCAGGAAATCCGCGACTTGTTCGAAGCGATGATCCGTCACGTGTTCAAGAAGACCATCGACGTTTCGCTCGACGAAAAATTCCCGGTCATGCTGTATTCGGAAGCCATGCGCCGCTTTGGCTCAGACAAGCCGGACCTGCGCGTTAAGCTCGAATTCACGGACCTGACGGATGCTGTCCGTGACGTTGATTTCAAGGTCTTCAGTACGCCGGCCAACTCCAAGGATGGCCGCGTGGCGGCAATTCGCGTGCCGCGCGGCGGCGAGATGACGCGTAGCGAGATCGACGGCTACACGGAGTTCGTGCGTATCTACGGCGCGAAGGGCCTGGCCTGGATCAAGGTGAATGACATCGCGAAGGGCCGCGACGGCCTGCAAAGCCCGATTGTGAAGAACCTGCATGACGCATCGATCACCGCGATCATTGAACGGACCGGCGCGCAAGACGGCGACATCATTTTCTTTGCGGCGGATCGCGCGAAGGTGGTGAACGACAGCTTGGGCGCGCTGCGCCTGAAGATCGGTCACTCGGAATTTGGCCGCGCGAACGGCCTGTTCGAATCGGGCTGGAAGCCGCTGTGGGTCATCGATTTCCCGATGTTCGAGTTCGATGAAGAAGACAACCGCTACGTGGCCGCGCATCACCCGTTCACGAGCCCGAAAGACGAGCATCTGGAATATCTGGAAACAGATCCGGGCCGCTGCCTTGCCAAGGCTTATGACATGGTGTTGAACGGCTGGGAAATCGGTGGTGGGTCGGTGCGGATCTATCAGGAAGAAGTGCAGAGCAAGGTGTTCCGCGCGCTGAAGATCAACGCTGAAGAAGCGCGGATCAAGTTCGGCTTCCTGCTCGACGCGCTGCAGTACGGCGCGCCGCCGCACGGCGGTATTGCGTTCGGGCTGGATCGGATTGTCACGATGATGGCCGGTGCCGATTCGATCCGTGACGTGATCGCGTTCCCGAAGACGCAGCGCGCGACCGACTTGCTCACGCAAGCCCCGAGCGAAGTGGACGAACGGCAGTTGAAGGAACTGCATATTCGTTTGCGCCAGCCGGAGCCGAAGGTGCAGTAAGCCGTATCCATCTGCAACACCCGAAACGAAAAAGGCGCCTGATGCGCCTTTTTCGTTTTTTGGGGTACATTCTTCGGCCAGCTTCCACGAATGGCCGCACCGTTTCCAAAATGCCCAAGCCGCCGAAAATCCCCGAATCTGTTCTTGTTGTCATCCATACGCCCGAAATGGACGTGCTCGTCATCGAGCGCGCCGACCGGCCGGGATTCTGGCAGTCCGTGACGGGCTCGAAAGATCACATCGATGAACCCTTCGCCCTCACCGCCGCGCGTGAAGTGGCCGAGGAAACCGGCATCGTGGTCGGAAGCCCGGGCGTGCCCGAGCGTTCGCTCATCGACTGGCATCATGAGATCGAGTACGACATCTATCCCGAATGGCGGCATCGCTATGCTGAAGGCGTGGTGCGCAACGTCGAGCACCAGTTCAGCCTGCTCGTGCCGCACGGCATTCCCGTCACGCTCGCGCCGCGCGAGCACATCGCATTTCTCTGGTTGCCGTTCCGCGAGGCCGCGGCGAAGTGTTTCTCGTCGTCCAATCGCGAGGCGATCCTGCAACTGCCTGAGCGGCTCGCGGAGCATAGCCGGTGATGGGTTTCGGAGGGCCTTCGCGTCGCTTCGCGCGACTCAAGCAGGCGCTGTTTCGCGGCCGGCGCCCAGGAAGGTTGTGCTTCACGATCAACAACACAGTCAAATTGCTCAAATCGGGCGATGCGTTTTTCCCGGCACTGATCGGCCGCATCAATGCCGCGAAGCACGAGGTCTCGCTCGAAACCTACATTTTTTGCGATGACGCCGCCGGACGCGCCGTTTCGACCGCGTTGATGAACGCGGCGCGGCGCGGCGTGCACGTGCGCGTTATCACGGACGGCATCGGGACGGCGAAGCTTCCGCTTTTCGATGAATGGCCCGCAGCGAACGTCGAACATCGCATCTATAACCCGCATCTGTTCGGTCAGCTCGGGTTCTCGCGGACGCATCGGAAGCTGGTGGTGATCGACCGGCAGATTGCGTTCTGCGGCGGCATCAACATAGTCGATGACTACGAGCAGAATGGCATGCGCATCGAATTCGCCCGATGGGACTTCGCGCTGGAGGCGCAGGGGCCCGTGGTATCGGATGTTCGCGAGGCCTTTGATCTCCAGTGGCAGCGGATCCGCCTCGGCGTGAAACCGCGCACCGCACGTCCGACGGATCAGGGCGGCACGCCCGGCGATTCGTCCCGTAGCAGCCGGCGCGCGCTGCGGGCGCGTCTGCGGGCGCGGCGCGGCATGATTCACGCCGTGGACCGGCCGTGCGTGGCGTTCGTCGCCCGCGATAACCTCCTGAATCGGCGGGCGATCGAAAAGGCGTACCTGGCGGCGATTTCGCACGCGGAAAAGGAAGTGATGCTGGCGAACCCGTATTTCATGCCGGGCCGCAAGCTGCGCCGCGCGCTGGTTCGCGCAGCACAGCGCGGCGTACGTGTGACGCTGGTGATCGGCAGGAAGGAGTTTGTCGCGCTCGACTATGCGACGCCGTTTCTGTATCGGAACTTGCTGAAATCGGGCGTGCGGATCGCGGAATACGAGAAAACCATGCTACATGGGAAAGTCGCCGTGGTGGATTCGAACTGGGCGACGGTCGGCTCGTCCAATCTCGACGCGCTCAGCCTCGTCTTGAACAACGAGGCGAACATGGTGCTCGTGAATCACGAGAACGAGATCGTGAAGTTGCGTGACGCGATCATTGCGGCCTACGAAGACGCCCGGCCGATCACGCTCGAACAATACGCGGCGCGACCGGCTGGTGAGCGCCTGCTTAATTGGCTTGCCTACAACGCGTATCGCACGATGATGAAAATGCTCACCATCGGCCGCTACGATTGATGTGCTCGGGCCACTACCACTGGCTGCAAGGCCACAAACCGGCACAAACTTGAGCCGTGTCTAACGACGCGATGAAAAGTTAGACCCCGGTTTCTAATAAAAAGCTTGTTTCAGGAACGGTCGGCTACAATAATCGTACGGCCGTTCGATTTTATTTCGATTAAATGAAAACGGTAAAAATCATGCGAAAGGGCGAACAGACACGAGTCGCAATCCTCGACGCCGCGCTGGACCTGGCTAGCCGGGACGGACTCGAAGGTTTGACGATCGGCTTGCTGGCCGAACGGATGCAGATGAGCAAGAGCGGCGTGTTCGCGCATTTCGGCTCGCGCGAGGACCTGCAGGTCGAAGTGGTGAAGGAGTATCACCGCCGCTTTGAGGATGAAGTGTTTTACCCGAGCCTTCGCGAAGCACGCGGTTTGCCGCGTTTGCGTTCCATGCTGGCGCGCTGGATGGAAAAGCGCATCGAGGAGGTGACGACGGGCTGTATCTACATAAGCGGTGCGGTGGAGTACGACGATCGCGCCGACAGTGCAGTCCGCGAGCAACTGGTGCATAGCGTGACGATCTGGCGAGCAGCGCTTACGCGGGCGATCAACCAGGCGAAGGATGAGGGGCATTTGCGTGCGGATACAGATCCTGCGCTGATGCTTTTTGAACTCTATAGTTTCACGCTCGGTCTGCATCATGACGCGCGCTTCCTGCACTTGCCGGAGGCCGTGCAACTGACGCGGGACGCGCTGGAAAAAACGATTGTTTCGTATCAAAGCAACGGCCGCCAGGCGTCGACGAATTAGCAGCACGCGGTAGCACAGCGGATTCGGCGGCGCTCAGGGCCCAAGCTTCCTGGACACTTGGAGATGAAGAATGGGACAGTACACCGCGCCGCTGCGTGACATGCAATTCGTGCTGCACGAGTTGCTCAACGTAGAAAACGAGGTCAAGAACATGCCCAAGCATGCGGATCTCGACGCTGACACGATCAATCAGGTTCTGGAAGAAGCCGGCAAGTTCTGCGCCGAAGTGCTCTTCCCGCTGAACCAGGTTGGCGATCGTGAAGGCTGCACGTACGAAGGCGATGGCGTCGTGCGCACGCCGGCGGGCTTCAAGGAAGCCTATAAGCAATATGTTGAAGCTGGCTGGCCGGCTCTCGGTTGCGATCCGGAATACGGCGGCCAGGGCTTGCCGGCGTTCGTGAACAACGCGCTTTTCGAAATGCTGAACTCGGCGAACCAGGCCTGGACGATGTACCCCGGCCTCTCGCATGGCGCCTATGAATGCCTGCACGCGCACGGCGCGCCCGAGTTGCAGAAGGCCTATTTGCCGAAGCTCGTGGACGGCACCTGGACCGGCACGATGTGCCTGACCGAACCGCACTGCGGCACCGACCTTGGCATGCTGCGCACGAAGGCCGAACCGAACAGCGACGGCTCGTACGCCATCAGCGGCACGAAGATCTTCATCTCCAGCGGCGAACATGATCTGGCCGAGAACATCGTGCACCTGGTGCTGGCTCGCTTGCCGGGCGCACCGAGCGGCACGAAGGGCATTTCGCTTTTCATCGTGCCGAAATTCATTCCGACCAATGCTGGCGCGCCGGGCGAACGCAATGGCGTGAAGTGCGGTTCCATCGAACACAAGATGGGCATTCACGGCAATTCCACATGCGTGATCAATCTGGATTCAGCGAAGGGCTGGCTTGTCGGCGAGCCGAACAAGGGCTTGAACGCCATGTTCGTGATGATGAACGCCGCGCGTCTGGGCGTCGGCATGCAGGGGCTCGGACTGTCGGAGATCGCGTATCAGAACTCGCTCACGTACGCGAAGGAACGCCTCCAAATGCGTTCGCTGACCGGTCCGAAAGCGCCGGAGAAAGGCGCTGATCCGATCATCGTGCATCCGGATGTTCGTCGCATGTTGCTCACGCAAAAGGCCTATGCCGAAGCGGGCCGCGCGTTCACGTACTGGGCGGCGCTCAACATCGACAAGGAACTGTCCCACGCCGACGAATCAGCGCGCAAGGACGCCGCCGATCTGGTCGCGTTGCTGACTCCGGTCATCAAGGCCTTCCTGACGGACAACGCGTTCGAAGGCACGAACATGGGCATGCAGATTTATGGCGGACACGGTTTCATCTCCGAATGGGGCATGGAGCAATACGTTCGCGACGCCCGTATCAACATGATCTACGAAGGCACGAATTCGATTCAGGCGCTCGATTTGCTCGGCCGCAAGATTCTCGGCGACATGGGCGCGAAGCTGAAGAAATTCGGCAAGCTCGTCACGGACTTCGTGGAAGAAGAAGGCGTGAAGCCGGAGATGCAGGAGTTCATCAACCCGCTTGCGGATATCGGCGACAAGGTGCAGAAACTGACGATGGAAATCGGCATGAAGGCCATGCAGAATCCGGACGAAGTCGGCGCCGCTGCCGTGCCTTATCTGCGGACGGTCGGGCATCTGGTGTTCTCGTATTTCTGGGCCCGCATGGCGCGGATCGCGCTGGATAAAGAAGCCGAAGGCGATCCGTTCTACAAGGCGAAGCTCGCCACCGCACGTTTTTATTTCGCCAAGCTGCTGCCTGAAACGGCATCGACGATCCGCGCCGCGCGCGCCGGATCGAAGACGCTGATGGAATACGACGAAGCCTTGTTCTAGGCCTCTTTTGCACTGCGCTACGTCTTCAGCGGACGTAGCGCATCGTCATACCGAATACCTCTCCCGGAGACAAACGTGAGCAATCTGAACATACGCAAGGTGGCGGTTCTCGGCGCCGGCGTGATGGGCGCGCAGATCGCTGCGCACCTGATCAACGCCCAGGTGCCGGTCCTGCTGTTCGACCTGCCGGCCAAGGAAGGTCCGAAGAACGGCATCGCGTTGAAGGCGATCGAGAATCTGAAGAAGCTGTCGCCCGCGCCGTTCGGCGTGAAGGACGACGCGCAATACATCCAGCCCGCGAATTACGACGACGACATCGCTGCGCTTGCGGAGTGCGACCTGGTGATCGAAGCGATCGCCGAGCGCATGGACTGGAAGCACGACCTGTACAAGAAGGTTTCGCCGTATATCGGCGAGAAGGCGATTTTCGCGACCAATACGTCGGGGCTTTCGATCACGGAGTTGTCGAAGGGTTTCTCGGACGAACTCAAAGCGCGTTTTTGCGGCGTGCACTTTTTCAATCCGCCGCGCTACATGCATCTGGTCGAGCTGATTCCGACCGATACCACGCAGCCGCAAATCCTCGATCAGCTCGAAACTTTTCTGACGAGCGTGGTCGGCAAGGGCGTCGTGCGCGCGAAGGACACGCCGAATTTCATCGCGAATCGCGTGGGTGTGTTTTCGATTCTCGCGGTGATCGCGGAAGCCGAGAAGTTCGGACTGCGCTTCGATGAAGTCGATGACCTCACCGGTGCCCGTCTTGGCCGCGCGAAATCGGCAACGTTCCGCACGGCGGACGTAGTCGGCCTCGACACCATGGCGCACGTCATCAAGACAATGCAGGACAACCTGCCTGACGATCCTTTCTTCCCGTTGTACGAAACCCCGGCCGTGCTTGCCGCGCTCGTGAAGAACGGCGCGCTGGGACAGAAATCGGGCGCGGGTTTTTACAAGAAGGAAGGCAGGGTCATCAAGGTGCTGGACCCGAAGACGGGAACCTACGTCGATGGCGGCGGCAAGGCGGATGAACTCGTCGGCCGCATCCTGAAGCGCCCGCCTGCGGAACGCCTCAAGCTCCTGCGCGAATCGCAGCATCCTCAGGCGCAATTCCTGTGGTCCATTTTCCGCGATGTGTTTCATTACATCGGCGTGCATCTTGAATCCGTTGCGGACAACGCGCGCGATATCGATCTCGCGATTCGCTGGGGTTTCGGCTGGAACGAAGGTCCGTTCGAAGGCTGGCAATCGGCCGGCTGGACGCAAGTCGCGCAATGGGTGAAAGAGGATATCGATGCAGGCAAGGCGCTGTCGAAGGCGCCGCTGCCGTCGTGGGTATTCGACGGTCCCGTCGCCGAGAAGGGAGGCGTGCATACCGCGGAAGGATCGTGGTCGCCGAGTGCATCGAAATTCATTCCGCGTTCAGCGCTCGATGTCTACAAGAAGCAGGTTTTCCGCGCGCCGCTGCTTGGCGAAGCGGGCGCCGATCCGAAAACCTACGGCAAGACGCTGTTCGAAACCGATGCCGTGCGCGCCTGGGTCGATGACCGCGTGGGCGAAGACGATGTCGTGATCGTATCGTTCAAGAGCAAGATGAACACGATCGGGCCGGCGGTGATCGAAGGCCTGACGAAGGCGATCGAACTTGCCGAAGCCGATTACAAGGGCGTCGTGATCTGGCAAACGTCGGCGTTGAAGCTCGGCAATCCGGGCGGCGCGTTCTCGGCCGGTGCGAACCTCGAAGAAGCGATGCCCGCGTTCATGATGGGCGGCGCGAAGGGGATCGAACCGTTTGTGAAGAACTTCCAGCAGGGCATGTTGCGCGTGAAGTACGCGAGCGTGCCGGTGGTCGCGGCCGTGTCGGGCATTGCGCTTGGCGGCGGATGCGAACTCGCGCTGCATTCGGCCAAGCGTGTTGCACACATCGAAAGTTACATGGGGCTGGTGGAAGTGGGTGTGGGTCTGGTGCCTGCCGGCGGCGGCTTGAAGGAAGCGGCGTTGCGTGCAGCGACTGCCGCCAGCGCCGTCAACGCAACCAGCGATCTTTTGAAGTTCCTGCAGAAATCGTTTGAGAACGCAGCGATGGCGAAGGTCTCGGCATCGGCACTGGAAGCGCGTTCGATGGGTTATCTCAAACCGTCCGACACGATCGTTTTCAATGTGCACGAATTGCTCGATATCGCGAAGAAGGAAGCGCGTGCTTTGAGCGCTGCCGGGTATCGCGCGCCGTTGCGGGTAACTCAGGTGCCGGTGGCAGGACGCTCGGCGATCTCGACCATCAAGGCGTCGCTCGTGAACATGCGCGATGGCCGCTTCATCAGCGATCACGATTTCCTGATCGCGAGCCGTATCGCAGAAGCGGTCTGCGGCGGAGACGTGGAAGCAGGCAGTCTCGTCGATGAGGAATGGTTGCTGGCGCTCGAACGTCGTGCGTTTGTCGAGTTGCTCGGCACCGCGAAGACGCAGGAACGGATCATGGGCATGTTGCAAACCGGCAAGCCGGTTCGTAACTAGGCGTGTACGGGACAAAGGAGTTGCAAATGAGCAAACAAGTGCAGGACGCATACATTGTCGCCGCGAGCCGTACGCCTATCGGCAAGGCGCCGCGCGGGATCTTCAAGAACACGCGCCCGGACGAGCTGCTGGTCCACGCGATCCGTTCAGCGGTCGCGCAAGTGCCCGGGCTGGATACGAAGCTGATCGAAGACGCAATCATCGGATGCGCCATTCCCGAAGGCGAGCAAGGACTGAACGTGGCGCGTATCGGCGCGTTGCTGGCCGGCTTGCCGAACACCGTTGGCGGCGTGACCGTGAACCGGTTCTGCGCATCGGGCGTGACCGCGCTGGCAATGGCCGCCGACCGGATTCGTGTAGGTGAATCCGACGTGATGATCGCCGGCGGATGTGAATCGATGAGCATGGTGCCCATGATGGGCAACAAGCCGTCGCTGTCGCCGCATATCTTCGATCGCGATGAGAACGTCGGCATTGCTTACGGCATGGGGCTGACGGCCGAACGCGTGGCCGAACGCTGGAAGATCAGCCGCGAAGCGCAGGATGCGTTCTCGGTGGAATCGCATCGGCGTGCCTTGGAAGCGCAGCGTACCGGCGAGTTCAACGATGAAATCTCCGCGTTCACGCTGAACGAACGGTTCCCGGACCTGGCGACGGGCGAGATTCGCGTTAATGCGCGCGAGATCGAGAACGACGAAGGCCCGCGTCAGGACACGACCATGGAAGGGCTCGCGAAGCTGCGCCCCGTCTTCGCCGCGAAGGGTTCGGTCACGGCGGGCAACAGCTCGCAGACATCCGATGGCGCCGGCGCATTGATCGTGGTCAGCGAGAAAATCCTGAAGCAATTCAACCTGACGCCGCTCGCGCGCTTCGTGAGTTTCGCGGTGCGTGGCGTGCCGCCGGAGATCATGGGCATCGGGCCGAAGGAAGCGATTCCGGCGGCGTTGAAAGCGGCAGGTCTGACGCAGGACGATATCGACTGGATCGAGCTCAACGAAGCGTTTGCAGCGCAATCGCTGGCGGTGATCCACGACCTGGGGCTCGACCCGTCGAAGATCAATCCGCTTGGCGGCGCGATCGCGTTGGGCCATCCGCTCGGCGCAACGGGCGCCATTCGTGCCGCAACGGTCGTGCATGGTTTGCGCCGGCGCAACCTGAAGTACGGCATGGTGACCATGTGCGTGGGAACGGGCATGGGCGCGGCGGGCATTATTGAACGGATGTAACGGTCAACGCGGCTTATCCGTAGAAGCATAACGACGGTTCGCGTGCCTTTTCGGTCCGCGAACCGTTTTTCATTCAGGAGACGAGAATGGACATCATCACGGAACATATCGACGGCGTCTTGAGCATCACGATCAACCGCCCGGCGCGCAAGAACGCGCTGACGGCCGAGATGTATCAGACCATGGCCGATGCTTTCTTCGATGCCGAAAACGATCCCGCCGTGCGCGTGGTGCTGATCCGCGCCGCGGGCGACACGTTCAGCGCGGGCAATGATCTCGAAGACTTCATGAAGGCGCCGCCCTCGAAGCCGGACGCGCCGGTGTTCCAGTTCCTGCGCCGCATCAGCACGGCCCAGAAGCCGGTCGTGGCGGCGGTAAGCGGCGGAGCAGTCGGTATCGGTACGACGATGCTGCTGCACTGCGACCTGGTCTACGCGGCATCGACGGCTAGGTTCGTGCTGCCGTTCGTGAACCTCGGGCTGTGTCCGGAAGCGGCGTCGAGCCTGCTTTTGCCGCGCATTGCGGGGTATCAGCGTGCCGCTGAAAAGCTGCTGCTCGGCGAGCCATTCGACGCAAGCGAAGCCGCGAACATGGGGATCGTGAACCGGGTTTTATCGGCGGACGAAGTGGGCGACTTTGCGTTTGCGCAGGCGAGGAAACTCGCGGCGTTGCCGCCGGCATCGCTGAAGGCGACCAAGGCGTTGATGAAGGGCGGTCAGGCCGACGAAGTCAGCACGCAGATGGCGAAAGAAGCGGGATTTTTTGCGAGCATGCTGACCGCGCCCGAAGCGAAAGAGGCGTTCACGGCGTTCTTCGAAAAGCGCAAGCCGGATTTCAGCCAGTTCAACTGATCGGAAGGGCGCGTATCAAGCGTTGAGCAGGCGTCCGTAGAGCACGCGCCCGTTGAGCACGCGCCGTTGAGCACGCGCCCCCGTTCAGCCCGCGCCGTACTCCACGAACCCGTTCTCGCGTGCAAAACTCACGAGCCGCAATCCCGCCTTTTCCGCGATGGAAATCGCCAGCGAAGTAGGCGCGGATATCGTCACAAGCATGGGTACGCCCACCCGCGCCGACTTGCGCACGAGCTCGTAGCTCGCCCGGCTCGACAGGAACACGAAGCCTTGCGTGGTATCCACGCGCTGCAGTACGAGATGGCCGATCAGCTTGTCGAGCGCATTGTGGCGGCCGACGTCTTCGAATGCGTATTTGACGGCGCCGGTTTCGTCGCACCACGCGGCTGCGTGCAATCCGCCCGTCAACTTCGATAACCCCTGGTGCGCCGGCAGCTCACGCGCCGCTTGGGCGATGGCGTCATCGGCGAGACGCTGGAGAAAGCCGGTATCCGGCACGCGTTCCGGTTGCAGATCCAGCAAATCGATACTTTCGATCCCGCACACCCCGCAACCGGTCCGCCCGGCGAGCGCACGGCGTTTCTGCTTCAACGCGACAAACGCCTGCTGCACCACTTGCAGATGCACTTCCGCGTGTGGCAGCGTATCGCCCTCGGGATTGTGAAAAAACACCTCGATGTCGTGAATGTCGCTGCCGCGCTCCACAATCCCTTCGGTCAGCGAAAAGCCCACCGCAAAGGCTTCCAGATCACGCGGCGTGCACATCATCACGGCGTGGGAAATACCGTTGTAGACGAGCGCGACGGGCCATTCCTGGCCGACGTCGTCGGCGGTCTCGCGAATCTCGCCCAGCCGGTGACGCCTGACGTGGCGTTCCACGTAGCCGGGTTGATCGTCGATATCCGTGTCATTCATGATCTGGCTCTCTTGCTAATTGCTTACGATGTCGCGTTTTCGCCGCGACTTATCAGAATTTATAAGAGAAATCCGGGCATAACGCTTGCTGCTTTATGGTGCAACAGACACACTACAAGCCGTTCAAGGCCCTACGATAACCCACAGCGGCCTCACTCGCTTCCCTTGACCCTCTTGCCCACGAGGCACTCGCCATGGCACTTTACGACGCTCCGCGCCTGTTCGGATTCGAACTGGAGTCGACTGAGAACCTGAGCTTCATCCCGCTCGTCGTGCGTTTTAATCTGGATCGCTTCGGTCAGCGCATTTCCCTCGACGACTGGCGCCGTCTCCCGCACAGCGACCGCGAACTGCTTGCGCGCTTTCCGGTGGAGGACGACGCGGCGATCGAACCCGCGTTCGATCAGGCCATCGCCGAAATGCTGCGTACTCACGCAGATTCGAAACCCGGGACTTTCGCGCCCGACAGCGACCCGATCTGGGCGCACACGGACGTCGTGCCGGAAAGCGTGATCCGCCAGAGCAGCTTGTGCGGTATCGGTTCGCCGAGTCTTGGCCGTTGGTCCGAGCTGTCGGCCTTCCAGCGCTACGCGCTCGCGAAACTCTCGCGCAAGAGCGAGGTGAACCACGATTTCGTCCCCGCCATGAAAGAGTTTGGTCTGGCTGATTAAGCGCCTGCTCTAAATTCCCGCGTTTCCCCGCCGATAACCTGTATTCGAACCGACGACTCGCGTTTCATTCCCTCGAGCGCGCGTCGTGACGGTTATCGGAACCATGAAATCACTCTTTTCGCGCCGTCTGCTGGTCAACATCGCGGTCGTCCTCGTGGCGATGGGCGCGAACGCGTTCGTCGCGTACGAGCAGATCGGGCTGCAAGGCGATGCCGATGTCCGCACCCGCCGCTCGCTCAGCCTGATGCGCGACCTCGATGTGTATCGAAGCGCGCTTGGCGACAGTCTTCCCGAAATCGGCCGGTATGAAGCGACCGGCGTGCTCAAACCCGCCGATGTCCGGGCGGATATCGAATCGCATATCGACGCGCTGGAAAGCGGCCTGCGCGCGCAGTTCGCATTTGAGCCCGGCATGCAAAACGCCTTCGACGGCCTCGCGGAAAGCGCGCGCATCGCCAAGCGCGACGCGCATTCGGCGTTCGAACGCGCTGCCGCCGACGCACCCGGCGCCGAACGCGACTGGGCGCGCGCCGCGTTCGTGCGCCTGAGCGAAGACCAGGAAGCGCTCGATGTCGAGCTGACGCAACTGCGCGCGAAGGAAGCCGATTCGCTCGCCGCGACCTTGAACGATTCCGCACGTGCGTCGAGCCGCGCGGTGTTCCTGCTGATCGTGTCGATGCTCGCGGGCGCCGCCGCGCTCATGTACACCTTCGCGAGCCACGAGCGTTCGTCGCGCGACAAGCTGCGCATCGCGCGGGCCATGCAGCGCAGCAACGAGCGTTTCCGCGATCTCTTCGACGCGCATCCGGTGCCCATGTGGATCGTCGAGGCCGACACGTACCGTTTCGTCGCGGTCAATCCGGCGGCGCTCTCGCATTACGGCTACAACGAACTCGAATTCCTCACGATGACCGTGCGCGATCTGCACGCCGGCGACGACTTCCAGAACTTCGCCGCGCTGCTGGCGCGCAGCGCCGGCGATCATCCGGGAAGCCAGCATTCGGCGGGCGTGTGGCGTCACAAGCGCCATGATGGCGTCGAGGTCAGCGCCGACATCTCATCGCATGCGCTGACGTATTCGGGGCAGCCAGGCATCTTCATGCTGGCCAACGACGTCACCGACCGGATCAACGCGGAGACCGAAGCGCGGCGCTCGAAGCAGATGCTGGAATCGCTTATCGACAACATCCCGCAGCGCATTTTCTGGAAGGATCTCGATTCGCGCTATCTGGGCTGCAACTCCGCGTTTGCCCGCGATGCCGGGCTCGCCAGCAAGGAACAGGTCGTCGGCATGACCGATTGCGCGTTGCCGTGGGCCGCGTCCGGCAAACTGCTTCGCGCCGAGGACAATCTGGTTATCGCGACCGGGCAGCCGGTCATGAATCAGGAACGGGATTTTTTTGTCGGCGGCGAGTTGCGGACGTCGTTGACGAGCAAGCTGCCGTTACTCGACGGGGCGGGACGGATCATCGGCGTGCTGGGTTCTTACGACGACATTACCGGCCGCAAGCGCTCTGAACTTGCGCTGCGCCTGCAAAGCCGGGCACTCGACGCGTGTGTGAACGCCGTGCTGATCACCTCGACGACTGCCAAGGGCAACGTGATCGAATATGCGAATCCGGCGTTCAAGCGCATCACGGGTTACGACCCGTCCGATATCGTTGGCCGGGATTGCCGTTTCCTGCAGCGCGAGGATCTCGAACAGGAAGGGCTCAACGCGATCCGCGCGGGTCTCGCCGCAAACCGCGAAGTAAGCGCGGTACTGCGCAATTATCGAAAAGACGGCGTGCTGTTCTGGAATCAGCTTCTGGTCGCGCCCGTACCCGATGCAAACGGGCAAACGACGCATCACGTGGGCGTGATCAACGACGTCACCGAAGTCATCCGATACCAGGAACAGCTCGAATACCAGGCCAACTACGACGCTCTTACGCGCCTGCCCAACCGCAATTTGCTGCGCGACCGGCTGCAGGACGCGATCGAGCGCGCGCGTGCCGGCGACACGACGCTCGCGGTGGTTTTCGTCGATCTCGATGGCTTCAAGAACGTCAATGACAGCCTCGGGCACAGCATGGGTGATCGTCTGCTGTCCGTGGTCGCCGAGCGGCTTGCGCGGTGCGGCCGTACGGGCGACACCATTGCGCGTCACGGCGGCGACGAGTTCGTCGCGGTGCTGCCCGACATTGCGTGCGAGAGCGCGCTGATCAGATGGATGGAGCGCGTGCGCAGCGCGATTTCAGACCCGGTATGGCTCGACGGAACGGAGCTGTACGTGGGCTGCAGCATGGGCGCTAGCCTCTTCCCGCAAGACGGCGCGGACGCCGAGACCGTGCTCAAGAAAGCCGACCTGGCGATGTATCGCGCGAAGGACATGGGGCGCAACACCTACCAGTTCTATCAGCCTGAAATGAACGCGAACGTGGGCGCGCGAATGAACGTCGAACTGCGTTTGCGGCGTGCGTTGCGCGATGGCGAATTCCTGCTGCACTACCAGCCTCAAGTCGATCTCAAGACCGGCGATGTCGTCGGCATGGAGGCCCTTGTCCGCTGGATGGACCCGGAGTTCGGGCTGGTATCGCCGAATTCGTTCATTCCCATCGCGGAAGAATGCGGGCTTATCGGGCCATTGGCCGAGTGGGTATTGCGCGAAGCGTGCCGGCAAAACAAGGCGTGGCAGGAGGAAGGCTTGCCGGTCGTGCGGATGTCGGTGAATTTGTCGGCGCGGCAGTTCCAGCAGCGCGACATCCGGGAACTGGTGACGTCGGTGTTGACCGAGACGGGGCTCGAGCCAAAGTTCCTGGAGCTGGAGCTGACCGAAAGCGCAATCATGCACAACGCGGACGAAGCAGTGACCACCTTGTCCGATCTGGCGGCGCTCGGTGTTGGGATCGCCATCGACGACTTCGGCACCGGGTATTCAAGTCTCGCTTATCTCAAGCGTTTCCCGGTGCACCGGCTGAAGATCGACCGCTCGTTCGTTGCGGATATCGGCACGCCGAGTGGCAACGAGACCATCACGTCGGCGATCATCGCGCTCGCGCATTCGCTCGAATTGCAGGTGATCGCGGAGGGCGTGGAAACGTCGGCGCAGCTCGATTTCCTGATTGCCCGCGACTGCGATGAAATGCAGGGCTTTTTCTTCTCGGCGCCGCTGCCGGCCGAGGATATCCCCGGGCTCTTGCTCAACAGCCACAAGTGGACCGCCGCGCGCAACGGGACGCCCGGTAGCGTGGGTCAGTCGAGGGCCGGCAAGGCGCGCGGACGCCGGTCGCTGTCGGTCGCCACATAAGTCAGCGTCGCCTCGGTCACCTTGACGACGTCTTGCGCGAGGCTCATGCGCTGCGCGTAGACCTCGACGGAAACCGTCACCGAGGTATTCCCCGTCTTCACGATATCCGTGTAAAAGCTCAGCAGGTCGCCCACGAAGACGGGCTGCTTGAATACGAATGAATTGACGGAGATGGTCGCTACGCGCCCGTTCGCGCGCCGGCTCGCCGGGATCGATCCGGCTATGTCCACCTGCGCCATGATCCAGCCGCCGAAGACGTCGCCGTGGACGTTGGCATCGGACGGTTGCGGCACTACGCGCAGTGCGACCGGCTTGTTCGGGAGTTGCAAAGAATCGGTCACGAGCTTGAGTTCCATGAAAAGGTGGCGCTTTCGCGTTCCGGCTGTAAAGCGCGCCGTTGCGCCTTCTGCGACAATGCAGGATTAAACGATGTTGCCCCGCGCATGAGCGATCTTGGCTCGTTTAGCGGACTTTTGGCACACAACGCCACGCCCGCTTCAACAGCCGGCCGCGCGGGGTAATCATCGAATTGTACGGGAAAGCCCGCATTCTGAGACGGGCGCCCGCCCCCGATACATCCTGTGTCCAGCGTCGTTCAGTATGCGGCGCGGACCTCTGCAGACCTCGAATCCATGCGCCGCAATTCGCCCTCCGAACCTGTTCCCCTTGCCAAAGGTCCGCGCAACGACTGGCAGACCATTCGCTCGCTGCTGCCGTACCTGACCACGTACAAATGGCGCGTGGCGTTTGCACTCACGTGCCTGATCGGCGCGAAGGTGGCGAACCTGGGCGTGCCGATCGTGATGAAGAAGGTCATCGACAGCCTCAGTTCCATCCAGCATCTGACCGCGCTCGGACGCGCGCAGGATTCGGCGGCGATCATCCTGATCAGCGGCGTGGGATTGCTCGTGGTGGCATATGCAATTGTGCGTCTGTCGACGTCGCTTTTCACCGAATTGCGCGAGATCCTGTTCGCGAAGGTCACCGAAAGCGCCGTGCGGCAGCTTGCGCTGAAGGTGTTCCGGCATCTGCATTCGTTGTCGCTGCGGTTTCATCTCGAACGGCAGACCGGCGGCATGTCGCGCGATATCGAACGCGGCACGCGCGGCATTCAGCAACTCGTTTCATATTCGCTTTACAGCATCCTGCCGACGCTCGTTGAAGTCGGCCTCGTGCTCGGCTTTTTTGTGACGAAGTACGAAGCGTATTACGCCGTCGTCACGCTGATTGCGCTTGCCACTTACGTGATCTTCACGATCAAGCTCACCGAATGGCGCACGCATTTTCGCCGCACCATGAACGAGCTCGATTCAAGGGCGAATTCACGCGCTATCGATTCGTTGTTGAATTACGAAACCGTGAAGTACTTCGGCAACGAGGAATGGGAAGCGCAGCGTTACGACGAAAATCTGCTTCGATACCGCGCGGCGGCGATCCGCTCGCAGCGGTCCTTGTCGGTACTCAACTTCGGACAGCAGTTCATTATCGGCACGGGACTCGTGTTCATCTTGTGGCGCGCAACGCAAGGCGTGATTGCAGGACGCCTCACGCTCGGCGATCTCGTGCTGATCAACACGTTCATGCTGCAGCTTTATATTCCGTTGAATTTCCTCGGCGTGGTGTATCGCGAACTCAAGCAGAGTCTCACGGACATGGACCGCATGTTCACGCTGCTTGGCGCCGGGCTGGAGGTGCCCGACGCGCCCGACGCGCTGCCGCTTGCCGTCAACGGTGCGCAAGTGCGCTTCGAAAACGTGAGCTTTTCCTACGAGAGTTCGCGGCAGATCCTGCATGACGTGGACTTCACCATTCCCGCAGGGACCACGACTGCGGTGGTCGGCCACAGCGGTTCAGGCAAGTCGACGCTTGGCCGATTGCTCTTTCGTTTCTATGATCTGGAGCGCGAGCAAGGCGGAAGGATTCTGCTCGATGGCCAGGACATTCGCGACGTCACGCAGGATTCACTGCGCGCGGCGATTGGGATCGTGCCGCAGGATACGGTGCTCTTCAACGATTCGATCTACTACAACATTGCGTATGGCCGCCCCTCTGCTTCGCGCGATGAAGTGATCGCGGCGGCGCGCGCAGCGCATATTCATGATTTCATCGAAAGCTTGCCGGCCGGGTACGAAACGCCGGTCGGTGAGCGCGGGCTGAAATTGTCGGGTGGCGAGAAGCAGCGCGTGGCGATTGCGCGGACGCTGTTGAAGAACCCGCCGCTCCTCATCTTCGACGAAGCCACGTCCGCACTCGATTCGAAATCCGAACGCGCAATCCAGCATGAACTCGACCTGATCGCGCGTGAACGTACGACGCTGATCATCGCGCACCGGTTGTCGACGGTCGTGCATGCGCAGCAGATCATCGTGATGGATCACGGGCGGATTGTGGAGCGCGGGACGCACGCGGAGCTGGTGCGCGCAGGAGGGCTGTTTGCGCAGATGTGGGCGTTGCAGCAGCAGAAGGCGGCGGAGCCGGCGGACTCCATAGAAGCGGTGCGGGCTTGAAAAAAAGCGTCGATGCCGGCGAAAGGCATCGACGCTTCTTGGTTTGGGCTGCTTGACGTTATTCCGTGGCGTGCACCAGCGTGCCGGAACCGCCCGGCCCAACGCCGACCATTTCCGGCGATGCCCACGTAAGCCACTGCGTACGCAGCGCCAGCAGGAAGCCGAACGCGAACACGGCCAGCACGCCGAACGTCGCGAAGCCCATTTGGTAGCTTCCGGTACTTTCCCTCGCCATCCCCATGATCACGGGCAGATAGAACCCGCCAATCCCGCCCGCAGCGCCAACAATTCCGGATAACAATCCCGTTTTGCCTTTCCACCTTTGCGGCACGAGCTGGAACGTCGAGCCATTGCCAAGCCCGAAGCACAGATAAAGGCAAACCAGCAACGCTATACCACCCGCCACCGGCGGCATCCAGATAGCAAAAGCGAAATCAGCCGCCGCGATCACAGCAAGCAGGACAAGCAGTGCACGCACGCCTGTGACGCGATCGGCAAGATACCCGCCAAACGGCCGCACAATAGCGCCGAGCGCTGCGAGCATCGCCATGAAGATGCCGGCTTCGATCTTCGGCATTTGATAAAGATTGGTCAGCAGCAACGTCACATACGAAGACATGCCGACAAACCCGCCGAACGTGATGCTGTAGATCAGCATGACCACCCACGTATCGCGCTCGCCAAGCACGGCGCGGTAGTGTTTTGGCAACACAGCAATGGCAAGCAACGCGCCCAGCACTGGCAACAACAGGACGCCCGTGCGTCCGCCGCCGAACACGCCGCCATACACCGCCAGCACCAGGACAATCAAGCCGGCTAACGTGATGCCGAAGCTGACCATCGCGCGGGATGTGCTGCCACTTTTCACGCCACTATCCGACGCCCACGCAAACAACGCAATTGCCGTGATGGCGAGCAGCGGCAATGCGGCGGCGGTTGCCATCTTCCAGCCGAAGGCATCGGCGAGATGGGGGAAAAGGAAACCGTCGAGCACTGCGCCGATATTTCCCGCCGCAGCCAGCCCGAGAACCAGGCCCTGGACTTTCGGCGGATAGTTGCTGCCCGCCATCGGCAACGCAACTGCGAAGCTTGCGCCGCCCATGCCGAGAAACACGCCTAGAACCAGCAGCAGCGAATACGACGGCGTGCCCGAGAACAGCGGCAACACGATCGTCGGAACGGATGAAAGCAGCACGCCCATTAGCGCGACACGGCGGCCATCGGTAGATTGATACAGGTTGCCGAGCGTCACGCGCAGGATCGCGGCGGCGAGCACCGGCACCGCGACGAGGAAGCCTTGCTGCGCGGCGGTCATCGTGATGTCTTTGCTGATGAATGGCGCTAGCGGACCGTAGAGCACCCAGACGGTGAAGCCGGTATCGAAGTAGAGGAAGCACGCAACCAGCGAACGCCAGTTGCCGCTCTTCAGGGATGTGATCAGGTTTTTCATCGGGTCCTCGGAGTGGGACTGCAACGCGGAGCCGACGAGAATTTGCAAGCATCATGCCAATCAGATCCATCTTTTCAGCCAATGTCTCCAGAAACGTATGTCAGCGCGCCTCGGCGTTTGATCTGTCCCAATCGCCCTACCAATCGCACGCAACACCACGCACCGATACCACTTCACCGCAGCACCGCCCATGTGCGGCCAGCGTGACAATGGTGCGAACCGTTCATGCGCAACGGTAAAATGCCGGTGCGTCCCTGAACGCACCCCAACCAGCCCCAAGGCGCAGCATGGAACTGAAATGGCTCGAAGATTTCGTCTCCCTTGCGGAGACGCGTAGTTTCAGCCGGTCGGCCGAAATGCGGCATATCACGCAACCGGCGTTTTCGCGCCGCATCCAGGCGCTCGAAGCGTGGCTCGGCACGGACCTGATCGACCGGTCGGTGTATCCGACGCGCCTGACGCAGGCCGGACAGGTCTTCTACGAACAAGCCCTCGCGATGCTTTCTCAGTTTCACGAAGCACGCACGCTTTTGCGCGGACAGACCGGTGTGCCCGATGCAACCATCGACTTTGCGGTTCCGCACACGCTTTCGCTGACCTATTTCCCACGATGGCTGCAGCACATCGAAGCGCGGCTCGGGCGTATCAACACGCGTTTGCGCGCGCTCAACGTGCACGACGCGGTTTTATCGCTGGTGGAAGGCGGCTGCGATCTGGTGATGGGCTATCACCATCCGAGCCACCCGGTCGCGCTCGATCCCGCGCGCTACGACATGCTCACGCTGGGCGCCGAATTGATCAGCCCGTTTTCATCGGTGAACAAAGGCGGACGGGCGCGTCATGTCTTGCCCGGCGCCGCCGATGCCCTCATCCCGTATCTCTCGTACACGCCCAACGCCTACCTTGGACGGATGACGGAGGTGATCATCGCGACATCGCCGGCGCGGCTCTACCTTGAAAAAGTCTACGAAACCGATATGGCCGAAGGGCTCAAGGCCATGACCCTCGCCGGCCACGGCGTGGCGTTCCTGCCGCACAGCGCGGTCGCCAACGAAGTCGATGAAGGTCTTTTGATCCGTCTGGACCGTGGAACGCGCGGCACGCCCGCCGGTCAATTCACGCTGACCATGGAAATCCGTTTGTATCGTGACAAGATGGCGTCAAAAGGCGATGACCCGCGCCAGGCGCTGATGCGAAATCTCTGGGAAGCGGTCGGGGAGGAGATCTCCCGGTCGGTTGAAACCCAAACCCCGTAAGCGTTTCCAGCGTTATGCAAGATAAACATAACGCAATGATGAAACGGCATTGGATTTCAATAAGCGAATTTTCGACAATGAACGCATTCCACACAACGTTGGAGCTTCAATGTCTTCGCAGCAACCAGAACATCCTGCAGCCGTTGTTCAACACGCCATCCCGTCTTATCTCGACTCCACCCATCTCGGCCCCTGGGGCAACTATCTCCAGCAAGTCGACCGCGTCGCGCCGTATCTCGGCTCGCTGTCGCGCTGGATCGAAACCCTCAAGCGCCCAAAGCGCATCCTGATCGTCGATTGCCCCATCGAACTCGATAACGGCACGGTCACGCACTTCGAAGGTTATCGAGTGCAGCACAACATGTCGCGCGGACCGGGTAAGGGCGGCGTGCGATACCACCAGGATGTGACGTTGTCGGAAGTGATGGCGCTGTCGGCGTGGATGTCGGTGAAGAACGCGGCGGTGAACGTGCCGTACGGCGGCGCGAAAGGCGGTATTCGCGTCGACCCGCGCACGTTGTCGCGCGGTGAACTGGAACGCCTGACACGCCGCTATACCAGCGAAATCGGCATCATCATCGGGCCGAATCAGGACATTCCCGCGCCCGACGTGAACACCAACGAACAGATCATGGCGTGGATGATGGACACGTACTCCATGAACCAGGGCCAGACGGCAACGGGCGTGGTCACCGGCAAGCCGATCTCGCTGGGCGGCTCGCTCGGCCGCAAGGAAGCGACCGGACGCGGCGTGTTCGTGGTCGGTTCGGAAGCGGCACGCCGGATCGGCTTTGATATCGAAGGTGCACGGATCGCGGTGCAGGGCTTTGGTAACGTCGGCGGGATCGCAGCACGCCTGTTCCAGGAAGCCGGTGCGAAAGTGGTTGCGGTGCAGGACCACACGGGGTCTCTCTACCAGTCGTCGGGTATCGATGCAGTCGCGCTGTTCGATCACGTAGCCAAGCATGGCGGCGTAAGCGGCTTCGAAGGCGCCGATGTGATCGGCAAGGACGAGTTCTGGACCATCGAAAGCGACATCCTGATTCCGGCCGCGCTCGAAGGCCAGATCACGGAAGAAAACGCGCCCAAGATCCGCACGAAGATCGTGGTGGAAGGCGCCAACGGCCCGACCACGACCGCAGCCGATGACATCCTCCACGACAAGGGCATTCTCGTGATTCCCGACGTGGTCGCGAACGCCGGCGGCGTGACGGTTTCGTACTTCGAGTGGGTGCAGGACTTCTCGAGCTTCTTCTGGACCGAAGATGAAATCAACCAGCGCCTCGAACGCGTGATGCGCGAAGCGTTCGCTGCGGTGTGGACTGTTGCAAGCGAGCACAACGTGTCCGTGCGGACGGCGGCGTTTATCGTGGCGTGTACACGGATTCTTCAAGCTCGCGAAATGCGCGGCCTTTATCCATGACTTTGGTCTCTGAGAACGTTTGCGTGCGCGGATTTTCATGAGGCCGCATTAAAGCAACAAACGCATCAATTGCCCGGTGGTGTCTCGAACGACATCCCGGGCTTTTTGCGCAAGAAATAAAAGAACTGAAGAGACGAACCACGATGACCGAAAAGTCGTTAAAGTGCGCGCTGCGCAAGGCATACAGCGGGTGTCTCAAAATTATCAAGTGTGGACAACATTCATTCTTTCAAATTTATTACCCTGCTAAAATTGCCCCGGTTTTCAAGGAGATCACGACCATGAAGTTTAAAAAAGCCGCACTGCTGCTCGCTGCATTGGGTGTTTTTGCCTCAGGCGCGCAAGCGCAAAATAACGACACGCTCAAGAAGATCAAGGATTCAGGAAATATCTACCTGGGCTTCCGCGAATCATCGATTCCGTTCTCGTATTACGACGACAAGCAACAAGTCATTGGCTACTCGTATGAGTTCGCTTTGAAGGTGGTCGACGCCGTCAAGGAAAAGCTCAACATGCCGAACCTGAAGATCCAGCAGAAGTCGGTGACGTCGCAAAACCGCCTGCTGCTCGTAACGGGTAACCAGATCGACCTCGAGTGCGGCTCGACCACGAACAACCTGGAACGTCAGCAACAAGTCGCGTTCTCCAACACCATCTTCGTGATCAGCACGCGCCTGATGACCAAGAAGGATTCGGGGATCAAGGACTTTGCCGACCTGAAGGGCAAGACGGTCGTGACGACCGCCGGTACCACGTCCGAGCGCCTGCTTCGCAAGATGAACCAGGACAAGAGCATGGGCATGAACATCATCAGCGCGAAAGATCACGGCGATTCGTTTTTGACGCTGTCGACGGGACGCGCGGTTGCCTTCATGATGGATGATGCGTTGCTGGCCGGCGAACGTGCCAAGTCGAGCAACCCGCAGGACTTCGTGATTGTCGGTGCGCCGCAATCGCGTGAAGCCTACGGTTGCATGCTGCGCAAGAACGATCCGGAGTTCAAGAAGGTAGTCGATGACGCCATCGCCAAGGTCGAAACCTCGGGCGAAGGCGACAAGATCTACAAGAAGTGGTTCGAAAGCCCGATTCCGCCGAAGGGCCTGAACCTGAACTTCCCGGAAAGCGACGACATGAAGGCTCTTTTCAAGAGCCCGAACGACAAGGCTATCGACTAATCTCGATCTCGTCTGGATTGATGGAAACGGAAGGAGCGCTGCTTCTTCCGTTTTCTTTTGGAGGGAGTTCATGTCCTACCACTGGAACTGGGGCGTTTTCCTAAGCCCTGTCTCGACCGGCGAGCCGACAACCTATCTCGGCTGGCTTATTTCCGGTTTCTGGGTGACCGTCACCGTGTCGCTTGCGTCATGGGTCGTGGCGCTCGTCGTGGGTTCGTTGTTCGGTATTCTGCGCACGCTGCCCAACCGCAAACTTGCGGCTGCCGGCACGACCTATGTCGCGATCTTTCGTAACATACCGCTGCTCGTGCAGTTCTTCATCTGGTATCTCGTGATACCCGAATTGCTGCCGCCATCCATTGGCAACTGGTTCAAGCAACTGCCGCCCAACGTGCAGTTCTATACATCATCCATTCTCTGCCTGGGGCTCTTCACCGGCGCTCGCGTGTGCGAGCAAGTGCGATCGGGCATTGCCACGTTGCCGCGCGGACAGCGCGCCGCGGGCCTCGCAATGGGCTTTACCGAATGGCAGACGTACCGGTACATCCTGATGCCGGTCGCGTATCGCATGATCGTGCCGCCGCTCACGTCAGAGTTCCTGAACGTGTTCAAGAACTCGGCGGTGGCATCGACCATTGGTCTGCTCGAGTTGTCGGCGCAAGCGCGGCAACTCGTGGACTACACCGCACAATCATACGAGTCGTTCATTGCCGTCACGCTTGCCTACATGCTGATCAATCTGGTCGTCATGCAACTGATGCGCTGGGTCGAAGCGAAGACCCGGTTGCCCGGCTACATTGGAGGCAAGTAATGCATCATTTCAACTGGAGCGGCATAGTCAGTTCGCTGCCCACGCTGTGGACCGGCGCCATCATCACGTTCAAGATCACGCTGCTCGCGCTCGTGTTCGGGATCCTGTGGGGCACGGTGCTCGCGTTGCTGCGGCTTTCAGGCGTGAAGCCGCTCGAATGGTTCGCGAAGGCCTACGTCACGCTGTTCCGATCGATACCGCTCGTCATGGTCCTGCTGTGGTTCTTTTTGATCGTGCCGCAATTCCTGCAGAATGTGCTGGGTTTATCGGCGGAAGTCGATATTCGCCTGGCCTCCGCCATGGTCGCGTTCTCGCTCTTCGAAGCCGCGTACTATTCGGAGATCATTCGCGCGGGCATCCAGGCGGTATCGCGCGGTCAGGTGAACGCGGCGTTCGCGCTCGGCATGACCTACATGCAGTCGATGAAACTCATCATCCTGCCGCAGGCGTTTCGCGCAATGGTGCCGCTCTTGCTCACGCAGGCTATCGTGTTGTTCCAGGATACGTCGCTTGTGTACGTGATCAGTCTTGCGGATTTTTTCCGCACGGCGACGAACGTGGGTGACCGCGACGGGACGACCGTCGAGATGGTGCTGTTCGCTGGCGCCTGTTATTTCGTGGTGTGCCTGGCTGCATCCGGTCTGGTCAAAAGTCTTCAGAAAAAGGTCGCTCGATGATCTCACTCAAGAATGTTTCGAAGTGGTATGGCCCGTTTCAAGTGCTCACCGATTGCACGACGGAAGTCAAAAAAGGCGAAGTGGTCGTGGTGTGTGGTCCATCGGGATCGGGCAAGTCGACGTTGATCAAGACCGTGAACGGACTCGAGCCGTTCCAGAAGGGCGAGATCAGCATCAACGGCCAGTCGATAGGCGACAAGAAAACGAACCTGTCGAAGGTGAGGGCGAAGGTCGGCATGGTATTCCAGCACTTCGAGCTGTTTCCGCATTTGTCGATTGTGCAGAATCTGACGCTCGCGCAGATCAAGGTGCTTGGGCGTTCAAAGGACGAAGCAACGGCGAAGGGATTGAAGCTGCTGGATCGCGTGGGTCTCTCTGCCCAGGCTGATAAATTCCCCGGTCAACTATCCGGCGGTCAGCAGCAGCGTGTGGCGATTGCACGGGCGTTATCGATGGATCCGATCGCCATGCTTTTCGACGAACCGACCTCCGCGCTCGACCCGGAAATGATCAACGAAGTGCTCGACGTGATGGTCGAGCTGGCGCAGGAAGGCATGACCATGATGTGCGTCACACACGAAATGGGCTTTGCGAAGAAGGTGGCGCATCGTGTGATCTTCATGGACCGCGGCCTGATCGTCGAAGACGACAAGAAGGAAGCGTTCTTTGAAAATCCGAAGTCGGATCGCGCCAAGGACTTTTTGGCAAAGATCCTGCATTGAGGTTGATGCGCCGGGGCAAGTGCATGCCTGGGCACATCATGCAAAAAAGGCCGTTCTCAACTTACATTGAGAACGGCCTTTTCCATTCATTCATGCACTTTCGTATTGTCCTGCGTCACCGCATCGGCCGCATTCTTCTTCACGGACTCGATGCCGGCATCGCGCGCCGACGTGCTGCTATACGACTCGCTCACACCGATGATCTCGTGATTGCCCGCCTTCAGGTTGAAGTACGGCGCGCCGCTTTTATCGGTCTTGCGCTCGTAGCGTTCATCGAGCAGCGCGTTGGTTTTCACCGATGCAATCCCGTGTTCTGCGGAAGCCCGCGTCACGTACATTTCGCTTTTGAGGATGGGTTCGCCGTTGCCGGCGCGAAGATTGAAGTAGAACTGGCCGTTGCGGGCTTTATCGATGACGAACTTTCCTGACATGGCATGTGCTCCCGGATGAGTGGAACGAGCGTGAGTTCAGGTGATCTTCAACGTGCGATGCTATTCAATGCCGAGTTCTGTTTCCACGTCGGCGGTGGTTTCAATCGAGTCCGCCCGCAGCACCGATTCAACGCAAACCTTGCATAACGGCTCGCGCGCTTTTTCCGCGACATCGGCCGGAACCGGCACGTTGACCGTTTTCAGCAGTGCGCCGTGCTGGAACAACGCGAGATCGCCCGGCTCGAAACGGGTCCAGACTTCGTCGTCCGTGAGTGGCGACGTCGCGATCACCGCCACGCGATCTTCCGGCGTGGTGTATTTCGCAAAGTCGATGGACATGTCGGCATCGATCAGATGCGCTGTGGAGAACGGCCAGCTCCGCACCAAATAGTACAAATGCGTCGAGCAATGCGAGAACAGCGCCTGACCATTCGACATCAGGAAGTTGAATACGCCGAATTGCGTGATTTCCCGCGTCAGTCTTTCGAGCGCCGCGAAGAGTTCGTCGAGCGGCGGCTGGCAGCCGGGAAACTCTCGCCGCAATCCTTGCAGCAGTGCGCAGAACGCGAGTTCGCTGTCGGTTGTGCCGACGGGCTGATACTGGCCGTTCAGGCAGGGCTTGTAATCCTTCAGGTCACCGTTGTGCGCAAAGATCCAGTGGCGGCCCCACAGTTCGCGCATGAACGGATGGCAATTTTCCAGCAGGATATGGCCTTGCGTCGCCTTGCGGATATGCGCAATCGTGTTCTTCGACTTGATCGGATAGCGTTTTACCATCTCGGCGAGCGGCGAACTGGCCGACGACTGGTGATCGATGAAAAGCCGGCACGCCTTGTCTTCGAAGAATGCGATGCCCCAGCCGTCTGCGTGATGGTCAGTCACGCCGCCACGCGCCGCGAACCCGGTGAACGAAAAGGTCACGTCCGTGGGTTCCGCACAGTTCATTCCGAGAAGTTGGCACATTGCTGGGGCTGCAGACTGGGTGAATGGAGCTACCCGTTACAATACGGGGTAACCAGAGCATAGCACCGACGAAACCGCCAAATAATTCGCGTCGTCGGGCCGCGGGCGGCATCGTTGTTGAATTTCCACGGTGCAGGGCTGGCCGCGAGGCAAAGTTACCGGTTTGGGAACGCAACCAAAGAAAGTCAGCGCGCCGCCAGCCCGATTCCGTTTTCGTTATCCGATTTTTTCATCGTCATCACGCCAATGTCCGCTTCCGCTCCCTCCGCCGTATCGACCGTTTCTGTTGATTCCGTGACGCTTGCGCGTCCCGATGACTGGCATTTGCACGTGCGCGACGGCGCCGTGCTCGCCGCTGTCTTGCCGCATACCGCGCGCCAGTTTGGCCGAGCGATCATCATGCCGAACCTGCGGCCGCCAGTGACCACGACCGAAATGGCCGCGGCGTATCGCGGGCGGATTCTGGCTGCTTTGCCGAAAGATGGCCCGGGCGCAAAGTTCGAACCGCTGATGACGCTGTATCTCACCGATAACACCCCGCCCGACGAGATCCGCCGCGCGCGCGAAAGCGGCTTCGTGCATGGCGTGAAGCTATATCCTGCGGGCGCGACGACCAATTCAGATGCCGGCGTGACGAGCATCGCCAAGTGCGCAAAAACGCTGGAAGCGATGCAGGAGCATGATCTGCCGCTGCTGGTTCATGGCGAAGTGACGGACCCGGCCATTGATATGTTCGATCGGGAGAAGGTGTTTATCGACCGTGTGATGACGCCTTTGCGTCGTGATTTTCCAGCGCTGAAGGTGGTGTTCGAGCACATCACGACCAAAGATGCCGCCGATTACGTCCGCGATGCCGACGGCCCGACCGGCGCCACGCTGACTGCGCATCATCTGCTGTACAACCGCAATGCGCTCTTTGTTGGCGGGATCCGGCCGCATTACTACTGTTTGCCGGTCTTGAAGCGCGAAACGCACCGCGTGGCATTGCTGGCGGCGGCGACATCGGGGAATCCGCGGTTTTTCCTCGGCACGGACAGCGCGCCGCACGCGAAGGGCTTGAAAGAGCACGCTTGCGGGTGCGCAGGCTGTTATACGGCGTTGCATGCACTCGAGCTTTACACCCAGGCCTTCGATCAAGCCGGCGCGCTCGACAAGCTCGAAGGTTTCGCGAGCTTCCATGGCGCCGATTTCTACGGCTTGCCGCGCGCTGCGGAGCACGTGACGTTGCGCCGCGAGGAATGGACGTTGCCGGCGGAATTCATGGCGGGCGAGAATGAAATCGTGCCGCTCGGCGGCGGTGAATCAATAGGCTGGCGGCTGGTTTAAAGCCGCGCCCCGCATGTCTGGTCCCGCGCAAAACGCTGGCCGACCGGCGGGATTGTTCGATGCCCGGCCAGTGCCGGGTTTCAGCGACATCGACTGGTCGCGCGGGTGGCTTGCGCCGCTGGCCGATCGCGGCACACGCTGGCAGCAGTCAGCGCTTGAAAGTTATCCGGCATACCTCTCCACGCTGAACGCCGATGCACGCGCCGAACCGCGCGTGACGGGGCGTGGAAAGGTTTTATCGTTTATTGCGCAGGACGATCTTCCTGCGGGCGCGTCGTATGAAGGGCACATCGCCGCGACCGGCTGCGTTCCGACGCGCCACAATCTGCATGATTTCTTCAATGGCGCGATGTGGTTCCAGTATCCGCGCATCAAGGCTGCGTTGAACGCGCGCCAGGCCACCGAAATCGATGCACTCGGTATTGGACCAAGCCGCGGCGCCGCCCGCGATGCCCTGACACTCTTCGATGAAAACGCCATCCTGTTCGCCTGCGCCGACCCGCTGCTCACCGCGGCGCTTCGGGCGTTTGACTGGCGCGCTGTGTTTATTGGACATCGGGCGGCCTGGGGGCAGGCTTGCGAAGCGCACATCTTCGGCCACGCGCTGCTGGAAAAGCTGATCGCGCCATACAAGGCGTGCACGGGACACGCGTGGATCGTGGAGGTCGAGCCGGCCTATTTCCTCGCCGCCGATGCCGAACGCCGCGCCATCCTCGACCTGCACGTGTCCGACCGCCTTGCCAGCGAACCCGTTTCCAGCCGATGTTTCACCCCGCTGCCCGTGCTGGGCGTGCCGGGATGGTGGCAGGAAAATGAAGCGCGCTCCTTCTACGACGACCCGCACGTTTTCCGGCCGGGCCGCCAGCGGATCGGGGCTTGATCGGCGGCATCCGTACGATCCGCCCATGCTAAAATTCGCCTCGCAAAGCAGGCCAGGCAGTCGCGGCTGAACCGGTTTCGGCCGGGGAGGGCGAGGAAAGTCCGGACTCCAACAGGCAGGGTGATGGCTAACGGCCATCCGTGGCAACACGCGGAACAGG
Organism: Burkholderia sp. PAMC 28687; assembly: GCF_001577465.1. Taxonomy (NCBI): domain Bacteria; kingdom Pseudomonadati; phylum Pseudomonadota; class Betaproteobacteria; order Burkholderiales; family Burkholderiaceae; genus Burkholderia; species Burkholderia sp. PAMC 28687. The sequence goes on from NZ_CP014505.1 coordinate 238,131, forward strand.
GCAACAGAAAGCAAACCGCCGATGGCCCCGGGCGCAAGCCTGGGGATCAGGTAAGGGTGAAACGGTGCGGTAAGAGCGCACCGCGGCTGCTGCAAGGCAGACCGGCACGGTAACCTCCACCCGGAGCAATTCCAAGTAGGCAGGCGCGCATCTTCGAGATGCAGGACGGTGCCTCCGTCTCGTCTGCGGGTAGGGAGCTTGAGCGCGTCAGTAATGGCGCGACTAGAGGAATGGCTGCCACGCGCGTCACGCTTTCGGGCGTTGCGCGCGCACAGAATCCGGCTTATCGGCCTGCTTTGTGACTAATCAGAAAGAAAGCCGGCGTCAGAATTGAACTGACGCCGGCTTTTTTTCGTCTTCTTTTGATGTGGCGCGCTTAGCCGGGAACTATATCGAATGAATGCGTCAGTTCGGCAGTCTTCGCGATCATGATCGACGCCGAGCAATATTTATCGTGCGAAAGCGTAATTGCGCGTTCGACGGTCGCCGGATTCAGGTTCTTGCCCGTCACCGTGAAGTGGAAGTGGATCTTCGTGAAGACTTTCGGATCTTCGCTTGCACGTTCGGCTTTGAGCGTCACTGAGCATCCGGCCACTTCCTGACGGCTTTTCTTCAGGATCATCACGACGTCGTACGCCGTGCAGCCGCCCGTCCCCAGCAGGACCATTTCCATTGGACGCGGCGACAGGTTGCGGCCGCCGCCTTCGGGAGCGCCATCCATGGTGACCAGATGGCCGCTGCCCGTCTCGGCGGCAAACGCCATTCCGTCTTGTCCCATCCAGCTAACTTTGCATTCCATGAAAAAACTCCGGTGCCGTCCGGCACGTTTCAATTCCTGCCGATTGTAGCGTTTTAGCTTATTGCTGGAATCATAACTGGCGTTTCCCGGTCGGTTTTTCAATAGGCGTGCTGCGGCGCGGTCGGGTGCGTAAATCGGGAAAATCCCTGCCAGAAGGAGGGAATATCAGCGCCGGGTCGCAGTCCAGGATGAAAGGGTGGCGACCTTAAGTATATGATTCAAAGGATTAATTGGACGGTCGACGGTTTATTTCATTGTTTTACATTATGAAATTCAATCTCACCAAGTAAATTTACTTGCTTTGCACAAACCCAGTTCATATACTTGCTCCTGTCTCCTCCACCTCCTCCTAGGTGGATTCAGCCCGAGCCCAAGGCTCGGGCTTTTTTTCGCCTGCTCCCTATGCTGCAGGTTATGCAGGTTAGCCATGCGACGCGCGGGAACTTGCAATCAAGCGGCTTGGCGGGCGCAATTTCGCCTGATTTGAGCCCCGTGCTCGCTTGTTTTGACTTCGCGCTGAAATTTCCCTTATAATTCAAAGTTCTCTATCCGCACCATGCCCGCGGACGAGAACCAGGGAGAGCCCGCACGCGCCTCGATGCGCACGAACATACAAGCGGGACAAAGCAGGGCAGAATTATTTTTTGGATCGATCATGAAGACGTTTTCCGCAAAAGCCCATGAGGTGACGCGTGAATGGTACGTGATTGACGCGACGGATAAGGTTCTCGGACGTGTCGCCAGTGAAGTGGCCGCCCGACTTCGCGGCAAGCACAAACCCGAGTTCACCCCGCACGTCGACACTGGCGATTTTATCGTCATCATCAACGCCAGCAAGTTGCGCGTCACGGGCAACAAGGGTACTGACAAAAAGTACTACCGTCACTCGGGCTATCCGGGCGGCATCTACGAAACGACGTTCAACAAGATGCAAGAACGCTTCCCGGGCCGCGCGTTCGAGAAAGCTGTGAAGGGCATGTTGCCGAAAGGTCCGCTCGGCTACGCTATGATCAAGAAGCTCAAGGTCTACGCTGGCGCAACGCATCCGCATACGGCTCAACAGCCTAAAGCGCTCGAGATCTAAAGGGAGCCCATATGATCGGTAATTGGAATTACGGTACGGGCCGCCGCAAGAGCGCCACTGCCCGCGTGTTCATCAAGTCCGGTACGGGCGTGATTATCGTCAATGGCAAGCCCATTGCTGATTATTTCTCGCGCGAAACGTCGCTGATGATCGTGCGTCAGCCGCTCGAACTGACGAGCCACGCCACCACGTTCGACATCAAGGTCAACGTGAACGGCGGCGGTGAAACGGGTCAGGCCGGTGCAGTTCGCCACGGCATCACGCGCGCGCTGATGGACTACGACGCAACGCTGAAGCCCACGCTGTCGCAAGCCGGCTTCGTTACCCGCGATGCTCGTGAAGTCGAACGTAAGAAGGTTGGTTTCCACAAGGCACGTCGCCGGAAACAATTCTCGAAGCGTTAAGCTGTCTGGCGTTTCGTCGCTGTTGTTGCTTTGGTGGCGAAATTGCTTGGAAAGCCGTCTGCGTGCATGCGCTGGCGGCTTTTTTCGTTACGGCAGCCGCTGACCGATGAAGATCGAATCAAGCAGCTGCGGCAAATTCGGAATAGTGTGGCGCGATAGCCTATTGATTACATGGGCTTCCAGCACGATATTGAGATCAGCCCTACAATAGTCCCTAGAAGCTTTTTTGGAGAGTTCGAATGAACGCTGTCACCGATACCCCCACGACCGAAATGCCCCTGCCGTTCGTTTTCACGGACGCAGCCGCTGACAAGGTCAAGCAACTGATCGACGAAGAAGGCAATCCGGAGCTGAAGCTGCGCGTGTTCGTACAAGGCGGCGGCTGTTCGGGCTTCCAGTATGGCTTCACGTTCGACGAAGCCATCAACGAAGACGACACCGTAATGGATAAAGCAGGTGTTCAGTTGCTGATCGATTCGATGAGCTATCAGTACCTGGTTGGCGCCGAGATCGACTATAAAGACGACCTGAACGGCGCCCAGTTCGTGATCAAGAATCCGAATGCGACCAGCACGTGCGGTTGCGGATCGTCGTTCTCGGCCTGATTCCGGATGGAGTTCACGGTTGGATGTTTTGATGAACGGAGCCTTCGGGCTCCGTTTTTATTTCCACCGGGCGGATCATTAGCGCAGCTCGGCGTGGCCTAGCGCAGCTCAGCGCGGATAGATGGCACCGAGAACCCGTTCACCTGCGGCACCGGTTACGGCCGCCACGTTCCCCGCTTCGCGTGCCACGCAGCGCATTGCCAGCCATGCGAACGCCAACGCTTCCACCTGCTGGGGCGGCACACCGAGCGCGTCGGTCGTCATGACGGGCGCGCCGGACACGCCAGTCTCGGCGAGCGCCTGCTGGATTGCGTTCATGAGTATCGGATTGCGTGCGCCACCACCGCACACATAGACCGCACGACAATCGGATGCATGCCGTTCAATCTCGCGCGCGATTGTGATCGCCGTGAGAGCGACGAGCGTCGCTTGTACGTCTGCAGGTGAAACCGTGTCGAATCCCGCGAGCTTGGCATCGAGCCATGCGGGGTTGAACAAATCACGCCCCGTGCTTTTGGGCGGCCGCTGTGCGAAGAATGGTTCATCGAGAAGATTGTTCAGCAACGAACGGTTCACTTGTCCTTGCGATGCGAAATGGCCCCCTTCGTCAAATGGACGATTCAGATGGCGATGCGCCCATTCGTCGAGCAACGCATTGGCCGGACCGCAATCGAACCCGTGCACTCCGCCACCCGCCGATAAAACCGTGATATTGCTGATGCCTCCCAGATTGCAGACCACGCGGGTTTCGTTCTTCGAACCGAATACCGTCGCGTGAAAGGCCGGGACAAGCGGTGCGCCCTGGCCGCCGGCAGCGACGTCGCGGCTGCGAAAGTCCGCAACGATATCGATGTTTGTCATCTCCGCCAACAACGCGGGATTGTTGATTTGCCGGGTATAACCCTTCTCCGGCCGATGCCGCACCGTTTGCCCGTGGACCCCAATGGCGCGAACCTTTGCCGCCGAGTAGCCGCTCATGCTCGCCAGTTCATGGCAGCACACCGCGTAGCGTGTAGCCAGCGCGTTTGCCGCCAGCGCCTCGCGTTCCAGTTCGTTGTCCCCGGGCGCCTGGAGAGCGAAAAGCGCTTCACGCAGGCCTTCCGAGAACCCCACATGCGCCTCGCCGAGCACAATGGGTGGCTGACCCGCGGTGAATTGCACGGCAACGCCGTCCACGCCATCCATGCTCGTGCCGGACATGAGCCCGAAATAGACACCATCCGCTGCGCTGCCTGCTTCTACCGCCTCACTACGTCGCGCCACGTTGTCTCTCCTTTTCGATGCATTCATGCGGTCAAAACGGCCGCCACGGTTAGATTATCCACGCAACGAAGCGCGTCGTTAAGCCGTCGGCCTCGACGTTAGCCATTCGGCCATGTTTACGCTCAAGATCCGCGCTCGTTGCCGCCGAAACCTGGCCGAATGGCTAACGCGCGGGGAAAACGGGGCGAACGCGCACGACATCACGTAAAATCCGATCCCTGAACCAAGCGAAAGCCGCGCTGATTTCGCGCTTGCCAGTCAGCGCAGCAGTGCCGCAGCGCCGCGACCATTACCCGACGCGCGCCTTGTCCGCGTCCCGAACAAATCATCCGAGAAGTTGCAAGCATGACCACAGAACCGAACGACTCTCCGGCTTCGGCTGCGAAAACCTTGCCCCTGACCGACGAAGTGCAGGCTGCGCTTGCCATCGCGAAACGGGGTTGTGATGAACTGCTCATTGAAACCGAATTCGCGCAAAAGCTCGCGCGCAGCGCGCTGAGCGGCAAGCCGCTGCGTATCAAGCTAGGCCTCGATCCGACCGCGCCTGACATTCACATCGGCCATACGGTTGTGCTGAACAAGATGCGTCAGCTCCAGGACCTCGGCCATACGGTCATCTTCTTGATCGGCGATTTCACATCGTTGATTGGCGATCCGTCGGGGCGTAACGCCACGCGCCCGCCACTCACGCGTGAACAGATCGAGTCCAATGCAAAGACGTATTTCGAACAGGCTGCGCTGGTGCTGGATCGCGAAAAGACCGAGATGCGCTACAACAGCGAATGGTCGATGCCGCTCGGCGCCGACGGCATGATCAAGCTCGCCTCGCGCTACACGGTTGCGCGCATTCTCGAGCGTGAGGATTTCACCAAACGGTATCAGGGTGGCATGCCCATTTCCATTCACGAGTTGCTGTATCCGCTCATGCAGGGGTACGACTCGGTGGCGCTGAACGCGGACCTGGAACTCGGCGGCACGGACCAGAAATTCAACCTGCTGGTTGGACGCGAGCTGCAGAAGCAGTACGGCCAGGAGCAGCAGTGCATCTTGACCATGCCGCTGCTGGAAGGGCTGGACGGCGTCGAGAAGATGTCGAAGTCGAAGCACAACTACATCGGCATCAGCGAGAAGCCAACGGACATGTTCGGCAAGCTGATGAGCATCTCCGATACGCTCATGTGGCGCTACTTCGAACTGCTGTCATTCAGAAGCATGGAAGAGATCGCGCGATTCAAGAGCGAAGCCGAAGGCGGACGTAATCCGCGCGATTTCAAGGTGCTGCTCGGGCAGGAAATCGTCGCGCGCTTCCACTCATCGGCGGATGCAGAGCGGGCGCTTGAAGATTTCAATCATCGTGCGAAGGGCGGTGTGCCGGACGAGATTGCATCGGTGACGTTGAGCGGTGCGCCGCTTGCCATTGGGCAATTGCTGAAACAGGCGGGGCTGGTTCCATCTACTAGCGAAGCGTTGCGAAACATTGAACAGGGCGGCGTGAAGATCGACGGCGCAACGGTGTCGGACAAGGCGTTGAAGATCGAAGCCGGCGAGTTTGTCGTGCAGGTCGGCAAGCGCCGCTTCGCACGCGTCACGCTGACCGCCTGAATCCATGATCGCGCTCATTCAGCGCGTCCTGCGCGCCGATGTTCGTGTTGAAGGCCGCGTGACCGGTGCGATCGATGCCGGGCTCCTGGCGCTTGTGTGCGCCGAACGCGGCGATACGCCGGCAACGGCGGACAAGCTGCTCGCGAAGATGCTGGCGTACCGGGTTTTCAGCGACGCCGCGGGCAAGATGAATCTCCCGGTCCGGGATATCGACGGCAGCGGCCGCCCGGGCGGCGTGCTGCTGGTATCGCAGTTCACCCTCGCCGCCGATACATCCAGCGGCTTGCGGCCGAGCTTCACGCCCGCAGCGCCTCCCGACGAAGGCCGCAGGCTCTTCGACCACTTTGTGGCACAGGCGCGCGCCGCGCATCCGGTTGTCGAAACGGGCGAGTTCGGCGCGGACATGCAGGTGTCGCTGGTCAATGACGGACCGGTAACGTTTTGGCTGCAAGTGCGTCCGTGATGCATTCTTTCAGCGCTGATCGAACCCAGGCGCATCTTCTGGAATCCCCATGATTACGCAAGTCCTTTTCATCAGGCACGGCGAGACCGACTGGAATCGCATCAAACGGATTCAGGGGCATATTGATATTCCACTGGGCGCGAGTGGACTTGTGCAAGCTGAACAGCTCGCCCAGCGCCTGGTGCGCGAGTCCCAATCCGGCGCGCGCCTTGACGCGGTCTATTCCAGCGACCTGGAGCGCGCACAGCAAACGGCCAGGCCATTTGCGGAAGCGCTCGGGTTATCGCTGAATTTGAGCCAGGGCTTGCGCGAGCGTTTGTATGGCGACTTCCAAGGTCACGACAGCGCCGAGATTCGTGCCAAATTCCCTGCTGAACATGCGGTCTGGCAGAGCCACGATCCCGATTTCGCGCCGCCAGGCGGCGAGTCTCAACGAGAGTTTTCGAAGCGGGTGTTGAAATCCGTTGCGCCGATCATCGCCGCGCATCCGGGTGGACGGATTGCGTGTGTCGCGCATGGCGGCGTGCTGGATTGTATTTATCGTTTTGCGCGTGGCATTCTACTTGAAGTGCCGCGCGACTGGCTCTTGCTGAACACGAGCATCAACACAGTAGACTTCGAGGACGGCCATGCGAAAGTCGTGTCGTGGGGGGATGTCGCGCATCTGGCCGCCCCGAGCAGCGACGACGACCTGAAGGAAGTGCCGCGCTGATCCATTAACCGGGCTGGTTGGCGTCCCAAAGATCGCGAACCGGGCCCGCGTCCGGCGCTGCGAGTCCGAAATGACGATACGTCAGCAGCGTGGCAACACGGCCGCGCGGCGTTCGCTGCAGATAGCCTTGCTGGATCAAATAAGGTTCCAGCACGTCTTCAATGGTGTCGCGCTCTTCGCCAATTGCCGCAGCCAGGTTGTCGACGCCGACCGGGCCTCCATCGAACTTGTGCAGGATGGCTTCCAGTAGCTTCCGGTCCATCAGGTCGAAGCCGACGGGATCGACATCGAGCATCTTCAGGGCGGCATCGGCGACATCTGCCGTGATATTGCCGTTTGCCCGCACCTCGGCGTAATCGCGCACACGCCTGAGCAAACGGTTCGCAATACGCGGCGTTCCACGCGCACGCTTTGCAATCTCGAACGCCCCTTCCGGGACGATGTTCGCCTTCAACAGCGATGCCGACCGCGTGACGATGCGCGCCAGTTCGCTCGCCGTATAAAACTCGAGCCGCGACACGATCCCGAAGCGATCCCGCAGCGGATTCGTCAGCATGCCGGCGCGCGTGGTGGCGCCAACCAGCGTGAACGGCTGCAAGTCCAGCTTTACGCTGCGCGCCGCAGGTCCTTCGCCGATCATGATGTCGATCTGATAATCCTCGAGCGCCGGGTACAAGATCTCCTCGACGACCGGCGAGAGCCTATGGATTTCATCGATAAAAAGGACGTCGTTCTTTTCTAGATTGGTCAGCAGGGCTGCAAGATCGCCGGCGCGTTCCAGCACCGGCCCCGACGTTTGCCGCAGATTCACGCCCATTTCCCGCGCGATGATGTGCGCGAGCGTGGTCTTGCCAAGGCCCGGCGGCCCGAACAGCAGGACGTGATCGAGGGCCTCGGAGCGCCTGCGCGCGGCCTCGATGAAGATCTGCAACTGATCCCGGATCTTCTCCTGCCCGACGTATTCCTCGAGCTGGCGCGGCCGCAGCGCCCGCTCGAACACTTCCTCGTTCGGCGAGACGGGAGTAGCCGAAATGATGCGTTCGGCAGCGAGTTTGTCGGTTTCTATCATGCGTCGATTGTACCGCGTGACTAAAGCACCGAAAGCTGGCCAATCGGCCGACTGTTGGCCGGATCAACAGCGTGGGAGACTAAAACCGTTCCCGCTTAAGCAAGTTCGAGTCGCGCTTGCGCATCAGCGTGTGGGTTGAAACGACAACGCCTTCAAGGCCAGCTTGATGCCTTCTGAAACGCCTGTCCCGGCGGGGACATTCTTTACCGCCATGAGCGCTTCCTTTTCGGAGTAACCCAATGCCAGCAAAGCGTTCAGAATATCGCTCGCGTGATCCGGGCCCGCCACCGCGCCTGCTGCCGTGCCCAGATCTGCGCCGAGCTTGCCTTTCAGTTCCAGCAACAGCCGCTCCGCCGTCTTTTTACCGATGCCGGGGGTTCGCGTAAGGCGTGCGGCGTCCTGCATGGTCACCGCTTGCGCGAGTTCCTGGACGCTCATGCCTGACAGCACCGCGAGGGCCATCCGCGCACCGATTCCGCTGATCTTGAGCAATTCGCGAAAAGTCGTGCGCTCCGGCTGGGTGCCGAAGCCGTACAGCAGATGCGCGTCTTCCCGCACGATCAACTGGGTCAGGAGCACGATCTTTTCGCCGCTGTTCGGCAGGTTGTAGAAGGTGCTCATCGGCACGGCGATTTCGTAGCCTACGCCACCGCAATCGACGAGCAGATACGGCGGGTTTTTTTCAAGCAAGACGCCTGCAATGCGACCAATCATGTTGAGGAACTTGTAATGGAGTTAGCCGACAAGGCGGCCGCGCCGTACGCGCAGGCCTTTTTTAGCCAGCGATGGCGCAATGCCGCCGAGGATCGCCGTCGCGCCGCCCGCGTGCGCGTGGCAGATGGCCATGCCGAGCGCATCGGCGGCGTCGGTGCCGGGTACGCCCGAAAGCGCGAGCAAGCGCACGACCATCTGCTGCATCTGTTCTTTCGTGGCGCGGCCATAGCCCACCACGGCCTGCTTCAATTGCAGCGCGGTGTATTCGGCGACCGGAACGCCGTTCGCGACCAGTCCGCAAATGGCGGCGCCGCGGGCCTGGCCGAGCAGCAGCGTGGATTGAGGATTGACGTTGACGAACACTTTTTCGATAGCCGACTGATCCGGCGCATGTTGCCGCACGAGCGTCGAAATTCCCTCGAAGATCGTATTCAGACGCGACGGCAAATCGGCGTCCGCGGTCTTGATGACGCCGCTGGTCACGTAGGTCAGCGTGTGGCCGGTTTTATCGATGACGCCGAATCCAGTCACGCGCAGGCCCGGGTCGATGCCGAGAATTCTCATGGAATGCCGTTGGAACGTAGTGCTTGCGATACTAACAGCGCGGCGCAAAAAGTAAAAAGCCCGGTGAACCTGCCGGCCACCGGGCTTTGCGAAGATCGGACGTTCCGGGTGTCGTGCTTAATGACGGAAGTGGCGCGTGCCGGTGAGCACCATCGCGATGTTGTGCTCGTCCGCGGCTGCCACGACTTCGTCGTCGCGCATGGAGCCGCCCGGCTGGATCACGCAGGTCGCGCCCGCGTTCACCACGACGTCGAGGCCATCGCGGAACGGGAAGAACGCGTCCGACGCCACGGCAGATCCCGCCAGCGACAACCCCGCGTTCTGTGCCTTGATGCTCGCGATGCGCGCCGAATCCACGCGGCTCATCTGCCCCGCGCCCACGCCGAGCGTCATGCCGCCGCCGCAAAACACAATGGCGTTCGACTTCACGTACTTCGCCACGCGCCACGCGAACATCAGGTCGTCCATTTCCTTCGGCGTCGGATGACGCTTCGTGACCACGCGCAATTCGTGCGGCTGAACGTTCTTGGAATCCAGAGACTGAACCAGCAAGCCGCCGCCCACGCGCTTCAGGTCGAACGCGTTGTGACCGTCGCCGAGCTCGATTTGCAGCAGACGCACGTTCTGCTTCGCCGCGAAAATCTGCCTGGCGGCGTCGCTGAACGAAGGCGCCATCAGCACTTCCACGAACTGCTTGGCGACCGCCTGGGCCGCAGCTTCATCGACTTCGCGATTGAACGCGATAATGCCGCCGAACGCCGAAGTAGGATCTGTCTGGAACGCCTTCGAATACGCTTCGTGCGCACCCGCGCCGACCGCCACGCCGCACGGATTCGCATGCTTGACGATCACGCAGGCCGGCACGTCGAAGGTCTTCACGCATTCCCATGCAGCATCGGAATCCGCGATGTTGTTGTACGACAGTTCCTTGCCCTGCAACTGTTCGTAGTTCGCGAGTGCGCCCGCGGACGTCGCGATGTCACGATAAAACGCTGCGCTTTGATGCGGGTTTTCGCCGTAACGCAGGTCCTGGACCTTGGTGAATGCAAGATTGAACGTCGACGGAAACGTGTTGCGGCTCTTGTGTTCAAGCGCTTCGGTCAGGCTCGTCAGGTAGTTCGTGATCGCGCCGTCATATTGCGCCGTGTGCGCGAACACTTTGGTGGCGAGTTTGAAGTTCGTCGGATAGCTGACCGTGTTGTTGCCCGAGCGCATTTCCTCGAGAACCGTCGCGTAATCCGAAGGATCGACGATCACGGTCACATCGCGATGATTCTTCGCCGCCGAACGCAACATGGTCGGACCGCCAATATCGATGTTCTCGATCGCGTCTTCCAGCGAGCATTCTTCCTTCGATACCGTCTGCACAAACGGATACAGATTCACCACCAGCAAGTCGATGGTCGGAATATTGTGTTGCTCGAGCGCGGCCATGTGTTCAGGCAAGTCGCGACGCGCCAGAATGCCGCCGTGGACCTTTGGATGCAGCGTTTTCACGCGGCCGTCGAGCATTTCCGGGAAGCCGGTGTAGTCGGCGACTTCGGTGACGGGCAGGCCGGCATCGGCGAGAAGTCTTGCGGTGCCGCCGGTCGAGAGCAGGCTTACGCCCAGCTCGGACAGCGATTTCGCAAATTCAACAATGCCGGACTTGTCTGAAACGGAAAGGAGCGCTTGCTTGATCATGATGGGAACGGCGGGGAGCCGGTAGGGGAGTCGAGGGAATCAGTAAATTCGGATCGACCGCCGTACGCCGCGACGGTCCGGGAGGTACATCAATGAGACAAATGAATTAAATCAGGCCGTGCTGCTGAAGCTTCTTTCTCAACGTATTGCGATTGATGCCGAGATACTCCGCTGCGAGCGACTGGTTGCCATCGGCTTGTTTGAGCACGACTTCGAGCATCGGCTTTTCGACGCACGAAATCACCATTTCGTAGACGTCGTGCGGTTTCGAGCCGTCCAGGTCCTGGAAATAATTGTCCAGGCTCTGGCGGACGCATTGTTCTATGTTGTGTCTGCTCATGCGGCTAATCGGTCTGTTTGGTTCTGCGTGCCGCACGTTTCTTCTTCGTCGTTGCCGCTGCGCTCGGCGTCTGCGCCGGGTTCTTCGACATAGACGAGACGGTCGGACAACGCCTTTTGGGCGTCGAAGAATTCGTTCACGGCGAGCAATTGTTCTCGTGTGGAATCCAGCGTGTTCATCCGATGTCTGAACGTGTTGGCGCCGGAAAGGCCGCGAGTGTACCAGCCGATGTGTTTGCGCGCTGTACGAACGCCCGTGAATTCACCATAGAAATCATAGTGATCTTCAAGATGCTCGTTCATCAATGCCTGGATTTCGTCGATCCGCGGCGCGGGCAAATGTTGGCCCGTCAGGAGGAAATGTTCGATCTCGCGAAAGAGCCACGGACGTCCCTGCGCCGCGCGCCCGATCATGATGGCGTCCGCACCCGTCACGGCAAACACGTGACGTGCCTTTTCCGGCGTGGTGATGTCGCCATTGGCCACGACGGGAATGCGCACGGAGGCTTTGACGGCCGCGATGGTCTCGTATTCGGCGTCGCCTTTATACAGGTCGGCGCGCGTGCGGCCATGCACGGTCAGCATGGAAATGCCGGCGTCCTGTGCAATGCGCGCGATGTTCAGCGCATTCTTGTTTTCGCGATTCCAGCCTGTGCGGATTTTCAGCGTGACTGGCACAGCGTCCGGGCCCACGCCGACTGCGTTCACCACCGCCTGTACGATCTCCGCGACCAGCGCTTCGTTTTGCAGCAACGCGGAACCCGCTGCCACGTTGCAGACCTTCTTGGCTGGGCAGCCCATGTTGATATCGATGATCTGCGCGCCGTTCGCGACGTTGTGACGCGCCGCTTCGGCCAGCATTTTCGGGTCTGCGCCGGCAATCTGGACCGAGATCGGTTCGACTTCGCCAGCGTGATTTGCGCGGCGCATGGTTTTCTCGCTTTTCCACAACTGCGCGTTCGATGTCACCATTTCCGACACGGCGTAGCCTGCGCCCATGCGTTTGCACAACTGCCGGAAAGGGCGGTCTGTCACGCCTGCCATGGGGGCGACGAACAGGTTATTGCGCAAAATATGGGGGCCGATGGCCGGTGTGGAAATAGGCATGAAACTGGCAGCGTCCACGATTCGATGGACGCAAAAGCGTTGGAGGAAAACGCGTATTTTAACGCGAACGCGCAGGGTCAATTAGCTCCAATCGCGCCGCAAGTCGTTAAATCTTCTATGAAAGTTGCGAACGCCATAGAGTGAACGCTCGGTTTTCCAGGCACCGAGCTCAGCAAATTTGGCCGGGCTGGCGCGAAGTGCGGAGCCGGTTTTCCAAAGCAAAGGATCTACAACCGATCAGCGCCGTTGCCCGAACATCATTTGACGCGCCAGCACGGTCTTGACCGGCGGCACGAGTTCCAGCGCGCTCAAAGCGAGGCCGCGCATTGCAGCAAGCGGCGCAAAATCGATGGTGAAAACTCGCGCGAGCGTATCCGTGGCACCAATCGTCATCCGCCGGTCGAGCGCGCGACGTTGCGCAAAAAGGCTGAGCGCGACCGTCGTGGTCCCGTTCGTCGACAATGCATCGCATAGTGCGTGTGCATCGCGCAGGCCGAGATTGAGTCCTTGTCCTGCAACAGGATGCAGCGTCTGCGCCGCGTTCCCGATCGCAACCGTGCGCCGGTCGACGAGCGCATTCAGCGCGTTCAACCCAAGCGGGAACATCGCGCGGCCGGTGATTTTCGTGAAACGGCCCATGCGTTCGCCGAAGGCTGCGCCCAGTTCAGAGAGGAATGCATCGTCGGGAAGTTGCGAGCGGCGGGTGGCCTCTTCGGGCGCGCAACACCAGACCAGCGCGTAATCCGCCTGACGCGCGCCGCCAGACGGCAACAGCGCGATCGGACCTTCGGGCGTGAAGCGTTCCCACGCAACCCCCGGTTGCGGCGCGCTCACGCTGACGGTCCCGACAATCGCCGTCTGACCGTAATCGCGCGTGTTCTTGACAGAAGTCGATGCATCCGTTTCCTTGTACAACCCGCCTTCGGCATTTACCAGGATGCGCGCGCGGATCGTCCGGTCGCCCTCGGCCGCGGAATGGATCGGCAACGTCACGCCATCATGGTCGTGCAGCGGCGTGGACGCAGTCGTTCCCGTGAACCAATGCACGCTGGTGTTGCCCACGGCTTGCGAGAGCGTCGAAACGAGCGAGCCGTAACGCACGACGTAACCGAGCGCGGGCAGACCGTGTTCATCGTGATCGATCAATGTGCGGCCGAACCGGCCGCGCTGCGAGACGTGAATGCGCTTGATCGGCGTGGCATCGGAGGGAAAACCCAGCGACGATTCCAGCATCGCGCGGCTTCCATGCGACACCGCGATCGCGCGGGGATCGTTCGAAGCTGCACCCGGCTCGCGTGCATCGATCAACGCGACCGAGAAACGCGATGTCGCGCTGCGTTTCGCCAGCCATCCTGCGAGCGCGAGGCCAACGGGGCCCGCGCCGACTATGGCGATATCGAAGTGATAATCGGCCGGCAGTTCATGGCCGATGGTTTCCGTGGTTTCAATTTGCATCGGGGGTTTGCGCGTCGCGCATCAAGGCTTCGATTTCGTCGGCATCGACGGGTACTTCCCGCGTTGTCAGCTCGCAGCCGCCGGCGGTCACGATGGCATCGTCTTCAATCCGGATGCCGATGTCCGCGTAGCGTTCCGGCACGTCGGCGGCGGCGCGAATGTACAAACCTGGTTCGATGGTCAGCGTCATGCCTGGTTTCAAGGTGCGCCACGCACGCGTGCCCTGGTCGTCGAGCGGCGCGTTTGCATCGCGATAATCGCCCGCGTCGTGCACATCCATGCCGAGCCAATGGCCCGTGCGGTGCATGTAGAAACGCTGGTAAGCACGCTCGGCGATGACGTCGTCGACCGTTGCAAACTGGTTCCGATCGATGATCCCCGTATCCAGCAATCCCTGCGACAAAACCCGCACTGCCGCTTCGTGCGGCGCGTCGAAGCTCACGCCGGCGCGAGTGGCATCAACTGCGGCGTATTGCGCGGCCAGCACGATGTCGTAGATGTCCCGTTGCGCCGACGTGAACCGCCCGCTCGCCGGAAACGTGCGCGTGATGTCGGACGCGTAGCCGTCGAGTTCGCACGCGGCATCGATGAGAATCAGATCGCCTTCGCGCGCGATCGCGTTGCCGGCCGGGTAGTGCAGCACGCACGCGTTCGCGCCTGCCGCGACGATCGAACCGTATGCCGGGGCTTGCGCGCCGCGTTTGCGGAACGTGTAGAGCAACTCGGCTTCGATCTCGTATTCGTGCATGCCGGGACGGCAGGTTTGCATCGCGCGGCGGTGAGCTTCGGCCGAAATCGTGCCGGCGCGGCGCATGATCGCGAGCTCGTGGTCGTCCTTGATCAGGCGCATTTCGTCGAGCATGGGCAGCAAATCGACCGCTTTCGATGGCGCTTTCACCCCGATCCGGCTTTGCGCTCGTACTGCTGCGAGCCAGCCGCGAACCTGTGTGTCGAGTTCGGCCGAACTGCTGAGCGCGTAGTGCACGGCGGGTTTGTCGGCGAGAAGGCGGGGCATCTCGGCATCGAGCTGATCGATGGGAAATGCCGCGTCCAGTCCCAGCGCGAGGCGCGCGCCTTCAGGGCCGTGCCGAAAGCCTTCCCACGTTTCGCGCTCGATGTTTTTCTCGCGGCAGAAGAGGATGGCCGCGGGTTCGTCGGGATGAACGCTGGCGTCCAGAACGAGCGTGGCTTCGGGTTCCGTGAAGCCCGTCAGGTAATAAAAGTAGCTGTCGTGGCGGAACGGGTAATCGGCGTCGCGGTTGCGCATGACTTCGCGCGCGGTCTGGATGATCGCCACGCCGCCGCCCGATTCGCGCAGCGCCGCGAGAACGCGTTCGCGGCGGCTGCGATAGACATCGAGGCTTGAGGATTGGGCTTCAGTCGATGAGTTCATTCAGCGATTGTAGCGCCGGTTTGCTCGGTCTTATTCCTTCGCCTCGGGCGCCGCGGGTGTTTGGCCGGCCGCGGGTTCTGCCGCTGCCGGCCGGTTGCGCACGCTTCCGGCGATCAGGTCGAAGCGGAACAGGCGGCATTCGAGCGCACCGTTGAAAAGCGGCGTTTTCGTCGATTCACGCAACCGCAGCATGCCAGGCAGTTTTCTGTCCGATGTCAGCACATACGCGCGCCAGCCTGGAAAGCGCTGCTTGAGCGCGTTGCCGAACGAGATGAAAAACTCAAGGTCCGCCGGATCAGGCTGCGCGCGATGAAACGCTTCTTCGTCTTCGTCGTGACCGCGGTTCTTCGGTTCGCGGAGCTCGCCGCGCGGACCACGGCCACGCACTTCGATCCGTTCACCGTACGGCGGATTCGCCACCAGGATGCCGGGCTCGCCCGCTGGCGGTGTCATGTGGCGGGCATCGACCTGTTTCAACGACAGTTCCGGAAGACCCGCGCGTTCGAGGTTCGAGTAGGCCTTGTCGAGCATGTCGCCGGAAATGTCGCTGCCGTAGATCTGCAGGTCCTTGCGTGATGATTGCGCGGCGTGTTTTGCATCGAGCGCCGCGCCTTTCAGCTTTTGCCACGCGTTCACATCGTATTGCTTGAGCTTTTCGAAGCCGAAACGACGTTCGACGCCCGGCGCAATGTTCAGCGCGACTTGCGCGGCTTCGGCGAGGAAGGTGCCGCTGCCGCACATCGGGTCGAATAGCGGCGTGCCCGGCGTCCAGCCGGTGAGGCGCAAGATGCCTGCCGCGAGGTTTTCACGTAGTGGAGCCGCGCCCTTGTCCAGGCGCCAGCCGCGTTTGAAGAGCGGGTCGCCGGAGGTATCGATGTAAAGCGTGCATTCGTTGATGGTGAGGAACGCGAAGACGCGGACGTCGGGTTGGGCGGTATCGACGCTCGGACGATTGCCCGTCAATTCGCGCAGGCGGTCGCAGACGGCGTCTTTCACGCGCAGGGTCGCGAATTCCAGGCTGCGCAGGGGCGATTTGATGGCGGTGATATCGACGCGAATGGTTTCATTCGGCGAGAACCACTTTTCCCATTGTTGCTGGTAAGCGAGCTCGTAGATGTCGTGTTCGCTTTTGTACGGGCCGTGTGCGAGCTTGAGCAACACGCGGCTCGCGATGCGCGAGTGCAGGTTCGCCGCCATGCCGGCCGCCCACGAGCCGCGGAAATGCACGCCGCCCGGGACTTCCTTGCCGGTGCGGAATTGCGAGCCTTCTACATGCTTCGCTCCGATTTCGGCGAGTTCGGCCGCCAGCGGCGCCTCGAGACCGCGCGGGCAAGGGACAAACCAGTCGAAAAGGAAAGTAGTGGCCATGGGGCGGTGCTTTTTAGGGGAATCGAAGGGGGATATTGTACGCGGGGGCGCAACCAAAGCTGATAACTCGGGCGCATTCCCGGCCGTTATGCCTGGCGTCCCTGCAAAACACGGATAGCCTAAAGACCACTTATTTGCCGCAGGGAATAGAAATGTTCCCGCGTCGCTCTTTTGACCCGTCGTGGTGAACGCGTTTGCGCTCGATCAAAGTCAACGCGCGTCCCCGGATCAAATCAACAATTTGTGACAGGGTATTTGCTCGGTCAGTGCAAAACTCGGATTTTTTACCGAGGCGTGACAATAATGACAAGTCCAACAAGATCAACACGGATAATTCTTGCCGCAGATACATCGCGTGTGCGCTATACGCGCCGTCAACCCCGACCATCGCCGAGGGCGATACGCCGTTTTGGGATTTCTGCCACCGCCTTGTTTTGCCTTATGCCCGTAGGCTACGTTCACGCTGCTGTCGTGAATTACAGCTATGACGCTCTCGGTCGGTTGACGAAAGCCGACTACAGCGGTGATATGACTGCGACGATCACCTACGAATACGACGAGACGGGGAATTGGACGTTAGTGACGGCCACTAGAACGACGCCATAGATGTCGACTTGAGCTTCGCAAGTATTTAATGGGCGATCGTAAAATATAATAATTAGGAATACATATGAGATTATACAAAGGGGCACAGCTTATCGGTATTTGGTTCGCGTTGTTTTCTGCGAATGCTTCGGTTGTCGCGCAAATTGCGATTGCAGTGGACGGTGCGCCGAAAACCATCCCACTCGTCAACGTTGGCAAATCGGTTAATGCCGCGGTTAATGCCGGTGGCAATGGAAAAGACGGGCTGTTTCAGCAGAGCAGCACCAATATTCTCCCTGGTAAGAAAGTAACGCTGACGCCGGGTCGGTTTGCGTTGCTCTCCTCTTCAGCCGATTCACCAATTACGGGTGATCCCGAGGCGCAAGCATCGCAGATGCAATCCGGGCCGCCGAGTAGCACCCTTCGCGCAGACATGCCACCGGTTAGTGCCGAGGACTCCCAGCGAGCGCGAGCTTCACGGGTCTTCCCGGCTCACCTCAATGAAGGAGCCTCGATCGGGCCAGCTAGCGACAGCGGTCACCTCAAGGCCTCAGGCATCACAGGCGATACAAACGCTCGTGGGCCTGCATCCATAACTGAACTCGCACGTTCCCTCAGGAACAATCCTGATCTGATCTATCAATACGTTCGAAACAACGTTGAGTATTACCCAATCTTCGGCGTACAAAAGGGCGCGCTTGGGGCAGTGCTGGACAATCAGGGAACGGCTCACGACCAGGCCACGCTGATGGTTGAGTTGTTGCGAGCGTCCGGAATAGAAGCGGCATATATACGCGGCGCGATCAACCTCGACGCCAACCAAGTCGAGTCATGGTACGGCGTCGATACGTCAAATGCATGCGCGGTGGCCAACGTGCTAGGGAAGGGCGAAATCCCGATTTATGAGATAACGGCGACAACTAACGGCGCGTGTCCCGGCTCCTCCTCGCCGCTTGTCAGCGTCGCTGTCGAGCACATTTGGGTCAAAGCGAAAATTGATGGCGACTGGTATGTCTTCGATCCATCGTTCAAATCCCATTCGTTCAAACCAGGGATCGACCTCGCCGACCCTGCCACGACCGGTTATAACGCTACGACCTATCTCGGTCAGGCAATCACGACCTCGACCAATACGGCCGATTGGGTCCAAAACATCAGCCGATCGAACATTCGCAACAATCTCACGACCTATGCGTCGAATCTGGCTACTTATCTTCGTAAGTACAAGCCAAGCGCGACACTTGACGATGTAATTGGTGGCAAGTCCATTGACCCGTTTTATGATGTGCTTCGCGAAAAAACATTGCGTTACCAAGACGCGCGGTGGCAAACAGTCGAATATGCTGACTTGCCAAATTCTTTCAAACCGACGCTGCGTATTCAGTACCAGGGAATTGATCAAACATACACCTCCGATGCCATCTATGGCCGACGGCTTAGCATTACGTACAACGCTGCAAATCAGCCCATATTAAAACTCGACGGGAACACAGTAGGCGCGCCAGGGGTCGCGGTTCCCGCAGGAACGGCAACAACAATCAACTTCACCGTGGTGCACAATGCGTACGCTGCGCGTAACTCAGACCAAAGTTTTAGCCAGTCCCTCGTGGCCGGTAACGGCAACACCTATGTAATTGCTAGTAGCTGGGGCGCTACTGGTCGAGGACCGGCCGAAAATTATCGCAACGTCATCAGCAGTCAGCGATCAGTCGGTGCTGGAGATACTTCCGAGCCATTGTTAGGCTCGACGCTCGCCCTGGTGGGAGCGCAATGGATGGCTCAAGCCGACCAGGCGGGCCTGGTGGTCGGGCAACTCGCGAATTCCATAGCGCTTGTGCATCACCGGATTGGGATTATTGGCTATGCCAACAATGTGTATGTAGATCTGCCGGCGAACATGTTCTCCACGGTCAGCAAGGCGGGAGACCTTGCTATGGAGCGCGCTGGGTTCTTGAGCTGGAGCATGCATCACAGCATTCTTGAATCGACGACCGTGCAACAAACTACGGGCGTTCCGGCGGTCTCTACCACTCAACTGATCGACCTGGCGACCATCGCGGGGCAGCGTATCTACAATGCGACTGCATCGCGCTTTGCAACTTATGTGCAGCCCAATCTGGTGAATTGCGCAAACGAGATCCCTGCTTTCAACGCTGCTATGGCGGCAGGCCGCCGGGTGATCACACCTGCTCGCTGTGACATAGCAGAGAATAAATGGTCAGGCGCGGGCTACTTCGTCGTGGGCCCGGGTGTTGTGGGCGGCATGATCAGTGGCGGCTTCGCAGGCGGATTCAGCACGGTAAATCAATCGGCCGCAGCGGCCAACTCTAATGTCAATACCAACCAGACGCCGCCTTCGAAGCTTGCCGGAACGGCGTTCACCTATGGCGACCCGATCGACATGGTAAGGGGCAGCTTTTCTTATGAAAACGTCGACATCGATGCCGGCGCAGGGCCCTACCCGCAGACACTTGCTTTTAAGCGGCTGTATAGCTCAGGCAATCGTTTTACGAACGGGCCGCTAGGAAAAGGCTGGACACATAATTTTGATATCACTGCTGTAAACGGATCCGACGGATTTCAGGCTATGGGGGAAAGCTCCGCGCTTTCCGCCGTCGGCACAATCATGGAACAAAAGGCATCGCTCGATTTATTGAAGGATCCTGCGATGCCTATAGGTACTTTCGTCACTGTTGTTCTTGGGCAGAAGTGGTTTGGCGATCAATTAGTCGACAACACGGCTATCGTTACGCAGGGGCTCGATGGAGAGGTGTTCGTAAAGCTCCCTGATGGCACCTACAACGCACCCCCAGGCAAGTCGTCGAAGCTCACCAAGAACGCTGATAACACGTTGACTTACGAGTTGCTGAATCGTGGCGTTTTGAAATTCAATGCTTCTGGAAAGGCAGATAGTTACACCGACCCAAGCAATATCCAGGTCAAGTACACCTATTCGAACGCAGGCGAACTGATGCAGGTTCAGAACAGCCTCGGTCGCGCCCTGACGATTGCGAACGCGAACGGCCGGATCACCAGTGTTGCGAATGGCCTAGTAGTCGCGGGCTCGGGTTCGGGCGTGGTGAACTATGCTTACGACGCCAGCGGCAATTTAACAACCTTCACGGACGCCACAAGCAAGAACACCACATTTGCTTATTCGTTGCCGGGCAGAATCAGCAGCATTTACTATCCGAGTTTTCCGACGGTTGCGGCTGTGACGAACGTGTACGACACGCTTGATCGGGTGAGCAAGCAAACCAATGCACGCGGGAAGTCATATGATTATTATTTCGCCGGTTCCCGCACCGAGGAAATCGCGCCTGGCGGCGGCGCTCATACAAATTATCTTGATGGGCAAGGCAATGTCGTGCGATCCAGCACGCCGTTGGCCAACCTCACCGTCAACACCTATGATGGCCAGTCACGGCTGATCCGGACCGAACTGCCGGAAGGCAATGCGGTCGAATACACATACGACGACACGACCTGCGCAAGTGCCGAGAAGCGGTGTACGCATAATGTCAAGACCATCAGCAAGGTAGGGCCGCCCGGCGCCGGCGTTACACCGATCAAGCAGAGCTTCACCTACGAGAGCGCGTTTAACCGCGTGGCAACCGCGACTGACCCGAATGGGAACGTCACTGCGTACACCTACACGGCGCAGGGCATGCCGCTAACTGTGACGTCACCGGCGGACTCTACCGGTGTCGCGCCGGTGACGACTTATGAATACGTTGCTATGTCGCCGTCCGGGTACCCAAAGTTTTATTTGAAAAGTTCGGAGTCTGTAAAGGTTGCTTCAAACAGCCAAGTTATCACCACAACGTCCTACGATATCAATAACAAGTTTGTTCCTAAGGTTTCGACTGTCGACCCGGTCCTTTCTGGCGCCAGGCTCGCCACGACCTACACATACGACGCTGTTGGTAACGTCACCGTAGTGAGCGGCCCAGGAAAGAATCTCAGCACTTTTTCTTATGATGCTAAGCGTCGGGTTGTTCAAGCGTCCGATGCGTCTCAGGTGCCGACGGTGACTTCCTTTGACGCTGACGGGCGACCCCTATCAACTTCTACACGTATGGATCAGCAGGGAGCCCAATGGATGACATCCTGTACCCGTTACAGCACGACGGGTAAAGCCACGCGTGTATGGGGTCCAGCGTTGACCGCAACGGCGAACACATGTCCGGCCGAAGCCGCGCCTGTGGCTATCACGGACACGTCTTACGACGACCTGGACCGCATGTCGCTTGTCACGCAGAACTTGACGCAAACGCAAGGTGGGAACAGGGTCACGCAGACGATATATAACGCCGACGACACGGTACAGGCGCTCAAACGTGCGGTTGGCACGCCGCTCGAGCAGACGTATGCGACGTATCAATACACACCAAACGGAAACCTTCACGCGGTTCTGGATGCGAAAAACAACGCGACGATGTACACCTATGACTTGTTCGACCGCCGGTTGCGCACCTACTATCCAATGCCGTCGAACCCGGGCTATGGCAATGCCAACGACTATGAGGAAAACTCGTACGACTTCAATGGTAATGTGACGTCCATGCGAAAGCGTAACGGCAAAACCGTCGCGCAGAAATGGGACAAGTTAAATCGTTTGGTTGCGCGCACTTATACAGACCCGGCCGATAACGTTGAGTTCACTTACGATTTGCGTGGTTTGCGAACGAAGGCGATGTATTCATCGGGGAGCCACATCAACACATACGAATGGGACCTGGCAGGTAGGCTGAGCAGTGCTACCGCTGACGGGCGAACGCTTTGGTACCAATACGACGCTTCTGGAAACCGCAATCGTGTGAGGTGGCCTGACGGCTTTTACGCAACCACCGAATACGATCCAAATAATCGGCCGATCGCGATTCGGGAATTCGATAACCCATCCTTGGCGACCTACGAGTACGACAATTTGGGCCGACGCAGGAATATTGACTGGAACAACGGCGCCACGACGTCATTCCAATACAGCTCGCAGGGCCTGTTAATCGGTCTCACACACAAGCTTGCCAATGGGGGAAGGGGAAACGTATTCGACACTTACACACGCAATCAAGTAGGTGACGTGGTGTCGGTCCTTGTAGGAAACGACGAGTATTCATGGCGAAATGCGAACTCGCGATCACGTGCATACGTGCGCAATGGATTGAATCAATATAAGTCGGGAAACGGTAGTACGTTTGTTTATGACGCGAACGGCAATGTCACGGCGGACGGGGATTTGTTTTACTCCTACGACGTTGACAATCGATTGAAATCGGCGAACAACACGCGCTTTGATTACGATCCCGAAGGGCGGTTGCGAAGCTCAGTCACTTTAGGCGAATCTGCGACTGAGTTGCTATATGACGGGGACAAGCTGGTTGCGGAGTACGATTCCAGCGGGAATCTGGTGAAGCGTTACGTGCATGGACCCGGTACGGACGAGCCAATCGTGTCCTACGACGGACTGGGCGTTACGTCGAAGACGTGGATGCTTGCAGACTACAAGGGAAGCATCGTCGCGACGATGGACGCGAAGGGCGTCGGAACGGGTGCGTTCTCATACGGTCCGCTTGGAGAAACGAGTGGGGTGAACCGACCGCGATTCATGTTCACCGGTCAGCAGTACTTCGGAGATTTGGGGCTGGGGTTGTACTATTACAAGGCGCGGTTTTACTCGCCGAGCCTTGGACGGTTCCTTCAAACCGATCCGGCAGGGACGAAGGACGATCTGAACCTGTATGCGTATGTGGCGAACAACCCGGTGAATCGGGTGGATCCGACGGGGCTGGCGAAGGTGGATGTTGGAAGTAAGACACCGACTCAGGTGGCCGCGGTCGGCGATCTGAAATGCCAGGGCTTTAGCGCTGGATGTCAGAACGGAGGTAGTTATGGCAGCACTGGAGCGTATAAGGTGAACGGGCTGGTTTTATGCCCAAGTTGCGCTGTAAAGATGCTGGGTGTGGAGAATGAATCGCCGGCCGAGAAGGCGATTACGCTGGAGCTGTACATAAATAAGGGGAGTAAATGATGTCGGATCGAGAGGGACTGCTTAGGAGTTTGGTCGTTGGAGATATCTTCCACGCTAGCTTCCCATCCGAAAATCCTGGTGGCCCGAGTTTAGTCTGTTTAGCGGAAGTGGTTACCGACACCAGCGTTCAGGCAAGGACGGTCACGACCCAGTACCGGTTTCGATTCAGTCTTAAAACTGGAGAGGCAGAATCGATTGATGAGGCAATGCTTGCCGTGCGTGGAGGCGAGGAAGTCGTATGCACCATCGATTCCGTCGCTCCTCTTCCGGTCGACATTCACAACGTGATATTGGGACTTGACCGAAAATCCAGATTGGAGCGATTCGATCGAAACCCAGAGCGAGTTAAATTGAACGATGCCGAGAAGAAAGCAATTATGTTTATAAGTTCCTACTATCCAGCGAATCCGCTATAGGGTTGGGCAGGTGGAAGACGAAGGGCCGCTGACGCGGCCCTTCGTTGTTTCAAGCGGCGGTAATGATGAGTTTGCCGTGCTCGACGGTGATGCGCACTTGCTGGCGTTCGGGCTACATCTACGGTTGACTGTGAAATGTCGTCTCCACAGCAGTGAATTTGTAGTACACCTGGGATTGTACTAATACAAGGCGCGGTTTTACTCGCCGAGCCTTGGACGGTTCCTTCAAACCGATCCGGCGGGGACGAAGGACGATCTGAACGTGTATGCGTATGTGGGGAATAACCCGGTGAATCGGGTGGATCGGACGGGGTTGGCGAAGGTGGAGTTGGGCGATGCGATTCAGGTCGCGGGCAAAACGCCGAATGAGGGTGCGGCGGGTTCGTGATACACGAATCATGGCAGCGGACAAATGCGGTTGTATGGTAACGACGGCAAGCGGGCCGTTGACCTCGACTTCGACCACGATCACGGACAGGGTGTGCCTCATGCACACAACTATTCGATAAACCCTCTCGGTGGACCGCTAATACGCGGACCAGGCCTTCCGTTTTCGACTTTGCCTTGATTTGGGAAAACTTATGAACCCATTGAACTACGTCAATATAAAAGACGTTGATAGCGTTCCCAGCTTTCACGACGCAGAACTGATCGGCATTGAACATCGCCCAGACGCTAGAGAACTTGTGCTTCGTTTCAGGCGTGTTGCTGGGGAGATTGAATCGCTGAGGTTCACCGAAGTCAACGTGCTACGCATTGTTGACTTCGCGGAACAGAACGTGGCATCACGGCTTCTGATCTCGCCAAAATATCGGTTCTCATCTGATGATGTCCGCACGTGGGTACAGTGGGTCAACAGTCGGGACGACGCCAAGGCCTCACCAATTGATGATGAGCGGGCTAACCAGTATGTGTGCGATTTCTCTGCAGCTCGGAAGGCACTGTTCATCTTGGAGCCTTCGTGCGGTGCGGAAATAGCCGTGCTCTGCGAATCGGTTTGGCTAATGGTATGAGGTGCGATTCATACTTGTTATCTGTCTGGAACCCAGCAGGAGGGTCCGATCAGCACAGTGGATGACATGAAGTTGCTGCGGAAGGTTCTGGTGAAGATCAGGATTGGGCAGCGGTGAAAAACGAAGGGCCGCGCGAGCGGCCCTTCGTTGTTTTAAGCGGCAGTAATGATGAGCCTGCCGTGCTCGACGGTGATGCGCACTTGCTGGCCGGGGAGGAATCCGGCGTGTTCGATCCATCGACCGGAGACCTTGATCCAGGGGTAAAGCTTGGGCGGCTTGTTCAGGTGTGAAGGCCAGGCTTGATGGTGAAGAGACTGCTGAACCTTGACGGAGCGTTCAGGAAATTCAGCGGCTACTTTATGATTGGCGTTAGCCATAGTCGAGTTGGTGGTGGTCAGCGGCCGTGCGTGTTGACACACTCGCGGCGCACGCTTTGTTTGCGGGGAAGCGTCGGACTTCGTTCCGGTGACCGGCTATTCCATCGTCGAGCTTCGTACTGAGGTCGAGCCCCTGATCAGCTGGCGCCCGAAGCGCATGTCTGCCAGCAAGAGTCTGATCTTGGTTCGATGGTTTTATAGCGACTGAATACGATTTGAATAATCGGCCGTTCGACAGCAGGGGATACGGCGGCGTATCGGCAGTTGCGAAGCTCAGTCACTTTAGGCGAATCTGCGACTGAGTTGCTATACGACGGGGACAAGCTGGTTGCGGAGTACGATTCCAGCGGGAATCTGGTGAAGCGTTACGTGCATGGACCCGGTACGGACGAGCCAATCGTGTCCTACGACGGACTGGGCGTTACGTCGAAGACGTGGATGCTTGCGGACTACAAGGGATGCATCGTCGCGACGATGGACGTGAAGGGCGTCGGAACGGGTGCGTTCTCATACGGTCCGCTTGGAGAAACGAGTGGGGTGAACCGACCGCGATTCATGTTCACCGGGCAGCAGTACTTCGGAGATTTGGGGCTGGGGTTGTACTATTACAAGGCGCGATTTTTACTCGCCGAGCCTTGGACGGTTCCTTCAAACCGATCCGGCGGGGACGAAGGACGATCTGAACCTGTATGCGTATGTGGGGAATAACCCGGTGAATCGGGTTGATCCGACGGGGCTGGCGAGCGTGACGTTCGGGAATCAAGCGGCGATTCAGGTTGCGGCTCGCAGTGTCCCGATGACGGGTAACGCGCCCGGTGGGTTCCGATTGAATCCGAACGGCGTTGATACAGATTACTTCGACGGCGCCGGCAACCTGACCGCTCAGTATCATGAAAGTCACGGTGAAGCCCACGGTCACAATTTTTTCGACGGGAGCCGTGACCCGACTCACCTGCCGATGTCGCCCATACCGCGTTGATTAACAGATCTAGAGAGTTGCGATGAACCCTTCAGAAAACACATTTGGCTGGGAATTTGCACGGAATGGAAAGCTGCTCCAAAAGGTGCTCGGTGAATATCCTTCATTCCACGACTCGTCCGTTCGAAGCTTTTGTATGCGACGAGCGAGACGTTCCGTTGTTGATGACCAAGGCAAGCTGCTGCCATCGGGCTGTGATAGAGATCTTGTCGATCTGACGCTGGAGATTGCTCACAATCGCTTTGGACCACGCCCGCCTGAAGGCGGTTCCGATTACATCGTCACCGTGGATCTGCTGAATATTAAGACAGCAGACATCGATATTAACGCGATGCTCGAGGAAGCCTGGATCATGGATGTCAACCTCACGAAGATGGACGATGGTCTAGTTAGGTTTGATCTAAACCCTAACGTTGGTCTAGATATCGTCGTGACATGTCACGAAATCCTCGTTGAGTCGATTCGGCCTTATGATCGAGACACGCTATTCGTTCCGAACTAACCATGCCGATATCCAAAATGACGTGATTGGGTAGAAACTGAAAAACGAAGGGCCGCAGACGCGGCCCTTCGTTGTTTTAAGCGGCGGTAATGATGAGTTTGCCGTGTTCGACGGTGATGCGCACTTGCTGACCGGGGAAAAATCCGGCGTGTTCGATCCAGAGCCCGGAGAGCTTGATTTGGGGTTGTACTATTACGAGGCGCGGTTTTACTCGCCGACGATCGGGCAGCTCTTGCAGACTGATCCCATCGGCACCAAAGACGATCTGAACCTCTATGCGTATGTGGGGGCCATTCCGGTGAATCGGGTGGATCCGACGGGGCTGGCGAAAGTGGATGTTGGAAGTAAGACACCGACTCAGGTGGCCGCAGTCGGCGATCTGAAATGCCAAGGCTTTAGCGCTGGATGTCAGAACGGAGGTACTTATGGCAGCGCGGCCAGCTATTACATAGAAGGACGAAACGAGTACCCGAGTTGCGCCGTCAAAATGCTCGGAGTCGAAAATGAGCCGGCGGCCGTAAAAGCAATTACCCTGAAACCCTTCGAGATCAGAGGAAAGTGATGTCGGATCATGAAGCTTTGTTTAGAAGGCTGGTCGTTGGAGATATTTTCCACGCTAGTTTCCTTCCGGAAGGTCACAGCGGGCCGAGCTTAATCTGTTTGGTCACGTCCGTTACGGAGACCAGCATTCAAGGAAGGACTGTAACGACCCAGTTTCGCTTCCAATTCAGCCTTAAAACTGGCGAGACAGAATCAGTAGACGAGCGAGCCTTTGTTGCGCGGGGGGATGAGACGGTCGTATGTGCGATAGATTCTATAGCGCCTCTTCCTGTTGATATCCATGACGTAATGCTGGGGATCGACCGGAAATTTAGGCTGGAGAGGTATGAGCGAAATCCGGAGCGCATCAAGTTGAACGATGCCGAGAAGAAAGCGTTGGTCTTCGTAGGGACTTACTATCCGGAGAACCCGCTATAGGGTCTATTCGGTGATGAAAAACGAAAGGCCGCTCGCGCAGCCCTTCGTTGTTTTAAGCGGCGGTAATGATGAGTTTGCCGTGCTCGACGGTGATGCGTACTTGCTGGCCGGGGAGGGATCCGGCGTGTTCGATCCAGAGCCCGGAGAGCTTGATCTAGGGTTGTACTATTCCAAGGTGCGGTTTTACTCGCCGACGATCTGCAGACTGATCCGGTGGGGACGAAGGATGATTGAACCTTTACACCTATGTGGGCAATAAACTTCGAAAACTCTTCGAAAGAATGAGCGCTGAGGAATTGGATGATTTGATTAACGACGCGTTCTATCGGTCATTAAAATGTGGCTCTCAAACCTATAGCGGGAACTCAATCATCTAACGCACTAACCGGAGCTATACATTGCACCGAAAACCTCCCGATGGATTCCGGCTGCCGTCCCCCGCTGAGCGCAATTTGGTTGAAGTACTGACGTCAGCTGAGTTTTCGGGGCGAGCCGAGGTGTTGGCTCAGCTTCAGTCGTATCACGTGCGCGTTATCGACGAGGAAGGCAGCCTTGAAATATGTACGTCGTGCGTTCGACCGGCGCTAGTACGGTACCGCGTATGCACGGAGTTGCATGGTTCGGACCTGGACGGCGTATTGATCCGCGTCATGTTGCATGTAGTAGACGGCTTCTGTCGCGAGATCGAAATCTATAAGGTCGACGGATCGCCCATTCAACGCATGCCGGAAGTTTGGAAATCCTTTGTTCCAGGGCCGGAATGGTGCACGAAGCCATCTGTTGGATAGTCGTTGACACTATCGTTCGTTGAGCTAAGTCGGCCGACGACGCCCCGGGCACTAGCCATGCATAAATCTTCCCGCCTTCCGCTCAAGCAACGCAATCAGATCCGGATCCATAAAGCTGTATTTATCCGGGATATCGAGACAAACAATCTGCTTCCCCTTCAGATATCGCCCGAACGATTTATTCAGTTTGACTCTGTGCCTTCGCTCCATGACGAAAATCACGTCGGCCCATGCGATTTGATCGGGTTCCAGGGGCGTTAGCGCATCAAGCGCCAAGCCTGCGGAATCTGTCTCGACCCCGGGCCATGACGAGAAAACCTCTTCGGCAGTCGGACTTCTCAAACGGTTTCTACTACAGATGAACAGCGCGCGCATTTGAACCGGTTGCCTTTTAGACCTGGTGAAGAGGAAGAAGCTAAGCGCCATCCACGAGCTCGTCAATGAAAAACGCCGACGACTCTCGCAAGTCACCGGCGTTGATTGTTGCCACGTGACACAACCTTACTCCACCGCCTTCACCATATCCTCAATCACCTTCTTGGCATCGCCGAAAACCATCATCGTCTTGTCCATGTAGAACAGTTCGTTATCCAGCCCGGCATAACCCGCCGCCATGGAGCGTTTGTTCACGATAATCGTCTTCGCTCGATACGCCTCCAGAATCGGCATCCCGGCTATCACGGATTTCGGGTCGGTCTTGGCCGCCGGATTCACCACGTCATTCGCCCCGAGCACCAACACCACGTCCGTCTGCTGGAATTCGCCATTGATGTCTTCCATCTCGTGGACGAGCTCGTAGTCCACCTCCGCCTCGGCCAGCAACACGTTCATATGCCCCGGCATCCGCCCCGCGACCGGGTGGATCGCATACTTCACGTCGATGCCTTTCTCGATCAGCTTGTCCGTGAGTTCTTTCAATGCATGTTGAGCGCGCGCCACGGCCAATCCATAACCGGGCACGATCACCACAGTTTCCGCATTGCCGAGCATGAACGCGGCGTCATCGGCGGAACCGGATTTCACCGGGCGCTGTTCCTTCGCGCCATCGGTTGCCGCCGCGCCTTCGTTGCCGAAACCGCCCAGGAGCACGTTGAAGAACGAGCGGTTCATCGCGCGGCACATGATGTACGAAAGAATCGCGCCCGACGAGCCCACCAGCGATCCGGCGATGATCAACATCGGGTTGTTCAGCGAAAAGCCGATGCCCGCCGCCGCCCAGCCCGAATACGAGTTGAGCATCGATACAACCACGGGCATGTCCGCGCCGCCGATCGGGATGATGATCAGCACGCCGAGCGCGAACGCGATCAGCGTCATGATCACGAACGGCAGCCACGACTGCGTGAACATGAAGATGATGCCGAAGCCGAGCATCGCGATGGCAAGCAGCAAGTTGATCATGTGCTGGCCGGCGTACACGACCGGCGCACCCTTGAACAACCTGAACTGATACTTGCCCGAGAGCTTCCCGAACGCGATCACGGAACCCGAGAACGTAATGGCACCCACAAACGTGCCGATAAACAACTCCACGCGATTGCCCACGGGAATCGGTTCGCCCAGCGCGGCGAGCCCGAACGCCGAGGGTTCGGAAACAACCGCATAAGCGATACAAACCGCTGCCAGACCAATCAGCGAATGCATGGCGGCG
Source organism: Burkholderia sp. PAMC 28687 (assembly GCF_001577465.1). Lineage (NCBI taxonomy): Bacteria > Pseudomonadati > Pseudomonadota > Betaproteobacteria > Burkholderiales > Burkholderiaceae > Burkholderia > Burkholderia sp. PAMC 28687. The sequence continues at coordinate 268,075 of NZ_CP014505.1, forward strand.
ACGAGTTCGGGCATCTTCGTCATCTCGACTTTCGCCGCGACGTATGCGCCGATCGCGCCGCCCACCACGAGCGCTGCAAACAGCAGCCCCAGGCCCAGCGACAGATCCGATCCCAGCGCCGACGCCTGCTTCACGATCAACGCAATGGTCGTCAGGATCGCGATCGCCATGCCGGCCATGCCGAACGTGTTGCCGATGCGGGCGGTCTTCGGATTCGACAAACCTTTGAGCGCCTGGATGAAACACACCGAGGCGACGAGATACAGGAGGGTGACTACGCTCATGCTCATTGGGCGGCCTCCTTCGACGGAGCGGCAATCTGCTTCGGCGCTTTCTTCTTGAACATCTCCAGCATTCGCCGCGTGACGAGAAATCCGCCGAACACGTTGACCGCTGCGAGCAACACCGCAAGCGTGCCGAAGAACTTGCCGGCGCCGCCTATGGTGAGGCCGGCTGCGAGCATCGCGCCGACAATCACGATAGCCGAGATCGCGTTCGTCACCGCCATCAATGGCGTATGCAATGCGGGCGTGACGTTCCACACCACGTGGTACCCGACGTAGATCGCGAGCACGAAGATGATCAGGTTGATGACCGTGTGATTAACCAGTTCCATGTCAGTCTCCTTTGATCCCGCGCGTGACCTGGCCGTCGCGGCACAGGAGCGTGGCCGCGACGATGTCATCGGCCATATCGATGTTCAGCGTGCCTTCCTTCGTCACGATCAGCTTGATGAAGTCAAGCAGGTTGCGGGCGTAAAGGGCGGAGGCGTCGGTCGCGACCATCGATGCAAGATTGGTGTAGCCGACCAGATGCACGCCATGTTTCATCACGACCTGATCGGCTTCGGTCAGCGGGCAATTGCCGCCGCGCCGCCCTTCGAATTCAGGACCGCGGCCCGCAGCCAGATCGACAATTACCGAGCCCGGTTTCATCTGTGCGACGGTTTCAGCCGCGATCAGCGTCGGTGCGGGACGTCCGGGAATCAACGCCGTCGCGATCACGATATCCGCCTGCTTCGCACGCTCGGCGACCAGCACGGACTGGCGCGCGAGCCAGCTTGCGGGCATCGGCCGCGCATAGCCGCCCACGCCGACGGCGGCTTCGCGTTCTTCATCGGTTTCGTAGGGGACATCGAGGAACTTCGCGCCCAGCGATTCGATCTGCTCTTTCACGGCGGGACGCACATCCGACGCTTCGATGACCGCGCCCAGCCGCTTGGCTGTAGCGATGGCCTGCAGGCCCGCGACGCCCGCCCCCAGCACGAGCACGCGCGCCGCTTTCACGGTGCCGGCGGCGGTCATCAGCATGGGCATGAAGCGCTGGTAGATATTGCTCGCGACCAGCACGGCCTTGTACCCGGCAATATTGGCCTGCGACGACAACACGTCGAGGCTCTGCGCCCGGGTCGTGCGCGGCGCGGCTTCCAGCGCGAACGCGGTAATGCCGGAGGCGGCGAGGCGCGTGTTGTTATCGGCGTTGAAGGGGTCGAGCATGCCTGCCAGGACCGCGCCGTGTTTCAGCAGCGGCAGCTCGGCTTCGTTGGGCGAATGGACCTTGAGGACGAGATCGGCGGCGAACGCGGTGTTGGCATCGACGAGTTCGGCGCCGGCAGCAGCAAAGGCTTCATCGATATAACTCGCCGGCAGCCCCGCACCGCGCTGCACGGTGACCCTGTGACCTTGCGATACGAGCTTCTTGACCGTCTCCGGCGTGGCGGCGACGCGCGCCTCGTTCGCCCGCGTCTCGGCAGGCACTCCAATATGCATCTTCATCCTCCTCACGTTCTAGTTCTGTTATGGCCGTGTGCAGTCGTGCTCGTGCTGCTCGCAGTTGTTAAGCAGTTCTTTAAGCTGGTTTTTGCGACTGATTGCCACTGTAACTGAAACATTCACGAAAAATAGCGCGATCGGGCGACAACATTCACCAACCCGGCGAACGACGGGAAAACCCGCAAAACGGTAAAATACGGTCCCATGAATACTGAACGCTGGACGCCGCGCGTTACCGTCGCGGCCATTGTGGAGCGGGACGGGCGTTTTCTCGTGATCGAGGAGCACACGTCCGACGGACTCAAGATTAATCAGCCGGCCGGCCATCTGGAAGCGGGAGAAACGCTTGTCGATGCCGTGAAGCGGGAAACACTGGAGGAAACGGCGCATCGGTTTGAACCGCAGGCGCTCGTCGGCACGTATCTGACGCATTTCGAGCGGCCGGGGAAATCGGCGACCTATTTGCGCTTCACGTTCTGCGGCACCACGTCGGGACCGGTGCCGGACGCGAAACTGGACGATGGCATCGTGCGCGCCATGTGGCTCACCGCCGACGAACTCCGTGCATGCGCCGACCGGCACAGGTCGCCGGCCGTGCTGGAATGCCTTGGTCATTACCTCGCCGGGCGGCGCGTGCCGCTCGACTTCATTCACACGCACTCGCTCGCGCCGGTGCGGGACTAGGTTTTCGAAGCAACAATCCAAGCCACAATCGAAGCAAAATCGAAGCATCAGGCAGAGAGCACAATGAGCAAGGCCGGAAAACAGAAAGTCGTGGTGGGCATGTCGGGCGGCGTGGATTCGTCGGTGACCGCGTGGCTGCTGAAAGAGCAGGGCTACGACGTGATCGGCCTGTTCATGAAGAACTGGGAAGATGACGACGACAGCGAATACTGTTCGACCCGGCAGGACTGGATCGACGTGGTGTCGGTGGCGGATCTGATCGGCATCGACGTGGAAGCGGTCAACTTTGCGGCTGAGTACAAGGATCGCGTGTTCGCCGAATTCCTGCGGGAATATTCGGCCGGCCGCACGCCCAATCCTGACGTTCTCTGCAACGCCGAGATCAAGTTCAAGGCCTTCCTCGATCACGCCATGTCGCTTGGCGGCGAAACCATCGCGACCGGCCATTACGCTCGCGTGCGCGAACGCGATGGCCAGTTCGAACTGCTCAAGGCCATGGATCACACGAAGGATCAGTCGTACTTCTTGCATCGGCTGAATCAGGCGCAGTTGTCGAAGACGCTGTTTCCGCTCGGCGAAATGCCGAAGACGAAGGTGCGCGAGATCGCCGCGCAGATCGGCTTGCCGAACGCGGCGAAGAAGGATTCCACGGGGATCTGCTTTATCGGCGAAAGGCCGTTTCGCGAATTTTTGAACCGCTATCTGCCAACACAACCCGGCCCGATGAAAACGCCCGATGGCAAGGTGATCGGCGAGCATGTCGGGCTGGCGTTCTATACCTTCGGCCAACGCAAGGGCATCGGGCTCGGCGGCAGCAAGGACGGCAGCGGCGATCCGTGGTTTGTCGCGGGCAAGGACATGGCGTCGAACACGCTGTACGTGGTGCAGGGGCATGATCATCCGTGGCTGTTGTCGCATTCGCTCGTGGCCGGTAATACGAGCTGGGTGGCGGGCGCGGCACCGGCTGAAGGCCTGGAATGCGCGGCGAAGACGCGGTATCGGCAGGCGGATTCGGCTTGCGTGGTGGGCGCGCCGGGCGGGGACGGCCGCTTCGAGCTAAGTTTCAGCGACGCGCAATGGGCCGTCACGCCGGGGCAATCGGCAGTGCTTTATCAAGGCGATGTTTGCCTGGGCGGTGGGATCATCGAACACGCCGCGACGGCGCAGCCGGCGCGGCGGGAAGCACAGGCGGCATTGTTGACGCCGCGGTGATGAAGGTCGCCTTTCCGATGTGCGAAGGAGCGGGCTGCGGCCCGCTTCGGATTGAATGAACCGCAATCTTCAGATCGGTCTCGCGTTCGGTATCAGGAAACCGCATCTGATTTCCCTGCCGAACGGCTTTAAAAAGCAAGCCATTTCCGGATGTGATATTCACGGAAAGTAGCTCAGGAGCCACATTCCAGCATGTTGTCGCTTCCCGAAGCGGCAGAGTCAACACTCACCGCCTGGCATTTATCCAGGAAACTGGTACCTTTGTTTTTCAGATATTTATCAAAGAATCCGTTCAAATATGCATTCGTTAGTTTGACCACGTGATATCCATTTGCAACTCCCAAAGAATAGGTCTCGGGAGACTGCGATTCAAAGATCTTTTGAAACGCGCTGAGATATTGCAGAGTAGAATAATCAGAAAAATTGTTATGTCTCGTGTAGGTCGAGTCCGAAGCAGACGGCGATAGAATAACCGCGTAGTTATCGTGAAGCAGTTGATATTTTGCATCGGAAGGAATGTTGAATTGCTGGTTCCAGTCTGCTGCATTGATTCGAAGCGAAGGTATTGTGAGGCCCTTCAGTTCATCAGGTGAATACGACATGGTGTTGACATCGATCGGGAAAGAATCGAGTGTTGCCACGGCTTTGAACGGATTGCTGCTTCCTCTCGCAACATTGATAGTGTCGATCGCTCCCATCGAATGTCCGTAGAGCCCCGTTTTTTCCAAATCCATGGCATTGAATAAGGGATCAGACGGTGCACCGGCTTTAACCTTAGTGATTTGCGCATAGGAAAAAAGAATATCTCCTTTGGATGTATCGAAAATTGGTTGTTCTTTCGGCGCAGTCTGCTGGACTAGCCGGCCATCGGGAAACTGGGTATTTTCACCGATGAACGTATTACTGAGTGCAACAACGATATAACCATGACTCACCAGATCGGTGATCGAATCTTCGTAAATCTGCGCTTCCATACCGTATCCGGGATTAAAAAATATTACCGGAAACTTTTCAGCGGAAACCTTCAGATTTTTCGAAGTGAACGATTGAACGCCTTTGATTGCAGTGATATCGTCCGCCGTTAAATCGGGAATGCCCGCGTTTTGGAAAAAAGCGGCTAATCCATCTACTATTGGAGAGAAATAGGGAGATGTCGTTGGTGTCATGTGAGATGGATAGTAGATTCTAACCATAAATTCACGGCAAAATTTTGCATGATTATCTGCGCCAAAATCTGCTTCGTTTGTTCCTTTTAGAAAGTATGGATCAGGGCAAACTTGATCGTTGACCATCCGCATGTCCCTATATCCCACATGGTAACTACCAGTGGGCGCGGTTAAGTAATCGTTGCCCAGATTTGGCTGAGACGATGATGAACCACCACCGCAGGCGGTTAAGATAATTAGTAGTGGAAGTGCTGCGGTTATCTTTTTGAACATGATTAAGATTTTCGAGTAAGAAAGCGACCATCTGCATACGGCAGAAATTGGTTTTTAAAAGCTGACACTTAAATTTGAATTCGTGAGTCTGGGGCAACATGTGAACCGTGTCTGTGACCAAATTAGTGAAAATTGTGCGAAAGTGTCTCGAACATTTATGAGATACGAGCGTGCAATGCTATTTCAGGTAAGTTGCGGGTTGCTAAACCCCGCAGCAGGAAGGCGATGAATCCGGCCCCTTTAAAATACAAAGTCTTGTTAATCGAAGACGACGAGCGTTTGGCTCTACTCGTAGGCGACTACCTCAGTGGTTACGAATATGAAGTAACCGTCGAGTCACGCGGAGACCGTGCCGTGGCATTGGTGAAAGAATTGGACCCGGCGCTGGTCATTCTGGATTTAATGTTGCCCTACTTGGACGGCATGGAAGTGTGTCGACAGGTTCGTCGTTTTTCCAGTGTGCCGGTCCTTATGTTGACAGCTCGCGACGAAGTCTACGACCAGATCGCTGGCCTGGAGAGTGGCGCCGATGACTATGTCGTCAAACCGGTTGAACCTCGCGTTTTGGTCGCACGAGCTCGTGCGCTATTACGCCGGCTTGATCTCGGACGGACTCTGTCATTGGGAGACGACTTGTTAAGTTTTGGCGACTTACAAATCTCCCCACCTAACCGGTCCGTGGTATGGCGTGGCAAGTCGGTTGAACTGAAAACAGCCGAATTCAATTTGTTAGTCATACTGGCACGATCAGCCGGCAAGGTAATGAGTCGCGACGATATTCTCAAACAATTGCGTGGCATTGAATTCGACGGGATGGATCGTACGGTCGACTCAGGAATTTCCAAGTTACGACGTCGGTTTGACGACGGTGGACCAGAGCCGCATAAGATAAAGACCATATGGGGCCGAGGTTATCTATTCAGTCCGTCGGCTTGGGAAAATTAAATGCGGCGATCGCTAATCAAATTGTATCTATATGTGCTGATAGGCGTTGCGATTTCCACGTTCATGGTGAATTACGCGTTCATGCACGTCTTCTATGATCGTTTGCAAAAGCAGGCGATTGATAGTCTTGCAGGTTATACGTTTTTACTTAGAGAATACCTGGAACAGCGTTCTAAAGCAGATCAGGTTAACGCCTTGGCAAAACTGCAGGGGAAGAGCCAAGATAAATTTGAACTTATCCGAGAAATTGATTTCAAGGAGTTAAATGCAAAGGCATTGAGCGATCTACGTGCAGGGAAAGTGATTCTAAGTCCAAAAGACTACTACCTTTTGTTAAATAATGGTTTGATCATTCATGTCCAACCCCGTGAGCCGGTCAATATAGGCCCCCAGTTACTCGCTTTCGGAGTGATCGCATTGCTGCTGCTGTTGCCCGTGTTGCTTTGGCTATACTTCCACTGGCGCGAACTGCACATATTAGAAAGCGCTGCTCGCGAATTCGGGGCAGGGCGTTTGGCGGTCCGGATAAGGGTATCTAAAAAATCTAACGTCTTCGAACTTGCGCAACAGTTCAACGACATGGCAGACCAAATCGAGATGATGATTTTACATCAACGCGATATGATGCGTGGCATTTCGCATGAGTTGAAAACCCCGCTCGCCAGACTAAAGTTTGGTCTTGCACTCATGCAGTCCACTGATTCGGCCTCGGAGCAGCAAATGCGCAGAGACGCTCTTCAAAAGGATATCGGCGAGCTTGATGAACTAATTTCTGAGCTACTGACGTTAAGCCGATTGGAACAGGGAGGCGTACCTCTCGAAATATTAAATGTCTCGATTCCAGAATTATTCGATAGTATCGCGGCATCTGTTGCAAACGAATTATCTGACCAGAAACTGAATCTTGCCGTTTTCTCAGATAGTTCGTTGAATTGTGTCTGTGACCCAAAACTAGTGGCACGAGCTCTGTTGAACCTGATCAGAAACAGCATGCGTTACGCGACATGTTGCATTAATTTGCAAGCGCGTGCATTGACCGCTGATACGATTGAACTGCTTGTTCAGGATGATGGGCCAGGAATTCCAATTCAAGACCGTTCTTCCATTTTTGAGCCGTTTTATCGACGAGATAACGGGTCCCGTCCCCACGTCGGCGGATTTGGTCTGGGTTTGGCTATTGTTCGAAGTGTTGTCCAGGTGCACCGGGGGCAAGTCAGACTTGAGGATACTTTCGAAAGCGGAGCGCGTTTCATAATAACTCTGCCTAGACACCATTACTCCAAAGAAGTCATAACTGAGCCGAACGGATAATCAAAAATTGTTTCCGCGAGATACGTGATCGCGTTTTTTTGGGGATGTTGCCCAAGACACTTGGAGCATCGCAAGCCGACTTGAGGGCGTTGGCATCGAGAGGGGACGCAGCGTGACCATCATCGAGGCAGGGCCGCCGGTTGGTACCAGGCAACTACTGCGTTGAAATAGCTTGCTCAAAAACACATGCCAAAAAACACGTGCGCAAAAAAATGCTTGACTATCTATCTTCTAGTAGATAAATTACGACTCATCAAACGTATTGGCAGATTCCGAATGACCACCGAGAAAACTCCGGACAAAAACACCGTGCGTGAGCAATTGCTCGATCACGCGCAAATCCTGCTGATGACGCGTGGGTACAACGGGTTTAGTTATCGGGATCTGTCGACGCTGGTCGGGGTGAAGACATCGAGCATCCACTATTACTTCCCATCGAAGGAAGACCTTGTGCTTGAAGCGGTCAATACCTATAGCGCGGATGTCATGTCGTCGATATACGCCATCGACAGCTCGGCTTCCGCCGAGAAAAAGCTTGATCGGTACGTGAAGCTGTTCGGCAAGATCGTGGGCGAAGGCGATCAGGTTTGCTTGTGTGGAATGCTGGCTGCGGATATTCAGTCATTACCCGAGGATGTGCGTCACGCAGTTCAGGCCTTCTTCAAAGCGAATGAATCGTGGTTGGCGAAAGTGCTGGCCGAAGGCGAGAAGCAGGAAACCTTGCGTGTGAACGGCAAGCCCGAGGTGACCGCCCGTGCGCTCTTCGCGGCGTATCAGGGAAGTCTGCTGGCTTGCCGGTTGTTTCATTCAAAGGTGCGCTTGGACGAAGTCACGCAAACCGTAAAACGTTGAAGGCGTAGCGTACTTTTGAAAGTCATTGGGTTGTTATACAAGGTAATTGTTCGGAATATTGTTAAGAATGAATGAACCTTTCTCAAATCCAATCTATCTTTGAGTAGGTAGATTTTGATTTCCGATTCCTCTGCAGAGAGGGTGATTTTTTGGCTTTTTTCTCTTACATTTTTACCGCGTTCAAAACGTGCGTCGAGCCGACTAATCATCCCTGCACGGATTTGATGAGTGATTTCGCGTGTCACGGTTTTAACGGGTCTGTAGAAAGCGGGTAAGCAGTTATCCATTGTTAGTGCCGAGGTTTCCAGGCCGCCACGAGGTAAGTCGGAGTCGTATTAGAGCCGTATCAAAGTCCTTTCAAAGCCGTATCAAACCTGCATTGCGTCACCTATCTATAAGTAGATGTATTTGAATTTCAAAAATTTTTTCAAGCAAGTATTCATCAACGCCCCCTCACTAACAGGAGTCAACATGTTCAAGCTCAAGTCTCTCGCCATCGCTTCTGCCGTTGCTGCAACGCTGACCGCAAGCGCCATTGCGCAGGCCGCGCCCGTGCTCGAACCGGCGACGCAGCAGTTCATCGATGCACTCACCGCACAGAAAGGCCCGCCGATCTACACCTTGTCTCCGGCTGATGCCCGCAACGTACTCGCCGGCGCCCAGTTGCAGCCGGTCGAAAAGCAGGCCGCGCAAATCGAAGACCGCGTGATCGATGCCGGCCCGACCGGCAAGGTCGCGCTGCGCATCGTCCGCCCGGCGCAGGCAAAGGGCGTGCTGCCCGTGATCATGTACTTTCACGGCGGCGGTTGGGTTCTCGGCGATAAAAACACGCACGACCGCCTAATCCGCGAAATCGCGAACGGCGCGCAGGCGACCGTGGTTTTCGTCGATTACGATCGCTCGCCCGAGACCCAATTCCCGGTGCCGGTCGAGCAGGCTTACGCCGCGACGCGCTACGTGGCTGAGCATGCAAAGCAGTTCAACGTCGATGCAACCCGCATGGCCGTGGCTGGCGACAGCGTCGGCGGCAACATGGCGGCCGCGGTCACGCTGATGGCGAAGGAGCAGGGTGGCCCGGCGCTGCGCTACCAGGTGCTGTTCTACCCCGTCACCGATGCAAACTTCGACGACGGCTCGTACAACGAATTCTCCGACGGCCCGTGGCTCACCAAAAACGCGATGAAGTGGTTCTGGGACGCATACGCGCCGAATGCAGCCGACCGGGAGAAGATCACAGCGTCGCCGTTGCGTGCATCGCTGGATCAGTTGAAGGACTTGCCGCCGGCACTCGTCATCACCGACGAAAACGATGTCCTGCGCGACGAAGGCGAGGCCTACGCCCGCAAGCTCTCGCAAGCAGGTGTGCGTGTAACGGCGGTGCGCTACGAAGGCACGATCCACGACTTCGTGATGCTGAACGCGCTGGCGAAGACGCCAGCCACGCGGGCGGCGATCGAGCAGGCGAGCACGGTGCTGAAGAAGGCGCTGGCGAAGTAACCAAGCCAAGCCGACGTAAAAAAAGCCCCGAAAGGGGCTTTTTTGCAGGACCGTAGAGAAACCTCAAACCGGCAATGTATCGATAAAAGACTGGCGCAGCGACAAACGCTGCACATGCTTGTCGAGATTGGGGTAATCCTCGCGCCAGTTCAACTCGGGCATGCGGTAGTCGAGATAGCCGAGCGCACAGCCACAGGCGATATCGGCGAGCGTGAAGTGATTGGCCGAGCACCAGTTTTTCGCGGCAAGTCCTTTGGACATGGCTTTCAGGCCGTCATCGATCTTGCGCTGCTGGCGCTCGATCCACGCGTCGTTGCGTTGCGCTTCCTCACGCTGCGTGCCTTCCAGGCGGATCAGCACGGCTGCGTCGAGCATGCCGTCGGCGAGCGCTTCCCAGCATCGGACTTCGGTGCGCTCACGACGTTCTTGCGGCAAGAGCTTGCCGACCGGCGTGAGCGTATCGACGTATTCGCAGATTACGCGCGAATCGAAAACCGCTTCGCCATCGTCCAGGATCAGGCAGGGCACCTTGCCGAGCGGATTGTAACTGTGGATTTTCGAATCAGATGCCCAGACGTTTTCGAGCACCAGTTCGCAGTCGATCTTCTTTTCTGCCATCACAATCCGCGTCTTGCGAACGTACGGGCTGCTGAGCGAACCGATCAGTTTCATCATCTGTATTTTGGATTCTGCAATGAGTAGTCACGGAGAGCGATCTTAACCGCCCCGGCGCGTGCCGACTTAATTTCGAGATTGCGGCGTTGTGGTCGGGCGACAAAAAACCCGGCGCACCTTCCGGTGCAACCGGGTTGCGGCGGACTCTGGTCGGAGTTCTTTCAGATCACTGCGCCGACGCGGCGTTCATCGGACAAGGCAACAGACGCGGCGGCGCAGGCATTGCGGGCTTCGCGCTTTTCGCTGAAACCGATGTCATCGACGGTGCGGGTGCCGAACTCACCGTCTTGACGCCGGCGGAAATCGCGCCGGCGAGCGCATCCACGGCTTGCCGATGCCCCGCCACCAGCGCGTCATAACCGTCGCCGACTGGCTGTTCGGACAGGGTCCGGCAGGTCAGGACCGCCTGGTTGCTGACGCCGCGCACGCTCCACACGGCATCGATCAACGCGCGTTTTCCCGGCGACGATTCGAAGCGCTGCACGTTCACCTTCACGCGATACACCGCCGCGCCGTCGGGATGCGGCGTGCCGTAGACATCGATGGCGCCAAGCTGCTGCGACAGATCCGCCGACAACGCGCGCCGCACTTCGTCGGCGGGAAGCGATGCCCAGCGCTGATCCTCGAGCACCCGCACCTGCGCGGTGCCGTCCTGCACGACCATCTGGTTCTTCGCGACTTGCGGCGGCATGTCGACCGGCGCCAGCTCCAGATAGAACGACGCGGGCGCCGTGGTTCTCACCGTGCTGTCACCCGAGCCGCCGCCGAGCGTATAAAAACGCGCGGGCGGCGAGCTGCTGCATGCGGCGAGCGCGGCGATCCCGGCCACGAGGCCCACCGCCGGAACCCGGCCGGCGGCCTTGAAAAATGTGGCCAGACTCATGGCTTATCTCCTGGTTTTCCGCGCAACAGCGATTCCGGATGACGTTCCAGATAATCGGAGAGCGCATTAAGCGATTGCAGCGTCCGCGTGAGTTCCTGCAGCGCCTGATGAACGTCCGACTGCAGCGGTGAATCCTGCTGCAGCGTGCTTTGCGCTTCGGTGAAGGTGTTCTTCGCGGCGGTCAGCGTGTCACGCGCCTCGGGGGCGACCTGGGTATCGAGTTGCTTGAAGAGGCTGTTCGCGTTCTTCAGCGCACTGTTCAGGTTGTTGCCGATATCGTCGAAAGGAATCTTGTCCAGCTTCTTCGCGATATCCGCCACCTGCAGTTGCAACTCGTCGAGCGTGTTCGGCACGGTCGGCAGTTCGAGCGGATCGGCCGCGACATTCACCGTGGCTTTCGCCGCCTTCGGGAAGATATCGAGCGCCACGTAAAGCTGCCCGGTCAACAGATTGCCGGTGCGCAATTGTCCCCGCAGGCCGTTTGTGACGAGCTTCTGCAGCAGCTCCTGCCCGGCGACGGTGTTCTGACGCGGAACCGAATCGCGGAAACGCTTGCCGAGCCGGTCCGGATAGATGTTCATGGTCACCGGCATCTGGAAGGCGCGCGATTTCGGATCGTATTCAATCGCGATGCCCGTCACGCTGCCAAGCAGAATGCCGCGGAAATCAATCGGCGCGCCGACCGACAGCCCGCGCAGCGACTGGTTGAAATTCATGACAACGCGTATTGGCTGGCCGTCCGGATCGCGCATGGCGTCCGATTCGTCGGAGCCGAGGCGGAACGTCATGTTGTCCGGCGCCTGCTTGCCGGGTTCCTGGTTGGGCGGCGTCTGGAACGCAATGCCGCCTAGCACCACGGTCGCGAGCGATTGCGTGTTGAGCTTGAAGCCGCTGGAATCGAGCCGCAGATCCACGCCGCTTGCATGCCACCAGCGCGAGTTCGTGCCCACGTACTGGTCGTAAGGCGCGTTCACGAAGACCTGCATGGTGACGCCGGTGCCGTCCTTGTCGAGTGAGAAACCCGCGACCTGACCCACCTGCACGCGACGGTAATAGATCGGCGATCCAATATCGATGGAACCCAGCGAATCACCGCGCAACGTAAACTGGCGGCCCTTCTGGTCCCCGGTCACGGCCGGCGGCGATTCGAGCCCCACGAAGTGGGTCTCGTCCTCTTTCGACTTCCCTGCATCCACGCCGATGTAGGCGCCCGACAGCAACGTGCCGAGACCGGTCACGCCGCTTGCCGCCACGCGCGGACGCACCACCCAGAAGCGCGTGTCCTTCACGGCGAAATCTTCGGCAACCTTGGTCAGCTGGACATCGACGAGAACGCGCGAGTGATCCTTCGACAACGTAATGTTCTTCACCGTGCCGACATCCACATCCTTGTACTTCAGCTTCGTCTTGCCGTTTTCGAGCCCTTCGGCGCTCACGAAACTGATGGTGATCGTGGGACCGCGTCCTGCGACCGACTTCACGACCAGCACAATGCCGATCAGCGCCGCGATCAGCGGAATCACCCATACGAGCGACGGAACCCAGCGGCTGCGCGGCTCGATCACGGGATCAGGAAGGTTCGGCGGTAATCCACCGCCGCCGGCATTGCGGGAAGGCTCGTTGGGGCCCTTGGCCGTATCGTTTGAGGGGCCTTGCGGGCTAGTCATATTTCTTTCCTGAAGGTTCGATGTGATCCCACATCAGCCGCGGGTCGAATTGCATGGAGGCAAGCATGGTCAGCACCACGACGCAGCCGAATGCCAGCGCGCCCGGCCCTGGTGTGATCACGGCCAGCGACCCGAAGCGCACGAGCGCGACGGTGAGGGTGACGACAAAGACGTCGAGCATTGACCATCGGCCGATTTTTTCGACGATCCGATACAGAGTCGTACGTTGCCGCGGACGCCATTTGGACGCTGTTTGAGTCGCCCAGGTGAGGTAGGCGAGGGTGCCGAGCTTCAACATCGGCACGAGGATACTGGCGATAAAAATAATCGCCGACAGTGGATAGTCGCCGTCGTTCCAGAACATGGCGACGCCGCTCATGATGGTGTCGTCTTCTGAACCGACAATCGACGATGTATGCAGCACGGGGTACAAATTGGCCGGAATGTAGAGGATCGCGGCGGACAGCAACAGCGCCCACGTGCGCGCGACGGAGTCCGGATTGCGCCTGTGGAGCTTCGCGCCGCAACGCGTGCAGCGCTGCGTATCGATCGTGACCGCGCGTTTTTGCACGAGGTTGCAGGCGTGGCAGCCGATCAGCCCCGCGCGCGAGGCCGTGGTGTAGAACGGAGCGGCATCGGCGGCACTGGCGGATTCGTTTGCTTCAGCAGGTTCGGGTGTATCGGTCATGGCTTCAGCGGTGGGGACGCGGCGTTGGCTGGAGATGCATCAGCCGGCGCGCTGGACGGCGAAAGCGGCCGCAGCAGGTCAAGCGGGGATTCGGCCTGGAGATCGGTTTGCCGGTCAGCACCCATGCCGGACTGCAGGCCGCCGAACGGGGTGTATCGGAGAGGTCCGCGCTTGGCCAGGCGCCCGGCAATTTCCCAGAGCGCGCGTGGATCGAAGGTCAGGATCACTGCGAACAGCAGCGTCAGCGCGCCGAACGCAAACAGGGCGGCCTCGGGGATCACGCGTGCGATGCTCACCATTTTCACCAGCGTAACCAGCACGCCGAGCATGAAGACTTCGATCATTCCCCACGGCCGGACGAACTGGATTGCGCGCAGCACCTGGCTGAAACCGGCCGGGACGAACCCGGCGCGCAACGCGACCATCAAGTACAGCATGGCGACGAGCTCGGTGAGCGGAAAGAGGATCGTCGCGCAGAAAACCATCACCGCGATCACTTCCATGTTCTCGCCCACAACGCGACGATCGCGCCGATCAGCGTGGTCTGCGAGGTGATCCCGTTCGTTTCCAGCTCCACAATGGGAAACGCCTGCGCAATCAGGAAAGTGATCAACGCGGCGAGCGTGATGGCGCAAAGCTTGTCGAGATTCGACGCCACGCTCGGATAAAGCGTGGCGCCGCATCGCGTACATTTCGCTGAAGTGCGCACGGGCAGCGCACGCTTGTGAAAAAGCGTGTCGCATTCGTGGCAGGCAATCAGATCGTCTTCTTCCATGAGTGGAGTACTGGCTCTTGCGGGGGTGTTATTCAGTGTCTTGTCGCGTCCTGGTTCCGGGGCAGCCGCTTAAAAGAGCAAGGGCCGGGCCAGCGCGCATGGTAACAAACAGCGGCTACCCGGCGTCACAACGTGTCGGGGCCGGTGAAACCGTCAGGTCCGTCATGCGCCGAGACGTTGAAAGCGTTTATCCGATGATTTGATTCCCAATCCTCTCACGGATCAACTCGGCAGGATGACATCAGCGTCATCCTCACGCCAGCACAATGCCAGAAAGGGATCGGCAACTATTTCTCTACTGAAAGCTGTTTTTTACTTGTTCGGGTAGGATGGCGGCCTTGAGACCTGCTTCACGGTTTGACGCCCTTTCTTCGGCGATAAACCCAAAATGCTGCAGGTCAATTCCGCACTTCTTTCTGGTGGACACCGTATGGAACGCAGCCCGAATTTCGCCAGCTCCGAAAGCTATAGCCGCACCGCAATCGGCCTTCATTGGCTGATCGCGCTCTTGATCATCTGCGGTTTTTATCTTGGCTGGATCATGACCGACATCCCCGGATTCACGCCAACCAAGCTCAAGTACTTCTCATGGCATAAGTGGATTGGCGTAACCGTGTTCGCGCTCGCGGTGATCCGTGTGCTTTGGCGCAGCACGCACAAGGCGCCGTCCATGCCCCGGCGCATGCCGGGATGGCAAAAAGGCGTCGCGCATCTCACGCATTTCCTGCTTTATGTATTGATGCTGATCATTCCGATTTCGGGTTATCTGTACAGCTCCGCTGCAGGCATTCAGGTGGTTTATCTCGGCGTGTTGCCGCTGCCGACGATCATCGGGCCGGACAACGTACTGAAGGGCACGCTGAAGATGGTCCACATCTATCTGAACTACACACTGCTGGTCCTCGTCGCCATGCACGTGCTCGCAGCGTTGAAGCACCATTTCATCGATCGGGATGGACTGCTCGCCCGCATGATTCCGTTCCTGCGGTGATCATCGCTCGTATGTTTTTTGCGACGTATTCCCCGGAATTTCGAGTTTATTGATTCTTGTTTGTTGATAGCCCGTTTCCCAGAGGCGGGTTGCGCTGATTCGCATTTGATTCTCAAATAGCGACTCGTCCCAATATCCGGTTCGCTTCAGGAAATACATGAAACACGTGAAATTCTCCCGTTGGTTGGTTGTCGGCGTTTCCGCCGCCTCGCTGGTCGCAGCAGTTTCCGCGTTCGCCCAGGCCCAGGTCGACACCGCCAAAAGCACCGTGACGGCGACGTCCAGGCAGATGAACGTGCCGGTCGATGGCAAGTTCAAGAAGTTCACCGCAACCCTCGACTTCGACCCTGCCAAGCCGGCTGCCGGCAACGCGAGCATCAACATCGATACCGCCAGCTACGATCTCGGCGACGACAGCTACAACAAGCAGGCGCAAGACAAGGACTGGTTCGACGTCGCGCATTTCCCTAACGCGACCTTCGCGTCAACGTCGATCGCGCCGGCGGGCGGCAACAAGTACAACGTGGCCGGCAAGCTGACCATCAAGGGCAAATCCCAGAACGTCACGGTGCCGGTCACCGTCACGCAGCAAGGTGCCACGCAGACCTTCGATGGCGCGCTGCCCATCAAACGCACGCAGTTCGATGTCGGTTCGGGCGAGTGGAAAGACACGTCGGTCGTTGCCGATGAAGTCGTCATCAAGTTCCATCTCGTCGCGGTCAAGAAATAACGCTCAAGAAATAATCCAGTTTCCAAACCTATCCAGGAAAACACATGAAAAAGAACCTTTTGATCGCGGCAGCAGGCGCGTTGTTCGTGGCGGCATCGTTTAACGCAATGGCTGCTGAAGTCACGTATCAACTCGATCCGAACCACACGTACCCGAGCTTCGAGACCGATCACTTCGGCGGCATCTCGGTGTGGCGTGGCAAGTTCGACAAGAGCAGCGGCACGGTGACGATCGATCGCGAAGCGAAGAAGGGCACGCTGGAAGCGACCATCGACATGACGTCGATCAACATCGGCAATGAGAAGCTCGACGGCGAACTGAAGAGCGCGCAATTCTTCGATACCGAAAAATTCCCGACGGCAACCTACAAAGGCACGTCGATGAAGTTCAAGGGCGACGTGCCGGTGGAAGTGATCGGCGAGTTGACGCTGCACGGCGTGACGAAGCCGTTGAACCTGAAGATCGAATCGTTCAAGTGCTTCACGAACCCGATGCTGAAGAAGGAAGTGTGCGGTACGGAATCGACGGGCACGTTCGATCGCGGCGACTTCGGCGTGGACTACGGCAAGGCATACGGCTTCAAGATGAAGACGACGCTGCATATCCAGGCTGAAGGCGTGCGCCAGTAAGCATCGACTGCAGGTTTGAAGAACCGTTCCGGCTCACGCCAGAACGGTTTTTTTTCGTCCACAGGTTTTGCGAGCATTTCGGTCCGGATTTCGGTGTGGCACAGTCGGCAGCGTTTACATTTGTTACATCGATATAAAAATTCCTGGAGAAATGCATGAGCAGTACGTCTGCAACAGTACCGGTTGTCCGTCCGGCCGCGTGGCGTGCTGTGGTGGCGGCGTCCATAGGCAACGCGCTCGAATGGTTCGACCTCGTGGTCTACGGGTTTTTTGCGGTCGTCATCTCGAAGTTGTTCTTCCCGTCGGGCAATGATTCCGTGTCCATCCTGCTGACGCTCGGCACATTCGGCGTGTCGTTTTTCATGCGGCCGCTGGGTGCGATCGTGCTCGGCGCCTACGCCGACAAAGCCGGCCGCAAAGCCGCGCTCACCCTATCCATACTGTTGATGATGGTGGGCACGCTGATCATCGCCGTGTTGCCGACGTATTCGTCAATCGGGATTGCCGCGCCGTTGATCCTGGTCCTCGCACGCTTGATGCAAGGCTTTTCGGCCGGCGGCGAGTTCGGCAGCGCGACGGCGTTTCTCGCCGAACACGTGCCGGGGCGGCGTGGCTTTTTCGCGAGCTGGCAGGTTGCAAGCCAGGGGTTGACGACGCTGCTAGCTGCCATCTTCGGCGTGGTACTGACCGGGAATCTATCGCCGGAACAGATGAATTCGTGGGGCTGGCGCATGCCGTTTTTCTTCGGCTTGCTGATCGGGCCGGTGGCCTACTACATCCGCACACGGCTCGATGAAACGCCTGAATTCCTTTCCGCCGTCACGACCGCGACGCCGTTGCGCGACACGTTTGCATCGAACAAGGAGCGCTTGCTGATTGCCATTGGCACGGTGGTGCTGGGAACGGTGGCGACCTATCTCGTGTTGTTCATGCCGACCTACGCGATTCGCCAGTTGGGCCTTGCGCCCTCGGTTGCATTCACGGCGATCCTGCTGACGGGCGCGATCCAGATGGTGCTGTCGCCGCTGGTAGGCCATCTCTCCGATACCCACGGCCGCACCCGCATCATGCTGATCTCGGCCGTGCTGTTGCTCGTGTTGATCTATCCGCTCTTCTCGTGGCTCGTCGCGCATCCGGCGTTCGGCAACCTGCTGGTCGTGCAAGCGGTGCTCGGCGTCCTGATGACCGGGTACTTCGCCGCGCTGCCGGGATTACTCTCGGAGATGTTTCCGGTTGCCACGCGCACGACGGGGATGTCGCTGGCTTATAACATCGCGGTGACGGTGTTCGGCGGGTTCGGGCCGTTCATCATCACGTGGCTGATTGCATCGACGGGATCAAAGGCCGCGCCGAGCTTCTACATGATTTTCGCGGCCGTGATCAGCCTTGTAGCGTTGATGGCGGCGCGCAAGAGACTGGGGTTCAAGTGACAAGTCGCGGGGCCGCGCGCTTACGAGTGGCGCTTTTGTTGCGCCTGCATGTAGGCGCGCAAAAGCTTGTTGATGCGTGTCTGGTAACCCTCGCCTTGTTCCTTGAACCAGGCCAGCACGTCGGCGTCGAGACGCATGGTCACCGCCTGCTTGGGCGGTCTCTGCAACTCGGCGTTCAGGAAGAACTCGTCGCCCAGTTCGGGCATCTCGCTTGTATCGATGCTGGAATCCGGCATGGTTTCCAGGCGCTTCCAGTCGGTCTTCGTGGTTTTGCTCATGATTGTGTCCCTGCTTCAATTGCCGCGATCATTGAGAAATGGCGTCTCCATAGCGTTTTATCTCGGGTCGCGTTGCCTTGCGTGCTGAAATAATCCGTACGATGTCGCCGTCGCGCTCTACATATACGGCCAGCGCCACGATCAGTTTCATCCACCCCAGTGCAATCCAGCGATCTTCGTCGAAATCCTCGCGGCGATCCGCAGCGGTCAGCACTGGATGCTTGAAGATTTCGATAGCATCATTGAAGTCGACGCCGTGTTTGCGGACGTTGCTTCGATTCTTTGCTTCATCCCACTCGAATCGCATAGCGCTTCCTGTATTTACGATTGTACATACATCGAACCAGCTTAGGAACCACTTGGGCTTGCTACGCGTGGCTATCCGCGTCAGCTCCACCAAATGTTACAAATGCCCGCCAAAAAGCGAAAAAGGCCAATTCTTTCGAATCGGCCTTCGTACTTCCTTACTTCCAGTCTCTAATCCTGCGCCTTCAAACCTCTGCTCCGGCGTTCGGATCGCCCGGATCGAATTTCGGCTTCTTGTCCTTCACCAGATCTTCGCGCTTCACGCCAAGCCACATGGCCAGCGCGGCGGCAACGAACACCGACGAATAGATCCCGAACAAGATACCCACCGTCAACGCCAGCGCAAAATAGTGCAGGGTCGCGCCGCCGAAGAAGAACATGGACAGCACCATCATTTCGGTACAGCCATGGGTGATGATGGTTCGCGACATGGTGCTCGTGATTGCGTGGTTGATCACCTCGATCACCGTCATCTTGCGCTGCTTGCGGAAGGTCTCGCGAATCCGGTCGAAGATGACCACCGACTCGTTCACCGAGTAACCCAGCACCGCGAGAATCGCTGCGAGCACCGACAGCGAAAACTCCCACTGGAAGAACGCGAAGAAACCGAGAATGATCACCACGTCGTGCAAGTTGGCGATCACGCCGGCCACTGCGTATTTCCATTCAAACCGGAACGACAGGTAAATCACAATGCCGATCACCACGCATGCCAGCGCAAGCAGGCCGTTGGTCACGAGCTCTTTACCGACCTGCGGACCGACGAACTCCACGCGCTGCAACTGCACCTGCGCGTCCTGGTTCTTCAGCGCGCTCATCACCTGATCGCTCTGCTGCGCCGACGTCAAGCCCTGCTTCAACGGCAAGCGAATCAACACGTCACGCGAGGTGCCGAAGTTCTGCACCTGGGCATCGGGATAACCGAGCGCGCCCAGCGTGCTGCGTACCGGTTCGAGGGGCACGGCTTGCGGGTATTGCACTTCCACCACGGTGCCGCCGGTGAATTCCACCGACAGATGCAACCCGCGATGCAACAGGAAAAATACAGCGGCAAGAAACGTGATGAGCGAGATCGCGTTGAACAGCAACGCTCGCTGCATCAACGGCAAGTCGCGGCGAATACGAAAGAATTCCATGATTTATTCTCCGGGACTCAGTTGGACGAGCCGGGTTTTTTCGGTTCGACACCCGGACCCGAGCGGCGGCGAACAACCGGCTTGCCGTTGCGAAGCGCGGGCGCAGCCTGCTTTGGCGGACGTGCGGGAACCGGCGCCTTGACGCGGGCGGCCGGCTGGATGATTTCGTCGACAGGGGAGTCGTCGCCGCGCTGATTCGCGAGGTACGCCGCTGTTGCAGCCGCCGTATCGCCGCCTTCCGGACGCCATACCTGTCCAATCGCGAGCGATTGCAGCTTCTTCTTGCCGCCGTACCAAAGGTTCACCAGACCGCGCGAGAAGAACACTGCCGAGAACATGGACGTCAGGATGCCGATACAGTGCACGACCGCAAAGCCGCGAACCGGGCCCGAACCAAACGCGAGCAGCGCCAGGCCGGCAATCAGCGTGGTCACGTTCGAGTCGAGAATCGTCGCCCATGCGTGCGAGAAGCCGTTCTGGATCGCGAGCTGCGGCGGCGCGCCGTTACGCAGTTCCTCGCGGATCCGTTCGTTGATCAGCACGTTTGCATCGATTGCCATACCGAGTGCCAGCGCAATAGCCGCGATACCCGGCAGTGTCAGCGTGGCTTGCAGCATGGAGAGAATCGCGACCAGCAGCAGCAGGTTCACCGACAGCGACAGCATGGAGATCAGGCCGAACAGCATGTAGTACGCGATCATGAAGACAGCGATGGCGGCGAAACCGTACTGCACGGAATCGAAGCCCTTCTTGATGTTGTCGGCGCCCAGGCTCGGGCCGATCGTGCGTTCTTCGATGATGTCCATTGGCGCCGCGAGCGAACCTGCGCGCAGCAACAGCGCGAGATCGGTTGCGGCTTGCGGCGAGGGCTGGCCGGTGATCTGGAAGCGGTCGCCGAGTTCCGACTGGATTGTCGCGACCGTCAGCACTTCGCCCTTGCCCTTTTCGAACAGGATCATGGCCATCGGCTTGCCGATGTTGTCACGCGACACGCTGCTCACCGAACGCCCGCCGGCGGCGTCGAGGCGAATGTTGACGGACGGACGCTGATGTTCGTCGAATCCCGCCGATGCGTCGATGATCCGGTCACCCGAGAAGATCACCTGCTTGCGCACGAGAACGGGGCCGGTGTTGCCTTGCGTGAAGAGTTCGTCGCCCGGGGGGACTGGATCGTTCGGACCGGGATGCGTATTGGTCGGATCGGCGAGACGGGCTTCAAGCGTGGCGGTCCGTCCGATGATGTCCTTCGCCTTCGCCGTGTCCTGCACGCCCGGCAACTCGACCACGATGCGGTCGGAGCCTTGCTGCTGGATCACCGGCTCGGCCACGCCAAGTTCGTTCACGCGGTTATGCAGCGTGATGATGTTTTGCTTGAGCGCGGCGTCTTCAACCGTCTTTTGCGCAGCCGGCGTGAACGTGCCGACCACCTGGTAACCGTCGCTGCCCTGACGCGTCGCCCATTGCAACTCGTTCAGGCTGGTCGAAAGCAACGTGCGCGCGGAATCGGCTGCGGGCTGGTCGGAGAAATTCACCACCACGGCCTGGTTCACGCGATTCACACCGCCATCGCGGATGTTCTTGTCGCGCAAGAGGGCGCGTGCGTCCGTGGCGTTCGAATCCAGCTTCTTGTTCAGCGCGCCTGCCATGTCCACTTGCAACAGGAAGTGAACGCCGCCGCGCAAGTCGAGGCCGAGATACATCGGCAATGCATGCAACGCGGTGAGCCAGCGCGGCGAAGCTGCCTGCAGGTTCAACGCGACGACATATTGCGGATCGCTCGGATCGCTGTTGAGCGTTTTCTGCAACAGATCCTTCACGCGCAGTTGCGTGTCCGTGTCTTTCAGGCGCACTCGGATGTTTGCATTGGCCGACGAGTTGTCGAACGTGACTTCGTCAGGCGTGATCTTGCTCGCCGACAGCGCGCTCTCGACATTGGCAAGCGTTGACGAATCAAGCTTGACCGTTACTTTGCCGCTCGATACCTGCACCGCCGGCGCTTCGCCGAAAAAATTGGGCAGTGTATAGACGAGGCCGATGACGAGCGCCACCAGCATCACGGCATATTTCCAAAGTGGGTAGCGATTCATGGGGATGGCCGAACAGGAGAGTTGGCGAGGAGGGGATAAGCGATGCGTCCGGCAATGAGCGGGCTGTCGGTTTTTGAACCGAGAGCGCGCGGGCCGCGCCGGACGCGAGACAAGTTGGCCTTACAGCGACTTGATCGTGCCTTTCGGGAGGATGGTCGTGACAGACGCCTTCTGGATGGTGATTTCCGTGCCTTCCGCGATCTCAACGCCTACATACGCGTCCGTCACCTTCGTCACCTTGCCGACAATACCGCCGTTCGTTACGACTTCGTCACCCTTCGCCATCGCGCCCAGCATGTTGCGATGTTCCTTCTGACGCTTCATTTGCGGGCGAATCATGATGAAGTACAACACAGCGAACATCAAGATCAGAGGCAGAAAACTCATGATGCTCGATTGCGCACCGTCGGCGCCTTGTCCGAAGGCTCTTGAAATAAAATCCACGTCGGTCTCTCCGTTATAACGATCAGAAAATTAGCCCGCTATTCTAACACCGGGCTTCGCCGCACAAGCGCGGAATGCGCTTTGTGATCAAGCTGTTAAAGGGCGGCGTAAAGCAATTGTAATGTTTATTGCGTCGGCTGAAGATCGAATGACTGAACGTTGGCCATCAGGTCGACGTTTTTGTCAGTCGATTCCGCGTGCGCGGTTCTCGTGAAACACCTTCACGAACGCACCGAACATGTGGTTTTCGATCGAATCGCGGATTTCCTGCATCAGTTGCAAGTAGTAATGCAGGTTGTGGATCGTGTTCAGTTGCGAGCCGAGGATCTCCCCCACACGATGCAAATGGTGCAGATAGCCGCGCGTGAAATTGCGGCACGTGTAGCAGCCGCAGCTTTCGTCGAGTGGCTTGAGTGAATTCTTGTGCGCGGCGTTGCGGATCTTTACGTCGCCAAAACGCGTGAACAGCCAGCCGTTGCGCGCATTGCGGGTCGGCATCACGCAGTCGAACATGTCCACGCCAGATGCCACGCCCGCGACCAGGTCTTCCGGCGTGCCCACGCCCATCAGGTAATGCGGTTTGTCGGCGGGAAGCTTCGGGCCGATATGTTCCAGCACCCGCATCATGTCTTCTTTGGGCTCGCCCACCGACAAGCCGCCGATCGCAAAGCCGTGGAACCCGATGTCCGCCAGTCCGGCCAGCGATTCGTCGCGCAAGTCTTCGAACATGCCGCCCTGAACGATCCCGAACAGCGCGTTCGGGTTGCCGCCTTTGGCGAATTCATCGACGGAACGCTTTGCCCAGCGCATCGACATGCGCATGGAGTCAGCCGCGTCCTTGTGCGGCGTGGGTACGCCGATGGTGGCGTAGGGGGTGCATTCATCGAACTGCATCACGATGTCCGAATTCAGCACTTTCTGAATCTGCATCGAGATTTCCGGCGATAAAAACAGCTTGTCGCCATTGATGGGTGACGCGAACGTCACGCCGTCTTCGGTGATCTTGCGCAGATCGCCGAGGGAGAAAACCTGGAAACCGCCGGAATCGGTGAGGATCGGCCGGTTCCAGTTCATGAACCTGTGCAATCCGCCATGCGCCGCAATGGTTTCGAGCCCCGGGCGCAGCCACAGGTGAAACGTGTTCCCGAGGATGATCTGCGCGTGCATTTCCTCGAGTTCGCGCGGCGCGACGGCTTTCACCGTGCCGTATGTGCCGACAGGCATGAAGATCGGCGTTTCGACCACGCCGTGGTTCAACGTGACGCGGCCACGGCGGGCCTGGCCGTCAGTGGTGATCAGGTCGAACTTCAGGCCGTTTTCGGGGCGGGTTGTGACGTTGGTTACTTCTTTCATGCAAAGCTCCTGTGCAACCAGAGAACAGTCCGGCGCAGATTGGTAATTTATTGCCGCGTCAGCAACATCGCGTCGCCGTAACTGAAAAACCGGTACCGCTTTTCGATCGCGTGCGCATATGCGGCGCGGATCGGGTCCATGCCGGCGAACGCGGAGACGAGCATCATCAGCGTCGATTTCGGCAAATGGAAGTTTGTGACGAGCCGGTCAACTACGCGAAACTGATAACCCGGCGTGATAAAAATATCGGTCTCGGCGCTGGTTTCGGCGAGCGGCCGGCCGGCTTCGTCGGCGTCGCGGGCGGCGGCTTCGAGGGCGCGCATCGACGTGGTTCCAACTGCGATCACGCTATTTCCACGCGCTTTCGTGGCCGCGATCTTGTCGGCAAGCGCCTGCGGCAGCCTGTACCACTCGCTGTGCATCTTGTGCTCCGCGAGGTTTTCCACGCGCACCGGCTGGAACGTGCCCGCGCCGACGTGCAGCGTCAACGTCGCGCGTTCCATGCCGCGGGCATCGAGCGCTTCGAGCAGGTTTGCATCGAAATGCAGGCCCGCCGTGGGCGCTGCGACCGCGCCGGGATTGGCCGCATAGACCGTCTGGTAGCGGGTTTCGTCGTAGGCATCGGGATCGTGTTCGATGTACGGCGGCAACGGCAAGCGCCCATATTGCTCGATGAGCGTCAGGCAATCCGCCGGGAAATGCAGCGTGTAGAACGGTTCCACGCGCTCGCCGACGGTGACTTCGAACGCATCGGCGAGGACAATCTTCGTGCCCGGCTGCGGACTTTTGCTCGCCCGGATCTGCGCAAGCGCGGTCGTCGCCCCCGTCAGACGCTCGACGAGCACCTCGATGCGCCCGCCGCTGGCTTTCTGGCCGAGGAACCGCGCCTTCAGGACTTTGGTATCGTTGAATACCAGCAGGTCGCCGGGTTCCAGCAGACCGGGGAGTTCCGTGAACTGGCGGTCGGTGAAAGCGGGCGAAGCCGCGCTGTTGTCCACCTCGAGCAGACGGCTCGCGCTGCGCTCGGTGAGCGCCGTTTGCGCGATCAGCTCGGGCGGCAGATTAAAATCGAAGTCGGAAAGCGTGAACATTGGGAAAGCGTATCTGTGCGCGATGGTCCGCGCGGTATTTTGCAAAAATGCGTGCAAGGCGGCGCGCGACGGCGCTGTGGTGATGAATGCCCGGCGGCCGCGAAACGAGGCTTCGCCGTGCCGAACGAAGCCGATATTGTACTTTGAAGAGATTAGATGCCCTTGTCCGACCGCCGTTTGCTCGTCGATCCCGACGCCGAAATTGCTCCTGAAGCAGCGGGCGAACCGGACGCGCCCATACAAAAGCCCAAGCGCGCACGCGCGAGAAAACTCGCCGATCTTGAAATCGCGGACAAGGTCCAGCCGCTCAAACCCGCCGCGCCGACGCCCAAACCCGTCGATAAACTCGCGAAGCTCGGTTTGAAATCGGATATCGATCTGGTGCTGCATCTGCCGATGCGCTATGAAGACGAAACGACCATCACGCCGATCGGCCATCTGATCCCGGGCGACAACACCCAGACCGAAGGCGTCGTATTCGACAACGAGATTGCCTACCGGCCGCGCCGCCAGTTGCTCGTGAAAATGCACGACGACGCTGGCGACGAACTCACGCTGCGCTTCCTCAATTTCTACGGCTCGCAGGTCAAGCAGATGGCGATCGGCGTGCGTTTGCGGGTTCGCGGCGATGTGCGCGGCGGCTTCTTCGGCATGGAGATGGTCCATCCGCAAGTGCGTCCTGTCGATGAAGACACGCCGCTGCCCCAGGCGCTCACGCCGGTTTATCCGAGCACAGCGGGCGTGTCGCAGGCGTATTTGCGCAAGGCCATCGACAGCGCGTTGTCGCGTGTTCATCTGCCGGAACTGCTGCCCGAGAAAATCGCCCGCGCGCATCTTCAGCCGCTGAACGTTCCCGGCCTGCTCGACGCCGTAAGAACGCTGCACCATCCCCATGCCGATTCCGATGAAAACGCGCTGATCGACGGCACGCACCCGGCGTGGACACGTATCAAGTTCGAGGAATTGCTCGCACAGCAGTTGTCGTTGAAGCGCGCGCACGAGGAGCGCCGCACGCGCGCCGCGCCTGTGATGCCGCGTTTGCATGACGCGCCTGAATCGCTCGTCGCGCGGTTTTTGAAGACGCTGCCGTTCAAGCTGACCGGCGCGCAGGAACGGGTGTGCGCGGAGATCTCGGGCGAACTGACGTTGCCGCATCCCATGCAGCGTCTGCTTCAGGGCGATGTGGGCAGCGGCAAGACCATCGTGGCTGCGCTGGCTGCGGCGCAGGCCATCGACGCCGGTTATCAGGCCGCGCTGATGGCGCCGACCGAGATCCTCGCCGAGCAGCACGCGCGCAAGCTCCGCGCGTGGCTTGAACCATTGGGCGTGACCGTCGCGTGGCTTGCCGGTAGCTTGAAAGCGAAAGAAAAGCGCGCGGCGCTCGAAGCCGCGGCGTCCGGCGCGGCGCAGCTCGTGATCGGCACGCACGCGATCATTCAGGACGCGGTGGAGTTCGCGCGCCTGGGTTTTGCGATCATCGATGAACAACATCGCTTTGGCGTGGCGCAGCGGCTTGCATTGCGCGCCAAGGCGCAAAACGCCGGCGATGGCGTGCAGAATTTCCAGCCGCATCAACTGATGATGTCCGCCACGCCGATTCCACGCACGCTCGCGATGACGTATTACGCGGATCTGGATGTATCGACTATCGACGAGTTGCCGCCGGGCCGCACGCCGATCCTGACCAAGCTCGTTTCCGATAACCGCCGCGACGAAGTCATCGCCCGTGTGCGCGAGGCGGCGCTGACCGGCCGGCAAGTGTATTGGGTTTGTCCGCTGATCGAGGAAAGCGAGACGTTGCAGTTGCAGACGGCGGTGGAAACCTACGAGACGCTGGCCGTGGCGCTCCCCGAATTGCGAATCGGGCTCGTGCACGGCCGTTTGCCGCCCGCCGAAAAAGCCGCCGTCATGGACGCGTTCACGCGCGCCGAAGTCCAGTTGCTGGTTGCAACGACCGTGATTGAAGTGGGCGTGGACGTGCCGAACGCGTCGCTGATGGTGATCGAGCACGCCGAGCGTTTCGGCCTCGCGCAGCTTCATCAGTTGAGAGGGCGCGTGGGGCGGGGAAGCGCCGCGTCCGTATGCGTGCTGATGTACGCGGGGCCTTTGTCGCAGACGGCGCGCGCCCGATTGCAGACCATGCGCGAAACCACCGATGGCTTCGAAATCGCGCGCCGGGACCTCGAAATTCGCGGGCCTGGCGAATTTCTCGGCGCACGGCAATCCGGCGCTGCGATGCTGCGCTTTGCCAGCCTGGAAAACGATGGCTGGCTGATCGAGCCCGCGCGCGCGGCGGCCGATCAGATGCTCGCGCAATTCCCTGAAGCCGTGACCAGCCATCTCGCCCGCTGGCTCGGCGCACGCGAGCAGTACCTGAAAGCGTGAACGCGGCGGGGTTCCGCGGGTCTTAAGCATTCGCATGAAACGCAAGACTGCGTTTTTGGCGCGACTATTCTTGCGCGAGTTGGCGAATCCACCCGACGGGTGTATAAGTCAAATCCTATCGATTCATTGACTCTGATTGGCCCCTAATGACCCTTACCGAATTGAAGTACATCGTTGCAGTGGCCCGCGAGCGGCATTTCGGCCGTGCGGCCGAGGCGTGTTTCGTAAGCCAGCCGACTTTGTCGGTGGCAATCAAGAAGCTCGAAGACGAACTGAACGTACAGATTTTCGAACGCGGTACCAGCGAAGTCAGTGTGACACCCATCGGCGAACAGATCGTGACTCAGGCGCAGCGCGTCCTGGAACAGACGCTCGCGATCAAGGAAATCGCCAAGCAGGGCAAGGATCCGCTGGTCGGGCCGCTGCGGCTGGGCGTGATCTATACCATCGGGCCGTATCTCCTGCCCACGCTCGTCAAGCAGATGATCAAGCGCGTGCCGCAGATGCCGCTGATGCTGCAGGAAAACTACACGCTCAAGCTGATCGAACTGCTGAAGCAGGGTGAAATCGATGTCGCCATCATGGCGCTGCCGTTTCCCGAAACTGGCTTGATGGTCCGTCCGCTCTTCGATGAACCGTTCGTCGTTGCCATGCCTGCCGGTCATCCGTGGGAAAACCGCGAGAAGATCAACGCCGATGACCTTAAGCTCGAAACCATGCTGCTGCTCGGCAGCGGCCACTGTTTCCGCGACCACGTGCTCGGCGTATGTCCCGAGTTGATGCGGTTTTCGCAGAACGCGGACGGCATCCAGAAGACGTTCGAAGGGTCATCGCTGGAAACCATCCGGCATATGGTCGCAAGCGGCGTGGGCATTACCGTGCTGCCGCGCATGTCGGTGATGGAAGTGAAGCCGCATGCAGCGGGCGTCGATGCCGGTTTGCTCAGCTACGTTCCCTTCAATGACCCCGTGCCGGATCGTCGTGTCGTGCTCGCGTGGCGCAAGAGCTTCACGCGGATGCCGGCCATCGAAGCGATCTGCGATGCAATCGCCGCCTGCAATATTCCCGGCGTAACGCGGCTTGAACTACCCGCCGCAGTCAATTAAGCGTTTCTGCCGCGCCTGTCCTGGCGCGGCCTCTGAATCCATCCCTATTTTTCAAGTCCAACCGTCCCGAGCATTCGTTCGACCTATCGGATAGATTAAGTTAATTGAATTATAAAAATAGATAGCCTTTGTTATGCTTCTTCCCATGGGTCGGCACCGATCCAGCAAAACAACGCCAGAGGAAGCCATGACGATGATCGCTCGCCGCGCCACGCAACTTACCGCGAGTTATCGCGAAGCACGCAGCGTCGTGGTCGACGTGCTGGCCAGTTTCGCCGGCACGTGCTGAACAAACCCCGCAAGACGCAATTCGCCGAATACATTTCAGGAGCACTCGATGACCAATCGCACCCTTACCACCGCAGCAGGCGCGCCAGTCGGCGACAACCAGAATTCCGTGACCGCCGGCCCGCGCGGCCCGATTGCGCTGCAGGATTTCTGGCTGATCGAAAAGCTCGCGCACTTCGACCGCGAAGTGATTCCGGAGCGCCGCGTGCATGCCAAGGGATCGGGCGCGTTCGGCACGTTGACGGTCACGCACGACATCTCGCGTTTCACGAAAGCCAAGGTGTTCGCGGAAGTCGGCAAGCAGACGCCGATGTTCATGCGCTTCTCGACGGTTGCCGGCGAGCGCGGCGCAGCCGACGCCGAGCGCGATGTGCGCGGTTTCTCGATCAAGTTCTACACGGAAGAAGGCAACTGGGACGTGGTCGGCAACAACACGCCGGTGTTTTTCATCCGTGATCCGCTGAAGTTTCCCGACTTCATCCACACGCAAAAGCGCGATCCGTACACCAACATGCGCAGCAACGTGGCGGCGTGGGACTTCTGGTCGCGGCATCCGGAGTCGTTGCATCAGGTCACCATCCTGATGAGCGACCGTGGCATTCCGAAGAGCTACAGGCAGATGCATGGTTTCGGGTCGCATACGTATTCGTTCATCAACGCGAACAACGAGCGGTTCTATGTGAAGTTCCACTTCAAGTCGCAGCAGCCGCTCGAGAATTTCACCGACGCCGAAGCGTCGGCCGTAGTGGGCAGTGATCGTGAAAGCGCGCAACGCGATCTGGTGGACAACATCGATCGCGGCAATTTCCCGAAGTGGAATTTCCGCATCCAGGTGATGACGGAGGCAGAAGCGGCGACGTATCGCATGAATCCTTTCGATATCACCAAGGTATGGCCGCACAAGGATTTCCCGCTGATCGACGTGGGCACGCTCGAGTTGAATCGCAACGCAGGCAACTATTTCGCGGATGTGGAGCAAGCCGCTTTCACGCCGGCGAACGTGGTGCCGGGCATCGGCTTCTCGCCGGACCGCCTGCTGCAAGGCCGTTTGTTCTCGTATGGCGATGCGCACCGGTATCGTCTGGGCATCAATCACCATCAGATTCCGGTGAATGCGCCGAAGGCCGCTGTGCAGAACTCGTTTCATCGCGATGGCGGCATGCGTGTCGATGGCAACAGCGGCGGCCGCGTGAACTACGAGCCGAATCGCTTCGGCGACTTCTCGCAGGACGCGAGCGTGAATGAGCCGGCATTGGCGGCGGGTGCGGTGGAGCGCTACGACCATCGTGAAGACACGGACTACTACAGCCAGCCGGGCGACCTGTTCCGTCTCTTCGACGACGCGCAAAAGCAGCGCTTCTTCGGCAACATCGCGCGGCATATCCACGGCGTGCCGAACGAGATCGTGAAGGTTCAGATCGAGCACTTCCGGCGCGCCGACCCCGCGTATGCGGCGGGTGTGGTGAAAGCGCTGGCGGCATTGGGCCAGGTAGTCGAGACCGCCGACGCGGAGCTTGAAGCAGCAATGAAGTAAGCAGACCGGGGCGCTTGAGAAAAAGCGTCCCATCGATTGAAAACGCAGGACTCAAGGAGAAACGGCGATGACACAAGCGATCATGAATATCGAACGGGCGGTAAGCGGCTTTGAGGCCAAAAGCCTGAACGCGTCGCGCGGCGTGCGGCTCGCGATCGGTTTTGGCATCGTCGCGGCGAGTTACGCGGCGGTGGTTATCGAAGGATTGCGTGGTGCGGGGCTGGTCTGACGGACTTGTGCGATCCCATTGATGCGCGTCGTATCGACGCGCCCGATAACCCTCCGGACCCGCGCTGCACGGCGGGTCCGGCTGCGTTTCTAAGATAAACTCACGAACGCCCGGCGGAACCCGATCCACGATCTGGATCAGTCATTCGCCCGCATTGTTCGTATCACTCTCACGGAGTCACCATGGCGAAGAAAATCGCATCACCGGCTGTGAATATCGGTATCAGCGACAAAGACCGCAAGAAGATTGCCGATGGCCTGTCGCATCTGCTGGCCGACACCTACACGCTGTATCTGAAGACGCACAATTTTCACTGGAACGTCACGGGGCCGATGTTCAACACGCTCCACCTGATGTTCGAAGGTCAATACACGGAACTGGCGCTGGCGGTGGATGCCATCGCCGAACGTATCCGCGCGTTGGGCGTGTATGCGCCGGGCAGCTATCGCGAGTTCGCGAAGCTCTCGTCCATCCCGGAAGCCGATGGCATTCCGGCCGCCGAGGAGATGATCCGTCAATTGGTGGAAGGGCAGGAAGCCGTGGTGCGCACCGCGCGCGCAATCTTCCCGCTAACCGATAACGCCAACGACGAACCGACGGCCGATCTGTTGACGCAGCGCATGCAGATTCACGAAAAGACGGCGTGGATGTTGCGCGCGATGCTGGCGGAGTAAGACGCCGGCTGAGTATCACTTAGATTGCGATAAAGGCCCCGCGCTCGTCCGAACGCGGGGCCTTTTGCTGTGCGCGCCGCTCTAAACCGCGCTGCCTTAAAATACCGTCACTGTCATTCGGTGCAACCTGCCATGCTCGCTCGTCTTCCGCTTTATCTCCGCCTCGTCCGCATGGATAAACCCATCGGCAGCCTGCTTTTGCTGTGGCCGACGCTCAATGCGTTATGGATTGCATCGGATGGGCACCCATCGCCCATGCTTCTGCTGATCTTCGTGCTCGGCACGCTGCTCATGCGCTCGGCGGGTTGCGCGATAAACGACTACGCCGATCGCGATTTCGACAAACACGTGAAGCGCACCGAAAACCGGCCGATCACGTCCGGCAAGATTGCCGCGTGGGAAGCGGTGGCGCTGGCGGCGGTTTTATCGGCGATTGCGTTCTTGCTGATCCTGCCGCTCAACACGCTGACAAAAGAACTCTCGGTGTTTGCGCTTTTTGTCGCGGGAAGTTATCCGTTCACCAAGCGGTTCTTCGCCATTCCGCAGGCGTATCTGGGCATTGCATTCGGATTCGGCATTCCTATGGCGTTCGCCGCCATTCAGGATCACGTGCCGCCGCTCGCGTGGATCATGCTGGCCGCGAACGTCTTCTGGTCGGTCGCCTACGACACCGAATACGCGATGGTCGATCGCGACGATGACATCAAGATCGGCATCAGGACGTCGGCCCTGACGTTCGGCCGCTTCGATGTCTTTGCGATCATGCTTTGTTATGGCGTGACGCTCGGGATCTATGCGTGGATTGGCGTGACCCTGGCGTTCGGCTGGATGTACTGGATCGGCTGGGCGGCGGCGGTGGCGTGCGCGATCTATCACTACACGCTGATCAGGAACCGCGAGCGCATGTCGTGCTTCGCCGCGTTCAAACATAACAACTGGCTGGGCGGCGTCTTGTTCGCGGGCATTGCGGCGCATTACGCGTTTTTTCGCTAGGTCGGCGATCAGTTGGCGGCTTGATCACTGCTGCGGGCTTTGACCCGCAGCGGCGTTTTCTCAGGCCTTGCCCAGTTCCTCGCCCATCTCTTTCGCCCGCGCATCCGCGGCCAGTGCGCCGCGCACGATTGCATCCTTGACGCCCTGTGCATCGAAGGAAGCCAGCGCCGCAGCCGTCGTTCCGCCCTTCGATGTGACCCGCTCTCGCAACACACTCGCCGGTTCACCTGATTGCGCCGCCAACTGTGCCGCGCCGGTAAATGTCGCGACGGCGAGCGCCCTCCCTTGCTCTTCATCCATGCCAAGTTGACGCGCAGCTTCCTGTATTGCTTCGATGAAATAGAACACGTACGCCGGACCGCTGCCCGAAATGGCGGTGACGGCGTCGATCTTCGCTTCGTCGTCGAACCAGACGGTTTCGCCTACCGCTTCCAGCACCTTCGACGCCAGCGCCTTCGCTGCATCGTCCACGCCGGGCAACGCGGCCAGACCCGTCACGCCCATGCCGATCAACGCGGGCGTGTTCGGCATCGTGCGCACGATTTGCGTGTAGCCGCCAAGCCAGCGCGACAGGTCGGCCGCGCGAATGCCGGCCGCAATGCTGATCACCAGTTGCTTCGACAACACCGGCTGCAGCGCCGCTGCCACGTCCTTCAAGACCTGCGGTTTGACGGCAAGCAGAATGGCGTCGTATTCGCTCAGCTTCGAGTCGATCGATGCGCCTGTCGCCGCACCGAATTCCTTCTCTACGCGTCCTCGCGCTTCCTCGCCCGGATCGACGACATAAAGATCCGCCGCCGCCACGCCACGCTTGATCAGGCCGCCGATAAGCGCCGACGCCATGTTGCCGCCACCAATAAACGCAATTTTCATAGTGAGTTCAGATCGAAAGTCAGTTGGAGTAATCGCGTGCGCCGAAGATTGCCGTGCCGATGCGAACCATCGTCGCGCCTTCCAGGATCGCGGCTTCGATATCCGCCGACATGCCCATGGAAAGCGTATCCAGTTCAAGGCCGTCCGCGCGCAAGGTGTCCATGAGTTCGCGCAGACGCTTGTGCGGTGCGCGTTGTTCATCGAGTGTGGCGGCTGGTTCGGGAATCGACATCAAGCCGCGCAGCTTGAGATTGGGCAAGGCCGTGATCGCGTGCGCAATCGCCAACGCTTCTTCAGGCGCCACACCGCTTTTCGATTCCTCGCCGCTGACATTCACTTGCAGACAGACGTTGAGCGGCGCCATGCCGTCCGTGCGTTGAGCCGATAGCCGCTCGGCAATCTTCAGCCGGTCGACGGAATGCACCCAGTCGAAATTCTCGGCGACGACCTTGGTCTTGTTCGACTGCAATGGTCCAATGAAATGCCACTGGATCTGTCTGCGCAAGTCGGCGAGTTCGGCGATCTTCGCGACCGATTCCTGCACGTAGTTCTCGCCGAACGCGCGTTGTCCCGCGTCGAATGCGGCGCGGACATCGCCGGCAGGGAAAGTCTTCGATACCGCCAGCAACGCGACCGATGCCGGTTCGCGCGACGCTTCAGCCGCCGCTTTCGCTATGCGTTGACGAACTTCGTCGAGATGAAGGGCTATGTGAGAGGACATGGAAACGGACGCCGCAAGAAAAGCAGAGATCCGATTATACGGACGTGAGGCGGCTGCACGCCTCGCGCCGGCTGCCGTCAGCCATACAGCAGATGTTCCACGAGCTGGATCCAGTGCACGACAGGTGTCGATGTGCCGCTTTGCAAATGCGCGATACACCCCACATTCGCGGACACGATCATCTGCGGTTCGAGTTTCTCGAGCTTGTCGATTTTCTGGTCGCGCAACGTGTACGAGAGTTTGGGCTGCAGCACCGAGTAGGTCCCGGCCGAGCCGCAGCACAAGTGGTTATCGGCGGGAAGGTGAACTTCCATGCCGAGCGCCGTCAGCAGGTTTTCAACGCGGCCTCGGATCTGCTGGCCGTGCTGCAGCGTGCACGGCGGGTGAAACGCGACGGTATGGACGGCGCGCCGCCTCACCATCGCGGTCAGTTCTTCTTCGTACTGCGGCAGGATTTCAGCGAGGTCGCGCGTCATGTCCACGATCCGCGCGGCCTTCTCCGCGTAAGCCGGATCGTTGCGCAGCAAATGCGCGTACTCCTTGACCGTCGCGCCGCAACCGGATGCATTCATCACGATCGCCTCGACGCCGCTTTCAACATAAGGCCACCACGCGTCGATGTTGTTGCGGATATCGTCGAGGGCGTCGTCGTTGTAGCCCAGATGCAGGCGGATCGCGCCACAACAGCCCGCGTCCGGCGCGGTCAGCATCTGGATGCCCAGTGCATCGAAGACGCGCGCCGTTGCCGTGTTCACGTTGGGCATCATGGCCGGCTGGACGCAACCGGCGAGCATCAGCATCTTGCGTTCGTGGATGTTGGTCGGCGCTGCGAGCGGCCGTTGCGCCACGGGAATCTTGGCGCGCAAGGTCTTTGGCAGGAGCGGCCGGAATTGCTGGCCGAGCTTCATTGCGGGGGTGAAGAGCTTGCTGTTCGGCAGGAAGTTTGCGAGCAACTTGCGCTGCACGCGCTGGCCGAATGGCCGCTCGACCTTCTCCTCCACGATCTTCCTGCCGATTTCCACCAGCCTTCCATATTGCACACCTGAGGGGCACGTGGTTTCGCAATTGCGGCACGTAAGGCAGCGGTCCAGGTGCAGTTGCGTGCTGCGTGTCACGGGCGCGCCTTCCATCATCTGCTTCATCAGGTAGATGCGGCCGCGCGGGCCATCGAGTTCATCGCCGAGAATCTGGTAGGTCGGACACGTCGCCGTGCAGAATCCGCAATGCACGCACTTGCGCAGGATGGCTTCGGCTTCGTCGCCGTCGGCCGTGTTGCGCATGAAATCGGCGAGGTTGGTTTGCATTGCGTGGGTCGGTCAGCTTAAAAGTCGGGGTAGAGACGGCCGCGATTGAAGATGCGCGCGGGATCGAACGCAGATTTCAGGCCACGATGGATTTTCATCATCGGCGCGGGCAGGGGGGTGAAGACGCCGGCATTGCGGTCGTATGATGAACCCGAGCGGAAGATGGTCGCGTGTCCGCCGGCCTGCTTCGCGCTGATGCGCACGGTCTGCGCGTCGGCGTCGGTGATCCACCAGCGTTGCGCGCCGCCCCATTCCATCAGGTGCGGACCCGGGAGATGCATGGGCTCGGCAATCGATGGCAACGACAACCGCCACAACGCCGATTTCGGCGGCAGCACGGCAAAAAACGGATCGGACTGTTCGCGCAGGCCGCACCAGAAACGATCGGCTTCTACTGCGTCGACCACTTCGCCCCCGAGCGCCGTGCGCGCCGATTTCACAGCGGCTTCCGCGCCGCCGAGCCGCAACGCGAGCGTGTGGTCGCGCCACGCGCTGCCGGTGATCGGCAACGGATGGCCGCCCCATTCGTTGAGCTTGCGCACGGCATCGGTATCGTTCATCTCGAACTTGAGCGTGATTTCGGCGACCGGTTTCGGCAACACTTTCACCGATACCTGCAGAATCATCCCGAGCGTTCCAAGCGATCCGGCGAGCAGGCGCGAGACATCGTAACCCGCAACGTTCTTCACCACCTGGCCGCCGAAATGCAGCACGTGGCCCTGGCCGTTCATCACCACGGCGCCCAATACGAAATCGCGCGGCGCGCCGGCCGCGGCGCGCCGCGGGCCGGCGAGTCCTGCAGCAATGCAGCCGCCAATGGTTGCATCGTGGCCAAAGTGCGGCGGCTCGAACGGCAGCATCTGGTTGCATTCGTCGAGGCGCGCTTCGATCTCGCGCAGTGGTGTGCCGGCCTTCGCGGTGATCACGAGTTCGGCCGGGTCATGTTCGATGATTCCGCTGTGCGCGCGTGTATCGATGATTTCGCCTTGCAACGTCTGGCCGTACCAGTCCTTCGTACCGCCGCCGCGAATCCGCAAAGGCGTGTTGCTCGCTGTCGCGGCGCG
Source organism: Burkholderia sp. PAMC 28687 (assembly GCF_001577465.1). NCBI lineage: Bacteria > Pseudomonadati > Pseudomonadota > Betaproteobacteria > Burkholderiales > Burkholderiaceae > Burkholderia > Burkholderia sp. PAMC 28687. Next base: position 304,121 of record NZ_CP014505.1, read on the forward strand.
CACGCGCTCGGACCAGCTCGCGACAATGTCTTCCTCGTTCATGGTGTCCTGCGTGTTGATGCTGGCCGTCTGCTGGCCAAATGGCTAGTTTTTGATGCTCCAGACCAGTGTATCGGCGCGTGCTGGTAAGGCCACTCGTATAAACGTGGATATGTTTCCTGCATCTGAACGGCCGCTGATGCCGGTGCGGCCGTTTAGTTGCCACGTCTGAACACGATGCCTAAAAGCGCGGAATTTCCGGATGCGGGAGCAAACCGCCGCGGATGTGCATCTTTCCGTACTCGGCGCAGCGCGCGCGCGTGGGAATGCCTTTGTCCGGATTGAGCAGGCCGGGAGGATCGAAGGCGCGCTTGATTGCGTGGAAAGTGTCACGTTCCTCCGGCGAAAACTGCACGCACATGGAATTGATCTTTTCGATCCCCACGCCATGCTCGCCCGTCACCGTCCCGCCGAGTTCCACGCAGGCTTCCAGGATGTCCGAGCCGAACGCTTCAGCGCGATGCCATTCGTCGAGATCGTTGCCATTGAAGAGAATGAGCGGATGCATGTTGCCGTCGCCCGCATGGAACACGTTCATGCAACGCAGCGCGTACTTGACTTCCATCTCTTCGATACGCGCAAGCAAAGGCCCGATCTGGCGGCGCGGCACGGTGCCGTCCATGCAGTAATAATCCGGCGAGATCCGCCCGGCTGCCGGAAACGCGTTCTTGCGCCCGGACCAGAATTTCAGCCGTTCGGCTTCGGAACGCGAAATCTGGATGCGGTTTGCGCCGAACTCGCGCAACACGGCCGTCATGCGAACGATTTCTTCGGACACTTCGTCTTGCGTGCCATCGGATTCGCACAGCAGGATCGCCTTGGCTTCAAGGTCGTAGCCGGCCTTCACGAATTCTTCGACCGCGCGCGTCGCGGGTTTGTCCATCATTTCGAGGCCGGCCGGGATGATCCCCGCCGCGATGATCGCCGCGACCGCGTTGCCGCCTTTCACCACGTCGTCGAAACTCGCCATGATGACTTGCGCCGTTTGCGGCTTCGGGATCAGCTTGACGGTGATTTCGGTGACGATCGCGAACATGCCTTCGCTGCCAATCAACACCGCAAGCAGATCGAGCCCGGGTGCGTCCAGCCCGAGTGAACCGAATTCGAGAATGTCGCCTTCCATCGATACAGCCCGCACCCGCATCACGTTGTGACACGTCAGGCCGTATTTGAGGCAATGAACGCCGCCGGAATTTTCACTGACGTTGCCGCCGATCGTGCACGCAATCTGCGATGAAGGATCGGGCGCGTAATAAAGCCCGTACTGCGCGGCGGCTTCGGAAATGGCGAGATTGCGCACGCCCGGCTGGACGGTCGCGGTGCGCGCATACGGATCGACTTCCATGATCTTGCGAAACCGCGCAAGAGACACCACGATGCCATGCCGTATCGGCATGGCGCCGCCCGACAAGCCCGTACCGGCGCCCCGCGGGACGATGGGCACGTCGAGCCGCGCGCAAATCTGCACGACGCGCTGAACCTGCGCCTCGGTTTCCGGCAATGCAACGGCAAGCGGCAAACGTCTATACGCGGCCAGTCCGTCGCATTCGTACGCGGCCGTGTCTTCCTCGCGATACAACAGGCAATGCGTCGGCAGCACGGCCATCAATGCCTGGACCACTTCGCGCTGGCGTTGCGCGAGAATTTCCGGCGAAAGCTCGGCGGGTGCGTTCATGTCTCCTCCCGGCGGTTTGTGCGCTGGAGCATTTCCAACAGCAGATCGCCTGATCTTGCACCTGGGCGTCCCCGCCGTCGATTGGGCTAATTACGGGGACGGAGCGCGTTTTCCCTGAGACGCCGAGTTATCAGGCGTCGTACGTAAAGATCTTGCCTGGATTCATCAGGTTGTTCGGATCGAGCGCGTGTTTGATCGAGCGCATCACGCTGATTGCGTCTTCGCCATGTTCTTCGATCATGAACTGCATCTTGTGCAGGCCGACGCCATGCTCGCCGGTACACGTTCCGCCCATGCGCAGCGCGCGCTGCACGATCCGGTGATTGATGCGTTCGGCTTCTTCGAGTTCTTCTGGCTTCGCGGGATCGAGCAGCATGGCGACGTGGAAATTACCATCGCCGACGTGGCCAACTATCGGGCAAGGCAACGTGCTCGCCTTCAGATCCTGTTCCGTCTCCATCACGCATTCGGCCAGGCGCGAGATCGGCACGCATACATCCGTGGTCACTGCGCGGCAACCGGGTTTCAATTGCAGCATCGCGAAATAGGCGTTGTGGCGCGCGTTCCACAGGCGGCTGCGATCTTCCGGGCGCGTCGCCCACTCGAAATCCGTGCCATGGTTTTCGGCAATGATCGCCTGCACCGTTTCCGCTTGCTCCTTCACGCTGCTTTCCGTGCCATGGAATTCGAAGAAGAGCATTGGCGATTCGCGGAAAGTCATGTTCGAGTGGCGGTTGATCGAACGCACGGCGAGCGAATCCAGGAATTCGACGCGGGCGACCGGCACGCCCATCTGGATTGTTTCGATGGTCGCGCGCACGGCGTCGCCCATCGACGGAAATGCGCACACCGCTGCCGATACCGCTTCGGGCTGCGGATAAAGCCGCACGGTGATCTCGACGATCACGCCAAGCGTGCCTTCCGAGCCGACGAACAAGCGCGTCAAGTCATATCCCGCCGATGATTTGCGCGCACGCGTGCCGGTCTTGATGACGCGGCCGTCGGCGAGTACGACGGTCAGGCCGAGCACGTTCTCGCGCATGGTCCCGTAACGCACGGCATTCGTGCCCGAGGCGCGCGTGGCGGACATCCCGCCAATGCTTGCGTCTGCGCCCGGGTCGATCGGGAAGAACAGGCCCGTGTCCTTCAATGCTTCGTTCAACTGTTTGCGCGAAATCCCGGGCTGGACCGTGACGGTCAGGTCTTCGGCGTCTATCGACAAGACGCGGTTCAGGCCGGACATGTCGATGGACACACCACCCTGCACCGCCAGCAAATGACCTTCAAGCGACGAACCATTGCCGTACGGAATCACCGGCACATTGTGTTCGGCGCACAGCTTCACTACGGTCTGGACTTCTTCCGTGCTCGTCACGAACACGACGGCATCGGGCAATTGCGGGTCGAACGGGGATTCGTCGCGGCCGTGGTGCTCGCGCACGGCAGCCGTGGTCGAAATGCGATCACCAAAAGCAGTTTTCAGCGCATCGAGCAGGGTGGCAGGAAAGGTGCGGCGAACGGCGATTGGAGGGACGGGATGGTTCACGGCATGTCTCCGGACATCGATGTGACGGACGTTGGGATGCACGAAATCCGGCAATGACGTGCGGGATTCATGCGTTTTATGCGTCTATTTTACGCCGATACCCCAAGTCCAGCCGATGCCCGGTCGATGCCCGGTCGATGCCTATAATGAACACGGACGCTGACCTTCGTTCGCGTCAACCTGGGAGACAACATGGGCAATCGCCTGAGCAAGATAGCGACGCGCACCGGCGACGACGGCTCGACCGGCCTCGGCGACGGCAGCCGCGTGCAGAAAGACGACGCGCGGATCGCGGCCATTGGAGACGTCGATGAACTGAATTCGCAGATCGGCGTGCTGTTGTGCGAAAAACTCCCCGACGATGTCCGCGCGGCGCTGGTCGCGATCCAGCACGATCTCTTCGACCTTGGCGGCGAGCTTTGCATTCCCGGCCATTCGATGATCGAAGAAGCGCATCTTGCGCGTATCGATGATTGGATCAACGAGTACAACGCCAACCTGCCGCCGCTGAAGGAATTCATCCTGCCGGGTGGATCGCGGGCGGCAGCGCTTGCTCACGTTAGCCGGACGGTTTGCCGTCGCGCGGAACGCTCGATCGTCGCGCTTGGCCGTGTGGACAAGATCAACGCCGAGCCGCGAAAATACGTGAACCGGCTTTCTGATTTGCTGTTTGTCCTGTCGCGCGTGCTGAACCGCGTAGATGGCGGGTCGGACGTGTTGTGGAATCACGAACGCAAGCTGTAAAGTAAAAAGGCTGCGAATCCGTCTTCGCAGCCTTTTCATCTTCAGTTGCCGTTACCACGCGCCACACGGCGCTGCTTCACGGCGGCGGCCAGCCCTTCCAGCACGCCCAGACTGTCTTCCCAGCTAATGCATGCGTCGGTCACGCTTTGACCGTAGACCAGCTCGCAGCCTTCCATCAGATCCTGACGCCCCGCGACCAGATTCGATTCCACCATCACGCCGACGATCCGCTCGTCGCCACCGGCAATCTGCTTGCCAATATCGGCGCAAACCGGGATCTGGTTCTCGTGCTTCTTCGAGCTATTGGCGTGGCTTGCGTCGATCATCAAGCGTGCCGCCAACCCTGCCTTGCCGATGTCGCTGCATGCGGCGTCGACACTTTGCGCATCGTAGTTCGGCGCCTTGCCGCCGCGCAAAATGATGTGGCAATCCTCGTTGCCGGCCGTCGACACGATCGCCGAATGCCCGCCCTTCGTCACCGACAGGAAATGGTGCGGCTGCGACGCGGCCTTGATCGCATCCACGGCAATCTTCACATTGCCGTCCGTCCCGTTCTTGAAGCCGACCGGGCACGACAATCCCGAAGCCAGTTCACGATGCACCTGAGATTCTGTCGTCCGCGCACCGATCGCGCCCCACGAAATCAGATCCGCGATGTACTGCGGGCTGATCATGTCGAGGTACTCGGTGCCGGCCGGCAACCCCAGTTCGTTGATGTGCAACAGCAGTTCGCGGGCGGTGCGCAGACCGTCATTGATTTTGAAGCTGTTGTCCATGTACGGGTCGTTGATCAGGCCCTTCCAGCCCACCGTGGTACGCGGCTTTTCGAAGTACACCCGCATCACGATTTCCAGCTCGCCCGCGAAACGCTTGCGCTGCTCGACCAGACGGCCGGCGTATTCCATCGCTGCCTTGGTGTCGTGAATCGAGCACGGTCCGATGATCACGATCAGCCGGTCTTCCATGCCGTGCAGGATGCGATGCATCGACTGGCGCGAGTTGTAGATGAGGTTCGAAACCGGCTCGGCGCACGCGAACTCGCGGATCAGGTGAGCAGGGGGCGTCAGTTCTTTCAATTCGCGGATTCGGACATCGTCGGTGTTGTGCGGGGGCATGCTGGTTCTCCAGGAACTCGTTTTGGTGCTGTGTTCAATGTGATGAAAGAAAAAGGCATAAAAAAACCGCCAGACTCGGCTGGCGGTTTTTCGGGAAACTTGGGTTCAGCACAAACGACTCACCCCTCTCGATCCGCCAGCGGCTTGAGATGCCAAAAGAAATAAAAATAAAACTTGGCGGACATGAGGTTTCGGTCTTTGGTAAAAATTGAACGTCTTGCTTTATAACCCCAAACTTGCGCGGGTGGCAAGTTGCAAGTTATTAAAATGCGGATAATCCGCATGCATTATGCTATTTTTGCGTGAGACGTGAAGGTTTCATGCGGGTTTTCCGCATGCCGCGCTTGCTTTCGACAAGCGGCGCGGCATGCGGAAGAGTGGAAGAGTCAGGTTAAACCGTGCCGCCCACCGTCATCTTTTCGATGCGCAACGTCGGCTGGCCCACGCCCACCGGCACGCTCTGGCCTTCCTTGCCGCACACGCCCACGCCGCCGTCGAGCGCCATGTCGTTGCCGATCATGGTCACGTACTTGAGCGATTCCGGGCCGCTGCCGATCAGCGTTGCGCCCTTCACCGGGTACGTCACCTTGCCGTTTTCGATCATGTACGCCTCGGACGCCGAGAACACGAACTTGCCGTTGGTGATGTCGACCTGACCGCCGCCGAAATTCACCGCATACAAGCCGTTTTTCACCGATGCCAGGATTTCGCCCGGATCTTTATCGCCGTTGAGCATGTACGTGTTGGTCATGCGTGGCATGGGCAGCGCCGCGTACGATTCACGTCGTGCATTGCCCGTCACCGGCATTTTCATCAGGCGCGCGTTCAGCGAGTCCTGGATGTAGCCCTTCAGGATGCCGTCCTCGATCAGCGTGGTGCACTGCGTGGGATTGCCTTCGTCGTCGATGTTGAGCGACCCGCGGCGATTCGGCAGCGTGCCGTCATCGACAACCGTGACGCCTTTCGCCGCCACCCGCTCGCCGATCCGGCCAGCAAACGCCGACGAGCCCTTGCGGTTGAAGTCGCCTTCCAGACCATGGCCGATGGCTTCGTGCAGCAGCACGCCGGGCCAGCCTGGTCCGAGCACGACGGTCATGGCGCCTGCCGGAGCGGGACGCGCGTCGAGATTGACCAGTGCCGCGTGCACGGCCTGATCGACGTAGGTGGAGAGAATTTCGTCGGTGAAGTAAGCGTAGTCGTAGCGACCGCCGCCACCGCCGCTGCCAATCTCGCGGCGTCCGTCCTTCTCGGCGATCACCGTCACAGAAACGCGCACGAGCGGCCGGATGTCGGCGGCCAGGGCGCCGTCGCTGCGCGCGACCAGCACGACGTCGTACTCGCCCGCCAACCCTGCCATAACCTGAACGATGCGCGGGTCGCGTCCCCGCGCCATCTGCTCGACGCGCTCGAGCAATTTCACCTTGGCGGTGGCATCGAGCGACGAAAGCGGATCCGACGGCAGATAAAGGTCGCGGCCGAACACGCCGGTCAGCGAACTCGCCGATTTGATCTTGTGTTTGCCCCCGCCTGCTTTCGCGATCGCGCGCGTCGCCATGGCCGCCTGGCGAATGGAATCAGCCGACAGATCGTCCGAATACGCGAACGCCGTCCGGTCGCCCGACACGGCGCGAACGCCCACGCCCTGGTCGATGCTGAAACTGCCCGATTTGACGATGCCTTCCTCCAGGCTCCACGCCTCGCTGCGGGTGGACTGGAAATAGAGATCCGCATAGTCAACGCGGTGCGTGAAGATCTCTGCCAGCGTGCGCGTAATGGTGGATTCGTCTAGGCCGTAAGGCGTCAGAAGAATCTCTTTCGCGGTGGCGAGATTTCGGATGCCGGGTTCGATGATGTTCATTCGGTGCCTGTGGCGAAGTCTGTAGGGATTAAAAGCATTCTAACGTCGGAGCATTTATGCCACACCCTGACCAAATGGAGGGGTACTCCGAAAAAAACAAGCCAACTAAACAAGCTAGCTCCCAAGCTAGCCCAGTACGCGATGACGAAAGGCCGGCAGGCTCTGCCGGACAGACGCGATGCGCGCTTTATCGATATTTCCCGCCGCCACGCCCGGGCCTTCTTCCACCACGGCCACGATCTCGCCCCACGGGTCGATCAGCATGCTGTGGCCCCAGGTGCGGCGCCCGTTCTCGTGTTTGCCGCCCTGCGCTGCGGCGAGCACGTAGCACTGGTTTTCCACCGCACGCGCCTTGAGCAGCGTTTCCCAGTGCGCCTCGCCGGTTGTATACGTGAAGGCGGACGGCACGACCATCAACGCGCAGTCGCCCATCTTTCTATAGAGCTCGGGAAAACGCAGGTCATAGCACACCGACAAACCCACCCGTCCGAACGGCGCTTCGAATGTACGCACTTCGCTGCCCGGGCAGATGGTGCGGGCTTCATCGAAGGATTCCGAGCCTTTTTCGAAGTTGAACAGGTGGATCTTGTCGTACCGGGCGACCGGCTTGCCGGTGGGATCGAAAACGAGCGTGGTATTGAGCACACGCGACGCCTCCGATGATTCCAGCGGCAACGTCCCGCCGATGATCCAGACCCGATGCTCGCGCGCGGCATCGGACAAGAACTGCTGGATCGGGCCCTGGCCGAAGGTTTCGCGGATCGCGAGCTTGTCCGTGTCCTTGAAACCCATGAAGCAGAAGTACTCCGGCAGCAGCACGAGCTTCGCGCCGTCACGCGCGGCTTCGGCGATCAGCCGTCCCGCTTCCGCGATATTTCGGTCGCGATCCGCCACGCTGACCATTTGCAGCGCGGCGACGCGGAAATTTTCGGGGATGCTTTCGCTCATGTCAGCCTTTCAGAAAGGGCACGATAAATGATCGATTTGCCGTCAACGCAAGCCATTAGCGCGACAAGCGCGCTCAATCCGCCTCTGCGGCAGCAGGAATTTCGATCTTACCCTGATCGCCTTTGACCCGCTGAATGACGGGTTTCGACCACGGGCCGGTAATGGAATAGTCGCGGGTAAAGGCTTTGCCAATCGACTTCGACAACACCAGATCCCCGGCCAGCGTGGCGAGGCCGAGCAGCGGATTGATCACGGCCGCGCCAATGGCCACCGCGCCCGCACTGATCGTCGGGATGACCTTGGCATGCAAGTCCTGCGTGTGCTTCGGCAGATCGACGAGACCCGTCAGTTCGACGCGCGCCGGCGGGGTGACCATCTTGAAATCGTCCGTCCGTCCGATGCCATCCTGAACCGTCGCGGTGCCGGTGATCTTCTCGAACGGCAGGCCCTTGCCGACGACATCCTGGAAGTTCAGCGTAAGAAAGTGCGCGAGGCTCTGCAGGCTGAATACGCCGAGCCATTTGACCGCCGCCGCGTTTTTGACTTTCAGGATCTGGCCGTGCTCGAAATCGACGGCGACCTTGCCGTTGAGCGTGGGCATGTCGATCGCGGCGGGACTGCCGTCCCAGCCGAGCTGGCCCGTGACCGAGCCCTTGCCATTCTCCACCGTCTGCGGCAAACCCATGCGCTCGACGAGCGCGCCGGCATCGAGGATATCGAGCTTGAAATCGACTGCCGTGCGGCGCGGGGCGTCATCGTCGGAAGCGGTTTCCGGATGCGCTCCGGCGCCCGGAATCGTGCGCCAGTTGGCCGTGGCGGAAAGCCTCGCGTCCGGATTCTCCAGGTCGAGCTTGTCCAGATGCCAGACCGGCACGCCGTCTTCCACGCCGTTGCGCGCGTTGACTTCCAGCCGCCCGAGCGTGCGTTCGCGCACCACGAGTTCGTTCACGATCAAGTCGATGGACGGCATGTTGCTCGGCGGCGGCCTGCGGATCATTTGCCCGACCATGTCGTTCTCCGTCTTGTCCGGGATCACGACCTTGGCGAAGCGCGCCTGCAGGGCGCCCGGACTCTCCTTGGTCGCGCCGGGCAGCCATTCGACATATCCCGATACCTGATTCGACGCGATGTTCGCCTTCCACTTGCGGTCGTCGTCACCATCGCCGCGCGTGGCGCCGATGGCCACGTTTTCCCAGCGCCGGGCGAGCAGCTTGAGCGTGGTGAAGTGCAGGGCGATGCGGTCGGGAACGAACTGCTTCGCGACTGCGGAAGGGGCCTTGCCATCCGCCAGCCGGACAGGCGGCGCGGCGGCAGGGACAGGGGCAGGGGCTGGCATTGGCCCGAGATCCGAGATGGTCTTGCGCCAGGCATCGGCATCGAGTTCATCCAGGTCGACCGCTGCTGTCACGCCTTCGGCCGGAAGATCCGCCGGCTTGTTCACGCCGATGGCGCCGCGCTCCACAACGGGCGCCGCCTTGCCTTCGCGCTTGAGCAGGTAGTGCGCATTGACGGGCCCGAGCGTGAGCTTTGCATCGTGTTCCACCTGCGATCCGGCGACGGGCGCGAAGGTGAACGTGAAGGGCATCGGCGCGCCCTGGGCCTTGTTGAACGGCGCAGGGAAATCGAGGCCGAGGCCCGTCAGATCGGAGTTCGCTTCAACGCGCGGCAACGCGTTTTTTACGCCGCGCACCCGCAGGTCGTAAGGCGCTGTGCCGCTGAGGTGTTTGAGCAGCGCCACCGTCTGCGCCTGATTGCGCAGGTTCAGGCTTTGGGCCGCGTCCGCACCGATACGGCCAGTGACATCGAATGCATAACTGCCGTCGGGTTTCACGCCGCCCGTACCGCGCACGTCGCCGCCGAGGAACTTGCCGGTGATGCCATCGAGCGATGCGGTTTTTTCTCCGAAGCTCGCGCGGCCTCTCAGATTCGACAGGGGCGGAAACGCCTCGTATTCGAGATCGTTGCCGGCGAACGTGAGCGAGCCCTTGTAACCCACGCGTTGCCGCTGACCGGGCGGCGGCGCGACGCGCGGAATCTGCAATTGCAGCGCGAGCGCGGCATTGCCGGTCGCGTGGATCTTGGTCGCGACATGTTGCGAGAGCGAGCCGAGCGAACTGTCTTCTACATAGCGCAGCATGTCGGTGATCGGACCGTGCGCGTCGGCATCGATGATCAGTTTCGATTCACGATTTCCCAGGTCTTCAATGCGCCCCGTGGTCTTGCGCACGCCTATGCCCAGGTAATGACCGCGCGTGATATCGAAGCCGAGTTTGTTTTCGGCGAGATGAAACGTCCCGTCGATACCATCAAAGGCCGGCCATTGATTCGGAGTGCCGTTTGCCATGGTCTTGGGCGGGTAGGGCGTGGGCTCGAACTTGCCGCCGGTGAACGGCGCGACGATGCGGAACTTGCCGGCATCGGGGAAACGGGAATAGGGAAATTTCGTCAGGTCGCCATGAATCTCGATGGTGCCATTACGCGAGACGCCCGCCTGCAACGCGTGGCCAAGATACATGCGCAGCTTCTCGCTGATGCTCGTCGGCAAGAAGTGGGTGAGGCTCGTCACCTTCAGATACTCGGCCGTCGCCTTCAGGTCGAGCGAACCGCGCCCTTCGCCTTCGTTCTTGTAATCGGCCGTGGCGCGGGCTTCGGCGTCGGCGTTCTTCACGTGCAGATTGTCGATATGCGCCGTGATCGCCTTGTGCGGCTTGCCGGGGGCGTTGGCGACGGTCCAGGTCACGCGGCCATCGATCTGATCCATGACGAGGCGCGGGTTGTCGAAGACGCCGGGAAGCGTGATCGCGGTATTTTTCGTATCGATGACCGCGCTGCCGTGGTCCTGGTCTGCGTCGATCCTGCCCCACAGGTTTTCCACGCCTGGAATCCCGGCGCGCGGATGATTGTTCACCGTCAGGCCCGGCGGCGGTTCCTGCGCCAGCACGCTCACGCCGCGAAGGTCCCCCTTGACGGTGTAACGCGTGGGCGGCTCGGTGCCTTTTTCGCGTTGCGCCTGCGCCTGAGCAGGTGTGGTCGGCGCGGGACGTTCGGTTTCCAGCGTGTAGTTGGCAATCTGTCCGTGCGGATCGAAGCGGATCAGGTCGTTCTGCACCTTCGACGGCAACGGCAGCGCGCGCATGAATTCGCCAAGAATGCCGAGATCCACGAAATCGCCCGACACGCCGAACTTCTGCCCGAGATTCACGGACGCCGCGCGGTATCTGCCGGTAAGCGTGTGCATGGCAAGCAACCGGGACACGGGCGTGCCGTCGGACATCGGTTTCTGGCCGAGCTCGGCTTGCAGATTGGCGAGATGCAGCGTGTATTCGTTGTCCTGGAAGCCGAGATCCCAATTGAATTTCGCGATGGGCATGTCGAGGCGCGGCTGCGTCGGGCGCACGCGCAGCGCGATGTCCGAACCCGTCAGGTCGCCGCCCGCCGTCTTCAGTTTGCCGTCTGCAAAGTCGAGCCAGATGCGGTTATCGAAGCGGCCGCTGTAGGTCGCGAACGGCATCTTCACGTAGTGCGCGAGCGTGGGTAGATCGACGGGTCCCGTCGATAAATACGCGTCTCCCGTCCAGTTCTCCGGACGGCCCGCCGTGCTGAACCGCGTATGGGTGAAATCCGCGCGGAAATCGAGCGGACCATGCAGCACGTCGCCATCCGGCGGCGCCTGAAGCGCGAGGCGGTGGCGATTGCCATCGGTGAGAATCGCGAGCTTGATGCGCTTGAGCGCAAGTTCCGGCGCGCCGCGCTGCGCGTCATGCCAGCGCAGCGTGCCGTCGCGCAGCACGATGGCTTGCTGGCTCAACAGCCAGGTCATGAACGTATTGTTGCCGGTGTGTTTGGCCGGGATCGGCACGCCGGCCACGCTGAACGTGCCGTCCTTGTTACGCGCAATGATGACGTCGGGTCCATCGACCGTCAGGTTCGAGAGCACCGGGATGGGCCCGAGCAGCGAACGCCACGCGACCGTCGCGCTCGCGTGCGGGACAGCGACGCCGGGTGAACCGTCGGCGGCGTCGATGCGCAGGTTGTCCATATCGAAGGAAGGCTGCAGGCCGGACCATTTCGCGGTGATCCGTCCAAGGCGTAATTGCGCATGAATTTTCGCCGATACCATCTGCTCGATGCGCGGCCTGAACGCATCGATCTGAGGCAGCACGGCGTAACGCAAGACCAGGTAGATACCGGCGACCGCGAAATACACCATGGCGACCAGCACCAGAAGGACTTTGAGCGCCCGCGTCAAAACGCGCTCGACTCGACCGCCAAGCTTCATTGGTACAGCTTCTGGCAGGTCGGCAAATTCCTTTTGGTCGGACATGCGGCGGCGGATCGGCGATATGGTAGGTTTTCGAGATTTGACGTTGAAATGTAACACAGCGCGCAGTTCAAAAAACTGCGGAGAGACGCTACGATGCGCCCGCTGAGCCGCGCCGGATGGACCTTTCCCGTCTTCTGCGCACTTTGTTACAAAAGCCCCGGCAACGAGCCGGACATGTTTGCAGAGCAATGACCGAGCCCGACTTTCCATGACCGAAGCATCCTTGCTGAGTTCCAGCGCCTCGAACTACGCGGCGCGCCTCTACGCCGCGCGTCCCGAACTGCCGGCGCACATCGCGCAATGGTCGAAGGCGCCGGTCCGGCGCGCGTGGATCGAGGAGCGTCTGGACGCGTTGTGCAACGTGTGTGCAGGCGGTGCCCGGTTCGATGAAGCCCGGCTCAAGACCGCGTTGCGCAGGCTTCGTGGAGAGGTTTTCTGCACGGTGATGGAACGCGATCTTGCCGGTCTCGCCGACGTCGCGGAAGTTACCGGCGCCATGACCGACCTCGCGGAGCTGACCATTCGGCGGGCGTTGGCGGTTTTGTCGGCGGATCTGGAGACCACCTTCGGCGAGCCGCGCGGACAGGACGGGCAGCGCCTGACGTTGGGCGTCGTCGGCATGGGGAAACTGGGCGGACGTGAATTGAATGTGTCGTCGGATATCGACCTGATCTTCGTTTATGAGGACGATGGCGAGACGACGGGCGGGGAACGCGCGGCTTTATCGACGCAAGAATATTTCACGCGGCTTGGGCGCAAGCTGATCGGCGCGCTGGCTGAAGTGACGGAAGATGGCTATGTGTTTCGTGTCGATATGCGCCTGCGTCCGAACGGCGATGCCGGTCCGCTGGCCTGCGGACTCGGCATGCTCGAAGAATATTTCTACGTGCAGGGCCGCGAATGGGAGCGCTATGCATGGATCAAGGGGCGGCTGGTTTCCGAGGGCGAAAGCGAAGCGGCGCAACGGCTCGCCAGGCAACTCGAGGCGCTGTCCACGCCATTCATATACAGGCGGTATCTGGACTACGGCGTGATCAGCGCGATCCGGTCGCTGCATGTCCAGATTCGCCAGGAAGCGCAGCGCCGTGCGTCCATGCGCCCCGATAAGGCCGACGACATCAAGCTCGGCCGCGGCGGAATCCGGGAGATCGAATTCAGCGCGCAAGTCTTCCAGTTGATCCGGGGCGGCCAGCTTGCCGATCTGCGGATTCGTCCGACTTTGTCCGTGCTGGAGAAGGCCGTGGCGTACGGACTGATCGCGCCCGCCGTCTGCGCCGAGCTCACCGAGGCATACCTCTTCCTGCGTAAGCTCGAACACCGCTTGCAATATAGAAACGATGCACAGACGCACGCCATGCCGGTCTCGCCGGAGGACCGTTCGGTGCTTGCCGAAACAATGGGTTTCTCCAGTTACGAAGCGCTCAAGGACGCGCTGGAAGCGCATCGGGCGCGCGTCGAATATCAATTCGACCAGACTTTCGCCGACAAGGTGAACGGCGACGGCGGTTGCGGCGTGGCGGAGGATTCGGCGGCTTCGTGGGTCTGGAGCAGCGCGCTCGCCGACGACAGCGCTGAGGAACGACTGCGCGAACGTGTGACGGAACTTGGATTTACCGATGCCCCCGCCGTGCTCGCGCGCTTGCGCAGCGTGTGGACATCGACACGATACGAAGGCTTGCCCGAGCGCAGCCGCGAACGCTTCGACATCATTGCGCAACGCGCGCTCGAAGCCGCGCAGCGAGCGCAGCCGCCCGAGCGGCGCGGCGACACGATCGCGCGGCTGTTCGATTTGCTCGAAGCGGTCAGCCGGCGCGGCGCTTATCTCGCGCTCCTGACCGAATATCCGGCCGCGCTGGAGCGGGTGCTGGCGGTGCTGGGTGCATCGCGCTGGGCCGCGGGGTATCTGATCCGCCATCCGCAACTGCTGGATGAATTGCTCGACGACGAAGTCATTTCCAGCCCGTTCGACTGGCAGGAATTCCGCACGACCTTGCGCGCGCAAATGGCCGCCGCCGATGGCGCAGAACAGCAAATGGACTTGTTACGCCACGCGCACCAGGCCGAGGTGTTCCGGATCTTGCTGATTGATCTGAGCGGCAAGATCACGGTCGAGCACGTGAGCGACCTGCTGTCGGCGCTGGCCGATGCCGTGCTCGATGTCACCATCGAAACGGTGTGGGCGCAGTTTCCGAAGCGGCATCGCGAAGTGCCGCGCTTTTCCGTGATTGCATACGGGAAACTCGGCGGCAAGGAGCTGGGTTATGCGTCGGACCTGGATTTGATCTTCCTCCACGACGACCCCGACGATTCCGCCAGCGATATCTACGCCATGTTCGCTCGCCGCCTCGTGACGTGGCTCACCACGGCGACCGGTGCCGGCACCTTGTTCGACGTTGATCTGCGCCTGCGTCCAAACGGCGAATCCGGTCTGCTGGTGACAAGCGTGGAGTCGTTCCGGCGCTATCAGATTCGTGAAGGCGATGCCGCGAATACGGCGTGGGTCTGGGAACATCAGGCGTTGTCGCGTGCGCGTTATTGCGCCGGCGATGCCGAAATTGGCGCGCGCTTCGAAGAGATTCGCGCGCACGTCCTGACCATGCCGCGCGACGCCAATGCCCTCGCTCAGGAGATCGTCGCGATGCGCGAGCGCGTGTACGCCGGCCATCCGAACAAAAGCAAGCTCTTCGACCTGAAGCATGATCGCGGCGGGATGGTGGACATCGAGTTCATCGTGCAGTTCTGGGTGCTGCTGCACTCACGCGAGGACGGCGAGTTCGTGCGCAATCTCGGCAATATCTCCCTGCTGGGACATGCCGCGCGCTTTGGCGTGATGAGTGACGAAGAAGCGGAAACGGTGGCGGCGGCTTATCGACGGTACAGGAAGTTGCAGCACACGCTGCGGCTCGATGGCATGGAAAAGGCGCGGGTCGAGCCAGACGTGGTCGCAGCCGAGAGGGAGGCAGTGAGCGGGCTTTGGGCGCGGGTGTTTGGGTAGTACGAGTCGCGGCGTTTACTTGACCAGGCGAATCGGACTCGCTTTGTACTCAGCTACCGTTTCGTCATTGGTAGCAAGATGATGCCCTCGACCGTTGCTTGCGCAATCAGCAGCCGATCGAACGTGTCTTTGTGGTGGTCGGGCAAGTTGGCGACTGCCGCAGTGTGCGCGCTGCCGATCACCAATTCGATGTAGCCATTGTCCAACAGCGCCCGGCGAAACAGATGCGAATCGACTTTGAAGTCGGGTCTTCCCAGCCCGTTCTTGATTGCCACTTCCCAGACGCTGGCCGCATTGAAGAGTAGTTCGTTTTCCTCATCCTCAAAAAGCTCCTTGGCCTTAGCTGACTTGGGTTAGTCTGCCACGAGCGCAAATCGTTGAGTTTTGATGCTACGCGCTGATTCACGCCGCCAGCATTTCCTTCGCGTGCTTGCGCGTGGTGGCCGTGATCTCAAGTCCGCCCAGCATGCGTGCGACTTCTTCCACGCGCTTCGATTTATCCAGAGGCGTAACCGTGCTGACCGTACCGCCCGATGAATCACCGGCTTTCGCCACCTGGAAGTGATGATCGCCGCGCGCCGCGACTTGCGGCAAGTGCGTGACGCACAGCACTTGCCGGTCGCGTCCAAGTTGATGGAGCAACCGCCCGACGACTTCCGCTACGCCGCCGCCAATTCCCGTGTCCACTTCGTCGAAAATCAACGTGGGCGTCGGGCTCGCCGTGCTTGCAATCACCGCCAGCGCCAAACTGATCCGCGCGAGTTCCCCGCCCGATGCAACCTTCGCCAGCGGCCGCAGCGTCACGCCGGCGTGACCGGCCACGCGGAACTCGATCTGCTCGAGCCCGTACGCGCCGCCTTCGGCAAGCGGCACGAGCGCGACCTCGAAGCTTCCGCCGGCCATCGATAATTCCTGCATCCCCTGCGTAACCGCCTTGCCGAGCGACTTCGCGGCTTTTGCGCGCGCTTTCGACAACACCGTCGCTTCAGCCAGATAAGCTTCCTTCGCTTTCGTCACTGCGGCGCGCAACGCGTCGAGATCGGCGGCGGCGTCGAGAGCGGCCAACTGGCGGCGGCGCTCCGCATGCTCCTCGGGCAACGCTTCCGGCTGCATGCGGAACTTGCGCGCGGCCGAATGCAACTGATCCATCCGATGCTCGACCTGTGCCAGACGGTTCGGATCGAGTTCCAGCCGCTGCGCGTAATGCGACAGCGAATACGACGCCTCCTGCAACTGGATCTCGGCGGGTTCGAGCGACGCCAGGACATCGGCGAGTGCGGGATCGATATCAGCGAGACCACGTAGTTTCGACACGATCGCGGCAAGTTGCGTGATCATGGCTTCGTCGGATTCGGACAGCGAGTTCAGCGCGCCTTGCACGCCATCGATCAAACTCGCCGAATGCGATAACCGGTGATGCTCCCCGCTGACGTCTTCCCATTCGCCGGGCTGCGGCGCGAGCTTGTCGAGTTCGCTCAGTTGCCATGCCAGGCGCTCCCGCTCCAGTTGCAACTCGCGGTCGCGGTTTTGCGCAAGTTCCACCGCGTGCGTAGCGTCGCGCCAGACCCGATGTGTCCGCGCCACTTTCTGCGCGGTTTCGAGCAGGCCGGCGTGGGTATCGAAGAGTTCGCGTTGCGCGTCAGGACGCATCAGCAATTGATGCGCGTGCTGGCCGTGAATGTCGACGAGCATTTCGCTCAGCTCGCGCAACTGCACGAGCGTGGCCGGCGTCCCGTTGATGAACGCTCGCGAGCGGCCGCCCGAATCCACGACGCGCCGGAGCATCACCGTGTCGCCGTCGCCGGTTGCGAGCGCATGTTCGTCGAGCCACTGCACGACCTGCGCGTGCGTTGAAAACTCCGCGGTGATATCGGCGCGTGCCTCACCCGTACGCACGATGCTCGCGTCGGCGCGGGCGCCGAGCGTAAGTGCGAGGGCATCGATAAGAATCGATTTCCCCGCGCCGGTTTCACCCGAAAACACGGTGAAGCCGCGCTCGAACTCGAGGTCGAGCGCAGAAACAATGACGAAGTCCCGAATCGATAAATGACGGAGCATGGGTGTTTAGAGTTTCGAAACGTCTTCGTGCGAAGGATATTCGTTCCAGTGCAGCTTCTTGCGCAGGGTGGCGTAATGGCTATAACCCACCGGATGCAGCACCGGCACGGTATGCCGCGAACGCCGCACTTCGATTGTGTCGTTCAGCTCGACGGCAGTGAATGACTGCATGTCGAAGTTCACGTTCACATCACGCCCGCCGATGATCTGGATATCGACCTGGGAGTCGTCCGGCAGCACGATTGGCCGATTGGACAGCGAATGCGGCGCAATGGGTACGAGCACGAATCCCCCCAGTTGCGGATGAAGAATGGGTCCGGAAGAAGACAGCGCGTAAGCGGTCGACCCGGTTGGCGTCGCCACGATCAGTCCGTCCGAGCGCTGGTTGTACATGAAGCGCCCGTCCACGGAAACACGCAGTTCCGCCATGCCCGAAAAGCCGCTTCTGTTCACCACTACGTCGTTGAACGCCAACGCGTGGTAGATCGGCTGGCCGTCCCGGACAATGCGCGCTTCGAGCAGGGTCCGCTCTTCGCGCTCGAAACTGCCTCCCAGCATTTGCGGAACGAGTTCCTGCATTTCGGCAAGCGTAATGTCCGTGATGAAGCCGAGCCGACCGTGGTTCACGCCGATCAGCGGCGTCCGGTACGGCGCCAGTTGCCGCCCGAGGCCAAGCATGGTGCCGTCGCCGCCCAGCACGACCGCGACGTCCGCGCGGGCGCCGATCTCGGGCGCGGTCAACGCCGGATAATCGGTCACGCCGACTTCCTGCGCCGTATCGGCTTCGAACACGACGTCGAAGCCGCGCTTCGCGATGCAGGCGGCGAGCGCCGTCAACGGCTCCCTGATGCCGGGCGTATTGTTGCGCCCTACGAGCGCGACGGTCTTGAATTGGGTGCCAATATCCATGGCGGCATTACACCATAGGTGAGTGTCGAAAAGAACCGCGGGCCGCGTCGGGATTACCTTTGGACCAGATCTGGCTTGTTCCCGGGCTGTCACGGGGCTGTCCCGTTACGGTAAGCTCCGGCGCGGCAGTTAATTCTCGTTAGAATGATGTGCAACATGAATTGATGACGGACGAATGAAAAAGGGTGGTTTGCTCTTGTTCAGCCGATCACCGCGTTCGCTGCTCCAACCACGTTGAGCTAAAATTTCCCCATGCTAGACCCACGTGCCCAGACCCTCCTCAAAACGCTGATCGAGCGATATATCGCAGAAGGTCAGCCGGTCGGTTCTCGCACGCTGTCGCGTTACTCCGGCCTCGAGCTCAGTCCCGCCACCATCCGCAACGTGATGTCGGACCTGGAGGACCTCGGGCTGGTGGTGAGTCCCCACACGTCGGCGGGCCGGATTCCCACGCCACGCGGCTATCGGCTCTTCGTGGATACCATGCTGACCGTCGAAACCACCGACGACGAAGCCATGACCTCCGCGGTCAAGATCAAGCTGCAAGGCGGCGAACCGGCAAAGATCGTGGCTGCCGCCGCGAGCGTTCTTTCTAACCTCTCTCAATTCGCGGGCGTCATTCTCACGCCGCGCCGCAGCCATATGTTCAAGCAGATCGAGTTCATGCGGCTGTCGGACAAACGCATTCTGCTGATCATCGTCACACCTGAAGGTGACGTTCAGAACCGCATCATGGCGACACAGCGTGACTATTCGCCGTCGCAACTCACCGAGGCGTCGAATTACATCAACGCGAATTTCGCTGGCTTGTCCTTCGACGAAGTACGCCGCCGACTTCGCGAGGAAATCGACGCGCTTCGCGGCGACATGACAACGCTGATGCAGGCAGCGGTGGCCGCGAGCGTGGACGAGACCGATCCCGGCGAGACCCTGCTGATTTCCGGCGAACGCAATCTGCTGGAAGTGGCGGACCTCTCCTCCGACATGGCGCGGCTGCGCAAGCTTTTCGACGTATTTGATCAAAAGACGAGTCTCCTTCAATTACTCGACGTGTCGAGCCACGCCCAGGGCGTGCAGATATTCATTGGCGGCGAGTCGAATCTCGTGCCGATCGAGGAAATGAGCGTGGTGACCGCGCCATACGAGGTGAACGGGAAGATCGTCGGCACGCTCGGCGTGATCGGACCTACACGCATGGCGTACAACCGCGTCATTCCAATCGTCGATATCACCGCGCGGCTCTTGTCCCTCTCGCTCAGTCAACAATAAGCCGGTTCCGAAGGGGGAAAATCCCGCAATCCCCCGTCCGACAACTCATCTTGCCCCGTGCGAAGCCGGCGCGCCACTAGGCCGATCGGCCGATGTTGCGTTCCGAAACGCGCCGCTATAATGGGTTTTACTCAATCACGCTGGCTTGCCGAGCTTCTCTTATATGCGCTACGACCTCGAGTTGCCCTCGCAGCCTTCCGCTTCGCACCGCGTTGCCGTGCTGCTGATCAACCTCGGCACGCCGGACGCGCCCACGCCGAAAGCGGTGCGCAAGTACCTCGCCCAGTTCTTGTCGGACCCGCGCGTGGTGGAGATTCCCGCAATTGCGTGGCAGGTCATCCTGCGCCTGGCAATCCTGCCGTTTCGCGGCCGTGCGTCGGCGAAGAAATACGCTCAGGTCTGGTTGCCGGAAGGCTCGCCGCTGCGCGTCTATACGGAAAAGCAGGTTGAGGGGCTACGGCGACTCTTTGCCGTGAACGACTACCATGTAATCGTCGATTACGCGATGCGCTACGGTTCGCCAGGCATTCCTGCGATGCTGAACCAACTCAAGCTGGAAGGCGCTGAGCGCGTGTTGCTCGTGCCCATGTACCCGCAGTATTCGTCATCGACCACGGCAACCGCCTTTGACGATGCGTTCAATGCGTTGCGGCGCGTACGTAATCAGCCGGAATTGCGCACGATTCGCCATTACGCAGACCATCCGGCGTATATCGGCGCGTTGGTCGAGCAGGTTCGCGAATACTGGCGCCAGCACGGGCAGCCGGACTTCGCTTCGGGCGACAGACTGGTGCTCAGCTTTCATGGCGTTCCCAAACGGACAATGGACCTCGGCGATCCGTATCACGACCAGTGTCAACAGACGGGTTCATTGTTGATGGCCGCACTCGGGCTTTCGCCGGTCGAATGCCGCGTGACATTCCAGTCGCGGTTTGGTCCCGCTGAATGGTTGCAACCGTACACGGCTCCTACGCTCGCCGAACTGGGCGCCGCCGGTGCGAAGCGCGTTGACGTGTTCTGCCCGGGCTTCACGTCGGATTGCCTGGAAACGATCGAAGAAATTGGCATTGAAGTGCGCGATGACTTCCTGAAGGCCGGCGGCAAGGAGTTTCACCGGATCCCCTGCTTGAATGCATCGCCGGCGTGGATCAAGGCGCTCGGGGAAATCGTCGCGCAGCATCTGCAAGGCTGGCCGGTTCAGACGCCACAAGCCTTGAGCGCCGCTGCATAAGGTTCGAGCCATGAACTACGCCATCTCAACCGATTCCAGCGCACGCCTTCGTATCGACAAATGGCTGTGGGCGGCGCGTTTTTTCAAAACGCGTTCGCTCGCAAGCGATGCCGTAGAGAAGGGTCGCGTGCGGATTGGCGGCGCGAACGTGAAGCCATCGAAGGACGTGCGGGTCGGCGATCTGGTGGAGATCGAGATCGAGCACGTGCTCTGGCAAGTGGACGTGGTGGGGATCTGTGAAGTACGCGGTCCGGCAACGGTTGCGCAGACGCTTTATAAGGAAACAGTTTCAGGCCGGGAGAAGCGCGTGGCGGAGAGCGAGCGCAGAAAGACGTACCGGGAACCGGCGGCCGCGCTGCAAGGCCGGCCGACCAAACGGGACCGGCGAATTATCGACAAACTTTCAGGTGCTGACTAAACAGGCTTTCCATGGTAGCGGATACGCCGCCATACTCCACATTGTGGTCGTTCACTGCGCCCGACATGCAGATAGTCGTTGTGCCGCCAACGAGTACCAATGCGACCACCGCAATAGCTAAGGTCAGTTTCATGGCACTCCTCGTGGCAACGCAAACGGCTCGAAATACGGACGCTGACGTTGGCTCAACAGCTCGCTTCAGCGAATAAACAACTTGGAATCTGGCTTTCGTAAGATTAGGGTTAACTAGTGCTTCCGAAGACATGATCGAAGTGTAGGTGACGTGATCGTCCGGCTCAATCTCAATCTGATCACTGGCTGAAAATGGTTGTAACGGGCCGTTTCCGGACTGTAGAAACGACGCCGAAAACCGCGTGCAACCCCTTGAAAACGCTCACGCCAGCCTCAAGTACGTTTTCAGGGTAAGCATCGACGTGCCTCGATTCATTCTTGCTACCTGCCGTTACGACCGTGGTGTTTTAGCAACGTTGGCGCGGCAGGTATCATCGGCAGCTTTCCGATGGATCGAAACCGCAACGGTGCTTTCGATTTCATCCGTTTTCATCCTTAGCAAAAATCTCAAGCGACATGGAAAACACGCAAGACAACTCCGCGAGCCAGAATTCCACGCCCGGCGACGAAACGGCGGCTCAACATACCCAGCAGCCGAACCCGGCAGACGCAGCTTTTGCGACGGAAGCGGGCGACGTGAACGAAACCGAAGCTCTGCTCGCCGAAGCGCAGGCCAAGGCTGCGGCGTTGCAGGAAGAGTTTCTGCGCGCGAAAGCAGAAACCGAAAACGTGCGGCGCCGGGCGCAGGAAGACGTCCAGAAGGCGCATAAATTCGCGATCGAAAACTTTGCGGAAAACCTGCTTCCCGTGCTCGACAGCTTGGAAGCTGCGCTTGCGCACTCATCGACCGATCTTGCGAAAGTTCGCGAGGGCGTCGAGTTGACGCTGCGCCAGTTAACCGGTGCGCTTGAAAAAGGGCGCGTGGTCGAAATCAATCCGGTAGGCGAAAAATTCGACCCGCACCGTCATCAGGCGATTTCGATGGTTCCGGCCGACCAGGAGGCGAACACGGTCGTTACGGTGCTGCAAAAAGGCTACGTGATCGCGGACCGCGTCTTGCGACCGGCGCTCGTGACCGTCGCCGCGCCGAAATAGACATCGGCAGGCTGGAATCACCTTCGTCATGGCCAACATCCCCGTCGATGCGACTGCGTTTTCCGTTTTCGAGATGCAGGAATTGAGCGCTGAGACGTTCGATTCCGGCTTGGTATCGGCGGGAGACGAGTTGGCTGTGGTGTTTTTCTGGGGTTTCGAGTGCTTCAACTGCGAGATTGCCAAGAAAGCGATGCTCGCCAAGCCGGACGAGATCCGGACGCTCGGCCTCAAGTGGTTTCACAGCAATGTCTACGAGCACCGGGACCTTGGCCGGCGTTTCATGCTGCATGGCGTGCCGACGTGGTTTTTCTTTTACCGGGGCAAGCGCCTTGGGCGCGCGACCGGATGGCATGGACTCGGGCAATTCGAGGCCGCCGTGGAAGCAGCCCGCGAGAAGATCCGGATGCTCGACGCGAAGGTATGAGCCGATCTTCCAAGAAAGTTGCAGTCAGGATAAAAAAAATGAGGTTGCGTCGGTTTTTGGTCTTGAAAACGATGCGAACGCTCTTATTTGGCGTACAGGGTTAAATTTTGGGCATCGAGAAGCGTTTTTGAACGATAAACACGTTGAAAACGCAAATCCGGATGCGCTGCGATCAAAGTCAGGAGAGTGATAAAAATGGGCAGAATCATTGGTATCGATCTGGGCACGACGAACTCGTGCGTGGCGATCATGGAAGGCAACACCGTCAAAGTGATCGAAAATGCGGAAGGCACGCGTACCACGCCGTCGATCATTGCTTATGTCGACGACAACGAAATCCTCGTTGGTGCGCCGGCAAAGCGTCAGTCGGTGACAAATCCGAAAAACACGTTGTACGCAGTCAAGCGGCTGATCGGCCGTCGGTTTGACGAAAAGGAAGTGCAAAAGGACATCGCGTTGATGCCTTACAAGATCGTGCGCGCCGATAACGGCGACGCCTGGGTTGAAGCCCGCGATCAAAAGCTGGCACCGCCGCAAATCTCGGCCGAAGTGCTGCGCAAGATGAAGAAGACCGCTGAAGACTATCTCGGCGAAGAAGTGACGGAAGCTGTGATCACGGTTCCGGCGTACTTCAACGACAGCCAGCGTCAGGCCACGAAAGATGCAGGCCGTATTGCTGGTCTGGACGTGAAGCGCATCATCAACGAACCGACTGCAGCCGCGCTCGCGTTCGGCTTGGACAAGAACGAAAAGGGCGACCGCAAGATTGCCGTCTATGACCTGGGCGGCGGTACGTTCGACGTGTCGATCATCGAAATCGCAGACGTTGACGGCGAAAAGCAGTTCGAAGTGCTGTCCACGAACGGTGACACGTTCCTGGGCGGTGAGGACTTCGACCAGCGCGTCATCGAATACATCATTGTCGAGTTCAAGAAGGAACAAGGCGTCGATCTGTCGAAGGACGTGCTCGCGCTGCAACGCCTGAAGGAAGCGGCGGAAAAGGCGAAGATCGAGTTGTCATCGGCGGCTCAGACCGAGATCAACCTGCCGTACATCACGGCTGACGCGTCGGGTCCGAAGCACTTGAACCTGAAAATTACGCGTGCGAAGCTGGAGTCGCTAGTCGAGGAATTGATCGAGCGCACCATGGAACCGTGCCGTGTCGCTATCAAGGATGCAGGCGTGAAGGTCGGCGATATCGACGACATCATCCTGGTCGGCGGTATGACGCGTATGCCGAAGGTGCAGGACAAGGTCAAGGAATTCTTCGGCAAGGAACCGCGTCGTGACGTGAACCCGGACGAAGCCGTGGCTGTTGGCGCCGCGATCCAGGGCCAGGTTCTGTCGGGCGATCGCAAGGACGTGTTGCTGCTGGACGTGACGCCGTTGTCGCTGGGTATTGAAACCCTTGGCGGCGTGATGACGAAGATGATCAACAAGAACACGACCATCCCGACGAAGCACGCACAAGTCTATTCGACCGCCGACGACAACCAGAGCGCCGTGACCATCAAGGTTTTCCAGGGTGAGCGCGAAATGGCGGCAGGCAACAAGCTGCTGGGCGAGTTCAACCTCGAAGGCATTCCGCCGGCAGCACGCGGCACGCCGCAGATCGAAGTGAGCTTCGACATCGACGCGAACGGCATTCTCCACGTCGGCGCGAAGGACAAGGCGACCGGCAAGGAAAACAAGATCGTCATCAAGGCGAACTCGGGTCTGTCTGACGCCGAGATCGACAAGATGGTGAAGGATGCTGAAGCGAACGCTGACGAAGATCATCGTCTGCGTGAACTGGCCGACTCGCGCAATCAGGGCGACGCGCTGGTGCACAGCACGAAGAAGGCCGTGGCTGAGTACGGCGACAAGATTGAAGCGGCCGAGAAGGAACAGATCGAAGCTGCGTTGAAGGATCTTGAAGAAGCGCTCAAGAGCACGGCGAGCGACAAGGCCAGCATTGACGCGAAGATTGAAACGCTGTCCACGGCGTCGCAGAAACTCGGCGAAAAGATGTACGCCGACATGGCTGCAGCGCAAGGTGCTGCGGGCGCGGCGGCTGGTGCAGCGGGCGGTGCAGGCGCGCAGGCGGCGCCGGAGCAGCACGACGACGTTGTCGATGCCGACTTCAAGGAAGTGAAGAAGGACTAAGTCGATTGAATCGCGAAAGCGTGTCATCGGCGAAGGTTGAACCGGTCTCGTGCGACTTCGTGCGGGACCGCGATGGAAGATGTCTTGCGAGAAGTTGAGCGCAAGTACGAAGAACGCGCCTGGCGAGCCAATTGGCTCCCCGGGCACGTTGTTTTTTAGAGGGCGCGGCGCTTTGTGCGAATTATTGTCGCCGGTCACAGGCTGACCGGGCGAATCGTACGAAGGCGAAGCGTCGACAAATCACATGAGTCGCAAGACTCCAGGCATCCAAGAGGGAGCTGTCGGCCTGATCGAAAAGATCGGGCGCGGTGGCGCTGAACCGATATGGCGAAACGGGATTACTACGAGGTTATGGGCGTCGCGAAGAACGCGAGCGACGACGAAATCAAGAAGGCGTATCGCAAGCTTGCGATGAAGCATCACCCCGACCGCAATCCGGATAGCAAGGATGCGGAAGAGCGTTTCAAGGAGGCCAAGGAGGCCTACGAAATGCTCTCGGATCCGCAAAAGCGCGCGGCTTACGACCAGTACGGACATGCCGGCGTCGATCCAAACATGGCCGGTGCTGGCCAGCAGGGTTTCGGCGGGTTCGCCGATGCCTTCGGCGATATATTCGGCGACATCTTCGGGCAGGCGGCCGGGGGCGGCGCGGGTGCAGGCGCCGGACGCGGGCGCGCAGGTCCACAGGTTTATCGTGGTGCAGATTTGCGCTACAGCATGGAAATTTCGCTGGAGCAGGCAGCGCACGGGTACGACACGCAAATTCGTGTACCGAGCTGGGTCAATTGCGAGATCTGCAAAGGCTCGGGCGCCAAGGCCGGCACGAAACCGGAAACATGTCCGACGTGTCACGGACAAGGCACCGTGCGAATGTCGCAGGGTTTCTTCAGCATCCAGCAAACGTGCCCGAAGTGTCACGGCACCGGCACCTTCATTCCTGAACCGTGCGGTCATTGCCACGGCGCGGGCAAGGTGAAGGAAACGAAGACGCTGGAGGTGAAGATTCCGGCGGGTATCGACGACGGCATGCGGATTCGTTCGTCGGGTAACGGCGAGCCGGGCATCAACGGCGGTCCGAGCGGCGACTTGTACGTCGAGATTCACATCAAGCAGCATTCGGTGTTCGAGCGCGATGGCGACGACCTCCATTGCCAGATGCCGATTCCGTTCACCACGGCGGCGCTTGGCGGCGAGATCGAAGTGCCGACGCTGGCCGGGCGCGCGAGCTTTACGGTGCCGGAAGGTACGCAGTCGGGCAAGACGTTCCGTCTGCGCAGCAAGGGCATCAAGGGATTGCGTTCGAGTATCGCCGGAGACTTGTATGTGCACGTCCAGGTCGAAACGCCGGTCAAGCTCACCGATCAGCAACGCGACCTGCTCAAGCAGTTCGAGCGTTCGCTGACGGAAGGCGGCTCGCGTCATAGTCCGCAAAGCAAGAGCTGGTTCGATCGGGTGAAGAGTTTCTTCGATTGAGGCACTGATCATGCAGCAACGCGGCGAGGTTTTCGCGCTGCTCGACGATTGCGACTCGACCGCCGGAAGGCGGTCGAGCCGCCTTTACGCCGGCTTCGTGCGCGAACGGTCGTGTCACGAAGCGGCAGAGCTGGACGACGTGTGCGCGAGCGTCAGGCGAGACCTGCACGATGGTTTGCACGTGGTCGTGCTGGCGGACTACGAATTCGGCCGCAATCTGCAGTTGGCGCAGCCCGGCAATGCCGCGCTGCGCTTTTTGTTGTTTCGCGAATGTACGTTTTTGTCGCGGGAAGAGGCCGAACAGTGGCTCGCTGAAAATGACAACGGATTGGCTGACCAGCCGTCGGTGGCGGGAGTGGCGAACATCGAATCGAGTGTGACGCCCGATGCGTTCGAACATGCCATCGCGGGTGTGCAGGAGGCGCTGCAGGCGGGCGACTCGTATCAGATCAATTACACATTCCGTCTCGCGTTCGATGTGTTCGGCTCGGCCATTGGGTTGTACCGAAGGCTGAGGGAGCGGCAACCGGTACGCTATGGCGCGTTGATCGCGATGCCCGACGGGCGTGACGTGTTGTCGTGCTCGCCGGAGTTGTTCATCGAACGTGAGGGTGATTTACTTCGCGCCCGACCAATGAAAGGCACCGCGCCGCGCAGCGCCGACCCAAAATGGCTGCGAGACGATCCGAAAAATCGCGCTGAGAACGTGATGATCGTGGATATGTTGCGCAACGACATGGCGCGCGTGGCCGTGACCGGAAGCGTCCGGGTGCCGCAATTGTTCACGGTCGAGGCGTACAAGTCGGTGTGGCAAATGACATCGACCGTGGAGGCGCGTTCGCGGCCCCGCACCTCGTTCGCCGATATCCTGCGCGCGCTGTTGCCGTGCGGATCGATCACGGGCGCGCCGAAACACAAGACCATGCAATTGATCGACGCGCTCGAAAGCACGCCGCGCGGTATTTATACCGGCGCCATAGGCTGGCTGGACGCGCGTGATGACTTCTGTTTGTCCGTGCCGATCCGCACGATTGAAATCGAGCATGGCCGGGGCAGGATGGGTATCGGCGCGGGTATTGTGCTGGACAGCGTCGCCGCCGATGAATTCGAGGAGTGCCAATTGAAAGCGCAATTCCTGACTGACTCCGATCCGGGTTTCCAGCTCTTCGAGACCACATTCGCAACGAAGGACGGGATTCGCCATTGGGGCCGGCATCTGGCGCGGTTGGCATCGAGCGCCGGGTGGTGCGGGTTTCCGCTTGACCGGACTGCGCTGCGAAGTCTTGTCGATGAAACCTGCGCCGGGTTTCAACAAGACGCCTCGTACAGACTCAGGATTGCACTGGCGAAAAGCGGCGAGATCAACGTAACGAGCGCGTCCCTTGCGCCGTTGGCGGAGCAAACGGTGAGCGTGTTGCTGGCATCGGAATATGGCTTTGCGCCGCGCTCTTCCAATGATCCGTTGCTCGAACACAAGACGACATCGCGTGAGGATTACGACCGTGCATGGCGCGAGGCCGAAACGCATGGCGCGTTCGATATGCTGTTCTTCAACGAGCGCGGCGAGCTGACGGAAGGCGGGCGGTCGAACGTATTCTTGAAGCGCGATGGCCGGTGGAAAACGCCGCCGCTCGGCGCGGGATTGCTGCCGGGCGTGATGCGCGGCGTCTTGCTGGAAGAGCTGGAAGCAGAAGAATGCGCGCTGACGCACGAAGATTTGAACCGCGCCGAAGCGCTGATGATCTGCAACGCGTTGCGCGGCGCAGTGGCCGCGCGGCTGAAACGCAAGAGCTAAAAAGCTTTAAAAAGTATGCTCCGGCCCGGGAAAACTCTTGTCCTTCACGGCCTGAACGTACGCTTCAACCGCCGCAAAAATACTCGGCTGGCCCTGCATGAAATCCTTCACGAAACGCGGCCGTTTGCCGGGAAAGATTCCCAGCATGTCGTGCAGCACGAGCACCTGGCCTGAACAATCGATACCCGCGCCTATGCCGATCGTCGGGATAACCAATTGTTCCGTGACCTCTCGCGCGAGCAACGTAGGCACTGCTTCGATCACCAGCAATTGCGCGCCGGCTTCCTGAAACGCCAACGCGTCGCGACGCATCTGGTCGGCGCCGGCATCGGTCTTGCCCTGCACCTTGAAGCCGCCGAACGCGTGCACGGATTGCGGCGTCAAGCCAACGTGCCCGCACACCGGAATGGAGCGATCAACCAGGAATCGCACGATCTCCGCCGACCATTCCCCGCCTTCGATCTTCACCATCTGCGCGCCGGCGCGCATCAGCTTCACGGCGTTCGCGTAAGTCTCTTCGCGTGAGCCGACCGTGCCGAACGGCATGTCCGCCACCACGAGCGCATTCTTGTTGCCTCGTACGACGGCAGCGGTGTGATACGCAATGTCATCGAGCACCACGGGCAACGTCGTGCCATGGCCCTGCAGCACATTGCCAAGCGAATCGCCGATCAACATCACGTCCACACCCGCGCGGTCGAGCAGCGCGGAAAAGCTGGCGTCGTAACACGTCAGCATCGTGATCTTTTCGCCGGCTTCGCGCATGGTCCGAAGCTTCGGAACGGTGATCGCGGTGCGGCTGGTTTCCTGCAAATACGCCATGGCAATTTCCACATCGACTAGATAAGAGACGGCACGCTGGCGCGCCGCCCGGACGGACTTAGAGTGACGTGCCCTTGACAAAGAATTCCTTGCGCCCGCGCATGGTTTCAATACGTTCGATCAGCAGCGCCAGATCGGCTTCCGATTCCAGCGGGTTCAAATGCTCGGCGTTCACCGTCAATAACGGCGTGGCGTCGTAGTGATAGAAGAAGTCATTGTAGGCGTCGCAGAGGGCGCGCAGGTAGGCATCGGGGATCTGCAGCTCCATGGGCACCGCGCGTTTCTGGATGCGCGCGAACAGCACCTCCGGACTGGCCTGCAGATACACCACGAGATCGGGCGCCGGCGCCGGCGCATTGAAGCGCCTCGATACCTCGCGGAACAGCTCGAACTCGTCGTCCGCCAGCGTCAGCCGTGCGAACAGCGCGGTTTTCTGGGTGATGAAATCCGTGATCAGCGGCGTGAGCGCGGATTGCCCGACATGTCCTGCGCCGCCCACGAGCGCCGCGCCGATTTCCTGAGCCTGTTGCGCGCGTTGCAACGCGAACTGCAATTGCGTGGCGAGCGCGTAACGCGAGTTGTCGCGATAAAACCGTTCGAGAAACGGATTCTCCTGCTGGCGCTCGAAAAGCGTACGCATGGACCAGCGCTCCGCGAGCAGCCGCGCGAGCGTGGTCTTGCCGACGCCAATCGGCCCTTCTATCGCTATGTATCTGTGCGGCGGGCGCAATTGCGGCGCGGTGACGGTAAGCGGCGTGCTCATGGCGTTTTCGTGGTTGTGAGGCTATGCGCGAGAGAGCGTTCAGGCTTCGCGACGGGATG
Source organism: Burkholderia sp. PAMC 28687 (assembly GCF_001577465.1). Classification (NCBI taxonomy): domain Bacteria; kingdom Pseudomonadati; phylum Pseudomonadota; class Betaproteobacteria; order Burkholderiales; family Burkholderiaceae; genus Burkholderia; species Burkholderia sp. PAMC 28687. Next base: position 333,898 of record NZ_CP014505.1, read on the forward strand.
TGCAGCGGGAGGCGAAAAGCGGGCACAGATGCGTCGCCACTTTTTCGATGCGTTGGTCTTCGACCGATGCCAGGAACGCATCGGCGCGGCCGCGCTGGGCGATGATCACCTCGCTATCGAGTTCGATCAGCGGCACGAGTGCAAACGCGCGTTCGGTGAGACGCGGGTGCGGGACCACGAGATCGGCTTCTTCAATGCATGAGTCGCCGAACAGCAGGATGTCGAGGTCGAGCGTGCGCGGCGCGTTGCGGTATGGCCGCTCGCGCCCGAAGTGCTCTTCAATGGAATGGCACAGCCGCAGCAAGTGTCGCGCGGGCAGGGTGGTATCGATCTTGACGACACAATTGAAGTAGTCGTCGCCACCAGCGTCGATCGGCGCGGTGCGATAGAGGCTCGATTTCGCGAGCACGCTGATCGTGTGTTGCTGAGCAAGACACACGACTGTGTCTTTCAGGGTCTGGCGCGCATCGCCAAGGTTTGCGCCCAGGCCCAGATAAGCTACCGTCATGGCATGAATCCTACGACTGTCGTTCGGCGAAACACGACGCGAATGCGCTGCCTAGCATGCACAAAGCAGGCGCAAAGCACGCGCACGGGCCGCGTCAATCGTCGCCGTGCCGCACGTCGCGCTCTTCGCGCACATCACGTTCTTCACGAGCCGATGCGTCCCCGCTGCTCGCGCCGCCCTCCATTCCGTCACCCGGCCTGCGGCTTTTGGCGTTGCTGCTGCGCCGCCGTCGTTTCTTGGGTGCCCGGTCCTTCCCGCCTTGCGAAACAAGTGACTCTCGCGCAGCAGCGTCCCCTTCGATGAAATCCGTCCACCACTGGCCAACCGATGCATCCAGTTCGCCCGATTCACACCGGAGCAGGAGGAAATCATAACCCGCCCGAAACCTTTGGTGTTCCAGCAGCTTCATCGCGCTGCGGCCGGAGCGTTTTTCAAGCCGATGTTGCAGGCCCCAGATCTCCCGCATATCCGATGAAAACCGCTTGTGGATAGCAAGCTTTTCGGTCTGCATGTCAAGCACGTCGTCCATCGCGCGATGCAACGCCGGCACGGGGAACTCACCGGCGAGCGTGTATTGCTGCCAGCGCGACTGCATGTCGTTCCAGAGCAGCGTGGCGAAGAGGAACCCCGGCGATACCCCTTTGCCCGCACGCACGCGCTCGTCAGTGTTGGTCAGCGCCAGCGTGATGAATTTCTCGCCGTGCGTGGATTCGAAAATCACGTCGAGCAGAGGCAATACGCCGTGATGCAAACCTTCAGCGCGCAAACGCGTCAGGCACGCGAGCGCGTGGCCTGAGAGCAGCAGCTTGAGCATCTCGTCGAAGAGACGCGCTGCAGGAACATTGCTGATCAGATCAGCCAGTTCCGCAATCGGCGCGCGGGTCGCGGACTCGATCTCGAAGCCGAGCTTCGCAGCAAAACGCACCACGCGCAGCATGCGCACCGGATCTTCCCTGTAACGCGTCGCGGGGTCTCCGATCATGCGCAGCAACCGCGCGCGGATGTCGGCCATGCCGTCGTGATAATCCAGCACGGTTTGCGTCGCCGGATCGTAATACATGGCGTTGATCGTGAAGTCGCGGCGCGTGGCGTCTTCGTGCTGCTCGCCCCAGACGTTGTCGCGCAGCACGCGGCCGCTGGCATCGACTGCATGCGTGCGTGTGTCCATCTCGCCGCGTCTCAAACGTGGCGGAGGTGGCGACGGCGGCGCGTCGGCGGGGGTATCGACGAGAGCGCGGAACGTCGATGTCTCGATGATGTCCTGCCCGAACTGCACGTGCACGATCTGAAACCGCCGACCGATGATGCGCGCCCGGCGAAACAGTTTTTGCACCTGGTCGGGCGTGGCGTCTGTTGCAACGTCGAAGTCCTTCGGCGCCACGTTCAGCAGCAGGTCGCGCACGGCGCCCCCACGATGAACGCCCGATGCCCGGCTTGTTGCAGCCCTTCGGTCACACGGATCGCGTTCTTCGAGATCAGCGACGGGTCGATGCCATGCACGTCCGCCGACAGGATCACCGGCACGTTCGGATCGCGCCTGGTTTCGGCCGGCGCCGCCTTCTTGCGCGTGGTCTTGCGGGCAGGTTTTACATCGTCGCCGGATGCAGCAACGAGCGGGGCGGTCGCCGGAGCGTCCTCTTTGGCGCTTTCCTGGCCGAACAGCTTGCGGATGAGTTTTTTAATCACGTGGGGAGAAGATTTCCAGGATGCGCCAGCCGCGGGACTGCGCATGAGCGCGCAGGGTGTCGTCGGGATTGGTCGCGATCGGGTCGGTGACTTTCTCTAGCAGAGGAATGTCGTTGTGCGAGTCGCTGTAGAAGTAGCTGTGTTCGAAGTCGCCCAGGCTTTTTCCCATGGAAGCGAGCCACATTTCGGTACGCACGATCTTGCCTTCGCGAAAGCTCGGCGTGCCCGTGGGGCGGCCGGTGAGCTCGCCGTTCGGGATATTGTCGACCGTTTCGACCTCGCAGGCGATCAGCGCGTCAATGCCGAATGCCTGGCCGATCGGCGCCGTGATGAACGCATTCGTGGCGGTCACGAGACAGCAGAGATCGCCCGCTTCCTGGTGTTTGCGCACCAGTTCGAGCGCGGCGGGCTGGATGGCCGGCGTGATGACCTCGCGCATGAACTGCGCGTGCCAGTCGTCCAGTTGCGTGCGCGGATGCCGCGCCAGCGGGGAAAGCTGGGCGTTCAGGTAGGCGTGGATATCGAGCGTGCCGTCCTTGTACTGCGCATAGAACGCGTCGTTTTGCTTCGCGAACTTTTCGGCATCGACAATACCGAGCCTCGCCATGAAGCGACCCCATTCGTGGTCGCTGTCCGTCGGGATGAGGGTGTGATCGAGATCAAATAGGGCTAGGTTCATGGGAGCGCATTTTACTTGAAGCGGGTGGAAGCGTTCGGCGGGCTGTCGGGACGGCGCGTGCCTGCCGTCCAGGGTCAGAAAAGCTCGGTTTGCGGGCGCGGCGCTTCATCTTCCTTTTTGGCGAGCATCGTACGCAGCAAGGGCAGGGTGACCGCGCGCTTTTGCTCCAGCGAAAAGCGGTCGAGTTCGTCGAGAAGCTTCATCAGGCTTGGCATGTCGCGCCGGAAATGGGTGAGCAGGTAGGCCGGCACATCATCCGCCAGATCGATACCGCGTTCGCGCGCCGCGTGTTTCAGCGCGGTGGCCTTGCTTTCGTCGGAAAGGGGCGTGAGCTGGAAGACCAGTCCCCAGCCGAGGCGCGTGCGCAAGTCTTCTCTCACCGATAACCCTAGCGGCGCCACGTTCCCCGTCGCCACGAGCGCACTGGAAGGATGGGCGCGCACCTCGTTGAACAGGTTGAAAAGCGCGATTTGCTGTGCGCCCGAGAGGCGTTCGCAGTCATCGACGGCGTAGATGTTGGCGTTCGGGTCGAAGGTGAATGCGGCGAGCGGCGCCTGCGGACTCAGGAAACGCGCGCGGCCGTTGGCTTCGTGCATCAGCGCCTGCAGCAGGTGGCTGCGGCCGCTGCCCGCCTCGCCCCAGACGTAGAAGGTCCGGTCGGCCACCGGCCCTGCGGCGAGCGCGCCTTCGAGTTCGCGCAGGCGCGTGACCAACTCGTGGTTGCCGGCGGCGAAAAAATTGTCGAAGGTGGCGAGCGGCGGCGTGCCGAGATCGAGCGTCAGTTGGCGTTGCACGGGCAATCGGTTCCGTCAGGGCGTGTCTTGAAAACGGCGCGCTCAACTTTGCTGATGTCCGGCATGAACCGGTGCAAAAGGCATTGAGCGCAAGGTCGAGACACCCGCCGGATAGGCGTGAGTCTCAAAAAGGGGTGGAACGGTACTTTGGAGCCGCGGCCGGGAACTGCGAGAAATCAGGTTGGACGGCCAGCATCGGTTAAAATCTCATTTTACCGACCTTCTCGCCGATCCCCCATGAATCAACCGAAATCCGCCCCAGAGCGCACGGGCGCACCCGCCCAAGGTTTGTCCTATCGCGATGCGGGCGTGGACATCGATGCCGGCGACGCGCTCGTCGACCGGATCAAGCCATTTGCCAAGAAAACCATGCGCGACGGCGTGTTGGGGGGGATCGGCGGATTCGGCGCGCTGTTCGAAGTGCCCAAACGCTACAAGGAGCCGGTGCTCGTGTCCGGCACCGACGGCGTGGGCACGAAGCTGCGCCTTGCGTTTCAACTGAACAAGCACGATACCGTCGGCCAGGATCTCGTCGCCATGAGCGTGAACGACATTCTTGTGCAAGGCGCCGAGCCATTGTTTTTCCTCGATTACTTCGCCTGCGGCAAGCTGGATGTGGATACGGCCGCGACTGTGGTGCAGGGCATTGCGCAGGGTTGCGAGCTCGCCGGTTGCGCGTTGATCGGTGGCGAGACCGCCGAAATGCCGGGCATGTATCCCGATGGCGAATACGATCTGGCGGGATTTGCGGTTGGCGCGGTGGAAAAGAGCAAGATTATCGATGGCTCGACCATCAAGCCGGGCGATGTGGTTTTGGGTCTGGCTTCGTCGGGGATTCATTCGAATGGGTATTCGCTGGTGCGCAAGATCATCGAGCGGGCAAAGCCGGATCTGAATGCCGATTTCGATGGCCGAACGCTTGCTGATGCACTGATGGCGCCGACGCATATTTATGTGAAGCCGTTGTTGTCGCTGATGTCGCAGATGGCCGTGAAGGGCATGGCGCATATCACCGGCGGCGGGCTGGTCGAGAATATTCCGCGGGTTCTGCGCGATGGCTTGACCGTTGAGCTGGATCATCGGGCGTGGCCGCTGCCGCCGTTGTTCTCGTGGCTGCAGAAGCACGGCGGTGTGGCTGATGCGGAGATGCATCGAGTGTTCAATTGCGGGGTCGGGATGGTCGTTGTTGTTGATGCGGCTGACGCCGAAGCTGCAACGGGGATCTTGTCGGCGGCAGGGGAGCAGGTTTGGGCGATCGGGCGGGTTCGGGAGTCGAAGGCTGGTGAGGCGCAGACTGTGGTGGTTTGAGTTTTCGCTGGCGCTCGGAGAGGGGTTTTGGTCGGTTGCGGTTGGGGTTGGGGTTGGGGTTGGTGCTGGGTTGCTGCTTTTTAGGCTACCGCGCGGTTTGATCTGGCTGATTTTTTTAGCACTATTAGCCACTGTGCGTGGCGGCACTTCATTTCTTTGTCCAACGGCGACAAAGAAACGAAGCAAAGAAAACGCCTTTCCACCGACGGCACATAAGTGTCCCGAGCGTGCAGTGATAACTGTTTGGTACTTCACAAGAACGCTCGACGCCGCAATCAAGAACACTTGAAACCCTCCCCCTCCGAAAATGGCAACCCACACGCTTCGCCACCAGTGTGGGAATCCGCTAATTAGGCCTCCGCGCTGCGCGCGCTGGCGCCCAAACGGAGGGCAAGGCTGTACTGGTTCCGTTGCGCCCGCGCCTGCCAGGGATCCCGGTCGCGAAGCCTCGGGTTCAGGATGCTGTGGAGCCGTTATGGGCTTCGCCGTTAGTATGCCTTGGCGAGGTTTTCGTATTGACTGCCACAGTTACTGGTGGCGAAGCGTGTGGGTATCTGTTGCCGGAGGGGGAGGGGTTCAACTGTTGGTGGTTATGGCGTCGAGCGTTCTTCTGAAGTACCAAACAGTTGTACGTGCACGCTCGGGACACTTAAGAATTCGCGGTTGGAAGGCGTTTTCTTTGCTTCGTTTCTTTGTCGCCGTTGGACAAAGAAATGAAGTGCCGCCACGCACAGTGGCTAATGGTGCGAAAAAGATCAGCCAAGACAGAACGCGCGAAGACCTAAAAAGCAACAACCCGGCATCAACTCCGACCACAAAGAACACTGTCCCAAGCGCCAGTGCAAAACCCGTGAAATGAAGTGCCGCCACGCACAGTGGCTAATGGTGCGAAAAAGATCAGCCAAGACAGAACGCGCGAAGACCTAAAAAGCAACAACCCGGCATCAACTCCGACTCCGACCCCGCCCCCCCGCCCAAGGCGCCAAAAAGCGTCCAAAAAATACACATCACCCCTGAGGCATTGGCGCCAGCAACGCCTCAATATCCTCCGCCGAGAACTTGGCCCCGGCTACTGCGTCCTCACGCAGAATACTATCGGCGAGAGCGGCCTTACGGTCCTGCATCGCCACGATGCGCTCCTCAATACTCCCCGCCACGATCAACTTGTACACGAACACCGGCTTCAACTGCCCCAACCGATGCGCACGGTCCGTCGCCTGATTCTCCGCCGCGGGATTCCACCACGGATCGTAGTGAATCACGGTATCGGCGGCGGTCAGGTTCAACCCAACTCCACCTGCCTTCAAACTGATCAGGAACAATGGCACTTCGCCATCCTGAAAACGCGTCACCGGCGTCACGCGATCACGTGTATCGCCCGTCAACGTCACGTACGGCAAACCGGCTTCATCGAGCGCGGCGGCGATGATCGCAAGCATCCCCGTGAATTGCGAAAACAGCAGCACACGCCGTCCTTCTTCAAGCAACTCCGGCAGCATATCGAGCAGCAAATCAAGCTTCGCCGATTCCTCCACGCGCTTCGCCCGCGTGAGCTTCACCAGCGACGGATCGCAGCAAACCTGACGCAGCTTCAACAACGCCTCCAGCACGACGATATGGCTGCGCGCCAAACCTTGATCGGCCACCGCCATTCGCACCTTTTCCTGCATCGCGATTCGCACGGTCTCGTATAAATCCCGCTGCGAACCCTCGAGCGATACAGTCCGCACAATAGTCGTCTTCTGCGGCAATTCCTTTGCGACTTCGTCTTTCCTTCGACGCAACATGAATGGCCGGATCCGCCGCACGAGCAAATCACGGCGCACCGGGTCCTCGTATTTTTCGATGGGCGTGCGCCAGCGTTTGGTGAAATCTTTCTGCGTGCCAAGGAATCCCGGCAGCAGGAAATCGAACTGCGCCCACAACTCGCCCAGGTGATTTTCAAGCGGCGTACCCGTCAGACAAAGCCGATGCCGCGAACTCAAATCACGAATCCCCTTGGCAGCCTTGGTCGCGACATTCTTCACGGTCTGCGCTTCGTCGAGGATCAGCAAGTGATACTCGTACAGCGACAACATGGCCAGGTCGCGCCACAACAGCGGATACGTGGTCAACACGAGATCGTGCTCGCTGATCTGATCGAAGCGATCCTTGCGTTGGGGGCCATGCAGGTCGAGCACGCGAAGATCGGGTGCAAACTTCTTCGCTTCCTCTCGCCAGTTGTGAACGAGCGTAGTCGGCAGCACTACGAGCGCGGGACGGTCGAGCCGGCCCGATTCCTTTTCAACGAGAATGTGGGCGAGCGTCTGCACGGTCTTGCCGAGTCCCATGTCATCGGCAAGCACGCCGGACAGGTTGCGTTCGCGCAAATACTGCATCCAGTTGAGGCCTTCGCGCTGATAGACGCGAAGCTCTGCGTTCAAGCCGCGAGGGACCGGGACTTCACGCAATCCCGGTCCTTCCTGCAATCGTTGCGCGAGTTCACGGATGGAGACATCACCGTGGAACTGCCAGCGGCCGGTGTCGGTGAGCGCTTCCAGACGGCCGGCGTCTTTTTCGGAGACGCGCAGCGGTTGCGTACCGAGGGTATCGAAGAGATCGATCAGCACGCGCACCACCGGCTTGATCCGCGATGCACGCAGCCGCAGTCGTTCGCCGAGATCGGTGTTGAGTTCGATGCCTTCGTCATCCGGAATCGAATCGATCGCCCCCGCCAGCCAGCGCCGGTCGCGCTGGAACAGGTCGGCGAGCAGCGGCTCCAGCCGCACGCTCCGTTCCCCGACGGCAATGCCGAGTTCGAGGTCGAACCAGCCGTCGGTGCTGTGGTGCGCGGTGCCCTGGATATCGTCGATCTCGATGAAATCGAAGCGGAATTCCGGCGACATGGAAATGCGCCAGCCGTCCTCGCGCAACGACGGCACGGTGTCGCTCGTGAACAAGGCCCAGGCGGCCGATGCCGGCAAGCCGAGCACGCCGGCCGGAATGGCCTTCGGTCCGAAGCGCTGGTGCGCCGGAATCTTGCGAAATCCAAGCTCGTAGAGCTGGTTCGAATACCGCGTTTCCACGTCGTGACGGCGCTTCACCTGGACCATGTCGCCGGACTCCGTGCGCAAGATCGTAGTGGCGTGCGTGGGGTCGATGCTGAAGCCGCTGTAATCGAAACTCAGCAGGGCGAAATCCAGCACGCTCGCCCCCGTGCGTTCCTCACGCGGCCGCCATGTTCCGCTGATGGACTGCGTGTCGAGCACGAGCACGGGCACCGGTTCAATATCGACGATCTGTAGATTCAGCGTTTCGTGGCCCGGAGGCGGCGGCAGGTCGGACGCGACCTCGCGCAACATGGCGCCGACAAGCGGCGCTTCGGCGAGCGAGATGGGCGGCATCGCGAGGTAATCGACGAGTTGCCGCGCCGGCTGAGGCATGTCGACGATGCCGGCTTCGCGCGTTTCGGCATCGGCGAACCACAACGGTTCGGTCGTGATGACGAAGGTCGATGCCGGCTCCGTTTGCAGCACGGGCCGCACGCGGTCGTCCGGGTCCGGCGTCCATTCAATGCGACCCGGCCGCGCTTCGCCCTGCGTCAACGGCCGGCGCGGTTCGCCCACATCCCGCGACGAAGGCGTGGCCGTGAAAAGGCGTCCGGTTGCGAGCATGCGCTGCAGCAGATCCGCGCCTTCTTCGCCGTGCAGGGCGAAGCCGCCGAAGTCGTTGCGCGTGCGTCCGATGATCAGCGCACGAAGAATGGTCAGGTCGTCGTCACTGACGAATTTCGGCTGTTTGACGAGCGCTGAGTCGAGATTGGTCCAGGGCCGGTCGAGCGTCTGGAGCGAGCCGTCCGGACTCAGGCGCACCTTGTGCAGCGCGACCTCGGGCATGCGCATGACGCGCGACGTGCCGAGCACGTAAGCGAGCGCCAGGGCGCCATTTGCTTCGGTGGTTTTCTTCGCAGCCGTACTGCGTGTCGATGCAAACCGTGAGCGAAATCCTTCAAGCCAGCCGGCGACTTCGGCGCGTACTGAGTCGGGTTCCTCGGGTTTGTCGCTGGCGGTCGCGAGCAACGCGGCGGCAGCGTGCTTGCAGCCGAATCCGACCGGGCACGAACAGCGGCCTTGGGCTGAGATCGCGCCACGGTCGTCACGGAACTTCACTTCGACGTGATACGGCTGGCGCTGGGTGCCTTTCACGTCGGCACGCAGAACGTCGTTGTCCCAGTGCAGGTGCCTGACTTCGTCGACGTACCCGCGCGCCTTGGCCACGGTAGATGCGCCGAGCCATTTGATGATCTGAGCCGTGTCGTAGGCAAACGCCGGCATCAGCATGCCCACCCATGATTCGCGGTTCCGGTTTTTGCCTGTCTAGCCAACATCCGCTTGTTCACCGTTCCCTTCGTTCTAATAGTTCGAGCAGACCGCGCAGCGCATGCGCCGCTGCCTGGGTGCGGATCTGTTCGCGGTCGCCCTTGAACAACTGCGTCTCGACAGAGGTATGCAGCCGGTTGCTCCATGCAAATGAAACCATGCCGACCGGCTTGGTTTCCGTACCGCCGCCCGGACCCGCTACGCCCGTAATGGACAGCGAAACCTGCGCCCGGCTGTTCCTGAGTGCACCTTCGGCCATGGCCTTGGCAACCGGTTCGCTCACCGCGCCGTGACGCTCGATCAGGTCGGCCGGCACGCCGATCATCTCGGTCTTGGCGGCATTCGAATACGTGACGAACCCCCGCTCGAACCACGCGCTGCTGCCGGAAATATCAGTCATCGCAGCCGCGACCATGCCGCCCGTGCACGATTCCGCCGTCGCGAGCATCAGGCGCTCATCACGCAGTTTGTTGCCGGCACGAATGGCGAGCTGGTGGACGACTTTATCGGTGGCCATGATGGGACTCGCTAGTGGGCTGATCGTGTGGGCAGGAGAGAATCGATAACGCGCGGCATCAAATCGTCATGCGCCACAGCGCGATCACGAGCAACGAGAAAAACGCGGCCGCGATGTCATCGAACATGATGCCGAAGCCGCCCTTCAGATGACGATCGAAATAGCTGATGGGCGGCGGTTTAACCATATCGAAGAAGCGGAACACGATAAACGCCCACAACTGTCCGGTGAACGTGGCGGGCGTGACAAGCAGCAACACGAGCCAGAACGCGACGATCTCGTCCCACACGACCGGCGACGGATCCTCGATACCCATTTTCTTCGCCGTGAAGCCGCAGAACCAGCACCCGGCGACGAAGCCCACGGCGATCAGCACGGCCCATTCGGCAACGGTGAGGTACGGGTTGAACGCCACGAACGACGCCCACGCGAACAATGTGCCGACGGTGCCGGGCGCAACCGGGGACAAGCCGCTGCCGAAACCCAGCGACAGTATGTGAAGCGGATGCGACAGCATGAAGCGGGCGCTCGTCCGGCGCTTTGGCTTGGGACGCGGTTTGTCGTCGATAGTCTCGGTGATCGGGTCAGTCTGCATGAAAGTGGTCGTAGCCCGATGCCGTAAACGATACGGGACCGGCATGATTGCGCCAGTCGATGGCGGGCGTGTCAGTGAGAGCAGCAAGACCCTCGATTGTACCGATGCGCGTCACGAGCACGCCCACCTGCTTGGCCGCGCGTTGGATTTTTGCGCGCGCCTCGACTGGCGCGGTAAAGCAGAGTTCGTAGTCGTCGCCGCCGGCGAGGACGCACGGCAACTGGGCGGCCGCCGGCAATGCACCGATAACGGGGGAGCGCGGTACGAGATCCACGTCGACGGTCGCGCGCATGTTCGAGCGCTTCAATATGTGCAGGAGGTCGCCCGCGAGGCCGTCGGAGAGATCCAGCGCGGCGTGCGCCACGCCGCGCAACGCAATGCCGAGCGCCACGCGCGGCTCGGGCTGCTCGAGCGCCTTGATCGCGATGGCTGCGCTGGCGGCGTCTTTTACTGACCACTCCTGCCGCTTGATGCCGAGTCCGGCGCGCGCGTTGCCTAGCTGTCCCGAGACCCAGATGTCGTCGCCGGGGCGCGCGGCGTCGCGGCGCAACGCGCGCGCGGCAGGAACGTCGCCGAAGACCGTGATGCTGATGGTCACGTGCGGTCCGCCGGTCGTATCGCCGCCGATCAACTCGCAGCCGTGCGCGTTCGCCATCCGGAAGAGGCCGTCGCTGAACGCCTGGAGCCAGCTTTCCTCGGCTTTGGGCATGGACAACGCAAGCGTGAACGCACGCGGCGCGGCGCCCATTGCGGCCAGGTCCGAGAGGTTCACGGCGAGCGCCTTGTGGCCGAGCGCGAACGGAGAGACATCGGGGAAGAAATGGCGGCCGGAGACAAGCATGTCGGTGGAAATCGCCAGTTGCTGACCGCGCTTGGGCGCGAGCAACGCGCAATCATCGCCGATACCGAGCGTCGCGCCCGCGCCCCTACCCGAGTTTTGAGCCGCCGGTACGCGGCGCGTGGTCGCGGGTTGGGAGAAATAACGTTCGATCAGGGAAAACTCTGAGAGCATCGGCAGTCCGGCAATGTCGAAAGAGAGTTGGAGACGATGCGCCCGCGTTCGCGCACGTTTCATCTCGATAAAAGGATTTAGCGGCGTAAACCGCTGGCAGCCATGTGCTTTCCGCCGGCTTTCGAGGCCTTGTCCGAATGGGCCATGCGTCGGGAATTGCGGGTATCACCTTCTGGGACGGCCTTTGATTGGCGCTACAATGCGTTCGAACATCTATTCTAATCTTGCCTAAAGCCCGCCGCCTCATGACCACGCCAGCAGACAACGCCAAAGCCAAACTCCGCGAAGCCGCGCTCGATTACCACGAGTTTCCCACCCCCGGCAAAATCGCGATCGCCCCGACCAAGCAAATGATCAACCAGCGCGATCTGGCGCTGGCCTATTCGCCGGGCGTCGCATTCGCGTGCGAAGAGATCGTTGCGAACCCGCTGAACGCCGCGCGCTTCACCGCGCGCAGCAATCTCGTCGGCGTGGTGACGAACGGCACGGCTGTGCTCGGGCTTGGCAACATCGGGCCGCTCGCGTCGAAGCCGGTCATGGAAGGCAAGGCTGTGCTGTTCAAGAAGTTTGCGGGCATCGACGTGTTCGACATCGAGTTGAACGAGATGGACCCCATGAAGCTCGTCGATGTGATCTGCGCGCTCGAACCCACGTTCGGCGGCATCAACCTCGAAGACATCAAGGCGCCGGATTGCTTCATCGTCGAGCGCGAGGCCCGCAAGCGCATGAAGATCCCGGTGTTCCACGACGACCAGCACGGTACGGCCATCGTGGTCGCGGCGGCGATTACCAACGGTCTGGTCGTGGTCGGCAAGAAGATCGATGAAGTGAAACTCGTGGCGTCGGGCGCGGGCGCCGCGTCGCTTGCCTGTCTCGACTTGCTGGTCGAACTCGGCATGAAGCTCGAGAACATCTTCGTGACGGATCTGGCCGGCGTGGTCTACAAGGGCCGAGTGGAACTGATGGACCCGGACAAGGATCGCTTTGCGCGCGAAACGTCCGCACGCACGCTTGCCGACGTCATCGAAGGCGCCGACGTTTTCCTCGGCCTTTCCGCTGGTGGCGTGCTGAAGCAGGACATGGTGAAGGGCATGGCGCCGAAGCCGCTGATTCTCGCGCTCGCTAACCCGACGCCGGAAATCCTGCCGGAACTCGCACTGGAAGTCCGACCGGACGCAGTGCTGGCAACCGGCCGCACGGATTATCCGAACCAGGTCAACAATGTGCTGTGCTTCCCGTTCATCTTCCGCGGTGCGCTGGATGCGGGCGCGAGCACGATCACGCGCGAGATGGAAATTGCCGCCGTGAACGCGATTGCGGAACTGGCGCGTCAGGAACAAAGCGATATCGTGGCGACCGCTTACGGCATCCAGGATCTGTCGTTCGGTCCCGAGTACCTGATTCCGAAGCCTTTCGATCCGCGCCTGATCGTGAAGATCGCGCCGGCCGTTGCGAAGGCGGCCATGGATTCAGGCGTGGCGACGCGTCCTATTGAAGACATGGATGCTTACGAGCAGCACCTGCAGCAGTTCGTGTATCACAGCGGCACGACCATGAAGCCCGTGTTCCAGCTTGCGCGCAGCGTCGAGCCGGACAAGAAGCGCATTGTGTTCGCCGAGGGCGAGGAAGAGCGCGTGTTGCGCGCGGTGCAGATCGCGGTAGACGAGAAGATCGCCAAGCCGATCCTGATCGGACGTCCGGCCGTGATCACGCAACGCATCGCCAAGTACGGTTTGCGTCTGACGCCGGGCGTGGATTTCACTGTGGTGGATACGGATCACGACTCGCGTTATCGCGATTTCTGGCAGACGTATCACACCATGATGGCCAGGAAGGGCATCAGCGCGCAGATGGCGAAGCTCGAAATGCGCCGCCGCACCACACTGATCGGCTCCATGCTGGTGAAGAAGGGCGAAGCGGACGGCATGATTTGCGGCACGATCAGCACGACGCACCGGCATCTGCATTTCGTCGATCAGGTGATCGGCAAGAAGGCGGGCTGCAGCGTGTACGCGGCCATGAATGCGCTGGTGCTGCCGGGCCGGCAGATTTTTATTGTCGACACGCACGTGAACGTCGACCCGACGCCCGAGCAGCTTTGCGAAATCACGATCATGGCGGCGGAAGAAGTGCGCCGCTTCGGGATCGTGCCGAAGATCGCGCTGCTCTCGCATTCGAACTTCGGCACGAGCAACGCACCGTCCGCCATCAAGATGCGCGAGACGCTGGCGCTGCTGAAAGAACGCGCGCCGGAGCTGGATGTGGACGGCGAAATGCACGGCGACGTGGCACTCGACTCGCGGTTGCGCGCCGAAGTGCTGCCGGAATCAACCCTGGAAGGCGATGCAAACCTGCTCGTGCTGCCGAATATCGATGCGGCCAACATCTCGTACAACCTGCTGAAGACGGCCGCCGGTAACAACATCGCCATCGGTCCGATTCTTCTGGGTGCGGCGCAGCCGGTTCACGTGCTTACGGCGTCTGCAACGGTGCGACGCATTGTCAACATGACTGCGTTGCTGGTTGCGGACACGACGGCTGTAGCGCGTTGAGGTAAATCAAGCTCGCAGAAGTTGCGGGATGCGTTGGTAGAAAGGGGTTGCGGAATCGTCGCAATCCCTTTTTTGTTGGGCGGCCGAAAAATAGACCGTGGCTGCTTCAGGCCAAAAAAAAAGCGTGCCGGATCATCCGGCACGCCTCGAGGCATGCAAGGGGATTTGCTTGTCCTCCAAACAGCAGTGGTTCCGATCGTCAGACCGTGAGAGCTTTCCCCAGAGAGGCGACACTGGGTCCACTCCCCAAGCCACGCATGAGAGAATTATTAACCCATCCAAGATAAAAACATCTCAGATCAGTCCGATATTTGATGCCGCCCTAAATTTGATTGCGGTCGGAAAACGCCGGTGGGCCTGCAGCCCGGCCTGACGGCAGGGGACCGGAGCTGATTAAAAACCGGGCATCGCCTGAACCAACGTTGATTCCGGCTGTCATTAGCGATACCCTTACGTCTTTCATGGTCGTCAATTTTTGGGGCTTTAAGCGGGATGGGTTTTGTGAAGCGCGCATGGGTTTGTGGTTTCCTGACGGCGCTTTTGGTGGTGCTGAGCGGCTGCGGCAAGAGCGCGCCGGACTCGCCAAGCCCGGGAGGCAACAGTCCCGCAGCAGCGTCGCAGGCCCAGTCGCCGCTCGCAGTGCAGGACAAGAACAGGCCGCAAAGCGATCCGCGCAGAGAGAACAGGCGCGATGCCGCATCAGCGGGTTTGGAGTCGTCACAGACGACTGTCGACGCTGCGCAATTGCCAAAGCAGGCGGTTGTGACGTTACGGCGGATCGAAGCTGGCGGACCTTTCCCGTATGAGAAAGACGGCATTGTGTTTGGCAACCGCGAGCGTATGCTTCCGCCGCATCCGCGCGGCTATTACCGCGAATACACCGTACCTACGCCGCGCGCCCGTGATCGCGGCGCACGCCGGATCGTATGTGGAGGGCCGCGTCGGCAGATCGACAACTGCTTCTACAGCGACGACCATTACGTGAGTTTTAAACGCATTGCGGGATTAACTTCGGGATGAACGGCATGAGCGACAACATCTACGCGCACGACAACGGTGTCGCGGGTGATCTTTTCGCCGGCGATGGCAACATGTTCCAGCGCGTTTTGCGACTCCGCACAACAGACGAAACGAGACCCGACAACGAACCGAGCACGGCGCTGTCATCATTGAACGAGGGGTCTATGAGTCTTTTCAAGACAGTACGATCGAATATCGTGCAGTCGATTCGCGCTTTTCGCGTTCAGGATCTCGCCGACGAAGCGGGCAAGCTCGGCCAGCATTTCCTTTACGCCTACTGTGGTCAGGCGCAGAGCAAGCAGGAAGTGCTCGAAACCATCGCGACGTCCTTCTTGTTTCCCAAGCACTTTGGCAAGAACTACGATGCGCTCTACGACAGCCTGACCGACTTGGTACAGAAAGCCGGATCGCAACCAGGATTCGTGATCGTTCTGGAAGCACTGCCAGTGGCGCAGAAATTCGACAAGGAAGGGCGCGAAACCCTTTTGGACGTGTTCCGTGAAGCGGCGGAGTTCTGGGCGGAACGACGTGTGGCTTTCAGGGTGTTCTACTCGTTCGCCTGACGCGTTTGCCTGACTCGTTTGCGTGGATTACGCAGGTTTCATGTCTGACAGATAAGCCGGCCGGCGCCTTTTAAAAGAGGCGCCGGCCGGCTTTTGCGTTCCCAGTCACCATCCGCCCCATTTTGCTGCGAGCGCTGCCAGGACTGCAACGCCGGCCGTTTCCGTGCGAAGAATGCGCGGTCCAAGGCCGAGCGTGGTGAATCCGGCATCGGCGATAGCGGCTTCTTCTGCCGGCGAAAAACCCGCTTCGGGGCCGATTGCGATCGTGACCGGCGAGGTGGGCCCTTTGCCCGGAAGGGAAGCGAAACTCAATTCCGCCCTCGGCGACAACAACAAGCGCAACTCGCCGGTTTCGACGGGCGGCAGGCCATTCAACCATTTGTCGAGATCCAGCGCCGGCGTGACGCCGGGCACGCGATTGCGTCCGCACTGCTCGCACGCGGCGCGCGCCAGAGCCTGCCAATGGCTGTGCCGGCGGATCGCGCGTTCACCGGAAAGCCGCACCACGCCGCGCTCAGTGGTGAGGGGGATTACTGATGCAACGCCCAGTTCCACCGCCTTTTCAATCAGCCAGTCCATCTTGTCGCCGCCTGCCACGCCCTGCGCCAATGTCACACGATACGGCGTTTCGGCATCGCGTTCGATGAATGCATCGATGCGCGCGGTCGCCGTGCGCTTGCCGATTTCGAGCAGCCGCGCGCTGTATTCGCCGCCGGTGCCGTCGAACAGGATGATGGGGTCGTCGGTTTGCAGGCGCAGGACCTGGACGTGCCGGACGACATCGTCTGGCAGCGGCATGATTTCGCCCGCAACGAGCGGGCTGGAAACAAAGAAACGTGGCATGAGAGGGTGCGCCCAAACGCGTGCGGGCGTCCAGGCTAGTGATGAAAACGGAGGGTGTCGGTCAGTTCAGGTGCCGGGCGATTGCCCAGCGATACCCATCCGGGTCTTCGAATTGCGCGAACCGGTCGCCCCAGTACTGGTCTTGCGGTTCGATCAGCCCCTTCGCGCCGACGGCAATGGCGCGGCCATAGACGGCATCGACATCATCCACGTACAAGTAGAACGACTGGGGCGCCATCAAGCCCGTGCTTTTCGGTGTTCTTGCGTGCGACCCGTATGCGCCTTCCGGTGCGAACATCAGGATCAACTGTCCGCGATACGTCATCTCGACATGGATCACGGCGCCGTCGTCATTGACGCTGTCGCGTAGTGCAAAGCCTAGCGCCTGCTCATAGAACCCCGTGCTTACGCGAGCATCGCGAACCGTCAGATACGGCGTGAGCCAAGGGACATCGGCGGGGCGGGGGTCGGTCATTTCAAAATCTCCTCGGAGCGCGCTGGTTCATGCATTGTGCCATGGCGGTTGCGGGTTCAAGCCCGGCTTGGCCGCGTTGCGCCCGGATGCCTGATGCAGGTAGCGTGCCCGAGCGCCGGGTCGCAGCCGGTTTTCTTGCGCCCGCTTGGGCGGCCCGGTCGCGCCTGAGTCCCGGAGCCGTCTGCTAGAATGACGGGCTCCCGATCCTCTCCGTTTCTCGTCGCTCCGGTTGCTGAAAACGTGGTTTCGTCGTTCGCCCGGTGCGTCTCCAGAATCATCCCAGGATCTTTTCAGGACCTACCGGACTCGACATGACATCCCCGACTTCCAGCCAGACCACCCTGATGGCCAACGCAATCCGCGCGCTGGCAATGGACGCCGTTCAGCAAGCCAATTCCGGCCATCCCGGCATGCCGATGGGCATGGCGGAAATCGGCGTCGCACTCTGGTCGCGTCACCTGAAGCACAATCCGAGCAACCCGCACTGGGCCGATCGCGACCGTTTTGTTCTGTCGAACGGTCACGGTTCCATGTTGCTGTACTCGTTGCTGCACCTGACCGGCTACGACCTGCCGATCAACGAACTCAAGAATTTCCGTCAACTGCATTCGAAGACGCCGGGCCATCCGGAATACGGCATCACGCCGGGCGTGGAAACCACTACGGGTCCGCTCGGGCAAGGTCTGGCGAATGCTGTCGGCATGGCGCTGGCCGAGGCGCTGCTCGCCGCCGAGTTCAACAAGGACGGCGCGAAGATCGTCGATCACCACACGTACGTGTTCCTTGGCGACGGCTGCATGATGGAAGGCATCTCGCACGAAGCGTGTTCGTTCGCCGGGACGCTCAAGCTGAACAAGCTGATCGCGCTCTACGACGACAACGGCATTTCAATCGATGGCCACGTCGAACACTGGTTCCACGACGACACCCCGAAGCGCTTCGAAGCGTACGGCTGGAACGTGATCCGCGCGGTCGACGGCCATAACGTCGACGCGGTGGACGCTGCTATCGCGCAGGCCAAGAACTCGGACAAGCCGACGTTGATCTGCTGCCGCACGACCATCGGCAAGGGTGCGCCGACCAAGCAAGGCAGTCACGATTCGCACGGCGCGCCGCTGGGTCCGAAGGAAATCGCAGACGCCCGCGCTGGAATGGGCTGGACGTGGGAGCCGTTCGTGATCCCGCAGGAAGTCTATGCAGCGTGGGACGCGAGGGAATCGGGCGCGCGTGCCGAAGCCGAGTGGAACAAGCAATTCGATACCTACCGCGCGAAACATTCGGCCGAAGCCGCCGAGTTCGTGCGCCGCATGAAAGGCGAATTGCCGGCGACGTGGGCACAGGACGCGAAGAACATCATCGAAGCGGCAAATCAAAAGGGCGAAACCATTGCCACGCGCAAGGCTTCGCAGCAGACGCTGGACGGCCTTGCCGCCGCGTTGCCGGAATTGCTGGGCGGCTCCGCCGACCTGACGGGTTCCAACCTGACGAACTGGAAGGCGTCGAAGGCGGTGCGCGCCGGCGAGACCTCGAACCAGATCCAGTGGGGCAACCACATCAACTACGGCGTGCGCGAATTCGGCATGAGCGCGGCGATCAACGGCATGGTGGTGCATGGCGGGTATCGTCCGTTCGGCGGCACGTTCCTGACGTTCTCGGACTATAGCCGCAACGCGCTGCGAGTCGCCGCGCTGATGAAAGCGCCGTCCATCTTCGTATTCACGCACGATTCCATCGGTCTTGGCGAAGATGGTCCGACGCACCAGTCAGTCGAACAAACTTCGAGCCTGCGGCTGATTCCGCACTTACACGTATGGCGTCCGGCGGATACCGTCGAGACCGCTGTGGCGTGGACGTCGGCGATCGACTACAAGGGACCGTCGGCCCTGATCTTCACGCGTCAGAACCTGCTGTTCTCGGCACGCAATGACGTGCAGATCGCGAATATCGCAAAGGGTGGCTACGTGCTGCGTGACTGGAACGACGACATTCCCGCACGCAAGATCATCCTGATCGCCACGGGTTCGGAAGTCGAACTGGCGCTGAAGGCGGCTGAGAAGCTGGCGCAGGAAGGCATCGGCGCGCGGATCGTGTCCATGCCGTGTACCAACGTGTTCGATCAGCAGGACGCCGAGTATCGTGAGCGCGTGTTGCCGAAGGGCGTCGTGCGCGTGGCAATCGAAGCCGGCGTGACGGATTTCTGGCGTAAATATGTGGGTCTCGAAGGCGGCGTGGTGGGCATCGATTCGTTTGGCGAATCCGCGCCTGCCGGCGAGCTTTTCAAGTATTTCGGCTTTACCGTCGAGCATGTCGTGGAGACGGCGAAAGCCGCGCTCGCGGGCTGAACGGACGCTTTGACGAGCGGACCGGCAGCAGCGAACTGAACTTTTTTTCAGCCATCAGGAGATAGACCATGACGATTCGCGTTGCAATCAACGGCTACGGCCGGATCGGCCGCAATACGCTGCGCGCCTTGTACGAAAACGGCAAGAAGCATGACATCGAGATCGTTGCCATCAATGATCTCGGCGATGCCAAGACGAACGCGCACCTGACGCAGTACGACACGGCGCACGGCAAGTTCCCGGGCGAAGTATCGGTTGACGGCGACTACCTCGTGGTCAACGGCGACCGCATCCGCGTGCTGGCCAACCGCAATCCGGCCGAACTGCCGTGGGGCGAGCTGAACGTGGACGTGGTGCTGGAATGCACGGGCTTTTTCACGACGAAAGAGAAGGCCAGCGCCCACATCAAGGGTGGCGCGAAGAAGGTCATCATCTCGGCGCCGGGTGGCAAGGACGTCGATGCAACCATCGTTTATGGCGTGAATCATCACGTGCTGAAGGCGTCGGACACGGTGATCTCGAACGCATCGTGCACGACGAACTGTCTCGCACCGCTCGTCAAGCCGCTGAACGACAAGATCGGTCTAGTGAATGGCCTGATGACGACCATTCATGCATACACGAACGACCAGGTCCTGACGGACGTGTATCACGAAGACCTGCGCCGCGCGCGCTCGGCCACGCACAGCCAGATCCCGACGAAGACGGGCGCTGCATCGGCGGTTGGCCTGGTGCTGCCGGAGCTGAACGGCAAGCTGGACGGTTACGCGATTCGCGTGCCGACCATCAATGTGTCGATCGTCGACCTGTCGTTCATTGCCGCACGCGACACGACGGTGGAAGAAGTGAACTCGATCATGAAGGAAGCATCAGAAGGCGCGCTGAAGGGCATTCTGGGCTACAACACGGCGCCGCTGGTCTCGATCGACTTCAACCACAATCCGGCATCGTCCACGTTCGACGCAACGCTCACGAAGGTGTCAGGCCGTCTCGTGAAGGTGTCGAGCTGGTACGACAACGAGTGGGGCTTCTCGAACCGCATGCTGGACACGGCTGTGGCTTTGGCCAATGCGAAGTAAGGCAGCGAGCACGCTTTGCTGTAAGCACAAAAAAACCGCCGGTTTGCAAGAACCGGCGGTTTTTTATTTCCTGGCGTACGAACGTTACAACCGCTGCGAACGGATCAGTTTTTCCTGTGCGGACACTGTTCCTTCGTGCACGTGCCGTAGAGTGCGAGCGCGTGTTCGTGCAGCTTGAACCCGCGTTCTTTTGCGATATCTTGCTGGCGGCTTTCAATTTCAGCGTCGAAGAACTCTTCGACCAGGCCGCAGTCAAGACACACCAGATGGTCATGATGCGAGCCTTCGTTGAGTTCGAACACGGCCTTGCCGGATTCAAAGTTGCTGCGCGACAGCAGCCCTGCTTGCTCGAACTGCGTCAACACGCGGTACACGGTCGCAAGACCGATATCGAGTTCTTCGTGCAACAGGTTGCGATACACGTCTTCTGCAGTCAGGTGGCGCACCGGACTATGCTGGAAAATCTCGAGGATCTTGAGCCGGGGCAGGGTTGCCTTCAGCCCGATATTTTTGAGATCGGCGGGATTGGTCATGGCTAGGCATCCCTAGAGTACAATTCAAGGTTCTCATAGTAATGCGTTTTTACCGTTCTGGTCACCATCCGAACGAAATGGCGCGATCTCCGAAAGACTTCGAAACTTCCTGCGCCCATACGGGCAATGGGCCAGGCGAAGGGTGAAATGAAGGGTGAAATGTTTCCAAAATCTTTATTGAATTGCCGGGAGAGCCGTCGTATGCGCGGAACTTTGATTGCTGCCGCAACCATGACCGTCCTGGCCGGGTTGTCCGCTTGTTCCACCTATGACAGCGTCACGCAGAGCATCGCGCAACACATCACGCCGTATCGGATCACGGTCGTGCAGGGGAATTTCGTTTCGGCAGAAGCTGCGGCGCAGATGCAAGTCGGCATGTCGCGCGATCAGGTGAAAACGCTGCTCGGCACGCCGCTGCTCGCGGACATGTTCCACGCGGACCGCTGGGACTATATTTTCTACTTCAAGCGCGGATCGACTTCGGTTGTTCAGCAGCGCGATTTCGTGGTGAATTTCGCCGGCGATCGCGTGGCGAACTGGACGGGTGGCGAGAACCTGCCGTCGAATCTCGAACTGCTGGCTGAAATCGATGGCGACAAGGGCCGCAAGATTCCCGCAGCGCCGGTTCCGGGCATGGCGAGCGCAGCCGGCGCCAGCGGCGTTCCGGCTACGCCGGCGCCCACGACCGTCTCGGCGCCGGGTGGCGAGCCCAGTACGCAGCCGGATGCATCGAATGCATTCGCCGGCGACGCCAACCAGCAGGCCGCGCAAGCCGCCAACCGTGCAACGGCGGCTGTGGAAGCACCGACCGGACGTACCCGCTCGTCGGCCATGCCGAACGTGCCGGGCAATCCGAGCCTGCCACCGAACGTCAGCGCTGCCGGCAACTCGCAGATTCAGTTGCAGCGGCGTCCGCAGACGGTGACCATTCCGAACAGTGCTGCAGTCGGGCCTGCCGGTACGTCGCCTACGCCGGCAAACACGGATGGACAGGCAACGTTCTACGTACCATCGACGAAAACCAATTAAGCAGCACGGCGGGCGTCTCCTCATTGGCTGTCCCGCCGTTCTCGCCTGATTGCACTATCTCGCAAGCGGCCAACGCGCCGCTTCGACGCTTCTGATGCTTCTGCACGAATTGCTTGTTGCAACGACGGCAACACAACGGCAACACAACACCAACACAACGCAAATACGCTTCATCACGCGAGACACGCCATGAAAATCGCCATCGCCGGTGCATCGGGCCGTATGGGCCGCATTCTGATCGAAACCGTTCTCAATAATCCCGACGTGACCTTGTCCGGCGCGCTCGACCGCGCGGGATCACCGCAGCTTGGCGAGGACGTGGGTACGTTGCTCGGTAAAACCACGGGCGTGGTTCTTACTGACGATATCGAGCAGGTGTTTGCCGAAAGCGATGTGCTGATCGACTTCACGCGTCCCGAAGGCACGCTCGTGCATCTGGAAGCGGCGTTGCGGCATAACGTGAAAATGGTGATCGGCACGACGGGTTTCAGCGATCAGCAGAAGGCGCAATTGCGTGCCGCCGGCGAGAAGATCGGGATCGTGTTCTCGGCGAACATGAGCGTGGGCGTGAACGTGACGCTCAAGCTGCTGGAGTTTGCTGCCAGACACTTCGATAAAGGCTACGACATCGAGATCGTCGAGGCGCATCACCGGCACAAGGTCGATGCACCGTCAGGCACCGCGCTGGCAATGGGCGAGACGATCGCCAACGCGCTCGGCCGCGACTTGAAGGAATGCGCGGTGTACGGCCGGGAAGGCGTGACGGGTGAACGCGATCCCTCCACCATCGGTTTCGCTGCGATTCGCGGCGGCGATATTGTCGGCGACCACACGGTGCTGTTTGCGGGCATCGGCGAGCGCGTCGAGATCACGCACAAGTCTTCCAGCCGTTTGTCTTACGCTCAAGGTTCGCTGCGCGCCGCGCAATTCCTGGCGAGCCGGGAGCGCGGAATGTTCGACATGCAGGACGTGCTCGGCTTGCGTTGAGCCAGGCTGCAGATTCCTCCGAGGTCCGAGTTCAATGGCAACAACCGGCATCATTCATTACTTGCAGAGCAGCGACGGCATCACGCATGGCGTGGCGGGCGTGCTGCTGGCCATGTCGGTGGCGAGCTGGTGTTTTCTGATCGTGAAGGCATGGGTCCTCGTTCGTGCAAAACGCCAGGGGCCGCGCGCCGTACAGCGGTTCTGGCAGGCGGCGACGCTTGCTGACGGCATCGCGGAGTTGAAGAAAGCCGATCGCGAACGCGTGTATTTGCCGCTTGCGATAGCTGCGTGGCGTGCATCGGAGGCGGAAATGCCGGGTGCGTTGATCGCGCATGTCGAGCCCGGCGAGCGTGTGTTGCGCGCGCTCAGGCATGCGCTGCTGGCGTCTCAGCGGCGGCTTGAGTTCGGGCAGGTCTTGCTGGCGTCGGTGGGAAGCACAGCGCCGTTTGTCGGATTGCTCGGCACTGTCTGGGGCATTTATCACGCGCTCGGCAGCATTGCCGCCAGCGGGCAGGCGATGATCGAAAACGTGGCCGGTCCGGTTGGCGAGGCGCTGATCATGACGGCGTTCGGACTGGTCGTGGCCATTCCGGCCGTGCTTGCGTACAACGTGCTCGGACGGCTGGTGCGGCAAATCTCGGAAGAACTCGATGGCTTCGCGCACGACCTGCACGCTTACACCAACGGCACGGCGCCGCGCCGGGTGAAGAGCGCGGCCGTTCAGGACCACGTGGCCTGAGCCGAAGCTTCCCAACCGCGAACCGGAACTACATCATGGCATTCGGCGGACTGGACAAGAAATCGAACGGCGCTCCCATGGCGGAGATCAACATGACGCCGTTGATTGACGTGATGCTGGTGCTGCTCGTGATTTTCATCATCACCGCGCCTTTGTTCACGCACGCAATCCGGCTGGATCTGCCGAAGGTGGCATCGCAGGTCGTGCGCGAGACGCCGGACACGATCACGCTTTCCATCGATGACACCGGCAAGTTCTATTGGAACGACAAACCGGTCGCCTTCGAGCAGATGCAGGCGCAATTCGCGGCGGAAGGCAAGAAAGCGACGCAACCGGAATTGCATCTGAGGGCATCGGCGGCGACGCGTTATGACGTGATCGCACGGGTGATGGGCGCCGCGCAAAGCGCGGGCTTGAGCAAGATCGGCTTTGTGACCGAGCCTGCGAAGCCCACGCATTGAGAGAATCCGGGCTTGCGAGGCGAGCCGGTCACCCAAAGGCGCGCCTCGCCAGAACCCTTCGCCTCAACGGTATAATCGCGCTTTGGCCGCGCGGGCGGCCTCCATGTCTACATTGCGTCACCGGGGCATGGAACCACGCTGAAGGAGCGGCCCGGGCACCATGCCAGACGGCCTCGATCTCGACGAGACCCGTGACCGACGCCCGCCGAGCATCGCCCGGAGCCTGGCCGTGACGCTTTTCCGGGCAACACAGCCACATCGCCGCAAGGCAAAACCGCCAAGACCACACCATGCAAGATAAATACGTACCCGCCGACGTCGAATCCGCAGCGCAAAGCGACTGGCGCGCGAAAGATGTCTACCGGTCGACCGAAACCAGCGACAAGCCGAAGTTCTACTGCGTGTCCATGCTGCCGTATCCGTCGGGCAAGCTGCACATGGGCCACGTGCGCAACTACACCATCAACGACGTGATGTACCGGTTCCTGCGCATGAACGGCCACAACGTGCTGATGCCCATGGGCTGGGACGCGTTCGGCATGCCGGCGGAAAACGCGGCGATGGCGAACAACGTGCCGCCGGCGAAGTGGACTTACGACAACATCGACTACATGAAGAAGCAGATGCAGTCGATGGGGCTGGCTATCGACTGGTCGCGGGAAATCGCGTCTTGCAAACCCGAGTACTACAAGTGGAACCAGTGGTTGTTCCTGAAGATGCTGGAAAAGGGCATTGCGTATAAAAAGACCGGCACGGTGAACTGGGACCCGGTCGACCAGACGGTGCTTGCGAACGAACAGGTGATCGACGGCCGCGGCTGGCGCTCGGGCGCGCTCGTGGAAAAGCGCGAAATCCCGATGTACTACATGCGCATCACGGAATACGCGGACCAGTTGCTCGGCGACCTCGACGGCCTCGGCTGGCCCGAGCGCGTGAAGTTGATGCAGCAGAACTGGATCGGCAAGAGCTTCGGCGTGAATTTCGGTTTCCCCTACGAGATCGACGGCGAAAGCAAATTGCTGCGCGTTTTCACCACGCGCGCCGACACCATCATGGGCGTGACCTTCGCAGCGGTCGCCGCGGAACATCCGCTGGCAACGCGCCTTGCTCGCGACAACCCCGCGTTGCAAACCTTCATTGAAGAATGCAAGCGCGGCGGCGTGGCCGAGGCCGATGTCGCGACCATGGAAAAGAAGGGCATGCCGACCGGCTTCCATGTCACGCATCCGCTGACGCAGGAAAAGGTCGAAGTGTGGATTGGCAATTACGTGCTGATGAGCTACGGCGAAGGCGCGGTGATGGGCGTGCCTTCGCACGACGAGCGCGATTTCGCGTTCGCGAAGAAATACAACCTGCCGATCAAGCAAGTGGTCGCGGTCGAAGGCAAGACCTACAGCACGGACGCGTGGGAAGAGTGGTATGGCGAGAAGGGTACGGGCACGCTGATCAACAGCGGCAAGTACGACGGCCTCGGCTTTGAAGAAGCCGTGAACGCGATTGCGGCCGACCTGAAGGCAAAGAATTTCGGCGATAAACAAATCACCTGGCGTCTGCGCGACTGGGGCATTTCCCGCCAGCGTTATTGGGGCACGCCGATTCCGATCATCCACTGCTCCGCGTGCGGCGACGTGCCGGTGCCGGAAGCCGATCTGCCGGTCGTCTTGCCGGAAGACCTCGTGCCGGATGGCACGGGCAACCCGCTTGCGAAGTCGGAAGCATTCGTGAATTGCACATGTCCGAAGTGCGGCGCGCCGGCAAAACGCGAGACGGACACCATGGACACGTTCGTGGATTCGTCGTGGTATTTCTCGCGCTACGCCGCGCCCGACGCGAAGACCATGGTCGACGAACGCACCGATTACTGGATGCCGATGGACCAGTACATCGGCGGAATCGAGCATGCCATTCTTCACCTTCTGTATTCGCGTTTCTGGACGAAGGTCATGCGCGACCTGGGTCTCGTGAACTTCGACGAACCCGCGAAGAACCTGCTCACGCAGGGCATGGTGCTGAACGAAACGTACTATCGTGAAGACGCGGCAGGCAAGAAGACGTGGATCAACCCGGCGGACGTGACCGTGTCGCACGACGACAAAGGCCGCCCCGTCGGCGCAGTGTTGAACGCCGACGGCCAGCCGGTCGTGATCGGCGGCGTGGAGAAGATGTCGAAGTCGAAGAACAACGGTGTTGATCCGCAATCGCTGATCGATGCCTACGGCGCCGACACGGCACGCCTCTTCGTGATGTTCGCGGCACCCCCGGAGCAATCGCTCGAATGGTCGGGCACGGGCGTGGAAGGCGCGAGCCGCTTCCTGCGTCGCGTCTGGCAACTGGCGCATGGCCGCGCCGACGCGCTCAAGACGCACGGCAAGCTCGATACATCCAAGCTCAACGACTCGGACCGTACACTGCGCCGCGAGATCTACACCATCTTGAAGCAAGCCGACTTCGACTATGGCCGTTTGCAGTACAACACGGTTGTATCGGCGGCGATGAAGATGTTGAACGCGGTGGACGGCGCGAAAGACGCGACGCCGGCCGTGATCAACGAGACCTTCGGCGTGTTGCTGCGCGTGCTGTATCCCGTCGTGCCTCACCTCACGTTCCAGTTGTGGCAGGAACTGGGTTACGCGAACGTGTATGGCAGTCTGCTCGATGCACCCTGGCCGAAAGTCGACGAAGCCGCGCTCGAGCAATCCGAAATCGAGCTCGTGCTGCAGGTGAACGGCAAGGTGCGCGGCTCGATGATCATGGCCAAGGATGCGTCGCGCGAGGACATCGAAAAGGCTGCGGTTGCGCACGAGATGTTCGAGAAATTCTCGGAAGGGCGCACGCCGAAGAAGGTTATCGTCGTGCCGGGCCGTCTGGTGAACGTGGTCGTATGAGCCTGAAATCGCGCGCCGCGCAAATTCTGGAGGACGTTGTGAGCAGCAAAGGCTTCAGTTCGACCCACAAAAAGATCAGCCGACGGTCGGTCCTGTCGCTCGCGTGCGGCGCGTTGCTGCTGTCCGCGTGCGGTTTTCAGTTGCGCGGTCAGCAGGACTACGCATTCAAGCGGCTGGCAATCGTCGGCGGCACGCCGGAGATGCTCGGACGCCTGCAGCGCGTAGTGGAAGGCGGCAGCGATACCGTGATCGTCAAGGCGTCCGAAAAGCCCGACGCCATCCTTTCGCTGAGCGGTGGCAGCGGCATGAGGACGTTGAGCCTGAATGCGCAAGGGGTCGTGCAGGAATACGAGCTCGACTACAACCTGTCTTACTCGATGACCGGCGCCGACGGCACCATTCTCATCCCGTCGAGCACGATCGCTTTGAACCGCGCGCTGACCTATAGCGACCAGTTCACGTTGGCGAAGGGTACGGAAGCGCAGACGCTGTTCCGCGACATGCAGTTCGACGCCGTCGATCAACTGACGCGTCGGCTCGCCGTCGTGCGGTCGCTGCATCCGGCGCCGAGCGAAGCGTTGCCGGGCATCGCGCCGCGTGCGCCGCTGCCTGTGCCGCCGCTTTAAGCGCGCACGCCGCGAACACCATGCAACTTCGACTCGACGCGCTCGATGCGCACCTCGCCAAAGGGCTGAAAGGCCTGTACGTCGTTTATGGCGACGAGCATCTGCTCGTGCAGGAAGCATCGGACAAGATTCGCGCGTCGGCTCGGGCGCAGGGATTCACGGACCGCTCGGTATTCGTGGTCGACCGGTATTTCGACTGGAGTTCGCTGCTCGGCGCCAGCCAGTCGATGTCGCTCTTCGGCGACCGCCAACTCGTCGAGTTGCGCATTCCGACGGGTAAGCCCGGCAAGGAAGGCGGCGAGGCGCTGAAAACGCTGGCCGCCGCCGACAACCCCGACGTCCTCACGCTCATCACCTTGCCGCGCCTCGACGCCGCTACGCAGAAGTCCGCGTGGTTCACGGCGCT
Source organism: Burkholderia sp. PAMC 28687 (assembly GCF_001577465.1). Classification (NCBI taxonomy): domain Bacteria; kingdom Pseudomonadati; phylum Pseudomonadota; class Betaproteobacteria; order Burkholderiales; family Burkholderiaceae; genus Burkholderia; species Burkholderia sp. PAMC 28687. The sequence goes on from NZ_CP014505.1 coordinate 361,895, forward strand.
GAGCGGCCCGGGCGTGGCGATGAAGATCGATCCGGTCGAGCGCGCGCAGTTGCCCATGTGGATCGGGCAGCGGCTGAGCGCGCAGAACCAGCGGGTTGCGCCAGGCGAAGACGGGCGGCGGGCGCTGGTTTTTATCGCCGAACGGGTGGAAGGCAATCTTCTTGCCGCGCATCAGGAAATACAGAAACTCGGGCTTTTGTATCCCACCGGCATTCTCACGTTCGAACAGGTTCACGACGCCGTGCTCAACGTCGCGCGCTACGACGTGTTCAAGCTGAACGAAGCCATGCTTACCGGCGATATCGGCCGATTGACGCGCATGCTCGACGGGCTGAAGGGCGAGGGCGAAGCAGGGACGCTCGTGATCTGGGCGCTGGTCGAAGAAGTGCGCACGCTGCTGCGCATGAAACGCGGCGTTGCGGCGGGCAAACCGCTCGCTACGCTGCTGCGCGAAAACCGCGTCTGGGGACCGCGCGAACGGCTGATCGGGCCGGCGCTTTCGCGCGTCAGCGAAGCGGCGCTGGAAAAGGCTTTATCGCTGGCGGCGAAGCTGGATCGGCAAGTCAAAGGCCTGTCAGGCGGAAGTGGTCCGCGAGGCGGGGCCGGTCCCGGCGATCCGCCACCCGATGTGTGGGACGGCATGTTCGAACTCGCGATGACTGTCGCGTCCTCGGGCAGTCCGCTGCAAGGCAATGCGCCGAAACCCGCGCCACCTCGGCGACCTGGCTGACATCGGCTTAGAATCAGGCTTATCTTTGCGCTTTTCGGCGCTCCAGCGTTCCAAGAGAATGACGATGACCAACATCGACGAATACATGACCGACCTCGGCCGCCGCGCGCGCCGGGCTTCACGCGCCATGGCGCGGGCCTCGACGGGCGCCAAGAACGCCGCACTCGCGGCGATTGCGGATGCCATCGAACGCGAGCGCGCCGCGCTGAAAGACGCCAATGCGCGAGATCTTTCCCGCGCCCGCGATAAAGGCCACGACGCTGCGTTCATCGACCGGTTGACGCTTTCGGAGAAAGCACTCAACACGATGATCGAAGGCTTGCGGCAAGTCGCCGCGTTGGCGGATCCTATCGGTGAGATCAGTGGTTTGAAATTCCGGCCGACCGGGATTCAGGTCGGACAAATGCGCGTGCCGCTCGGCGTGATCGGGATCATTTATGAGTCGCGGCCGAATGTGACTATCGATGCCGCCGCGCTGTGCCTGAAGTCCGGCAACGCGGCCATCCTGCGCGGCGGTTCCGAGGCGCTCGAATGCAATGCCGCGCTGGCGAAACTGATCGGCGAGGGACTGGAGGCGGCCGGCTTGCCGCAAGAGGCGGTGCAGGTCGTAGCGACTGCGGATCGCGCCGCAGTGGGCAAGCTGATCACCATGACCGATTACGTGGATGTCATCGTGCCGCGCGGCGGCAAGAGCCTGATCGCGCGCTTGATGGAAGAGGCGCGCGTGCCGATGATCAAGCATCTCGACGGTATCTGCCACGTGTACGTGGATGACCGCGCCGATCTCGTCAAGGCGCTCAACGTTTGCTTGAACGCGAAGACCCATCGGTACGGGACCTGCAACACCATGGAAACGCTGCTGATCGCACGCGCGATTGCAGCGGACGCGCTGCCGATGCTGGCCAACGCATTCAGGGCGAAGGACGTGGAATTGCGCGTGGACGCGGCGAGCCGTGCCGTACTCGACAATGCGCGCTACGACGGCCCGCTCGTTACCGCCACGGAAGCCGACTGGAATACGGAATACCTTGCGCCGATCTTGTCCGTCAAACTGGTCGACGACCTGGATGACGCTATCGATCACATCAACACTTACAGCTCGCATCACACGGATGCCATCGTCACCGAAGACCACGACCGCGCCATGACTTTCCTGCGCGAGGTGGATTCGGCAAGCGTGATGGTCAATGCCTCCACGCGTTTCGCCGATGGTTTCGAGTTCGGCCTGGGTGCGGAAATCGGCATTTCGAACGACAAGCTGCACGCACGCGGGCCGGTCGGGCTGGACGGTTTGACATCGATGAAATATGTGGTTCTAGGCCACGGCGAAGTTCGCCAATAACCCCGCCTACCAAGCGAGAAAATGTCTCAGATGCTCTGGATCAAAGCGTTTCACATAGTACTGGTGGCCTCGTGGTTTGCCGGCCTGTTTTATCTTCCGCGCATCTTCGTCAACCTTGCAATGGAAACGGAACCGGCGGCCATCGCCCGCTTGCTGATCATGGCGCGCAAGCTGTTTCGCTTCATGACGTTCATCGCAGTGCCGGCTTTGGCTTGCGGGTTATGGCTCTTGCTGGTGGTGGGTATTGGCCAGGGTCAGGGATGGATGCATGCAAAACTGACCATAGTCGTACTGATCATTATTTACCACGCTTACTGCGGCGTCCTGCTGCGCACGTTCGCACGTGGCGAGAACAAGCGCTCGGACAAGTGGTACAGGATGTTCAACGAACTGCCTGTGCTCGGTTTGCTTGGCGCGACACTGCTGGTTGTTCTCAAGCCGTTCTGAAGTCAAGCTCGTTGCACTAGAAGAAACGCCGGACGCAAGTGCCGGCGTTCTGCATTTCAGCCGTCATTCGCCTTTGCAATGATCTGCTTCACCAGTTCAGCCGACGTCTCCACGATGGCATATTCATCCTGCCCCGGCCCCCCCATCTTTACCCGCTCATTGCGATACCGCATGCCGCTTGCAACAGGCGCGCGGGCAGAGGTGTGATATTCGATGCACCCGGTTTCAGCGACCAGTTGCGCGATGTTGTTCAATCGCACCCCGGCGCCGGGCATGACGACCATCCGCTCCCCGGCTGCCTCGCGAAGTTTGTTGATCAGCGCGGCGCCTTGCGGTGCGGTGGCTTCCTGCCCGGAGGTGAGGAGGTGGCTGCATCCAGCATCGACGATGTCCTCCAAAGCTTTGAACGGATCACGCGCGACGTCGAACGCGCGATGAAACGTCACCGCCATGGGGGCTGCCAGTTCGACCAGTTGCCGCGTACGAGACACGTCGATGTCACCGTCGGCAGTGAGCAGCCCGAGCACCACGCCATCCACGCCGAGCTCCTTGCATGCGCGAATGTCCCGCTCCATCACCTCGAATTCGATGCCCGAATACAGAAAGTCGCCGCCGCGCGGGCGGATGATCACGTTCAACGCAATCTGCAGCTTGTCCCGCGCGCTCAGGATCGCGCCGTAAGAGGGCGTGGTCCCGCCTTCCAGCAAGTTGTCGCAAAATTCGACACGGCTCGCGCCGCCGGCTTGGGCCGCCAGGCATGAAGTAACGGAACCGGCGCAGATTTCGAGCAAAACAGAGGGTATGGACATCGAAGGGCTTTCCCGATCAAGGCGCAGTTTGCAGCTTAAATCAGCCGTGCTGATATTTCAGCGTGCGCTCGAGACATACGAACATGATTTTGAATAACGCTCGGATCAAATTTACCTCGACTTTCGTTCTGTCCGGCGCAGCGTTGGAACCAGGGGCACAAATCGACAGCCGCACTTTCAATACGCGAAACGACGGCTGATCGGGCGCGGGCGTTTTCACCTGCGATTTTTACGTTGCAACCTCCGCTTCACGTCTCCCTACGGCATAAGTCGTTAATTCTGCTGCAAAAAGTTCGTCTTGGAATCGCCTATCCGGCATCTGTTTAATTAGGACGTTTCTCATGGTTTTCCGAGTCATCGACAACGAAAATCAACCCATCGCATTAGATCAGTGCGCCCAGTAGCAATTACGGATTCCTTTCCGGTCTTGTATTTAAGACGCTTCCGATTTTCCGCGTCCATGCCCGTACAGATAATGCACGCGCTGAAATAAATGCAATCCGCGACGAATCGTTTCACGTCAATTTAGCGACGTATCCACCTCGGCCGGTCAACGGGCATCATCCACGCCGGCGCTCAAAAGTCAAAAGCCATGAAAAATGAAGTACCGGGCGCAGTAACGCCCATTCAGCCGGACGATGACAACGCCTTGGCGTTATCGAAGAAGGTCGACGATACCCTGCTGCGAAGTCTCGTATGGATGGCGGCCTATCACGGCAAGCCGACCAGCGAGGCGGCCATGCTGTCGGGCTTGCCCGCGGGACGTTTTATTTCGCCGAAGCAGGCGCAACTCGCCATGGAGCAATCGGGCTTCTCGGTGGGCGTGATCGAACGCCAGCCACACGAAGTCTCGCCCATGTTGCTGCCCGTCGTCCTGTTCAGAAAAGACCATGGTGGTTGTGTGCTGATCGGCCGCTCGCCGACCGACGTCAAGCTTATCAAGCCGGCAGCGCAAATCAAAGAGGGCCAGCAGCCAGCCGAAGACGAAATGGAAGCGGCTTATCTCGTCGTCCTGCCGGAAGCGGGCTCGAAGGTCGTGGCAATCGGCGTGAGTCAGCTCAAGGCGAATTACACCGGCTTTGCCATGCTCGTGAAACCGGTCGGGCGCAATGACATGCGGGCCGGACGCCCGGAAGCCAAGGAAAGCGGCCACTGGCTGCTGAGCACCTTGTGGCGCTATCGCCGTTATTACTGGAGCGCTGCCCTCGGCGCGTTGCTGATCAACGTGCTGGCTCTCGCCGGCACCTTCTTCACCATGAACGTCTATGACCGTGTTGTGCCGAACCAGGCGTTCGTCACATTGTGGTCGCTCGCAATCGGCGTGGCGATTGCCATGCTGTTCGAATTCATTTCGCGCAACGTCCGGGCACATGTGCTCGATGTCGCGGGCAAGAAGGCCGACCTGATCATGGGCGCCATGCTGTTCAAGCAGGCGCTGGCCATCCGCATGGAGCACAAGCCGACGTCATCGGGATCGTTCGCCAACCAGTTGCGCGAGTTCGAATCAGTGCGCGACTTCGTTGCGTCCGCAACGCTTGCAACCATCTCCGATCTTCCGTTTACCTTGCTTTACATTGCGGTGATTTTCATGATCGCCGGGCCGCTTGGGTTCATCCCGCTGGCGCTGATTCCGGTGATTATCGGCGTGAGCCTGTTCATTCAGTGGCCGCTCAAGAAGACGATGAAGGAAAACCTGCGTGAATCGTCGTTGAAGCAGGGCGTGTTGATCGAAACGGTGGAAGGCATCGAAACGCTCAAGGCCACGGGTGGCGAGCGTTATATGCAGGAGCGCTGGGAGCTGTTCTCGGCCAAGGCCTCCGATACCTCGATGAAGTCGAAGCGCCTCTCCACGCTGGCCACCAACTTCGTCACCTGGATTACCCAGTTCGAAACCGTGATGATCGTGGTCGCCGGTGTGTACCTGATCTCGGACGGCAAGCTGACCCAGGGCGCGTTGATCGGTTCAGTGATCCTCGCGAGCCGCGCATTGGCGCCGCTTGCCCAGGTAACGGGTCTCGCCGTGCGCTTCCAGCAAGCCAAGGCTGCGATGGATTCGCTTAGCGCTCTGATGAAGAAGCCGGTCGAACGCGATCCGGAAGTGGATTACCTCGATGGTCCGGTGGTGACGGGCGCGATCGAACTGAAGGGCGTGGGTTTTCACTATCCATCGCCGAACGGCATGAAGCCGCCCGAATTCCTGAAGAACATCAACATCAAGATCGAAGCCGGCGAGCGCGTAGGGATTTTGGGGCGCGTGGGAAGCGGCAAGTCGTCGTTGCTGCGAGTCATGGCGAATCTTTACCGTCCAACAAGCGGACAGCTTTTCAGCGATGGCATCGATGTCTCGCAAATCGATCCGTCCGACTTCCGCGCTTCGGTAGGTTATGTGGCACAGGACAGCCGCCTGTTCTACGGGTCGTTACGTCAGAACGTGATGATCGGCCGCCCCGATGCATCCATTCATGAACTGCTGCGAGTCGCGAAGCTCACCGGGCTGGACGCCATGGCTGCCAGCAATCCAAGTGGCTGGAACATGCAGATCGGCGAGAACGGCGATGGTCTGTCCGGCGGCCAACGCCAACTGGTCGCACTGGCCCGCACGCTGATCATGCGCCCGAAATTGCTGCTGATGGACGAACCCACCAGCGCCATGGACACCCAGACCGAAGCCGCGTTCATCCGCGATCTGGCGAGCACCACGCAGGACACCACTTTCGTCGTGGTCACGCATCGTCCGTCTTTGCTGCAACTGGTCGACCGGATCATCGTGGTCGATGGCGGCAGGGTCGTCACCGATGGTCCGAAAGAAGATGTATTGGCCGCGTTGCGCACGCCGGCCGTCACACACGCGACGTCCGGCCATGAAGCCGCGAGCGCCACGAAGGAAACAGCATGAAAACACTTACCAAGATTGGCCGCTGGATTCGCGGCCTGACACCGGCTGGCCGCCGCAAGAACGCCGCACCGCGCATTCACCCGGCACACGCCGCGTACATGAACGATCTGCGCGAATCGCTGCTGGCGCAATCCATTCCCGGCACGATGATCGTGCTTTATCTGGTCGCCGCCATCATGGTGTGCGGTCTGGTCTGGGCGAAATTCGCCCGTGTTGAAGAAGTCACGCAGGCTCAGGGAAAGGTCATTCCTGTGAGCCGGGAGCAGATCATCCAAAGCCTGGAGGGGGGCATTCTTTCGGACATGCGCGTGAAGGAAGGCGATGTGGTCGAGAAAGGCCAACTGTTGCTCAATATCGATCCGAAGCGTGCCGACTCGAGCTACGCAGAAGGCTTGTCGAAGCTGATCGGCCTGCAAGGCAAAGTGGCGCGCCTCAAAGCCGAAGCGTTCCATACGGCCCTCGTTTTTCCTGCCGATGTCGCCGCAGACCAGACAGTCGTGCAAAGCGAAACAATGGCCTATCAGGCCCGTCGCCGGGCGCTGGAAGATAGCGTGTCGTCGCTTCAGCGCAGCTACACGCTCGCCATGAACGAATTGAACATGACCGAGCCGCTGTCCAGACGCGGTCTTATTTCGGAAACCGAAGTATTGCGCATGAAACGTAGTGCAAACGACCTGCAATCGCAGATCGTCGAGCGCCGCAACAAGTATCAGGCCGATGCCAACGACGAATTGTCGCGGCTCGAGCTGGAACTCTCGCAGACCAAGGAGAACCTCGTTGGACGCGCCGACGTGCTGAAGCGTACGACGCTCGTGGCGCCGGTCAAAGGCACCATCAAGGACATCAAGGTGACGACGCTCGGCGGCGTGATCCAGCCTGGTCAGCAGATCATGAGCATCGTGCCGTTCGCGGACCAGTTGATCGTCGAAGCACACGTGAAGCCTTCGGATGTTGCTTTCCTCAAGCCGGGACTGCCGGCCATGGTGAAGGTTTCGGCCTATGACTTCGGAATCTATGGGGGCTTGAAAGGGCATGTGATCAACATCAGTCCGGACACGCTCGTCGATGAAAAAGCTGCGCCCGGAAAGGCCGATGCAATCTATTACCGTGTCCAGGTCCTGACCGATAAAAGCGAACTCACGGCGGCAGGCAAGCACCTCCCGATCATTCCAGGCATGACCGGCAACGTCGAGATTCGCACGGGCGAAAAGACAGTCCTTTCGTACCTGCTGAAACCGATTTTCAAATCGCGTGAAGCGTTCCGCGAGAGATAAGCATCATGTCAAATTCAACACGCATCGCCCGGCCTGACCGCGGCGAAGAGAAACTTATCAAAGATGTCTATCGCCGCCGGCCGCTGGTTTCGTCATTTGGCGTGCTGGTCGGTTCCGGAGTGGTTGCAATGGCAGCACTACCGTCGGTCGCCAAAGCGAAGTCAGCGCTTGACGACATGGCGTGGCTTCCGCAGAACGCGCAGTTGTCGAACGGTGCTGCAACGGTGCCCAGGGCCATAGTGGCGTCGCCATTGCGCACCATCAGCGTATCGCCGAACGGTGGCAACGAGTTGGCGCCGGTGGCGCATACCGCCCAGCCGGTGCAGCCAACTGTTACGCGGATCATTGCGCCGGCCGCACCCGTCAACGCGGCACCGCGTCCGCGCGGTTTCGCCGACATGGGTTTTGCGCCTACCGTTCCGGTGCAGGCGGCAGTAAGCGCGCCAGTGGCGCAACGGCCGGTCCAGATTGCGCGGCAACAGGTTGTAGTGGGTGTATCGGCCTCGCCGATCCGTCCTTCGCTTGCAGAGAACCCCGCGCATGACATGCAGGCTGACCTGCAGGCGATGCGCGCCGAGATGGCGCGATCCGCCGCGACGGCGCAGGAACCAGTCATCGTGGCACCCTCCAAAACCATGTTGGCCGCGCCGTCCGCGTTGCCGCCCATGCGCGTCGAAGACATCAAGCCGGGGCCTGCGCCTGCGGGATTGGATGCGGACACGCCCGCCGAGGTGAAGGGTCAGCGCAAGACGCGCAATGCTGACCGTGGCTATGCGGACTGGCTCGACGACAAGGAAGGTGCGAAAGCGCAGATCGATCGTTCCGTGGTTCCCGAGCAGGCGGTGCGCAGCGCATTGCGTGGGGCCGTGGATACCGCCGCAGAGCGCAATGCGGCGATCCGCCAGGCACGCAACGACTGGGAAGCCGCGAAATACGATGTCGACCAGGTCAAGGGCCAGCGCTGGCCGCAGGTTCAGGTCGGGGGTAATTCGCCCGCACTGACAGGATCCCATACGACATTCGATGACAGCAACCGTGCCTCGGCCAATGTCAGCGTCACGACCATGGTGTATGACTGGGGGAAGACGAGCAAGAATATTGCAAGTCGCTCGAAGACCGCGGAAGCGGCAGAGTTCTATCTGAAAACAATCGAGCAGCAGAATGCATATGACGTTTCGTCGACGCTCGTGGATCTCGCAAAATACCGTGCGGTCTACGCCGCCGGTGACAGCTATGTGAAACGGATGTCGGCGCTGGTCGACATGCTGGTTGAAATTACCAAGGTGGATCCAGGCCGCCTGAGCGAGTTGAGCCAGGCAAGAGCGCGCCTGCTTCAGGCGCAGACGTCGCAGGATACAGTCGCCGCGCAGGTTCGCTCGCTCGAACTCAACGCCCGCAAGCTCGTTGGCGATCAGGAAACGGCAATGCCGCATGGCACGCGCTGGCAGTTGCGTCTTGATCCACTCGACAGCGCCGTTGCTGCCGTCGCACAAAATCCTGCCATCGAGCAGGCCACGGCCGAAGCCGCCGCTGCAAGCCTGACGGCGAAATCGGTACGGGCAGCTTCGCTGCCGCAGTTGAACTGGGTGATCAACAAGACGACCGCGCACGATTCGTTTAATAACGTGCAGCCGTGGACCACCATGCTCCAGCTCACCTGGACGCCGTTCCAGGGCGGCAGCCAGCGCGCGGCGGAGCGTGCGGCGCTTTCGCGTGCGGCATCGAGCAGCGACAAGCGCGATCAGTTGCAGCTCGATTCGGAATTTCGTGTCCGCGATGCCCACCGCGATGCGATCGCCCTTGCAACGCGGGCCCAGCTGTATGCGCAGTTATCGACGGAAACCGATCTGGTGCGCAAGCAGTTCTTCGAGCAGTGGTATCACTTGAACCGGCGCACGTTGGTCGACGTCTTGCTCGCGGAAGCCGATTTCTATAACAACCAGGTCAGTGAGGTCACGACCCAGTTCGACGCATATCAAGCAATTCTTAAAATCCATTTAAATAATGGGACGTTGAATCAGTGGCTGATTGACGGCGCAAGCTGACTTGCCATGGCCTATCTAACGTATTAATCATGATCGGCCGTGACTGGCCATATAAACGTCCGCTGATGCAATGCGCATCGGTGGACGTTTTTGTTTTTAAAGGGTGTTTTCAAACGACTGAATGTAAAAGGTAAAAACTTGTCTCCGAAGATAATGTGAATAAATTTTAATGATTTAACGTTCTCTTGTTGTTTTGGGGCAACGTAGATTATGAATTAGGATAATTCCTATTATCTCGGTAACTACGGAACCGATGCCACCGGTTGTGTCACAAAGCCTTCCTCCGCGAGCGTCGCGGCCGCAGCCGTAGGGCGAGCGATAAAGCGGCGACTGCGCGGTCGAGCGAACTGAATCACCCCGCTTTAGTTTGCGAAACCCAGTTTAGGAGTTTTCGCATTAAGCCTGCGACCTTCAAAACCTATAGTTCGTTTGCGTTCACGAAAACCAGTTTTTGAACGACTCCCGGTCTCCGTGCTTCAGTGCGAAATCTCTGAAAGGGCATGAACGCCGAGCATAAAGCGGAAGGTTTAAAAGCCATTGCTCCATTTATTAATTGGCGATCAATGTCTCTACCGACTTGCAAGGCGATTTTTTTATTTTTGTAAAGGTACACAGCAATGAACAAGTCTTATAAATCAGTTTGGAACGAATCGACAGGCACGTGGGTCGCCGTTTCGGAAAACGCGACGGGTCGCGGCAAAAGCAAGCGCGCAAAAAGCGCAATCTCCAAAGCCATCCTGACGCAAATCGCGGTTGGCGGCATGAGCATCGCCGGGATGTCGGCTGCCATGGCCGGTGACGCGGTCAAGTTCGGCACCGGTGCATCGGTTGGCGTGGCTGACGGCATTGCGATCGGCACGGATGCCGGCGCTGACGTCGACACCAATCCGGCGAACAAGGACAAGACGGGCGGCGTTGCGATCGGTATCGATTCGTATGTAGTCGGCTCCGGCGTAGCGATTGGCAACAGCGCCCAGGCGGGTTCGGAAAGCTTGGCATTCGGCGCTGGCGCAATGGCATCGAACAACAGCACGGCAGTCGGCAACAACGCTATCGCGATCAACAAGCATGCAGTGGCGCTGGGTGAAGGCGCTTCGGCGGGTGGGGAAGGTTCTCTGGCGCTCGGCGCCGGCGCGGCCGTGGCGACAAAGAGTTCGGTGGCGTTAGGCGAAAACTCGGTGACGGATCGCGACAACTCGGTGTCAGTAGGCTCGGACACGATCAAGCGCCAGATCACGAACGTTGCAGCCGCTACGCAAGACAACGACGCAGTGACGCTCAAGCAGTTGAAGGACGCAGGTATCAACACTGACACAACAGGCGGTGTGACCAATTCGTTTGTCGCTTACGACGACGCGACGAAGAAATCAGTGACCCTCGACAAGGGCGGCGATGCTGTCAATGTCAAGAATGTCGCCGCGGGCGTTGACGCCACCGATGCTATCAACAAGGCGCAGCTCGACGCAGTGTCGAGCCAGGTCTCGACGTCCACGGCGTCATTGAAGTATCTGCGTTTCGGCACCACGAACGCTCAGGCTGCGAACGCAACCGGCACCGACTCTCTGGCGATTGGCGGCAACGCATTTGCATCACAAACCGGTTCGCTGGCATTCGGGCGTGATTCTGTTTCGTCCGGTACCAACTCAGTCGCGATCGGCCTGCGCTCGAGCGCATACTCGCAAGATCACCGGTGTAGCCAACGGCGACTTGACCTCGTCGAGCGTCGACGCAGTCAACGGTTCGCAGCTGTACAACGCGGCGAGCGGTCTGGCTACGGCTATCGGCGGCGGCGCTGCGCTGAACGGCGACGGCACGATCACGCAGCCTTCGTTCATTGTTGATGGCAAGCCGGTTCACAATGTTGGCGACGCAGTGTCGAATCTTGATGGCCGAGTCACCAACAACACGAACAGCCTGACGCAGTTGCAAACCACGGTGAATAACATCACCAATGCCGGCGGCGTGGCATCGCCGAATGCAGTGTCGTACGACACGTCTGCACACGACGTGATCACGCTGGGCAAGGACGGTGCAGGTGCCACCTTGACCAACCTGAAGGATGCAACGTTGTCGGCTGACAGCACCGACGCAGTAACGGGCAAGCAGTTGTTCGAAACAAAGACCACGCTTCAGGACAATATTGACGCCCTGCAGGCTTCGGTGACGAACATCGCATCGACCGGTTCCACGAGTATCGGCATCAACGGTACGAATGGCACGAACGGTGCGAACGGCGTAGACGGTGCACCTGCTGCAGCTTCGGCCTCGGGCAACGACGCAATCGCCATGGGCGACAACGCATCGGCTTCCGGCGATCACGCAGTTGTGATTGGCGGTGGTGCAAGCGGTACGGCTGACGGCGTTATTGCGATCGGCGGTAACTCGAACGCCAGCGGCAAGGACTCGATTGCTATCGGTAACGGTGCTACGGCTCCGGCAACCAACGCTGTCGCACTGGGCGCAGGCTCGGTGGCGGATCGTGACAACACGGTCTCGATGGGTTCGGAAGGTAAGGAGCGTCAGATCACCAACGTGGCAGCTGGCACGCAGGGTACGGACGCAGTCAACCTGAACCAGATGAACTCGGCGGTGGGCGGTGTTGCTCGCAAGGCGTATAGCGGTATTGCAGCAGCCACAGCGCTGACCATGATCCCGGACGTCGACGCGAACAAGACATTGTCGATCGGTATCGGCGGTGGCACGTTCCAGGGCTATGCAGCAACGGCTATCGGCGGCACGGCTCGTATCACGCAAAACATCAAGGTTCGCGTGGGTGCAGGCTGGAGCGCAGCAGGTACGACGGTTGGCGCAGGTGCTTCGTACCAGTGGTAAGTTGAGCTTGACCCCTGAGGCCCGGTTCGACAAGGACCGGGCCGTAGGAAAATCAGTTTAGAAAATTGTTCTGCTGTACCGTAGTATCTTCAAGCGGGTTCTTCTTCGGAAGGACCCGCTTTTTTTCGTTTGAACGCCGTACCTCAATTTCCCACGCGTCGTTTATCCAGCACGTCCTTAGCCTCAGCGAGCCGTTCCGCAAACTCCGGCCCGCGCGCGAGCGCGACCCCCACTGCCAAAATATCCCCGATCGCCAGGTGCGATACACGCGAGCTCATCGGCGAGAAAATGTCGGTGTCTTCGTCGACGTTGGCAAAAAGCCCAACGCTTGCCATGCGCGCCAGCGGCGAGTTGCCATGCGTGATTGCGATCACCTTTGCACCGCTCGCCAGTGCTGATTTCACTGCATCGAGAATGTCGCGTGTGCGGCCCGTATTCGATATCACCACCACCACGTCGCCCGCGCCCAATAGCGCCGCCGATGTCGTGTACGTATGCGGATCGGAATACGCGACGCTTGGCACGCCCAGCCTAAAAAACTTGTGCTGGATATCGAGCGCGGCAATGCCCGATCCGCCCGCGCCGTAAAACTCGATACGTCGTGCCTCCGCCAGCAATGCGATCGCTGCCGCCACGCTATCCGACGACAAACTGTTGCGCACCTGCAGCAGCGCGCCAATCGTCCGGTCCAGCACTTTCGCCGCAACACCGGCGGCGGGTTCGTCAGCGCGGACGTCGCGGAAAACAGCGGGTGCGGGGACATCGGAGGCAATGCTTTGGGCCAACCGGATCTTGAACTCACGGAATCCTGAAAATCCAAGCGCCTGGCAAAACCGCGCAATCGTCGGCTGGCTCACGCCCGCGCGCACAGCGAAGTCGGTCATTGCGAGATCGAGAACCTCCCGCGGGGCTTCCAGAACGTAATCTGCGAGCTTTCGCTCGGACGGGCGCAATTGCTCGCGCATTGCTTCGACTTGGGACAGCAACATCGGTAATCTCGCCTATGCTGGAATTGCACGGACTATAGCTGATTGGCCGAAATGTACAAAAACTACAAGAGAATCATGCTCTGAGGTTAATAACCACAAGACGAGCAACCGAATCTCAGCCTTTCAGTAAAAGCCACACAAAGAAATAAGGGTTTTCCAGATGGAAAATATGTAGTTTTTCTACTAAAATCCATGTCGATCGCACGGGAACGTCTCAAAAAAGCAAAACACCCGCGCGCACCGTTCAATCCCCGGTAAGGCGAAGGAGTGTCGATGGTTTCCCCGCATTCGCATCTCAACAAGGTCACGCAGCGCGTGATCGAGCGCAGCAAGCCGACGCGCATGGCGTATCTGGCGCGTATCGATGGCGCCCAAGGCCATTTTCCTGCGCGCGGTGCGCTGTCCTGCGCCAATCTCGCGCACGGTTTCGCCGGCATGGAAGGCCAGGAAAAAATCTCGATCAAGGCGATTCGCGAGCCGAATATCGGCATCGTGTCGTCTTATAACGAGATGCTTTCCGCGCACGCGCCGTTCAAGAATTATCCGGACATCATCAAGCAGGCAGCACGCGAAGCGGGCGGAGTAGCGCAGTTTGCAGGCGGCGTGCCGGCCATGTGCGACGGCGTCACGCAAGGCAATGCCGGCATGGAGCTTTCGCTGTTTTCGCGCGAAGTGATCGCCATGAGCACGGCGGTGGCGCTAACCCACAACATGTTCGATGCCGCGTTGTGTCTCGGCATTTGCGACAAGATCGTTCCCGGCTTGCTGATCGGTGCGTTGCAATTCGGCCATCTGCCGACCATTTTCGTGCCCGCTGGTCCCATGACCAGCGGCCTCACCAACGACGACAAAGCCAAGGTCCGCCAGCAATTCGCAACCGGCGCATGCGATCGCGACGCGTTGCTCGAAGCGGAAGCTGCGGCGTATCACGGCCACGGCACATGCACGTTCTATGGCACGGCCAACAGCAACCAGATGCTGATGGAAGTCATGGGCCTGCATCTGCCGGGGTCGGCGTTTATCCACCCGCACACGCCCTTAAGGGACGCACTCACCGCCGAAGCCGCGAAGCGCGTACTGGAGCTGACGGTGGATCGCGGTCATTACACGCCGGTCGGCCATGTCGTCGATGAGAAATCCATCGTGAACGGCATCGTCGCGCTGCTGGCAACGGGCGGCTCGACCAACCACACGCTGCATCTGGTCGCAATTGCGCGTGCGGCGGGGATTGTCATCGACTGGAATGATTTCGATGAACTCTCGCAAGCCGTCCCGCTCGTCGCCCGAATCTATCCGAACGGCAAGGCCGACGTGAACCATTTTCACGCGGCCGGCGGCGTTGCGTATCTGGTGCGCGACCTGCTCAGCGCGGGCCTGCTGCACGAAGACGTCAAGACTGTCGCGGGCGAGGGACTGAAGCACTACACGCGCGAACCGAAACTCATCGACGGAAAACTGCAATGGGTCGACGGTACCGAAACCAGCCACGACACCAAAGTGCTGCGCAGCCACAGGGAGCCCTTCGCGCCTGACGGCGGTCTGCGTCTGATGCAGGGCAAGCTTGGCCGTGGCGTGATCAAGATCTCGGCGGTGGCCGAGGCGCATCGTCATGTGAAAGCGCCCGCGATCGTGTTCGAGTCGCAGGAACAAGTCCAGGAAGCGTTCGATAACGGCGAACTCAAGCGAGATTTCGTGGCTATCGTGCGGTTCCAGGGTGCGCGGGCGAACGGCATGCCGGAGTTGCACCGGTTGACGCCGCTTCTCGGCGTGTTGCAGGATCAGGGCTTCCACGTTGCGCTGGTGACGGACGGGCGCATGTCGGGCGCGTCGGGCAAGGTGCCCGCCGTGATCCATATATCGCCGGAAGCGTTGTTGCACGGGCCGATAGGCAAGGTGCGCACGGGTGACATGATCGTCATCGACGCGAACAAGGGCGTGCTGGACGTCGAGCTGGACGAAAAGGAATGGGCTGCGCGCGAAGTCGAGCAGCCGAAACATCAAGCGGGTAACGAAGTCGGTTTCGGGCGCGAGCTGTTCGGTGTGTTCCGCAATGCAGCCATGCCGGCTGAGCTGGGCGCATCAGTATTCGGCCCGATGGTCGGCGAACAGCACAGAGCCTGAGAGACTCTCTATAAGGAGCAGCAAATGAAACAGGTAAGCGAAATCGTGCGCCTTGGGCCGGTGATCCCGGTTCTCGCCTTCGAATCGGCCGAGCAAGGCGAAAACGTCTCGCGCGCGCTGCACGCAGGCGGCGTCAAGGTGCTCGAGATCACGCTGCGCACGGCCGCAGGGCTTGAGGCGATCGAACGCGCCAGCCATCTGGCCGATGACATCGTGGTCGGTGTCGGCACCATCACGAAACCGGAACATTGCGCGCAGGCGAAGAAAGCGGGCGCGCAGTTCGGGGTATCGCCAGGATTGACGAAGGACATCCACCAGGCGGCGCTCGATTGCGGCCTGCCGCTGCTGCCGGGCGTGATGACGCCGACCGACATCATCACGGCGATGGAACTGGGCTACGAGATCGTGAAGCTGTTTCCGGCGCAGCAGGCGGGCGGTGTGTCGATGCTGCAGGCTCTCAACGGCCCGTTCCCGACGCTCAGGTTCTGCCCGACCGGCGGCATCACCGCCGAAACGGCACCGAGTTTCCTGGCGCTGCCGAATGTGGTGTGTGTCGGTGGTTCGTGGCTGACGCCGAAAGCCGCGCTCGCTGCGCAAAACTGGGAAGAGGTCACGCGCCTTGCCAGGGCGGCAAGCACGCTGGCGCCGCCGCAACGCTAAAAAGCAACGCCGCAAACAAGCCCCTGCGCTCATCCCGCCGGGGCTTTTTCACTTTTGGACACACATCGCGCGCGTGTTTCCCGGGCTGCAAGTAAAATCCCGGTGGTTCAATCTCGACTGCGCATGCCGCCCCCGGGGCGCATCCGGTTCGCGGCATAAAAAACGTCACATACTTGGGAGGCGCTTAATGGAGCCAGTACAGGGCAGCATGCTGCTGGTGTACGCAGTGATCGCAATTGCATTGCTGATCTTGATGATCACGCGGTACAAGGTTTACCCGTTCCTGGTCCTGATCATCGTTTCGTTGTTGCTGGGTCTGGCCGTCGGCATGCCGATGGACAAGATCGTCAAGGCGTTCGAGACCGGCAACGGCAACACGCTCGGGCACATTGCCATTGTGGTCGGGCTCGGCACCATGCTCGGCAAGATGATGGCCGAATCCGGCGGGGCCGAACGCATTGCGAATACGCTGATCAACTGGTTTGGCGAAAAACACATCCACTGGGCGATGATGGTCGTGGCGATCATCGTCGGCTTGCCGGTGTTCTTTGAAGTCGGCTTCGTGCTGCTGATCCCGATTGCCTTCAACGTCGCGAAACGCACCGGGAAGTCGCTGCTGCTGATCGGCATGCCAATGGTAGCCGGTCTTTCCGTGGTTCACGGCCTGATTCCGCCGCACCCGGCTGCGTTGCTCGCGGTGCAGGCGTATCACGCGGACATTGGTCGCACGATTGCTTATGGCCTGATCGTAGGTGTGCCGACTGCCGTGGTCGCGGGTCCGCTGTTTGCTCTGCTGGTGTCGAAGTACATCAAGCTGCCGGAAAACAATCCGCTGGCGGCGCAATTCATCGATAACCGCAAGGAAGGCGAAGCTCGCGAGTTGCCCGGGTTCGGCATCACGCTGTTCACCATCTTGTTGCCGGTAATCCTGATGTTGATCGGCAGTTGGGCGGATCTGGTCACCACGCCGAAGAGCCTGCCGAACAACCTGCTGAAGTTCTTGGGTACGTCGGATGTGGCGTTGCTGGTTGCCGTGCTGTTCAGCTTCTGGAGCTTTGGGGCATCGCGCGGATTCAACCGGGAGCAAATCCAGAAGTTCTGCGGCGAATGTCTGGCGCCGATTGCCGGCATCACGCTGATCGTGGGCGCGGGCGGCGGCTTCGGCAACGTGCTGCGCGAAAGCGGAATTTCCACGGAACTGGTGCACACGGCATCGGCTGCGCATTTGTCGCCATTGCTGCTCGGCTGGTTTGTCGCGGCGCTGATTCGTCTTGCCACCGGTTCCGCGACGGTCGCCATGACGACCGCTTGCGGGATCGTCGCGCCGATCGCCGCGGCGGCCGGCGGCGCCGTGAGCCCGGAATTGCTCGTGCTCGCCACGGGTTGCGGATCGCTGATTTTCTCGCACGTGAACGACGGCGGCTTCTGGCTGGTGAAGGAGTATTTCGGCATGACGGTCGGGCAGACGTTCAAGACGTGGTCGCTCTGCGAGACGATCATTTCAGTGATGGGTTTGGGTCTGACCTTCGCTTTGGCGTCGGTCGTGTAAGGAGAATCAGATGATTTTGATCGCGATGGGTGTGTCGGGCTGCGGCAAGACCACGATTGGTGAAATGCTGGCAGAGCGGCTGGGCTGCGGATTCGCGGACGCCGACAGTTTTCATAGCCAGGCGAACAAGGACAAGATGCACAAGGGCATCCCCTTGACCGACGATGACCGGTGGCCGTGGCTGAAGGCGATCCGGGCATCGATAGAAGAAAAACAGGCGGCGGGCTCGACCGAGGTGTATGCATGCTCGGCGCTCAAGCGCGCGTACCGCGACATTCTTCGCAACGGCAACCAGGACGTGACTTTTGTTTACCTGAAGGGAACGCCGGAGTTGTTGAAAGAACGGATTAAAACGCGTAAAGGCCATTTCTTCGATCCGGCTTTATTGCAGAGTCAACTGGATACGCTGGAACCGCCCGGAGCAGATGAAGCCATTGAAGCGGATATCGCACTGACGCCTGAAGAGATTGTCAGCAAAGTATTAAGTGAAGTTAAGGATCGCTAAGTTGCATCGAAGCGAACTTTAGCCTGTCGGGATAAGAAATCAAAAATCTCAACAATCCCGGTTTGAATCGATAATCCGTTTTCACACCTTAGAAAAAGACCGTTTCAGCGCCGCGCTGGACCGGTCTTTTGCTTTTCTATACCGTAAAGCGCTCGCCGGCATTGCGTTTTACCGTCCTTCATAGTCTGCCCGCTTGGCGCCCTCGTCACCTCATCAATCCGGTACAGGACAGTGCTGGTGGGGCGTTGTCGTATCCAGGAAATGCCCCGTGTCGCATTCAAGGGCAGGTCCTGTGTGTGTGCGCGCGTGATCGTTACTCAAGATCTCGGATCACGTTGGAGGGCCGTCCGGGTAACGGCTGCTCCTGTGCGTTTTTGGTCGGGCCGGCACGAATCGTTCGTTTTGCGAAAGGATTTCCGTCCCGTCGATTTCTCAGTGAAACAGGGTTATAGAAATGGCGATTCAATCCACAGCACCGTCCCAGGCAATCATTACGTCAGTCGGGTCAGCACAGAGCGGCGGTACGGCAGATAATAATCATCCCGTCATTACGGGTAAGGCCGATGCCGGTACCAAAGTCAATGTTTATGATGGCGTCAAACTGATTGGTACCGCGGATGTCGGCACGGACGGCACGTGGTCCTTCACCGTCCCGGATTCGCTTACGGTTAAAGCAGGCAAGCACACGTTCACCGCAGTTTCCATGGACGGCGACGTGTGGGGTGCGACCTCCGCGCAGTTTGCAGTTACGCTTCCCGGCGGCGCACAAGTGCCGAACCCGCCGGTTGTCGATAGTTTCACCGACAACGTAGGTCCGGTCACGGGCCCGATCACGGCGGGCGCCACCACTGACGATGCCCGTCCGGCCATGAGCGGCACGGGTACGGCGGGCGACATCATCAAGCTGTATGACGGCGACAAGGTCATTGGTTCGGCGACGGTCGACCCCACTGGCAAATGGACGGTCCAGCCCAAGGACGACCTGAGCGATGGCGCGCACGATGTCCATGTAACGGAATCCAATGCAACCGGGGAAAGCGGTCCGACCTCGCCCATTCCGTTCACGGTCGACACGGTAACTCCGTCGACGCCGATCATCAACGGCGCCACGGACAACGTTGGCCCGATCACGGGTTCAATCCCCGCTGGCGGCACGACTGATGACCCGAAGCCGGAGTTCAGCGGCAAGGGTGACCCGGGCGACACAGTCACGTTGTATGACGGCGATACACCCATTGGCAGCGCCAAGGTAGACGACAACGGCGACTGGAAAATCAAGCCGACTAACGACCTGCCCAATGGCGATCACGAAATCACGGCAGCCGAAACGAACGCTGCGGGCAACACGAGCAAGCCGTCGGAGCCGATCGAGTTCACGGTCGACACGGGCAAGCCCAGCACGCCGGTGATCAATGGCGCAACGGACAACGTCGGCCCCGTCACGGGCGCAGTTCCCGCTGGCGGTACGACCGATGACCCGAAGCCGGAATTCAGCGGCAAAGGCGACCCGGGCGACACGGTCACGTTGTATGACGGCGGCACGCCCATTGGCAGCGCAACTGTCGACCAAAACGGCGACTGGAAGATCAAGCCGGCTAACGATCTGCCCGACGGCGACCACAAGATCACGGCTGAAGAAACGAACGCTGCAGGCAACACGAGCGATCCGTCCAGGCCGCTCGAGTTCACAGTCGACACGACCAAGCCCAGCACGCCTGAGATCAGCGGCGCGACGGACAACGTCGGCCCCGTCACGGGCCCCATTCCTTCGGGCGGCACGACCGATGACCCGAAGCCGGAATTCAGCGGCAAGGGCGACCCGGGCGACACGGTCAGCCGAAGGCGGATCTGCCTGCGAGCAACAGCATCACGGTCACGGACACGAACCCGGCGGGCAAGACCAGCACGCCGTCGGATCCGCTCGCCTTCACGGTTGACACGAGCACGCCGGTCAAGCCGGTCATCTCAGGTGCGACCGATGCAGTGGGCCCGGTTACGGGCCTGATTCCGGCCGGCGGCGTGACCGACGACCCGCGTCCGACGATCAACGGCAAGGGGCAGGCGGGTGACCTGATCACGATCCTGGACAACGGCACGCCGATCGGATCGGTGACAGCGGACAAGAACGGCGACTGGACGTTCCATCCGAAGGCGGATCTGCCTGCGAGCAACAGCATCACGGTCACGGACACGAACCCGGCGGGCAGGACCAGCACGCCATCGGATCCGCTCGCCTTCACGGTTGACACGAGCCCAGTCACGCAACCGACCATCATCAGCGCCACTGACGCAGTTGCTCCGGTCACGGGTCTGATCCCCTCAGGCGGCGTGACGGACGACTCACAACCGGTGTTCAGCGGCACGGGCAAGGCGGGCGATATTGTCAAGCTGTACGACAACAGCACGACGCTGATCGGTACGGCGACAGTGGACACAAACGGCAAGTGGTCGATCAAGCCGGCGAACCCGCTGTCGAACGATTCGCATTCGATCACGGCCACGGAAACGAACCCCGCGGGCAAGGTAAGCGAGCCGACATCGGCGTTCCCGTTCACGGTGGACACGAGCCCGGCCACGCAACCGACCATCATCAGCGCCACTGACTCAGTCGCTCCGGTCACGGGGCTGATCCCCTCAGGCGGCACGACGGATGACGCACAACCGGTGTTCAGCGGCACGGGCAAGGCGGGCGAAATTGTCAAGCTGTACGACAACGGCACGACGCTGATCGGTACGGCGACGGTGGACACAAACGGCAAGTGGTCGATCAAGCCGGCGAACCCGCTGTCGAACGATTCGCATTCGATCACGGCCACGGAAACAAACGCCGCGGGCAAGGTAAGCAACCCGACATCGGCGTTCCCGTTCACTGTGGACACGAGCGCGGCAACGATTCCGACCATCATCAGCGCAACTGACGGAGTGGGCGCGGTCACAGGCGTGATTCCGAAGGGCGGCGTGACTGACGACGCGGAACCGGTGTTCAGCGGCACGGGCAAGGCGGGTGATATTGTCAAGCTGTACGACAATGGCACGACGCTGATCGGCTCGGCGACGGTGGACACAAACGGCAAGTGGTCGATCAAGCCGCAGAATCCGCTGTCAAACGATTCGCATTCGGTCACGGCCAAGGAAACGAACGCAGCAGGCAAGGTAAGCGACCCGACGTCAGCGTACCCGTTCACGGTGGACACGAGCCCGGCTACGAAACCGACCATCACCAGCGCCACCGACGCAGTCGGTCCGGTCAAGGGAACGGTCCCCGATAACGGCGTGACCGACGACGCACAACCGTTGTTCAACGGCACGGGCAAGGCGGGCGACACCGTCAAGCTGTGGGAAGGTACGACGCTGCTTGGCTCGGGCACTGTCGATACAAACGGCAACTGGTCCATCAAGCCGATGAGCGCATTGTCGAACGCCACGCATACCGTTACGGCGACCGAAACGAACCCGGCGGGCAACACCGGAAACATGTCGGATCCGTTCCATGTGACGGTCCTCACCGGCAATCCCGCAACGCCTGCAGCGCCGACCGTGACAGACAACGGTGTCAACGTGCCGAATGGCGGCACGATGCCCGACGGTCATCCGACCATCAGCGGCACGGGCACGAAGGGTGACGTGATCCATATCATGGATAACGGCAACGAGATTGGCAGCGTGACGGTCAACCCGAATGGCACCTGGTCGTACAGCCCGGGCGCGGACTACCTGACCCCGACCGTTCCGCATGCCATTACGGTGAAGGAGACGAACCTGGCGGGTAACACCAGCGACGCGTCGCCTTCGACCACGGTGTCGTATGTTCTGTTGCCGACCGAAGCGGTCGTCATCACGAATGTGATCGACGATTCGTCCGGCACGAACGTCTCTGTTCCGAGTGGCACCGGCTATACCTACTATACAACACCGATCTTGAAGGGCACGCTCTCAACAGGGCTGACTGCAGGCGAGCATCTGGTTGTGTACCGCGATGGCGTGGCTCTCACGGGAAGCCCGACTGTAAACGGAACCAACTGGACCTACAACGATTCGGGTGTCACGGCGGGAACGCACACGTACACGGCCAAGGTGGTCAATACCAATGGCAGCGGTCCGGTTTCTAACCCTTATACGATTACGGAAGGTGTAGCGGGCGCTGTGGGCCAACTGGTGATTGACTGTTCCGTGAATGCTAACGGTACGGCCACTTATCGTATAGGGAAGCTCGGCGCGAATAACACTTTGACGGAACCTACGTTGCCCGGAAGAGGGGCAGGGTCGTGGTCCCTTACCGCATGGAATCTGGATGGAACGATGGCATTCAGAGTGTTTCAAGATGCTGCATGGAGTAAGTTTGCCAGCACCTCTATAACACTCAATCCCAATCTGCTGTATTCGGCGTCGTTGAGTTATCCGAAAGTATTGGGGTCGCCCTCGTGTTCATACGATGTGCGCTTAGGTAGTGATGTACTTCATGCTCACTTCACCCCGATCAGTTTGGCTGCGGTTCCGCCTAACTTTTATGGCAGTGGGGGGATAGATGCCAACGGTAACCTGTACACGATAACGGCGCCGGTCAAGGCAACTCTTCACGCCACCGTCTCCGAGGACGCACTGTCGAGTACCGCTCACACCGATACGACGACCCAGTCGAACGATACGACGACCCAGCCGCATCACACGGTCGTTGGCGAGCACGACACCTTCACGGGTCAGGCGCAGAACGGCAACGAGACAGTGGATCTGAACATGGATCCTGCGTCCTACTTCAAGCAGGCCAGTGCGCACATTGAAGGCGCGAAGGGCGGCGCAGTGGACACGTTGCATCTCACAGGCGACCACCAGGTCCTCGACTTGACCTCGCTGACCGGCAAGACAGCGGCGGCGAAGATCTCGGGTATCGAAGCGGTCGACCTGGGCGGTCACGCCAACACGTTGAAGTTGTCGCTCACGGACGTGCTGAATCTGGGTGAAACCGACCTGTTCCAGAAGGACGGCAAGCAGCAGATGATGGTGAACGGCTCGAACGGCGACACGGTGGATCTGTCGAACGCCCACGTTGCCGGTCTGGCCGAAGGCGAGTGGCAACAGCATGGCACCACCCAAGTGGGCGGCGTGACGTACAACGTGTACGAGCACTCGGGCGCACATACCGAGTTGCTGGTTCAACAACCTGTCCGACGCACATATGCATTCCATTACGGCAACTGCGTACGACCAGTTCGGTCGCTCCAACGCGCCGTCGCAGCCTGTGAACGTGCTTGTCGACGTGCACGCAACGGTTCCGGTTCCGGAACCGACTCCGGTTCCCGACGTACCGCATCAGGCCGTGATTACGTCCGTGGGTGGCGTAACAAATGGTGGAAAGATCAGTTCGTCCACGCCGGTAATCAGCGGCACAGCGGATGCCGACGTCAACGTTTATATTTTTGACGGCGGCCGTATCATCGGCATGACGGTTGCCGGACACGACGGCTCGTGGGCGTACACGTCGGCTGAAACTCTGGCCGGTGGCATGCACACCATCAGCGCCGCAGCGGTCACCCCGAGCGGCCAGTTTGGCCAAATGTCCGAACCGCTGGTTGTGGCAATCGATTCGAACGCCTCGATGCCTGCCCACATTACGGATTCGAGCCTGCACACCGTTGTGGGCGACCATGACGTTTTCTTCGGGCACTATGCAGGCAACGAAACCGTTGACCTCACCGCAGACGCAGCAAGGTATTTCTCCCAGGCCTCGGCGCATATTGCAGGTTCGCAAACCGGCGCCGCGGATACGCTGCACCTGGTCGGTGACCATCAGTACCTCGACTTGAACTCGCTGACGGGCACGTCGTCGGCAGCGAAGCTGTCGGGTATCGAAGTGATCGATCTGGGTGGCAAGTCGAACACGCTGAAGCTGTCGACGGCGGACGTGCTGAACCTGGGTGAAATGGACCTGTTCATGCGCGACGGCCACAAGCAGATGATGGTGAAAGGCTCCGCTGCCGACACGGTCGATCTGTCTAGCAATAGCCTGTACGTTCCAGGCGTGGCTGACGGTTACTGGGCCAGCCACGGCCAGGCTCAGGTGGACGGCGTGTCGTATCAGGTCTTCGAGCACAGTGGCACGCACGCGGAACTGCTGGTTCAGCAGAACGTGCATGTAATCGTGCATTAAGTTGAAGATGCCCGCGTTTTAGCCCACTGGCGGAACGCGGCTGATTGAACGCACCACCGTAGTAAAAAAGCCGTTCCAGGATGTTCTGGAACGGCTTTTCAATTGGCACGGGCCAACGCGTCAGGCTATGCGTTTCGCCAATTCCACCGCCTTGCCCACATACGAATGCGGCGTCATTGCGAGCAGGAGGTTCTTCGCGTCATCGGGAATGGCGAGTCCCTTGATGAACGTCTGCAAGCCCTCGCGCGTGATCCCCTTGCCGCGCGTCAGTTCCTTCAACTGCTCGTACGGATTCTCAACACCGTAACGGCGCATCACCGTTTGCACCGGCTCGGCCAGCACTTCCCAGCAGTTATCCAGGTCTTCGTTCAGCCGCACAGCGTTCACTTCCAGCTTGTCCAGCCCGCGAATCAGCGAGTCATACGAGAGCAGCGAATAGCCGAATCCAACGCCGATGTTACGCAGCACGGTCGAATCGGTAAGGTCGCGCTGCCAGCGCGAGATGGGCAGCTTATCGGCGAGATGGCGCAGCATGGCGTTCGCCATGCCGAGATTGCCTTCCGAATTTTCAAAGTCGATGGGATTGACCTTGTGCGGCATGGTCGATGACCCGATCTCGCCGGCCTTCGTCCGCTGCTTGAAATAGCCAACCGAAATGTAGCCCCACACATCGCGATCCAGATCCAGAAGGATGGTGTTGGCGCGCGAGATGGCATCGAACAGTTCGGCCATGTAATCGTGCGGTTCGATCTGAATGGTGTACGGGTTGAACGTCAGCTTGAGCCGGTCTTCGACCACGGCTTCTGAAAACTCTTCCCAATCGAATTCAGGATAAGCCGAAAGATGCGCATTGAAGTTGCCGACCGCGCCGTTCATCTTCGCGAGTATGGGCACCTCGGCGATCCGCTCGATAGCACCTTGCAACCGCGCTGCCACGTTCGCCATTTCCTTGCCGAGCGTGGTCGGGCTGGCCGGCTGGCCGTGCGTGCGCGAGAGCATGGGTTGCGCGGCGTTGTCGTGAGCAAGCTTGATCAGCCGGTCGTGCACCGAGCGCAGTGCCGGCAGCAGCACGTGTTCGCGAGCGCCCGCGATCATCATGCCGTGCGACGTGTTGTTGATATCTTCCGATGTGCACGCAAAGTGGATGAATTCGCTTGCGCGCTCAAGTTCCGGCTGGCCCTTCACGGATTCCTTGAGCCAGTACTCGACGGCTTTCACGTCGTGATTCGTGACCTTTTCGATATCCTTGATGCGCGCGGCGTCGTGTGCGGTAAAGCGCTCGGCGAGCTGCAGCAGGAAGTCTTCGGACTCGGATGAGAACGCCGGCACTTCTTCGAATCCGGCTTGCGACAGCGCAATCAGCCAGTGAATTTCGACCTTCACGCGATGTTTCATGAACGCGTATTCGGACAACCATTCCCGCAGCGCTTCGGTTTTGGCGGCGTAACGGCCGTCGAGCGGCGACAGCGCGGTGAGCGCGAAGAGGGTATCGGGACGGGTATCGGACATGGTGGGGCCGCGGAGAAAAAGCGAAAGAGGAGGTGGGATTTTAACATTTGCGAACCGGGCGCTGGATTCGCGCATGCGGCGGAATCCCGCAACCCCGTATCGTTCGTTTTTATGCTAGCATTGCAGTCAATGACAGCAAGCGGGGTATGCAATGGCAACACTGACAATTCGCAATCTCGATGATCAAATCAAGGCTCTTCTTCGCGTCGAAGCTGCTCGGCACGGCCGCTCTATGGAAGAAGAAGTGCGAGTGATCTTGCAGAGCGCATTGGCCGGAACCGCCAACGCGACCGGTTTCGGTAGCCGCGTTCACCAACGTTTTGCAGGCCTTGCGGACAAGGGCCTGACTTTGCCGGAACGATCGGGCAAGCCGCGTGCAGCTGAGTTTCCGGAATGATTGTGCTGGACACAAACGTTTTGTCGGAAATCATGCGCGCCAACCCCGACGAGAACGTACTCACCTGGCTCGATTCTCAATACGCGCATGACCTGCACATTACATCCATCACGGTCTCGGAACTGCTGTACGGCGTTGCGCGGCTCGCGCACGGCAAACGCAAAACCGCGCTGCGTGGCGCAATAGAATCCATGCTCGACGGTGAATTGGCGGGCAAGGTGCTGGCCTTCGACGAAACTGCCGCGCGCTGCTACGCAATCCTCGTAGCGCAAGGCCGGCCGATCAGTTCCGCCGATGCGCAAATCGCCGCGATTTGTCATAGCCGCGATGCAGTGCTTGCCACGCGCAATGGCAAGGACTTCGAGGCGACCGGCGTTGCGGTTATCGACCCCTGGACAGCGGCGTAGCAACCACTGCCTACTTGCCTCGCAGCGCCCGATCCAACGCCTCGAGCTGCGCCACGGTCCCGACGTTCTCCCACCGTCCTTCAAACAGCTCGCCGGTTGCCCGCCTCGCCTTGATCGTTGCCTGGTAATACGGTGTCAACGCACGCCGTGTTGCTGGCGCAAGATCGCGAAACATGCGGGTATCGTACAAACCGATGTTGCCGAACGTGAAGCGCGCGGAGCCATCGAGCGAAAGCGTGCCGTTGGGCTCGAGCGCAAAATCGCCGAGCGTATGAAACGGCGGATTCGGCACCATGACCAGATGCATCGCCGGCTCGGATGCGAGCGCCATTGACGGGACACGCGTGCGCAAACTCGCGTAGTCGAAATCACAGAACACGTCGCCGCTCACCGCCAGGAATATCGCCGGCTCGCCTTGCGTTTCCAGCAGCGGCAGAGCCTTGGCAATCCCGCCGGCCGTCTCCAGCGCATGCATTTCGTGCGAGTAGCGGATCTCGACGCCCCAGCGCGAACCGTTGCCGAGGTTCGATTGAAGCATGCGCCCGAGCCACGCGTGATTGATCACGATGACTTCGAACCCCGCCGCCGCCAGTCGTTCGATCTGCCAGACAATCAGCGCCTTGCCGCCGACCTTGAGCAGCGGCTTGGGACACGAATCCGTCATCGGACGCATGCGCTCGCCGCGGCCGGCGGCAAAAATCATGGCCGTGGTCAACGTATTCACGGCGCTCAAAACGTATATCCCACATCCACGGCGCGGCCTTCGAGCGTATCTAGCAGGCGCGCAAACGGCCGCAACGGCCTGTAGCGCTCGGACACCTTGCGTGCATAGCCGATAAACCTCGGCAAATCAGCCAGATACTGCGGCTTGCCATCGCGATGATAAATCCGCGCGAACAGTCCCAGCACCTTGATATGGCGCTGCAATCCCATCCATTCGATCTGCCGGTAGAACTCGCCGAAGTCGGCATCCAAGGGCAATCCGGCTTTGCGCGCGCCTTCCCAGTAGTAGACGAAGCAGTCGAGCTCGAACTCTTCTTCCCAGCTTATGAATGCATCGCGCAACAGCGACGCAATGTCGTAGCTGAGCGGCCCATACACCGCGTCCTGGAAGTCGAGTACGCCAGGATTGGGATCGGCCACCATCAGGTTGCGCGGCATGAAGTCGCGCAGCATGAAGACCTGCGGTTGCGCCAGCGCGCTTTGCACGAGCACGTTGAACGTGTCGTCGAGCACCTTGCGCTCGGCGGTTTCCAGCGTGTGGCCGAGATGCTTCGCGACGAACCACTCGGGCATCAGTTCCATTTCGCGGCGCAAGAACGCTTCGTCGAAAGCGGGCAAGACGCCTTCCCGCGATGTCACCTGGAACTTGATCAACGCATCGATAGCCGCGCGCATCATCGGCCGGGCGTTCTTTTCGTCGAGCACGGAGAGGTAGGTGGTGGTGCCCAGATCCGTCACGAGCATGAAGCCGGCATCGAAGTCGGCTGCGAGGATTTGCGGAACATGCACGCCCGCGTCGCGCAGCAAGCCTGCCACCTGGACAAACTCGCGGCATTTTTCAGGCGGCGGGGCATCGACGGCAATCAGCGTGTTGCCGGACTCGCTTTGCGCGGCCAGCCGGAAATAGCGGCGGAAACTGGCGTCGGTGGAAGCGGGAGCAAGCGTGGCAAGATCCAGTGCGTACCGCTCGGCCACGGTTCGCAGCCAGTCGTAAAGCTGTGTAAGGCGAAAATCAGGGGTTTGGGGCGTCATAAATTCTAGGGGTGAAACGTCTTGCCATATAATACCCCACGACTTTTTTAAGCATTCCGTTTGCATCGCGTGTAACGTCCGGCGCCCCGGCCTGCAGCAAGCCTTAGCGGCTTTTTACAGGTCAGGAGTTACCGCCCGAACCATCCATCGATCGATTCATTTTCGTTCGCAGCGAACCGTACTCCGGTGGCGCGAGTTCCGGTGGCTGTGCCCGGGTGCTCACGTCCCGGGCGTCGAGCGCCGAGCGTGACGCGATTGAACAGCACTCAAACATGCCGCCACGACAGCTTTCCAAACAAGTTTTATCGCGCGAGTCGCGTGATCAGCGGCCACGCAGGCGGCGGCTGTTCGCAGCGCTGATCGCGGTGCCCGGCCTCATGCCGGCGCTTGCCAATGCGCAGCTTTCGGGCGCTGCAGCCGACACTCAGCCGCTCGGCGACCCGTGGAGCCTGCGTCTCGCTCCCCAGCTCGAAGAACGCCCGCTGCGGCAGGGCGATCAGCCTGCTACGTTCGTACTGGGCAATCGCACTTCGGGCACGGCTGACCAGGACATGGCGGCGAAGGGAGCGGCGGAGCTGCGCCGCAACACGTCGGTGATCAAGTCGGATGCGCTGCATTACGACCAGGACACCGACATGGCCGATGCTTACGGCAATGTCAGGATCTTCAACAACGGCAATACGTTCATTGGCCCGGAAGCGCACTTGAAGGTGGAGGCGAACGAGGGTTACATGACGAACCCGAAGTATCGCTTCAACTTGTCGAACGGCTCGGGCAGCGCTGCGCGCGCGGACCTGATCGACAACGAGCAGACGCGCGTGGACCACGGCACGTACACAGCGTGTTCGTGCGAGACGGACCCGGCGTGGTACATCAAGGGCACGTCGTTTGACTTCGATACCGGCGCGAACGAAGGCGTGGCCCACAACGGCGTGCTGTTTTTCCAGGGCGTGCCGGTGTTCGCGAGCCCGTGGATGTCGTTTCCGCTGACCGGCGAACGCCGCAGCGGCATCTTGCCGCCCACGGTATCGCTGAATTCGACGACCGGTTTTGAAGTCTCGCTGCCGTATTACTTCAACATCGCGCCGAACCGCGACCTGCTGGTAACGCCGCGCCTGATGACGCGGCGCGGGATTCAGTTGCAGTCGACCTTCCGGTATCTGTCGCCTACCTATTCGGGCACGATCACCGGAGAATTCCTGCCGAACGACATGCAGACGCATACGAACCGTTATGCGATCTACATCCAGCATCAACAGAATTTCGGCGGCGGTTTCGCGGGTTACATCAACTACAACAAGGTCTCGGACAGTCAGTATCCGGAAGACCTGGGCAACGCCGCGAACCAGTTCCTGAACGGCACGCAAGTGCTGTATCAGCAGGAAGCCGGGTTGACCTACAACAACGGCCCGTGGTCCATCATCGCCCGCGAGCAGCGCTGGCAGACCTTGCCGCCGGCAGTGGCGCCGTATGCGCGCGAGCCGCAGCTGAACGTGCTGTACAACAAGTACAACGTAGGCGGTTTCGACTACGGCGCGGAGATGGATTACACGCGCTTCACGACCACCGTGGACGATGCAACGAAGGGTCAGCGCGCGGTCTTCAATCCGTATTTGAGCTACAGCGTCACGGGCCCGGGTTATTTCGTCACGCCGAAGATCCAGTATCACCTGGCGTCATATAACCTGAGCCAGCTTGGCAGCACGGCTTCCGGCACGCCCGTGGGCCAGCCGAAGAGCCTGACGGAATCCATCCCGACTGTCAGCTTCGACACTGGCCTGGTATTCGATCGTTCGGTCACGGTGTTCGGGCAGGATTACATCCAGACGCTGGAACCGCGGCTGTACTACGTGTACACGCCGTATCGGAACCAGGAGTTCGCGCCTGTCTTCGATACCGGCGAGGCCGACTTCAGCCTTGCCGAAATCTACACGCCGAACACCTACGCGGGTAATGACCGCATTGCGGATGCAAACCGTCTCACGGTCGGCCTGACTTCGCGTTTCATCAACCCGGCAACGGGCGACGAACGTGCGCGTTTTGTCATCGCGCAGCAATATTATTTCCAGCCGCAGCGCGTGACGATTGCGGAAGGCCAGTCGCTGGATCAGGCGAAGCATTCGGACCTGATCGTGGGAGCGTCGTTCAAGCTTGGCGCTGGTTTTTCGCAGGAAACTGCGTTCCAATATAATGCCGACAACAACCAGCTCGTGCGCTCGAGCATTGGTTTCGGCTTCAGTCCAGAAGCGCGCAAGGTCATCAACATTGGCTACCGGTACACGCGGGCAAACGAAACCACGCTGTCCACCCAGCCGATCAACCAGATCCTGGTCTCGGCACAATGGCCGATCACGCGACACATTTATAGCGTCGGCCGGGTGAACTACGATCTCGCGAGCCATCGTCTCGTCGACGGGCTGCTGGGCTTCCAGTACGATGCCGACTGCTGGACGCTCGGCCTCGGCGTGCAGCGTTACGCAAACGGTGTCAACAGCACGGGTAGTAACAGCGCCGGTACTCGCGTGCTGGCTCAAATGACGTTCAAGGGCTTGTCGAACGTCGATAATGGCCTGACCGCGGCGTTCCGTGCCGGCGTCAACGGCTACACACCGCCGCCGCCGCCGCCCGCACCGCTCGCGCGTTACACCAACTACGAATGAGCGCGTGAATAGAAACGGTCAGGTCAGAAAGTGCCAGTGGTATGCGCCCAGGCGTATATTTGCGGGTTGAGCGCAGAAGGCACGCAGCAGCGCAAGGTAATAGGGCCGGTCACCGGCCGCAATCGATGGAGTATCTGTGTCAAACATGAACAAGTTTAAGTGGACAACGTTCGCGGCAAGCGCATGCGCTGCGGCTTTCCTGACCGGCCCGGTGGCGCACGCTCAGGCGTTGACGGCCGCACCGGGCGGCGTGCAGATAGCGGACTCCGTCGTCGCGGTTGTGAACAATGACGTGATCACCGAGCGCGAGCTCAATGACCGCAGCAACCTCATCGTGCGTCGCCTGCAGCAGCAGAACGCGCCAGTCCCGCCGGCCGCGCAGTTGCAACGCCAGGTGCTCGATCAGATGGTGCTGGAACGCATCCAGTTGCAGAAGGCGAAGGAAGACAACATCACCATCGACGCGCCCACTGTGCAGCGCACGCTCGAGCGTCTCGCGCAGCAAAACCAGATGACGCTTGACGTGTACCGCGCGCGCATCGAGGCGCAAGGCGTGCCTTGGGACACCTTTCAGCGCGATGCCCGCACGGAGCTGACGCTTTCGAAGCTGCGCGAGAAAGAGGTGGACAGCAAGATCACGGTGTCGGACGCGGAAGTGGCGAACTACGTGGCGAGCCAGCGCGGACCGAACGCAGGCGGCGGCAACGACCTGCATCTGCAGCACATCATGTTCAAGGTGCCGGAAAACGCATCGCAGGCTGACATTGCTGCGATCCAGGCGAAGGCCGAAGCCGTATTGAAGGACGCGCAGAGCGGCTCGGATTTCGCGAAGCTCGCGAAGAACAACACGCAGGACACCGATGCCGCCAAGGGCGGCGATCTGGGGTTCCGCACGCAGGCTTCGTTGCCGGCATCGATTGTCACGGCGGTTGCGACGCTGCGTCCGAACCAGGTGAACCCGCAACTGATCCGTACCGACGGCGGCTTCGAAATCATCAAGCTGGTAGAACGCCGCACAGGCCAGGGTCAGGCTGCCGATGCGCCCAAGCTCGTGCAAACGCACGTTCGTCACATTCTGCTGCGCGTGACCGATGGCACGTCGGAACCGGCAGCGCGTCAAAAGCTGCTTGAAATCAAGGCAGACGTGGCGAAGGGCGGCGATTTCGCCAATTACGCACGGACTTACTCGTCGGACGGCTCGGCGTCGCAGGGCGGCGATCTCGGCTGGATCAGCCCGGGTGAAACCGTGCCGGAATTCGAGCGCGCCATGAACAACCTGAAAGACGGCGAAGTCAGCGATCCGGTGCGTTCGGAATACGGCTATCACCTCATCCAGGTGCTCGGACGTCGTGAGGCTGAAGGCTCGGTGCAGCAACAGCTTGATCTGGCGCGTCAGGCCATCGGTCAGCGCAAGGCCGAGCAAGCTTATTCGGACTGGCTGCGTGAACTGCGTGACACCGCTTACGTCCAGTACAAGGGCGCCGCCGCACAGCAGGCCCTGAACCAGTAAAAGGTTGTCCGAATGGAACCAGCAGGCCGCTCACTGTCCATAGCCATCACCACCGGGGAACCGGCCGGCGTTGGTCCTGAACTGACAGTGGCGGCCCTGGCTGACGCAGCAACGCGCTGGCCAGGGGTGAGGTTTTCGGTACTGGCCGACCGACATTTAATGACCGAGCGTGCGGGTACATCGTCGTGGCCTTCCGGCGATGCGTCGATCGAGATTGAACACCATGCGCTGAGCGTTCCCGTTGTAGCGGGCAAGCTTAATGCCGCGAACGGGCGCTACGTGCTCGGTCTGCTCGATACGGCCATCGACGGCGCGGTCAGCGGACGGTTCGACGCCATCGTCACGGCGCCGCTGCAGAAAAGCACCATCAACGACGCCGGCGTTCCCTTCACCGGCCACACCGAATATCTCGCCGAGCGCACGCATACCCCGCGCGTGGTCATGATGCTCGCAGGCACTGGCGAACGGCCGTTGCGCGTCGCGCTCGCCACCACACACTTGCCGCTGAAGGATGTATCGGCGGCGCTGACGGTGGATGGCATCGTCGAAACGCTGGGCATCATTCATCGCGACCTGAAGGCCATGTTCGGCTTGCCCGCGCCGCGCATTCTCGTCACCGGCCTGAATCCGCACGCGGGCGAAAACGGCTATCTCGGCCGCGAGGAAATCGATGTCATCACCCCGGCGCTGTTGCGCGCGCGCGAACTGGGAATCGACGCACCGGGTCCGTATCCCGCCGACACGCTGTTTCAGCCGCGCTATCTGAAAGACGCCGATTGCGTGCTTGCCATGTTCCACGATCAGGGCCTGCCGGTCCTGAAGTACGCAACGTTCGGCGAAGGCATCAACGTGACGCTCGGCTTGCCGATCGTCCGTACTTCCGTCGATCACGGCACCGCGCTCGATCTCGCCGGCACGGGCCGGGCGGACCCGGGCAGCCTGATCGTCGCCATCGATACCGCTGTTGCCATGGCGCGCCATCGTCGCGCGGCCTGATCCCCTTATTTGCAGTTCCTGACCGGTTTTCTCCGATGTCCATCAAGCACCAGGGCCACTTCGCGCGCAAGCGCTTCGGGCAGAACTTCCTCGTTGACCAGGGCGTGATCGATTCGATCGTCGATGTCATCGATCCCAAACGCGGTGAACGCATGGTCGAGATCGGGCCGGGACTGGCCGCGCTGACCGCGCCGTTGATCGAGCGGCTGTCCACGCCCGAGTCGCCGCTGCACGCGGTCGAGCTGGATCGCGATTTGATCGGGCGGCTTGAAAAGCGTTTTGGCGAACTACTTGCGTTGCACGCTGGCGATGCACTCGCGTTCGACTTCGGCTCGCTCGCGCTGGAAGGCGACACGCCGTCGCTGCGGATTGTCGGGAACTTGCCGTACAACATTTCCAGCCCGCTGCTGTTCCACCTCACGGCGTTTGCGCCGAAGGTCATCGATCAGCATTTCATGCTCCAGGACGAAGTCGTGGACCGGATGATCGCCGAGCCGGGAACGAAGGACTTCGGCCGGTTGACGGTGATGCTGCAGTACCGCTATTCAATCGACAAGCTGATCGACGTCCCGCCCGAATCGTTCAATCCGCCGCCGAAGGTGAACTCCGCGATCGTCCGCATGATTCCGTATGCGCCGAACGAACTGCCCGATGTCGATGACAAGGTGCTCGGCGAAGTCGTGCTGGCCGCGTTCTCGCAGCGCCGCAAGATGATGCGCAATACGCTGGGTGTGTATCGTGACCGGGTCGACTTCGATGCACTCGGCTTCGATTTGTCGCGGCGTGCGGAAGAAGTGCCGGTGGCCGAATTCGTGAAGCTCGCGCAGATGGTGGCGCAGGCACGTAGTAATTAAGCGTCAGTTGTTGTTTCTTCCTCTCCCCGCTTCCTTTTCGACGCTTTTCCCCTCTTGACTCCATGCATTCCCTGCATTCTTTCGATGCAAGGAATGCACTGGAGTTAACCGTCTCCTTGCCCTCAAATTAGCGACGCGTTCGCGCAAGCCCGGCCCCAAAGCCACGGCCGCGACGAGTTCGATGCGTGCGGATTTGATTCGCACTACGAGATGACAAAGAGACGGGAGACGCATGAAAACTTTAGGAATTTCTGAGACAAAAAGCAGATTCATCCAATGGCGTTCGCAATGGTGCAAGTTGGGCATTGCCGTACTGCCTGTAGCGTTGAGTTGCGGATCGGCCCATGCGCAGTCGAGCGTGACGCTTTACGGTGTCGCTGACGTCAGCATGCGTTATCTCTCGAATGCCGACGCTCAGGGTAATGGCCGCTTCCTCATGGGCCCGGGCGGCATGAGCGAAAGCCGCTGGGGCATCAAGGGCGTGGAAGATCTCGGCGGCGGCTGGTCGACCATGTTCAAACTCGAAAACCGCTTCTTCCTGAACAATGGCCAGAGCGATCCGACCATGCCGTTCTTCAACGAAGCGCAGATCGGCATTCAGTCGACATCGTATGGACAGGTTGTGATCGGCCGCCAGTACAACGTGATGATCGAAGGTATCACCATGGGCGGCTACTCAAGCAACCCATGGATTCCATACGACTTCAACTTCCAGCCCGAAGTGACCATGACGGGCGGCATCTGGAGCAGCAACCAGATCCAGTATCACGGCAGGTTCAAGGACTTCCGCATTTCCACCGCGTATTCGTTCAGCGGCAACGCCGGCATGATGTCCTATGGCAGCCAGTACGGCGTGGCCGCGGCGTTCACGCCCGGCGGCGGACCCGTCTCGATTGGCGGCGCGTTCAAGGAAACCAAGGACTCGATCAACGGAAGCGATGCCAAGGCGTGGACCGTCGGCGGATCGTACACGTGGAACAAGACGCGGTTTGCGCTGGGTTATATCGTCAATCAGAACGACAAGGGCTTCACCACGTTCGCCAACGGACCGTTCTCCGCGCCCGGGCTGGCCGCGCTGAAATATTCGGACTTCAAGCGCCGCCGGATGATCCTCGGCGGCATCACGCAAGAGGTGGGCAGCACCTGGCATTTCGCGGCGAACGTGTGGCGCACGCTGCAGGACGGCAAGGCGCAATCGCAGGACGGTTCGGCGTGGCAGTACCAGCTCGTCGCGGATTACGACTTGTCAAAGCGTACCGACGTGTATCTTGAAGCCGATTATTCGCGCTATAAGGGCGATCTGATCGGCGCGCAGTTGCAGGGCGTGAATGCGCCGGGCCTTGCGCAGAAAAGCACGCAAATCGGTGTGATGACCGGGATTCGACATCGCTTCTGAACATGCTTTGAGGCGTTCGGACGAACGCCTCGAAACATCGGCGAAAACGAGTGCGGATGATATAACCAGCCGGCGTTGAAAACAGGCAGAAAAACATTCAGGGCTGCGTTACATATCATGCATGAGATCAATTCGCGTCGACTGGCGCATCTTGTTGCGCTGGCCGAAGAGGGCAGCTTTGCGCGTGCGGCGGAGCGCGTGCATTTGAGCCAGCCCGCGTTGAGCCGCAGCATTCAGGCGCTGGAGGACGAATTCGATATCAAGCTCTTCGATCGCGCCGCCCGCGGCGTCGCCACGACCGCCGCCGGAAAACTGCTGGTCGAGCGCGCGCGGCGCGTGCTGTTCGAAGCACGTTGTCTGTTCCGTGATGTCGAACTCATCCGCTCCGACGCGCTCGGCGAAGTGCGGATCGGCCTCGGCGCGCATGCCGCCAATATTCTGTTTCCAGACATGCTCGTCGAGTTTGCGCGGAAATACCCGGGCATCAAGATATCGCTGGAGATCGCCGAAGCGGGGAAGTTGATGGAGCGGCTACGCGCCGAGCGCGCGGATTTTGTCGTGGTGGATCGCCGGGAAACGGCTATTGCGCCCGATGTCACCATGCATCGGCTGACCGGCCACGACGGCGGCTGGTTCGTGCGGCAGGGGCATCCGCTGCTCGCTCGTGCGCCCGTGCCGCTCGCGGCGCTGCGGGAGTATCCGCTGGTGTCGGTATCGTTGTCGGCGTTCATGGAGGACGCCGTGCGCCGGTTGCTGAAGTTTCGCGCGCACGAGGAGATTCCGCTGCATCTGGAATGCAACGATGTCGCCGTGTTGAAGAGCGTCGTCGCGCGCACGGATGCCGTCATGTTTTGCACGGCTTCATCGGTGCAACGCGATGTGCATCATGAACGGCTCGTGCGTGTATCGATCGTGCATCCGCGCAAGCTTGGTTTGCAGTTTGCCCTAGTCTGTCTCGCTGACCGGACGCAATCGGCTGCGGCCGAAGGCGCCCTCGGACTTGCTGCGCAGATCATGAACGAGGCAACCCGGGCAGCCCGCGCAACGGGCCGCTCAAGATGATCAGGCGCGCGCCCGCGCAGCCGGCGCATTCACCAGCCCAATGCCCATCACCACCAGCGCCGCCGCCAATATGAAGCGCGTTGTCAGCGTATCGCCGAGCAGCAGCACGCCGAACGCCACGCCGAAGATCGGCGTGAGAAACGAGAACACGGAAAGCCGCGACGCCATGTAGCGCGTGAGCAGCCAGAACCACGTGAGATAACTCAAGAACGCCACGATGATCGCCTGATACGCGAGACTTGCGATCGCGGTCGGCGTAATCGTGCCGATGTGAGTCTGATCGAGCGCGAAGGCGAGCGTGAGCAAGACAATCGCCGATACACCCAGTTGATAGAACAGCGTCTTGCTCGCGCTCACACGTGCGAGCGGCGAGGCGCGGATCACGACCGTGGTCGCGGCCCAAAAGACGCCACCGAGGACGCCGAGCGCATCGCCGGCCGTGCCTTGCCATGTCGATGCCGTATCCGGATTCGGATGCAGGAAGCCGTCGGCGAAAGCGATCGTGATACCGCCGAACGCGACCGCAATGCCGATCCACTGCACGCGGCGAAGTTTTTCGCCTGGCACGAAGAAGTGCAGGCCGAGCGCCATGAAACACGGCGCGGTATAGAGGAACACGACCATGCGCGTGGCGCTGGTCAGCGTCAGTCCCAGGAAGATGCACACGAACTCGCCGCCGAACAGCACGCCCGCGAGCAGGCCGGACCCGAGGGTATCGTCGCGACGAAAAAGCTCCACGCCGCGCGAACGCGTCCAGAACCACACCAGCACGGTCGCGATGGTGGAGCGAATGCCTGCCTGGAGCAACGGCGGGAACGAGACGTTCGCCCCTTTGATCGCGACCTGCTGGAAGCCCCACACCGCGCACAAGCCGATCATCAACAAGATGGCGGTGGCGTCGGGCGCGCGTCGAACGGGAAGGGCGGTGCTCATGAAGTGTCTCGTCTCTGCTTTTTATTGTGGTGTTGCGAATGCCGAAAACGACAAGGGCCCCGAAGGGCCCGGTCAATCATCTCAAGAGTGCTTCTCGATCAGTTCGACCTTGTACCCGTCCGGGTCTTCGACAAACGCGATGACCGTCTTGCCGCCTTTCACCGGACCCGCTTCGCGCGAGACCTTGCCGCCGGCCTCGCGGATGCGGTTGCATGCGGCGGCGGCATCGTCCACTTCCAGCGCAATGTGTCCATACGCCGAACCCAGGTCATATTTGTCGACGCCCCAGTTGTAGGTCAACTCCAGCACGCTGTTCTCGCTTTCATCGCCGTAACCGACGAACGCCAGCGTGTACTTGTATTCGGTGTTTTCGCTTTGACGCAGCACTTTCATGCCGAGAATGCGCGTATAGAAATCGATGGAGCGCTGCAAGTCGCCGACGCGCAGCATGGTGTGGAGAAGTCGCATGATGGGGTCCTGTGAGGGTTGTCGTTTTGATGCGTCCTGAACCGGCCGCTAAAGCAAGGGCAGCAGTTCAGGCGGGTGATGCTTGAGCGTGTGCCGCGCTTCCTGGAAGTCCGGAAATATGGATTCGACGGTGTTCCAGAAACGCGCGCTGTGGTTCATCTCGCGAAGGTGCGCGAGTTCGTGCGCGACCACATAGTCGATGATGTGAACCGGAAAATGGATCAGCCGCCAGTTGAGGCGGATCTTGCCTTCGCTGGAACAACTGCCCCAGCGCGTTGCCGCCGAAGACAACGCGTATGCCTTGTATTCAACGCCGAGTTTCGTGGCATACACCGGCAGGCGCTGACCGAACACTTCCAGCGCCTGTTTATGCAACCAGAGTTGCACGCGCTCGCGAATGAGTTGTGCGTCAGCCAGTGCGGGAAGGCCGAGCCAGAGGGTGTTGGCGGTGGTATCGAAATGCGGTTGGGTCGCGCTCTTTCCGGTCGCGCCCGGTGCAGCGGTCATCATCACGCTGATGTTCTGCCCGAGATACGGAAGCTGCGCTCCGTCCTTCCAGACAATACGCGGTACGACGCGTTGTTCAACCCGCGTTTGCCATTCTTCGAGCTTCTTGAAGATCCACTTCTCTTTTTCGACAATCGCACTTTCGATAGCACCGATCGTCACCCAGCGCGGCGCGGTGATCGCAAGGCCGGTGCCGTCGATCATGAAACCGATGGTGCGTCGCGACGAACGCTTCAACCGGTAGTCGAGCAGCTTCGACCCGAGCATGAGATGCCGGGAACGCGTGCCGTCCGGAGCGCGCAAAGGTGGAGCGGGCGGTGCGGTTGTATCGGCCGGCGTGATGTCGCCGCGCAACGTGGCGGGCATGGCAGGCGCGGCAGAACCTGCGGCCGACGATGCGTGTTCCATCGGCGCATCGAGCGGCAGATGGAGCGGCAAATCGAGTTGCGGGTTGTCGAGCGCGGCAGCCTGGTGCTGTCGCGTGGGAGTCTTCTGCATCGGCTCAGCTTGGCGCACGCGGCGCAGGAATGACAAAAGGAACGAAGCTAAAAACATGTAACGACGATACAGCCGCGGGCGCTACCGTCGGGTCGCCGCGCCTTCGGAGCGCGCGACGAAACGGTCGTCGGGACCATACGAACCCGGATCGATGCGGCGCATTTCTGTCTCGATCCATTGCTCGACGCGAAGGTTGACTTCTTCCGCGGTGAGGCCGGTCGTCTCGATCGGACGACCGATGGACATTGTGACTATACCCGCATATTTGAGAAACGATTTTCGAGGCCAGACGTGCCCTGCGTTATGAGCAATGGGCACGACAGGCGCGCCCGCCGCCACTGCGAACCGCGCGCCGCCCGACTTGTATTTACCTTGCTGGCCAACAGAGGTGCGTGTGCCTTCCGGAAACATGATGACCCACGCGCCTTCGGCCATGCGCTCACGCCCTTGCCGCGCCACCGATTGAAACGCGTCCTTGCCCTGACGCCTGTCGATATGCACCATCTTCAGCATGCCCATGGTCCAGCCGAAGAACGGCACGAACAGCAACTCGCGCTTGAACACATAGCAGAGCGGCCGCGGCATCAACGCGGGGAACGCGAGCGTTTCCCATGCGGACTGGTGTTTGGACAGCAGCACGGCGGGACCATCGGGCAGGTTCTCCATGCCTTCGATCCGGTAGCGGATGCCGATCAGGTAACGCATCACCACGATCGATGACTTGCACCAGAACGCCGCCATCCAGTAACGCCTTGCAGCGCCCAGGAACGGGAACGTGATGAAGCACATGCACGCGTACGGCACTGTGTACACAACGAAAAAGACCATCAGCAACAGCGAACGAATGAAGCGCATCGGCGTGAAAGAGTTCTTTGGATTCGACGATAAAGCCGGCGCGTCAGTCGTGATCTGCAGCGAGGAAATTCAGCGCGAAAGAGCGCAGGTCGTCGTGTACTTTTGTATTGGGCGGCAGGTTCCCCGCCGCCAGCGTCTTGTGTCCCTTGCCGGTCAGCACCAGATGCGACTTGAAGCCAAGCGAGGCGCCGGCCTGCAGATCGCGCAGGGAGTCGCCGACCACCGGCGTGTCCTCCGGATCGATCTCGAAACGCTCCACGATCTGCTGCAACATGCCCGGCTTCGGCTTGCGGCAATCGCATTCGTCTTCCTGCGTATGCGGGCAGAAAAATACCGCATCGATGCGCCCGCCGACCGCCGCCACCGCCCGGTTCATCTTCACGTGCATGGCGTTGAGCGCGGCCATGTCGAAAAGACCCCGGCCAATGCCTGACTGGTTCGACGCAATCGCCACGCGGTACCCGGCCTGATTCAGCCGCGCAATGGCTTCGAGACTGCCGGGAATGGCAACCCATTCTTCCGGCGACTTGATGAATGCGTCCGAGTCGACGTTGATCACGCCGTCACGATCGAGAACCACCAGTTTCTTGTTTGCGTTGGTCGGCATGGTGTGTCGCATCAGGCGGCGAGCTTCGAGATATCCGCGACGCAGTTCATCTGCT
Source organism: Burkholderia sp. PAMC 28687 (assembly GCF_001577465.1). NCBI lineage: Bacteria > Pseudomonadati > Pseudomonadota > Betaproteobacteria > Burkholderiales > Burkholderiaceae > Burkholderia > Burkholderia sp. PAMC 28687. The sequence continues at coordinate 402,708 of NZ_CP014505.1, forward strand.
GATGCAGCGCGCCGAGCAGAGCCAGGCGGTTGTTTCGCAGCGCGGGATCTTCGGCGTTCACCATGACGTCGTTGAAGAAGGTGTCAACCGCGTCACGCAACGCGGACAACGCGGACAGTGCTTCCGTGTAGTTGCGCTCGGCCAGTTGCTTTTGCACCTGCGGCGCAACCTGCTCGAGCTGCGCGTACAGCGCTTTCTCGGCGGCTTCTTGCAGCAGCGCAGGTTGCACGCTTGCCGGCACGCCTTCGGCCGACTTCTTCAGGATGTTCGAGATGCGTTTGTTCGCAGCCGCGAGCGATGCCGCCTCCGGCAAGCTCGCGAATTCACGCACGGCCTCGAGGCGCGCAACGATGTCATCCAGTCGAGTGGGGTTCAGGCTCAGCACGGCATCGATTTCGACCGCGTTGAAACCGCGCTCGCGCAACACGCCCCGCAAACGGTCCATGAAAAATGCGTAGATCGCGTCGGTCGAATCGGCGACTTGCGGCATATCGGCAAACTGCTTTTGCGCGATGCGCAGCAAGTCGAGCAAATCGATAGCCAGTTTCTTTTCCAGCAGAATGCGTAACACACCGAGCGCGTGGCGGCGCAGCGCGAACGGATCTTTTTCGCCCGTCGGCTGCAAGCCGATACCCCAGATGCCCACGAGCGTTTCCAGCTTGTCGGCCAGGGCGACGGCGCTGCTTACGCCAGTGGACGGGGTTTCATCGCCGGAAAAACGCGGCTGGTAATGTTCCGAACACGCGAGCGCGACCTCTTCCGGCTCGCCGTCATGGCGCGCGTAATACGTGCCCATCGTGCCTTGCAATTCAGGGAATTCGCCGACCATGTCGGTGAGCAAGTCGGCCTTCGCGAGCAGGGCGGCGCGCTTCGTCACGGCGACGTCCACGCCGATCATCGGGGCGATTTCGCCTGCCAGCGCTTCGAGGCGCTGCACGCGCTGCAGTTGCGAGCCAAGTTTGTTGTGATACACCACGTTCGCCAGCAGCGGCACGCGGTCGGCCAGGCGCTTCTTCTTGTCCTGCTCGAAGAAGAACTTGGCGTCGGCAAGACGCGGACGAATCACGCGCTCGTTGCCTTCCACGATATCGGCCGGCGTTTCTGTTTCAATGTTCGACACAATCAGGAAGCGCGAGCGCAGCTTGCCGTGATCGTCGGTCAGCGCGAAATACTTTTGGTTCGTCTGCATGGTCAGGATCAGGCATTCCTGCGGCACTTGCAGGAACGATTCGTCGAAACGGCACTGATACACGACCGGCCATTCGACCAGCGCGTTCACTTCGTCGAGCAGCGTCTCGGGCATCACGACGCGATCTTCGCCTGCAAACGCGAGCAACTGCGTGCGGATGGATTCGCGGCGGTCATCGAAATTCGCGACTACACGGCCCTTCGAGCGCAGCGTCTCCGAGTAATCGTCGGCGTGACCGATCGCCACGATTCCGCTCGAGAGGAATCGATGACCCAGCGTGGTGTCGCCCGAATCGATGCCAAGCGCGCTCACCGGCACGATGTCACGGCCATGCAGCGCGATCAGCCCATGCACCGGGCGCACGAACTGCACGCTGGTGCCGTCGGGCCGTTGATACGTCATGAGCTTCGGGATTGGCAACTTGCCGAGCGTCTCGGTCAGCGCGGTTTGCAGGCCTTCAGCGAGCGTCGCGCCCGGCGCCGCGTAGCGCAGGAAGAACGCTTCGGCTTTGCCGTCTTGCGCGCGCTCGAGATCTTCGATCTTGATATCGGGGAACCCGAGCGCGGCAAGTTTCTTCGCGAGCGGCGGGGTGGATTGTCCGTCTTTATCGAGCGCTACGCTGACGGGCAGCACTTTCTCGCGCACTTGCCGTTCGGGCGCAACCGCGCGAACGTTCTTGATCAGCACGGCGAGACGGCGCGGCGTGGCGAATTTCTCGAAACTCGCTTCGCCTTCAAGGAGGTCGCGCGCGGCAAGCCGCTGCACGATGCCTTCGGCAAACGAGGTGCCAAGGCGCGCGAGCGCCTTTGGCGGCAGTTCTTCGGTCAGCAGCTCGACGAGCAGCGATGCGGGATTGGATTCGGTCATTGTTATGTCGTGCTCTGGTCAGGCCTGATCGATATTGCGCTCGACCTTCAGCGCCGGCACCCACGAGGGCTTGGCGGCGTCTTCGGCGTCGGTGACGACTCCGGCTGCGGCGTGTACGGGGTTGCCCAGCATCGGGAAACCAAGCGCTTCGCGCGACTCGTAATAGCCCTTCGCGACAAGGCGCGAAAGATCACGAATCCGCCCGATGTACGCCGCGCGCTCCGTCACCGAAATCGCGCCGCGTGCGTCGAGCAGGTTGAACGTGTGGCCGGCTTTCAACACGAGTTCATACGCGGGCAACGCCAGCTTTGCGTCGATCATCTTTTTCGCTTCGGCTTCGTAGCTCTTGAAGAACGTGAACAGCAAGTCGACGTTCGCGTGCTCGAAGTTGTACGTGGACTGTTCCACTTCGTTCTGGTGATAGACGTCGCCGTAAGTGAGGCGCCGTGTCTCGGGACCATTCGGGCCGTTTTCTTCCCATTCGGTCCACACGAGGTCATAGACGTTCTCGACCTTCTGCAGATACATGGCGAGCCGTTCGAGGCCGTAGGTGATCTCGCCCAGCACCGGCTTGCAATCGATACCGCCAACTTGCTGGAAGTATGTGAACTGCGTGACTTCCATGCCGTTCAGCCAGACTTCCCAGCCGAGGCCCCACGCGCCGAGCGTCGGGTTTTCCCAGTCGTCTTCCACGAAACGCACGTCGTTCTGCTTCAGATCGAAGCCGAGCGCTTCGAGCGAGCCGAGGTACAGATCGAGAATGTTCTCGGGCGCCGGTTTCAGCACCACCTGATACTGGTAGTAGTGCTGCAGACGGTTAGGATTGTCGCCGTAGCGGCCGTCCTTCGGGCGGCGCGACGGCTGCACATACGCTGCACGCCACGGTTCCGGGCCGATCGCGCGCAGGAACGTGTGCACGTGCGACGTGCCCGCGCCGACTTCCATGTCGATTGGCTGGAGAAGCGCGCAACCCTTGTTGTCCCAATAGGATTGCAGCGTCAGGATGATTTGCTGAAAAGTGAGCATGAATGCCTTTGAAGCGTGCCTTCGAGGTCGGGCCGGCGGATGAACGTGTCCGGGCGTCCTTCGAAGCGGACCGGAAATTCCGACGGCCGGAGGGCTAAAACCTTGAATTTTAGCGGGAATGAGGGGCTAGCGCGACTTTTTGGGGTGGAACAGCAGACTCATAGGCCGTTCGGAGGGGAAATCGGGGTCAAGCGCCGAGACGTTTCACCATCGGGACGCAATCCATTGTCAGGCCGCGCGGCGAGCGGTACTTCGCGATTTCATCGCCGACGAAACCCAGCGAGCGGTAAAAGGGCGCCGCGTTCAGCGTGGAATCCAGCCGCAGCTTCGTGCAACCCCCGGCACGCGCCAGCGTTTCGAGATGCAGCACCATCCCCGCACCTATGCCGCGTTTCATGTACGCCGGGTCCACGAAGATTGCATCGATCTTGCCGGTAGTGACATCGATCATGCCAGTGCCCGCAACGCGCTCATCCACGGTTGCAACGAGGAACCGTTCTTCGACGGCATCGGCGAATGCTTTCGATGTCGCCCCGCCTGTCCATTCGTCGAGTTGTTTGAGCGGATACGCGTTGATGCACTCGCTCATCACGGCGGCGCGGCGGATTCGCCACGCAACGTCGGCGTCGGCGCGCATGGCTTTGCGGATGATGAAGGCGGGAGAATGCATATGCTGGTTTCAGCTCTTCTTGCGCCCCGGCGCGAACGCGAAGCCAAATGCCAGCAGCAACAGCGACACCAGGATCACCGTCATGTTGCCGCTCGTCACGTAAGGCGTGCGCCCGGATGTACCTTGCACGGTGGCATCGAGGGAACCCGTCGTGTAGACCGGAAGCCTTGCCACCACCGCGCCGTTCGCCGCGATCACCGCGGTCGTACCGGTGTTCGTGGAACGAAGCATCGGGCGGCCGGTTTCGATCGAGCGCATACGGGCCATCTGCAAATGCTGGTCGAGCGCAATCGTGTCGCCGAACCACGCGAGGTTCGTCGAGTTCACGAGAATGCCCGCGGGCGCTTCCTGCTCGCGAATCGTGCGCGCGATTTCTTCGCCGAAAATATCTTCGTAGCAGATATCGACGGCAATTGGCTGGTTGTGCACGAAGAACGATTTCTGCACCGGCGGACCGCGTCCCAGGTCACCGAGTGGAATGCCCATGAGCGCCACGAACCAGTGGAAACCCGTCGGCACGAATTCGCCGAAGGGCACGAGGTGATGTTTGTCGTAGCGGTACACATCCTTCTGGTTCGGCGTGATGCCGAACAGGCTGTTCGTATAATCGGTCGCGCGGCCTTCGGGCGAAACCGTCACGCCGATCGCGCCGAACAGGATGGACGAGTTGGTGGTATCGGAGAAATTGCGCAGTGTCAGCGCGAGGTCTTGCGGCACTTGCACGGCGAGAACGGGGAACGCGGTTTCGGGCGTCACGATCAGGTCAGCCGGTTTCTCGGTGATCAACTTCTTGTAAAGCTGCAGCGACTGGTTCACGCCTTCCTGCTCGAACTTCATTTCCTGCTTCACGTTGCCTTGCAAGAGCCGCACGGTCAGCGGCGCATTTGCGGGAAGCGTCCATTCGACCAGCGACAGCAACATGCCCGCCACGACCAGCACGATCGCCCCGATAAACGGCGCGAACTTCGCGAACGGCGTGTCGCCATGCCGAAACGTATAGAAGCCCTGCACGAGCAACGCAGCGACGAGCGCCAGCACCCAGCCAACGCCATACACGCCCGCGATTGCCCCATAGCTTGCCAGCGGACCGTCGACCTGGGCGTACCCGCTCGAAAGCCATGGGAAGCCCGTGAAGACCAGTCCGCGCAGCCATTCGCCGAGGGCCCATGCACTGGCGAACGCGAATGCGCCGTGCCATGTGGGGACGAAGCGCGGTTCATCGGCGGCGGGGATTACAGAGCCGTTCTCTTCATACCGCGCCCGTCCCGCACAAAACGACCAAAGAACGCCTGCAAGGGCCGGGTAGATCGCGATGTACATGGAGAACAACACGACCGCTGCGGCCGCCAGCGGCGCCGCCATGCCGCCGAAATCGTGCATGCTGACGTAAAGCCACCAGACGCCGGTGACGAAATTGCCGAAACCAAACGCCCAGCCGGTCAGGGCCGCGCCTTTCCATCCGCTGGTACGGGTGAGCCACGCAAAGAACAACGTGAAGATCACGAGTTCGATCCAGCCGCCATGCGGCGTGGGCGCGAATGAAAGGGTGTTCGCGGCGCCCAGGATTGCCGCGACGAGGTAATGCCAAAGCGGCAGGGACTGGGCGCTATCAATCCGGTTACTGCGCCGCAAGGCAAAACGGGAATCGGCCATGGATTACGAAATCGACTGGAAAGTAGGGGATGACGCGGCGTGACCGTCGCGCGTCATGGTGTGACCGGCAGCATGAGCACGCGGCGTGAAACGGGATTCATGCGCGCGTTCATGCTCGTTCTCAATCGCGGTCTTCGTCGCTGTCGCGGGAGCGGCCATCGAGCGCCGGGGTATTGACCGCGCGCCGCACTCTCAGCACGTGAATCTGGCGGGCGTCGCCGCGCAGGATCTCGAACACGAAGTCGTCGATCTTCACCTTCTCCCCACGATGCGGCACGCGGCCGAATCGATGCGTCACCAGCCCGCCGATGGTGTCGACTTCGTCGTCGGAATAATGCGTGCCGAACTCTTCGTTGAACTGTTCAATGCCCGTGAGCGCGCGCACACGATGCCGGCCGTCAGGCGTGGCAATGATGTTGCCGGCTTCTTCGTCGAAGTCGTATTCGTCTTCGATGTCGCCAACAATCTGTTCCAGCACGTCTTCGATCGTGATCAATCCGGCCACGCCGCCGTATTCATCCACCACGATTGCAATGTGATTCCGGTTCACGCGGAAATCGTGAAGCAGCACATTCAGGCGCTTTGATTCGGGAATGAAAACGGCGGGGCGCAGCATGCCGCGGACATCGAATTCTTCTTCGTGGTAATAGCGCAGCAAGTCTTTTGCAAGCAGCACGCCGATTACGTTGTCGCGATTGCTTTCAAATACCGGATAACGCGAGTGCGCTTTTTCCAGCATGAAAGGGATGAATTGCTCGGGCGTTTCAGCAATGTTGATGGCGTCCATCTGGGCACGCGGAATCATGATGTCGCGGGCGCAGAGTTCGGAAACCTGGAATACGCCTTCGATCATGGAGAGCGAATCCGCGTCGAGCAGATTGCGTTCGTGGGCGTCCTGGAGAACTTCCAGCAGTTCGTCGCGAGATTCCGGCTCGTGCGAGATGAAATCGGTCAGGCGCTCGAGCAGCGTGCGCTTTTCCGGTTTGTCGGCAGGTTTGTCGGTATATCGTCGACTGGGATAGGCGTCGTTCATAGTGGGGCGTGCGGAGTGTTCCGAACGCAAAATCACGGAAAGTTAAGAATACACCAAGGAAATTTCGCGCCAATTGATCCGGCGCGAACGCGTGCTACATCATGTGCAAACATCGTAACTGATAAATATGGGCGCAGTATGTCGGACGCCTGACGTTAGCCAATCGGCCTATCTCCGCCGAAGAGATTCATTCCTGCGATGAATCCGCATCCTTGCATCGTTGCAAAAGCGACTCCAGCGCACGGTCCGGCATGCCGCATTCTCGCAGCGCGGCCACGGTGCGGCTGACGTAGTCGAGCGTAGTGCCGTATCGGCCGGTCGCGCAGCCAAAGACGCGGCGCACGATCGGATCGCCGAGCTTGCCGGTGTAAGTGGGTGCTTCACGGCGCATCACGAATGCGAGCGCGTCGACACGGCGGCCATCGATCAACGTGCATGGCAACCACGCGACGCGATACGAATTCATTGCCATTTCGCGCCGCCACAGTACTTCGAGGTGTTCGTCGGCGCCCTCGGCGGCAAGCCGGAACGCCATGCCGGAACAGGAACCGCCCCGATCCAGCGCGAGGACGAGGCCCGGTTGTTCGGGCGTGCCGCGATTCACGCGCGACCATAAATACAGGCCGCGATGATATCCGTGCACCTTGCTGCGCACCGCTTCCACGGCCGGCAACCCCGGATTCCAGATCAGCGAGCCATAACCGAACAGCCACAAATCCGTCTTGCGATCCCAGTGTGCGAACGCTTTTTCGCGCGATGCCAGCAGTTCCGCGTCGGTAAGCAGGCGCGACTCGGCAAAGACCGGCGGGTAGTCGGCGTCAGGCAATCCAGGAGGGGGGAGAGGTATGTCGGTCAAGGCTTAATCAGGCGGCAACGGCAAATAGGGATCGGTGAAACCGAGCTTTTGCATGATGCCGGTTTCGATCGATTCCATTTCATCCGCCTCGGCGGAATCTTCATGATCGTAGCCTTGAGCATGCAGCGTGCCGTGCACGATCAGATGCGCGTAATGCGCGGCGAGCGGTTTGTTCTGCTCACGCGCTTCGCGTTCCACGACCGGGCAACACAGGATCAGGTCGCCCGAAACCGGATCGTCTTCCGATTCGGCATACGCAAAGGTCAGCACGTTCGTTGCGTAATCCTTGTTCCGATACGACCGGTTGAGCGTGCGGCCTTCATCGGTATCGACGAAACGTACCGTCAGTTCCGCGTCCGCGAAGAGCGACGCCTTGATCCAGTTGGCGACCATGGCACGCGGCAAGAGCGCCTTGTGCTCCGGATACGCCTTCGCGGCGGGAAATTGCAGCGTCAATGCAAGTTTCGGCATGACTTTATTCGCTGCTTACTTTGCCGCGGCCGCGTCGGAATCGCGCTGCGACTGCGCGTCGTACGCTTCCACAATGCGCGCGACGAGCGGATGGCGCACCACGTCCACGCTGGTGAAACGCGTCATCGCAATGCCGCGCACGTCCGCCAGGACATGTTGCGCCTCGATCAAGCCGCTCTTGTGACCGCGCGGCAAGTCGACCTGCGTGGTGTCGCCGGTGACGACCGCCTTCGAGCCAAAGCCGATCCGCGTCAGGAACATCTTCATCTGCTCGGGCGTGGTGTTCTGCGCCTCGTCCAGGATGATGAACGCGTGGTTGAGCGTCCGGCCGCGCATGTAGGCGAGCGGCGCGATCTCGATCATCTGGCGCTCGAACATCTTCGCGGTTTTATCGAAGCCGAGAAGGTCGTAGAGCGCGTCGTACAACGGGCGCAGATACGGATCCACTTTCTGCGCGAGATCGCCCGGCAGGAAACCCAGACGCTCGCCGGCTTCCACCGCCGGGCGCGTCAGGACGATGCGCTTTACCTGATCGCGCTCCAGCGCATCGACTGCGCACGCCACCGCCAGATACGTCTTGCCCGTACCGGCCGGGCCGATGCCGAAAGTCACGTCGTGCGCGATGATCTGCTTCAGGTATTCGCGCTGCATGGGCGTGCGGCCGCGCAGGTCCGCACGCCGTGTGTAAAGCTTCGGACCCGGATCTTCCTCGTCGCCCAAATCGATGGTGACGCTGGGTTCATCGAACGGATGATCGGGGTCGCCGCGAAAACGCGGATCGACGGGATCGGAATTCAGATTGTTCGATGGTTTTGCGGCATTCAATCCCCGCCGCGCCGCATTGCGCGCCTCGACCAGCGCCAGTTGAATGTCGTCCACCGACAGCGAATCCTTTGCGCGGTTGTAGAAATTCTCGAGCGCCGTGAGCGCCACTTTCGCGCCGCGTCCGCGGATCGTGATCTTGTGACCGCGGCGCGTGAGCGTCACGTCGAGCGCCTGCTCGATCTGCCGCAGGTTTTCGTCGAGCGGGCCACACAGGTTGGCGAGCCGCGCGTTGTCGTCGCGCGGTGCGGTGAATTCCATATGCTGCTGAGCGGTCTTCAAGGCGAGAGTCGGGGTCCTGTCGAAGCTTCAGTTTAGTGAGTCGTGGCCGGCGTCAAAATCAATTCGCCGCGCAACGAATGGGGGTATGCCACGTTGATTTCTACATCGACCATCTGGCCGATCAGCCGTTTGTGCGACGAAATCGGTACCGGGAAATTCACCACACGATTGTTTTCCGTGCGTCCGGCGAGTTCGCTCGGGTCCTTGCGCGACGGTCCTTCCACCAGAATACGCTGCACCGAACCCAGCATGGAATTGCTGATTTTCGCGACGTTCGCCTCGATGGTCGCCTGCAGATGCTGCAAACGCTTGAGCTTCACTTCGCGCGGCGTGTCGTCGTGCAGGTTCGCGGCGGGCGTGCCGGGACGCGGGCTGTAGATGAACGAGAAACTCGTGTCGTAGCTCATTTCGTCGATGAGCTTCATCATCTTCTGGAAATCGTCCTCGGTCTCGCCGGGGAAACCGACGATCATGTCGGTTGACAGCGACAGATCCGGGCGGATCGCGCGCAGCTTGCGGATCACCGACTTGTATTCGAGCACCGTGTAGCCACGCTTCATGGCCATCAGGATGCGGTCGGAGCCGTGCTGCACGGGCAGGTGCAGGTGGCTCACGAGCTTCGGCACTTTCGCGTAGGTATCGATCAGCCGTTGCGTGAATTCCTTCGGATGCGACGTGGTGTAACGAATCCGTTCGATACCCGGAATCTCCGCCACATATTCAATCAACGTGGCGAAGTCGGCAATATCAGTGGAGTGCTGCGTCACCGGCCCGCGATACGCATTCACGTTCTGCCCGAGCATGGTGACTTCGCGCACGCCCTGGTCGGCGAGACCGGCGATTTCAGTCAGCACGTCGTCGAGCGGCCGGGAGACTTCTTCGCCGCGCGTGTACGGCACGACGCAATAGCTGCAGTACTTGCTGCACCCTTCCATGATTGATACAAACGCGCTCGGGCCATCCACGCGCGCCGGCGGCAAGTGATCGAACTTTTCGATTTCGGGAAACGAGATGTCGACTTGCGAGCGCCCGCTGGAACTGCGTTTCGCGATCATGTCCGGCAGCCGATGCAAGGTCTGCGGGCCAAACACCAAGTCCACGTAGGGCGCGCGGGAAACGATCGCCGCGCCTTCTTGGCTCGCCACGCATCCACCCACGCCGATGATCAGGTTCGGATTCGCTTCCTTCAATTCACGCACGCGGCCGAGGTCAGAGAAGACCTTTTCCTGCGCTTTTTCACGCACGGAGCACGTGTTGAAGAGGATCACGTCCGCGTCTTCCGGCGTGTTTGTCTGGATGAGGCCATTGGCTGCGTTGAGGACGTCGACCATTTTGTCGGAGTCGTACTCGTTCATCTGGCAGCCGAATGTCTTTACATAAACTTTCTTGGTCATGAATTTCGCCGGTCGCAGTGATTAGTCTGGGGGCGCGGTGTTTGATGCGTTGAAGGGATTCTTTCACGTGTTTTAGCGCTGATTCAGACCTGTTCGGCCGGAATTCGCGCATCGTTTAGCCCAATATTATAGCGCCCGCTCGACTTCTCGCCCGGGCTGGCCGGGCGGGTAGGCCAGGTCGCCGAGCAATTCTTCCGTCGCGCGCGCGAAGCGTTCAGTGAGGAAATCCAGCAGAACGCGTACGCGCGGCGCCATGTACCGGTTCGCGTGGAACAGCGCATGGACCGCCGCCTCGTGCGAACACCAGTCGGCGAGCAGCATTTTCAGCGCGCCGGAGCGGACATCGGCGGCGATATCCCATATCGATTTGTGCGCGATGCCTTGCCCCGCCAGCGCCCACGCGCGGGACAAGGCGCCGTCGTTGGTTTCCCAAGCGTCGGCAAGCGGGATGATGTGGGAATACCGCTCGTCGCCGCGCACGAAGTTGATTTCGTTCAGCGTACCCGTCGATGTCACCAGCACCGAGAACGAATGCCCGGCGAGATCGGCGGGCGTTTTCGGCTCGCCGTGCTTCGCCAAATATTCCGGCGATGCGCACAGCACACGCCGGTTTGGCGCGAGGCGGCGCGCGACGAGGCTGGCATCGGGCGGAAGTCCGAAGCGGATCGCCAGGTCGATGTCCTCGCGCAACAGGTTCGACACCGAATCCGCCAGGGTCAGCGCGAAGCTGACGTCGGGGTGAATCCGGCTGAATTCATCGAGCCAGTGGCAGAGCAGGTTGCGCCCGAAATCCGATGTTGCCGAGATCCGCACTTTGCCGCGCACGAGGTTCTGCCCGGCATGCAGCGCGGCTTCGCCGTCTTCAATGGCCTGCAGCGCGATCCGGCAATGCCTGAGATAAAGCTGGCCTTCGTCGGTGAGGCGGAGCTGGCGCGTGGTGCGCTCGAACAATCGCGCCGTGAGGGATTTTTCCAGCTTGAGCAGGCGCGCGCTGGCGGCCGCCGGCGACAAACCCAGCTTCCTCCCCGCCGCCGACAAGCTGCCGAGCGCCGCGGCTTCAACGAACAGGCGCATATCGCCGAGTCGATCCATCGTCACTCTCAATTGCAATTTGATAATGCTTCAAATGCTACGCCAATTATCAAAACCTTACCTGTGACGGAGAATTTGATGCATTGCAGCGTAGGAAGTCGATATGAAGCTGGATCACGCCACCATCGTCACGCCCGATTGCGAGCCAATGCGCCGTTTTTTCACCGACGTAGCCGGCATGACCATCGGCCCGCGTCCGCCGTTCGGCATAGGCGGTTGCTGGCTGTATCTGAACGGCGCGCCGGTCGTGCATCTGGTCGAAAGCGGATCGGTGCTTGTGGCGCCGGCCGGAGGGCGAGCGGCGACGCGTATTGACCACATTGCGCTGCGCGTAACCGATGAAGCCGAATGGCAAACCTTGCTCGCGCGTCTGCACGAGCATGCCGTGCCGTTTTCCGAAGCCGACGTGCCGGTTTCCCGCGAACGCCAGGTGTTCGTGCAGCTTGCGCCCGGCGTGGTCGTCGAATTTGTCGTCCAGCTTTCTTAATACCTAGGACCTTCCCATGCCTATCCCACTTCTAGCGCTTGCCATCAGCGCCTTTGCCATCGGCACGACCGAGTTCGTGATCATGGGCCTGCTGCCCGATGTGGCCCGCGACCTGGCTGTATCGATACCGTCTGCCGGCTTTCTCGTCACTGGCTATGCGCTTGGCGTAGCCGTCGGTGCGCCGCTGCTTGCCGTACTCACCGCAAAATTGCCGCGCAAACTTTCGCTGCAATTGCTGATGGGCGTATTTATCGTGGGCAACGTCTTGTGTGCCATGGCGCCCGGCTATTCGATGCTGATGGTGGCGCGCGTGGTGACATCGTTCGCGCACGGCTCGTTTTTCGGCATCGGCGCGGTGGTCGCAGCGTCGCTCGTTCCGGCTGAAAAGCGGGCAAGCGCAATTGCGCTGATGTTCACCGGGCTCACTCTGGCGAATGTGCTGGGCGTGCCGTTCGGGACGTTTGTCGGGCAGCAGTTCGGATGGCGCGCGACGTTCTGGGTGGTATCGGTGCTCGGGCTGGTGTCGCTGATCGGCGTGGCTGCGCTCGTTCCCAACAAACACGATTCAGGACCGTCGAACTTCGGCCACGAACTGCGCGTGCTGAAAGAGCCGCAAGTCTGGCTGGCACTGGCCATGACGGTGCTCGGCTTCGGCGGCGTCTTTGTGGTGTTCACCTATATTGCGCCGATCCTCGAGCAGGTCAGCGGCTTCGGGCCCCACGGCGTGACGCTCGTGCTGGTGCTGTTCGGCGTTGGACTCACGATCGGCAATACGATCGGCGGGAAGCTCGCGGACCGGGCGCTGATGCCGTCGCTGATGGGCATTCTCGTCGCGCTCGCCATCATCATGGCCGTGTTCGCAAAGACCAGTCACAACCAGATCCTCGCCGCGATCACGATTTTCATCTGGGGCATTGCCGCGTTTGCGACCGTGCCGCCGCTGCAAACCCGGGTGGTGGAGAAGGCGAAACACGCGCCGAACCTGGCATCGACGCTCAATATCGGTGCGTTTAATCTGGGTAACGCCGGCGGCGCGTGGCTCGGCGGCGTGGTGCTGCAGCAAGGTCATCCGCTGGATTCGCTTCCGTGGGTTGCGGCGGTGGTGGCGATCGTGGCGCTCGCCGTAACGTGGTACGCAGGCCGTCTCGATGGCCGTGGCCAGGCGCCCGCGCGCTTTGCCCCCGGAGACTGTCGCGGCTGAGACCATGCGCGACGCCAATGGCCTCGCGCTCAGTGCGCGCAATTGTTTTCTGCGGCCGTCCGAGTGCGCCGAAGCACCGGAACCCGCCAGGACGCTTAATCGCGTGCGCGCCGCTGTGTTGTCAGGCAATCGCGACTTTGCGTCGATTAAAAAAGATGCGGTGCATACTCGGGCCAAGCGCGGCTGGCAGCAGGATTACATTGCAAGAACCGGCTGCCACCGCTCCAAATCTTTCCTCACGCTCAGGACAGGTACGCTGCGTTCGCTACCGAATGACGTGATGTCCCATTCTGCGAGCGATGCAAACGGATTCGACACCAGACGGCCCTGTGCTGTGGTTGAGAGGCAAGCCGATGCCGATCGCTCGGTCGAGGCCCGCTGGTGACTTCGGTCAGCACATAACCGATCCTGCTGACTTATGCGCGTCGGCCTGCAGTGCGATGTTCCTTTCGCACGTGTGAGTGCGCGTAGCGATGTCCATGTCTTCCGCGATCAGGAATTTCGTTAACTATTGTCAATGCTCAGGAATGCGTCGAATACCGTTTTATACTACTGATATCCGGGGCGCGGCTGGCCGTGTTTCGGCATGTCTGGCACGACGGCGTCCTTGTGCACATTGCCTAGTACAACGAACATTTCTTCAGACCGGTCAGCGACCAACGCATTGACGCGCTTTAGTGAGATCGGGTCGTTTCGGGAACTGCGGGAATGAGATCTGACGCCTCATCGAATTTATGACGCGCGATACATTCCTTCTTCAAGATCAGAAAGAACTTCAGCACATGAACTTATCGACCGATAGGCCGCTTAAAAGGCAGATTATGCAAGTTGCCGAACCCTATACGTTGGTTCAAGCCAGGCATGGATGGATGCTCGCAAACCCCAGCGACTTCTACATCGGCAAAGCGATGCTCGAATACGGCGAGTATGCCGAGATCGAAGGGCAGTTTCTGAGCCAGTTGTTTGTTCGCCCGGGTGCTGTCGTCGAGGTTGGTGCCAATGTAGGCACGCATACCGTTGCGCTCGCCAGACAGGCGGCCCAACAACGACGTGAGATGTTCGCTTTCGAGCCGCAACCATTCATTTTCCAGAACTTGTGCGCCAATCTTGCACTTAATGGCATTACGAATGTACGCGCATGGCCTTGGGCGTGTGGGGCTAAAGCAGAGACCGTGTACTTTTCCTCGCCTGACTACAACGCACCGGGCAACTTCGGCGGCGTATCCATGCATGCAAGCCCGGCTAATCAGGACATTGCAATACCTTGTGTTCGCCTGGACGACGTACTTGCAGACCACCCAGTCGGCCTGATTAAAATCGACGTAGAGGGCTTTGAACTACATACGCTGCACGGGGCCGTTAATCTTCTGGCCGCATCGCGCCCTGTACTGTATCTGGAGAACGACCGGGATGATAAGTCGCAGGCGTTGATCGAATGGCTATGGAGCCAGGACTATCGGCTCTGGTGGCACATTCCGCAGCTGTTCAATCCAGCAAACTTCTTCGGCATCCAGGAAAATATCTACGGCAATGCCGCGTCCTTTAATATGCTTGCTCTACCACGAGAGGCCGATATACCCGTAATCGGTCTCCCGGAAGTCACCGACGCGACTTATCATCCGCATCAGGAAGGGGCGTCATGACAGACTCGAGGCTTTCTTGGCTTGCTCGGCCTTATCAGCTAGTGTGGTTCGTATCCAATGTTATCGGGCCGTCTCAAACAAACGTGTGCCCTTTTCTTTAATGTAGTCTCAAGCGCGCCGCTATTGTTAGCTGTTGACAGGCCTTCCCGGCTTTCGGACACAGGCAATGGGCCACCGAGATGATTATTTTGCACTCTTTTATTCGCAGCAGCGATGGGGTCTGCTGCGACGGCTTGGTCGGGGTTGAATCGGCGGCGATTTCGGTATGCACCGGAAATACATTTAATCCAAACATTCGAGAAGATCTCCGGTCAAATACACGCCACCGGCGGGATATTGGCGCGACTAGGCAGACGATCAATGCCGAAAGGACCAATTCCCCGATGGACGACCAGGTCGGTCAAGATACTGTTGCATTACTGCATTGTGGACCGGCCGATGCGCTCTGACATTCCCCGTGGCCCGATGTCATTGACCCGGCGACCTCAACCGATTAGCGTGTCGTGCGCGCCGCAATTCGTCACCATGTGGCTGATTGCTGCAATCCGCGCTTCAACACGCTTTTCGACCGGGGTTTTATGGAAGACATCACGCTGAGCCAATGCCTGAGGGGCGCATGGCGCGACGCCGCGCTGTCCGTGCGGCGCATGCCCACGCTTTTCCTGCTGGCGTTCGTCCTCGTGCTCGGCACGGGCGTCGCCGGATATCAGGAACAACTCTCAGCGCCGCCTTCGGCCAGCCCGCTTTCATCGATGACCGATGGCAGCGCCGTCCACGGCGCCGCGCTGGGTCATTCGCTCACATCGCTCGGACTCGCGTTCTTGCAGTCGCTCGTGATCGCGGTGCTGGCGGTTCAGGTGATTCGCTTCTCGATGACGCTGCACGCAAAGCCGGGTGGCAATGACGTGGAAGCACAGCCAAAACGCCTCTGGGACGCCGGTTTCCGCCGATATTTCCTGCTGTGCATCGCATTGGTCGCGGCCTATGTGGGGGCGACCATCGTTGTTGTGATCGCGTGGATCCTGATGCGGCTGGCGGGATTGTCGAGCGGGACATCGATGGCGGCCACCGCCACGCTCGCCATCCTCGCGCTTTGCGGCATGAGCTACGTGTCGGCGCGCCTCGCACTGCTGTTTCCTCACACCGCGGCGGGCGGGCGGCTTGCATGGCGCGCCGCGTGGGAAGATTCACGCGGACATTTCTGGGCGATTGCATCGACGGCGGTGGTCGCCATCTTGCCGATCGTGGCGATTGCGACGGTGTTCACCGTGGTCACGGAGATGCTGGCGACGGCGGCTTCCACCGATAGCCTGACCGTGGGTTTGCTGGTCGTGCAGAGCATCGTCACTCTGTTCTACACGGCGACGACCGCGACTTGCTCGGTTTGGCTCTACAAGAAGTTCGGAGCGGTTTTGAAAGCGCAGCCTTGACGTTGTGCTTAAAAAAACGCGGCTCTCGAGCCGCGTTTTTTTGTGTGGAAGCCGCGTTAGACGGTTTCTTCAGCTGCGTGGGTTTCCTGAAGGGTTTCCCGAGCGTCTGCCAACGCCATCCGGAAATCCGCCAGTTCGGCGATGGTCAGCACCGGGATATTCCGCTCCTTCACGAACGCATCGATTTGCGCGCCTCGTGCCATCGTTCCATCCGGGTTCATGAGTTCGCACAGCACGCCGGCGGGTTTCAGGCCCGCGAGAATCGCGAGATCGACCGTCCCTTCCGTATGTCCGCGCCGCGTGAGAACGCCGCCCGGTTGCGCACGCAACGGAAACACGTGACCCGGACTCACGATATCGCCCGGCTTCGCGCCATCCGCAATCGCCGCGCGAATCGTCGTCAGCCGGTCCACGGCGGACACGCCTGTGGTGACGCCTTCGCGTGCTTCTATCGATACCGTGAAGGCCGTGCCGTACTTGCTGCCGTTGTCGGCGACCATGGGCGGGAGATGCAGCGCGCGCACGGCGTCGTCCGGCAGGCACAGACACACAATGCCGCTGCACTCGCGGATCATCAGCGCCATGCCTTCAACGTCGAGCTTTTCCGCCGCGTAGATCAGGTCGGCTTCGTTTTCGCGGTCATCGTCGTCGAGCAATGCAACGGCGCGGCCTTCGCGCAAGGCTTGCAGCGCGGCGGCGATTCGGGGAGGGGTCTTGACGGAATTTTCGGCCGAGCGAAGTTGCTCGAAGTCGGCGAATGCGTCGGGAGTGAAGCGATTGAGGCTGGAAGCAGCTACGGACATGATGAAACGCTCTCGCAATAGAAATGGGCGAAAAACGTTTCAGGGCATTGCAAACAGGCAGAACGGCACGCGAGACCTGGCGCGGACGTCAAGACGCCACGACAAACACGCGATACGAACATGACCATCTGCACATCTTCTCTCATCCGGACTATGACCGTCGGCTCTGGCATCTCACCAGATCTGCTGACCCCATGGTCCGGTTCGTACAACGACTACGATCCGGTCCACGGGCGCTCGCGGGCTCGCGTCGGGCTTTAAAACCTGACGCATACCGCCGGTGGGGAATTACACCCCGCCCTGAAGACGTACTGACTTGTCGCTGGACACTTAAAAACCGCGACTAATTCCAGGATACAACATGCCAGCCAATGTTGCAGCGCCGCTTAGTAGCGGCGCGTTGGCTGGCGAACTTAATTCGTCTCTTCGATACGCCGTGAATCGCCCGGCACATGCCAGCGCGGCGGCGTTTCCGCATTCACCGTGACCTGGTAAGCGCGCGCTTCCGTGCTGCCGGGATTGCGCAGCGCGTGGGGCTGGTCGGCGTCGAAGACAATGGCGTCGCCAGTGCCGAGCAATTGCGTGCGGTCATGCACGCGCAGCTCCAGCGTGCCGTCGCTCACGACCAGATTGACCGTGGTGCCGGGCGGCCTGGGGCTGCCAGTCTCGGTGTGCAGCGGCGCGATGCGCAACTCATGGAATTCCGCCGATGCCGGCGCGCTCAGCGGAAACAGCGGTCGCGCCGAAAAACGTCCATTCGATGTCACCAGCCGCGTCGACTGATCGGCCGCAAGGAACTCGATGCCGTTCGTTGCATGACGCCGCAAAAACGCCGCGACCGACACCTTCAACGCCCCGGCGATCTTGTGCAAGACCTTGATGGACGGCACGCTGCGGGCCGATTCGATCTGCGCGAGCATCGCACGGGAAACGCCGGATGCGCGGGCGAGGGCGTCGAGCGAAAGCTGGCGTTCGGCGCGCAGCCGCGCCAGGTTCACGCCGACAAGATATTCCAGCGCGTCGTTTGCTTCCTGAGCGCTTGTCTGAGGAATGTGTTCCTCACGATGAATTTCCGCCGATGCCGCCCGCGTTGCCTCGGCGCGTTCGGCCGGCTCGCGTGCGTCGTACGATTCGCGCACGAGTTCCAGCGATGAATAAGCCGGTGCAACCATGATGAGCCTCCATTCGGACATGCCGCGCAGACCGGCGCGGCATCGGTGAAGGAAAGACTAGCATCGGCAGAAGTTGCATCAAACGAAGATATCGTCACACCGTTATCAGGCGCGGCAGGATAGGTTTTTACACGGCGGTTCGCGATGGAGCCAGCGGCGCGGATTGAAATTGCGGTTGCGCCCATGCTTGTGTTTGTGCAAACCATCCGTCGATACGCCGCGTCACCTCATCCAGCGATCCGGGTTCTATATGCAGGCCGAGTTTCGAACGGCGCCACAGGACATCGTCGGCGCAGGTCGCCCATTCGTTGTCGCGCAGATAGCGCAGTTCGGCCTCGTAAAGGCCTGGCGCGATGGCTTCGCCCAGATCGGTCAGCGAGGTTGCATCGCCGAGCAGCTTTTGGACACGGGTTCCATAAGCGCGTGCATACCTGTGAGCCAGATCCGCCGGCAGCCATGGCTTGTTCTGCTTCAACGCGGCGAGGAATCTATCGAAATTCGCATCGGCGATATCACCGCCCGGCAGCGGCGCGCCTTCCGTCCACGTCTTGCTTTTGGCGGAGGACTGGAGCGCGTCGCCGAGTTTATCGACGGCTTCTTCCGCGAGCTTGCGAAAGGTGGTGATCTTCCCGCCGAACACCGATAACAGCGGCGCCTGGTTTGCGGGGGTATCGAGTTCGAGCAGATAGTCGCGCGTGACGGCCGATGCGTTTTCCGCGTTCTCGTCTTCCAGCAGTCCGCGCACGCCGGAATAGCTCCAGCAGACATCGTCGGGGCCGATGTGCTTCTTGAAGTACCGGTTAATCGACTCGCACAGGTAAGTGGTCTCTTCCGGACTGATGGTCACCTTCGATGTATCGCCGTGATACTCCAGATCCGTCGTGCCGATCAGCGTGTAATCGTGCTCGTAGGGAATTGCGAAGATGATGCGCTTGTCCGGATTCTGGAAGATGTACGCGTGGTCATGTTCAAAGAGGCGACGCGTGACGATATGGCTGCCTTTGACGAGGCGCACGGTATGGCGCGTGTGTGTGCCGCTGCCAAGCGACCCTTTGAGCAGTTCGCTGACCCAAGGACCCGCCGCGTTCGCGATGGAACGCGCTTGCACGTCGAGCGTCGCGCCGTGATCGTCCACGAGCGTGGCGTGCCACACACCGTCGTTGCGCGCCGCGCTGACAAGCCGCGTGCGGGTCTTGATCACCGCGCCGTGTTCCTGCGCATCGACCGCGTTCAGCACGACCAGGCGCGCGTCGTCCACCCAGCCATCGGAATACACAAAACCGCGCTTGATCGAATCGATGAGCGGCGCCCCGGCGGGGTGTTTTCGCATGTCGATGCCTCTCGACCCCGGCAGCAACTGGCGCCGCGCGAGGTGATCGTAGAGGAAAAGGCCGGCGCGGATCATCCAGGCCGGGCGCAGGTTGGGCACGTGCGGCATCACGAAACGCAGCGGCCACATGATGTGGGGCGCCGCGCGCAGCAACACTTCACGTTCCTGCAACGCCTTGCGCACGAGCGAGTATTCGCCATATTCGAGATAACGCAGGCCGCCGTGAATGAGCTTGGTGCTCGATGACGACGTATGCGACGCCAGATCGTCCTTCTCGCACAACAGCACGCTCAAACCCCGACCCGACGCGTCGCGTGCGATGCCCGTGCCATTGACCCCGCCGCCCACGACGAGCACATCGAAAAGATTATCTTGCATCGCTTATTCGCCTCGTTTGCCTTCGCCGCGCTCTGGCAGAACATAAATGTTCGAATTCGAAATTTAACGAACAAAAACGAAAATGTAAAGTCGGCTGATCGGCTACTGCTTCGTTTTGGCGAATATTCTTGGTTTTCGGTCGTTTACCAAAGCAATAGGCCGTTTGGCCGAGTGGCGCGAAGGCGGCGTCAGACCGATACTGTGGAAAGTGAAAACCGGGAGTAAAGACAATGCGAAAGTTGCTGGTGGCAGGCGCGTTTGGGGCGCTGGTGCTGGGCGGATGTGTTTCGACGCCCGATATGTCGGGGTCGATGGGCGCGCCTTCCTTGAGTGCGCTGCAGTCCATGTGCGGTTCGACCGCCGTGGATTACGGCGCGGATGCGCAGAGCGTGTACTCGGCGTTATTCGATGCGTATGTGGCGCAAAAGCGCGGCAAGTTATCGAAGGATCAGTTCTGCGCGTTCCAGGCGGGGATCGCGGACCAGCATTCGGCGTTCGCGGCCAGCCGCACGACCGAGGCGCAAAGCGCATGGGCGACGTTCTTTGCCAATCAGCGAGCGCAAGCGCTCAGTTGGCGCGCCGCCGTCGATCCGACGTTGCGCGCGGGCTGAGTTCCGAAGTAGGGCGGATTAGGCGAAGCGAAGGTTACGAGTACCGCTTGATTGCCTTCATCGTGGAGTCGCCAGTAGCCGTGAGGCTCCAGAGCTGAAGTCCCGATGCGAGATTCTCTAGTTGCACGAGCTGACGCTCGAGGAGGGCGTCGAGTTCGTCGCGAACCATGTCCATCTGGTTGGGTGCTTCCTGTAGCAGGAGCAGCGTGGCAAATTCGTGCGGACTGAGCATCGTGTTCTCCATGACGCGTTAAGCGAGGCAGGAACTTCGAGCCGGCAGACCTATGGCGAACAGCCGCTTCCTGAACCCTGGAAAGGCGGCGCTGCGTAGCCGGGATTTGATTGTATGCAAGCGTTGCTCGAGTGCCAAACGCTTGCGCAAAATAATGGGTTTGACTTTTGGGAGGCGCGAAAGCGGTTCGGCGGGAGCGGGAAAACGTAGAAATTACCTGAGGTTCGTGCCGCAGCGCACACATCGATTTCGGTTGCGCTCATCGAAACCTTACTCGGCGATGTACACCTGCGTGTTCGCACCCGTGAGCGTTTCGGCCATTTCCGGCGGCGTGGGGGCATCGGTGAAAAGCGCGTCGATCTGGTTCAGATGACCGAGCCGGACAAGCGCCGGACGGCCAAATTTCGAGTGATCGGCGGCGAGAAAGACGGTGCGTGCGTGATTGATGATCGCTTCGGCCACGCGGACCTCGCGGGTATCGAAGTCGCGCAGTGTGCCGTCGGGTTCAATACTTGACGCCCCGATGATCGCAAAATCCACCTTGAACTGCCGGATGAAGTCGATGGCAAGCTCACCGACAATGCCCTTGTCCCATGGACGGACAATGCCGCCGGTGATCAGTACTTCGCAATCGGGGTAGCCGCTCATCATGGCCGCCACGTTGAGGTTGTTCGTTATCACGTGCAAGCCGCGGTGCCGGTTCAGCGCCCGGGCAACTTCCTCGGTCGTGGTGCCGAGGTTGATGAAGAGCGAAGCCTGATCAGGAATATGCGATGCAACCAGCGCGGCGATGCGGCGCTTTTCATCGTGGAACATGCGCTGGCGCGCCGTGTACGAGACGTTCTCCGAACTGGTCGGAAGGCTCGCGCCGCCGTGGTAACGGCGCAGCAGGTTCATGTCCGAGAGCCAGTTGACGTCGCGGCGAATGGTCTGTGGGGTGACGTCGAAATGTGTGGCCAGGTCCTCGACGGTCACGAAGCCATCGCGTTGCACCCAGTCGAGCAGCTCTTGCTGTCGTGCGTTCAAGGTGATGCGGGGATCTCGAGTCATGGCGTCCGTACGTGCGCTTTAATGTCGTGAGGTGGCCGTATTGTAAGGGATAGGCCGCATCGACTGGACGATAAGGCTGTGCGGTATAGACATCTGCACAAGCAAATTCCTGAGGATGGCAAGGTCGATCGATGAACGTCGATATCTCGCAGCTTCAGGTATTACAACCGTCCCACCTGTCATCCCGCAAACAGCAGTGTGATTGCGCTTTGGCGAAATCGACTTGTAAGCAAGACCAGGTCGCGCTGTTCGCGCACTGGCAACTCACTCCCATGACTCGGTATGATTTGTGCTGAATTAAACAGTATCCGGAACTGACCATTGCTTGAGCGGTCTCTCTTCGTGCCTGCAGCTTCGCTATAACCCGGCTAATATGCAGGCTCAAAGAAGTCCTCAACCATATGAGAACGCCATGACTTCGTTGTTCATGGCGTTGCCTGATTTTCGGCCGGTTTGGCTGACGGCGCGTTCAATACAGATTTGGGAGCGCGATATTTATGCACACTGAAAGTACCCATGTGATGCCTTGGCGGATCGAAGACATCGACCTGTCCCGGATCGACCGTCGCAAGGCGGCATCCAACGAACATCTGCTCTTGTTGCTTTGTGCGGCCTCGTTCATCGAGAGCGGCACCGATCTCTATACGAGCAACCTGAGCACCTATTTCAACGACGATCCGGAAGTTTCCTCCTGGCTCAACACCGAATGGGAACCCGAGGAAATGCAGCACGGCCGCGCGTTGAAGACGTACATCAACCACGTGTGGCCCGAGTTCGACTGGGATACGGCATTCAAGAATTTCTTCGCCGAGTACTCGCTGACGTGTTCGGTCGAGGACTTCGAGAAGACCCGCGCGCTGGAAATGGTTGCGCGGTGCGTGGTGGAGACCGGTACGGCAACCTTGTACCGCGCTATCAATGAATGCTCCGACGAACCGGTGCTGAAGCAGCTCACAGACAACATACGTACCGACGAAGTCCGTCACTACAAGCACTTCTTCCGCTTCTTCAAGAAGTACAACAAGATCGAAGGCAACGGCCGGTTCGCCGTGCTGGGCGCGCTGCTGCGACGCGTGATAGAAATCAAGAACGAGGATTCCGAGATCGCGCTGCGCCACGTTTTCGCCATCCGCTATCCGGATCGCGCGAACGACACAGCGCATAACCGCGAGCTGGCAGCGCGCGTGAACGCGCTGGTTCGACGCAATTTGTCGGCGGATATGTGCGTGAAGATGCTGCTCAAGCCGCTGGATTTGCCCGCACGCATCCAGCCAAGCGTTCACTATCCAATCGCGAAGATCACGCAGCACGTTTTCTTCCGCTGAGCTTCGCTGTGCGTGATGCTTTGATCGATGGCCCGCTTTCGCGGGCCATCGTCCTTTCACGGAGTTCCATATGAGCGATCCCTCGGCATCGGGTACACGCGACATTGAGCACGGCACGTTCGACGAATGGCCGCTGCCGCTGCGCGCGCTCTTCGACGGCACATCGATAGAAACGAAAGCGGGTTTCACCGCATCGCTTCTCGCCGCCGATGAAGGCCGTATCCGAACGTCGTTGCTGAGCGTCGGCGAGTTGTTCGCGCCGGACCCCGGCAGCTTGTGCTTTTCGTTGTGGCCTCAGTCGCGGGCGGCGCGGGTGATATCGAAGACCGGGTTGGCCACGTTGACCTTCGTCTTCGATGAAGCGTTCTTCCAGGTCCAGCTACGGGCCGAGGTCGTGCCGTTCGCGGACTCGCCGGTGACGTGTTTTATCGCGACGATCGAAAGCGGTGAATGGCAGAAGGTTGCCTACGCGCGGCTCGCGCAGGGAATCGAATTCGCCTTTGCCGAGGGGCAGGAGAACGCCGTACTGGACCGCTGGCGTCATCAGGTGGAAGGACTGAAGCGTGCCGCGAGCGCGGCCCCCTGAAACGAAAACAGCGGAGCTAAAAAGCGCCGCTGTCTGAACTTACCGCATCGATTAACGCCCGCGTTGACCCGTGCGCGGCGTATCGCGCCGGCCGGCACCGCCGCCTTCAGTCCGCGGCTTGCCGCCCAGCAACGCGCCAGCCGGTCGTGCGCCTTCCGGCTTGCGCGGAGCGCCGCTGCTGCCGTTGCCGCCCGTCTTGGCCGCTACCGGCTTTTGCGAGCGCGATCCATTGCCGCCACCGCCATTGCCGTTGCCATTCCCGCCGCCATGCGCCGGCTTGGCCGGTCCACGGCCGCCACCACCATTCGCCTGTTTCGGCGCGCCCTGACGCGGCGAACCTTGACGCGCACCGCCGCCGCCCTGGCTGCGTCGGAGGATCGGTTCCGGCTTCTGGGTCAGATCCGGCTCGAACCCCGCAATCACTTCCTGCGGAATAGGGCGCTTGATGAGCCGCTCGATGTCCTTGAGCAACTGATGTTCATCGACGCAAACCAGCGATACCGCTTCGCCCGTCGCCCCAGCACGTCCCGTGCGTCCAATCCGGTGAACGTAGTCTTCCGGCACGTTCGGCAAATCGAAGTTGACCACGTGCGGCAACTGATCAATATCGATACCGCGCGCCGCAATATCCGTCGCCACGAGCACCTGCAGCGTGTTGTCCTTGAACTCGGCCAAAGCACGCGTACGCGCCGACTGGCTCTTGTTGCCGTGAATGGCCAGCGCGCTGATGCCGTCCTTCGTCAACTGCTCGGCCAGGCGGTTCGCGCCGTGCTTCGTCCGCGAAAATACCAGCACCTGGAACCAGTTGTTCTGTCGTATCAGATGCGTGAGCAACTCGCGCTTTTTGTCGCGATCGACCGGGTGGATCTTTTGCGCGATCGCTTCGACGGTCGAGTTGCGGCGTGCCACTTCGATCAGCGCCGGCTTGTCGAGCAGGCTGTCGGCGAGGGTCTTGATTTCATCGGAGAAGGTAGCCGAGAACAGCAGGTTCTGGCGCTTCGGCGGCAGCTTGGCGAGTACACGCTTGATGTCGTGAATGAAGCCCATGTCGAGCATGCGGTCGGCTTCGTCGAGCACGAGGATCTCGAGCTTCGACAAGTCGATGGTCTTTTGCTGCATGTGATCGAGCAACCGTCCCGGCGTCGCCACGACGATGTCCACGCCGCGCCGCAATGCATCGATTTGAGGATTGATGCCCACGCCGCCGAACATCACGGTCGATTTCAGCTTCAGGTACTTGCCGTAAGTCCGCACGCTTTCTTCGACCTGCGCGGCGAGTTCGCGCGTGGGCGTCAGGATGAGCGCACGAACCGGGCGCTTGGCACCGGCCGCAGGGGCGGCTGCCTCGGACAAACGTTGCAGGATAGGCAACGTGAAACCGGCCGTCTTGCCGGTGCCGGTCTGCGCGCCTGCCAGCAGGTCGCCACCGTTCAGCACGGCCGGGATGGCCTGCGACTGGATGGGAGTAGGGGTGGTGTAGCCTTGTTCAAGGACCGCGCGAAGCAAGGGTTCGGACAAGCCGAGGGAATCAAAAGACATAAGTGTTCACAGATTCGGTATGCCGACCGGCGTTGTCGCATAGGCCTCAAATGAGGTGCGCGCGTACGACGATCGAGGAAATCGGGCGGCATGACGATCGGGGCGCTTGCTTGAAGAAAAGCAGGAGCGCCGGGAAAGTTGCCGCGAAGATCAACGCGCTATCAAGACACGCTGACTGGCGTTAAGTTGCATTTGAAGCGCGCACGCTTCAAATCATCAGGCATTGAGTGCCGATCAGGGCAGGCTCACGCAACATAGCGCGCAATGCTGACGAATTGACACAAGCTGCCGCCCAACACGAACAGGTGCCAGATGCCATGGCCGTGCCGGATGCGCTCGTCGTTGATGAAAAAGTAAATGCCGGCGCTGTAGATCAAGCCGCCTGCCAGCAGCCACGCCGTGCCGGCGGGCGGTAATGCTGTAACGAGAGGACGGATGGCTACGAGCGCGAGCCAGCCCATCAACACGTAAATCACCATCGATACACTGCGGGTTCGGCGCCCGAGCGTGAGTTCCTGAACGATGCCAAGAGCAGCAAGCCCCCAGCTTACCCCGAATAGCGACCAACCCCACGGACCGCGCAACGTGACGAGCGTGAACGGCGTGTAGCTTCCCGCGATCAGCAAATAAATGGCCGAATGATCGCATTTTTGCAATACAGCCTTGAGCCGCGGGCTGCGGACCCAGTGATAGAGCGTTGAAATCGCGTACAAGGCGAGAAGCATGGCGCCATACACGGCAAAGCTCACGATCTTGTACGGATCGCGTTCCAGCGATGCCATGGTCACGAGCGTTGCAAGTCCCGCCACCGACAGTACAGTGCCGACAAGATGGGTAACGCTGTTGAACCGCTCACCAACGTGCATCGAAGAACATCCTCACTGCCTGCGCTGCGTTTTCCGCATGTTGCAATCGCCAGGTATTTTATCGCGAGACCGGCTACTCGAACGGATAGTCCCCGACTCGCTTCGATTGCGCACAAGCGCAGCGCCCGGACAGCCCGGCGCAAAAAGAAGAAGGGCGCCGCCCCGACTGCGAGGCCTGCGCCCTCCACTGCATTTTACGCTACTAGTCGAACTGGTCTCTTTCGGTCAGTCCAGCGGCGCCGAACGCAGGTTGCTCACTTGTTGCGGCGACACCGGCGTACCGTGGTTGCCCCACGACATACGAATGTACGTCACAACCGCAGCCACTTCCGTATCCGACAAAGCTTGCGCGAACGGCGGCATGCCATACGGGTGCGGGTTGCCTTCCGTGCTCGGCGGATAACCACCGTTGAGCGTCATGCGGATCGGGTTCACGGCCGACTGCATCTGGATGGACTGGTTGTTGGCGAGCGGCGGGTAAGCCGGCGGCTTGCCGAGACCGTTCTCCGCGTGGCACTTCGCGCAATTTTCCGTGTAGATCTTCTTGCCCTGGACCAGCAACTCGCCACCGAATTTCTCCGATGTCTCGAACTGCATGGTTTCCGGCGCTTCCTTCTTTTGCGGAATCGACTTGAGGTACGTGGTCATTGCGCCGATGTCCGCGTCCGTCATGTATTGCAGGCTGTTGTGGACCACTTCGGCCATTGGACCGAATACGGCGCCACGCTGCGATACACCCGTCTTCAACAGGTCGTTGATGTCCTTCGCGTCCCAGTCGCCAAGACCAGCTTCCTTGTTCGACGTGAGCGAAGGCGCATACCAGTTCTGCAGCGGAATCAGGCCGCCGCCGAAGGCTGCCGAGCTCACCGGGCCGCCGAGCGGGTTGATCGAGGTGTGGCACATGCTGCAATGGCCAAGCCCTTCGATCAGGTAAGCACCGCGGTTCCACTCGACCGACTTCGTGGGATCCGGCTTGAACTCGCCTTCGCGGAAGAACAGCACGCGCCAGCCAATCAGCATGTTGCGCTGGTTGAACGGGAAGCGCAGTTCGTGCGGACGGCTGGGTTCGTTCACAGGCGGCACCGAGCGCATGTACGCGAACATGGCGTCCGAGTCGGCGCGTGTGACCTTCGTGTAAGCCGTGAACGGCATAGCCGGATAAAGCAGGCTGCCGTCTTTCGAGCGTCCGTTATGGATCGACCGGTAGAAATCGTCCGATGTCCATTTGCCGATGCCGTATTGATCGTCCGGCGTGATGTTCGGCGTGTACATGGTGCCGAACGGCGTCAGCATGGGCAGGCCGCCCGCGAACGTCTTGCCGCCGCGAACCGTGTGGCAGGCAATACAGTCACCAGCGCGCGCCAGGTATTCACCGCGCTTGATCAGCTCGGTCTGGTCGACGGGCACGGCGGCGACAGCACCGCTCGAATGGAATGCGTCGCCACCTGACCAGAGGGCGGCAGCGGCTGCGGCAGCCGTAAGGACGACAACCGCCGAGAGTGCGAACAGGGACTTGCGTTTCATATTCTTATCGCTCCTCGCGCCTTATTGCGGTTCGCTGCCGCAGACGAGCGGCATCTTGCGTGAGCCAGCGGGCGCGGGTACCGGATTGGCCGGTGCGGTTTGCGTGGAAAGCCAGGCGGCGACAGAGGTCACGTCGTCGTCGGTCAGGCGGGATGCGATCTGTTGCATGCAGTCAGGTGCTTTCGCGTGACGCGAGCCCGCACGCCAGGCGCCGAGCTGCGCGCTGATGTAATCGGAGTGCAATCCCACGAGACCCGGAATAGCCGGTTCCATACCAGTGAGCGACGCGCCGTGGCAGGCCGCGCAAGCCGGAATGTTGCGGCTCGGGTCGCCGTTCAGCACGATCTGCTGGCCTTTCGTCACAGTCGATGCCGACACGGTCGGCTTGGCCGGCTGCGGATAAGGCGGGCGCTGTTGCGAGAAGTACGTGGCGATCTGGTGAAGGTAGTCGTCGGAGAGATACGTGACGAGGTAGTTCATGGGCGGATACTTCCGGCGGCCTTCACGGAAGTTCTGCAATTGGTTGTACAGGTACTCGGCGGGCTTGCCGGCAAGACGCGGGAAATAGTCATTGTCCGTGCCTTCACCGTGCACGCCATGACATGCCGTACAGCCCTGCACACGAGCTGCCATGGTGTCCGGCGCGACGGGCTGGGCGGCTTGAGCTTCGGCGGCGCCGGCAGCAGCGCTGGCAGTCCCTAAGAGCGCCAGCGCCATTAGCGGGGCGAGCAACGGACGAAAGATGCGTCTTGAAGACACGCGACACTCCATGAATTTCGAGGACCTGCCGAGCTTCGTTCGGCCCGGTGCGAATATGTGGTGAACCATTGCCACATTGGCTCTGCGAGCCTCTGATGCGACGCGGCATTCTATCATCGTTGCCTGATGATGACTATTTGAGCATTGACCTGTTGTGGCTGACTTTCAACCTCTGCGCGACAATTTGCCGCGCGACTGATCGACAGGGGATTTGAAACTCTTCAATCACTGGCGGGGCGTTGCGTTCGACAAAGCATCGACTCGATTTCGACCATTTCTTGCAACCGTCCTTGTCGTGCATTCCATGTGCCCGTTCCGATAGACTCGCGGTCCGGAAGCCCTGTTGCGCCGATCCACGACACCCCACCGAACTTTCAATGCCTTCCTCGTTCGCTTTCAGCATGACTCAATTTCCGCAGGTGTGCGCATGAACGGCGATCCGCTCTGGTTGTCGCAGGTCGTTATCGCTGCGTTTGCCGATATTGCGTTTGCCTGCACGCTCGGCGCGGGATTGCTGAGCGTGTGGTTATCGAAAGAGAAAGCGGTCGAGGCCAAGTCGCCCGCCCACGCCGCGTGGCAAAAAGCGCGGCGGTTGAGCATCGGCGGCGCGGTCGTGCTGGCCGTGGCGGATCTCGTGCTGGTGTGGCTGCAGGCGGCATCGATGAGCGGCACGCCTTTGTTCGATGCGTTCTCCGCCGTTATTGCCGTGGTGACCGGCACGCATGCGGGTATCGGCTGGGCGATCGCCTTTGGCGGCAGCGTGCTGCTTAACTTTGCAATGGTCTTCGCGACCGCGAAGGGCAGTCCGCGGCTCGGATTGTTCGCGGTGGGCGCGATCGTGGCCGCGGCGGGGAAGGCGTCGATTGGCCATGCCGCCGATGCCGGCGCGTTTTCGCTGGCCGAAGGCGTGCAGACCGTCCATCTTCTGGCGACCGCTTTATGGGGCGGCGTGGTGTTCGCGAGCGCGTGGAGCGTGTTGTCGGCGTTGGGGACATCGCTGGCGCGGGCGTATTTGATTCGCACAGCCGGAAAGATGTCGACGATGTCCGTGATCGCCGTCTCGCTCGTGGTGTTGACCGGGGTATACAACGCCTGGCGCGGGTTGGGCGGTTCGGCAGAAGCGCTCGAAGCAAGCGCGTGGGGCCAGGCGCTGGTGGTGAAAGCGGTGCTGGTCGCGACCGCGTTGCTGCTCGGCGCAATGAACCGATGGTCCGTGTTGCCGCGATTGCAGCGCACGGCATCGACAGTCGATGCCCGCACGTTCACCGGCGTCATGCGGGTGGAAGCGGTTTTGATCGTTGCGGTGTTTGTCGCGGCCGCCGTGCTTTCGCACAGCGTGCCGGGGTTTGCATCGGCGGGATGAAGCGCAGGTGTGTGTTGTGCCTGGCGAGCTTATTCGTAACCGAGTCTGTGACTCACGATAGGCGCGCAGAACAGTGCCAGCGCGCAGCCGACTGCCTTGCCCTGCAACTCGATGAACGCCTTGTGCGACATGGGCGATGAAAACAGGACATCGGCCAGTTGCGGCAGGCAAAACAGCACCGCAGCGCCAATGAAGCATTTCGTGACGACCGACAGCCGCCAGTTGTACTGCGCGCCCATCGAGGCGCAGATCACGCGGAGCACGCCGAACAGCACAAGCGCGCCAACGGCCATTTGCGTGCGGATATATTCGTCTGGAAGTGTGTACATGCTGAACTCTTTCGCTTTATCGTCGCGCTCTTCCCGGGCGCATGGGTCGGAACATCTGTACACGAGATAATGCAAGACGCGGGCCAGGTGTCGATGCTGCATGCAAGGCCTTGCTGCAAAAGGGTTCGCCGGAATTCCAAACGCCCCTTTTTAAACGGCGTAACGCGCTGCGAGAACGAAGCTCGACAGCGCGTTACGTAACAACATCAAGACGAACCGCTGTCTTGATAAGCCGTATTCTACGATGCCTGAAGCAACCGTATCGTACGGTGCGCCGCAATTCTCAGATCACCATTCTGCAACGCTGCCATCGGCGTGACGCCACACTGGATTGCGCCAGCGGTGACCGACCTTCGCCATCTCGCGCACCTTCTCTTCGTTCACTTCGATACCCAAGCCCGGCCCTTGCGGAATCATCACCATGCCGTCTTCGTATTTGAAGACTTCCGGGTTCTTGATGTAGTCGAGCAGGTCGTTGCCCTTGTTGTAGTGAATCCCGAGGCTTTGCTCCTGGATGAAGGCGTTGTAGCTGACGGCATCGATTTGCAGGCAGGTTGCCAGCGCGATCGGCCCAAGCGGGCAATGCAGGGCGAGGGCAACGTCGTAGGCTTCGGCCATCGATGCAATCTTGCGGCATTCCGTGATCCCGCCCGCGTGCGATGCGTCTGGCTGGATGATGTCCACATAACCGCCGGCCAGGATGTGCTTGAAATCCCAGCGCGAATAGAGACGCTCGCCAAGCGCGATCGGCGTGCTGGTCTGGTTCACGATATCCCGCAACGCCTCGACGTTCTCCGACAACACCGGCTCTTCGATAAACAGCAGCTTGAACGGATCGAGTTCCTTCGCGAGGACCTTCGCCATCGGCTTGTGCACGCGGCCGTGGAAATCCACGCCGATGCCAATGTTCGGTCCCACCGCCTCACGCACGGCCGCGACGTTGTTGATGACCGCCTGGACCTTGTCGAAGGTATCGATGATCTGAAGTTCTTCCGAACCGTTCATCTTCACGGCCTTGAAACCGCGATCCACGACCGCGTGCGCATTGTTCGCGACATCGCTTGGACGATCGCCGCCAATCCACGAATACACCTTGATGCGGTCGCGCACCTGACCGCCGAGCAGCGCGTGAATGGGCACGCCATGATGCTTGCCCTTGATGTCCCAGAGCGCCTGATCGACGCCCGCAATCGCGCTCATGCCGATCGGCCCGCCACGATAAAACCCCGCGCGATACATCACCTGCCAGTGATCCTCGATCAACAGCGGGTCCTTGCCGATCAGGTAGTCCGAGAGCTCATCGACCGCTGCTGCGACCGTGTGCGCGCGGCCTTCCACCACCGGTTCGCCCCAGCCGACGATGCCTTCGTCCGTTGTGATCTTCAGGAAACACCAGCGCGGCGGAACGATAAAAGTTTCGAGTTTCGTGATTTTCATGCTGGCGTCTCCTGATTGTCTGGTGAGTGAGGAACGAGGGTTTCAATGCTATCAAAAATCAGCTCACTCTGTATATTAATAGTACTATTCGACGGAAACGCTTGCCAGTAAAGGGTCCGTTTGTGGGTCCGTATAATCGCGTCATTTTGCGCAAAGGGGAAAGTCATTCAGCACGATCTGCACGGACGCGTGGCTTACGACCTCGGCACTGAAATCTTGCGCGGCGATTTCGCGCCCGCGACCATCTTGCCGCGCGAAGCCGAGCTCATGGAGCGCTTTGGCGTGAGCCGGACCGTGCTGCGTGAGGCGTTGCGGACGCTGACATCGAAGGGATTGATTGAATCGCGGCCCCGGATCGGCACGCGCGTGCGGCCGCGAGACGCGTGGAACCTGCTCGATGCCGACGTGCTCGAGTGGTACTCGCGTGTCGCCAAGCCCATGCAGTTCGCGCTCAAGCTGCAGGAAATGCGCGAGATGATCGAACCTTATGCCGCCGCTCTGGCCGCTGCGAATCACGATGAACATGCGATGGCGCGTCTGGCCGAAGCCCATCAGGCGATGCTCGATGCCCGCAACGTCGACGAATGGGTGCGCGCCGACCTGCGCTTTCACTTGAGCGTGCTGAACGCGTGCAGCAACGAGTTGCTCGTGCCGCTCGGGACGCTGATCGAGCGCACGCTCGAGGCGCAATTGCAGTTGAATGCGCGTCGGGCGGAGGTGTTCAATGCATCGATGGCCGAACACACGGCCGTCTTCGATGCCATCGCCAAGCGGAAATCAAGCGCTGCGCGTCACGCCATGGCCGGTTTGCTCGGCGTGACGCGAGCGCGGATCGAGGGGTGATCAGCGCGTGTTAATGCGCCTGTAAGCCCGGCGATATTTTCGTTTTCGCTATAAAGTTGCGGGTCAGGCGCGGTTTTGTCGATATCGGTCAAACAGTAAATATCCAGAATGTTGCGCTCTGCACTCAATGCGAGGAGCACGATCTTGCCGCACGTTCCGATCTCTTTAGTGTCGTCCTGGGGCGCGTGGGCCGTGTTCGTCAGCGTGCTCGCCACGCAGCTCGGCGTGCCCATTCCTGCCGCGCCCATGCTCGTGCTCGCCGGTACGCTGGTCGCGGCCGGGCTCGCTTCGTTCTGGCATATGTTGGCTGCTGCGGTGATCGCGGTGGTCATCGCCGATTCTCTCTGGTTTGCCGCCGGAAGGTTTTACGGTCGGCGGTTCCTGAACTCGCTCGTGCGCTTCTCGCTTTCCCTCGATACCACCTTGCGTACTGCCCGGCATTGGTTCGAGCGCTTCGGCGCGCCTTTGCTCGCGTTGTCCAAGTTCGTGCCGGGGCTTGGGCTGGTTTCATCGCCCATGCTTGGGACCACGCAGATCGATGTGCGCGTATTCCTGTTCTGGGATTTCGTGGGCGCGACGCTCTGGGCATCGGCCTGGATGCTGGGCGGCGCGATCCTGAAGGCCGAGGTCGCGGATCTGCTCGTGTTCGTGCGCACGTACGGGCTGACCGCGCTCGATGTGCTCGGCATGGCTGCGGGGGTGTTCTTGGCGTATCGATGGGTGCGTCGCCTGCAGTTTCGCCGATGGCTCGCGAAGTACCGGATATCGCCCGAGCAGCTCGATGAAATGATGCGCTCCGACGCACCGCCCGTCATTTTCGATGCCCGGCCCGAAGAGATCCGGCGCAAGGAGGCGCACAGGATCAAGGGCGCGTTGCCGCTGGATCTGCAGGCATCGGGGAAAATCGATGAGATGTTCCGCGAGCGCGAGGTTGTTGTCTACTGCGTGTGTCCGAATGAAGCGACGGCCAAGCAGATCGTGCGGCAGTTGAAGGCGAAGGGGTTCTCGAATGTGCGGCCGCTGAAGGGCGGGCTCGATGCCTGGGAGAAGAAGGGGTTTCCGGTGGAGGCGATTCCTTTGGGCGGTGGGCGTGGTGCTGATGTTGAGGATGCTTCGTTCGATGATCAGGACTCGATGGGCGATATGGTTACCGTTCGGGCTACGGCGCCGGAGTGAGGGTTTTGGTGGTTTGTTGGTTTGCTAATTGGAGTTGCATCGGATGACGCTGTTGGATGGGGTGGATCCCTCGCAACTTTTTGGCTTGCCCATGCCCGATGTGGCAACGCTCGATCATGGCGTGCAAGTGCCCTTTGTACAGACCGGGCATGAGCATCAGGAAGTCATGCTGTTTATTCACGGCTCGCTTTGCGACTTTCGATACTGGAAGCCGCAGTTGGGGCCGCTTGGCAGGCAGTATCGATGTGTCGCGCCGAGTCTTTCGCATTACTGGCCTTCCGGGAGGGCAGGGGCGCTTGGGGTGGCGGGGGATTTACGGCCGTTTAGCTGGGATGCCCATGTTGATGAGATGGGGCAGTTTATCGAGCGGCTCGGGGTGGGGGCGGTGAATGTTGTGGGGCATTCGAGGGGTGGGTGTGTGGCGTTTCATTTGGCCGTCCGGTATCCGGAGATGGTGAAATCGCTGGTGCTGGCTGATCCCGGTGGGGCGGTGGCCAGGGCCGGTGACGATGCGCGGGCGAGGACGGTGTTGCCCGCGCCGGTTAATGCGCTAAGAGCGAAGGCGGCGGAGTTGATTGCGGCGGGTGAGGTCGATGCGGGATTGGAGTTGTTTGTCGATTCAGTGAGCCGGCCCGGGTTCTGGGCGCGGAGTCCGAAAGAGTTTCGGGCCATGGCGATGGATAACGCCGATACCTTGGCGCTTCAATTTCGCGATCCGCTTCCTGCTTACGATGCAAGTGCTGCGGGAAGGGTGCAATGCCCTACGCTGCTTATCGAGGGGGAGAAGAGTCCGAAGATGTTTCGGGATGCGGCGGGGGCGTTGGAAAGGTGGATCGATGGGGCAAAGCGGGTGACGATTGAAGGGGCGTCGCATGGGATGAATGTTACGCATGCGGGGGTTTTTAATCGGGCAGTGAGTGAAAAAGGCCGTGCTCTTTACTGAGCGACAGCCATTACTAAAACTGATTTCCAGCTCCGACGCTCAAAGAGCGTCGTCAAATTCAAAGCAGATCAGCAAGATCTTGACGGACAAGAGTTCCCTTGAATTGAGGGATGACCCATCCCTGAAGCGTCCGATTATAAGACGCGTAAGGGAGTGCGGAAAGGCGCTCTCTATGAACAGGATCGTCATTTTTAAGTAAGAAGGACTTCTTGTATTGCTCGATCTTAATCTTTGCCGTTACCTCCTTGCCCGCCGGAGCAACGTGTTCGCTTGATGCGCCGATATGAGCCCTGATAATCGGGCCAGAAATTTCGATTTTACTTAGATGCGTCTGGTCGCGCATAACCTGCAATATTGATGTGCATGCAGGGTTCACCGCTGCGACCCAATTTGAATCGCGTCGATTCGATTCATATTCGGTTGAGTTCAGGCCGAAAAGATCGGTTGGTAACCTTATGCCTCCTGATTCTGGAACCAGGAAAAAGCAACGCTTATGTCCCAGTCGCCCGATAAAAAGCCCTAGCTCGAAGAGGACATTGTCTCGTACCACCTGATGTTGCTCGGATCTCATTATTAAAGTGTCGTCCGGGCTAAATACGAAAATACCGAACTGCGAATCGTCTAGTTCGTCAATTAGACTATTCAACGCGAAAGAAGATGGTTGAAAAACACCACTCTTCCAAACGGTGCACTCTGCATCCCGAGTTAGATTTGTATGGATTGCATTAGCAATCGGGATCCCTTCTCGGGACGAACCTATAAATACCCTTGGCTTCATCAGTCCTCCTAGCGTTCAACATCAGTGCATCGCAAATTCAGCGACGGGCATGATCGTATAACGCTGTGCCGAGGTTTGACGTCAAGTCGCAAATTTTTACTTTTGGTGACGTTAAGAGAATTGACGCGCGACTGAAAATTTCGCGATTAGTGCGTCGCATTGACGCATATTCGTTACGGTGGGCTGATAGAAACAATCGAAAAAGATGACTTTGCCAAATGCGGTAACCGCGACAAAAGATCTTGGATGTTCAACGCAAAAAAGGCTTTGCGGAGTTATCCGCAAAGCCTTTTTCTTACAACTTGGTGGCGAATCAGGGATTCGAACCCCGGACCTGCGGATTATGATTCCGTCGCTCTAACCCATTGCGTTATACACATCTCTGATCGGTGGTCGCTGAGCGCAGAGAAACATGTTTACTTTCAATGACATGGAGTGGGGGCTTGTAAACTTTCGGCAAATCGCGTTTACTTTCGCTTTTTGAGTGAACGTATTGGTCACCGAAACGACGCCCTGGACCCAGACGGAATTCGAGCAACTCGAGCTCGGCGATGCGCGCCTGAACAAGCGAGCGAGGCTTTTGATGCAACGATTGGCGGCCGACCCGATGGCCAGTGTCCCCAAGGCATGCCAGGGTTGGGGCGAGACGATGGCGGCGTACCGCTTCTTCGACAACGAGAACGTCGACTGGCACGCGATTCTCGAGCCCCATTGGCAGCACACGCAAAAGCGGATGGAAGCGCATCGTGTGGTGCTGTGCCTGCAAGACACCACGGAGCTGGACTTTAACGGTCAAGGCACGTTCGGACTCGGACCACTGAGCTATGAGGCCCAGCGCGGCATGTATCTGCATCCGACCTACGCGGTCACGCCGCAGCGCGAGCCCTTGGGTATTTTGGACGCGTGGATGTGGGCGCGCGAGAAGAAGGACGAATCGGGCAAGCGCGGCGGGCTGAAGGAAAGTCTGCGTTGGATCGAGGGGTATGAACGCATTGCCGAGATGGCACCGAGCCTGCCATCCACGCGCCTGGTGTACGTGGCGGACCGCGAAGCGGACCTGATGGCGCTCATGGAGCGCGCCCAAGCACTGGGTACGCCGGCCGACTGGCTGGT
Source organism: Burkholderia sp. PAMC 28687 (assembly GCF_001577465.1). Lineage (NCBI taxonomy): Bacteria > Pseudomonadati > Pseudomonadota > Betaproteobacteria > Burkholderiales > Burkholderiaceae > Burkholderia > Burkholderia sp. PAMC 28687. Next base: position 438,981 of record NZ_CP014505.1, read on the forward strand.
ACGTGCCACGCATAACCGCTGCTTGCCGGAGGGAGACAAGCTGTGGGACCGCGCGACCCGTGGCGAATCCATCGGGCAGATCAGCTTCACAATGGCCTCGCGTCATGGTGTCAAGGCACGCACGGTGCGCCAGCACCTGTGGATGCAGCGCGTAGAGTTGCCCACAGGCCGAGGCAAGTGCGTGGCGGCCACCTGTCTGGTCGCGCGCGAGTTTGATGCGCCCGCGGGAGTCAAGCCGATCGAATGGCGCTTGCTGACCAACCGCGTGGCGACGACCTCGGAAGAGGCGATCGAATTGATCGACTGGTATCGAGCGCGCTGGGAAATTGAGATGTTGTTCAACATCTTGAAGAATGCTTGCCGCGTCGAGGCGCTTCAGCTCGGCTCGATCGAACAGCTCGAGCGCGCATTGGCGCTGTTCCTGGTAGTGGCTTGGCGCGTGGCCTATCTGATGCGGCTGGGACGCACTTGCCCCGATCTGGACGCGCATCTTTTCTTTGATCCAGACGAAATTCGCAGTGCCTACCTGTTCACGAAAGTACCCCGTCCGACCCAGCCCAAGCTCAATGAAGTATTGCGCCTGATCGCACGCCTGGGGGGATTCCTCGGACGCAAAAGCGACGGCGAACCCGGCGCGAAAACGATCTGGCTCGGACTCAGGGAAGTTCATATTGCCGCAAAAACACTGCGCCTATTACGCGAAGCCGACGGCGACGACACTTGTGTATAACGCGATGGCTCTAACCGGCTGAGCCGAAAGGACTTTTTCAACGGCTGCCGGATCTCAGCAAGCCACTTCGCAGTCCAGTGTCACACGGCAGTGTGGACTCAATAAGCAACATATTACATGCGATCGACGTTTCACAGGCGACGCGGCAAGGTGTGCTGGCCGCTTCGCGGGACTCGACGTCATCTTTGATGCCATCCCCACGGTGCGCCAACGCGAGCATCGAATCCGTGAACGATCCCGTCGCGGTGGCCGGAAAGGGCAGAAAGTGCGCGATAATTGCGGCTTTTGAGCCGGGTGCGGGGCGTCGTCGGCGCGACGCGCGCGGCCAACCCTGGAACAGCGCAGAAAATGCATGGAGGAGCGTGATCAAAACGGGAGCGATCGGCCAGTGGCAGAGTCGGCAGCCAGGCCGCAACGCCCCGCGTCATCCGGGGACCTTGTCGAGGAGGCCGACGGTGGGACTGTATAACGCCGAAATCTCCGCCGGTTCGCTGATGATTCCTGAAAGCCGGCGAGTAGCGACCCTGTTGCTTTCGCGGCCTAGCGCCGAGCAATGGGAAGCGGCGCTGAATGATGAGAACTTGTTGCAGAAAAAGCCCGCCACGGCGAAGCGGCAAGCGCGTTTGATTCGCAATCGTCTCGAAACCCTCGACGAAGGCGGACTGCGCCTGGTCGCACAGGGCGACGCTGAGCTCTGCCGCCAAATTCTGTTGTCTGCCGCCGCCCGGCACAGCCGCCTTCTTAGCGACTTTATGCGCGATGTCTACGCGGCGGACCTGCGCCGTCTAGAAAAGACGCTGAGCCATCGTCAATGGGACGGTTTTCTGGCGGAGTGCGAGCACCGCGACGAGTCGGTCGCGAACTGGGCCGACTCGACCCGCGAGAAACTATTCCAAGTGATTGTCCGAATCCTCTTCGAAGCCAAATACCTTGATTCCACCCGGCAGAGGGCACTCACGCCACCCTTGGTGCATCCGCAGGCCGAGGCTTACCTCAAACACCTTGGCGATGCCGAAACGCTCGCGCGCTTGGAGACCCGGACATGAACGCCTCCTTTGACGACCGATTGAATCAGGTATTGCCGCGCCTGCTGTCCTCCGATGTGCTCGACAACAAGGGCGCCGGCGGCGAGATCGGATTCTGGATTTTCGATTACCCTCCCGAGCACGAAATGAAGGTGCGCGGTTGGCTCGCGGACGTGATCGAGCCGGGCGTGCGCAAGCAGAAGCCCAAGCTTCGCTTTGCGACGGTGGATCTCTTTGAGTGCGTGATTGGGTTGCTCGAAGACCGCGGCCTGTTGGCCAAGGCGTTGGAGATGCAGCGCACCAAAGGCGACGACGCGCTGCTCACCTCCTTGCGCTCGGTCCTCAAAGAGGATCGATTGGCCGCGCGGATCGTCGAGAAGACGCGCGTCGACGATCTCGACCTGCTGATCGTGAAGGGGGTGGGCGCCGTTTATCCGCTGCTGCGCACCCACACGCTGCTCTCGGCGCTGCACCCGCACATGCGCGACGCGCCGCTGCTGATGCTCTACCCCGGGCGATATGACGGGCAGTCGCTACGGCTGTTCAACGCGCTAGTCGACGACAACTACTACCGGGCGTTCAGCCTGGTGCCCTAACGCTTTGAGAGACCAATGAAAATCCAAGAGCTATTCGTCAAGCCCATTGACCGGCCGATCAACGGCGTCATCAAAGCGGACCAACGCGACGAGGCGAGCGTCTGGCAGGAGCTGGACGAATACGTCGCGACCAAAGAGGTCACGGAATACCTGCGCAGCTTTTTTGAAGCCTACCTGGCCACCGCGGCCCACCCCAACGACCCGAGCATCGCCTCACGAATGGGTGTCTGGGTGTCGGGCTTCTTTGGGTCGGGCAAGTCGCACTTCATCAAGATTTTGTCGTATCTGTTGTCGAACCTCGAAGCCTCCCATCCGGGGGACGAGACATCGCGGCGCGCGATTGAATTCTTTGATTCGAAAATCAAGGACGCCATGCTTCTGGGCGACATTCGCCGCGCGGTCAAGGGCAACACCGACGTGATCTTGTTCAACATCGACTCGAAGGCCGACTCCAAAGGCGATCGCGACGCGATCTTGCAAGTGTTCCTGCGCGTCTTCAACGAGATGCAAGGGTTGTCGGGGGACGCGCCGCACGTCGCCGAGATGGAGCGCTATCTGATCTCCAAGGGCGCCTACGACTCGTTTACGCAGGCGTTTAAAGTGGCCAATGGCAACGCGTGGGACGTCGAGCGCGACGCGGTCGATTTCCTGCGCGACGATGTGATCGCAGGGCTCAGCCACGCGCTGGACATGTCGCCCGATTCTGCAGCGAAATGGTTCGACAACGCGCGCGACGCCTACAAGATCAACATCGAAGGCTTCGCCGCGCTCGTGCGCAAATACCTCGACACCAAAGGTCCGCAGCACCGGATCGTTTTTTTGGTCGACGAGGTCGGCCAGTTTATCGGAAAGAACATCGCGCTGATGCTCAACTTGCAGACCATCACAGAAGAGCTTGGCATGCAGTGCAAAGGGCGCGCCTGGGTGATCGTGACCAGCCAGGAGGACATCGACGCCACCCTGGGCGAAGCCAACCAGGCACGCACGAACGACTTCTCGAAGATCACGGGGCGCTTTCACACGCGGTTGTCCCTGTCGAGCTCGAACACCGACGAAGTCATTTCGCATCGCCTGCTCGAAAAAACGCCCTCAGCGCGCGCCGAGCTCGAAGCCCTATGGAAAGCCAAGGGCGACATCATCAACAACCAGGTTTCGTTTGCGGATCACGCGGTGGCTTTTCGGCGCTTTCGCGACGCCGCGGACTTCGCCGCGCATTATCCGTTCGCCCCTTACCAGTTTCAGTTGCTGCAAAAGGTCTTTGAGTCCATTCGCAAGGTGGGAGCGACCGGTCGGCACTTGGCGCGCGGCGAGCGCTCGATGCTCGACGCCTTTCAAACGGCGGCGGTCCACAACGGCCAGCGGGACATCGACACGCTCGTGCCCCTCTACGATTTCTATCCGGCGATCGAGAGCTTTCTGGACTCCTCGGTCAAGCGCGCCGTGGATCAAGCGGCCTCCAATCCCGCGTTGGAGCCTTGGGATGGGAAGCTTTTGCGAACCTTGTTCCTGATCCGATACGCGGACGCGGTCAAGGGCACGATCGACAACTTGGCGACCCTTTGCCTCGATCGCGTCGATGCGGACAAGCTTGCACTCAAACGAGAGATTGAGGCGTCGCTTCTGCGGTTGGAGCGGCAGAATCTGGTGAGCCGAAACGGCGATCTTTGGTTTTTCCTGACCAACGAGGAGCGAGACGTCTCCCAAGAGGTGAAGTCCGTCAACGTTTCGGAAGCGGAAATCTCTCGCCTGGTCGCCGAGCTTGTGTTCGATGAGATTCTTGCCGGCCAAACGAAGGTGAGGCACCGAGACACCAAGAGCGATTACGAATTCAATCGCCTGCTCGACAGCGTCCCCTTCAAGCTTGCGAATTCGGCATTGACCTTCGAGGTGATCTCACCCGTCGGCGCCGACTACGAAATGATGCACGAGGCACGATGCATCGGCCGCAGCGCCGAGGGCTCTGGCCGAGCGTTGCTGCGAATGGCCAACGATTCGCGCGTCTATGTCGAGCTGAAAACGTATCTGCAGATCGAGAAATACATCGCGCCGAAAGCGGACACGGCGACCCCGTCGCTCAAACGGATCCTTTACGACCGGAAGGACGAAAACCGCGAACGCCGGGCGCGCCTTCTCACGCAACTGGCGGAGATGATGAGCGCCGGGGACTTCTACGCGTTGGGGCAGCGGCTGACGATCAAGCCGCAATCGCCGCCCAGCGTGCGCGACGAAATGCTCAACTATCTGGTCTCCAACACCTACTCGAAGCTCAGCTACATCAAGGTTCGTCAGGCCGATCCGATCGCGGAAATTCGAGCCGTGCTCACCGCCGACACGGTGGGCCAGCAACGCATGGCGTTGGGCGGGGAGGACGGCAATGCCCTCGCGTTGGGGGAAATGCGCCAATATCTCGACGTGGTCGCCAAGAGCAGCCGCGTGCTCCTTTCTGACGTCATCGACCGTTTCTCGGGTGTGCCCTGGGGGTGGCGGCCGGAATGGGAGACGGTCCTGCTGGTGGCGCGGCTTTTTATGGCCGGCGAGATTAAGCTGGTGATGGAGGGCGCCGATCTTGACCCTCTGGGGGCGATCGAGCCGTTGACGAAAGCGGCCCGCTTCAAAAACGTCTCGATCTTGAAGCGCAAGACCTCGGACGCTCTGACGCGCACCAACGCGCGAGAGTTGCATCGCGACATGTTTTCGATCATGCCACCGGAGGACGAAGACGCGCTCGTTGCCGAGTTCCGCAGCCACCTGGCTCAACTCAAAGCGGACCTCGAACGCGCGCGCGGCAAAGCCGAGCACAAGGATTACCCGGGCGGCACGGAGATTGTGCGGGCGCTGATCACGATCGATCGCCAACTTGCGCTGCGCGATCCCTATGAGTTTTTGGACGCGCTCGCGCAGGCTCGCAACGATTGGTTGGATTTGGCCGAAGACGTCCACGACGTGCTCGGGTTCTACAAGAACCAAGTTCCGGTCTGGTCACGCCTGCTCGACGCCCTCGCGAGCTTTTCGGACAATCGCGAGGAGCTGCTCAATGCGCCGGAGGCCGCGGTTGCCCTGTCCGAATTGGAGATGATCCACCACAACCCGGCGCCCTACGGGATGATCAATCGGATCGAGGGTTTGGTCGCGACCGTGGAGAAGGTGAACGACGCGATCGGCGGCGAGCGTCGCGAGCGCGCGCTCCGTTCGGTCGACGAGAAGATTGCCGAAGCGCAGCAGGCGCTGGACGCCGCCGAGGCGGATCCGAATCTGCGCAATGCGGCGCTCAATCCCCTTCAAGCCTTGAAGGCGCAACTGGCCGGGATGGTCAGCATCCCGCGCATTCTCTTCGCGCAGGGGAGGGCTGGCGATCTGCTCGACGATGCGATGGACAAGATCGCGCGCGCGGCCAAGGCGAAGGAGGCGCCCAAGCCTCGGGTCGAGCCGCGGGACGACGGCGCCGGGGGGCGGAGCGGGCGCGGGCGGCTCAGGGGGCTCGGGGACGGGCGGCGCAGGCGCTGTGGTCTCGACGCGCCCCATCAAGGTGGTGCGCACGAGCGAGCTGAGCGCCAAGACCTACCTTGAAAGCGCCGAAGACGTCGAGGAATTTATCGGAAGCCTTCGCCGGGAGCTCCTCGCGGCCATCGCGGCGGGGCACCGCGCGCGTTTGCAGTAGCATTTAGACGAAAGGCTCAATCAAGACATGAACAAAACAAACCTGAAAGCCTACGCGCCGCAAGCGCGCCTCGATTTCATCGCCGCTGTCGCCGCGCGGGCCAACCTGTTGGGCATCTCGGCGGCGGGGGCCGCGCCGGCCAGCGTCCGGGGCGACTTGGTGATCATTGAGGGTCGCGAGTGGCCCGTCAAGGTCAACGCGCAACGCGAGAAGCTCGTTCGGCGCATCGAGCGACGTGGCTTCGAGCAAGCGATGGAAGATGTGGCCTACACTTGGTTCAATCGATTTGCCGCCTTGCGCTTCATGGAGCTGCATGGATACCTCGATCATGGATGGCGGGTGCTGTCGAGCCGGGATGGGGGGCTGCCTGAAATCCTGCGTCATGCCAGCGACGTGTCGCTTCCCGGACTGAACACGCAAACAGCACGAGAAATGCACCTGGCGGGCACGCAGGACAACGAACTCTACAAGCTCTTGCTGGTGGCGCAATGCAATGATTTGTCGCGCTCAATGCCCTTCCTGTTCGAGCATATCGACGACGAGACGGAGCTGCTGCTGCCTGAGAATTTGCTACGCACCGATTCAATCGTGGTGAAGCTCGTGGTGAGCGTCCCGGAAGAAGATTGGAATCAGATTGAGGCAGTTGGCTGGCTTTACCAGTTCTATATTAGCGATAAAAAGTCGCAAATAATGGGGAAGGTTGTTCGAAGCGAGGATATTCCAGCGGCGACCCAACTGTTCACGCCCAACTGGATCGTCAAGTATCTCGTTCAAAATAGTATCGGCCGACTCTGGGCCTTAGGTAATCCAACGTCAAGTCTTCACTCGAACTACGACTACTATCTTGAGCCCGCCCCGCAGGACGATGACGTCGCTTCGCGGCTAAATGCTCAAATGAGACAGCGGGTAGATGAGAACGCTGGCCGGGTGGATCCGGAAGCGCTTACTCTCCTCGATCCTGCGTGCGGCTCCGGCCATATATTGGTCGAGGCTTACGACGTATTCAAAACTTTTTATCTTGAACGTGGCTATCGACCACGGGATATACCGCGTCTTGTGCTTGAAAAGAACATCTTCGGTATTGATATTGATGATCGTGCCGCCCAGCTCGCTTCGTTTTCGCTTCTGATGAAGGCCCGGGCGGATGATCCCCGGATTTTAAGAGATCCTCCACGGCTAAATATTATTTCACTCCTGCAAAGTGATGCAATTGACGTCGATAATGAGGCGGGGCCGCTTGAATCCTTCGGGATTTCAAAGCAGGTTATTTCTGCGTTGCTAAAAATTTTCCAAGGCGCCTCTACCACAGGCTCTCTCATTAAAGTCCCCAGCTCGTTGTCAATTGAATTGCCTCGGCTAAGGGAAGCATTATTGCGCGCGATTTCCGAGGGCGATCTGTATGCAGTTGCGTCGGCTCGCACTATTTTTCCGTTTGTCGCGCAAGCAGAGCTGCTAAGCAGCACGTTCGATGCGGTAATAGCAAACCCTCCATATATGGGAAGCAAGGGTATGTGCGGTCCGCTTCAACGTTTTATCAAAAACCACTATGAGTCGACGAAGGCCGACTTGTTCGCTTGTTTTATCGTTCGAGCATTGGATTTTACAGCTGCTCAAGGTATTACCGCGCTAGTCACACTTCAGAATTGGATGTTCAATTCCTCGTATGAAGCACTGCGTAATCATTTGTTGAAAACCACCTCCATCGAGAGTTTGGTTCAAATCGGCTTTAATAGCTTTCCGATGCTAAACAGTAAGGTGGCATTGGCTGCGGCGTTCACCATTCGCAAGACAAAAATAGGTGATTATGTCGCAAAATACATTAATTGTAACGATGTGGCGCCGTCATTGGACAAAGAAGCAGTTTTCAAGGGGCGGTTGTTACGCAATCAGTATTTTCTTCGAAGCTCGAGCAGCTTTTCTGACATCGCCGGAGAGCCAATTTCATATTGGACGTCTGAGGAAACGCGAAATATTTTTAAGACTTGTCGGCCCATGGGTGCCGTGTCGCGCGCTCGACAGGGGCTGTCAACGTCGGATAATCCGAGATTCGTCCGATATTGGCACGAAATAGGCTTCAATTGTGTTGATTTCAACTGCACATCTTCTGATGAGGCGTCGAAGACGAAAAGCACTTGGGTTCCTTACAATAAGGGCGGGTTAGTCCGGCGATGGTATGGCAACAATGAATTTGTGGTTAATTGGAGAGACAATGGAAATGACATTAAAAGCCTCGTTCCGAAATCGGTTATTCGAAACGAATCTTGGTATTTCAAGCGGTCGGTCACCTGGTCGGATATAACTATCGATAATGCATTTCGCTTGCAGGACGCCGGCTTCATTTTCGCAAATTCAGCACACTCCGCGTTTTGTGAAAATGAAGAGCAGCTATATGAACTGCTTGGATTGCTCAATTCACCCGTTGTCGATCACTTCATTGGCGCGCTAAGTCAATCACTTCACTTCGATGTTGGATACTACAACAAGCTGCCGTTTCCCAAGGGGCCCGTGCATGGCGCATTAATTTCGGCAGTCCGGCAGCTCGTCGAGTTGTCGAAAGCTGACTGGGATTCTCGAGAAACTTCGTGGGGCTTCAGGCACCTCGAACTTGTGTCTATGAGGAAAACAGTGTCGTCCTTACGCGAGGCGTCGGCACTTCTTTCTGCGAAAAATGCCAGCGCCCTCGACAGAAATCGCGAATTGGAAAAAACGGTTGCTGAGGCGAGTTTCCAGGCATACGGAATAAACGATGTCGAAACTATGTCGAACCATAAGGCGAAGTTGATACTCGAGCAGATTGATCGATCTACCGAAGCTGTCAGGTTCATCTCTTATGTGATCGGTTGTCTCATGGGACGTTATAGTCTTGAAGACGACGGCGTGGTTTATGCAGAGAGTGGTGGTAAAGAATTCGATCCCTCGCGATACGTCAGCTTTCCTGCGGACGTGGATGGCATCGTGCCCGTGACCGATGAAGGATGGTTCGACGACGACGCGTTAAATCAAATGCCTGCCTTTATTCGTGCATTGGGCGGTCAAGACTCCGCAACAGTTGACATGGAATAACTTGCTGAAGCTCTGCAACCCAAGGGAAACGGAACGCCACTCGAATTGGTTCGCTCGTATTTAGCCGATAAGTTTTATTCGGACCATTTGCAGACTTACAAGAACCGTCCTATTTACTGGCTTTTCTCTAGTGGTAAGCATGGAGCATTCCAAGCATTGGTCTATATTCATCGTTACCACGAGGGGACCCTTGCGCGCATGCGCTCGGAATATGTTGTGCCGCTTACCGGAAAGATCGCGTCTCGATTGGAGGGCTTGGAAAGGGATGCGCTTGCTGCAATAGCAACTGCCACGCGAGTAAAGGTGCAGAAGAAGATTGATCTGCTGCGCAAGAAGCAGGCGGAGCTGTTTGCCTATGACGAAAAGCTGCGGCACTACGCCGACATGCGCATCTCGATCGATCTCGATGATGGCGTGAAAAAGAATTACGGCAAGTTTGGAGACCTGGTGTCGAACCCCAAGATCATTTGCGGCGGTAGCGATGACTAGCGGACAACAGGCATTTTTTTTGCCGGCGCTTGCGCGGATCTTCGCCGAGGGCCATTCGCTGGTGTTCTGGAACGACGCGGACGGAGAGTTCGCGTCGCAAGTCGACCTGCTCGATCTCCAAGGGGTTCGCGTGGTGCGCCTGGACCAAACGCCCGCGTTGCAGGCGAAGATTGAGATTGAGCGCGAAGACGGCGCGCAATGGCTCTTTTACGCCCCGTTTCCGGAACCAGCGCCCGCCGCCGATTGGCTTCTTGACGCGCGATTGCGCGGCAAGGCGTTCAGCGCGGACACCGCCTCGATTCAGTTGGATGAGCTCGGCCTCGCCACGCAGGCGCTTCGCGGCCACCTCAAACAACGCGCGAAATTTTTGCGCGCCCGCGATCGGTTGGATCGATTGAAGCGTTGGGCGGAGCCGGAAGACACCGCGGATGATCTCGATCGCAAAATGCTGGCTGTGCTGGCCCGCGCCGAAACCTCCGAGACGTCGGGCATTTTCTTGAAGGTGTTCGCGGGGCTCGCGAACGATGGGGCGGATCTCGACGCCATTCCGAAGGCGCTTGCGGAAATCGAGGCGAACGAGCTGGGCGACGCGTTTTGGACGCTGGCGGAGCGGGAATTCGGATACCGTGAGGCGGCGCCCGACGCGCGCAGCCTTCGAAGCCTTCTTTACGCGATTTTCGCAACGGATTTTTGCAATGGCGTGCATTCAGCTCCCGCGCCCTTGGGTCATTTGCTCATTCGCGAGCGCGCTCGGGCGGCGCACTCGTCGGTCTTCGCGAGCCGATGGCGCTCGGACATGGCCAACTACGGAAGTTACGACACGCTGTCGGCGATGGTGGCCGTCGACTTGCGCGTGATGGATCTGATTGGCCCGATTGGCGCCGAGGACCTCCTTGAATCGATGACCTTCGAAGACATCGAGAAGCGGGTCATCGCGGATCTGAAATCCCGGATCATCGCCGGCGGCGGCGCCAACATGGATTCGGTCCGCGCGCTCATCGCGCGGCGTCGCGACGGCCACTGGGCCAACCCGTTGCTGGCGGGCGCGAACGACTCGACGCGCGCGCTCGCGGCGAGCTACGACGCGTTGGAGGCCGCCGCTGGCTTCTTCGAGCTGCAAGCGACGCATGCGAGCGGGTTCAGCTTCCCCGACGCGCAAACCGCCTTTGCCGCGTATCGGTCGGACATTTTCCGGTTCGACCAGCTCTATCGATGGTTCATGCATGCCGCGGAGTCGGTAGAGCCGATGGGCTGGGCGCTCTTGCACGAGCTGCGCGATCGGATGGAGGACGCCTATTCCGGATGGTTTATTGGGCAGCTGGCGTCCGGGTGGAGCGCCGTGATCGAAGGCGACACCGGGCTTCTGAGCGTTTGGCAGTTGCCGGGCGTGGCCAGCCAGCAGGCATTTTACCCGCGCGTGGTCCAGCCGGAGTTTGAAAACGGCGCCAAACGCGTCTTCGTGATCATTTCCGATGCGTTCCGCTACGAGGCGGCCGAAGAGCTCGCGCGTGATCTCAACTCGCGCAATCGCGTCAAGGCGCGGTTGGATGCCATGCTGGGGGTCTTGCCGAGCTACACCACGCTCGGCATGGCGAGCCTCTTGCCCCATGAGCGCCTCGCCTACAAGGCCAACGCGAGCTTGGATGTGATGGTCGACGGCAAGCCCTCGGCCACGCTCGACCAGCGCTCGGCGATCCTCGCGAGGCACGACGGCGTGGCGATCGGCCGCGACGAGCTGATGGAGAAGGGCAAGGAGCGCGGGCGCGAATTCGTCAAGCCGCACCGCCTGGTCTACATCTACCACGACCGCATCGACGCTATCGCCGACAAGCGGGTCACGGAGACCAAGGCCTTCGAGGCGACGGCGCAGACCATCAAGGAGTTGGCCGAGACGGTCAACTTCATCGTCAACAGCCTCAACGGCTCGACGGTGGTCGTGACCGCCGACCATGGCTTCTTGTATCAGGAGTCTGCGCTCGAAGAGGCCGACCGCTCCGTCCTCGGCGAGGAGCCCGAGGGCGCCATCAAGTCCAAAAAGCGCTACATCCTCGGCCGCGGCATGGGGACCACTCCCAAGGCCTGGTGCGGCTCCACGGAGCGGACGGCCGGCACCGACGCGGGCGACGGCAGCATCGACTTTTGGGCGCTAAAAGCGGCCGGACGCTTCCACTTTTCCGGCGGCGCTCGGTTTGTCCATGGCAGCGCGATGCCGCAGGAGATCGTCGTCCCCTTCATTGTTGTCAAGGAGAGCGAGTCGGAGAAGGTCCGGACCAAGCCCGTGGAAGTGAGCCCCTTGGGGTCGAGCAACCGTGTGGTGACGAACAAACAACGGTTCGAATTCATTCAAAATGAAGCGATCTCGGAGCGTGTTCTGCCCGTCACGTTAATATTCTCTATTCGGGACGGCGACACGCCGGTGAGCGACGAGCAGACGATCACGTTTGACAGCACGTCGGGATTGCTCGACGAGCGCAAGCGCTCGGTGATGCTCACGATTCAAGCCGGCTCCCACGATCGGACGAAAGACTATTTTCTCGTCGCGCGCGACGCGAAGACGAAGGCCGAGGCTTGGCGCTCGCCGCTGCGTATCGACCTCGCCTTTAGCAACGATTTTTAGAGGCCGCCATGGCAGAACCGATTTCCGCGCCATTTTCCGACCCGGCGACCCCGTCCCCGAACGCGGCTGCGCGCGCGGCGGCGGACGCCAGCGCCGAGCGGACGCTCGACAGCCTGCTCAACGAGCGGTTTGCCGGTCGCGTGGTGCGCAAAGACCTGACGAAACTCATCAAAGAAGGGGCCAACGTTCCAGTCTATGTGCTCGAATATCTGTTGGGCATGTATTGCGCCTCGGACGACCCGGAGACGATTCGCGCGGGTTTGGACAGCGTCAAGCGCATCCTAGCGGAAAACTACGTGCGCCCGGACGAGGCCGAGAAGGTCAAGAGCAAGATCCGGGAGCTCGGCTCGTTCAAGGTGATCGACAAAGTCACCGTCAAGCTCAACGAGAGCCGCGACGCCTATGAGGCGCTGCTCTCCAACCTTGGCATCAAAAACGCCGAGGTGCCGGACCATTACGTGCGAGAGTTTGAGAAGCTGCTCGTCGGCGGCATTTGGTGCATTGTCACGCTGCGCTACTTCTTCGAAGAGAACCAAAAGACCTCGCCCTTCGCCGTCGCGGACTTGAAGCCCATCCAGATGCCCAGCCTGGACATGGAAGAGCTGTTTTCGGCGCGCAAAGGCTTCACCGAATCGCAGTGGATCGACGCGTTGCTGCGCTCGACCGGCATGGAGCCGACGTGCTTCAAAGAGCGAGCCAAGTGGCATTTGCTCGCGCGCATGATCCCGCTCGTCGAAAACAACTACAACCTGTGTGAGCTGGGTCCCCGTGGCACGGGCAAGAGCCACATTTACAAGGAAATCAGCCCCAATTCAATCTTGGTCTCCGGAGGGCAGTCGACCGTCGCCAACCTTTTTTACAACATGAGCGCGCGCAAAGTCGGCCTGGTCGGCTTGTGGGACGTCGTGGCGTTCGACGAAGTAGCCGGCATCAACTTCAAGGATCAAGACGGGGTTCAAATCATGAAGGATTACATGGCCTCGGGATCGTTCAGCCGGGGCCGCGAGTCCATCAATGCTAGTGCGTCGATGGTCTTTGTAGGAAACATTAACCAAAGCGTCGAGTCGCTCGTGAAAACGAGCCATCTGCTGGCGCCCTTTCCGGATGCCATGATCGACTCTGCGTTTTTCGATCGTTTCCACGCTTATGTTCCTGGCTGGGAGATTCCGAAGATGCGTCCGGAATTTTTCACCAACCAGTATGGGCTGATCGTCGACTATTTGGCTGAGTGGGTGCGCGAGATGCGTAAGCGCAGCTTCGCGGACGCGATCGACAAGTGGTTCAAGCTGGGCAATAACCTCAACCAGCGGGACACCATCGCTGTGCGCCGAACGGTCTCCGGCCTCCTTAAGCTGATTTGCCCGGACGGCGAATACACAAAGGACACTGTCCGCCGGTGCCTCGAATACGCGTTGGAGGTGCGTCGACGTGTCAAGGAGCAACTCAAAAAGATCGGTGGCATGGAGTTCTATGACGTCCATTTTTCCTACATTGACCTAGAAGACATGCAAGAGCGTTTCGTGTCCGTGCCCGAGCAAACCGGCGGCGGCCTGATCCCCGAGGGGCGCTTGCAACCAGGCGTGCTGCACACGATCGCCATGGCCGCGGCCGAAATGCCCGGGGTCTACCGAATGGAAGTGCAGGCCATGGCAGGCGGCGGCAAGCTGTCCGTTTCTGGGGCTCTGTCTCGTGAGAACGTTCGGGTGGCATTCGACTACTTTAGGGCCAATGCCTCGCGGGTAAGTGCCTCCATCCATCCAACCGAACGTGATTTCCATCTGCATCTGGTTGAGTTGCAGAACGCCGGGGCGCCGGACGCCGTGACGCTCGCGAGCTTCATCGCTTTCTGTTCTGCGGCGCTGAGTAAGCCGGTCCAAACCCAGCTTGCGGTGATGGGCGACATGACGCTGGGTGGGACGATCGCGCAAGCGCGCAATCTTGCAGAGAGCCTTCAGGTAGCGTTCGATGCAGGAGCCAAGCGAATTCTATTGCCGATGTCCAGCGTGACGGATATTCCGTCTGTGCCAGGTGAGCTCTTCGCGAAGTTTCAAACGAGTTTCTATTCTGACCCAGTCGATGCAGTGTTTAAGGCTCTAGGAGTTGAGTAATTCGGGCTCATCCAAACTAGCCTAAATTATCTGCACTTGTTATGCAGAACCAGCAGGCAGACGCAAACCAAGATTGGCCCAAGGACGTTTTGAGTGGAACTTGACATCAAGTACCATAATGGCCTCCGCTGTTTCCCATCAGATTCTTTGTAAGCCGACGGCCATGTCGACGCGTTGCGAAGAAGTGATGGTAGGCAGTAGTCGCCCTTATCTGAATCGAGGAATCGTCTGTGAGTGTTGCCGTTGAAACCCTGTTTACTTCCGCGTTGGGTCTGCAAGCTCCGTGGATGGTATCCAGAGTTGAGCTCGATACAACCAAGCGCCGGATCGATTTCGAAGTGTCCTGCGACGCGAAAAAGTTACCGTGTCCAGCATGCGGGGTGAACGGACAAGGCATCCATGATCGGGTCAGACGTGACTGGCGTCATCTCGATTTTTTCCAGTTCGAGGCATGGCTGCACGCCGACGTGCCGCGCGTCGATTGCAGTGCCTGCGGCAAGACCACGGCTGTGGAGGTTCCGTGGGCGCGGCCGGGCAGCGGCTTCACCCTGCTGTTCGAGGCGCTGGGCCTGTCGCTGTGCCAATCCCTGCCGGTCGCGCAGGCGGCCTCCCTGTTGCGGGTGAACGCCAGGCGGCTGTGGCGCCGGATCGAACACTATGTCGGGACGGCGCGCGCCAGGCAAACGATGGACGGGGTCAAGGTGATCGGCATCGACGAGACCAGTATCAGACGCGGCCATGATTACGTCACGGTGGTACATGACCTGGAAGCGAAACGCCTGCTGTTCATGACCGAGGGCAGCGACCACAAGAGCGTCACCGAATTCAAGGCCGACCTGGTCGCGCACGGCGGCAATCCTGATGAGATCAGGCACGCCTGCATGGATATGGGCGCCGCCTATATCAAGGGCGTCACCGAAGCCTTGCCGCAAGCGCAGATCAGCTTCGACCGGTTCCACGTGATCGCCCTGGCCAACGAGGCGATGGACGAGGTGCGGCGTGAAGAGATGCGGGAACAGCCGGAGCTCGTGCGGGCTGCGCTGGGGACCCAGCGCAAGACGATCCAAGGCCTGATGTGGGGCATGCGCGGCAATCCCGCTGACTGGAACAGGGATCAAATCAATACGATGCACCGGTTGCAGCGCTCGAACCTGAAGAGCGCACGGGCTTGGCGCCTGAAGGAGGGGTTGCGTACGGTCTACAGCGTGGCCGTGCAGAGCAACTGTGCGCAGACAGCCGAGGAGATGCTCAAGGGCTGGATCTCATGGGCGAAGCGTTGTCGGCTTGAGCCGTTCAGGCGGCTGGCCACGACGCTCAAGGAGCGCCTGCCGGGCGTCGTGCGCGGCATGCTCGACGGTCGCAGCAATGCCTATGTCGAGGCGATGAATGGCATGCTCCAACAAACCAAGCGGGCCGCGCGCGGATTTCGAACCGTGAAGAACTTCGTGGCCATCGCCTACCTCCGCATGTCCAGGCTAAAACATTTGCCGCAAAACCCTTTGCGTCCCGCCGCCTCGCGTGATCAAGGGATTAAACGCTATCGCGCCGGCCGTCAAGTTCCACTCAAAACGGCATAGAGCCCCAAGATTCTTGCCCTGCGGTCCTGCGGTTGCAATGATGGCTGATTGAACTCAGATAAGTATGATTGTCGTAGGCAACGGGCTGACCCAATGGGATCGTCAAGACAGGCGGATCTTGCCCCGCGGCTGCGGTCGAGTCGGCTGTTAATACGTTATCTGGTAGCAAGCCTGGCGGCTTTGGAATCTGAACCAGTGATCTCAGCCAAGACGCCAATTCTTCGCCATTGTGTCTGCTCGCTGCTTTAATATTACGCATGCTACCCAAAAACACGATCGAACGCTTCTCCAAAGAGCTTCTCAGTCTAGACTTGCCTAAGCACCATTCTTCTTTCACATGGAAGGGGCAAGCACTTCGTCCCGCTTGGAACGCGCGCGTCGAACTCGAGCGAGCCATGAAAAGTGCCTTGTCTTCTACGCATGCTTTAACGGTTCGAAATGCGGCGGACCAGATTCATCGATGGGGATTCGGCAGGAGCCTGCCGTCGGTGATCGATCACCACGACTGGTTTGCCAAGCTTCAGCTATCGTCGGCCGTATGGGGTAATTCCGAGTCGACTGCGGCGCAGCTAGTTCAAGCCTGCGCAGCGCTGCATGAAAAAGGGATAAAAATTGCCCGCGTCAGCAAATGGCTGTGCTTCATCGATCAGCAAAAATTTGCGATCTATGATTCGCGCGTTTCGATTGCTCTCAGAGGATGCCGTGACAATGAGGGTAAGCCCGCTTTTCCGATCGTCCCGCGCCGACTATTGAAGCACAAAACATCTTGGCCTGGATCCGGTATGCCGACCAGCCCCTTGCGATCCGCAGAAATCTACGTCGATTACGTATCGTTAATGCAGGAAACCGCCAAGCTGTTGAATAAAAATAAAGTCGGAGAGTTGGGTGGGCTTTACGAACCCGACAATATCGAGACCGGCTGGTGGCCAGCACACGTTGAGATGGCGTTGTTCATGGCTGGTGACGTATGGCCGCCAAAATTGACTATAACGGGACCTCATTGATAAATCCGCAGCGATAAATTGCACCTAACTATTCATGTATGTGTCACGGATACCATCATGAGCAACTTTGCCGAAGTAGATAGAGAATATCGTAAAGCCATAGCGGCACCTGGGCGGGAGTTGCTGGCCGCGTTCGATGCGGCTCGCTCCGTTAAGCATGTCGATTGGGGCGGCGTTGACATAACGAATGCGATACTTTTGCGCGTTAAAGCATTTTCAGACTCTCAACAACAGATTAAAGCAGGCCTCAGTAAGGGTGTCGCATCCGCGGCCGCGGATATATTTGTTGAGTGCGTATGCTTTTACCTAAAAATCGCTGTCGAAAGACAGGACCTCAAGCTCATAGTCGCCTCGGAAAAAGCAATAACGACGGGGCGGAAGGCCTTGCGACCAGATATCACGGTATGGCGGGAAGGCTCGCTAATCGCTGCAATTGAATGCAAAACCCAACTGGGATGGAATCGCAACGGGTGGCGAGATGACTTCAACGATCGCGAAGCACGACTCCGATTGAGCTTTCCCGGGGCAAAGCTGTTTTTGCTCGTCCTTACTGGGGGCAATTGGCCGGGATTTGCCGACGACTCGCGGCTTGGCCACCAATTTTTCTTGTTGCTCCGTGATAAGTGGTATGGCGAATTTGACTTACCCACGGATCAACACTTGCTTTTTCATTCGGTCGAACAGCTTTTTCTGGTTCTCTTTTCGCATGCGGCAAACACCCCCGCATCACCGATGCATCAGACTACATCGTCGCCTTCGCCGAGGATACGAGAAGCGAGCACCCATCAGGGGGAAATCGGCATCTAGCTTGTTAAACCACGCTTGGACGACCCGCACAACTTGTTGTTAGCTGCGGCTATGATTGGTTTGCTGGCGTGTGGAACGACATGTTATCGGCTAGCTGCTCCAATCTTGAACGGGTAATCCGCGGGCAGCTCCGTAGAAATCTGCGTCGAACATGTGCCAATTTATCTGGAGGCGGCTCCCTCGCAATTGCTGCGAATGCACTCGGGTGGAGGGTGCTCACAATACGGCGTTGCTTACCGCTCTGATTGACTTAAGCGTAGGTGCGGCCCGGGTTGCCAACGACTTCACTCGATTAACTAAGTAACCCGCCTGCTCTTGCCGTCCAAGCGGTGTTGGTAGGATATGCTTGCGCGAATATTTCTATGCGCGCTTCGGTTTATGGTAACCGGGGCCAATGCGGTTCGGAGAATTGCTTGATGAGCGTCCCCATCCTAGACACGTCCGCGTGGCGAGAGTTTCGCGGTAAGCCCAGTAGCGCCGGCGCCAACGAGACCGTGCATTTGGCGAAGATCGCTGACTCGACTGGCAAACTGCGAGATTGCTTCGTCAAGCTCTTGCCGCTCAATTATCCTTCGCTTTTGGGAGAGGCGATTGGGTGGCTGCTCGCTCGCTCATCGGATGTCTCGTGCGTGTCCTTTGCCGCGATCGTTCTTGTCCCACTCTCAGAATTACGCAAGAGCCTGATTTTGCCTGCCGCCTTTGACGCGATGCACGAGTGCCCGGCGTGGTGCTGCGAGATCGTGGCAGGGAAGTCTTTGCGGCAAATAAACAAGTGGGCTTTCTGGCTGGCCCGACGCAACTGCCTGCTTAGCAAAGATGCCCGGAAAATCGCGTCGTTCGACGTTTGGACCGACCTTAGAGACCGTAACTTCGGAAACGTGATTCGAGCTCCGGGCGGCGGCTACATTTCAATCGATCACGAGACAATATTGCACGACCTTCTCTGGCCGCCATCGGGGAGAATTTTTCAACCGCGAAGTTTGCTAGCGGAGGCCAAACAGCATCTGACGGTCACACAATTCCAGCGTTTTCAAGTTGAAATGGCCGACGCTGCTCAAAAGCACGCCGAGGGGTTGGCGGCCGTGCGCGCTGACTTGGCCGACATCGTCAATAAGATCTATCCAAACTTGGCAGCCACCTTGGTCCCTGCTGCTTTAGCCGCGCTAGACCAGCGGGCACAAGCGGGCTGGCTTGCGAACGAATTGGGGGTGGTCGCATGAACTCATCGATAACGTCATTTGATGGGGACTTTTCTCACCTCAGAAGCTTTGCGGCGACAACCCCACAGCCCGCGTTTTCGGGTGTTTGGAGCACCGTCGAACTGCAGCCCGATGTGTTTGCGCCTCAGCAGTTCACGATCGGCGTCGTCGTCCAGCCTCTCAACGGTCGCCTTCACTTTAAGCTTCTCGACGACTTCAAGAAATTTGAGTGTATCTATCACGATCAGTTTCCGCAAAAGTCCGTTCGCGAAATTCTGGCTTACGCTGAAGAATCCTTGCGCCGAGCCGTCCAAGCAAAGGCAGCGATTCCAGATGTAGTCTTTGAGACGTCATGTTTGAGTCTGTCCGCTCCACGATACACGTCCGGAGAGGATTGCGAAGCGACTGTGGAGCGGCTTTTCGCAGAAGTAGTTGTCATGGCGTTCACGAGCGCGAAGAACGGGCGTGAATTCGTTTCGATCGACACGCCCCAAGCCCGAAAACTCGTGAACAAAGAGCTCAAGCGTATCGCGCAAATGGATTATGAGCTCATCGTCAATCAGAACAGCCAGGGGATCATGCTAGAAGAAGGCGGGTCGAAGCATTTTCTCGATCTGAACTTGCTGACTGGGGCCGCTTGCGGCAGCGTGACCTCAGCTGTATATAAAACTTCGCAAACTGTCGAACTGAACTTGCTCAAATCGAGCCGTGATTTAACTACCTATTCCCGTATCCGCAAGGTCGACAACATTGGCCTCTTTTTGCTAATACCGGAAGCAAGCTCCATCGATGCCAAGGATTACAAGCGGATCGAGAATGTCATTGGCGAGCACGAGTGGAAGTTGGAGCAGGATGGATTCCGGGTTGTAAGCTTACCTTCACCCATTGATCTGGCAAAAGAAATCTACGACTGGGCCAAGCCTACCTTTGCGTAGAGGACAACTTCGGGGGAGGGGCGTCGTGGGTAGCCTCCGCAAAACATCGGGATCTGGATCACTTATTCACGGACGGCTGAGAAGTTCGGTGAATAAAGTGAATTTGGAGAACATGAATGGGTAGTGCGATCGAAGAGATCAGCGAGGATCGTCCATCGGACGAGCATGATCAGTCCTCCATTTGGCTGGATTGTGCTCGCAAGGTGTTGCTCGCTGGCGCGTTTCTTATTGAGAACGGCTACGGAAAGATGGGCCTTATGCCCTACGCTTACGCCACCGGCCATTGGCGCTGCCAGTTTCACCCCCTGGGTAAGCCAAGCAAACCACTATACCGCTACACCATCGCCAACGAACATCAGTTCCTTGCTTCGCACTGCGGGGGCTCGGTGCGCAAGGCCATCAGTCCCGAGAAGCTTGCTCAAGCGATTTTGGTAAGCGTGTCGGATGATCTTAAGGAGGCGTGCTGGCCCAAGGACGTTTTGAGTGGAACTTGACATCAAGTACCATAATGGCCTCCGCTGTTTCCCATCAGATTCTTTGTAAGCCGACGGCCATGTCGACGCGTTGCGAAGAAGTGATGGTAGGCAGTAGTCGCCCTTATCTGAATCGAGGAATCGTCTGTGAGTGTTGCCGTTGAAACCCTGTTTACTTCCGCGTTGGGTCTGCAAGCTCCGTGGATGGTATCCAGAGTTGAGCTCGATACAACCAAGCGCCGGATCGATTTCGAAGTGTCCTGCGACGCGAAAAAGTTACCGTGTCCAGCATGCGGGGTGAACGGACAAGGCATCCATGATCGGGTCAGACGTGACTGGCGTCATCTCGATTTTTTCCAGTTCGAGGCATGGCTGCACGCCGACGTGCCGCGCGTCGATTGCAGTGCCTGCGGCAAGACCACGGCTGTGGAGGTTCCGTGGGCGCGGCCGGGCAGCGGCTTCACCCTGCTGTTCGAGGCGCTGGGCCTGTCGCTGTGCCAATCCCTGCCGGTCGCGCAGGCGGCCTCCCTGTTGCGGGTGAACGCCAGGCGGCTGTGGCGCCGGATCGAACACTATGTCGGGACGGCGCGCGCCAGGCAAACGATGGACGGGGTCAAGGTGATCGGCATCGACGAGACCAGTATCAGACGCGGCCATAATTACGTCACGGTGGTACATGACCTGGAAGCGAAACGCCTGCTGTTCATGACCGAGGGCAGCGACCACAAGAGCGTCACCGAATTCAAGGCCGACCTGGTCGCGCACGGCGGCAATCCTGATGAGATCAGGCACGCCTGCATGGATATGGGCGCCGCCTATATCAAGGGCGTCACCGAAGCCTTGCCGCAAGCGCAGATCAGCTTCGACCGGTTCCACGTGATCGCCCTGGCCAACGAGGCGATGGACGAGGTGCGGCGTGAAGAGATGCGGGAACAGCCGGAGCTCGTGCGGGCTGCGCTGGGGACCCAGCGCAAGACGATCCAAGGCCTGATGTGGGGCATGCGCGGCAATCCCGCTGACTGGAACCGGGATCAAATCAATACGATGCACCGGTTGCAGCGCTCGAACCTGAAGAGCGCACGGGCTTGGCGCCTGAAGGAGGGGTTGCGTACGGTCTACAGCGTGGCCGTGCAGAGCAACTGTCCGCAGACAGCCGAGGAGATGCTCAAGGGCTGGATCTCATGGGCGAAGCGTTGTCGGCTTGAGCCGTTCAGGCGGCTGGCCACGACGCTCAAGGAGCGCCTGCCGGGCGTCGTGCGCGGCATGCTCGACGGTCGCAGCAATGCTTATGTCGAGGCGATGAATGGCATGCTCCAACAAACCAAGCGGGCCGCGCGCGGATTTCGAACCGTGAAGAACTTCGTGGCCATCGCCTACCTCCGCATGTCCAGGCTAAAACATTTGCCGCAAAACCCTTTGCGTCCCGCCGCCTCGCGTGATCAAGGGATTAAACGCTATCGCGCCGGCCGTCAAGTTCCACTCAAAACGGCATAGAGCCGGCGTGCTCGGGGGAGCCGAGCCGTGAGATTGTGGCCTGGGTCGCGGACCTTAAACGGCAGCTAGATCTAGGGCGCATCCCGGAGGCGTTTGGTGAGTATTTTGGCGAGCGAACGAGGTGGAGGCTTGCCGACCCGGTAGCCCATGCCGACGGTCTGTCGATGCCTGCCATGCCGGGGTTCGTTATGCCGGGCGAGGAACGTTCATGCCTTGACGACCCATTCTGGTCCGCGGCCGAACTCAGATACAGGAGGCTGGCCAAGGCGATCTGCGTGACTCTGCCGAGCTATGCTCTCCTTGACGACGATACGTGCTTTGTTATTGGCAACCGCCTGCGCCGCGACATGGCGGATGCACCGCCCTTCGAAGCCATGCGCCTGCTTCGCGCACCATTGGAGCCTTGCACATTGAGGCCGGCAAATTGGAATACGACCAGCAAGGGTCTCGCGACTTAATGGTCTCCAAAGAGCCATCGAGTGATCCGACGATGAAGCGGGCGACCCGGCTGTTGGCGATGGTCCACGAGCTGCATAAGGCCGGCTTTCAACGGCTTCGCATTGCAGCAGGATGGGGATCCTCTCGGGCAGCAGTGGCGTGCGTGCCTGATGCCGGCGAGCACCGTCTCCGAGGACGGCTGGAGTCCTGTCTCTCAATCCTTGCGTGCGGATTACTCTTCTGGGCAAGGCAAGGCCTACTTCGGATGGAGCGATGCGGCGTCGGATGACGCTCGAACCCTTGCGACCAAATTCTTGGAACGGTTTCCCGAATTCGCAAGCCGTTGCCGAGGTCAGGACTGGCCCTATGCAGGGTGGTTTGCGATGGTCCTGGGACGGGCGGAACTTGGCGAACTACCTGCGTTCTATGGTGGTGGACCGCTTAGCAAAGATTCAGATATGCCGCCGCCGCCTTTGGGAGTGGCATCTCAACCCTACCGGGACTTTATATCCACAACGGGGCATCCCCTGATCCCGAACTACGAGTTGGCGCTTAGTGACCTACCGCCTGAAGGCGCATCGTATGAGGCCATTTGGCCATTTTGCCTTAGTTACGATGGCTACAAGGGCGGTTTGGTCAGCATCGACGAATGCTTTGCAGTGGCGACAAAGACGGAGAGAGAGGGGCTTTTGCGCGCGAGCATTGATGAGCTTCGAACAACCGCTTTCATTCACCAGCGCAAGCTCAAGAATCAATCGGATATGGAACCAATCGACGACAGCGCTGTGTCGCTTGTGGTGATTCGATCCGTGGTCGAGGAGCTGCGCCGAAGGATGATATGAAGGCGACGCGTCGCATCCAGAGGGATAAATCTTTAAGGCAAAGCATTTCTTCGACGCCACGCAGATCTATCGGTGAACTGACGAGGTGTAGTCGGGAACAAAGCCGTTCGGGGCGATGACGCGGAGGAAGCGCTCGCACAGTGCCTTTCGTTCATGAAGAACGACTGAGTCTCCGCACGATTTATCGATTCCAGGCTGGCAAGTGTTTGCGCAACAGACCATCCTCCATTCGCCTAAGCGCGAGCGCTGTTGGCGCATCGGCTGCGATGTCAAATTCCGCGGCCAATAGCGGCGTAAGAGTCGATAGACCCGGAAGTATTTCACGCCGAACTGCTTCTCGATCACCGCGCCTATAGACGTCGTGATCCAGTGTTGTGCTATGTGTCCGTGCGCTGGGGCAACCCTCGAACGACCTCGGCAATTCAAATCAAGGCTTCCTGCGACGAAGCAGATGGGCGACCGCTAACGGGCATCTACTCAAGCGATGCGAGGCCGCTCCTTTAGTCCGAGCTCGCCCTTCTTCGACTCAAAAACATTCTGTATTTGCATCAGCCGCAGACAAGTAATCCCTCGGGCATTGCGGCAATCAGATTCTTAAACGACTGCTATGTTCGATCTAGTTTTTCGAGATGAAGCTTAAGGTAGGCAGCCTGTTGCGGGTTTAGGGACTTTCGGAGGTTGGCTGGTTGGTATGTTTAACGCTGCGCGATCTGCCTCTTCAATTCTATCTGAGATAAGCATCCTTCCTGTCTCAGGATCGAATGCGATCAGATGATTGTCGAAAAGTTTGTCAAGCGTTCCGACTAGCGGCAGTCCGTTGCATGGATCCAAGCGCTCTCGGTCACTGCTTTCGATCCATGATTTTGCATGGCTCGCGACTAGAACCTGCGGGATTGTCAATCCAGTAACCGCGCATGCGCCATCCCATAAAGCTAGCATGTCTCTGCGGTATGCACCCTGGCCGAGCCGAGCCTTCACAAGAACATCGCGCTCCGTTGCATTTAGATCTTTGCGCTGAGCCAGCGCTTCAAGGTCCCCATGGGTTGATTCGCTTTCATCCGGCGGAACGGTCAAATTCGCGTAGAAAAACGCCGCTTCACGGACTTGCGAGTAGTCGGCTACATTCCAACAAGGTTCTCGCTTCCTCTGGAGATGAGCATAGCCGTCTTGTTCGTGGCGTGTTAGCACTCTCATGAAGGGTGCCATTCGGGTAACGAGAGAATTGTTTGACAGGCCAATCCTATAACCTTTCGCCATCGGCCTGATGTAGATCGTCCCGAACTCAGGACTTTTGAGGGCGATGTTTTTCAATTCTTCTTTCTGCTGATGTGGCCGGATGAGTGGAGCGCCTAGCACGGTGTTTAACTCCTCCGCTAGTGCCCAAACTTGTTGTTTGACCTGATCCGTTTTCACTCGTCTTCTCCAACTAAGCGGCGATTTCAACATTTAATTGAACCTCATTGCCTTGCTCCAAGTAGCAAAAACGTGAAGCACATCAGGCGCGCCAAAGTTCGCGGCGTCGCCGTTTCTCTCGCTAACCACAGCTACGCCGTTTAGCCAATCTTGGCGAGCATCGTAGGACAGAACAGCCAGTGACTGTTCCGGCTGCTGCTCGGCATGAACGGTCAATGCGACAGTGGCAAGCAGAAGGGCAGTAAGCAGCGCTTTCATCGGCAGGCTTTCTCGAAGCGGTAAGGCATCCAGATTGTCAGCACCGGCACGGCGCCTGCATAAGACTTTATCACCTTGTCGTTGGGACTTTCCCGCGTGGTTACGCAACCGTGAAATCTTCATGGCGTTGGTGAGCATTGCCTCGGAGTCTGCGGTCGGCGAGACGCAAGTAGCGCCGCAAGTCAGAGGCGAACGTGCGAAGCGGGCCTCCCGCGGTGGTTTTAGATCCGAGCAACTCTATACTCGAGCGGGAGGGCAAAGCGCTCACGCAATACATGCAAATATGCTGCGTCGGACGCAGACAGGCTGTTGCGCCCGACCACCACTAAGCGTGTGGGGAGCCGCTGCAGCTTTTGAGGATAGAACCCATATTCTAGGAGTTGGCCGACAGCTAGCCGCAAAACTGTCCTCGGCGCGAGGTCAGACTTGATCTCGAAGAAAATGAGATCTTCGCTGGTTTCAACCGTTACGTCGACATAGTTCTCTTCGCACACGATCCGCGCTGAGGGGAACTCGATCGCCAGCTCCGACATCAGCAGGGCTTGCATACGCGCGTGTTCCGGCGTGCAAATGACCGGACCTACCGCACGGCGCAAATATGACTGAGTCTGTGGCGGAGACGGTCGGCTCATGCGATGATGGCGAGAGACTTCGTCGCCTTCCTGCGGCAGCGTATAGAGCTGGTAGCGATTCAGTTTGAAGACGGGGTCTGTGCCACTCGCATATGCACTTGCGTTGTATTGCTCCACGTTCTCCACGCGAAATCGAACATTGACAATGAAGGGAGCCCATCTATTGTCATCAAAGGCACTGACATTACCGTTGACGCCTTCAATTTCCCGCTTCATCTGATCTAACCAACCATTGCGTCTGAATGCATCCACGGCTCCGGCGGCCTGCTTGTCGTCAAGGCATTCGGCTTCCCGTATCGTTGCGACATACCTGCGATGTTTGTTAGCTTCGATCGTGAAGGCCGTGACGTCAAAGGGTTCGCCAATTTTTAACAGCGCTCGCCTACTCTTGTTGACGCCTTGCAGGAACGCGTAACGCCAGCCATCCATTTGCCACTCCCCTCTAAATAGCCAGTCCTCGAAGCCGAAGCCGTTCAGCTTGTTGAAGCTGTTGGATTCTTGGTGGCGAGCTTCGCCAGTCGGACGCTGCCATCCTGACGAATTAAAGGAGATCCGGGTCAATTTCTTCATAGAATGTTCTTATGGGGTCTCGAAACGGGAGCCGTCGGCGACACGCATTATAAATTTGCACCATGGCGAGGAGTGTTTGGAGTTGCATGGCGCAGATTACTTTTCTACATGTCGCTGTTCGTGGATGGAGCGATCGTCGTCATTCTGCCGTATGAAAACTCCGACGCGGCGAGAATAGATGACCGATTGGAGTTTGAGGCGATGCTCCTCAACGTCGCCACTGTTATGCGACCTTTGCCGCAGCCGTTTTCACGGGAACGTTTCGTCAGGCAGGCGAGGGCGCGTAATCCAGCAGAATGGCATCCTGCAATCGATTTCGGACCGCCGCAGAAGACGCGCGGAAGCCGTCCAGGGTGAAATTGCCGTGATTCGGTAGCACGGGGCCTTCTCTCGGGGCAGCCGAGAGAATGATCGTATATTCCGTCAGAAAACTTAGTAAAGAGTGTTGCCGCGTCTACTTGAGCGTGCCGTTCATCGCCAGTATCACGGCTCGAGAACCGTAAGAGCAGCAAGTCGATGGGAGTGAGCGAACAGGCCCGTCAAGCAAATCAGAACGCGCAAAAAGAGGTCGATGATCGGGCTTAAGAAAATCACTCCGGGCAGGAATGGCGGGTCACGCAATCAAACAGTCCGACCAGGGGTAACGCATCCGCTGCGGATCTGTTGCCGGGTCGGCATAATGCAACCTCCAGCCAACCAACCCGAGTGCGCATATGAAACTTCTGGATGTCAGAATCGAACCAAAAATCTCCGACTTGAAACTGAATGAGAACGGTCTTCGGAATTACCGCCTCGAAGTAGAAATCGGCGAAGGAGGTGTGCACGAAGGCACCGTTACACTCCACCTGAATCAAGTCAGCCAAGAGGAGGATTCGTTCCGTTATGCCTGTAATGTCACTGTGGACAACAGTGTTGGATGGGGAGTCCGCGCCACTCAGCGCGCAATAGACATCGCGTTTGATACGTTTCACGCAGGGCACTATGCCGCCCATTTCGACATGATAGTAGACGACTGAAGTTTCTGATTCCGATCCGATGCTCGGTTGGGATACGGTGCTCGCTTACTTCTTTTCTGATGCAAACTCCTCACCTCCTCGGTGACCAATCTGGAACCAAACGACGTTCAAAGGATTGTCGACTTGCCTTGATGCAATGATCCCTCCACTGACTGCAGATCCGATAACGGGGGAGTCGGGGCATTTTCTTCAGGGCAGGCGAAGTTCGCGTGCGGTCTTGCGATAGTAGTAGGTTCAGGTCGGATCGGTTCGACTTGTCGGCGTTCAAAACCTCGGCGCTGGCCTTTATTGCCTCGATTGTGTCCTGGTCGGATGCCTGAACGATCAGCGCTTCGAACGCCGCGTTATGCGAGAGACCTGCCTTGCTGGCGAGCCTGCTGGCTTTACAGGCAGCTACGTGGAATGCGCAATGGGCAGTCATCTGGGGCGGACGTGAGACACCGCTCTAACCATTCAACTATCATCTTGTGAAGCTGAGCACGGCGGATCGCGGTGGTCTAACTTCTCTGTCGTGCCTTGCCAAAAATGTCGATACGGAAGGGAGATGACGATGGACGCAGCCGAACGCGAGTTGCTGGCGCTAGCCACATCCGAACGAATGGCTGAGAACCTATCGAAGATTGTCGAGATTCAAAGTCGGCAGCTTGATGAGGTGCTGACACGCGAGCGACGCCAAGAATGCCGGTGTCCCAGAGGCGTGTGGCTGCGGGAATTGGTCGTGATGCTTGCCGCTGCTGCGATATTTTTAGGAGCGGTCGCTGTTTCAAGCAAGCTTCTATTGTGGATCGCGTCGGGGATACGACAAGGTCTCGGCCGCCGCGGTTTTGTCAGACGTTCGCAAATGCGATCGGAAGCTCGACCTCTTAAGTTGAACGCCTAGCAGTGAGTCGGGCAATCGAGACCTGGGCGGCTTGCCGCTACTCAAACGCAAGGCTCTCATGCGTGACAGCTTCGAGGACATGGGATCGCTTGTTTTTCACCAACGGCATTGTGGGCGCCGGCGAATGGGTGTTTGAGCAAGTCGTGTTTCACGGCTTCGAAGGCATGCTTGCTAAGCGCCTCGACTTGCTTTACAGCATGGCTCGGACCCACGAATGGCGGAAGATCAAATATGCTGACTAAGGTCGGTCGGTCGGTCGGTCGGCGGCGCTTGGGTTTCGTTAAGGTGATTGGCAAGGAGGCGTTATGACCGCGCTACCATGGCGTCACGTTCTCGGGTCCAAGTGATCTGCCGTTTTCGCGTAGCCTTCTCTGTCGTAGAATCACGATGGACAACGCGATTCACGGGGCAGTGCCGGGGAGTCCGTGCGGCTAATTTACACAAAAACATAAGACCAATGAAAAGCATCAAAAAAGTTTTACTTCGGACTGCCGCGGCACTATTCGTTCTGGCGTTGGGAATCGCCGCTATCTCCTTTACAGTTGCAACCTCACGCGATTTTGACCGCTTTAAAGAGGTCGCCTCTGGGCTTCATGGGATGAAGCCTGGGCAATCCCAGGACGAAATACTCTACGTTATGGGCAAGCCTGATTTTGTCCGAAAAGACATCGAGTCGCAGAAATTAAGCACGTCGGAGTTGCCCATCGGCACCAACATTAATGATTATCTAGTCTGGGAATGGCTGCCCAAAGCAGGCCATCCTAACAATCTCAGCGTTGAATACGATGCATCATCCAGGTCGGTTGTCATGGTTAGCTGCATCGAAAACCAATACATGCCTGCTTGCCAGACGATTGCCGGCATATCGTCTCTATCGATAGGCGGATCGGAAGATTACATCGAGCAGAGGCTGGGCGCGCCGGATAGCGCGAAGCTAACACATCACGAAGATGGCGAGGAAACAAAGCTGTTGTCTTATGACGCTCTTGGACTGTATTTCACCATGAAAGCGCGACACATCGCCGTCATTAGCAAAGCTGAAGCTGACCCTGATTTCGTGTGGTGGTTCCGTCACAGCCAGTCATGGTGATCCACCTCGGCAGCACAAGGCTCGGTTTCAACGACGGATGGTATGACCCGATTATTTAATCTTTAATGATGTCAAATCGGAGTTGTTGATGGACTACCTTGAGCGCTCGTATCACCAGCCTTTCGGCCCCGACAAAGAAGCCTACTGGACCGACAGGCTATCCGGTGAGATAGCGCCCGGTTTGGGGTCTAGCGCCGCGCCTTCGCAAGCCAGCAATCGGGCTCAGGAAAACCACAGTGGAAATTTCGTCAGGGATAATCGTGGCACGTCGATAGCCATTGCTGCCATCGCGATCGGCCCACTGATTTATTGGGGCGTCAACGAGGTGATGAAGAAGATTCTGCCGCGTCCTGAGCGGCCTGAAAAGTAACTGATGAGATGAGCATCCAGGATGCACTTAGCCGTCCCGCATCCGCGGCGTCGCATGTCCATGAGCTTGACTCGATGCGGCGCGTTTGCTCCTATACTGTGATCGTGTCGCAACCACAAATAGGAAGATCATGACCAAGAGCAGCCCGCACGAAGACGCCGAGGACAATTATGACGATCCGGTCGATTATTACGATGACATCATCGAGGACGCATCGGACCCTGAACCGGACGATGACGATTCCGATGACGGCGACGAGAAAGCTTAGCCGCTTCGCATGAGCGGCTTCTTATGCCTTAAGCCAGGCTAGTCGCTCGACGTTCAGGTCCAGCTTGATAACCGTGCGGTAGGCGTTGCGTAATTCTGACCACTCATATCGAACACTTCGGCGAGCTCCAGCGAGAGATCGAAGAGTGGCGCAGCGGCGCCATTGATCTCTTGCCAAAAAAACATACGGGCTACCCAAGTGTCGCGGCATAAGACGCAGCACGTCGTGTGCAATCTTCGAGAGCATGCCGCTCATGCACAGTTCGTTTGCCTTATCCCACTCGAGCGTAACCAGCGCATCGATCTCCATGTTGGTTTCAAGACCGAACATCACCGCTGCCGGGCGGGGCCGCGTGGCTTCTCTAAACCGACTCTGAGCTCGCCAAGCGTCATGCGCTCTTGCGGTATCGTGAAACGCATCAGTGGCACTTCTGGAAACTGGAAATAGCGGGCTTGATTGCCATAGCGCGTTGCCTCACTTGCGTCGAGCTTATCAAGCAACCGACCGAACACCCTGGGGAAGCGCCACCCTCCTATCGAAATATCGATTAAAGCCTTCCTCGCGGCATTTTCGCCCGCTTCGCGGTCCATCTCGTCTATGCTTTCCCCGGCCCCGTTAATGATATTGGAAATACGTGGGGCTCAGGCTCCTG
Source organism: Burkholderia sp. PAMC 28687 (assembly GCF_001577465.1). Taxonomy (NCBI): domain Bacteria; kingdom Pseudomonadati; phylum Pseudomonadota; class Betaproteobacteria; order Burkholderiales; family Burkholderiaceae; genus Burkholderia; species Burkholderia sp. PAMC 28687. The sequence goes on from NZ_CP014505.1 coordinate 469,185, forward strand.
GCATTTTGCCCACGAGCGTATTCGGTAGTCCCCATTTAGATTGATCCGACTATATCAGAACGTCCTGCGCTCACTGAGGCGCCTCACTTGCGGAAGCAGCCCTTCCGCGGTTTCCATGTCCGAGCGACTCTATACTCGGGCGTGAGGGCAACCCGTGCCTATCAAAAGTTGTTTTCACGGCAGCTCGCCCTATGAAATTCAGTCTTTATTTCATCCCAACTCCAGGCATTTCCGCGGCAATCCTAAACCATTTATTAAAAAAGCTATTCCTCTATTTCATGCCGAGCGTGTGAAACGTAGTGCAATTGCAGACCCGTCTCAGCGCCCATGAAGATAGACCAGACGCGCTATCACCTAGCACCACGCCCGCCGATTCCCTCCCGGTAAGTTAGTGAGCACCTCTTAACCGTAAGCCCGCACAGAGCGTTCTGACGGCTCGATTCCGACCGCGCTGAACCTCTCAAGCTCAGCCCAATGCTGGCCCGGTAAGAAAAAAGACACGAAAGTTTTCTCTGGACCCGCCGCGACGATAAAAGCGAAAACCAAAATCAGCGCAATCGCATAGATAAGCCATACGCATTCACATACCTGATACGGATCGGATAGCGGACTCGGCTTCATAAGTGATTCAGGCTGGGGGCGTAGCGAAAAAATTTCGCAATTAAAGTTTTTGCGCTAATGACCGATATTTACGCTGATTGCAAGCAGCTCGGACGCGTATGTCATGCTCGTCAACGAGAGCCAATGCAAAGCATGGTGCGATGCTAGATAAAAACTATATTTCAGAGGCCGTGATGTTTCTTATTCCAATTGTGTGGGTGTTTTGCGTCATCCTGGCGGCTTTGATCGCTAGCTCAAAAAACAGGAGTGCTGGAGGGTGGGCATTACTCGCGTGCTTGTTCGGCATCTTCGCCGTTATAGCGGTCGCTTGTTGCGGAAAGCTTCCAAGCGCATTAGAAAAGATTGCGTTGGCGGAAGCAGCGCCGCGACTGAACAAAACTTGCCCGCGATGCGCTGAAAAAGTGAAAGCTGCCGCGTTGGTTTGCCGTTTTTGCCAATATGAGTTCGACCTCGAAACGGTTCCTGCCGTCGAAGCACCGGACATGAATCCAGACAATTTCCCTTGGACGAAAATCGAAGACTACGGCGCAGGCTTTGGCGTGTATCGTTACAAAGGCGACAAGCTCGTATATGAGTCGACAGGGACAAAATGGAAAGGCAATGTATTTGCGACTCCGGGCGAAGCAATCGCCGCCGCTACTAAATACCACGCATAGCGCCCTTCGCATTTCATTCAACTAGTTCAGGCTCAGGCTCAGCCGGTGGTTTCTTCTTGGGTGCCGGCAGCAGGCTCGCTAGAACGCCTTGCCGCGTGTGCTGTTCCTGCAATAGCACACGCGTTCCGTCAACGAATTCGACGGTCAAACAAATCAACGAGGGAATATGTCGCTTATCAATTGCCCGGAGTGCAATTCGTCCATATCAGACCGTGCTGGTTCATGTCCGGCGTGCGGCTATCCTATTGCTGGGGGCGTCACTCTCACCCCCCAGCTGTTGCCAGCATGCCGTTTGTGCAAGTGGTAACTGTGGCGAAAAGCCGAGGCGCTTACATTATTCTCGGTCTACTGCTCGGTGGTCTTGGGATACATGACTTCTATGCGGGTTACAACGGGAGCGGCGCGGCGAAGCTAGGGATTCTCTTTGTCCCGTTCTTGCTGGACGCGTCGACAGGGTTCGTCACTGGCTTTAGCATGATCGCCGGCGTGATCAATGCGATTTGGGCGCTAGCCCAGATATGCACCGTCAAAACGGACAAAGCCGGCAACGCTATGTCGTGACCGGGCGACCCCTTGAAAGCTGTGGATTACACCGGTTAACCATTCCGATCGGCTGAATAAAGTAGGGCTGCTTCGCGCCTCCTTCGAGCCACCCACTCATACCAGCCCGCGCACGTCCGGGTGTCGAATACGTAATTTCGCTCATGCCCGACGCCGTTTATCCGCCGGAGATTTCGCGGCCCAGCTGGAACGTGGCGCCGGGCAGCATGCAGCCCGTGATCTTCCCGGACGGGCCGCGGCTGGAACATTTTGGGGCTATCGGCCGGCATTGGCGGCCGCTCGAAAAGTGCCCGTGTTGGTCAACGCGCGGCTCGACAAGGCGAATAGCTCAGCCTGGAAGGACATGTGGAAGAGCAGCCGGGTGATTGTGCCGGCCGACGTCTGGTATGAGTGGGTGCTCGAGGAGGGCGCCAAGCAGCCGTATTTCATCCAGCCGCTCGACGGCAAGCTTCTGTTCCTGGCCGGACTCTCGACCATCCCGCCAGGCGGCGAACACCACGATGGCAACGGCTTTGTGATAGTGACGGACGCCTCGGACGCCGGCATGCTCGACATCCACGATCGCCGGCCACTGGTGCTCACGGCCGAGGAAGCGAAAGAATGGCTGGAGCCGGAGAACACCTTCGAGGAGGCGAACCACCTGGCCAACACGGCCGCCACACCGGTCGAGGCGTTTCGGTGGTTTCGAGTGAGCAATGGCGTGAACAGGGTGGGTAATGATGAGCCGGCGTTCACGAGCCCATCGATCGAGATTAGGTTGCTGTGTGCGGGAGACAGCAAACTTCGACCTCTGCGCCGTTGGCTCGTAGTATCAACTCGCGTAATCTGCGAAATGCAAGGCGAGAGGCGCCTGCGCTTTTATAACAAGAGCTTCCAAAATGAGAAAAACAACCCTGTTTGCGGCAGCATGCTTGATTGCCGTCACCAACTGCTACGCAAAAATCACATATTTCGCCTGCGATATAGATGAAGGCGGCGAAAACTCCAAGCACATGGATCTCGCGTATGACGACCAAGCGGGGACTGTCAGTTATGACGTGCCGGCTGCAGGGATCAGGCGGCATGATCCGGCTAGCGTAACTCCGGACACCCTTAATTTTACGGCCGGAGGAATTCTCAACCACTCGATAAACCGCGTCAGCTTGGCTATCGTAGAAACGTCCAAATACTCGCCGAACCTATCAAGCAAGGGCACGTGTTCTATCGTGAAGGCCGCGGCAGGCGCGCAATTCTGAAGGCACTGAGAGCAACCTCTCTAATCGACTTCAGCTAGTTCTGCAGGATCATCTTCCCCGCGGCGATTGGTCGGGACATACAGCCCCCGGAGATTGCCAAAGCGTGAGCGCTCCGTCACGTAAAGCATGCGTGTTTTTTCCATCGCGACAAGCTGTCCTCGCCCCTCTTCTCCCCACACCTTGAGAATCGTCTGGGAAATAGTCCTCTAGCTCATAGATGAGGTTGCGGTTGTGCTGGATCTCAAGGAGTAGGCGTTCGACGTCCTCATTGCCGCGGTAAAGCTTCCAGAAGCGGCGCATCTCCTTGAGATCCACGGCGGCGAAATGGGGGAGCGGCTTCTTGGGCATGACCACACCGAAAATACTGTATAAATGAACAGTATATAGCGGGCGGGAAGCAGGGAAAAGTATACACGCCGTAGACACGCTTGCGAAACGTATCTATACTGTATCTACGATGATCAAACGAGGAGCCGATCCAAATCTAGGCGCTAAACGCAAGGCCAATGGCCACGGAATGGAGTCCGAATATGGCAACGCAACAAGTGAAGCGGTGGGGCAACAGCCTGGCCGTTCGTATTCCCGCAGGGCTCGCAGACACGCTGCATCTGCAGGAAGACACAGACATAGAGGTGAGCGCGCAGGATGGCGCTCTGGTGATCAAACCAGCGGGCGTAAAGAAGTTCTCGATGGCGCGCTTCCTTGAGGAAGGTCCGGCGCGCAGGCGAGCACGGCAGGAAGAGCCGCTGCCGGACGATGAGCCGATGGGCTCTGAGGCTGGTGGACCGGACGATCCCGCCCGCAATGACATGTGGTGAGAGATTGGACGATCGTATTCCAGAGGAAGGTGAGGTGTGGTGGGTGCAGTTGGCCCCGACGATGGGAACGGAGCAAAGCGGCAAGCGGCCGTTCCTCGTCCTGAGCCCGAAACCCGTGAATGACGTAATCGCGCGGACGATTGGCGTAACGATCTCGAGGACGAATCACGGGTGGCAGACGGAGATTCCTCTCTCGACGCTGACTCACCCATGTGTAGCCCAGGCGGACCAGATTCGCACGCTTGATTTCGAGGCGAGAAAGGCCGAGTTTCGTGGCCACAAGGTGACGGAAGCGGAGCTGGAATCGGTCAGGGAAGCATTGCGGCCGCTGGTCGGTTTGTGAGGCATGGAGGCTCGAAAACGGGCCTCTTTTGTCGAGTTAGCACTCCTTGGCCAACGCCCTTAGCGGTGCCGTCATAATCCATTGATTAATAAGGTATTTAATGCACTTATAGGGCGGCGCCAATAGCGACGCAACTATAAGCGAACTCTCAGGGCAAAGTGTAAGAACGAGAGCAGCATACCGAGCGCAAAACACCGTGTTTGGGACGCATCAAAACGCGCTGCGACAGTCCCCTCTTAGATCACGATAAGCAACGGTAGCAGCAGACGCCCCGATCGCTCAGAGCGTCTCTAAACACGTCTATACCAAGAGCGAATCCCGCATATCATCTCCGCATAAGTCGAGACAATCGATCACGACAAATAAGAGAGAGAAACACCGATCCAACCAGTCAATTGCGACTCAAGCGATATGGCGGTGTGCCTGACCTCGCTTTTCTACCTGAACGACGCAAGCGAGGAATGACTCAGGACCTAATCGGATTGATCGGCGGTGGCGCTTTCGCAGTCGAGGACGTCGATACCAAGCCAGACTCAACAGCAGCCTTGTGAGCTGTCGTTTTCCCCCTCGTAACCCGTGCCGGCAAAACAAAAAGAATGTCCGCGAGCGCTTTCGCGAACTCAAGGCAACGCTTCGCATCCTCGGTAGTCGGCGGAATCGCTTTAACGTCCGCGTGACGCTGGTCGTTCGCGTCAAGCCGAACATCGTGCGCCCATTCGGCCATCTCCTTCGTCAGCAAGGTGCTCGTCACAGCATCATCAATACGCTTGTAGAGACTTCCTTCCGTAAGTCCACGCGCCTTCAACATAGCGTCTACCGCGCCTGCACTCATTCCCGTTCGACATCTCGGCGTTCCGAAAATCCAGGACTTTTTCGCCACACGCCGTAACTCCGCATGCGGCCAATGCAACGGCCAACCCGAGCAACGCCCTCTGTTTCATATTTTAGTTTCTCCGTTTTCGTCGCTTTCACCAAGCGGGCAATGCCGCGCGCGAACATGCGGATCGAATGATATCGTCGAAAACGAGACCGATTGAGCGAGACTTCACGCATGTGTTCGCTGCCGCCCATCCGGCGGAAAAACCGTTCGATAGCGGGTGCGCGCGGGCGCAGAGGCGAACAAGGCCGTCACATCCGTCGCGGGCGTCGCGCTGATATTTTGACCGGGACGGCCGCGGCCAATGAACGGTCGCAAAGCTCCTTGTCGTTTTCTGTGGCGATGGCGCCGTGGGTCGAAATAGCGCTGGCGATCTCCTCGGCGTCGAGGCGCGCCGCGCATCGGGGCAACAGTGCGCGGCCATGGATCTCAATGGCAGCTTCAACGTCTTTAAGAGGGGACGCCAACCCCAAGGCGTCGACGCACTCGGGTGTTGATTGATACGACAGCGCCAATCCCATTGCTCTTTGTCCATTGTTATGTGTGCCTTGCTAAGGCACGGTTGATTGGTCGGTGCAAATCCGACCCGGCCAACTCTCGCTCCGGCCGGAAGCACAAGGGGCGGTCCAGGAGGTAACAAATGGGCTGAAGCACTCTTTGAAAAGGCCTCGAAGGAGGTCAGCGGGCTCTGCGGGCCGCAACGTGAGTGAACACTGAGCAGGCCTCGAAAAATCGTTGTGGAAGCCGACTCGCCATAATAACGAGGAAGGCCGATGTCGTCGGAGAAGCGAGCGAGATACGCATCCGGCGGTTCCACCGGGGTAGTGGTGGCAGCACGCAGAGAAGCGATTAACCGTGCAACAAGGGAAGTCCGTGTCGGTGCGTGGCGGGCAGTCGCGCAACGGCAATCTCGTGAGAGATCGAGCCGGCCGCACGGATGGCGGATGGGGGCGTAGTAGTGATGAAGCCGGGTAACGCTGGTGGAGCCAAGGCCCCCTGTTTCAGAGCAAATGGCGGAAAGTGGAAAGAACCCAAGGATTGACGTGAGTCTACTAACCTTGCTTGATTCGGTTCGGACGCTACAGACCACATTGCAGACGAAAGCAAAGAACGAACCGGCTACGCGGTTCTACAGTCTGTGGGACAAGGTGTGCCGAGAAGATGTTCTGTTCGACGCCTATCGGCGCTGCCGCGCAAACCGCGGTGCGCCGGGAGTCGATCGAGAGCGTTTCGAGGATATCGAAGAACATGGACGAAACGACTGGCTGGAAAGATTGCAGCAAGAGTTAAAGGCCAAGACTTATCGGCCTCAGCCCTTGCTGCGCGTATGGATCCCCAAAGCTAGTGGTGGCGAAAGGCCACTCGGTATTCCAACTGTTCGGGACCGTGTGGTGCAGATGGCGGTATTGCTGGTAACAGGTCCGATCTTCGAAGTGGACTTGTTTCGCTGGCAATATGGCTTTCGGACGGGAGTGGACGCAAAGATGGCGTTACGGCGCATCCATTTCGGCATTGTCGATCGGGGTGCACGGGATGTTGTCGATGCTGACCTGTCTGATTATTTCAACACCATTCCGCATGGCGACCTGATGCGCTGTGTGGCTCGGCGTATAGCCGACGGCTCCGTGCTGTCGGTGATTCGCGACTGGCTAAACGCCCCTGTGATCGAACGCACATCGAACGGTGAGCGGCAATCCACGGAAGCTGTTGACGCCGACCCAAAAGTGATCCACTTATGATGGTTTCGCCGACTCAAAATTGACCCGGGCAATCAATCTAACCTGCTGCTTTTAGAGGCAGAGGTTTTGAGGATGATCCCGATGACAATGATTGGTAAGGTACGGCGAATGTTTCACCGCCAGGACAAGTCAGTACGCGAGATTGCGCGGCTCACGAGTTTGTCGCGCAACACGATACGCAAGTATCTGAAAGACGAAGTGCCGCAGGAGCCGAAGTACGAACGTGGGGTGGGAGCAACCAAACTCACGCCGTTTCACGATGGGCTGATCGAAGCGTTAGTCGTTGACGCACACCGGCCGAGGAAGGAACGGCGGCGCACGTGGACGCTGTTCGAGCAGATTCGGGCGGCGGGCTATGAAGGTTGCTATTCGCGGGTGACCGATTTTATTCGGGCGTGGCGGTGCGCCGAAGGTAAGTCGATTTCAACGAACGCGTTTGTGCCGCTGCGCTATGAGCTGGGCGAGGCGTTCCAATTCGATTGGAGCGAGGAAGGCCTGGTGATCGGCGGGATGTATCGCAAGCTGCAGGTCGCGCATACGAAGCTTTGCGCCTCGAGAGCGTTCTGGCTGACGGCGTATTTTAGCCAGGGCCACGAGATGCTCTTTGACGCGCACACGCGAGCGTTCGAGGCGCTTGGTGGCGTGGCACGCCGCGGCATCTATGACAACATGAAAACGGCAGTCGACAAAGTTCCGCGCAAAGGCAAGGGACGGCTGGTCAATGAGCGGTTCGCTGTCATGTGTTCGCATTATTTGTTTGAGCCGGACTTCTGCAACGTGGCCAGCGGCTGGGAGAAAGGCGTCGTTGAGAAGAACGTACAGGACAGCCGGCAACGGATCTGGGCAAGCGCGCGCGAGGAGCGCTTCGCAAGCCTCGCCGAACTGAACGCTTGGTTGGACTCGCGATGCCGGACGCTATGGGGCGAAGTGCGTCATCCGGACTACAAGGGCGTGAGCGTTGCTGACGTACTTGATCAGGAACGTGAGCATTTGATGCCCATGCCGGCACCGTTTGACGGTTATGTCGAGCGTCTGGCGCGCGTGTCGAGCACCTGCCTGGTGGTAATCGCGCGCAACCGCTATTCGGTTCCCTGCGAGTTTGCCGGGCAGATGCTGAGCACACGGCTTTATCCCACGCGGATCGTGGTGGTGGCGCAAAACATCGTAGTGGCGGGGCATGACCGGCTGGCTGGCGAGGGCCAGGTGCAGTACGACTGGCAGCATTACGTGACGCTATTGCAGCGCAAACCCGGGGCGTTGCGCAATGGCGCACCCTTTCTGGATATGCCTGAGCCGCTCAAACGCTTGCGCGTGGGGCTGCTGCGCGAAGCGGGAGGCGACCGGGTGATGGCGAAGGTACTGGCGCTGGTTCCGGCAAACGGGTTGGACGCGGTCTTGGCGGCAGTTGAATTGGCGCTGGAGCAGATGCCGTGCTCGGGGCGTGTGAGCGTGGAGCATGTGGAGAATGTGCTGGCACGACTGCGCGACGCGCAGCTTCCGCCGAAGATCGATACGCAGTTGCAGCTTTCGACGCCGCCATTGGCTAACACATCGCGCTACGACGGGTTGCGCAGCACGACCTCGGAGCTCGACCATGCGTGATCTGAGCGCCGAACTCAAACACCTGCGCCTGCACGGGATGGCCGCAGTCTGGGGCGAGCTTCTGGAGGGGGATGCGGAAGTTTCCTCGTTGAGCTGGCTGCTTGATCGTCTGCTTCAAGCCGAGACCGCAGACCGGGCGGTACGCTCGGTGAACAACCAAATGCTGGCGGCGAAATTCCCCATGCATCGCGATCTGGCGGGCTTTGACTTTGACGGTTCGCCCGTTGATCCAAAGCTCATCGTGAAGTTGGCCGAGACGACGTTCACCGAAGAGGCGCACAACCTGGTGTTCGTGGGTGGAACGGGTTCGGGAAAAAGTCATCTAGCGACGGCCATCGGCGTGTCGAGCATTGTGGAGCACGGCAAGCGTGTTCGCTTTTACTCAACCGTGAATCTGGTCAACGCGCTGGAGCAGGAGAAGGCACAAGGGCGTACTGGCCGAATCCTGGCGAGCATGCTGCGTCTGGACCTGGTGATTTGCGACGAACTGGGGTATTTGCCGTTTAGCCAAGCCGGCGGAGCGCTGCTGTTTCATTTGCTCAGCAACCTGTACGAGCACACGAGCGTAGCCATCACGACGAATTTGGACTTCGGCGAATGGGCGAGTGTATTTGGCGACGCAAAGATGACCACGGCCTTGCTCGACCGTCTCACGCATCACTGCCACATCGTCGAAACCGGCAATGAAAGCTATCGCTTCCGGCACAGCAGCTCCAACGCAAAGAAGCATATCCAGGCACGTGAGGGCATCGGAAAGAGCGGCGCGTCGAACAAGGGCGCGCCCTAACCCAAATGGCAGCGTCAGGAGTAAGTCGCTGCGGGCTACGCCCTTCGCGGCTTACTCCTGATAACGCTTGGCGTCAAAATGATCGAGGACAAACGAGACACAAAACCATAGACTTATCCACAATCGGCCGGTATTCAGACCGGTCACACCCTGGGTCAAAATTCAGTCGGCGCGGTGGGTCAATTTTAAGTCGGCGAAAACACACGGAAGCAAAGGACAGTCATCGAGGCACACCGCAAGGTGGCGTGATATCGCCACTGCTCGCAAACCTGTACTTCCGACGGTTCATGCTGGCTTGGTATGGCCACGGCTACGCCGATAAGTATCAGGCGGAAATCGTGAATTATGCCGATGACTTTGTGATCCTCTGTCGCGAAGGACGTGGTGAGGGAGCGATGGAAGCGATGCGGCACTTGATGGGAAAACTCGGCCTGACGGTCAACGAGAAGAAAACTCGGCTGGTGAAGTTGCCGGACGAGAGGTTTGACTTCCTCGGTTATACCGTCGGTCGCTTCTATGGTTTGGGAGGCCGTCCGTACTGGGGCACCCGGCCGTCGAAGAAGTCTATCAAGCGGCTGAAGGATGCGGTCCACGACGCCACAACTCGGCGTTGGAACGCCCTTGACGTAGAAAGTCGAGTCACGGAATTGAATCCGTTGTTGCGAGGTTGGGCCGGTTATTTTAATCAAGGCCCAGTGACGCGGATTTATGAAGATCTCGACCGGTACGTCGCGCGGCGCCTACGGGTCTGGTTGATGCGCAAACGCGGGAAGACGGGAACGGGGTACCGCCAATACTCTGACCAGTTCCTTTACGAATCATTGGGACTGATACGCCTCCGCACGCTTGCCGCCAACCGTTCGAACGCGAAGGTCTGATGTTCTGAAAGAGAGCCGGATGCGGGAAATCCGCACGTCCGGTTCGATGAGCGGGATGTGGAAACGGAGCTATGGTGAGGTTATTCGGGCACCGCCAGACGAAAGAGGCGGCAACAGACAAACCAACCCTACCGCCACCGCGCCACATCTCGACTCTACCCACGGCGGCAAGGTCCGAGCGAAAAAGCAACAAGTCGATGGCTTCGACATTGGACACTCGCGCGGCATGCATCAACGCGGTCTGGCCGTTTTCATCGCGCGCATCAGTCTCGCTCGTCGGCAGCAGGGCGCAGATCGTCTCGGCGCCGGAGCAATGCCACGAGTGATGCATGACGGCATTGATGAGCGGCGTGCGCCCTCTCTGGTCTCGCGACTTGGCGTCGCTAAAGGGCAAAAGGATGCGGACGCCTTCGCCGGTGGGGTCCGTCACCGCCCACGAAAGCGCGGTCTTCCCCCGGCGGTCGCGCATCGCTGCAAGTGCGCGGCCCGGGCCCGATTCAGAATCGCGACGACGGACTCCGGGCTCCTGGCCACGACTGCCCACATCAACGCCGTCATCCCCGAGCCATCGGCGGCGGCGGGGTCGCCGGCCGGCAATAGGATGCGGACGCACTCTGGCTTCCCCGCCTCGGCGGCCTACATCAGAGCTGTCATTCCAGATACGTCTCGCATGTGCGCGTCAATGTGCGGCAGAAGCAGGCGAAGGCAGTCGGCATGCCCGTTGGCCACGGCTTTGTGAAGCGCCGTCTGCCCCTCCTCGTCGGCTAGGAGCGCCCACGAGGCGATCGGCAAACTCTTAAGGCGCTCGACATCCCCCTGGGAGGCGGCCCAGACCAACTCACGTAAGCCCCCTTCTGCATTCATGGATGCTGAATCGACAATGTCAGGATAATTGGGCACAGCGCGCTCCGGCTTCGTGCAGGCATGATTGGGATCGCTCATCACAAGCGACAGGCTGCGCGAGTCGGGGCAAGCCCATCGCTCGGCAAGGAGGGATGAAAGACAATCCGAGACAGCGACTCCGCTTCGACCGCTGCGGCCCATGCCGGCATCCGTTCGCCGCCAAACCGTTCGAGCGCGGCGTCCGCTTGGTCGCGAGCGGACCCTGCGGCCAGGGCATCCGCGCACGCGGCGTGGCCGCCCGCGACGGCCATTTCAATCGGTGTGAGCCCCTCGCGATGCGCCGCGCCAAGTCGCTGAGCGGAGTAAAAGCCTGGCGCATTCCGCGTGGCCCCCGCTGGCCGCGCGCATTACGGGGCTGTAGCCCCATTCGTCAACGCGCGCCGTAGAACGCGCGGACAAAAGCAGGCGACAGCATTCCTCGCGGCCCGCTTGCGCGGCGGTCCTTTTCGCTGACGATGCCTCCATCTGTCTCACCGCGAGTGCCTGTCGCATTATCGCAACAATCAGACCGCTCCACTGGCAAAGCGTCGTGCCGCACTCAGCAACAAGAGCCAATCGAAGCATGATCGCAGCTTGTTGTTCCCACCCGCTGATAGACGCAGTAGGTGAAGCAGCGCGTTAGCCATCAGGCAGATCACACCGCATCGAAGCACCCTCACGCAGTTACCCCCGGTTCACACACGGTCGCACGATATTCGTGCCGTTGACGTGGGAGAGGATCCCCTTGACCCATCAGTCCTGATCGTCCGGCCCGAACATGGGCAGATATACCTCGATCTCCGCGCCACGAACCAGCCGAGCCAAGGACTTTTCGTTTGTGAGCATTTCGCCAGGCGCTGGTGCTCAATCGCGCTGATTGGCTAGCGGATCTGGGGCTACACGATGGCTGAGGCGATCGATCGGCTCGAGCCAGACCGGATGCGATTGCTGCGTCCGGCCGAGCGCATCGTCAACCGCCTAGCGCGAGAGCCACGTGTCCACGGCCCTGGACGACCGTAGACACTTCGCACATCGCACATCGCATTAGCAACCCGACTTATCATCGCACAAGCTGAAACGTTTAATCGACTTGCATGCGCTGATCGATGTTTCCAACCGCTGACGAAATGACTCCGCCAGAGTCTGTGTGGCGAGAGGAATCTCGAAGTCACTTTCGTTCCACGAAAACGTCTCTACACTCATCGCCAAAGGACCGTTAACGGTTGCTTGTGCAGCCTTCTGCGCGATCACGTCCTCTTTGCCCGCTCGGGAAATGAGAGCAACGTCGCCTGTTCCGATAGAAACGGAATATGGGCCTGCGCTGTCGAGCGAGAAGAAGCTCAGCGTTTGTGGGATAAAAATAAGCTCATCGTTTTTCGGTTTGACCGATACGATGGTCACATCGGTAAGGGCCAACTCGAAGATATTTTCCCTATGGCGAAGCGGTATGTTGTCGGCCGGTGACTTGTCGTTAATCCCCACGAGACGAGCAGTTGTCTCAATCGAAACAACAAGTCTGCAGGCACTCCCGTCCAGCAGTTTCGACCGCCAACTCACCGTTCCAACAAGCTTGTCCGTTCGTTCAGGGGAAGAAGACCCTATGAAGTTAAGGGTCACGCTACCTGCAGTAGACAGGTGTTGATTTGCCCATTGAGTTGCGGCCAACGCTCTATGGAGTTCGAGATCCTTAACTTTCGTGAATAACAGCCACGACGCGGGCGGAGCCGCTATCAGTGCAAGGCAGACAACCGCGGCACGGTAGCCATAGCGAGCAGACACCCACTGAAGGCAAAACTCCCAAAAACTGGCTGGAAGCTTCCGGTCAGAGTCTTCGCCTTGCTTTGAGCTTTTCATCGCTCGCCTCCTGTTAATCAACAGACTAAGCGCAGGATGCCAGCCCTCTATAGTTTGGGCAATTTCGATTACCCTCGAGGTGACTTTCTATATCCGGCGATCAGCTTGAGAGCCAGGATAGTCGCTCGAGCTCCGGGTCCAACTTGATGATCATCGGGTAGGCGTAGCGCAGCTCGGACCACTCCATGTCGAAGATACTCCATGAATAGTCGTAAGGAAATAGTGCAAGAGGTGGAGAGGCGCGGAGAAGGCGGTAGTTATGGAGAGACGGAATATGTCGCGTGCGTTCAGATGAACGTCGCTTTCGCAAACGGGAGCCGTCGCCGACACTTTGCAAGATTTTTATCGGTCTGTTGCGATGGCGGTCCGGGTGCGGCCGATGGCCGGTTCCGCTAGGGTGAGAGTCCTAGAAGGCCGGTGCATCGAACATGGCCCTGCGTTGACTATTCCTGCATCGCAAACACCGTCCCTTATAGAGCCAGGCCCCGCAGGCGAGCGCTTCCTCATACCGCCGCACGATCCCTTGCTACATCTATTTTTTTAGGCAGATTGCTTCGTAAATTCCTTAGCCAACTGATCCGGGGACAACATCGATGAATGTTCCAGGAGCTCCCGTGTTCTGTTCGACAATCGACCCGTCGTATGCAAAGGTGATCCGAGCACCGTGCGCGACGCTCTGACTCTTAGCGCGGGGCGGGGTTCGGCGCCCACCATTTGGCCGAGCAAAGAAAGCTTGCGGCGCGGATATTGGTCCTTCAGAGGTATCGAACAGCGAACTGCTTGTCTAGGTCGTCGAAGAAGCGTTGGCGGTAAAGAGCGATGAGGCGTTGATAGGACTCGGCGATGCTATCCCGCGTGCTCGCGCTGCCGTCAGCCAGAGAAAACGTCTCGTCGTAGGTGAATGTCCGGAGGACCTTGCCTTGGCTCTCCACTTCAAATGAAGCTCGCAGCTTCATGACGAACACGTCGGGCGTCCCAAGCAGCGCGAGACCGACAAACGGAACCTTTTTTGCCGCTCGGAAGATCCAATATGCGTCGACCTTTTCAAGGCGAACGATCACCTTTTGACCGGAGCCGGGCTCGCGAATGGTGGCTTTGTTGAAATAGGCCTTTATGTCCTCGGCGACCGTTTGGCTCGTCGGTTGCCTGACTCCGACCTCGGTGTCGCCGAACACGCCTTCGTTCTCGAGTTTTGAAGCAGTCGCCCGGTCAAAGATCTCCACCGACGAAAGCTTCGCCCTGCTTTCCGGGGCAAGGGTGGTCCGCACCAGGTCGCCGGATTTAGAAACGTCAACTGGCGGCATCGGCGCGCAACCTGCAAGCGCCACTATGAGCGTGAACCCGAACGCAATTGCGCCGCATCTTGTAGCCTCTTTTGGCTTCCGCTTGTTTTTCATAGCTGCCCCGTGAGATTAATTGGTGTTGTCGGCTCGCATTCTCTCGCGGCGTGGCCACTCGTTTCTGTGGGCTTGCCTACAAAGGGGTCGCGTTCGGTCTGTCATCACGACGCCGGCTGACTTGGCGATCGCGCAGATCCCACATCTCTTCACGAGTCCACACCCACGAAAAGCGCTGACGCTCCAACGACAACGCTTTTTATACGGCTTTGGCGGGCAACATCGACCTAACACTATGTTCTGGTTAAGGTTGTATCCAGACATGGCGCGAGCATTAAGATGGATATGGGACGATTGTAGGGGAAGCCCAAAACCCCGCCGATGCTAGCGTCGTCCACTCAACAACGAAAGCGCCTCTTCGATAAGCGCTACTGAGGCATTGACGTCTCGGGCCTCAACATCCGCTCGACCTGAAAGCGCCAAACAGGCGAAGTGCACGGCATGCGAATGCTTCGCCAGGATCATCAAATCAGCGCCGCTTGGACCCCGAGTTGCCGACAGCCAATTCTGCGCCGTTCGGTCGCTCGCCCCCGTCCAACGAGTCAAGGTCTTGATAGCCCTTCGCGACCCTCCCAATTCTTGATGCAAAGCGACGGCTATGGCGAAAGGGTATTCCTGGCCGACGGGCGGTGTCTGATCCATGCGCAACTTCTTGCGTGTTTTCGGCAACATTTTACGCGGCTCCAAAAGTATATTTTGTGCACGCGCGCCTCGTTGGCAAGACCAGCCAAGCCGCTTCCCGGCGCTGAATATCCTCGCTGGGTCATGGAGGGGACGGGGTGAGCAATTCAGCGCGCAACGACGAGACCGCCGCGACGAACGCGCCGAGAGGCCGCGCCGCGGCCTACGTGCGGATGTCGACGGATCACCAACAATATTCGACCGAAAATCAGCGAGATGTCATTCGGGCCTTCGCCGACATGCGCAACCTCGACATCACGCGGACCTACGCCGATGAGGGAAAAAGCGGATTGCGGCTGGATGGGCGCGCTGCGTTGGAAGCCTTAATCCGAGACGTCGAGGCCGGAACGGTCGACTTCTCGGTGATCCTGGTTTATGACGTGAGCCGGTGGGGCCGCTTTCAAGATCCGGACGAGAGCGCCAGCTATGAAATTCGCTGCAAGCACGCAGGCGTGCGTGTCCTTTACTGCGCCGAGCAATTTGAAAACGACGGCAGCCCGGTGTCGAGCATCATCAAAAGCGTTAAACGAACAATGGCGGGAGAATACAGCCGCGAGCTGAGCGTCAAGGTGCATGCGGGTCAAAGTCGCCTGATTCGCCATGGCTATCGCCAGGGCGGCCCGGCCGGATATGGGCTGCGCCGACAGTTGATTGACCAAGCTGGGACAGTGAAGGGCGAGCTGAACCGGGGCGACCAAAAGTCAATCCAGACCGATCGCGTGATTTTGACACCTGGGCCGGCGGATGAGATCGCGACGGTGCGATGGATCTATCGGCAATTCGTGGAGGAAGGGCGTAGCGAAACGGAGATCGCCGAAGCCCTCAACGTCGAGGACAAGAGGACGGACCGAGACGCGCCGTGGACTAGAGGGACAGTCCACGAAATACTAATCAATGAGAAATACATCGGCCACAACGTTTGGAATCGAACGTCCTTCAAACTTAAAGCAGAACGGGTCAACAATCCACCGGCTTCGTGGACACGCTTGGACAACGCCTTCGAGCCGTTGGTCGACACGCTGATGTTTGAAGCGGCAAGGCAGATCATCTTGGGGCGATCCTATCGCCTGAGCGACGAAGAGATGCTCGACATCTTACGCAAGGTCCTCCTTAAAAATGGCTACTTGTCGGGGCTCGTGATTGACGAGGCGCCGAGTTGCCCGTCAAGCGCAGCATATCAGACACGTTTTGGAAGTCTCCTGCGGACCTATGGCTTGATCGGATACCGGCCTGGGCGCGACTACCGATACGTGGAAATCAATCGCCGCTTGCGAGAGCTTCATCCCGAAGTGGTGGCTCAAGCCGTGGGGGCGATGACCGACGTGGGCGCTAGAGTGGAGAGCGATCCGAAGACGGGCCTTCTTTGGGTGAATGGCGAGTTCAAGGTGTCGCTGGCGTTGTGTCGCTGCCAAGCCACGGAGGCAGGCACCAACCGTTGGTTGGTGCGCTTTGACAACGCGTTGAAGCCCGACATCACGGTCGCGGTGCGCATGGAGTTCGACGCCGCTTCGATCCGCGACTACTACTTGCTTCCGGCAGTCGATGTCTGGGAGGACCGCGTGCGCCTGGGAGACCACAACGAACGCGGCTTTGACGCATACCGTTTTGAAGACCTTGGAATGTTGGTCCATCTAAGCCGCCGAGTTCCTCTTCGAGGGTTGTCTTATGGATAACAAAGTCAAAAATCGCGCGGCGACCTTGCCGCGGGAAGACAAGATAACGCTGATCCCTGCGATCCAGTTAAGGGTGCTGAACCCTCGAACTCGGAACAGCCTGTTTTTTGCCCAGCTCGTGGAAAGCATTGCCACGGTCGGACTTAAACGTCCCATCACCGTGGCGGCCGGCCGTCGCTCCGAGCCGGAGGATGAGTGGTATGAGGTGCTGTGCGGGCAGGGTCGGCTCGAAGCTCTGCAGTCGTTGGGAGAGACCGTTATTCCGTGCAGCGTCGTGCAGGCGGATCAAGTTGAGCGCTATCTGATCACATTGACAGAAAACATCGCCCGGCGACGGCACACCACCGAGGAGCTTCTCAGCGGGCTGAGGGTTCTGCGTGCGCGTGGCTACACGACGGAGCAAATAGCGCGCAAAACAAACTTGGACACTGGCTACATCAACGGAATTTTGAATCTGCTGGAAAACGATGAACAGCGGCTGCTGAGGGCGGTCGAAAAGCGGGTGGTGCCAATGTGGTTGGCATTGGAGATCGCTCGCTCGTCCAGCAACGAAGTCCAGGCAGCCATGATCGTCGCTTATGAAAACGGCACGCTCAAAGGCGATCAACTTATGAAAGTCCGCAAGCTCATCTCCAAGCGCGAGGCGGTCGGAAAAGCATTTCATTCGAAAAAGCCTTTGCCCGAAGACACGCCCACGCCCTTGAAGCTGCTGAGAACCTATCAAACCGAAGTCCGTCGACAAAAGCTGATGATTCAAAAGTCGAACATTCAAGAGCAGCGGTTGCTTTTGATTGTGTCTGCCCTTCGGAAGTTTTTGGCTGATGATCACTTTAGGACCTTGCTTCGTGCTGAAGGAATTAAAGACATTCCTGAAGCCGTTGCGCAACGGATTCCCACGGAGCTTTTGCCATGAGCACAGTCAAACACGGATTCGATTTGCAAATCATCCAGGTTTCGCTTGATCGAATCCGCCTCGCGTCTCCACTGCCAGCTAAAACCCTCGGCACGGCCAAATACCGCACGATCCTCAGCTCGATTCGCGAGTTAGGCGTCATTGAGCCGTTGGCAGTCCATCCGGCAAAAGATTGCCTCGGCGACTTTGACTTGCTCGATGGTAGGCTCCGACTCGAAGCCCTGAAGGTCTTGGGCCGAGAGACCGCGCCCTGCATGGTGTCGCACGACGATGAAGGATTCACCTTCAACCGTCACATTAACCGAATCACAGCGGTCCAGGAGCACAGGATGATTCGCGCCAGCTTGGCGAAAGGCGCCTCGGAAGAACGAATCTCCGAAGTCTTAAAAATAGACGCCCGTAGAATTCGCGAAAAAATCCATTTGCTGGACGGAGTGGCGCCAGAAGCGGTCGCCTTGCTTAAGGACCGGCAAGCTATTCCCAAAATTTTCGCTGCTCTCAAGAAAATGAAGCCGATGCGGCAGATTGAAGCTGTCGAGATGATGATCGCGGCCAACCGGCTCACTGCAACTTACGCCGAGATGATCTTGCTTACGACCCGTCCTGACTCACTGTCGGCGCAAGCTCAACCCAAAAAGAAGGACGCCATCTCAGCCGAAGACATCGCGCGCATGGAAGCGGAAATGGAGCGGCTTCACCAGGATTGTCAAGCGGTCGAGGACGGGATCGGCGATACGATGTTGTCATTAGTGGTTGCAAAAGGGTTCATGAATCGGCTACTCAAAAATGAAAATATCTTCGGCCATTTGCGAATGCACCATGAAGACTTGCTCGGCAGCCTCGTCGCCACGATGGACGCGATTTCGGCTGACAGCCGAACGCCGTTGAGGGAGTGAACGCGGCGAAAGCGCTTAAAGGGGATGAAGCTATCGGATGTGCTAATTGAGTCGGATTTTGCAGCGGTGCATTTCGCTGTTAAGGCTATGCATGTTTGCCGGGTCGAGCTACGATGCATTGTCCTTTGCGGTGACGGCCTCTCAGCTAATCGCGCACCCGCCGTAAGGCGGGTTTTTTCGTAATCGTCAAATCATTTTTGATTACAGGAAGCGCGTTCGGGTTCAGCGCGACGATCTTATCTCAGTCGCATTCAGTGCCTGTGTGAAGAACACTAGCGGCTTTACGCGAAAGTGGCGGCGAGGACAACCCTCACGGAGAGAGGGGCGAACCGCCAAGTTGAGGGCAACACCCTGGTGCCAGAGGCGCCGCCCGATCCGAACCGCCCAACCACGATCGTCGAGGATGACGTCGGCGCGTGGTGAACAACGCTATTTTTTTGGTTGGCGCTTTATGAGCGTCATTAAGATTGGCACGATCACGCTCAGGCAGGCAGGATCTAGGCAAAAATGTATTTCCATAATAAAACCTCAGTTACGCGGCCGGAATGGCCGCGACTGGAGTAATCCTAAAACTTGTTTTTCGTTGCGACGTGTTCTGTTTTCCTCGCTTTCGAGCGCTACCAAGCCTATTAAAAATAAAGGAAAAAATCTTTAGAAACCGATGGTCTATTAAATGATGCCGCCCTATTTTCTCGCCGTTCAGCGCAGACGGAAGGGCGCGCGACCGTGGGGCCACGCGCCGAAGACGGTCGCGCTCGTCAAGGAAGAAATCGTTTGATGCCCTATTTTCTTTTCTTTACGAGACGACCTGCGGAGAACTAGAATCCCTATAGCGCAATTGACCCGTTTGTCAAAGCGCTCTAGGCTAGTTGGGCCAGTTGATCATTGCCTCAATCAGCTTGGCCATGCCGGTGCACAAAAGCCCGGCAGCATATAGCACTGCAATCAAAGTTTGCATTGAATTGCCTACCATTGGTGATTCAAACCGGAAGAGGTCTCGCCTGGTTGCTTGGTCGGCGTCTTTGCCGAGCTCCTCTTCCACCCTTTCCAAAGAACGGCTCCGATTTTGGGAGCCGTTGCTGTTTGGACCTCCGCGCAGTCCTCCTCTGAGACAGTGTTAAAAACACAACCTGTAGAGTCAAATCACTTGACACCTACATAATATTGACATTCCGCACAGTATCAAAAGCTTTTATTTGCTGAGGAATACACTAACCGGTCTTGACTTTTCGGATGCTAAAAACGGGCAAGGCTCCGCAAGCTTGTAAGCGCGCAACGCGCTGCACCGCAAAAATTCCACATCGCTGTTTCCTTGCTACAAAGCCTGACGCCGTAACGGGGAACGCAGTTTCAGCCGGCATCCTCTAAAAGTTTTTGATCACGCTCCTCCTTCAACAAATTGGCGATGTGCCTCGGCACAACTGCTGTGAATACCTCACGCCTAATTGCTACGTTGCCCACTAGAAAGCAGGATCATCCTGTCGGCCACGCTTCCCGTTTAACTGCGCGCGCCAACGCCCTTAGATCCACGCACTTATTCTGCAGTCAGTTCCCACTACAACGCAAACTTAATCGAGAGCTATGAAGCATGGGCCGCCATTCCAACGCGGAGCCGGCCGGTGGCCTGTAGCAACTCCATCAGCCGCATGATATCTACGCGCACGCGCACTTCGTATAGCTGGCTCTCTTGCTAGCTAGCACCCATGCGGTGTGGCCAGCGTCGCAAACGCTGGTTCATGAGACGCAGCACTGGTAACGCGATGAAAAGTTGCCGCGATTCTTCATAGCGAAACCTCTTGCCGGTCCTGTAGCGGCTTCGGCTGCATTGGTGCCGCGAACGTCGGTATGCTCTTTATGCCAGCTTTCACGGTTCTGTATTGCAAACCTCTGATTTAAAAGAATGGGGTAAGCAATGCGTGACGCCACCACAACCGGCCCTCCATCGTCCTTTCCCTCTACGCCAATAGCTACACCCTAGCAGGCATCCCGTGCTCATTGCCAAAGCGCAGAGGGGGCCTATTAAAACTGCGCCGCGGCTCCATTGTTGTTCGAAAGAGACAGACAAACAAACTGCCTACGATCCTCCTACGTCCGGTTGATATCGTCGCTGCTCTTCTAATTCGAAGGAGCAAACAGTGGAGAACTTAAGCGCAGAGACCTTGGACTCGGGAATCGCTGACGATGTAGATCGTGAGTTGGATAAACTCGAAATGGAGCTAAAAAGTGAGCAGCCTCGCCATCGACCAACGCACGTGGTCACAGGCGTGCCAATAGCTTTGACGTGGGCGGACCTCACTGAATGTCGCTCGGAGCTTTCAAACGGCGAACTGCTAAAGCGACTTGCGGCACAGGCAGCGCGGGTGGCTTCCGGCGCTCAATTCGATGCCGAGCGTGTTGAGTATCGGAAACTGCATTTGGCTTTGAACAGGAAGTTGTTGACCCCGCCTCGGGTGCGGCCGCTGATTCCAGGCAAGCGACATGGTCACAAGATTGGTTTCACGCGGAGCGATGGAGCGCTGATCGTCGACAAGCAGGTTATCGACTTGGACTGGTTGCACTGTGCGAAGAAGCGGGATCGAATACCTGAACCGGGTTTCGAGCACATGTTCCTGAACGACCAGTGCATCGACTGGGTTTCCGCTGAGGCGCTGGCCCTCAAAAATTGGAAACCGGAGACAAAGGTGATCCAATCTCTGATGCTATCGGATGCCGAGCAGTTTCCGCTTGTCCTGTTGCAGACTCCAAAGCTTAGAGCGCGATGGTCGAGGATTCGCAAGCAGGCTCCGGCCATCGAGACAGCGTTGAAGAATCGCGCCGAGCGCTTTACCTCAATGCGTGGTCAGGAGCATGCCTTGGCTCTCATTTGGCAAGCTGACGAGTTGGGACTCGATGCGCCCTTGCGAATCAAGGCAAATTTGCACCAGTGGATGTCTAGTGCTTCCGAGCCTTTGTCGACCGAGCGCTTCCGAGAACAGAAGCGGCGGGTGCGTAGGCATCTGGAACAAACAGGTGCGTAAAAGGGAGGGGTAAGGTGATGGGGCGGCTACCTAGCGGGGAGCGTATTTCCTAATGATCTAATTGATTTTATTGGAATATCTGGACTTTCCATTCCGCTGTTCAGTGCGTAGCATTTAACATCAAGCAAGTAGCAAGAAGCTTTGATACTAAAGGGGGCGCTTACGCGCCCGCCCTTGATTCTTATCTAGCGCCTTGTGCTTACCAAGAGACTGCTGCTGCGGCGTCGGCTCCGCCGCCCGCCGCGGGATGTCGCGCAATCTCACGTAGTAACGTCACCAATTTCAGTGCTTTGTGGGCACAGATATCCCGCGCCAGCAAAATGAGGGATTGAGTCGGGAGGGAACGATGCGCCCGGTTCGTGTGCAGGTCAGGTGGTAACGATGGCAAGCACCGCGGCGCGATCGATAACGACGGGCGCCGCATTGGTGTCCCGAGTGATGTATCGATAGGATTCGATCAACTTCTTCTCCGACTCACTTATCAGCATCGTCCCGAACATCGATTCGATCTGCTCGAGAAGGCCGGGGTGGTTTTCTTTAAGCGCAAGGCGGAGCAGATGAGCTCCATCAAGACCAACTGCTGTGGCAAAAGAGGGTATCTTAGTAAGAGGAATTTTCATGTCGCCTTTTCTGATGCGCTTCGCAACGGCAGCGCTCGAAAATCCACACGCTTCAGCTATTG
Organism: Burkholderia sp. PAMC 28687; assembly: GCF_001577465.1. Taxonomy (NCBI): domain Bacteria; kingdom Pseudomonadati; phylum Pseudomonadota; class Betaproteobacteria; order Burkholderiales; family Burkholderiaceae; genus Burkholderia; species Burkholderia sp. PAMC 28687. Next base: position 491,297 of record NZ_CP014505.1, read on the forward strand.
CCTCATCGGAAATGCACGTTTTTTCAATTGCACGTAAAACCAAAGCATGCAGATCGCCTTTACATGTCTTTTCTGGTCGCATGTTAGTAACCCTTAATAATTAGCATGCTTTATTTTAGTCAGAACGATGTTTGCTACACACGGCAGTTGCAACGGGCAACCCGACACAACTAGTTGTTAACTATATGTTTGCGAGATCGTGGAGGTGCGTGGTTGCGTTTAAAACGCCTTCGAAGCTTATACCAGGGTGCGAATAGATGGTGCGACCGGGTGCACAATGTGCGCGAACTGTGCTAACTAAGCGAGCCAACACCCTACCTGATCATACGGCGTCTTCCACACTGCCTAAATGCAGATGCATGACCAGGAGGTCCTAGGTCTACAGCCGTTGTTCGATGGGGTTGCTTTCCTCGGCGGCGGCGTCGGAAGACGGGGCCTTATACATCGGTTTCACGTTTCTTTGGAGCGTGGGCGGGGAACTACAGGCACGCAGTTGTAGGCGACGACCGTCTTCGGCCATTTGTCGCGCAATGGATTCTTGCTAGCTGCTGAAATAGACCGCAACCGCAACATTCTATATAGATCGAGGGATCTGATGAAGACTTTCGTAAAGTGCATAGACGGGGTGTTTGCCGTGATGCTTCCAGCAGAGATCGCGGACGCCGTCGCAATAGACGGCGAATCGGAAATTTCGATAGCCCGGATAAACGACGTGATTGTGATGCGTCGTTTGCCTCAACCCTTTTCGCGGGAGCGTTTCATCCGGCAAGCAAGGGCGCGGGATCCTTCCGAGCAACATCCACTTATCGATTTCGGGCCGCCGCAAGGCAGCGAAAGTGGGGGTCCCGACGATCCGGCACGCGACGACAAATGGTAATCGGGCGGGGAGGGACTTCCCGCCGCCAACGAAAGCTATTCTTAGGTGGATTCAAGCCGGCTACGTGATTGATCTGGCGGGCAAGGGGATGAGATGTCTGCGGCCCGAAACCGAAATCGTAATCGCGACTGCCGGCCTGCCAGCCATACAGCTAATTAAAGAACCAGAAAGACAAATCGGCCTGTAAGGAGGCAACTGGCAGTCAGCCAGCAAGGCAGTCTGATATCTGGAGCGATGGATGGCTAGGGAGGCTGCTTGCTAGAAAGACGGCTAACGAATGAGCTAATCTACGACATGATGGTGAGAGTGCAGATCCTGCTCGCACGGCAGATCAGCTCGGCCGCATGCAGATCGTCTGACCATCTCGAACAGAACTGCGCGCTGATGCTGCGTCACCTAGGCGATCTAGTCGGTGCTACCGCAAGGATCAATAAAGATCTTGACCGGCTTCGTGCTCGCGTGGAGGGCATCGAGCGACAGCTGGAACTGTTGGAGTGACGGCATGAAAACGTGGAACTACGACGAGCTCACTGCGGCGACCGAGGCAGTGAGTCAGGGCCTGCTGGAAAGAATCGAATTCGACCCTCACCAACAGGACTATTACGAACTCCAAGCATGGGGCGCTTTTGTCCTGTGGCACCGTTTGACGAACGACGTCCGCGCCGAGCTCCCTGAGTGCGCAAAGGACTTTAAGAGGCTCGAAAAGCCATTCAAAAACTTTCAGCAAAGCGCTTGGACGAGGCTAAAGCGCGCCGGAAGCTGGCGTGAGAGGAACGGAGGTAGCAGGCCACAGCTCTGTCTATTGGAGCAAGTAACGGGGTTCGCCGGGAAAAACCCTTGTCCGGTGAAGTCCGCGCCTCCGTCAGTTATTGTTGCATGTGCCTTCTCGGAAGCTAGGACCGGCTTGCGCTATGCCCAAGTGGAGCTGTGACGAAGCAACGACCTGGAGACTGGACAGATGACCGACACTCTCAAAATCTTTAAGCGCCTTACAGATGCTGGGATGCCAGCGATCCAGGCCGAGATAATCGCGAACGAGCTATTCGACATACAGCGGGCAGGGGGGGCGACTCCCCCAATCCCAGCCGAGCCGCGCTATTCAAGAAATCCGCTTTGGAATTGGTATGTCGGCAATTCATCAAGACATCCATTCCTGAATGGTGTTGCCACCGGCCTGGTCTTGGTCGCCGTCGAGTGGGCTATCGTATATCCGGCCGTTGACTTGGTAGTAGCCCATTTACATGGGCACTAACGCGTCGCAGCGAAGTCGTCGCCGCACAGAGCCGCCATCGCGATTACTCGAGCCGTGCATGGCTGCGGGCCACGAGAGGGACCTTGCACTTGAGCGCGCCGCAAACGGGACCGGTTTGCATCAGGATGGCGCTCGGATGCTGCAATTCGCATTTGGCAAATAGCGCGGAGGATATGGTGGCCCCAAGCGGCGGATTTCGGGGCGATAATTCGTCGATCGATCACTCGGAAAACACCCCATGTCCGAAAAGCTCACAATCGAAGTCCCTGACGAACTACTGCGCCAGTTCTCGCGCGCATCGGGTTACGTAGACGGCGCGAAAGGACACGATCAAACGCGCCGGTTCCTGCTGGAGATGGCCGAGAAAGGCATTAGCGCCAGTCTCGCCGATGAGGACGCGTTCTATGCTGGGAGCCGCCCCAGCGTCACCATCAACGGCAAGATCTTGTCGCGAGATCAGGCGATGGCGGTCTGGACGGCAATCACGCGCTACGGCGATGCACTGAAGGACAGTGACATGGGTCCAATCGATGAGGTTCGCTCGATCATTGGGCAATAGGATTTCGAACCGCACTTGGGGAACCCATAGGCGGCGCTATGACGGAACAGCCGTTTTACCGCGAAGCGAAGTTTCAGCTTGAAATCCTGAAGGATCGCATCTACGCGTCGACCGCCGGCGAGGACGATGAGATTGCTATGGCGCGGGCTTCGCGGCTGCTCAAAGAGCTTGAGATAAGGGCTGGCCTACATCCCAGCGAATCCCCGTAGACGTTCGATGAAGTCGTGACCTGGGAGAATGAAAATGGTGATTGATGGAGAGCACGACTTCTATACCGCCGCACGCCGTCTGCACGATGACGTGCTGGTCCCACAGATTGGTATTCAGCAGCTCGACCGCATGAAGGTGGACTTCGATGCTTCCGTCGCGAACATCAAGGCCGCGATGGATTCGCTGGAGCGCGGGATCAAAGAAAACGGTGATCGGCTCGAGCGGATGTCATTCGAAGATAGAGAGATACTTCGGAACCGGATCACCGAATGAACGAGTCAGAGAGGAACGATCTGATCTTAGCCAAGCTGACTGAAATCGAGCGGCTCGTCAACGAGATGCGCGACATGCTCCACGATGAAGCCACCGGCATTCTTGGGACGGTTGACAGCATCGAGGCGTCGTTGCAACGGACGAGCGAGCTGATGCGAGAGCGCGTGGCACATCGAAAAGAGTAGCAGCCGAAGAGTTGATAAACCGTATTATTGGGGCGCGTAGAGAACCGGTGAAAAACTCTTCTCGCACGACAAAGCCGATCGCCCAGGCGTCCATATCCAACAGCGGCGAACGTCACCTGAGATCTCCGGGAATCCCATGAAGGCAGTTCGGGAAAGCGGACCAACCCTTATCAATGCATCGTAACCTGAGAGTTTCCCGACGCATCGTTCACCAAAGTCCAGCTTGGCAGCGACTGGTTATATATCTCATCAACCGCTTTGCCAAGTCCTCATGGCTACCTCCGAGCGGCCGAATCCCGCTATCCGAAACGCCTCGAGCATTTCGTCCTCGGGTGGGACTTCGTCATCGGATAAGAGTAGAACGGACATGAACTCGATAACGTCTGCCTTGTCTCCGAATACGTGGGTCCAGCTAGCGGACTAGTCAGATGGATGCAGCACCGCCGCACGCTCACACGGCAACTGCAATGCATACCTTCCGATCCAGCACGACGACTTTGCCAAGCATCTACTCTACGCGTCAGTTGAGAAGGGTAAGTTTGGTGGCATACAACTATTCCGTTGCGCGTGATCTTCCTGGCTGACGAGTTGGCAAGCAGGCTCGCTCGCGCATACCCACCATTCGCTATGAGAAGCAACGCAGCTTCAGCGACCGGTTCTTCGCACCTATTGTGGATGGCGATGTGGCGTGGGAGGAGGTTACGGCAGTCGAGGCAACCGATTCGGCCCAAGCGCGGGTGCTGGGTGTGGAGGGCAATGGCAACTTCATCGGCGAGGGTCTCATCACGCGCAACGCGCAAAAACGCCGATGATTGCTTGTCGAGGCTGCGGAGGTCGCCAATCGCCTCTTCTATTGGGTGGCGGTGACCTACTATATAGCGAGGCTCGTGAGTCCGACGCTAATAGTTCGTCTCGCGACAACCGAAGCAGGCGGTCCAAGAAGACGAACGGGGCTATTGTCTAACAAAGACTTGTCCGATTTGAAGGATACGCTGACGTGTTATTTGTTGGGACGTTGCTTTTCGCGGGTGCGATGTTAGCGCTCGAAGCGGAGGATTCGAGTAGTTCGGGGCAAGCGCAAATTCGTCTACGACGCGTTGCGAAATTCTGGCGTCGAAAGTAGGACTTCGGAGCCAGTGCCGCGTTCGGCAGCGACGCTACATGGCGGTCTTCTTTAAGGGTTTCACCTATCAATTTGGTCCGGTCCGATTTCACTATATTGCCTACTCTTAGTAAAGTTGTCGTCGACTCATCCATTTGGCAGAGGACGGTCTGCACGTCAACGTTAGACGTTACCGTTTATTTACTCGAGAGCAATGACGCGAAATGGAAAGCCAAATCATCTTATGTCTTTCCGGGGGCGGATTTCGGGCCACGATATTTCATCTTGGCGTCCTGGACTATTTGGCGCAGTCTGGTCGGCTTAACATGGTGAAGTCAATTTATGCCGTGTCTGGAGGTGCTCTTACGGCTGCACACTTATCGCATCATTGGGAAGAGTATACAAACATAGAGAGTTTCCCAAGTGCAGCGGTCCGTCTGCTTGAATATTGTCACCATGGGGTGATTGAAAATATCGTGATTTCCAGCGTGATATCAAACGCTACTCGATCGAATCGGTTTGAAAAAACAATCCATCCACTTTTTGATATTCCTATCCCGGCAAGCGCTAGACCGACTTATTTAGTCAGTTCGAGTCTTACTGACATGTCTCAATTTGCTGTTGAAATTAAGTCGAGACGTCTCTATAGATGTGGGAAGGATGAAGAAACGCCAAGAGACCTGGGAAAAAGCAGCCTAAGCACTTCTAGGGCGGTTGCGATGTCGGCCTCTTTCCCATTGGTGTTTGAGCCAACTTATTTGAGCCCCGGGATAACTGGTCTCGATATGTCTGCCCTCGGGAAGATCCATTTGGTCGCCGACGGCGGCATTGTCGACAACCTTGGAATTAAAATGGCATTTTCAAACGAAAATGCCCGATCGAATGGCTGCATCTATCTAGTTAGTGACGCAGGGCCAATATTCGACGAATTGGAGCCAGGCCAGGGTAGCGTGACTTTCCTATCTCCGCTGCGGACAGTCGATTACTTAATGAACCAAAACGCGGATACTGTTGTGAAGACGACGCGGTCGCGAATCGCTGACGACGGCGCACGTCTGGCGATTGTCAGCTTGAACGCTGCGCGGCGCGTTGTGAACGAACTTGATATAGGTGTAGAGCCGGCGCTTATTCATGCGGTAACGAGAATGCGAACAAACCTCGATGCGTGTTCTATTGTCGAAATCACGAGTCTATACCGGCTTGGACTTCTCTTGGCGCAGGAACAGCTTTCCGTGGATACCTTTGATGATCCATCCATCAAGTCCAATGGTCTGATAGAGGCTCAAACGATCGACGGGCATTCGTTGCAAAGACCTTGGAAGGAGATCGCGCTTTGCCCCCAGATGGAAAAGCGCGGCTCGGCCGTCGATCTTTTTTTTAAGAATCCACGAATCTTCGTTTTTTGCGCTTTGCTCAGTATTATCGGAATCGCGTCGCTTTTCGGTATCGTGTTTAGCTTATTTTTTCAGCAATAACTCACTTTGAAAGGTGCGAGGCGATGACGATACGTGTCCTAAAGTTATGCGTCGCGACTCTCACAATCGTCGGCATGCTGATTGGATATTTCTCAGGGGAGGTCATAAAAAGGATAGTGCCAGCTCAAACCTTCGTCATGATCGGAAGCTCGTCTGTATTCAATTTTATACGCCAAAATTATCGAGATCGCGGAAACGATCCCGTCTGGATTGACGTGCCGTCGGGAGAAGCTCTGAGTTCGATTTTCTCCGTTTTCGACTACGGACACTCTGTTGGAAATGCCGACCAACCGGCGTTTGTAGCATTGTCATCATTTGGCACCATAAAATTACGGAGTGTCTTCCAACAGGCGACAACAAGTCCTGAATTGCGCAATGACAACTTTTGGTTGAGCATTACACTAGCTAGACGCCCGATACTCTTGTTGTATAGAAACATCGAAGAAAACGACCTCGGCATCAAATCAGCAGGCAGCTTTCCACCGGAGGGAGCAAGTCAATCAAAAATCAGTCTCAAATACATTCAATACTCCTCGCTTCGAAAGCTTATTGAGCTGCCTGTTGAGCAGTTTGCTTTCAAAAGATACCTGCCAGAAGAGACCTCTGGGACCCGGGCGGCGGTTGACGCTGCAACGGACCGGAAAATTCACTGGCCAGGGGGCGCGCAGGTTCCAGACTTCGTGAGCGATGTCGGTGAAAGAACCGCGTTTATAGCGCTTCAGCCAGAGGTAAACTTTCGTGGAGAGAAAACAACCTGTGAGTTACTGAAGAAGCACAACGTCAAGGTGGCGATCATATGTCAAGATCGGGACGACTGCTCCAAGGTTGTGACCGCACAGTATGTGGCGGTCTTAAAAGTGGCCAAGGATTCGAGCCACGGAGTGAATGGTTTCGAGATATCCAATCTCCGAGAGTGCAATTTCGCTCGCGCTTTCTCAAAGCGCGATCTGCCGGGTTGCCGCGTTCTTGGCGACGTGAACGAAGGAGACCACATTTTGTCGCTTGATGATGTCGGGGATGGAGCAGGTCTTCAAGAATATCTTGGTTGTTGATGAGCGGGGCACTTGGAGAAAATGCTTGTCGTTGCGTGAACGAGTGCGACTAGCAGGTAGCTACGCCGTGCGACTGAGAGAGACCGACTTCGAGAGGAGAGCCGTGCCCTGAATGTGGTCAAGTCTTCGCTTGAAAGAATCTATCGTGCCTAGCCTTTCTCTAGCTACGTCATAAATCCGCGAAATGAAAACGGCCCTTAGCAAAGGCTGTTCCCGATGTAGCTAGTAGAGTCGGACTATAATGCGACGATAGATACGCGGCTACCGATGGATTACTTAGGGGAATCCCAACGTCGGAATGTGGCTTGCGCAAATAGGCAAATCTGACAGTATTAATAGAAAGGTTACTGCCATTGAGCCCACGGCGACCAGCCTGAGATCTTGGATATGACGCGAAGTCCAGTATCAATTTAGATCATACGCCTCGCAAGAAATTACTGGACCAAAAGATTGCGGCATACCCGGCTCCCTTAAAATTACCCGGAAACTACAGTCCGAAAAGTAATACGCGCGGCATGGTTTATTATTTTATTTAGAAGGACGCGAGCCGGACCTGAAGGATTCCAATCTCAAGCTGAGGAGGGCCGTTTCGATGCCGCTCGTTACTGCGAGTTTCGGGAGGATCTGAAATATTGTCAGTGTCCCGGATCTAACTCCACAAGTATTAGCTCTTGTTCGCTATTCGCCGCGGCGATCGGCGTTCCTAGGGCTAATATTTCCCTGCGGGTCAAATGGTAGCGCAAAATTGCCTCCAAACGCTTAGCGCCGGTCAACAGACATTTAAAAGTGGTAGTGGGGTCGTCCTTGAACTTGGTGTATATCTGCCCGTTGATGCCGCCATTGTCATGACCGGTGAGAGCCGCTCGAAGAGCTTCTGGAATGCCGGCTTTTGCTAACGTCGTAATGAATGTGTGGCGCATGCTATGGAAGTAGGTGGCGCTGTCCGACGCGACCTTCTCGTTCTTCCTAAGCTGCTGCAGCCGATGGCCGCCCCACTTCGATATTTTGTGGCTCCACTTGATGTCGGCGCGAAGAGCCCCGGGTTCCGGCTCCATCGATCCGTGGGGTGCCCAGTGCGATGCGAAAGGTCGACCCGCGCCGCGAGCACGCTGCGCAAGCAGGAAGTCTACAAAGCCGATCTCGACGAGCAGGGGATGAATGGGAACGACCCGCCAGCTCGAGAGCTTCTTGACTGACTTGCGTAGCACCCCATCGGCATCCGGGCGCTCGTTGATGTCGAGATACCAAAGACCCGAAGTGTGCTTCCTGAGATCACTGGCAAGCTCTAGTTGGGCAAGCTCTTCCAGGCGGCAACCCGTCAGTGCGCAACCGACGGTCACCCAGAATTCAGCGGGTTTGTTCGACCGGGCTGCACTTACGCTTTCGAATATCGCTGCCATCTCATCAAGCGAGAACTCCTGACGGTCTGACCAAGACGGCGCGGTCCGCTTCGGTTTCAGAGAACCAGACGTAACACGCGGGAGCGCGCTGTTGCGGGCCGAGTTCCAGTTTATGAAGGTCGCTGCGACGGTGATTGTGATCTGCTTCGTTTTTGTCGCCAGGTTCGGATCTGCATTAATGCGGTCCGCAAATTCGACGAATCGGTCTTGATTCAAGCGCACAAGGGCATACTGCTGCCCGAAATGATCGAGCAGACGACTGAGGATGGTCCGGTAGCGGACGAGGGTAGCGGGCTTAACCGCAATTTGTGCGAGGTAGGCTTCAACGCTGCTGCCAAGGGTTGGACCAGCAGGAGCGTTGCCTTGTCCTGCTGGAGGCGCAGTGACAGACTGAAGTTCGTGGACAGCGGAGTTCTGCTCGCCGGCCGTCAGTAGCGGTTGCTTGGGCCGTTCAATAGTCCAGCGGTCTGTCGACGAGAGGTCTAGCTCAGTGAGGCAAGCTATTGATGGCACCTCGGCTGGATGGCCTGCTCGAATAGCATGCCTAGCGCGATGAAAAAGGGCGTCGCACGCCGTAGCGAGCGCGCGGGCTCGCGCGCCAGCCGCGCGTAGATCGGCGGTGCCCAAGCTTCGGTAAAAATGAGTTCGCCCCAAGGCGGGGACAAGATCAAGGGGGATGCGCCGACGGAACATGAAAACCGTTCCGTGCCGGGAGCGCTGTAGGAATTCTGCCGCCACAAAAGCCTCCGTGTGTGACACCTTTGTGTGACACCGGCAGCGTGCAGCCAAACGAAAAAGCCGCTAACCCTTACGGATCAGCGGCTTCCAGTCATACTGGTGGCGAATCAGGGATTCGAACCCCGGACCTGCGGATTATGATTCCGTCGCTCTAACCGGCTGAGCTAATTCGCCAAGAGATCGAGATTATGAAGAGGGTTGGAAAACCTGTCAACCCCTTCCAAGCTGATTCCTATCGACAAAGTGGGTTAGGCGGCAACAGTGCTATCCGCCGCCGCCGGAAGATCAATCCGAGTCATAAACCGCCGTCCCCCGGGTCTCCTTCACAAACAGCATCCCGATCACGAACGCGGCCACGGCAATCACAATCGGGTACCACAACCCCGAAAAGATATTCCCCTTGGCCGCCACGATAGCAAACGCCGTAGCCGGCAAGAACCCGCCGAACCAGCCATTGCCAATGTGATACGGCAGCGACATCGACGTATACCGGATCCGCGCCGGGAACATCTCCACGAGCATCGCGGCAATCGGCCCATACACCATCGTCACGTAGATCATCATGATGGTCAGGATCACGATAGCCATCGGCCAGTTGATCAGCGCCGGATCAGCCTTCGCCGGATAGCCCGCCGACTTCAGCGTGCCCGCCAGCGTCTTGTCGAACGCGGCACCCTGGACCTTCGCATCGGCGGCCTTGCCGTCATACGTGTTCACCACCGTGTCGCCCACCTTGATCTGCGCGACCGTCCCGGCCGGTGCAGCCACGTTCTCATAATTCAAACCGGCCTTCGACAACGCGCTCTTGGCAATATCGCAGGAGCTCGTGAACTTCGATGTACCCACCGGGTTGAACTGGAACGAGCACTCGTCGGGATTGGCAATGACGGTGATCGGCGACTTGATGGTCGCGGCTTCGAGCGTCGGGTTCGTATAGTGAGCGAGCGCGTGGAAGAGCGGGAAGTACGTCAGCGCGGCAATCAGGCAGCCAGCCATGATGATCGGCTTGCGGCCAATCTTGTCGGACAGCGACCCGAAGAACAGGAAGAACGGCGTGCCGATCAACAACGCCACCGCCACCATGACGTTGGCGCTGGTGCCATCGACTTTAAGCGTCTGCGTCAGGAAAAACAGCGTATAGAACTGGCCCGTGTACCAGACCACGGCTTGCCCCATCGTCAGGCCGAAGAGCGCGAGCAGCACGATCTTCAGGTTCTTCCATTGACCAAATGCTTCAGTCAGCGGCGCCTTCGAGGTCTTGCCTTCGGCTTTGATGCGCTCGAAAACCGGCGATTCGTGCAACTTCATGCGAATCCAGACGGAGACGGCGAGCAGCAGTATCGACACCAGGAACGGAACGCGCCAACCCCACGCACCGAAGGTGTCTTCGCCGACGGCGCTGCGCACCACGAGGATCACGATCAGCGAGATGAACAGGCCGAGCGTGGCCGTGGTCTGGATCCACGCCGTCCACGCGCCGCGCTTGTTGGAGGGCGCATGTTCCGCAACGTAAGTCGCCGCGCCACCGTATTCGCCGCCCAGCGCGAGGCCTTGCAGCAGCCGCATCGCGATGAACAGCACGGGCGCCGCTATGCCTATGGTCCCGTATCCGGGCAGCAAGCCGACCACGAAGGTCGACAAACCCATAATCACGATGGTCACAAGGAACGTGTACTTGCGCCCGACCATGTCGCCGAGACGCCCGAACACGATCGCACCGAACGGACGCACGGCGAAGCCGGCCGCGAAGCCGAGCAAGGTGAAGATGAAGGCGGCTGTCGGGTTCACGCCCGAGAAGAAGGTCCTGCTGATATAGATGGCGAGCGAGCCCGCCAGATAAAAGTCGTACCACTCGAACACCGTGCCCAGCGATGACGCGAAAATCACGCGCCGTTCTTCGCTTGTCATCGGTGCGTGGGAAATGCGTCCCTCGACCGTCGCCATGAATCATCTCCTGATCTTGATTTTTGAATGGCGCCCCGCGCGTGGCGGCACCGTGCAGCGATTATTGGAGTGAAAACTTACGGCGTTCTGACTGGGTAGGGGTGTGTGGTTTTTGAGATCGCGATGGCGGAAGCGTCGAACGTCGGCTATGGTTGATCGTTTTAGTGTTATCTGATGGCTAACTTCCGGTAACGTCGAGAAAGAGCGGTATTTGATCAAGCGGCTGCTCAGGGTTTGTCCCGGGAAGGATAAACCCGCTGTAACCCTACTCTGACAAGCGTTCCCGCCTTTGGAGGCGCTTCGCTGTACTCGTGCTCCTCTATGTCGAGCGTGCCACGGTGCATCGTCACTATCTCCCTGACGATGGCTAGGCCCAATCCGCTGCCATCGCCTTCACGTCCGAGAATCCGGTAAAACCGCTCCACCACACGCTTTCGTTCCGCCACCGGAATGCCCAAGCCCGTGTCCTCGACTTCGAGAAAAACGCGGCGCGTGTCCGAATCCTCGGTGCGCACGCGGACCGTGATCCGGCCACCGGGCGGGGTGTAGCGGATGGCGTTATCGATAAGATTCGACAGCATCTCGCGCAACATCACCACGTTGCCTTCGACCTCGACCGGATGCGGCGGCTCCTCATAGCCGATATCCATCCCCTTCGCCAACGCCGCCTGCACCCAGTCGCGCACGGCGAGCCGCGCGAGATCGGTGAGTTCGACGCGCGAGAAAATCTGCCCGGTCATCCGGTTTTCGGCGCGAGCGAGCGCAAGAAGTTGCGTGACGAGCCGCGCCGCGTGCTCGGAACTCGTTGCGATCTGTTCCAGCGAACGCTGGACTTCGGCGGGTACGTCCTGCCGCAGCGCCAGCTCGGCTTGGGTTCGCAAGCCGGCGAGGGGCGTCTTCATTTGATGGGCGGCATCGGCTATGAAGCGTTTTTGCAGCTCCATGTTCTGCTCGAGCCGGTTGAGCAGGTCATTGAACGATGCCACCAGCGGCGCGATTTCCGGCGGCGCGCGGCTGGCTTCGAGCGGCGAAAGGTCGTCAGGACGGCGCGCCCGGATATTCGATTGCAGCGCATGCAGCGGCGCGAGCCCGCGCGACAGCCCGAACCACACCAGCACGATAGCCAGCGGCAAAATCACGAACTGCGGCAGGATCACGCCCTTGATGATGTCGTTGGCCAACTGGCTGCGTTTATCGAGCGTCTCGGCCACCTGGACGAGCACCGGCTGCTGCAATGATGGCAGTTCGACCGTGGTGTAGGCGACGCGGATATCGTTGCCGCGCAGTACATCGTCACGAAATTCCACAATGCCGGGCTGCGGCCGGTCATCGTCATGGGGCAGGGGCATGTCGGCGTCGCCGCCCACCAGCTCGCCTCGCGTGCCGAGCACCTGGAAGAAGACGCTATCGACGTTATCCGCCCTCAGGAAATCGCGCGTGGCGTTCGGCAGGCGCAATTCCGCCACGCCGTTGACAGGCTGGATTTGCCGGGCGAGCACGTAGGCATCGGTTTCGAGCGCCCGGTCGAACGGCCCGTTGGCTATCGACTTGGCGACCAGATATGTGACGGCGATGCTCATTGGCCACAGCAACAACAGCGGCGCGAGCATCCAGTCGAGAATCTCGCCGAACAGCGAACGCGGCGCCGGTTTGCCGTCGGGCTCGAGCTCGTCGGGCGGCGCGAACGGGTTGGCGTAACGCGCGTCACGAGACACGTCGGGGTCTGCAATGGGTGCATCGAGCAGATCCGGCGACGGGTGCTGCAACGGGTGAGGCGACTCGCGCGACGCCTGGGCGGCACGCTTGGAAGTAGCGGGCGAGCCCATGATGTGGTTACTTGTAGTGAGGGCTGGACGATGCCATCGGGCCGGCGTCCGCGGGTCCTGACGCGACCGGAGCGGCCGCTGGTGCAACGGCTTTTTCAAGGCTATAGCCTAGCCCGCGAACGGTCATGATGCGCGCCCCGCCGGGCTCGATTTTTTTTCTTAGCCGATGGACATAGACTTCGATCGCGTTATTGCTGACTTCCTCGCCCCACTCGCAAAGGTGGTTGACGAGCTGTTCCTTCGATACCAGCCGGCCGACCCGCTGCAGCAGGACTTCGAGCACGCCGAGTTCGCGCGCCGATAACTCGATGACCTGGTCGTTGATAGACGCAATGCGCCCGACCTGATCGAATGACAGCGCGCCATGTTTGACGACTGTCGGGCCGCCTCCGGCGCCGCGCCGGGTGAGGGCGCGCACACGGGCTTCGAGTTCGTTCAGCGCGAACGGTTTGGCCATGTAGTCGTCGGCGCCGAGGTCGAGGCCCTTGACGCGTTCGTCGACGCTGTCGGCGGCCGTCAGGATGAGTACGGGCATCTGGGAATTGCGGGCCCTGAGGCGCCGCAGGACTTCGAGACCGGACATCATGGGCAGGCCCAGGTCGAGGATCAGGAGGTCGAAAGTTTGCAGTGAAAGGGCTGTGTCTGCTTCCACGCCGTGCTTGACGTGATCCACCGCATACCCCGATTGGCGGAGTGATCGAACGAGACCGTCCGCGAGTATGCTGTCGTCTTCGGCAATGAGTATTCGCATCGTAGTGTGCGCAAAAGGCATTGCCGGCACCGCAATTCGCCCGGCGCGGCGGTCTCCAGGTGTTGTGGTGCGCTTGCATGGTCAAGGCGTGGTGTTGAAACTACGCGCGCTGAACCCACTTGCAAAAACACCTGTTTTTTTATACAGTGTCTGTAGCAGTGCACCCAGTGGAGCAAAAGTCCGCGGGCATGCGCCAGATGCCGTTCATCATAGCAAAGGACGATTCATGGAAGATAGCAAGAAAGGCCCGGGCGGGATGTCTGCGGAAAAGAGCAAGGCGCTGGCCGCCGCGCTGTCGCAGATCGAAAAGCAGTTCGGCAAGGGGTCGATCATGCGACTCGGCGCCGGCGAAGTCATTGAAGACATCCAGGTGGTGTCTACTGGTTCGCTCGGACTGGATATTGCCCTGGGCGTTGGCGGCTTGCCGCGCGGACGCGTTGTTGAAGTCTACGGTCCGGAATCGTCGGGCAAGACCACGCTGACGCTGCAAGTCATTGCTGAAATGCAGAAGCTTGGCGGCACGGCGGCGTTTATTGACGCGGAACACGCGCTCGACATCGGTTACGCGCAAAAGCTCGGCGTGAACCCGTCGGACTTGCTGATTTCGCAGCCGGATACGGGCGAGCAGGCGCTGGAAATCGCGGACGCGCTGGTGCGCTCGGGTTCCATCGACATGATCGTGATCGACTCCGTCGCGGCGCTGGTGCCGAAGGCTGAAATCGAAGGCGAAATGGGCGATTCACTGCCTGGCTTGCAAGCACGTTTGATGTCGCAGGCACTGCGCAAGCTGACCGGTACGATCAAACGTACGAACTGCCTGGTGATTTTCATCAACCAGATCCGCATGAAGATTGGCGTGATGTTCGGCAATCCGGAAACCACCACGGGTGGTAATGCGCTGAAGTTCTACGCATCGGTGCGTCTGGACATTCGCCGTATCGGTTCGATCAAGAAAAACGACGAAGTGATCGGCAATGAAACGCGCGTGAAGGTGGTGAAGAACAAGGTTGCGCCGCCGTTCCGCGAAGCCATCTTCGACATTCTTTACGGCGAAGGCATCTCGCGTCAGGGCGAAATCATCGACTTGGGCGTGCAGGCCAAGCTGGTGGACAAGGCCGGCGCCTGGTACAGCTATAACGGCGAACGGATTGGTCAGGGCAAGGACAATGCACGTGAATTCCTGCGTGAGAACCCGGAAATGGCGCGTGAGATCGAAAACAAGATCCGCGAGTCGCTGGGCGTCAATGCAATGGCTGAGTCGCTGCCAGGTGTTGCCGAAGTCGCTGACGAAGAATGAGCGGTAGGCGGTAAAAAAGATGCTGCGCAAAAACCGGTTCGGATCAAAGGCCGGTCGCGACGCGAGTCGTGACTCGGAGCAAGACGTAAAGGACGATCCGGACGGCCCGAATTCCGTAAGCGATGACAGCGAAAGCGTCGACGCGAAGGATGGGGTTGATCGCTACGAACGAAGCAGCGATCGATACCGCGCAGCATCAAGCGAACGCGCTGGTGCGGAGGGATCTGCACCGGCGCGTCGTTCATTTGGGAACAGCTTTAACAAGAGCGGTGGCGCTGCCGGCGATAAGACCAGCAACGGATTCAAGGGCAGCAGCTTTTCGAACAGTAAAAGCAGCGGCAGCAGTTTCGGCAGGAAAAGCAGCTTCGGCAAAAGCGAAAGCGGAGGCGGAGGCGGAGGCGGAGGCGGAGGCGGAAGCCGTTCGAGCCTTTCGTCTGGAACGTCAAAAGCGGAGGCCATCGCAGCGAGCGTTGCCGTTGACAGCGAAAATGTATCGCCGGATGAAGCCGAGCCGGTGTACGAGCGGTCGAGCGACCGTGCGTTTCCGAAGAAACGCAGCGCGTTTGGCGGCGGGGGTTTAGGGCGGTCGTCTACTGCGAAGGCATCGACGGGCGAATCGGACGACGTCTACGAACGCTCCAGCGATAAAAAATTCGGAAACGGTGGTTCAAGCGGGCGCAAATCAACGTTCGGCGGGAAGGCGGCCACGAAACCTGCAGACGGCGAAGACGTTTTCGAACGGTCGACCGAACGCGCAACGAGTCGCAGAAGCGGGTTTGCCAAGAAATCGACTGGGGGCAAATCCAATTCCGATGCAGCAGATGTGGCCAAACAGCAAGCCGAAGCGCACGGCGTAGACGCAAACGATCGATTGAAGCAGGCCCGCGCCTTACTTGATCGAGCGGTTATTCAAACGCAGGCGGCATCTGCAATAAACGCTGCTGCGGGTTCCAATCGAGCAGCCATCACGGGAGAGTTCGAACCCGCCGATCCTTTCGAGCCGTTCGAACAATGCATTCCGGTCGCCAGCAGCGCGGCAAACGCGCAAACCCCAACCCCCGACACCGACGCTGTCTATTCCCGCGGAACACCCGGCCGAGCCAAACCCCCGGCAACGGGTGAATCCAAAAGCAAACGTCCACAACTCTCCCTGCGCGGCAGAGCGCTCGGCTATCTATCCCGCCGCGAACACAGCCGCGCGGAGTTATCGCGCAAACTCACCCCGCATGTCACCGAAACCGACTCGCTGGAAACCCTGCTCGACGCCCTTGAGCGCGAAGGCTGGCTTTCAAACGAGCGATTCGTCGAGAGCGTGGTTCACCGGCGCGGCGCCAAGCTGGGCACAAGCCGGATCGTGAACGAGCTGAAGCGCAATGGCATCGATGAAACACTCATCCAGGACGCAAACGCAGCGCTAAAAGACACCGAACTCACCCGCGCCCGCGACGTGTGGAGCAAGAAATACGGCGAGCTGCCAATCACCCCGGACGACCGCGCCAAACAAGCGCGTTTCCTCGCCACCCGCGGTTTCACCAGCGGCGTGATCATGAAAGT
The DNA here is from genome assembly GCF_001577465.1 of Burkholderia sp. PAMC 28687. Taxonomy (NCBI): domain Bacteria; kingdom Pseudomonadati; phylum Pseudomonadota; class Betaproteobacteria; order Burkholderiales; family Burkholderiaceae; genus Burkholderia; species Burkholderia sp. PAMC 28687. Next base: position 507,792 of record NZ_CP014505.1, read on the forward strand.
CCTGAAAGCCAGCGATGACGATTTCAGTATCGAATAGCGCTCGTAACCGGCAAAACCAGCACAAAGCAGCCCTGAATCAGCAGTATCCGGCCTTCCGGCAACTGGGTCCGGCTCAAAATGCTCAGTATGGTAAAATCCGTATGTTTTCCCATTCGGCCTTTCTCCATACATGCCGCTTTCTCCGCCTGTTTCCCGTCAGTTGCGCCATCGCCGCGCGATTCGAATGGAAGCGTTTGTGCGTGACGATGGCTTGTGGGACATAGAGGCCTGCCTAACTGATGAAAAGCCGCGCGACGTCAAACTCGCGTCGGGCGTCCGGCCTCAAGGCCTGCCGATCCATGAACTCTGGCTGCGCATCACTATCGACCGCACGTTCGCTATCGTCGAAGCCGAAGCAGCTTCCGACTGGGCGCCGTATGGCCAGTTGTGTTCAGCATCGAACCCGGCATATCGCGCGCTCATCGGCCTCAATCTCGTACAGAATTTCCGTCGTGAATCCAGCCGTCTGCTGGCCGGCACGACCGGTTGCACGCACCTCACCGAACTCTGCGCCGTCCTTCCCACCGCCGCCATCCAGGCTTTCGCGGGCGAAGTATGGAACACTGAAAAGGGCGGCTCGCCCGGACAGTCATCGGACAATTCGGGGGCGAACAGCACAGCAGCCGACACAGACAAACCGCCTTTCCAGCTCGGCCGTTGCAACGCATTGCGTTTCGACGGCGACGCTGTCCGGCAACACTATCCACGCTGGTTCGGTCACGCGCCTAGAAACGCGCCGGACGGAACTGCACGCATCGTGGAAAAGGACAGTCCGAAAGACCGGGAGCGCACTTGAGCCAGCTCAGCGAATCCAGCGTGAGCAGGTTCACCAGAACTGGCCGACCACGAAATACCAGCAAGATCAGCAGAATCAGCACGAGTCCGGCGACGTTTGTCATCGCTGCTGGATAGATTGCTCGGCGTAAATCGTATTCAACCATTCGAAGTTCAATCCAACTCTCAGACTGAAGGAATCACGCATGAAGATTCACGAGTACCAGGGAAAGGAAATCCTGCGGAAGTTCGGCGTCGCGGTCCCGCGCGGCAAGCCCGTGTTCTCGGTGGACGATGCGGTCAAGGCCGCTGAAGAGCTGGGCGGCCCGGTATGGGTCGTCAAGGCTCAGATTCACGCTGGCGGTCGTGGTAAGGGCGGCGGCGTGAAGGTTGCAAAGACGCTGGAACAGGTTCGCGAATACTCGAACCAGATCCTCGGCATGCAGCTCGTCACGCACCAGACCGGCCCTGAAGGCCAAAAGGTGAACCGCCTGCTGATCGAAGAAGGCGCGGACATCAAAAAGGAACTGTACATCGGCCTCGTGCTCGACCGTATCACGCAAAAAGTCGTGGTGATGGCTTCGAGCGAAGGCGGCATGGACATTGAAGAAGTCGCGGAAAAGACGCCGGAACTGCTGCACAAGTTCGCCGTCGAGCCGTCGACGGGTCTGCAGGACAAGGACGCCGACGATCTCTCGCGCAAGATTGGCATTCCGGAAGGATCGATCCCGCAAGCACGCGCGATTCTGCAAGGCCTGTACAAGGCATTCTGGGAAACGGACGCATCGCTCGCCGAAATCAACCCGCTGATCGTCACGGGCGACGGCAAGGTGATCGCACTCGACGCCAAGTTCAACTTCGACGCAAACGCGCTGTTCCGTCATCCGGACATCGTGGCGTATCGCGATATCGACGAAGAAGATCCGGCTGAAGTGGAAGCATCGAAGTTCGATCTGGCCTACATCTCGCTCGATGGCAACATCGGCTGCCTGGTGAACGGCGCGGGTCTGGCAATGGCGACCATGGACACGATCAAGCTGTTCGGCGGCGAGCCGGCCAACTTCCTCGACGTGGGCGGCGGCGCCACGACCGAAAAGGTCACGGAAGCATTCAAGATCATGTTGAAGAATCCGGGCCTGAAGGCGATCCTAGTGAACATCTTCGGCGGCATCATGCGCTGCGACGTGATTGCGGAAGGCGTGATCGAAGCGTCGAAGGCTGTGTCGCTGAAGGTTCCTCTGGTCGTGCGCATGAAGGGCACGAACGAAGATCTCGGCAAGAAGATGCTGGCGGATTCGGGCTTGCCGATCATCGCGGCCGACAGCATGGAAGAAGCTGCGCAGAAGGTCGTCGCGGCAGCCGAGGGCAAGTAAGGGCCAGGATTTTTCCGGCAATTACGAGCGTTCCACCAGACACGAAAGGCGGCGCTTTCTCGCCCCGCCGCGCCTTGAAACAAGGTGCGCGGGTGAAAGGCGGCGCTGACGAACAGAGGTCACACCATGTCGATTCTGATCAACAAAGACACCAAGGTTATTACCCAGGGCATCACCGGTAAGACCGGCCAGTTCCACACCCGCGCTTGCCGCGAGTATGCGAACGGCCGTGAGGCATACGTTGCAGGCGTGAACCCGAAGCGGGCCGGCGAAGATTTCGAAGGCATCCCCATCTACGCAAGCGTCGCGGAAGCGAAGGCTGAAACGGGTGCAACCGTTTCGGTGATCTACGTGCCGCCGGCTGGCGCCGCTGCTGCAATCTGGGAAGCGGTCGAAGCCGATCTGGATCTCGCCATCTGCATCACGGAAGGTATTCCCGTGCGCGACATGCTCGAGATCAAGGACCGTATGCGTCGCGAAAATCGCAAGACGCTGCTGCTCGGACCGAACTGCCCGGGCACGATCACGCCGGACGAATTGAAGATCGGCATCATGCCGGGTCATATTCACCGCAAGGGTCGTATCGGCGTGGTGTCGCGTTCAGGCACGCTCACATACGAAGCAGTTGGCCAGTTGACGGCTATTGGTCTAGGCCAGTCGTCGGCAGTAGGTATTGGCGGCGATCCGATCAACGGTCTGAAGCACATCGACGTGATGAAGATGTTCAACGACGATCCCGACACGGACGCCGTGATCATGATCGGCGAGATCGGTGGCCCGGACGAAGCAAACGCCGCTTACTGGATCAAGGACAACATGAAGAAGCCGGTGGTTGGCTTCATCGCGGGCGTCACGGCTCCGGCCGGCAAGCGCATGGGTCACGCAGGCGCGCTGATTTCGGGTGGTGCGGATACGGCCGATGCCAAGCTGGAAATCATGGAAGCATGTGGTATCACCGTCACGAAGAACCCGTCGGAAATGGCGCGTTTGTTGAAGGCGATGCTTTAAGGAACGGCTGATCGACAGGAAACGCGGGGCTTTGCTATGCTTGTGTAAGCCTTTCGTAACGCGTCGGTTATAAAAGCGGGGGAGCTAAGGCTTCCCCGCTTTTTTTTCGCGTGCTTTCTGTCGCTGTCGCTCACCGGTTTTTTCATGCTCGAATTTTTCGCCACCCTCCATTGGGGCGCTGTTCTTCAGATCATCGTCATAGATATCTTGCTCGGAGGCGACAACGCCGTCGTCATCGCGCTTGCCGTGCGCAACCTGCCCGACCAGCAACGCACGCGCGGCGTGCTGCTCGGCACGCTCGGGGCGGTTGTCCTGCGGGTTGTGCTGATCGCGTTTGCGGTTGTGCTGCTGGATATTCCGTTCCTCAAATTCGTCGGCGGCCTGATGCTTTTGTGGATCGGAGTGAAACTCATGATGCCCGATCACAGCGATCCGAACGTGAAATCCACCGATCAGCTTTGGGCCGCGATCAAGACCATCATCGTCGCCGATGCCGTTATGAGCCTCGACAACGTGATCGCGGTCGCGGGCGCTGCCCAGGCCGCCGACCCGCAGCATCGGCTCGCGTTGGTGATCTTCGGCTTGCTGGTGAGCATTCCACTGATCGTGTGGGGCAGCACGCTGGTGCTCAAGCTGATCGATAAATTCCCGATTGTGATTGCGCTGGGCGCCGGATTGCTCGGGTGGATTGCGGGCGGCCTGATCATTGACGATCCGTTTATCGATCAATGGCCTGCGTTGAATGTCCCGAGCGCCGAGTACGCTGCGCGCATCGCCGGCGCGGTGCTTGTTCTGGCCGTCGGCTGGTTTTTCCGCAAGCGCGTGCAGTCCACGGAATCGAAGGCCGCGCACTGATTTCTCTCGCCGAACGTTAGCCGTTTGGCTGACTGCCGGCGGCTCGCAGGGCTCAATAAGATCGAAGCGTCTGGATTGCATCACGCAGCCAGACGCTTCGATCTTTTGGGAGTTCAGCGATGACAGTAGCGGTGTGCGGGTTCAAGAGCATCAAGGAAGGCAAGTCGTGGTTTCGACGAGCGTGGGCGCGCGGGAAGAAAAAGCGCTCGGGACGAGGTTTCACGCTGATCGAGTTGATGATCGTGCTGGCGATTGTGGGTGTGGTCGCCGCCTACGCGATCCCGGCTTATCAGGATTACCTGGCGCGTAGCCGGGTGGGAGAGGGTTTGTCGCTGGCTTCGTCGGCGCGTCTGGCTGTGGCTGAGAATGCTGCGAGCGGGTCGGATCTGGGCGGCGGATATTCCACACCGCCGGGAACGCGCAACGTCGAGTCCATTCACGTGAATGACGACAACGGCCAGATCACGATCGCGTATTCCACGCGCGTGGCGCCCGCGGGCGAGAACACCATCGTGCTCGTGCCATCCTCGCCCGACAATGCCGATGCGCCGACCGCGCGCACGGTGCTGACGAAGGGCTCGGTCCAGGCCGGATCGATCACGTGGGAGTGCTTCGCGGCAACTAAAACGGCTTCATCATTGCCGGCGCCAGGCGCGGGCCCGCTGCCATCTGAGGCGCCGACGCTGCCGCCCAATCTTGCACCGCCTGAGTGCCGCGCTTGATCAGACTGTGCCGGTTTGATGGTGCTGAAAGGCTGACCGCAAGGAAACGTAATCGCTGCAGTAACGCATCGGGCGAGCACGCAGATTGCGGTCAGCTTCTTTGTTTCGCCGAAAGCGCCACGAATTTCAAACGATTCACAGCGATTTCGGCGCATTTCATGCACGTCGCCGCACAGCATGAGTAATTTTTTGTATAGTGCGCCGGTTGCCGACGTTCCCGACCCCTCATGCCTTCAAACATCGCGCGCTACCTTACTCTTGCCGTCCTCTGTCTGGCGCTGACGATTCCGTACGCGGTCGTCAACCACACGTATCCCATTCCGACGTTCTACGCGGAGTACAGCGCGCTCGGGCTGTTCCTTGCGCTCGGCGCCGCCATGGCGCTGGTCGTGCGTTTGTCCGAGCCGCGTATAGCGTTCGCAACGCCGGTCATGGCGCTGATGCCGCTTGTGCTCGGGCTGTTGCTCGTGGCCCAGACGGTCGTGCTGCCGGTCGCGCAGCCGTCGATGAACTGGCTCGGCGGCGGGTATCTGCTGGCGTCGTTTATCGCGGTGCATACGGGGTATGGACTCGTGCGCGCCGGAATGGCCGAGCGGGCGTTTCGATGGGGCGCGGCGGCGTTGATTGTCGGCGGCCTCTTTGCCGTGTTCTGCCAGGTCGTGCAGCTCTTTCACATGGAATCGAAGTTTTCGCCGTTCGTCGTGGCGTACAACGTGACCGTCGAGCGCCGGCCGTTCGGCAACATGGCGCAGGCGAACCACCTTGCCACCTATATTGCGTTCGCCACGGCGGGCGCGCTTTATCTCGTGCAGACGCGGCGATTGCCGGTGATCGCATGGCTCGTGCTCTCGGCGATTTTTTCCGCTGGCCTGGCGCTGACCGTATCGCGTGGACCGTGGTTGCAGATGGGCGTGATCGTGGTCGCCGGTTTGTGGATGGCGTTGATCCAGGGCCGCTCGACCGCCGCCGATGATCCCGACGCGCCTGCGAGTGATGCTTCCCGCAATAAGGCGCGCGCTTGGTTGATCCCCGTCGTCTTGCTTGTGCTGTTCTTCGCGGTGAACGGCGCGGTCCGCTGGGCGAATGTGCGTTATCAACTCGACCTCGGGCAATCGGCAGCCGAGCGCATGCAGGATGCAAACCAGATCGCGCCGCGACTTGCGCTGTGGAAATACGGCTGGACGATGTTCCTGACGCATCCGCTTCTAGGTGTCGGCTGGGGCGAATTCCCGCTGCACCAGTTCGAGTTCGTGCGCGAACTTGGCGGCGTGGAGATCGCGAATAATTCGCACGATATCTTCATCGATTTGCTCGCAAAAACCGGCCTGCTCGGCTTGGCGATCGTGCTGTTCGGCGTCATTGGCTGGCTCGTGCGCGTGCTGCGCGCGCCGCATACGCCGGCGCGGATTTTTGGGCTCACGTTGCTGGGTGTTCTGATGATGCATGCGCTTGTCGAATATCCGCAGCAGTACATGTTTTATCTGATGCCCGCCATGCTGATCTTCGGCTTGCTGGAGACGCGGCCTTTGCGTTTGGTATCGCGTTCGTTTTCTTACGGGCTTTATGCGGCGCTGGTCGTGCTCGGGCTGCTTTCGCTTTATCCGGTCCTGCGTGACTACAACCGCGCCGAGGTGCTGTATTACGGCGCCCGGCCGGCGGAGCAGTACGCGGCGGATCCGTCTATCCTGTTCCGCGCCTGGGGTGAATATGGTGCGGCGACGCTGTTGCCCATGAACGGTCAGGACCTTGCGAGCAAGCTCGATATGCACCATCAAGCGATCGCGTTGTTGCCCGGCGAAACCGTCTTGCGCCGATACGCCGTGCTGCAGGCGCTGGCCGGCCAGGATCAGGACGCGCTCGATACCATGGCGAGGCTGAAGATTTTCGCGACCGAGTTGCACGACTGGCCGACGCAACTGGCATCGGTATTCAAATCAGTCGATGAGCAGGGCAAGCCGCTCGCCGGATTCAAGGCGGAGCTGGTGAAGTTGTATGGGCTGCCGGCGTCTCCGGCAACCGATGATAGTGACGACGATGATGGGGATGATTGAATCCCCGGCGACCTCGTTCGCCAAGGGTTTCGCTCAGAAATAAATCAAGGCCGTTTCAGCGCAAGCTGGGACGGCCTTGGTTCATATGCAACGGGTTAGTTGAAGGAATCAGTCCTTCGCCACCCAATCCCCCGACTTCCCCCCGTGCTTCTCCATGACGCGAACGTCGGTGATCGTCATCCCGCGATCCACCGCCTTGCACATGTCATAAACCGTCAGCAAACCGATCTGCACGGCCGTCAGCGCTTCCATTTCCACGCCGGTTCTTCCAACCGTCTCGACCCGCACTTCGCAATGCACGCCGGGCAAAGTCTCATCGATGGAAAAATCCACCGCCACGCGCGTCAGCGCCAGCGGATGGCATAGCGGGATCAAATCCGACGTGCGCTTCGCGCCCTGGATCGCGGCGATCCGCGCGACACCCAGCACGTCGCCTTTCTTTGCCTTGCCGTCGCGGATCAGCGCGAGCGTGGCGGGCAGCATCGCGATGGAACCGCCTGCAACGGCAATGCGCCGGGTTTCGCTTTTGTCGCCGACATCGACCATGTGCGCTTCGCCAGAAGCATCGAAATGTGTAAGTCCGGACATGAATTCTCCTTGCATCGGGCGCTCATCATACCAGCGGCGTGCGGCGATCCAGGCGGGTGGTCCGTGCGCGCTCACGCTGCTACGATAAGCCTTTCCAGCCGATCGTGACCGCCGCCCCGGCCAACCGTATAGCAAGTTTGCCATGCGTCCAGACCGCCTGATCGCCGCCGTGTTGTGCCTGACCGTGGGCCTGCCTCCCGGCGCGTTCGCGCAGACAGCGGCGCCAACGGCATCGGCGTTGGCATCAGCATCGGCATCGGCATCCGCACCGCCATCCGGCGACGCACTGACCACGCCGACCGCTAGCATCGATGCCAACGTCTTCGGCCTCTACGGCGGCGCCGCGGCGCGCTTCGCCAACCGTCCGGGCGAAAAAGCGGGACTACAGGCATCCATGAACGCGCTCCAGCTCCCCGATCTCGGCGATGGTTCAGGCGGCGCGCTCACCCCGCAAGCCGAGCGCCGGCTCGGCGAGCGCCTGATGCGCGATCTGCGGCGCGACCCCGATTACCTCGACGACTGGCTCATCCGCGATTACCTCAACTCGGTGGCGGCGCGTTTGTCGGCGGCTGCGGCGACGCAGTACATCGGCGGTTATCTGCCGGACTTCGATCTCTTTCCCGTGCGCGATCCGCAAATCAACGCGTTCTCGATGCCCGGCGGTTTTATCGGTGTGAATACCGGGTTGATTGCGACGAGCCAGACGGAATCGGAACTGGCATCGGTGATCGGGCACGAGATGGGACATGTGCTGCAACGGCATATCGCGCGGATGATGGGTTCGAGCGAGCGCAGCGGTTATGCGGCGCTCGCGGCCATGCTGTTCGGCGTGCTCGCGGGCGTGGTGGCGCACAGCGGCGACCTGGGGATGGGCATCGCGATGGGCGGCCAGGCGTTCGCGCTCGATAACCAGTTGCGGTTCTCGCGCTCGGCGGAGCACGAGGCGGACCGCGTCGGCTTCCAGATGCTGAGCGCGGCAGGCTACGATCCGTACGCAATGGTCTCGTTCTTCGCGCGGCTCGACCGGACCGCGATGGGCGATAACGGCGTGCCGCCGTATCTGCGAACGCATCCGCTGACGGGCGAGCGCATGGCCGACATGGAAGACCGTGCGCGCCGGGTGCCGTATCGTCAGCCGCGGCAGGAGCCGGAATACGGTTTTGTCAGGGCGCGTGCCCGCGTGCTGCAGGCGAATTCGACGAGTGAATATCGCGATGTCGCCACCCGGCTGCGCTCGGAAATCGAGGATCAGACTGCGCTGAACGTGGCCGCTAACTGGTATGGGATCGCGCTCGCGCAGACGCTGCAGCGCGATTACGATGCCGCGAACGCATCGCTCGCCGAGGCGCGCAAAGTGTTCGATGCCGAGCCCGCGCAGGAGGACCGTCCGGCTTCGGCGGAAAAGACGGCGCCGATGGTTGCCCACGCCAGCAACCCGCTTCCATCCACGTCATCAATCGATGTCGCGTCTCCGGCGAGCGCCGCGCTGGCATCGCTGAACGCTGCAAAAACGCCAGCCACCGTGGTGAATCTTGGCACCATCGCCGCAAAACGTCCGCAGGATCGCAGCTCGCCGAGCCTCGATGTCCTCGCCGCGGATATCGCGCGCCTCGCCGGTCACGACAACGAAGCCATCCATCTCGCCGATATCGCCCAGGAGCGCTGGCCTGCATCGCACGCGGCTATCGAAACGCATTTGCAGGCGTTGTTGTCCGCGCGTCGTTTTACGGAAGCCCAGGCGCTGGCGCGCCGCGAGACCCGCGATGACCCGAATCAGCCTGACTGGTGGCGTTACCTGGCGCAAGCGAGCGCGGGCGCGAACGACGCAATGCAGCAGCATCGCGCGATGGCGGAGAAGCTGGCGCTCGACGGCGCGTGGCCATCGGCTATCCGGCAATTGCAGGCGGCGCGCGATCTGAAAAACGCGGGTTTCTACGATTTATCGACGATATCCGCGCGGCTGCGCGACTTCGAAACGCGCTACAAGGAAGAGCGCGAGACGGAGAAGGACGACAGTTAGGCCGCCGCTGCCCTGGCCGCAGGACTGGTGACGAAGGCGAAACGTTCCGCCACATCGTTGCGCGCAATGCGTTGCAGCGTTAGATCGACGCCCGGCGCGAAGTGAAAAACGCCGCCGTTTTCATCGAGTTCCGCATTCGATGAAAACAGATCCAGGTCGTGATCGTGCAAGGCGGCAATGCGCGTCGAATCCGAGAAGAGTATGTTCCCCTGATCATCGAGCCACGCTTCGGATGGTTCGAACCCGCCACCCGCGTGTTCCGTCAGCTTGAGCGCGCCATTCGCCTCGGACAGTCGCACGATCCACGGCGTGTACCCCAACTCCACATACACGCGCTGCGGGCCGTTCTGGAAGAACCACTGGCCGGCGTCATCGGCGGCGTAATTGCGGTTGATGAAGCCCAGGAGCGCATCGTGGCGGATGATATCGCCAGGCAGATTCGCGGCTTGCGTGGCGTCGTCGCGCATGCGCCACTGGCCGCGCCGGTCGAGCAGCAGCCAGCCGGTGCAATGCGGAACGTTCGGCCATTTGGCCAGCGCCTGCTTGACGATCTCATCCATGCGTGGAATCCGTAGTGGGTGCTGATGCTGATGCTGGTGCTGCCTGCTTCACGTGCGTCTGCAAATAACCGAAAACCCGCTGCGACAACCAGTCGATACGCCCCGGGAACGGCCCGGTCATGAACCCGACGTGGCCGCCGTGCATGGGTTGATCGAGCGTGACGGCGGCTGATACTTCCGTCGCCGATGGCAGCACGCGCCCCGGCAGGAACGGGTCGTTGCGGGCGTTCAGGATGAGCGTCGGCGCGGCGATCTGCGGCAAGAAAGGCCGCGTGGTGGCGCGGGTCCAGTAGTCGTCGGTATCGCGGAAACCGTGGAGGGGTGCAGTGACGGCGTTATCGAATGCGTGCATGGTGCGCGCGGCGAGCATGGCGTCGCGGTCGAAAAGGCCCGGGTATTGGTCGAGCTTGGCGAGCGCCTTGCGCTTGAGCGTCTTGAGGAAACTGCGCGTGTAGACCATGCCGAATCCCTGCGATATTGCGTGGCCGCCGGCGTGGACATCGAGCGGCGCGGAGATCGCGGCGGCGGCATCCAGAATGGCTGTGGCGTCCTGTTCCTGCTCGCAGAGCCATCGCAACAACACGTTGCCTCCCAGCGATACACCTGCCGCGACGATCGGCCCGTTGTGTTGCGCCTTGAGCCGGCGCAGGACCCAGTCGACTTCGGCGCTGTCGGCGAGATGGTAGAAGCGTGGCAGGAGGTTCATCGAACCGCTGCAACTGCGAAAATGCGGCACGACGCCATGCCAGCCGCGCGCCTTCGCTTCGGCCATCAGCACACGCGCGTAATGGGAATCGGAACTGCCTTCCAGACCGTGGAACAGCACGAAAAGCGGTGCTTTGGCTGGAGGCCTTGCGGTGTCTACAGCACTGTCGAGCCAGTCCAGGTCGATGAAATCGCCATCCGGCGTGGTCCATCGTTCCCGTTTGTACTGGACCATCGGCCGGCGGGCGAACAACGCGGGCACGATGGTTTGGGCGTGAGCGCTCGGCAGCCATCGCGGCGCCTGGTACAGCAGATCGATTATTGGATCGACGAGCGCGTCGAGGGCAGAGTCGGGCGCGTCAGTTTCCGATGCCGTCGCGCGCGCCGGGCCGGGAGCAATGAGGTGAGATGAATCGCGTTTCATGGCGCGCTATCAAACGAGGTGCGGTCGGAGCATCGGTACATTGAGGACAGCAATCCCCAAGCCACTGATAAAGGCGTTGCAGCTTGCCGCGCCCGCAAATTCCATTTCAGTGCAGCGGACCCTGTCCATGACGCATCTTGGCAGCAACCTGGCCGGCCGCTTCGTCTGGCATCGCACTCGCGTGGATATGTGCTATGCGCCATTCCCCACGTTCGTGAACCATCACGTAGGTGCTGAAAACCATGGCGGGCGTGCTGCCGGGCTCGGTGGACTGATGCGCTTCGGCGATCGCGTAGACCACGGTGCCGAGACTGTCGTAGACACGGATATCGAGCGGCTCGACTGTGATCGGCAGGTTTTCGAGTTGCGTTGCAAGACCCGCGCGTATGCTGTCCAGGCCGCTCAGGTGCGAGCCGTCCGCACAGATGAACGTGGCGAATTCCTCGTCGATCCACAGCGCCATCACGCTGTCGACATTGCCCTCCGCGACGGCCTGGTAGTAGGCGTTGAGGGTATCGGCGGCGGCTTCGAAGAGGCGGGCAAAACGTGGCATGGCTAGTGGGTCTCTAACGTTCGATGCACGGCGTCCAGTGTTTTGCGGACAAAAAACGCCACGGTTCGGTCAAGTTTCAAAAGCATGCCCCCGCTTGGGTGGCATTGGCATGTCGCAGGCGTGAACTACGTTGCGTCAACTACGTTGCGTCATCAGCATGCCGCGCAGATCGCCGAAAACCTGATCCGCGCCGAGCTCGCGCAGGCAATTCAGGTGACCCAGCGGACACTCGCGGGCAAAGCACGGACTGCATTCGAGGTGCAGCCATTGTACCTTTGCAAGATCGGAGAGGGGCGGCGTGTGGCGCGGGTCGGTCGAGCCGAACACCGCGACCAGCGGGCGGCGCAGCGCGGCTGCGACATGCATCAGGCCGGAATCGTTGGTGACCACGGCGCTCGCACGCGAGATCAGCGCGCACGCTTCGCCCAAAGACGTCTGGCCGCACAGGTTGCGCACGTTCGGCGCGCGGTCCGCAATCGCCTGCGCGAGCGGCGCGTCTTTGGGCGAGCCGAGCGCGACGATCCGGGCATACGGGAACGACTGCGCGATGAACTGCGCCAGAGACGCAAAATGCTCCGGCGGCCAGCGTTTGGCCGGGCCGAACTCGGCGCCCGGGCAGAACACGACGAGCGGCGCGCGGGTATCGAGATTGAAGCGCGTGGAGACGCGTGCAGCTTCGTTCAGGTCGAGATCAAGGCGTGGCACGGGCATGGGAACCGTGGCGTTTTCCTGCAGCCACGGCAGCTTTGCGCCCGGTGCATAGGCGAGTGCGGCGTACTGGCTGACCATCGGCGGGCGCTGGTCTTTCGGCGGATTGGCATGCCGCACGTTGAGCAGGCCGTAGCGGCTTTCGCCTTTGTAGCCAACGCGCAGGTTGATGCCCGCCATGAACGGGATCAGCGCCGACTTGAACGAGTTAGGCAGCACGTACGCCGCGTCGTAGCCCACGTCGCGCAGGTCGCTCGCGAGCTGCCAACGGCGCAGCATCTGCAGCTTGCCGTGCGCGAGATCGGTGGCGTAGACATCGTGGATCTCGGGCATGCGCTCAAGCACGGGCGCGACCCAGGCGGGCGCGACGGCGTCGATGACAATCCGTGGATGCAGTTTCCTGAGCAGCGAGAACAGCGGCTGCGCCATCAATGCGTCACCAATCCAGTTCGGGGCGATAACCAACGCGCGACGCATCTATTTAAATTCCAATCTCGAAAATGACGCAGCACACGCTGTCTTGGCGAGGCGGGTCGGTGCAAATGGGGTGGTTGGCGTCCCGCGCGCAGTGCGCTGGACGTCGATGTGCGGTGTTTTGCCCGTGGATGCCATCAAGCAAAGCACGCGCGTGCAAGCGCGATTCAGCCCGCGACCAGATTGGAGCCGCGGATCGGATTGCCCGAGCGCTTCGTGAAACCGGCTTGGGCCGAGCAGCGCGCTCAATGGCCTTTGATCGTTTCGCCGTCTTTCAGCTTGTAGCGGGTGCCGCAATACGGGCAGCGCGCTTCGCCGTGCGAGATATCGAGGAACACGCGCGGATGCGTGCTCCAGCGCGGCATATTCGGATTTGGGCAGAACGCCGGCACGTCTTTGGCCGACAACTGCACCAGCGGCATTTCCTTCAGTTCGCTCATGAGGAATCTCGTTCGGGTTCGTTTCTACGTTCTATTCTGGGGAGGCGGCGAACGGGCTTTTCGCCGGTCCGCCGAGATATTCGCTTGACCGCCTTACTTGACCGTCGACAACCAGTCCGCGTACTTCTCGTTCTTGCCGCTCACGATATCGAAGAACGCGCTTTGCAGCTTCTCCGTGATCGGACCGCGCTTGCCTTCGCCGATAGTGCGATTGTCCAGCTCGCGGATCGGCGTGACTTCGGCGGCCGTGCCGGTGAAGAACGCTTCGTCGCAGGTGTAGACCTCGTCGCGGGTGATGCGCTTTTCGATCACCGGAATGCCGAAGTCGCGTGCGAGCGTGATGACCGTGTCGCGCGTGATGCCGTCGAGGCACGAAGCCAGGTCCGGCGTGTACAGCTTGCCGTTGTTCACCAGGAAGAAGTTTTCGCCGGAGCCTTCCGACACGTAGCCGTCGACGTCGAGCAGCAGCGCTTCGTCGTAACCGTCTGTGATGGCTTCCTGATTGGCCAGGATCGAGTTCACATACCAGCCGGACGCCTTGGCGCGCACCATCGACACGTTCACGTGATGACGCGTGAACGACGACGTCTTGACGCGGATGCCCTTGGCAATGCCGTCGTCGCCGAGATAGGCGCCCCACGGCCATGCGGCGATTGCGACGTGAATGGTGTTGCCCTTCGCCGATACACCCAGCTTTTCCGACCCCACCCAGATGATCGGGCGGATATAGCAGGATTCGAGCTTGTTCACGCCGACCACTTCGAGCTGCGCCGCTTCGAGCGTGGCGTGGTCGAAAGGGACTTCCATCTGGAAGATCTTGGCGGAGTTGAGCAGACGCTTGGTGTGATCCTTGAGGCGGAAGATCGACGTGCCGCTGCCGGTCTTGTAGGCGCGCACGCCTTCAAAGACACCCATGCCATAGTGCAGCGTGTGGGTCAGCACGTGGATGTTGGCGTCGCGCCAGTCGATCAGCTTGCCATCCATCCAGATCTTGCCGTCGCGGTCGGCCATTGACATACGTTTCTCCTGGCGAGTGTGGTGCACGTGTTTGAATGGGCCGCCGGCGCGGTTCCACGTATGCACGGGAACCCGGATTTCGATGCAGATCCGGCACGCGGCCAGACGGCCAAAGACCGTCATTTTAGCGTCTTTTCGATTAAAAAATGGGCGGCGTCGGCCATTTGGCGCCTTTCACGCCGCTATAATTCGCCTTTCGCCGTCATGCGGTGCGTCCAGCGCGAGCTGAATCGGCACGCAAATAGCGCTCAGCTCACCCCCAGATCACCGTCCGACTGCACCCCGACTGCACCCAACGCGCACTCACATTCATGTTCGACCGGCTGTCCGATACCAACCGACGCGCATTCATCGAGGGCGTCAAGACGCTCTCTCCGGCGGTTCCGGCGACGTTCTCGTGGGGTCTCGTGACCGGTATCGCGATGGCGAAGTCGGTGCTCACCGTGCCGCAAGCGCTCGGCATGTCGCTCGCAGCCTATGCCGGGTCATCGCAACTCGCCGTGCTGCCGCTGTTGGCAGCCAAGCTGCCGCTCTGGACCATCCTGTTGACCGCCGCCATGGTCAACCTGCGCTTCGTCATCTTCAGCGCGGGACTTGCGCCGCATTTCGGCTATCTGCCGCTGCGCCGCCGGCTGGTGCTCGGCTATTTCAACGGCGACATCATCTATTTGATGTTCTCGAAGCGCAATTTCCCGGTCGGCTATCAGCCCGGCAAGGAGGCGTTCTTCTGGGGGCTGGCCGCGACGAGCTGGTCGTCGTGGCAGGTTTCATCGATCGTGGGGATTCTGCTTGCGAGCGTTTTCCCGGATAACTGGGGACTCGAGCTTGCCGGTACGCTCGCGCTCGTTCCGCTGATCGTGTCCGCGATCGCCACGCGCTCCACACTTGCGGCCGTGGGCGTGGCTAGCGTCGTTGCGCTGATCACGCTGGACCTGCCTTATCGGTTGTCGTTGCCGCTGGCGGTCGTCGCGGCGTTGCTGGCTGGAACGTTCGTGGACCTGATGGCGGAGAAGTTGGGCGTGCGCGCCGCGCCGAAAGATCCGGCCGTTGAGCCGCCCCGCGCCAAACTCGATGCCCCCGCCAAAAATACCCGGAGCGCCCGGTGACCACCGCCCAGATTTGGCTTGCCATTGCCGGCATGGCGTTGATCACGGGCCTGACGCGCGCGCTGTTCCTGATCGGCGGCGAACGCATGATCTTGCCCGAGCGGGTACAGCGCGCCTTGCGTTATGCGCCGGCTGCGGCGCTCGTCGCGGTCGTCGTTCCCGATTTGCTGAGCACGCCGGATGGACTGTCCATCGCGTTTTCGAACCATGCGCTGTATGCGTCGCTCTGCGGCCTTGCCTGGTTTTTGTGGCGGCGGAGCATGCTCGGGACGATCGTCGTGGGCATGATTGTGTTCACCGGATTGCGGCTCTTCGCCTGATTTCATGCTGCGCCGCACCATGATATGCAAGGCATCGTGAGCATTCCCGAATCCCGGGGATTTGCGTTTGCAGCGTTGGCGGGCGGTGGGTATCGGTTAAAATGGCGATCTTGCTGTCGTGTCCAATGAGGTCGATCGTGTATCCGGCAGTCACCGCACAAGCGCTTCAATCGCTCCAGTCGCTTCACTTGCTTCAGTCTCCGCTGTCACGCCCAGCCGTGTCGACGCATCGGTCCCCGGCGCGATCCGCTTTGTCGTCTGCATCGGGACTGCATCGTTCGCCCAACCGCAAGCACACCGCTTCCGCTTCAATTTCCCCGTAGCACTCTTTCGCGAGCCGCAGGCCTTTGGTTCCGGCCTGTGATTTCCAATCGCCCGAACCGCTTTCCAATCACCCGCTCACACGCTGACTCCCATGACGAAAGTACTGCGTTTCACCGATCTGATCGCCGAAGGCAAAGTGTCCGGCAAACGTGTTTTCATCCGTGCCGATCTCAATGTGCCGCAGGACGATCAGGGCAACATCACTGAAGACACGCGCGTGCGCGCATCGGTGCCTGCCATTCAGCAGGCGCTTGCCGCGGGCGCGGCCGTCATGGTCACGTCCCACCTTGGCCGTCCGACCGAAGGCCAGTTCAAGCCCGAGGATTCGCTCGCGCCGGTGGCCAGGCGTCTTGGTGAATTGCTCGGCCGCGACGTGCCGCTGGTGGCCGATTGGGTCGATGGTGTCCAGGTCCAGCCGGGTCAGGTCGTGCTGCTCGAGAACTGCCGCTGCAACAAGGGTGAGAAAAAGAACGACGACGCGCTGTCGCAGAAGCTCGCCAAACTTTGCGATATCTACGTGAACGACGCATTCGGCACGGCGCACCGGGCTGAAGCGACCACGCACGGAATTGCGAAATACGCGCCCGTGGCGTGCGCGGGTCCGCTGCTCGCGGCTGAACTCGACGCATTGGGCAAGGCGCTCGGCGAGCCGAAGCGTCCGCTGGTCGCGATCGTGGCGGGATCGAAGGTATCGACGAAACTCACCATCCTCAAGTCGCTGGCCGAGAAAGTGGACCAGTTGATCGTGGGCGGCGGCATTGCCAACACGTTCATGCTGGCTTCCGGCCTGAGTATCGGCAAGTCGCTGGCGGAAAAGGATCTCGTCGATGAAGCCAGGACCATCATCAGCGAAGCGCGTGCGCGTGGGGCATCGGTGCCCATTCCTAGCGACGTCGTGACCGCGAAGGAATTCGCGGCGACCGCGAAGGCCGAAACGAAGGCCGTCGACCAGGTCCAGGACGACGACCTGATCCTCGATATCGGCCCGGACACCGCCAAGGCGCTCGCCGCGCAACTGGAGAAGGCCGGCACGATCGTATGGAACGGTCCGGTCGGCGTGTTCGAATTCGACCAGTTCGGCAACGGCACGAAGACGCTGGCGGACGCCATCGCGAACTCGTCGGCGTTCTCGATTGCAGGCGGCGGCGACACGCTCGCGGCCATCCAGAAATACGGCATCCACGACAAAATTTCCTACATCTCGACGGGCGGCGGCGCGTTCCTCGAGTTCCTGGAAGGCAAGACGTTGCCGGCGGTAGAAGTGCTCGAATCGCGGGCCTGATCCCATGACAAAAGCCACGTCGGAGTCGGATAACGAGCGGTCTGTATTGGCCGTGGAAGAGCTGGCGGAAAAGATGGTCGAGGACGTGGAGGGCAGCGTGGGCGAAGAAGCGCGCCATGCCCGCGCGGTCGAGGCGGTTGCTGCGTCTACTGCGTCCACGCCGGACGCGCTTTCACCTGCAGCCGAAAGCGATCAAGGCATTGAAGACGACGCAAAGCCGAAGCGCCCGGCCCGCGTTCCCGCCCGGCGGAGCGGCAAGTTGAAGAAGGAAACGGCGGTCATGATCGGCGGCGCGAGTGCAGCGTCGCTGATACCTGGCCCCGGAGCGTTATCGAACAGCCATCACAAAGCGACGCCGGCACGATCCGGCGCGCGTCCGCAGGCGGAGACAACTGAATCCCCGTCAGCACACCGTACTCGCAGCGCTGTTTCAGGCGATACCACCCAGACGAGGAATTCCATGCATCGCGCTACAAAGATTGTCGCCACCATCGGCCCGGCTTCCAGCTCCCCTGAGATCCTGTTGCAAATGATCCAGGCCGGTCTCGACGTGGTTCGTTTCAACTTTTCCCACGGCACCGCCGACGACCATCGTCAGCGTGCGCAATACGTTCGTGACGCCGCCAAGCAATGCGGCCGCGAGGTTGCGCTGATGGCCGACCTGCAAGGCCCGAAGATCCGCGTGGGCAAGTTCGAGAATGGCAAGGTCACGTTGATTGCCGGCAACCCGTTCATCCTCGATGCACGCTGCGAGCTCGGCAACGACGAACGCGTCGGCCTCGACTATCCGGATCTGCCGCGTGACCTGCGCAGCGGCGACGTGCTGTTGCTCAACGACGGCCTGATCGTGCTCGACGTGGTGCGCGTGATTGGCGAAGAGATTCACACGACCGTGAAAGTGGGCGGCGATCTCTCCAACAACAAGGGCATCAACCGGCAGGGCGGCGGGTTGACCGCGCCGGCGCTGACCGAGAAGGACATGGAGGACATCAAGACGGCCATGTCGCTCGGCGCCGACTTCGTGGCGGTATCGTTTCCGAAGAACGCCACGGACATGGAAATGGCGCGGCAACTCGCGAACATTGCGGGCGCGCCTTACGGCATCAAGCCGAAGATGATTGCGAAGATCGAGCGTGCGGAAGCCATTCCGGCGCTGCAGGGCATTCTCGATGCTTCCGACGGCATCATGGTTGCCCGTGGCGACCTGGCTGTGGAAGTGGGCAACGCGGCGGTTCCGGCATTGCAGAAACGCATGATCCGGATGGCGCGTGAGTCGAACAAGTTCGTGATCACCGCCACGCAGATGATGGAATCGATGATCCACGCGCCGGTTCCGACGCGCGCGGAGGTATCGGACGTGGCGAATGCCGTGCTGGATGGGACGGACGCCGTGATGTTGTCGGCTGAGACGGCGGCGGGGAAATATCCGGTGACGACCATCGAGACGATGGCGGCGATTTGCCTTGAGGCCGAGAAATCGGAGCAGAGCGAACTGGACAAGGATTTCCTGGACCGGACGTTTACGCGTATCGACCAGTCGATTGCGATGGGTGCGTTGTTCACGGCGTATCACCTTGGGGCGAAGGCGATTGTTGCGTTGACGGAGTCGGGCGCGACGGCGCTGTGGATGTCGCGGCATTGGTCGCATGTGCCGATTTTTGCCTTGACGCCGCGGATTGGTAGTGAGCGCACTATGGCGCTTTATCGGAATGTTACTTCGTTGCACCTGGATACGAACACCGATCGCGATGTTGCGCTTCAGCAGGCGCTTGAGGTTGTTGTTTCGAAGGGATACGCGGCGCGTGGGGATATGGTGGTGTTGACTGTCGGGGAGCCGATGGGGCAAGCCGGCGGGACTAACGCGATGAAGATCGTGAGGGTGGGGGATCCGTTTTAAGGGCGCTGGCGCTTGGGGAGGGGGTTTAAGGCGCCCGGGTTGCTGATTTTTGCGCCTGCGCGCGCTCTGTTTTGGCTTCTCTCTTTTGCACTTTTAGCCACTGTCTGGGGAAACGCGCTCATTACGAGGCGATGATCTACACCGATGAGGCATCAAATGATGCGCACATTTGCGGAGAATCCCATGCGTACGACTATTGCGCGTGATGACAACTTAAGTGCCAAAGCTCAAGCCTACACGGGTATTGAGGAGAAAACGGCACTCGTGCGCAAAGCGCTAAAGGCCTTGATCCATTGTGAAGCCGCGAAACGACTTGCGAATCTTGGCGGTAGTCAGCCGGGCATAAAGGGGCGCCGCTGCGCCGGCAGGATGTCGAATGATTCTTGTCGACACGTCGGTCTGGATTGACCACCTCAACGCGTCTGATCCTATG
Organism: Burkholderia sp. PAMC 28687; assembly: GCF_001577465.1. NCBI lineage: Bacteria > Pseudomonadati > Pseudomonadota > Betaproteobacteria > Burkholderiales > Burkholderiaceae > Burkholderia > Burkholderia sp. PAMC 28687. Next base: position 527,465 of record NZ_CP014505.1, read on the forward strand.
CTGACCACCTTGCTTGCCGAGGAGCGTGTATATTGGCTCATCCATACGTGATAGGTGAGATTTCGCTCGGTAGTCTGCGTGATCGTGACGTCGTGCTTGGCGCTTTGCTCGATTTGCCACGCGCGCCAGTTGCAACACCGGAGGAGACGTTTTATCTGATCGAGCGCGAGGGTTTGTTCAACTGTGGAATCGTCTATGTCGACACGTCACTGTTTTGGCGTCCGCGCGCCTACAACCTGGCATCACCATCTGGACGCGTGACAATAGATTGAAGAAGGTTGCGAATGAACTCAATCTCGGTGCGATGCTCGCTCATTAGACACCTGCGTGACGCCGGAGCGTCGATTGAATCTAGAGACGACTATCCGGGTAGCTACATTGGAAATGTGCTCCTTAACTCCTGCAGTCTTATGCACCGCAGACCGTCCGCAAGAGCGCGGAATCCATGTTCATGTTTCCGGGGGAGATGGTTCCCGCCGAGTCGTTGACGACGTCCTTCCCATCTGTGCCCAGTAGCCCCTGATGGTACTGCTTGCGCCAGTCGAAAACCTGATTCGCATTGACTTGATGAGCGCGCGCGGCCTGCGCGACTGAGCGCCCCTCGACTAATTTTTCCTTGACGATTCGGCATTTCTCTTCATGCGCCCATCGTCTCTTCTTGCGCTCAACTCGCACCTCGCTCGATTCAACCATTGAGTACACGATAGCTGTCATGCGGCCCTCTCAAGCACGCATGACAGCTATCGAACAGTTCTCCGTTTCACGACCGTTCCCTGCAGAATGCGACGATTAATTTTCTCCTTCCAGGCCTTCTGCGCCGGCGAAAGTAGCCTTTTTCGAGCGGTCGCTCGAAGGAAGTCAAATTCCTTGTCGAAAAGAAAACCTCGGGACTCGGCGTAGGCAATCACCGCCAGGCTTGGATTTGCGGCCGGCTTCTCCCTGATCCGCCTGAGACCATCAAAAAGATTACCCGTGTCAATTCCAATGAACCGATTGACGCACACGTTACCGACATAGGTTTGATGCCCGGTCAACGTATTGCGGATGTAGCAATGCTCCTTGATGTCCCGGCCGCATGGGCAAGAATCAAACTCGTCACTAACTTCGACGGACTCGAGAATCCACTCAGTTCGTGCCGCTTCGAAAGTGCGAGAGCGAGAGAGTGGCAGGATATGCTCCCGCAGCCGTTCAAAATTGTGACTCATGAGCCGATCCCCGAATAGTTTGAAACCGCCTCTGAGTCAGAGGAGTCCGTAGGACTATGTTGATAGTCGCTGCACGGATGCGCTGAGCGGGCTTTGACGAGCGTGACTGTGGAGCTTGCTCGAGGATAGTGGATAGCAAAACGGAGTTTTCGCGCTTCACGAGTGCTTTCCGTCTAGGAGCAAGTGACGTAGCATTTGAAAAGTTCTTGGCTCTTCCTCCAAGCAAGAACAGACCCTATCGCGAATCTGCTGAAATGCGGGATCATTTCCGACTTCCGTACCAAATTCGTACAACAGTAGTCCCTCTATCGCGACACGAAACAATTGACGCTCATCGGTAACACCGGCCAAGCGCAACGTGTGGATCTGTGAGCGGATCGCATTTTCTGTTTGACCAAGTTCGCCTTCTTGCGCCGTAATGTTAGCTGACGGTCCCGACGCCTGTCGGCGTTGGGGGACGCGTTCACGTCGTTCGGATTTTTGGGCAAGTTGCTGACGTAGCAACAACATCACCTGGTTGAGCGTTGATATAGGGTCCATGGCAAGAAGATCAGTGACGCGTTTGATTGCCGTTGTAGCTGGAGAGCAGCAGGTGGTCCTGAGACGTTTGCGTATCCGCAGTCGTAGCGTTGGTTTGTTGTGATTCTTGGGCAATTTGCGCGATCACGGCTTGGATAAAAGGATTAATTAACGGGTATTGCTGATTCAGCGCTAGTCCACGGCGAAGCTGCTCGAGCGAGACTTCGAATTCGTTGCGAGATAGGCTGAGCAAGCCGTCCTTCAACACGCGGAGAGGATGATCTTCGGCCACTTGGCCCAAAGCGGCCCAGGTGGCTTCAGCCGCTGTGACTCGCGCATTAACGAAATCTAAGAAACCCAGCATGAATGTCGCAATAAGGAACTCTTGCGCAAGTTCTTGTACACGCAAAAAATCTACGCGCGCTTCGTCATACCGCTGTTGGCTCGCAAGGGTCGCGCCTCTCAGAAACCACAACCGGAAATCGAGTGGCCAGTTCGCAAGGGATTGGCTCAATAGCACCAGCGCGTGTTCGGCTGGGCCTTCCATCGCTCGCATCACGGACGACATCGCGTCATCGTTGCACTCTTTACCAAGTTTGAGATCAGTTGTCATGTTCAGGTAACGGTAAATAAATGGTCTGTATTGCCGATCTTTTTCCGAAGATCGAGAAGCGCCGCTCGATGCAGTTGAGAGATGCGTCCCTTGGTCAAGCCGAGGATATCGGAAATTTGCTCGAAGTTGAGACCATGGAAATAGTGGTAACGGATGATTTTCTGGTCTCGCGCGGGGAGTTGGTCGACTGCCGCATGCAATTGCTCACGGGTCTGGCGCAATGCAATCGTCTGCCACGCGCTGCCGTATGGGGCCGGTTTCGATACATCGTCCTCAACGAGACCGGTATCGTCGAGCAAAAAACCTATCGCCAAGCCAACTGTGAGCGTGGCGAGCGTCTGGAAGGTACCACGGGATCGACTGCCGCTTTCGCTTCCTTGCTCTAGGGACGCGAGGCGTTCTCGGCGCATGCGTCGTTGCAGGGAAGCTTGCTCTTGTCCATCGCTCAGCCGTGTGATGCCAGCGAGGACGTTGCCTCTGATCCGAGGCGTGCAAAACGTTCGAAACAAAACCTCCCGGTGCGGCTCAAACCGATCGATCGATTCAAGCAATCCAATACACGCCAATTGAAGGAAATCTTTGAATTCGACGTCGTCTCTATGCCGTCCCGCGTAGAGCTGTGCTGCGAGTGCGCGGGCGTACGGAAGGTAATGCGAGAAAATGGCTTCGCGTCCGGATGCCGTCGGCTCAGTTTCGAGCGAAGTCCAAAGCTCACTCTCTACCAAAAGCGGCGAGACGTCTTCGGGTGAATCTTTCGATGCGCCGAGTTCGACCGCTGGAATCATTTAAAACTGCCCAATACGCCTCGCAGAACCAAACCCCAGCCATCTACCAGAACGAACATGAGTACCTTTAGCGGCAGCGAAATTGTGGCTGGAGGCACCATTAACATACCCAGCGACAGCAGGACGCTCGAGACGACGAGGTCGATCAGTAAGAACGGTAAAAGGACGACGAAGCCAATTTGAAATGCAACGCGCAGCTCGTTCAATATGAAAGCTGGCGTCAGTTGCAGCAAACTTACGTCGGCAGGTGTTTGTGGCAAGAGCTGGTGCGACAGCTCGTACATCAGTTTGAGATCTTCTTCACGCACCTGGCGCAGCATGAAATCGCGGATTGGTGCAGTGCTTCGATCAAGCGCCTGTTCAAGCTCGAGCTGACCGTGCATGAATGGCTGGAGCGCATCATGATTAATGCTTTGCAAGGTAGGCAGCATCGCGAACACGGTCAGGAACAGTGCCAGGCTGATGAGCACAGGCGTCGGGGGCGTCTCTGGCATGCCGAACGCATGACGAATGATAGACAGGACAACTGCTATTCGGATAAATGCCGTCATCGAAACGATGAGGGCTGGTGCCACGCTTAGCATGGTCAGCAACGTGGCGATCCGGACGGTTTCCGATACGCCTTTGCCATCCTTCGCAATATCACGAGCAGAGCTCGATAGTGACAAGGTCATCGTGTCGTTACCGCGAGACGGGCTGGCTGCGGCCGGCGAGGCATGAAATGTGGCCCAACCGAACAACATAGCGGTCAAAATGGCGCACAATATCTTGCCGATTTTGCTGGCAGTCATGCGTGCGGCTCCTGCTCTCTACTGTCGTTCGCGTCGAGCAGTTTGATGCCGCTGGCGTCGGATGCGAGAAGCACGACTCTCCCGGCACACTCCACCAAATGAAGCGTAATTCTCGTATTCAAACGCGTGTTATCGAGGACTTTGATGCGGTGCGAACCAGTAAGCGCGGCCCGCGTACTCGCTATGCCTTGAGTGCGGCGAATGATCAAGATCGCGACGACGCCCAGCGCAAGACAAAACACCAATGCAATAACAGTATGGAAAAAATCCACCCCGGCCAAGCCGGAACTGACGAAGGAGGGCGTCAGCGTTGCCGCCGGGGTGCTGACGCCTTGCGACGCGTCTTGGAGCGACGATGCGTAAGTGGTCCCATTCATCGGTTGCTCGCCAGGTCCGTAATGCGAATGCCGAATTGTTCGCCGACTGCTACGATCTCTGCTTGGCCGATTTTCCGGTCATTAAGCAATACGTCGATCGTATCTCCCAGATGACGGTCAAGTTGCACGACGGAGCCATTCTGCAGCGCCATCAATTCCTTAACACTCAGTTCGGCGCATCCAAGCTGGACGTCGATCTTGACCTTGACGTCATTAAGCAGTTCGAGCATCGGTCGAACAGAGTCTTCTTTGTCATGTTTCGACTGTTGTTCCGGAAGATCAACTCTTAGGATCAGTGGCGTACGGGATGCAGCGTTTGAAGTCATGAAATGTGCGGCCTCGCGATCGAGGCAAGTTGGATGGAAAATTTGCCGGCGCTTTGTCCTGGTCTGCCCGTTGCAAATACCGTTGCGCGTGAGTGAGCCAACACGAGAGGGACCGCGTCGCGCGTCTGATAATCCAGGGTGATGACATCACCGATGGACAATGTTGCAAGCTGGGGAACGGTCAGCTCGCATTGCCCCAGCGTGGCGGCGACCGGTACTCGGATTCCGTCTAAAGCAGCGGTACGACTTTCAGATTCCGTTCTGACGGCGAACTCGGGACTCGCTGCCACGGGAAAACAGCGCCAGAGTGTTTGTGCGCCGACGACAATTGATAGCGCAGCGGCGTCGTCGGCCGTCGCAAGGCGCACGTGCGCGGCGCCGTGGGGAATGCGCAAAGGTTTGCCGACATTGCTCGCTGGGATAGGAACGAAAGTCCCGTCCAGCTCGAATGCCCCGCGAACGGTCGTGAACAAGCTGTCGACAAGTTGCCTTTCGACATCGGATAACAAGGAGGACGCGACTTCAGTGTCCGGAGAGAATGTCTTTGGCAGATCCAGCGCGCGGTTGACCATGGTCGAAAGCGCCCGCCTACTGACTGACAACCAGGCATCTACACCACAAGACCATGCCACCGACGCGGCAGGCAACGCGAACTCGTGCGTCCCACTGGTCAGCAGCTCAACTGATTTGATGCGCAAGAAGGCGTTGGCGAACCATTGGGTTTGCCATCCCTCAATCGCTTTCATGACCTGGTCACGACATGCATCGAGATCGCGCTCGCCGAGTGGGCGCCATCGGATCGCTGTGACGCTCATCCCTGGCCTCGCATCTGAAATAGCTGCATGATCATTTCATTGGCGGCGGTCACGACTTGGGACGATGCTTGAAACCCGCGCTGAATCAAGATTAACTGACCGAATTCGTTCGATAGATCAACATTCGACGCCTCCGTTGCCCCCGCCTTCAGTTGCCCAACGGCTGCGCGGCCGCTCGCACCATATTCGGGCGGGGCGATGTGCGACCCATCGAATAAACCATTGCCCAATTGAGTGAGCTGGTCTGGATTGCGGAACTTCGCCAACGCAACAGTACCTACCGCAGAGGTCTGTCCGTTCGAGTACTGCAGGACCAATTGACCCTCGTCGTCAATATCCATCGACGATAGGGTGCCTGTTGCGTAGCCGTCCGACTTTGAGATACGCAACGTCGAAGAGCTGCCCGCTGAGAATCCGGTTACGCCTGCTGAGAAGTCGAGCGTGACGGTGAGCGGCGGTGCATTTGCAGAGCCCAATGTCACGTCGATAGTGTCCCGGCCTGGTTCGGGGATGCCGCCATTGAATTGCAGCACGCTTTCTTGGACAGGAAGGTTATTTTCGTCAGTCACTGTGACTTTCCAGCGGCCGGGCATGATGTCCGTATCGGGTGCGAATGCAACGGTCAACGTATGTTTTCCGCCGGTCGCGTCATAGACCTCGACGTTTGGGATCGAAAAGTTCGTCGACCCAGGCGACAGATTGTCAGTGAACTGGACGGTACGGGTGGCTTGTGGTGGGCTGACCTGCTTACCTGTCATCGAGATGGGCCCGAGGCTGCCGGACGACGCCAGTGCAGCCAGCTTGAGGCCAGTTGACTTGTCCTCAATAAAACCATCGTTTCCGATTTCGAACTGGCCGGTGCGGGCGTAGCGGACGGTCGCGCCGTCGAGCAACGAGAGAAACCCGTTGCCTTGAATTGCAAGATCAAGTTGACCATTACTTGCGCGCAGATCGCCCTGCGCGAAATTCAGTGATGAGTAACCATATTCGACGCCGCTACCCAACTGCGTTGCGTTGCCAGGAGCGCCTTGCCGGAACTGCTGGCCGTAGTACAGATCCGCGAACCGTGGCGTCGACGTCTTGAAGCCCGCCGTATTTAGGTTTGCGACATTGTTGCTGATTGTCTGCAGGCCTTTTGAGTAGGCGATCAACCCACTCATGCCAATATAAATGCTTTCCAGCATGGGAACTCTCCTTTAGCGGACCGAGACGATCTGCGAAATGGTGGCGTTGGTCAGGAACTGGCCGCTGTCAGTCTCAATGGTCAGTTGTGGTTGTGAGTCCTTGAACGACACACTCTTGACCACACCGCTTAGCAATGCTGTGTCCGTTTGCACGTCGACGTTACGGCCAAGTAGACCAAAGGTCTGCGTGGCTGACTGAACCGACAGAAGGTTGTCGATTTTGTCGGTCATCTGGCGCGTCTGCTCAAGCGACGTGAATTGGGCAAGTTGTGAGACGAACTCGAAGTTGTCGACTGGCTTAAGAGGGTCCTGATACGTCAGCTGCGTCAAGATAATTTTTAATAGCGACTGCATGTCGAGACCGAGCGAGTCGATGCGGTTGTTCACATCGCCAGTCGAACTGATGGGGCTAATAGCCATTGGATGCTCCTACCAGATAAGTCGTGATTTGATCGACGCCGTTCACTACCAATCGGACATCACGGCCGCCATGACGGCGTGCTTCGGTCAGCGCCTTTTGCTTCAATCGCGCCAGGTCATCGGGCGTCGCGCCGTGGATGCGTAATGCAATCGAAACACCGCTACCTTCAACGCTGACACTGAGCCGATAGGGTGCTGCGCTATTAGCGTTCGAAGACGGCGGAGCCAGGTTGGCAGGTGTGTAGGCAGGCGCGCGCGCGACGATGCGTCGCGTGTCGCGCGTTGGTGCCGCTGGTTCGGGCGCCGCGCAGGGGACAAAGATGGGTTCATGGACATTGTCCAGAGAGTTAGCTTGTGCGTCAGGCAAGGTACGTCGGCAGGTTTCCAGGAGTGACTTGACTGCGCTAAATGATGTTGCCGAGGTCGACGAATCGCCATTCGTGATGAATACAGGAATTCGTCCAGCAGACGGGTCAACGAACTCATTGCTTGTGCTGCTTGAGGTCATTGATGCAACGGGGGCGCCTTTCGACATGGCGGGCGAATAGGTTTGAGCGGAGCTTCGGCGTGACTGCTCCACGGACGACCCATGTCCACCGGGAATTTCTGATTCCGCGCCGGACCACATGTCCTTTTCCATAGATCGCAGTGTCGTTTGAAATTCGCCTGAATCGTGCTTTGTCGATATGTGTGCCGTTGACGCTCGCGCCGTTGGGGCGGCCCAGACCTGAGATGTCGTGATGTTCATAGCTGGTCTCCATATGACAGGTAAAGGTCTTCAATTCTGCTGGCCTGTTGCTCCTCGCGTTTACGCTGGAACCGGCGCTGGGCTTGAGTGACGCGGTCTTCTGCTATTTGCGATTGCTGTTGCAGGTGCAGCATCTGCATGCGTTGTTTATCTACACGCGCGATCACGGATCGTGTTTCCTGTTGGGCGTGCTGGTGGGACGCGTGCACTGACGCAGTAGCGCCAGCCCAGTTCGATGCGAGGTCGGGAGACAGGCCGCCGATAGCATGCAAAGCGTTGCGCCAGCCTTCGAGATACGCGTGCAGGTCGGTATGTTCCCGTTGCTCATGCGCTTGCGCCCGTTCCAGAGTCTGGACCGTGCGTTGTGTTTCGTGCCGTGCTCGATCGAGTTGTAGTCGACGAATGCCTAAGATGACCTGTGCGTCGTCTAGTTGTCTGCGCTTGTTCACGCGTTCTCCTTGAGCAGGGCGGCCAGTTCGGCGAGCGCGGTTTCGCGTGAGACAGCCGTGAGTGTGTCTTGCCGAAGAAATCCGGTCAGCGCAGGTCGCAGTCGCAACGCGCGGTCAAGTGCCGGGTTGCTATTTGGGACATAAAGCCCGGATTCAATCAGCGTGCGCGACGACTCGTACATCGCGAGTTGCGCGACTACGTCAGCGGCGAGTTGACGCTCTTCGGGCCGGGTGACGTGCTGCATGACACGGCTGACACTGCGCGGTACCTGAATTGCCGGGAAGTGACCCTGCTCGGCCAACTCTCGAGTCAGCACGATATGACCGTCAAGCAACGCACGCATCGTCTCCGCCATCGGATCGTCGATATCGTCCGTTTCAGTCAACACAGTCATTAAGGCTGTGATAGCGCCGCCCGCCTTAAGTGCGCCGCAGCGCTCGACAATTTTGGGCAATGCGGCGAACACGCTGGGGGTATAGGCGCGCACGGTAGGTGGCTCGCCAGCCGCAAGACCGATTTCACGTAGTGCCAGCGCGTAGCGCGTTACCGAATCAAGCAGTAGCAAAACATGCGAGCCTTGCGAGCGGAAATACTCTGCCAGCGACAGCGCTGCCAAAACACTGCGGGCGCGCATCACGGCAGGTTGATCTGACGTGGCGACGACCATGGTCGAGCGGGCTCGGGTTGAGTCCGAAAGCGAGCGATGCCAGAATTCCTCTGCTTCGCGTCCACGCTCGCCAACAAGGCAAAGCACACACACGTCGGCGTCAACATGGCGAGCGAGGCTGCTTAGCAAGGTGGTCTTGCCAACTCCGCTACCCGCGAAAATCCCGGCGCGTTGGCCGATACCTAGCGTCAGAAGCGTATCAAGCGTCCGAATGCCGGTTTGCAATGGTGCGACAGGGGAAAGACGCTCTAGGGGAGGCGTGCTGAGTCCTGCGAGCGGCCACGATTCGTCATCACAAGCGATAGAGGGGCCGCTGTCGAGCGCCCGACCTAGCGGGTCGACCACGCGCCCCAGATAACCCGACCCGACAGGCATGGTCGCGCCAACACGCGTTGCGCATACCGAGTCGCCAACGCACAGTGATGACGCCGGCGCAAACGGGACTAGGGTGACGCGTCCGATCTCAACCTTGAAAACTTCCGCCAACACTTGCTCAGCGCCTGGGTTTCCAACAGTGCATAGAGAGCCGAGCGGCACACCGGGGCCATCCGCTTCGATAAACGTCGGCATGACGCGCGTCACAGTGCCGAGCCTCGTTAGGGGGTCAAAGTTACGCATGGAGGTGATGTAGGGGTGGGCGTGCGCTATCTCCATTTCAGCCCCTTGGACGCAATGCAGCGAGTCTGGAAACCGCATGTGAGCTTTGTTGTGACAGGCTCACGTCCAGCCGTCCAAGCAACAGTTCGATGAAGCACGCGCCCGACGGCAACTGGGGATCAGCTTGAACGGATAGCGTCGGATGAGTGCCGGTGGTTCCCAAAGCCTTGTTTAGCCCTGCGATCTCTGGGAAATCAGTCGCGGAGACTCGTACACCAACTGCTGAGGTAGCCGTCAACTGTGCGAGGTGGTGCCGGGTGGTCCGCGCGACCAGATCGCTCCGTAAATCAGGATCGCCAAAGATTTTTTCCAATGTCAGTTGCGTGAGCTCCAGCGCGAGTGGCTCGACGGCCAGCAACTGTTGATGAAATGCATCCCGTGCGTCTTTCACTACTGCACGAAGCGTACTGAGTTGCTCCTCGTGCTGCTGGCCAATGCTGGCCGCACCGAGTTTCAGACCTTCATCCATGCCGTTTTGGAACGCATCTCGTTCCAGTGCTTCGAGTTCAAGGCCGCGCGCCGAGGCAGCCTGCAAGACGGCTTGTTCAAGCTGGGATATCCGGTCTTTCAGCTGTTCGCACTGTGTTTCGTGTTCACCGGTGTCCCGCATGCCATCCGGTGCGTCAGTGAGCGTATCCAAGCTGCCGAGCCCGAGCGTCCCGTCGGCAATCGTTTTGCGACCGCTGCCGATTGCGATCTCATTCGCCTTTAGCAGTTGACTCATGAACGTCGCTCCAGCAAACGACGAAGTTTTTGGGCGAACGTCGGTGGCTTTGCAAGGGGCGGTAGATCGTCCATCGATCGGATGACTGAGCGTGCGGCCTCGTGCAATGCGTTGCGAGCTATTTCTGTGATCGTGCTGGGCTGGTCGACCCTCGCCAGCATTGCGCGTTCGTCGGGCGAAAGCGCATCGATTACGGCGCTCCGGGTTCGATGATCGACACAGACCAGCAGCCGTGACATCAACTGGTGTGGGAGTGAATACGCGATTTGTACGAGCTGTTCTACCGTAAGAGCGTAATCTTCGTCGCCTACAATGGGCGGCATGCGTTGCGTATCCGTAGCAACGAGTATGTCCATGCCATTTTCTGCCAAGTTTGGCATTTCTGTAAGCAACGGACGCAACTGCGCGCGCTCCGTTTCGGACAACACCCGCCAGATCAACTCGATATCGTCGATTGAGTACGCAGCCAACTCGGCCACGGCCCGGCGCAAGCGTCGCGCGTAAACATTTTGTTGCTCAGGCGCGATCATTCATGGCTCCCTGGTCGGCAAGAAGCGCGCGCAGTCGCATTACGTATTGGTCGCGTTGCGCTTGGCTCATGGAAAGCGCCGTCCCACCGTGCTTGCGCCGCGAATGCCATAGAAGGATGCTAGCTGCGATCACCACGAACGCTATTAGACCGAGCAATGATGCAATGAGCGGACGAGCTGGCATCTTGAGCAGATCCGTAGCCGCGTGGGCGCCATGCGAGGGTTCCCGCGCGGGCTGATCCGAAGACCTTTCACGTTGCCCCTGCGTGTCGGCAATCGATCCGCTGATAGTGCTCTCCGCTCCGGCGGTGCTGCTAGCTTCGTCTGCTCCCGAGGGGAATGGAGCGATAGCGCTCAATGCTGCTACCGAGCCAGGTCGGCCGGTCTGAATGGACAGCACATCGCCGCGTGCTGGATCGATACCTATTGATGCTCCAACCACTGCCTGGAGTCGAGTCAATTCCTCCTGTGTCAACGAACGGTCCAGCACGATACCAACCGATAGCCTGCGAATCGACCCCGGCTCCGACACGATCTGTTCAAGCCTGCGATCGACCTTCGTTCCGTCCGAGGACGTGGAAGACGGCAACGGAGCCAATCCCGTTGGCATCCCTGATTTTCCCGACGCGCCGGGGAGCGGTGTTGTCGCGGAGGACGATCTGCCTTCCGCATTGACGAGGGGCCGTGTCATATCCGACTCGCGCGTAGTCTTCGTCTGATCGAAGTCAAGGCGCGCGTCGACGCTGACCGAGCTCCCATTGGGGCCAACGAATGGCTGAATCAAAGCAAGAATTTTGCGTTCGTAGTGCTGCTCAATCGCTTGTTTCAAGATGAACTTAGGATCGTCAATATCGCTGCCTCGGCTATTTGCGAGGTCACCTGTTTGATCGACCACGATGACGTCTGTGGGCGTGAGTTCCGGCACCGTTGCCGCCACCAGCCGTTGGATGCCGCGGACCGTCTCTGGCGCAAGCGGGTGCCTATCGCGCATGAAGAGCGCCACAGAAGCTTTTGGACGAGCAGCGTCTCGATGGAAAATGGACGATTCCGGTAGTGTTAGATGCACACGGGCAAGATCAATATCGTCGAGCGTCATGATGGTGCGCGCGAGTTCTCCCTGTAGCGCTCTCTGATAGTTCACCTTTTGTGCGAAATCGGTTAACCCAAGATCCGAGTTATTGAACAATTCAAAACCGACCGCTCCTTGCAGTCGCAGGTCGCCGCTCATGAGCTTCAGGCGCAGGGCGCGCGTGTCGCCTTCAGGTACCAGAATGGCTGATGACTTCTCGTCGATCCGGTAGGGCACTTTCTGCTTCTCGAGCGCTGCGATGATCGACGACGCATCTTGTGGCCGCAGATCGCTGAAAAGCACCTGGTATCTGGGATGCAGGACGAACCAGGCCGCGGCCATCACGCCGCATAACAGTAGCGCCAATGCGCCGGCCAACAGAAACTGCCGCCGGCGTGAGCCGTCGGTGAAATACATGACGAAGCCCGACATTCCTGATTCCATCCTAAAGTTGCATCCGCATAAGTTCCTGATATCCCTCTACCAGGCGCGAGCGAATCTGCAGTGCAAACTGGAGCGACATCCGTGCCTCTTCCAACGCTATGACGACCTGATGCGGTGGAAGATCTTTGCCGAGCGCAAAATCGGTAACGGCACCATTGGCTGCGGTCACGGTATGGTCGGTCTGCTCAACGCCAGCGAGGAGCATGCCGCCGAAGCCAGCTTGCGGATGCTGCGGGAGGCTCGATTGCCACGTCGGTGCGAGGAAGCCGGCCTGAACACCGGCGATTTCGGCGACATTCATGAACGGCTCCCAAGCTCGAGCGCTCGCATGTACATCGAGCGGCCAGCGTTGAACATCACCACATTGGATTCGTAGACACGGAGGGTTTGCACCATCAATGCCATTTCTCCGGCATGGTCGAGGCCTGGGTATGCAACAAAACCCTTTGCATCGGCGTGCGGGTGCGATGGGTCATAAACGAGACGCGAGGGTGTCTCCATCCGCTCAATGCCGTAGCTCTGGACGCCCCCTAGGGAGAATGGCACTTACTTAAGCCTGCATGGACGAGAAGACGCGGGTAAGTTTCTGAAGAGAAAGAGAGGGGGCTGATCCAGGGATTGATAGGATGGTTGTTACTAGGCAAACACCCGTCACATTCCAAAGATCAGCCCCCATGGATCGTAATGCACGAAGTCATCACAGGCAAACACGAAACAGTGTTCAAAGCCGGGCGCGCAGAGCCCAGGCGGTAGACTACTTCAACATACTGACGAGCCCGGAGCTGTTGGACATAACGGAAGCGTATTTGCCAGAACATCGGGAACGGCTGTATCCGCCGACGGTGACATTGTCGATGTTCATGCGCCAGGCGCTGGAAGAGGACGCCTCCTGTCAGAAGGCAGTCAACGGGTGGGCCGCGCAGCGAGCTGCCGACGGGCTGGGCCCGATGAGTGTGCGTACGGGAGGCTACTGCCGCGCTCGCCAGAGACTGCCGCTGACGATGGTGCGGGAGTTGACGCGCGAGACGGGGCGTCAACTGCATGAGCAGGCCAGTGCGGCCTGGAAGTGGCGTGGGCGCCCGGTCAAGCTGGTTGACGGCACAGGGATCTCGATGCCCGATACGCCGTCGAACCAGGCCCGCTTCCCGCAGTCCAGTTCCCAGGCCGAAGGAGTGGGATTTCCATTAGCCTATCTGGTTGCGGTGATCTGTCTGGCAAGCGGCGCAGTGCTGGAGGCGGCTGTCGGGACGTACGCGGGCAAAGGTAGCGGGGAGCTGACGGCGTTTCGCATGCTGCAAGACACGTTTCGCAAAGGTGATGTGATCGTCGCCGATGCCTTGTACTGCCACTACTTTCTGATGGCCTCAATGATCGCCGCCGGGGTGGATGTCGTGATGGAACAGCATGGGGCGCGCCGCACTGACTTTCGGCGAGGCAAGTCGCTGGGCATGCGCGATCACATTGTGACGTGGCCCAAACCACGGCAGCGTCCCGACTGGATGACGCGTGAGCAGTACCAGGCCTTCCCCGATGAACTGACGGTGCGCGAGTCCAGGCTGCATCACCGGGTGCTGGTCACCACGATGCTTGATGCACGCAAGACCAGCAAACAGGACCTCTCGCAGTTGTACGCCAGGCGTTGGAACGTGGAACTGGATCTACGTAACATCAAGACAACGATGGGCATGGATGTGCTGCATTGCCAGACTGCCCACATGAACGAGAAGGAGATCTGGGTCCATCTGCTGGCCTATAACGTGATTCGGCTGCTGATGGCCCAGGCCGCCAGCCATTACGCCACCGATCCGAGAACCCTGAGTTTCAAGCACACCGTGCAGCTATGGACTGAATGGCTGGCCAGAGGTCTGACGGCAACTCACGACCAGAGTCTGCTGTTCAACCTGATCGCGCAGTCTTGCGTGGGGAATCGCTCCGGTCGCATCGAACCTCGAATGCGAAAACGACGACCGAAGTCATACCCGTGGCTGAAAGAGCCTCGTCACAGCGCACGCGAGCGCGTCCGAAAATATGGGCACGCTCCACGGGCTTAAGTAAGTGCCATTCCCCCTAGGGAGGGCGCACCCGTCGCGTCTTCCGCGCCTTCGACATGGTCTGCAAAGGCCGACGTTATCTGGGGGCCCGATACAAGCCGCAGCGGTTGATACGGGACGCCCGCCGCAGTACGTGTGGTGCTCGCATTGGCCAAATTCTGCGCAACAACTTCCATGCGCTGGCGTTCGACATCGAGGCCCGATCGGGCGATGGCGAAGATAGAGTCGCTCATGCGCTTAGCCTCCCTTGATTGCAAGTTGCTGCATTTGCAGCGTGCGGTCCAGCATGGCGATCAACATCGCGTAACGAGTCGATGTCTCGGATGCAGTTGCGATTTCCTGATCGAGCTTGACCGTGTTCGAGTCGAGCGGCAGAGGCACGTCGATGCGTGGCTGGACGCCCGCTACACGGGCAATAACAGTGGCGGACATATCCCCCGGCTGTGGCGCCGCAGCATCGCGCAGCGCGTCTTCAAACGAAACCCGCACAGGCGTGAAATTCACCGACCCGGCGTTCGCAACGTTGTGTGCGGTTGCCGCTTGGCGCGTGAACAGGCCATCAAGCGCCTTGCTGGCGATGGTAGCTAAAAGGTTGATCGTCATAGGATTGGCTTCCATGTTTTTATTGAACGATGATATTGGCATGCAGAGCGCCGGCGGCCTTGATAGCTTCCAGGATCGCAATGACATCGCGCGTACTGACACGGCTTTTCGACAGCGCGTGAACCAGTTCCCCGACTGAGCCATGCGGAAACGATGCTGCGACCGTTTGTCCAGTCTCTTCGACTGACATCTCGGTGTTACCTACCACGAGGCTGCGAACGCCTGGTCCAGCGATGCCGATAAGGCCAGGCTGCGATGCTGAGTATTCGGTTGCGACAGTGACACGAATATCGCCATGCGAGATCGTGATGGGGGCAATCCGCGTGTCGCCGCCTGCCACCACCGTGCCAGTACGTTCGTTGATGACAATCCGCGAATCCTGATCGGGTATCACGCTGAGCGTCTCAATGCTGGCAACGTACTGGTTAAGGTTGCGACCATCGCCCGGAGTGCGTATCTGCACGGTATAAGCATCGACCGAGCGCGCACTGCCAACGCCCATTGTCTGGTTGATCCGCTGAGCGATGCGTTCAGCCGTGCTGGCGTCGGCCTGTTTCAGCATAAAGTTCAGATAGCCATCCTGAGCAATGAGATCGGCTCGTACAGCAGTTTCCACGACACCGCCATCGGGCACGATTCCGACGGTTGGATGATTTTTTTGCCGTACGTTACCGTTAGCATCGTAGCGATAGCCGCCAACGGTGATGGGACCTTGAGCTAGCGCATAGATCTTGCGATCAGGACCACGCAGCGGTGTCATGATCAGTGTGCCGCCAACGAGGCTGCGCGCGTCGCCCACCGACGTCACGTTGACGTCGATCTTGCGCCCGACATTAGCGGTTGGGGGGAGCGAAGCAGTAACCATTACCATCGCGACGTTCCGGCTCTGAAGCTGATCCTGAGTCAGATTCAGATCGAACTGGGACATCATGTTGGTCATCGCCTGACGCGTTGCCTGGTTTCGCGGCGTGTCGCCCGAACCTGCAAGTCCTGCGACGATGCCGTAGCCAACCAGCATGTTGTCACGCCAACCGAGGAAGTTTCCAAGATCCTTCAGGCGTACTTCGCTGGTTGCCGCGTAAGAGGATCCGATTGAAATCGCCACTAGCATGCAGGCGACAAATTGGGTAGAGAGGCGTTTTACCATAGGCCCAGCCATGCGAATAAACGAGGGATGAGACCGGGCTTTGATCGGTCCGTGATGAAGCCTTCGCCGACGTAGTCGATTTTTGCGTCCGCAAGGCGATTTGACTGGACTGTGTTGCCAGCGGCAATATCGACAGGGCGCACGCGGCCTTCAAGATGAATTTTCGTTTTTTCGCCGTTGACGTCGATCGCCTGGCTGCCAGCGACAATCAGATCACCGTTAGGCTCTGTCTCGACGACCCGCGCGCTGATCTGAGCTAGCAAACGACCGGTACGCTGGATCTGCCCACGGCCGCCGTAATTATCACCGAGGCTGACTTGCGCGGAATTGTTGCCCGCGAACATTGTCGACACGTTGCCCTGAAGACCGACATTGGTTTTTGTCGAGGTGTCGGCCGTGTTGCTGGCGGTCGAGTTTTCGTAGACCAGGATTGTCAGAATGTCGCCTGGTTTCGACGCGCGACGGTCGGCGGTGAGCGGTTGATAGCTATCGCCCTGAAAGAGATCGGCCGCGTGCGCGTACGCGACGCTACATAGTAAGTAGCCCATCACAATGAACGACGACGAAGTTTGACGTTGCATGGAGCCGTTACCTTGCTTGCGGGACGTGAACAGGGGTTGTCAGGATGTCGCCAGAATCGGTAGCAAGAATCGCGGCTCGACCGGAAGGGGTGTCCGCTAACGAAGCGCCGCTGCGCGTGACGGTGACCGCACCGGAATGCACAACTGTTGTGACGTTCTCTCCTTGACCGATCTTTGCGATGCGCTGCGGTGCGATAGCGGCAAGGACGTCGCCGGGAAAGAGGTCGTGCGGTGCCCGAGCGAGTCGAGCGGCTCCGTCATAGTGAGCGTTTTGTATAGGTCGGGCTCTTTGGCACTCAACGCTTCGCACGCTTTCCACGGAGACTGCGTCACCGCGCGCGAGTCGGCGCGTCAATTCTAAGCAGTGCGTAGTTTTGGTCGCTGCCAGTTGGCTGTCTGCAGCTCCACTTGTCGGATTTTCACGCATGATGATCGTTACTACCTGTATCTCATGAGGACGCAGCCATGGCGTCAGGGCCGGTAGCTGCCGCCGCGCAGCTTCGGCGAGACGGGTTGCGCTGAGGTTGATACGATTTCCATGACGTCGTAACCTCGCGACGGCGATATCACCGGCCATTTGACGCCACCCATCGGGCAACGCGCCAAGGTCCGCGATTTCCCTCAGACGGACTGTGTCATCGTCGACGTAGGCCGTGGAGCGGAAGTTTATGTATTGCTCGCGGGAAGAGGCTATTCCAACAGGAAACGCTAGCGCAATTCCGCACATCATCCGCGCGAGCGGCATGTCGTAGCGTGCGCTGAGAATTTTCATATGCATCGTTTCCATCTCCCTGTAGACGCCTTACCGCTTCAGCCCATTGGCCAGCGCCATCAATTCGTCTCCGACCTGTACCAGTCGGGCGTTCGATGCATATGCGCGTTGATACAACATCAGGTTGACGAGTTCGTCGGACAATGACACGTTGGACGCTTCGCTAAAGCCTTGCACGAGAGTGCCCGCGTTATCTTCACCTGGCCGCGCTCGCGACACCGTGAGTCCGTCGTCCTGAACCCTGTAGATGCCGTCGCCAACCGATTGCAAGGCTCTGGTGTCCGCAGGCATCACCAGTTCGATTTCGCCGAGCGTGAGCGGCTCGTTCTGGCTTGGAACGCTCGCCTGTACCTGACCGTCGGACGAGAACGAGATGCTCGAAGCATCATGAGGAACCGAAACCATGGCCTTAAGAGCCAAGCCATTTGGCCCGGCGAGATAGCCGTCGGTGCCGACGTGCAATGCACCGCCACGCCACAGCGTGGCCTGCCCGGAGTCTGAGGAGAGTTCGATGAAGCCGTCCCCACGAATTGCAAGATCGAGGGGGCTTCCGGTAGATCGCAGTTCGCCTGCCGTGAAGACGTGTAAAGACGGGTCGGCCGCAACGCCCGCCGGGGAACTGAGGACGCTATCGGCGGCTCCTCGATTCAAAGGCGCCGCAGCCGAGGTTAACAACTCGGAAAACGATACGAGCCCACGCTTGAACGCTGGCGTGTTCATGTTAGAGATGTTGTTCGCTGTGGTATCTACTGCGGTTTGCTGGGCGTTCAGGCCAGTTGCACCAATATAGAAAACGTTGTTCATGCCTGGATGTCCCCCAATCTCTGTAAAACTGTTCCGATCATGTCGTCGTATGCGTGGACAAGTTTTTGTCCGGATTCGACGCGGCGCATTGCCTCCATCATTTGAATCATGTCGTTGCCGACCGAAACGTTCGATGATTCGACAAATCCCTGCATCATTTGCGGTTGGGCAACCTCGACTGCTTCTGCGCCGTTTGCATGGAACAGGCCATCTTCCGCACGCGTGAGCTGGGCCGTGTTTGAGAACGTCGCCACGCGTACCACTGCAGACGGATTACCTTCGTCAATGAGCGTGCCGTCGCGCTCGATGTGCCAATTGTTGGAACGCACGACGATGTCGCCGCCGGCCATCGCTTGCAACACCGCACCTTGTGCGGTAACGAGGCGGCCATCGGCATCGCGCTGGAACGAGCCAAGACGCGTGTAGGCGAGACCGCTCGGCGTGGCGACTTCGAAAAATCCGGGGCCGTTGATTGAGAAGTCGAGCGGGTTGCCCGTGTGAACTAGCTTGCCCGCCGAAAAATCGGTGGCGATGCCGGATGGCACCTGTTCAGCACGTGGCGACGGCACATCCACCGCGCGGTTCGTATCGAGCACTTCCTCGAAGGCGATCTGGCGCTTGTATCCAGGCGTAGCGACATTGGCAATGTTCTGTCCCGCGGTCTCGACGCGCCGCGTCTCGTGCGAGATCAGGCCAATTGCGAGGGTCATTAGGTTGTCCATATAGCGTCCTTTTTTCTGGGTCAAACCGCTTGGGCGACCGGTGTCAGCTGAGGGTCACGAGACGCCAAGGGCGGCGCGACCGCATCGACGCTAAGCATGGCGAATGATTTGAGGTTGACCGAATGCGGGACTTCGTTCATTGATACGACTGCGAGACGCGGCGCAACCCGGCGCGTGAAGGTTCTCAGGTGACGGCGGATTTCGGGGCGGCACAACAGGACGGGAATAACGTTTTGCCGCATCATCATGTCCACGTACCCAACGAGACGATTGAGGAAACTTTCCGCAAGCCGTGGATCAAGCACAAACGTGCCGGCGCCATCCGCGCTTTTCAGGTTTTGCACGATAGCCGACTCAAGCGAAGGATCAAGCGTCAGTACCGCGAGTGCATCATGCTCTCCTTGGAGCTGCTGGCAGATGCTGTGACCGAGGCGCTGCCTTACCCTGTCGCTTAGCGCCGCGGGGGCTTTTTCATGGCGCCCTGCGTCGGCGAGCACTTCGATAATAAGATCGACGTTTCGTATGGACACCTGTTCGGCTAGCAGGTTTTGGAGAACCTGCTGGACATCGCTTAGCGCGAGCACGTTCGGAATAAGCTCTTCGACCAGTCCCGGGGCGCGAGTCCGTACACCCTCAAGAAGGGCGACCACATCCGTGCGCGAGAGCAGCGATGTCACGTTCGCCTTGATAACTTCCGTCACATGGGTGATGAGTATGGTCATAGGGTCGACTACGGTGTAGCCGAGGGTCTTCGCGTGAGTGAGTTGGGCAGAATCGATCCAGACGGCAGGCAGCCCAAACGCGGGATCTCTGGTCGCAATACCGGCAAGCTTTCCGCCTTGATCCGACGAATGAATCGCGAGCATTTTCTCCGGATGGAGGGTTGCGTGGCCAAAGCGATCGCCGAAGAGCAGGATGCGGTAATCGTTCGACCCAAGTTGCGAGCCGTCTCGGAATACCACCGGCGGCACAGTGACGCCCATCTCCGCTGCATATTGTTTGCGAAATGCCGCGATTCGCTCCGCGAGCACGCTTTGCAGAGGAATCCATGCACGAGTGAGCGCGGCACCGAACGACACTTCGACAGCCGGCAATGCTGCGGGCGCTTCGGATGTCTCCAGATCTTCCGTTTTAAGTGCATGACCCGCGCCGACGTCCCGTTCTGCAGCACGTTTGCGGCGTGTGATAAGCCATGCCCCAGCCCCAAGGAGGACCAAGATCAAGACTGGCCATTTCGGCATGCCGGGTAGAGCCAGCAAACCGGCGAGCGCGACCATGACAATCAATTGGATTTTCGGGAACTGAATCAACTGACGCAATACCTCGTTGCTCAGTTCTCCGTCAGCAGAAGAGCGTGTGACGATAATGCCGGTCGCCACGGAGATAATGAGGGCCGGTACCTGCGTGACGATGCCGTCGCCGATAGTGAGCAGTGTAAATGTCTGCAACGCCTGACCGAGCGGCATGCCCATCTGGGCGACACCAACGGCCCAACCCCCGAGGATGTTGATCAACATAATGATGATGCCGGCAATTGCATCGCCTTTGACGAACTTACTCGCGCCGTCCATCGATCCATAAAAGCCCGCTTCTTTCTCGATTGCCTTACGGCGGCGCTTGGCTTCTTCCTGATCGATAAGACCCATATTGAGATCGGCGTCGATGCTCATCTGCTGACCCGGCATCGCGTCGAGTACAAAGCGCGCGGCAACCTCCGAAACGCGCTGGGCCCCGGCAGTCACCACCACGTACTGCACAACAATCAAAATAAAAAAGACGATCAATCCAATGACAAAATTGCCTTGAACGACAAATTCGCCAATTGCGCTGATTACCTGCCCCGCCTCAGCCCCAGAAAGGATCAGGCGCGTCGCTGCAATATTCAGCGACAGACGAAACAGCGTTGCGATCAAAAGTAGAGAGGGGAAAGTCGAAAATTCGACCGGTCGCGAGACATAAAAAGTTAACAGCAGAATCGTGAACGCGAACGCAAAATTGATAATGATGAAAAGGTCAAGTACTACTGCCGGAATCGGCGTGAAAAGCAGCAATAGGATAACGACGACCGCAAAGACGAGCGCCAGATCCGAGTGATTGCGCACACGGGACTGCCACGTCATGGGTGTCTCCGCTGTGACGGTGCACGTCGCGCGCGCAGATAGACGGCGGCGGCCTGACTATAAAGGTTGCCCGGCACTTCGCGCTCAAGCGGAGCCTTGAAATACAGTTCGCGTGCGAAAGGGGGCATTTCGATGACGGGCACGCCATAAATGAACGCGAGTTTCTTCAGGCGTACGGCAAAATCGCCAGCGCCCTTAGCGACTACCGTTGGTGCAGTCATGCGCGATGGTTCGTATTTAAGCCCGACCGCATAGTGGGTCGGGTTCGTCACCACAACATCAGCACCCCGCACCGCCCGCATGCTACGCGGGCGTTCCAGTAGCTCGCGTTGTAACTGCTTGCGGCGCTGCTTGATACGTGAATCCCCCTCGCGTTGTTTCATTTCCTGCTTTTGTTCGTGGCGGCTCATGCGCATTTTCCGCGCGAACGTACGGCGCACTAGAATTTGGTCGACTGCGGCAAATAGAACGGCAGCGCCGACAAGCAGAAGCACGAGACGCAAGCCGCTCGACAATAGTTGATGGGCAAGACTGCTCGGGACAAGTAAGGCATGAGTCGCAGTGGTGGCGACCTGCTCGATCAGCGTGTAGGCGATCCACGTGTAGACGATCATCTTGAAGCAGGCTTTGGCCGCTTCAATTAGCGTCTGCATCGAGAAGATTCGCTTGAATCCTTGAGCAGGATTAAGTTTGCTGAAATCGATCTTCAATGCGTTAGGGGCGAACAAAAAGCCTGTTTGCGCTACCGCCGAAATCAGGACCCCGCCCGCGATGATGGCGATCAATGGCGCAACTACGTGGACGACCCGAGACATCGCGGCACCCATGAGGGTCAGCAGTGAATTGCCACCGACTGCAAGTGAGCCCGACTCGCTCAGTGTTTGAGCAACGATGGCGGAAAAGCTGGAAGCGAGATTGCCGCCTCGAATCCAGAGGTACACGTCGTGGCTCGCTGAGGATGCGAGCGCTGTTGCGGGACGCGTTGGGATGTCGTTTGGTGAAACAGCCAATGGGATGGTTGGCAACGTTGCTGATAAGTATGGCTTCCGGTTGTCGGTCGTTGAAAACAGCGTTTCGAACAGCAGCAACTCAACTCGCTTCGTTAGCAACGTTGAAGTCGTTGATCAGAAAACTGGACGCATCTTGAGCGGTACGGTCGATTTGCAGCCTACGTTGCAGCGCATTGAGAGTGGCGTAAGTTACCCTCATCGAAATGACGGATCGATCTTCCAAAATAGGCCATCAATGGGAAGTAGTAACCCAGCCTTACCGGTTCGGCCGGCTGGCTATTACACAGAATATGTGGTGCCAACGCATGGAGTAGCGGGACCCGGTCCACAGCGAATAGTTATTGGACGTGACGGGGAAGCCTTTTATACGCCCGATCACTATCAAACATTTACCCCGATCAGGAAATGAGGGAAACGATGAATTCACTTATTAGATTCGAGTTCGGAAGCGTGGACCGCATGCGCGGTTCAGATGACGCCTTCGTTGGATCAGTTCGAGACGGCATAGAGACTGTTGATGGACTATTGCGTTGCATCGCTGATGCACTTCAGTTTCCGGCTTACTTTGGCGGAAACTGGAATGCGCTATCAGATTGTCTTAGAGACTTTCATTGGGTTGCGCAGAAAAAAATTAAGTTGGTGCACGGCAGGTTGCCGGTGTTGCCATATGATCAGTTGAAGATCTATCTTGAGGTTCTCCGAGACGCAACGCTTGATTGGATAGCTGACGATTCGCACGAGTTTATAGTTTGCTTTGATGTAGCGGTCAAAGAGGATGTCGTTGCGTTGCTTTTATAGGGAATGGGCTTTGCCCGTTGACGTTTTAAGAGCAGTACCTAAGCTATACAAATAAAAATCTACGAGGAAGTAATCAAATGCAGTTGAAGAGATTGATCCCGGTTGGGGCGTTGTTGGTGATGGCGGGTTGCGCTTCTGTGCCAATGGGCGATCCGCAAAAGGATGCGGCGTTAAAAACATTCAGTGTTCCTGCAGACACGGCGGCGATCTACGTGTACCGCAATGAAAACATGGGCGCGGCGATCAAGATGCCGGTGATACTGGATGGCAAGGTCTTGGGCGACACGGCGGCGAAGACGTATCTGTATTCGGAGGTGGCGCCGGGTAAGCATCAATTGGTGTCGAAGACGGAGAACGACTCGACGCTGAATGTGGACGTGGTGGCGGGGAAAATCTATTACGTCTGGCAGGAAGTGAAGATGGGGCTGTTTGCGGCACGCAGCAAGCTACAACAGGTTGATGAGACGACGGGTCAGGCGGGCGTGATGGAATCGAAGTTGGCGGCACCGATACCAGCGCCGATGCTGTAGTTGGAGCTGAGTCGTAACAACGAAGGGTCGCGGGAGCGGCCCTTCGTTGTTACGCGGCGGTGATGATGAGCTTGCCTTGTTCGACGGTGATGCGCACTTGCTGACCGGCCAGAAATCCAGCCTGCTCGATCCATTGGCCGGAGAGCTTGATCCAGGCCTTGTCCGAGGAAATTAGACCACTACACCAGTCCGGCGAACCGGCCCAGATCGTCAAGTAAAGGAAACGCAAGCGCAATTCACGACGATCCTACCGAGTAAATTCGAGACAACCGCCGGAGACGTTTACAATGGCGCTGAATCGGCCACGAACAGAATCAATACAACCCGCCGTTCCCGCAATTCCCGGGGAACGGCGTGTTGGTTTTTTCGTTTGTCTCCTGATCATTCTTTCCTAGCCCGACGTTGCAGCACTTTTCCGGTAGATGACATGTCCACCCAACATTCCCCGCTGTACGAATCCACGCTGAAATCGGTGCCCCTGCTCGGGCGCGGCAAGGTCCGCGACAACTACGCCGTCGGCACCGACAAGCTCCTGATCGTGACGACCGACCGGCTGTCCGCGTTCGACGTGATCATGGGCGAGCCGATCCCGAACAAGGGCCGCGTGCTGAATCAAATGGCCGATTTCTGGTTCGAGAAACTCAAGCACATCGTGCCGAACCACAATACGGGCATCGATCCGGCGACCGTCGTTTCCGCCGACGAAGCGCCGCAAGTCGCCGGCCGCGCGGTCGTGGTCAAGCGCCTCGAGCCGATCCTGGTGGAAGCGGTGGTGCGCGGTTACCTGGCTGGCAGCGGCTGGAAGGACTATCAGGCGACGGGTTCGGTATGCGGCGTGGAATTGCCACCGGGCCTGCAAAACGCTGAAAAGCTGCCCGAGCCGATTTTCACGCCGGCAGCGAAGGCCGAAATGGGCCATCACGACGAAAACATCACGTACGACGACATGGAACGCCGTATCGGCACGGAATTGTCGGCGACCATCCGTGATATTTCCATCAAGCTCTACAAGGAAGCGGCCGAGTACGCGGCGACGCGCGGGATCATCATCGCGGATACGAAGTTCGAATTCGGGCTCGACAACCGCGGCGAACTGTTCCTGATGGACGAAGTGCTGACGGCGGACTCGTCGCGCTTCTGGCCGGCGGACGGTTACCAGGTGGGTACGAACCCGCCATCGTTCGATAAACAATTCGTGCGCGACTGGCTCGAAACGCAATCGTGGGGCAAGACGCCGCCGGCGCCGAAACTGCCTGACGACGTCATCGCGAAGACAGCCGAGAAGTATGAAGAGGCTTTGCAGCGCCTGACCGGCCAGTCGCTGGCGTAAAGTCACGCTTCTCGCCTCGAACGAACAGACCCAAACCACAGGAAAGCAGCACGATGAGCGAAGTCCAGGCCCACACGCATGACGCACCGTTGATCGGGGTGTTGATGGGTTCCAGTTCCGACTGGGACGTGATGAAAAATGCCGTCGCGATCCTGCAGGACTTCGGCGTGCCGTACGAGGCCAAGGTCGTGTCAGCGCATCGCATGCCCGACGAGATGTTCGCCTACGCTGAAAGCGCACGTTCGCGCGGACTGGCGGCGATCATCGCAGGGGCAGGCGGCGCGGCGCATTTGCCGGGCATGCTCGCCGCTAAAACCACGGTGCCGGTGCTGGGCGTACCGGTATCGAGCAAATACCTGAAGGGCGTCGATTCGCTGCATTCGATCGTCCAGATGCCCAAGGGCGTGCCGGTCGCGACGTTTGCCATCGGCGAGGCGGGGGCGGCGAACGCCGCGTTGTTCGCGGTATCCATTCTTGCTGTGACGCAGAGCGCCTATGCCGACAGACTCGCCGCTTTCCGCGCCCGCCAGAACGACGCAGCGCATGCAATGGTCCTCCCGCCGCTCTAAATCCAGCAGCTTCAGTAACACTTCCGGCTGACCGACCCCACACGATGAACGCACACACCCAACCCAGTTCTCCCATCCAGCCGGGCGCATGGCTCGGCATGGTCGGCGGCGGCCAGCTCGGCCGCATGTTCTGTTTCGCCGCGCAATCCATGGGCTATCGCGTGGCGGTCCTCGATCCGGACGAAACGAGTCCGGCTGGTTCCGTCGCCGATAAACACATCCGCGCCGCCTACGACGACGAAACCGCGCTCACCGAACTCGCGCGCTTGTGTGCGGCGGTATCGACGGAATTCGAGAACGTGCCGTCCGCCAGTCTCGATTTCCTCGCGAAGACCACGTTTGTCAGCCCGGCCGGACGGTGCGTGGCGATCGCCCAGGATCGCGTGGCGGAGAAGCGGTTTATCGCAAGCGCGGGCGTGCCGGTGGCGCCGCATGTGGTGATCGAGTCGCCGGAAGCGCTCGCGGCCCTGAGCGATGAACAGATCGCCGCCGTCTTGCCCGGGATCCTGAAAACGGCGCGCCTCGGTTACGACGGCAAGGGCCAGACGAGCGTGCGCAACGTCGACGAAGTCCGTACCGCATATGGATCGCTTGCCGGCGTGCCGTGCGTGCTCGAAAAACGCATGCCGCTGAAATTCGAAGTGTCGGTGCTGATCGCGCGCGCGGGCGATGGGAAATCTGCCGTTTTCCCCCTCGCGCAGAACCAGCACGTTGGCGGAATCCTGGCGAAGACCGTCGTGCCGGCGCCGGATGCAACCGATGCGCTCGTGGCCCAGGCGCAGGACGCCGCGCTGACGATTGCCGCGAAGCTGGATTACGTCGGCGTGTTGTGCGTGGAGTTTTTCATTCTCGAAGACGGGTCGCTGATCGCCAATGAAATGGCGCCGCGTCCACACAATTCGGGGCATTACACGGTGGACGCCTGCGCGACCAGCCAGTTCGAGCAACAAGTACGCGCGATGACCGGCATGCCGCTTGGCGATACGCGCCAGCATTCGCCGGCCGCCATGCTGAACATTCTCGGCGACGTCTGGTTCGATGGCGCCAAGGCCCACATCCCGCCGTGGCACGAGGTCATCGCCATGCCGACGGCGCGTTTGCATCTGTATGGCAAGGAAGAAGCGCGTCCGGGCCGCAAGATGGGCCACGTGAATTTCACGGCGACGACGCTGGAAGAAGTGCGTGCGGCGGCGCGCGACTGCGCCCGCCTGCTGCATATCGCGCTGGACTGACGAGAATGACCTTCGAAGCACCCAGCGTCGCGCAGGTCACGGAAGCAGCCGCGTTGCTCGACGCCGGCCAGCTCGTCGCGTTTCCGACTGAAACGGTCTACGGGCTCGGCGGCGATGCCGGGAATCCCGAGGCGATCGCGCGGATTTATGCGGCCAAAGGGCGGCCGTCGAATCATCCGGTGATCGTGCATCTCGCGCCCGGCAGCGATCCCGCGTACTGGGTCGAGACGCTTGTCCCCGATGCACAAAAACTGATCGATGCTTTCTGGCCCGGCCCGCTTACGCTGATCCTGAAGCGCGCGGCGCACGTGCCCGCGGCAGTCAGTGGCGGGCAGGATTCGGTCGCGATCCGCTGTCCGTCGCATCCGGTCGCGCAGGCTTTGCTGAGCGCGTTCAGCGCCTTGCGCGACGGCCACGGCGGCGTGGCGGGGCCATCGGCGAACCGGTTCGGGCACGTCAGCCCGACCACGGCGCAACATGTCCGCGATGAATTCGGCACGAGCGTCCATGTGCTCGATGGCGGTGCGGCGAAGGTGGGTATCGAATCGACGATCCTGGATTTATCGCGTGGCTTTCCGGCGTTGTTGCGGCCGGGGCATGTGAGTCCGGCGGAGATTGCGGACGTTCTCGGCGTGATGCCGCGTCTTCCCGATGGCACCGATGCCAGCGCCCCTCGCGCATCCGGGACGCTCAAGGCGCATTACGCGCCGCGCACGCCATTGCGATTGTTGCCCTTCGACGCGCTGGAACCGCTGCTCGCAGCGCACCCTCTGAACGCCGATAAAAAGCTGGCGCTGGTCGCGCGGGCATCGAGCGTGGGGAAATGGGCCGATGCGCCCAACGTCCGGTTCATCGCTGCGCCCGACGATCCGCAAAGCTACGCGCGCGAGTTGTACGGCTTGCTGCGCAAGCTCGATCGCGAGGACGTGGAGCGGATCTTGATCGAGACGCTGCCGGTATCGGCGGAATGGAGTGCCGTGAATGACCGGCTTGGCCGCGCGGCGGCGGCGTTTGAAGAGCAGGAGTGACTGCGTTGACGGGCCTGGTTCGGCTCGGGAATCGGCGCCGGATTAGCATCGTGCGAATCAACCGCCTGGAACAGCTTGCCGCTTGACTCAATCGAAACAAAAAACGCCCGGTCTCGAAAGAACCGGGCGTTTCGTATTTCCCCTGCTTCAAACGAAGCTTATTTTCCCAACCCTGCCTTCGCGACCTGTTGCTCCACGTAGGTGGAAAACAGCGCGTGCAGATGCGTCGTCGGATGTACGGTATCCGCGTACATGTAGGTCTGGTCGGCGTTCGCCACCGTGTACGTCTGCGGCGAGCAGAACAGCGACGTGCCGAACGCGGTCGGGTTCGGCTGGCCGGCTTTCGTGGCGGCAGCGATCATCGCGGCGAGATTACAGGCCGTGCCCGTATTCGATACCGAAAAGCCGTTCGATTGATAGTTGGCCTGGACACCATCGACCCACGTGTAGGCATCGACGTAGATCACCTTCGACAACAGCCCCGCCTGCTGCAGCGCGCCTTGCAGCGTGCCGTTGAACAACTGCGTGACTTGCGACAGCGTCACGCCTTTGTCGGCGCTGGCAAGCCCCTGTGGCGATCCGCCGATATCCGGCACATTCGATACCAGCACATGCGTGGCACCTGCCTGAACGACGCGTCCGACGACCGTGGCCAGGTCGATAGCCGCCTGGCTGATCGCGGTCGTCGCGGCTTTTTGCGCCGCGTTGCCGGCGGCCAGCGCATCAGCCGGCGCAAGCGTTCCAGCCGCGACCTGCGCCTGAATTCCCGCAGCAGTCGCTTGCGCAACAGTCAGGTTATAGAAGATGTCATTGGCGCCGCCGTTCACCAGCACGAGCTGGTTGGCGTTGAACGTGCCGTGCGACGCGATGTACTGCGAGACCTGATCGTTGACCGGAATCGTCGTGGCTTGCGAGAAGTCCGCGTTCGCCGTGCCCGGCGTGGCATGGCCGACGCCCGGTTGCAACGTCACGCGCGAGCCGCCTTGCGCATAGCCCAGCCCGGTACCTGCCTGAAGCGGCACGCCGAAGCCGCCGGTATTCGCGGCGGTGAGCGTGTCGCCGTAATACTGCGCGACGTTCTGCGTCCAGACCTGGCCGGGGTTCGTCGTGAAGCGGCCGCCGCCGAAGTTCGCCGTGGCGACGGGCGCGTACGTGCCGACATCGGACAGGCTGTCGCCGAACGACACCACCTGCAGCTTCACGCCGCCCGCGGGCGTGTTGTTATTGTTGTCGTCGCTGCCGCCGCACGCGGCCAATGCGGCGATGGCTGCGCACGCCATCGCGGTTTGCACAGCGCGCAGCCAGTAGGTCTGGCGCGCGGCGGGAATGGTCTGGGCGGGTTTCATCGGCGTCATCTCCTCGTTCCTCGTTTATCTAGTCTGTGGTCTGCATGCCGCTTCGAGGTGCCGGTCGACGAGCGTCTCGGCGAGCCTGTCGGCTTGCGTGGCGATAGCTTACCGAATCTTTTAAGATAATTTCAGTTGTTTCCTACGAGGGTTTCCCTGTGCTTGTGCGCATCGCCGGAGTGGGTTTTGCGTTGCCTTCAATCCATCGATCCCGTGCGGCGCGCGCCTTCGTAGACCCATTCGAGCAAGGCATCGTGCGCGGCGCGCGCAGCTTCGGCACGCGGGTCGTTGATCATGCTCACCACCACGTAGCTCTCGCCGTTCGCCGCGCCCACGTAACCCGCGATCGCGCGGACGTCGCGCAGCGTGCCCGTCTTGATGTGCGCGTTGCCGAGCGCGCCTGCGTTCGTCAGGCGGTTGCGCATGGTGCCGTCCACCCCGGCGATCGGCAGCGATTCCGTGAAGACCTGCGCGACCGGACTGGAATTCGCCGCGGTCAGCAGGTCGGCGAGCGACTGTGCCGTGATGTGTTCTTCGCGCGACAGACCCGAACCGTTATCCAGATACAGGCCCGACATGGGCAGGGCGCTTCGATGCAGGAACGCGGTAATGGCTGCCGCCGATTTCTGCGTCGTCGCCGGTGGTTTGCCGGTTGCGGCGCCGATGGTCAGGAACAAATTACGCGCCATCACGTTGTTGCTGAACTTGTTGATATCTCGAACGATGTCCGAGAGCACCGGGCTGCGATGCGTCCCGACAAGCCGCGCGCTGGAAGGCGTCGGGCCTTCGCGCGTCACGCCGGCGAAGGTGCCGCCCGCCTGTTTCCACAGCGCGAGGAAACCGCCCGCGAAAAACGTCGAGTGATCGAGCGCAGCGACGTTGATCGTGCGCGGACCGCAGCGCAACGGATAGTCGCCAATGAACGATGCCTGCACGAAGCCGCCCGAAGTTTGCGCCACGCTTGGCGACGCCGCCGGGAGCGTCCCCGCGCACGCGCCGCGCGTCACGCGCAATTCGTTATCGATCTGAAGTTGCGCGAGTTGCGGCAAGACGTCGATCGACACGCCGCCTTCCGGATTCGGCGTCAGCGTGAACGACAGCGACTTGAACGCGTAGAGCAGCGGGTCGGGACCGACGTTATAGGGCGCGGTTTCGTCGGCATCGAAGGCGGGGAGGTCGCGTGTCGACGGATCGAAGTAACGCTTGTCCAGCACCAGCGCGCCGTCGATGCCCGAAATGCCGTTGCGGCGGATCTGGTCCACGAGATCGATCAGTTCTTCCGGCACGAGCTTGGGATCGCCCGTGCCCTGGATATAGAGATTGCCGTGAAGGATGCCGTTGGCATCGACTTCGCCGTCGGCATAGGCCGTCGTTTTCCAGCGATAGTCAGGTCCCAGCAGCGACAAACCCGAGTAGGTCGTGACCAGTTTCATGGTGGACGCGGGCATCATCGGCACGTTTGCGTTGAGCGCGACGAGCGGTACGCCGCCGGCGCCGATGCGCTGAACCACCACGCTCATCGACGAAAGCGGTACGTGCGCCCGTGCGAGCGCTGCCATGACGGTGGGCGGCAACGGGCCGGCGGGAACCGCGACGCGCTCGAAGTTGTTCTTCCTGGCGGCCTTCTCGGCCTTGGTGGTCTTGACCGCCTTGGTCGTCCTCGCGACCGCGCTTTTGCCGGCCTGCTTTTGCGATTCTGCTTTTGTGCCGCCGCCGCTGCGGGCCTCGGCGGGCGTGCTCAGGCCCATACCTAGCGCCGATACAACCACGGCCAGCGCCGTGACAGCGCGCCACCCTTTGCCGATGGAAACTTTTGTGGTCTGCAGTGATGCTCTATACATGTGTTCGGATCGTGTTCGTGCTGCGGTTTTGCGGACGCCGGCTAACGGAGTGCCGGTATTGTAGAGGCGCTTGTGATTACGATTGTTAATTCCGCGTCTTTCAGAGTCATCACGGCATGAGGCCGTTGGCGAGACGTCCGGGCAACGCCTGCTCCGCCGCGTTTATCTTTCGGTCGCTGTGCCACAGCAAATCGATATCGATATCGGCCAGACATCAAAAAGGTCATAGACGATTCGACGCAGGTTGCGAAGGCGGTGCTGGACAACAGCACCGCCTTTTTTTGTCGCAAAACGTCGATGAAACCGGGACGCATCAACCCGGCCGCTATCCCAAAATTAATACCACTTGAATACCAATTTACGACCGGCTAGTCTTCTTCGTTCAGAGAAATCCATGCGGTGATCAAGAACCGCAGCGAGGGGGAGACGTGACCAGATTCCAGTCATTATGTTTTGCAGTCCTAACAACAACGTGCGGTGCGTCGGCAGGGGCTGAACCTCCGGCGTTCGAGGACGACGAACTGACGCGCGGCACCGCGCAGCCTTGGCGTTCCGAAGAGATGCCCAGTCTTTTCTCGAAGTCCGAGACGACCGTCAGTACGACGTTTTACTCAAGAAACGGGCATGCGGCCGATCACGCCGGTGATATCCATGTCAACGCGCTCTCATTGGGTATCGACTGGCGCTCGGGTTATGCGGCGGGTCCGTGGGGATTTGTCGGCGCAGACGTGTCGGGTTTCACCAACCTTCGGGTCGCGCCGGGCACGGGC
Source organism: Burkholderia sp. PAMC 28687 (assembly GCF_001577465.1). NCBI lineage: Bacteria > Pseudomonadati > Pseudomonadota > Betaproteobacteria > Burkholderiales > Burkholderiaceae > Burkholderia > Burkholderia sp. PAMC 28687. Next base: position 559,043 of record NZ_CP014505.1, read on the forward strand.
TTGTCGGAAGTGCTTTATCACGACTATCGCGATGACGCCGACAAGACCTATGCAACGCTCGCCCATGCTGCGCTGAAATGGCGCAGCACCGCGGCTGGCGATGGATGGCAGGTTCGCGCGGGTTATACGCCGCTGAGTGTCGGCACGCTCGGGTCATCGGGCGGATTGCACTCGCACGCGTACCGCGGCGCCGAAGTGAAATATCACGTGGCGGGCTGGGAATTCGGCTACGCGCTCGCCGATCAGTTCCGCAATGAATGGGACAACCGCTTCCGGCCGATGACCAACGCGTGGCATCAGAACCGCGATCAATATGACGGCTCGGCAAGCCGTATCGACTATGTGCATAGCGCGGGGATCCGGTACGAGGCGGCTGCCGATACCTATGTCGATGGCGGCGTGGGCGAGGGCAAGCGCTACAGGCGCAACGCGCAGGTTGCCGCGACGCGTGCGTGGCGCACCGGCGAGCACGGCACGGTGACGACGACCGGCTATGCCTTGTGGGGCCGATATCAGGCGGCGCTCGGGCCGGTCGCGTCGCCGGCCAACGAATGGCATGCAAGCACGAGCGTCGGTTACGCGAGCGGTCCATTCACCGTCAGCATGGGCTTCGGCGTCACGCACGCACCCGACTCGCGCGAGATGAATTTCCGCCTGACGCCTTGGGCCAACAGCGACAACCGCAATCAGATCCAGACCTGGGGCCAGCTCGATGACTTCGTGTGGGACGGCACGCACGTGATCAAGGCATCGGCGTCGTATCAGATCGGGCCGTATATCGGTTTGCCGGGACTTGCAGTCGGCGTGAGCGGAATTCGCGGATGGGCAATCAAAAACCCCGGACGCGGCGATACATCGGCGAACGAGATCGACTTGAGCGTCACCTATGACGTGAAGGAAGGTCCGCTCAAAGGCGCAGGAATCGGCGTGTTTCCAGCGCGGCTTCGCACCAATGGTTTTTACGGGAAATCCGACCGCAATGACGTGAAGATCATTGCATCGTATAGCAAGACTTTTTGAAGGGAGACATCATGAAACGAATAAACTTCGCGACCGGATTGCTGGCAATGGCAGCGTCCATGCCCGTGTTTGCGCTTACGCCAGCGCTGCCTCCCGAAGCGACACAACCCGTCGCAGCCGCAACTTCCGCCGGCCCGGCGCTGGCCGCGGTGCTTGCGAACGACCTGATGCTGCGCGTATCGATCGATACCAACGATGCCGCCAAGTCGGGCGTGCCATGCGCCGATTTCGGCGCCGACTCGGGCGCGTGCGCAACCGGCCGGCTGGCCCTCGTCAACACGGGGCAGGCGCGAATCACGGGCGATGGCTGGAAGCTCTATCTCCACAGCATTCGCCGGATCCTTGGCATCAATCATCCGGACTTCTCGCTGCGCCACCTGACGGGCGACCTGTACGAACTGACGCCACGAAGCGGCGCGGTGACGCTTGCCGCAGGCGAGCGGCTGGAAGTGCCGTTTGTCGCTGAATACTGGCTGCTCCGATACAGCGACGTACTGCCCCGGCCCTATGTTGTCGTTGCGGGCGCTGCGCCCGCCGTGCTCAAGCAAAACGATACCGAGGACGAAACTCGATACGTCGATGCGCTCCCCGCAAATGACAACTCCGGCGTCCCACCCACGCCCGCGCAGATATTCCGCCAGCAAGCGGAGCGTGGCGAACCGCTGCCGGCGCGAGAGGTCGCGGCGCGCGTGTTGCCGTCGGCGATGAGGACGAACGTTGGAGAAGGCGAGGCCGATTTGCGCGGGGTCGAAATGTCGCTTCCGGATCTCTCGCCGGGACAGGTCGAAGCGCTGCGTGAACGCGCCGGTTCGCTGGGGCTCGCGAAGCAGGGATTGCCGCTCACCGGTGTGATCGCGCCTCACGCGCTGCCTGCCGATATCGCCGTGGCCGGCGGTTACCGTGTGCGGATCGCGCCCTCGGGCGTGTCGATCGACGCTTTTGATGCAGCCGGTCTTTACTACGGCGTGCAGACCGTACTGTCGCTGGCGCCGGCGGGCGGCGGACGCATTCCCGCAATGACCATCGAGGACGCGCCGCGCTACGGCCATCGCGGCATGATGGTCGATGTCGCGCGCAACTTCCGGCAACCCGCCACGCTGCGCCGCCTGATCGACCAGATGAGCGCTTACAAGCTCAATCGCCTGCATCTGCATTTGTCCGACGACGAAGGCTGGCGCATCGAGATCCCGGGTCTGCCCGAGCTGACGGCAATCGGCGCCCGGCGTTGTCACGACCTCGGCGAAACCCGTTGCCTCATTCCCCAGCTTGCTTCCGGCCCGGACAACCGCTCAGGCGGCGGCTTCCTGACGCGCGACGAATACATTGCGTTGCTGCGATACGCCAATGATCGTTTCGTGGAGGTCATTCCCGAAATCGACATGCCCGGCCACTCCCGCGCGGCCGTGGTCGCCATGGAAGCGCGGTATCGGCGGCTGCATGCGTCGGGCAACGAGCAGGAAGCGAACGCCTTCCGCCTGATCGATCCTGACGATACGTCGAATACGCTTTCGGTGCAGTTCTACGATCGACGCAGCAATCTGAATCCCTGCTCGAGCGGCGCGCTGAACTTTGCGGGCAAGGTCATCGGCGAGATTGCCGCGATGCATCGCGAAGCGCAGGCGCCGTTGAACGTATGGCATTTTGGCGGCGATGAAGCGAAGAACATCCTCCTCGGCGCGGGTTTTCAGGCGCGCGACGGGAAGGACGCGGACAAGGGCCGTATCGATATGGGGGCGCAAGACAAACCGTGGGCGCGTTCGCCAATGTGCGCGGCCTTGCTCAAGCAAGAGGGCATCGAATCGGTCGACGAGTTGCCATCGAGGTTTGCCCGTCAGGTGAGCTCGCTCGTGAACGCGAACGGCATTGAGACAATGGAGGCATGGCAGGACGGTTTGAAGCATGCCGCCGGTCCACGCGACTTCGCGACGAAGAATGTGATGGTCACGTTGTGGGATACACTTTTTTGGGGCGGCGCGGAAACGGCGCGAAGCTGGAGCGCGAAGGGGTATCTCGGGATTCTGGCCTTGCCCGATTACTTGTACTTCGATTTCCCGTACACACTCGATCCACACGAGCGTGGCTACTACTGGGGATCGCGTGCAACGGACAGCTTCAAGACGTTCTCGCTCGCGCCGGACAACCTGCCGCAGAACGCCGAAGTGATGCCGGATCGCGAGGGCAAGCCCTTCGAGGTGACGAGCAATGGCCCGGCGGCGCATGTCTATGGTATGCAAGGTCAGGCGTGGGCCGAAGTGATACGCACGGACCAGCAGTTCGAATACATGGTGTATCCGCGTCTGCTCGCGCTGGCCGAACGCGCATGGCATCGGGCGGAATGGGAGCGGCCATATAAGGAAGGCGAGCGCTACAAGCTCGGGGACACCGACCTGGTCGACAAACGTGCGTTGGCTCGCGACTGGCAGGGCTTTGCGAGTGTCGTTGAACAGCGCGAGCTGCCAAAACTGAAACTTGCGGGCATTGGTTATCGGTCGCCCAAGCGAGAGGTTGCAGAGACCGGCATCGAAAAGCGCGATTGACGCTAACAGGTTCGCAACGGGGCGTCAGTGAGCCTTAAGTCCCGTTTAAGCCCCGCCCCGCGTGTCCCGGCTAGAATAAACGTCCGGGCCGCGAGGTCGCCAAGCTTAGAGCCGCAGAGCGAATCATGCGAATCCTGCTAGTTGAAGACGACAGAATGATTGCGGAAGGCGTCCGCAAGGCCCTGCGCAGCGACGGCTTTGCGGTCGACTGGGTGCAGGACGGCGAGGCCGCCCTGACAGCCGTCGGAGGCGAACCCTACGACCTGATGCTGCTCGACCTGGGCCTGCCAAAACGCGACGGCCTCGACGTGCTGAAAAGCCTGCGCGCCAAGGGCAACACGCTTCCGGTGCTGATCGTCACGGCACGGGATTCCATCGCCGACCGGGTCAAGGGGCTGGATGCCGGCGCCGACGATTACCTCGTCAAACCCTTCGATCTCGATGAACTCGGCGCCCGCATGCGCGCGCTGATCCGCCGCCATGCAGGCCGCGGCGATTCGCTGATCCGCCACGGCGCCCTGACGCTCGATCCCGTAGGCCATCAGGTCACGCTCGAGGGCAACGCCATCGCACTTTCGGCGCGTGAATTCGCGTTGCTCGAAGCCCTCATGGCGCGCCCCGGCGCCGTCCTGTCCAAAAGCCAGCTCGAAGAAAAGATCTACGGCTGGGGCGAGGAAATCGGCAGCAACACGGTCGAGGTCTACATCCATTCGCTGCGCAAGAAGCTCGGACCCGACCTCATCCGCAACGTCCGCGGACTCGGCTATATGGTGTCGAAGGAAGCCTGATGCATTCAATTCGACGCCAACTGCTGGTGTGGCTGCTGGCGTTGGTTATCGTCGGCGTGGGGTTTGCGGGCTGGCTGATCTACCGGCAGGCGCTCGCCGAAGCCAACGAACTTTTCGATTACCAGCTCGAGCAGATCGCGGCGGCGTTGCCATCGGAGCCGTTTTCGTCGGTGCTGCAATCACGCAGCGACAGCGACGAAGGCGTCGTGATCCAGATCTGGAACCGCAACGGCGTGCTGATGTATTACTCGCATCCGCGCGTGCCGCTCGCGCCGCATGCCGAACTCGGCTTTTCCACCGAAGCCACCGCGCGCGGCGAATGGCGCGTATATAGCGCGATCGTCGGCGACAACGTCGTGCAGCTCGCGCAGCCGCTGTCCATCCGCAACCGGCTTGCGGCCGGCGTGGCGTGGCGTACCTTGTGGCCGCTCGTGCTGTTGTTGCCGCTGCTCGGCATGGCGATATGGATCATCGTCGGGCGGGGCTTGATGCCGTTGCAGCGCGTGACGCGCGCGCTCGACACGCGACATCCCGAAGCGCTCGAACATCTCCCCGATAACCGCTTGCCCGAAGAAGTCGTGCCCGTGGTGCGCGCGCTGAACGCGCTGCTGGACCGCCTCGCGACCGCGCTCGATACACAAAAGGCCTTCGTGGCAGATGCCGCCCATGAACTTCGCACGCCGCTCGCCGCCGTGCAGATCCAGTCGCAACTCGTAGCGCGCGCAAAGGACGACGATTCGCGCAAGGAAGCGCTCGACGACCTGCAAGCCGGCATTACACGCGCCACGCGCCTGGCTGAGCAACTGCTCGCGCTTGCGCGCTCGGAACCCGACGGCAAGAACACGACCACGCCTGTCGACCTGCATGCGCTGCTCGACGAATGCGTCGGCGCATCGGTGCTGGTGGCGCAGCAGCGCGGCGTAGACCTGGGCATCGAGGCAACCGAGGCGGCGACCGTAACGGGCGACCCGAACGCGTTGCGCGTGATGTTCAACAATCTCATCGATAACGCCACGAAATACACGCCGGATGGCGGCCGCGTCGACGTTTGCCTGCGCGTGGACGAAGGCCGCCCGGTCGTCGAAATCTCCGATAACGGCCCCGGCATTCCCGCCGAGGAACGCGAGCGTGTGTTCGACCGGTTTTATCGTGTGGGAGCGAGCGCCGACCGAGCGCGAACGGACGTGGCGGGCAGCGGCCTGGGGCTTGCCATCGTGCGCCGGATCGCCGAGCAGCATGGCGCGGCGGTCTCGCTTGCGGAATCGAAAGGTGGCGGTCTGCTGGTATCGATACGCTTCAATGCGGCCTGAATTCATTGCTTTAAGTAACCTTTAAGCGGCGCCCCGTACTCTTCGTTTCATCATGAAGCGCATCCCCGAGGAGCACACGATGAAAGCGAAGATCATTACCCGCAGCGCCGTTGCGGTAGCCGTTGCAGTCGCCTTGTCGGCGGGTTACGTCGCCGGCAACCATAATGTCGCCGCGCCCCAGGTCATCACGCCGGCGCAGGCCGCGATGATGCCCGCCGAAGCCGCCGCCAAGACCGGCATCCCCGATTTTTCGGGACTCGTCGAAACCTACGGCCCGGCCGTCGTCAACATCAGCGCGAAACACGTCGTAAAGACGGCTGCGCGGCGTGGCATGAATGGCGGCATGAACGGCGGAGCAAATGGCGGCAACCCGCAACTGCCGATCGATCCGAGCGATCCGTTCTATCAGTTCTTCAAGCATTTCTACGGTAACGGCGTGCCTGGCATGGGCGGCGACGGCAATGGCCCGAACGCCTCCGATACCCCCAGCGAAAGCCTGGGCTCAGGGTTCATCGTGAGCAGCGACGGGTACATTTTGACCAACGCGCACGTGGTCGACGGCGCGAATGTCGTTACCGTGAAAACCACCGACAAACGCGAGTACCGCGCGAAAGTCGTGGGCGCCGACAAACAGTCGGACGTCGCGGTGCTGAAGATCGAAGCGAAGAACCTGCCGATCGTGAAGATCGGCGACCCGAACGGCAGCAAGGTCGGCCAGTGGGTGGTGGCGATCGGCTCGCCTTACGGTTTCGATAACACCGTCACCTCCGGCATCATCAGCGCGAAATCGCGTTCGTTGCCCAACGAGAACTACACGCCGTTCATCCAGACCGACGTACCGGTGAACCCGGGTAACTCGGGCGGACCGCTCTTCAACCTGCAAGGCGAAGTGATCGGCATCAATTCGATGATCTATTCGCAGACCGGCGGCTTCCAGGGTCTTTCGTTCGCAATCCCGATCAACGAAGCGATCAAGGTGAAGGACGCGCTGATCAAGACCGGACACGTGGACCGCGGTCGCCTTGGCGTGACGGTGCAGGGCATGAACCAGACGCTGGCGAAATCGTTCGGCATGCAAAGCGCGAACGGCGCACTGGTGAGTTCGGTGGAACCGGGCGGCCCTGCGGCGAAGGCGGGTCTCCAGCCCGGCGACGTGATTCTGTCGGTGAACGGCCTGGCCGTTGCGGATTCCAACTCGCTGCCGGCGCAAGTTGCCGGTCTGCCGCCTGGAAGCACGGCGAAGGTGCAGGTCTGGCGCGAGAAGGGCACGAAAGACCTGACGGTGACCGTCGGCGCGCTGAGCGACGCCAAGACCGCAAGCACGGGCGGTGCGGACAAGAGCGAATCGGCATCGCAGGACGCGCGTCTGGGCGTGGCAGTCCGGCCGCTGACGCCTGAAGAGAAGCAGAGCGCTTCGTTGTCGCGTGGTCTGCTGGTCCAGCAGGCGGGCGGCGCGGCGGAAAGCGCAGGCATCCAGGCCGGCGACGTGATCTTGGCGGTCAATGGCCAGCCGGTCACGACCGTCGATCAGTTGAAGACGATGGTCAAGAACGCCGGCGACAGCATCGCGCTGTTGATCCAGCGTGACGATGCGCAGATTTTCGTGCCGGTGGACCTTGGCTGATGCCGGATTTCCGGGCTGCGGCGACGCCGTAGCCCGGAAATAGGGCGGGATGCGGGCATGAACTGTGCTGATTCGTCTGTTCAGATGCTGTGTCGGCTTGGGTAGTCCGGGAGGTCTCGACTACCGCGTGCCGGGCAGCAATCAGTAGCGCAGCGCCGATGAAGGCGTCTGAAGTCCACAAGGAGCCAAACAGATGACAAAGACGACGAACGCAGCCAGCATCCAGGCAACATCGAAGAAGAAGGCGTTTAAAAAGGTATCGATCGCGATGCTCGCCGCCGCGATGACTCTTGGCGTGGCGGGCGGCGCGTTTGCGCAGGCATCGAGCGCTGACACCAGCGACATGAGCAGCGCCGGCAATACTAATGGCGGCGGCCTGCCTCAGGTCCAGACGCAGGGCAATGTGTCGTACACGTCCGGTGGCGTGGGGCTGGACGAATCGCATGCACTGATCCGCGAACAGGCGCATTGGCCGCTTTCGTTGCGTTTCACGGGTCCTACTGCGGATTATCTTGCCGACGTGCACGTGCGCATCGCTGACGAAAAGAACGCCGAAGTGCTCAAAACCGATGCAATGGGCCCGTACATGCTCGTGAAATTGCCGCCGGGCCGCTATACGGTCTACGCAAAGTACAAGGATTCGGAAAAGAAACAGGCGGTGACGGTGGCGGGAAACGGCAAGGCAAAGGCCGCTTTCCACTGGTCGAGCCAGTAAGCAGCTCGCTTTCCGAGCCGCGAATCGGAACAAACTGCCGGGAACGGCGCGAACCCGGACACGGTGTGTTGCGCAGGACATAAACCCGCGCACAACGCTTGCACAACTCCCTCGGAGTTGTCTCATAATGAAAGCCACGGGTCCCGGAAAGCCCGTGGTTTTTTTTGTGCATTCGTGCCGCAGTCGCACGACCGCGCATTTCAGTGCCTTGCTTCGAATCCGCATGAATCCAGTCTGAAACCGGGAGCGCACGATGAACACCGACACCCATCTGATTGAAATTTCGCTGAACACGCGCCGGCATCGCGTGATCCATCAGGGCGTGACGTTCGCCGATACCCAGGCGGCCTTGACGCTCGCCGAAACCGGTCTTGACCCGGTGCATTATTTTCCTCGCGGCGACGTCAACATGGCGCGCCTCGCCAGGTCCGCGCACACCTCGCATTGCCCGTACAAGGGCGAAGCCACTTACTACCATTTGCTCACCGAAGAAGGTCCGATCGAAAACGCGGTCTGGAGCTACGAGGAACCGCTGGAAAGCGCCACGCAGATCAAGGGGTATCTGGCGTTTTATCCGACGCGCGTCGATCGTATCGATGAAACGTCGGGCGCCTGATTACTAAACCGCCGCATCGAGTCAGGGGAGGCCGTGATGGAAGTCGCCGATGCTTTACGCATTCCGCTCGCCCCTGCTCTCGTACGTGAGGCGCTGGGCGACCTGGCGCTGGTGCGCGCGAGTATCGACAATTGCGAATCGCTCTTGCGGCTGGCCGGCGGCGAATACATGCTCGCGATGACCGTGCCGCTCGGCGCGCTGCGCTCGCGTTACGTCATCCGCGCACATGTAGCCGAAGCGCGCCGTTTGCCGCGGCATGACGAGGCCGAGGGCGAAGTCGATGCCCAGACCCTGAGTTTCAAGGCGCGCGGCGAGGGCGTGGGATCGTTGCGCGGACAGATCGCGGTGGCGCTGATTCCGGACGCGAACGGCGAATCGACGTGGATCGAATATACGGTTTGGGCAACGCTCACCGGACCGCTGGCGAGCTTGCCGCCGCGTCAGATCGAAAACGCGCTGCGCGAGGTCGCCGATGATTTTTTCGCCGACTTCTGCGAGGTGGTGCGCGCAAAGCACGGGCATCCGGCAACGCAAGCGCCGGACGCGGCAGTTACCCGACGGCATCTATTCCTGAGGCCCATCGCCATGTCTGCGGCGTTCGCGCGTCCGGCGAGCGCAGCGGCGCAGAAGTCGCGCGCTGCCGCGGCCGATGCCATAGGCGGCGTGTTGCGACACAGGCTGCATGGGCATGCGCCGCGGCATCATCCGCACAGCATGCCCGCATGGGCATGGGCTGCAATGCTCGGCTGCGTTGCGATCTTTCTGTTTCTCGCGCAGCATTACGGGCTGCGGTGAGGCTTAGGGCATTATTCGCCCGGACGCAGCATTGATGGGCTAAAACGCATCACATCGAAACATGAGTCGATCAACCGTTCCGATTCGTTCTTCAGATCTATGCTTTCCGGCCACATCAGCGAATCATGAAGAATGCCCGTAAAGAGCGCATGAAGGATGGTCGTGGCGTGATGGGTGTCGAGTTGTGCCGGCAACTGGCCTTTATCGACGGCGTTCAACAACCCGCGTTCAATCTTTTCCTTGCCTTCGCGCATGTTGGTCTGATGGCGTTCGCGCACCGGACCCATGTCTTCCACGAACTCGCATTTCAAAAATAGGATATCGAACACGCGGCGCCGCTGTTCGTCCAGTGCGATATTGCGCATGCACCAGATGAAGATGTCGCGCATCCGGCCAAGCGGATCGGGCTCCCTGGTGTCGAGCGTCGCCTCCACCAGTTCGTCGAGCGGTAACAGACTGCGGTCGAACATGGCGGTGAAAAGATCGCCCTTGTTCGCAAAGTGCCAGTAAATTGCGCCGCGCGTCACGCCGGCTTCGAGCGCAATGTCCGCCAATGTTGTTCGCGACACGCCTTTCTCGAAGAATACCCGCTCGGCTGCGTCCAGAATGCCGTTGCGTGTTTCCGCCGCTTCTTCCTTCGTTCGTCGGACCATTATTTAGTCAGTTCCAGCTTGCCTGGTTTGCGCAACGACTCAGCGCTTTCTTACAGTATCCTGCAGCGGCGTCACGCATTTGTTTATCGTCTTTCAAAGCTTCGAGACGATTCCCCTCGCGCTGCTCGTGTTCACGCACGATCGTCTCTTTTACGTTCATTCGTGAATGTATATACAATACCATCCGTCCAACGATAGCCCAAGCCGCATTGACCGGTTAATATCCGACACAGCTTTCAGCCGCCGCCCGTCCGCGAGGCCCATCCCAGGCCCACACAAGCGGCAGTCGCACGACAGAGACGACGCCCGGCGCGGAACACGAATGATGGTCGGGGCACTGGTTCATGCGCCCGCAGGCTACTGGTTTGCGTCTAAAGACGCTTGTTGCGGCCCGCCGGCAGGAGAGGCGGCCGCGCACTTATTTCAATCTCAGTCTTTGACAGAGGTCGCTCCATGCGCGTCGAACGGGTTCCATTCCGCTTAATCACTGCCGCGACGGCTGCCCTAATTCTTGCAGCCTGCGGAGAAAAACAATCGGCACCGCCGCCCCAGACGCCTGAAGTCGGCGTCGTCACCGTCCAGCCGACCACCGTTCCTGTCGTCAGCGAATTGCCGGGCCGCACAAGTGCGTTTCTCGTCGCGCAAGTGCGCGCTCGGGTCGACGGCATCGTGCAGCGTCGCGAATTCACCGAAGGTGCAGATGTGAAGGCAGGTCAGCGCCTTTACAAGATCGATCCGGCGCCTTACATCGCGGCATTGAATACGGCCAAGGCCACGCTCGCGAAGGCCCAGGCCAACGTCGCCACGCAAAACGCGCTCGCCGCGCGCTACAAGGTGCTCGTCGCGGCAAACGCGGTCAGCAAGCAGGACTACGACAACGCGGTGGCATCGCAGGGACAGGCTGTCGCGGACGTGGCATCGGGTAAAGCCGCCGTCGATACCGCCCAGATCAACCTGGGCTACACGGACGTCGTGTCGCCTATCACGGGCCGTATCGGCTTGTCGCAGGTCACGCCGGGCGCTTATGTGCAGGCAAGCGCTGCCACGCTGCTCTCGACGGTCCAGCAACTGGATCCCGTGTATGTCGACCTGACGCAATCGAGCGTGGACGGCCTCAAGCTGCGCCGCGACATTCAGGAAGGGCGCCTGCAGACCGGCGGCCCGAACGCCGCCAAGGTCTCGCTGATCCTGGAAGACGGGCGCACCTATTCGGAACAGGGCAAGTTGCAGTTCTCGGACGTGAGCGTGGACCAGGGCACGGGTTCGGTGACCGTGCGCGCGATTTTCCCGAACAAGGACCGCGTGCTGTTGCCGGGCATGTTCGTGCGCGCCCGTATCGACGAAGGCGTGAACAACAAGGCGCTGGTCGTGCCGCAAGTCGGCGTGACGCATGACCAGAAGGGCCAGCCTACGGCGCTCGTGGTCGGACCGGACAACAAGGTGGCGTTGCGTCAGTTGGTGACGTCCGGCACGTTCGGTTCGGGATGGGTGGTCGACAGCGGCCTGAATGCGGGTGACCGCGTGGTCGTGCAGGGCACGGACAAGGCGCGGCCGGGTTCGACGGTCAAGCCGGTCGACGCGCAACTGCCGCCGCCAGGCGCCCAGGGTGCTTCCGGCGCTGACGCAGGCTCGGCTCCGGCGGCTGCCGGCGCCAGCGGCGCGGCGGCTTCGAGCGCTCCGGCGCCGGCTTCCGCCGCGGCAGCTTCCGCAGCATCAGGCGCGTAATCAGGCGCAATTGACGGAATAACAGGGAGCCTGTTTCATGGCAAAGTTCTTTATCGATCGCCCGATTTTTGCGTGGGTGATCGCCATTATTCTGATGCTGGCGGGGATCGCTTCGATCTTCACCTTGCCGATCGCGCAGTACCCGACGATCGCGCCGCCGGCCATTCAGATCAGTGCTACGTACCCGGGTGCATCGGCTACGACGGTCGAAAACACGGTGACGCAGGTGATCGAGCAGCAGATGAGCGGCCTCGATCACTTGCTGTACCTGTCGTCGACCAGCGATGACTCCGGCACGGCCACCATCACGCTGACGTTCGCCGCCGGCACCAACCCTGACATCGCGCAGGTTCAGGTGCAGAACAAGTTGCAGCTCGCAACGCCGCTCTTGCCGCAGGCCGTACAGCAGCTCGGCACGAAAGTGACGAAGTCGAGCAGCAGCTTCCTGGTGGTGATGGCGTTCGTGTCGACCGACGGCAGCATGGGCCGTTACGACCTGGCGAACTATGTGGCGTCGAAGATCCAGGATCCGGTCAGTCGTATCGACGGGGTGGGTACGGTCACGCTGTTCGGCTCGCAGTTCGCCATGCGAATATGGCTGGACGCAACCAAGCTCAATAACTTCCAGCTAACACCAATCGATGTCAAGAACGCAGTAGCAAACCAGAACGTGCAGGTTGCGGGCGGCGGTCTCGGCGGAACGCCGGCGGTGCCGGGCCAGATGCTGCAGGCGACCATCACGGAAGCCACGCTGCTGCAAACGCCCGAGCAGTTCGGCAACATCCTGGTGAAGGTCAATCCCGATGGCTCGCAAGTGCGCATCAAGGACGTCGCGCGCATCGAGCTGGGCGGTGAAAACTACAACTTCGACACGAAGTACAACGGTCAGCCGACCGCCGGCTTCGGTATCCAGCTTGCCACGGGCGCCAACGCGCTGAATACGGCAAAACTGGTACGCGCGAAAATCGACGATCTGTCGAAGTATTTCCCGCCGGGTCTCGTCGTGAAGTATCCGTACGACACCACGCCGTTCGTGAAGCTGTCCATTGAGGAAGTGGTCAAGACACTGATCGAAGGTATCGTGCTCGTGTTCCTGGTCATGTACCTGTTCCTGCAGAACCTTCGCGCCACGCTGATCCCGACGATCGCCGTGCCGGTGGTGCTGCTGGGCACGTTCGCGGTCATGGGACTGGTCGGATTCTCGATCAACACGCTCTCCATGTTCGGGTTGGTGCTCGCCATCGGCTTGCTGGTGGACGATGCCATCGTGGTGGTGGAAAACGTCGAGCGGGTGATGGCCGAGGAGGGACTGTCTCCGAAGGAGGCGACCCGCAAGGCCATGGACCAGATCACTGGCGCACTGGTCGGCGTGGCGCTCGTGCTGTCGGCGGTGTTCGTGCCGGTGGCGTTCTCGGGCGGTTCGGTCGGCGCGATTTATCGTCAGTTTTCGCTGACCATTGTTGCGGCCATGATCTTGTCCGTGCTCACCGCGTTGATTTTGACGCCGGCGTTGTGCGCGACGATCCTGAAGCCTATCGACAAGGACCATCACGTCGAGAAAAAGGGTTTCTTCGGCTGGTTCAACCGGATGTTCACGAAGAGCCAGGACAAGTATCACAGCGGCGTGGAGCACGTGATCAAGCGCTCGGGCCGTTGGCTCATCATCTATCTCGTGGTGATCGTCGCGGTGGGTTTCCTTTTCGTGCGTCTGCCGAAGTCGTTCCTGCCTGACGAAGACCAGGGCACCATGTTCGTGATCGTCCAGGCGCCGGCAGGCTCGACGCAGGAACGCACGGCCAAGGTTCTCGCCGATATCTCCGACTGGCTGCTGAAAGACCAGAAGGACATCGTCGAAGCCGTGTTTACGGTGAACGGTTTCAGCTTCGCCGGCCGTGGCCAGAACTCGGGTCTCGTGTTCGTGCGGATGAAGGACTACGCGCAACGACAGCACGCGGACCAGAAGGTGGGCGCGCTGGTCGGGCGCATGTTCGGGCACTTCTCGTCGTACAAGGACGCGATGGTGATTCCGGTGAACCCGCCTTCGATTCCTGAACTCGGCACGGCGTCGGGCTTCGACTTCGAGCTTGAGGATCGTTCGGGTCTCGGTCACGACGCACTGATCCAGGCGCGAAACATGTTGCTCGGCATGGCCGCGAAGGACCCGACGCTTGCGCAGGTCCGTCCGAACGGCTTGAACGATACGCCGCAGTTCAAGGTGAACATCGATCGTGAGAAGGCGAGTGCGCTGGGCGTGTCGCCGGCGGATATCGACAATGTGTTCTCGATTGCGTGGGGTTCGGCGTATGTGAACAACTTCCTTGACGTCGATAACCGGATCAAGAAGGTTTACATCCAGGGTGACGCGCCGTTCCGCATGAACCCGGAAGACCTGAACGACTGGTATGTGCGCAACAGCTCCGGTGGCATGGTGCCGTTCGGCGCATTCGGCTCGGGCAAGTGGATCTACGGTTCACCGAAGCTCGAACGCTACAACGGTATTTCCGCGGTGGAAATCCAGGGTGCGGCGGGTCCGGGCAAGTCGACGGGTCAGGCCATGGCGGCGATCGAGGCCATCGCGGCGAAGTTGCCGGCCGGTATTGGTTACGAATGGACGGGCTTGTCGCTGCAGGAACGTCAGTCGGGTTCGCAGGCGCCGATTCTTTACGGCATCTCGATTCTCGTCGTGTTCTTGTGTCTCGCGGCGCTGTATGAAAGCTGGTCGATTCCGTTCTCGGTGATCATGGTCGTGCCGCTCGGTATTCTGGGCGCGTTGCTCGCGGCTACCTTGCGCGGACTGGAAAACGATGTGTTCTTCCAAGTCGGCTTGTTGACTACGGTGGGTTTGTCGGCGAAGAACGCAATTTTGATCGTGGAATTTGCACGCGACTTGCGCTCGCAGGGCCGAACGACGGTCGAGGCGGCCATGGAAGCGGCGCGCTTGCGGTTGCGCCCGATCCTGATGACGTCGCTCGCATTTATTCTCGGCGTGCTGCCGCTCGCGATCAGTAACGGCGCGGGTTCGGCAAGCCAGCACGCGATCGGTACGGGCGTGATCGGCGGGATGTTGACGGCGACCTTCCTGGCGATTTTCATGATCCCGATGTTCTTTGTCGTGATCAGCAAGATCAGCCATGACAAGGGCACGCCGCATCACGAACACGGTGGCACGCCTGCTCCGGCCAAGGAAGGAAATTGAGATGCTAAAACACTCCTTGATAGCGGCAGCGGTCGCGCTTTTCGCGGCTGGCTGCACCATGGCGCCGAAGTATGTGCGCCCGGCGGCGCCAGTCGACCAGACGTTCCCGCAAGGCGGCGTCTACGACAAGCAGCCGACCGCCACCTCGAGCGATGCAAGCAACCGCACGGCCAATGCAAAACCGGCGGTGGATATTGGCTGGCGTGATTTTTTCGCCGATGCCCGCTTGCAGCGGATCGTCGAAATTGCGTTGAAGAACAACCGCGATCTGCGCGTGTCCATGCTCAACGTCGCTTCGGCGCGCGCGCAGTACCAGATCACGCGCGCCGGTTTGTTCCCGACACTCGATGCAGTCGGCTCGCAAACCAAGCAGCGCACGCCGAAGGATCTGTCGTTCTTCAACCAGACCATTTCGAACCAGTATTCGGTGGGTGTGAATGCATCGTGGGAAATCGACTTCTTCGGGCGGATTCAAAGCCTGAAGGATCAGGCCCTGGCGCAATACTTCGCGCTGGCTGAGACTCGCAAGGCGGCGGAAATTTCGCTCGTCTCGCAAGTCGCCGATCAGTACCTGACCATGCTTTCGGCCGACGACCAGCTCACCGTCACGCGCAACACGCTGAAGACGGCGGACGAGTCGTATCGGATCACGAAGCTGCAGTTCGATAACGGCGTGGGTACCGAGCTCGATGTGCGTCAGGCGCAAGGCGTTCAGCAACAGGCTGCCGCCAACCTGCAGTCACAAATGCGTTTGCGGGCGCAGGCCGAGAATGCGCTGGTGCTGCTGGTAGGCGAGCCGTTGCCCGCCGATCTGCCGCCTGGCTTGCCGCTCGACAGCCAGAACCTGCTCGCCGATATCCCGGCCGACTTGCCGTCCGACCTGCTCACGCGGCGTCCGGACATTGCGTCGGCGGAGCAGTCGTTGCTCGCGGCTAACGCGAACATCGGCGCGGCGCGCGCAGCGTTCTTCCCGAAAATCTCCCTGACGGGAAGTTTCGGGACCTTGTCGCCGTCGCTGGGCGGATTGTTCAAGCCGGGTTCGGCGGCGTGGTCGTTCGCGCCGCAGATCTCGATTCCGATCTTCGAGGGCGGCACGAACATCGCCAATCTCGACGTGGCGCAGATTCAGAAGCGCATCGAAATTGCGAACTACGAGAAGGCAATTCAAACCGCATTCCGCGAAGTGGCGGATGGTCTGGCGGCGCGCGGCACTTATGATCAGCAGATCACAGCGCTCGAGTCGTTCACGAAGTCACAGTCGCGCCGTCTGGAACTGTCGGATCTGCGATATCGCAACGGCGTGGACAGCTATCTCTCGGTGCTGACGGCGCAGGATGATTTGTACACCGCGCAGCAGTTGCTGATTTCGGCGCGCCTTGATCGGGCGACCAACCTCGTGGATTTGTATCGTGAGCTGGGTGGTGGCTGGATCGAGCGTGCAGGCGATCAGCCTCGTCCAGCGGATCTGATTCCGGATTACCGCGATATCGGTACGCCGGCGGCTCCGGCTGCTGCTTCGGGTGCGACCGTGGGTTCGGTTTCCACAGGACCGGCGAAGCTGGTGCCGGTGCAGCATCTGGTCCCGGTTGCAAAGCCGCAAGTTGATGCCGAAGGGAAGGCGGTTGGGTCGGCGGGATAAGCGGGTTAGTTGGATCGTGTGAAAAAAAACCGCAGCCTTGGCTGCGGTTTTTTAATGCTCGTTTAGAACTGGCTTCTCACCGTTCCGCCTTCGCCGTCCCATCGAAATCATGCCCTGCTCGCCGGATCGCGCACGTCGCATCGCGTTCCTTCTTCACTCCGTTGAACACGATATTGAGCAGCACCGCCGACACCGACGCTAGCAAGATCCCGCTGTGCAGAATCGGCTCAAGTGCGTGCGGCAATTGCGAAAAGAATTTCGGCGCAACAACCGGCACAAGCCCCATCCCGATACTCACCGCCACGATAAACAAATTGTGATGGTTTTTCACGAAGTCGACCTTCGACAACACCTTGATGCCGTTTGCCGCGACCATCCCGAACATGACGATGCCCGCACCGCCCAGCACGAACGGCGGCACCGACGCCACCACTTGCGCCATCTTCGGAAAGAGCCCGAGCGCCACCAGAATTACGCCCCCGGTCGCGCACACAAAGCGGCTTTTCACGCCGGTCACGCCGATCAGCCCGACGTTCTGCGAAAACGATGTATGCGGAAACGAATTAAAAAGTCCGCCGATCAACGTACCAAGGCCATCGACTCTCAGGCCGCGAACCAGCGCATCCTGATCGACAGGGCGCTCGACCATGTCGCCGACGGCGAGGAACATGCCCGTCGATTCAATGAACGTGACGAACATGACGATGACCATCGTCGCGATGGACAGCGGGTCGAAGTGCGGCAAGCCGAAGTGAAACGGCAGCACGATGCCGACCCACGGCGCGCTCGTCACGCCGTTCAGGTCGACGCGTCCGAGCGACATCGCGATTGCAAACCCCGCCACGATTCCCAGGAGCACCGAAATGTTCGCGATAAACCCGCGCCCGAACTTGTTGATCAACAAAATCAGCACGAGCACGACCAACGCGAGCAGCAGATACACCGGATTGCCATACTCGGGATTTCCCACACCGCCGGCTGCCCAGTTGATCCCGACGCCCATCAGCGATAAACCGATCACCGCGATCACCGTTCCGACCACGACGGGCGGGAAAAATCGCAGCAACTTCCCGATCATCGGCGCAAGAAAAATCCCGATGACCCCCGCCGCAATGGTCGCGCCGAATATATCGAGAATGCCGAGCCCGGGATTCGTGCCGATGGCGACCATCGGACCGACGGCCGCGAACGTGCATCCCATGATGACCGGCAAGCGGATGCCGAAGATCCACAGGCCGAGCGTCTGGATCAGCGTCGCAACGCCGCATGAGAACAGATCGGCGCTGATCAGGAACGCGATCTGGTCCTTCGGCAACTTGAGTGCCGCGCCGAGAATCAGCGGTACGGCGACGGCGCCCGCGTACATCACGAGTACATGCTGGATGCCCAATGTAAGCAACTGGGCGGCGGGTAAGCGTTCGTCGCACGGATGAACCGGGTTTGATGCCATGTCTTTGTCTCTCTCCATACAGTTTGATCGCCGTGCCATCCGGACGTCTTGTTTGAGCGATCCAAGGTAAGTGGCTTAAAAAACAAGGACAAGTCGACGTTGGCGTATGGCCCCCTTAGCCGGGCTGATATGGCCCGAGTGGCTTAACATTGCGTGTGGCGCGGCGAAGCGTTGGCTGGCGGGCGTTGAACGATTTGCGTCGCGCGAACGTGGGCACTTATATGCGATGCGTGGTTATGATGGTTATCGGCCAGGACGCATAGTCCGTTTTTGGGTGGTGCGGCGAGGGCACGGGGTAAACCCGTCGCAACCGGGGTTTTCAAGCATTTCCGGCGGTTTCAAAACCGCGTTTTACGCCTGCGCTTAAACTAACGCCGCACACACAAAGTCACGAACACGAGCTTTCAAAGACGAGCTTTTCAAGAATCAGCAGACCTCATACAAATGTCCGATACCGCCAAGCCCCAGACTCCCTTCCCCGACTTCCGCTCGCGCGAGTTCCTGCTCGACCATGCGTTACGGACCATGACGTTTTATCACCCGCATTGCATGGATCCGGCGGGCGGTTTCTATCATTTCTACAAGGACAACGGCGCCGTCTATGACCGCAAGACGCGGCACCTTGTATCGAGTACGCGTTTCGTTTTCACCTACGCAATGGCCTACAAGCATTTCGGCCTCGATGAATATCGTGGCGGCGTGCGGCATGGCATCGAATATTTGCGGGAGTTTCATCGGAATCCGGCAACGGGCGGTTATGCATGGACGCTCGATGGCCGACAGGTCACCGATGGCACCAATCATTGCTACGGCCTCGCGTTCGTGGTGCTCGCGTATGCGAAGGCGCT
The DNA here is from genome assembly GCF_001577465.1 of Burkholderia sp. PAMC 28687. Taxonomy (NCBI): domain Bacteria; kingdom Pseudomonadati; phylum Pseudomonadota; class Betaproteobacteria; order Burkholderiales; family Burkholderiaceae; genus Burkholderia; species Burkholderia sp. PAMC 28687. The sequence continues at coordinate 577,959 of NZ_CP014505.1, forward strand.
CGAAGCCGGATTCGAAGAAGCGCGGGCCTATCTGGAAGAAACTTGGGACCTGATGGAAGCGCGTTTTTGGGACGCTGAACACGGCCTGTACAAGGACGAAGCGAGCGCTGATTGGGTGGTGTCGGACTATCGCGGGCAGAACGCCAACATGCACGCTTGCGAAGCGATGCTCGCCGCATTCGAAGCTTCGAACGATGTGCGTTATCTCGACCGCGCCACGCTGCTCGCGGACAACATGGTGAACCGTCAGGCCGCGCTGGCCGGCGGGCTCGTTTGGGAACACTACAAGCCGGACTGGTCGGTGGACTGGGATTACAACAAGGGCGACAAGTCGAATATCTTCCGTCCGTGGGGATTCCAGCCGGGACATCAGACGGAATGGGCGAAGCTTTTGCTGATCCTCGACCGGCATCGTCCGGAAGCGTGGCATGTGAAGCGCGCGCGTGAACTCTTCGACAAAGCCATCGAACTCTCGTGGGATCACGAGCATGGCGGCATGGTTTATGGCTTTGACGTTGAAGGCAAGTTCTACGACGAAGACAAGTATTTCTGGGTCCAGGCCGAATCACTGGCAACAGCCGCGTTGCTTGCCGAGCGCGCGGCGCGTGACGGCGACGCCGTTGCCGCGGCCCGTTACTGGAATGATTACGACCGCTTGTGGACTTATAGCTGGGAACACTTTGTCGACCATAAGTGGGGCGCGTGGTACCGGATCCTCGCGCGCGACAACACCAAGTACAGCGACGAGAAAAGCCCTGCGGGCAAGGTCGACTATCACACGATGGGCGCATGCTATGAAGTCCTGAACGTAGTTTGAACGCAGCCCTGAGAATCCCTGAATCAACGATTATCGATTATCGAAAGGAGTCGGACACATGAAGACGAAAGCCGCCATTGCATGGGAAGCCGGAAAACCGCTGACCATCGAAGAAGTGGATCTTGAAGGGCCGCGCGCCGGCGAAGTGCTGATTGAAGTGAAAGCAACAGGCATTTGCCACACCGATTACTACACGTTATCCGGCGCAGACCCGGAAGGCATTTTTCCGGCGATCCTCGGGCATGAAGGCGCGGGCGTGATCGTGGATGTAGGTCCGGGTGTCGGCACCTTGAAGAAGGGTGATCACGTCATTCCGCTCTACACGCCGGAATGCCGCCAGTGCAAATTCTGCCTCTCGCGCAAGACCAACTTGTGCCAGGCCATTCGGTCCACGCAAGGCCGCGGCTTGATGCCGGACGCGACGTCGCGGTTTTCCATCGGCGGGAAACCGCTGTTCCATTACATGGGGACATCGACGTTCTCGAACTACATCGTCGTGCCGGAAATCGCGGTCGCGAAGGTACGTGAAGATGCGCCGTTCGACAAGATCTGCTACATCGGCTGTGGCGTGACAACGGGCGTCGGCGCGGTCGTGTATTCGGCGAAGGTCGAAGCGGGTGCGAATGTGGTCGTGTTCGGTCTGGGCGGTATCGGCTTGAATGTGATCCAGGGCGCGAAGATGGTGGGCGCCGACAAGATCATTGGCGTCGATATCAATGCGGGTCGCGTGGAACTCGCGAAAAAGTTCGGCATGACGCACTTCATCAACCCGAACGAAGTGCCGAACGTGGTCGATCACATCGTGCAACTCACCGACGGCGGCGCGGATTATTCGTTCGAATGTATCGGCAACACGAAGGTGATGCGTCAGGCCCTCGAATGCACGCACAAGGGCTGGGGACAGTCGTTCATCATCGGCGTGGCAGCGGCGGGCGAGGAAATCTCGACGCGTCCGTTCCAGCTCGTGACCGGCCGCGAATGGAAAGGCTCGGCGTTCGGCGGCGCGCGCGGACGCACGGATGTGCCGAAGATCGTCGACTGGTATATGGAAGGCAAGATCAATATCGATGACCTGATCACGCACACACTGCCGCTCGAGCGCATCAACGAAGGTTTCGACCTGATGAAGAAGGGCGAGTCGATCCGCTCGGTGGTTCTGTACTGAGGATGACGACGATGCTGGAACTCGTGGAAGAACATCGCTGCTTTAGCGGCGTGCAGCGGACATATAAGCACGACTCGCAAACCATCGGCTTGCCGATGCGGTTCTCTGTCTTCCTGCCGCCGCAAGCCGCACACGGCAAGGTGCCCGCGTTGTTTTACCTCGCGGGTCTCACGTGTACCGAGGAGACGTTTGCGATCAAGGCGGGCGCGCAGCGTTTTGCGAGCGAGCATGGCATCGCGCTGATCGGGCCCGATACCAGCCCGCGCGGCGCGGGTGTGCCGAACGAAGGCGCGGCGTGGGATTTCGGCGTGGGTGCGGGGTTTTACGTCGATGCCACGCAGGAACCCTGGGCGCGCAATTATCGGATGTACTCGTATGTGACGCAGGAGTTGCGCACCACGGTGCTGGCCGAGTTGCCCGTTCGCGAGGATCGTCTGGGTATTTTCGGCCACTCGATGGGCGGTCACGGCGCGCTGGTTCTGGCGCTGAGGAATCCGGACATCTACAAGTCGGTATCGGCGTTCGCGCCGATTGCCGCGCCTTCGCATTGCCCGTGGGGCGAGAAGGCGTTTTCAGGTTATCTGGGTGATGATCGGGAAACGTGGAAGCAGTACGACGCGAGCGAGCTGGTGAAGAGCGCGAAGACGAAGTTCGATGCGGGGATCCTGATAGATCAGGGTCTCGCCGATAACTTCCTCGCCACGCAACTGCATCCGGAGATTTTCGAGGCGGCCGCGAAGGCGGCGGGGCAGGCGGTAACGCTGCGCCGGCATGAAGGGTACGACCACGGGTATTACTTCATCTCGACGTTTATCGGCGAGCATGTGGCGTTTCATGCGCGGACGTTGTGCGCGTGAGGCAAAGTTGGACGGGAGCGCCGTGGGCGCTTTCGTTCTCGCAGTGATTGCGATCTACTTTCGACCCAACAAACTCACCCCGTAAACCCCTGCGGACAGCATCGTGATCCAGAAGCTCGTTGGCCAGTCGGTGTAATACGCCAGCGTCAGCCCGACCCACGCCTGTCCCAGCGCGAAAACGGCCGCGAGCATCACGCCGGTCGACAACCGCGTCGCCACGTTTTGCGCTGCCGCTGCCGGTCCGACCATCAGTGCGAACACGAGCAACACGCCGACGATCTGCGTCGATGCCGCCACTGCCAGCGCCGTGATCGCGAGGAACAGCACGGACACGAGCCGCAGCGATACCCCTTTGGCCTCAGCCAGCTCCGGCTGCAGCGACGCGAACAACAACGGCCGCATGATCACGGCCAACGCGCCGAGACTGACCACGGCAAGTCCAACCAGCACCAGAAGCGTTTCGTGACTCACGCCAAGCACGTTGCCAAAAAGCAGCGCGGTTGCCTGGCTTGCATACGCGGTGAAGAAGTGCAGGAACAGCAACCCGAATCCCAGCGATAAAGACAGGATCACGCCGATGGCGACATCACGTCCCGTGAGCTTTTCGCCCAGCGCGCCCATGCCGACGCCCGCAACGAGCGTGAAGCCGATCATGCCCCAGAGCGGCGACACGCCCACGAGCACCGCGCCGGTCGCGCCCGTGAAACCCACGTGCGACAAGGCGTGGCCCGCGAACGTCTGACCGCGCAGCACCAGAAAGTACCCGACAATGCCCGCCAGTATCGCGACGATTCCCGACGCCGCAAAGGCGTTGCGCATGAACTCGTATTCAAACATCGTGGGAATGCGTTCCGGAGTGGTGATGACCATGGTCATGGTCGTGAGAATGCGAATGACCGTCGGGGCCGTCTTCGTGGGCGTGATCGAGCTTGTCGACTTCCACGTCGCCGGCCATGACGAAGATGCGGCCGTTCACGCGCATCACGTCGATCGGCGATCCATAAAGCTGCGAGAGAACCGGCTTGGTAATGACTTCATCGATCGTGCCGAGCGCCGCGCGGCCATTGCCGAGATACAGCACGCGGTCAATGGAGTTCAGCAGCGGATTGAGTTCGTGCGCCGAGAACAGCACGGTAATCCCCAGCTCGCGCTGCACGCGCCGCACGAGATCGACAACGCCGGTCTGGTGACGCGGATCAAGACTGATCAGCGGTTCATCGAGGAGAAGGAGTTTCGGGTCGCCGAGCAGGCATTGCGCGAGCAGCAAGCGCTGACGTTCGCCGCCAGACAACTCGGACAAAGGACGCGCGGCGAGCGCGCGGCCATCGACGAGATCGAGCACGCGATCCACGTCGGCTTGTGCCGCGGCACTTGCACGTGGCAAACCCCAGCGGTGACCGTCGGCGGCCATCGCGACAAAATCGCGGCCACGCACGCGCCGTCCGGCAAGACCGCTGCGTATCTGCGGCATATAACCAATCGATGCATTGCCGCGCACCACCGCCGCGCCGTTCACGCGGATCGCGCCTTGGGACAAGGGCAGGAGCCCGAGCATCGCGCGCATGAGCGTGGTCTTCCCGGCGCCATTCGGCCCCAGCACGCCGATAAACTCACCCGCCGCGACGCTGAAGCTCGCGTCGTTCAGGATCGGCCGGCCGCCGAGTTCAAGCGTGACGTGCTCGACGGTTAGCGCCCCCGCTTTTGTCGATGCCGTCATCAAGACGCATCCTCGAACGTCCAAACACTCATCTCGTCTTTCCCTGCAACGCAGCCGACAACGCGTCGAGCTGCGAGGTCATCCATGTCTGGAAGGTCTTGCCGGCGGGCAGCGTCTCGGTGACGCTGATGCTCGGCACGTGTGAATCGTGAGCTACTTTCAGCATGCGCTTGGTCAACGCTTCCGTTGCCTGACTGTTATAGATCAGCACGTGCACCTGACGATCACGCAAATCCTTTTCGAACGCGGCGATATCCGAGGCGCTCGGTTCCGTATCGTTCATGGCGGCAAGCTGGAAGCGGGCATTGCGCATATCGAGGCAGATCGCATCGGACATATAGCCGAACACAGGTTCCGTCGCCGTCACGGGCACGCCCTTGAACTGGCTTTTGAGCGCGGCGACACGCGTGTCGATGGGTTTCAACGACGTCAGGAACGTATCCAGTCGCGCATCGTAATCAGCCTTGTGCGCCGGGTCTGCCTGGACCAGATACGCGCTTACCGCTTTTGCGACGGTCGGCATGGTGGCCGGGTCATACCAAAGGTGGGGATTATCGCCGGATTTCTTGCCCGTCAGTTGAGCCGCGACGATTGTCGTGCGTCCTTTTCCCTTCGATGCCCCAAGCAGCTTGTCCATCCACGGATCGTAGTCGGCGCCGTTATACACGACAAGCGCCGCATTCTGCAACGCGCGGGCGGTCTTCGGGCTGGCTTCGAAGAGATGCGGATCTTCGTCGGGGTTGCTCAGGATGCTGGTCACCTGGACGTGATTGCCGCCGAGTTGCTGCACCACGTCGCCGTAGAAATTCTCGGCCGCGACCACCGCGACTGTCCCGTTGGCCGTGGTTTGCGCCACGGCTATCCCGCCGAAGCTTGCAGAGAAAAGGGCAGTGCAGGTCAATAAAGCAGCGACAAGTTTGCTCATGGCGTTTCCTGGGATGGGTTTGTAAGGACGAGGAGCCCAGATCAAAGGCGACGTCCGAATTGACCGCGACGATATAACGTATCACTCGATCATGCACCTTCGGACGTATGACCAAAGCATGTCGAGCACGCTTTCGGGTGTATCGACGCGTCCCGCAAAGCCACGCCGGTTGGGGTTTTCCCGCAGTTTTAGGTGCCTTTCCGCGTCGCAGCATCGAAACATCACAACGTGCCTTGACACCGCCTCACGCGTCACCGATCATTCGACCACGCAGAGAGCAATTGATCACGCGACGAGCGTTCGCTCACTGTTCGAGCGAACAAAGCGGTCAAAAGACGAACCGGAGACAACCGTGAAATTGCAGGACAAGGTAGCTATCGTGACGGGTGCGGCCAGCGGTATCGGCGAAGCGGTCACCAAACGATTCCTGGACGAAGGCGCAAAGGTCGTCGTCGTAGATCTGAAAGATGAAGCCGAACTGGCGCAGCGTTTTGCGGATTACGCGGGCAACGTACTGGCAGTCAAAGCCGACGTCACCAGGCGCGAGGATCTGGAGCGCATTGTCTCTTCTACCGTCGACAAGTTCGGCGGCATCGACATCCTGTACAACAACGCGGCGCTCTTCGACATGCGCCCGATCCTCGACGAATCCTGGGATATCTTCGATCGTCTTTTCGCGGTGAACGTGAAAGGCATGTTCTTCCTGATGCAGCTCGTCGCGCAGCAAATGGTCAAGCAAGGCCGTGGCGGCAAGATCGTCAACATGTCGTCGCAAGCGGGTCGCCGCGGCGAGGCGCTAGTTTCCCACTATTGCGCAACCAAGGCCGCCGTGATCAGCTACACGCAATCGGCAGCACTCGGTCTCGCGCAGCATGGCATCAACGTGAACAGCATTGCGCCGGGCGTGGTCGATACGCCGATGTGGGAAACCGTCGATGCGCTTTTCGCAAAATATGAAAACCGTCCGCTCGGCGAGAAGAAGCGCCTGGTCGGCGAAGCGGTACCGCTGGGGCGCATGGGCCTGCCGAACGATCTGACGGGCGCGGCCTTGTTCCTGGTATCGGCGGACTCGGATTACATCACCGCGCAGACGCTGAATGTGGATGGCGGCAACTGGATGAGCTGAACCTGTGGGCGGCGATGGCATTGAAAGCCGCATTGAAAGCCGCATTGAAAGCCGCCCGCAACGAATTCACGTTTCACGAGTACCAGAAAGTACGTAGTAGCCCGTATCAATCCGATCAGCCGATGATCGACGCGTCATGCAAGCCCGCAGCACGAGCGCCGTGCTAACGATAAAGGAGACGAAACAACATGAAACGCGCCACATTCACTCTTAAAAACCTGCCGATGCGCTCATTCGCGTGCGCCGCATTCGCTGCAGCCGCGCTTGTGCCGGTTGCCTCGAAGGCCGCGACCGTGACCATCGCGACACTCAACAACCCGGACATGATCGAGTTGAAGAAGCTGTCGCCGGCGTTCGAAAAAGCCAATCCGGATATCCAGTTGAAGTGGGTCATCCTGGAAGAAAACGTACTGCGTCAGCGTGCCACCACCGACATCACCACGAACAGCGGCCAGTTCGACGTGATGGCGATCGGTACGTACGAAGCGCCGCAATGGGGCAAGCGCGGCTGGCTCGTGCCAATGACGAATCTCCCGGCTGACTACGATCTCGACGACGTGGTGAAGACCGCACGCGATGGCCTCTCGTATAACGGCCAGTTGTACGCACTGCCGTTCTATGTCGAAAGCTCGATGACGTATTACCGCAAGGACCTGTTCGAAGCGGCCGGCCTGAAGATGCCGGATCAGCCGACCTACGACCAGATCAAGCAATTCGCCGACAAGCTCACCGACAAAGCCAAGGGCCAGTACGGCATCTGCTTGCGCGGCAAGGCGGGCTGGGGCGAGAACATGGCGTTCGTATCGACGCTCGTGAATACGTACGGCGGCCGCTGGTTCGACGAGAACTGGAAGGCGCAGCTCGACACGCCGGAATGGCACAAGGCGATCACGTTCTACGCCGACTTGCTGAAGAACGACGGTCCTCCGGGAGCCAGCTCGAACGGTTTCAACGAGAACCTGACGCTGATGTCATCGGGCAAGTGCGCAATGTGGATCGATGCCACGGTTGCAGCCGGCATGCTCTACAACAAGTCGCAATCGCAAGTCGCGGACAAGATCGGCTTTGCTGCAGCGCCGGTTGCCGTGACGCCGAAGGGCTCGCACTGGTTGTGGTCGTGGTCGCTGGCCATTCCGAAGACGTCGAAGTCGCAAGACGCCGCGAAGAAGTTCGCGACGTGGGCGACATCGAAGGAATACATCCAGTTGGCCGCGAAAGATGAAGGCTGGGCATCGGTTCCTCCGGGCACGCGCAAGTCGACCTACGCCAATCCTGAGTACAAGAAGGCTGCGCCGTTTGGCGACTTCGTGCTGAGCGCAATTGAATCGGCTAACCCGAACGATTCTTCGATGAAGAAGATTCCGTACACCGGCGTTCAGTTCGTCGGCATTCCGGAGTTCCAGTCGTTCGGAACGGTGGTCGGCCAGTCGATTGCAGGCGTGGTCGCAGGACAAACCACTGTCGATGCAGCATTGAAAGCAGGCAACGCGACCGCGGACCGTGCGGTGAAGCAAGCCGGTTATCAAAAGTAATCCGAAGTAAGTTCTCTGGCAGTCGAGGCCCACACTCCTGGCGCCTAATGTAGTACAGCAGGCCGCGCCGCTCTTTCATCAAGAGCCCACGCGCGCGGCCTGCGCTTCATCGAGAGGTGACACGACCATGAGTCAACTTAATCCCCCCATATCGAATACGTACGCGGAGTCCGCGGCGGAGCGCGACAAGAAACGCGCGAAGTCGGTGCGCTGGCTGATCACGCCGTCGACTGCCGTATTGTTCTTGTGGATGGCCATCCCGCTTGCGATGACCATCTGGTATTCGTTTTCGAAATACAACTTGCTGAACCCGGACGTAAAGGGCTTCGCTGGCCTCGATAATTACGAGTTCCTCGCGACCGACCCGGCCTTCGGTCCGTCGATTGTCCATACGCTGGTGCTGATCGGTTCCGTGCTTGCGATTACCGTGATCGGCGGCGTGCTGCTCGCGGTGTTGTTCGATCGGAAGTTCATCGGGCAGGGCATTGCGCGATTGCTGGTGATTGCCCCGTTCTTCGTCATGCCGACGGTCAGCGCGCTGATCTGGAAGAACATGATCCTGCACCCGGTCTACGGACTGGTCGCTTCAGCAATGCGATCGATGGGGATGCAGCCGATCGACTGGTTCGGCGAGTATCCACTTTTTGCGGTGATCATGATTGTCGCGTGGCAATGGCTGCCGTTCGCGTTCCTGATTCTCTTCACGGCGATCCAGTCGCTCGACCAGGAGCAAAAGGAAGCGGCGCGGATCGACGGTGCGGGCGCTTTCTCGATGTTCTTCTACATCACGCTGCCGCACCTGAAGCGCGCGATTGCCGTGGTCGTGATGATGGAAACCATTTTCCTGCTGTCGATCTTCGCCGAAATCTATACGACAACCGGCGGCGGTCCCGGCACAGCGACGACCAACCTGTCATACCTGATCTACTCGCTTGGCTTGCAGCAATTCGACGTGGGCCTGGCATCGGCGGGCGGCATTCTGGCGGTCGTGCTGGCGAATATCGTGGCGTTCTTCCTCGTGCGGATGCTCTCGAAGAACCTGAAAGGGGAGTACGAATCATGAGCCATCCCGTAACCGCAACAACGTCCGCGCCGTTTCTCGATACGCTCAAGCGCAGCGTGCTTGGCGTGATTGCCTGGCTGTTCGCGCTGCTGCTGTTCTTCCCGATCTTCTGGATGACCATCACGGCATTCAAGACCGAGCAGCAGGCGTATTCGTCGTCGCTCTTTTTCACGCCGACACTCGACAGTTTTCGCGAGGTCTTCGCACGCAGCAACTACTTTGCGTTCGCGTGGAATTCCATCCTGATCTCGGTCGGCGTCACGGTGATCTGCTTGTTGTTCGCCGTGCCGTGCGCCTATGCAATGGCGTTCTTCCCGACGAAGAAAACGCAGAAGGTTCTGCTGTGGATGCTGTCGACGAAGATGATGCCGTCGGTCGGCGTGCTGGTGCCGATCTACTTGCTGTGGAAGAACACCGGCATGCTCGACACCGTGTGGGGCTTGATCATCGTTTATACGCTGATCAATTTGCCGATCGCCGTATGGATGTCGTACACGTACTTCAACGAGATCCCGCGCGACATTCTGGAAGCAGGCCGTATAGATGGCGCGGCGACGTGGCAGGAAATCGTCTATCTGCTCATGCCCATGTCTTTGCCGGGACTCGCGTCCACGGGTCTGCTGCTCGTGATCCTGTCGTGGAACGAGGCATTCTGGAGCATCAACTTGTCGAGCTCGAACGCGGCGCCGCTGACAGTGTTCATCGCTTCGTATTCAAGTCCTGAAGGGTTGTTCTGGGCCAAGCTTTCGGCGGCGTCGTTGCTGGCGGTTGCGCCAATTCTGATCGTTGGCTGGCTGTCGCAGAAACAGCTCGTGCGCGGACTGACCTTCGGCGCAGTGAAGTAGCGCAGTGACGTCGTACATGTAGCACTTTAGAGGCCGATCCAGTGAACTTGAACTTGTCCCAAGCCGGCGCAGCGGGTGCATCCAGTGCAGCCGCTGCGCACGACGATCACCTGCTGATCTGCGATTGCGACGGCGTGCTGATCGACAGCGAAGCCATCGCGGGCCGCATGCTCGTGCAGGAGATCGAGACGCTCTGGCCCGGCGTGGACGCTGAACCGATCGTCACGCCGCTGCTCGGGCTGCGCATTGAAACGGTCCTCAGGCGGGCGGCTGAAACGCTTGGGCAGACGCTCGATGCCGCGCAGATCGATGCAATCCGTGCGGTGGTGGAAGCGTCGGCGGTAGAAGCACCGGCGGTCGATGGCATTGATTCAGCGCTCGGCCGCATCTCGCTGCGAAAGGCCTGCGCGAGCAACAGTTTTACTTCGTATGTGGAAGCCGTGTTGAGCCGCACGGGCCTCGTACGCTATTTCGGCGAGCGTCTTTTTTGCGCCGACACGGTCGCGAATCCGAAGCCCGCGCCCGACGTGTATCTGGCGGCTGCACGCACCTTGCGTGTCGCGCCCGGGCGTTGCGTGGTGGTGGAAGACAGCGTGACCGGCGTGACGGCGGCGTCAGCGGCGGGTATGACGGTTCTGGGTTTCGTGGGCGGCGGTCATGCAAGTGAAGGACAAATCGATGCGCTGAAACGTGCTGGCGCAAGTGTCGTGTTCGACGAGATGGGGCAGCTCCCCGCGCTTGTCGAACAGTGGCTGCAAAACGCAAGCTTTGAACTGCCTTGAGCCTTGTGCTCGCAGAAAACAAAGCGAAGTTAAAGACGGAGACTCCATCATGGCAAGCCTTAATCTGCGCAACATCAACAAGCGCTACGAAGAAACCGAAGTCATTCGCAGCGTGAACCTCGATATCGCCGACGGTGAGTTCGTCGTGTTCGTGGGCCCGAGTGGTTGCGGCAAGTCCACGTTGATGCGGATGATCGCCGGACTCGAAGACATCAGCGGCGGCGACCTGACCATCGACGGCGTGCGTGTGAACGACGTGCCGCCCGCCAAGCGCGGCATTGCGATGGTGTTCCAGTCGTACGCGCTGTATCCGCACATGACGCTCTACGACAACATGGCGTTTGGTCTCAAGCTTGCGGGCACCAAGAAGCCGGAAATCGATGCCGCGGTCAAGCAAGCGGCGAAGATCCTGCACATCGATCATTTGCTCGATAGGAAACCGAAGCAGCTGTCGGGTGGTCAGCGTCAGCGCGTGGCGATCGGCCGGGCTATCACGCGCAAGCCGAAGGTGTTCCTCTTCGATGAACCGCTTTCCAACCTCGACGCCGCATTGCGCGTGAAGATGCGCCTGGAATTCGCGCGCCTGCACGACGAGTTGAAGACCACGATGATCTACGTGACGCACGATCAGGTCGAAGCCATGACGCTCGCGGACAAGATCGTGGTGCTGTCGGCGGGGAATGTGGAGCAGGTCGGTACGCCCAATCAGCTTTATCACGCGCCGCAGAACAAGTTCGTGGCGGGTTTTATCGGTTCGCCGAAGATGAATTTCTTCAATGGCGAAGTCACGCAAGTGCTTAGCGATGCCGTGCTCGTCAAGTATGAAACAGGCGAGACGCAACGCGCCGCAGTTGAGCCGGGCAGCGTCAAGGTCGGCGATTTGGTAACGGTCGGGATTCGTGCCGAGCATCTCCATGCGGGCACAGCGGCGACTGTGGAGCACGGGGTATCGGCGAAGACGATGGCCGTCGAGTCGCTCGGCGATGCCGCTTATCTCTACGCGGAGTCATCGGTGGCGCCGGAGGGGATCATCGCCCGGATTCCGCCGCTCGAGCGTCATTCGCGAGGCGAAGTGCTGAAGCTTGGCGCAATGCCAGAGCATTGCCATTTGTTCAATGCCGAGGGCATTGCGTATCAACGGAAGATCGTCGAGGTGTTGTCGGCGGCTTGATGGTTGGACGAGCTCACGCGAAAACGCCCGGACATGTCCGGGCGTTTGTTCGTTCACGGCGCGTAAATCAGGCTTCTAGAGCAGCCTGCGCGCACAACTCATCCGTCACCAACCCCGACAGCCATTTTCCCTTCAACGCAGCGATAACCGCTGCCCGCTTTCTGATCCCGCCCGCAAAGCCGATGGTCGGGCGCTTCGGCGGCGTATCGAGCGGCAAGCTCGTCACGCGCTCGCCGGTTGTCGATTTGACCATGACGCCTTCCGCATCGATGGGCAAGCCAAGCAGCTCGGCCACGGCGCCGCCTTCCATCATCTCTTCGACTTCAGCGGTGGTAATAAACCCGTCCTCATGCAGCGGGCAATTGATCCCCATGTTGCCGATGCCGACGAACGCCACATCGGCATTCTCGGACAACGCATCCACGATCCTGTACAAGCGGTGATTGACCCATTGCGCGCGCTCGGCGCGGCTGTCGGCCATCAACGGAGCGGGCAGCATGAAGTGCTTGCCGCCGGTCTTCTCGGACAAGTGCTGTGCAACGTCGTACCGGTTCGATGAACCGTCCTGGGCGATCGCCCCGACCATGGAGACCAACCTGTGCTGCGGCCGCTCCAGTTGCCCGATTTGCGCGACGACGGCCTTGAGTGTCCGGCCGCTGCTGATCGAGATGACGAGCGGTTTTTCGTCGGTGAGATAACGCTCCATGACTTGCGCGCCCGCCACCGCCAGCTTGCGGTCCACTTGCTCGGGTGAATCGCCGTCAATAGGCACGACTTCGCACATCGACAAGCCGTATCGCTTCGATAACTGCGCCGCCAGCGACAAACAATCCGCCACGCGATGATCCACGCGCACGCGAATCAGGTTCTTTTCGACGGCGAATGCAACGAGGCGCTGCGCGACTGGACGCGAGATCTGCAGCTTCTCCGCGATTTCGTTCTGCGTGTTTCCCGCGACGTAATAGAGCCACGCGGCGCGAGTGGCGAGATCGAGTTTTTCGTTGGACTTGGGCACGGGAGCTCGATGTCAGGTCGTTTATATCGAATGCAAATGTAGATCGCGCGCCCGAGGAGGCGCGCGGATTTATCGATATTGTGCACGCTCGGCGCGAAAGGTTTTGTTGGAAACCTTCCGCACCGGATCTTCAGGCGAGTCGTGGGCGCGCCGGATCGAACAACGGCTTCACGTGCTGATACAACTCGCGAAATCCTTTCAGCCGCTGGCGCAGGATTGCATGACGTTCCGGGTTTGGAATGAATTCGTCCTTCACCGGCGGTTTCGCCAGAACGACGGCCGGGTCGCCGCCTGCCGCGAGCCAGCCGAGACGCGCTGCGCCCAACGCCGCGCCCGTCTCGCCGCCGCCGTGCGTGCGAGTGCGGGTGTTGAGGGCATCGGCCAATAACTGGCCCCAGTACTTGCTGCGCGCACCGCCGCCCAAGAGCGACAACGCGTGTACTTCCGTGCCGGCGGCCTGCAAGGCGTCGAGGCCATCGGTCAGCGCCAGCGTCACGCCTTCGAGCACCGCGTAGCCGAGCAGCGCGCGATCGGTTGCGTGCGTCATGCCGAAGAACACGCCCTGTGCATAAGGGTCATTGTGCGGCGTGCGTTCGCCGCTGAGATACGGCAGGAACAGCGGCGCGATCTCGAGCGCAGCCGGATCGAGCGCTTCGATTTCGGCGAGCAGCGTGGGTTCGTCGGTGGAGGTCAGTTTGCAGACCCAGCGCAAGCAACTCGCCGCCGACAACACCACGCTCATCTGATGCCATCTGTCCGGAATGGCGTGGCAAAACGCGTGTACGGCGGACGCAGGATTCGGCCTGAAGCGGTCGCCCACCACGCACAGCACGCCCGATGTTCCGAGCGACAGGAAACCATCGCCCGGTTCTGTCGCGCCGATACCCACTGCGCTCGCCGCGTTATCGCCACCGCCTGCTGCGACGATCACGCCATCGCGCAGGCCGAGCTCGCGTGCAAGCTCCGGCAACAACGTACCTGACGGTTCGCTGCCTTCGGCAAGCGCCGGCATCTGCGCGCGCGTCATGCTGCATGCGGCGAGCAGTTCGTCGGACCAGTCGCGGCGGGCGACATCGAGCCACAACGTGCCCGCTGCATCCGATGGATCGGACACTTTCGTGCCCGTCAAATGCAGGCGCAGATAATCTTTTGGCAACAACACGCAAGCCGTCCGATTGAAGATATCCGGCTCGTTATGTTTCACCCAAAGCAGTTTGGGCGCGGTGAAGCCGGGCATCGCGAGATTGCCGGCAATGCGATGCAACTCCGTCGCGGTTTGCGTGAGTTCGTCGCATTCCTTGTCACTGCGCATGTCGTTCCAGAGAATCGCCGGACGCAGCACGCGATCTTCGGAATCGAGCAGCACCGCGCCGTGCATCTGTCCCGACAAACCGATACCGCGAATCTGCGCGAACTCTTGCGGGAATTTGTCGCGCAAGGCGAAGAGTGCAGCGCGCGTGCCCTCCCACCAGTCGAGCGGATTCTGCTCCGACCAGCGGGGTTTCGGACGCGATACGGTGAACGGCGTACCCGCCGTGCCGATGACGCTGCCATCGCTTGCAAGCAGCAGGACTTTTACTTCGGAGGTGCCGAGATCGATGCCTAAATACATGGACGAACCCTTGATGAAGGCTTGAAGCGGAGAAAACCGGAGGCGCTAATGTAGCGCCGCTGCCGGCGTTACGCCATTGGCATAACACCGGACGGCGGTCACGAGATGTGGGAGGCTCAGCCGCGCTTGGCGAGCCAGGCATCGACGCGGCCAAGCGCTGCGCGCAGCACGCGTTCGAGATCGGCGCTTTGCGCGAGGCTGCCCCAAAGCAGCTTGTCCGCGACGAAAGCCTTCACCGGATCGGCGGCTTCGAAGAAAGCATGCGCGGTCGCCGCGTCCATCACGCCGTCCTGATACGCGTACGGCAGCTTGCCTTCGTGCCAGCGTTCGAGGAAACGGAAGAACAGCGCGGGAAGCATGGCGGTCGCGTCCGGATCGGTCTTGCGCGCGAAACATTCACGCAACGTCGGCGCGATAAAACCCGGGATCTTCGAAAAGCCGTCGGCGGCTACGCGCTGGTTCGTGTCCTGGATATACGGATTGACGAAGCGGTCCAGCACGACATCGCGATATTTCGCCAGGTCGATGGGGCTCGGCGACAGGCTCGGAATCACGTCCTGGGTGACGTAGTCATCGGCGATTGCGCGGATTTCCGGGTCCTGCGTGCCTTCGTGAATGTATTGATAACCAACGAGCGTCCCCGCCCACGCAATGCAGCTGTGCGTGGCGTTGAGGATGCGGATCTTGGCTTCCTCGTAGGGATGCACCGAGTCGACCATTTCCGCGCCGACCTTTTCCCATGCAGGACGACCGGCAATGAACGCGTCCTCGATCACCCACTGGATGAACGCTTCGCCCATGACCGGGGCTTTGTCGTCAAAACCTGTTGCGGCCAGCACGCGCTCGCGGACATCGGGCGTGGGACGCGGCGTGATGCGATCGACCATCGCGTTCGGGCATGAGGTGTTTGCGATCATCCAGTCGCGCAGCGCAGTTTCGCCGCGCAATTGCAGGAATTCGAGCATGCCGGCCTTGAACCGGTCACCGTTGCTGCGCAGGTTGTCGCAGTTCTGCAGCGTCACCTTGCCGGCGTTCTGCTTCATGCGGGCATCGAGAATTGCGGCGAGCGCGCCGTAGATGGTCGTGCGCGCGCCTTTCAGGTCGGCCGCGAGATCGGGATTTGCGCGGTCGAGCTTGTGGTGTTCATCGAGGTAATAACCGCCTTCGGTTACCGTGAACGATACGATCTTGCACTCCGGCGCCGCGCCCGCCGCGATCAGCGCGTCGAGGTCCGCGGCCCACGGCACGACCTTTTTGATCGAGCGGATGGTTTCGTACTTGCGTTCGCCCTGCGGCGTGACGGTTTCCAGGGTGTAGGTGCCGTCTTGTGCGGCAAGCGCCTCGAGTACGGCGTTCATGTCGCCGCGAATGTTGCCGACGGTCAGCGACCATTGTGTATCGCCCGATTCAATCAGCTTGTGCAGATACCACGCCTGATGCGCACGATGAAAAGAGCCTGCGCCGATGTGCAGGATCACATCGGCGGTTGTTGGGTTTGCGGACGTCATGGTGTCTTCCTCTGATCTGGATGCGCCGCGGGGCATGCCCGGCGCGGTGCTATGTCTCTTGCCGCGGCGTGTTCCGGCGGGTTTGGCTTCCACCGGTTTGCGTTGCCACGATCATTTGCTCGTTCTGTGAGCGAATGATCGTATTCGATTGGATGAAAGTCAAGGCGCTCTGCAGCATTCAAGAGCGCGGATTCGTTGCTGCTCTGCACAATTTATTTGGGTTTCCGCCGGTCGTGCATTGCCTTGGCGCAGGTTGGGCGATGCAAACCGAGTTTGGCATCAGCCATCGATGGGATGCAGAACAGGTTGTACGGTGGTTAAAGCGTTGCGTGCCGGGCGCGTGAAAAAGATCTGATCGGCAGCGGAATCACCGAGCGGCGAATCCTCGAATTACTTGCTTGAGCGCGAACGGCCCAATACGTCGATGTCATGCGCTTCAAACGCAGGTCCCTGCACAAAATTCACATCGAACTGTTGTAGCGCATCGAACTGCGCCTCATCCAACACGTTGCTGAAGATCAGCGGGATCTTCAACCGGTGCGCATACCCGACCAACGGCTTGACCACCGAATCCCGCAACGCGGCGCCGGCATCCATCTTGATGAAATCAAGCCGCGCCATATCCGACACCGCCATGATCTGCCCCGCGTTCGCCAGGTTCCCCGCAACCTTGAAACCGTACTTCTGATAGCTCTTGACCAGATACCCA
This sequence comes from Burkholderia sp. PAMC 28687, assembly GCF_001577465.1. NCBI lineage: Bacteria > Pseudomonadati > Pseudomonadota > Betaproteobacteria > Burkholderiales > Burkholderiaceae > Burkholderia > Burkholderia sp. PAMC 28687. The sequence goes on from NZ_CP014505.1 coordinate 594,803, forward strand.
AGGAACGTCCGGTGCGCGACCGCCGCCGACGGCAATTCAATCACGATCCTCGCCGGATTCAACCCGAACTCGATCAGCACAGAAGAAAAGTGCTTCCCATGGTCGTACTTCACGCTCTTCAGCAAGCGCTCGTGAACCCGCAAGAACAACAACCCGGGCCGCTGCGCGCCAAAAAAATTGAACGCATGCAACGCACGCGAAAGACGGTCGAGCGCAACGAGCCGAGGGTCGTCGTCGAGTTGCGCAAAAGGATCGAACGGCGCGCCGTCTGCGGTGAGTGTCAATGCCTGGAAACCGAGTTCATCGCCGAAACGCTCCGCGCTCTCAACCGATGCCGTCAGCGATTGCGGCAAGCCCCGCGTGCTGACATCGAAGATGGGCTCGTAGGCGCTTGCGAGTGCAAAGCTCTCGTAAAAGGCAATGGCCGATTCCGCACGCGCCCCTTCGCCCATGACAATGCGCGCGCCCGGAAACGGATAGTCCGAGGCGCGCGAGACGAGTTGCTGGACGGTCGGTGCAATCATTCAGGCGAAGTTCTCGAGCAATGTAGCGTCGATGGTAGCAGTGCCACGCATGCGGCTTTGCACAAAATCCACATATCGATATGCATCGGCATCAATCTGCTGCTTCATGCTTAGGGTTAACAATAGTTTTACGTATCGTAATTGGTTTTACCATGCGTAATCGAACGTATGTCGCTTGAGGATCAGTCCATGAACCCAGAATCGCCCGGTGCTTTCACGAGCCATACCGATGCCAGCCGGCTATACCAGTCAGGCTTCGCCGCCGACTTCGCGACCGAGGCGCTGCCCGGCGCGTTGCCGCTCGGACGTAATTCGCCGCAGCGCGTGAGCTACGGCTTGTACGCTGAGCAGCTTTCCGGCACGGCATTTACCGCGCCGCGCGGACATAACCGGCGGTCGTGGTTGTATCGGATCAGGCCGGCGGCGGTGCATCAGCCGTTCACGCAAGTCGAAGCCTGCAACAAACTCGTGGCGAACTTCGCCGACGTGCCGCCGACGCCGCCCAATCAGCTTCGATGGGACCCGTTGCCCATGCCTGATGTGCCGGCGGATTTCATCGATGGCTGGGTGACGATGGCCGGCAACGGCGCCGCCGAATCCATGCAAGGCTGCGCGATCCATCTGTACGCAGCGAATCAATCGATGCAGGACCGGTTCTTTTATAACGCCGACGGCGAACTGCTGATCGTGCCGCAGGAAGGGCGCTTGTCGATCGCGACAGAACTCGGCCGTCTAGATATTGAACCGTTCGAAATCGCCGTCATTCCTCGCGGCGTGCGCTTTTCCGTCTCACTGCCCGATAACGCCGCACGCGGGTATATCTGCGAAAACTTCGGCGCGTTGTTGCGCTTGCCGGACCTGGGTCCCATCGGCTCGAATGGTCTTGCGAACCCGCGCGACTTTCTCACGCCGCGTGCAGCGTATGAAGATCGCGAGGGCGCGTTCGAACTCGTGGCGAAGATGAACGGCGTGTTGTGGCGAGCGGACATTGGCCATTCGCCGCTCGATGTAGTCGCGTGGCACGGCAACTACGCGCCGTACAAATACGATTTGCGTCAGTTCAATACCATCGGCTCGATCAGCTTCGACCATCCCGATCCATCGATCTTTCTGGTGCTGCAATCGCAGACCGATACGCCGGGCGTCGATGCCATCGACTTCGTGATTTTTCCGCCGCGCTGGCTGGCAAGCGAGAACACATTCAGGCCGCCGTGGTTCCACCGGAACGTGGCGAGCGAATTCATGGGTTTAGTCCACGGCGTGTACGACGCAAAGTCCGAAGGGTTCATGCCGGGTGGATCGAGCCTGCATAACTGCATGTCGGGACATGGTCCGGATGCGGGTACTTTCGAGAAGGCGTCGAACGCCGATACATCGAAGCCTGTGAAAGTTGGCGACACAATGGCGTTCATGTTCGAAACGCGCACGCTGATCAAGCCGACGCGCTTCGCGCTCGAAACCGCGCAATTGCAGGCGCATTACTACGAATGCTGGCAGGGGCTCACCAAGCATTTCAACCCTGAGAAGCGGTAAGCCTCTCTGCTCAAACCGCCTGTCCGATACCCATGCGTCGCGCGCGTTTATCGAGCGTCGCCGAGAGCAACGTGAGGCCGAACGCGCAGCAAGCCATCAGTACGCCGACCCACGGAAGCGTGCTGAGCGACGCGCCGGCGCCAATCGCCATGCCGCCGAGCCACGCGCCTGTTGCGTTGCCGAGATTGAACGCGCCCTGATTCAGGGTGGATGCAAGATTGGGTGCATCGCTTGCACGATTCACGATCAGCATCTGCAACGGCGGCACGATTCCAAACGCGAGCACGCCCCAGGTGAAGATGGTGATCATCGCGGGGATAGCGGCGTGCATGGTCGCGGCGAAGATCGCTTGCACGACGATGATCAGAATCAGGAACGTCAGCAGCGAGCGCAACAGCTTCCAGTCGGCAAGCCTGCCCCCAAGCGTGCTGCCGACCGTCAGCCCAAGCCCGAACAACAAGAGCACGAACGTGACCGCGTGCGGTGAAAAACCGGTGACGTCTTCGAGGATCGGCGTGATGTAGGTGAAGACGGAAAAGAGGCTCGCCGATGCCAGCACGCTGATGCCCAGCACCATCAGCACTTGCGGGTTTTTAAGCACCTTGAATTCGCGCAGGATGCTGGATTCACGCATCTCGATGTGCTTTGGCAAGCAGACCCACAACGCACCGGCCGCAGCCAGGCCGATCAACGTGACGACCCAGAACGTGGCCCGCCATCCGGCCGCCTGACCGAGCGCGGTCCCATGCGGTACGCCGAGCACGTTTGCAAGCGTGAGGCCGGTGAACATCAACGCAATGGCTTGCGCGCGGCGGTTCGGCGCGACGAGATCCGCCGCCACGACCGAGCCGATGCCGAAGAACGCGCCGTGGCAGAACGCCGTCGCCACGCGCGCGGCCATCAGCACCCAGTATCCCGGCGCAACGGCGCACAGCATGTTGCCGATGATGAACACGCCCATCAGGACCATCAGCGCTTTTTTGCGCGGCATCTTCGCGGTGACGATGGCGAGGATCGGTGCGCCGATGGTCACGCCCAGCGCATAGCCGGACACGAGCATGCCCGCTGCGGGTATCGATACACCGAGATCGCGCGCGACGTTGGGCAACAAGCCCATGATGACAAATTCAGTCGTGCCGATGCCAAACGCGGCGATAGCAAGGGCGAGAAGGGGCAGAGGCATGGAGTGCGCGGAGGTCGGGCGGCGGAAGGGTACAAATTGTACCGAACGTTTCCCGGTTGATCGGTGAAAACCCTGAGATTTCGCGCGTTGATTCGACGAGCTGGACTATTCAGCTTTTCCCGGGCGTGCGGGAGTTGCTTTTCGCTATCGACGGGTCTAGGTTGCGGGGTGTCGTTTTCAACAAGGACGTGCGATGCCCGTACTGCGGATCTTTTTTTCGTTGCTGCTTGCCATGCTCTCGACGCCCGGCGCGTTCGCGCAAGACGCGGATTCAGGCGCCGGACCCATCCGCACCGTAGCCGGAAGCGTGACCTTCGTTCAACAGGGAAATGGCATCGACGCGCAGCTCGACGGCACGACGTTCGACCGTTTGAGCGCGCGCCGTATCGTGCGTCATGTCGAGCCGTCGGGTGCGCGAATGATCGTCGAGGCTTCCGATGGCGGTGCGCCCGAACTCCTTCTCTACGACTTCACGAAACGCCCGCCGGCAGTCGAGCGCATCGGACGGCGCATGAAGCTGACGGGCGTGTTCTGGCAGCACGACGAAGTCGTGCTCAAGAGCGCCGAAGGCTGGTACAGGTTCCAGCGCGGGACGCTGACGAAGCTGACGTCATCGAAGACGGTTTATCACTGAGCTTGAGGAGCTTGAGGAGCTTGAGACTGGGGACGTACTGCCATCACGCGTTCGCCTGCGACCACGAAGATGCGTTCGTTGCGGGCGTTTTCATTGACCTCGTAACCGCCCGTGAACGCGCCGAACGCGGGCAGGACGCCGGCATCGGCGGCAAAGCGAAAGCACGGCAAACGCACGCTGTCGCGCCGGGTCGCCACGCGATAAACCGGGTGCTCATGCCCGGCGAGCGCAAATGCGCCCGCCACGCGCTGCGGGTAATGACACAAAGCCCACGGCCCCAGCCGATACGGCTCGTCGACCACCTCCATGCCCAGCGCCTCAGGCGGTCCGCCGGCATGACGATCGTGATTGCCTTCCACCAAGATGAGTCGCAAACCGGCATGCCGCGAACGCCACTCGGTGAGCGCGCGTAGCGTCGCTGCCGCATGCGATTCCCTCGCGTGCAGCAGATCGCCCAGGAAGACGACGCAAACCGGTCGATGCATTGAAATCAACACGTCGAGACGGCCAAGCGTTTCCGCGGTCGATCCTTCCGGCACCGGAATTCCGCGCGCGCGAAACACGGCGTCCTTGCCGAAATGCGCATCGGCGACAAACAACGTCTTGCACACCGGATCGAATGCCGCGCGTGCCGCCGACAACACCAGCGCATGCCCGCCAACGTCCACCGTCAATGCTTCGATCATCATGCACGCGCCGCCTTTTCCAGGTCGGCGAGCATGCGCGCGACGCGATCCGAGAGCTTTTCGGTACTCACTTTCTCGCGAAGCCGCGCGATGATCAGCGGGAATGCAAACGGCGTCGGCTTCTTCGGATGCGTGAGCGCGAGGCGGCTCGTGCTCATGCTCTGAAGCGCGGCGCGCATACGTTCAAGTTCGAGCTCCTGCAACATCACTTCTTCCTCGGCCTGCGCGAGCAGCAGGTTGTCGCTGTCGTGCTGGCGAAAAACTTCATAGAACAATCCACTCGATGCCTGCAATTGTCGCGCGCTTTTCTGCTGCCCGGGATGACCCTGGAAGATCAGTCCGGATACGCGCGCAATCTCGCGAAAACGGCGCGCCGCGAGCTCGGACGAATTGAGGCTTGCAAGAATGTCGTGTTCGAGATTATCGGGCGAAAAGAGGCCTTCCTGAATCAGCGTTTCCCAGTCGAATGGTCGCGCCGAGAGCAACTCGAAGCCGTAGTCGTTCATCGATATGGAGAAAGTGCTCGGCTGATCGCGAGCGACGCGCCAGCCGATCAGCGACCCAAGGCCGATGTGCGCCATGCGTCCCGCGAACGGATAACAAAACAGATGGTGCCCTTCGCGCGAACGGATCATTTCGACCAGCAGCACGCCCGGCTCCGGCAACGCGGACCACTTCGCCTGCAATTCGAGCAGCGGGCGCACGGCCAGCATTTCGGGTTCATCGTAGACGCCGTTGACGGCCCGCGCGAGCATCATCAGTGTAGCTTCGGCAAGTTCGGACGAAAGCGGCATGCGGCTGCCGGCCCATTGCGGCATCGCGCCGCGCGATGACGTCGCGCGCTTCACATACGCGGTCATGTCGCGCACGCGGATCAGTTCCAGCGCGCGTCCGCCGAAGGTGAAGACATCGCCGGGTTTCAGGCGCGAGATGAACGACTCTTCCATCGACCCGATCCGGCCGCCCGTCATGTACGCCACGTTGATGGTCGCGTTCGCGACGATCGTGCCGACATTGTTCCGGTGGCGCCGGACCAGGTCCTCACGCGGCACGCGATACACGCCGTCGGCATCGGGCGTCACGCGATGAAAGTCCGGGTACGCCGCGAGCGATGCGCCACCGCGCTCCACGAAGGCCAGCGCCCAATTGAATTCCTGCTGCGTGAGGTCGCGATACGCGTAGGTCGTGCGGACTTCGTCGAAGAGATCCGGCGCGTTGAAGCCCCCGCCAATCGCAATCGTCACCAGATGCTGCACGAGGACATCGAGCGGCTTGTAGGGCATCTCACGGCCTTCTATGTGCCGTTCTTCAACCGCCCATCGCGCGGCGGCGGCTTCCACGAGTTCGAGCGCGTGTGTCGGAACGATGGTCACACGCGATGCGCGCCCCGGCGAATGTCCCGAGCGTCCCGCGCGCTGCATCAAACGTGCGACGCCCTTCGGCGAGCCGATCTGGAACACCCGGTCGACCGGCAGGAAGTCGACGCCGAGATCCAGGCTCGATGTACACACCACCGCTTTGAGCTGGCCGTTCTTCAGGCCCAGCTCGACCCATTCGCGGACTTCCTTGTCGAGCGAACCGTGATGCAGCGCGATCAGACCGGCCCAATCGGGCCGCAGGTCCAGCAGCGCCCTATACCAGATCTCCGACTGCGAGCGCGTGTTGGTGAAGACGAGCGAACTGCGCGCTTGATCGATTTCAGCGGCAACGGGTTCGACCTGCCTCACACCCAGATGACCGCCCCAGGGAAAGCGTTCGATGGTGTCAGGTATGAGCGTATCGACGATCAGCGTTTTCGGCTGCGCGCCGCGCACCGCAACGCGCGGCGTTTTCACGGGCGCGAGCAACGCGTCCTTCGCCAGTTCGAGATTGCCGAGCGTCGCCGATAACCCCCAGACCTGCAGCCCGGGCCGCCAGCGCGTGAGGCGTGCGATCGCAAGTTGCGTCTGCGTGCCGCGCTTGTTGCCGAGCAGCTCGTGCCATTCATCGACGACGACCAGCCGCACATGCTTCATTTCGTCGATGGCGTTTGCGCGCGTGAGCATCAGCGTGAGGCTCTCGGGCGTGGTCACAAGCGTTGATGGCATGCGTTTGTTCTGGCGTGCGCGTTCGGCGGATTGCGTATCGCCGGTGCGCAAGCCGATGCTCCAGGGCACCGCGAGTTCGGTCACCGCGGTTTGCAGTGCGCGGGCGGTATCGGCGGCGAGGGCGCGCATCGGCGTGATCCATAACACGGTCAATGGCGCCGGAGCCCTTTGCTCACGTGCATACGCGGCCAATGCGCCGAGCCACACGGCCCAGGTTTTCCCCGCGCCCGTCGTTGCATGAAGAAGGCCGCTCGAACCGCTCTCGATTGCCTTCCACACTTCACGTTGGAACGGAAACGGCTGCCATGCATTGCGTTCGAACCACGCGGCGAGGCGTGTATCGAAAGGCGTGGTTTCAGCGTCCTGGTCGATCGCCACAGGCATGGGCTGGAACAACTCGGCCAGGGCGTCCGCCTTCGCCTGCGTCGCGCGCGTTTTCGGCACCCGGCGTGGACGCGGCGAACGGCGTCTGGAATCAGTGGGCGTGCTCATTGGCCGGCTCCATCAAGAAAACCTTTGAGCATGGTGAGTGTATCGGCGTCGTCGATCTGCTTGTCCGTGCGCCACCGCAACATGCGCGGGAACCTCACCGCAATGCCCGATTTATGGCGCGGACTCGCTTGAATGCCTTCGAAGCCGATCTCGAATACGAGCGTCGGCGTGACGCTCCTCACAGGTCCGAATTTTTCGATGGTCGTCTTGCGCACGATCGCATCGACCTTGCGCATTTCTTCATCGGTGAGACCCGAATAGGCTTTTGAAAAGGGGACGAGCGTGCGCACGCCGTCGGCTTCGTCCCACACGGCGAACGTAAAGTCCGTGTACAGGCTCGCGCGCCTGCCATGACCGCGTTGCGCGTAGAGAAGAACGGCATCGATCGCATACGGCTCGACCTTCCATTTCCACCACGTCCCCGACGCCTTCGTGCGGCCGACGCCGTACATCGAATCGCGGCCTTTCAGCATCAGGCCTTCCACGCCGCGCCCGCGGCTTTCCTCGCGCAACGTGGCGAGCGCGGTCCAGTCGCCGGCGTTCACCAGGGGTGATACGCGCAGCAGATCCACCGCAAGTTCATTGGCCAGCGCATCGAGTTGCGTCCGCCGTTCAGTGAGCGGCGTCAGACGCAGGTCGCGACCATCGGCTTCGAGCAGGTCGTACGCAAGAAAGGTGGCGGGCGAGTTGGCCAGCACTTTCTTCGATAATGTCTTGCGCGTGATCCGCGGTTGCAGCCGCGCAAACGGCAACGGCGCATCGGCGCCCGGTTCCCACGCGAGAATTTCGCCATCGATCACGGTGCCATCGGCGAGCGCTTCGCCCAATGCAGCGATCTCGGGGAAGCGGTCGGTGATGAGATCTTCGCCGCGCGACCAGAGCCACACGCGGCCGCCGCGCTTCACGAGTTGTGCGCGAATCCCGTCCCACTTCCATTCGATAACCCAGTCCGCCGGCGTGCCAAGCGTTGCAGGATCGGCTTGCAACGGATGCGCGAGAAAGAAAGGATAGGGCAGGCCGATATCGCTTTCGTGAGGCGCTGCGGTTTCATCGTCGGACGATGTTTCGGGCGCGATCAGCCGGAGATAGCGCGCCGCATCCGGCGCCTGGCGGGAGTCGGTCCAGCCGACCATGCGTTGCGCAATGCGTTTGTGATCGACGCCCGCGACTTCCGCGAGGGCCCGCACGACGAGCTGACGCGCGACGCCGACACGAAACCCGCCGCCAATCAGCTTGGTCAGCAGGAAACGCTCGCTCCCGTCGAGTTCGTCCCAATAACTGAGCAGGCGCGTGCGAAGTTCGTCGGGTTCCAGGCCGCGCAAGGTCAGCACGCGGCCTTCGATCCATTGCGCCAAGCCGAGCTCGGACGTGCGTTGCGCCGGCGGCAAGATATGCGCGATGGTTTCGGCGAGATCGCCAACGGCCTGATACGACTCTTCGAACAGCCATTCGGGCAGGCGGGCACGCTCGCGGGCGAACTCGGTGAGAAGGCGTGTAGGAACAGATTGGCGCGGCTTGCCGCCGCTCAGGAAATACGACGCCCAGGCGGCGTCCTCGGGTTCTGCCGCAGAGAAGTACGCGATCAGTGCTTCGAGTTTTTCTTTCGTCGATGTCGTGCCGTCGAGCGCGGTGTATAACGCGGCGAAGCGCTTCATTGGGACGCTGCCTCGGGTTCGGCGCTACCAGCGGCTTCGGCTGCGTCCGCTTCGATTGCGTCGTCGCCGTATTCGGTCGTGAACGCACCGGCTTCGAGTCCTTGTTCACGCAGCCACCGCACCATCGGTTCGATCTGGCCGTGCGTGACGATCACACGTTCCGCGCCCGTCGCACCGATAGCCTCCTGCAACCCCGGCCAGTCCGCATGATCGGACAGCACGAAACCGCGATCCAGGCCGCGCCTGCGCCGCGTGCCCCGCAGGCGCATCCAGCCGGAAGCGAACGCGTCGCTGTAGTCGCCAAAGCGCCGCATCCACGTGCTGCCTTGTGCCGACGGCGGCGCGACGACCAGCGCGCCCTTGAACACACCCTTGTCCTTGGCGGCAACATCACTGACAAGACGTGTTTCCGGCAAGGCCACGCCCGCTGCCCGGTAAGCCCGGTTCAGCGGTTCCACGGCGCCATGACAAAAGATGGGACCGATACCTGCATCGATTCCGGCAAGAACCCGCTGCGCCTTGCCAAACGAATAGCAGAACAGTACGGACGCGCGTCCCTCTGCCGCGTTATGCCGCCACCACGAATCGATACCGCCAAAAGTAACGTGCGACGGGTCCCATCGATAAATCGGCAAACCAAAAGTGGATTCAGTGATGAACGTGTCGCAGCGCACGGGTTCGAACGGTGTGCAAGTCGGGTCCGGGTCGACCTTGTAGTCGCCGGAAGCCACCCACACACGGCCGCCATGTTCGACACGGACTTGCGCCGAGCCCAGCACGTGGCCGGCGGGATGCAGTGAGACGGAGACGCCGTTAATGACAAGACGCTCCCCGTACGGAACACCTTGTAATTCGATACCCGGCAGGCGCGATAGCAATACACCAACGCCCGCTTCTGCCGCAAGATAGCGCGCATGTCCGAAACGGGCGTGATCCGCATGGGCATGCGTGATGATTGCCCGATCGACCGGGCGCCACGGATCGATAAAGAAGTCGCCCGGCGGGCAATAAAGACCTTCCGGCCTCGCGACAATCAGATCTTTGAATGCGTCCAACCCGCCACCCGCTTGGAAAAGGGAGAAGTTGACCGGAAGTGGTCAACGTGGGCTTAATGGAAGCAAATCGTGTGCCTATTAAAACTCAGGCATTTACTATCGATTCATTAATTCATATGAAGAATAAGAAAGATTGATAAAATATCGGCGTCAATCAAACGGTTGACATTTCAAGTCATGTTAATTGCGTGATATAAATATCAGTTGTAAGGATTGAAAGATTAGAGGATCGTTTGAATGGGCGAAGAACCATCGAACCACGCCTTTATGTTCTCGAGCGTCGTGTTTGCAATCTCGCTCAGGGCTTCATGCGTAAAGAACGCCTGATGAGAAGTAACGATCACATTTGGAAACGAGAGTAAGCGCGCAAGCACATCATCCTGGAGAAGATGATTCGAATGGTCCTCGAAGAAGAGTCCGCTTTCTTCTTCATAGACATCCAGGCCGAGATGGCCTAGCTGGCCGCTTTTCAGCGCATCGACAAGTGCGCTGCTGTCAATCAGTCCGCCGCGGCCTGTATTGATGAGCATTGCGCCATGTTTCATTTGCCCAAGCGCGGCTGCGTCGATCGAGTGATATGTCGAAGGCAGGAGAGGGCAATGCAGGCTGATAATATCGGATTGAGCCAGCAGCGCTTCAAGCGCCAGATACTGCGCTCCGGCTGCAACCAGGTCCTGTGCGGGCGGTCCTGGATCGTGTGCCAGCAAAGTCATGCCGAAACCCGCCATGATTTTGCCGAACACACGTCCAATGACTCCTGTGCCGATAATCCCGAGCGTTTTGCCGTGCAGGTCGAAACCCAGCAAACCGTTGAGCGAGAAATCACCGTCGCGGGTACGTGCATAAGCGCGATGCAGCTTGCGATTAAGCGTGAGGATCAAACCAACTGCGTGCTCGGCAACCGCGTGCGGTGAATAGGCAGGAACGCGGACCACGCCGATTCCGAGCCGCTTTGCGGCGGCCAGATCGACGTGGTTGAAGCCGGCCGAGCGCAGCGCCACAAGTTGAGTGCCGCCGTCGCGAAGCGTCTCCAGGACAGCTTCGTCGACGACGTCATTCACAAATGGGCATACCACCTTGCAACCATGCGCGAGAACCGCCGTCTGCGCGTTGAGTTGCGATTCCTGAAACTGCAGGGCGTAGCCGAAAGCCGCGTTTGCCTCAGTGAAGACATCGCGATCGTATTGACGGCTGCTGAAGACGATCATTGAGATCGGCATCGAGTTGGCACCCCGTTGTCACGCAAACGTTTTAGTTAGCGATGGCACTCGCTGGATGGGCCATTGAAAGCCGGGCCAGGACACTGTCCGGAGCCTGCGGCACGCCGACTTCTCCGCCAGGACCCATATGCTCGAGCGTGTAGTCGATAAAAGCACGCGTCTTCGCTGGCAGATACTGACGTCCAGGATAAACGATCGACACCTTGACATCGGGGTCGTCGATTGCGTAATCGCCGAGCACGCGCACCAGCGATCCGTCCTCCAGATCCTTGGCTACGACGCCTTCCGGAAGGATCGAGATACCCATGTGCGCAAGCGTTCCGAGCCGCACCATCAGCGCGCTGTTGACCGTATAAACGGGCGCGAGCGTGACCTGGTCGGCACTGCCGTTGCTGCGATGCCGGAAGTGCCAGGTGGCGCTGCGCATCTCGCTCGGCAACGCCACGAACGAATGATGCAGCAGGTCGGCAGGTTGGCTGGGCGAGCCGTGCTCCTCGAGGTAAGCGGGCGTGGCGACCGGGATCAGCGTGTTGGTCGCGACCGGGCGTTCGACAAGCGCCGTGCTCGACACCATGAATGCGGTCACGATACCCACGTCGAAGCCGTCTTCGACCAGATCGACGTGACGCTCCGAAAGCGTAAGACGGACATTCACTTTCGGATAGACCTGCCGGAATCCGTCGATCAGCGGCGTAAGGGCCATTAACGAGAGCGATCCCGAAGCCACCACGCGCAGCGTGCCGCTGGGATCGCCCTCCGTATGGGCGACCATCGATTCCAGATGGTCGAGTTCCTCCAGTAGTGCACGGCACCCCTCGAGATAACGGGTACCGGCCTCTGTCAGTGAGAGGTTGCGAGTCGTTCGATTGATTAGCCGCGTACGCAAATGCGCTTCGAGCATCGCAATCGCCCGAGTGACAAGAGCGTTCGATACATCCAGTTGCTGCGCGGCCCGTCTGAAGCTTTCTGTTTCCGAGACTCGCACGAAAACCCGCATTGCATGAATCTGATTCATAACCCTTACCTCTCAGTGTCCTAAATAACGATGAACTGCTTCGCATATCACCCATGCGAGCAGCGTTTTTTGATTTTCGGTATCGATCAACCGCATTGACACCTGTGCGGAATTGCAATATCTACTTTATTTCTTGTTTGCATTCCGCATTAACGTAAGACTTTCATATTTGCGGAGTCATTGCAATGAAAAATTACACTTAAGTGCTTTTTGGAATGGATCGTCAGATTTATGCATATTTTTGTTTCGCGGGCTGGACAGCGCCGATCAGTTTCTTGCAGTGCATTAAACGAAGAGTGGTTATTTTTGATCGAAACAATTGCTTAAGGCAGACAGTTGCTGGTTTCAGAACACGCGGAATGAGGTAAAACCGGCTCATGTTCCGTACTAAGTTCAGCTTCTCGCACAGTCACAAGAAGAGGCCCGTGTGACAATTAAATTCTTTTGAATCGGGCATGCCCAACTTGACAGGCTGCACGGACGCAGACGGCTCACTTAAAATTGTTTTAACCTGAAGGCGATAAAAATATTTAATCAAATCCTTAATTCGAATGGTAAGCCTTCTTTAATCGTTGCAAATCGATATTCAATCGAGGCGATAATTTCATGATATGGAACTTATTGGCGCGGCAACCCGAAGTTGCTTTATTTGCCAGCTTGGCAATCGGGTTTTTCATCGGTTCTTTCAAGTTGGGCCCCATTCAGTTGGGAGGCGTGTGTGGAACGCTGATCGTTGCATTGATCCTGGGCCAGAGCGGCGCGCGGCTTTCGCCGGAACTGAAAAACATCGCTTTCGCACTGTTCATCTTTGCGCTGGGTTTCACCGGCGGCCCGCAGTTCTTCGCCAACGTAGGGCGGGGCTGGCGTTACGGGCTTCTGTCGATTGTAGAAATTGTCGTGGTGCTTGGACTGGTGCTCGGCGCCGTTGTGCTGTTCAAACTGGATCGAGGGACAGCGGCCGGCCTCCTCGCGGGCGCGGCGACAGAATCCGCCGTGGTCGGCACGGCGTCCGAAGCCATTGGCAAACTCGCTTTGCCGTCTGCAGAGATCGCGCGGTTGCAGGCCAACATCGTCACTGCGTATAGCGTGAGTTACCTGTTCGGGCTTGTCACCATCGTCCTGTTCACAAGCCAGGTTGCGCCGCTGATCCTGCGCGTGAATTTGCGCGATGAAGCCGAGCGCCTCTGGCGTACGCTCGGCGGCGACAGCGCGCTCGGGGAAGGGCAGCGGCTCGTGGCGCCGTCGCTCGTGGCGCGTGAAGTGCGTGTGACGGGCGCAGCGCAGATGCGCGTGGATGCGCTGGAACAGCGCTTCAGCAACGAGATCACGGTAGGGCGTGTCGTGCGCGGCCGCTCCACAGTCAAGGCACAGCCGGGTCTTGTCCTGAAGCGCGACGACCGCATTGTGATCGGCGGACGTCGCGCAGTGCTGCTCGAAGCAATGCCGTCGATAGGCGAGGAAGTGTCGGGTAGCGATGTCGCCGATGTCTACGCCGAGACGCTCGACGTGATGCTCACCCGGCGCGAAGTGCATGGGTTGACCGTGGCGCAAGTGCGCGCCCGCGCAACTCCCGCCGACGGCCACGGCGTCTACATCTCCGCCGTCACGCGTCTCGACAGCACGATCCCGGCGCTCCCCGGAACGGAGTTGCATCGTGGGGACGTGCTGACGTTGATCGGCGCATCCGAAGACGTCCGGCGCGGTGCGGCGAAGCTGGGTTACATCGTGCGCGCGACGCTGAAGACGGACTTCGTGTTCCTCGGCATTGGCGTGATCCTCGGGATTCTTGTCGGCCATCTCAGCGCGCGAATGGGCGATATACAGATCACCCTCGGCACAGGCGGCGGGTGTCTTCTGTCAGGTCTGCTGTTCGGCTGGATTCGTTCGCGCTTCCCGGTGATCGGCTCCCTGCCTTCGGCCGCCGCGCAAGTGCTGAAGGATTTCGGGTTGTGCACGTTTATCGCCGCTGTAGGACTCGGCGCGGGCGCCGATGCAATCCGCCTCATCCGTGAATACGGTATCGCCTTGCCGCTCGCGGGCGTTGCCATCACGCTCGGGCCGGCGCTGGTATCGCTCGCGATCGGGCGATGGCTGCTCAAACTCGAGGTTCCCATGCTGCTTGGCGCAATAGCGGGCCAGCAATGCAGCACTCCTGCAATCAGCGCACTGGTTGGGGTGACGGGCAACGCAACACCTGTTATTGGTTACACCATCACGTATGCGTTGTCGAACGTGCTGCTGCCGCTGATGGGTCCGTTGGTTGTCGGGCTCGCAGGCAAGCTGGGATAGCGTTTTAAAAAGCACAACAAACGCGTAACGAAACGCGCTGAGCAGTCAAGGTCGGACGGGAACACAATCTATCGAGGGCACCATGGAATGGATACACCAGATTTTCACGAAGTCTCCGGAAATAGCGTTGTTCCTGTCGCTCGCGGTGGGGTACTTCATTGGCCAGATAAACTTTGGGAAGTTCCAGCTTGGCGGAGTAGGCGGGTCCTTGCTGGCCGCGGTGGTCATCAGCCAGTTCGGCGTGCAGATCGATAACGGCGTCAAGTCCGTCATGTTCGCCATCTTCATCTACGCAGTCGGTTACGACTCCGGTCCGCAGTTTTTCAACTCCTTGTCGCGCAAGACGCTGCGTGAAATCGCGATGGCGGTTTTCCTCGCGGTTTCAGCTCTTGTCACCGTGCTGATCTGCGCCAAGCTCTTCGGGTTGAACAAGGGCATTGCCGCCGGGCTGGCCGGCGGCGCGCTCACGCAATCCGCGATCATCGGTACAGCGGGCGACGCCATCGCGCGTCTCGGCTTGCCCGTGGCCGAGACCAAGTCCTTGCAATCCGATGTCGCCATTGCCTACGCTGTGACCTACGTGTTCGGGTCGCTCGGCGCGATCATCGTATGCGTGAACATCTTGCCGAAGTTCATGGGACAAGGCCTGAGGGAGGCGGCCGTTGAAGCCGAGAAGAGCCTGCTCGGCAGCACCGTCGCGCATGGTCCGGGGCAGACAGCGGCCTTGCCGGAGCTGGTCGGCCGCGCTTACCGGATTACCGGCGGCAACGCGGCGGGCGCCGCGCTCGGGTCAAATGGCGCTGCAGGACGGACGGTCGCCGAGATCGAGCTGGCTGGCGCGGACATGATCACCATCGAGCGCATCAGGCGCGCAGGCAAGGCGCTGGAACCGCGTCCGGACGTGATGCTGCAAGCCGACGACGTCGTGCTCGTGGTCGGACGCCGCGAGGTGATGGTCGCAACCGCGCCGGACATTGGCGAGGAGGTGGCGGATACGGATGGCATCAGCGTCGTGATGCAGAACCGGCAAGGCGTCTTCACGCGCAAGGGCATGAATCACATGACGATTGCCGCGATGCGCACGACCGTGGATCGCGATCTGCGTCACGGCGTTTTTGTGCAGGAGATCAGGCGTGCCGACCAGCCGTTGCCGATCCTGCCCGAAACCAAGCTCGAACATGGCGACGTGATCACCTTCTACGGGTCGCCGCAGGACACAAAACGCGCCGTCGATGCCGCCGGTTACGAACTCCCGGTCACGAACAAGACCGACTTCATCTACATGGGCGTGGGCATTGTCCTGGGGTTGCTGATCGGCCTGATCGTGGTGACCGTTGGCGGCGTGCCGCTGACGCTCGGTTCGGGCGGCGGTTGCCTGCTCGCCGGCCTCCTGTTCGGCTGGATGCGCGGCAAGCATCCCATGTACGGCGTGATGCCATCGGCGGCGTCGCAATTGATGAAGGATTTCGGGCTCGCCGCGTTCGTGGCTGCGGTCGGTTTGAACTCCGGATTGCAGGCCGTGGTGACGGTGAAGCAAAGCGGCATGACGATCTTCCTGCTCGGCGTGGTCGTCACGGTGTTGCCGCTTGTTCTAACCATGATTTTCGGCCGCTACGTCCTCAAGTACAACAACGCCGCGCTGCTGGCGGGCGCGCTGACCGGGTCGCGCAGCGCGAACCCGGCGTTTGGCGCGCTGCTCGACAAGACGGAAAGTGCGGTTCCTACCGTGCCGTTCGCAATCACGTACGCGCTGGCCAATGTCTTGCTGACACTGCTGGGACCGCTGCTGGTGGGCCTGGTCTGATCATTGAGAAGGACGCGTGTCGCCCGATGAAAAACGCGAGGGGCACGCATCCGTTTAGTGAAATGTTGAACTGCTACGCTCATCCGCAGCCCAATGAGACTTCAAGACTGAGCGAGGCTTCCGATGACTTCACCGCACAAAACCGTACATCTGCCGTCCGGCGAACAGATCTCCGCACTGGGTCAGGGAACGTGGGAGATGGGCGAAAACGCGCGTAAGCGCAGCGAGGAGATCAAGGCGCTGCAGGCGGGCGTGGATCTGGGACTGACGCTTATCGATACCGCCGAGATGTATGGCGATGGCGACAGTGAAAAGCTCATCGCCGAAGCGCTGGGCGCTCGACGCAACGAGCTGTTCATTGTCAGCAAGGTCTATCCGCATAACGGCAGCGAAGCGGGCGTGAAGGCCGCTTGTGAGCGCAGTCTGAAGCGCTTGCAAACCGATCGTATCGATCTGTATTTGCTGCACTGGCGCGGCGGCGAGGATATCGAAGGTGTGATCGCCGGGTTCGAAAGTCTCAAGGCTGCCGGCAAGATCCGTCATTGGGGCGTCAGCAATTTCGACACCGACGACATGATCGAATTGTTCGCGCTTGAAAACGGCAACCAGTGCGCCACCAATCAGATCCTGTACAACGTGGCGCGCCGCGGTCCGGAGTTCGATCTGCTGCCCTGGATGCGCGAACGGAACATGCCTGCGATGGCCTACAGCCCGGTCGATCATTCGCGCTTGCCCAAGCAAAGCGTGCTGAACGATATCGCCGGCGCACGCGGCGTTTCACCGACGCAAATCGCGCTCGCGTGGGTTCTGCAGCAACCGCAAGTCATTGCGATACCAAAGGCGTCCACCGTTGCGCATGTCACGGAAAATGCGGCGGCGCGCGATATCGGCTTGTCGGCGCAAGAGCTGGCGCAAATCGATGCACAGTTCAAACCGCCAAAGTCAAAGCGCTCGCTTGAAATGCTTTAAACCACCTACATGCAGGCGTGATGGGAGTGCACCGAGCCGAGGACGGCAACCTCGGCGGGCGTGCGTTTGAGTGCGGCTTCATCGACTTGCTTGGCGTCGGCAAGGAACTCATCCACTAGCGTGGACACCGGCGTATTGCTCAGGCACAGCGACACGTTCTCCGTCTCGTTGGGATTCAATTGCGAACGCTGCCCGAGGAACAACACGCCGTATTGATACCCGCGAACAATGCCGCGCACCGCGCCAATACATTGGCCTTGCGCGGCGTTATCGCCTTTTTGCGCGCATTCCTGCGCGAGGGTGTACGCGGAAAAGCTGGGGTCGACTGCCGGGGCCTGCGGCGCAGCTTGCTGGGCCTGGGCAAGGGAGATGGCGCCGAACGTCGTGGCTATAGCAAGCGCAAAGGCCGCTGAGATGTTTCGCTTCATGTTGTATCCCTCATGTCGGACATTGAACTCGATATGAGGCGACGCGCGACGATTGGTTCCATCAACGTGATTCCGGCTCACTCGGCCCTCTGCAATTGCCTCAGCTCTTCCAGCGGAATATGACATCGAATCCGATGTCCATTCGAAGCATCCGCATACGGCGGTTCCCGCTGCTCGCAAATTGCGCCGATCTTCCTTGGACAACGCGTATGGAATACGCAGCCCGATGGCGGATTCGCCGCGCTCGGCAATTCGCCCGATAACCGGATGCGCTCCCGCGCCACGCCCGCTCCATCGAGCGCCGGCACCGATGACAACAGCGCCTCCGTATAAGGATGATGTGGGCCATCGAAGACATCGGCGGCGCGGCCGATTTCCATCAGCCGTCCGAGATACAGCACGGCGATACGGTCCGACAGATACCGCACGACGTGCAGATCGTGCGAGATGAAAACGTAGCTCACGCCGCGTTCGCGCTGCAGGTCTGCGAGCAGGTTCAGGATGGCGGCCTGCACGGAGACATCGAGTGCGGAGGTGGGTTCATCGCACACGACCACGCGCGGATCGCCCGCAAACGCACGCGCAATCGCAACGCGCTGCTTCAACCCGCCCGACAACTGCTGGGTGCGCGAACTCAGATAACGTTCGGGCAAACGGACGGCCGCAGTGAGCGACTGCAAACGCGCCTCTTTCGCGGCGCCGCGCAACGCGCCCAGTTTGGATAACGACCGCGCGATCAGCCGCCGCACCGAATGCGCGCGATTCAACGCCGAGTCCGGATTCTGGAACACGATCTGCAGCGACTTCACTTGTTCGTCGTTGCGGCTCGTGACGCGCGGCGGGAGCGTTGCGCCATCGAGTTCAATGGATCCGCCCGCGTCCGGAGACAACAGTCCGAGCAAGAGCTTCGCGAGCGTCGTTTTACCGCTGCCTGATTCCCCTACGAGGCCGAGTGTTTCGCCAAGTGCAAGTTCCATCGACACATCGTGGACCGCGCGTATGGATTCCCCGCCGGCATGAAACGTCTTCGACAAACCCACCGCCCGCAGCGCAATCGCCGTTTCATCACGTTGCGGACGCTCGCCCAAGACCTCGGGCGTGGCGCGCGGCAACTCGGTCGCGCGTTCGTGGTAGTGGCATCGCGACATCTGATCGCCGAACGCCGCCTGAACGCGATAAGGCGGCGGCGCTTCACGATGACACCGGTCATCGGCGAGCTTGCAGCGTTGCGCATAGATGCAACCCTGCGTCACCGTTCCCGGCAGCGGCAGCGAGCCGGGAATGGTATCGAGGCGGCCCGTGTCCTTGCTTCGCCCGGTGGTCGGCAGGCAGCGCAAAAGCCCGACCGTGTACGGATGCCGGGGCTTCGCAAACACATCGCGCGTGGCGCCTTCTTCAACCAGTTTCCCCGCGTACAACACGCCGACGCGGTCGCACATGCGCCCGATCACCGCAAGGTTGTGGCTGATGAACAGCACCGCCGTGCCGAGTTCCTCGCGTAGTTGCGCAATCAGGTCGAGCACTTCGGCTTCGACGGTTGCGTCGAGGCCGGTCGTGGGTTCATCGAGGATCAGCAGTTCCGGGTTGCACGCCAGCGCCATTGCGATCACCACGCGCTGCTGCATGCCGCCCGACAACTGATGCGGGTAGCTCTCCATCACGCGCTCGGGCGACGAGATGCGCACGCGCCGCAAGATATCGATGGTGCGCTCCAGCGCCTCGCTCACCGACGAACCCGCCAGCTCGAACGCCTCCGACACCTGCCGCGCAATCGTCAGCGACGGATTCAGCGCGCGCCCCGGGTCCTGGTACACCATGGAAACCGCATTCGCGCGCATGTGCCGCAAAGCGTCGGCGTTCATCGACGAAATGTCGTGCCCTGCGATAGAAATCTTGCCCGCTTTCACGCGGCCGTTGCGCGGCAGGTAACGCAGCACGGCGAGCGCGGCGGTGGACTTCCCGCAGCCCGATTCGCCGACGAGCCCATACGCTTCGCCACGTTTCACTCGCAGCGAGATGTCCTGCAGGATCTCGCGATCACGTCCGCGCGTACGATACGCGACCGTCAGGCCGACGATGGTCAGCGCATCGGTTTCGGCGCTCTTCGATCCATCGAAGATGGGGAAAGCGGATGGAGGCGGGCCGTTCATCGGTCGAGCACTCCCTGTATGCCGTCTGCAACCAGATTGACGCCCACGACCAGCGAGGCAATTGCGGCGGCATCGAATACGACCGTCCACCACGCGCCGCCAGCCATCAGCGTGTAGCACTCGGAGAGCGCAAGACCCCAGTCCGCCGATGGCGGTTGAATACCGAAGCCGAGAAACGACAGCGTCGCGACCGAGAAGATTGCGTAGCCGAGCCGCACAGTCGTCTCCACGATGATCGGCTGCAGCACGTTCGGCAGGATTTCCGCGAACATGATGTAGAACGCATTTTCGCCGCGAAGCTGGGCCGCGAGCACGTAGTCGAGATTGCGCTCGGCGAACACGGCGGCGCGCACGGTGCGCGCGGTGATCGGCGTGAACGTGATGCCGATCACGAGGATCACGGTCAGGTTGCTCGCGCCCACGGCAGCGAGCGCGAGCAGCGCGACGATCACGAGCGGCAGCGCGAGGACCGCGTCGATCAGACGGCCTGCGACGTTGTCCACCCAGCCATCGAAATAACCGACGATCAAGCCGACGGCCGTTCCCGCGACCGTGCCGAGCAGCGTCGCCAAGGGCGCAATGGTGAGAATGTCCCGCGCGCCGACGATCACGCGAGCGAAGACATCGCGGCCGAGCTGATCGGTGCCGAACCAGTGCGTGCCGTCGGGCGGCGTGAGGGAATTCAGCGGATCGGACGCGTAGGGATCTTGCGGCACGACCCAATGCCCGCCGATTGCGCACGCGACCCAGAACAGCAGGATCAGCGCGCCGACCAGGAATGTGGGCGAACGCAAGAGTGCTTTGGTGCGCTCGTACTTGGGTGCTTTATATGACGGTGCGGCGGTGGCAGTGCTCATTGCGCATTCCTCACCCGCAAGCGCGGATTCAGCACCACGTACAACCCGTCGGCGATCAGATTGGCCGTCGTATAGATCACGCCGATGGTCAGCACACCCGCTTCGAGCATCGGAAAGTCCTTGCCCTTCGCGGCGTTGTAGATCAGCGAGCCGATGCCCTGGTAATGGAACAGCGTCTCCACGACGACCAGGCCGCCGATCATGTAGCCGAGTTGCGTCGCGGCGACCGTGACGGTCGGCAGCAGCGCATTGCGCAACACGTGCCGCATGATCACCACGCGGCGCGGCAAGCCCTTGAGGATCGCGGTGCGGGTGTAGTCGGCATCGAGTGCTTCCACGGTTCCCGCACGCGCCATCCGGGCGATATACCCGAAGAACACGAGCACGAGCGGCAACACGGGCAGGATCAGATGCTGCAACTGAACCAGCACGTTCGACCCGGGCGGATACGTCGCTTCGATTGGCAGCCATTGCAGCCAGATGCCGAACACCAGAATCAGCACAATCGACGATACGAACTCGGGCACGACCGTCGCCGACAACCCCGTGATGCTGATCGTCCGGTCGATCCAGCGGCCCTCGTGCAGCGCGGCGTACACGCCGCCGGCAATCCCCAAAGGCACCACGACGATAAACGCCAGCGCCCCGAGTTTCGCCGAGTTGAGCAGCGCAGCGCCGATGAACGGCGCAACCGGCGCGCGATACGAATACGACTCGCCCATGTCGCCGCGAAGGAAATGGCCTATCCACGCGGCGTACTGCGTGAGCAACGGCCGGTCGACACCGAGTTGATGGTTGAGCGCGGCGACGGCGCGTGCGTCGGCGAGAGGGCCGAGGATCGCACGGCCGACATCGCCGGGAAGCAACTGGCCGCCCGCGAATACGATCACGGAAAGCAGCCACAGCGTGATTGCCGCCAGAAACAGCCGCACGCCGATAAACCGCGCAATGCGTAGTGCGCTGCCGTATTCACCGCGTGGCTTTGCAGCAGGTGCCGAAGTAGAGGCGGTGTTCATGACTCAGGGCGTCCTCGGATCAACGGCTAGGCGCCGATGGTCGCGCGTTCGAAATACAACTGCGAAATGGCGTTGAAGCGCACGCCTTTCACGTTCGCCCGCGTGACGATCAACTGGTCGTAGAAGTACGGAATGACGACCGGGGTTTCGTCGAGCAGGAGCGTCTGAATCTGCCCCGACAGCTTTTTCTGCGATGCGACGTCGAGCGCCGCCACGAAGTCCGCGACCAGCTTGTCGTATTGCGGGTTCTTGAAGTGCGCCGCGTTCCACGTGCCTTCGCTGGTAAGCGGCGCATTCAGGAACACATTGGGCACCCCGCGATGTCCGTAATCCGTGATGCCGAGCGGCGAATCGAGCCAGTCCGATTTGCCATACGTTCCCGCGCCGTAATACAACTCCTGGCTCTCGACCTTCAATGTGATCTTGATGCCGATCGCCTTCGCCGCGTTCTGGATCACCACCGCGAGGTCGGGAATCTCCATGTACTTTTCGGTGGTGAGGGTGACATCGAAACCATTCGGCACGCCGGCGGCCGCGAGCAACTGCTTGGCTTTCGCCAAGTCCATCTTGCGTTGCGGCACGCTCAGATCGCTCGATGGAAACACCGGCGAGAACGGACTGTCGTTCCCAAGCGCGGCGTGCCCCTTGAACAGACCCTTCACGATCACTTCGCGATTCACCGCGAGGGCCAGTGCCTGACGCACGCGTTTGTCCTTGAAAGGACCGGTGTCGGTGCGCATGTGCATCTGTCGATGCGCGCTCGACTTCACGCCCAGCACCTTGAATTCGGGGTTCGTCATCATGCTCAGGCCGCCCTGGACGGTGAAGTCGCCCATCACGTCGGCCTGGCGTCCCTGCAGCGCGAGGAGTTCCGACTGTTCATCGGCGTAGAAGGAGAACTTGATGCGCTCCGGCAACGCCTTTTCGCCCCAATAATCGGGATTCCGCACGAACGATGCGCCCACCTTCGGCGTGTAGGACTCGAATTTGAACGGGCCCGTGCCGGGAAACGACTTCTCGTAGGTGCCGCTGAAATTCGCCGGCAGGATCACGGCGTTGTAGGTATCGGACGAAACGTAATACGGGAAATTGCCGTTCGGCGCATCGAGATGAAACTCGACCGTCATGTCGTCAGTGGCCTTTACCGACCCCTTCGACAACACGCCCTTCAGCACCGACAAAGCCGCCGAACCGCTGCCCGGATCGGCCAGACGGTTGAAGGTCGCGGCGACGTCCTTGGCGGTCATCGGCTGGCCGTCGTGGAATTTGACGTTCGGGCGCAGCTTGAACGTCCACACATCGCCCTTCGCGTTGGGTTTCCACGAAAGCGCGAGAGAAGGGCGCAGGACGAGCGCCTGGCCGTCGTCGTCGATCAGGAATTCGCCCGTCTGGTTGATCAGTGCGAGGCCGGCCGGATCGGTCACGGTCAGCGGATCGACCTGGCCCGACGGTGTCAGATGCGCCACGCGGATCGTCGCGCCGGGTTTCCCGGCAGGCGCCTGGGCGCGTGCCGAAGGCATGCCGAGCAAGCCTCCCGCTGCCAACGCCGCCGTCGACAAACCCAGCAGGCTTGCGTGCCTGAGCAACTCGCGCCGCGAGAGCCGGCCGGCCTTGAATTCATCGATGGCATGGTTGCCCAGTTCTCCCGTTGAGTTGCGCGCTGCGTCGAGCGTGGAATCGGAGAAAAAGGGCGTGGTGACGGTTTTCTTCATCGGGCTGTCCGGTTCTGGGTTCGGTTGTTGTTCTTGACTCGACGACACTGCGCACGCCGGCGCGGCTCAAGCGGCTTTCCGGCGCACATCCAGTTTAGCGGAGCAAATTACGTTCCGTTTCCGGCCCGCGTTTCGCTCGGCATTATTTTCGCCCTGGAAGAGGGGTATCCAAGCGCTATCTATCAATGCTGATGCGGATGTTTGTGAATCGGATCGACCCAAAACACTTCCTCGGGCTGCTCCACGGCATCGATGTTCAGATTCACCACGACCGCCTCGTTGTCGCTGCGCACGAGGACGCATTCGAGTGGTTCGTCGGTCAGCGCGTTGATCTCCTGATGCGGCACGTAAGGCGGCACGAAGATGAAATCGCCCGGGCCGGCCTCGGCTGTGAATTCCAGGTGATTGCCCCATTTCATGCGCGCCTGTCCGCGCACCACGTAGATCACGCTTTCGAGGGCTCCGTGATGATGTGCCCCGGTCTTGGCATTCGGATGGATCGTGACCGTGCCGGCCCAGATCTTCTGCGCGCCGACGCGCGCTGCATTGATCGCGGCCGCGCGGTTCATGCCGGGCGTCTGGGCCGTGTTGGTATCGAGCTGATCGCCCTTGATGACCTTGACGCCGTTCTCGCGCCAGTCGGTGTGATCGTGGTCATGTTGCTGTTCGTCGCTCATTCTGTCTCCCGCTGGCCGATGGAAACGCATGAAAAAGTCCGCTGCCACCGGCAAAACACAGCCGACTTCAGCGGACTTCAGCAAACTTCGCTTTGAATCTAGCTCTGCATCAAGCTCCAAACTCGACGATGTTTACTTCGACTTCGAATTAACGATGGCTTCCGCGACGTTGTTCGGCGTCTCGGAGTAATGCTTGAACTCCATCGTGTAAGTCGCGCGGCCTTGAGTCAGCGAGCGCAGCGTCGTTGAATAGCCGAACATTTCCGCGAGCGGCACTTCGGCGCGAACCAGCTTGCCGCCGCCGCCGGCAATGTCCTCCATCCCCTGAACGATGCCGCGCCGTGACGACAAATCGCCCATCACGTTGCCCATGAAGTCCTCGGGCGTTTCCACTTCCACGGCCATCATCGGTTCGAGCAGCACCGGCTTGGCTTTGCGCATGCCGTCCTTGAACGCCATCGATCCAGCCATGCGGAACGCGTTTTCGTTCGAGTCGACGTCGTGGTACGAGCCGAAAGTCAGCGTCACCTTGACGTCGACGACCGGATAACCCGCCAGCACACCAGCCTTCAGCGTTTCCTGGACGCCCTTGTCCACAGCCGGAATGTATTCGCGCGGAACCACGCCGCCCTTGATGGCATCGACAAATTCATAGCCCGTACCCGGTTTTTGCGGTTCCAGCTTTAGCACCACGTGACCGTACTGACCACGTCCGCCCGACTGCTTGACGAACTTGCCTTCTATATCTTCAACCGGAATGCGAATGGTCTCGCGATACGCCACCTGCGGCTTGCCGACGGTCGCTTCAACGCCAAACTCCCGACGCATCCGGTCGACGAGAATTTCCAGGTGCAATTCGCCCATGCCCGAAATGATCGTCTGGCCGGATTCCTCGTCGGTCTGAACGCGGAACGACGGATCTTCCTGCGCGAGCCGGTTCAACGCGATACCCATCTTTTCCTGGTCGGGCTTCGTCTTCGGCTCGACGGCCTGGGAGATCACCGGTTCCGGGAAGATCATGCGTTCCAGAATGATCGGATGAGCGGGGTCGCACAGCGTGTCGCCGGTCGTCGCTTCCTTCAAACCCACGGCCGCGGCGATATCGCCTGCGCGCACTTCCTTGATTTCCTGACGCTCGTTCGCATGCATCTGGAGAATCCGGCCGAGCCGCTCCTTTTTCTCCTTGATGGCGTTGTAGACGGTATCGCCGGAATTCACGACGCCCGAATACACGCGGAAAAAGATCAACTGGCCCACGAACGGGTCCGTCATGATCTTGAACGCGAGCGCGGAGAACGGGTCTTCGTCGGTCGGATGACGTTCCGCTTCCTTGTCGTACTCGTCCACGCCCATGATGGCGGGCACGTCCGCCGGCGACGGCAGATAGTCGATCACCGCGTCGAGCATCGCCTGCACGCCCTTGTTCTTGAACGCACTGCCGCAAAACATCGGCACGATCTCGCTGCGCAGCGTCCGTGACCGGATGGCCGCCTTGATCTCGTCTTCGCTGATTTCCTCACCGCCAATGTACTTGTCCATCAGCGCTTCGTTGGCGTCCGCAGCCGCTTCGATCATCTTCTCGCGCCATTCCTCGGCGGTTGCGAGCAGGTTCTCAGGGATTTCCTGATACTCGAACAGCACGCCCTGACTGGCTTCGTCCCAAATGATCGCCTTCATCTTGACCAGGTCGATCACGCCCTGGAAATGATCTTCGGCGCCCACGGGGATTTGCATCGGCACGGCGACGCCTTTCAGGCGCTCGCCAATCTGACGTTGCACGCGGAAGAAATCGGCGCCCACGCGGTCCATCTTGTTCACGAACGCAATGCGCGGAACCTTGTATTTATTGGCCTGGCGCCATACGGTTTCGGATTGCGGCTGCACGCCACCGACAGAGTCGTAGACCATGCAGGCGCCGTCGAGCACGCGCATAGACCGTTCCACTTCGATGGTGAAGTCGACGTGTCCGGGTGTATCGATGATGTTGATACGATGTTCAGGGTAATTCCCGGCCATGCCTTTCCAGAAGGCCGTGGTGGCGGCAGAGGTGATGGTGATGCCGCGCTCCTGTTCCTGCTCCATCCAGTCCATCGTCGCCGCGCCGTTGTGAACCTCACCAATTTTGTGATTCACGCCAGTGTAGAAAAGAATGCGCTCGGTGGTCGTGGTCTTGCCGGCATCGATATGAGCGCTGATACCAATATTCCGATAGCGGTCGATGGGAGTCTTGCGGGGCACTTGAACCTCCTGTTGATTGGATGGAGCCTTTTGTTGCCGAACCGGCCGAATGCTGAAAATGGCGGTTGGGCGGCTCCGGAGCGAAGCGCTATGCGTGTTTTCGCTGGTTTATCAGGATAGCGCGTCGAGGCTCTCTTTGCAGGAATCTTGCCAGCCCGCCAAAAACGGCGAATCCGTTCGCTAGAGGCGCCTCGCGCGTCCCACAACGCAAAAAGCCGGCGCGCGCCCGAAAGCGGCGGCCGGCTCCAAAGTCATTTGCGGGCGCGGCCGGGGATTCCGGGCGCCGGAGTGCGTTACTGCACGGGCGGCAATCCCTCGATCTTCATTCCAGGCTTGATTCCCTTTGCGGTGAACCAGCCCTTGCTCATCTCGAGCGCGTACACGCCGTTGTTGCGTGGGCAATGGTTGTTCTCCGTCTCGGCCTGCATTTCATCGATATCCGTCACCGTGCCGTCCTCGCGAATAAAAGCAATCGACAGCGGGATCAACGTGTTTTTCATCCAGAAGCAATGCACGGCACGTTCGTTGAACACGAACAGCATGCCTTCGTTGGGCGCGAGCTTCGTGCGATACATCAGGCCTTGCTCGCGATCGGCGTCGGATGAAGCAATGGCGGCGTCGATCACATACATGCCGGCGGTGAGCTTGGTGTGCGGAAAGTCTCCGGGTTGCTTGGCGCCCGGCGGCATTTGCTGCGCGTGTGCGCCAAGCGAAATGAGCGGCATGGCAACCATGACTAGCGCACGGCGAACCAGACGGCCAAGGTTGAACGACGGGATTGAGCGGGGGGACATTGATGAAGGCCACGAAAGACGCACGGCGAAACTCCTCACGGGATAAAGCCGGTTGACTGAATGATCCGGCATGACTGGCGCATGTTACTTGAGCACGTGCAAAAAGAAAAAGGCAGAACCTCTGAAGGTGTCTGCCTTTAATGTCGCGTGAGCGACAGCACTACTTGGTACTAGCGTCGCGTTGCCGCGATCTATGACCAATTGATGCGACTTACTCCGACGCGGCCGAAGCTGCAGCAGCCGAAGCTGCCTTCTTGTGCGTAGCCTTCTTGTGGGTCGACTTCTTGTGTGCCGACTTGTGAGCGGTCGAAGCAGCTGCAGGAGCCGATGCTTCCGGTGCCGAAGCTTGTGCGAATGCAGCCGTTGCGAACAGGCCAGCGACGAGAGCAGCGATCAGTTTGTTCATGTTGTGAATCCTCAGCTTTAGTTTGATTTAACCTTATGACCCGGTCGATGGAGTCATGTCGGTAAACGAGCCATCCACCTTTTGGTTGACAGGGGTCTCGAACAAAAATGTCGATCCCGCTGCGAGCACTTGAACCTTACGTAAAGCCTTCATAAAAGGGTTGTTCGTTGCAGTTCTTCGCTAATGCCGGATGGCGTTTTAAGGCATCTGCTGCGAATAACGCCGCATGCGGTAAGTCGGTTGACGTGAGTTTTTATGGGATAACGCAAGGCAGTCAGCAGAAGATCGTTTGGAAACCGAAATGAATTCGTAATGTGGTGCGCGCGATGCAACACTCAAACGGGCATCAGTTAAACGATGCCGTTCCAGGGCGCACGAGCGGGCAGGTTCATTGACTCGCCGGGTGCGAGGCCGAGGCCGAAGACATCGAGCGCGCCTATGCCGGTGCGCACCAGCCGCAAAGTCGGATACCCGACGGCCGCCGTCATGCGGCGTACTTGCCGGTTACGCCCTTCAGTAATCGATAACTCGATCCACGTCGTAGGGATGGCGGCGCGGTATCGAATGGGCGGGGTGCGCGGCCAAAGCGCTTCCACCGACTCGACCAACTTCACCTTGCATGGGCGCGTGACGAAATCTCCCAGATCGACGCCTGCGGCCAGCCGTTCGAGCGCGGCGGCATCGGGCGCGCCTTCGACTTGCGCCCAATATCGTTTCACGAGTTTGTGACGCGGTTCTGAAATGCGCGCCTGAAGCGCGCCGTCGTCGGTGAGCAGGAGCAGGCCTTCGCTGTCGGTATCGAGCCGGCCCGCAGGGTACACGCCGGGCGTATCGATCCATTCAGCAAGCGACGGATGTTTCTCGTGCACTGAAAACTGGCAGATCGTGCCGAACGGTTTATTGAGCGCAATCAGCGGCATGGCGTCTGGTGCAGTGTCGGTGCGGTAAATGGCGAATGCCGGCATCTTAATGCACCAACATCACGGAACCGGCATACGCGCCATCCGGGCGGACGCTTCATACCGTGGGCTAGAATAGCCTTCGAAGCCGTATCGAACGTGCGCCGGCCTTGGCTGCAAGGCTGGCGACATTGTCTGGCCACCCCTTTTTTTGCCACCGATTTCCGTGCATTTCCTTATCTAATAGTCCAGTTTGAATTGGAGTCGCTCATGCCGTATCAGCACATCGTGGTTCCGACGGAGGGTGAGAAGATCACCGTCAACGCCGATTACACCCTCAATGTCTCCGACCAGCCGATCATTCCGTTTATTGAAGGCGACGGGACGGGCGTGGACATCACACCGGTGATGATCAAGGTCGTCGACGCAGCCGTGGAAAAAGCGTACGGCGGCAAGAAGAAGATTCACTGGATGGAAATCTTCGCCGGGGAGAAGGCGACCAGGGTTTACGGCCCTGACGTCTGGCTGCCCGACGAAACGCTGGACGTGCTGAAGGAATATGTCGTTTCGATCAAGGGACCGCTCACCACGCCGGTGGGCGGCGGTATCCGGTCGCTCAACGTCGCGCTGCGCCAGCAACTCGACTTGTACGTCTGCCTGCGCCCGGTCCAGTACTTCAAAGGCGTACCGTCGCCGGTGCGCGAGCCGGAGAAGACCAACATGGTCATTTTCCGCGAGAACTCCGAGGACATCTACGCCGGTATTGAATGGCCGGCGGAGTCCGAAGGCGCGAAGAAGATCATCAAGTTCCTGCAGGAAGAGATGGGCGTGAAAAAGATCAGGTTTCCGGAGACATCGGGTATCGGGATCAAGCCGGTGTCGCGTGAAGGCACGGAGCGCCTGGTTCGCAAGGCAATCCAGTACGCACTCGACAACAACCGCAGTTCGGTCACGCTCGTGCACAAGGGCAACATCATGAAGTTCACGGAAGGCGCATTCCGTGACTTTGGCTACGCGCTCGCGCAAAAGGAGTTCGCGGCCGAGCTGATCGATGGCGGCCCGTGGATGAAGATCAAGAACCCGAAGGGTAATGACGTTGTGTTGAAAGACGTGATCGCGGACGCCTTCTTGCAGCAGATCCTGTTGCGTCCTGCCGAATATGATGTGATCGCCACGCTCAACCTGAACGGTGACTACGTTTCCGACGCTCTGGCGGCGCAAGTTGGCGGAATCGGCATTGCGCCGGGCGCGAACATGTCGGATTCGGTCGCCATGTTCGAAGCTACACATGGCACGGCGCCGAAGTACGCGGGCAAGGATTACGTGAATCCTGGCTCGGAGATCCTCTCGGCGGAAATGATGCTGCGCCATATGGGCTGGATCGAAGCCGCCGACATCATCATCAAGTCGATGGAAGCATCGATCCTGCAAAAACGCGTCACCTATGACTTCGCACGCCAGATGGAAGGCGCGACTCAAGTGTCGTGTTCAGGGTTCGGGCAGGTGCTGGTCGAGAATATGTAGGCGTGCAACTGGACATGTAGTAAATGGCTGAGGCCCCGATGCAATCGAAAGGCATCGGGGCTTTTCGTCCGTTTCCCGTCCCAAAACAAAAAAACCCGGCTCGCAGCCGGGTTTCGAGGACTGTGCGCTTTTCGAACGGTCAGGCAGATTCCTGGATGTTCGATGCCTGTTTGCCCTTCGGTCCCTGGACAATCTCGAAGCTGACCTTCTGGCCTTCCTTGAGTGTCTTGAAACCATTCATCTGTATCGCCGAGAAATGTGCAAACAGATCCTCGCCGCCTTCATCGGGCGTGATGAATCCGTAGCCTTTCGCGTCGTTGAACCATTTGACCGTACCTGTTGACATCACTTCCCCTCTTACTCTCGTCGCTACCACGAGCACGCTCGAAAAGCTTGACGACCCACTATGTGAGCCGCCCCCTCCTCACAAGCTCACCTCGGCCTTTCTTCACCTGAAACGCTTCGGAAAAAAGTGCCAATTTGATTGTTTAATCTCTTAAATCAGGTGTCAAGAAAATTTTGAGATGGCCGTAAAGCCGTTGTAAATGCCTCATTTCAAGGGTTTTTCCCGCTTTGCGCGTATCCCGCCGCACAAGCACGCCATCTTGAAAAGTCGCATAATCGACGCACATGCAGTACAGGCAGGAAGCGGCACGAGACGTGCGCAATATTGGCGGGCCGTGTCGCTTGTACGAGCCGCAGCAAAGTCGTCCAGGAAGTGACCAGGGCAGGCCGCACAAGGTGAACAATTCGTTTTTTTGAGAGCTGTGCGATACTGGATTCAACGGTGTTTCAAGAGGGTCGGTTCGGTAAAAAGAGCCGGCGGAATTCAGCAAGCGACAGGTCGCGCGAAGTGTGCGGCGACATCGATTCGGCTTCCATGGCGAACGGAGTTTTGGCGAGATGGCGAGCCTGTCCAAGTTGTTTAGAATGGGCGTATGGCGATCAATCCCAACAAGCAGGATGGCACCGTACTGGAGCGGCAGGAACAGAAGCTCAAACAGCCGTCCATGTACAAAGTGGTGCTGTTGAATGACGACTTCACGCCGATGGAATTCGTCGTGTTCGTCGTGCAGGAACATTTCAATAAGGATCGTGAGACTGCGACGCAGATCATGCTGAAGGTTCATCGCGAAGGCAGGGGAGTTTGTGGGGTCTATACGCGGGACATTGCGTCGACCAAAGTTGAGCAAGTCGTTAGCCACGCGAGGCAAGCGGGTCATCCGCTGCAGTGTGTGATGGAGGAAGCATGATTGCCCAGGAACTGGAAGTCAGTCTGCACATGGCGTTTATGGAAGCACGTCAGGCGCGGCACGAGTTCATTACGGTCGAGCATCTTTTACTGGCCTTGTTGGACAACCCGACCGCGGCTGAAGTGTTGCGTGCATGCGCAGCAAATATTGAAGATTTGCGGCAAAACCTGCGCAATTTCATTCATGACAACACGCCCACCGTGCCCGGCACGGACGACGTCGATACTCAGCCCACGCTTGGTTTTCAGCGCGTGATTCAGCGCGCGATCATGCATGTGCAATCAACGTCGAATGGAAAAAAGGAAGTCACCGGCGCGAACGTGCTGGTCGCTATCTTCGGCGAAAAAGATTCGCATGCCGTCTACTACCTGCAACAGCAGGGCGTAACGCGCCTCGACGTCGTCAATTTCATCTCGCATGGTATTGCGAAGACGAACACGGGCGATGCGGCGAAGGCGAGCAGCGAAGCGAATCCGGAAGCGGAAGACGCGGCAGCGCAAAAGGAAACCCCTCTTGCGCAGTTCACGCAGAACCTGAACCAGCTTGCGAAGGACGGCAAGATCGATCCGCTGATCGGCCGCGAACTGGAAGTCGAACGTGTGGTGCAAGTACTTTGCCGCCGCAGGAAGAATAATCCGCTGCTCGTAGGTGAGGCTGGCGTGGGTAAGACCGCCATTGCCGAAGGGCTTGCCTGGCGCATTACGCGCGGCGAAGTGCCGGATATTCTCGCCGACGCACAGGTGTATTCGCTCGATATGGGTGCATTGCTCGCCGGTACTAAGTACCGGGGCGATTTCGAGCAGCGTCTCAAGACAGTGCTGAAAGAGTTGAAGGAACGCCCGCATGCGGTGTTGTTCATCGACGAGATTCATACGCTGATCGGCGCGGGTGCTGCATCGGGCGGAACGCTGGATGCATCCAATCTGCTGAAGCCGGCGTTGTCGTCGGGTCAACTGAAGTGCATCGGCGCCACTACGTTCACCGAATATCGTGGGATCTTCGAAAAAGACGCAGCGTTGTCGCGTCGTTTCCAGAAGGTCGATGTCGCTGAGCCGACTGTCGAGCAGACCATCGCGATCCTGCGTGGACTCAAGTCGCGGTTCGAGGAACATCACGGCGTGAAGTATTCGTCGGGTGCGCTTTCAGCAGCGGCTGAACTGTCGGCGCGTTTCATCACCGACCGTCATTTGCCGGACAAGGCAATCGACGTGATCGATGAAGCGGGTGCCGCGCAACGCATTCTGCCGAAGTCGAAGCAAAAGAAAACGATCGGCAAGAATGAGATCGAGGAAATCATCTCGAAGATCGCCCGCGTCCCGCCGCAAAGCGTGTCGCAAGACGATCGCAGCAAGCTGCAGACGCTGGATCGGGATCTGAAGAGCGTGGTGTTCGGGCAAGACCAGTCCATCGATGCCCTCGCGGCCGCCATCAAGATGGCGCGGGCGGGTCTCGGCAAGACGGACAAGCCAATCGGCGCATTCCTGTTCTCGGGTCCGACGGGTGTCGGCAAGACGGAAGTTGCGAAGCAACTGGCGTTCACGCTGGGTATCGAACTGCTGCGCTTCGACATGTCCGAGTACATGGAACGTCACGCGGTGAGCCGACTGATCGGCGCGCCGCCGGGATATGTCGGATTCGATCAGGGCGGTTTGCTGACCGAAGCCGTCACGAAGAAGCCGCATTGCGTGCTGTTGCTGGACGAAATCGAGAAGGCGCATCCGGATATCTACAACGTGCTGCTGCAGGTCATGGACCACGGCACGCTGACCGACAACAACGGTCGCAAGGCAGATTTCCGCAACGTCATCATCATCATGACGACGAACGCGGGCGCTGAAGCGATGCAGAAATCGGTTATCGGCTTCACGAACCGCCGGGAAACCGGCGACGAAATGGCCGATATCAAGCGGATGTTCACGCCTGAGTTCCGCAATCGTCTGGACCAGATCATCAGCTTCCGTTCGCTAGATGAAGAAATCATCATGCGCGTGGTCGACAAGTTCCTGATGCAACTGGAAGATCAGTTGCACGAGAAGAAGGTCGATGCGGTCTTTACGGACGCGTTGCGCAAGCACCTCGCGAAGCATGGTTTCGATCCGCTGATGGGCGCACGGCCAATGCAGCGCCTGATCCAGGACACGATTCGTCGTGCGCTGGCTGACGAGTTGCTGTTCGGCAAGCTGATGACGGGTGGCCGCGTGACGGTCGACGTGGATGCGGACGACAAGGTGTCGCTGACATTCGACGAAAGCCCCGTCCCGCGCAATCCGAACCCGGAAGCGGTCGAGGTCGAGTAAGCAACAAGCAGGTGATGACTGAAGTCAGGTGACACGCGTGTAAGGTGTGTCATCATCGGCGAGGCGGCGCGGAGAAACTTTCCGCGCCGCCTCGCTTTTTTACGTCCGCGATCGTTGCGGATATTGACTTCAAGAGGTTGATTTGAGCTTTGAACGTGGGTCGTTCGAGACCATTGTCGAACGGGAGAAGGGGCTGCACCGGAGTCTGACGGCCGGACAGATGTCGATGATCGCCATTGGCGGGGCGATCGGAACGGGATTGTTTCTGGGCAGCGGTTTTGCGATCGGCTTTGCCGGGCCGAGCGTGTTGCTGAGTTACGCGATAGGCGCGGTCATCGCCTTGTTGCTGATGGGCGCGCTTGCCGAGATGACGGTGGCGCATCCGACATCGGGTTCGTTCGGCGCTTACGCAGAGTTTTATATCGGGCCGCTCGCGGGGTTTCTCGTGCGGTACGCGTACTGGTCGGCGGTTGTGTTCGCCGTCGGCACGGAGGTCAGCGCGGTTGCCGTGTTCATGAAGTACTGGTTCGCGAACGTGCCCGGCTGGTACTGGATCGTCGGGTTTTCGGGCGCGTTGATCGGGGTGAACGCAGCCAGCGTGAAGGTCTACGGCGTGATCGAGTATGCGTTTTCGATGCTGAAGATCGTGGCCATCGTCGCATTCATTTTGCTCGGCGCCGTGTTCGTCTATGGCGCGCCAACGTCTTCCGGCGTGGGGTTCAGCAACTTCACCGCGCACGGCGGGTTCTTTCCGCACGGCTTGAAAGGCATGTGGTTCGCGGTGATCGTGTCGATCTTCAGCTACCTGAACATCGAGACCATTGCGGTCGCAGCGGGCGAAGCGCGCGATCCTCAACGCGCAGTGGCGAAGGCGTTCAGGTCGACCGTCTTCCGTCTTGTGCTGTTTTACTTACTCACGCTGGCGCTGATGCTGGCCATCGTTCCATGGACGCAGGCGAGCACTGACGAAAGTCCGTTCGTCAAGGTCATGGCCGCCACGCACGTTCCGTACGCTGCAGGTGTGATCAACTTCGTGGTGCTGGTCGCGGCGCTGTCCGCCATGAACAGCCAGCTCTATATCACCACGCGCATGATGTTCAGCCTGTCGCGCGCGGGCTACGCGCCGGCTCGATTCGGGCGCCTGAGCGCGAACGGCGTGCCGACCGCGGCGCTTTCCGTCTCGACCATCGGCATTGCATTGGCGACCGTCCTGACCGCGTTCTGGCCGGCGATGGCCTTCGGCTTGATGATGTCGCTCGCCATTTTCGGCGCGATGTTCGCGTGGCTGATGATCTTCGTCACGCATCTTTTCTTCCGCGCGCGCTACAACGGGCCTCCGTTGTCCTTCCGCATGATCCTGCATCCGGTCGGAAGCGTGCTCGGCGCGGTCCTGATGGCCGCGATCATGATCACCACCGCGTTCACCGACGAATTTCGCATGACGCTCGTCTACGGATTCGCGTTCATGGCCGTCCTGATTGGTGTCTATGCGATCTGGTATCGGAAGCGCACCTAAAAAACAGCACGAGCGCGGGTAAACACCGACGATAAACCGCTTTGCGTCTCTTTCGTTTCGAAACTAGAATCTTTCGAAACGAAAGTGCAAAGGTGGTTTGTCCGTGCTGGCCAATAAAAACTCGCTTCATCGACGTCTGCGCATTGTCGAACTTGTCCGCAAGCGCGGCGAGGTATCGGTCGATGAACTCGCGACCGCGTTCGACGTATCGAGCGTCACCATCCGCTCTGACCTGAATTACCTCGAGCAGCAGCGCTACCTCATCCGTGCGTTCGGCAAGGCGCGTTATGTCGCGCAACGGCCGGGCGAAAACGTGTTGTCGGCGGTGCCGGCGAGCGCGACCCGGCAGGCCGCCGATATGGCGATCGCAAGGCTGGCGGCGGATTTCATCGATGACCACGCGTCTGTGTTTATCGGCGCCGGAGTCATCACGCACAAGCTCTTGCCCTTGCTCGCCGACCGCTCGAACCTGGCGCTGACGCTCAACGACATTTCAATGGTGCCGACCGTCCAGCGTTTCGTGCGTTGCGAGCTGCGGCTTTCCGGCGGCTCGCTCGATGACGATTCCACCGTGCTGCTCGGGCCTGACGCGGAGCGGTCGTTGTCGGCTTTGTCGCTCGATCTGGTAGTGCTCGAAGCGATGGGTTTTGATCGCGAAGGCAATCTGCTGTGCGCCGATCCGCGTCTTGCCGACGTATACAAGGCGGCGTTGAAGAACGCGAAACGGATTGTCGTTGTTGCGTATCAGCCCGCGCTGCAAGGCGAGGGCAAGATGTTTTGTCACATAAGCCGCCTGGGCGGACTGGTCCTCGATGACGCCATCGACCCACCCACGCTCGACCTGATTCTCAAGGCCGGACTCGATGTGAACCGGCGGGAAGAAGGGATTCTCGAATTTCGTAATCAGCAACCCTAAACAATATCTGGAGACACGTTCATGTTTCGTCGTTCCGTCCTGGCCGTTCTTGTCACCGCTGTCGCTGCAACCGCCGCCCACGCCGCCGATGTGAAGATTGGCGCATCGCTGCTTACGCAACAGCATCCGTTCTACGTCGAACTCGCCAACGCAATGAAAGCGGAAGCCGCGAAGGATCACGCGCAAATCGATATTGCAATTGCAAACCAGGATCTGAGCAAGCAGATCGCCGACGTGCAGGATTTCGTCACGAAGAAAGTCGATGTGATCGTGATCTCGCCGGTCGATTCGAAGGGCGTGAAAGCCGCCGTGCTGACGGCGGAGAAGGCCGGCATTCCGGTCATCACTGTCGATATCAGCGCGGCAGGGGTTGAAGTTGCATCGCATATCGCGACCGATAACTACGCTGGCGGCCTGCAAGCCGGCGCGCTGATGTGCAAGGTGCTGGGCGGCAAGGGCAAGGTCGGCGTGATCGATTACCCGACGATCCAGTCCGTGATCGACCGCGTGACGGGCTTCAAGAAAGCGCTCGCCGCATGCCCGGACGTGAAGATCGTCGCAATCCAGCCGGGCATCACGCGTGCCGATGCATTGAGCGCGGCGCAGAACATGTTGCAGGCGAACCCTGATCTCGCGGGCATCTTCGGTTTTGGCGATGACGCCGCAATGGCTGCAGCGGTCGCAGGCAAATCGGCGGGAAACAAGGTGAAGGTGATCGGCTTCGACGGCATGCCGGAAGCGCGCGCAGCGGTCGATAAGAACCCGAACTTCGTTGGCGTGATCCGTCAGTATCCGGACAAGATGGGTGCGCTCGCAGTGGACACGGCCGTCAAGGTCGCGGCCAAGCAAGCGGTGCCGAAGCTGCAGCCGGTCACGCCCGGGCAGTATCTGAACGCGTCGGTGAAATGAATACCGTCTTGAAACCTCGCGATGCCGTGCGGTTTCCCACGCCGTTGCTCGAGCTGCGCGGCATCGCGAAATCGTTCGGTCCGGTCGAGGCGATCAAGGACGTGTCCCTCGCCATCTTGCCGGGCCGCGTGCATACGCTGCTCGGTGAAAACGGCGCGGGCAAGTCGACGCTGATGAAGATTCTCGCGGGCGTTCACGCGCCCACGCGTGGCGAGATCCTGATGAATGGCGCACCTGTTACGTTCGCCACGCCCGGCGAATCGCAGAAGGCGGGCATTGCGATCATCTATCAGGAACTGAGTCTCGCGAAGAATCTGAGCGTTGCCGAAAACATCTTCGCGGGGCACGAGCCGCGGCGTTTTGGCGTGGTCGATTTCAAGCGTTTGTACGCTCAAGCCCAGGTCCTGCTCGATGACCTCGGTATCGATATCGAGGCAACCGTACCCGTGTCACGCCTGTCGATGGCGCAGCGTCAGCTCGTGGAAATCGCAAAGGCGCTGAGCCGCGATGCATCGCTCGTGATCATGGACGAACCCACGTCGTCGCTGAGCGATCGTGAAGCGGAGATCCTGTTTCATATCGTCACGAAGCTGACGGCGAAGGGCGCGGCGGTCGTCTATATCTCGCATCGCATGGACGAGATCATGCGCATCTCCGATGACATCTCGGTGATGCGCGACGGCCGTTACATCGCGACGTTGCAGAAGGATCAGACGACCATTGGCGCATTGATCGCGATGATGGTCGGCCGCGAAATGAACGATGTTTATCCGCGACGGGAAACGCCTTATGTGCGGCCATCTTTGCCGTTGCTGAAGGTCGGCAGCCTGACGCTGCCCGGCCAGTTCGAGAACATCAGCTTCGAGATCCACGCGGGCGAGATCCTCGGTTTCTTCGGCCTGATCGGCGCGGGAAGATCGGATGTGATGAAGGCGCTGTTCGGCATCGGCCGGCCGAGTGGCGAGATCACGATGAGCGGCAAGCGCTTGAAGTTGCGTAATTCGGCCCACGCCATTCGCGAAGGCATTGCGTTCGTCACCGAAGACCGCAAGCACGAGGGTCTCGTGCTGATGCACTCCATAGCCAACAACGTGACGATGGCGAGTTTCGAGGAACACGGTTCGCGCTTCGGCATCCTGAACCGCCGCTTCGAACGCGAAGAAACCGCGAACGCCATGGCGCGCATGAACATCCGCGCATCGGGACCGTTCCAGGCCGTTGGAAACTTGAGTGGCGGCAACCAGCAGAAAGTCGTGTTCTCGAAATGGCTGGCGCGCAAACCGAAAGTCCTGATCCTCGATGAACCCACGCGCGGCGTCGATGTCGGCGCGAAGTTCGAAATCTATCGCGTGATTCGGGAGCTCGCCGCAAGCGGGACCGCGATCATCCTCGTTTCATCGGAATTGCCGGAAGCGCTTGCCATGAGCGACCGACTCGTCGTGATGCGCGAAAAACGCATAGTCCATGAGTTCAACGCTCAAGGTCCGACGCAGGAAGAAGTCATGTCGTACGCAACAGGAGCCACAACAGCATGAACCCGAGCCAACTCAGCGGCGGCGCAGCACCGCGCCGTTCCCACGCAAGCGGCGCGTTCAATCGCGCGCTCAGGCATTACGGCGGCATTGTCGTCGGGCTGATCGTCTTGTGCGGATTTTTCTGGGCGCTGTCGCCCAACTTCATGTCCGTGAATAATCTGCTGAATGTCGTGATGCAGGTTTCCATCATCGCGATACTCGGCTTCGGCATGACCTACGTGCTGCTGCTCGGCGATATCGACTTGTCGGTCGGTGCGACGATGGCGCTGGTCGGCACCGTCTGCGCATTCGCGCTGGAGCATGGTGCATCGCCGTTCCTTGCCGTGCTCGCCGCCATGGGCACCGGGCTCGTTCTCGGGGCCATCAACGGCTCGCTTTCGGCGTTGCTTACGATCCCGTCGTTCATTGTCACCGTCGCCACCATGGGTGTGTTTCGCGGTTTCGCGTATCTGACGTCGAACGGTGTGCCGATTTCCATCGACAACGACGCCTTCGCTTTCCTCGGCAACGGCGCGGTGCTCGGCATTCCGCTGCCCATCTGGATTCTCGCGGTATTGCTGCTGTTGAATCACTTCGTGCTCTCGCGTACCGTGTTCGGACGCAAGGCGTACCTGGCAGGCGGCAATCGCGAGGCGGCGCTGTATTCGGGTATCGATGTGAACCGTCTGCGGATCATGATCTTCATGATCTCGGGTCTGCTTGCGAGCATTGGCGGCGTGCTGATGACATCGCGGCTTTACTCGGCGCAACCGAACGCGGGCATTGGTTATGAACTCGATGCCATTGCCGCAGCCGTGCTCGGCGGCACGAGTCTGTCGGGCGGTTATGGAACGATCACCGGAACGCTGATCGGCGCGCTGATCATCGGCGTCATCAACAACGGCATGAACCTGCTGAGCGTTCCCTATTTCTATCAACTCATCGTGAAAGGCATCGTGATTCTGGTCGCGGTGTGTATCGATGTTCAAACGAAGAAACGTCATGCCTAATTCAAACGGTGTTCCCTCGAAGGCCGGCACCATCGTCGCGATGGGCGAGATCCTGGTCGAGATCATGGCCACGAAGATCGGCCAGCGTTTCAGCGAACCGGGCACGCTGATCGGCCCGTTTGCCAGCGGCGCGCCGGCGATCTTTATCGATCAGGTGGCGAAGCTCGGCAGCCCTTGCGCCATGATTGGTTGCGTGGGCGACGACGACTTCGGCGTGCTCAACGTCGAACGCCTACGGACCGACGGGGTGGACGTTTCCGGCATCGCCGTGCTTAAAGACGCGACCACGGGCAGCGCGTTCGTGACGTACCGCGAAGACGGCGATCGCGATTTCATCTACAACATCACGAACAGTGCGTCGGCGCAGTTGTCGGTGGCGAACTTGCGCGAAGACCTGCTCGCCAACTGCGGCAACTTCCATGTGATGGGTTCGTCGCTGTTCTCGTTCAGGATCATCGAGGCCATGAAGCAGGCTATCGAAACGGTGAAGAAGAACGGCGGCACGGTGAGTTTCGATCCGAACATCCGCAAGGAAATGCTGCGGATTCCGGAAATGCGCGATGCGCTCGACTTCATCCTCGATTACACCGACGTCTTCCTGCCAAGCGGTCATGAAGTGACGTTGCTCGCGAGCGCAACGTCGGAACGTGGGGCGATCGATGAACTGCTCAAGCGCGGCGTGAAGGAAGTGGTGGTGAAGCGCGGTGCGGAAGGCTGCAGTTTCTTCGATGCCAACGGCGAGACGCATCGCCCGGCGTTCAAGGTCGAGGAACTCGATCCGACCGGCGCGGGCGATTGCTTCGGCGCGACGTACATCAGTTGCCGCGCCCAAGGCATGGACGTGGAGGCGGCGCTCAAATATGCGAGCGCAAGCGGGGCGCGGGCGGTCGGCGTGAAAGGCCCGATGGAAGGCACGGCGACCTTCGCCGAGCTCGACGCGTTTTTGAAAACAGCCACGGAGTAATGTCATGAATTCGATCGTCTCGCGCTTGAGCAATGCGCATCCCGCTTCGGCATGGCTTGCCGGCATCTATTCGATTTGTTCCGCGCATCCGTGGGTGCTGGAAGCGGCCATGCGGCAGGCGCTGGAAGACGGCACGCCGTTGCTGATTGAATCGACATCGAATCAGGTCGACCAGTACGGCGGCTACACGGGCATGAAGCCCGCCGATTTCGTGGAGTTCGTGCGCTCGATTGCAGAGCGTGTCGGCTTCCCGCATGAGCATCTGATTCTCGGCGGCGATCATCTCGGACCAAACGCATGGCGTCATTTGCCGGCTGAAGAAGCCATGAAACGCGCCGATGCGTTGATCGATGCGTATGCATCGGCGGGATTCACGAAGATTCACCTCGATACCAGCATGGCTTGCGCCGATGATCCCGAGCGTTTGTCGGACGCAGTTGTCGCATCGCGCGCCGCGCGTTTGTGCGCGGTGGCCGAAGCGGCCGTAAAGCGCGCGAGTCTCAGCGTAAGCCCGGTGTATGTGATCGGCACGGAAGTGCCGGTGCCCGGCGGCGCGGCGGAAGAACTTGAAATCGTTGAACCGACATCGCGCGAAGCCGCAATTGAAACGGCTGCGGTCCACAAGAAGGCGTGGGAAGAGCAGGGCGTAGAGGACACGTGGCCGCGCGTGATCGCGCTGGTCGTGCAGCCGGGCGTGGAGTTCGATCACACGAAGGTGATCGACTATGTGCCGTCGCGTGCAGAGTCGTTGAAGAGCGCGCTGGACGATCTTCCCGGCATGGTTTTCGAGGCGCATTCCACCGATTACCAGACCTCCGAAGCGTTGACGGCATTGGTCCGTGATGGCTTCCGCATTCTCAAGGTTGGTCCGGGCGTGACCTTCGCGTTGCGCGAGGCGCTTTACGCGCTGGCGGACATCGAAACGCAGTTGGTCCCTGCGGACAAGCGCTCGAATCTGCGCTCAGTCGTCGAGCGCGTGATGCTCGACAAGCCAGGCAATTGGGAAAAGTATTATCACGGCGATGCCGAACAGCAGCGCGTGTTACGCACGTACA
Organism: Burkholderia sp. PAMC 28687; assembly: GCF_001577465.1. Classification (NCBI taxonomy): domain Bacteria; kingdom Pseudomonadati; phylum Pseudomonadota; class Betaproteobacteria; order Burkholderiales; family Burkholderiaceae; genus Burkholderia; species Burkholderia sp. PAMC 28687. The sequence continues at coordinate 636,084 of NZ_CP014505.1, forward strand.
GCTATAGCGATCGTGTGCGTTATTACTGGGCTGATTCGGAGATCACCAAAGCCGCGCAAAAGCTGCTGGATAACCTGAGCGCCTTGAAGATTCCGGAGAACCTGCTCAGCCAGTTTTTGCCGGATCAATATTGGGCAGTGCGGCGCGGTCAGTTGAAGAACGAGCCGCTCGCGCTGGTCCAGGATCGCGTGCGGCAGGTGATCAGGACTTACGCGGCGGCGTGCCGCGCGTAGCGCTTTTTAGTTACCCGAAGCTCAGTGCTTGCCCGTGCTGCCGAAACCACCGGCGCCGCGCTCGCTCTGGGCGAAGTCATCGACAATATTGAACGTTGCCTGGACCACCGGCACGATCACCAGTTGCGCAAGGCGTTCAAGCGGGTTAAGCGTAAACGCCGTATCGCCGCGATTCCATGTCGAGATCATCAGTTGCCCCTGATAGTCCGAGTCGATCAAGCCGACCAGATTCCCGAGCACCACGCCGTGTTTGTGACCCAGGCCGGAGCGCGGCAAAATCAACGCTGCATAACCCGGATCTTCGATATGAATCGCCAGGCCCGTGGGCACGAGCGTGGTCTGACCCGGCTCGAGCGTGATGGGTGCGTCCAGGCACGCGCGCAGATCGAGTCCGGCGCTTCCCGACGTGGCGTAGGCGGGCAAGTAATCGCGCATGCGCGCATCGAGGATCTTGATGTCGAGTTTCATGAGTTCTGTTTGTTGAGTTCGAACGCTTCAGCCAGCAGTTCATACGAGCGCAGACGCGCCTGATAACTTCCCGCCACCGTCAGCACGATCAGTTCGTCGGCATCGAAACGTTGCTGGAGTTCGTGCAATTGTTCGGTCACGCGTTCCGGCGTACCGACGATGCTGCGATTCTTTTCGCGCGCAATGACGTTCAGTTCGCGCTCGCCGAACGCCTGGTTCGCCCCTTGCGCAATGGATGGAATCGGCATGTTCAGCCCATAAGCCATTTGCACGCGGCGCAGATCCACGGCGCGTTCGAGCGCGGCCGCTTCGGTTTCGGTATCGGCGCAAATCACGAATACGGCGGCGGCAAGATAGGGCTTCGACCCATTACGCGATACAAACCGTTCGCGATACGCCTCCGCCACCCGATGCCCGTATAGCGCGTTGATGAAATGCGCGAACGCGAAGCGAATTCCCAGTTGCGCTGCGAGCAAACCGCCAAAGTCGCTGGAACCGAGCATCCACAATTCAGGACGCGTTTCGATTTCAGGCTGCAGCAAAACGCCGTGCGCGAGATGATCGTCGGGGAGGGTGCCGTCGAACAAACCAACGAGTTCGCCGACCTGCTGCGGAAAAATATCGCCGCGATTGTAGTCGCCCGCGGCCACCGCCTGCGCCGTGCGCATATCGCCGCCGGGCGCGCGTCCAACGCCCAGGTCCACGCGGTTCGGGAACAGCGCTTCGAGCATCAGGAATTGCTCGGCCACCTTGAACGCGCTGTAGTAGGGCAGCATGACGCCGCCCGAACCAATGCGGATCTGCTGCGTGATGCTGCCGATGCGCGCCAGCATAACCTCCGGACACGGATTCGATACCCCCCGCAACCCGTGATGCTCCGCGCACCAGTAACGCGTGTAGCCGAGGTCATCGGCGAGGCGCGCCAGATCGAGCGTGGCCGCGATGGCGTCGGCGGTGGTGTGGCCGTGAATGACCGGTGTTTGATCGAGTACGGAGAGTCTGGTTGGCATGGCGGTCCATCCGGTCAAGACAGCAGCGATCCGCCGCGCGGCACACGCTTCGCAATTTCGGCGATGAGCAAACGGGCCAGCAGTTTTTTATCGGCGCGCGGCAGGCGTGTAATACCCGATGCTTCGAACAGCACGACCTCGTTGTCGTCCAGACCGAACGTCAGCGGCCCGAGATTGCCGATCAGAAGCGGCACATTCTTGCGGGCGCGTTTTTCTTCGCCATGCACTTCGAGATCGCCGCTTTCCGCCGCAAAACCGACGCAATACGGCGGATTCGGCAAACGCGCGACGGTCGCGAGAATGTCCGGATTTTCGATGAACGTGAAGGTGGGCATGGCGTGGTCAGCGGCCTTCTTGATCTTGTGTTCGCTCACATGATCGACACGCCAGTCGGCGACCGCCGCCACCGCAACGAAGATGTCCGCATCGGCTGAAGCGTGCAGCACGGCGTCGTGCATCTGCTGCGCGGTCTGCACATCTTCCCGATCCACGCCCCATGGCGTTTCCAGCGAAACCGGACCGGCGACCAGATGCACATCGGCGCCGGCCTGAGCCGCCGCACGTGCCAATGCAAAACCCATCTTGCCGGATGATCGATTGGTAATGCCGCGCACGGGATCGAGCGGTTCGAAGGTCGGGCCGGCCGTGATCAACACGCGATGCCCTTGCAGGATCTTCGGCTGGAAGAACGCGCAGATCGCTTCGAACGTAGCCAAGGGTTCCAGCATCCGGCCATCGCCCACTTCGCCGCACGCTTGTGCGCCGGAGTCCGGACCGAGCACCTGCACGCCATCGGCACGCAGTTGCGCGACGTTGCGTTGCGTCGCCGGGTTCTGCCACATCTGGCGGTTCATTGCGGGGACGACGAGCAGCGGACAATCGCGCGCCACGCACAACGTGGAGAGCAGGTCGTCGCAGTTGCCATGCGCGAGCTTTGCGATAAAGTCGGTTGACGCGGGCGCGATCACGATTGCATCGGCTTCACGCGACAAATCGATATGCGCCATGTTGTTCGCAATCCGCGCGTCCCATTGCGACGTGTAGACGGGACGCCCGGACAACGCCTGCATGGTGACAGGCGTGATGAACTGCGTGGCGGCTTCGGTCATGACGATCTGAACCGTCGCGCCGGCTTTAACCAGCAGCCGCGTGAGCTCAGCAATCTTGTAGCAAGCGATACCGCCCGACAGGCCGAGTACCAGATGCTTTCCTGCGAGTTCTGCCGTGTCCAACGCTGCCTCCAAAAAGCTCGCCGTAAGGCGGGTTACTTCGCTCCGCGCACGCGCCGCAGTTCGTCGAATACGAGCAGCACCGCGCCAATGGTGATCGCGCTGTCGGCGAGATTGAACGCCGGCCAGTGCCATCCGTTGACGTGGAAGTCCAGGAAGTCGATCACGTGCCCATAAGCCACGCGATCGATCACATTGCCAAGCGCGCCGCCCATGATCAGCGCGAGCGCCGTGCAGAACAAACGCTGCGTGCCGTGGCGCTTGAGTAAATAGACGATCACGATCGCCGCGACCACGCCGAGCGCCGTGAAACCCCAGCGCTGCCATCCGCCGGCGGCAGCCAGGAAGCTGAACGCCGCGCCCTTGTTATAGACAAGAAACAGGTTGAAGAACGGCGTAAGCGCGTGGGGTTCCGCGTAGCTGAACACCCGCGCCACAGCGATCTTCGAGAGTTGATCGAAGAGAATCACGATCAGCGACACACCCAGCCACGGCGCGAGGGAACCACTGCTTTGTTTCGACATCGTTCTTGCCATTATGCTGCGCTCCGCTTTTCGCCTTCACCGAAGAGGTTGCTGATACACCGGAAGCACAAGCCGGGATGTTCCGCCGATGCCCCCACGTCCGCCGTGTAATGCCAGCAGCGCTCGCATTTCAGGTACTTCGATGCAATTACATCGACGCCTTCGTCCGCTTCGTTCGCCACTTCCACGACCTGCGCCGCCGACGTGATCAGCACAAAGCTGAGGTCGTCGCCGAGACTCGTCAGCGCCTGATAACGCGCGCCGCTTGCCCGCACTTCCACTTCAGCCTGCAACGACGAACCGATCAGGTTGGCCGTGCGCGCTTCTTCCAGCGCCTTGGTGACGTCGCCGCGCGCCGAGCGGATCAGCGTCCACTTGTCGAGCAGCTCACCGGCATCCGGTACTTGCGGGTAGTCGTGATAAACCTCGGTGAAGATCGTATCGCGGCCCGGTTGCAGGACCTTGTACGCCTCTTCCGCCGTGAACGACAGATACGGCGCGACCAGGCGCAGCAAACCATGGGCGATGTGATGCAGCACCGTCTGCGCCGCGCGGCGTTCGTGCGAATCGGGCTTCATGGTGTAGAGCCGGTCCTTCAGCACATCCAGATAGAACCCGCCGAGATCTTCCGAGCAGAACGTCGCGAGCTTCGACACCACCGGATGGAACTCGAACTTCTCGTAATGCGCGAGGACATCGTCTTGCAGGTTCTGTGCGAGCGCGACGGCGTATTTATCGATCTCGAGCCATTCTCCGACCGGACGCGCGTCCTTCTCGAAGTCGAAATCGGAGAGATTGGACAAGAGAAAACGCAGCGTGTTGCGAATCCGCCGATAGGTCTCCGTCACGCGCTTCAGGATCTCTTCCGAGATCGCGAGCTCGCCGGAATAATCCGTCGATGCAATCCACAAGCGGATGATTTCCGCGCCCAGCCGGTTCGACACTTCATGCGGATCGACGCCGTTGCCGAGCGACTTCGACATCTTGCGGCCTTCGCCATCGACGGTGAAGCCGTGGGTCAACAGCGCGTTGTACGGCGGACGGCCATCGAGCATGGAAGCCGTCAGCAACGACGAATGGAACCATCCGCGATGCTGGTCCGAACCTTCCAGATACAAGTCGGCCGGGAACTGCAGCGAATCCTTGTGCGAGCCGCGCAGCACGTGCCAATGCGTCGTGCCGGAATCGAACCAGACGTCGAGCGTGTCGCGATTCTTTTCGTACATGTTGGCTTCGTCGCCGAGGAGTTCCTGGGGATCGAGCGTTTGCCATGCTTCGATGCCGCTTACCTCCACGCGCTTTGCCACTTCCTCGAGCAGTTCCAGCGTGCGCGGATGCAGATCGCCCGTTTCCTTGTGCACGAAGAACGCCATCGGCACGCCCCATTGGCGCTGACGCGACAGCGTCCAGTCCGGGCGGTTCGCAATCATGCTGTACAGGCGCTGCTTGCCCCAGGCCGGGAAGAACGCGGTGTTCTCGATGCCTTCCAGCGCGGTCTCGCGCAGCGTGCGTGAGGTGTCGTTCGGCTTCACGTCCATGCCCGCGAACCACTGCGACGTCGCCCGATAGATGATCGGTGTCTTGTGGCGCCAGCAGTGCATGTAGCTGTGCGTGTACTTCTGGGTCTTGAGCAGCGAGTGCGCGCCGCGCAGCGCTTCGATGATCTGGTCGTTCGCTTCCCAGATCGACAGGCCGCCGAAGAGCGGCAACGACTCGATGTACCGCCCATCGCCCATCACGGGGTTGATGAAGTCGGCGTCCGTCATGCCATGCGCCTTGCACGAGATAAAGTCTTCCACGCCATATGCCGGCGAAGAATGCACGATCCCCGTGCCGCTTTCCGTCGTCACATAGTCGCCGAGAAACACCGGCGCCGTACGTTTGTAGCCCGGATGCGCCGCGCTCAGCGGATGGTGAAAACGCAGGCCGCTCAGCTTCTCGCCCGTCGTGGTCGCGACGGTCGTGCCGGTCACGCCGTATTGCTTCAGGCATTCTTCGACGCGTTCTTCCGCCAGGATCAGCAGACCCTTTTCGGTATCGACGAGGCTGTAGACGATCTCCGGATGCACGTTCAGCGCCTGGTTGGCGGGAATCGTCCACGGCGTCGTGGTCCAGATCACGATGCCGCCTTCCGCCTCATTGCCACCCTTCGGCAGTTCGGTGAGTCCGAAAGCCTGCGCGGTTTTTTCCGGCTCGGCGAAGGCGAACATCACGTCGATGGTCGGATCCGTCTTGTCCTTGTATTCCACTTCCGCTTCGGCCAGCGCCGAGCCGCAATCGAAACACCAGTTCACCGGCTTCAGCCCGCGATACACATAACCCTTCTCGACGATCTTCCCCAGCGCACGGATTTCGCCCGCTTCGTTGACGAAGTTCATGGTCTTGTACGGGTTGTCCCAGTCGCCGAGAATGCCCAGCCGGCGAAAACCCAGCTTCTGCTTTTCGATCTGCTCGCTCGCATATTTGCGGGCCTTTTCCATCACTTCGCGCGCCGGCAAGGACTTGCCGAACTGCTTCTCGATCTGGATTTCGATAGGCATGCCATGGCAATCCCAGCCTGGCACATAAACCGCGTCGAAGCCCGCCAGGTTGCGCGCCTTCACGATCATGTCCTTCAGGATCTTGTTCACCGCGTGGCCAAGATGGATGTCGCCATTCGCATACGGCGGGCCGTCATGCAGGATGAACTTCTTGCGGCCCTTGCTGGCGGCGCGGATCTTCTCGTAGATCTTGTTGTCCTGCCATTCCTTCACCCATTGCGGCTCGCGCTTGGGCAAGTCGCCACGCATGGGAAACGGTGTATCGAGCAGGTTGACCGGATATTTCGACTGGGGCTTGGCTTCTTTCTTGTTGCTCATGAATGACTCGATATGGATTCGATGAAGCGGCGGTTCCGGACTTGGATGGCATCCGGGAACGGGCTCGAAATGCTTGAAAAGGTATCCGCGATGTGATGAGCGAGGCAGCGGGCAGCGCGTCGGGATTTGCGTCCCGGCACTACGCGCTCACCTAATTCGGTCCGTTGCCGACGTTGCGAAACCGCTGTCGCGGCCGCTTGAATTGACGTCGGCGGCGAAATACGCGCGCGCGTTTGTCACGTCGCGGGCGATGGCCGCCGTCAGGGTTTCGAGGTCCACGTACTTTTCCTCGTCACGCAGCTTTTGCAGGAATTCGATCCGCACGAGCTTGCCGTAGGCGTCGCCATGCCAGTCGAGCACGAAGGTTTCGAGCAGGACGCGGCCGGAATCATCGACGGTTGGTCGTATTCCGAGACTCGCCACGCCCGGCAACGGCTCGGCCGCAAGTCCATGCACGCGCACGGCAAAAATCCCCGCGAGCGCCGGCCGCTTATGCGCGATCGGAACGTTGAGTGTGGGAAAACCGAGGTCGCGCCCGAGCTTTTGCCCGTGGATCACGTGTCCGCTGATGACATAAGGGCGTCCGAGCGCGAGCCGGGCGGCGTCCAGGTCGCCTGCAACCAGCGATGCACGCACGCCCGAACTTGAAATGCGCGCGCCGTTCAGGTCCGCGACGGTCGCCATCTGCTCGACTTCGAAGCCGTATTTGTGTCCCGCCGCTTCGAGCGACTCGAAATCGCCGGCGCGTCTGGCGCCGTAGCGGAAATCGTCGCCGATCATCACCCAGCGCGCATGCAGCCCGTTCACGATCACATCTTCGACGAACCTGTCCGGCGACTGCGCGGCAAACGTCTTGTTGAAATGCTCGACCACGACGCGGTCCACCCCGTTCGTGCGCAGCGCTTCAAGCTTGTCGCGCAACATGGCGATGCGCGGCGGCGCGCCGGCGGGATTGAAGAATTCGCGGGGATGCGGCTCGAAGGTCATCACGCAGACCGGCAGCCCGCGGGCGTTCGCGGCGGCGCGGACGTGCGCGAGCAGCGCCTGGTGACCGCGGTGGACACCGTCGAAATTGCCGATGGTCAGCGCGCAGGGCGCGCGGCTCTCGGCATTGGGTAGGCCGCGAAAGACTCTCACGATAGCGGTTGGGTCGGCGGTTGACAGTTAGGTGGGCTGCAGCGCCACGAGCACGATTGCTGCAAAGCGTCCGATTATAAACGCTCGCACGGATCGGCGGACGCCGCGCCCGCGCTGGGCGACGCCGAATCGGACGGTTTTACGGGCATCGAATGATAAAATCGCCCGATGAAAAAAATTGTCATCCTGATTTCCGGGCGGGGTACCAACATGGAAGCCGTCGTGCGGGCCTGCGCGCGCGAAGGCTGGCCGGCCCGGGTGGCCGCTGTCATCTCGAATCGCCCCGATGCCGCCGGACTTGCGTTCGCGGCGGCAAATGGCATTGAAACACATGCGGTCGATCATCGCGAATTCGAGTCCCGCGAAACTTTCGATCAGGCGCTTGCACGCAGTATCGATCGTTTTGAACCGGATCTCGTCGTGCTCGCGGGCTTCATGCGCGTGCTGACAGATCCGTTTGTCCAACGTTACGCGGGACGCATGATCAACATTCATCCGTCGCTGCTGCCGTGCTTTCCGGGGCTGAAAACGCATCAGCAAGCCCTCGATGCCGGCGTGCGCCTGCACGGCGCAAGCGTCCATTTCGTCACGCCGACGCTGGATCATGGCCCGATCATCGCGCAGGCGGCGGTGCCGGTCATGGCCGGCGACGATCCGGCCGCGCTCGCCATTCGGGTGCTGGCCGCAGAACACATTATTTACCCACGCGCGGTGCGCTGGTTCGTCGAAGGGCGTTTGGCCATCGACGGCGAGCGTGTCGTGCTCACGCCACCAGAGCCGCAATGGCTCTTTGCCGACATTGCCGGGGAGGGCGTATGAGGCTTCATGGATTTTTGATAGGACAAACAGAGACGTTGCTGGCGGACGTATTGCGTTTCAGCGGTCCCGCCGACGCCGCCACCAGCCGTTTTTTCCGCGCGCACCCGAAGCTCGGACACAACGAACGCGGGGTTATCGCTGAAGCGGTATTCGCGGTCCTGCGCCGGAAGATGGAGTTTTCGCACCTCGCGGAAAGCGGCTCGGGCAATCTGGCGCGGCGTCTCGCGTTGCTGGGACTGATGCAGACGGCGGGTTTGTCGGCGGTAAAACCGTTTATCTCCGCCGATGAATACCAGTGGCTCAACCAGGTTTCGAAGATCGATCCGGGCAGCCTGCCGGTGCGCGTGCGCACGAACTTGCCGCAGTGGATCTACGACGCGATGACCAAGCGGTTCGATACCGACGAACTCGCCCAGCTCGCCGCCGCGCTGAATTACCCGGCGCCGCTCGATTTGCGCGCGAATCCGATCAAGGCCACGCGCGATCAGGTGATCAAGACGTTGACGGAAGCGGGCATCGACGCCAGTGAAATGCCGTTCGCGCCTTATGGCGTGCGGGTGGACGGCAAGCCGGCGCTCACGCGCCTGCAACCATTCCAGGACGGCTGGATCGAAGTGCAGGACGAGGGCAGCCAGCTTTTGTGCTCGCTGGTTGCGCCCCGGCGCGGCGAAATGATCGTGGATTTCTGCGCGGGCGCGGGCGGCAAGACGCTGGCGCTGGGCGCGATGATGCGCTCGTCCGGCCGTCTCTATGCCTTCGACGTGTCGGACCGCCGTCTTGCGAAACTCAAGCCACGCCTCGCTCGCAGCGGTTTGTCGAACGTCAATCCAGTGTTGATCGACAGCGAGCACGACGCCAAGATCAAGCGGCTGGCAGGCAAGATCGACCGCGTTCTCGTCGATGCCCCCTGTTCGGGCCTTGGCACGCTGCGGCGCAATCCGGACCTGAAATGGCGTCAATCGCCGGAATCGGTCGCTGAACTGACGCCGAAGCAGCTATCCATCCTGACCAGTGCGGCCCGGCTCGTGAAAGTGGGCGGCCGTCTCGTCTACGCGACATGCAGCATGCTCGAGGCGGAAAACGAGGGCGTAGTGACGCAGTTCCTCGCCTCGCACCCGCTGTTCAAGCTGGTCCCGGCGAAAGATGTGCTCGCCGAACAGCGCATCGACCTCGATACCGGCGACTATCTGCAGCTGTGGCCGCACAAGCACGGAACGGACGGTTTCTTTGCGGCGGTGCTTGAACGCCTGCCCAATCCGGCAAAAGAGGCACCGGTGGAAGAGGTTGCCGCCGAATAAGCGGTATCTGCCTTTCTTGACACGGATTGGCGACCAATCCGTGGTCAAGTTCTCAAAAAGGAGGAAATCGGGGTTAAGCGCACTTGATTTAGCGGCAATCAAGCGGTCAAAATTCCCGTTGCTTTTGCGCGAAATCAAAAATTTCCTCCATGCACACAAAGACTTGGAACGCTTGACGTAAAATGCCGTCGAACCACGTGCATAATCCTTTCATGCACCCAACAGCCGTCGATACTGTTTTCGTTCGGCTAAATTTCACCGCCTTTTAGGTAAATTGCCTTGCTGAATTCATCGCTTGAATTTCTCGCCAACGGTTTGCTGGACCTTACGTGGTGGCAAATCCTGTTGTTCACTCTCGTGATGACGCACATCACGATCATCGGCGTGACCGTCTACCTGCATCGCTGCCAGGCGCACCGCGCGCTGGAGCTGCATCCGGCCGTCAGTCACTTCTTCCGTTTCTGGCTGTGGATGACCACCGGCATGCTGACCGGCCAATGGGCCGCGATTCATCGCAAGCACCACGCCAAGTGCGAGACCGAAGAAGATCCGCACAGCCCGCAAACGCGCGGCATCTGGAAAGTCCTGCTCGAAGGCGCCGAGCTTTATCGTTCGGAAGCCAAGAACGAGGAAACCATGCGCAAGTTCAGTCACGGCACGCCGAACGACTGGATGGAACGCAATGTCTACACGCGTTACCCGATTCTCGGCATCAGCATCATGATGGTGGTCGACGTGGCGCTGTTCGGCATCGTGGGTCTTTCGGTCTGGGCCGTGCAGATGATCTGGATTCCGTTCTGGGCCGCCGGCGTGGTCAACGGTCTTGCTCACTGGTGGGGTTATCGCAACTTCAACTCGTCGGACGCCAGCACGAACATCTTTCCGCTCGGCATCCTGATCGGCGGCGAAGAACTGCACAACAATCACCACACGTACGCCACGTCGGCGAAGCTGTCGAACAAGTGGTACGAATTCGACATTGGCTGGATGTATATCCGCATCATGTCGGCGTTCAAGCTTGCCAAGGTCAAGAAGATCGCGCCCACGCCGCGTTTGTCGGCATCGAAGCCCGTGCTCGATCACGACACGCTGCAAGCCGTCTTGTCGAACCGCTACGAAGTGATGGCGCGTTACGGCAAGGCCATGAAGCGTGCGTATCGTCAGGAATTGTCGAAACTGAAGGACGGCGGTTCCACCGATAAATACCAGTTGATGCGCGGTGCGCGCAAATGGGCGCACAAGGAAGAAGCCGGTCTCGACGAGCCGCAACGCCAGCAATTGCCGGCGCTGTTCTCGGACAACCACAAACTGCGCACCTACATTGAGTTGCGCCAGGATCTGGCTGCCATGTGGGACCGTTCCAATGCGTCGCGCGAACAACTGCTCGCGCAATTGCAGGACTGGTGTCATCGGGCGGAGCAGAGCGGCATCAAGGCGCTGCAGGATTTCGCATCGCGCCTGCGCCGGTACGCCTGACGAGTGGTCTGAACCACGACCCAAAACGCAGAAACCTTCGTCACTGTTATCCGCTAAAATTTCGTGACGTTACGAGACCCCGCTCTGGCGGGGTTTTGTCGTTTTGGAACGGCAACATGCGCGCCGTTTTTACGAGATTGGAGACAGGCAAGCGATGGAACAGGCGATAAAAAGCGTCGAGTACGACCTGCCGCAAGGGTTGACGTGCGGCATCGGCCAAGCATGGGCGAAAGTGCCCGATGCGCCGTCGCGGGAAGAGAGGCGCGAGTTGAAGGAGCGCATTCGCGCGTTGCTCGTGCGCGAGAAAGCGGTGTTGGTCGCACATTATTACGTCGATGCCGAGCTGCAAGAGCTCGCCGATGAAACCGGCGGTTGTGTAGCGGATTCGCTGGAGATGGCGCGCTTCGGGCGCGACCACGCAGCGCACACGCTGGTTGTGGCCGGCGTGCGTTTCATGGGCGAGACGGCGAAGATTCTCAGCCCTGAAAAGCGCGTGCTGATGCCCGATCTGGACGCCACGTGTTCGCTGGACCTCGGTTGTCCCGCCGACGAATTCTCGACTTTCTGCGATGCACATCCCGACCGCACGGTCGTCGTGTATGCGAATACCAGCGCGGCTGTGAAGGCGCGGGCGGACTGGATGGTGACATCGTCGATCGGGTTGGAAATCGTCGCCGACCTGCACGCGCGTGGCGAAAAAATCCTCTGGGCGCCGGACCGGCATCTGGGCTCGTACATCCAGAAGAAAACCGGCGCCGACATGCTGCTGTGGCAAGGCTCGTGTCTCGTGCACGATGAGTTCAAGGGCGTCGAACTCGATCTGCTGCGGGCCGAATATCCCGATGCAAAAATCCTCGTTCATCCGGAATCGCCGGAAGGCGTGGTTGCGTTGGCGGACGTGGTGGGGTCGACCACGCAATTGATCGATGCCGCCGTCAAGCTCGACGCGAAGCGTTTCATTGTTGCGACCGATCTCGGGATTCTGCACAAGATGCGGCTTGCGGCGCCGGGCAAGGAGTTTATCGAAGCGCCGACCGCCGGCAATAGCGCGAGCTGCAAGAGTTGCGCGCATTGCCCCTGGATGGCCATGAACGGGCTGACCAATCTCGCCGCGGTGCTGGAGCGCGGCAACAACGAGATTTTCGTGGATCGCGCGATCGGTGAACGGGCGCGTGTTCCTATCGACCGGATGCTCGACTTCGCAGCGCGTCACAAGAAGCGCGTGCAGGCGAGCGGCGATCTGGCGAAGGATGGTTCGTTGTTTTCAAACGTTGGAGCGGCGTGAATGACTTCTGCCAGTCAGTTGGTTTCCCCTTTATTCAATGAAATCCGTGCGCAATACGGCGCGGCCTTCGACCAGGCGCTTGCACGCAACGTGACCGATGCGCTTGCCGAAGATATCGGCGATGGCGACCGCACCGGGCTTCTGGTCCCGGCGAAGATAGAAAGGACAGCGCGGATCATCGTTCGCGAGGAAGCGGTGCTTTGCGGCGTGCCCTGGTTCGAGGGCGCGATGCGGCGCGTGGATGAATCGATTCGCGTTGAATGGCTTTATCAGGAAGGCGCGCGGATGCGTGCTGATTCGCCCGTTGTGTTGCTGCGCGGCCCGGCGCGTGCGCTGCTCACCGCGGAGCGCAATGCGTTGAACTTCCTGCAGTTGCTCTCGGGCGTGGCGAGCGCGACGCGGCGCTTTGTTGACGCAATAGACGGCACGCGCGCGCAGATCCTCGATACCCGCAAAACGCTGCCCGGCCTGCGTCTCGCGCAGAAGTACGCGGTCCGTGTCGGCGGCGGCGCGAACCAGCGGCTCGCACTTTATGACGGCATCCTGATCAAGGAAAACCACATTGCCGCCGCCGGCGGCGTAGGCGCGGCAATGGATTCGGCGCTCGCGCTGAATGCCGGCGTGCCCATCCAGATCGAAGTCGAAACGCTGGAGCAGCTCGAGACCGCGCTCGCGCATCGGGCGGAATCCGTTTTGCTCGACAACTTCAGCTTCGACGCCATGCGCGACGCTGTCGGCCTGACGGCCGGACGCGCAGTGCTGGAGGTATCGGGCGGCGTGAACTTCGATAGCGTGCGCACGATTGCGGAGACGGGCGTGGACCGGATTTCGATTGGCGCATTGACGAAGGATGTGCGCGCCACGGATTATTCGATGCGTCTGGAATGACGCGTTGAGTGCACGACGATCATGGCGTGCAACGCGCCATGATCGAGGTTTTCCCCTGCATCTCGCACAATGTCGTGTCTAGACAACTTTGCGACGTTCTCCCCGAAGTGCGCTGTTTTTCCGCCGAATTCGTTCCGTTAATCCCCGTAACTTCCCCGTAAGCCTTGTCCGTCAAGCCGCTCGGTATTTTCCCTAGGTTTTCGCGCCCGCGAACAAAAACCGTTGCCAGTCCTTTTTGTTCGATGCATGCTTGTCTATACAAGTTGGCGATTCGCCAATCGGTCAATCACTCATTTTCGGAAAAGTGGCTCAACTATGACAGGCAAAACGAACTTGCTGGCTCGACTGGCGGCATCGGTGGCCGTTGGTGTTATCGCGCTCGGCGCCGCCAATGCGCAGGCGAAGGACTGGAAAACCGTCACGATCGCCACGGAAGGCGCGTACGAACCGTGGAACCTCACGCTGCCCGGCGGCAAACTCGGCGGGTTCGAGCCGGAGCTCATCCAGAACGTGTGCGATCGCATCAAGATCCAGTGCAAGCTCGTGACGCAGGACTGGGACGGCATGATCGCCGGGCTGCAAGCGGGCAAGTTCGACGTGCTCATGGACGCGATCTCGGTCACCCCTGAACGCGAAAAGATCATCGCTTTCTCCCGGCCTTACGCATCCACGCCGGCCGCGTTCGTCGCTTCCGGTGACGCGCCTGCTGCGCTCGCGAAGCAGCCCGGTGCCGGGCAGATCGTGAAACTCACGGGCGACGCAGCCCACGACAAAACCACCGTCGATGCATTGCGCGTGGCGCTGAAGGGCAAGACCATCGGCATTCAGTCGGGCACGGTGTACACGAAGTTCATCGATACGAACTTCAAGGACGTCGCCACCATCCGCGAGTACAAAACCGCGCCGGAGCATGACCTGGATCTGGTGGCTGGCCGCATCGATGTCGCCTTCGACGACAGCACGTACTGGGCATCGGCGTTCGCCAAGCCGGAAAACAAGGGCCTGGCCTTCACAGGACCGAAGATCTCGGGACCGGTCTGGGGTCCGGGCGAAGCGCTCGCATTCCGCCAGTCTGACAAGGACTTGAAGGCCAAGTTCGACGAAGGCATCGCCGCGGCGCTCGCCGACGGCACCGTCAAGCGTCTTTCCATGAAGTGGATGAAGGTCGACGCCACGCCTTGATTTGATCGCTGCCTGATCAACGCCCCCAGGACGATGCAACACCGCAGGAGATAAAAGATGAATCTGGTTCAACTACTCGGCTTCGGCGAGCAAGGGTGGGGCGGCGCGTTGCTGGTCGCGCTGCTCATGACCGTGCTTCTGACCATCGCCGCGCTTGCCGTGGGCGCTGTGTTCGGCGCGATGGTCGCGTCCGCGAAACTGTCGCGCAGCCGCACGCTGAGGGTTATCGGCGATGCGTACACCACGCTCTTTCGCGGCATTCCCGAACTGCTGATCATCTATCTCTTCTACTTCGGCGGTTCTTCGGTGGTCACCGCCGTCGGGCAGTTTTTTGGCGCCGATGGATTTATCGGCGTGCCGCCGTTTGTGGTCGGCGCGCTCGCCATCGGGCTGATTTCGGGCTCGTATCAGGCGGAGGTTTACCGCTCGGCGGTGCTGGCCGTGTCCCGTGGCGAGATCGAGGCGGCGCGCGCCATTGGCATGTCCACGCCGACGCTGTGGCGCCGCGTGCTGATCCCGCAGGTCGTGCGTTTTGCGCTGCCGGGGATCGGCAATGTGTGGCAGTTGAGCCTGAAGGATTCAGCGTTGATCGCGGTGACGGGGCTCGCCGAACTGATGCGCACGAGCCAGGTCGCGGCCGGATCGACGCATCAGTACTTCACGTTCTATGTGGTCGGCGGGGCGCTTTACCTGATCCTCACGAGCCTGTCGAACCGTGTCTTCGATCGCGCTGAAGCGCGCATCGGCCGGTCGTTTCGCAGCACGCTTGCGCGCCATTAAGACGAACGTCCCAAGAGAATCCGACCATGAACATCGATTTCGAATTTCTCGGCGATACGTTGTCGAAACTCCTGGCCGCCGTGCCGACCACGCTCGGGCTTTTCTTCGCCTCGCTGATTGTGGGTGGCCTGCTTTCGCTCGTGATCGTCGCAATGCGCGTCAGCCCCAACTGGGCGATAAACCGGTTTGCGCGCGCGTACATCCTGGTGTTTCGCGGCTCGCCGCTCCTGATCCAGATGTTCCTTGTTTATTACGGGCTGGGGCAATTTCCCGCGGTCCGCGCGAGCATCGTCTGGCCCGTGCTTCGCGAGCCTTATGCGTGCGCGATTCTTTCGCTGGCGTTGTGCACCGCAGGTTATACCGCCGAGATCATCCGTGGCGGTCTGCAGTCAGTGCCGCATGGCCAGATTGAAGCGGCGCTCGCATGCGGCATGTCGCGCTGGACGGTGCTGCGCCGGATCATCGCGCCGATCACGCTGCGCTATGCGCTGCCTGCGTATTCCACCGAAGCCGTGCTGCTCGTCAAATCGACGGCGCTTGCAAGTCTCGTCACCGTCTGGGACGTGACCGGCGTCGCGCAGCAGATCATCCAGCGAACCTACCGGACCATGGAAGTGTTCGTCTGCGCCGCGGCCATTTATCTCGTGCTGAATTTCATCATCGTGCGTGCGCTCGGGATGCTCGAAAAGAAGCTCTCGCCGCATCTGCGTGATCGTAACGAAACGGTATCGAAGAAACCTGTGCCTGCATCGCTCAAGGCAACGACGGTGCCAAACACGCATATCGATTCCTGAATCGGAGGGAGAAACTCATGAACACCAGCAGCTCCATTGCGCTCTCCGCGAGCAACATCCACAAGTCTTTCGGCGATGCGCACGTGCTCAAGGGCATTTCCCTCGATGCGCACGAAGGCGACGTGATCTCGATCCTGGGTGCGAGCGGCTCGGGCAAAAGCACGTTCCTGCGCTGTATCAACATGCTTGAAACGCCGGATGACGGCGAAGTGAAACTGGCGGGCGAAGCCATCGAAATGAAGCGGGGCCGCGATGGACGTCTGCAGCCCGGCAACCGCAAGCAGGTCGACCGGATTCGTTCGCAGCTCGGCATGGTGTTCCAGGGTTTCAATCTCTGGTCGCACATGACGGTGATGCAGAACGTGATCGAAGGGCCGCTGCGTGTGCAAAAGCGCACGCGTGCCGAGTGCGTTGAAGAAGCCGAGCAGTTGCTGACGAAGGTCGGCCTGTATGAAAAACGCGATGCGTACCCTGCGCATTTGTCGGGCGGCCAGCAACAGCGCGTCGCGATCGCGCGTGCACTGGCAATGCACCCGAAGGTCATGCTCTTCGATGAACCCACGTCCGCGCTCGATCCCGAACTGGTCGGCGAAGTGCTGCGCGTGATGCGCGCGCTGGCCGAAGAAGGGCGGACCATGCTGGTCGTCACGCACGAGATGGGCTTTGCGCGGCATGTGTCGAACCGGGTGATGTTCCTGCATCAGGGACAAGTCGATGCCGAAGGTCCCCCGACGACCTTTTCAATGGACGATGCTCGGAACGCTTCCAGCAGTTTGTATCGAGTCATCATTCACGTACCGCCAACTAATCTGCAAGCGAGGTTATCGTGCTGGCCAGTTCCCTTTTGCAGGCGCCATCGATTGATTCCGTGGTCATCGGCGCCGGACTGAATAACGGTTTCAATCATGGATATACATCGGCCGTGGTGAATCTCGATGCGCCGCTTGGATGGCGCGATATCGCGCGGATTGCGAATGGCGCGAAGCTGGTTTTATCGCTCGATGCACGCGCCCGGATCGATCATGCGCGCGCATTGGTCGAGCAGATCGTCGAGCGCCGGATTCGCGCTTATGGCGTGAATACGGGCGTGGGCGCGCTGTGCGATGTGATCGTGTCGCCGTCCGAACAGCGCACTTTGTCGCGCAACATCTTGATGAGCCACTCGGTGGGCGTCGGCGAACCACTGCGGCGCGAGGAGACGCGGGCGATCATCGCGGCGGCGGTCAACAACTTCGCGCACGGGAAGTCAGGCGTGCGGCTCGAACTGGTCGATTTGCTCGTCACGCTGCTCGACAGCGGGGCGATTCCCGAAGTGCCGGCGTTCGGGTCTGTCGGTTATCTGAGTCATATGGCGCATATCGCGCTGGTGCTGATCGGCGAAGGATTTGTCCGCGATGACACTGGCCGGCTCAGCGCGGCTTGTGCGTTGCAGCGGCTCGAACGCGAACCGCTGGTGCTGGAGGCGAAGGAAGGCCTTAGCGTGGTCAACGGCACGCCGTGCGTGACGGGGCTCGCCTCTCTTGCGCTGGCGCGCACCGAGCGCCTGCTGCAATGGGCCGACACCATTTCCGCAATGACCTTCGAAAACCTGCGCGGGCAGGCCGCCGCCTTCGATGCCGACTCCCTTGCGCTGCGGATATCGCCGGGATTGTCGGTGGTGGGCGCGCATTTGCGCGAGCTTCTGGCCGACAGCGGGATCATCGCGGCGTCGTTTGGGCGCAGCACGCAGGACCCGCTGAGCTTGCGCACGATCCCCCACGTCCACGGCGCTGCCCGCGATGTGTTCGCGACCACCGCCGAAGTCGTGAACCGCGAGCTGGCGTCCGTCACCGACAACCCCGTCGTCACCGGCACGCTTGCCGCGCCGCGCGTCTTTTCCCAGGCGCATGCGGTGGGCGCGTCGATCGGTCTCGCGATGGACAGCCTGAGCACGGCCGTGGCCGAAGTCGCTGCGATGGCGGAGCGGCGTATCGACCGGCTGGTGAACCCGCTGGTGAGCGGCTTGCCCGCATTCCTCGCCGATAGCGGCGGCACGTGTTCCGGCTTCATGATCGCGCAGTACACGGCGGCGTCGCTGGTCGCGCACAACCGGCGGCTCGCAATGCCTGCCAGCCTCGATGGCGGCATCACGTCCGGTCTGCAGGAGGACCATCTGTGCCACGCGACGCCGGCAGCGCTGAAGGCGCTGGAGATCATCGCGAACGCGGAGCGGATTTTTGCGATCGAATTGCTTGCCGCGGCGCAGGCCTACGACCTGCAGCCCCCCGACCTGACGCGCGCGCCCAGGACGGACGCCGTGTACCGGAGCGTGCGTGCGGTGATCTCGCCATATCGTGATGACCGGCCGCTCGCGGGCGATATCGCCGCCGCTGTTGCCTTCGTCTGCGAGGCTGCGCCAGTTTTCTAAACCGCTGTATAGACAGATTCATGCCGCCACTTGCTGGCGGCATTTGCATTGTTCCCCGCTGCCAAGCCGCGCCACGCCCGGTTCCTGCGTCATCAAAGTAAACCCCTACGGGAATCGATTAACCTTCACTTGCGCTCCTTTTTATTTTAATTCAGACTTGTATATACAACTTGTCGACCGACCCGCGCAGCGCTTCGAAAGCCGCGGCATCGGCCTCAAAAGACCGAATACTTTCAATCCTGTCCAAGGAGTGCTTCGATGAAAAACCACAACCCACGTCCCCTGCGCGCACCGCGCGGCACCGAACTTACGTGCAAGAGCTGGCTTACCGAAGCGCCGTACCGGATGCTGCTGAACAACCTCGATCCCGAAGTCGCCGAGAACCCGGACAAGCTGGTTGTGTACGGCGGTATAGGCCGCGCCGCGCGCAACTGGGAGTGCCTCGACAAGATCCTGGAAACGCTGCAACGCCTGGAAAGCGATGAGTCGCTGCTCGTACAATCGGGCAAGCCGGTTGGCGTATTCAAGACGCACGCCGACGCGCCGCGCGTGCTGATCGCGAATTCGAATCTCGTGCCGAAATGGGCGACGTGGGAGCACTTCAACGAGCTCGACCGCAAGGGCCTCTTCATGTACGGCCAGATGACGGCCGGGAGCTGGATCTACATTGGCAGCCAGGGGATCGTGCAGGGCACGTACGAAACCTTCGTGGAAGCGGCGCGCCAGCATTTCAACGGTAGCTGGAAGGGCCGCTGGATCCTGACGGCGGGCCTGGGCGGCA
The DNA here is from genome assembly GCF_001577465.1 of Burkholderia sp. PAMC 28687. Classification (NCBI taxonomy): domain Bacteria; kingdom Pseudomonadati; phylum Pseudomonadota; class Betaproteobacteria; order Burkholderiales; family Burkholderiaceae; genus Burkholderia; species Burkholderia sp. PAMC 28687. Next base: position 655,253 of record NZ_CP014505.1, read on the forward strand.
TGGGTGGCGCGCAGCCGCTCGCGGCGACGCTGGCGGGGGCGGTATCGCTGAATATCGAGTGCGACCAGACGCGCATCGACTTCCGTCTGCGCACGCGCTACGTCGATAAACAAGCAAAGGATATCGATCACGCGCTCGAACTCATCAAGCAACATACCGCCGCAGGCGACGCCATCTCGATCGCGCTGCTGGGCAATGCCGCCGAAGTGCTGCCGGAACTCGTGCGCCGCGCCAAGGCCGGCGCCATCAAGCCGGATCTGGTCACTGACCAAACCTCGTCGCACGACCTGATCAACGGTTACCTGCCGGCCGGCTGGAGCCTGGAAAAGTGGCGCGCGGCATCGCTGGACGCCTCGCAACACGCCGAGCTCAAGGCCGCCGCGCAACGCTCGTGCGCGCAGCACGTCCAGGCCATGCTCGATTTCCACGCAATGGGAATCCCGGCCGTCGATTACGGCAACAACCTGCGTCAGGTTGCCTTCGATGACGGCGTGAAAAATGCCTTCGATTTCCCCGGCTTCGTGCCCGCGTATATCCGCCCGTTGTTCTGCGAAGGCAAGGGCCCGTTCCGCTGGGTCGCGCTGTCGGGCGATCCGGAAGACATTTACAAGACCGATGCCAAGCTGAAGGAACTGTTCCCGCATAACGCCGGCATGAACCGCTGGCTCGATATGGCGCGCGACCGCATTGCCTTCCAGGGTTTGCCGGCGCGGATTTGCTGGCTCGGGCTGGGTGAGCGTCACGTTGCCGGTCTCGCGTTCAACGAGATGGTGAAGAGCGGTGAGCTGAAGGCGCCGATTGTCATCGGCCGGGATCATCTGGATACCGGTTCCGTCGCGAGCCCGAATCGCGAGACGGAAAGCATGAAGGACGGCACGGACGCCGTGTCGGACTGGCCGCTGCTCAATGCGCTCCTGAACACCGCCGGCGGCGCGACGTGGGTGAGCCTGCATCACGGCGGTGGCGTGGGCATGGGGTACTCGCAACACGCGGGCATGGTGATCGTCGCCGATGGCACCGAAGCCGCCCACAAGCGTCTCGCACGCGTGCTGGTGAACGACTGCGCGTCGGGCGTGATGCGTCATGGCGATGCCGGTTACGAGCAGGCCATCGAATGCGCGAAGAACTTCGGCCTCGACCTTCCATTCATCACGACCTGATATGTCTCTTGCCTTCAGCATCATTCGCGCGGCCGATCTGAAGGCCGTGCCGTGGAAAAACGGTGGCGGCGCGACACGTGAGATCGCGGCGTCGCCGAAGGGCGCCGCATTCGATGCGTTCGACTGGCGTGTGAGCGTTGCCGATGTATCGGAGGCGGGCGCGTTTTCGGTGTTCGACGGAATCGATCGTGTGCTGACGCTGATCGAGGGCGAGCAGATGGTGCTCATCGATTCCGAAGGGCCGGAGTATGTTCTCTCGCGCTGGGATTCGGTCGCGTTTGCGGGCGAAGCGTCGATCAGCGCGGAATTGCCGCACGGTCCCACGCGCGATTTCAACCTCATGTCAAGGCGCGATCGTGCGTCGGGGAACGTGACGGTTCGTCGTCTGGCTGAACAATTGGACGTGGCGCGCGGCAGCGTCGTGCTGTTCGCGGCGCTCGGCGCATTTGCGGTGAACGGCGAGCGTTTGTCCCAGGGCGATGCAATGGTTTTCGATGCAAGCGAGAATGGCGTGTTGAGCATCGAACCGCTTTCGCAAGACGCGGTTCTGATCGACGCCCGTATCGTTTCAAAGGATCCCGGACATGGCCTCCAGTAACACTTTGCAAGTCTGGCGCAACGCAAGGCTTTCGCCGCGCGCCGATCCGGCAGAAGTCATAGAGAACGCGGCGATTGTCGTGCGCGATGGCCGCATCGAATGGTTCGGCGCGGAGGCTGAAATGCCGCCGGCCTACACCGATGCCGTACGCCACGACCTGCAGCAAAGAATCGTCACGCCGGGTCTGGTCGATTGCCACACACACCTCGTCTACGCTGGAAACCGCGCGGAAGAATTCGCGATGCGGCTCGAAGGCGCGAGTTACGAAGACATCGCCAAACGCGGCGGCGGGATTGTCTCGACGGTGCGCAACACGCGCGCGGCAAGCGAAGACGAACTCTTCGCGCAATCGCTGCGACGCCTCGATGCGCTGCTCGCCGAAGGCGTGACGGCGCTGGAAATCAAGTCGGGCTACGGGCTGGATCTGGCGACCGAGCGCAAGATGCTGCGCGTCGCGCGGCGTCTGGCTGAGACCCGGCCGGTGACGATCTCGACCACGTTTCTCGGCGCGCATGCGTTGCCGCCGGAATACGCCGGTCGCGCCGATGACTACATCGACCACGTTTGCAACGAGATCTTGCCGACGCTCGCGGCCGAAGGTCTCGTAGATGCCGTCGATGTTTTCTGCGAGCGCATTGCGTTCACGCTGGAACAGGCCGAGCGCGTGTTCGGCGCGGCATCGAAGCTGAACCTGCCGGTGAAAATGCACGCCGAGCAGTTGTCGCTGATGGGCGGCGCGGCGCTCGCGGCGAAGCACCATGCATTGTCCGCCGATCACCTCGAATTCCTCGATGAAGCCGGCGCCATCGCCATGCGCGAAGCCGGCACGGTGGCCGTGTTGCTGCCCGGCGCGTTTTATTTCATCCGCGAAAAGCAACTTCCTCCCACCGATCTGCTGCGCCGTCATGATGTTCCGATCGCGCTCGCCACCGACAGCAATCCGGGTACATCGCCGAGCACATCGCTGCTCTTGATGCTCAACATGGGCTGCACGTTGTTTCGTCTATCGGTGGCCGAGGTGCTCGCGGGCGTTACGCGCCACGGCGCAAAAGCGCTCGGTCACGCCGATGTCACCGGCGAGATCAAGCTCGGCGCGAAGGCGGATTTCGTCGCATGGGATATCGTGACGCTCGCGGAACTGGCTTACTGGACCGGGCTGGAACGCTGCGCGCTGGTGGTGAGGCACGGCGCGGTCACTGTAGACAAACGGAAAATCGCATGACAAAAAACAGCCTGTTTGCCGAACACGCGCGTTTGCAGGATGGCTGGCGCCGCGATGTGCTGCTCGAATGGGACGATCACGGCACGCTGATCGCCGTGACGCCGGACACGAAGCAAGCGGCCGGCGTGCAAAAAGCCAACGGCCCCGTGCTCGCCGGCATGCCGAATCTCCACTCGCACGCGTTCCAGCGCGCAATGGCCGGCCTCACCGAATATCGTGCGAACCCGACGGACAGTTTCTGGAGCTGGCGCGACCTGATGTACCGGTTTGCATCGCGGATCTCGCCGGAAAGTCTGGGCGATATCGCGCGCTGGCTTTACATCGAAATGCTGAAGGCGGGTTACACGTCGGTTTGCGAGTTCCACTACGTGCACAACACGCCCGACGGCGCGCCCTACGCGAATCCCGCTGAAATGGCGGCGCGCGTGGTCAATGCGGCCGGACAAACCGGCATAGGCATGACGATGCTGCCCGTGCTTTATCAATACAGCGGTTTCGGCGCACGCGAGCCCACACCGGGCCAGGCGCGCTTCATCCACACGCCGGAATCCCTCCTTGATGCGCTCGTTTCGTTGCGTTCATCGCAAGCGGAAAACGGCAATCTCCGATACGGCGTCGCGCCGCACTCGCTGCGGGCGGTATCGAAGGAGACGTTGGGCCGCATGCTCGACGGCCTCGACCGCGAATTCCCCGGCGCGCCGGTGCATATCCATATTGCCGAGCAGACGGCCGAAGTCGATGCGTGCCTCGACGTCCTGAAAGCGCGTCCGGTGCAATGGCTGCTCGACAACTTCGACGTGAACGAACGATGGTGCCTCGTGCACGCGACCCACGTCGACCAGGACGAAGTCCGCGCGATGGCCGCAAGCCGCGCCGTCGCCGGCTTGTGCCTGACCACAGAAGCCAATCTCGGCGACGGCATTTTCCCGACGCACGCCTATCTCGCCGATAACGGCCGGTTCGGGCTTGGCTCGGACAGCCACATCGCGCTCGACTGGCGCTCGGAACTGCGCCTGCTCGAATACGGACAACGGCTTACGCGACGCGAGCGCAACGTGCTGGCATCGGAGAAACAAACGTACGTGGCCGATCGTCTTTTCGATGCCGCCACTGAAGGCGGCGCGTACGCGACCGGGCGCGCGGTCGGCGCGCTGGAAGCGGGGCGCCGGGCCGATTTCATCGTGCTCGATCCTGACCATTCGGCTATTGCGGGCCAGGCGCCGGACGCGTGGTTATCGGGCGTGGTGTTCTGCGAACATGGCGAGACGCCGGTGCTGGATGTTTGTGTCGGCGGTAGAGTCGTGGTTGAAGCGCGCCGGCATCGCGATGAGCGCGAAGCGTTCGGGCAGTATCGAAAAACGCTGGCGGGCCTGCTCAAATAAAGGAATCCACCCATGACCGATCAAGTTTTCACCTTGAAGCGCGGCACTGCGCCGCTGCTGATTTCGATTCCCCACGCCGGCACGCAGATTCCGGCGGACGTTGCCGCGACCATGAATCCGATTGCCCGCGAAGTCGACGACACCGACTGGCATCTCGAACGTCTCTACGGGTTCGCGGCGGACATGGGCGCGTCGATTCTCGCGCCGTTCAATTCGCGCTACGTGATCGACCTTAACCGTCCGCCCGATGGCGCGAACCTCTACCCGGGACGCGATACAACCGGCCTTTGTCCCGTCGATACCTTCAACAGCGAGCCGCTTTACCCGGAAGGTGGCGCGCCGACCGAAGCACAGATTGCGGATCGTCGCGAAAAATACTGGCGGCCGTACCACGATGCGTTGAGCGAAGAACTGGCGCGTCTGAAAGCCGCGCACGGCAAGGTGCTGTTGTGGGAAGCGCATTCCATCCGCTCGCACGTGCCGCGTTTCTTCGATGGCAAGCTCTTCGACTTCAACCTGGGCACCGCAGGCGGCGAGAGCGCGGTCGCGGGACTCGGTGAAAAGCTCGAGGCGATGGTCGCCAGGACCGGCGTGTACACGGCTGTTGCGAACGGGCGCTTCAAGGGCGGCTACATCACGCGTCATTTCGGCAAGCCGCAGGACGGCATCCACGCGGTGCAGCTCGAACTCTCGCAGATCACGTATATGGAAGAAACGCGCCCATATGCATACGACGAAACGCGCGCCGGCCAAGTCGCGCCGTTGATTCAGGATCTGGTGCAGTGCGCGCTGGATGCCGTGCGAGAGGGCTAACTTTCACGCCGCCTGACCGCGGGCGGCGTGAGCACGGTGGGCAGCGCCTTCGGCAATGTCTCCGGCCAATCGCGGCTGAAATGCAGGCCGCGGCTTTCACGCCGCGAACACGCGCTTTCAACGATCATTGAAGCGACATCGACCAGATTGCGCAGTTCGAGCAGGTCCCGGCTCACCTTGAAGTTCGCGTAGTACTCGTGGATCTCGTCGCGCAGCAACGCAATCCGATGCTGCGCGCGGGCGAGGCGTTTGTCCGTGCGTACGATGCCCACGTAATTCCACATCAGCCTGCGCAATTCGTCCCAATTGTGCGCGACGACAACTTCCTCGTCGGGATCGGAAACGCGGCTTTCGTCCCATGCGGGCAGCGGTGCATGCGCGCTCGTGGCATACCCTTCGGCTTCCATGGCTTGCGCCGCAGCGCGTCCGATCACGAGACATTCGAGCAGCGAATTGCTCGCCAGCCGGTTGGCGCCGTGCAAGCCCGTGCACGACGTTTCTCCCACCGCATAGAGTCCAGCGCGATCCGTGCGCCCGGCCAGGTCCGTGACCACGCCGCCGCATGTGTAATGCGCGGCCGGCACGACGGGAATCGGCTCCTTCGTTATATCGATACCGAACTCCCGGCAGCGCGCGAGGATGGTAGGGAAGTGCTCCTGCAGGAACGCCTCGGGCTGGTGGCTGATATCGAGATACACGCAGTCGATACCGCGCTTCTTGATCTCGAAGTCGATCGCCCGGGCCACGATATCGCGTGGCGCCAGCTCGGCGCGTTCGTCGTGCGCGGGCATGAAGCGGGTTCCATCGGGCAAGCGGAGGATGCCGCCTTCACCGCGGACCGCTTCGGAGATCAGGAACGACTTGGCGTACGGATGAAACAGGCAGGTCGGGTGGAACTGGATGAACTCCATGTTCGACACGCGGCAGCCCGCGCGCCAGGCCATGGCAATGCCGTCGCCCGTCGCGGTGTCGGGGTTCGTAGTGTAGAGATAGACCTTCCCGGCGCCGCCGGTCGCGAGCACCGTATGCGGCGCTTCGATGGTGACGGTGCGCCCGCTGGCAATATCGAGCGCATACAGCCCGTGACATCGATGCCCGGGGAGCCCGAGATGCTCGGATGTGATCAGGTCTATCGCGTGATGATCTTCGAGGACGGTGATATTCGGATGATTGCGCACGCGCTCGTTGAGCGTTGTGACGACCGCGTGGCCCGTGGCGTCGGCGGCGTGAATGACCCGCCTGTGGCTGTGGCCGCCTTCGCGCGTCAGATGAAAGCCGAGTTCGGCCGAGCCATCCCTGGTGAACGGCACCCCTTGTTCGATCAGCCATTCGATAGCCGCGCGCCCGTTGTCCACAATGAAGCGCGTGGCGGCGGCGTCGCACAGTCCGGCGCCGGCGATGAGCGTGTCATCGACATGGTTGTCCGTGCTGTCGCCGGAGTCGAGCACCGCTGCAATTCCGCCTTGCGCCCAATCGCTTGCGCCTTCGCTCACGCTGCGCTTGGCGAGGATCACGACGCGCCGCGTGTGCGCAAGATTCAGGGCGACGCTCAGGCCCGCCAGTCCGCTGCCGATGATTGCCACATCGAAATTCATCCTGCCATGTCTCCGTCAGTTGTTGTCCGCCATGACTTTCGATTCACGCCGATAGCACGTAAAAAGTCCGGACGGCGAGCATAACGCGTGGGAAACGCGACCGACACTTTGCCGTTCGGCCAGTAAGGCGAAGGAATGAGCGAAGACCGGCTGAACCAAAGCAAAAAGCCTCGCAGAAGCGAGGCTTTTTGTGCAGCGATACAAACGAAACAGAGACCTTATTTGATCTTCGTTTCCTTGTAGTCAACGTGCTTGCGGATAACGGGATCAAACTTCTTGATCGCCATCTTTTCCGGCATGTTGCGCTTGTTCTTCGTGGTCGTGTAGAAGTGACCCGTGCCAGCGGTCGATTCCAGCTTGATCTTATCGCGTGCGCCCTTGGCCATTTTCGTGCTCCTTAGACTTCACCACGTGCGCGCAAATCTGCGAGCACGGAGTCGATGCCGTTCTTGTCGATCAGGCGAAGGCCGGCGTTCGAGAGACGCAGACGAACCCAACGGTTTTCGCTTTCAACGAAGAAGCGACGGTTTTGCAGATTGGGCAGGAAACGACGCTTGGTGCGGTTGTTCGCATGGGAAACGTTGTTGCCGCTCATCGGCCCCTTCCCGGTTACTTGGCATACACGTGCCATGAGAGCACTCCTAATACGCTTTAATTCTGAGTTCGAACGCCAAGTACACTTTGGACCGCTACGGGCTACCGGAGAGGCTTGCCCGAAATGACTGCGTACGCTCGGAACAGGTTGGTTGAAAGAAGCAAACCGAGATTCTAACCGCAAAAAACCAGCAAAATCAACTCTTTTTGGTATCGAAGGAGGTACCCGAGCGCGCCGCGCACAGTTGATTTCGTGACTTTTTCGCCTTGTATGGGCCGTCTGGACAATGTTTCGCCGTTGTTCGCCGATCAAAGGCCGGTCAACTCGGCATCCAGCCCTGTCGCGAAAAAGAAAATACTTCGTTCGACGCCACGACCAGATGATCCAGCAACCGGATATCGATAAGGGCCAGCGCCTCGTGCAGCAAGCGGGTCAGCCGGCGATCGCTCGCGCTCGGCGTGACGCCGCCCGAGGGGTGATTATGCGCCACGATCAGGCTCCCCGCGTTCAGCGTCAGCGCCCGGCGCACGATTTCCCGAGGATAGACGGCTACGCGCGAGAGCGACCCCTTGGCCGATTCGTCTACGGTTATCAGGCAATGCCGTACGTCCAGGAACAGGGTGACGAACACCTCGTTCGGCCGGTTGCCGATCAGCCACTTCAGATAGTCTTCGACCGCCTGGGGCGCATCAAGCAGCGGCCGGTCCCGCGTTTTCTCGGCCAAGGCCCGCTGGCATAGCTCGGACACCGCCAGCAGCAGCGCCGCCTTGGCCGGCCCGATACCGCCGAACCTGCGTAATTCGGTCGCACTCGCTCCGAGCACGCCGCGAATCGATTCGAACCGTGTGAGGAGGCCGCGCGCAACATCCACCGATGTCATGCCCGGCCGCCCCGTGTTCAGGAACAAAGCCAGCAGCTCGGCATCCGACAACGCGTGCGCACCTTGCTGCAAGAGGCGCTCACGCGGACGATCATGCTCAGGCCAGTCGAGCATGCGCGGTGCAGCGAGACTGTCATCGCCAGGAAGAGGAAGAGGAAGAGGCGCTGTCCGAAAGGCATCGGCAATGCAGGGAGAATCGGTTTGCACTAATTCAAGACGGGCGTTCATGGCGTGCTCCGGTTAAGGGCGAGCCGCTGGCGCGCGGCTGCCCGATGTCGTTCAGGGCGGCTGGAGAGACTAAGGCGAGGCCGAGGCACTGTGGCTTACAATGGGGGTTTCGCGCCTGCCTGGGCGCCTTGCTGACGGTCTGGCGGCCATTTACGCCCGATATCAGGCCGCAAGTGGCGCGGCTCCCGGGCGTCAGCCAGGCTTTCGCCAAGACAGCGTCCCGTCCGGACGCACGGTCCTTTATTGGGCGGCAGCGCCGACTGACAAGGTGATTGCGGCTTTTACGGCTAATACGATCAAACATGAGCATCATCGATATCTCCGAAGTGAAACCCGGTTCGCACGTCACGCTTCACTACCGGCTGGCGCTTGAGGATGGTGCGGACATTGTCAGCACGTTCGCCGACAAACCCGCCACGCTTTTGCTGGGCGAGGGCCACCTTGCTCCGCCGCTTGAAGACATTCTGATGGGTCTGAAAGTGGGGCACCACTCGACCTTTCGGCTGACGCCCGAGCAGGCGTTCGGTCCGCGCAACCCGGACATGCTCCAGTGGGTGTCGCTTGCCACGCTGCGCGAGAACGCCATGATCGGCGAGAATTTTTCGCCCGGCGATCTCGTGGAGTTCAACGCGCCTGGAGGCGGCCGCTATGCGGGCGTCCTGAAGGAAGTCGGCGAAACCTCGGCGCTGTTCGATTTCAACCATCCGCTTGCCGGCCAGCCGCTGGCGTTCGAAGTGAAAATCATCGGAATTCTGTAGCCATGAGCTCCACTGACACCCTTCTCGATGTCGAAATTCTCCTCGCGCAGCCGCGCGGCTTCTGTGCGGGCGTCGATCGTGCGATCGAAATCGTGGAGCGGGCCATTGCGCTGTTCGGCGCGCCCATCTACGTGCGTCACGAGATCGTGCACAACGCCTATGTCGTCGAGGACCTGCGCAAGAAAGGCGCGGTGTTCATCGAAGACCTGGCGGATGCGCCCGAAGGCAGCACGCTGATCTTCAGTGCGCACGGGGTGTCGAAGGCGGTTCGCGCCGAGGCCGAGACGCGCGGTTTGCGTGTATTCGACGCTACGTGTCCGCTCGTGACCAAAGTGCATATGGAAGTCGCGAAGATGCGCCAGGACGGCTTCGATATCGTGATGATCGGGCACAAGGGCCATCCCGAAGTGGAAGGCACCATGGGTCAGAGCGGGCAGGGCATGCATCTGGTCGAGGATATCGAGGACGTGCAGGCGCTGGCGCTTGCGGACCCGAACCGCATCGCCTATGTGACGCAGACCACGCTCTCGGTGGATGACGCGTCGGCAATCATCCAGGCGCTGAAGTCGAAATATCCGTCGGTGAAAGAGCCGAAGAAACAGGACATCTGTTACGCCACGCAGAATCGTCAGGATGCGGTGAAGTTTCTCGCGCCACAGTGCGATGTGGTGATCGTGGTCGGCAGCCCGAACAGCTCAAACTCCAGCCGCTTGCGCGAAGTGGCAGAAAAGCGCGGCATTCCGGCCTATATGGTGGATTCGCCCACGCAGATCGATCCCAAATGGGTCGAAGGGAAAAAGCGCATCGGCGTGACGGCGGGCGCCTCGGCACCGGAAGTGCTGGCGCAAGCCGTGATTGCGCGACTGCGTGAGTTGGGCGTACGCAATGTGCGACCGCTTGAAGGTATTGAGGAAAAGGTGTCGTTCCCATTGCCGCGCGGGCTGACCCTGCCGTCGGAGAAGTAAGCCGCCTTTATATATAGGGCTGGACTGCCGTCGCAGCTGAAAAACCGCGCCGACTCGAGTTGGCGCGGTTTTTTTATCAAGAAAACGCGCTCGCTGAAGTCAATTAGTGTCAGCGAGGCGCGCGACAACGGCAATCCAACTCTCCGCGCAGTAGAATCGTTGCACTTTTCAGGTGCATTCGACGAAATATTCCCTTCCGCAATCCACAGGCACAGCTCGGTGTTTACCCACAGCGCCAGCGAATGGTGCAACTAGCGCACCGTCGTGGAGCGCAACCCGGTTGCGCTCTTGCGCTCATTCGCGTTGAAAAATGGGGTTGCAATGGAGGAAAACCCCTGTCAATCAACAATATTGCACGTCTCAAAAACCGAGTTACAATGCGCGCGTTCCAAGCCGGATGGGCTGGAAACACCAGCTTTTGAAGGCGCCGGAGACCTACTGAATGCGAATTAAGTTTGGCTTTGTTGTGACCATCGCGGCTGCGGTTGCGATGGCAACGGCATGCAGCAAAAAGAGTGAAAACGAACCAGCCGTTGGGGCGTCGGCGACGCCGGAAGCATCGGCAAGCGTCGCGGCAAGTGCGCCGGCGGGGTCGGCAGCTTCGGCAGCGGACGCAGCGGCAAGTGCGGCGTCAGCGCCCACGCCTGCCAGCAATGCAACGGTCGTGAAAATTGGCCATGTCGCGCCGCTCAGCGGACCGCTGGCTCACCTCGGGCAAGACAATGAAAACGGCGCGCGGCTGGCTATCGAAGAAATCAGCGCGCAAGGACTGACCATCGACGGTCACGCGATCCATCTCGAACTCGACGCGCAAGATGACGCCGCCGATCCGAAGAAGGGCACCGCAGCAGCGCAGCAACTGGTGGCGGATCACGTCGTGGCGGTGGTCGGCCATCTGAACTCGGCGGTATCGATTCCGGCATCGAAGATCTACAGCGACGCTAATGTGGCGCAGATTTCCGGGGCCACGACGAATCCCGCGTACACGCAGCAAGGTTTCAAGACGACCTTTCGCGTAATCCCGACGGACACCCGCCAGGGCGCGGTCCTCGCGAACTACGCGGTGAAGACGCTGCGCGGCAAGCGCATCGTGGTCGTGGACGATGCCAGCATCTACGGTCGCGGTCTCGCGAACGAATTTGCGAAAGCGGTGGTGGCGAACGGCGGCCGGATTGCAGGCCACGAGGCCACGACCGACAAGTCCAGGGACTTCAAGGCGATCCTGAACAAAATCAAGCGCGTCCAGCCCGACGTGGTGATGTTCGGCGGCATGGACGTAACGGGCGGCCCGTTCGCGAAACAGGCGGCGGCGCTCGGGCTGAAGGCGAAAATCCTCGGCGGCGACGGACTTTGTTCCGTGGACATGGCCACGCTCGCGGGCAACGCGTCGCCGAACGTGGTGTGCACGGAACTCGGCGTGAGCCTGCCGAAACTCGATAAAGGCGCGGACTTCGAGAAACGTTATGAAGCGCGTTTCCACTCCCCGGTCCAGGACTACGCGCCGTTCACCTACGACGCGGTCTACGTGATTGTCGACGCAATGAAACGCGCTAACTCGGTTGAAGCACCCAAGGTGCTGACGGCAATCGGCTCGACGGATTTCAATGGCCTGACGGGTCATATCGCGTTCGATGACAAAGGCGATTTGAAAGGCGGCGGTGCGATCACGCTAATCGATTTCAAGGATAACAAGAAGAACGTCATCGACGTCATAACGCCCTGACCCTGTGCTGCAGCGCCGCGCGGCGCATGCGCGGGACTCAAGGCAATCCCTTAGATACGTAGTCAGTTTCAGACGTTTTAGAGTTATTTTTCAAGTACGCGCGGTGCCGTTGCGTTTTTTTCTTCCCTTCGGTTTATCGGCCAGCGATAAAGCGTAAATCTAGTCGCACGGGCTAAGGAGCCTTCAATGGATATTTTCATCCAGCAGATTATCAACGGGCTGGTGCTAGGCAGCGTCTACGCCATCATCGCGTTGGGTTACACGATGGTGTACGGGATTCTCGGCATCATCAACTTTGCGCACGGCGACGTGCTGATGGTCGGCGCCATGGTCGCGCTTTCTGCGATTGGCGTGATGCAGAATCATTTTCCGGGCTTGCCGTTATCGCTGGTGCTGGTCATTGCGCTGGTGGTCGCCGCGGTCGTCTGCGCGCTGGTCGGCTACACCATTGAACGCGTGGCTTACCGGCCGTTGCGCCGGGCGCCCCGCCTGGCTCCGCTGATTACAGCCATTGGCGTGTCGATTCTTCTCCAGACGCTCGCCATGATGATCTGGGGCCGCAATCCGCTGGCCTTCCCCCAGCTCCTGCCGACTGATCCAATCAACGTGATCACCGCCACGGCCGATCGTCCGGGCGCCGTCATCTCGATGACGGAAATCGTGATCATCGTGGTGGCGTTCCTCGTGATGGGCGGCTTGTTGCTGCTGGTGCACAAGACGAAGCTCGGCCGCGCAATGCGCGCCATCGCCGAGAACCCGGGCGTCGCGTCGCTGATGGGCGTGAACCCGAACTTCGTGATCTCCGCGACCTTCATGATCGGCTCGGCGTTGGCTGCGCTGGCCGGCGTGATGATCGCGTCCGAGTATGGCAACGCCCACTTCTACATGGGCTTCATCCCGGGGCTGAAGGCATTTACCGCGGCGGTGCTGGGCGGTATCGGCAACCTGGGCGGGGCGATGGTCGGCGGCGTGCTGCTGGGACTGATCGAGCAACTGGGGGCGGGGTATATCGGCAATCTGACGGGCGGTGTGTTCGGCAGTAACTACCAGGACGTGTTCGCGTTCGTGGTGCTGATCATCGTGCTGGTGTTCCGTCCGTCGGGCTTGCTCGGCGAACGTGTCGCAGATCGCGCTTAAACAGGGAGACCAAGCATGACTTCAATTCAACCAATCGAGCCGTCGACCACGCTCATCCCTGAAAGAAAAACGGCGAAGAATTACGCGGTTACCGTGCTGGTCGCAGCGCTCGTGATCCTCGCGCCGATGATCATCGGCGCCGCGGGCGGCAATTACTGGGTCCGCGTGCTCGACTTCGCGATGCTGTACGTCATGCTCGCGCTGGGCCTGAACGTGGTGGTGGGTTTCGCCGGGCTGCTGGACCTGGGCTACATCGCGTTCTACGCCGTGGGCGCTTATGTGGCCGCGTTGCTTTCGTCGCCGCAACTGACCTCGCAGTTCGAGTGGATCGCGCACCTGTTCCCCGGCGGCCTGCACGCGCCGATCTGGGTCATCGTGCCCTGCGCGATGGCGCTGGCCGCCACGTTCGGCGTGCTGCTGGGTGCGCCTACGCTTCGTCTGCGCGGCGATTACCTCGCCATCGTGACCCTGGGCTTCGGGGAAATCGTCCGGATCTTCATGAACAACCTGGATCGTCCGGTCAACATCACGAACGGGCCGAAGGGGATCACGGGCGTCGATCCGGTGTCGTTGTTCGGGTTTGATTTGTCGAAGACGCATTCGTTGTTCGGGTTCAACTTCCCGTCCGTCTACAACTACTACTACCTGTTCGTGCTGTGTTCGCTCTTCGTGATCTTCGTGTGCGTGCGCTTGCAGCACTCGCGGATCGGCCGTGCATGGGCCGCAATCCGCGAGGACGAAATCGCCGCAAAAGCAATGGGCATCAACACGCGTAACGTGAAGCTGCTGGCGTTTGCGATGGGTGCGTCGTTCGGCGGTTTGTCGGGCGCGATGTTCGGCACGTTCCAGGGATTCGTATCGCCGGAATCGTTCACCTTCTGGGAATCGATCGTGGTGCTCGCCTGCGTGGTGCTCGGCGGCATGGGCCACATTCCGGGCGTGATCCTGGGTGCGGTGCTGCTCGCCGTGTTCCCGGAATTCCTGCGCTCGACCATGGGTCCGCTGCAGAACGCCATCTTCGGTCATCAGATCGTCGATACCGAAGTCATCCGCCAGTTGCTGTACGGCCTCGCGATGGTGCTGATCATGCTGTATCGCTCGGAAGGCCTGTGGCCGTCGCCGAAACATGAAGACAAGATCGCGAAGATCGCAAAGCGCGCCGGCAAGAAGCCGGTCCGCGCCTGACGCCACAAGAGAGCGGAGAAAACACAATGAGCGATAAACCCATTCGACTGTCGGTCAAGGGCGTGAACAAACGCTTCGGTGGCCTGCAGGCGCTGTCCGAAGTCGGCCTCGAAATCAGGGAAGGCCAGATCTACGGTTTGATCGGCCCGAACGGCGCCGGCAAGACGACGTTCTTCAACGTGATCACGGGCTTGTACACGCCGGATTCGGGCTCGTTCGTGCTTGATGGCACGCCGTACACGCCGACCGCCGTGCATCAGGTCGCGAAGGCCGGCATTGCGCGCACGTTCCAGAACATCCGTTTGTTCGGCGGCATGACCGCGCTTGAGAACGTGATGGTCGGACGGCATGTCCGCACGAAGCACGGCTTGATCGGCGCGGTGTTGCAGACGCCTTCGGAGCGTCGCGAAGAGAAGGAAATCAAGGAACGCGCACTGGAACTGCTGGAGTACGTGGGCGTCTTGCAATACGCGGACTACACGTCGCGCAACTTGTCGTACGGTCACCAGCGGCGTCTGGAAATCGCACGCGCCCTGGCGACCGATCCGAAGCTTCTCGCACTCGATGAACCCGCCGCCGGCATGAACGCAACGGAGAAAGTCGAACTCACGCGCCTGCTCGACAAGATCCGCAGCGACGGCCGCACGATCTTGCTGATCGAACACGATGTGAAACTGGTGATGGGATTGTGCAACCGGATGACGGTGCTCGATTACGGCAAGGTGATCGCCGAGGGTCTGCCGCAGGACGTGCAGAAGGACCCGAAGGTGATCGAGGCTTATCTCGGGGCAGGGGTTCACTGATGGCGACGACGAACGGTATGAATAACGGAATGGCCGCCGGCACGGCGATGCTCAAGATCAAGGGCCTGCAGGTGAGCTACGGCGGCATCCATGCGGTGAAGGGCGTGGATCTGGAAGTCGGGCAGGGCGAGCTCGTGACGCTGATCGGCGCGAACGGCGCGGGCAAGACGACCACGATGAAAGCCATCACGGGTCTGAAGCCGTATTCGGCGGGCGACATTGAATACATGGGCAAGTCCATCAAGGGCGTGCCCTCGCATGAGTTGCTCAAGCGCGGTCTCGCGATGGTGCCGGAAGGCCGCGGCATCTTCGCGCGCATGTCGATTCTGGAAAACATGCAGATGGGCGCGTACTTGCGCAACGACAGTGACGAGATTCAGAAGGACACTGATCGCATGTTCGGTTTCTTCCCGCGCCTGAAGGAACGTGCGGCGCAATATGCGGGCACGTTGTCGGGCGGCGAGCAGCAGATGCTGGCGATGGCGCGCGCGTTGTTGTCGCGCCCGAAACTGCTCTTGCTCGATGAGCCGTCAATGGGTCTCTCCCCAATCATGGTCGAGAAGATTTTCGAAGTGGTGCGCGAGATTTCTTCTGAAGGCCTGACCGTGTTGCTGGTCGAGCAGAACGCACGGCTTGCGTTGCAGGCGGCGAATCGTGGCTACGTGATGGATTCGGGTCTCGTCACCATGTCCGGCGACGCCAAGACCATGCTCGACGATCCGAAGGTTCGCGCGGCTTACCTGGGCGAATGACGCGTTGTTGATAAAAACCGCATGCCTTCATCAGGCATGCGGTTTTTTTACGCCTGAAGCCGTTTGCCGAGGCTCACGACTTCGTCCATGTGATACCCGAGCTTTGCATAGAAAGCCCGCGTCTCCGGCTTGTTCGCCATGATCTGCAGATTGAGCTTCGGACATCCAAGCGATGCAAGCGCCCGTTCCGCATGTTCGACCAGCGCCCGCCCGTAGCCGTTCCCGCGCTGATCCTCGGCGACGGCGAGCGAATAAAGCCATCCGCGGTGTCCGTCGTAACCCGTCATCACCGTCCCGATCACGCGCTCGCCCAGCACGCCGACAAAAAACAATTCGGGCTGCATGGCCAGCTTGTTCCGTATCGATAAACGCGGGTCCCGCTGCGGTTTTCCCGGTACCGCATACTCCGGAAAAACCTCCGACCAGAGCGCGAGCACGGCGTTCGTGTCGCGCTCATCGAAAATGCGGATGATCACAGCTTGTCGAGGATGGAACGCAGCATCGACAACATCTGGTCGATCTCGTCCTTCGTCACGTTCAGTGCCGGCATGAAGCGCAACAGGTTCGGGCGGGCGGCGTTCAGCAGCAAACCGTCCGGACCCATGTCGCGTGCCATTTCGACTATCTTCGGGCCGTTGTCGTTGTTCAGCAGCAGCGCGCGCAGCAATCCTTCGCCGCGTTCACCGTTAAAGCCGCGTTCCTCCGAAAGCTGCAGCAACTGCGCCTTCAGATACTCGCCGCGTTCACGTACGCCTTCGAGGAAACCCGGCGCCGTCAGTTGCGAGATCACCGAAAAACCGACGGCTGTGGTCAACGGATTGCCGTTGTACGTGCCGCCCTGATCGCCCGGTTCGAAGCATGCGACTTCCTTAGTCGACAGCAACGCCGCCAACGGCACGCCGCCGCCAATACCTTTGCCCAGCGTCATGATGTCCGGCTCCACGCCCGACAATTCATACGCGAACAACGTGCCGGCGCGGCCGCAACCGCTTTGCACTTCATCGACGATCATCAGCAGGTTGTGCTTCTTCGTCAGCTCGCGCAACGCCTGCATGAACTCGCGCGTGGCCGGGATCACGCCGCCTTCGCCCTGGATGGGTTCGAGCATGACGCCGACGGTTTTGTCGGTGATGAGTTTTTCAACCGATGCAATGTCGTTCAAATCGGCCTTCGGAAAGCCCGGCACTTGCGGTGCGTAAATGGTGTCCCAACCCGGTTTGCCCGATGCCGACATGGTCGCGAGCGTGCGCCCGTGGAAGCTGTGGTCGAAGGTGATGATCTCGTACGCGCCGCCCTTGAACTTCTTGCCCCACTTGCGCGCGAGCTTGATCGCGCCTTCGTTGGCTTCGGCGCCGCTGTTGGCAAAGAACACTTTGTCGAAGCAGCTATTGGCGCTCAGCAATCCGGCGAGCTGGGCCATGGGCGCGTTGTAGAACGCCGGCGACGGGTTGATCAGCGTGCGCGCCTGCTTGTTCAGGGCTTCGATCATGCCGTCGTTGCAATGGCCGAGACTGTTCACGGCCCAGCCCTGGATGAAATCCAGGTATCGCTTCTCGTTGTTGTCGTAGAGCCATGAACCCTTGCCGTGCGTGAACACGATCTCGGGACGGTTCGTGATGAACATCAACGATTCGACGGGATACTCTTGGAAATTCATGACGGCGGGCTCCACAAAAACAGCAAAGGAAAAAAGCGGCGAAGTTCAAGACGGCACCAGAAATGCAAAAAGCCACGGATGTCCGTGGCTTCATGGTGGCGAAATGTGCGCAGGCTTGAAATCAAGCGCCAATCCGTGACGAGCCAGCGGCATCCCTAAGGGAGCGGCGAGCGGCGACGTCGAAGATTGGTCTGGAGGCTGAGCATCTGCGAAGAATACGATAGGAAGTTCCTGCATGTAAACCGTGACGGCCGATTTTTATCGAACCGTCACGTCCTGGACCTTGACGAACAGACCCGATCAGACCGGATTCGCGAGATCGGCCGCGCTGGTGAAGGAGTCGGCGAAGAATTCGTCCTCCGGCAAGCGGTGATGATTCGTGAAGTCGCGTTGCGCCGATTCCACCATCACCGGCGCGCCACATGCGTAAACCTGGTACGCGCTCAAGTCTGGCAGATCTTCAATGACAGCACGATGGACAAAGCCGGTCCGGCCGGTCCATGCATCGGTTTCATCGGGTTCTGACAAAACCGGCACGAACGAGAAGTTCGGCACTTCTTTCGCCCATTGTTCGGCGAGCTCCATCATGTACAGGTCCTGCTTGCGGCGCCCGCCCCAATAAAGCGTCATGGGCCGGTTCAGGTTCTTGAACACCGCATGCTCGATGATCGCCTTGATCGGCGCAAAGCCCGTACCGGATGCGAGCAGGACGATCGGCTTCTCGGAATCTTCGCGCAGGAAGAACGTGCCGAGCGGGCCTTCGAAGCGCAGGATGTCACGCTCTTTCATGTTGCCGAACACGTGGTCCGTGAAGGTGCCGCCGGGCATGTGACGGATATGCAGCTCGATCGGGCCTTCATGGTGCGGCGGGCTTGCCATCGAATAACTGCGGCGCTTGCCGTCCTTCAGAATGAATTCGATGTACTGCCCGGCCAGATACTGCAGCCGTTCGTTCGCGGGCAACTGCAGCTTCAGCTCCACGACATCGGTGCCCTTGCGCTCGAGCGCGTTCACGCGGCAGGGCAGCTTCTTGACCTGGATGTCTCCTACGCCGGCGACTTCGCGCACGTCGACCACGAGATCGCCCTTGGGCGTCGCACAGCAGAGCAGCGCCATGCCGCGGGTTTTTTCATCGTTGGACAAGGCCGACGACGAATGCGGCGCCTGCTCCACCTCGCCGGACACGACCGTGCCCTTGCACGAACCGCAGGCTCCGTTCTTGCAACCGTAAGGAAGTCCGATGCCCTGGCGCAGCGCTGCGAGCAGCACCGCTTCGTCAGGTTCTACCTGAAACTGCCGGCCGCTTTGCCGGAGCGTAACGTTGAAAGCCATAGATCCTGGATGAGTTGGATGAAACAAAAGCCAAAGCGCTCGCGGCTACAATCGACAGCATGATCGCCACTCGAAAACTTCGCCGCGCGCGCGTGCTGATTGCCGGTTGCGGCGATGTCGGCATGCGCTGCGTGCCGCTACTCGCCCAACGCGCCGCCGCGCCCCGCGTGATCGCGTTGTCGAGCCAGCCCGCACGCGCCGCCGAACTGCGTGCAGCCGGAACGACGCCGCTCATTGGCAATCTCGACGATCGCCGCAGCCTGCGCCGCCTCGCCGGGCTTGCCTCGACGGTCCTGCATCTCGCACCGCCCCAAAAATCCGGCGATGACGACTTGCGCACCCGCGCACTGATCGCAGCATTAAGTGCGCCGCGACGTTCCGTGGCACGGGTTGCGACCACAGCGGTGGCCCGCCAACGAGCATGGCGCGGCTGGTTTCGTGCGACCTTTGCGCGCGGTGCCAGCACCACAAAAAGAGCGTCCATTGTACCCGAGCGGGTTTCGGATTCCCCTGCGCGCGGCCGGCCGATACGCGTGGTTTACGCGAGCACGTCCGGTGTTTATGGCGATTGCGGCGGGGCCTGGATCGATGAAACCCGTCCTGTGCGGCCGGACAACGGGCGGGCGAAACGGCGGGTATCGGCGGAAACGCAATTGCGCCGGGCGGCACGGCGCGGTCCGATGAGTGCATCGATTGTGCGGATTCCCGGCATTTACGCGGGCAACCGCTTGCCGCTTGCGAGGTTGCAGAAGGGGACGCCCGCTCTCGCGCCCGCGGACGATGTTTTCACCAATCACATTCATGCCGACGATCTCGCGGCCATCATGGTCCTGGCGATCCGGCGTGGACGGCCGCAGCGTGTGGTGCACGCATCGGACGACAGTGAATTGCTCATGGGCGATTATTTCGACCGCATCGCCGACGCTTATGGGCTGCCGCGCGCCCCGCGCGTTTCGCGCGAAGAAGCCGAAGCGCAACTCGAACCGATGATGCTCTCGTTCATGCGCGAGTCGCGACGCTTGAAAAACGCCCGATTGCGTCAGGAGATGCGTTACGCGTTGCAATATCCGAGCATCGACGACTTCTTGAAGCGCGTTGAGGTCACATCAGGACCGGCAGCGTCTCCAGCAGGATGAAGCACAGCAATGCGCCAATCAGCGCCCCGATCAGGTTCGGTTGGTACCGGTGGCGAAGGTGCATCGTCACCATCAAACCGGCGATAAACACCACGCTGATTGCCACGAACGCGATCATTGCAAGGCTCATGTGGGCGGCCATGACGGCCCTCCTGCTTTTTTTAATAGTCGTGAAAGCAGTATAGATTTAGGTCCGACGAAAGGCATGCTGCAGTGCGGCTACGGTGTTTGCGTTTTTGCAACGCTAACAAAAAGCTAGCGTGAATCGATGAACGCCGAGACATCCGCAAGTACGGTCGAGCGTCCCCGCAAGGGCAGCGCCAGCGCCGCGACGATCCGAACGTGGCTGAACCCGTCGTAGTGTTTCACTTCCACCGAATCACCATGTTTGCGCAGCACCGCTGCGAGACGGTCGGTGTTGCCAGGATCGACGGTGGTGTCGTCGGTGCCGGCGGCAAGGAACATCGGCGGTTCGTGGCCGGTGACGTAGTTGACCGGCTGGCTTTCCGGACGCGTGCTGGCCGGGAAGACATCGAGCAGCGTGCGATCTTGTATTGGCAGGAAATCGTAAGGTCCGGCGAGGCCGATCACGCCGCGCAGATCGGCCTTCGACATCGATTGCGACGCCAGATAACGCGGGTCCGTCGCAATCAGCGCCGCGAGATGCGCGCCGGCCGAATGGCCCATCACGAACAAGCGGTCCGGATCGCCGCCAAATTCCTGCGCATGATCGCGGGCCCAGCGCACGGCGGCAGCGGCGTCATCGACAAAACCGGGAAAAGCCGTCTCCGGATACTTCCGGTAATCGGGCAACACGGCTACGTAGCCACGCGAGGTCAGCGCCTGAGCTACGAAAAGGTAGTTGCTGCGGCTGCCGTTCTGCCAGCTTCCGCCGTAAAAGAACACGACGACAGGGCGCTTTTCACCCGGCGCGGCCGGTTGCGAGGGAACGTAGACATCGAGTTCCTGTTCCTCGTCCGAGCCGTAGGCGATATCGGCCGTTTTCCGATAACCGCTCGACGGAATCGCTGCGTTCAAAAGTCTGACAGGGCTGCATGCGGCGAGCGCCGTGGCGCACAAGCTGGCGAGACCGAGCATCAGGGTACGGCGTTTTTGTTGTACTGGCATGAAGTTCTTGATGCGAAGGGATGCCAGGATTTACGTTTGGCCGGCCCGGATGGATGCAGGGCGATCAGCTTTGCCTGAGCATTGCGAGATCGGCGTCGTTCAGCCAGCGCCATTGGCCTTCAGCGAGGTCGGGCGGCAAAGCATAGCCGCCAATGCGTTCCCGATGCAGTCCATCCACGCGATTCCCCGACGCCGCGACCATGCGCTTGACCTGGTGATACTTACCCTCCAGCACGGACAGTTCCAGCAGCCGTTCGCCGCGTTGATTTGCCGAGACGGCGGTGATCGGCTGCGACTCGCCGTGCAAAAGAACGCCTTCGCGAAGCGCGCCGAGCTGGGTCTCATCGAGTGGATGTTTGGTGGTTGCGAGGTAGACCTTCGGCACTTTCTTTTTCGGTGATGTGAACGCATGGACGAACGCGCCATCGTCGGACAAAAGCAGCAGGCCGGTCGTGTCCTGATCGAGCCGTCCGACGCACTGCACGCCACGCTCCGCGAGTTGCAGCGGCAGCAGGTGGAACACGCTCAAATGATGCTGCGGGTCCCGCGAGCATTCATAGCCTGGCGGTTTGTTCAGCACCAGATACGCTTTTTCGCGATACTGCCAGCGGACGTCATCGACATGGAACTCGAAGGACATCAAGGCATCCGGGGTAATCGTGGTGTCCGGATTGGTGCATGTCGCTCCGCCGATGGACACGCGCCCATCCGCGATCAGCGCGCGGCATTGCCGGCGTGAGCCAAAGCCCTGTGTGAAGAGAATGCGTTCGAGATCCATCGGGGCGTTGCCTGGCTCAAGTGAAGTGAAGCGAATCGAAGGGCGGGCGCACATTCTAGCAACGCGCATGAAAGGCCATTTTTCATGGATATGCCTTCCACTGCCGTCTATGCTTTTCCAACCAGTGAGAACGAATCACACGAGCTACGCAAATTACGCGAACCACGAAAGGAAGCTGAAACCGCATTGACGCATTATCGGTTCGACACCCCTCTTTTTCCTCAAGGAGCACGACATGGCAAAAAACACGGTCGCGGAATTTCTGGCGAAGACATTGGCCGCAGCGGGCGTCGAACGAATCTGGGGCGTGACGGGCGACAGCCTGAACGGACTTGCCTATAGCCTCGATCAGGTCGGCTCGATCAAATGGATGCACACGCGGCACGAGGAAGTCGCGGCGTTCGCGGCCGGCGCCGACGCTGCGTCGACGGGAAAACTCGCCGTCTGCGCCGGCAGTTGCGGCCCGGGCAACCTGCATCTGATCAACGGCTTGTACGACTGCCACAGGAACCAGCAGCCCGTCCTGGCGATCGCTGCGCATATTCCGTCGTCGGAGATCGGGCTCGGGTACTTCCAGGAAACGCATCCTACCGAACTGTTCAAGGAGTGCAGCCATTACGTCGAGCTGGTCTCGAACGCCGCGCAGTTTCCCCGCGTGCTCGCCCGCGCAATGCGCACGGCGATCGAAGAGCGCGGCGTGGCGGTGATCGTGCTGCCAGGGGATGTGGCGTTGAGCGAAGCGCCTGCCGAGACGCCATCGTGGTCGTCGACGGGTCCTTCGACCATCCTGCCTTCGGATATCGATATTGAAAGGCTCGCGGCCATGCTGAACGAGTCGGACGCCGTCACGCTCATGTGCGGCAGCGGCACTGCCGGCGCGCACGACGAAGTCGTCGCACTCGCGGACGCGCTCGGCGCACCGGTCGTGCATGCAATGCGCGGCAAGCAGTTCATCGAATGGGACAATCCGTATGACGTCGGCATGACGGGGCTGATCGGCTTCAGCTCGGGTTATCACGCCATGATGTCCTGCGACACGCTGCTACTGCTCGGCTGCGATTTCCCGTACCGCCCGTTTTATCCCACCGACGCCAAGATCATCCAGGTCGACTGGCGCGGCTCGAAGCTCGGCGCGCGCGCGCCCTTGTCGCTCGGATTGGTGGGAACGGTGAAGGAAACGGTCGCGGCCGTGTTGCCGAAGATCACGCGCAAGCCGGACCGCGGTTTCATCGATACCGCGCGCAAGCACTACGCGTCGGCGCGAAAGGGACTCGATGAACTCGCGACACCCTCGGGTCCCGGCCGCCCGATCCATCCGCAATACCTGACGAAGCTGATCAACGAAGCAGCCGACGAAAACGCCATCTTCACCGCCGATGTCGGCACGCCGACCGTCTGGGCGGCGCGCTACCTGACGATGAACGGCAAGCGGCAGCTTCACGGCTCGTTCAACCACGGCTCCATGGCGAACGCGATGCCACAGGCGCTCGGCGCGCAAGGCGCGCATCCCGGGCGGCAGGTGATCTCGTTGTCGGGTGACGGCGGTTTGTCGATGCTGCTCGGCGACTTGTTGAGCGCCCGCCAACTCCAGTTGCCGATCAAAGTGGTGGTTTATAACAACAGTCTGCTCGGCTTCGTTTCCATGGAGCTGAAGGCCGCTGGTTACCTCGATACCAACGTCGATCTGGCCAAGACCAACTTCGCGGCGATCGCGCAGGGCGCGGGCATTTTCAGCATCCGCGTGGAAGAGTCGGAGGACATCGCAGAGGCGCTGCAGAAGGCTTTCGCGCACCCGGGGCCGGCGTTGGTGGACGTGGTGACAGCGAAACACGAACTCGCCATGCCGCCCAAAGTGGAACTGGCGCAGGCAAAAGGCTTCAGCCTCTACATGCTGCGCGCGATCCTGAACGGTCGCGGCGACGAAATCGTAGAGCTCGCGAGGACTAATTTTCGATAGGAATATTCTGATTTCGTTGAAATTCTGGTTATTTCGAACAACAATGCGATGCTGCAATCGATTTACAACTCCAGGGAGATTGGCAATGAAGAAGTTCTCGCAGATCGCATTGGTTGGTGCACTCGCATTTGCGTTTGCAGGCGCGGCAATGGCTCAGGGAGCAGGCGGTGGCGGTGGTTCGAAGACCGACGAAAGCAAGCCGCCGGTCAGCCCAGTTGAACCGAAGCCGCATCTGCCGCATTTGAAGCATCATAAGAAAGCGGCATCGGAAGCTGGCGGTACTACGCTGCACAAGCAGGACAAGGCATCGCACATGAAGGGCGCATCGGCGGCTATGGCTGCATCGGCGATGGGCACGAACGACAAGGGCGCACCGCAATAAGCGGCCCTGAAGTAGATACGAAGAGCGGCACGCGTGAGCGTGCCGCTTTTTTTATCGCCGTCGCGAGCTTACTCTTCGCTGGTCGCCGCCACTTTGGAGCGACTGCGTGGCGTAGTCTTGCGAGACGCTTTTTTCGCCGCTGTCTTCTTGACCGCGGGTGCTTTTTGGGACTGGACGGTATCAGGGGCATCGACGTTTGCATCCGGCTCCGCATGGGTCGGCGGTGCCGCAGCTTTCTTCGATGCCACCTGACGCCCGCGCCTTGCCGCGCCGCGCTTCGGTTGCGGCGCCTCGGTGATCTCGCTCAGCAACGCAAGCGCTTCTTGCTCGCGCTCCTCGATGGCGGGTATCGGAGCAATGGCCGGTTCTTCGACAGTCACCGGCGCATGATCGAAGAAGGGCGGTTCAGCCTGGACGTTCGGCGCATCGGCGAACAGCGGTTCGCGGACCTGCTGCGGTCGCGCGTTGCGTCCATTCCTGCGATTACGCTCCCGGCCTGATCCTTGACGCGACTCGGCCTGAACTTCGGGTTGCGTCGCGGGGTGCGCTTCGGGCTCTTCTTCATAAAACGGCGATACCGGGCGCTTTGACTGCTCGCTCGGCTCGCTTCTGCGATGCCATTCGTCACCAAAGTCGGTTTGTGCTTCGATCGGGGCATCGGCTTGCGCTTCGGAAGGTGCCTCGGCTTGCGCTTCAGCAGGCATATCGGCCTGCGCCTCGGCGAAGAGCGGTTCGGAAGCCTGAGGCCGCGTGTTGCGTCCCCGCCGGCGATTGCGCTCGCCACCTGGTCTCGCCGCCTGACGGTTTTCCGCCGCGACAACCGGCGCTTCGACTTCGCGCACCGTTTCGACTGCAGCGACCGTCTGCGTCCTGTACACGAACGCGCCCGATTTCTCGTCGCGCCCGACTTCCAGCAACCCACGCGACTGCGCTTCCTCCAGCAAATTGCCGAACGCGCGGAAGCCGTAGTACGACTCGTTGAAATCAGGCTTGCGCCGCTTGATCGCGCTCTTCAAGACCGATGCCCAGATCTTCCCGCTTTCGCCGCGCTCGGAAGCGAGGTCATCGAAGGTTTCAACCGCAATCGCGATGGCTTTCGCCTTGCGCGCTTCGATTTCCTGCTTGGGCTGGCGGTCTTCGTCGGAGCCGCGCTTGTTCGATGAAGACGCCGTTGCCGCCGCCGCATTTGCATCGCGCGCGTCGCGTGCTTCACGGGCCTCGCGCGCTTCACGTTTGGCGATGGCGCGTTGCTGCTCGCGCACGAGGTCATCGTAGAAAATGAATTCGTCGCAGTTCGCGACGAGAAGATCGGAGGTCGAGTTTTTGACGCCCACGCCGATCACTTTCTTCGCGTTCTCGCGCAGCTTCGAGACCAGCGGTGAGAAGTCCGAATCCCCGCTGATGATCACGAACGTATCGACGTGGGACTTCGTATAACAGAGGTCGAGTGCATCGACCACGAGGCGGATATCCGCCGAATTCTTGCCCGACTGACGCACGTGCGGAATTTCGATCAGCTCGAAACTCGCTTCGTGCATGGCGGCTTTGAAACCCTTGTAGCGATCCCAGTCGCAGTAAGCCTTTTTCACCACGATGCTGCCCTTGAGCAGCAGACGTTCGAGCACCGGCATGATGTCGAACTTGTCGTACTTCGCGTCGCGCACGCCGAGGGCGACGTTTTCGAAGTCGCAAAACAACGCCATGCTGACGCTTTCGGGGAATGAGGCCATAGAAACTCCAGCAGAATGCCGGGCGTACACGGCAGTATTAATGTGCGCACATGATATCTGTTTGTGCGGCGCGGTTTGCGGCGTGAAAAACAATCAGCACGCGGAATGGAGTGTTGGCGCGGCCGGCGGAAAACATCGCTCACATATGAAGTCGATGAACACCCGCAATTTCGGAGCCACATGTTTGCCCGATGGCCACATGATGCGAAACGTCCCGCCGCTCTGCGCGCAGTCGTCGAGCACGTCGACCAGCCGGCCCGACGCCAGATGCTCGTGGATCGCGAAATCCGGCAGATAAGCGATTCCCACGCCCTGCAACGCGAAGCAGATCCGCGCTTCAAGGTTGTTGCAGACTATCGATGGCGGCAGTTGAAAGTCGGTTTGCACTTCGTCCCGGTGAAGAGGCCAGACCTCCAGCTTTCCTGTATTGGGATATCGGAACTGAATGCATGTGTGCTGCATCAGATCGTTTGCGCTCAGAGGTTTCCCATGTGCCTCAAAATACGCGGGCGAGCCGACCAGCAGCATGTGGTACGCGCCCATGCGCCGGCTCGTGAGACGTGAGTCGAGCACATCGCCGGTGCGAATGACGGCATCGAATCCTTCTTCGATGATATCCACCTGCCGGTCCGTGAAATCCAGATCCAGGTCTACGGCCGGATAAGCCAGTTTGAAGCCGGCGATCACATGCAGGAACGGCTCGGTGACAAGCGGCAGGCTGACCCGCAAGCGGCCCCGCGGCGCGACATTCACCTGCGACAACTCGGCTTGCGCCGCCTCGATTTCAGCGAGGATGCGGCGGCTGCGCTCAAGGAACAGCGCGCCTTCGGAGGTCAGGGTGACGCTGCGCGTGCTGCGGTGAAACAGCCGCACACCGAGCCTTTCCTCCAGCGCGCTCACACGCTTGCCGACCGCCGAGGCCGATACCCCGAGCAACCTGCCCGCCGCCACGAAACTTCGTGTCTCCGCGACTTGCACGAATACGTTGAAGGCGCTGACGCTGTCCATCTTCATCTCCCGATTACGGAGACAAATCTCCGCATAGAGCGGAACTCTACCCTACTTACTCCGGAACCCGGCGCTGCCTAGCATTAGACATCGCCAATTACGGAGTCCAACGCTCATGAACACCACCATCAATCGCTGGGAAGTCCCGTCGCTGGGCCTCGATAAACTCGCTTTGCGCATCGCGCCTCGTCCCGTGCCAAAGCCGGGCGATATGCTCGTGCAGGTCGAAGCGGTCTCGTTGAATTACCGCGATGCCGAAGTCGTCGACAACGGCATGGGCAACACTCTGGAATTTCCGTTCACGCCGGGTTCCGACATGGCCGGACGCGTCGTGGAACTGGGCGAGGGCGTGACGCGCTTTGCGGTCGGTGATCGCGTGATTTCGGCCTACATTCCGGGCTGGATCGATGGCGCTCCACGCTCATGGGCCGAGGCGCCCACGCAAGGCGGACCGCTGCCCGGCATGCTGGCCGAGTTCATCGCGACGCCGGCGGAGTGGTGCGTGGCGGCGCCGGCATCGCTGACGGCGGCCGAGGCCAGCACGCTGCCCGTCGCGGCCGTGACGGCGTGGATGGCGCTCATCGAGCTAGGTCATCTGAACGCCGGTCACACGGTTGTCGTGCAGGGAACCGGCGGCGTGTCGCTATACGCGGTCCAGCTTGCGGCGGCGAACGGCGCGACGGTGATCATCACCAGCAGCAGCGACGAAAAGATCGCCCGCGCGCTCGAACTCGGCGCAACGCACGGCATCAACCGCCACAAGACGCCCGATTGGCAGCACGAAGTCCGCAAGCTGACTCATGGCCGTGGCGCGGAACACATCCTCGAGATGGCCGGCGGCGATAACCTCGCGCGTTCGCTTCAGGCCGTGGCGACGGGCGGCCGGATCTCGGTTATCGGATTGCTGGAATCGGATCGGCTCACGCTGCCTATCCTGCAGTTGCTTGGCAGCAGGGCATCGGTGGTGGGAATCGCGGTCGGGCCGCGCCGCGTACTGGAAGACGTGGTGCGCATGATCGACCGGCACGAGATCAAGCCGGTTATCGATGCGGTGTATCCGTTTTCAGAAGTGCCGCAAGCGTTCGAACATCTGAAGCGTGGTCCGTTCGGCAAGGTCGTGGTGCAGGTCGCCAAACCAGGACCCACGCGATAAAACCCGCCATCGCGATGCCGTATATTGCGCTGGGTTTGTTCTCTGCACACGCGGTGTCGCTGGCGTTCGTGGAACATCGTTTGGTCTTGTGCTCGGCATACCCGCGACAACCCGGGTCGCCGACAAGTTTTCCTATGAGGCGTCGTCCCTGTTCTGCGCGGCTGTGGATTTTTGCGGCGCTGCCGATGGTGGTGATCGTGGCGAAGGCCGCGATGTTCGGCGCGCATGCTCAAAGGCGGGGTGTGTCGGCCCAGCTTAGTTGATCCGTCCGTAGCCCATGTCTTGCAGGAGCATGGCGTAGGCGCGTTGTTCGTCGCCGCCGCACTCGGCGATCAGGCTTTGCCAGTTGCGTCGCGCGAAGTAGCGGCGAATCACGGAAAAGACCGCAAAGCGCATTGCCCATGCAACGATAGTCAGGCCAATGTACTGGACACCGGGCAAGAAGTACCACGCGCTCAGGGTGAAGCCGGTGAGGACGAGCGTGGCCAGCACCATTAGCGCGTTGACCGTCGCCATCTGTACATAGAGTCTTCGCGCTGGGTCTGCCATGTCGCTCTCATCGCTTGCGTTGCCTTGTACGCCCGGAAAGCAATGCATTTCCCGAGACCATGGAAGACTTTACGGCAAATTTTGAGGAAACTTGAGAACGCCGGTTCGTATTCGTGTGGGAACGAACATGGGCCGCAGCCAAGAGAGGCTTTTGCGTGTGGACTCAGATAAGGACTTCAGATATTTGCGTGGTGCCCGGGGCCGGAATCGAACCGGCACGCCTTGCGGCGGGGGATTTTGAGTCCCCTGCGTCTACCAATTTCACCACCCGGGCAAACAGCATTTGAACTTGCCAGCAGACCCGGAGTAAATCCGACGCCAACCGGCAAGTCAGCGATTATGCCTAAATTCGTTTGCGGCGGCAAGCCTCTGAACGTCTGCCCCGGATAACACAGTTCACTGGCTCAAATACGTGAACTGGCCGTTTTTGATGATGCCCATCACGCTCGCCCGCTGGTCCAGCCCGACGTGATCCGTGACGCTGGTGCTGACCACGCCGTTCGGCACGACCAACTCATGCGCGTGTTCCAGTTCCGCGCGCAACGCAACGCGAAACGCCGGCGTTCCAGATTGCCCGGCCTTCAACGCGCGCCCGACTGCATCCTGCAAGCGCGGATAAACACCGGCTGCATCGCCGGCAAACTGGGTCACCGTGCCTTTGCCGTACCTGGCCTCGTAAGCATCGACGAAAACAAGCGCCGCTTTCTTCGATGGATGATCCGCCGGCAACGTCCGCGCGACCACGACCGGTTGTGTCGGGAAGAGCGTGCCTTCCACGTCCTTGCCGCCGAGCTTGATGAATTCCGGCGTCGCAATGCCGTGCGTCTGGTAGATCGCGCCCTTGTAGCCGCGCTCGACCAGCGTGCGCTCGGGCAATACGGTCGGCGTACCCGCGCCCGCAATCAGCACTGCGTCCGGCTTCGCTGCCATCAGCTTGAGAATCTGGCCGGTCACGCTGGCATCGGTGCGATTGAACCGCTCGCTCGCGACCACCTTGATATGCCGAAGCTCGGCGAACTTGGAAAACTCGTTGAGCCAGCTATCGCCGTAACTATCGGCGAAACCAATGAAACCCACCGTCTTCACGTTGCGATTGACCATCGTGCGGGTCATCACGTCGGCCATCGCGCGGTCTGTCTGGGCCATCTTGAACGCCCACACTTTCTTGCCTTCCTGCGGCTCGACCACCGATGCCGATCCGATCAGCGTGATCATCGGCGTCTGGTATTCCGCGACCGGATCGAGCGCCGCGAGCGCTGCCGGCGTGATGTTCGGTCCGACGATGACATCGACCTTGTCTTCGGTAATCAGCTTGCGGATATTGCGCACGGCGGCGCCCGGGTCCGATCCGTCATCCAGGATGATGTATTCGGCCTGCTGACCCGCGATGGTCTTCGGCCACATCAGCATTGCGTTCTTGCTCGTGATGCCGATAGCGGCCGCTGGCCCCGTACTCGACAAGTCGATGCCAACCTTCAACTGCGCGCTGGCCGCTGCGCTAAAAAAAGCGACCGCGCTGAACACGAGCGCCGGCCGCATGAACTTCGACAACTTCATTGGATGGTCTCCGCGAAGAGGTGTGGTTAGGAAAATTCGATCAAAGCTCGTAGCTTTCGTGCTCGCCCGAAAGCGCCTGTTCTATGAGCTTGCGGTTCATGGAAGGCGAAAGCAGTTCAACGAGCGTGTATACATAACTGCGTAGATACGCGCCTTGTTTCAATGCGAGCCGCGTGACGTTGGTGCCGAAAAGATGACCAACGGGCATCGCGCGAAGATGTTTGTCGCGTTCCGGGTTGAAAGCGATGTCCGCGAGAATCCCTACGCCCAATCCGAGTTCCACATACGTCTTGATCACGTCGGCATCGATTGCTTCCAGCACGATGTCCGGCGTCAGGTGGCGCAGCGCGAACGCCTGATTGATCTTCGAGCGGCCGGCGAACGCATTGTCGTACGTGATGATCGGGTATTGCGCCAGGTCGTCGAGCGTCAGCAGCTTGCGCTCGAGCAGTGGATGATCGGGCTGTACCACGGCCACGTGATGCCACTGGAAACACGGCAACGAGACCAGTTCCTTATAGTTGGCGATTGCCTCGGTCGCGATCGCGATGTCCGCCTGATCGTGGATGACCATTTCGGCAACTTGCGTCGGGCTTCCTTGCAAGATCGAAAGGTGGACCTTGGGAAAACGCTTCTTGAACTCGGCGATGGCGGTCGGCAACGAATAGCGCGCCTGGGTGTGCGTGGCGGCAATTACGAGGTTGCCCTGGTCCTGCGCGGCATAATCCTTACCGACCCGTTTGAGGCTCTCGACTTCCTGCAAGATTTTTTCCACCGATGCCAGGATAATTCGCCCTGGCTCCGTCAGCGAACGTACCCGTTTGCCATGACGTGTGAAGATTTCGACTCCGAGTTCATCCTCGAGCTCGATGATTGCCTTCGATACCCCCGGCTGCGACGTAAACAGCGCTTTAGCAGCTTCGGTCAGGTTGTAGTTCTGCCGGACGGCTTCGCGCACGAAGCGAAACTGGTGCAGATTCATATATAACCCATCCGCATATCAAAGTAATTTATCAGTCGTTTGCAATATATAGGAAGTTTATTACCATCGAGACAATTTTTCCAATATCGATATCTGTATTTGTCATAAGCAAATGAGGGCAATGTCCGAACGGCATTGCGGCGCATGACTCTACTGATATTGATGTGCGGCGTGGCTAGGACGCCGTACTGACGGAACTACTAAAAACTGGGGCCCCCCGAATGTATCAATACGATCAGATCGACCAGAAAATCGTCGACGAACGCGTCGCTCAATACAGCGACCAGGTGCGCCGACGTTTGTCCGGCGAGTTGAGCGAAGAGGAATTTCGTCCGCTGCGCCTGCAGAACGGTCTCTACATGCAGCGCCATGCGTATATGCACCGCATCGCGATTCCTTACGGCAATCTGCGCAGCGACCAGATGCGCATGCTCGGCACCATCGCGCGTGAGCACGACCGCAATTACGGCCACTTTTCGACGCGCACCAACATTCAGTTCAACTGGATCCAGCTCGAAGAAACGCCCGAGATCCTGCGCAAGCTGGCGTCGGTGCAAATGCACGGCATTCAAACGTCAGGTAACTGCATCCGCAATATCACGGCTGATCAGTTCGCCGGCGTGGCGCCCGATGAAATCGTCGATCCGCGTCCGTGGGCGGAAATTCTCCGTCAATGGTCGACCTTCCACCCGGAGTTCGCGTGGCTGCCGCGCAAGTTCAAGATCGCGGTGAATGGTTCGGTGGAAGATCGCGCGGCCGTGCAAGTGCACGATCTGGGCGTGTATCTGAAGAAGAACGAGGCCGGTGAAGTCGTCGCGAGCATCCTGGCGGGCGGCGGTCTGGGACGCACGCCGATCGTCGGCGCGGTGATCAAGGAAGATCTGCCGTGGCAGCATCTCCTGACGTATTGCGAAGCCGTATTGCGTGTGTATAACCGCTACGGCCGCCGCGACAATATGTATAAGGCGCGTATCAAGATCCTCGTGAAGGCGCTGAGCCCCGCCAAATTCGCGCAGCAAGTGGAAGAAGAATGGGCCCACTTGAAGGACGGTCCTTCCACGCTCACGCAAGAAGAGCTTGACCGGGTATCGCAATTCTTCGCTCCGCCCGCATATGAAAAGCTGCCGGACACGGATGCATCGTATGAAAAGCATCTGATCGACAGCAAGCCGTTCGCGCGCTGGATCGAACGTAACGTGCGGCCGCACAAGGTGGCGGGGTATGCGTCGGTGACGTTGTCGCTGAAGCCCACGGGCATTGCTCCCGGCGATGCAACGGACGTGCAGATGGAAGCCGTCGCCGATCTCGCCGATGAATATTCATTCGGTGAAATTCGCGTCTCGCACGAGCAGAACCTGATCCTCGCGAACGTGAAGAAGCGCGACTTGCATGCGGTGTGGGAACGCGCGAAGGCCCTGGGGTTTGCGACATCGAATATTGGTTTGCTGACCGATATCATCGCGTGCCCGGGCGGCGATTTCTGCTCGCTCGCCAACGCGAAGTCGATCCCGATTGCACAAGCCATTCAGGAACGCTTCAGCGATCTCGACTACGTATATGACCTGGGCGATCTGACGCTGAACATCTCCGGTTGCATCAACGCGTGCGGTCATCATCACATTGGCAACATCGGTGTTCTTGGCGTCGATAAGGACGGCTCGGAGTGGTATCAAGTGACGCTTGGCGGCGAGCAGAGCTCGGGCGCAACGGGCGCGCATCTGGGCCGCGTGATCGGCCCGTCGTTCTCGGCGGAAGAGATGCCCGACGTGGTGTCGCAAGTCATCGATACCTTCGTTGAGAATCGCATTGAGGGCGAGCGTTTCATCGAGACGTACGGCCGTATCGGCATTGCGCCGTTCAAGGAACGCGTGTACGCGTCGCGCCAGCCGGCGCATGCCTGAGGAATAAAGCACATGGCTTTGATTATCAAGAATCGCGAAGTGGTTGAAGACACCTGGCACGTGGTGCGTGCCGGTGAAGACGGTACGCTGCCTGCTGTAGACGCGTTGTTGCCCGGCAAGGTGATCGTGCCGTTCACGTGGTGGAAAGCGCACAAGACATCGCTGGGTTCGGCGCACAAGAAAGAGCCGATCGGCGTCTGGCTTGCTCCCGACGACGAACCCGCTGAACTGGTCGAAGACTTCGACAAGATCGCGCTGATCGCGGTGGACTTTCCGAAGTTCAGCGATGGCCGCGGTTTCAGCATCGGCCGTTTGCTGCGCGAGCGTTATCACTGGAAGGGCGAGTTGCGCGCCATTGGCGACGTGCTGCGCGACCAGTTGCGCTTTCATGAACGCTGCGGTTTCGACGCGTTCGCCGTTCGCGCCGACAAGGACATTCACGACGCGTTGAACGCGTTCAGTGAACTGAGCATCCCGTATCAAGGCGCGGTCGACGATCCGAACCCGCTGTTCCGCCGCCGGGAAAAAGCTGCCGGGGCCGCTGCATGAATGTCGAACTGCAAGCCAAAGTCGAACGCCTGGACGCGTTGCTCGATTCCATCGCGCAACGCCATGCGAACGTCAAACTAGCCAGCAGCCTTGCCGCCGAAGACATGTTGCTCACACACGCGATTCTTTCGCGTGGGGTGAAGATCGGCATCTTCTCGCTCAACACCGGTCGTTTGCATGCTGAAACGCTCGGCATGCTCGATCGCGTGAAGGAGCGCTATGGCTACGACATCGAACAGTTTCACCCGCAGCCGGAAGCGGTCGAAGAATACGTTCGCGACCATGGCCTGAACGCCTTCTATGAAAGCGTCGATTTGCGCAAAAGCTGTTGCGGCATTCGCAAGGTCGAGCCGCTCAATCGTGCGCTGAGCAACGTGAGCGCATGGGTCACGGGTCAGCGCCGCGAGCAGTCGGTGACACGCGTGGAACTGCATGAAGAAGAACACGATGCACCGCGCAGTATCGCCAAGTTCAATCCGCTTGCGGACTGGACCGAGGCAGAAGTCTGGGATTATCTGAAAGCCTTCGATGTCCCCGTGAACCCGCTGCATGCGCGCGGTTATCCGAGCATTGGCTGCGAGCCATGCACACGCGCAATCCGTCCGGGCGAAGACAGCCGGGCCGGCCGCTGGTGGTGGGAGTCGCGGGATACGAAGGAATGCGGCTTGCACGTCACGAACATCAAGATCGTGGAAGACCGGAGCGTCGCGCCCAGTTCGGCGCTCTGAACGTATTTGATATTGACGCACGGCGCCTCCACCTGGTGCCGTGCAAAGTAACCGAGGAACGACGCATATGAGCAGCACGCTCGATTCAACAGTCAACGCGCCCATCGCCAATCGCGGGACGCGGATGGACCATCTGGACTGGCTCGAAGCAGAGTCGATTCATATCCTGCGCGAACTCGTCGCCGAATGCAGCAAGCCCGCGCTGCTGTTCTCGGGCGGCAAGGATTCGGTCGTCGTGCTGCATCTTGCGTTGAAGGCGTTTGGCCTGGGCGCGGGCCGCAAGACCGTGCTGCCGTTCCCGCTGGTTCATATCGATACGGGCCACAACTTCAATGAGGTCATCGACTTCCGCGATCGCCGCGCCGCTGAAATTGGCGCTGAACTGGTGGTCGGTCATGTCGAGGATTCGATCAAGAAAGGCACCGTGCGCCTGCGTCGCGAAACGGACTCGCGTAACGCGGCCCAAGCTGTGACGTTGCTAGAGACCATCGAAGAACATGGTTATACGGCGCTGATCGGCGGCGCGCGTCGGGATGAAGAAAAGGCCCGTGCGAAAGAACGCATCTTCTCTTTCCGCGATGAGTTCGGCCAGTGGGACCCGAAAGCACAGCGCCCGGAATTGTGGAGCATCTATAACGCGCGTTTGCATAACGGCGAGCACTTGCGCGTGTTCCCGATCTCGAACTGGACCGAACTGGATATCTGGCAATACATCGGACGCGAGAAGCTTGAGTTGCCGTCGATCTATTACGCGCACGATCGCGAGATCATCCGACGCAACGGCTTGCTCGTGCCACTGACGCCGCTTACGCCGCTGCAGGAAGGGGAAGTATCGGAAGTGGCGCAAGTGCGTTTCCGTACCGTTGGCGACATCAGTTGCACGTGCCCGGTTGCAAGCGACGCCGACGACGTCGAGAAGATCATCGCGGAAACGGCCGTGACGGAAATCACGGAACGCGGCGCCACGCGCATGGACGATCAAGCATCTGAGGCGGCCATGGAAACGCGCAAGAAACAAGGTTATTTTTAAGCCTCACGCTGGCACAAGGAACAGGGAAACATCATGAGCATTCATCAACCCGAAGACCTCGGCGTGTTGCGCTTCATCACCGCGGGCAGTGTGGACGACGGCAAGAGCACGCTGATCGGCCGCTTGCTGTTCGACAGCAAGGCGGTGTTGTCGGATCAGTTGTCGGCGTTGTCGCGCGCGAAGAACAAGCGCACCGTCGGCGATGAAATCGATCTGTCGCTGCTGACCGACGGCCTCGAAGCCGAGCGCGAGCAGGGCATCACCATCGACGTGGCATACCGCTATTTCGCGACGGCGAAGCGCAAGTTCATCATCGCCGATACCCCCGGACACGAGCAGTACACGCGCAACATGGTGACGGGCGCATCCACGGCGCATGCCGCGATCATTCTCGTGGACGCCACGCGCGTCACGTTCAAGGACGGCGTTGCGCAATTGCTGCCGCAGACCGTGCGTCATAGCGCGATCGTCAAGTTGCTCGGGCTGCAGCACGTGATCGTCGCGATCAACAAGATGGACCTGATCGACTTCAGCGAGTCGCGTTTCAACGAGATCCGCGATGCTTATGTCGAGCTCGCGCGCCGGCTCAATATCAGCAATGTGCGCTTCGTGCCGGTATCGGCGTTGAAGGGCGACAACATCGTGACCGCCAGCGAACGCATGCCGTGGTACGCGGGCGAACCGCTGCTCGATCTGCTCGAAGCATTGCCGGTAGCGCAGCCTGTCGAACAGGCGCTGCGCTTTCCGGTGCAATGGGTCGCGCGTCAGGACGGCAACAAGGCCGACGATTTCCGCGGTTACATGGGGCGCGTGGAGTCGGGCGAAGTGAAGCTCGGCGATTCCATCACCGTGCTGCCTGCCAACCGGGATGCCACGGTGGCCGAGATCATTGCGCCGGTGCCGGGCGGTGTCGGGCAAGTAGATCGCGCATTCGCGGGCCAGACGGTGACCATCCGCCTTGCGGAAGATATCGATGTCTCGCGCGGCGATACGTTCGTGCCGCGCAACGCGACCGGCGTGAAGGTGGAGCCGGCGAAAAAGCTCGATGCCGACCTTTGCTGGTTCGACGAAGAACCGCTTTCACCGCAACGCAAGTACTTGCTCAAGCAGACCACGAACACGGTGTTCGCGCGGATCGGTGCGATCAAGGAAGTGCTTGACGTGCATACGCTGTTGCATTCGGTTGATCGTCGTGACCTGAACATGAACGACATCGGCCGCGTGGCGCTGACGCTGCAAAAGCCGATCGTCTGCGATGCCTACGATACGCATCAGGGTACGGGCGCGTTTGTTCTTATCGATGAAGCGACGCATCACACGGTTGCGGCCGGGATGATTCGCTCGTTCTCAGCCTGAGCAATGACTATGGGTAAGGTTTATCTGATCGGCGCGGGGCCTGGTGCTGCAGACCTGATCACGGTTCGCGGCGCCCGGCTGCTGAGCCAGGCGCAAGTGGTTCTGCACGATGCGCTGATCGAGCCCGCCATGCTTGACTACGCGCCCGACGCGCATCGGATCGCCGTCGGCAAGCGTTGCGGACAGCGTTCGACGGCGCAGCATTTCATCAACAAGCAGATCGTCGATGCCGCGCGCGAGCATGACATCGTCGTGCGTCTGAAGGGAGGCGACCCCATGCTTTTCGGTCGCGCCGATGAAGAAATGCGCGCACTCGAAGCCGCAGGTATCGAATATGAAGTGGTGCCGGGGATCACGGCAGCGCTGGCGAGCGCCGCGACGCTGAAGCGCTCGCTCACGTTGCGCGGGGTATCGCGGAGCGTGGCGTTGGCGACCTATAGCCGCGCGCCGGACAGCGACGAGATCCGCGAGCAGGCCAGCGCCGATTCTCTCGTGTTCTACATGGGACGCGACAGCGCGCCGGAGATTGCGCAGCAATTGATCGATGCAGGACGGGCGGGATCGACGCCGGTTGCTATCGTCGAGGCTTGCAGTACCGAGCGCGAGCGTTCGTTGACGCTGACGCTGGGTGAAATGGCACGTGGTGATGCACAGGATTGGCTCGATGCATCGCAGCCGAGTTTGCTGATGATCGGTGAGGCGTTTGCGGAGCGCGCGCTGGCAGAAACCGGTCAGGTGAAAGCGGCCTTGCAAGCGGCGGCTTGATGTCTTTCGATTGAAAGTCCCCTGCCGGTCGATGACCGGCAGGGGACTTTTTTATTGCGCTAAACCTTCTCGACTTCGCGCAGCCCTATGCTCTGCGGTTTGCGAAACGCTGAGGCGATCTTGTCGCACTCGGACTTGGGGACATCGAACGCCTCGAAGTAGGTTCGCCACTCGCGTACTACGCTCGACAGATGCTGGATGATTTCCGCTGCAGCGTGTTTGAGAAGCCCGAACCGCCCCGCAGCGGAGAGAGCATTATCGAGCGTCGCCAGGCGGCCCATTGCCGGACCGACGCCGAGCACCAGGAAACGTTCGGAGCCGACCTGCGGCTTCGGGACTACATCGTAAAGCTCGCTCAGGCGCCAGCCCTTGTTCGCACCGTCCCACACAAATGCATGATTACGGAGGTGATCGTCGTCGTTCGTCACGAGGATGTTGAACACCATGCGTTTGAACAGTTCGAGCTTGTCAGCCGCGACAAAACCAACCGCGCCGCGCTCGCTCAGCGTATCCGACAGATCCGTGTAGCTGGCGGAGGCAGTATCGCTTTCGTGCATCTTGAGCATGGTTAGAGCGCTGACGACGTGCCGTTTGCCAAAGCTACCCTCCGGCAACGGCACGCGGTCGAACCGCTCGATCAACATGACATCGCGTCCGTCGGGAAGGTGAACGGACCGGGTCGTCGGCACCCGCATGCCGCACTGACGGGCAAGCTCCAGCGTTGCGCGTTCTACCAGCGGCACGTTGAAACCGTCGCGGGCAACCGGGAATTTTGCGACCCACTGGCGGTTATCGTCGAGCAGCACGGCTTTTGGTCTTGCGCCGCCGAACGTGGCGCCTACGCTAAAGAGCAATTGCAACTTCTTCGGAACCGGCTTGCCTTCCTGAATCATCGCGGCGGCATCGAGCAAATAGGACAGCGCTTTTGCATCCGGCAATTTGCCAGGCTGCGCAGGTGAGGTCGGCGAGTCCCTGAAATCGAGCGCGCCCGTGCGGTGCGGACCGGCATGAGCGAGGTAGTCGGTCTCGGGCAGACCATCGGGCGCGGCCCGCAGCATATTCTCGATAACCCGCCGGCCCCAGGAGTCCGGCGCCGCGTCGCGAATCGCGCCAAATAACGCCAGTCCCGCTGGTGGTTGAAACGCCACTTCTTTTGTTTTTTTTGCCTCGCTCAATGGCATGCTGACCGGGTCTACGGCCGTGGCGTTCGCGCGTTGCAGATACTTGTTTCCATAGACGAAAGTCGATGCAGTCGGTCTGATTCCTTCTTCGAGGAGTTCGAGCTTGCCGGCAGGTACGGCCTCCGACGACCCTTCCAGCGTAATGAAGACGTATTTGCTCCACGTCGAGGTATTAAAAATCATAGTCGTCCGTCTTCGCTGCGCTCTTGCGTGGGCGCACGCGGGACTCTATCTGGCGGCGTGCTTCGCCTATCCGGTCGTTCTGGGGATTGGCGAGCGGCTCGAGCGTACCGAGAAGGCCTGCGCGGTCGAATGCCTGAAGCCAGGATGCGAAACTCACGGAGACGTCGCCGCTTTCAATGCGTGCCAAGGTGCTCGGGCTCATGTTGGCCCGCTCGGAAAAGTCTTGCCGCGTCATGTTGCGCGCGATGCGTGCGGCGGCAACCGCGCGGCCGAACGAGGTCGCCCGCTGGTCCAGTTCAGGAGAGATGAAGTCCTTGTTGTTGCGTTTCATTTTGTCTTATCTGACATATAAATCCACTTAATTAGTCAGTATAGACAAATTCGACGCGACATCAATCTTGTTGAGCGAAAAAACAGTCATATCTGACCAATAAACTG
This sequence comes from Burkholderia sp. PAMC 28687, assembly GCF_001577465.1. Classification (NCBI taxonomy): domain Bacteria; kingdom Pseudomonadati; phylum Pseudomonadota; class Betaproteobacteria; order Burkholderiales; family Burkholderiaceae; genus Burkholderia; species Burkholderia sp. PAMC 28687. The sequence continues at coordinate 694,529 of NZ_CP014505.1, forward strand.
GTTTAATTGGTCAGATATGACTGTTTTTGCTGTTTCAATAGGGTGCGCAAGACTCGAAGCGCTTGAATCTGCCGAGCTTATTCGATCTGCCGCAGGCAATACTGCGCAACTGCGTCCAGCACCGCTTCATCTTCCCCGACCGCTACCGCGCACTTGATCTCGACCGACGGAAACGTTGCGCGGCATCGATCCAGCAACTCAGGAAGATCCCGCCGGATATGGCCGCCCTGGCCAAAAAACACGGGCACGACGGTAACGACATCACACCCGTCCGACCCAAGCTTTTCGATCGCCATGGGCAAATCCGGCGTCATCAATTCAAGGAACGCGAGGGAAACCGGATCGCTGCGCTGGGCGCGCAGCTTTGTCGCGAGGCGTTCGAAGGGCTCGGCCCAACGCGGATCACGTGCGCCGTGACCAAACAAAATCATGCCGTGCTTGCTCATTGCATGCTCCACAGAGGGCGAAACCGAGTGCCTGGTGTCTCTAGTGCCGATCGACCCAGCGCAGGCCGATCAATCCGACTATCAGATAGGCCAGTGCAGGCGCCGCGGCCGTGACGGGCGCGGGCCAGGTATTCAACGTGCCGATGTGCGAAAACAGCGTGTTGATCAACTGGAAACTCATGCCGATCATGATGCCGCCAAACACCTTCACGCCGACTACGCCAGCACGCGTGTGCAGGTACGCGAACGGCAGCGACAGCACCAGCATCACCAGCACCGCGAGCGGATACAAGATCTTGCGCCAGAACGCGATCTGATACCGCTGCGAATCCTGATGATTTTCCGTCAGATGCTGGATGTATCGAAACAGGTTGAACATCGACATCCGGTCGGGCGAAACCAGCAGCACTGAGAGAATCTGTGGCGTCAGTTCGGAGCGCAACGAATACTCGGGCAACGTTGTCTGCTGCGCACGATAAACCGGATTCAGGGCGTCGCCGGGATTCACCGTTTGCGGCGGTGCATCGACGAGTTGCGTGTCCGTCACGCCCGTAAGCTTCCAATGACCCGGTGGCTGGAATACGCCGCTTTTTGCAATGCGCACATTGGTCAGGCGCAACAATGAATCGAACTCATAGATCCGCACGTCCGCAATGGTCGTGTCAGGATTGAGGGTGCCGACGTTCACGAAACGCGTGACCTGCTCACCGTCGGCGCGTGCGGTCAGCGTGTCCTTCACCCAGACGCCGGATTCGAAGTTCATCGATACCGACGACCCCAGCGCCTCCAGCCGGACCTTTTCCGAAAGCTGATCGGAGTAGGGGCCCACCACTTCGCCGATAACATAGGTGAGCAGGACCATCGGAATGCCGATTTTCATCAGCGAACGCAACGCCTTGCCGGTCGACAATCCCGACACACGGAAAATGGTGAATTCCGACGCTGCAGCCATTTGCGCGAACACGTAGATGGCGCTGATCAACGCGGCGACGGGGATGATTTCGTAAAAACGCGACGGCGTTTGCAGCGCGACCCGAAGCACCGCCAGACCGAATTTGTAGTTGCCGTGCCCGACCGTATTCAGCTCATTGATCAGATCGAAAAAGAAGAACAGGCCGGAGAATGCAAACAGAATGAAAATGAACGCGAGATAAATCTGACGCGCGAAGTACCGTTCATAAATGCGCATGCGTCAGGCCCCCTTCGAGCGCGTGAGGCTCGACAGCCGGAACAGCGGCCGATTGCGGATGCGCATCCAGAAGATGAACGCCACCAGCACCGAAACCAGTATGTGCAGCCCGAGCAGCCCGACGACAAACGAAACGCGTCCCTGCTCGATCCATGACTGCACAACGTTCAGCAGGTTCGAATAAGTCAGGTAGATCAGCACGGCCATGACGAGATTGATGGTGCGGCTGCGTCGCGGATTCTGGTACGAAAGCGGGATGGCAAGCAGCATGAGGTTGAGCGCGATGAGCGGCAACCCGGCGCGCCAGGCGATTTCAGCAAGATTCGTGCGGCTTGGGTCGGCAAGCAGTTCGTTCGTGTACATGCCCGTGGTCGACGGCGTATTCACGAACTGCTGGCTCTGGATCTTCACGCCGTATCGCTCGAATTCCATGATCCGGAAATTCGGCTGGCCGGGAATGCCGTCGTATCGGCGGCCGTTTTCCAGCACGACGAAACGGTCACCGTTCGCATGCGTTTCGGTATGACCATTCTTCGATACCACCACGTTCACCTTGCCGCCTTCCGTGCTGGTCACGAACACGTTCTGCACGTGCCCCTGGTCCGGCGACATCTTCTCGATGAAAAACACGCGGTGACTTGTCGGCGATTCGCGGAACTGGCCGGGGGCGAGCAGCGACACTTCATCGCGCTGCTGGAAACGTGCCTTGATGAGTTTGCTCTGCTGGTTCGACCAGGGCCAGCCGATGAACGCAAAGAAGATGATCAGGATGATGATCGGCGTGGAAAATACGGCGACGGGCCTGATCAGTGCGGTCTGGCTCACGCCGGACGCAAGCCACACGACCATTTCCGAATCGCGATACCAGCGCGTGAGCACAAAAAGAATGGAGACGAACAGCGTGACGATCAGCATCACGGCCAGATAACCGATCACGGTGAGTCCGATCAGCACGACGACGTCGCGCGGATCGACCTGGCCTGACGCCGCGAAGCCGACGATGCGGATCATCATGGTGGTCAGCATGATGGTCAGCAGCACCATGAATACGGCACCGGCGGTGTACGCGAGTTCACGCTGAAGGGAGCGTTGGAAGATCATTGATTGATAGCTTGAAGCCGGCGGCGACTGACGGTTGGACGATATGCGGGCCCATCTTGGCGGCCGCATCTGGCCGCCATGCGATGACAAACGTGCAAACTGGACGAAGTCATGAGGGCAGACATTCGATCCGGGCATCGCTACCTGTGACCGCCTCGGAAAAAATAGCGGATAATTGCGGCTTTCATCCTTCAGCCAAGATTTTATCCGAGGATAAGCGCGATGGACTTTAGCATAAAAGCCTGTGATTGGAGCAAAGGCTCGGCAAATGGTTTCCTTAACGGAAAAGCCGATGTAGTAGTGCTCGGCGTGTTCGAAGCGCAGACGTTGACGGGCGCAGCCCGCGAGATTGATTTGGCGACCAAGGGTCTGCTCACGCGCACGGTGAAAGCCGGCGACATGAGCGGCAAGGCAGGTTCCACGCTGATGCTGACCGAAGTGACGGGTCTGGGCGCATCGCGTATTTTGCTGGTGGGTCTCGGCAAGCAGGACGGTTTCAACCAGAAGGCTTATGCGGAAGCGGCACGCGCCGCGTGGCGCGCATTGCTCGCCACGAAGATTGCAAATGTTGCATTCACCCTTGCCCAATTGCCCGTGCCCGAGCGCACCGGGGACTGGGGTGTGCGCTGCGCCATCCTCGCGCTGCGCGAGCTGACCTACAAGTTCACGCAGATGAAGAGCAAGCCGGAAAACGGCGATCGTGCGTTGAAAAAGGTTGTGTTCAGCATCGACGCAACCGACGAAAAAGCCGCGAAGCTCGCGGTCAAGCACGCCACGGCGCTCGCCAACGGCATGGACCTGACGCGGGACCTCGGCAACTTGCCGCCGAACGTCTGCACGCCGACGTATCTCGGCCATACCGCGAAAAAACTCGGTAAGGAATTCAAGCTGAAGGTCGAAGTGCTCGGCCAGAAGCAGATCGAAGCGCTCGGCATGGGCTCGTTCCTGTCGGTGGCGAAAGGCTCGATCGAACCGCCTGCGTTTATCGTGATGCATCATCAGGGCGCGGGTGCGAAGGCTGCGCCGGTCGTGCTCGTTGGCAAGGGCATCACGTTCGATACCGGCGGCATTTCCATCAAGCCGGGCGACAGCATGGACGAGATGAAGTACGACATGCTCGGCGCCGGTTCCGTGTTCGGCACCATGCGCGCCATCGCGGAAATGGGACTGAAGCTCAACGTGATCGGCGTGGTTCCGACCTGCGAGAACATGCCGGCCGGCAACGCAGTGAAGCCGGGCGACATCGTGACGTCCATGTCGGGCAAGACCATCGAAGTGCTGAACACCGACGCCGAAGGCCGGCTGATCCTGTGCGACGCGCTAACCTACGTGGAACGCTTCAAGCCGGCCGCCGTGATCGATATCGCCACGCTGACCGGCGCGTGCGTGGTCGCGCTCGGCCATCACAACACGGGTCTGTTCTCGAAGGACGACGCGCTCGCGGGCGAACTGCTGGATGCATCGAAGGAAGCGATCGATCCGACCTGGCGCATGCCGCTCGACGACGAATATCAGGACCTGCTGAAGTCGAATTTCGCCGATCTTGCAAATATCGGCGGCCGGCCGGGCGGCGCGATTACGGCCGCGTGTTTCCTCTCGCGCTTTGCGCAGAACTATCCCTGGGCTCACCTCGATATCGCGGGTACGGCGTGGAAGAGCGGCGCTGCGAAGGGCGCAACCGGCCGTCCGGTGCCGTTGCTCACGCAATTCCTCGTGGATCGCGCGGGGTGATGAGTTTGCGCGTATCGAGCATTACGGGCGCCGGCAGGGAGGCGCGGGCATGACGCGGATCGACTTTCATTCGAATGTGGGCGATTCGATCGCGTACGCCTGCCGCCTCGCACGCAAGGCGTACATGAGCGGCCAGCCGTTGATCGTGCTGGCCGAACCCGAGCGGCTGAAACGTTTCGACGAACAATTGTGGACGTTCAAGCCGCTCGAATTCGTGCCGCATTGCATGGCGGACAGCGCACTTGCGGCCGACACGCCGGTGTTGCTGGCGGCGTCGCTCGATACGGTGCTGGAGAACCAGCAGCATCAGATCCTGCTGAACCTCGGCGCCGCCGTGCCGCCGCAATTCGCGCGTTTCGAACGGCTGCTGGAAGTGGTCGGCAACGACGAGCATGAACTCGTGGCGGGGCGGGAGCGCTACCGGTTCTATCGCGATCGCGGGTATGTGCTCAACAACTACAAACAGGGCGCCGGAGCGTGAAACCTCCGGGATGGCGCGCCGCCGCGTACAGGGTATGATCCCCGAAAACGCCGGCCGTTATCCTAAAGGCGTGCCTGCCATCAAGACGGAGTCCACTCGTGCCCATCACCACCGCGCCCGATACGGCCGAATCACCCGATAACTTCGATTCCTCCATCCCTGTTCTCACCGATGTCATCGTGCCCGGACGCGCCGAGCGTGCCCGCGTGGCGCCGCGTCCGCCTGAGCCGGTGTTGTCGCCTGCGGTGGCTGCGCCTGGCGCAGTCGCGCACGGCACCGACCGCGATGCCGACCAGATCGCGGAACGGCTGCGCGGCCGGTTTACACATTTCCTTACGGGCGATGGACGCACGCTGATCGAAGAGCGGTGCCGCGAATCCTTGCAGGAGCATTCCACGTGGCTTGTCAGCCAGATCACGCGCGAAGTCGCGCTGGCGCTTGAAACAGAGCTGACGGAGTGGGTGCGGGAAGCTGTGGCGGACGAACTGGAACGGCGGGGCCGTGGCTAGGGTTCGGACGTCATTCGGACATCACTTCAACGAAAGAATCCAGTCCGCCAAAGCGTGCGCCTGATCGGGCGTGACTTGCGTATTGGCGGGCATCGGCACGACGCCCCAGTCGCCCACGCCGCCTTCCGCAATCTTGCGCGCCACGATCTCATGGGCGCCGGGAACGTCCGCGTATCGGGCAGCGACATGTTTGAACGATGGCCCCATGAAATCGCGCGATATCGAATGGCAGCTCATGCAATTGCTGCCCTGAGCGAGCACAAGACGCGGATCGGAGTTTGTCGGCTGTTGCGCATGAACGTTTGCTGCGCTGCAAACAAGCACCCACGCAATTCCCCATTTGCTCAATCGAATACCGAACGCCATGTGGTCTCCGTTGGTTTTTAACCTGGCCGGTTGCGCCACAGTATAAGAGACAAGGGGCGCACGATCTGCATCGTGCGCCCCTGGACGTTCGACTACGAACTAAGTATCAACCCGTCACAGCGCCCTTGTTCGCCGGCAACGCCAGCGCGGCGTACTTCGCCAGCACGCCGCGCGTATATCGTGGCGCGGGTTTCTTCCACTCGCCGCGGCGGCGTTCGATCTCCTTGTCGTCCACGTTGAGTTGAAGCAGCAGCTTGTGCGCGTCGATGGTGATCGAATCGCCTTCCTTGACCAGCGCAATCGTGCCGCCCACGAACGCTTCCGGCGCGACGTGGCCGACCACCATGCCCCAGGTGCCGCCGGAGAAACGGCCATCGGTAATGAGGCCCACGGATTCACCCAGGCCCTGGCCGACGATCGCCGACGTCGGCGCCAGCATTTCCGGCATGCCGGGACCGCCTTGCGGCCCGAGGTAACGCAGCACGACGATATCGCCGGCCTTGATCTGCCCCGCGACGATCGCGGTCATTGCGCTTTGCTCGTCCTCGAACACGCGGGCCGGGCCCGTGATCACCGGGTTCTTCAGGCCGGTGATCTTGGCGACCGCGCCGTCCGTGGCCAGATTTCCCTTCAGGATCGCGAGATGACCTTCGTCGTAAAGCGCTTTGTCGATGGGGAAAATCACGTCCTGGTCAGCGCGCGGCTTCGACGGAATGTCCTTCAATTCTTCCGCGAGCGTCTTGCCCGTGATCGTGATGCAATCGCCGTGAAGCATGCCGGCGTCGAGCAGGATCTTCATGACTTGCGGAATGCCGCCCGCCTTGTGCAGATCGGTCGCCACGTACTGGCCCGACGGCTTCAGATTGCAGATCACCGGCACTTTCTTGCGCATGCGTTCGAAGTCGTCGATGGTCCATTCCACTTCCGCGGCGTGCGCAATAGCCAGGTAATGCAGCACGGCGTTAGTCGAGCCGCCCGTGGCCATGATCAGCGCGACGGCGTTTTCGATGGACTTCTTCGTGATGATGTCGCGCGGCTTGAGGTCGGCTTTCACGGCTTCGACCAGCACGCGCGCCGATTCCGCCGCGGACGTGACTTTTTCCTCGTCGGGGTTCGCCATCGTCGATGAATACAGCAGCGACATGCCGAGCGCCTCGAACGACGAGCTCATGGTGTTCGCCGTGTACATGCCGCCGCACGAACCGCTCGACGGGCATGCGTTTCTCTCGATGCCGTCGAAATCTTCCTTCGACATCCGCCCGGCCGAAAACTCGCCCACGGCCTCGAACGACGACACGATGGTCAGGTCCTTGCCCTTCCAGTTGCCCGGCCGAATGGTCCCGCCATACACGTAGATGCCCGGCACGTTGATCCGCGCGAGGCCGATCATGCCGCCCGGCATGTTCTTGTCGCAGCCGCCGATCACGACCACGCCGTCCATCCACTGGCCTTGCACCGCCGTTTCAATACAATCCGCGATCACTTCGCGCGAGACGAGCGAGTACTTCATGCCTTCGGTGCCCATCGACATGCCGTCGGAAATCGTCGGCGTGCCGAAAATCTGCGGATTGGCGTCCGACTTGCGGATGGATTCGACAGCGGCGTCCGCCAGCTTTTGCAGGCCCGAATTGCACGGCGTGATGGTGGAGTGACCGTTCGCGATGCCGATCATCGGCTTGTCGAAGTCTTCTTCCTTGTAGCCGAGGGCGTAATACATCGAGCGGTTCGGGGAACGCGCGACGCCTTGCGTGATGTTTTTCGAGCGGCGATTGAAGGCCATGTGGGGGCTCCTTGAGAATATTTTTGTTTGATCGCAGAAGGATGGAGCTTCTGCGAACGCGTGTCCAATATATTATTCAGGGTCTATAAGGTCGCGGAAGGTATCAGTGGAAGCGCGAAACATCGAACTCAGATTGTTGCGGTATTTTGTGACGGTTGCCGAGGAAATGCACTTTGGGCGGGCGGCCGGACGGCTTGCGATGACCCAGCCACCGTTGTCGCAGGCCATTCGCTCGCTCGAGGAGATGCTCGGCGTGGCGTTGTTCGTGCGGACCAAGCGCTCGGTCGAGCTGACGCCCGTCGGCAAGGATTTGCTGCCGGAGGTGCGGCGGCTGCTGGCCGGCGCCGACGCGCTGCGGCCGCTCGCGCAGTCGCTTGCGCGGGGCGAGGCGGGGGTTTTATCGCTGGCGTTCGTTTCCACCGCCGATTACGGCCTCTTGCCTTTGCTGCTGCGCGATTTCGGCGCGCGATACCCTGGCGTGCGGCTGCAACTCGTGGAAGCGACCAGCGACGTGCAGGTGGAAGAGCTGGTGGCGGGGCGCATAGATGCCGGTCTGGTCATTCCGCCGCTGCCGCCGCGTCACGCGGTGGCGTTGTCGTACTTGCCGATCGCGCGGGAACCGCTCGTTATTGCGATGTCGCGCGATTCCGCGGCCGAACTGGACCTGGGCGCCGATGAATGGTCGGATACGCCCGTAAGCCTCCACCAGCTCGCCGATGCCCCGCTCGTCGTCTTTCCGCGGCGTCTCGCGCCGGATTTCTATGACATGATCATGGGCTGCTACGGCGCCGCCGGCCTGATGCCGCGCATTGGGCAGGAGGCCATCCAGATGCAGACCATCGTCAGTTTGGTGTCCGCTGGAATGGGCGTCGCGCTCGTGCCGCAATCGCTGCGTCATCTGCGAAGGACCGGAGTGGTGTATCGTCCGTTGCTCGAATCCGGGCCGGTCGTCGAGACGGGTCTGATGTGGCGCGCGGCGGAGGTCAGCCCGGTGCTCGCCGGTTTTATCGATATAGTGCGCGCTCATGCGGCCACCGTGCCCGCGCTGCCGTGACTCCTACACGTACATAGAAACATGCTCATTCACCCGAACTTCGATCCGATTGCCATTCATCTCGGCCCGCTCGCCGTGCGCTGGTATGGCCTCATGTATTTGCTGGCGTTCATTCAATGCATTGTGATCGGACGGATCAGGCTGCGTTTGCCTTACGTGTCGGCGCAGGGCTGGACCACGAAAGACATCGACGACATCCTGTTCTACGGCGTGCTCGGCACCATTCTCGGCGGCCGGCTGGGTTATGTGGTGTTCTACAAATCGAGTTTCTATCTCGCGCATCCGCTCGATATCTTCAAGGTATGGGAAGGCGGCATGTCCTTTCACGGCGGCATGCTCGGCGTGATCACCGCCATGATCCTGTTCGCGTGGCAACGCAAGCGGACGTGGCTGCAGGTCACCGACTTCGTCGCGCCCATGGTGCCGCTCGGCCTTGCCGCGGGACGTTTCGGCAATTTCATCAACGGTGAGTTGTGGGGGCGTGTGACGAACCCGAACGCGCCTTGGGCGATGCTCTTCCAGAACGCGTCCCCTGATGACGCCATCTGGCTGCAAAAGCATCCCGACCTCGACGCGCAATGGCATCTGCGGGAAATTTTCGATCGATACCAGATGCTGCCGCGCCATCCGTCGCAGTTGTATGAGATTGCGCTGGAGGGTTTTGCGTTGTTTATCGTGATGTGGCTGATGTCGAGAAAGCAGCGGCCGGTCGGTGCGATTTCGGCGGTGTTTCTGATTGGTTACGGTATCGCGCGATTTACGGTGGAGTTCGCTCGCGAGCCGGATGACTACCTGGGGTTGCTGGCCGCGAATCTCTCGATGGGGCAGTGGCTTTCATTGCCGATGATCATCGTGGGAATTGGAATGCTGGTGTGGTCTTACAAGCGGGGACGTATGGTGCCCTCTGACCCGGCGAAAGTTTCCTGAGCAGCAAATCGATTCGTGGAAAATGAAAAGCCTCGCGTAAAAGCGAGGCTTTTCATGCCGAGGCGGCAAAAGTGCTTAACGATTCATCTGCACCGAGCCCGACACATTCACCGTCACGGTCGACGAACCCGCTTCCAGCGCCATTGGCGCGGCCATCTTCGCGTCCGCGTTCATGCTTCGGGCGGCCATCATCATGACCGGTCTCGGCGATGACCCGTTATGCCCGATATTCACTTCACGAATCGCATAACCGCTGTACCCGAACGCCTGCGATGAAGCCTGCGCCTGCTGCTTGAATGAAGCGATCGCACGCGTGGAAAGCTTCTGCTCCGCCTCGCGCTGCGCCTCGGGCGACAACGAGAACGTGACGCTGCCCACCTGCATGGCGTCGCTCATCTTGCCGGCGAGCTTGGTTGCTGCCGTGAAGTCCTTCGATTCCAGCACGACTTCCGTGCGGCCGCGCCATGCGGAGATGCGGCCATCGCGATCGGTCGATGGATAGACCGTGAACGCGCCGCTATGTGCCGTCACGTTATCGACACCCTTCGCCATGCGCAACGCGGCATCGGCGCGCTGATTCAGCACGCTTGTCAGCGACCCCGCGTCCTTCGCTTCCTGCTCGTAGAAGAGCGTGATATCGACGACATCCTGAGGCACGTCCTCGCTCGCCTGCGCCGCAAGCGACAACACGCCGGACGGTTGTGCCTGGGTGACGGAGCTTTGCGCGAACGCGTTCTGCGCCATGGCAGCGCCTGCAATAAGCGCGATGGCGGCAAGTGCCGAAGTGGTATTTTTCCTTGTCATCGTTTAACTCCGTAAGCATGAGTGCACGTCAATGTGACCGTTGCTTAGGCGACGATGGCGCTCGCGAAGTTCCCTTCAATCGAGTTACAAAAGATGTTCGGTGATAAAGCGCCATTGCGCTTCGGTGACAGGCGTGATCGATAACCGATTGCCGCGCGCAAGCACCTGCATATCCGCAAGCTCCGCGTGTTCGCGCAGCGTCGAGAGGGGAATAAGCGGTGTTTTCCTGACGAAGTGGACATCGACGAGAAGCCAGCGCGGCTTGTCCTGCGATGACTTCGGATCGAAGTAAGGACTCGACGAATCGAATTGCGTGGGATCGGGATAAGCCGCCGACGATACCTTCGCGATTCCCGCGATACCCGGTTGCGGGCAACTCGAGTGATAGAACAGCACGCCGTCGCCGCGCTCCATGCCGTCACGCATGAAGTTGCGCGCCTGATAATTGCGCACGCCGGTCCAGGGCAAGGTTTTTTTCGGAGCGTGAGCGAGATGGTCGATGCTCGCTTCGTCCGGTTCCGACTTCATCAGCCAGTAGCGCATGAACGTCGCCCGCAAAATGTGTGCGCCGCGTCAATGTTCGCAGCGCACACGATACAAAAGAAAACGGCATCGGAAAAAATCCGACGCCGTTAGCTTGATCAACCTGTTGCTTGCAACTTCGCGTCTAAAAAACGCATGCTGCAGAATGAGGTCCCCGCCCAAGCCGCTAGGCCGGCATCCTGAACCTGGGTTCAAGATTGGTCGCAGTAAGCAGCACCTTGGGCTCATCAGACAGAGTGACGCGCTCGCCAGTGCTACAAGATCCCACAACCGTGCACAATGGCATTGGTTCAAGGAATATATGACCTTGGCAAACCAGGCAGGGAACAATCACTGTACACCAATCGCCCCGCCGATGCAGCACTGATACGGGAAAACTTTATGTCAGTCGCAACACAATAACGTTCGTGACACGGCGCGCGCAGCGTTAGCAAACCTATGCGCAAGCATGGCCATTGCGAATTACTGCGCTTCGTATTGTGAAATCACGACGCCGAGTTGTTCGTTCATTTGATGCATCGTGCGGCGGATCTCTTCGGCGGGGAACGCTTCGCCGTGACGCACGCTGCTTTGCAGCTTGAGCAATTCCGAAGCAAGCGACAACGCCGCCATCACCGCAATCCGGTCCGTGCCGCGCACGCTGCTTGCATTGCGCACCTTCGACATTTCCGCATCCACTCGCGCGACCGCTTCACGCAGCGCAGCTTCGGTTTCCGGTGAGCAGGCGAGCCGGTACGGCGCGCCGAGAATGGATACCTCGATCTGCTTGGTCGTCATGCCTTTTCTCCGTGATGGTGTGATTCCTCATGCAACGCGCCGTTCGCCGCTTCGGCGGTGTCCGGTTCGCTGCTGGCATCGGGAGGCAAAAGGGCAAGCTGGTTATCCGGCTCGGGCGCGTTTTTCGCACGCGGCAATTTTTCGAGGATTGCGTTGAGGCGAACCTGTGCGTCATCGATTTTCGCCGATAACGAATCGCGCTCCGCCACCAGGGCGTCGCGCTCTTCACGCACGTTGGCAAGTTCCTGCTGCGCGAGCGCAAACTCCGAGCGCAACTGGTCGAGTTGCTGGGAGAGAGCGTCATGCGCTTGATGATGCCGTTCGCTGATTTTGATCAGCCGGCCAATATTTTGTGACAGTGATTCGAGTTCGTTGAGCATGTGCTGCGTCCTCTTAAGACCTCGCATTTTAGCGCGCTTCGCTGGCGCTTCAGAAATTTGGTTCGTTTCCAGACGTAACAGCAGTTTGAAGTCAATGCATCGGCGCGAGCCTTTATTCGTAAGGGGAAATGATTTATCGAGTTGTTTATCGACAGTTTTTAACGCTGGCTCAATGGCTCGCTTATCGGCTCGCGGAACGATTTGTGAACGTCTCTGAAAGTACCCCTTCAATTCCGTTTGAACGTTACCGGTACGACCAGAATGCAGGTGAATCGAATGCTCGCGCGACTGCATGATCCTGCTTTCTTGACGGGTCCCGGTGCCGCTCTTAAACTCGCGGCACCTTGGTGCTCGCGCATGCCCGATCCGGCGTGCGCAGTTAAACGGGAAGCAGGAAGCAACGTCCGCCCGGACCGCGCCAACCTGCGCTGCCCCCGCAACGGTAAGCGACCGCAACGCAAGTTGCAAGCCGGTTCCACGCGTGACGTCCGCCCATTCTACGACTCGATACCGCTCGAATGGCCCGGACAGCACGCTCATGCCACTGCGCCTTTCGCGCGGGAAGGCGGGCCGATATGTCGCCAGCCCGGATACCGGCCTCGGGGAGAGCGCGGCCTCGCGGCTGCGCTCGTCACGCATGGACCTGCGGGGAGCGGGTCGCGCATGCCTTTACCGGATCTTCCTGCAATCATGGCTTCACCTATTGCCCGCGCCGTCCTGCTGGTTTTCGGCAGTTTACCCGTTGTTGCGAACGCTCAGTCCTCGACCAGTTCCTCAGGATCTCCCAGCGAGCCCGTCACGCTCGCGCCTGTCGTGGTGACCACCACCCGCGCGCCGCAAAAGCTCGCGGATTCCATCGCGCAGACGACGCTCTTCGACCAGCAGGATATCGCCGATTCCAATGCTACCGATGTCGCCGGTCTCCTCGCACTCGCGCCCGGCGTGCAGATCACGCGCAACGGCGGTCCGGGTTCGAGCGCGGGATTGTTCCTGCGCGGCGCGTCGTCGGCGCAATCGCTCGTGTTGATCGACGGCGTACGTGTCGAGTCGGCCGGACTAGGCGCGGCCCAACTGTCGCAACTCATGCTCGATCAGATCGACCACGTGGAAGTGGTCAACGGCAATGTGTCGGCGCTCTATGGATCGAACGCGGTGGGCGGCGTCGTGCAGGTCTTCACGAAGGATGGCGGCAATCATCCGCCGCGCTTCAACTTCGAGACCGAGGTGGGCAGTTATCACACGCAGCGCCAGCAGGTCGGTGCGAACGGCGCGCTCGATAAAGACGGCCGCACCACGTTCAACGTGACGCTCTCGCGCGAGAAGACCGACGGGTTTTCATCGATCGATCCTTCGACCTCGCCGAATGTGAATCCGAACGCGAACGGGTATTTGAACGAGAGCGTGTCGGCGACGTTGCGTCATCAGTTCAGCGACAAATGGGACGCGGGCGTGCGCTTTTTGCAGTCGAACGGTATCAACAGTTTCGACAGCGCCTACGGCCTGCCCACCGACGACAACGAATCGCACAACCGCGTGCGTTCCACTTCGGTCTTTGCAAACGGCAAGATCACCGACAACTGGACCACGCACTTCACCGTGGCGCAGGGTCAGGATCGCGCGGACACGCAGTTGAACGGCGTCTACAACAGCAAGTTCAATTCGGAGAACCGCCAGTACACGTGGCAGAACGATGTCGCGCTGACGCCGGATCACAAGTTCGTATTCGGCTACGAACATCTCGACCAGACGCTTGATTCGGATCAGGTCGCGGCTCCCGATCGTCATGTGAATTCGGGTTTCGCGGGTTATGTCGGCAACGTCGGGGCAAACCAGTTCCAGGCGAATGTTCGTCGCGACCAGTATTCGGATTTCGGCGGCGCCAACAGTTATTACCTCGGCTATGGCTACCATTTCGATGCGCACTGGAAAGCCACGCTCAGCTATTCCGATGCATTCCGCGCGCCGACCTTCGACGATCTGTACTATCCGTTCAGCGGCAATCCATCGATACAACCCGAGCGCAGCCATTCGGTCGAGGCCGCGCTGCAATATGCATCGAACGCGGTGGGGATCTTGCGGCTGACCGCGTTCCAGACGCGATACACGAACCTGATCAACTACGTATCGGACGGCGGCGGTTTTTTCATCGCGCAGAACGTGGGGCGCGCGAAGGTGCAGGGGCTCGAGGGATCGTGGCAGGGGCACGTCGGGCGCACGGATGTCCGGGCGTCGTTCACGCTGCAAAATCCCGTCGATGAAACCGATCAGCAGGACCTGACGCGCCGCGCCCGGCGCTTTGCGACGCTTGCCGTGAACCGGTCGATCGGCGGCTGGCGCGTCGGAGGCGAATGGATTACGAGCGGGGCGCGCGAAGACTTCGACTCGACGCTCGGCGGTTATGGTTTGGTGAATCTGTCGGCGCGCTACGACATCACGAAGTCGTGGTACGTCGGCGCGCGGATCGACAATGTGTTCAACAAGGACTATCAGCTTGCGTATTCATACAACACGCCGCGGCGCGGTGCCTACATCACGCTTGGCTGGCAGCAGCGGTGAACGCTAAGCGTATCGACGCCCGGCGTATCGACGCCCGGCGTATGGACGCCCCGCGCGCTTTCGCAATCTGGATCGCGCTCGCCCTTGTGACGCTGGCTGTATTCGTCGCGTCGCTGGCCATCGGAAGCGTGCCGATAGCGCCTGTGCGTGTCGTGCATGCACTTTTATCCTCATCGAATGACGTGCTCGATGAAATCGTGCGCAGCCTGCGGTTGCCGCGCGCGCTGGGCGGGTTTGCCTCGGGCGCGCTGCTTGCGATGGCCGGCGCGCTGCTGCAAGTCCTGTTGCGCAACCCGCTCGCCGAGCCGTATGTGCTTGGTGTATCGGGCGGCGCGGCGGCGTTCGCGCTCGCTGCAATGCTGTTCTCCATGTCGTGGTGGAGCGTCGATGTCGCCGCGTTCGCCGGCGCATTCTTGTCGATACTGCTCGTCCTCGGACTTGCGCGGCGCGAGTTGTGGCGGGGTGAACCGCAGGATGCATCGCCGAGATTGTTGCTGACCGGCGCGGTGATCGCGGCAGGGTGGGGCGCGTTGATTACATTGATGCTCGCCGTTGCGCCCGAGAACCGCTTGCGCGGCATGGTGTTCTGGCTCACGGGCGATCTCAACGGCGTTGCGATGCCGTGGCCCGCGTTGATCGCGTTGCTGATTGCGTTGATCGCGATTGTGCCGGCCGCGCCCAAGCTCAACGTTCTGCTGCGTGGCGACATTGCGGCCGAAGCGCTCGGCGTGCGGGTCGTGCGCTTGCGGTTGCGCGTGTATCTCGTGGCATCGCTGGCGGCGGCCGCTGCCGTTACGACTGCCGGGACGATCGGGTTCATCGGGCTCGTCGTGCCGCATGTGTTGCGGCTCGCGTTCGGTAACGACCAACGCATGTTGCTGCCTGCATCGGCGATAGCGGGCGGACTGGCGGTGATGGGCGCGGACCTGATCGCGCGCACGGTGATCGCGCCCGCACAATTGCCGGTGGGTGTCATCACGGCCTTGATCGGCGTGCCGGTGTTCTTGTGGATGCTGCTGAGGCGCACGCCATGAACGGACTTCACGTTGCTCGACTCACTTTGCGCGCGGCGGATCGCGTCTTGATCGCCGATCTGACGCAGACCTTTGCGCCCGGCGAGATGTGGTGCATCGCGGGGCCGAACGGCGCAGGCAAGACGACGCTGATTTCGGCGCTGGCGGGTTTGTCGAAAGAAGCGTCGGGCGCGATTTCTCTGGATGGCCGCGTGCTTCGCGACTGGCGTCCGAACGACCTGGCGCGTCGTCGCGCATTGATGCCGCAAGCCTCGTACGACGCCTTCAGCGCAACCGTTCTCGACACCGTCATGCTCAACCGCTTCCCGCACTTGACGGGTTGGGGTTGGGAAACCGATGCGGATCGCAGCGCTGCGCACGCGGCTTTGGAAACGCTTGGCCTCGCTCCGCTCGCATTGCGCGATGTCCAGTCGCTTTCCGGCGGCGAACGCCAGCGTGTATCGCTTGCTGCGACCTTGTGCCAGGACGCGCCGCTCTTGTTGCTCGACGAACCCCTTTCCCATCTCGACCTGCATCATCAGATCGATTGCCTGGAAGCGTTGAGCGGCTGGAGCAAGGCTCCCGGGCGCAGCGTAATTTTCTCGTGTCACGATCTGAACCTGGCCCGGCGTTTCGCGACGCACGCATTGCTGCTCGATGGCGCCGGCCACGCGCATGCCGGCCCGGTCCGCGAAGTCCTGACGCCCGAGCGCGCGAGTGTTGCGTTCGGCTATCCGCTAACCTTGATTCAGCAGGACGGACACGAAGCGCTCGTGCCCGCGATGCGCTCACCTCAACGATGAACACGACCATGCCCGATACATTTCCCCGCGTTGAACCGCTCGACCGGTCGATGACAGCCAAGCTGCAACATGTCATCGATACAAAGACAAAACCGCCCGGCAGTCTCGGACGGCTGGAATTGCTCGGGCTTCAGATCGGGCTGATCCAGCGGACGGCGAGACCGCGTATCGAACGTCCGGCAATGATCGTTTTCGCGGGTGATCACGGCATTGCGGCCGAAGGCGTGAGTCCATTCCCGCAAGAAGTGACCGTGCAGATGGTCGCGAATTTCATCGCAGGCGGGGCGGCGATCAACGCGTTGTCAAAGGCGTCGGGCATGACGCTCGAAGTCGTGGATGCGGGCGTGGCGAGTGCATCGCCTGCAGCGGAAGGTTTCGTCGATGCCGCCATCCATCGCGGCGGCACGCGCAACTTCGCGCACGATCCGGCCATGACACGCGACGAAGCGTTGCAAGCCATCGCAAAGGGCGCAGAACGTGTGCGGCATCACGCGGCGCTCGGCACGAACGTGATTGGCTTCGGCGAGATGGGGATTGCGAATACATCGGCGGCGGCTTGTTTGATGAGCCGGCTGTGCGCGCTCGAGATCGACGCGTGCGTGGGACGAGGCACAGGTCTTGATGACGCCGGCCTCAACCGCAAGCGCGACGTGCTCGCTGCAGCGCTGAAAAAGCACGCAATTTCGCCGGATCCGGTCGATACACTCGCCACCTTTGGCGGCTTCGAAATCGCGATGATCGCCGGCGGGTTTCTTGCCGCGGCCGAAGCGCGGATGACGATACTCGTGGATGGTTTTATCGTCACGTCGGCGTTGCTGGTTGCGCACGCCATCAATCCCGCCGTACTCGATTACTGCGTGTTCGCGCACGCGTCGGATGAAACGGGGCATGCGCGAATGCTCGAATATTTCAATGCGAAACCATTGCTGCAACTCGGATTGAGGCTCGGTGAAGGCACGGGCGCCGCGCTCGCGTTGCCGTTGTTGCGTGCGGCCGTGGCGTTCATCAACGAGATGGCGAGTTTCGAATCGGCGGGCGTATCGGATAAGGCCTCCTGATTCCGCCATGAACCGGCCATTGGACGAACTTCGATATTTCTTCACCGCGCTCGGGTACTTCACCCGCGTGCCGGTGCCGCGCTGGGTCGGCTTCGAGCCACATTACCTGAACGCGGCAGCGCGCTATTTTCCGTTGATCGGCGTGATGGTCGGCGGCGTCGGCGCAGTGGTTTATCTTGCGGCGTTGCAGGTTTTTCCGGCGGGCGTTGCGGTGTTGTTATCGATGGCCGCAACGCTGCTCCTGACCGGCGCGTTCCACGAAGACGGGCTGGCCGATTGCGCCGATGCCTTCGGCGGCGCCTACACCCGCGAGGACGCGCTGCGCATCATGCACGACTCGCGCATCGGCGCGTATGGCGCGATTGCGTTGATCGTGGTGCTGGCGTTGAAGTGGCAAACGCTGGCTTCCATGTTGCCGCTGCGCACTGCATGGATGATCGTCGGCGCGCATGCCGCGAGCCGCACGTTCGCGATCAGCTATCTCTGCACGCTCGAGTACGTGCGTGCCGAGGGCAAGGCGAAACCGGTCGCTCAGAAGATGAGTTCAGGCGCGTTCGCGTTGGCCGCAGTGATCGGCTTGCCGTGCTTGTTTTGGCCCGACTGGCGGCTTGGCTGCGTGCTGCTCGTGGCGCTTGTCGTGATGCGGTTTTTCATCGGGCGATACTTTGTCAAGCGCATCGGCGGATATACCGGCGACTGCCTCGGCTTCGCGCAGCAGCTTTTCGAAGTCGCAATCTACTTGATCGGACTCGCATGGATCTCGTCCTGATTCGCCATCCGGCTGTGGGTATCGACGCCGGGATTTGTTATGGCCGTACCGATGTTCCGCTTCTCGGCGACGCGGCGGAATCGGCGCGTTTATTGGACGAGCGTTTGAATGCGCTAAGGGTGCCGGCCATCAAAGGCTCCTGGTACACGAGTCCGTCAAGCCGATGCCGTCTGCTGGCCGAATCATTAGGCCCGGTCCAAACCGATCCGCGCCTGCAGGAACTCGACTTCGGCGCCTGGGAAGGTGAGCGTTGGGACGGCCTCGATCGCGCGATGCTCGACGCATGGGCCGCAGATCTGGAGCATGCGCGCGAGCATGGCGGCGAGAGCGTTGCGCAGTTTGCCGGGCGTGTAGCCGGTTGGGCGGATTCGGCTTTGAGCGCTG
The DNA here is from genome assembly GCF_001577465.1 of Burkholderia sp. PAMC 28687. NCBI lineage: Bacteria > Pseudomonadati > Pseudomonadota > Betaproteobacteria > Burkholderiales > Burkholderiaceae > Burkholderia > Burkholderia sp. PAMC 28687. Next base: position 713,200 of record NZ_CP014505.1, read on the forward strand.
ATAACGAAGAACCAGTTCACGTTGTCACACACGCCGGCGTCATACGCGTTCTCACCGGCCATCTGCTCGGCATAAAACGCGCGAACGTCATTCAATGGCCGCTGGATTTCAGCGCGATCGTGTGGCTCAGACGCGTGCGCGGCGAGTGGCTGCTCGTGCGATGGAACGCGTGACCTTACTTCGGACGCCTGGCGCGGGCAGCGTCCAGGTCCTTGCATAGCGCCTTGGCGCCAAGCGCGAGACGCGGTGTTGGCCGGTTGATCAGATCGCCGTCCATGCCGAAGAGATTGCCGCGCTCGACGGCTTTCATCGAAGGCCATTTGCGCCATGTTTCAAGCGATGGCAACGCGCGTTCCGATTTCGTCGCGCCGGGCGTTGCGGTGACGATGGCTTCAGGATCAACAGCGAGGACAGCTTCGGTCGAGATCGTCGGAACAAGCGGTTTCAGGTCGGCAAATACGTTGCGGCCGCCGCATAGTTCGATCACTTCACTCACCGTGTTCGAGCCGTTGAGCGTCATCAGCGGATCGTCCCAGACCTGATAGAACACGCTCACGGGCGGCTGGTTTGCATAACGTGCCCGCAAACCATCGATGTCGTGACGGAACGCATTCGACGCTGTGTTCGCTTCATTCGATGTGCCGAGCAGGACGCCGAGTTTATCGATGGTCGCGGGGATGTCTTCGAGCTTGTGCGGCTCGCTGAAGAACATCGGCACATGCAGCTCGCGCAAACGGTCGAGCTGGCGCAGCGCATTGCCATGCCGCCAGACGACGATCAGATCGGGTTTCATTGCGACGATGCGTTCGAGATCGAGCGATTTGTTGTCGCCGACACGCGGTATCGATTTCGCTTGCGGCGGGTAATCGCTGTATTCCACTGCGCCCACGATCCGGTCGCCGCCGCCCGCTGCGTAGAGCAACTCGGTGACATGCGGCGCGAGGCTGACGATGCGCTGCGCCGGTGTGTTCAACGTGACAGCCGCGCCGGAGTCGTCGGTGACGGTGAGGGCGTGGGCTTGCGTGGTGACAAAAAAGAACAGCGCAACAAGAAAGCGGAAGGTCATGTCATTGGCTGCCAACGGTTTGTTCGAACGCCTGCGCAAACCTCGACCATTCGCCTTCCGATCCCGTCAGCCCGATCCGCAGACTCGGCGATTTGCCATGCTCGAACAGCCGCGTCCAGATCCCTTTTTGTGCCAGCGTGTGTTGCAACGCTGCGGCGTTCGAGGTTTCGAACCACGCAAAAAGGGGCGTCGAAAAAGCGTCGAAACCCCGGGCGCGAATCAATGCTGCGAGTCTCGCGCTATCGTGAGCGAGCACTTCGCGCGTCGCTGTTTGCCACGCGTGATCATTGAACGCAGCCGATACCGCGTGCCGTGCCGGACCACTCACGGTCCACGCGCCGAGCGTTTCGTTCAACGCGTCGCGTAAAGGCTGAGACGCGAGCACGAACCCGGCGCGAATTCCCGCCAGGCCATAGAACTTGCCGACCGAACGCAGCACGACCAGCCCTTCGCGGTCACTTTCGGATGCCAATGAAGCGTCGTTGTACGCATCGGCGAAGGCTTCATCGATGATCAGCGTACCGCCGCGTGCCGACAGTTGCCCGTGCCATCCGAGCAGGACGTCGTGGCTTATTCGTTGTGTCGTCGGATTGTTGGGATTGGCAACGATCACGTGATCGACGTCCTCCGGCAAAGTCGTGGACATCACATCCAGCGGCACGATCCGATGCCCGGCGCGTTCAAATGCCGGCGCATATTCGCCGTAAGTCAGCGCCGCAACCGCCGCGACGCCCGTTCGCAGCAATGAAGGCAATGCGCGAATTGCCGCCTGGCTTCCCGCAACGGGCAACGCGCCCGGCGCACCATAATGTCTCGCCGCAAGCTCGGCAAAACCATCGGCGTCTTCGGGCAAGCGACGCCAGGCATCGACGGGAACAGGGGGAACCGGATAGGCCCGCGGATTGATCCCCGTCGACAAATCCAGCCAGTCCTCCAGCGCAATCCCATACCGCCGCGCGGCTTCGCGCAGATTGCCGCCGTGTCGTATCGGTTCAGCCATGAAACCCCGCGCCCATGAAAGCCAGCACCAGCAACAGCACGAGCCAAAGCACTGTAGTGCGTTCGACGAGCCGCAGCGCCGCGACCACGTGCTTGGGCGTCGCGGTCACGCCGAAGCCGAGCACGGGTCGCGTCTCGAGCGTGCCGTGATACATCGCGGCGCCGCCGAGCAGCACGTTCAGACTGCCCGCGCCCGATGCCATCACCGGCCCCGCGTTCGGGCTGTCCCACAACGGCGCCTGGGTCCGCCAGCAGCGCCAGGCCGTGCGGGTATCGCCGAGAAGGGCGTAGCTCGCCGCGGTGAGACGCGCGGGCACGTAGTTCAGGACATCGTCGAAACGGGCAGCCGCCCAGCCGAAGCGCAAATAACGCGGCGTCCTGTAACCCCACATGGCATCGAGCGTATTGGCCAGGCGAAACATCAGCGCGCCCGGGCCGCCCGCGACCACGAACCAGAAGAGCGCGCCGAAGATCGCATCGTTGCCGTTTTCCAGCGCGGATTCGACGGCGGCGCGAGAGAGCGCGGCTTCATCAGCGTTGGCGGTTTCACGCGAGACGATCCGCGCCGTCAGCGTGCGCGCCTCCGGCAGATCGCCGCGCCCGAGCGCGCGTGCGATCGGCACGATGTGGTCTCGCAGGCTCTTGGCGCCGAGCGCGAACCACAGCAGCGCGATGTGCACGGCGCAAGCGGCGGCAAACGGCAGCACGCTCACAAGAATCCAGCCGATGAAAACCGGCGGCGCAACCGCCAGCAGCCACGCGAGAATGCCGGCGGGCCGCGCACGGAAACCCGTGTTCAACCGGGCTTCGATCCGCGTGGCAAGCCGGCCGAACGCCACCAGCGGATGGCGCGTTGCCGGTTCACCAAAGACGCGATCGACGACCACGCCCGCTATGGCGAGCATGGCCGTGACGTAAAACGAGAGCAGCAACATGGTCAGCCTTTGAGGACGAGTGGCAAGCCTGCCACCATCATGGTCACGTGCGTGCTCGCGGCGGCGACGCGCTGATTCAGGCGGCCGAGTTCATCGACGTAAAGGCGCGTGACCGACCCCATCGGCACCACGCCCAGTCCTATTTCGTTGCTCACCACAATGACCTTTCCTTTTACCTGCGACAGGGCCGCGTCAAAGGCGCTGAACGCTTCCAGAGGAGGACCGTCGGGCGTGGTTCCATCGGCGGGAAAAAGCAGGTTCGCAAGCCACAGCGTCAGGCAGTCGATCAGCACGACATGTCCCTCGCGATCCAGTTCGCTCAGCACGCCGCCGAGATCGAGCGGTGCTTCGACCAGCGCCCAATGCGCCGGCCGCCGCTCGCGATGCAACGCCACGCGCGCCGCGAATTCGTTGTCACCGACGCGCGCCGTCGCCACATAAGTGACGGGCAATTCGCTGTCGGCGGCCATGCGTTCGGCAAACGCGCTCTTGCCCGAGCGCGCGCCGCCGAGAATGAAGGTAAGGTCGGGGGATGTCATCGCAATATTGTACCGGTGGGCGCTAACATGACGTCTTTCGTGAAACCGGGCACCCCTATGCAATTCGCACCGCGCGGCACGCTGATGATTCAGGGCACGACCTCCGATGCCGGCAAGAGCACGCTGGTCGCAGGCTTATGCCGATTGGCCCGGCGCGGCGGGATGAAAGTCGCGCCGTTCAAGCCGCAGAACATGGCGCTGAACAGCGCGGTCACGGTGGACGGCGGCGAGATTGGCCGTGCTCAGGCGCTGCAGGCGATCGCGGCGGGCGTGGATGCCGAGATCGACTTCAATCCCGTGCTGCTCAAGCCGACCAGCGACCGCGGTGCGCAAGTGATCATCCACGGCCACGCGCACGCCAATCTCGATGCCCGTGCATACCACGAGTACAAGACCATCGCCTTCGACGCCGTGCTCGCGTCCTACGCCCGCCTGCAGCAGCGATTCGACACGATCATCGTGGAAGGGGCGGGAAGTCCGGCCGAGGTGAACCTGCGCGACCGGGACATTGCCAACATGGGTTTTGCGGAGCGGGTGGATTGCCCCGTCGTGCTGGTGGCGGATATCGACCGCGGCGGGGTGTTCGCGCATTTGCTCGGGACGCTTGCGTGTTTATCGGAGACGGAAAGGGCGCGGGTTCGCGGCTTCGTGATCAACCGGTTTCGCGGCGATATCGGCCTTCTGCAACCCGGTCTCGACTGGCTGGAAGCGCAGACCGGCAAGCCGGTGCTTGGCGTGGTGCCTTATCTGCATGGCCTGACGCTCGATGCCGAGGACATGCTGCCGAGCCAGCTCCATACGCGCGGCGACGGCGCCGAGGTGCTGAAAGTGATCGTCCCGGCGTTGCCGCGCATCAGCAATCACACCGATTTCGATGCGCTGCGCGCACATTCCCAAGTGGATTTTTCATACGTACGAGCCGGAAGCGCGCCGCCGACGGCCGACCTGATCGTGTTGCCGGGATCGAAAAGCGTGCAGCGCGACCTTGCGTGGCTGCGTGAAAACGGCTGGGATCGCGCGATTGAACGGCATCTTCGGTACGGCGGCAAGGTCCTCGGAATTTGCGGCGGCATGCAGATGCTCGGGCGTACCGTCGACGACCCCGAAGGCTTCGAAGGCCCCGCCGGCTGCGTGAACGGCCTGGGCTTGCTCGAACTCGAAACCACGCTGACCGCCGACAAACTGCTCGACAACGTGAATGGCCGGCTGACCATCGGCGATGCGTCAGCGCCGGTTCGCGGCTACGAAATCCACATGGGCCGCACGACGGGCGCGGCGCTCGCCCGGCCGGCCGTCATGCTCGACGGCGAGCGCCCGGACGGCGCGATTTCCACCGATAACCAGATCGCCGCAACCTACTTGCACGGCCTCTTCGATACCCCCGAGGCCTGCGCGGCGCTGCTCGAATGGGCGGGTTTGCGCGATGCGCAGGCGCTCGACTACCCCGCATTGCGTGAGGCGTCGCTGGATCGTCTTGCCGATACGCTCGGCGAATCGCTGGATTTGAACGCGCTTGGCGGCTTGTTCGCCTGAAAACTGCCGCAGCTTCAATACAGGATCATCTGCGTGCATCGAAACAACGCGATGGTCTTCCCTTCGCCGTTCGTCACGATCGCGTCCCAGACCTGCGTGCTGCGCCCGAGGTGCACGGCCGTCGCCCTGGCGGTGATCACGCCGTCGCGCGCGGTCCCCACGTGATTGCTCTTTAATTCGATGGTCGTGAAATTCTTCGCGCCCTCGGGCAAATGCGCGATGCACGCGTAGCCGCAACAGGTATCCGCCAGCCCGACGACGGTCGCCGCGTGAAGGAACCCGTTCGGCGCGAGCACTGCGGGCCGGACGGCGAGCTTGCCGGTCAGTGCGCCGCTTTCCACCGACACCACTTCCACGCCCAGCAAATCGGGCAGCGTGCCGCGCTGGCGTTCGCGCAGGTGTTCGACGGTGACATCGGGACGAAGTACGGCCATATGGGGGAGTCCTTGGCTGAAAAGGTGGCTGATTGATGGGTGCGTGGATTGAAACAAGCAAATCCGATAGTATCAACGGCTCGAACTTTTCACTTATTACAGCGCTTAAAGTACGACAGCGTCTCCAGGCATCCATTTTGGAACCCGTCGTGCCGGCAAAACACGTGGAATGGATCTATGACGGTGATCGTGGTGGCAAATCCTAAGGGTGGCGTGGGCAAAAGCACGCTTTCGACGAATCTGGCCGGGTATTTCGCTGCGAACGGCGAATGGGTCGCGCTGGCGGATCTCGACAAGCAGCAGTCCGCGCACGGCTGGCTGGGGCTGCGGCCCGAGACGCTGCCGAAGATCGAAGAATGGACCACCAACGTGGACGCACCGACCAAACCGCCAAAAGGGCTGGAAAGAGCGGTCATCGATACCCCCGCAGGGATTCACGGCACGCGTCTCGCGCTGGCGCTGGAACTGGCGGACAAGGTGATCGTGCCGCTGCAGCCGTCCATGTTCGATATCCTCGCCACGCAGGAATTTCTCGAACGCCTGCAGAAGGAAAAGGCGATTCGCAAAGGAAGTATCGAGGTGGGCGTGGTCGGAATGCGCGTCGATGCCCGCACGAAATCCGCGGATCAACTGCACCGGTTTGTGGAGGGGCTCGATCTGCCGGTGCTCGGATATCTGCGCGACACGCAAAACTACGTGCAGGCCGCCGCGCACGGCCTGACCATCTGGGATGTGGCACGAAGCCGGGTGGAGAAGGATCTCGAGCAGTGGCAGCCGATTATCGAGTGGGTATCGAAGAAGTAGGGATCACCATGAAAAACGCCGGTGGCTTTTTAAGGCCACCGGCGTTTTTTACGTCCAGCTTTGCGTCGGAACGTGATCGCGGTTTCCCTTGATCCGGTTCTTTTCATCGACGAAAACCAGGTCCGGCTTCCAGCCCGCTTTCAGTTCGGCTTCCTCGACCAGCGCGAACGCAGCGATTATGACGAGGTCGCCCAATTGCGCGCGCCGCGCCGCCGAACCATTCAGCGAAATCATGCCGCTCCCGCGCTCGCCCTTGATGGCGTAAGTGGTCAGCCGTTCTCCGTTGTTCACGTTCCAGATATCGATCTGCTCGTTTTCGAGCAGATTTGCCGCTTCCAGAAGGTCTTCGTCGATTGCGCACGAGCCTTCGTAATGCAATTCGCAATGCGTCACCGTTGCGCGGTGAATCTTCGATTTCAACAACGTTCGCTGCATGCGTTCCTCGTTCAGACTTCCAGATTGTCGATCAGCCGCGTCGTGCCGAGCTTCGCTGCAGCCAGCACCACGAGCGGCGCGGCGGTGTCGCCGGGACCGGGCGGCAGCAGGTCGACGCGCTTTCTCACCGCAATGTAATCCGGCTGCCAGCCGCGCTGAGCAAGCGATTCCACGGCTTCTTTTTCTATCGATGCAAAGTCGCGGTTGCCCGAAAGCACGGCGTCGCGCACGCGATTCAGGGCTTGCGCCAGCACCGGCGCTTCGGCGCGCTCGGCTGCTGCCAGAAAGCGATTGCGAGAACTGAGCGCAAGACCGTCGGCGTCGCGCACGGTTTCGGCGGCGACGATCTCGGTCGGCAGCGCGAATTGATGGCACATCTGCCGCACGATCATCAGTTGCTGGTAATCCTTCTTGCCGAACACGGCCACGCGCGGCTGCACGCACGACATCAGCTTCATCACGACCGTGCACACGCCCTGGAAGAACCCGGGACGGAACTCGCCCTCGAGGATGTCGCCCAGATTGGTCGGCGGATGCACGCGATATTGCTGCGGCTCCGGGTACAAATCCGCTTCGGTCGGCGCGAACAGCACATACACATTCTCGGACTGAAGCTTCTCTATATCGTCCTGCAGCGTGCGCGGATATTTCTCGAAATCTTCGTTCGGCCCGAACTGCAGCCGGTTCACAAAGATACTGGCGACGACCGGATCGCCGTGCTGGCGCGCGAGGCGCATCAGCGAAAGATGGCCTTCGTGCAGATTGCCCATGGTCGGGACGAAGGCGGTTCGGTTCTGGCCGCGCAACTGATCGCGCAGTTCATGGATCGAGCTGATGACTTTCATCTAGCGGGTGACTCCTTGCGGGCCGCGCGAAAAAATAGGCGGCGCCGAGGGGGAAAAGGAAAGGGTTGTGCAAGATCGCGACAAATAGACGGCATTCAAGCTCAAGCCGGTGAATACGCGAGTCTCACGTAGATGGGCGCATACGGTTCGGCCTGGGTAATCTCGATCAGCGATTCGCGCGACAACTCCAGCATGGCGATGAAGTTCACGATCACGACGGGTATGCCGCGCGTGGGATCGAAGAGATCGCCGAATTCCATGAAACGGGCGTTTTGCAGACGCCGCAGGATCACGCTCATGTGTTCCCGCACCGACAACTCTTCGCGCGAGATCTTGTGGTGCTCGACCAACCTTGCGCGTTTGATGACGTCGGCCCAGGCTGCGCGCAGGTCGTTGACATCGACGTCGGGAAAGCGCTGCGCCGAGCTTTGTTCAACGTAGACTTCGGCGCGCAGGAAGTCCCGGCCAAGCTGCGGGATGTGATCGAGGCGCTGCGCTGCAAGCTTCATCTGCTCGTATTCGAGCAGGCGCCGCACGAGTTCGGCGCGCGGATCTTCGGCTTCTTCGCCGGTATCCGCCTTTTTCACCGGAAGCAGCATGCGCGACTTGATCTCGATCAGCATGGCCGCCATCAGCAGATATTCCGCCGCGAGCTCCAGGTTCGATTCGCGGATCTGGTCGACATAACCAAGATACTGGCGCGTCACGTCCGCCATCGGGATGTCGAGGACGTTGAAGTTCTGCTTGCGGATCAGGTACAGCAACAAGTCGAGCGGACCTTCGAACGCCTCGAGAAATATCTCGAGCGCGTCCGGCGGGATATACAGATCCGTTGGCAGCTTCCAGAGCGGCTCGCCGTACAAGTGCGCGAACGCTACGCCGTCGATGGTATTTGGCGTGGAATCGGTCGCGGGCGCGGCGAGCGCGGCGGCGCGGTCGTCCTTGGCCGTTCCCGAATGATCCGCAGCGTGCTGCGCGTCGCGCGCGGAACTCACGTTCAGAAGTTCTGGTAATAGACGTAGGACGTTTGCTCGACTCGCGATGTCTTGAGCTTCGCGCGTTCGTCGAGGTCGACCGGCTGCTTGTCCCACAGGAGCGCGCGGCCCTTGCGCTGTTCGTCTTCCAGCGACGGCTTTTGCTCTTTCAGCTTGTTGATGAATTGGGTGATGTCCGACTGGTACATGATTCGACTTCCGTTGGATCAGAGCGATTCAGAAACGGGCGCGGCGCTGCGAAAAGCGAAAAATTTGAAACGCCGCCGGGAACAAGCGCAATTTTACCGCAAGCGTCAGGGCACGGCGCGGAAACCGGGGGAATCAGCGTGCGTTGGTCATTCGGTCTATAGAAATGGCCGGGATCATGAGCTTGCGAGGGTTTATTGGAAACGCTGTCATTAATTGCAAAACTGCGGAACAAGCACGCTCACGCGCCGTCCAAGCCGCACTTTCTGTATTTTCAGGCTGCGCCAGACGCTTGTTCTGCGCGCCTGAGCGGCGGGTGGCGCCAAGAAATTCGAACCCGCCCGAACGGCCGTTTTAGGACAGCCGGCGCTGCCGATGTGGTGAAATAGCGCCTGCCGGATCGACCTCTCGTCCGGCCCGAGCTTGTTCATTGTCTTTATTCAACCTGGAGGTCACGTTTGGCGGGGCGCCTGTTTGATCCGCTGCGCTTCAAGCGCGGGCAAGCCGAGCATCGGCGGCTGGAAACGCCGCTGGTTGCATCGTCGAAAGCGCCTTTTCGTGCGTCCTCAATCGTGCGGCGCGCCGTCTGGTCGCTCCACGCGCTGGCGCTTTGCGCCTTCGCCGTGCCCGCGCACGCCAAATATGACGTGGATATCGATGCGCCGCGCAGTATCCGGTCGCTCCTGAAAGACCATCTGGATTTGTCGCGATTCAAGAAGCGCGATGACATCAGCGACGAACAATTCGACTTCCTGGTCACGGCCACGCCGCAGGAAGTGCGCGATCTCGTCGCCACCGACGGCTATTTCACGCCCGTCGTGCGCACCGACGTCAGACATGAAGGCGACAAGCGCTCGGTGACCATTTCGGTCGATCCCGGTCCGCAAACCAAGGTTGCGTCCGTTTCGCTCACCTTCAAGGGCGCGATCACGGAAGAGGATCGCGCGCAGGAAAACACCGCGCGTTTCGCCTTTTCTGTCCATGAGGGCGATCCGTTCTCGCAAGGCGCGTGGGACGACGCAAAGAACGCGTCGCTAAAAGCGCTCCAGTCGCGGCGTTATCTGGGCGCGAAAATTTCGCAATCGAAGGCGCGGGTGAATCCGCGCACGCATATCGTGGATTTGTCCGTCACGTTCGATAGCGGCCCGACCTTCACGTTCGGCAAGCTCGACGTTTCGGGCGTGCGACGTTATCCCGAGCAGATCATCCACAACGTCAACCCGATCCACGAAGGCGATATCTACGACGTCGCCCGCGTGAACGAATTGCAGCGCCAGTTGCAGAACACGCCGTATTACGCCTCGGTTGCCGTCGACGCCGATAACGACGTGACCAAGCCCGTCGAAACGCCGATGCACCTGAAGGTCAGCGAGTACCCGTACAACAGCGTGCGCTACGGCGTGGGTTACGCGACCGATACCGGGCCGCACATCCAGGGCGCCTACAGCTATCTGGATACCTTTGGAAAGGCTTATCCATTCACGGTGTCGGGTCGTATCGACCAGACGCAGCAATACGGACAGGTCCAGCTCGCCATGCCTCCGGGCAGCCGGGCGTGGGTGAACAGCGTGCTGGCGTCGTACACGAACACCAATGTGTCCGATACGCGCATCTACAGCGCGCGTGCCGGCGTGCAGCGCTCGCGCTCGCTGCAGAACATCGACACCACCTATTCGCTGCTTTTCTATGCCGATCGGCTAACGCAGAACGTCGGACCGCCTACAACAAGTCGCGCGCTGGTACCTTCGTGGCAATGGGTGCGCCGTAACGTGGACGATCCGCTGTTTCCCCGCTCGGGCAACCTGATTCGTGCCGAGGCCGACTTTGCTGTCAAAGGCCTTCTCACCGACCAGACTTTCGGCCGCGTGTACACGAACCTGCTGCAGTACCTGCCGCTCGGCAAGAACGACTTGTTCGTATTCCGCGCTGAATTCGGCGGGGTGTTCACCGCGGGCGGCTCGAGCGGAGTTCCGGCGTCGCTGCTGTTTCGTGCGGGTGGTGCGAATTCGGTACGAGGTTATGGCTATCAAAGCATTGGTCATGACGTCGACGGCTCGGTGCTCCCGGTCAAGTACCTGATGACGGGAAGCGCGGAGTATCAGCACTGGTTTTCACATGACTGGGGCGGCGCGACGTTTTTCGATATAGGCGCGGCCGCCGACACCTGGAGCGAGCGCGTGTTCGAACCGGGCGCGGGCGTGGGCGTGCGCTGGCGCAGCCCGGTCGGCCCCGTGAACGTGGACATTGCGTATGGTTTCAAGAACCGGGATATCCGTCCGTACCTGACGCTCGGGATCGCCTTTTGATGAGTTTGCATAACGTGTTTTTTCGCGCATGACGGAACAGAACGGCCGGTCGCCCGCAGAACAACCGGATCCTTCGGAGGGCCGGGGAGAGGGCGCGCCGGTCCCGGGCAAGCGCGGCGGCGGGCGGCGTTTCGCCAAATGGCTGGGCGGCATCGTTCTCGTGCTGGTGCTGTGCATGGTGCTTGGTGTCGCGACGATCCTGTATGCCCTGAACAGCGAGCGCGGGACGCATTATGTCTGGCAGGCGGCGACGTCGCTGCTGGGCGGGCGTTTGAGCGGCACGCTCGACGGCGGCGCGATCTCGACCGGTTTGCGGCTTCGCAACGTTCACTGGAAAGGCACCGACGGTACGGATGTCGCCGTGGACAGCGTCTCCGGCCAATGGGCGCTGACGCGCGCGCCGTTGCGTTTCACGATCGATTATCTGCATGTGGGAACGGTCGACGCCCGGATCGCGCCATCGCCGAAAAGCAGTGGGCCGATCGAGTTGCCGAAGGATCTTCGCCTGCCGATCCAGCTCGTGATCAGCGACGTCACGCTCAACAAACTGCGTCTGCATGACGGTGCCACGACGACAGAATTTTCGCGCCTCGCTCTATCGGGTCACAGCGATGGCCGCCATCACGCGGCCACCGTCCAGCGGCTCGATACCCCCTTTGGCGCCGTCACTGCGGCGTTGAAACTCGATGGCGGCGCGCGTCCGTTTCCATTGACGGGAGACGTCGGATATTCGGGCAAGGTGAGCGACGAAACCGTGCAGGTCGCCGCGCGCCTGACGGGATCGCTTGAGAACCTGACGGCGGATGTCGATGCAAGCGGCATGAAGCTGAAGGGCAATGCGCATGTGGAGGCCGAGCCGTTTGGCGTGGTGCCGCTCAAGCGTGCGCTCGTCACGGTGGATCATGTGAATCCGCAGGCGTTCAGCGCGAGCGCGCCGTTTGCGGATCTGGCGTTGCGCGCTGAAGTGAAGCCCGATCCGGCTGCGCCCGACGCGCTGGTGGTGACGGGGCCGGTTTCCATTGTGAACGCGAAGCCGGGTTCGGTGGACAAGAAACTGATCCCCTTGATCGACGCCCATGCGAATGTGAAGCTCGACGCTTCCGAGCAAACCATTTCGGGCTTGAACGTGCGGCTCTTGAAGGAAGCAACGCTCACGGGTAGCGGAACCCTCAAAGACGGCAAGGGCGAGTTCGACCTGAAAGTGGCGAAGCTCGACCTGAGTCAGATCGAATCGACCATCCGGCCGACGCAATTTGGCGGACCCATCGGCATCAAGCTTGCCGGCGATACGCAGATCATCACGCTCGATCTGAGCGACACCAAGGCGGCTTTGCGTGCACAAGGCAAGATCACGCTCGATGCCAAGCAGACCGCCTTTGATGCCGTGAAGGTAAGCGTGGGGAAGGGGCATATCGAGCTGAGCGGCGCGCTCAAGAAAGACGTGCATTCGAGCTACGACGTGAAGGCGAAGATTGTCGATTTCAATCCGTTGTTGCTGTCCGACCAGTTGCTTGCAACGCCGCCGCCAGCGAAGGGTGCAAAAAAACCTGCCGCCAAGCCACGCACAATAGAAGCGCGTGTCAACGGCACGCTTTCCGCAACCGGCGTGCTCGCGCCGACGCTCACCACCAAAGCGCAATTCAAGCTCGGTGAAAGCGTCTACGACAACCTGCCGCTCACCGGCGCGGGCACGATCCAGGTCGTGGGAACGCGCATCTTGCCGAGCAACGCGACGCTTTCCATCGCGGGAAACAACGTCGATCTGAACGGCAGTTTCGGCGCGCCGAGTGACCGCTTGCGGTTTCGTATCGATGCCCCGCAACTCGAGCGGCTGGGCTTCGGTTTGGCGGGTCTCGTGAAGGCGGACGGCGATCTCACCGGTTCCTTCGCGCATCCGAACGTGGCCGCGAACTATCAGGCCGACAGCGTGGTGTTCGGCGCGAACCGCGTGGGTCACGCAGAAGGACGGGCCGAAGCGCGCGACGGCGCGAACGGCGCGTTTGTCTTTACGTTGAAGGCACGCGATGTCAGCACTGACGGCGTCGATCTTTCCAGCCTCGATGCCGACCTGAACGGCACGCGCGCCAATCACACGCTCAGCGCAACCGCCGTCGGCAAGTTGCACGGCAACGCGGTCAACCTGACGCTTGCTGCCAACGGCCGCCTGACCGACGCTCGCGACGGTGCGCATTGGGACGGCACGGTCACGCGTTTATCGAACAAAGGCACGCCGAACCTGACTCTCGACGCACCGCTGACCGTGAGCTACGCCCCGAATCATGTTGTGCTCGGCGCGACGCGGTTGTCGGCGGAAGGCGCCGTGCTCGACCTGAAGTCTTTCGCGTTCGACAGCGGGCGCATCAGTTCCGTTGGGTCGCTCACCAACCTGTCCGTTCTGCGAATGCTGGAGATACGCCAGGAGTTGATGGGTGGTCCGCCGCCCATCAAGACCGATCTCGTCTTCGACGGCGACTGGAACTTCGCGCTCGGCGCCACCGCGACAGGCTACGTGCAAGTGAAGCGGCGCGGCGGGGATGTGTCTATCGATGCCGCCCGGGGCGTCGCCGCGCTCGGCATTACGGACATCGCCGCGCGAGCCGATTTCACCGGCGGCAACCGGCTCAACGCGACGTTGCATGCGCAGGCGTCGCGGATCGGCGTGATCGATGCCAACGTCCACACAACGCTGGTTTCACGCGACGGCACGTTGACCGTGGCCGACGAAGCGCCGGTGAGCGGCGGCATTGAAGCCAACGTGCCTACGCTGCGGACAACGGGCGGATTGATCGGCCCGGCGTATCTGCTCGATGGGCGCCTCGGGCTCAAGCTGACTATCGCGGGGATCGTCGCCAAGCCGACGGTGTCGGGCATGCTGACGGGCGACGGCTTGTCGGTGACGGTCATCGACCAGGGCGTGCAGTTGAAGGACGGCGTGATCCGGATCGCGCTTTCCGAGAACCTCGTCGATCTGCAGCAGGTCGAGTTCCACGGGTCCAGCGGCACGTTGCGCGCGACCGGCAAGGTGCGGCTCGATCAGGATCAGCCGGACCTGACGGCAAGCATCATTGCAGACAAGCTTGAGCTGTTTGCGTCGCCGGACCGGCAATTGCAATTGTCGGGCAGCGCGTCGGTAGCGAATGCGGGGTTGAAGGGCGGCATGAATATCGATGGCAAGTTCACGGTCGATCACGCACTCTTCGATCTGCCCGAGCAATCGGCGCCTTCGCTCGGTGACGATGTCGTGATCGTGCGTCCGGACGGCACGGTGAAAGGCGAAGACCAGACGGTGGTCGCGACCGGTGACAAACCTGTCGGCCCGTTTGCGCCGCGTGCGAATATCGATATCAATCTTGGGCAGAAATTCCGGTTCCGCGGCGCGGGCGCCGACCTGGGTCTCGCCGGAACCATTACCGCGATGAGCGCCCCGAACATGCCGTTGCGTGCGGTCGGCAACGTCCGGGTGACGCCGGGTTCCACATACACTGCATTCGGCCGGAAACTCGGCATCGAGAACGGATTCTTCACCTTCAATGGCCCGGTCGCGAATCCCGGCATCAACATTCTCGCGATGCGCCGCAATCAGGAAATCGAAGCGGGCGTGCAGGTGACGGGCACGGTCCAGGCGCCCAACGCCAAGCTGATCTCCGAGCCGAACGTGCCGGACAACGAAAAGTTGTCGTGGCTGCTGTTCGGGCATGGCACGGATCAGGGCAACAACGTGGGTCAGCAAAGTGCAATGACGAACGCGCTGGCATTGCTTGGAAGCGCAAGCGGCAAGCGGATCGCGCAGACCTTCGGGCTGGATGAATTTTCCATCGGTACGAGCGAGGTCGGGTTGACCGATCCGCAAGTCGTGATGTTGTCGAAGGCGATCAACGAACGGCTCGTGCTGGGTTACGAGCAGGGCCTGCAGTCGGCAAGCAACGCCATCAAGATGACGCTGAACCTGTCGCGTTTCTGGTCCGTTTCCGCTTACGGCGGCACGTTCCAGGGTCTCGATCTGCTCTATACGCGACGCTTTGATTCGTGGGCGCGCAGGAACGGGCCGTCGGAAAAGTAAAGATGAAAAAAGAGCCGTTCAACTTGCGTTGGAACGGCTCCTGTCTTTGCGCTTATCCCGGCGTTTGACTCAGCTTTACTTCACGCGCATTCCCGGCTTCGCGCCGCTATGCGGTTCGAGGATATACAAGCCCGGTTCAGCCTTTTCGTCGTCGGACGATGCCGCCAGAACCATGCCTTCCGACAAGCCAAACTTCATCTTGCGCGGCGCAAGGTTCGCGACCATCACCGTGAACTTGCCGATCAGATCCTGCGGCTGATACGCCGACTTGATGCCTGAAAACACATTGCGCGTTTTCTCTTCGCCCACGTCCAGCGTCAGTTGCAACAGCTTGTCCGAACCTTCCACGGCCGTGCAATCCACGATCTTCGCGATACGCAGGTCGATTTTCGCGAAGTCATCGATGGAAATCGTGCCTTCTGCTTCCGGCGCTTTTTCCTTTGCGGCTTTCTTCGAAGCCGAGTTCGATGCTGCAGCCGGCGCAGCGACCGCCGCAGCTTGCCCCGGCGCAATGGACTCGCGGTTTGCTGCAATCAACGCCTCGATCTGCTTCGGATCGACGCGCGTCATCAGGTGTTTGTACGCGTTGATCGGCTGCGCCGAGCTGAGTGGCGCCGGGACATCCGCCCAAACCAGCGGCTTGATGCCGAGGAACGCTTCCACCGATTCCGCCAGCAACGGCAACACGGGCTTCAACGCCAGCGACAACAGCCTGAACGCTTCCAGGCTCACGCTGCAGGTTTCGTGCAACGCGGCTGCATTTGCCGGGTCCTTCGCCAGATCCCAGGGCTTGGAGGTATCGACGTAAGCGTTGACTGTATCGGCGAGATCCATGGTCGTGCGCAGCGCGCGGCCATATTCGCGCGCCTCGTACAGCGCCGCGATTTGCGGAACCGCCGCCCGCAATTGCAGCAGCAAAGAATGGTTCATTGCACTGTCCTGCACACGGCCTTCGAAACGCTTGATCAGGAACCCCGCCGCGCGGCTGGCAATGTTCACGTACTTGCCGACCAGATCGCTGTTCACGCGCGCCTGGAAATCATCGAGGTTCAAGTCGATGTCTTCCATTGTGTGGTTCAGCTTCGCGGCGAAGTAATAGCGCAGCCATTCCGGATTGATGCCGGTATCGATCACGCTTTTTGCCGTGATGAACGTGCCGCGCGACTTCGACATCTTCGCGCCATCGACGGTGAGGAAGCCGTGGGCGAATACGTTCGTCGGCGTGCGGTGGCCGGAAAACTGCAGCATGGCCGGCCAGAACAGCGTATGAAAATACAGGATGTCCTTGCCGATGAAGTGATACTGCTCCGTCTTCGATCCCGGCCGGATCCATTCTTCGAAGTCGAGTCCGCGAGCGTCCGCCAGATTCTTGAAACTCGCGTAATAGCCGACGGGCGCGTCTACCCACACATAGAAATATTTGCCCGGCGCGCCCGGAATCTCAAAGCCGAAATACGGTGAATCGCGCGAGATGTCCCAGTCCGCGAGCTTGGCTTCGCCTTTCTCGCCGAGCCATTCGCGCATCTTGTTCGTGGCTTCGGGTTGCGCGAGACCGCTGACCCAGCCGCGCAGGAAGGCTTCGCAACGCGGGTCGGACAGGCGGAAAAAGTAGTGCGTCGAGGTCTTGCGCACCGGCGTCGCGCCCGACACGACCGAATACGGGTTGATCAGGTCGAGCGGCTGGTACGTCGAGCCGCAGACTTCGCAGTTATCGCCGTATTGGTCCTTCGCACCGCACTTCGGGCATTCACCCTTGATGAAGCGGTCCGGCAGGAACATTTCCTTGACCGGATCGTAGGCTTGCTCGATATCCCGTGCATCGATCAAACCGGCTTCCTGCAGCGACTTGTAGATGGATTCGCACAGGACGCGGTTTTCCTCGGCGTCGGTGGAGTAGTAGTTGTCGAAGGAAATGCCGAAGCTGTCGAAATCGCGCTTGTGTTCCTTGCCGACGCGCTCGATCAGTTGTTTCGGCGTGATGCCTTCCTGCTCGGCGCGCAGCATGATGGGCGTGCCGTGGGTATCGTCGGCGCCGACGTAGTAGACCTCGTGACCGTGCATTCGCAGCGTCCGGACCCAGATATCCGTCTGGATATATTCAACCATGTGGCCGATGTGAATCTGGCCGTTCGCGTACGGGAGCGCGGACGTGACGAGAACTCGGCGGTGGGCGGACGCGGAAAGCGGTGCTGACGATGACGGTGCTGACGATGACATAAGGCGCTTGCCTGCAGTTGAAAATTCGGTGAATGCGTGAAAAAGCGAACCACGATTCTAGCAGGAGGCAGATAGGGCGCTTGCGCCGGGGGAAAGTGGAGGACATGGGGCTCGAAGTCCCCGCCGCCTGTAAATTCCAGGCGAAAAAAAACCGGGGCAAATAGAGCGGCCCCGGAGCAACAACGACAAGAGGAGAATGGCATGTGGCGGCACAATACGGCGCCAGCCACCTACCGTTAATACAGACACGCGGTGTGCGGCCAAAGTTTCAACTATTTTTCGATTCCATCGATATTTTCCAGGAACCGATCAAACCTTGGCCGTACATCAAAACGGTCAATTCCCCTTGTAAATCAATCCGCTTACTGAACCTGTCCCGGCTGAGCCGTGGCGCGCAGATAAATTTCAACGCGACGATTCTGTGCACGGCCGGCTTCGGTGGCGTTGTCAGCGATAGGCTGGGTCTGACCCATGCCTGAAGCTGCCAGACGCTGGGCTGCCACGCCATGACCCGCGAGGTACGACGTCACGCTTTGTGCGCGATTTTGCGACAAGGTCTGGTTGTAAGCCGGCTGACCGGTGCTATCCGTGTGGCCAACCACTTGTGCGATCAGTTCCGGGTGCTGCACCAGCGTCTGCGTGACCTGGTCGAGCACCGGCGCGAACGTCGGCTTGATGGCGTAGCTGTTGGTATCGAAGGAAATGGCGTTCGGAATGTTCACCTTCAGCGAGCCGTCCTGCTGCTCGGTCACTTGCGTGCCCGTGCCCTTCGTTGCGCCCGTCAGCTTGCCCTTGATGGCCTGCCAGTTGTAACCGGTGATGCCGCCAGCCGCCGCACCAACGCCCGCGCCGATGGCCGCGCCCTTGCCGCCGCCGAAGATTGCGCCAATGCCCGCGCCGGTCGCGGCGCCAATGCCGGTGCCGACTGCGGCGTTATTGCCCTGCTGCGAGGCGCAACCGGCGACGAGCGCCCCGGCAACTGCGATTACGGACAGGCGGGTCATCATTTTCGTGTTCATTGTCATTTCTCCAGGATTCAATCAAGGCAATCGCCTCGGCGAACGGAAGAGCACCCCGTGGGGTCTTCCGGCGAGCCGTTGCGCCTGCCACTACAATACGGCCAAGGATTCAACCGCTTAAAACGATGCGTCCCCGGACCATGGCAGCGTGGGATAGTGCAGTGCACGCCTCCGTCACGCAATGTCGTGCAACAATTCCTTTCAAATTTCATACCACGTGCGCGAAAGTGTTCGATCCCTATTCGCAACAAGCGTTCCCACGGAGTCTCGATGAGTCTTGATCGCGCCCGGATCGACGCCGCCCTCGGCGGCCTGATCGATCCCAATACCAGCCGCTCTTTTGCAGACGCGAAAAGCATACGCAATGTGACCATAGATGGCGCCGATGTCAGCGTCAACGTCGTGCTGGGATATCCGGCGAAAAGCCAGTTCGGTGCAATCCGGTCGCTCGTCTCCGAAGCTGTTGCCAGGGTTCCGGGCGTAAATGGCGTGAAAGTGGACGTTTCGTCGCAGGTCTTGGCGCACGCCGTCCAGCGCGGCGTGAAGCTGCTGCCGAACGTCAAGAACATCATCGCCGTGGCGTCGGGCAAGGGCGGGGTCGGCAAAAGCACGACCGCCGTCAACCTTGCGCTGGCGCTGGCTTCGGAAGGCGCGTCGGTGGGCATGCTGGACGCCGATATCTACGGCCCGTCGCTGCCCATGATGCTCGGCATCAGCGGCCGCCCCGAATCGCCCGACAACCAGTCGATGAACCCGCTCATCGGCCATGGGATCCAGGCGAATTCCATCGGCTTTCTGATCGAGCAGGACAACCCGATGGTGTGGCGCGGCCCGATGGTCACGTCCGCGCTCGAACAACTGCTGCGCCAGACCAACTGGAAGGATCTTGATTACCTGGTGGTCGATATGCCGCCGGGCACGGGCGACATCCAGTTGACGCTGTCGCAGAAAGTGCCGGTGACCGGCGCTGTGATCGTGACCACGCCGCAGGACATTGCGCTGCTCGACGCCAAGAAGGGCCTCAAGATGTTCGAGAAGGTCGGCATTCCGATCCTCGGGATCGTCGAGAACATGAGCACGCATATCTGCTCGAACTGCGGCCATGAAGAACACATTTTCGGCGCGGGCGGCGGTGAACGGATGTCGAAGGAATATGGTGTGCCGGTGCTCGGCAGCCTGCCGCTGGATATCGCCATCCGCGAGAAAACCGATGCCGGACAGCCGACCGTGGTGTCGCAACCTGACAGCAAGATCGCCGATGCGTACCGGTCGATCGCGCGCAAGGTCGCGATTTCGATTGCGGAGCGCCAGCGCGACATGACGTCGATGTTCCCGAGCATCGTGGTGCAGAACACCTGAGGACCTGAATCGCTTGCGGGCATGGACTCTGGGCGCCGGGCGTGTCGCGTTATCATGTGGCCTTCGACGGGCGTGATCCAGTGAGCACACGGGGTGGTCGCGGGTCGCCATGAGGATTGCATGAAACGAAGATTCGACGGGCCTGGATCGGTTAGCCGTGTTGCCACGACAAACCCGGCCTTGAGCCTGATTGCACGTTGGAGCACGAGCGCAGCCACAGGGCTGGCGCTCACCGTCGGCACATTGCTGCTCGGCGGCTGCGGCATCTTGTTCCAGAACCATGAGAAACGCGCCGACGCCATGTTGCAGCCCACGGCGGGCAGCAGCGCGAGCGGGTCGCTCACGTTCATCGAACGGGCGGATGGGGTACAGGTTTCCTACAACTTGTCAGGCATGGCGCCCAACAGCGAGCACGCGCTGCAGATTCATGAGCGCGGCGACTGCATCGTGTCGAACTCATCGGATGGCGGCCCGGTCTTCTCTCCCGCAGCCGAACGCAGCCACTCATCGAAACCCGAGGGCGACCTGGCGACCATCCGCGCCGACGCAAATGGTTCGGCGACCGGATTCATCGTGGCGCCCGATGTTTCCCTCGACGGCGTGCGCTCCGTCCTGTCGCGCGCGGTCCTGCTGCATCGCGATACATCCGACTCGTATTCGCTCAGCCCGCACGGCGCCGGTCCGGCGCTCGCATGCGGCGTGATTCGTCAATGAAATCAGGCTCCTGAAACGTCAGACCCGGCTTCTTGGCCAGGTCGCGTCGCATGAGCCATCACATCAAGTAAAATACGCGCTTCCCGGCGGGTCCCACTGAGTACCGCATGCATCTGCATGCAATCCAGTCTTCCGGCCACGCCCCGTTTCAAGCACGGCGGCTTTTCTCGAGCCGCTTCTTTCGTTGGGTACGTTCCCTATGAGCATCAAGTCCGACAAGTGGATCCGGCGCATGTCCGAAGAGCACAAGATGATCGAGCCGTTTGTGCGCGATCAGGTGCGTGTGTCCGAAGACGGCCGAAAAATCGTGAGTTACGGCACGTCGAGCTACGGCTACGACATTCGCGTGGCCGACGAATTCAAGATCTTCACGAACATCAATTCCACGATTGTCGACCCGAAGAATTTCGATGAGAAATCGTTCGTCGACTTCAAGGGCGACGTCTGCATCATTCCGCCGAACTCGTTCGCGCTTGCGCGTACCATCGAATATTTTCGCATTCCGCGTTCTTGCCTGACCGTGTGCCTGGGCAAGTCCACCTATGCACGCTGCGGGATCATTGTGAACGTCACGCCGTTCGAACCAGAATGGGAAGGCTACGTGACGCTCGAATTCTCGAATACGACACCTTTGCCTGCCAAAATCTACGCGAACGAAGGCGTGGCGCAGGTCCTGTTCTTTGAAAGCGACGAAATCTGCGAGACTTCCTACGCTGACCGTGGTGGCAAGTATCAAGGGCAAAGCGGCGTGACGCTGCCGAAAACCTGACGTTTCTGTCACAGGTTTTGCTGTGTAGAAACGTCATTGCAACGCTTTTTGAAAGACCGCTGGACTCGAGCATGCACAACTCGGTCAGCGGTCGTTCCATTTGGAGATTCGCCTCATGAAGTTCCGTTTTCCCGTCGTCATCATCGACGAAGATTTTCGTTCCGAGAACATCTCGGGTTCCGGTATTCGTGCGCTCGCCGAGGCGATCGAGCGCGAAGGCGTCGAGGTGCTCGGGCTGACGAGTTACGGCGATCTGACGTCGTTCGCGCAGCAGTCGAGCCGCGCGTCGTGTTTCATCTTGTCGATCGATGACGACGAGTTGCTGCCGTATGCGGACAGCAACGTGGTGCTGGCCGAGGGCGATGCGCCGGAACTGGCCTCCGCGATCGTCGCGTTGCGCGCCTTTGTGCAGGCCGTGCGCCGGCGCAATGCGGACATCCCGATTTTCCTGTACGGCGAAACGCGCACTTCACGGCATCTGCCTAACGATATCCTGCGCGAACTGCATGGCTTCATTCACATGTTCGAGGACACGCCGGAGTTCGTTGCGCGCCACATCATCCGCGAGGCGAAGGTTTATCTCGATGCGCTCGCACCGCCGTTCTTCAAGGAACTCGTGCAATACGCCGAAGAGGGTTCGTACTCGTGGCACTGCCCGGGCCACTCGGGCGGCGTGGCGTTCCTGAAGAATCCGCTTGGCCAGATGTTCCACCAGTTCTTCGGCGAGAACATGTTGCGGGCGGACGTGTGCAATGCCGTCGACGAACTCGGTCAACTGCTCGATCACACGGGACCGATTGCGGCATCGGAACGAAACGCGGCGCGCATTTTCAGCGCGGATCATCTGTTCTTCGTGACGAACGGCACGTCGACATCGAACAAGATTGTCTGGCACGCGACGGTTGCGCCCGGCGACATCGTGCTGGTCGACCGTAATTGCCACAAGTCGATCCTTCACGCCATCACGATGACCGGCGCGATTCCGGTCTTCCTGACGCCCACGCGCAATCACTTCGGCCTGATCGGACCGATTCCGCGCGACGAGTTCAAGCCGGAAAACATCCGCAAGAAGATCGAAGCGAATCCGTTCGCGCGCGAGGCGCTTGCAAAGAACCCGAAGGTGAAGCCGCGTATCCTGACGATCACGCAAAGCACGTACGACGGCATTGTCTATAACGTCGAGATGATCAAGGATCTGCTCGGCGACATGCTCGACACGCTTCACTTCGACGAAGCGTGGCTACCGCACGCCGAGTTCCACGAGTTCTATCAGGACATGCATGCCATTGGCGCCGGCCGTCCGCGTACGGGCGCGCTCGTGTTCGCCACGCACTCCACGCACAAGCTGCTGGCGGGGATCTCGCAGGCATCGCAGATCGTGGTGCAGGATTCCGAAAACAGCACGTTCGACAAACACCGCTTCAACGAAGCGTACTTGATGCACACGTCGACCAGCCCGCAGTACGCGATCATCGCATCCTGCGACGTGGCCGCGGCCATGATGGAACCGCCGGGCGGCACGGCGCTGGTGGAAGAATCGATTGCTGAAGCGCTCGATTTCCGCCGCGCAATGCGCAAGGTCGACGACGAATACGGCGACGAGTGGTTCTTCAAGGTGTGGGGACCGGAAGCGCTCGCCGAAGAGGGTATCGGCAGCCGTGAAGAATGGGTGTTGAAGCCGAACGATCACTGGCATGGTTTCGGCGCGCTTGCCGAAGGCTTCAACATGCTCGATCCGATCAAGGCGACCATCATCACGCCGGGACTCGATGTGGACGGCGAGTTCGGCGAGTCGGGCATTCCGGCTGCGATCGTGACGAAGTATCT
The DNA here is from genome assembly GCF_001577465.1 of Burkholderia sp. PAMC 28687. Taxonomy (NCBI): domain Bacteria; kingdom Pseudomonadati; phylum Pseudomonadota; class Betaproteobacteria; order Burkholderiales; family Burkholderiaceae; genus Burkholderia; species Burkholderia sp. PAMC 28687. The sequence continues at coordinate 736,242 of NZ_CP014505.1, forward strand.
GGCGGAGCACGGGATCATCGTGGAGAAGACCGGGTTGTATTCGTTCTTCATCATGTTCACGATCGGCATTACGAAGGGCCGCTGGAATTCGATGGTCACCGAACTGCAACAGTTCAAGGACGACTACGACAACAACCAGCCGCTGTGGCGCGTGCTGCCGGACTTTATCGCGCAGCATCCTTCGTATGAGCGCATGGGTTTGCGTGATCTTTGCGAGCAGATCCACAGTGTTTATCGTGCGAACGATATCGCGCGGCTGACTACCGAGATGTATCTGTCGAGCATGGAACCGGCCATGAAGCCGTCCGAAGCGTATGCGAAGCTGGTGCACCGGGAGATCGACCGGGTGCCTATCGATGAACTCGAAGGGCGCGTGACGACCATCCTGTTGACGCCGTATCCACCGGGCATTCCGTTGCTGATTCCGGGCGAGCGTTTCAACAAGACGATCGTGGATTACCTGCGCTTTGCGCGCGAGTTCAACGAGCGTTTCCCGGGCTTCCATACGGATATCCACGGGTTGGTCGGTGAGATGATCAACGGGCGGATCGAGTATTTCGTGGATTGCGTCGCGCTCGAGCGCTAAGTCGAAGATGTAGCTTGCAATGAAGAAGGCTCGCATGAGTGATGCGGGCCTTCTTCCATTTACGTCACGATAAACCTGCGCTCCGTCACGCCCGGCTCCGGCAAGCCTTTCGGTGGCCGCTTGAAGTCGGGATCGGCGGTCATGTCATGGAGCATGGTTTCGAGCGCATCGCAGAGCGCGCTCAGCGCAAGATCGTTTTCCTCCAGGCCGAACGGGTCTTCGATCTGCGCCGCAATCGCCTCCAGCGACATGAACGCATACGCCACCAGCAGCGCGAACAGAGGCGTCAACACGCCCGCGCCGTCGACCAGGCCGAACGGCAGCAGCACACAAAAAATATAGACGGTCCGATGGATCATCACCGAATACGAGAAGGGCAAAGGTGTGGATGCAAGCCGCTCGCAGCCGCCGATCACGCCCGACAACTCGTTGAGGTTCTGCTCGAACGCGAGGGTGCCGTAGCCATCGAGCGCGCCTTCGTGTGAGCGTGCAGCGGACCATTCGCCGAGCCAGCGGAGGATCGATGTCGATCGATTCTGCGCTTTGACGGTGCGCTGATATAGCGCAGGCGTCAGGCGCGTGGCGAGATCCGGAAGGGGATCGGTGCGGCGCATTTCGTGGCGCAATGCGTGACCGAGCGCCCCGATTGCCGCGATGAACTCATGCCTGTCTGTGGGCTCGACGCCGCGCGGCAAGGTCAGCGCCTGACGCGCGAGGGACCGGCCGTGAATGGACAACGCTCCCCAGAGTTTGCGCCCTTCCCACCAGCGCTCGTAACTCGCGCTATTGCGAAAACCGAGAAACACCGCGAGCGCAATGCCCACCAGCGCGAACGGCGGCGTGCCGAGCCCGACCGGGTAGGAGCGCATGTGGTCGTGCATCACGATCGCCAGGACGGACAGCACAAAGATCAGCGCAAGCCGCGGCAGGAGTTGCGGCAGCACGGACCCGCGCCAGACGAACAACATGCGGAACCAGTTGAGTTTGGGGCGGATGATCATGGGCGGGTCGGACGCAAAGTGTGGAGAGCCTGCTTGCTACGGCCCGGCGAGACTGTAGCCAAATCGGCTACGAACGTAGCCGATTTGGCTACGTTCAGCGTCGACGACTATTTCACCCCAACGCCACCCGAGCCGCCTTCGCCGCAGCCCGAACCTGTTCCGGCGCTGTCCCGCCGGCGTGATTGCGACTCGCCACCGATCCTTCCAGCGTCAGATATTCGAACACATCTTCACCGATCAAATGCGCGACGTTCGGCAACTCCGAGCGCATTTCATCGAGCGTGAGGTCCGCCAGATCGCAGCCGCGATCCACGCAGATGCGCACGGCGAGCGCCACGGCTTCGTGTGCATCGCGGAAGGGCAGACCGCGCTTCACCAGGTAGTCCGCCAGATCCGTCGCCGTCGAAAATCCTTGCAGCGCCGCGGCGCGCATCGCGTCCGGCTTGACCGTGATACCCGAGGCCATCTCAGCGAAGATGCGCAGGGTGTCCGAAACGGTATCGACGGTATCGAACAGCGGTTCCTTGTCTTCCTGATTGTCCTTGTTGTACGCGAGCGGCTGGCCCTTCATCAGCGTCAGCAACGACACCAGATTGCCGTTCACGCGTCCCGTCTTGCCGCGCGCCAGTTCGGGTACGTCGGGGTTTTTCTTCTGCGGCATGATCGACGAACCGGTGCAGAAGCGATCCGCCAGGTCGATGAACCCGACCCGTGGGCTCATCCACAGCACGAGTTCTTCGGAGAAGCGCGACACGTGCGTCATGATCAGCGCAGCAGCCGCCGTAAATTCGATGGCGAAATCGCGATCGGAAACGGCATCGAGCGAATTGGCGCAGATGCCATCGAAGCCGAGGGTCTTCGCAACGGCGTTGCGATCGATCGGATAGCTCGTTCCTGCCAGCGCCGCAGCGCCGAGCGGCAAGCGGTTCACGCGCCTGCGGCAATCGATCATGCGTTCGCTGTCACGCGTGAACATCTCCACATAGGCGAGCAAGTGATGCCCGAACGTCACCGGCTGCGCGACCTGCAAATGCGTGAAGCCCGGCATGATGGTTTCGGCGTTTTGCTCGGCGATATCGATCAGCGCCCGGCGCAGATCGATCAGCAACGCGCCGATCCGGTCGATCTCGCCACGCAGCCAGAGACGGATATCGGTGGCGACCTGGTCGTTGCGCGAACGGCCAGTGTGCAGGCGTTTGCCGGCATCGCCGATAAGCGCCGTCAAGCGTGCCTCGATATTCAGATGCACGTCTTCAAGGTCGAGTTTCCACTCGAATTCGCCGCGCTCGATCTCGCCCTGGATCTGCGTCATGCCTTTCTGGATGGCCTGGAAATCCGCATCGCCGATGATCTTCTGCGCGGCCAGCATGGCGGCGTGCGCAAGCGAGCCCTGGATATCGACGAGTGCGAGACGCTTGTCGAAGAACACCGATGACGTATAGCGCTTCACCAGATCGGACATTGGTTCGTTGAAGCGAGCCGACCAGGCTTCGCCTTTCTTGTGCAGTTGGGACGTCATAGTGATGTTCTTAAGAGGACAAAAACGCGGAATTGCCGATTTTACAGGCAATGACAAACCTGCAGCCATTTGCAAAGCCGTGAAAAGAAAAAGGGACGCCTCTCGACGTCCCTTTCGGATCAACTCACGAAAACTGCTTCAAGCCTGTCACGCTGCCGGAATGACCTTACCCGTATAAACCACCGGCCCGGTCGGACCATTCGGATTCGGCGACCCGCCGACCGGCTCGACGGAGACCGCCAGCACCGGATACGCGCTCACAGAAGCAGCCTTGAACTTCGCGGTTCCGCCGACCGGCAGCACGCCGAGCGATACCGGATGTCCTGCCTTCGGCAAACCCCAGAGCTGCATGGATTTATCGGAGGGATCGGACGATCCGCTCAGGCGCCGCACCGTCACTTCCGACGTCCGGTCATCCCACGTCACGAGCATGCGGGCGTTGGACTTTTCGTCGGCGAGTGTCGCCACATAGCCGATGCGCGGTTCCTGCGCCACTTGCGGAGCAGGCACGGGCGCGGGCACCGGAGCAACGGTCGACAACTCGCGGATCGACACGACCAGCGCGATCGCGGCAATTGCCGTCGCTGCGATCGACCATCCGCGCCAGAACGACAGGTTCTCGAACCAGCCGGGCTTCGGACGCGCAACCGGCGTTGGCGGAACCGGACGCGCCGCAGTCGCATCGCGACGGGCATTCACGAGATTCAGCCGGCGTTCGATAGCCGTCCAGATTTCGGGCGGTGCCGCGACGCCCGGTCCGAGTTCGGTCATGGCCGCGAGGCGCAGGCGCCAGGTCTCGACCGCGAGCCGGATGGCCGGATCGTGCTGGGAAATACTCTCGAAGCGTCTTCGCGACCCGCCGCGCAGCACCCCGAGTGTGTACTCGGCGGCGAGCTGATCGACGAGGCCCGCGTATCGATGCAGATCCATCACAGCCCTCCCAGGCACGTCTTGAGTTTTTCCAAGCCGCGACGAATCCACGACTTCACTGTGCCGAGCGGTACTTTGAGAACGTCGGCCACTTCGCTATGGCTCTGGTCACGCAGGTATGCAAGCGCCACTGCCTGACGCTGATTGGCTTCGAGCCGGTCCATGCAGATGGCGAGTTGCCGTGCTTCCTGGCTCATCAGCATCTGGTCGGAGGGATCCGCCTCGTTTGCAGGCAAGGTATCGTCCAACGCATCGCTCCATTCGGTTTCGGCGCTCGCCCCGTTGGCTTTCTGCCGCCGCAAATAATCGAGAGCCCGGTTGCGGACAATCGCCGCCATCCAGGTCATGGGCGCGGACAGGCCTGCTTTGTAGTCGCCCGCGTATCGCCAGATATTGACGAACGCGTCCTGCAAAACTTCTTCGGCCCACTCACGCTTCACCAATATACGAAGCGCGAGGCCAAACAGTTTCGATGAAGTTAAATCGTAGAGCGCGCGCAACGCGGCGGCATCTTCGCTGGCAACACGGTCGAGCAATTGCACGAGGGTGTCGGGGGTCGGGTCGTGAGAAAGGATTGTCGTCATGGGACCGGTCGGGTGGGCGGCGCGATTGATATTACCGAAATAATCGCTGTGAGCCGCATTGGTTTTTTTGCATCCGGATGAATCCGTTTCACTTTTCCAAACGTAATTACGGATACGAGCCCGTTTTGGCATGCGCGAAAACACCGCATGACCGACGCAGCTCACCATGTGTCCCCGTTCTCCTCCGGCCCTGCCGGGGAGAAGCGGCTTTGCCCGGTCCAAATAGGCCGGGCATTTTTTTGTGCATCGTGTAGTGCTCTTTGTGCTGTGAAAGCCGCTGGGCATTCCTCTGCTCAAACTCCCACCAGCATCACAAGTTTCAAATCTTCCCGGTGCGCGGGCTTGAACGTAATCTGGTCGAACACGAGCCGGCCGCGCGTGGGGTGATTGAACTCCCGCGTGCCGCCTTCACGTTCACCGACGTCTTGCGACGCCCAGAAGCGCGCGAAAGCATCGCTGGCGCTGCTGAGCGAATCGATCAGCGCACGCGTCGGGGCATCGTTCAGGTGACGGATCGAGTCAGCCCGGAACTCGGCTACCAGCCGGCGCGCCCGTGTTTCCCAATCGACGATGAGACTCTGTGCTCCGGCCCCGGTAAACGTGAACGAGAGCAGATTCCGATCCCGCTCGCCATCCAGCCAGCCAACAAACAACGCCGCCGCCTGCGCGTTCCATCGCAACGCGTTCCATTGCCGGTCGAGCACGTAGGCGGGGGCATCGATCAATTCCACGGATTTCAGCAGCGACGCCGGCGCATCCTGCGCGGCCGGATCGGGCTCGGCGGGATCGCGCTGGGCGGCGAGTTCAAAGAGATATGCGCGCTCGGCCCGCGAGAGCTGCAATGCGACCGCGATGCGCGCGAGGGCATCGGCGGAAGCGGAAACCGGCCGGCCTTGCTCGATCCACGTGTACCAGGTCGGGCTGACGCCGCACAACTGAGCGACTTCCTCACGACGCAAACCCGGCGTGCGGCGGCGCGGACCGGGTGGCAAGCCGACGGCCATCGGCGAAAGCCGCTCGCGATGCGCGCGGATGAACTCGCCGAGCGCGCGCGCGGGCGTGGCATCGAGCGGCGGCGCGACGCTGGGTGCGTTAGAAGAAGAGGGCGACGACAGAGTCATGAATGGGCGTTGAGATGAATTCGATACGCGGTCGGGTACTTTATATACCAGAATAACTGCACAACTTGTACCGGTACAGGGCGGCGCTTATTGTAGCGTTGCTGTCGCTGGGAAAATACTGACAAAAACCTGGAGCTGCCCCATGAAACACCACGATCAGGTCGCCGATGCATTCGGCTCGACCGCCGCCGCCTATCTCACGAGTGCCGTGCATGCAACCGGCGCCGATCTGCAGGAACTGGCGCGCGAAGTTGCCGCGGTTCCGGATGCGGTCGTGCTCGACCTGGGTTGCGGGGCGGGTCACGTGAGTTTTTCGGTCGCGCCGCACGCCAAGAGCGTGGTGGCGTACGACATCGCGGAACAGATGCTGGCGACGGTTGCCGGGGCGGCGCAGGAACGCGGGCTTGAGAACATCACGACGCAGCAAGGTCCCGCCGAACGTCTGCCTTTCGCCGATGCCATCTTCGACCGCGTGCTGAGCCGCATGAGCGCTCACCACTGGCACGATGTGCCGGCGGCGCTGAAGGAAGTCCGGCGCGTGCTGAAGCCGGGCGGGCGCGTCGTGTTCGTAGATATCGCGGGCGCGGACCATCCGTTGCTCGATACCCATATCCAGGCCGTCGAAGTGCTGCGCGATGGCTCGCATATCCGGGATTATCGTGGGGACGAGTGGCTGGCCTTGTTTGAACAGGCGGGCTTCAAGTCCGGGATTCGCAGCCGATGGCGCTTGCCGCTTCAATTCGATACGTGGGTCGCGAGAATGCGTACGCCGCCGGAACGCGTGACGGCGATTCGCTCGCTGTGGAAGAACGCGCCCGACGAAGTGCGCCAGTATTTCGCGGTTCAGGACGATGGTTCGTTTGAACTGGATGCGTTGATGGTCGAGGCGGAATAACGAAAAAGCCGGCAGATACCTCGCCGGCTTTACTCAACGCAACTGCGAAAGATCAACCCGTATTACGCAACCCCGCCGCAATCCCGTTGATGGTCAAGTGAATCCCGCGTCCTAGCCGCACGTTGTCATCCCCCGCGCGGTGCCGTTTCAGCAACTCGACCTGCAAGTGATTCAGCGGGTCCAGATACGGGAAGCGGTTCTTGATCGACCGCGCGAGCAGCGGGTTGTTCGCGAGCCGCTCGCTGTGCCCCGTGATTTCCGACAACACGCTCGACGTCCGCTCCCATTCCGCCACGATCCGGCTGAACACGTGCTTGCGGAGTTTTTTATCGGTGACGAGTTGCGCGTAACGCGAAGCCACCGCAATGTCCGTCTTCGCCAGGACCATGTCCATGTTCGAGAGCAGGTTCGCGAAGAACGGCCAGGTCTTGTGCATCTTCTTGAGCATGGCGAGCCGCCTCGCGCGCTCGGCGGCGTCGGACGCGGTATCGAGGAAATTCGTGACCGCGCTGCCGAAGCCATACCATCCCGTCAGAAGCAGACGGCATTGGCCCCACGAAAAGCCCCACGGAATCGCCCGCAGATCCTCGATCTTGCGTTGCTTAGGATCCTGCAATTTTCGCGATGCCGGCCGGCTGCCGATGTTCAGCTCCGCAATCTCCGAAATCGGCGTCGATTCGAAGAAATACTCCTTGAATCCAGGCGTTTCATAAACCAGCGCACGATACGCGGCCATCGCCGAATCCGACAGGGTCTGCATGGTTGCTTCGAACGCGGGCAACTGCGCCGGCGTATTTTCGTGTGGCAAAAGCGAAGCTTCGAGCGTCGCCGCCACCACGAGCTCGAGATTGCGCCGCCCGATCTCAGGATTGCCAAACTTGCTCGCGATCACTTCGCCTTGCTCGGTCGTGCGTATCTGGCCATCTACCGTCCCTGGCGGCTGCGACAGGATTGCCTGATACGTCGGACCGCCTCCGCGACCGACCGTGCCCCCACGGCCGTGAAAAAGGCGCAAGGTTGTCTTGTGCTGCTTGAACAACGCGACCAGCGCCAGTTCCGCGCGATACAACTCCCAGTTCGACGTAAGAAAACCGCCGTCCTTGTTGCTGTCGGAATAACCGAGCATGACTTCCTGCTCGCCGCCTTGCAGCTCGACCAGCTTGTTCACGCCCGGCAGCGCGAAAAAGTCGCCCATGATGTGCGGCGCGTTGCGCAAGTCGGCGATGGTTTCGAACAGCGGAATCACCATGAGGCCATCGTGCGCGGGATCTTTCGCGTGTCCGAGACGCCCCTGCAGCAGGCCGGTTTCCTTTTGCAGCAACATCACTTCAAGCAAATCGCTGACCGTTTCCGTGTGCGAAATGATGTAGTTGCGCACGGCCCGCGTACCGAATTTCTCACGCGTCACGCGCGCCGCTTCGAGCACGCCGAGTTCGCTCTTCGCGAGATCCGAGTAATCGAAATACGGCAGGCGCAGCGGCCGCGGCTGGGCCAGTTCGTTGAGCAGCAACGCGACTTTATCGGCTTCGGGCAGCGCGGCGTAATCGTCCTGCACGCCTGCGTGCGCCAGCAACTCCGCGATCACCGCTTCGTGAATGTCCGAGCTCTGACGCAAATCGATACTCGCCAGATGGAAGCCGAACACTTCGGCCGCGCGCGCCAAAGGCGACAAGCGCGGCGCCGACAGATACTCGCCGTGATGCGCGGCGAGCGATTCGATCAGCACGTTCAGATCGGCGGCAAACTCAGTTGCCGATGCATACGGCTTCGCCGGATGACGGCTGCGCGCTGCGACCACGCCCGCGCCCAGACGTTCGTCGGCGGACGCGACGAGCCTTGCGTACACGCCGATCAGCGCGCGCCGATAAGGCTCATCGGTACGATGCGGCGACGCATCCGGGGAGTTATCGGCGAGTTTCTTGAGTTCGGCGCTTGCGCCGGCCAGCAAGTTCGACACCGATAATTCCGCGCCGAGCTTATGCACCTGCTCCAGGTAGTGTTCGAAAATCACCGTGGCCTGGCGCGTGATGGCGTGAACCAGCGTGGGCGCGGTGACGTTCGGATTGCCGTCGCGATCTCCGCCAATCCAGCTTCCCATTTGCAGGAACGGGGGCAGGCGCGCGGGCAGTCCGTGCTCGGCGAGCGCGGCTTCTATATCAGCGTAAAGCGCAGGAATTTCTTCGAGGAACGTTGCACGATAATACGAAAGCGCATTTTCGATTTCATCGGCGACGGTCAGGCGCGCTTCGCGCAACATCCGCGTTTGCCAGAGCGACGTGACGCGGGCGCGCAGCATCGACTCGTTGTGCGCGCGTTCGCGTGTGGTCAGGTCCTGATCGCGTTCGGCCAGCAGCCGCGCGACTTCGTGCTGTGCATCCAGAATGCTCTTGCGCGAGACTTCCGTGGGGTGCGCGGTCAGTACGGGCACGATCAGGGCGGCATCGAAGAACTTCTGGAGCGTCGCCTGCGCCGATGAAGCATCGGGACTCGCTTTCAGCCGCTCGATTGCATAAGCCATTGTGCCGGCCTGCGGCGTCGAGCCGGCGAGCGCATGAATCCTGCGGCGCCGGTTGTGATGCCGGTCCTCGGCGATATTCGCCAGATGCGAGAAATAGCTGAACGCGCGCACGACGCTCACAGTCTGCTCGGGCGAAAGCGATTTCAGGCGCTTGTCCAGCGCCTGCGATGCCTCGCTGTCTTCCTCACGACGAAACTTGACCGCGGTCTGACGAATCGTTTCGACGACATCGAAGACCTTGTCGCCTTCCTGTTCACGCACGACGTCGCCGAGCAGGCGGCCGAGATAGCGGATGTCCTCGAAGAGGGGAAGGTCCTTGTCGTCGCGTGTACGCGATGCGGCTTTGGGCGGCTTACTGGCGGCCTTAGCAGCGGGCTCTTTCACAGCAGGCTTCTTGACGGCGGTGGCGCGCGCCTTGGAGGCTTTGGCGGCAACCGTTACATCGGCCGCAATGGCCTTGACGGACGAACCTTCATTCTTCGATACCGCGTTGCGGCGGGGGCGGGCATTGCGCGCCGATCCGGGAGACGTCACGTTGAATTCCTCTTGCTTGTCGTTCAGTTAGCCAACTTTAAAGCCGCAGACTCGATATGGAAGCGTGCAGGCGCCGTGCATGAAAGAAACGGCGTCCGCTTGCCCGCCAAGCTGCTTACAGTGTTACTGGCGTTGCGGCTGAGACTCGGGAAATCCAAGGCGACAGGCACGGCAGCGCGAGAGAATGCGTGCCTCAACCATGACGCGTGCCGCATGTTGCGGCTTTTGTGCCCTGCTGTCTCCGTCCTGCCGCAGCGCGCCAGGCCCGTTTCCGCGGCGCTTCGGCGCGGTCAGGACTGTAATTGGGCTTGGGCGTGCGTGCTACCATTGTTTGTTATCCATCCCGTCATTCGATTGACCCGCAATGAACTCCGAGACGCCTTCCACGCCACCGCCCCGTACTTTGGTCATTGCCTCGCGGGAGAGCCGTCTTGCCATGTGGCAGGCTGAGCACGTGCAGTTTGCGCTGCACAAATTATATCCATCTTGCGACGTCAAAATCCTCGGAATGACGACGCGCGGCGATCAGATTCTTGACCGGACCTTATCGAAGGTCGGCGGCAAGGGACTCTTCGTGAAGGAACTCGAAGCAGCGCTCGCCGACGGCCGTGCCGACCTCGCCGTGCATTCGCTGAAAGACGTGCCCATGGAACTGCCCGACGGCTTTACCCTGAGCACGATCCTCGAACGCGAAGATCCCCGCGATGCCTTCGTTTCGCCGCACTTTGCGTCGCTGGCGGATTTGCCTCACGGCAGCGTCGTCGGGACGTCGAGTTTGCGACGCGAAGCCATGTTGCGCATGCATTTTCCTCATCTCGAAGTCCGCCCGTTGCGCGGCAATCTCGATACCCGTCTGGGCAAGCTCGACCGGGGCGACTACGCGGCAATCATCCTCGCGGCCGCCGGGCTGATCCGGCTCGGGCTGGAATCGCGGATTCGCGCGTATCTGTCGCCGGAGGAAAGTTTGCCGGCGGCGGGGCAAGGCGCGCTCGGCATCGAGATCCGTGCCGGCCGTGACGATCTCGCCGCGTGGCTTGCCCCTTTGCATCACGATGCCACGGCTGCAGCAGTGGAAGCCGAGCGCATGGTGTCGCGCTCGCTTGGCGGCAGTTGCGAAGTGCCGCTCGCGGCGTACGCGCAATGGCGCGACGGCGCGCTGCATTTGCGTGGATGTGTATCGACGGTCGATGGTACGCGCGTCCTTCGTGCCGAAGGCTCGGCGAATGCCACCGGTGTCGAAGCCGCGCTCGATCTCGGCGCGCGCGTTTCCGCCGAGCTCGAAGCGCAGGGCGCGATGGACATCGTCCGCGAGTTGAGCACGGCAAGCGGTGCGCGCATTCCTCCTGCTGCAACGCCTGCCGACTGATGGCGAGCGCTCACGATTCGACCCATACCCCGGCCGAAGCCACACCCCGGCCATCCACGGTTGTCATCACGCGTCCGTCCGGCCAGTCGGCCGAACTCATGGCGCTGCTCGAACGCGCGGGTTTCGAGCCGTTGGAGTTTCCACTCATCGATATAGGCCCCGTCGCCGATACCGCACCGCTGCAGGCCGCGCTCGGCGAGCTTTATGCGCCCGCTGAACTTGGCTTTGCGCTGGTCGTCTTCGTGTCGCCGAACGCCGTCCAGCACGCGTTCGCCGGGCTCAGTGCGCCGTGGCCAGCGCATGTTGCGATTGGCGTGGTCGGTCCCGGCAGCGTGGCTGCTTTGGCGCGCCAGGGCATCGCACCACCGGCTTATACGGTTATCAGTCCCGGCGCCGATGCCACGATCACCGAGACGCCCACCGATCCCCGCTACGATTCCGAAGCACTGCACGCAGCAATCGTGGCGCATTTCGGCGCGGATGGCCTCAGGGACAAACGTGTGTTGATCGTGCGTGGCGATGGCGGCCGTGAATGGCTTGCCGACACGCTCGCCGAGGCCGGCGCGAAGGTGGAGAAGGTCGCGGCCTACACGCGCATCGTGCCGGAGCCGTCCATGCGCGACTGGGAGCGCATCCACGAACTGCTGGCGGGCGAACCGCACGCGTGGCTCCTCACCAGTTCGGAGGGCGTGCGCAACCTCGAAGAGCTGGCCCGCGAATATCTGACCGTCGATGAAACCCTGACGCTCAAGCACGTTCCGCTCGTCACGCCGCATCCGCGTATTGCCGAAGCCGCGCGGCAGGCGGGTTTTGATAGGATTACGGTGTCCGGCGCCGGCGACGAACGCATTGTTCAGGCGTTCAGCACGCTCTTCGGCACTGCTTCACTATCGGACGGGAAAGCGGACCCGAAAGCGGAGGCGAAACCGGACGCGCAGGTTGCAGAGGCACAAGAATATGGATACACGGCCCCGGCGGCAACGCCGCCTGGCCAGTCCAGTCAAAAAACCAACCAGGAGTCCGCGCCGACGGATTCCAGGCCGGCGTCCGCGCCGGCTCACCAACCGGCTCAATCACGCATGACTGATTCGATCGATTCAAGCAAGACCGCTTCCAAGTCCGACGCAAAATCCGATGCCAGGTCCACGGCGTCGGCTCCGCCTTCGAATCCGCCCAACACGCCGTTCACGCCGTATGAATCGCAGCCGAAAGAGCGGCGTGGCGGCGCGGGCACGGCGCTGCTGTGGCTGGTGCTCGTGATCATCGTGATCGTGGCGGGCGTGGGCGGCTTCATGCTCAACCGCAAATTCGATCAACGCGACGCGCAACTCGCGCAACGTCTGCAGGCAAGCGACGCGCAAACCGCGGCGTTGCGCGCGCAAGCCGACCAGGCGGCGAGTTCGGTCACGGCCATCAGCACGCAGATCATCCAGTTCCAGGGCAAGCTCACAGATGCACAGGCGCAAAGCCAGGCGCTGCAGCAGCAATATCAGGATCTGGCGAGCAATCGCGACGACTGGACGCTGGCCGAAGTCGAGCAGATCCTGTCGAGCGCAAGCCAGCAACTGCAGCTCACGGGCAACGTCCAGCTCGCGCTCTTCGCGCTGCAAAGCGCCGACACGCGTCTCGCCGCCACGACCGGCCCGCAGATCGTGACCATCCGCAAGGCCATCGCGCAGGACATGGACAAGCTGCACGCCACGCCATCGACGGATTTGACGGGCCTGGCCATCAAGCTCGACACCGCCATCGACCAGATCGATCGCCTGCCGCTCGCCGGCGAAGCGCCAATCGTGCCGTCGACCGCACATGCCGATGCACCCGGCGACAGCGCCGCAATCGCCGCCGCGACGAACCAGCCGCGCTGGAAGGTCTGGCTGCAGCAGATCGCGGGCGGCATCGGGCAGCAGTTGTCGAGCCTCGTGTCGGTACGCCGTATCGATAACGCCGACGCCATGCTCGCTTCCCCCGACCAAGGCTACTTCGTGCGCGAGAACGTGAAGCTGCGCTTGTTGTCGGCGCGGTTGTCGCTGTTGTCGCGCAGTGAACCGGCACTCAGGTCGGATCTCAACGCCGCGGATACGGCGCTCGGCCGCTACTTCGATCCGTCGTCGGGCAAGGTCAAGTCGGTGCGAGATCTCGTCAAGCAGGTCAATGACGCATCGACCGCCGTCGCCGTGCCCGACCTGAACGCGAGTCTTGCGGCGGTCCACCAGTTCAAGCGAGGCGGGTGATGACGATGCGTGGACTCATCTGGTTTGTGCTCCTGTTCGCGGCGGCGGCGGCGCTCGCGCTCGTCGGCGTGTTCGACGGCGGCCAAGTGCTGCTCGTAATCCCGCCGTATCGCGTGGACGTGTCGCTGAACCTGTTCGTGGTGGCGCTGGTGGTGTCGTTCATCGTGCTGTACGCGGTCCTGCGCGCCATCCGCAGCGTGTGGAAGATGCCGCAGCGCGTGTCGGCGTACCGGACGCGCTCGCGGCTGGCGAAGGCGAACGCGGCGTTGCGCGATGCCATCGGCCACTTGTATGCCGGGCGGTTCTCGAAGGCGGAAAAATCGGCGCGCGATTCTCTCATCGTCGATGAAAACGCCGGTGCCGCCGGCCTGATCGGTGCAAAAGCGGCACACGAGATGCACGAGTACGCGCGCCGCGACGAGTGGCTCGCCAAGGTGGCGGACAGCGACTGGCAGGACGCCCGTCTGATGGCGACCGCCGACATGCGTGCCGATGGTCGCGATGCCGACGGCGCACTCGTCGCGTTGACCGAAATGCAGGCCCAGGGCGGCCGCCGCTTGCACGCGCAGCAGATCGCGTTGCGTGCGCAGCAGCAGTTGAAGAACTGGGGCGAAGTGCTGAAGCTCGTCAAGACGCTCGAAAAACGCGAGGCGCTGCATCCTGCGGTCGCGGTGCGTCTGCGGCAGGTTGCGGCTGAAAACCTGCTGCGCGATCGCCGGCACAATCCCGATGCGCTGCTTGAATTCTGGCAGTCGTTGTCGCCGGTGGAGCGACAGTCGCCGCGTCTGGCCGATCTCGCCGCCGAGTTGTTGATCGCGCTGGATCGCCGCAACGACGCGCGCAGGATCGTCGAGGAAGCGCTGAACCACAATTGGGACGCGCGTTTGCTGCGCCGATATCCGGATTGCGCGTCGCCAGGCGATGCCTTGCCGCTGATCCAGCGTGCCGAAGCCTGGCAGAAGGAGCGCACGGAAGACGCCGATTTGCTGTTCACGCTCGGCCGTCTGTGTCTGCATCAGCAGTTGTGGGGCAAGGCGCAGGCGTTCCTGGAATCGGCTTTGAAACTCGCCGATAACGAACCGCTGAAGATCCGCACCCATCGGGCCCTGGCGCGTCTGCACGAACAGCTCGGCGACAGCGACAAGGCGAGCCAGCATTATCGTGAGAGTGCGCTGGCTATGAACGTGGTCTGAGGTTTTGTTGGCTGCTATAACAAACCGCGAGCTTCCTTTTGTACGAAGGCTCGCGGTTTTTTTATCGCTTATTGCGGCAGGGAGCGCCGGCCGGCTGCCGGATTCGCCGTGCGCGGATGCGGCACGGTCGGGACCACGGGCAGGGCGGTGAGCGCCGTGTCGTCGGTGGGGGAGAGCAGCGAGTTCAGCGAGAGCACGTCGCTGTCCGTTAGGCTCGCCGTGGACGCCTTCAGCTTCAGCGAGTTGACCAGCGTGTCGTAGCGCGCTTTCGCAAGATCGCGCCGTGCCGAAAAAAGCTGGTCCTGGGCGTTGAGTACATCGATATTGATCCGCACGCCCACCTGATAACCCAGCAAGTTCGATTCAAGCGATGTCCGCGCGGACCGCTCGGCGGTTTCGAGTGCGCGAACCTGCGCCAGTCCGCTCGATACCCCCAGAAACGCCTGTCGCGCAGATAACGCCGCCGAGCGCCGCGCGGTATCGAGGTCGGCCTGCGCCTTGTCTTCGAGCGCGAGCGTCTGCCGCACGCGGCTTTGCGTTGCGCCGCCTTCGTAAAGGGGAATGGTGAGTTGAACGCCGACCGTCGCGTTGGTGTAATACGCACCGAAGTTGCCGAGTTCGGCCGCCGCAGCCGGAATGCCCGGACCGATCGTCCCCGCGCCGCTGCCAAAACCGCCGCCGAAGTTCCCGCCGAAGTTGCCCGCGCCCGCCGCGCCCAGGCTGCTTTTGGAATAACTCGCGACGAGATCGAGCGACGGGTAATGACCTGCTTTCGCCTTCAATGTCTCGCGCTGCGAATTTGACGTCGCCAGTTGCTTGAGCACCACGTTGTAGTTGGTGTCGCGCGCGGCGTCGACCCACTGCTGCATGTCTGCGGGAACGGGCGGCGGCAGTGTCACGCCGCGCGCGAGGCCGTCCACACGGGTCACCGGATGCCCGACGATCTGCTCCAGCGACGCCAGTTTCACTTCGAGATCGTTCTGTGCCGCAATTTCCTGCGAGATCGCCTGATCGTACTTGGCCTGGGCTTCGTTGGTATCGGTGATGGTGGCGCTGCCGGCATCGAAGGAATGCTTGGCCGATTCAAGCTGCTCCGCAATCGATGCCTTTTGCGAACGCACGATCGCAAGACTGTCCTGGGCTGAAAGTGCATCGAAATAAGCTTGTCCCAGCCGGACGATCAGATCCTGGCGGGCGGCGGCGAACTGCGCCTGGGCCGTGGTCAGCGCGATCTGGCCTTGCTGGTAGCCCTGCCAGTTCGCGACGTTGATGAGCGGTTGGGTCAGCGAAACAACGAAGCCGTTGCTGTTTCCATTCGATGCCGGCAACCCGCCGCCAAACTCCGTGCGCTGCTCGTTCGCGCTCGCCGACGCCGACAATTGCGGCAGCAGCTTTGCGCGCGCTTGCGGCAGTTGTTCGCTGTCGGCCGCGAGGCTTGCCCGCGCGCTCTGAAGCTGCGCGTCGGTGTTGAGCGCTTCGTCATAGAGCTGATCGAGGCCCACGGCCATGGCCGGTGAGCACGCTAACCCGGCGCTGATGCTGGACAGCGCCAGCGCAAACATCGGGCGCATGGAGATTCCGTGATGACTGAATACAGCGTCGAATCAATACGTGGGGATGGCCGGATCGACTTGCTTTGACCAGGCATCGATACCGCCAAACAAGTTGTACACCTGCGTGAAGCCACGCGATTCCAGGAACATGCCGACTTGCGCGCTACGGGCGCCGTGGTGGCAGATGCAGACGATCTGCGCTTCGTCGTCCAGTTCTTCGCTGCGGGCAGGGATGTCGCGCATCGAGATGGCGACGATGTTGGCCATCTTGGCCGTTTCGAGTTCCCACGGTTCGCGAACGTCGAGCAGGACAGGGGCGGGGCGCGATGAATCGGCGAGCCATTCGGCCAGTTCGGGTGCGGACAGATTTTGCATGGGATTCCGTTGAAAGCAGCAGGCAACGGCGAGCGGATTTGCTCACCGGTATGCTGTCTGAGTTTGCCGTTTGGAAGTATCGGACCCGAACGGTTCACCCCGCACGAGTCCGGATTTCCGGGGAAAACTTAAAACTTGAAGCGCGAAGGCTGTACAGCGTTCTTGAGCGGCCCGATCAGCGTTTCAAAGATATCGGCGACGCGGAACTGTTTTTCATCCACGCGCGTGATGATCTGCGCCTTCATGACCGGCGCGCTGCCAACGAACGCCGCCAGCCGGCCGCCAATCTTCAACTGGTCGAGGAATTCCTGCGGCATGACCGGCAAACCGCCCGAGACGCAGATGATGTCGAAGGTCTCGCCCTGGTTCCAGCCGCGTGCGCCGTCGCCGACTGCAACTTGCGCATTCGACACACCGTTGGCCGCCAGATTGTCTTCGGCCAGTTTGGCGAGTTCGGGTTCGATTTCAACCGTCGTCACCGAGCGGCCGCGCGCGCCGAGCAGCGCTGCCATGTAGCCCGAGCCCGCGCCGATTTCGAGCACGATCTCGTGCTTTTTCACAGCCAGTTCCTGCAACACACGCGCTTCGACGCGCGGAAACAGCATGTGCTGGCCGGCCGGCAGCGGAATCTCGAGATCCGCGAACGCGATGTTCCGGTACGCGGCAGGGACGAAATTTTCACGCTTGACGATCGACAGCAGGTTCAGGACGTCCTGGTCCAGCACATCCCAGGGACGGATCTGCTGTTCGATCATGTTGAAACGCGCTTGCTCGATGTTCATTTTCAGTCTGCGGGTCGATCGACCGTTGAGGGTGGAGTTGACTTATTGACTAGAGCAACGACGAGACGCAATGACGTGTTCATTGCCGTCAGTAAGCCGAAAATCGAAGTCGGATTGTAGCAAATCGACAGGCGCCGGAAATTAACGGCGGCGAGCGTTGGCCATTCGGCCGGGTTTAAGCGCGGCTGACGGCCCGGTTCGCAGTCTATTAATGAGGCAGCCGCACGTCCAGTTTCAGCGTCACCAGCCGCGCCACGAGAATGAACGCCGTCGAGAACAACACGTTATAGACGCCCAGGACGCCCAGTGCATCGAGTCCGAGATACAGCCAGCATCCCGCGAACGCACACACGGCGTAAGGCCGGGAGTCGCGCAGGATCAGCGGGACCTCGTTGCACAGCACGTCCCGGATGATGCCGCCGAAAACCCCTGTCACCACGCCCATCAAGGCCGCAGTGAATGCAGGCATTTGTGCATCGAGCGCGATGGACGTGCCCGAGATGCTGAACAAACCCAGGCCGATGGCATCGGCGACCAGCAAGGCGCGCTGGTCGAACAAGCGGGTCGTGAGGCGCAGGAACATCGGTGCCGTGAGCGCCAGTGCGAAGATGATGATGACGTAATCCTGATGCTCGACCCAATAGAACGGCCGGCGCGAAAGCAGGACGTCGCGCACGGTCCCGCCGCCGAATGCCGTCGCGAGGGCGACCAGGAAGGCGCCGACGGCATCCAGCCGGCGCTTTCTCGCTTCGATCAGCCCCGAGATTGCATACGCGAAGATCGCGAGCCCCTCCATGATGGAGATTGCCAGCGTGAGCCTGGGATGCACCGTCAGGACCTCTCACGCGGATCGCGATGGCTGCGGGCATCGTGGTCTTGCGGGTGCCCGTGATGATGTGGCGTCCCGCCCGGTTTCAGCAGCACCAGCACGGCGCCGGCACCGCCATCGTGAGGACGCGCCTGACAGAACGCGATCACTTCTTCCTTTTGCACCAGCCACGCGCGGACCTTGCCTTTGAGCACGGGTTCGCGCCCAACGGATCCAAGGCCTTTGCCATGAATCACGCGCAAGCATCGCACACCACGTTTCACCGCTTCCCGGATGAAATCCGATAACGCCTCGCGCGCTTCCTCGCGCCGCATGCCGTGCAGATCGAGTTGTGCCTGCACGATCCAGGCGCCGCGCCGGAGCTTGCGCACGACTTCCTCGCGTACGCCGTGGCGGCAGTAGGAGAGGGAATCGTCGGTATCGAGGAGGCTTTCGGGGTCGTATTCGTCGGAGAGGGCTTCGTGCAGCACGGCTTCCTCGTCGAGCCGCGTCTGCAGCGGCAAAGGCGACGGAGGCACGCGCGGCAACGGTACGCGCACCGCCACGTTCAGCGGTTCGACCTCGCCGATGGCGTTGCGGAACACGTCGGCATCGGCGAGGGCTTCGCGTTCCGCCACGATGGCGGCGGCCCGCTGGGCACGGTGCCTGACCGCCTGCGCCTGAAGCGATTCGCGCAGCGCGGCAAGTCCGGCCAGACCTTCACGCTTGAGCGCGGCCGCGAGTTCCTCGGGCGTCAGCGGCGCTTTCGCGGACGCGGCGGCCGTGCGCGGCGCCATGTCGCGCGGGCGTCTGGGCCGGGGTTCGTTCGGATGGGGCAGGTTCTTGGGCATTGCAAGGCAAAAGAAAATGCACGGCGGCGCAACGCGATATACGCCGCTTCCGGAGCCCCTTTTTAACATGAGAGCCGGGGAAATGGACGCGCCCGAAGCGCGGCCGCCCGATTTTCACCGCGTCCGAAACGAAAACGCCGGCCGATCCAGAGGATCGAAACCGGCGTTTGAAGGTTCCGGACGCTTTTTCGCTCCGGTGCAACGGTCAGCAGCTTAACGTTCCGCTTCGGCGCTCATCGAATGGACGGCCGGGTTCTCGTTGATGCTTTCGAGATAACGCTGTGCGTCGAGCGCAGCCATACAACCCGTGCCGGCGCTCGTAATAGCCTGCCGGTAAATGTGATCCTGCACGTCGCCGGCAGCAAACACGCCGTCGATGCTCGTGCCCGTCGCATTGCCCTGCAGGCCGCCATTCGTGATGATGTAGCCGTTCTTCATTTCCAGTTGACCCGCGAACAGGTCCGTATTCGGCTTGTGACCGATCGCGACAAACACGCCTTGCAGCGGCACTTCCGTGGTCGTGCCCGTTTCCGTGCACTTGATCTGCAAGCCGGTTACGCCGGTCGCGTCGCCCTTGACTTCATCGAGAACGTGATTCCACTTGATGTCCACCACGCCTTCTTTTTCCTTCGCAAGCAGGCGGTCGATCAGGATCGGCTCGGCGCGGAACTTGTCCCGGCGATGCACCACTGTCACCTTCTTGGCAATTCCAGCCAGATAGAGCGCTTCTTCGACGGCCGTATTGCCGCCGCCGATCACGGCCACTTCGCCGTTCTTGTAGAAAAAACCGTCGCAGGTTGCGCAGGCCGACACGCCTTTGCCCATGAACGCTTCTTCCGAAGGCACGCCCAGATATTGCGCCGATGCACCCGTCGCGATGATCAGCGAATCACATGTGTACTCGCCCGAATCGCCGATCAGGCGGATTGGCCGTTCGGTCAGCTTGGCAGTGTGAATGTGATCGAACACAATTTCCGTGTTGAAGCGTTCGGCGTGTTCCAGCATGCGCTGCATCAGTTCCGGACCTTGCACGCCCAACGGGTCGCCCGGCCAGTTTTCCACGTCGGTCGTGGTCATCAGTTGACCGCCTTGCGCTAGGCCCGTGATGAGAAGCGGCGACAGATTCGCACGCGCCGCGTAGACGGCGGCGGAATAACCGGCGGGACCGGAACCGAGAATCAGCACTTTTGCGTGTTTGGACGAAGACATGAGAGCAATCCGTTTGGTTAGGGCCAAACCGCCGGGCGAACAAGCGGTTTATGGGCAAAAGGCGCGGGCGGTCGAGAAAAACTGCGCCGGCGGCGCGCTTCTGCCGATGACCTGTAAATAGGCGCGAATTCGCCATTATAAAGAGTGTCTCCAGGCGCCGCCGAGTGATCCTTTCAATGGCGGCCATAGCGCGCACGGGCCGTTGCAGCGGGCAGGACGCATGTAACGCGGGTGTTACAGGGTGAAACCATGGCCCATTTTTGTCCGATCATCGCAATGCAGCGTTTACAATGCGTCCTTAACTCTGTCGGCTCGCCGTGCCTTTCATGGCGGGTCAAAAGCCTTACGGATCAATGGCAAAAGCTACCTATTCTGCAAGTGCGCAGGCATTGCCTCATCGCATGTCGCGCCTTTTTACCGAGATTCGATGGATCTTGCAGGTCGCGCTCGGCGTGTTCCTGCTCATGGCGCTCGTGAGCTACAGCCGCCATGACCCGAGCTGGACCCATGCCGCGCAAGTCGACCAGATCGCCAACTGGGCGGGACGGGTCGGTGCGTGGACGGCAGACATCCTGTTACTGCTGTTCGGTCTTTCCGCTTATTGGTGGGTGGTGCTGCTCGCGCGGCGGATCATCGCGAATTACCGGAGGATCACGAATCAGGAAGCTTCGGCCGAGCAACCGGTGAAGGATCGGACGTGGCTCGCCGAGGCCTTCGCGTTCGTGCTGGTGCTGCTCGCAAGCGACGGCATTGAAGCGCTGCGCATGTGGTCGCTCAAGGTGCAGGTGCCGCGCGCGCCGGGCGGCGTGGTCGGCGAAGCAGTGGCGCACGCCGTCTCCCACGCGTTCGGTTTTACCGGCGCCACGCTGATCCTGTTGATCGCGCTCGCGATCGGCTTGTCGCTGTATTTCAATTTTTCCTGGCTGTCCGTCTGCGAAAAAACCGGCGACGGCATCATGGCCACCATCACCGGCGCGCGACTGCGCCGCGAAGCCGGGCGTGACCGCAAGCTGGGCGAAGTGGCAGCCGAAAAGCGCGAAGGCAAGGTGGTGCGCGGCCGGGTCAAGATCGAGGAACAGGAACCGGTGATGATCGTGCCGCCGGTCGCGACTGCGAAATCGGCGCGTGTGGAGAAGGAAAAGCAGGTGCCGCTTTTCACCGATCTGCCCGGCGATTCCACGCTGCCGCCGCTGGCCTTGCTCGATGCCGCGCCGGAAGTGAAGGAAACCATTTCCGCCGACACGCTCGAATACACGTCCCGGCTGATCGAGAAGAAGCTCAAGGATTTTGGCGTGGAAGTCGCTGTGGTCGCTGCCTATCCGGGCCCGGTCGTGACACGTTACGAGATCGAGCCGGCCACGGGCGTCAAAGGCTCGCAGATCGTCGGGCTGGCGAAGGATCTGGCGCGCTCGCTTTCGCTGGTTTCGATTCGTGTGGTCGAGACCATCCCGGGCAAGAATTTCATGGCGCTGGAGTTGCCGAACCAGCGCCGCCAGACCGTGCGTTTGTCGGAGATTCTCGGCTCGCAGGTTTATGCCGACGCCGCTTCGCCCCTGACCATGGGTCTAGGCAAGGATATCGGCGGGAAGCCGGTCTGCGCGGATCTTGCGAAGATGCCGCACCTGCTGGTGGCCGGTACGACCGGTTCGGGCAAGTCGGTCGGTATCAACGCGATGATCCTGTCGCTCTTGTACAAGGCCACCGCCGACGAAGTGCGCATGATTCTCATCGATCCGAAGATGCTCGAAATGAGCGTCTACGAGGGCATTCCGCACCTGCTTTGCCCGGTCGTCACCGACATGCGGCAAGCCGGGCACGCGCTCAACTGGGCCGTGGCCGAGATGGAACGCCGCTATAAGCTCATGAGCAAGATGGGCGTGCGCAACCTCGCGGGTTTCAACAACAAGATCGACGAAGCCACGAAGCGCGACGAGAAGATTCCCAACCCGTTCAGCCTGACGCCGGACGAGCCGGAACCGCTGAACCGCTTGCCGACCATCGTGGTCGTAATCGACGAACTGGCCGACCTCATGATGGTCGTCGGCAAGAAGGTCGAGGAGCTGATCGCGCGGATCGCGCAGAAGGCGCGTGCGGCCGGCATTCACCTGATTCTCGCGACGCAGCGGCCGTCCGTGGACGTGATCACGGGCTTGATCAAGGCAAACGTGCCGACGCGCATGGCGTTCCAGGTTTCATCGAAGATCGATTCGCGGACCATTCTCGATCAGCAAGGTGCCGAGTCGCTGCTCGGCATGGGCGACATGCTTTATCTGCCGCCGGGTTCGGGCCTGCCGGTGCGCGTGCATGGCGCGTTTGTATCGGATGAAGAAGTGCATCGCGTGGTGAACAAGCTGAAGGAGCAGGGCGAGCCGAATTACATTGAAGGGATTCTTGAAGGCGGCGTGGTCGGCGACGGTGAAGAAGGTGCGCCGGGCGCGGCGGGCGGCGGGGATGGCGAAGCCGATCCGCTTTACGATCAGGCCGTCGAGATCGTGATCAAGAACCGTCGTGCGTCGATCTCGCTTGTGCAGCGGCACTTGCGGATCGGTTATAACCGTGCAGCGCGCTTGCTCGAGCAAATGGAGAATTCGGGACTGGTATCAAGCATGTCCTCGAACGGTAATCGCGAGATCCTCACGCCGGCGCGTGAATCGGAATAAACGCAGCAGAGTTGGTTTCTGGAGGTTTTATTGTTATGCAGTCAGTGTCGAAGTCGTTTCATCGCGTAGCTCATCGTATGGTTCAGGCAGGAGTTTTGAGTGCTTCCATGCTGCTCGCATCGCACGCATTCGCAAGCGGCACGGAACAGTTGAAGGCGTTTGTGGCTCAGGTTCACGCGGCGCACGGCTCGTTTGTCCAGCGTGAAATCAAGGCGCCGAGCAAGGCGGCATCCGCCACGGCCGCGCAGAGCGCAGCGCCGAGGACCTCCGGCACGGCAAGCGGCACATTCACGTTCGCGCGGCCGGGCAAGTTCATCTGGTCGTACGAAAAGCCCTACGCGCAAATACTCCAGGCCGACGGCGACAAGCTCTATGTCTACGACAAAGACCTGAACCAGGTCACCGTTCGTCAGTTGGGCAATGCGCTGGGCGCGAGTCCTGCCGCCATCCTCTTCGGCAGCAACGATCTCGACAAGAACTTCACGTTGCGCGACGCGGGGGTCAAGGACGGCATCGACTGGCTGGAGTTGACGCCTAAGGCGCAGGACACGCAGTTCCAGCAGGTGGGTATCGGCTTCAGGAACGGCAATCTCGAAGCAATGGAATTGCACGATGTATTCGGCAACGTGACCTTGCTGACGTTCTCGAATATCGAGAAGAACCCGCCGCTGAAGGCCAACCAGTTCAAGTTCGTGGTGCCGAAGGGCGCTGACGTGATCGACGGCTGATTACCGTTGCGAAAAGCGGGGCGATCATCGCCTCGCTTTCCTGAATTGCCGTCATCAAGCTCAAGTCGACGACCGGCTCTCTTCCCGCCGACCCGCACCCAGCACCAACGCCAGGTAAGCCACCGCGCCGATGGCAAGCGACGGCAAGGTCGCGCCGAGGTTCGGGATCCATTGGTTGATCGCGTGATACGCGGCGATCCCGAGCGCCCAGGCAACCAATCCGCTGACATGCCATCCGCCCGAGAACGCGTACGGGCCTTGCCGGTCGGTGAGCGCAGCTACAACCACGCGGCGTTTGCGCACGATGAAATGATCGGCAAGCACCACGCCGAACAGCGGTGCAAAGACCGAGCCGATCAGGAGCAGGAAGTTCTGGTACTTGCCCATCTGCACCAGCAACGCGATCAACGTGCACAACCCGCCGAACGCCGCGGATAACAACGGCACACTCGCCTTCGCCCAGAAGGTGCCGGTGGAGACGGCGGCGGAATGGATATCGGCGAAAGCGTTATCGATTTCATCGATGAGAATCAGCAGCAGCGCAATCCCGCCCGCCGCCTGCGCGAATGCCACGGTCAGCAGCGCGTCGCCGCCGCCGGCAGCCAGGCCGTAGAAGGCGCCGAGCGCATAAAACCAGATATTCGCAATGCCATAACCGAACAGCGTGCCGCGAAACGTGCCGCCTGCACTGCGCCCGAAGCGCGTGTAATCCGCGATCAGCGGCAGCCATGAGAGCGGCATCGCCACGACCAGATCGATACCCGCGCCGAACGGCATCTCGCCTGTCCCCGGCCGGTTCATCAACGCGCCAATATCCTGTTTCGACAGCAGGTTCCACGTCAGCCAACCGGCGCCTCCGAGCAGCAGCCACATGCCCCAGATGCGCAGGAATCGCCGGACGAAGGACAGCGGGCCGGTGATCGCAAGGATCGTGGCCAGCACGCCGAAGATCAGCGTCCAGATGAGCGGCATCGATAAACCGAAGGATTGCCTGGCAAGGGCATCGGCGGAATCGCGCATCACGATGATCTCGAACGATCCCCAGCCGACCAGTTGCACCGCGTTGAGCACGGCCGGGACGGATGCCCCGCGAAGCCCGAGTGTGGGGCGCAGCGACGACATGGCGGCGAGTCCGGTGTCCGTGCCGACCACGCCCGCCAGTGCAAGCAGCAACACGCCGATCACTGTTCCGACAGCGATGGCCGCAAGCGCGTGCGGCAGCGACATGCCCGGCACGAGCAGCGCGCCGGCCTGCGCCACCAGCAAGCCGATGCCAAGAGAAAACCACAACGCGAAGGCGTCCGACGTTCCGAACGCGCGGCGCTCGACCGGGACGGGCAACAAAGGCGCGTAGGTCGAGGCGGCGGTGTCGGTGGTGTTATCTGATGCCATTCAGGTTCTGTCCTTATTTGCAGATGTTGGCTGTCGCGTCCGCTCTGAAGCGTGGGCAATCCGGGGAAGCGGCAACTGTCATAATCAACCATTGCAGCATTTTGAAGCAGCGCGGGCGCTTGTCTCGAACAAGGGAACGATTATCGCTGTCTTCGCTGTTGTCCAGACCATTCGGAACCCCTCATCGCGCCATGTTCGAAGAAAACCGTGCCAATGTCCCTCTTGCCGAGCGTTTGCGTCCTCGCACCATCGACGAGGTGATCGGCCAGAAACACCTTCTCGGCCCCAACAAACCGCTGCGCGTCGCGTTCGAATCCGGTGAAGCGCATTCCATGATTCTCTGGGGACCGCCCGGCGTGGGCAAGACCACGCTCGCACGGCTGATGGCCGCGGCGTTTCATGCGGAGTTCATTTCGTTGTCGGCGGTCTTGTCGGGCGTGAAGGATATTCGCGAGGCCGTGGAACTGGCGCAGATCCATCGGGCGAACGGGCATCAGACGCTGGTTTTCGTGGACGAGGTGCACCGGTTCAACAAAAGCCAGCAAGACGCGTTTTTGCCGCACGTCGAGTCCGGGTTGTTCGTGTTCGTGGGCGCGACGACCGAGAATCCATCGTTCGAGGTGAACAGCGCATTGTTGTCGCGGGCAGCCGTGTATGTGCTGAAAAGCCTGGATGAAACGGAGCTCAATGAATTGCTCGAACGGGCGCAGGGCGAGCTGGGCGGCCTGACGTTCTCCGATGACGCTCGTGCGGCGCTCATCGGTTCCGCCGATGGCGACGGCCGCAAGCTCCTCAACAATCTGGAAATCGTGGCGCGGGCGGCCGCGCAACAGAAATCGACGCACATCGACGGTGAGTTGCTCGGCAGCGCGCTGACCGAAAACCTGCGTCGTTTCGACAAAGGCGGCGACGCGTTCTACGACCAGATCAGCGCGCTGCACAAATCGGTGCGCGGCAGCAATCCTGACGCGACGCTTTACTGGTTTTGCAGGATGCTCGACGGCGGCGCCGACCCGCGTTATCTCGCGCGGCGAATCGTCCGGATGGCCTGGGAGGATATCGGTCTCGCCGATCCGCGTGCGGGCCGCATCGCGCTCGATGCCGCCGAAACCTACGAACGCCTGGGAACGCCGGAAGGTGAGCTCGCGCTGGCTCAGGCGCTGATTTATCTCGCGGTTGCGCCGAAATCGAACGCTGGCTACATGGCCTATAACGAGGCGCGGCGGTTTGTCGGCAAGGACCAGTCGCGAGGCGTGCCGGTCCATCTGCGCAACGCGCCGACCAAGCTGATGAAGGAGCTTGGATACGGGCACGAATATCGGTACGCGCACGACGAACCCGACGCTTACGCGGCCGGCGAAACCTATCTGCCCGACGGCATGCGCGACCCGCACTGGTACGAGCCAACGCCGCGCGGTCTGGAGGGGAAGATCAGTGAAAAGATGGCGCGTCTTGCGCAACTCGATGCCCAATGGCGGCGCGACCACAAGGACGAAAAATAAGCGTTGCTCCATTGCCGACGGATGGTGAAACGCCGCGTTCCATTAGACCGAACGGCCAACGCGGCCAAAGCGCGCCAACACGGCCGCCTCGCTGCGCTAAAATCGCGGATTCGCACACTCAGAAGAACCGGCCCTGCCATGCTCGACATCCAACTCCTGCGCAAAGACCCCGACGCCGTTGCCACGCGCCTGGCTCAACGCGGCTACACACTCGACGTCGCTGCGTTCGCGGCAATCGAAGCGGAACGGCGCGAAATCCAGACGCGTACCGAAGAGCTGCAAATGCGCCGCAATACGCTGTCGAAGCAGATCGGCGCAATGAAAGGGCGTGGGGAAGACACCGCAGCAGTGATGGCGGAGGTCGGGGGTATCGGCGACACCATGAAGGCTTCGGCGGCTCAGCTCGATGACATCCAGAAGCGCCTGTCCGACCTGATGCTCGGCGTGCCCAACCTGCCGCACGAAAGCGTGCCGGTCGGCCCCGACGAATCCGGCAACGTCGAAGTGCGTCGCTGGGGTGCGCCGCGTTCGTTCGATTTCGAAGTGAAGGATCACGTCGATGTCGGCGCGCCGCTTGGCCTCGACTTCGAAACGGGCGCAAAGCTCTCCGGTGCGCGTTTCACCTTGCTGCGCGGGCAGATTGCGCGCCTGCACCGGGCGTTGGCGCAGTTCATGATCGACACGCACACCGAACAGCACGGCTACACGGAGGCGTACACGCCGTATATCGTAAATCCGGAAATTTTGGTGGGTACGGGCCAGTTGCCCAAATTCGCCGAGGACATGTTCCGGGTCGAGAAGGGCGGCGAGGAGAACACGGTCACGCAGTACCTGATTTCGACCTCGGAGATCTCGCTGACCAATACGGTGCGCGAAAGCATTCTTGAAGCGTCGGCGCTGCCGGTCAAACTGACGGCGCATTCCCCGTGCTTCCGCTCGGAAGCGGGTTCGTACGGGCGCGATACGCGCGGCCTGATCCGTCAACATCAGTTCGACAAGGTCGAAATGGTGCAGGTCGTATCGCCGGAGAAATCCTACGAGACGCTCGACGAAATGGTCGGCCACGCCGAAGCTATCTTGCAGAAGCTCGAGCTGCCGTATCGCGTGATCACGCTGTGTACCGGCGACATGGGATTTTCTGCAACGAAGACCTTTGACCTGGAAGTCTGGCTTCCCGCGCAAAACACGTATCGGGAAATTTCGAGCTGCTCGAATACGGAGGCGTTCCAGGCGCGGCGGATGCAGGCGCGGTTCCGGAATGCCCAAGGCAAGCCGGAGTTCGTTCATACGCTCAACGGATCAGGTCTCGCGGTCGGGCGGACGCTCGTCGCCGTGCTGGAAAACTACCAGAACGCGGATGGCTCGGTGACGGTGCCAGTGGCGTTGCGACCGTACATGCGCGGAGTCGAAAAGCTCGAAGTCTCGAAGGCGAGTTAAGACCTCTTTGTTGTATCAAGCTCACTAAAAGGGGCTTGGAAATCAGATTGGACTCGTCTATAATCTTTCTCTCGCTGGACATCGACCCGTTCAGCGAGAGCCGCAGCAAGCAGTCGCGCGGTTGCAGGATCTGGAAAGGTGGCAGAGTGGTCGAATGCGCTGGACTCGAAATCCAGTGTACCTTTAGGGGTACCGTGAGTTCGAATCTCACCCTTTCCGCCAAATTAAAAACCCTCGCTGATCGCAAGATCAGCGGGGGTTTTGCTTTGTGTGCCTCAGCATTTGGGCAACAGACCTTGAATATCCGAGATGCTCCTGCCATCCGGATTCTTGCCAATTGAACTCCGCGTCAAATTATTCGATGTCCGGCAAGCCCAGTTGTCCGGTTTTTCAAGAGCGGGGGTCGGGCGCGCCGGCTCGTCAACGCCCGACGCGGTGTTGAGATCAGAAGCCTCGGGCGACGCTCCCATGATGGATGGTGACTGGTACCTGTACCGAGGCGTTATCGACAGCGAAACGGGATCGTCAGGCGGCGGTGCTGCAGGCCCTGCGGCGTGAGCGGCCGACCATAGGCACAACAAGTCGGCAACGACGGCGATGGCCAGCAGGCTTTTTCTAACATTGGACATGAAGTTTTTCATGCATGCATTCCCTCGACGTTAATCAATGCGTCGAACCCGGCGAACATGACGAGAAGGCTCGCGATTCGATGCTTTTATAAACCTTTAAAACTCTGTAGAAACTTTTCACTAAATTAACCTTAGCAACGTTTTACTAAAAAACGGACGATAAAAGATTAGAAGCCGTGCAACGGCGTTGTTGTTCGCAAGCGACAGCCAGTTACTGGCAGGCGTTCCTGGCAGCCGCTCCCAGCGGGAGCCAGTCAATAAATCATAGCGCCGAAAAATCAATTAGGACCGCTCTTATGGGTCCGACGCATCTTCACCATTTAATCTTTCATTCGTTGCGAAATTCAAAGTTGCAAAATTTTTGTGACTTTCGGATTAGCCGATCATGCAACAAACGCGGCAATTAACTTTGCTTTCGATTTAACGTTATGTTTTTAAGTCATGTTCAACTTCAAGAAATTTATTGCCGCGCTGGTCATTGCTCTGACCGGCCTATCCGCAGCACAAGCCAGTGAGTTTTCCGGCCCTTACGCAGGCCTGAAAGTGGGTGAGAACTGGTCTGACGCTTCTGGCGTCGTCAACGTAGGGTCCCATGCATCGACTTTCCTCGGCCTGACTGCCGGG
Source organism: Burkholderia sp. PAMC 28687 (assembly GCF_001577465.1). NCBI lineage: Bacteria > Pseudomonadati > Pseudomonadota > Betaproteobacteria > Burkholderiales > Burkholderiaceae > Burkholderia > Burkholderia sp. PAMC 28687. The sequence continues at coordinate 765,273 of NZ_CP014505.1, forward strand.
TATAACTTCGATGTAAGCCGCTTCGTTATTGGTGCTGAGGCATTCGCTGACTTCCATCACTCGTCGACCACATACAAGGATGGTGGCATCGATGCGAAACTCGGCTTGCCGTTCAATTCGGTAATGCCGTATTTGCGTCTGGGAGTGACGGGAACCTGGCCGAACGCACGTTTGCACACTTGTTTGGGCGTTGAGTACAAGTTCATCAAGCAGGCAAGCCTTGCGCTGGAATGGACCACCGACCAAAGCAAGCGTGACGGCACCACGCGCCACAACGACAGCGTCACCCTGGGCGTGCATTACTTCTTTTAAAGACGACTGGCGTTCAAAAAGCCCCGCTGAGCTGAAAGCTCATCGGGGCTTTTTTACGACCTGCTCGCAAATCAATCAGGTTGTACATCGCGCGATATCGAAGCGCATTTCAGGTTCCGGCAATCCGCCGTAGTCCCGGTCAGATTTCTGCACCTTCACAGTCGACCCATAGTGCGACGGCGTCAATGTCACGAGCCACGCGTTCGGTCCGACCACGAGTTCCGAAGCGTTACCCGATTTCGAGGTAGACACTGAAGGCAGCCGGTCCTCGAGGCAACTGAAGACGTCGGAAGGCGCACGCCGCGATGACACGTAGATTAGCGGGCTCGACGCGCGAAGTTCAGGTGCGCTCGTGGAACTGCACGCCGTGAGCGCAACGGCCGCGAACACTGCAGCCAATAAAGAACCGGAAAGAGCAAACGAAACAACGCGACTTGAGATCATTGGCGGAAGACGTTGGTCAAAACGATAAGCGAATAGAGCGTAAACCGCTCGAAGTGGCAAGCGCGAATCACGACGAACGCAGCGCGGCGTGGTTGTGCGGCGACTCGTCGGGGCATTGGAAAAAGAGCGGGAAAGCGCGCGATGCTATCATCGCCGGCATCCTGAAATAATGCGCTGCGGATACATCGATTTCGTATCGCGATTAGACGCGTACCGCGCGCCGACACACCAACGCTCCATGGCCATCACACTCAAGTCGCCTGCCGACATCGAAAAGCTGCGAATCTCCGGACGTCTCGCCGCAGAAGTCCTCGCAATGATCGGCGAGCACGTCAAGCCCGGCGTCACGACGGAAGAACTGGATGCGATCTGCAACCGCTTTATCGTCGATGAACTGAAGGCGATTCCGGCGAACGTGGGTTACATGGGCTTTACGAAGACCATTTGCACATCGGTGAACCACGTGGTCTGCCATGGCATTCCGAGCCCGCGTGAGTTGAAGGACGGCGATATCGTCAACATCGACGTCGCGATCATCAAGGACGGTTATTTCGGCGATACGAGCCGCATGTATTACGCAGGCACGCCGAGCCGCGATGCAAAGCGCCTCTGCGACACGACGTACGAAGCCATGGTCGCGGGCATTCGCGCCGTGCGTCCGGGGGCCACGCTCGGCGACGTGGGTCATGCGATCCAGACGGTGGCCAACCGCGAGGGGTACTCGATCGTGCGTGAATATTGCGGCCATGGGATCGGGCGTGTTTATCACGAAGATCCGCAAGTGCTGCACTACGGGCAGCCGGGCGCGGGCCTGCGCCTGAAGCCCGGCCTTGTCTTCACCATCGAACCGATGGTGAACGCCGGTCGTGCTGCAACGCAACAATCGCGGGATGGCTGGACGGTTACAACGAAGGACCGGTCGCTCTCGGCGCAGTGGGAGCACATGGTGGTCGTCACCGACGATGGCTTCGAGCTGCTTACGCCGTGGCCCGACGGCACGGGCGGATACGCGGCGCCCTGAGCGCATGCCTGCACCAAAGAACGTAATTGAGCCGGTCGCGCACGTTGCCTGCAATAATGATTTGACTCGTTTGCCTGTTCGGTTGAAGCTACTAATTAGACTAAGCCGGCTAAGAAGCCCTAAGAACATAGCCTAAGAAGACAGCTTAAGAAGCTTGTGAAAGCTTGAGAGAAAAACACCCGCATGAGTCCTTCACTTACTGTTCACCGGATCGCCGCGCATCAAGGCGCCGTCCTGCGCGAACTTCGCACGGCCTCGTTGCGCGAAGCACCGTATGCGTTCGGGGAGACGCTGGAGGAAGCCCTGTCCGCCGATGTCTCGAGCTTCGACGAAACGGCCGGTCGCCACGCGAATTCCGATATCACGGCGTCGTTCATCTTGTACACGGAAGGACATCCGGCGGGTCTCGTCGGCGCGTTCATCGAAGAGGCGGCTCAACCGCGCGCCTTCGTGTACGCGCTATGGGTGGCGCCGGCGGTGCGGCATCTGCGTGGCGGCGAGCTGCTGGTGAATGCGGCCACGCAATGGCTCGCGGAGCGCCGCGTGCACGACGTCTTTGCGTGGATCGCCGATGGCAACCGCAACGCCATGCGCTTTTACGAGCGCCTCGGCTTCGGTCCAACCGGCGAGCGGCGCCGCATTCCCGCGCATCCCGAGGAATTCGAGACGCTGCTCGTGCGGCGCGTGAGTGAACACACTGCGTAGCTGCCGAATGGGTAGTTGCCTGATCGGGTAGCGGCGAATAGCGTGTTTGCTGCAATCCTGGCAACAGGACGGGCCGTGCGTGATAACGTGGCCCGTCGTTCATATCCTCTTCGCTGTCCTCTTTCTTCCAGTTGAACTTCACGACGGCCCTCTTTGTGACGGCAATCTGAAATTTTCCTGCTGCCCGCGCTCACGCCTGTAAAATACGCAAAAATTTTGGCTTTACCTATGTCGCTCAAAAAAACGCCCTTTTTCGAATTGCGCAGCGGCTCTGTCGACACGCTTTTGTTTGTCGTCAAGACTACCGACTTCGACGCGCTGCGCACGGAACTCACGCGGCGCTTCGAAGCGACTCCCGAGTTTTTTGCCAACGATACCGTCGCCATCGACGTGCGCAAGCTCGACGCCGGCGAACGCATATCGGTGAGCGAGCTTGCTGCGTTGCTCGACAGCGTGCGCATGCGCCCCATTGGCGTGGTCGCGCTGCCCGAACAGACGTGGGCCGCGGAAGGCACGTTGCCGCTGCTCGAAGCGCGCGACCGGCGCGGTGCGCCCAAGCCATCGGTCGACGCCAACGTCGAGAACACCGAAGCCGTTGCCGTGATCGAAGCCGCCGTCGCGCAGGCGCCGCCGCCGAGCGCGCCGGTGCCGAAGACGACGATCATCGACCGGCCGTTGCGTTCGGGGCAGCAGGTCTATGCGAAGGGCGATCTCGTCGTGCTCGGGCTCGTGAGCTACGGCGCGGAAGTGATCGCGGAAGGCAACATTCATATTTATGCGCCGTTGCGCGGCCGGGCGCTCGCGGGCGTGCACGGCAATCTCGATGCGCGCATTTTCTGCACGTGTCTTGAACCGGAACTGATTTCGATTGCCGGGATTTACAGGACGACGGAAACACCGCTCGGCCCCGACGTCCTGGGCAAGCCGGTGCAGATCTGGCTCGACGAAGAAAAATTGATGATCGAACCGCTGCGGCTGACCTGAGTGGCCTGACAAGAATCAGCCAGGCGCGCCCGATGGGGACGGCGCGCTCTCGAACAGAACGCCAGCGGATTTAATTGACGAACACAAGGTACAGGAATGGCAAAAATCATTGTGGTGACATCGGGCAAGGGCGGCGTCGGCAAGACGACCACCAGCGCGAGTTTCTCATCGGCCCTCGCGTTGCGCGGGCACAAGACGGCCGTGATCGACTTCGATGTCGGCCTGCGCAATCTCGATCTCATCATGGGCTGCGAGCGCCGCGTAGTGTACGACCTCATCAACGTGATCCAGGGTGAAGCGAACCTGAACCAGGCGCTGATCAAGGACAAGAAGTGCGAGAACCTGTTCATCCTGCCGGCATCGCAAACGCGCGACAAAGACGCGCTGACGCAGGACGGCGTGGAAAAGGTCATCAACGACCTGATCGCGATGGACTTCGAATACATCATCTGCGATTCGCCTGCCGGGATTGAATCGGGCGCGCTGCTCGCCATGCATTTCGCCGACGAAGCGTTGATCGTGACGAACCCGGAAGTGTCGTCCGTGCGTGACTCGGACCGCATTCTCGGCATTTTGTCGTCGAAGACCAAGCGCGCAATCGAGGGCAAGGAGCCCGTCAAGGAACATCTGCTGATCACGCGCTACAACCCGAAGCGCGTGAGCGAAGGCGAGATGCTGTCGCTCACCGACATCCAGGAAATCCTGCGCATCGACCTGATTGGCGTGATTCCGGAATCGGAAGCGGTGCTGCATGCATCGAACCAGGGTTTGCCGGCCGTGCACCTCGATGGCACTGATGTGGCTGAAGCGTACAAGGACATCGTTTCGCGCTTTCTCGGCGAAGAGAAGTCCCTGCGCTTTACCGATTATCAGAAGCCAGGTCTGTTGCAACGCATCTTCGGCAACAAGTAAGGGGACGCAATGTCGATTCTTTCGTTTTTGCTGGGCGAGAAAAAGAAGTCCGCTTCGGTCGCGAAGGAACGCTTGCAGTTGATCATCGCGCACGAGCGCGCGGGTGGCCAGCCGGCCGCTGATTATCTGCCGGCGTTGCAACGAGAACTCGTTGCCGTGATTTCCAAGTATGTGAAGATCTCAAGCGACGATATTCGCGTGAGCCTGGAACGTCAGGACGATCTCGAAGTGCTCGAGGTCAAGATCGAGATTCCATCGGCGTGAGATAACTCGACCGCTGATGAAAAAGCCGGAATCGATGTCTGATTCCGGCTTTCGCGTTTTTTCGGTTTATCGTTTGCGCGCCCGTGGTTGTTGAGCAGCGGCAAATTACATCAATATTCCGTTGCAGTTTAGCCATCGCGGTTACACGGGCGGTGTCGGCTAAAGCGCGGCCTCGCGCATTGATTGGGTATCGCCGTAGATTCACGGACGCGGCGAATCACTCAGGAGGCCGATCATGAAAATTCGTTTGTTAATCGCCCAGGCCGCCATTGTCATGGCCGGTGTCGCGGCTGTCGCGGGAACCGCTTCGGCTGAAGTCATCATCGTGGCGCCGAACGCGCCGCCGCCCGTGCGCATGGAGGCGGTGCCGCCGGCGCGTGTCGGATACGTGTGGGATCAGGGTCACTGGCGCTGGGAGCACGGCCAGTACATGTGGAACCCGGGGCATTGGCAAGTCGAGCGCGTGGGGTATCACTGGGTGCCGGGGCACTGGATCGCACATCGCGGCGCGTGGCGTTATATGCAGGGGCATTGGGCCTGAGGTCGACCGGCTTTGACGTAGCCCTTTGAAGCGATGGGCGGCCGCAAAGCCGCCGCCCGCATACCGGAGCACCACATGAAAACGAAGCTTCTGATCATCACCTTGCTGGCGACGCTGCTTGGCGGTTGTATCGTCGTGCCGGCCCATTCCTATGCATACCGGCCGGCCGCGCGTGTCTATGTGTATTGAGTTTTATTTGACGGCCGGCGCTTCTGCATCGGCGGGTTCCTCGGGTTCTTCAGGCTCTTCTGGCACTTCCGGCGATGCCTTGGGCACAGGCACCGGCAACGGCGTCATATAACGCTCGGCGAGCGCCTCGTAAAGCGGCGGCGCGAAGAAGCGCGATACGCGGCTTGCGATCAGCGCCGTCCCCATCAGTGAAATCACGAGCGCGTGGCCGTTGATCATCTCCATGACAATTACAAACGACATGATCGGCGACTGCGTGACGGCCGCGAGATAGCCGACCATGCCGAGGGCGATGAGCATCGACAACTGCATGTCGCCGAAGACCATATGCAGCACGTTGCCGAAACCGGCGCCAATCGACAGCGACGGCGCGAAGATGCCGCCGGGAATGCCGGGCAGATATGACCCGATCATCGATACCATCTTGAGCAGCGGATAAAACACCGAGAGTTGTTCGTGGCCTTCCAGCAGACCACGTGCTTCGGCGTAACCGCTGCCGAACGTGGTGCCGCCCGAGACAACCCCGACGATGGCGATGATGAAGCCGCATATCATCGCGAAGACGACCGGCTTCGATGCATGCAGTTCGCGCAGGCGCGCTGGAATCCACTTCGACGTATTCAGCAGCAGCCAGCAGAACACGCCACCCGCAATACCCGTCACGATCGCCGTCAACAATACGGCGAGCGCAAGGAGCTTGGGAAAATGTGCACTGACTTCGATGGTCCCGAAGTACGTGTAATTCCCGTTCAGCCCAAGAGCGACGATCCCCGCCAGGATGATGGCAGTGATCAGCACGCCGCTCGTGCGCGCTTCGAAGCTGCGCGTGAGTTCTTCGATTGCGAATACGATACCGGCAAGCGGCGTATTGAACGCAGCCGATAGCCCCGCCGCCGCGCCCGCGAGCACGAGTTGCCGTTCGATGCGCGCGTTGGATCTCGGAAAGAGGCGGCGCAGGTTGTACATGAGCGCCGCTCCGACCTGTACGGTCGGCCCTTCACGGCCGATGGTGAAGCCGCCGAGGATCGCGAGAAAGGAGATGCCGACCTTGGCGACCACGATTCCCGGCGACAACAACCGCGTTCCCAGTCCTGGCGGACTGTGCAATACCGCGATGACCTGAGGAATGCCGCTGCCTTCCGAGCCGCGAAAAAACTTGCGCGTGAGCCAAACGGACAACGCGGCAACGGCCGGCGTGAGGATGAGCGGCAACCAGACGTGCTCGTGCTGAAGCGCGCGGAAGGTGTTGTACCCCCAGTCGATCAAACGCGCGTAAAGCACCGCGACCAGCCCGACCACAATCGCGCCGACCCAGAAAATGCCGTACCGATACCAGAGACTGCGTGCGCGGCGGACGGTCAGCCGGGGGAGGGAACTGAACCTGCGATTCATAGGCAATGAGCCATGCGACCGGCTGTCGGCAAAGGCATGATTATAACGACGCATGTAACAGCTCCGAATTTAATCCGCTTAAAAGGGTTATATCGATTCGGACCGCAAAGAAAAATGGGACGCTGGCTTAGTGCCTGCGTCCCATAAACACTCTCGTCGGGGTGGCGAGAGCGGAGAGAAGATCGAAAGTAAAAAGTAATATTAGGTTCAGCCGTTTGTATAATGCGCAAACGTTTGAACAGACGCGCAGGCTAATGAAAGAATTATCGACTAGTGTTAGAGAAACCCGGAACGAACGGTGGTACTTAATTCAAACCGTGCGTGGAATTTTTCCAGAGCGTGAGTCGATACGAACGACTTGGCGGCAGTGGACTCGCTCAATACCGTCGAGCGTTACTGCCATGATAAGCCTCAAATCTGTTCAAGGTTTGTTTGAGTATAGGCAGCCCGGGCCGGTACGCAAGTTGCGATTGTCACAGCGAGCTTATGTGCCACACCTTTCTCGCTGTAAGTGAATGATCTGACAGGAATTTTCCAAACGCGTTCAGTACTAACCCGCATCTGCAGGGTGAACCTGAATTCGAACCTTTGGCGTTGTCGCAGACACGTTGTTTCCACGGAGTCGCACCCATGAGTTCCCCGAATCGCCGCTCCCTCGAAGTTGATTTTTTCCGGGGGCTCGTGCTGCTTGTCATTGCCGTTGACCACATTTCGGGAAGCGTCCTGTCGCGCTTCACGCTGCATAGCTATGCATTCTGCGATTCCGCTGAGGTGTTTGTATTTTTGGGCGGCTATGCATCGGCGGCGGCTTATACATCGATTGAATCGAACCGCAGCCATTCGGCCGCGCTCCGGCGCTTCTTGAAGCGGAGCTGGGAGATCTATCGTGCATATCTGTTCACCGCGGTCATGATGCTATTAGGCGGCGCGCTGCTGATGTGGATGCGCATTGACACCCCCATGCTGCAAATCACCGAATGGCCGGCTTTCCTTGCCCGGCCGCTCAGCCTTTCCTTCGATATCGCCACGTTGCGGCATCAGCCGTATTTGTCGTCGGTGCTGCCGATGTACGCCATGTTCGCGCTCGCCGTGCCGTTCGTCGTGCCGCTTGCAGAGAAAAAGCCCGTTGTCGTGCTGTTCGGCAGTCTGGGCATGTGGCTGTTCGCGTCGTCGCTTGCGCAGTGGCTGCCTTCGGCCTACGCCGAGGGCTGGTCGTTCAACCCGTTCGCTTGGCAATTGATGTTCGTGCTGGGCCTGCTTTCGCGGGTTCAGCCGATCAGCGCCGAATTCCACAACTCGAAAACGGCGCGTTGGCTGACGCGCGCCGCGATCGTGGTGTTCCTGACGTTCGCATTCGCCAAGCTGTTCCTTGAGACGCAAGCGCCGCCGGGATACATGAAGCAGAACCTCGCGACGCTGCGCATCGTGAGTTTTGTGGTGGTTGCGTGGCTGTTCGCGCAGGCCGTTCACGCAGGGTGGATTCGATCGCTCGCGCAGGCTTTGCCGAGTGTGGTGAACGTCGGCAAGCAGGGGCTCGTGTGCTTTATTGCCGGCGCTTGCATGTCGCTGGTCATTGATTCCGCGTTGCGCGTCGTATCGCTCGGATCGTACCAATGGATGGCCGGACTGACCGGCGACGCCATTGCTATCGGCACGCTGATCTGGCTCGCGGCATTCTGGCGCGACCGGAAGGCCGCCCAGCTCAACCGCGTGCCCAAACATCCCGCCGTGCCGGTGCATGCGACCAACCGGCGGGATCGATAAAACGTCGAAGCAGCGTCAGAGCTTGATCCCGCGCGTCTCACGCATGCACAGGACGCCGATCAAGCTGACTGCGGCCGCCGCGGAAACGTAACCGCCAACCCACGTCAGGCCGCCGCGATTCGCCAGCAATTGCGCGATATACGGCGCCACCGACGCACCCAGAATCCCGCCGAGGTTGTACGCCACGCCCGCGCCGGTGTAGCGCACGTTGGTCGGGAACAGCTCGGGCAAGAGCGCGCCCATCGGGGCAAACGTCACGCCCATCAAAAATAGTTCGATGGTCAGGAATAGCGCGACTGCGAACGTGTTGCCGCTGCCGAGCAAGGGCGCCATGGTGAAGCCGGAAAGGATCGCGGCAATGCAACCGACGATCAGCACCGGCCGACGGCCGAATTTGTCGCTTGCGAGCGCCGAAAGCGGCGTGGCGATCGCCATGAAGATCACCGCAAAGCACAAGAGGCCCAGGAATTTCTCGCGCGTGAAATGCAGCGTCGAGACGCCGTACGACAGCGAGAAAACCGTCGAGATGTAGAAGAGCGTGTAGCAGACGATCATCGCAATGGCGCCAAGCAGCGTCGGCCCGAGATAGCGGCTGAGCAACGTGGCGACAGGCATGCGCACGCGTTCGTGCTTTTCAATGGCCGCGCGAAACGCCGGCGTTTCCGCGATTTTCAGGCGCACGTAGAGTCCAAGCCCCACCAGCACGGCGCTGACAATGAACGGCACGCGCCAGCCCCAACTGCGGAATTGTTCGTCGGTGAGAGACAGCGCCAGGCCGAAGAACAAGCCGTTCGATGCCAGGAACCCCACCGACGGCCCCAGTTGCGGGAACATCCCGAACCAGCCGCGTTTGTTTTGCGGGGCGTATTCGGTCGCGAGCAGCGCCGCACCGCCCCATTCGCCGCCGAGGCCAATGCCTTGCCCGAAACGCAGGATGCACAGCAGCACGGGCGCGAGGCTGCCAATGGACGCATATCCCGGCACGAAGCCGATCAGCGTCGTGGAAACGCCCATCACCAGTAGCGAAGCAACCAGCGTCGATTTTCGTCCGATCCGGTCGCCGAAATGGCCGAACACGAAGGAACCGATCGGGCGCGCGATAAACGCAATGCCGAACGTGACGAATGCCGACAACGCCTGCGCGGCGGGCGAACTATGCGGAAAAAAGACCGGGCCGATCACGAGCGCGGCGGCGGTGGCGTAGACGTAGAAGTCGTAAAACTCGATCGCCGTACCGATAAAACTCGCGAAAATGACGCGAGAACTGCTCATTTTGGCATCGCTGGCGGGCGATGCAGGCAGTGAGGATGAAGCTGACGACATGGCGTCTCCGTTTTGCCCATCGCGCGCGATTCTCAACCGCGCCGCGGGACATTTTATAAAGGCAAACAAGGCAGGCAGACTGCGTCGAACGGCGCGCGGGTGCGGCGTGGTATCGAGCGGGCGGGGCGCATTGCACAGGCGCTGGATGGGCGGCGGCAATGGCGTGACCGGCATGGCCGGCCAACCGGTGTAACGGGGTATCGAAAATTATAACGACCGTGCGTGGCGACGGGCAAGGAAGTGTTTCCCGAAGTGCAATGAAAGTTCCCTCAGTCGATGGTCGTTGCCTGCGGCGAATGCGCGCTCCTTAGCTGGAACTGGCCGTTGTCGTTGAAAAGCCAGCCTTCGAAGAGGTCGAGGTGGCCGTTGCCATCGAGCAGGCGCGTGGGCGGTGCGGGCAACGGCGAGGCCCGGCGCAGCGAGGCGAGGGCGGTGGCTTCGGCTTCGTCGTCCCCATTCGTCCGATACACCGACGAGCGGATCACACGCCCGTTGCGATCCACGGTGTAGGCGACCACGACAAGCGAGCGCAGCATGGCTTGCGGCGTGCCCTTGAGCACCAGCGACGGATTGTGCTCGAAGATATGTTCTGCGACGCGCACCTTGTATTGATCGAGCGTCGCGCCCGCGACCGCCGCGGCGGGTTTGGGCGTTTCGAGCGCGCTGGGCGGCGGTGTGATCGTGCAGGCAGCAAGAGTCGCGAGGAGCGCGATGCTGAATCCAATGTGTGCCTGTTTGAAGCGGTAGGTCATGATCGGCGAAGCTCCGCAGAAATCGCTGCATCCAGGCTCAACGATACGCGCCGGGACCACGTCTTGCTGCCCCATTTTGCATACCCACAGCATCTCAATGCAAGGAGAGGACCATGAGCAGCGATCCGACCGATCTGAACAATCCGCAACCGGCTGAACACAGCGACAACGAGGCGAGCAAGATGCCCGATCGCGACGACGACCAGCGCAAGCAGGCGCCAAGCGATCAGCCTGGAAAGAAACCCGGTGAAGGTGAGCCGGACGTAGGTTGACGAAGGGCCCGACACCTCAGCCCGGCGCAGCCTTCTTGCTGCGCCGGCGGGGTTTGGGCTCGACACCGATCCGTTCATCGCGCGCGAGTACAAGCGCCGTCATCCTCTTCACAGTGTCTTCAAACGCCGGATCATCCTGCGATATATAAAGCCACTTCCCGAGCACCGGATGCGGCTGCAACGCCGGCATTTCACTGATGAGCGCAGCGTGGCGATCCTGCGACGTGGACACCAGCAAACCATTCCACGGTTCGTCGCGATCGCCGGCAACCAGGCATAACAATCCGTCCAGGTAAGCGGCGTCGAGGCCGAACATCCGTTTGCTGAGGTAGGCCGGGTCACGCTCGAATGCCTCGAAGATCCAGGCGAGCGAGTTGTTGATAGCGGAGGGCATCGATTTCAAATCCCATTGTGCAAGGCGTATTTAAACCCGGTCCCTCGCGGTTTCGCTGAGAAGCCATTCGCGGAACGCGACGAGCCTGAGTAGTGCCGCGCATTCCTTCCGGTAGACCACGAAATACGCGAGCGATGACGGCAGCGTGATCTCGGGAAACAAGCGGATCAAGCGGCCGGAATTCAGATCATCGCGCGCGAGAACGCTGCGTGCCAACGCCACGCCGTGACCATCGACGGCAGCCTGCAACACTGCCGCGGAATTGTTGATCTTCAGGCCGGCGCGGCTCGCGACGACTTTCACCCCTGCGTTTTCGAGCCACGTATCCCACGTGACAAAACCGGATTGCCGGTCGACGGAAAGATCATCGATCAATGTCAGTCCGGCCAGATCGGCAGGGCCACGCAACCCGGAATGGCGCTCAAGGAATTCACGCGAACAAACCGGAAAGACCTCCTCGTCCATCAGCTTTTCCGCTTGCAGCCCCGGCCAATGGCCGGCGCCATAACGCACTCCGATATCGATACCCTGACTCGCGAAGTCCATGAGTTTGAGACTCGTGTCGAGACGTACATCGGTTTCTGGCCACGCAGTCTGGAACCGGTCTATACGCGGTAGAAGCCATTTCGCCGCGAACGCCGGGCTGACAGTGACGGTGAGTACGCCTCCGGTCGACGCTTCCTTGAGCCGCGCGAGCCCGAGGTTCAGCCGGTCGAAGCCTGCACGGATGTCGGGCAGCGCCCGGGTTGCGATGTCCGTGGGTATCAGACGCGCCCGCCCGCCGCCGCTTCGATGAAAGAGTGGGAAGGCCAGCCACTCTTCGAGGCTTCGAACAAGTTGTCCGACAGCCGCCGGGGTGACATTCAGTTCCGCTGCTGCTGCCGAAAAGCTTTGGTGGCGCGCACTCACTTCGAATGCACGCAACGCGTTCAAGAAAATTGGCGTGGTCATACGATAAAGTTTTTCTTTTAAGAACAGACAGAATAACTGATTTGCGATTGCGTACGCGCGAGCCAACAATACTCTCCATCAAGGAAGCAGGGAGCGGATCGTTCCTTCACTTGGCTGAACTTTTCAGGAGTATCGGAATGCATAGTTTTTCTTCTAAAGTGGCGATTGTTACGGGCGGCGGATCGGGGATTGGCAAGGAGGTCGCGGCGCGCCTCGTGCAAGCCGGGGCAAGTGTGGTTATTGGCGGGCGTGACGACGCCAAGCTCAAGCAAGCGGCAGAGCAAATTGATCCGACCGGCGCCCAGGTTCGCACGTTCGCCGGTGACATTGCAGCGCCAGCGACAGCCGCCGGCCTCGTGAATCTCGCGACTCATGCCTTTGGCGGCGTCGATATCCTGATCAACAATGCTGGCGTGTTTGCGCCTAAGCCGTTTCTCGACGTGACGGAATCTGAATACGACTGGTTCATCGATACGATCCTCAAAGGCAAGTTCTTCATGGCCCAGGCCGCGGCGCGCGCCATGAAGCTGCGCGGTGGTGGCGCCATCGTTTAGACCGGCTCGCTCTGGGCGTTGCAGGCGATCGGCGCAACGCCTTCAGCGGCGTATTCGGCGGCGAACGCGGGCGTGCATGCGTTGACGCGGAATCTGGCGATCGAACTGGCGTCGTCGAACATTCGCATCAATACCGTAGCGCCGGCGGTCGTCGAGACGCCTGTCTACAACACGTTCATGACCGACGATCAGGTCAAGGCGACGTTGCCTGCGTTCAACGCGTTTCATCCGCTCGGGCGCAACGGGCAGCCGGCGGATATCGCCGAGGCAATCCTTTTCCTTGCATCGCAAAATGCATCGTGGATTACCGGTACCGTGCTGCCCGTCGATGGCGGCGTCATGGCCGGCCGTCAGGCCTGAACCGGGGATTCCGTGACGACGCGGTATCCCGCGATTGAACGCAAAAGGTGCGCTGACCCCTCATTCCCGCTCTTCCGCCGATAAAACGATTGGCGCCTTCGTTCCCGCCTCGCCTGATGTCTCGCGCTGCCAGATCGCCTTGTAAAGCCGCTCGAGATCGCGCGTGAATTGCGCGGTATTGAAGAGCGGAAGCGTTTCACGGCGCTGGATCAACTGAGTGCTCAGCGCGGCGAGCCGTTCCGGATCGGAAGCGAGTGACAGCGCAACATTGAAATAGGTCTCGTCGTCTTCCGTCACCAGTTCGCCAAGCCCGGCGGCCCGCAGCAGGCTCGCGCCCACGCGGCTGGCGAACAATGCACCGCTGCGCGTGACCATAGGCACACCCGCCCACAATGCGTCGCTACCCGTGGTGTGGGAGTTGCACGGAAAAGTGTCGAGCGCGATGTCCGCCAGCGCGAGGCGCGCAAGATGCGCCGGCTGTTTCAGGCGATCGGCGAAAATCAACCGTGACGCATCGATACCCCGGGCCGTTGCCTCTTTACGCAGATTGTCGATGACATCGGGCACGGGTGGTTCGAGAAGCCATAGCACGCTGCCCGGCACCGCCGCGAGCAGACGGCACCAGACCGAGAACATCGTGGGCCCGAACTGGAACGTCTGATTGAAACTGCAGAATACGATACCGGTTTCCGGCAAGCCCGCTTCGGCATGGGTGGGCTGCGGGCCGGATTCGCGGCGGTGGTCGTTCGGCTGATAGCAATGCGGCATCAGCGCGAGTGTTTCGCTGAAATGATCGGCATGGGCCGGTGGCGTGACGACCGGATCGCCTATTAGGTAATCCGCGAGCCCGGAATGCCCGAGCGAGCCGGGATAGCCAAGCCAATTGAGCGTGACAGGCGCAGGGCGCCGCGCCGAAATGCCAAGCCGGGTGCCAGTCGTGAAACCCTTGAGATCGACCAGAAGTTGAATACCGTCGGCCGCGATCTGCGTGGCGGCCTCTGCATCGGTCGCGGCGGCGACATCATGAAAGGTCGCCGGCATGTTGGCGATGCGCGAGGTAAAAGCGTCGTCGCGGGATGGCCCGTACGAATACAAATGCACATCCACACACGATTGATCGTGCAACTCGAGTACGCCGGCCAGCAAGTGCATCGTCGCGTGATCGTAAAAATCCGATGACAGGTAACCAATTTTCAGCCGGTGCCCGTCGGCTTCGCGGGGCGTCGCCGCAGACGCGCCTTGCGCATTCAATTCCCGGCCCCAACGGCTCAATGCAAAAAGACGACCCGCTTCGCGATGGACCGCAGGCGGCATGGATGGAATGCCAAGCAGTTCCCATGTCCCCGGATTGGCAAACCGCGCCGACTCGACCAGTTCGATGGCGGCGGCGTCAATCTCATCCAGTCCATCCCACGACGCCGCCTGTCGCATGACATGCTGAACGGAGTCCCATCGGCCAGCCTGCCTGTACGCGGCTTCTGCATCGTCCAGCCGGTTCAGTGAGTCCAGCAGGTCGGCATAGGTCGACCAGATCGCACCGGTTTCCGGCTCGATTGCGAGCGCCTGCCGAAAGCTGGTTTCGCTTTCGTGAGGACGGCCAGTCTCGCGCAACAGGATGCCCAGGTTCCGGTGAGCCAGGCAATAACGGGGATCGGTGGCGAGCGCTCGCCGATAGTTCAATTCCGCGCCCGCTCGGTCCTGCATGCGGTCCAGGATCGTTCCAAGGTTGTTGTATACGCGCGCGGCCTGAGGCTCAAGCGCAATGCCGGCTTGGTAAGCATCGCGCGCTTGTGCATCTTTGCCCTGGGAGGCCAGGGCAAGACCGAGGATGATGAAATAGGTCGGGTTCCGGTTGATAGCGACCGCTTTCCTGAGGCATTGCTCAGCTTCCGGAAAACGCTTCTGCTCGATGCGCGTGATGCCGAGGAGGTGGATCGCCTCGGCGTTGCGCGGGTCGCGTTTGAGCAACTGCTGGATCAAGATTTCCGCCTTGATCAACGAGCCCGATTGGAGCGCAACAGTGCTGGCCTGAAGCATGGCGCCGACGGTGGGACGGCCTGCAGTACGCGACCCGGAAATGTTTCTGGTTGCTGACATTGATCGATTACGTGAAACAACGCCTCGCTCTGCCGTGCGGGGCTTGCCGACAATCAACGAGTCTGGGGGAGCGTATCAGCAGGCCGGCCACACTTACAACTTCGGCGGCTTCCTCTGAAACGGTCCTGAAGAGCGTTGATATAACCGGGACAGGCGTGAACGCGCCTGCTTCGGCGCTCGTATCTCGATCGACGCCATCACATGGCCGTTGTCGGTCTACAAAAAATGACGAGTCAGATGCAACGGAGCAACAGGACAGGGATAGGCCGCGAGCATTCAGCAGAGATTTCGGCCGCATGACGGGCCTGTTGGTGCGTAGAAAAGACAAAACCCCGTAATTCATTGAATTTACGGGGTCTGTTGTTCATTCTGGCGGAAGCGGTGTCCGCGACACATCCTTGCTAGGCAAGGTTTTCAAGGATGGCGCTTTAGACAGTCCACCATCCAGTCCACCATAAAATCATTGGCGAGCAAAAATAGCGATCAATTCGTCTGCGTTGAGCTTGCGGGGTGCTCCAAGATCGACACGGATCGGCTCGAACACGGTGAGCATTCGTTTGTAGCGCGGCGTCGTCGGCATGTGTGAGTTGTTGACCCGTCCATCAAATTCCTCGAAGCGTTCGAGTTTTCCGACAAGCATTCGAGCAATCGAAAGCAATTCGCTTTCGTTGTTGCCATCAAAGCCTGGAAACGTGCCGCTGAAGTGGGGATGCGCCTCTTTGACCCTGGCTACGTCTTCGGTAGACAGGCCGGCACTGGCATCTTCAATAAATGACCACATATCGAGGACGTCGACCACATAGCCGACCTCTTCCGGGGTCTCATCTGCATTGTCAGCGAAGAGTCCGTGATATTTCCATTCGATTGCCCACAGGTGATTCGAGTAGATCGCATCCTGAATTAGATCCGGGTCAAGTTCATCGGTTGCCTTCACCTTTTTCATGACCTCGCACAGCATCGTAGCGATTAGCTTCTCGGCATTCGACATCTTCATTGCTGGATCCTCGCAGGGTAAATGAGATGCAGCCCCGACAGGGGTGTCACTGTTCGTTATCACCTGCCGGGTGTTCGCGCTGCGCGGTTAGGCTAGCACGATCACAAGCCACGAAGGGCTACGGATCCAACATAACAGCTCGCGGAGTCAGAGTGATAGACGATCTATGACGCTAACGCGACCCACATGGAAAAATCTTTTTCATATAAGATTTCTGCATCTACTCAATTCGCGAGATTCTAAAAATGAAAGCATCGGAGATTTTCACGCCAGGGAAAACCCCAACGGTTACACTTATCAACGAACATCTCGTTGAGCGACGTCAGCTTTTTGAAGATGCCCTTGATCAAGGTGGGATGCTAATCTCAATCTCTGGACCCTCCAAATCGGGAAAGACAGTGTTTGTGAAGAGCATCACCGGTTCAGATAACCTCATTCCAGTGACGGGTGCTGGAGTTAATAGCGTAGACCAACTTTGGTTGAGGGTGTTTCATCAGATTGGAACCGCTGTTTCATATACCGAGTCATCGGAAGAAACTAAAAATTATGCGAGTACGAACGGTGCCAAAGTCTCAGGCGGGCTACCGTTTTTGAGGGGCGAAGTTGGTTTGTCAGACACCGACACTTCCGGCACTAAAACAACTTCTGGTAATACAAAAGCGGTAGATTATCTCCAACTTTTGATTTCTGAGCTGGCCAACTCCGGTTTAGTACTTTTCATAGACGATTTTCATTATATTCAACGAGACATTCAAATTGAAGTCGCGCGGCAGATTAAAGAGGCGATTGACAAGGGCGTCGTAATAGTATGCGCTTCCGTTCCTTACCATTCCGAGGATGTCCTCCGCGCAAACTCGGACCTTCGAGGGCGTGTTGTTTCGATAGACTTTGATTATTGGAAATTGGATATCTTAAGAAAAATTGCTGAAGTTGGTTTTGAAAAGTTAAATGTTCAGGTTGATCGCGAATCAATGAATTTTTTGGCGAGTGAAGCTGCCGGTTCACCACAACTTATGCAGTCGGCGTGCTTGAACGCTTGCTACGAAGCGAAGGTTAGAGTCCGACCTGATAAAATTACCGTATTTCCGAATGATCATCACTTTCTCAAGTCAATTTGCAATCGCACTGCACAAAGCGCTGATTATTCAAATACTTTGGAGCGTTTGAACGAAGGACCGAAAACCCGTGGGACTGAAAGAAATCAATATCGTTTGAACGATGGTACGGTTGGAGATGTTTATATTATTATTCTTAAGGCCATAGCCGCATCACCCCCAACGCTACATTTTCGCTATCCCGAATTATTGGACCGTATCAAAGCGATATGCGAAACCGAGACACCGGTTGGATCGAGCGTAACTGGCGCTTGCTATCAAATGTCCCTGTTAGCTAACGACGGTGCTCAAAGAACAATTTTGGAATGGGACCACAGCGAAGATGTGTTAAATATTCGTGACCCGTATTTGTTATTCTTTATAAGGTGGGCAGAAAGTTTTTTGCGAAATTAATGCGCTACCGATTTTTTAAGCTTGGTTGTCGCAAATCGCATACGCGGCAGATGCACCTGTTTTTATCCTACCTGAGTGCTGGGAAGTGCTGTGGCCGGTTTTTCGGCCACAGCTTGATCGTGAGGTCTGCCGGCCGCTGCCAGGGGAGAGCGATGCCACTCGAAGAGGTAACCCCCGCCTGGCCACATTGCGTCGACAGATGCCGGTGTTTGTTTTGCGCACCGCCGGCTGACGCATGGACTAGATCTTGTCGGCCGTGAGTTCCTCGAGCGCCTCAGTAATGATCTCCGTCAGCAGGTCATTAAGCTCGTTGACCGTTTTGCATCGATGCAGCCGCGGCGAATTTCCAGACGGGATCGATAGAAGCCGGGTTCGGACCTTCGCATATTCTTCGCCAACGGCCTTCGCGACATCCGCGACCATGACAACTTGCCCGGACTTCTGGTCGTATTCCAGCTCGTTCAGCAGGGCGAGGTAGTTTTCCTTGACCCGGCGCGCCTCGTCGAAACTCATGTTGGCGCCGCGCTCGATCAAAACGCGTGCAGCCGCCTGGTCATATTTTTCGCCGGGCAGCATTTCTACCGGCGGACGATCGTCTGAAAACGCAATTGCGGGCTGTTTTTCGCCGTCAGCGTTACCCCTTAAGTCTGTTTTTTCGGCCACCGTTACCCCTTCGTTACCTGGGGGGGTAATGGTGGGGGTAACGGCTGCCGCGCGGTTGTCGTGGTACCGGTCAAGAAGCTCAATAGATTTTTCAACATCGACCAAACGGCCTTGTGTGACAAGCCTTTTCTTGTCTTTGTACTTTGAAACCGTCTTTGCTGAAACGCCGCGGATCTTCGCGAACTGCGCCTGAGATACGAGTGTCATAGTTTTCCTCTATGGGCTGATATTGCCCTTGAATTACCCTAAATTAAAAATTTTCCAGCTAGGGGAGAATCGGGGTGCGCAATAGCCCGTAGTGGTTTTTCTTCATGGAGGGACCCTGACAATTCTGTAAGGTATTTCCTACACGGTCGGATGGGTCGCGAGTGGGCGCCGCACCCTCGAAACAGGAAAGGTTTACAAAGACGCGCGTGGTTGCGGTCGGGCAGGGCGGTTCGCACGATCGTTCGAATATCACAAGTCCTGATTAGGGCGTGGGTATTGGCAGTTGGCGCGGGCCGCGATTTGTTCGCCGCGTGATTGCCGATGGTTTGGAGGTGGATGTTGGCGAGGTTCATGTGCCCAATCCACACTGTTCGGCAATGCGTTGTTGGGCGATTGCCACGCTGTTCATATCAACTTCAAGGTAGTTCACAGTGGTCGCGACGTTCTTGTGACGCATCGCTCGTTGGATCGCTTGGACGGGCACGCCGGCATAGCTGAGTGAAGTTGCGAACGAGGCTCGCAATCTGTGTGGTGTGATCCGGTCGATGCCGACGTGCTGAGTCGCGGCATGAATGCTGGCGCGTGTGAAGCCGCGACCGTACTGGCGGCCGTCAGGCTTGACGATCATCGGTCCAGTGATCTTTCGCAATGGCCTCAGGTAGTCGCAAAGCCAGATGGGCATTGGAACAGGGTCAGCCTCGCGACCTTTGGTTTTCGGGGGTGTGTAAGACATTCGGAGCCAGTCGCAATTCTCCCAACGGGCGGACGCTGCTTCTGATTCCCGCAATCCCATGCCGAGCATGAGCCTCACCGCGAGTTGAATGCCGGGTGGGGCAGTCTCATCGATCGCCTTGAGCCATTGGGCGGTGAGGTCGTGTGGCAACGTGGCACGAGCTTTTTTCTGGACTTTGATCATCCTGACCTTGAACGGCACGGCCGGAATCACTTCACGATGGACTGCCCAGTTACACAGCAGTCGAATCGTTCGGCACCAGTGGTTTGCCGTGGTGGCCGCGTGCGTTTCGAGATGCTGGTTCCGAGCTTGCTCGACGGACGCCGTGGTCAACTCATCAATCAAGGTATCGCCGAGCCCGTATAGATGAAGGCGCCCGAAGGTTTCCACGCCGCTGATGTGCGACCGACTGACAACGTTATCGTGTGCCTGCAGCCATTGCGAGACGAGCTCACGAAGCGTCGGGATCACGCGGCCGTTGCGAGCCCAGAGGCTTGCTTCGCGATATGCGGCCTGCGCAACCTTTTCGGCTCGAGCGTATTGGGTGCTTCTGCTTGATCGTTGGACCCGCTTGCCGTCGACGGTGTATCGGAAGTGCCAAACCCGGCCGATTCGAAAGAGATTCACGCTCATGGTTATTTGGCCGTGGTGATAGCTTGGGCCAGCGCGTCACGCAACTCACGTTGAATGATCATCGGGACCATGCGCTGAGCGAGATCTCCGAATCCGAGACGCTGGGTTACAGGGTGAGCGTCGGCGAAACGAATCAACAGCTTCAGCCCGGTTTGCCGGCCGGCGACCATTCCTTGATTGGTACCGGAGCGCCGCGCCGTTCCGCGCACTTGGCGCCGCTTGGCGACGGGCGGACGCATCCAAATTCCGTTGATGGTCTGGCCGCTCCGTCGAAACGTGACCGGCCCAACGAACACGTTTGGATCCGCGAGCAGGTTCTTGATGTAATTTCGAGGCAGGTTGCCGTACTTGTTCAGCCTTGCCTCGATCGGCTTGAGCAGGGCGCGGCTATTCAGTTTGTTCGTGCCGCCAATTTCATAAGGATCAAGGTATCCGGCCGCGATCGGCTTTACGAACACGATCGCTGTGGGATTGGACTTGTTCCCTTTTTTAACGCCCACCGAATTGATAGTGAAGGGTGTCGGCTCGTCGAGCACCTTGCGCATGTTCGCTTGCTCGGCGGCTTGGATTTTCACGGCGGCCGCATTGACCGCTTGCGATGCGGCGAAAGGCATTTGCTTCCGGGAGAGATCGTCCAGCCGCTTGGAGATCTCCTTGATGTTGGTTTTGATCGAGATGGTGAGCATGGCCGCCTTACTCCGCCTGGTTCGGCACGTTCGTCGTGAGGTTGGCTGACCCGCTCGCCGCGACGAAGTTGTGGTTGTGCGTATCGTAGATTTGACGGTCTGCAACCATGCTTCGGCCGGTCGTGTCGCAGTGGTCGACGATGTCGCCAGTGCATTCCAGAAGCGGCGTTTCAGCGCGGACCTTCGGCGTGTTGGTGATCGTCACCGGCTTTCCACCGCCATTCAGGATCATGCCGGCAGCCGACAGGTACACCGACTGGCCCGTGTCGTCGTGAATCGCCACTTCGCCCGTTGCCAGGCCAGTCATTCGATATTTGGCGTTTGATGTCGCGATCACGATGCCGTCGTCACGGTCTCCATTCTTGAAGGCGATAACGACTTGCGTTCCCTTCGGGGGATTTGATGTGAAACCATACTCGGCGAAGCGGGGCAGGTCGTCGATAAGCTCGAGCTGGTTCACCTGTGCTTGGATTGTCTGCACGGGTTTGGTGTCATCGGTCAACGTCACGCCCCCGCGGGACATCAGCAGCAGCATGCGCCGCGACAGTCGGTTGAATGCTTCCATCATTGCTGTACCCCTGAAGTAGTGGATTCGTCCATCGGCAGCGTGTCGAGCGCGACCGGCTCCGGGATAAACCCTTGACGCGGTGCAAACGCGAGCTCCGCGTGATGGCCGTTCTCGTCGAGAATGAACGTCGCCTCAATAAGGAGAAGGGTCGTCCGATCGGGAACGCCCACGCTGGGCCCGGACACCGGGTAATTGACGTTGACCAGCCACGGGGAACCATCTTCAGCCCGCCATCCGTCCGTCAGTACCCGCACGCGGCGGGACCGGCCGTACGCGCGGGCCGCCATCCAGTTCACACGTTTTTCGATGAAGCGCCGATCCGTCGCGCTTTGCTCCGACACGAAAAACGTGGGCCGCAGCCGGGACGACTGAGCCACGACGGTGACCGCCGGCATGTTGACCACGCCTTCGTCGTCCGTGCTGGCGCTGTACGCGCTGAGTACCGCGTTATAGGTGGAGTAGGTTCCTAGTGTTGTCTTGGTGCAGGTGATTGCTTCGATGTTCGCGCCCACGCCAACGCCTGATGCTGATAGCTCGGTCCCAGCGGTCGAAAGGGTCAACTCGCCTTCCTCGCTTTCGAAAACGAGCACGCCGCAGTAGCGGGCGTAGCGCTCGATCACTTCCCATGCGGTTTCGGTGATGCTGACCAGCTGGCGAGGAAGCTTTGGAAGCGCGTCGAGAATCGCCTGCGTCCCATTTGGCGGAATGAATATATCGATGCCGTAGGGCGCCGCAATTGACGTCGCCAGGCTCTCCAATGTCGCGGAGACGTTGACGCGATCGATGCGACACGAACAGTCAATAAGATCCGCGCACTTGCCGCGCCCGGAAAGGATGAGATCGTGAAACTTGGGCGTCAGGATGTGCTGTACGGTTTCCAGATACCCCGACAGCACCACATCCTGGCCGATCGTGATCTTGACCGGCGCGCCCTCGTTGGAAATCAGTTTGAACGCATTGGCGTCGGATGAGCAGCGCATCTCGAAATATGATGTCCCGGTCTCGATAGAGCGCGTGATACGCACTGCCTTCCAGCCGGTGAGAGTCAGTCCATCCGCCGTGAACCGGATCCGAACCTCGTTCTCCCCGGGTGCGGTGCCGCCCTGCATTTCGGAAATTCGGTCGGCGCTGGGCATTAAAACGCTCCCGGGCGCGAAGCGAACTGTTCACCGAGCGACATGCTTTGGCGATCCGTAGTCATCGAAACGTCTACGTCACGCGGTGACGTGACATTCACGTTCGTACCGGGCGGCGGATTCCTGTGAACGATCTCCAGCTTGATCGCCTGCTGCCGCTCACCGCGACCGACCGGACCGCCTTCGGCCTCGGGCTGCTCGCGCCGGCTTGCATATGGGCTTTCCGGTACGGCTTGTGATTCGTCGGGCGGTGTTGCCTGTGCTGCGACGCCTCTCGGATAAATTCCGGAAATCAGCGATTTCACCGCGCCCATTGCCGTGGTTTCAGATCCTGCAGCGGGTGCGGGTGCAGCGGGATAGAGTGCGGCAAGCTGCGAGGCGATGCTTGCGCGTACGCTTGCTTCGGCATCAGCTGCTTTGGGCCGCTCGTATTGGCGCGAGAGGATTGCGGCGCCTGCCTCGACTGATCCAGCCGACTTCAACGCGGCATTCGTGCCCTGGTAGTTTCCGGCTCGCAGCTCGTGGTCCATAAACCCAAGCTGTTCCTCGAGCGTGGAGGTGCGGATAGTGTGCCCCGACCATTTTTCGAAATCCTTTTGCCGGTCTTTGTGCCACTGCGCCACGCCGAACGCTTCGCCGTTGTCGCCCTCCGCTACCGGGTCAAGTTTGCTTTCACGAACCAGATTAGCTGTTTTTGCGATCGCTTCGATGCGCGATGATCCGTGCTGGGTGAAATACTCAATGGCGCGCGGCACGTTCGCGTTCGGCTCGGCCGCCACCTCTGCATTGGATCGAGCGCCATTGCCGCGCAGATAATTGCCGAAAGCCTCGATCGGGTGCCGTGCAGTAGGATCAGGGCCGTTTTGCTGAAGCTGTTCGTTGGTCAGCGCGCCATTGCCGCGCAGCTGGTTTCCGAACTGCTCGAAACCTTCGTGCACGCGCTTTGTGTCCGGCGTCTTGCGGCCCTCGACCGTATCAAACGCAAACTGGACCGCGCGCAAAACCGAGTTGAGCGCCGGCTCAAAGTCGCTCAGGATCGTGTTGCGCAGATTTTCGTAGGTGATACCAAGCTTAGCGGTCGCGTCGGCGTATTGATTGGCGCGCTGTATGTCGAGCGGGCTTGGAACATAGGACGTCGCATTCTGAAGGTCTGACGCTACGCGAGAAGGACCGCGATTCAGGAAATCGATAAGCTGCCCGGCGCCTGCTGCATTCAAGTAATTCGAAGAACCCCCGTACTTGCCTTGATCGCGCAGCGTTTGCGCGTAAGCGGAAAGCTTGGTGAGTACCGTTTCCACGGTATCCATGTGAGTGGGGTCGGTCGAGATCCCTGCCGCCTGGTACCGCTTCAATGCCTCAGGGTTCCGATTGTTCAGCGCGTCGCTGTACGTTTGGCGAAGCTGTTCGATGCCACCGTTCGCTTGCTCGGGCGTGAGTCCGGCGAGCCGGCCGGCGTACTGGACTTTGTACGCCTCGGGCGTTGCAAGGCCAGTGCGGGTGCCCAGATTGGTCATCGCTCGACCCTGCGCTGCCCACGCAGCTTCGAGTTTCGACAGAGCAAACACTGCCGCAGCTACACCGCCGACGACACCCAGCGTTCCGCGCAAGAATCCTGAAACCGCGCCATTGCCAGCTGAGAATGATTCCACCACGTGAGTCAACCGGTCGGTGTGCCGGTAGGTCACCGTCGATGCTTGCTTTGCAAGCTGCTGCAGCGAGTTTTTCGCTTTATTGATCGGGCCGTTCGTCTGGTCGACGGCCGTCAACACGACCTGGAAATTATTCGCCATATTCATCTTCTCCGAACTGGCTCATGAAGCGGCACGCGGCCGCGAAGTCGCGTGCACCCAGCCGCTCAATGGCCTCAGCAGGCACTTCGGCGACCAGCGCGAGCATGGATATAAGCTGGTCCATGTCGTCACCGGCTTTCGCGGCCCGTTCGGCCTGTTTCTTCGTCGGGCACGCAAGCGCGAGATCCGTGTATCGGATGGCGCCTCGCCCGCTCCCTATCATCACCGGCCGCTTCAGGCGCAACTTCAGCGTCGGCTTCACATTGATCACATCCATGCGGTTTCTCCGTTGCGCGAGCATCCGTCTGTCGGACAGGCTTCTCATCGAACACCTGCAACGATGTCGATCGTTTCGCTTTTCCCGAGAATCGCTCGCGACCTCATCAGCAAGGCATCCCCGTCTTCATCGACAGGATTGAGATCATCCATGCCGTAAACTTTCACGAGTAGCTGACTACGCAACAAGAGCGCGAGAGGCTCATCGATGTCAACGTCATCGCCGACCGTGTACGTGGCCTTTGGGCTTTGAATGGTCCCGCGAAGGATGCGAACCTTCAATTTTTTGGCAGCAGCGAAATCCATTACGCCACCTCCTTCTCAACCAATTCGGCCAGCCGTTGCGGCAACTCGATCCCGCGATCCTCGAGACGTTGTGCAATGCGCAAGACGTGGGGCTCGGTCATACTCCAATCGGGACCACGATCCAATATTGGAGAAGGGTGAAAGTTAGGGGGGGCGCTCACAATCCCGTGTTGGCCGATCATTCGCACCAGCGCGTCATACGCGTTCATCTGGTACGTCGAAGTAGCCGTGCCGAAATTCGAAGAAGTCGCCGCGGCCGCGTGTATGCCGGCTATTGCCGAGATGTACGCCGCCAGCGCTTTTTCGTATTCATCGATCGCCCGTGCATACGCCTCCCCACACTCCTTCACGGCCTGGCTGGTGTTCTCCAGTTCAATCTCTTCCAGCTCGGAAGTAGCCACTTCAATTTTTCTCGCCAAAATCACTTTGGCGTTAGCGGCGGCGACACCTGTATCGATCGCCGCGCGATGCGCTTGCTCCGCATCAGCGATCTGCTTGTCGAGCTTCTTTGTATCGGGATTGGTGCTATCGAGAAATGCCTGGGCGACGATGGTTTCGCGCTGCTTCTTCAGGTCGGCGACGGCCTGCCTATGAACGTCTCCGGTTGCGGCGGACGAGTCGCAGCGCGCAACGTCCTCATGCAGCTTTGCTATTTCTACGCGCTTCGCGTGGAGCTGATCTCGAAGTTTGGGTGCGGACATCATTTTCCTTTTGGTTAAATCTCACCGCGCCGGCGCTTTCCGGCATCGATGATTCGTTGAGCCGTTGTATTGGCTTCACTGGGTTGAGTTGCGGCGGGCTTCACAGCCTCTCCGCGCCGTTCCTTGCCGGCGGCGACAATCTGGGCGGCAAGGGTTTCAGCACTGTTGAGTCCCTTCTGGGGGGTCGCGCGGGCTGGGGCGTAAAGCGCCTTTCCCATTGCGTCCGCGAAGGGTGTCGAGCTCGATACACGTTGCGGTCTAGATGCGTTTGGCTTCGCGGTGGGTGGGGCGGACTGACGAGGCGATTGAGCAGTTAATTTCGACGCGACGGTCGTGGAGAGACCGAGATATTTTGCGAGTGGGTCAGTCTGCTTTGCGGGCATGCGTTACTCCTTACTCGTCGGCGAAGCGCCCAGCGCGGAGCGCAGATCGCCAACGCGCCACGTGAGCACGCCACCTTGTTTAATGGGCTGGGGGATCTCGCCGACGTCAACGCGGCGATGGACGGTGCGGGTGCCGACTGAGAGCAGGGCGGCTACAACCGAAATCCGCACGCGCGCGACGTCGGGGAGATCGTCGAAACCACGCAGTGCGTCACGGGTTGAGATTGCTTGCGATGTCATCGGATTTACCTTGTTGGCTTTCGATGACCGCAATTTGACAGATTGCTTTTTCTTACCTCAACTATGCGAGGCGAGGTAACTTATTTCCGTTTGGTGAATTGATTGGGCCATCTAAATGGACCGGCCGGTGCGGCTGTGGATTTGCGGGTGAGGCGGGACAGCGGACGGCGGGTCAAGCCATGCTTAGAAGCGAACTTGACCAGATAGCTTCGCTTACGCGAAATACCCCATGCTACGAGCGTGTCCCGCGCAACGTCGAAGTTCACGCCACGCGACCCCGAGCCCAACAACGCCACGCGGATTGATCGAATGTTCAACTGATCGACGCGTGCCAACGGCGCCCGCTTGCCGCCGCGGTACAGCGCCTTCTGCGTTTGAGACGGCGTGGTGGCCGTGATTAATGGCTCCCGCAACCGGGATAGGCCAGCGGTCACACAGCGGCGAAGCACCTGCCATTCGCGGCGTAATGGCCGTTTTCCGTTACCTGCCCGGAACCATGATCGCTCTGCCCGATCCAGCCGGTCTAACGCGTCGAAGAGCAGCAGGTAATTGCGGCTCTCCCTCCACGCAAAGAAGTACTCCCAGCCGCTTAAAATGAAGTCGTCAGACTCTTCGTGCACGATCAGCATGTCGCTCCTTTCCTGTAGCCGTTTCGGCGCGCGCCTTTTCCAATCGAAGGCGAAAGTACTTTAGGTCGCCGCGCAGGGTGCTGGCCGGCTGCTGATAGATGCATTCGATTACGTGCGAGCGATCTTCCGGCCGCCATCCCTCCAGTGACGCGAGATCAGCAACTATCAACGCAAGCTTGTCGCGCCACTCCCGAAGCGTCTGAGAATTTATCTGCGGGCCCCATGGCAGATAGAGGTTCCCCGCAGGCGTGAGAAGTGCACCGATGCAATCCGTGGGAATTTCGTCTGAATCGATTTTTGGAATACGCCCACCCGGCTCACTGACAAAACTGACAGAAGGTGCATCGTTTTTTTCAAGGCGCTCCCCCATGGTACTGACAGAACTGACAAAAGCCGAATCGCGTTTTTCGATATGCTCACCCACGCCACTGACAAAACTGACAGAAGGGTGTTTGCTGGGTTTGAGGCGGTCGAGGTATTTATTCATCGCCACACCTCGGCGTGATCACGCATCTCCGATAAGGGCTCGTCGGCACATACCAGCAAAGCCGTAAATCCGGCGTAGAAAAATGGGCGTAGGGCGCGCGCCGTTTTCTTATCGAGGTTGCTTACGAAATACTCAACGCCAATTTTGTAGTCATGCCACAGTGGTTGCACCGTCGGATGCAAAAGACGCCCAGCGGCCTCTAGCGTTCCGCAAAGCCACGCAGCCCGCTTGAGTTCGTCCAACGGCGGGGCGGTGTCCTCTAGAGACTCGACAAGGTCCCATATGCGATCGCTCTGGCTTCTCATGACCGCAACTCCGGATAGATCCGATAGAGGGACTTGCTACGGCCGCCCGTATCAACTGCTTCGGTTCGCAGATACCCGTATTCGACCAAGACGCTGATCGCTTTTGCAGTCGCTTCGCGGTTCTCCAAGCCCGACCACTGGTTGCGATAGACGTCGCGCGCCGTGAACGCATCTTCGATGTCGCCGACCACGATCCGCTTCAGCAGCGCCTTCGCACCAGAAACCTCGGCGAGCAGGACTGAGCCGTAAGCACGTTCGGCGTGGCTGCGTAGGTACGCCGCCCAAGCAAGTGCCCGAGTCATCGCTTGGGCACTGATATTGCCAATCCCGTCATCAGCCAAGTGCAGCACCAATGCGAGCGACGGGACCAGCTTCCTGTACTTCGCAAGATGACTTTCCATCGCCGGGTGAAGATCGCCTCCGCGCAGCTCGTTCTCGTGCTCGGTCCGCCACTCCACGAACAGTTCCAGAGCTTCGGCATCAAGCCGGAGGAACGGCGGGTTACCGTCATGCTGGCCGTCCGGGCCCGTCGGCAGTTCCGCTTTCCACGTCTCGATCGGATCGGCAACGTCCAGCTTTTCGAAGACTGCATACGCACTGTGTTTCGCCTCGGCGTCGGGCCAGCAATCGACGTTTTCCCACGCCTGCCGCGGCACGTCGGGCCATACCAGCACGCCGAAACGTTGCATCAACCCATCATCCGCCGCACCGCCGCCAATCGCGCCGCGCAGATATTCCGACAGCCGGCCGGGTTGTGTACTGCCGATCACACTCAAACAAACCGCCTCGATTCGCTGATGGCCGCGCATTATGCGGTCGACAATGTAGGATTCGTTGCCGTTCCAAGCCGTCAAATAGAAGCCGCGCGCGCTTTCCTGCCCGTCACGCTCAAGCGATTTCAGCAAGCTCACCAGCTCATCTCGAAACACGCCGATTCCTTGCGGATTGTCGGCGCAGATTTCCCCAAGCTTCTCGACGGTCGCGTCGTTCACCAGATAGCGGTGATGCTTCGGCGGATCCAGTTCGTCAGTCTCAGGCAGGCTTACGTGAGCGTCCGGGTTTTTCTTGAGCGCTGCCATGGCTTTCTTCTCGCCAGCGTCCTGACGCATCTTGTGGATTTTGGCCTCGGCCTCGAAGAGCGCCAGCTCGTTCTCGAACTGCATTGACGCGTCGTAGTCGAGCCGCTTGAGCGGCGCAAGCACAGCAGACATTGCAGGCGACTTCATAACACCGGGCCGACCTACGATGCATACCCATTGATTCGCGTATTCGGTCCAGTCGTCGCGTGATTTGGGGCGAACGCCGACGCGCCGGCCGATGATCGTGCCGAGTACACCGATGATCGTGGCGCCGATGAAGTCGGGCGGGCATTGCACACGATTCGCGATGTCCTCAGCCCAACGACACAGAGACTCAGGCAAAAGCCGCATATCGAAATCAGCCACCGGCCGCAATGAATTCGGCAAAGGCTCTGGTGCCGGCCAGTCGGGCGTCGCTTTGCCGGCTTCAACAGCGGCGGTCAGTTGCGCGTTTTCGATAGCCGCTTTCACTGCGGCCAAACCTTCCTTTGCCGCCATATCGTTGAAGTCCGTATCGTCGTTGGTGCGTTTGGAAAAAGTCGGTTGAGCGACCGCGCCGTTGATAGCCAGCGCGGCCGCTTGAGCCGCAGTTCGACCAGGATTGCCGGGCGTGAAATCATCGTCGCCGCACACGATGATCGAGCGGCCGGGATACTTCTCGCGAAGCGCGGTACACACCGCCATCAGATTGCCGGCGCTCATCGCTGCCGCTACCGGATAGCCAGTAGCCTGTCGCAGGGTGCAGGCCGTCGCCCAGCCTTCGCATACTAGTAAAGGTGTCGATGGGTTTAGTCCGGCGCCGACGGTACAGAAGGAGCCGGCGACAATCCCGCCGCTCTTGAATGTTTTCTTGCCGTCCGGCTGGATGTACTGGGCGCTGCGCAACACGCCGTCAGCGTCGCGGAGCGGCACCATAATTGCCGCAAACCGCTGCTTGGCTCCCGCGGGTGCAATTTTCTTGCGGACCACATAGGCGTGATCAGCCCTAATCGGATATGCCTCTGCCCAGTGTGCCGTCACGATGCGCTGCGCTTCGTCAGCACGCTCGGTCCGGATGCGCGCCTCTAATGCACGCGCCTTCGCGATGCGCACCCGGTTTTCACTACGCTCAGCATCGGTCAATGAGCTTTCGACTTTGGCGCACCAAGTGTCTCTCAGACCTGTTCGCCAGTCCCCAAAGACTCCCACGCCGATGCCGTCGGCGAACAGGATGTACCAGGCTGAGCGCTTGCCGCGTTTTTCATCAGGCCCATCAAAGCGGTGTACCTGGCCGTCGCCAACGATTTCGGCGGGGGAGAACCCAGCATGTGACAACGCACTAGCGAATTCAGCTTCGATGTTGATGACTTCGCTCATGCGACCTCCCCGAGGCTGACTTGATAGCGCTCATAATTCCGCTGCATGGCCTCTTTGTAACTGCAAAATGCAGAAGAGCGGTCAATGCAAAGAGCTTCAGCCATTTTCGCGAGCCGGTTTGGAAGCGAACCGGGTTCAGTGGCCACCTGTATGGCTTCGAAAATCACGCATAGGTCCCCAAAGGACTCTTCCGCATGCCCGAGCAGCGACGCTGCTCCATCAATCTCGTGCACGACTTCCTTGACGTCGAGTTCCTGATCGTCTCGTGCAATTGTGCTCATACAGCCTCCTGTGAGGACTGCTCAACGAATCCGACATGCTGGGATTTTTCTTTAGACCTTGCTGCGAAACGTTCATTAAGGACGTATGAGGCACCCCCTGCAATCGTTGCAAGTTGGCCGATTACCGCCAATGTGTTGGCAACCTGACACAGATAATTGTGCACGCTGGTGCCATTAACTAAGGAGAAATCCCGGCCGGCCTCTTTGTCTTCGCAGGCTGCGGCTGCGGCCGCCAGCACCGTGTCAGCAGTTATGTTCGCCAGCGTCGACGCCTCCTCTGAGGCATTGGAGAGGAAATCCAGATCTTCATCCGATGCGCCTTTGGCATCGAATCTATGCCATAAAAACTGAAGCACATTGGAAGTGTCGGAAATTCGCAGATCCGTGTGGAGTTGATTATCAGCCATGGTTCACCTCGCGCTGGGTCAGGGTGGCGAGGGCGAGGAGAGCTTCACCAGCGATGTCGAGCGCGGCGACCGGCGTAGGTGCCAGTGAAGCGCGCTTGATGGCATCGCGAGCGATGAATTCGATGATGGCGGGGCTTACATGCTCAGAACGAGCGGGGGCAACAGCACGCATAGCGGGCTCCTTCGGTTTGTTTGAAGGCCCGCCGTCCACTGCAAAATGGGGTGGGCGGGCACACGGGAGGGTTTGCAGACCGGCAACCGAAGGAACCGGCGCATCCGAAGATGCCCCCACCGAGGCCCACCCGTAGAAAGGATGCGCAAAGGCGATACGCACAAAAAAGCCGCTGAGCGCGGCGTGTGCGCTTCGATTGTTCAGGCTGCAAAACCCGGCGTCTGTTATTTCAGACACGTTCCGAGTATAGCGAATCTGCCGGGGTATACAAGCGATTTTTTCGGATATGTCGCCCGGGGTAACTGACACAACTGACACAAGATGCTTTTGGCAGTTTTGGCAGGCACCTCCCGGTGTGCTTGGTGAAATTGCGTCGATACTTCTGTCAGTTTTGTCAGTGCCCTGGGTAGGGGTTCCTGAAAAACGTGATTTCACGATGTACGCGCTGAAAGCAGGATTTCCTGCTTTGTGGATTGCCGAAGCTGTGGCGGATTTTTCCGCCGCTGCATTGATGGTCCGCATCACGCACCTCTTTTAGGATCGTGCGCCTGGACCGCGAGAGTGAGCGCT
Organism: Burkholderia sp. PAMC 28687; assembly: GCF_001577465.1. NCBI lineage: Bacteria > Pseudomonadati > Pseudomonadota > Betaproteobacteria > Burkholderiales > Burkholderiaceae > Burkholderia > Burkholderia sp. PAMC 28687. The sequence goes on from NZ_CP014505.1 coordinate 796,614, forward strand.
TGAATGATCTGGGGGACGTGTTCCGGACGAAGCGAAATACCGCGCTCAGATGGAGACCATTCGCCGGCGTCATCGCGGAACCAGAGACGGAGACCCACATACATGCGGCCGCGGTACTCATGCAGATCGACTCGGATCTGCTGCTTATCGGTTTTCTCAATGCGAAGAAGGGTGGTGTTCGTCATCAAACACCTCCGAGGAGTCGGCTGGCGACTTGAGCGAAAGCCAGCGCGGATTCTTTGGCTTGCCTATACGCTTCCTTGTGGTCGGCGCCGGCCTTAATTGCTGCATGCAGCGCGTTTCGCATCACTACTTGGAGATTGGTCACCATGAGCCGCTGGGTGTCGGAAAGCTGATCGCGCATTCCGGCGCTGATGCCGGCCGCTTTGTTGACGAGCTTGTTGGCGTTGCAGTGAAAGACCTCGTTGCCGGCCAAGCTACCGTGGTCATGCGCGATTTGAGCCAGCGCCATTACTTCGTCGTGGAGGGCGTGATACCCGGGCAGGTACTGAGTGTCCGACAAGGTACGGCGTTCCCGGCATTCTCGAAAGGCCAGTACAAGCTTGAGCTTCAGCGCGCGCACGCGATCGGTATTGCGGCTGTACGACAGAAGCAGATAGCACTGATCTTCGTTCAGTAACGCGTAGCGTTCCGGCTGGCCGCGCCCGTGGATTTCTCCGGTTTGAAACCGGAGTATTCCGAGCGTCTCGAAATCTGCCACGTAGCCTTCAATCAGTTCACGAACGTGTTGGTGAGCGTTCCCAAGATGATCGGCGAATACTCGGCTGTCTACACGCACTTCGCCGCGTGACTCGTGCAATGCCACTGCGGTATCATTGCCGCGCACCTCAGCAAGGATGCATTTTGGGCTGCTCTTCGGAGTGGCCTTTTCTTTTTTCATGCGGCCTCCGCGCTCGACATTGCCTCGCGAAGCTCGCGCACAATCCAGCGCGTGCAACTACCTTGCTTGTGCGGTTTCGGCAACAAGCCTTTTTTGGCGTGGCGCCATACGGTCGGTATTGAGACGCCCAAGATCGCAGCAACGACCTTTACGTCTACTCGCTGGCTATCAGCGAGATCGTCATAGTGTTTGACGGTTGGCGAGATGACGCCGGGGAAGGGTGATTTAGCCATATCAGGACTCCATCGAGGGCCTGACGCGGGCTGATCAAAACGTATGCGCCAGGCTGGTTCTCGCAGTTGGATAATTCAGCCTGATACGAATTCTTTACCTCAATAGGAAAGGCAAACACCCTGTATGCGTGGTGCGTGCAACCGCTGCGCGGTCAAGTTACACCGCGCGCGCAGAGGCTACACTCACCGTGGAGGGAGTCTTGACAAGTTCCATTTAGTGACGTACCGACGGGCAGTCCTGAACGCGACAGGAACAACCTTCGTCAGCTGTTCCGCTGCGTGATCCATGCTGTTGCAGCTGACATCAAAATTCTCAGTCAGCCAGTCGAACGCTGATTGCATGATTTGCCTGGTCTCTGCATGGCGGGCATGCGCAGCACGGCGCGTCAAAGCCGAGACGCTCTCAGATTCCGGTGCATGGCCACGGCTTTTGAAAAGGCCGATCGCGACACCGTGCCAAAAAGATGCGTCTTCTACATAGCTCCACGCAAGATTATTTGCTTTTACTAAAACAGCGAGCCTGACATGCACTGCGTAAGCGTAAGCAAGCACAATAGGTTTTTCAATAAGAGGCCATGTGGATAGCGCTACGCTGTTTTGATCTTTAATTTGTTCGTAGTCGTTTTCAAGTGTTTCAACATCAGCTTCATCGTGAAGAGGAGTCGCAATGATCTCGTCAAACTTCTCCGGTGTTGCATCGGGCGATACTGCTATCCATAACGATTCGAGCTCGTCCATCAGATCAAGTGCGGCCACTTCCGCTGTTCTCGTCCCGCGCGGCGAGAAGTCGATATAAGGTTCGTATTCCATGCTTACCCCACAGCAACCCTAAAAGCGGAGCCGTGCCGGTCGGGTAGGGAACCCGATCTTCGCCCCGTCGGGCTAGGCACGGCAGAACGGTCATGCTGTTCTATTTATCGGTATCACTTCGCCTGGCGTGTGCGGCTTGGCTATAAATTCAGCCCAGTCAACAGAGGTGGCCCCGTTCGGTCGGACAGTTTTTTCGATTTTTAAGTGGAACGCTGGGCGGTCACGCTGCCGTTTTCATCGCGGGCAGCATCGCGAAGTAAGCTTCATCCGGGGTCTTGTCCGACAGACTTGAATGAGGCCTTTGCTGGTTGTACCACGTCAGGTAGTTAGCGATCGACTGCCGTGCCTGGCCGACGGACTCATAGGCCTTCAAATATATCTCTTCGTACTTCACGCTGCGCCACAGCCGTTCGATAAAAACGTTGTCCCGCCAGCTTCCCTTGCCATCCATCGACAAAGCGACCCCGCGCGACAGGACCGCGTCGGTGAAGACTGTACTGGTAAATTGGCTGCCTTGATCGGTGTTGACGATCTCAGGCAATCCATATTTCGCGAATGCTTCTTCAAGTGCTGCCACCGCATGCTCAGCTTCCATCGTGATCGCAACCCGGTGCGCTAAAACACGACGGCTAGCCCAATCGATCACAGCAGTCAGATAGACGAAGCCCTGTGCCATAGGCACGTAGGTCGTGTCCAGTGCGTACACCTGGTTGCCGCGCTCGATCTTCCGATCGCGCAGCAGGTACGGCCAGATCTTGTGCGCCAAATGTTTGCGGCTCAAGTTCGGCTTGCGATACAGCGCTTCGATGCCCATTTTGCGCATCAACGTGCCGACGTGCTTGCGTCCGACCACTATGCCCTCTCGCTTGAGCAGGCGCATCAACATGCGCGCGCCGGCAAACGGATGCTCCAGGTGCAACTCGTCGATGCGGCGCATGAGCGCCAGATCCGCGGCACTGACCGGGCTCGGCGCGTAGTACGCACTGGATCGACTGATGCCGACCAGCTTGACCTGCCGGGAAACCGGTAGGGGGTGGGCACGATCAATCATTTCTTTGCGCTCAGCAGGCCTGCCTTGCCGAGCGCGCCGGACAAAAAATCATTCTCCAGCGCCAATTGGCCGATCTTTGCGTGAAGCGTCTTCAGATCCACCGGCGGCTCATTGACGGGCACGCCCGCCGCGCCGAACACATCGGCCGCTCGTTCTTGCAACTGCCGCTTCCATTCTGTGATCTGGTTCGGATGAACCTCAAACTGCTGCGCCAATTCTGCCAGCGTGCGCTCGCCGCGTACGGCTGCCAGTGCCACCTTCGCCTTGAACGCCGCTGAGTGCGTGCGACGGGTTCTCTTAGTCATCGTCTGGTTTCCTTTGTAGGCATTATGCCTATCTCAGAACCCAGCGATTCCACCTAACCGACTGTCCAGATTTCCGGGGCCACCTCTAACCATCATTCGCCTGCGCTTCTCAAGCACGTCACCCCGCCAGTACGCTGCCTCGGTAGCGTCGTTCTTGATGTGCGCAAGCGCGACTTCAGCCAGCTCGCGCGGATAGTTGGTGTACTCGCCTGCCCAATCTCGAAACGTCGACCGAAATCCATGGGGAGTCGCTTCAAGGCTCTGACGGCGCATTAACGCGAGAAGCGCCATATCTGAAAGCATGCTGCCGGATCGAGGGCTGGCGAAGATCAAATCGTTGTCCGGGCGTACGGGCATCGCTTTCACGAGCGCAATCGCGGCTGGCGACAACGGCACGCGATGTTCCTTTTTTCCCTTCATCCGCTCGGACGGGACGATCCAAATTCCCTTATCCAGATCTACTTCGGGCCTTCGTGCGCCGCGCGCCTCACCGGACCGAGCGGCGGTCAATATCGTGAATTCAAGGCAACGAGCGGAGATTCCCTGTATGGCGCGAAGAGTAACCATAAACGTCCCCATCTGTTCGATAGGGAGCGCAGGGTGATTGCGAACGCGCTTAGTGCGCTTGGGTGCCGAAAGCAGCTTGTCGAGGTTCCCGCGCCATGCGGCAGGGTTAATGCCGTCATCACGAAAACCCTTCACTCTCGCCCAATCGAGTATCGCCTCGAGCCGGCCGCGCAAACGTGATGCGGTTTCGGTTTTTGTCGCCCAAATCGGCTCGAGTATTTCCACGATATGCGGGCGAGTGATATGCCGCACCATCATTTTCCCGATCACCGGGTTGGCATATTCCACGATCGTGTTGGTCCACTGGTCGCCATGTTTGACGTTGCGCCATTCCGGAGCCTTCGCCTTTATGAATCGTTTGGCTGCGTCCTCGAACGTGATTTCGAGCGCGTGGCTTGCACGCAAACGGCTTGCGACTTCCATCCGCTGTATTACTGGATCAATGCCACGAAGTATTTCCTCGCGCATTGCGGTGGCTTTAGTCCGGGCTCCCGCGACACCTATGCCCTGGTCTGAGTAACTGCCGAGGCCAATCTCGCGCCGCCGCCCACCCACCACAACACGAAGCACCCACGAGCGGGATGTTTCGCTCACGACCTTGAGATACAAGCCTTCCACACCGCCAACCGGATGCTTTCCCGGGGTGGTCAGTCGCTTTACGGCCAATGGGCCCAGTTCCTTCGCTTTCTTTGGCATCGTTACCCGCTACAAGGCGTCGGCAGTCCACCATCCGGTCCACCAACGTCAGTCCACCATCTAGTCCACCATAAAATCTAAGACTGAATGATGTTTGATGAAACGAGTTGATACAAGAAATTTCTTGGAAATATGCTGAGAGGCTTTCTAGGCGGGGATTTGCGAGATGCGGGGAGGTGAGGCGATACACTGTGATATGAGCGTTCTGGCGGAAGCGGTGAGATTCGAACTCACGGACGAGTCACCCCGTCGCTAGTTTTCAAGACTAGTGCCTTAAACCACTCGGCCACGCTTCCACGTTCACACATCACAACCAAAGGAACTGCCGGAACAGCACACCTTTCCGGCAAGGCGCGTATTGTAGCGCAACTTCGCCGGCCGTTTAAGCCTTCGCCAGCGCGTCATCCTTCCAGCGATTTCGTCGCCCGCAAAGCAGGAAACAGGCGCATCCAGATCAGGGCCACAACGATCGTCCCGGCTCCGCCGATCAACACCGCCGGCACCGCGCCGAACAAGCCCGCAGTCATGCCCGATTCAAACTCGCCAAGCTGATTCGATGTCCCGATAAACAACGAATTGATCGCGTTGACGCGGCCACGCATATCGTCGGGCGTTTGCAACTGGACGAGCGAATTGCGCACGACCACGCTGATCACATCAGACGCACCCAGTGCGCCGAGCGCGAGCATCGAAACGATGATGTTGCGCGATAAACCGAACACGATCGTTGCAATGCCAAACGCAATTACGCCTCCGAACATTGCGGTTCCCGCGCGTTGCCGCAACGGGAAGTGCGCCAGATAAATCGATCCCGCCAAGGCACCGACGGCCGGCGCCGCGCGCAAGACGCCGAGCGCCCAGGGTCCGGCCTGCAGCACATCGCGGGCGAACACGGGCAACAAGGCCGTCGCGCCGCCGAGCAGCACCGCAAACAGATCGAGCGACAACGCGCCGAGAATCACCGGTTTGCGTCGAATGAATGCGATACCCGAGAACAGCGACTCGAACGAAAGCGGCGTTTTCATACGAACCGCTTTTTCGATTTTTATCAGTGAAAGCAGCAGCGCCGCGCCCACGAACGCCACCGATACCGCCCCGTACACCACGAGCGCGCCGAGCCCGTAGAGCAGGCCGCCCATCGCGGGGCCGAGAATCTGCGCGGTCTGGTTCGCAGACGTGGACCACGCGGTGGCGTACTGCAACTGGGCGCGCGGAATGAGGTTGGGCAAGAGCGCTGACATCGACGGCGATTCAAACGCCCGGGCCGAACCGGCAACTGCAGCGATCACATAGATCAGTTCCTGACTCGTCACCCCACGCCACGTGGCGATACACAAGGTCAACGCCGCCACGCCCTCGATCGCCTGGCAGATGAACGCGATCGTGCGCCGGTCGTACCGGTCGGCCACATGACCGACCACGAGCGTAAGCATGAACATGGGCAGGAACTGCGCGAGGCCGACCAGCCCGAGCGCGAACGCGCTGTGCGTGATCGAATAAATCTGCCAGCCGATGGCGACCGACATCATCTGGAACGCCACCGATGACATGACCCGCGCGCTCCAGAAGAGCGCAAAGGGCCGGTGACGCATCACTGAATTGGGCGGTACGGCAGGAGAGGAGGCGCTCAATTAACGGTTGTCCTTGGTCGTCTTCGAGTCAGGGTTCTTGAGGAACAGCGCCTGCAGGTCGTTGAGAAAATCCTGGCCGCGCTGCGTTGGCGCAATGGTGTCGATATCGCGCGTGATCAGGCCGCGCTTCTCGGCTTCGATCAACGCGGGTTCGATCGCGGACATGGCAAGGCCGGTGCGTTCGTTAAACGAATGCACCGGAAATCCTTCGACGAGCCGCAGCGTGTTGAGCATGAATTCGAACGGCAGATCGCGCGGACCGACTTCGTTTTCTTCCTGCACGGCCGCGCCTGCGAGCGCTTCGTCCATGTATGTGCCTGGATGTTTGTATCGGACCTGCCGCACGATCTTTTGCGGGAACGACAGCTTGGTATGCGCGCCCGCGCCAATTCCCAGATAGTCGCCGAAGCGCCAGTAATTCAGGTTGTGCCGGCTCTTTTTGTTCGGCTTCGCATACGCCGATACCTCGTAGCGCTCGTACCCCGCCGATGCCGTGCGCTCGTGAATCCAGTCCTGCATGTCGGCGGATTCGTCGTCGTCGGGAACGGGCGGCGGGTATTTCGCGAACAGGGTGTTCGGCTCGAGCGTCAGGTGATACAGCGACAAATGCGGCGGCGCGAAACTGATTGCGGTTTCTATGTCGGCACGGCATTCGTCCTGCGTTTGCTTCGGCAGCGCGAACATCAGGTCGAGGTTGAAGTTATCGAAGTTCTTCGCGGCGATTTCCACGGCCTGGCGCGCTTGCGTCGCATCGTGAATCCGTCCGAGCGCCTTCAAATGCGCTTCGTTGAAGCTCTGGATTCCTATCGATAACCGGTTCACGCCGCTCGCCCTGAACTGCGCAAACTTCGCCGCTTCGAAAGTACCGGGATTCGCTTCGAGCGTGATCTCGGCATCGGCGTCGAGGGGCAGCAACGCGCGGGCGTCGGAAAGCAGACGGTCCAGCCCCTTTGCCGACAACAAGCTGGGCGTGCCCCCGCCGATGAAAATTGAATGGACCTGCCGGCCCCAGACCTTCGGCAATGCTTGTTCCAGATCGGCGCGCAATGCATCGAGATAACGGTCTTCCGGAAACGTCTGTCCCTTCCACTCATGCGAATTGAAGTCGCAGTACGGACACTTTTTGACGCACCAAGGGAAATGCACGTACAGCGACAACGGCGGCAGCGACGTCAGCCGGATACTGCCCGGCGACGTGAACGCCTTGACGACGTTGATCGTTTGGGGACCGGCGCTCACGAGACGTCCTTCAACCGGCCGAGCAGATGCCGAAGCGCGATTGCCCGGTGGCTGCTGGCGTTCTTGACTGCGGGATCGAGTTCACCGGCCGTTTTTCCAAGCGATGGCACGAAGAAATGGGCATCGTAGCCAAAGCCGTTTGCGCCGCGCGGAGCATCCACCACTTCGCCATGCCAGCGGCCCTCCGCAATCAGCGGTTCTGGATCGTCGGCATGACGAACCAGCACGAGCACGGAGAAAAAATACGCGCGACGATCGGTTTCATTCGCCAGGTCCGCGACAAGCCGCGCGTTGTTCGCGGCGTCGCTTTTTTCGCCGCCGTTGAGCAATTGCGCGTATCGCGCGGAATAGACACCGGGCGCGCCGCGCAACGCGTGAACGCAGAGACCGGAGTCATCGGCGAGAGCGGGAAGTCCCGTCGCCTTCGATGCATGCCGCGCCTTCGCCAGCGCGTTCTCGACGAACGTCACGTGCGGTTCCTCGGCCTCGGATACACCGAGTTCGCCTTGCGTCACCAGATCGATGCCGGCGCTCGCGAGCAAAGCCGCAAACTCGCGCAACTTGCCGGCGTTGTTCGACGCCAGCACGACCCGTTTGAATACAGGATCAGACACTGAGCAGCTCCAGGGCGACTTTCTGCTTCGCAATCAACGTTTCAATGCCGCTTTGCGCCAGATCCAGCAATGAATTCATTTCCGAGCGCGTGAACGGCACGCCTTCGGCCGTACCCTGAACCTCGACAAAACCGCCGGCGCCCGTCATCACGACGTTCATGTCGGTATCGCACTGGGAATCTTCGTCGTAGTCCAGGTCGAGAACCGGCTGGCCGTTGTACACGCCAACCGAGATCGCGGCGACGAATTCGTTGATGGGCGATTCTGCGATCTTCCCGGCTGCAATCAGCTTGGTGACGGCATCGTGGGCCGCGACGAACGCGCCCGTGATGCTTGCCGTGCGCGTGCCGCCATCGGCCTGGATCACATCGCAATCGATATGCAGCGTCCGCGCGCCGAGTTTGTTCAGATCGAACACGGAACGCAGCGCGCGCCCGATCAGCCGCTGGATTTCCTGCGTGCGTCCGGTCTGTTTGCCGCGCGCAGCTTCGCGATCGTTACGTGTGTTCGTCGCGCGCGGCAGCATGCCGTATTCGGCGGTGAGCCAGCCCTGATCGCGGCCGCGCAGGAATTCGGGCACGCGCTCGGAGATGCTTGCGGTGCAGATCACCTTGGTATCGCCGAATTCGACGAGGACCGAACCTTCCGCGTGCTTCGTGTAATGACGCGTGATGCGCACGTCGCGCAACTGGTTCGCGCGGCGGCCGCTGGGGCGTGAAGTCGGGGCGGGCGAGGTCAGCGGAGAATCTGTCATGGAAGCGATCAAGTGAAAAAGCAGTAAGGGAGGGCGGTGCTGAAAGTCGCCAGAAAGCGGCAGCGAGCGACGAACACAGCGAAGGAACGCCGGGCCGGAAAACAAATTTTATCCGCAATCCGGGTGAGCGTCCGGCTGCGTATGAAGCCGACGCACGCGTTTCCCCGGGCTTTCAAGGGCAGTAACGGCAAAAATGGGATAATGCCAGCTTCCCCGCCCGGCCAACCATGCATGCCATTCGCGCAGCTTCACGCCGGGCGTACTGAAGTGAACCAGCCGTGCGGCGCATGCAGTGAAGACGCCGGTGCACACGGTCTTCAACAACGGACGCGATAATGATCTACAGCATGACAGGCTATGCGAGCGCCACGCGCGAGGTAGCGTCGGACGGCGCGGGCGCAAATGGCTCGGGCGTGGGAGTATCGGTGGAATTGCGCACGGTGAATTCGCGCTTTCTCGACATGAACTTCCGCATGCCGGAAGACGTTCGCGTATGCGAGCCGCAGTTGCGCGAAATGCTGATGAACAAGCTCTCGCGCGGCAAGGTCGATATCCGCATCAACCTGAATCGCGCCGAGCAAACGACCATTTCCGGCGCGCTCAACCGCGATGCGCTGTCCCAACTGGCCGCGCTGGAGCGCTCGGTTCTCGACGTTTTCCCCGATTCCGAACGCATGCGCACCGGTGAAATCCTGCGCTGGCCCGGTATTTTGTCGGAAAGCGGTGTTTCGGCAGAAACCTTGCGCAACGCGGTGCTGGCGTGCGGCAAGCAGGCGATTGCCGAACTTATCGATGTCCGCGCCCGCGAAGGCGCCGCGCTCAGCGCCGTGTTGATCGCGAATGTGACGGAAATGGAAGCGATCGTCGCGCGCATCACGCCGCTCGTGCCGGAACTGATCACGAAGCATCAGCAGAAGATCGTGGAACGTCTGCAGATTGCGCTCGGCATTGCCGCACCGGAAGGAACGACGCAAACCAGCATTCCGCGCGAAGAGATCGCCGAGCGGATTCGCCAGGAAGTGACCATGTACGGCATCCGTATCGATATCAACGAAGAATTGCAGCGCCTCACCGCGCATTTGAAGGAAACGCGTCACGTGCTGCAAAAGGGCGGCAAGGTGGGCAAGCGGCTCGACTTCATGATGCAGGAACTCAATCGCGAAGCGAACACGCTCGGCTCGAAGGCGGCAGCAAAAGAACTCGCAGATGCATCGATGACGCTCAAGCTGCTCATCGAACAGATGCGCGAGCAAGTGCAGAATCTGGAGTAACGGCACATGAACGACGCTCAACGCAACACCTACGCCGGCGTTTATCCGGGCAACCTGTTCATGGTCGTGGCGCCGTCGGGCGCGGGCAAATCCACGCTGGTGAACGCGCTGCTCGCGCAGGATCCGGCAATCCGCCTGTCCGTCTCGTACACCACGCGCGACCCGCGTCCCGGCGAGGAAAACGGCGTGCAATACCATTTCGCTTCCGTCGATGATTTCATGGCGCGGCACGACGCCGGTGAATTCCTCGAAAGCGCGGAAGTACACGGCAACTACTATGCAACGTCGCGCGTATGGATTGAAGCGCAGATGAAAAGCGGCCATGACGTGCTGCTCGAAATCGACTGGCAAGGCGCGCAACAGGTCAAGAAACGCTTTCGCAACGCGGTGGAAATTTTTATCCTGCCGCCCTCGCTCGATGCGTTGGAAGAGCGCTTGAAGAAGCGCGGACAAGATTCGCCGAACGTGATCGTGCGCCGTTTGCTTGCTGCCGGCAGCGAGATGGCGCACGCGCCCGAAGCGCAATATGTGCTGATCAACGAGAACTTCGACAAGGCGCTGACCGAATTGCGCTGTCTCGTTGCCGCGACACGTCTGCGCTTTGGTTCGCAATATGCACGTCATACGCAGTTATTCGTCGAGTTGGGCATACACTCGCCGCACGCCGAGTGAGCGGGCTTTCCGGTCACATAAGGTAGAATGAAGAACATATCGAGAAGGAATCAACCATGGCCCGCATCACTGTCGAAGACTGTCTGAAAATGATCCCCAATCGCTTCGAGCTCGCGCTCGCAGCAACGTACCGCGCGCGCCAGCTCGCTCAGGGCCACACGCCGAAGATCGAAAGCCGCGACAAGCCGACCGTTGTAGCGCTGCGTGAAATCGCGGCGGGCCAGGTCGGTGTGGAAATGCTCAAGAAGGTTCCGGTTTAAGTTTCAACCGGGTTATCGGCACGAGCGATTTCGAATCAACGCGCATCTTTGCTAAAGCGTCAGCTAACCACGGAGGCGACCATGAATCCTGTTCCATCGTCCGTCTCTGTGGATACGCACCACGACGCGCTCAGTGTCGATTCGCGTCGTGACGCCCAGGTTGAGCTGAACACTGAAAACCACGCGCACGATCACGACCAGGACGGAGATTCTCCGTCGGCGGCGCGCAAGTATATTGACGCAGTCCTCGAACAATCGTTTCGCCATCTGTTCGGGCCGACCGCCACCCCGGAAAAACCGCGCCGCAGCGACGTCGTTTCCATCGCGAAACTGACGACCGAACTGGCCGCGTATCTTTCGCCGGAAGAAATCAAGCAGGTCAAACAGGCTTTCCATTTCAGCGACGAAGCCCATCTCGGGCAGTATCGTCAGAGTGGCGAGCCGTACATCACGCATCCTGTTGCAGTCGCGGAAATTTGCGCGAGCTGGAAACTCGACGATCAATCCATCATGGCGGCATTGCTCCATGACGTGATCGAAGATCAGGGCGTGACGAAAACCGAAATCGCGGAACGGTTCGGGCCGAAGGTTGCAGAACTCGTCGACGGTTTGTCGAAGCTCGACAAAATGGAGTTCCGCAATCGCGAGGAAGCGCAGGCGGAAAACTTCCGCAAGATGCTGCTCGCCATGGCGCGCGACGTACGCGTGATCCTCGTGAAGCTCGCGGACCGGCTGCACAACATGCGCACGCTCGGCGCCGTGCCGCCGGAAAAACGGCGTCGTGTGGCGCGCGAGACCATCGACATCTATGCGCCTATTGCGCATCGGCTCGGGCTGAACAATACGTATCGCGAACTGCAGGATCTGAGTTTCGCGAACTTCAATCCGCACCGTTACGCCACGCTCGAGCGCGCCGTCAAGGCCGCACGCGGCAACCGGCGGGAAGTGGTCGGCAAGATCATGGAAGCGGTGCAGCGGACCATTGCTGACGCGAAGATCAAGGCGGACGTTACCGGCCGCGAAAAAACCATCTTCAGCATCTACAAGAAGATGCGCGACAAGCAGTTGTCGTTTTCGCAAGTGCTCGACGTGTACGGCTTTCGCGTCGTGCTGGACACGGCGCTGGAGTGCTACACGTGCATTGGCGCACTGCATGCGCTCTACAAGCCGGTGCCGGGCAAGTTCAAGGATTACATCGCGATTCCGAAGGTGAATGGCTATCAGTCGTTGCACACCACGCTCGTGGGTCCGTTTGGCGCGCCTATCGAGTTCCAGATCCGCACGCGCAAGATGCACGAGATCGCAGAAGCCGGGGTGGCAGCGCATTGGCTGTACAAGAACGGCGGCGCCGATCTCAACGACGTGCAAAAGCGCGCGCATCAATGGCTCAAGTCGTTGTTGGACATACAGAGCGAAGCCGGCGATTCCAGCGAATTCCTCGAACACGTCAAGATCGACCTGTTCCCGGATGCGGTGTATGTGTTCACGCCCAAGTCGAAGATCATGCCGTTGCCGCGCGGCGCCACGGCGCTCGACTTTGCGTACTCCATCCACAGCGACCTCGGCAATCAGTGTGTCGCGGTCAAGATCAACAACGAGTTGCTGCCGTTGCGTACGGAGTTGAAGAGCGGCGACATTGTCGAAGTCATTACCGCGCCGTACTCGAAGCCGAATCCCGCCTGGCTCGGCTTTGTACGTACCGGCAAGGCGCGCTCGGCGATTCGTCATTATCTGAAGACGATGCGCCTGAATGAATCGGTGCAGCTGGGCGAACGGCTCGTCGATCAATCTCTCAAGGGCTATGGCCTGGCGCTTTCCGAAGTAACCGCGGAAGTCTGGGAGAAGCTGGCTCAGTGGACGGGCAACAAGAGCCGTCAGGAAATTTTCGCGGACATCGGCCTCGGCCGCCGTGTCGCAGCAGTGATGGCAAAGCGCATCGAAGTGTTGATGACCGGGCGGGACGACGACGATTCTCCGCGCGAGAGCTTCACCACGAACACTGCGCCGCCGGTCGTGATCACCGGCACGGAAGGCATGTCGGTGCAACTGTCGGCGTGCTGCCGCCCGATTCCCGGCGACGACATCATGGGTTATATCGGCATCGGGCTGGGCATGGCGATCCACACCACGGAATGCCGGGTTGCGCAGCGCATCCACAGGCGCGATCCCGGCCGATGGATCGACGTTGCCTGGGCGCCCCAGCCGGGCCGTCTCTTCGATGTCGCCATCAAGGTGCTCGTGAGCACATCGAAGGGCGTATTCGCCCGCGTGGCGGCTGACATCACGTCCGCCGACGCGAACATCGTCCACATTGCAATGGACGAGGACGTGACGCAGGAATCCACCGTATTGCGCTTCGTGATCCAGGTCAGTGACCGCGTGCATCTGGCGAACGTGATGCGGCGTGTCCGGACGAATCCGGATGTGATGCGCATTGCGCGTGAGCGGCCAAGTGACGAGCCGCATCATCGCAACAACGAAGGCGGCATGCGGATCGATCGCGAACGCGGCGACTACTAGCGTCCTCACGTTCGCCTCATTGCGGCAGTTGGCGCGGCAAGTTCAAGCACCGACGCTGGAACACGACCTGCGTGCCCTGTACCCATTCTGCGTACAACGAGGGCACTTATGAAAACATCAGAACTGGAAGGCGCCGAGCTCGACTATTGGGTCGCGCGAGGGCTGCACGACTTCATCCGCGAAATCCATTTCACCGATGGTGGCCAGACCCTCGCCATTCGTGGCAATGACCGTGGACGCGCGTGGGATGGGCGGTTCTTGCCGTCATCGTCCTGGGAAGCTGCGTCGGTAGTGTTGGAGCGCGCGTGCCGGCTGGAAATGAGCGATCACGGGCGCGGCGAAGTCGTTTGCACCGCGGTGTTCGGCAAGGATGGCGGGGAAGTGGAGGGGCGTGGCGCGTCGTTGAGAGTTGCGTTGCTTCGCGCGTTTTTGCTGCACGCATTTGGCGAGACCGTGGACGACGAATATCCGCATCGTTCGCAAATGCTTTTGGGCGAGCGTGCGGAGCCGTTGGGCGAGCAGAGTTCGGTTGCGTCGGTTGATGATGCACCGGCGCCGGATGGACGTATCGGCGACATTGGTTCGGCCGCGCGCCAGTAAGCGCCGGGCATCAAACCGGCCCACAAACAAAAAGGGCCTTCCGCGAGGAAGGCCCTTCTCAAATTGGTGCGGCTGGCAGGATTCGAACCCACGACCCCTTGGTTCGTAGCCAAGTACTCTATCCATCTGAGCTACAGCCGCATGTGCAACAGGGTAATACAAAAATCGACTATGACAAACTAATACATGAAACGCTCGATGAGCAAAGCGTTTTGAAGAAGTGGTGCGGCTGGCAGGATTCGAACCCACGACCCCTTGGTTCGTAGCCAAGTACTCTATCCATCTGAGCTACAGCCGCACGCGAGACCAAGAGTATAGCCAAGCTCTCCCAAAAAAGGAAGGGTTATGGCGCAATTTGTGTGATGCCGATCTTCTTCGTGTTACCTTGCACAGGAGCGATCTCGCCTTTCTATACGTTATTTTGAGCGGTTTGCACCATGAATAAAGCATTTGTCAAAGAATCGGATGAGAGTGACGACGACCTCGATATCGAACAGCCGCCAGGCGTTCCGCCCGGCACCAAGAACTACATCACGCCGGCAGGGCACCTGCGCCTGCGTGATGAATTGCTGCATTTGCTCGATGTTGAACGTCCGGATGTCGTGAAGCTGCTCTCATGGGCGGCATCGAATGGTGACCGTTCGGAGAACGGCGACTACATCTATGGCAAGCGTCGATTGCGCGAGATCGACCGGCGTATCCGTTTTTTGACCAAGCGCCTGGATTTGGCAGAAGTGGTGGACAGCAGCCGGCAGGAGAACGTCGATCAGGTGTTTTTCGGTGCGACGGTGACGTATGCCGGCGACGATGGGGAAGAGCAGACGGTGACGATCGTGGGCGTGGACGAGGTGAATCTGGATGTAGGGCATGTGAGCTGGATATCGCCCATTGCGCGCGCGTTGCTCAAGGCGAAGGTTGGCGACACGGTGACGCTGCATACGCCGGCGGGCGTTCAACAGATCGATATCCTCGACGTGCACTATCCGCCGAAGACCTGAGCCGGGATCACGCAAAACCTCGGGACGAAAAAAAGCGCCGCAAGCGGCGCTTTTTTCACATCGGTACTACCTGAATCAAAGCTTAGAAGCGGTGACGAATGCCAACCGTTGCCGACACTTGATTCGGGGTCGACGACATGCCTACGCCCGTGATCGGAGCGCCGAGGCCCGTGCCGTCGAGGTCGATTGCGTGAACGTACTCACCTTGCAGGTACACGTCAGTGCGCTTCGACAGCGAGTAAGCCGTTTGCAGGGCGAACTGATGGAACGAAGGCTTCTGACCGTCGATACGTGCGTCCGTGTACGTGTACTCGCCAGCCAGGCTGAGTGCCGGGGTCAGCGCGTAACGGCCGTTCAACTCGTAGTTGTTGAAGCGGATGTAGTTGCCGGTCGCGACGCCGTTCGTTGCGCTGATTGCGCCGGCTGCGATGCCAACTGCATCTTCAAGCTTCGTTTGCGTGAACACGAAGCCAACCGTTGCCGGGCCGAACGCGTAGTTCAAGCCAGCACCGTACGTGCGCTGCGTGCCAGCCACGAACGTGTTGTCGCCTGCAACTGCACCACCCGTGTTCGACAGTGCGGCGTTGATGTTCGCGCCGGTCGTGTCGTTGTTGAGTTGCAAGTAAGCAGCAGCGATGTTCAACGGACCGTAGTTATACGACGCGCCAACGCTGTATGCACGGTTGTTTGCGAAACCGTCAGCCTGGTTCGAGAAGCCGTACTGCGCGCCGAACTTGAAGCCAGCGTAGTTCGCGCTCTGGTACTTGACCGAGTTGTTGATACGGAACGAGTTGTCGAGGTTGTCGTTGTCGAACGGGTGGGCGAACTGCGTACCACCGTACTGCGTGCCGGTCAGAGCCAACGGGCCCAGGTAGTCAACCACTGAGTCATATTGACGACCGAGGGTCACAGCACCGTATTGCGTGCTCGACAGACCAACGAATGCTTGACGGCCGAATTCGCGACCACCTTGACCCAGCGTGCCGTTAGCAATGC
Organism: Burkholderia sp. PAMC 28687; assembly: GCF_001577465.1. Taxonomy (NCBI): domain Bacteria; kingdom Pseudomonadati; phylum Pseudomonadota; class Betaproteobacteria; order Burkholderiales; family Burkholderiaceae; genus Burkholderia; species Burkholderia sp. PAMC 28687. Next base: position 812,732 of record NZ_CP014505.1, read on the forward strand.
TGAAGCCGTTTTCCAACGTGAAGATTGCCTTCAGGCCACCACCGAGGTCTTCAGCGCCGCGCAGGCCCCAACGGCTGCCGTTCACCGAGCCGCTCGTCATCTTGAAGTTGTGTTGGCCGCCTTGGTTGTTCGTGTACGTCAGGCCAGCGTCGATCAAACCGTACAGCGTCACGCTGCTTTGTGCGTGAGCAGCGGTAGCAAATACGCCCGTCAGGGCGGCGACCATGAGAGTCTTTTTCATCTTTGTAACTCCGAGAGCAGTTTGGGTCTGACAACCCAGGCTTGAAGGAAACCTTCACTCCGACGCGCTGCGAGAGGCGCTGTCAGATGAATTCGTGTGGCAATGAATTGACACAGTCGTTTCCGGACCAGACGAAGTGTAAAGACGGTGTTACAGCGATGGCATTCCGATTTCCGCAATAAAGTATTCTGCTATCGGCAATGATCGTAAAATTCCAGCGAAGGCTTGACTGGCAAGGAGTTGCGGGGGATTGGGAAGGGTGATGCGCACGTGTCAACAACGTGTCGTTGCGCAATTGCTACAACTTCTATCGTTAAAATACAACGCCAATAATCCGAAAAGGCGATTGTTGACGGAACCGCAATAGATGATTGCCAGAAGTGTGGATGATTCCCCGGTAATGCATGGCTATACTTAATTCGCTGCTTTCCGAAGCAGACTTTTTCGTTGACGGAAAAGATCTCCAAACCTTGTCAGCGCGACTTCACCGTCGCGCTTTTTTTTCGTCTAAACCGCGAAAAGCGGATTCACGAGGAATCCGCTTGGTGCAATCTCAGTCTTCCACGAAAACCTCAGAACGCAGGCTCCATTTCTTCTTTAGCCTGCCCCGGTGCGTCTTCAACCTGGGTTTCAAGCGACAGAGGAGCCGCAAAAGTCCAGTCTTCCATTACGTACCGCCGAGCATCCATTGGTGATGACAACAAGTTTTGCCAGTGATCCCCATGCCACGCTGGATCGAAATCGAGTAAAGACAACGTTTGTGCTTCTGATGTTTCCACTGCGGGTTGAGGGCCTACCAGAGTCCTGATCCACGAAAACATGCTTTTGAGTTCGGTCGTCACGACATGACCTCCTTAAAAAGTGTTTGCGGTACACATCCATGATGCCGAGCGTCTGCTTCGGTAACAAGACTCGTAAACGCTTACGATTCGATAAAACTGGTTACATCGCAAGTAAATTATGCCGATGGCGATTTTCGGAGCCCGATTTCGCAAATGTTGCGATGACTCGTCCTTTCAATCTCCGAACTCAATAGGCGAATTGCATGAATTCGAAGGGCGGACGGCCCGTGGGCTAAAATGGGCTGACTCTCTCTATTAGTGGTCAGCAGCCTTGCTCCCAACCGTTTCCAATCTCTATTGTGCCGAGCCGCTGGTTTTTGTCGATCTGGAGACAACGGGCGGAAGCCTGGGTGTTCATCGAATCACTGAAATTGGTGTGGTCGAAGTCGGCCCGGCGGGTGTGACGCAATGGAGTTCGCTCGTCAATCCGCAGCAGCCCATTCCATTCTTCATTCAGCAACTCACCGGAATCAGCGATTCAATGGTGCGTGATGCGCCGACTTTCGATGTAATCGCGCATGATCTTCTGGCGCGTCTCGACGGCAGATTGTTCGTGGCTCACAACGCGCGCTTCGATCACGGCTTTCTGCGCAGCGAATTCAAACGACACGGCATCAGGTTTCAGCCGGACGTTCTGTGCACGGTGCAGTTGTCGCGCGCGATCTATCCTACCGAGCGCCGGCACGGTCTGGATGCGTTGATCGAGCGGCACGCGCTGGTTCCGTTTGCCCGTCACCGGGCACTCGCCGATGCCGATCTTCTCTGGCAGTTCTGGCAGCACCTTCACAACGCGCATTCCGCCGATATTCTCCGCGGTCATATAGATCAGGTCACGCGGCGCTTCCGGCTGGCCGGGGATATCGATGAAGACACCATCGAGCGCATTCCGGCGGGTTGTGGCGTCTATGTGTTCTACAGCGAAAACGACGTGCCGCTTTATGTGGGGCGAAGCGTGCGTTTGCGTCAGCGCGTGCGCGCGCATTTGACGGGTATGAAGCGGTCCGCGAAGGAACAGCGGCTTGCGGAACTCGTGAGGCGCGTCGAGTGGACGGGGACGGGCGGTGAGATTGGCGCGATGCTCGAGGAAGGGCGTTCGATTGCGCGGCTTGGTCCGGCGCATAACCGTGTATCGAAAGCACGTCGCGACGATCCGCGCGGCGCGCCATGGACGCATCCCGGCGCAATTGCGATCGAAGAGGCGGACGCCACGACCGGCGCGCGCGCCTGGCATGTGGTCGACGGGTGGCAGTTTTTCGGCACGGCAACTTCTCTCGACGAAGCTGCGCGCCTGCGTTCGTCCGCAGCATTGGCGGTCTTCGAGTTGTCGACCTATCGAATTCTCAGCGAGCGGTTGTCGCGTGGATTGAAGATCGTGCCGCTCGGGGTTGCAATGCTGGTTGGCACCGAATCCGCTTAACCCACAGCCCCGACGCCTCCCGCGCAGACGTGCGATAACGCGCGTGTCAGCGGCGCATTCTGGGTCGAGTCGTAGCGCGTCATATGTTTCCATCGAGCGATGCTGTCGGAGAGGCGCACCGGGCAGTCATCGGCGTGACGCAAGGGCTCCACGCGAGCCAGCGCGCCAAGCAGCGAATTTGTCACGCGATCGAGTTGCGGCCGGGTATCTCGGGCGAGATCCGGTGGCGTGCCTCCCGGCGGACGGGACTTGCGCCAGTTGTCGAAGAGGGCGTTCTGCACATCCTTGCTCGCCTCGATCTGATCACGAAAGAAATCTCGCGCGAACGCCGGATCGATTCCGGCGGCCTTCGCCTGGCTGTCAATGCGTGCAAGCAGCGCGGCCTCGCGGGGTTGATCGGTGATCGATTCGTGATTCGCCCACTTCCAGCGTGCGACTGGTTCAGCCAAGGCCAGCCGTTGCGACGATAACGCGATGAGATTGGTGAGCGGAGTATCGTCGCCGTCGGCTAGAGCATTCGATGCAAACGTCGCGGCGATCGTCATGGACGTGGCGGCAAAAGCGATGGTCCGCAGAGTACGCAAGAAGGAAGTGGAGAGCATGAGCGGCCGTTAGCGTGCGAAGAGCCGCAGCTTAACCCACGATGTTTGAAATGGTTGTCACATTGTGATGCGCGCGGCCGCGCACGGCATCACAGAGGAGAGATGTCGCGAAACTCAGGCGTGTAGCGGCCGCAGTCCGCGCGCGGTCCACACAAAGCCGGCACACGCATGGCGCATGCGAAAATTTTCAGCAATTACTTCGAGTCGCACAGGTTGCGTTGTTCGTCGAAGAAGGCCCGGACATGCTCCGGCAATTCCGCGAGGAATTCGACTGCGACCGGATCTTGATCCGGACAGCGCACCTTGTCGGGCGTCGGAATTTTGGTCGGTTTGGCGTCCATCACTTTCTCTCCTTGTATGAGGTCGATTATCAATCTCGACTCTGGCTTCGCGCTAGCGTCGAATGCGCGGTTGGAACTTTTCCGGTTTCTTTGTTGCTTTAACGGAACAACCCTGAGGTGACTTAAGCGTGTCACAAGTTAATCCGTCGGTATTGGCTTCTGCCTTTATTGCCGATACCCATGCTGCTTTGCGGCAAATATTTCGCCAGATGCTTCAAACTCTGCGTGATGCGCCAGATGCGCTATTCGGCGTGGCGCAAACCGCTGAATAACGCGTCCTCCTATTATTGATAACGGCAGCATTTCGGCTCGGTTGACCAAATTATTAACTTTTAAAAAGCTTTTTGCTCTCGATGCGTTTGGCAGCGCACATTCCCATAGAAACGAATGTTCGCAAATCAGATAAATCCGAAACATCGATAAAGCGACGTGAATATGTTCGTTTTACGATGAGTTTAAATTCCGGGCTTAACGCATTACTTTAAGTGTGCGGCGTGAAGCATTGCAGCGAAAGAATATTTAGCGCTGAAGGGCTAGTTGGACCGCGCTGCAACCGAATCAATCGAGCCGGTTGCAAGCGCCAATGCGGCCGCCGCCGAGAGCGCGCCGCTGTAACTGTCCGCGCTTGCGTTTTTCGCGACCAGCAGTTGGTTCTGTGCGAGCAACGCGTCAGTGATCGAACCCACGCCTTGGCGGTATGCGTCGAACGCGGCGTCGTACGTGGTCTGCGCGGCGCTCAGCAATTCGCTCGCGGCGGCGTTCGCGGCCAGGCTCGTCTGCAGTGTGTTCTGGGCGGTGACAATCTGCCGGACCGCTTCTTCGCGGCTTCGGGCGAGGCGGGTGGACGCACTGTCGGCATCGTTGCGTGCCTGTGCGAGCACGGCCTGCCGCAAGCCGCCGTCGTATAACGGAATGGTCACGCCGACGATCACGCTGCCGCCGTAGCGGCCGCCGCTCAGGTTCACCGTCGGCAATTGCTGGCCGATGCTCGGAACAGCCGATATGGAAGAACTGCCGGTGTTGTACGCACCGTTCGCCGAGAGAAAAACCTTCGGCATGAATTCCGACTCGGCGGACTTTACTTTTGCGAAATTGATTCGTTCGGCGGCATAGGCGCTTAGCACGTCGGGGCGCCGGGCAATCGCGTCCGACACGATCCGCTCGATTGAATCGTTCAGCGGTGACGGAAGCGTGCGCGCCGGCATCACGGCGATCATGGGTTGCGATAACGGCGATATTCCCATGGCCGAAATCAGCATCAGATAGGCATTGCTCTCGACGCCCTGCGCCTGGACCAGCGCGAGCTTCGCCTGCGCGCGGTTCTGGTTGGCCTGCGCGACTTCGATGACCGTGCCGATGCCATGTTTGTAGCGCGATTGCGCGGCGGCGAAAATGGCTTCGGCGTTGTCCAGGCCTTGCCGCGTGGTGGCAATACGGGCGCGCGCCGCCTGATAGGTATAGAACGCGACGCTGACATCGAAAATCACTTGCTGGTGAACCGCGGTAAAGCCGATGTTCGCCATCACCGAACCCTGCGACGCCGCCTCGACGCGTGCGGCGCGTCCGCCGAAATCGAAGAGCAGCCATTGCAGCGACAGCACCGATGTCGCGCCGTGTCCCGAGCCATTGGTTGACGAACCGTCGAACGCCGACGAGTTCGGGCCCTGGGTGGCCGCGTACTGTCCCATTGCTGCTATCGATAATTGCGGAAGGTACGCGCCCTTGGTAATGCCTGCCGCCAGCGCTGCGTTGCGCGCATCGTTCCACGCAATACGCGTCAGCGGATTCGCCGATTCCGCCAGATCGATTAGTTCGGCCAACTCGTACGCATGTGACTGCGATAGCGTCGGAGGAGGGCGAACGGCGGCGAGCGCGGGATTCGCGGGCAATTGATAGTTGCTTGCCAACACCGATCCTGCTGATCCCGTCGCCGGCCCGGGCACGATGGCGCCCGTCGAATCCGTCTTTGGCTGCCAAGGATGGTCGGGGCTCTCGGGCGCCATATCGATGGACGATGTCGCGCACCCGGCCAGACCCGCCGCCGTCAGGATTGCCAGTGCGAAGGAAGGCTTAAGCCGCAGCATGAGTCGTGAAGCCCTTCGCCGCGTCGCTCGGCGCGGCGTGTTCGAGTTGGATGAGGCGTGCATTGCCGAGGCCGAGCAAGGCGGTGCGCGTGTCGTTGTTTGCATCGGCGGGCGATGGTGGTGGTGTGCCGGCGCCAACGGTTTCACCTGAAAGCCGGCTGATCCAATCGTCGATGGCGGTATCGCCCGGATGCCGTTCTGCGAGCAGGAACATGGGCGTTTCAAGGGCGTCGAGCCTGGCCAGTGCGTTGCGGCGCTCGGCGATCCACGTTGCATCTGGACGAACCCATGACGGCTCGAAATGCATCGTCGCAAGATCCTGTTCCAGCGCGCCGCATTGAGCCATTGCGCTCGCGGCCATCGCGCGGCGCGTGCCGGCGTGCGTCAGCATCGCGATCCGCTTCCATTGCTGTTGCAGCGCGGTGAGGCCGGCATCCACGCGCGCCGCAACGCTTACCGGCCACACGCGCGTGAAGATGAGATAGACGACCACGTTGCCGATCAGAATCCCGATCGTGCGATCCCGCGCGATGGTCAGGTCGAATGCGGGCGCCGGACCCTGGATCACGCACATGAAAAACACCAGCGCGATCTGGAATCCCGCATACGCGATACGCGGCGAACCAAACGCGATCCACGCCGAGAGCCATGTACCGGCAAACACGATTCCCATCAGCCCGAGAGCGGCCGTCGTCACGGGCATCAGGAACACGATCGCAGCCGTACCGAGGATCGCGCCAATGAGACACCCGGCGATACGCAGCGTCATTTTCTCTACGGTTTCGGCGGTCGTGCCGAGCGACACCATGTAGACGGTGATGAAGCAGGTATGGATGCCCGGCCAGTTGATTTGCGTGTAGAGCAGATAGCAGAACATCGCGGCTGCCGTGGTCTTCAGCGCGTAGCGGACGTGCTCGGGGTTCGTGAATGCATCGGGCAGAAAGAACCCGCCGGATTTGGCGGCGGGCGGTGGGAGCGGTGCATCGGCTTCAACCACCGCAAAGCGGGTGATCGCCCGCTGCAGATCTTCGGCAACGACTCGTGCGAGCGGCAGCAGTTCAGCCACGCCGGGCAGAGTGAGCTCGATATCGACCGGATAACCGCCTGCCTCGAGCATGCGCGCCATGTTCTCCAGTGTGTCGGCCATCGGTGCTGCAAAGGCTGCGGGCAAACGCGCCGATGCTTCGCGGGCGGCCAGATCGGCGGCGACCAGAATCGCAAGCGTCGATGAAACCGCTTGCCTGAGCGCCGGGAAATCCGCGCGCGCCGACGAGCCGTCGACGACTGACAGCTTCAGCCATGTGCCGATCTGCTCATCGCCTTCACGCAAGCAGGCGCCGAGTGCGGCTTGTGTCGACTCCGGGTCGACCAGGCTCCGGGCGGCAAGCCGCAGGCGCCTGGCTAGCGTGCGGCCCGCGAGCCGCCGTGGCGACGGCGCGATCAGCACGTTGACGCAAACCGATACTGCGAACGGAATTGCTGTCATCACCCAGGCGTAGAGCAGGGCGCGGGTCGCCACTTCGCCGAACGGCACGCTGCCGAGTTCATCGAGCAAAAAGCCGATGATCATCGCGAGGATCGCGCCCACTGGCCGCAGCTTGCTCGCCGACGTCACGAACAGCAATCCGAACGACAGCCCCGCGATGCATGCGACCCGCCAGAGGGGATCGTCGAGCGCAAACATGGCCACGATCAGTACGATGCCGAGAAACACCGTGACCAGCACGAGCATCGCGATGCTTTGCACGACGCTCATCACCCGGTCGGGCTGGTTCAGGAAAAACACGACATAAGCGGAAATCGCGGCTTCCACCGTGCCGTAGGCGCTTGTCACATATGCCGTCAGCGCGCAGATCAACGCAATGCGGCACGCCATTGCCGCTCGCCCGGGAAAGGGCGCGAGGAGCTTCAGGATGTCGGCGGCACCCGGCCGGGCAAGATCACCGGCAGGCTGCGCCATGCCGCACCTCGACCATCGCACTTGCGCCAACCCGGACCAGTTGCGCGGCCGGCTCGTCAAGACGCACGCGAACCGGGAAGCGCTGGGCGACGCGGACCCAGTTCACTGATTGCTGAACGATAGGCAATGAGCGCGGCAGATCGATCCGGTCGGTATCGGCAACACCCGCGCCGATGCCCGTCACCTTGCCGTGGATCGCCTGGCTTCGGTCGATCATCGAATAGACGGTTGCGCAATCGCCGGGTTGAATGCGCGCGAGTTCCGTTTCGCGGAAGTTCGCGACCGCGAACCATTCGTCCGAGTGGACGAGCGTGAAGATCGACTGATGCGGCGCGACCGTTTCGCCGGCCAGCACCGAGAGGCCCGTGACAAAACCATTGTGCGGCGCGCGCACGATGCTTGAATCGAGGCTGTGCTGCGCAATCCCGAGTGCGGCCTCGCGCGCAACCACGATGGCGACTTCGCCTGCATCGTCGCCGATCGTCTGCGCGGTTGCCTGCTTTTGTTCTTGTGCCTGCTTGAGAGACAGCGCGGCGTCGCGTTGGGCAACTTGCGCCTGATCGAGCTGCTGCGTGGACACATAGCCCTTCGCCGCGAGCGGCGTGAGCCGCTGCACGCTGCGCGATGCGAGTTCATAGTTGCGTGCGGCTTTTCCGGTCTGATCTCCTGCGATCACCGCATTAGCGCGCTCGCTGATGAGCCTCTTGCGGCGCGTTTCCAGCGCCGCCCGGGCGAGATCGAGGTCGGCCTGGGTCTGCGCGACCAGCAGCCGGAACGGAACCGGATCGATCTCGAACAGCACGTCGCCTTTTGCAACGTGCTGGTTGTCCTCCACGAGCAACCGGACGATGCGGCCGCCGACCGGCGATGCGATGTGGACTACATCGGCATCGATTGTGGCGTCATCGGTCGAAGGAAAGCGGGTTGTCCGGTCATACGCGTAGTACGCCGCTGCGAGACCGAGCACGATGATCACGCCCGCGATCATTCGACCTTTCATAAAGCCTTGGCGTTTGCCGGCGATTTTCATGGCAGATGTCCTGTTCCCGACAGCCAGAAGAGCACGGCGATCATGACGCCAATAGCCATGCACACGAAAAGCTGAAACGGGACGATCTGCGCAAGGCCAGTGGACACGAATATTCGATGTGCGATCAGCGCGCCAATAAACCCGATCAACGCGCTCATTAACCAGAGCGGAAAATAGGCGCCGAAGATTTCATATGACGGCGCACCGCGTAACGCGCATCCCGAGAGAAGCAGACTCAACACAGGAGTCGCGGAAAGATGCCGCGTGCGCTGCAGGATCGCGTTGCGGACGCTTATTTGAATGGGTTTTGGCGGCATTGCAGCGTGCGTGTTGATAAAGGCCCGGGGGAAGCAACGAAATCATGGGCACTTTAACAGCGCGGCAAATTCATATCCAAGAATTCGCACAATGCACAACTTTTATTACGAATTTTCCGAAAGCGTGCAGCAAATAGAAATAATGAGATAACGCGGGCGGAGTTTATGTCTTGAGTTTTTAAGTCGAACGCAACGCGAATCAGCAAAGCAAAAAGCCCAGTCCGAAGACTGGGCTTTTTGCTTGATGCTATTTGGTGCCGGAAAGAGGAATCGAACCCCCGACCTTCGCATTACGAATGCGCTGCTCTACCGTCTGAGCTATTCCGGCATCAGAGAAACGAGATTATAAGGACCCTTCGCCGAGTTTGGCAAGACCCCTGGTCAATTCTTTTCTGCGTGATAGCGCGTGACGCGTTCGACCTCGCTTTTCGACCCGAGGAACACCGGGACGCGCTGATGCAAGCTGGTCGGAACGATATCGAGAATGCGCTGTTCGCCATCGGTCGCGGCGCCGCCCGCCTGCTCCACGATGAACGCCATTGGATTCGCTTCGTACATCAGGCGCAACTTGCCCGGACGATCCGGCGTGCGTTTGTCGGCGGGGTACATGAACACGCCGCCACGATTCAGGATGCGATGCACGTCGGCGACCATCGATGCAATCCAGCGCATGTTGAAGTCTTCCTTGCGCGGACCATCCTTGCCTTCGTTCAGTTCGTTCACATACTTCTGCACCGGCGCGTACCAGTGACGGCTGTTCGACGCGTTGATTGCGTATTCGCGCGTTTCAGTGGGAATCTGCATGTTGTTTTGCGTGAGCACCCACGAACCAAGTTCGCGATCGAGCGTGAAGCAGTTGACGCCGTAACCCGTGGTCAGCACGAACACCGTTTGCGGTCCATAAACCGCGTAGCCTGCCGCGACTTGCGCCGAACCCGGCTGCATGAACGCCTCTTCACTCGGCTCCATGCCGTCGGGGCATCGGAGAACGGAGAAGATCGTCCCAATCGATACGTTCACGTCGATGTTCGACGAGCCATCGAGCGGATCGAACGTGAGCAGATAGTTGCCCTTCGGGTAACGATTCGGGATCGGGAAGATCTTTTCCATTTCTTCCGATGCCATCGCGGCGAGGTTGCCGCCCCATTCGTTGGCTTCGAGCAGGATTTCGTTCGAGAGGATGTCGAGCTTCTTCTGCACTTCACCCTGGACGTTCTCGCTGCCGGCCGAGCCGAGCGCTTCGCCCAATGCGCCCTTGCTGACTTGATAGCTGATCTGCTTGCACGCACGCGCCACGACTTCAATCAACAAACGCAGGTCGGCGGGAAGGTTTTGATGTTCGCGCTGCTGCTCAATCAGCAACTTGGTCAGCGTGGTGCGACGGGAAATCGATGAAGGGGTCGACATTGCGTTGGGCTCCGGGAGCGTTAAGACGAATGCCCCAGATTCTACCCGCTCAGCTTGTGTGTCTTGATGTCACAAAAAGCATGGCAGCTATATGGCACAAAAAAACCGGCGCCGAAGCGCCGGTTTTTGCGTGAAAGCTCGATCTCTGGCAATTATTGACCGAGCGCCTTTTCCACGATTTCACGCACATCCCGCGACTTCACCTTCGACGCGACCTGTTCCAGCGCCGCGTGCGCTTTTTCGCGCAAGGCAGGCGTGTACCGGCGCCATTGTTCGAGCGTGCGTGCAAGGCGCGCGGCGACTTGCGGGTTCATTGCGTCGAGCGCGATCACCTGTTCCGCCCAGAACGCGTAACCGGAACCGTCGGCGGCGTGGAACTGCGCCGGATTGGCGCCACAGAAGCTGAAGATCAGCGAACGGGCGCGATTCGGGTTTTTCAGCGTGAACGCCTGGTGCTGCATCAGCTTGCGCACGATTTCGAGCACGTTGCGTTTCGGTCCGCCACGTTGCGTGGCTTGCAACGAGAACCATTTGTCGATGACAAGCGGCTCGTTCTCGAAACGTTTGTAGAAGTCGTCGAGCGCGGCATTGGCAGCGGTGGTATCGGCCGAGCCCGATGCGCCCGCCGTCAGCAACGCCGACAATGCCGCCGACCGGTCCGTCATGTTATTCGCGGCGTCGTACTGCGCACTCGCGAGTTCGATGGCGCGGGTCGGGTCGTCGAGCTGGCTCAAGTAGGCGAGGGCGAGGTTCTTCAAGCCGCGTTTGCCGGCGTCGTCCGGGCTCGCGCGATACTCACCCGGCGTCCGGTTGGCTTCGTAGACGGCCAGCCACCGGTCGCGCAGGCTCGTGGCGAGCCGCTGGCTCACGAACACACGTGCTGCATGGACCGCGGCCGGGTCAGAGACGGCCATTTGCTCGGCGAGATATGCCTCCGATGGCAACATCAGCGCGAGTTCCCGGAACGCCGGCGTGAGTGTTTGATCGTCGAGAACCTGGGCGAAGGCTGCGACCACCTGGTCGTCGAGGGTAAGTTCTTCTCCCTTCGATGCCCGGTCCGCCAGCGTCAGCAACTCGCGCGTGGCGAGGCGCTGGCCGGCTTCCCATCGATTGAACGGGTCGCTGTCGTTCGCCAGCAAGAACGCCAGTTGCTCGTTGGTGTAGTCGTATTCGACCACCACCGGCGCCGAGAAATTACGCAGTAGCGACGGCAATGGTTCCTCCGTGACGTCGGTAAACGTGAACACCTGCTCGGGTTCTGTGAATTCCAGTACACGCGTTGTGCCAAGCGCTTCTTTCTCGCCTTCGAGTTTCAGCGGCAAGTCAGCGCCGCTCTTGCCAATGAGACCGATCGAGAACGGAATCAGCAACGGACCTTTCTGCGTCGCACGCGCGGCTTCGGATGCCTCGCCGTAACCTTGCTTGAGCGTCAGCGAATAACGTTTGGCGGCAGCGTCGTAGTGCGTGCGCACCGTCACGCGCGGCGTGCCCGCCTGGCTGTACCAGCGCTCGAATTGCGAGAGGTCGCGGCTGTTGGCGTCGGCCATGGCGTGCCGGAAGTCGTCGCACGTCACGGCCTGGCCGTCGTGCCGCTGGAAGTAGAGATCCATACCGCGCCGGAAACCGTCGCGTCCGAGCAGCGTCTGGTACATGCGCACGACTTCCGAGCCTTTCTCGTAGACGGTCATCGTGTAAAAGTTATTGATTTCGACGTAGCTTTCCGGGCGCACCGGATGCGCCATCGGGCCCGCGTCTTCGGCAAACTGCATCTGGCGCAGGACCCGTACGTCGTCAATGCGCTTGGTCGCGCGCGCAGCATCCGCGGCGGCGCCCGGCTCGTGGCCAGCGGCCATGTCGGCGGAAAATTCCTGGTCGCGGAAGACCGTCAGGCCTTCCTTCAGGCTCAACTGGAACCAGTCGCGGCAGGTCACGCGGTTGCCGGTCCAGTTATGGAAGTATTCGTGGCCGACGACAGCTTCGATATTGCCGAAATCAATATCGGTCGCCGTTTCCGGATTGGCCAGCACGTACTTCGTGTTGAAGATGTTCAAGCCTTTGTTTTCCATCGCGCCCATGTTGAAGTCGCTGACGGCGACGATCATGAAGCGGTCAAGATCGAGCTCCAGTCCGAAGCGCCGTTCGTCCCATTCAATGGAATGGACCAGCGAATCCATGGCGTGCTGGGTCTTGTCGAGGTCGTGCGGTTCGACCCAGACCTGCAGCAGCTTTTCCTTGCCCGAACCCGTCTTCATGCGCTGTTCGAGCTTGACCAGCTTGCCCGCGACCAGCGCGAACAAGTAACTCGGCTTCTTGAACGGATCTTCCCAGCGGGCGAAGTGCCGGCCGTTTTCCAGGTCGCCTTCTTCAATCAGATTGCCGTTCGACAGCAAGACTGGATAAGCGGCCTTGTCGGCGCGCAGCGTGACCGTGTAGGTGGACATGACGTCGGGTCGGTCGAGGAAATACGTGATCCGGCGAAAGCCTTCGGCCTCGCATTGCGTAAAGAAATTGCCGCTCGATACATACAGCCCCGACAACGTGGTGTTGGCCGCCGGGTTGCACGTGCTTTCGATGGTCAATTCGAACGAGTCCGGAATATTGTTCACCGATAGACCGTTTTCACTGACACGGACGTCCGCGTGCGGACGTCCGTCAAGCGTGGCGCCAAGGAACTCCATATGTTCGCCAATCAGCTCCAGGCTCGCCGCCGGCGCGGCGTCCGGATTGCGGCGCAGGCGCATGGTGTTGCGCACGACGGTTCGCTCCGGCACGAGATCGAACTCGAGCGCGACGGTGTCGATCAGGAATGCGGGCGGCGTGTAGTCGGCGCGGCGGATTACGGCTGGGGCGGTCGAGTTGGACATGTCGGTTCGAATTGAGTTGGGAGCTGTGCCTCGGCTGCGAGGCGGTCGAGGCGGCCTTGTATCGGACCATTGTACAAAGGCTCGGAGAAACGTGGGCTCGATTCGGGGTCAGCCGAATGGCCTATTCCCCGAACTTCGACAGGGCATTACAGTCTCTTAACAGGTGGGGCAAGGCAATATCCATGCAGCGCTTGTGGCACTGGCTTGGTGGGGCTCGCTAAAAAATCAGCGTAAGAAGATCAACGGAATCAAAGAGGTCGGCCATGGCGTTTGGACGGTTGTGCGGAGAATGGAAAAGTGCGGCGCGCGTAGCGCTGATCGCGGGTTTCGCACTGCTCGGAGGGTGCACGACCTACGTCCAGACGCAGGTCTCGGCGTTTTCGGACTGGTCGGGTAGCGACGCGACCCGGACGTATGCGTTTGCGCGCTCGGCGGAGCAGCAGAACAGCATCGAACAGAAAACGTATGAAGCGCTGGTTGCGAACGAACTCGCGACGCATTCGTTTCGGCAGGTGCCGGATACGAGCGCGACTTATCGGGTCGAGTTGTCGTATTCCATTCGCGGTGACTTCGTGACGGTGCGGCAGCCGGTCTATTACGATCCGTGGCCCATGTACGGCGGCTGGTACGGACGCCCGTACGGAGGCTGGGGTGGTTACGGGGCGTGGGGCGGCTGGGACATGGGCCCGGCGGGATACGTCGATCAAAGCTATCCTGTATTCGTCCACGCGCTGCAGATCCGCCTGACTGATCGGGCAACCGGGCGCGAGGTTTACAAGGTGAGCGCAAGCAATTCGGGCGGCGAGGCGTCGCTGGTGCGGGCCATGCCATATTTGATCCGTAGCGCGCTGACCGATTTCCCGCTGGGTAACGGAACGGTCCGCACGGTGAAGATTCCGCTCGACAAAACCGGGAGTGCCAGCAATGAGACCGCGGTCGCAGCGGGAAGCGCCAGCAAACCGTCAAGCCCGCCGACGGCGGTGCCAGTACCCCTGCAGTAGGCGGTCAAGAAAAAAATACCGACGTTTAGACGGGCTACTTTGCCCGCACCATGGTTTAGGTTTGGAACACTCAAACGAGCAATAAAACTTTGCGTTGCACTGTGCTCGAATGCGGACACAGTGCGGCTCTAACGCGCATCGAATCCGGTGACCCCATATATGCAATTAAACTCGAAACGAGATATATTTCGAGGATGAACAATCCCCGCAACGCTACACTCCGTGCCCTTCCCGAGCCCGCAACCTTGGACGCGCGGCTCGCCCGGCGCCTGGTTACGCCGCTGATCGGCACCCCGATTACCCCCAACCATCTCACCACCTTGCGCCTGCTCATTGGCGTGGTTGGCGCATACTACCTGTCGGTTGGCAGTTTCTGGTCTTGCAGCCTGGGTGCTTTACTAATCGCTGTGTCGAATTTTGTCGATCATACGGACGGTGAATTGGCGCGGATCAGCGGGCAATCCAGCAAGATCGGTCATTTTTACGACCTCGCGTGCGATTCTGTCGTGACCGTGTTGCTGTTTGTAGGACTTGGGTTCTACGTCGGCGTGCATCATCCGTCAATGATCGTTCCGGCCCAATGGCTGGGCGGCGTAGCGGGCGTTGCAGTCGCGCTGATCTTTTTCTTGCGCATGCGAATTGAATCCATGGCGGGTAAAAACGGTACGAAACAGGCGTCCATGGCAGGCTTTGAAACCGAAGACGTTTTGTATCTGTTGCCCGTCGTGACCCTGCTCAATGGCATGACGCCGTTCCTTGTTGCTGCTTCCATCGGCGCGCCGCTGTTTGCAGTATGGGTCGTGGTGGACTATCTGCGTGTGGTTCGCCGTGCCGCCCGTAATACAGCATCGAGCGGGGACGCCGACGGACAAGACTTGCAGGCTGTTCAATGAATTCAACTGTCAATCCGGCTTCCACGCATAGTTACGGCGGCACGACTGCCGCGCGCAAAGGCGTGCAGGCTGTCGACGAAGCGCTCGCCGCACATTTTCAGCGTTTTGCCGCGGATCTTCAGCCGGCAACGCTGCACAAGACCTTCGATGACCAGGGCGCGTTCCTGTATCTGGAAGACTTCCTGCCAAGCGCGTTCACGGAAAAGCTCGTCGAGGCCGTGCGTGCCGTGACGCCTTCAATCAACCGGAATTACATTCCGGGGCACAAGGCGGGCGGCAGCGTAAGCCGGCACACAATTGACGAACTGGCGCCGTTCATCGCCGATTTGTACCGGTCTCCCGCGCTGATCAAATGGCTGGAAAAGATCAGCGGCGACACGCTCCAGGAGTCTCCTGCCGACGACCCGCATGCCTACGCGCTGTATTTCTATACGAAGGCGGGCGATCACATCGGCTGGCATTACGACACGTCGTACTACGAAGGCCGCCGTTACACGCTGCTGCTGGGCGTGATGGACGATTCATCGTGCCGCCTCGACTACGAGCTGCACACGCGCACGCCTGAGATTCCGGATCAACCCGGCTCGGTGCAAATCCCGCCGGGCGGCCTTGTTTTCTTCGATGGCGACAAGCTGCGCCATCGCATCACGCCCGCACGCGCGAATGAATTTCGCGTATCGCTGACTTTCGAGTACGTCACGAATCCGAACATGCGGCCGTGGCAGCGTTTTATCTCGAACATGAAGGATTCGATCGCGTACTTCGGTTTCGGCCAGGTATTCCGCCGCAAAGGCGGGAGGAACGGCGCCGCATGAGCCGCGCTGGAACTGTCCTTCTGTCGCTCGGCGTGGTGTTGTTCATCGCGCTGCTGGGCTGGCAGGGTTTCGGTTCCGTCGCGACGGCGCTTGCGGCCGCTGGCTGGGGACTGCTCGCGGTCGCGGCATTTCATGTGCTGCCGGTCGTGATCGACGCGCTGGCTATCGAAACTCTTTTCCCCCGCAATGAACGCGATGTCACGTTCCGTGACGCATTGCTCGCACGCTGGACCGGCGAGTCCGTCAATAGCCTGATGCCGGCCGGCCAGATAGGCGGCCCCATGCTGATGGTGCGTTATCTCTCGCAGCGCGGCATGCGTGCGCGCGACGCCGCCGCCGTCATCACCGTCAGCACGACCATGCAGTCCGTCGGCCAGATGATCTTCGCAATGATCGGCCTCGCGCTCCTGAGCGGCTATGCATCGGGCGTGGGCATGTTGCTGCCGGTGCTGATCGTGATCGTGGTGTGCTCGCTGATGGTCGTCGGCTTCTTCTTTGCGCAGCGTGCGGGTTTGTTCGGCCGGGCAACGCGTTTTGCTTCCCAGTTTGCCGCGCGCTTTTCGAAGAAGCGCGACTGGTCGTCGCTGGTATCGCGCGCGGAAGCCGTCGATAGCGCCGTGCTCGAGCTCTACAAGAAGCCCGGACCGGTTGCCGCGAGTTTCGCGCTGAGCCTGCTGGGCTGGATCGTCGGTACGGGCGAAGTCTGGCTTGCACTGCATTTGCTCGGCTCGCCGGTTGGGTGGGGCGAAGCGTTGATGCTGGAAAGTCTTGGCCAGGCCATTCGTGGCGCGGCGTTCGCCGTGCCCGGTTCGCTCGGCGTGCAGGAGGGCGGCTACCTGCTGCTCGCGCGCCTGATTGGTTTGCCGCCCGAAGCCGCCCTGGCGCTTTCGCTTGCCAAGCGCGCGCGTGAATTGCTGCTGGGTTTGCCGGGCATCGTTTATCTTCATTTCGCTGAAAAGGGCTGGCAGCGCCGTCGTCTTGCGCGCGTGCCGGATATCGAATAAAGCCTTACCCATAGGATCAACATGCGCGCAATCATCCTTGCCGCCGGCATGGGATTACGTCTCGTGCAGCCTGAAGGGCAGCAAAAGCCGAAGTGCCTGCTGCGTTTTGGCGAATCGTCGCTGCTTGAACGTCATCTGCAACTGCTGAAAACCGCGGGCGTCGACGAGATCGTTTTTGTACTCGGATTCAAGCACGAAGTGGTTGAAGAAGAACTGGCCACGATCGCCTGGAAGCCGCATACCGAAGTGGTGGTGAACAACGAGTTTTCGCTTGGCAGCGTGTTGTCCGTGCATACGGCGGCCGATGCGTTGACGCGTGGCGGCGACGTGCTCCTGATGGACGCCGACGTGCTTTACGACGAACGCATTCTCGAACCGCTGGTCGCGGGCGCGGGGCCGGTGAACCGCTTGTTGATCGACCGTGATTTCGAAGCGGGCGATGAACCCGTGAAACTCTGCGTGGCGAATGGCGTACCGGTCGAGTTGCGCAAGCAGGTGCTGGCGGATCTGCAGTACGACGTGATTGGCGAATCGGTGGGATTTTTCCGCTTCGATGAAACCGCCGCACGCCGTCTGGCCGAGGTCGTCGCGGGATACGTCGCGACGGGTCGCGCGAACCTGCCGCATGAAGAAGCTGTCCGCGATCTGCTGCTGGAACGCAGCCAGGTATTCGACGTCGCCGATGTAACCGGCGCGCCGTGGATCGAAATCGATTTTCAAAACGACGTTAAACGCGCGGCCGACGAAGTCTTGCCGCAACTGCGTCAGCTTGCTGGAGCCCTACGATGAACGCACCGTATCAACTGCCCGCGGCTTATGCCCGTTCCCTTCGTCTGCGCGAAATGCTTCAAAGCAATGAGCTCGAATTCCTGATGGAAGCGCACAACGGCTTGTCGGCGCGTATCGTCAAGGAAGCCGGTTTCAAGGCGATCTGGGGGTCGGGCCTGACGATCTCCGCGCAGTTCGGCGTACGCGACAACAACGAAGCAAGCTGGACGCAAGTGGTCGACACGCTCGAGTTCATGGCGGATGCCAGCGACCTTCCTATCCTGCTCGACGGCGACACTGGTTACGGCAACTTCAATAATGTCCGCCGGTTGGTGAAGAAGCTGGAACAGCGCGGTATTGCAGGCGTGTGTATTGAGGACAAGCAGTTTCCAAAGACGAACTCTTTCCTGAACGGTGAGCGCCAGCCGCTCGCCGAGATGGACGAGTTCTGCGGCAAGATCAAGGCCGGCAAGGATTCGCAAAGCGATCCGAATTTCTCGATCGTCGCGCGCGTTGAAGCGTTGATTGCCGGCTGGGGCATGGAAGAGGCGTTAAAGCGCGCCGAGGCTTATCGCCAAGCCGGTGCGGACGCCATCCTGATTCACAGCAAGCTGTCGAAGCCCGACGAGATCCTCACGTTCGCACGTGAATGGGCCGGCCGCGGTCCGCTCGTAATCGTGCCGACCAAGTACTACAGCACGCCAACCGATGTCTTCCGTCAGGCCGGCATCAGCACGGTGATCTGGGCGAACCATTTGCTGCGCGGTGCGGCATCGACCATGCAGGCGATCGCGAAGGAAATCCACACCAGCCAGACGCTCGTGAACGTGGAAGACCGCGTGGCGAGCGTGAACGAGATCTTCCGTCTGCAGGATGCCGAAGAGTATTCGACGGCCGAGGGCGTGTACCTGTCGTCGGCGAGCGCATCGCGTAACGCGGTTGTTCTGGCGGCAAGCCGGGGCGCAGGCCTCGAAGCCGTCACCGCCGACAAACCCAAGGTGATGCTGCCGATCGCGGGCAAGCCGCTGCTGCGCCGCCTGGTCGAAGCGTTCAAGAAGGAAGGCATCAACGACATCACGGTGGTGGGCGGTTATCGCGCTGATGCCATCGATACATCGGGCGTTCGCCTTGTAGTGAACGAAAAGCATGAGCAGACGGGCGAACTGGCGTCGCTCGCATGCGCAGCGAAATCGTTCACGGCCGACACGGTCATCTCGTACGGCGACCTCTTGTTCCGCAGCTACATTCTTCGCGATCTGGTGGAGTCCGACAGCGACTTCTGCGTGGTCGTGGATTCGTCGCAGACGCCGCAAGCCGGGGTTGCATCGACGGACTTTGCGTTCTGCTCCACCGCCGATGACCGCGCGCTCTTCGGCCAGAAAGTCTGGCTCGAAAGCGTCACGAGCTCGGCCGCTCCGGCAAACGTGGAATCGAAAGCGCCGCAAGGCCGCTGGATGGGCTTGCTCAACGTCCGCGGCGCGGGCCGCGAGCGTCTGGTCGCCACGCTCGAACAACTGCAACGACGCGATGACTTCGCCAGGCTCGACATGGCCGCGCTGCTCAACGCACTGATCGCGGCAGGCGAGCGCATCGAAGTGCAATACGTGCATGGCCACTGGCGCGGCGTGAACGACCTCGACGAACTGCGTCAAGCCGGTGACTTCGCTCACGGGCAAGCACCGTACGGATCGAACGGATCGTCGGGCGCGGAGGCAGGCGCGTGATCGAAGCTGCACAATTTGTCGAAGCTGCGCGTGAGCGCGGTTTCGACTGGTACGCGGGCGTGCCGTGCTCGTACCTGACGCCGTTCATCAATTACGTGCTGCAGGACGAGTCGCTGAATTATGTTTCGGCAGCGAACGAGGGTGACGCGGTTGCGTTGATCGCGGGCGTGGCGCTGGGCGCATCGGGCGAGTTCAAGAAGCGGCGCGGTGTGGCGATGATGCAGAACTCCGGGCTCGGCAACGCGGTGAGCCCGCTCACGTCGCTGACGTGGACGTTCAGGCTGCCGCAATTGCTGATCGTCACATGGCGCGGCCAGCCCGGCGTCGCCGATGAACCCCAGCACGCGCTGATGGGTCCGGTCACGCCAGCCATGCTGGACACCATGGAGATTCCATGGGAATTGTTCCCCACCGAAGCCGATGCAATTGGTCCCGCGCTCGATCGTGCGACCGCGCATATGGACAGCACCGGGCGGCCGTATGCGCTCGTGATGCAGAAGGGCAGTGTTGCGCCGTACAAGCTCACGAAGAAGGGCTTGAGCGGCGTGCGCCGGCGTGCTTTGAACGAGCGCGCCGAAGTCCGAACGCAATTCGCTGAAAACGGCGAACTGTCTTCACGCCACGACGCACTGCAACGCGTGATCGCGCATACGCCGAAGGAATCCACGGTCGTGCTGGCATCGACGGGATTTTGCGGGCGCGAACTCTACGCCATTGACGACCGCGACAACCAGTTGTACCTCGTCGGATCAATGGGATGCGTGACGCCCATGGCGCTCGGGCTGGCTTTGTCGCGCCCGGACCTGAACGTGATCGCGCTCGATGGCGACGGCGCCGCGCTCATGCGCATGGGCGTGTTCGCCACGCTCGGCGCGTACGGCCCGTCGAACCTCATGCACCTGCTGCTCGACAACGGTGCCCACGAGTCGACCGGCGGTCAGGCAACCGTGTCGCCGGGCGTCGAGTTTGCACGCATTGCATCGGCGTGCGGGTACGCGCTGGCGCTCGACGGCGACGATCTTTCGGTCATCGACACGTTGTTCGAAGCAAAGGGTGTCGATGGCGTTCGCTTCGCCCGCCTGTCGATCAGCACCGGCACGCCCGGCGACTTGCCGCGGCCGTCGATCACACCGGAAGACGTGCGCGCGCGCCTGCAAAAACATATCGGACGCTAGACATCATGCTGCTGCTCAACCCCGGCCCTGTCACGCTGACCGAACGCGTGCGCAATAGCCTGCTGCAAACCGACTTGTGCCATCGCGAGCCGGAATTTTTCGATCTGCAGGACGAAGCGCGCTCGCGTTTGCTTGCGGCTTATTCGCTTGATCCGAAGGTCTGGACGGCTGTCTTGATGACTGGTTCGGGCACGGCTGCCGTGGAAAGCATGATCGCCGGAATGGTGCCTCAAGGCGGCCGTCTGCTGGTCATCGAGAATGGCGTGTACGGCGAGCGGATTGCGCAGATCGCGACGCAGTACGGAATCGATCACGAGGTCGTGAAGTACGCGTGGATGGACGCGCCGGATGTCGATGCGATCACGGCCAGGCTGGATGGTTTCACGAACGTCGCGATCATCCATCACGAGACTACAACCGGCCGCCTGAACAAGATCGACCAGTTGAGCGCGGCGTGCAAGGCACGCGGTATCGGCTTGTTGCTCGATGGCGTGAGCAGCTTCGGCGCCGAGCATATCGACTTCGATGGCGGCGGCATCACCGCCGTCGCCGCGACCGCCAACAAATGTCTGCATGGCGTTCCCGGCGCGGCATTTGTGATCGCGAAACGCGAAGCGCTGAAACATGCTGCGAGCCGCACCTATTACCTCGGCATCACGCGCTTGGCCAGGTTGCAGGACGAACGCAATACGCCGTTTACGCCCTCCGTGCACGCGTATTACGCGCTGGTCGAAGCGCTGCGCGAGTTCGAGGACGAAGGCGGCCTGAACGCGCGTCATGCGCGCTACGCGGCGCTCGCCGAGCAGGCGCGTTCGGGGCTGGCTGCGTTGGGTATCGAAGGCGCGCTGCCGGATGGCGAGTCGTCGGTCGTGTTGCGGGCTTACCGGTTGCCCGCGGGAACCACGTACCCGGTTCTGCACGACGCGTTGAAGACCAAGGGTTTCGTGATCTACGCCGGGCAGGGCGGTTTGTCGAACGAACTGTTCCGCATCTCCACGATGGGCGCTTTGCACGCAGCGGACATCGACCGGCTGATTGCATCGATCGCGAATATCGTGCGTTAAGCCTCAAGGCTTGTGCTCAAACGAAGAAGGCCGCGACAACGCCATGTTGTCGCGGCCTTCTTTTTGGAAACTCATCAATCCCGGTTGCAGAAAATCGCGGTGATGAACGGCGCGACATGATGGATGATGGCGTCGCTTCCGGCGGCGCGAACTTTCTGTCTCACTGACTCTTCCCCGCCGATAACCACCGCGCCGTAAGCCGATTCCGCGATTGGCGCGCCGGTCCCGGTCTTGAAGATCGCGTCGTCCTTTTGAAATCCGACGACCGCGAACACACCGAAATCGAAGGCGGTCAGATGGCTGTCGCGCGTCGGCTTGAATGCGTTGATGGAGTTGGCTTCCACGCGCATGGGCGTGGCTTCGATAACGTGGTCCTGTTGAAGCGGCGCGATGAACGCGTGCGCGTCGGCTTTGCAATCGAGCAAGGAGTCCAGCGCGTAAGCCGAAGCGTGCACGGAGGTTGCGGCAATCAGGACGGTCAAGCCGATTCGGACGGCTCGATAAAGCGGCTTGATGTGTGGCTTCATGAACGGTGGGTAAGCGCTCGGGCGTTGCCAAAGGCTAAACTTTACCGGGAAGCCGACAAACGCGCTCGATCTGTAATTTTGTCCGATCGGGCTTACGTTCTTGTAATGGTTAAACGGCCCCGTCGCGCGTGGTCAAGCTGCAGCCAGCTCCGCAACCGCAGCACGCCGTGCATCTCTTTCATGCACACGCTGCCCCGCCGAATAGGTTTCGAAGACCGCGCGGTCATCGCCCAGCATTGCGAATGCGAACAACAGTTCTTCCAGCGAGTCCGCCCGTGTCGTGCGACGCGCGAGAAGCGGCGTGCCGGCCGGATCCAGCACGACGAAATCGGCTTCACTGCCAGGTTTCAGCGTCCCGACCTTGTCCGCCATATCGAGCACTTGCGCGGCGCCCGTCGTCGCAAGCCAGAACATGCGTGCGGCCGTCAGGTGATGACCTGTCAGGCGCGCGATCTTGTGTGCTTCGCCCATGGTTTGCAGCATCGAAAACGATGTGCCGCCGCCTACGTCGGTGGCGAGCGCGACCGGCATGTTCGCTTTGCCGGCTTTTTCGATATCGAAGAGGCCGCTGCCGAGGAACAGGTTCGATGTCGGGCAATGCGACGCGACCGCGCCGGTCTCGGCCATGCGTTGACGGTCGGTATCGTCGAGGTAGATGCAATGGCCATAGACCGCGCGTTGACGCAGCAGATCGTAGTGATCGTAGATGTCCAGATAGCTTCGATGCCCGGGGAACAGGCTTTCGACCCATTTGATCTCGTCGGTGTTTTCCGCGACGTGGCTCTGGATATATACGTCCTGGTGCTTGCGCGCGAGCACCGCGCAGGCTTCGAGTTGCGCCTCGGTGGAGGTCGGCGCAAAACGTGGCGTGAGCGCATATTCCTGACGTCCGCGGCCATGCCATTTCGCGATGAGTTCGGCGCTGTCGTCGTAACCGGATTGCGCGGTATCTTGCAGATATTCCGGGCAATTACGATCCATCAGCACCTTGCCCGCGATCATGCGCAGATTGCGGGATTCGCTTTCGCCGAAGAAGGCATCGGCGGATTGCTTGTGGACCGTGCAATACACGAGCGCGCTGGTCGTGCCGCACGCGAGGAGTTCATCGATGAAAAATCCTGCCGTCTCGCGTGCATACGCCGGGTCTTCGAACTTGCGCTCGGTCGGAAACGTGTACGTGTTCAACCATGGCAGCAAACCGGGCGCGGGCGACGCGATCATGTCGGTCTGCGGATAGTGAATGTGCGAATCGATGAAGCCCGGCACGATCAGCTTGTCGCGCAGATCCTTGACGATGGCGTCCGGCGCGATCTGAGCGCGCAAGGCCGCATACGCGCCCGCCGCCACCACGCGGCCATTCTCCACGAGCAACAGGCCGTCGGTCTCATACACGGCGTTGCTGTCGGAGAAAGCAGGATCGTCGCGGAACGTGAGAAGTTGCGCGCGGTAGGCGGTCTGGCGGGTGGGCGTAGGCATTTGAAACGTCTCCAGTAAAGCGTGTTATAGCTGTGTCAAAAGCAGCAACGAAAGCGCGGCGACAATCCACATCGCCGGCTTGATTTCTTTTCCGCGGCCCGTGAAGAACTTGATCACGACAAACGCGAGGAATCCGTACGCAATGCCATCGGTGATCGAGTAGGTCAGCGGGATCAGGATCATTGCGAGGAAGGCGGGAATGGCTTCGTCGAAACGGCCCCATTCGATCTTCGTGATCGATTCCATCATGAACACGCCGACAAGCACGAGCGCCGGCGCCGTCGCGATTGCGGGCACGAGCGAGAGCAGCGGCGAGAGGAACAGGAACGGCAGGAAACACAGGCCCGCGATGACCGCGACCAGGCCCGTGCGTCCGCCCGCCGAAATCCCCGCCGCCGATTCAATGTAGGCGTTCGCCGGGCTTGTCCCGAGCGGCGCGGAAATCAGTGCGGAGAACGAACGACCATCATCGACTCGCGGATGTTGCGCGGGTTGCCATCTTTGTCGTAAAGCTTGCCGGCTTCCGAGATCGCCATGAAGGTTGAAAGCGCGTCGAAGAACGACGTGAACAACATGACGAAGATGAACGGCCAGTAGATCACCTTCAGCGAGCCGAAAATATCGAGCCGGCCGAGCGCCGAAAAATCCGGGGCCGAGACCAGGCCGTTCCAGTTCACGAGTGTTTTCGTGGCGATTGCGGCGGGCCAGTATGCCGTGCCGTCGCCCCAGAACCGGCCAATTGGAATCGCAATCACGGTCGTGAAAATGATGCCTAGCATCAGCGCGCCGGTCACCTTGCGCGCGACCAGGATGGTGGTCACGGCCAAGCCGATCAGGAACGTGATCACTACCGGATTCAGCGATGCCGAATGCACGATCGTGACCGGATCGCCGACCACGAACTTCGCGTTGACCAGGCCAATCAAGCTGATAAAGAGCCCGATGCCGCACGATACAGCGTGGCGCAGATTCGCCGGAATGGCATCGACGACCAGCTTGCGCGCGTTGAACAACGCGAGGACCGCGAAGATCACGCCGGCCCAGAAGACGCAGCCAAGCGCCGTCTGCCACGGCATCTTGCCGCCGTGGACCATCACGAACGCAAACAGCGCGTTCATGCCCATGCCGGGCGCCACCAGCACGGGGTTGCGCGCGTACAAACCCATCGCGCAACTGCCGAGGAAACTCACGATCACGGTCGCCGTCAGCGCCGCGGGAAACGGCACGCCCGCCTGCGACAAGATCCCTGGATTGACGACGATGATGTACATCGCCGTGAGAAAGGTCGTGATGCCCGCGACGACTTCCGTTTTCGTGCGCGAACCCGCGGCGCGGATGCCGAAGAAACGCTCGAGCGTGGTGCTGTCCTGAGTAATCGATGCCATGACGTTCCCGCGCGTCAGGCCGCTGCGTGCCAGTAGGCATCGAGCTTGGCGACCATGGCGTTGCGTTCTGCATCCGTCACGAACGAGGCTTCCAGGCTGTTCTTGAGCAGCGTGTAGACCTCGGCATCGGTGAGATTCAGGGCTTCCTGGATCGCGAAGTAATTGGCGTTCACGTAACCGCCGAAGTACGCCGGATCGTCCGAATTGATCATCACGGCCACGCCCTGGTCGAGCAGCGCCTTGAGCGTGTGCTTGGTCATGTCGTCGAAGACGCGCAGCTTCAGGTTCGACAACGGGCAGACGGTCAGCGCAATGCGGGCATCGGCGAGACGCGCGACCAACGCCGGGTCTTCCATGCTGCGCACGCCGTGATCGACACGATCGACCTTCAGCAGATCGAGCGCTTCGTACACGTACGCAGGCGGTCCTTCTTCGCCTGCATGCGCCACGAGTTTCAGGCCTTTATCGCGCGCCTTTGCGAACACGCGCTCGAACTTCGACGGCGGATGTCCACGCTCCGACGAATCCAGCCCGACACCAATCAGCCGATGCTTGTATTGATCGAACAGGGGCAGGGCTTCATTGAATGTCTTGAGCGCGTCTTCCTCCGGCAAATGGCGCAGGAAACACAGGATCACCTTGCTCGTCAGGCCGCGCTTCTCGCCTTCGGCCAACGCGCTTTCAATACCCGCCATTGCCGTCGCAATCGACACACCGCGCTCGGTGTGCGTCTGGGGATCGAAGAAAATTTCGGTGTGCGTGACATGGTCGGCAAGCGCGCGTTCGACGTACGCCATGGTCATGTCGTGAAAATCGCGTTCGTGCAGCAGCACGCTCGCGCCGGCGTAATAAATATCCAGGAACGATTGCAGGTCGGTGAATGCGTAAGCCGCGCGCAATGCATCGATGGAATCGTACGCGAGCGTCACGCCGTTGCGGTTTGCCAGCTCGAAAATCAGTTCGGGTTCGAGCGAACCTTCAATATGGATATGGAGCTCGGCTTTGGGCGCGCGGGCGATCTTTTCGGCGAGAGTGGCAGTCATGTTGTTGTGCTTAAAAAAGGTCTTGATCACGCGGTTTGCGGATGCTGCGCGGAATTGTAGCCGTGCGCGGCGTGTTCTTCGACCTTCTGCAACAACTGGGCTGCAACGGAGACTGCGATCATTTCCGGGGCTTTATCAACGATTCCGGGTACGCCGATGGGGCAGGTCATGCGGTCAATCCGCATGGGTTCGACACCGCGCGCCGCCAGACGCCGCTCGAACTGGACCTTCTTCGTGTGCGAACCGATCATGCCGAAAAACGCGAAATCCCCACGGCGGAGAATGCGTTCGGCGAGCGCGAGATCGAGCGCGTGGTTATGCGTCATTACCAGGAAATAGCTGTTGGCCCTGGCTTCGTCCACGGCGGATTCGGGCGTGCCGCTGGCGTCCATGGTGACGTTGTCAGGGAGATGATCCGGGGGCGGGAAGGTTTCATCGCGTTCATCGACCCAGACGACCCGGCATGGCAGATTGACCAGCACCCTGACGATCGCCGCGCCCACGTGTCCCGCGCCGAACAGCACCACGGAGAACTCGCGCAACGTGATGGTCTCGGTGAGCAATGCGCCGCTTTCGTCGAAGCCTGAGCCGTCCCAGAGCAGGCAGTCCTGCGTGTTCGTGCCCGGCTCGGGATCGGACAGCATCACAGCTTCGGGGAAGGGACCGAAACCGACGCTGCGCACGGTCGGATGGCCCTGCGTCAGGCGTTTGTTAAGCGACGTCACCCATGCCAGATCGCCGATGTCCAGGCGCTCGAACGCCAGCACGACTGCGCCGCCGCAACACTGGCCGAGACTCGGGCCGAGCGCAAAACGTTCGAGACGCCGCATGTGCGGACTGCGCGCGCCGTCTTTCAGCACTTGCCGCGCGGTTTCGATCGCTTTCCATTCGAGATGCCCGCCGCCGATGGTATGACGCGTGTCGTCGCGGGTAACGAGCATCTTCGTTCCCGGCTCGCGCGGCGCCGAACCCTGCACGCGCGCGACCGTCACCAGCACGACGGCGTCGCCGTGCGCGAGAAGGTGTTGCAGGTCGTGCAGCCAGGCTTGCATGGTGTGCGCTCCTAGTTGACCGTCGCCGGCTGCGCGACGTCTGCTACTGCTTCGACTACTTGCTTCGATGCTTGCGCGTCCAAAGCGTTCAGTATCGATTCAGGTGTGGCGGGGGCGCGCAAAACGGGGGCATCGATGGAATCGGGTGCTGTCGACGCGATGGCCGCGCGAATCGCGAGCAACACCGAAAACCCGAGCAGCAGCGGCGGCTCGCCTACGGCCTTTGAACGGAACACGGTCGGCTCGACGTTCTGGTTCTCGAAGAGCTTCACGTTCATCGCGGCAGGAATATCGCTCACCGATGGAATCTTGTAAGTGGACGGCGCGTGTGTCATCAGCCGGCCATCGCGATTCCACCAGAGTTCTTCGGTCGTGAGCCAGCCCATGCCTTGCACGAAGCCGCCCTCCACCTGACCGATATCGAGCGATGGGTTGATCGACTGGCCCGCGTCGTGGAGGATATCGGCGCGTAGCAAACGCCATTCGCCGGTCAGCGTGTCCACGACCACTTCCGAGATCGCCGCGCCGTACGCGAAATAGTAGAACGGCTGGCCGGTCAGCGTTTTCGAATCCCAATTGACCTTGGGCGTGGCGTAGAAACCATCGGACCACAACTGGACACGCGCAAGATAAGCAGCCGCGACGAGTTGATCGAAGGGCATCTGGCCACCGTTCGATTCCACCACGCCATTGTGGAAACGCACGTCTTCCGGACGTCCGCCGAGTTGTCTTGCCGCCAGTTCCGCGAGCCGTGCGCGAACGGTGAGTGCGGCGGCTTCGGCCGCTTTACCGTTCAAATCGCTTCCCGTCGATGCCGCCGTCGCCGATGTATTCACGACCTTGGAGGTATCGGTCGCCGTCACGCGAACTCGCGATAACGCCACGCCCAATGCATTCGCCACGACCTGCGCGACCTTTGTGTTCAAGCCCTGGCCCATTTCCGTGCCGCCGTGATTCACGAGCGCGGAGCCGTCCTTGTAGACATGCACGAGCGCGCCGGCCTGGTTCAGGAACGGCACGTTGAACGATATGCCGAACTTGACGGGCGTGAACGCAATGCCGCGCTTGAGCACGGGACTTGTTGCGTTGAACGCGGCAATCGCACGGCGCCGCTGCGCATAGGCACTCGTTGAAACCAGTTCATCGGTCAGGGGTTGAAGCACATTGTCTTCGACGGTCTGGCCGTACGGCGTAACGTTGCGCTCGCCGATGCCGTAGTAGTTCACGCGACGCACATCGACGGGATCGCGCTTCAACCGGTGCGCGATCTCATCCATCAAGACTTCCATCACGAGCGCGCCTTGCGGACCGCCGAAGCCGCGAAATGCCGTGTTCGACTGCGTGTTCGTGCGGCAGCACAGCGCGGTGATATCGACGTCTTTCAAGAAGTACGCGTTATCGAAATGGCAGACCGCGCGTGTCGCCACGGCGCCCGACAAATCCGCCGAATAACCTGCGCGCAATGCGATTTCCACGCGCGCGCCTTGCAGACGGCCGTCGTCATCGAAGCCGGCTTCGTAGGTGTAGACGGCGTCGTGGCGCTTGCCGGTGATCATGAAATCGTCGTCGCGATCGGCCCGCAGTTTCACGGGTTTATGCAGCAAATGCGCGGCCAGCGACGCGATGCACGCAAAGATCCCCGATTGCGATTCCTTGCCGCCGAATCCACCGCCCATCCTGCGGCATTCGCACTGGACGTTGTGCGTGGGCCAGTCGAGCATGTGCGCGACCAGATGCTGCATTTCGCTCGGATGCTGCGTCGAGCTATAGACGAGGATTGAGTCATGTTCCTTCGGGACAGCGTACGCAATCTGCCCTTCCAGATAGAACTGCTCCTGCCCGCCGACTTCGAATTCACCCTGGAGCCGGTGCTTCGCCGCCGCCATCTTTCCATCCGGATCGCCACGTTTCAAATGCAGCGGCGGCAACACGAATTCCTTCTTCGCCTTGGCATCACGCGGTGTGAGGATGGCTTCGAGCGGTTCGTACCGGATCACTTCTTCGCTTTTGGCGAGCGCGGCAGCGCGGCGCGCCAGATCGTGCGTTTCCGCGATAACCGCAAACACCGGCTGCCCGAGGTAATGCACTTCGTCTTTGGCGAGGATCGGGTCGTCGTGCAGCACGGGGCCGCAATTGTTCTCGCCGGGGATGTCGTCGGCGGTAAAGACGGCGATCACGCCGGGCGCGGCGAGAACGAGATCGAGGTTGATCGACACGATGCGCGCATGCGCATGCCGCGACAGGCCAAGCGCCGCGTGCAAGGTGCCGCGCACCTCGCCGATGTCATCCACATACGTGGCTTCGCCGCTTACATGCAGATGCGCCGATTCGTGCGGCAAGCCGACGCCGATCGCGGCGCCCTCCGGCTTTTCCGCCGATGGCGCGTCGAAGGTTTCACCGGTGCGCGCCGTGATTTCGCTGTCGGCGGCGCTGTCGAGAAGGGGATCGGTACGCTTGTTCATCGCGTGGTCCTTGATGCTTGTGGTGCTGCGTTTATACGGCCTGTGAAAGACCCGCTTATTGCGTGTCGAACGCGAACGCGTTGACGTCGTGGAGTGCGAGCGGCTCGTTCTCGCGCGTTTCCAGGAAGAAACGCCAGAGCACGTTGCGCGCCACTTTGCTTCTGTAGGCGCTCGACGCACGCATGTCGGTAAGCGGCTGGAAGTCGACGTCCAGCGCCTGCATGGCGGCCTTGACGTTCGCCTCGTTCCACTCCTGATTCACCAGGACGGCTTCGGCATTCGATGCCCGCTTCGGCGTTGCCGCCATGCCGCCGAACGCGAATCGCGCGGCGGTGACACGGGTGCCATCGAGCGTCACCGCGAACGCCGCGCACACGGCCGAGATGTCCGAGTCGTAGCGCTTCGAGACCTTGTAAGTGCGAAAACGCAATTTCGCCGATGGCAGCGGCACACGGATCGCCGCCACGAACTCGCCCGGTTCGAGCGCGGATTTCTGATAGCCGAGATAGAACTTGTCGAGCGGCATCGAGCGGGTTTTCATCGCACGCTGCAGCACGATTTCGGCGTCGAGCGCGATCAGCGCAGGCATGGAATCGCCGATGGGCGAACCGTTCGCGACATTCCCGCCGAGCGTGCCGGCGTTGCGGATCGGCCGCGATGCAAAGCGCGTCCACATCTCCGCGAGTTCCGGATAAATGGACGAGAGCGCGCCATACGCATCTTCCAGCGACGCCGCCGCGCCAACGGTGAGCCATTGAGCATCGCGCGTAATGGACTTCAACTCGGCCACATTGCCAATGAAGAGGATATCGCCGAGATTGCGGAATTGCTTGGTGATCCACAAGCCGATGTCCGTGCTGCCGGCAAGAATCCTTGCGTCCGGGTGTTCGGCGCGAAGGCGGCCGAACTCCGCGAGCGTCACCGGCGCGTAGAAGGTCGGACGGCCGAACGCGGCGCCGCGTGCGTCGGGCGCCGTGTATTCGAACGTGTACTTGCGCTGGATGGATTGGAGTTGCTCTTTGAGCGTCTCGCGGTCGAGCGCCGAGCGCGGATACTCGAACATTTTCTGCGAAGCATCCACGATCGGCCGATACCCCGTGCACCGGCAGAGATTGCCGGAGAGGGCGGCGTTGATTTCGTCGCGGGTGGGCATGCCGGCGTCGCTCGGCTGATTCTGGTAGAGCGCCCACATCGACATCACGAATCCCGGTGTGCAGAAGCCGCATTGCGAACCGTGGCAATCGACCATGGCCTGCTGGACGGGATGCAGCGTGCCGTCCTTCTCGCGCAGATCTTCGACGGCGAAAAGCGCGCGGCCATCGAGCGTCGGCATGAGCTGGATGCAGGCATTGACCGCCTTGAGCTGCGGTTGCCCGTCGCCATCCAGTTCACCGATAACCACCGTGCACGCGCCACAATCGCCCTCGGCGCAGCCTTCCTTGGTGCCGGTGCATTGGTCGTGTTCGCGCAAATGCTGCAGCACGGTGCGGGTGGCGGGTGCATCAAGCACTTCGCGGATTGCGCCGCGCTGAAAAAACCGGATGGTTTGCGTTGTCATATAGAAGTCCGAGACATTGCGGATCAGGCGCGCGTTACGCGAAATCGGCTTTGAAAGTCCGGCCGAAGAGCGCACGTGGATCGCCATCCATGAAACAAGATATCACCGCAATATCTTGAAAAGATTCCGGTGAGCGTATCCAGATCATGCGAGGAGCCGAATGAGGGCGGAACGCGTTCGGCGACGCGGGTGATCCGGGGCGAGGGGGAAAGCCCCGGATTCGAGGCGCAGCGGCCTGGAGCGGCCGGATTTGCTTGGCTGACGCGGTTCGGGGAGTTCAAGGGCTCGGCGAAACACAGGGCCAGCGCCGAGGCCCGTTTATCAGGCTCGCAGCCTGCGTTTGGACCACAAACTTCCGGCGACGGCCAGAAACATTACAGTGAACCCGATCAGGCCCCACTGCGGAAGCGAAAGTCCGAGAATTGGCGGGTACGGCGTCTCGCACAAGCCTGCGACCTTGAACACCTGCGGCAGCCACTGCGCGGGCGGCAGGGAATCCACAAGGGGTTGCAGCGCATCGAAACCGCAACTGAAACCCGGATGCGCCTGGACATAGACGTGCCGCGCGGAAGCGACCACGCCGCCCAGCGCTGAGAGGACGACGAGCACCTCGAGCAGCGCGATCCCGCGCCAACCTCTGAACGACGCGCCAAGCAGCGCAAATACGGCGATCAGCACGAAGAAATAACGCTGGATGATGCATAGCGGGCAGGGATCTTCACCTTTCACGAACTGCAGATAAAGCGCGCCGCCGACCAGTGCCAGGCTTATCAGCGCAAGCAGGACCAGTAGCCGCCGTTCGCGGCGAATTGTGCGATCGTCCCCGTGCATGGTGAAGTGATTCAATGAATTATTCATATTTCCGGTTGGTTCGAGAAAAAAGCACCTGAAGATGCGCATCCGGCGACGGAATTCTATCGCGTTGTTTATCGGGTGGTCTCAAGCACGGCTTCGACCGCGCGGCCAATGGAAAGCAGCACGTCGTCGCCAAATGGCGCGCCGGCCAGCATCAGGCCGACCGGAGCTTCGCCACGTGGATGGCAAGGCAGTGACAACGCGCAACTATCGAGGAAATTGAAGACCGACGGATTGCGCAAGATCAGTGCATTGATGCGGCCGAATGCTTCGTCGTCGTGTTCCAGATCGGCGATGCGCGGCGGCCCGACCGGCACGGTCGGGCACACGATGGCGTCAAACCGCTGCCACAGCGTGCGCGCTTGCTCGATCATCGCGGCGCGTGCCTGCAAAAGGTCGAGATAATCGGCAGCTGTAGCCGGCGCGCCCTTCACGATCCGCGTGCGCACGCGGGGGTCGTACTGGTCGGCATGCGCTGCGAGCAATGGCCGGTGCCACGCATATGCTTCCATGGACGCGAAGCTGAAGCGGCTGATCTCGCCAAGCTGGTCGAGCGGCCCGAAACGCACGTCCTCCACCAACGCGCCCGCCGCCGACAGATGCCCGATGGCAGCCGAATACGCGCTTGCAACGGTTTCGTCGACGCCGTCCATCACGAAGTTGGTCAGCACGCCGAGGCGCACGCCGTCGAGCGGCCGGGTTGCTGGCACGACGGCGTCGCGGCCGGCCAGGATCCTGTCGACCAACGCGCAGCACGCCACCGACAACCCGATTGGCCCGAACGAATCGAGCGTCGTGGACAAGGGCACGCCGCCTTGCGTGGGCACGCGCGCCGCGGTCGGCTTGAAGCCGGTCAGTCCGCAGAGCGCGGCCGGGATGCGGATGGAACCGCCGGTGTCCGTGCCCAGTGCAATGGCGGCCATGCCGTCCGCGACCGATGCCGCCGCCCCTGAAGACGAGCCGCCCGCGATGCGTTCGTCGCCCGCCACGTTGCTTCGATACGGCGAGCGCGGCGTCCCGTAATGCGGGTTCAGCCCCAGCCCGGAAAACGCAAATTCGCTCATGTTGGTTCGCCCGACGATCACGCCGCCGGCACGCCGCAACCGTGCAACGGCGACGGCGTCAGCCTTGGCCGGCTGTGCGTCGGCCAGCACGCGCGAACCCGCGCGCGTGACCTGGCCTTCGATATTGAAGAGATCCTTGATCGATATGGGAATGCCTGCGAGCGGCGAGAGCACGGTGCCGGCGCGGCGAAGTGCGTCATGCGCGTCAGCGGCGGCGCGGGCGCGGCCGGCATCGACCTGAAGGAAAGCGATCGCGCCTTGTCCGGCGGGATCTGCGATGCGTTCGAGTGCCTGTTCGACGAGCATCCGGCTAGTGGCCTTGCCGTCGCGAAGGGCTGCAGCGAGTTGCGCGAGGGGAGCAAATTGCGGCGAAGTGATGGGCATGTTCGACAAGATTCAGTGGCGTGAACTGGACATGGTGCCGGGCGGCGCGCGAGGGCCGACCGTGCCCGAAAGTGGCTGTCATTCTATGCCAGTCGGACGCTTCCGGTAGTTAATACTCAGCGCAAACGAGCGCGTTAGCCATCCGGCTGATAGCGGCGACAGGGCGGGTTCCTTAAGCTTGGATTTCCGCTGCTGCGATTGTCTGCATGCGGAAAACAACAATGCCAGAAAAAACCCAAGCGTTTGGGTTTACTTGCGCGCTGCCAACGTATAGAGTGAACACATGCCAACGATTTTTCGCATCGGCGCTGCCCGCGTCGTGATTTATCTGAACGACCATATGCCGGCGCACGTCCACGTACTGGACGGGAACCAGCATGCTGTTTTTAATCTTCACTGTCCGAATGGACCGCCGGCGCTTGTTAGAAACCACGGTTTTTCACACGCCGCTGCAAACACCTTTGCCCGCCGGATGCAGAACGTGGTCGGCTCACTGTGCACTGAATGGAAGACACTTCATGACTGCTTTAGTTGAAATTACCGAACGCCAGATGCGCGAAGCCGAAGAGCGGGCGCGCAAGCACGTTACCGAAAATCCGGTAGCGCTTTCCGCGGTGTTCATTCCGGAGGACGGCCGGCTATCAATCGAGTTGTCGAACGGTGCGTCGTTCGCCATTCCTGCGCGGCTGATACAAGGTCTGGAACACGCATCGAATGAGGATCTCGAAGAAATCGAGATCACGGCTTCGGGTACGGGCCTGTATTTCCCTGCCGTCGACGCCGACATTCTTGTGCTTCCGCTGCTCGCAGGCGTAGTTGGATCGAGGTCGTTCATGGCCCGGCGAATGGGCAAGGCCGGCGGCGCGAGCCGCAGCGCTTCAAAGGTTGAAGCTGCTCGGGCGAACGGCGCTCGCGGCGGCCGGCCGCGCAAGGTTGCGGTACGGAGCGAAGAAGAGGGCTTGGTCCTGGCGAAAAAATAGCCTTGGGCGGCAATGGTTCCGCGCCGCCTTCGGCTTTATGGAAGGCGACCCGCAAGTCGTGCAAGTTAAAGCGGCCCCGTGCCCGTTGCCGGCTTCTCCTTGCGTCGCCATTTTCGTGAGGCCCACGCGCCGAAGTCGTCCAGCACCGTGTAGACCACCGGCACGACTACCAGCGTCAGCAGCGACGACGTAATCACGCCGCCAATCACAGTCTGCCCAAGCGGCCCGCGCTGCTCGCCGCCTTCACCCAGCCCGAGTGCGAGCGGCAGCATGCCGAAGATCATTGCGAGCGTGGTCATCAGGATTGGCCGCAGACGCACGCGCGCGGCTTCGAGCAACGCATCGCTGCGGGACATGGCGTGTCCCTTGCCGGAGGCATCGAGCAGACTTCCGCGCCGCGCCTGGTTCGCAAAGTCGATCAGCAAGATCGCGTTCTTTGTCACGAGCCCCATCAGCATGATGAAGCCGATGATCGAAAACATGTTGAGCGTGCTGCCGAACAGCAGCAACGCGGCCAGCACGCCGATCAGCGTGAGCGGCAAGGACGCCATGATCGCGAGCGGCTGCAGGAAGCTGCCGAATTGCGACGCAAGGATCATGTAGATGAAGATCACGGCCAGCGCCAGCGCCTGCACGGCGTAGATGAACGACTCGTTCATGCTCTTCGTGGAGCCGCCGAAGCGGTATCGGTAGCCGGCCGGAAGGTGCATGTCGTCAAGTGTCTTCTTGACGTCCGCGGCCACTTCGCCCGGCGAGCGCCCGGTCACGTTCGCCGATATCTCGACCTCCCTCGACAAATCCCGGCGGCTGATCACATCGGGCCCGGTGGTTTCGGTGATCGCGGCGACCTGGCGCAGCGGCACGAGCAAGGGCGCGCCGTTGGCATCGGTGCGGCTCGTAGCGATCATCAGCTTCGACAAGTCGTCCACGTTGCGCCGTTCGGCCGATGGCAACCGCACGCTCACATCGTAATCCTGATCGTCGGGCGCGCGCCACGTGCTGATGGCGTCTCCCGAAAGCAACGGGCGCAACGCCTGACCGACTTCCGCCACGCCGACGCCCAGGTCAGATGCGAGTTCGCGCCGGATATCAATGGCCACAATCGGCTTGTCGTCTTTCAGGCTCGCGTCCAGATCCACCAGGCCCGGAATCTTCGCAAGCCGGTGTTGTGCTTCGGCCGAAAGACGGCGCAGCTCGTCAAGGTTGTCGCCCTGAAGGCTGAACTGGACGGCTTTGTTCGACCCCGCGCCGTCCGACATGCCGATCTCGGTCACAATAATCCCGGCGATGCTTTTCAGCCGGTCGCGGAAGACCTGATTCAGCTCCTGCACGCCGCGCGTGCGGTCGCGCCGCTCCTTCAAATGCACGGTGATCATCGCGTCGTTCTTGCCCTGCGCGTTGCCGGAGTTGATGGTCGCGTAGCTGTAGCGGACTTCCGGGTACTGCGCGAGCACGGTTTCGACTTGCCGGACCTTGTCGGCGGTAGCTTCCAGCGACGTCCCCACCGGCGTGTTCAAGCCGATCTGCGTAGTGGAGAAATCGGCGTTCGGCACGAACTCGGTGCCGATCAGCGGCACGAGAAACAGGCTGCCAATGAACGTCGCGGCTGCGACCACGAGGGTCGCCACGCGATGCCGCAGCGACCACCCGAGCAGCCGCTGGTAGAACCGCGCGAGCCGCTCCACGCCGTGCTCGAAGTACGCAAGAAACCGCGCCAGATATTTCGTGCCGCGGACATGCAGGGCAGGGTCCGGCCAGATCGACGAAAGCATCGGGTCGAGCGTGAAAGACACGAACATCGATATCAGCACGGCGGCCGCAACCGTCACGCCGAACTGATGGAAGAAGCGTCCGATAATCCCGCTCATGAAGCCGACCGGCAGGAACACGGCGACAATGGAGAATGTCGTGGCAAGCACGGCGAGCGCGATTTCCTTCGTGCCGTCGAGCGCGGCGGTGCGGTGATCGGCTCCAAGCTGGACATGGCGCACGATGTTCTCGCGCACCACGATCGCGTCGTCGATCAGCAGCCCCACGCAAAGCGACAATGCCATCAGCGTGATCACGTTGATCGTGAATCCGGCCATGTACATGAACGCGAACGTGCCGATCAACGCAATCGGCAAGGTGAGTCCGGTGATCACGGTGCTGCGCCACGAACCGAGGAAGAGGAACACGATTGCAATCGTCAGCAGCGCGCCTTCCAGCAACGTGCCCTTGACCTCGTTCACGCTGTTTTCGATTTCGCGCGATGAATCGTCGGTGACGTCGAGCTTCACGCCCGGCGGCAAGGATTTTTGGAGCGCCGCGACTTCGGCGCGGATCCCTTGCGCCACGTCGACGGTGTTCTCGCCCTGAGCCTTGATCACCGATAAAAACAGCGCCCGGTTCCCGTTCAGCAGCGCCATGCTGTCGGGCTCTTCCTGACCGTCGACAACTTGCGCGACCTGATCGAGCGTGACGGCATGGCCTGCATTCGAGGCGCCGCGCCGGGCGACGATGATCCGCTTGAAGTCATCGGGCGTCTGGAAGCGGCCCTTCACCTGCACGGTCTGCTCGATTCCCGCCGATGTCAGCGGCCCCGCCGGAATCTCCTGGTTTTCGTTCTGCACGGCGCGGATCACCTGATCGACGCCTACGGAAAGCGCTTGCAGCCGGTCGGGACTGACGTCGATGCGCACTTGCCGTTTCACGCCACCGACAATGCTCACCGACCCCACGCCGCGCACCGTCTCCAGGCGTTTTCGCACGATCTGGTCGGCGGTGGTCGTGAGATCGCGGGTGCTGAGCAGCGACCCCGGCGCGTTCGAAACCGCGACGGTAACGATCGGCATGTCGGCCGGGTCGTAGCGCAACACGCGCGGTTCCTTCACGCCGTCGCGCAGGTCGGGCCGGATCAGCGCCACTTTGTCGCGCACGTCCTGCGCCGCCTGCATCACATTCACGGACAGGTCGAACTGGACGATCACCACCGACAACGCGTCGTACGAGTGCGACGAGATTTCATCGATACCGCTGATCGTGTTGACCGCTTCCTCGACCTTGCGCGTGACATCGGATTCCACCGATTCCGGCGATGCCCCCGGATACGCTGTCTGCACGACAACAACGGGGAAGGTGATATCGGGGAACTGATCGACCTTCAACCGCTGATACGAAAAGAGACCGATCACGAGAAACGCCGCCATCATCATGGCGGCAAAAACCGGATTGTTGATGCTGATTCGCGTGAACCACATGGCGTGCGGCTCCGCTATTTGGAGGCGACGGGTGACGAAGCCGCGGCGCTTGTGCTTGAACCAACCAGCCGCACCTTGCTGCCTATACGCAACGCCCCGAGGTTGTTCTTCACGACCTGCTGACCTTCCTTGAGTGACGAGTCCGCGAGTTCCGTCCAGCTTGCACCGTCGGCGTCGCCGGTCGCGCCTGTCGTCACCGGGACTTCGACGAGCTTGCCGTTCGTGACTGCGTAGACGCTATGACGCGAGCCGTCCGTGCGGACCGACGTCGCCGGCACGACCATCGCATTTGCCGTGCTGCCGACAATGACGCTGCCGGTTCCGAACATGCCAACGCGCAAGGTCGACTGTGGATTGGCCACGCGCACATAGATCATGATCGAGCGCGAGCCGGCTTGCGCGGCCGGGTTGATGCGCGTGACCGTGGCGCTGACCGGGGCATCGATTCCATCGAAGCGGATGCGCACCGGCTGGTCGACCCGCACGCGCCCGATCTCGCCCACGGGCACGGGTGCTTCGAGTTCGAGCTGGGTTAGATCGACGACATCGAACAGCTTGGCGTCCACGGCCACATGCTCGCCCGGTTCCACGCTGCGCGAAGCAATCTGCCCGCCGAACGGCGCGCGCACGATGGTGTCCGCCACCGACAAATTCGATGACGACAACGCCGCCCGCGCCGCAGCCAGGTTTGCTGCGGCGATGGCGTATTGGCTTTGCGCCGTATCGAAGGCGTTCTTCGATATGAAGCCCTTTTCCACCAGCACGCGATTGTTTTCGAGCGTCTGTTTCGCGATGTCCAGTTGACCGGCCATCGCGGCCATCTGTCCGCGCGACTGGTCGGCGCGGGCGGCGTAGTCGCGCGCATCGATCGTGGTCAGGATTTGTCCGGCCTTGACCGTATCGCCTTCGCGCGCCCGGACATCCAGCGCCGACCCCGCGACCTTCGCCTTCACTGCCGCTTGCGTGACTGCGCGCAGCGACCCGGTGAGCGGCAGCGTTTCGGACAGCGTATGACGCGTGACGACGGTGAGATCGTCCGGCGTGAATTCGATGACCGACTCATCGGCCGAAGCGGACGGCGTCGCCGGTGCTTCGGCCGCAGCGCGCTTTTTGAGCGAATGAACGACGCCGATCGCCAGTAAGATAACGACGACGATAGCCGCAATGACGCCTGCCCGTTTTGTGGATAAATGCATTGCCTGCCTGTGGAACGTGGAGCACGCCGCACGATAGCGCGTTTCACGGCGACGGGCGGCAAAGTTGCCAAAGGTATCGCGAGGAGGCGGGCGCTGCAAGGGCCATGCGGCCGCGGATCAAATTGTTCTGGAGAAGCGCTGCACGGCATGACCGGCGAGATAGCGATCGAAGATCATTGCCACGTTGCGCACCAGCATGCGTCCGTCGGCGAGCACGTTGATGCCCCAGTTTGTGACTTCGACCAGCCCGTCCGCTTCGAGCGGTTTCAGCCGTTCGAGTTCGCTCGCGAACGCAATGGGAAACCGGATGCCATAAACCGCCTCGATGGCGTCGAAGCGCAGCGAGAACTGACACATCAACTGAGTGATGACGTCGCGCCGCATCCGGTCGTCGGCGGTAAGGCGCACACCGCGGGTGATCGCCAGCTCGCCGCGGTCGATGGCCTCGCCGTATCCCGCCATGTCCTTCGCGTTCTGCGCGTAGACGTCGCCGACTTTGCTGATCGATGAAACCCCGAGCCCGATCAGATCGCAATCCGCTTGCGTGCTGTAGCCCTGGAAATTGCGCTGCAGCGTCCCGGCGCGCTGGGCGATCGCGAGTTCATCGGTGGGCAGCGCGAAATGATCCATCCCGATATACACGTAACCCGCCCCGGTCAGCTTCTCGATGACCCGTTCCAGGATCGCGAGACGTATGGCGGGGGACGGCAGCGCGGTTGCATCGATGTGCCGCTGCATCTTGAAAAGGCGCGGCATATGCGCGTAGCCGAAGACGGACAGACGATCCGGCGCGAGGCCGATGATCGTATCGAGCGTACGGCTGAAGCTCTCGACGCTTTGATGCGGCAACCCGTAAATCAGGTCGACGCTGACCGACTTGTAGCCTTCCGCCCGCGCCGCCGACATCACTGCTTCGGTCATCTCGAAAGGCTGCACGCGATTGACCGCCTGCTGCACGCGCAGATCGAAGTCCTGCACGCCGAAGCTGAGGCGGTTGAAGCCCAGATCGCGCAACACGCCGATGGTCTCCGCCGACGCCTCGCGCGGATCGATCTCGATGGAGTATTCCGCTTGCGCGTCGGGAAGCAGATCGAACGCCTCGCCGGTCGCGACCATCAGCTCGGCCATTTCCTCGTGCGATAAAAACGTCGGCGTGCCGCCGCCCCAGTGCAATTGCGTGATGGGGCGGGTTGTATCGAAGCACGCGGCCTGCAAGGCAAGCTCACGTTTCATCCGATCGAGATACGGCCTCCCGTGCGCGCGATTCTTCGTCACGATCTTGTTGCAGCCGCAATAGAAACAGACGGTGTCGCAGAAGGGGATATGGAAGTACAGCGAGAGATCCGCCGATGCCGCGTCCGGGTCCGCCGCCGCCCGCCTGTAATGGTCGCGATCGAAGGAGTCGGTGAACTGGACGGCGGTCGGATACGACGTGTAGCGCGGCCCGGCCGCATCATATTTTGTGAGCAGATCGGGGCGGAAGAGGGACATTGCTGACACGCCGTGATGGGATCGTTCGAGTCTATCCGACACATTTCCACGATTCTTGCGTGATATCGCCGCAGTCACCCAGTGGCACAATGCCGGGTTGCCGCTTTTTAAAAACGCCCGATCCATGGCCGCCGTTCCCGACCCGAAGATGTCCGCCCACGCGTGCCGCGAAGCGTGCGGCGCGTGCTGCATCGCGCCGTCAATTTCGAGCGCAATCCCCGGCATGCCTCACGGCAAGCCGGCGGGAGTACGCTGCGTGCAGCTCGGAGAGGATCTGCGCTGCGCGATATTCGGCGATCCGCGCCGACCCGCTTGCTGCTCGGGCCTTCAGCCATCGGAACCGATGTGTGGAGACAGCCGCGGCTACGCGCTCGCCTGGCTGACGCAACTCGAAATCGATACACAACCTGAGCAACCCGAGCGCGTCTGAACGGTCGAACGCTCATTCAAGTCACTGGAGAATTTCGCATGACTCAAGCCGTTGCGCCGAAGCGGCGCCGGTTCCTGCTCGCGGCCCTGGGCGGCGCGGGCGCGGTGGCGCTGGGAACTCAGCCGGGCAAACCGGCGCGCGCTGCATCCATTTTCCCGTTCATCCCCGATCACTACACGTTTAGCCGCGCCGAAGTACAGGACGCCGTGCAGCGCAAGTT
The DNA here is from genome assembly GCF_001577465.1 of Burkholderia sp. PAMC 28687. NCBI lineage: Bacteria > Pseudomonadati > Pseudomonadota > Betaproteobacteria > Burkholderiales > Burkholderiaceae > Burkholderia > Burkholderia sp. PAMC 28687. Next base: position 853,643 of record NZ_CP014505.1, read on the forward strand.
TCCGTTCCAGCGCACGGCATCGCAGATATTCGATGTCACGCTCGCCAATCCGCTGGTCGGCCTTGCACCGGATCGCAACCGCATCACCGTGCGGGTGGACGCCCGCCTGGCAACGCCATTCATGCCGAACCCCGTGACGGGCGTCTTCACGTTGTCCAGCCAACTGGCCTACGACGCAGCCAGCCATTCGGTCATCCTGATGTCGCCGACTGTCGACGATACCCAGGTCACCGGCGACGCCGCGCAATACACCCAGCAGATCAACGCGGCCGGCGCGGTCATGGCGACGCAGTTTCTCGACCGCTACCCCATCTACACGTTCAAGCCCGAACAATTACAGTTTGCCGGAGTTAATTACGAACCCGGTACAATCACCGTCCTTACAAACGGCATACGCGTGCAGATCGTCGAGAAATAGTTTTTTTCGATGAGATTTCCGCTCGCGGCATGCCCTGAACGACCGGCCGGCAACGGCCGACCAATGGCGAAAGGGCGGAGCGATGGACGGGATTCTGTTTTGCAAGGCGCTGATTCTGGGCGTGGTGGAGGGGTTGACCGAGTTTTTGCCGGTCTCGAGCACGGGACATCTGATCGTGGCCGGCAGTTTGCTGAACTTTACGAACGCCCAGGCGAAGACGTTCGACGTGGTGATCCAGTTCGGCGCGATCCTTGCCATCGTCTGGGAGTACCGGCGCAAGATCGGATCAATCGTGGCCGGTCTTCCAACGCAGCCCAAGGCACGCCGGTTCACGTTGAACGTGATCATTGCGACCATTCCGGCCATCGTGCTGGGGCTGCTGCTCGAAAAGCACATCAAGGCTGTCTTGTTCGCGCCGGTGCCGGTTTCGGTGGCGCTGATCGTGGGTGGCCTCGTGATCCTGTGGGCGGAGGCACGCAACCGCGACAAGAATGTCGCGCCGCGCGTGACTTCCGTCGACGACCTCAGTTATTCCGATGCGCTCAAGGTCGGCCTCGCGCAGTGTTTTGCGCTGATTCCGGGTACATCGCGTTCGGGATCGACGATCATCGGCGGGATGTTGTTCGGGCTGGAACGCAAGGTTGCGACCGAGTTTTCGTTCTTCCTCGCGATCCCGATCATTTTCGGCGCCACCTTGTATGAGCTTGCGAGGGACTGGAAGTCGCTGACGGTGGACTCGCTCGGGCTCTTCATGGTCGGGCTGGTGGCGGCGTTCATCAGCGCGTTCGTTTGTATCCGATGGCTGCTGCGCTACGTCGCCACGCACGATTTCACGGCGTTCGCGTGGTATCGGATCGGTTTTGGGTTGCTGATCTTGATCGTCGGATACAGCGGCGGATTGAGCTGGGCTGAATAAGCGATTGCCCATGCATATGGAAACAGGCCGGTTCAACTTCAGTTGAATCGGCCTGTTTTGTTTCAGCGATGCGGGGTATGCGCTACGTCAGCGGCGTTTGAACACCAGGTCCCAGACGCCGTGGCCGAGTTTCAGCCCGCGGCGTTCGAATTTCGTCACCGGCCGATAATCCGGACGCGGGGCATAACCGGCATCGGACGTATTGTCGAGCGCCGGTTCCGCCGATAACACCTCGAGCATCTGCTCGGCATAGTTCTGCCAGTCTGTCGCGAGATGCAGATAACCGCCGGGCTTGAGCCGCGAAACGAGCAGCGAGACGAACCCCGGCTGGATCAACCGGCGCTTATGGTGCCGCGCCTTGTGCCACGGATCGGGGAAATAAATGTGAACGCCGTCGAGGCTTTCCGCCGCGATCATGTGTTCGAGCACTTCCACGGCGTCGTGCTGGACGATCCGGATGTTTTCAAGGCCCTGCTCACCGATCAGTTTCAACAGCGCGCCCACGCCCGGCTCGTGCACTTCGACGCCGAGAAAATCATCGCCGGGACGTGCCGTGGCAATTTCCGCCGTCGTCGCGCCCATGCCGAAGCCGATTTCGAGCACGCGCGGCGCGCTGCGGCCGAAGGTGGCGTCCCAATCGAGCGGTTGCGGCGTGTACGGCACGACAAAACGCGGGCCGAAGTCATCGAGCGCACGACGTTGTCCCGTCGATACCCGGCCCGCCCGCGTCACGAAACTCCGGATACGGCGGTGCGGCCGGCCGTCAGCCGTATTCTCGCTTTCGGTTGAATCGTTATCGGCCGCTTCGGCGTCGTCGTGGTCTGAAGTGGGGTCGTGGATCATCGGCAAGGACGGATTCAGTGGTTGAGCAAAGGCGCGGCGGCGGAAAATACGAGAACGCCGCCTTAAATCAAAAAGCCGCCTAGGAGGGCGGCTTTTTGAAGTCAAAACAACTCGAAACTGGAGCGGGCGATGGGAATCGAACCCACGTCTGTAGCTTGGGAAGCTACGGTAATGGCCATTATACGACGCCCGCAGAGACCGCGATTTTACGCGGAACGGCCGCGTTCCCGCAACCTCGGCCGTTTGGACAACGCTTCAGACGCCGAACATGGTCATTGTCACGGCCAGGCGCGTCACGATCATCAACAGCACCTGCACGATCACGAACAGCAGGATGGGCGACAAATCGATACCACCCATGCGCGGCAGAATGCGCCGCAGCGGTTCGAGAAACGGCGCCGTCAGTTGATACAGCAGCGGCATGGCCGGCGATTGCGGATTGAGCCACGACAGCAACGCCATCAGGATCGTCATCCAGATGATCAGGTTCAGCGCCCATTTGACGACCGTGATCACCGCGACCAGGAGCAGGGTAGGCAGCAGGACCGGGATGCCTGCCGGATCAATGCCGGCAAGCAGCACCATCAGGATCAGGAAGACAAACGCCGCGATGAACGCGGCAATGATGCTCGCCAGATCGACCGACTTGGTGGCCGGCAAGATCTTGCGCAGCGGCAGGACGAGCCAGTTGGTCGCCTGCATCACGGCGTTGGAAACCGGGTTGTACGGCGGCATGCGGACAAATTGCATCCAGGCGCGCAGCAACAGCGCCGCGCCGAACAGCGTAAATACGGTGTTGAGTACAAAACGGGCGATCTCGCCAAACATCTCAGATCCTTTTCAAGGCAAAAGCGCGGCGCTCGCGGCCGCGCAGGGTTGTCACGAGGGCAGTAAAGGGCGGCGTGGCACGCCGCATAGCCGGTTGTTTACCTAGCTGCTGGCTCGGACTTCGCTGATCTGCACGACGGCCGGATCGCCGTCGGTGTAATTCGTCAAATCGTCCGCAAAAGCTTTTGCGTGCGGCGCTACTGCGGCCTTGAACGCATCGACGGAGTCGAACAGCAGGTGGCCGGCGGCCACGTATAGGGGCTTTGAACCCGGTGCGCCGCCGCCAAGGCCGACGTCGGCCGACCAGCCTTTCAATGTAGTGCCCAACAGGCCGGCGACCCACGGCATATGGTGCGAGCAGTAGTAATCGATGTCGAAGCGCGCATTCTCGCTATACGGATACATAAAGCTGACTTTGATCATTTTGTTCTTTCTGGTAGCTGAATGGATTGGCGTCGAGGGCAGCCGGGTAACTGGTGTATCGGGTGTTTCCGGCCAGCGTTCAACCAGGGCATTCGAACGGGTGGTTTGCAGCATTGGTTCAGCGCGCCCGCCAGATCCCCCGGCGGCTTCCCCACACTGGCGCGCCGGGCATCACCATAGCATGGCTTGAGTGCGCCTTGGGACGGTTGCCGCACGCTGCGGTTGGGCATGCGCTCGCCTTCAGCCCGGGCGATTCGATGGTCATGCGTTCGGCGTCGCACCGATGACGTCAATGGGGAGGGTTAAAACTACAACATAGGTGGGACGAGGGCGATCGTCTGTATGCCAGAGCGTTCGCCCGCAAAGCCAGGAAGCGATATGGAAGGAAGGGCATAGTCTTTGCTCCGATGAAAAAGTAAGCACCTTTTTGATCGCGGCGTGGTCGGTTTGCGCGACGCGACGGTAGGAATAGGCGGAATCGGCGCGGCGGCCCATTCCTCATGGGTTTCGACAGAGTGCCGCTTCAGCGCCAGGTTCAAGTGTCAGATTGCTTGCCAATGCCGGTTTCGCAACCTTCAGGGGTCACCATGAGTATCTTTGCTTATCGGAAACATCTTCGTTTTCTCAGTGAGACGCATCGGCGTCAGTGGTGGGATCAACGAAAAAGACTTACGCCGCGGGTGCGCATCAGCGGGGCGTACGTGCCACCCAATGTCACACGCGAATTCGCGTACGTGAAAGTAGGCTGAGCGAAAAAACTTGCAGCACCTTGCCTGACTTAGAACGCTTAGAAATCGCAGCCCTGTTCGATGGTTCTCCATCGGCGGGGCTGTTTTAGTTTTCGCGTCGTTCAGTCAATTGTAATGAATCATTTCATTGGTGACATTTGGAATAAACGGTCACCTCGGGCTGTGACTGGCGGCTAACTCTGCAAACCCTTAACATCGCCCGCTGAGCGGTTACAGCTATGAAGCGAAAGGCGCCGCTCGACTTGAAAACCGCCGGAGAACGCCCAGTTTCAAGACAGTTTCAATTGCATTTGGCTACAAATGCTTAAGGTGGGTTTCAGGGTTTTTAGCTACATTCAATGCATGTCGTTGCGTTATCCCGTCGTGTGCACGGGTACCGCAGCGGGGAGAAGAAAAGTGAAAAAGTTAGTCCCGTTTGTGGTCGCTGCAGCCATCGGTGCAGGCTTCGCAAGTGCAGCTCAGGCTCACGTTTCCGTAGGTATCGGCATTGGCGTGCCGGCGTATCCGGTCTACGCTGCGCCGCCTCCGCCCGTGTATTACGCTCCGCCCCCGGCTCCGGTCTATTACGCGCCGCCGCCGGTGGTCTATGCGCCGCCCGCTGTGGTCGTCGGTGGGGGTTATTATGGTCGGCCGTACTACGGCGGGTATCACGGTGGATACGGATATCACGGTGGCTATCGTGGTGGATATGGCGGCGGATACGGTGGATGGCGGCGTTGAGCCGCGGCTCGTTAGACTGATTCTTTCGCTTGATGACAAGCGCGGATGACAAGCGCGGCGCAATTCGGCTCGACCGGTTGCGCCGTTTTGCTTTTTCGAGGTTTATCCGCAGTTCTCGATCGTAGGCCGATTGGCCAGCTTTTCAGACGCAGCACTATGCTGGGACAATGGCGTTCCCTCCAACCGCCGCCTGATGCTAGATGCCCATTCTCCCCGCACCCACATATGCCGACGTCGCCGATGCCGCCAAACGCATTGCCGGCGCCGCGCATCGCACGCCTGTCCTGACCTCGAACACCGCTGACGCCCTCGCCGGCGCCAGCCTCTTATTCAAGTGCGAGAATTTCCAGCGCATGGGGGCCTTCAAGTTTCGCGGCGCATTCAACGCGATCTCACATTTCTCCGATACCCAGCGCAAGGCCGGCGTCCTGACCTATTCGTCGGGCAACCACGCGCAGGCAATCGCGCTATCCGCCCGGATCGCGGGCATCAAGGCGACGATCATCATGCCGGAGGACGCGCCCGCCGCGAAAATGGAAGCCACGCGTGGCTATGGTGGCGAGGTGATCACATATGACCGGTACACGGAAGATCGTGAGGCTATTGGCGCGAAGATCGCGCAAGAGCGCGGCATGACGCTGATTCCGCCGTACGATCATCCGCACGTGATCGCCGGGCAGGGAACCGTCGTGAAGGAATTGATCGAGGAGACGGGGCCGCTGGACTACTTGTTCGTGTGCCTTGGCGGCGGTGGGCTGCTCGCCGGATGCGCGCTGGCAGCGGCCGAGCTGAGTCCGTCGTGCACGGTGATCGGCGTGGAGCCGGAAGCGGGCAACGACGCCCAGCAATCGCTGGCGCGCGGTGAGATCGTGCATATCGATGTGCCGCGCACTATTGCCGATGGCGCCGCGTCCACGCATGTCGGCGAATACAACTTCCCAATCCTGCAGCGGCTCGTGGATCGCGTCGTGACCGTCAGCGACGACCAGCTTGTCTCGACCATGAGGTTCTTTGCCGAGCGCATGAAGATGGTTGTCGAGCCGACCGGCTGTCTCGCGGCCGCAGCGGTGCTTCAGAACGTCGTGCCGGTAGCGGGCAAGCGCGTGGGCGTGGTGATCAGCGGCGGCAACGTGGACATGGCGCGGTTTGCGGGTTTTATCGCGTGATGCGATCGCGTTAAATTGCCGTTGCGCTGTTCACGATCAGGTCGTGGTATCCGTGCACGATCACGCTGTACGAGAAGTACGCGAAAAGCACCGCCGATAAAACATGGCAAGCGCGCAGCAACGCAGTCCCTGCGCGCTCGCGGCCATGGCTTGCGAGCGTGCAGATGAACACCGTCCATGCGAGGCCGCCTGCAAGAAAACCTGCGAGAAATACCGACGCGCTCATCTTGCCGGTCGCGCCGGCTTTCGCGATGAGCGCGCCACCCACGGCGGCGAACCAGAGGATTGCGCTCGGCGATGAAACCGCCAGCAACACCCCGCGCAGGAAACTGCGCAGATGCGAGGGCCGGGGCGTGGCGACATCGGCCTCGCCTTCCACCGGAGGCGCGGATGCCGGATATAGCGCCTCACGCGTCATCCTGAAGGTGAGGAACAGCAGCACGATCGAGCCGCCGATCCATACGACCCAGCGCACGGCATCGAACTGGAGCAACGCGGCCATGCCCGCCAGCGCCAGCGCCGCATACAGCAGGTCGCCGACGCAGGTGCCGAGGCCCAGCATCATGCCGGGCTTGAAACCGTGGGAAAGCGTCAGCGAGATGATCGCGACGTTTGCAATACCAATATCCAGACACAGCGACAACGACAGAAAGAATCCATCCGACAACAACGGCAACGCGTGCATCCAGGCTTTCCCTTTTTGATTGCTATTGAGTGGGGCAGTGGTTACGCGCGTTCGAGCGGCACTGAGGCCACAAGCCGTCCCGTTTCAATACCCATCGTGTTGCGCATGGTCGGATTCCGGTAGGCGCTTAGCTTTTCGCGTTGTGCCGCGTTGCCAATGCCGAGTTGATCGAGCACGTCGGTGACGATGGCGTAGAGCACGGCCGTGTTGCCGTCCTCGACTTTCACGGCGATACCCAGTGCCGGGCGCGAGCCCGATTCGCGCACGCCGATCGCATAGCTCGCATCGGCGCCCACCTTGCCGACCAGTTCACCTTCGAAGGCGCGCATCAGCGCAGTACAGAAGCGGTGTTCGCCGGCGACGAGTTCGGGGTAGGTTGTCATCGCGCGGTAGATCCGGGCGAGGGCGGCCGAGCGCGGCGTGTTATCGGGAGGTGTACCGGCGGCGGCGATCTTCACGAAAAGCCGTGCGAGCCGATCAAGCGGAAACGCCGGCGTAGGCAGGTTGCATCCGTCCGTGGCCCATTGCACACCGTCGCCCGGAAGATCGCAAACTTCGGCCATGGTCTGCTTGACCCGGACCTGAAGCGGATGATCGGGCAAGTGATAATCCGCGATCGCCGCACCCAGTGCCTGCGCACCGGCGAGCATCCCCGCGTGTTTTCCCGAGCAATTGCTGCACACGCCTGTTGGCGTGAAGTCGCGCCTGATCCAGTCCTTCCAGACCGCGTCCGATAACGGCGGATGACCGCCGCATCGAAGATCGGTTTCTGTTGCGTGCGCCTTGGCGAGCATCGCCTTCACGCGTTCGATATGGCGCGGCTCGCTGTTGTGCGACGCGCACATCAGGGCGAGATCGGCGTCATCGAAGCCGAAACGTTCGAGCGCGCCCGTTTCCAGCACGGCCAGCGCTTGCGCCGGTTTTGCGGCGGAGCGCGCGAGCGTCATGCGCGACGGATCGCCGAATGCATGCAGGAGGCGGCCTTCGGTGTCGACCACGGCGACATGCGCGGTGTGCGTGTTCTCCACCGACTCCCCACGATAAACCGTCGCCGCAGCGCTCATGACCGTGCTCCTCCCGAAAAGCCGATTTCGTCCCACAGCGCATCGACGCGCCGTTTGACCGCGTCGTCCATCACGATCGGGCGGCCCCATTCGCGGTCCGTCTCGCCGGGCCATTTGTTCGTGGCGTCGAGACCCATCTTCGATCCTAGCCCGGCCTTCGGCGAAGCAAAATCGAGGTAATCGATCGGGGTGTTATCGACGAGCACCGTATCTCTCGATGGATCGATACGCGTTGTAATTGCCCAGATCACTTCCTTCCAGTCGCGGATGTTGACGTCGTCGTCCACCACCACGATGAACTTCGTGTACATGAATTGCCGCAAGAAGCTCCAGACGCCGAACATCACGCGCTTGGCATGTCCCGGGTAGCTCTTCTTGATCTGCACGATTGCCATGCGGTAGCTGCAGCCTTCGGGCGGCAGATAGAAGTCGGTGATCTCGGTGAACTGCTTCTGCAAGAGCGGCACGAATACTTCATTGAGCGCGACGCCAAGGACGGCGGGTTCGTCGGGCGGCTTGCCTGTATACGTGGAGTGATAGAGCGCATCGCGGCGCATGGTGATCTTTTCGACCGTGAAGACCGGGAACCACTCTTGTTCGTTGTAGTAGCCCGTATGGTCGCCGTACGGACCTTCGAGCGCGTGCTCGTATTTGCCGGACGCATTGTTCGATGGCCTCGGCGGCGCGCCCTCGGGCGCCTGCGGCAGGGGACCGTCTTGCGGGTAGATAAACCCTTCGAGCACGATCTCGGCGCGCGCCGGTACTTGCAGCGTGTCGACGCCCGGCGTCAGGCATTTTGCCAGCTCGGTCTTCGCGCCGCGCAGCAGACCGGCAAACTGATATTCGGAAAGCGAGTCGGGCACCGGCGTCACGGCGCCGAGAATCGTTGCGGGATCGGCGCCGAGCACCACGGCAACCGGATACGGCTTGCCCGGATTGGCAAGCGCGAACTCCCTGAAGTCGAGCGCGCCGCCGCGATGTGCGAGCCATCGCATGATGAGCTTGTTGCGCCCGATCAGTTGCTGTCTATATATGCCGAGGTTTTGCCGCGTCTTGTTCGGCCCGCGCGTGACGGTCAGGCCCCACGTGATCAGCGGACCGGCGTCGCCCGGCCAGCATGTCTGAATAGGAAGGCGTGCAAGATCGACGTCCTGTCCTTCCCACACGATCTCCTGGCACGGCGGGGCGTTCACCGTCTTCGGCGCCATGTCCCATACGGCCTTGGCGAGCGTGAACAGCTTGCCTGCGTCCTTCAATCCCTTGGGCGGCTCGGGTTCCTTGAGGGCGGAGAGCAGGCGCCCGACATCGCGAAGTGACTCGAGTGCAGCTTTGTCACTGAGAAGACTCGGGTCCGAAGCGGCTTGCGCCTCCGTTTCGATACCCATGCCCAGGGCCACGCGCCTCGGCGTACCGAACAGGTTGGCCAGCACCGGCATGGTGTGTCCGGTTGGCGTCTGGAAAAGCAGCGCGGGGCCGCCCGATCGCAGCACGCGATCGGACAACTCGGTCATTTCAAGAACTGGAGAAACGGGCTGCTTGATGCGGCGCAACTCGCCAAGCGTTTCGAGGCGAGCAGTGAAGTCGCGCAGGTCTTTGTATTTCATCGGCTGAGGGGTAGGGCCTGCGAGGAAAATTATCTGCAGCCCGGCGCATAACAAAGTTCGTGGAGAGGCTCCGGAGCGCGCGCGGGCGATTGTCGATTTTACCTGTGTTGATGTCGGTACGTCAGGTCACACAACGGCACAACTCGGGCTTGACCGCTGGAAAACCGCTTGGGAAGGCGCTTTGAGGGCTCTGAACACTGTTTATAATAACCAAAAGTAATGGGTTTTACATTTCTCAGCATTGACGGATCATTTGAGGCTGCTAGAATCCATCGACATTGACAACACCGATTGCAACTTTTTACCAGTGCCACGGGTCTTTTGAAACGACGCGCTGCGTCACCCGGCCGGATTGTTCCGGTAAGTAATGGCAGTGGTGTTCATGCCGGCGCTCTTCTTCGCCGGTTTTTCGCGTGGTGGCCTGTGTGCGCGCCCCGGCATGTTCTTCGTGCCGCGCGCACCCGGATTCGAAGTATTCCGGTTAGGGCTGTCCCAACGGTTTGTGCCGTTTTTCCCGATACCGCTCGTGGGCTGTCCCAGAGCTGGCGGTGTCGATTTCTCCGTGGTGTGGCGGTTTTCAACGTTTACATCTGTAGAAATCAATGCATTTGGGAGCTCCAATGAATGCTTGGTTGTCGTGGCGTCCTGACGCTCGCATCGCGCTGTATCTGCGCGCCGTGCTGCGTCGCGCCAAACATATGAGTCTTACCGTCTTCAGCCTGGTCGGTTGTGCGGCCGTCGTAACAGCGCTCGCGCTGTGGCTGCTTCCCGCCTGGCGCGGCTCCTTCGCCGCAAAATTGATGCCGCTGGTCTCGGCGGCCGTCCAGGCCGGCCCGGCGCGTCTGCTTGCTGGCCAACCCCTACCGCCATTTGCAATTGGTCATCAGCGTGAAGAAGCATTGCGCAACGGCGAGACGGCGTCGCTCGGCTCAGCCGCCAGCGACGACGACAGCGCCCGCAAGCTGACTGGCGGCCTGAGCCTGGCGGTTTCGCCGAACGGGCTCGATCCCCGCACCTTGCCCACAGTTTCCACGCTCGCCAGCGCAATTTCATCGCAGCGGGTAGTGGCCGATGCCCGCGACGATCGCGTTCTGGTTTCCACGCGTGAGCAGAACCTCGTGGCGAACTTCATTGCGCGGCGTTATCACGTGGCGCAGGACCCGGTGAGCGAGCTGGTCCGTGCCGCCTTCGATACCGGCCGTGAAGTCGGTCTCGACCCGTTGCTGCTCCTCTCGGTCATGGCGATCGAATCCGGCTTCAATCCTTACGCTGAAAGCGGCGTGGGCGCGCAGGGCCTGATGCAGGTCATGTCGAAGGTCCACTCCGACAAATTCCAGTACTTCGGCGGATCGCACGCCGCGCTCGAGCCGCTTGCAAACATCAAGGTCGGCGCGCTGGTCCTGAAAGATTGCATCGCGCGCGGCGGTTCCGTTGCGGGTGGCCTGCGGTTCTACGTAGGTTCGACCTCGCAGGACGACGGCGGTTACGGCGCCAAGGTGCTGGCCGAGCGCGCACGTCTTCGCGATGTCGCCCACGGCCGCAATGTGCCGATCAACGCGCCGCAAGCGCCGGCACAGCCGGTTGCGCCGAAGACGGTGGTGGCGTCGGCTAACGCGCCGGCGAATGGTTCTACCGACAAACGTGTGCACTTCACGCTCGACGGTGTTCCGCCGATCACGGCGCCGGCCAAGGCTACGTCGCCGCAAGCGAGCGAGCGTAACGAAACCGACGACGCTGATACGCAAGCCAAGCATGAACATGGCGCCTGGGAAGTTGGCGCTTGAGACGGCATCCCCAGCCTTAAACCGGTAGCAGATGCAAAAAAGCCGTTCCAGCTTGATGCCGGGACGGCTTTTTCAATGGCGAAGGCTTTCCAAGCGGAGGCGCTAGACCCTGAACAACGTCCCAAGCCGCTGCACGGCTTCTTCGAGCTTCGAATACGCCGTGGCATAAGAGAGCCGGATATAGTCCCGCGGCGCATGAACGCCGAAATCATTGCCGGGAACCAGCACGACGCCGGCATCGTGAAGCATGGAGCGGGTCAGCGCCGTGCTGTCGCCGGCGGCCGGGTGCGCGACACGGCGGGTATCAGCGTAGACGTAGAACGCACCGTCCGGCACTACCGGCACTTCGAACCCGAGCGTGCGCAACGCCGGCACGATGAAATCGCGTCGGCGCCCAAATTCCAGCCGGCGTGACTCGTAGACTGCAAGCGTGGCAGGTTCAAAGCACGCGAGCGCCGCGTGTTGCGCGAGCGCGGACGCGCAAATGAACAGGTTCTGCGAGAGCTTTTCGACCGTCGAGACCATTGCGGGCGGCACGACCAGCCAGCCGAGCCGCCATCCAGTCATGTTGAAGTACTTCGAAAAGCTGTTGACGGTGACTACGTCGTCACCAAGCGAAAGCGCTGAAACGGGTTTCGCGTCGTAGCTCAAGCCCTGATAAATCTCGTCGACGATGGTAAAACCGCCGTGCGAACGCACGACATCGACGATCTTCGCCAGTTCCGCCGGTTCGATGGACGTCCCGGTAGGATTCGACGGCGACGCCAGCAGGACGCCGCGTGTAGCGGGCGTCCAGTGCGCTTCGACCTGGGCTGCGGTCAACTGGAAGCGCTCGGCCGGACCGCTCGGAATCAGGACCGGACGGCCTTCGGTTGCCGCCACGAAATGGCGATTACACGGGTAGCACGGGTCGGGCATGAGGACTTCGTCGTCGCGATCGACCAGTGCCGTGCATGCCAGAAGCAACGCCGCCGATGCACCCGCCGTCACCACGATGCGCGCCGGATCGATATCGAGCCCGAACACATCGCGATAATGACCGGAAATCGCCTCGCGCAACGACGCCAGCCCGAGCGCGTTCGTGTACTGCGTGACGCCGCGCCGCAAGGCGTCGGTCGCTGCGGCAATTACCGGTTCGGGCGCAGTGAAATCCGGCTCCCCGATACCCATGTGGATGATGTCGCGCCCCGCGCGTTCGAGCGCCTGCGCTTGCTTCGCCAGTTCCATGACATAGAACGGCTCGATCGCATCGACGCGCGCGGCGTAGCGAATTGCGCTTTGGGAGACGGCGCCGAGCGGGTCTTTGGCGAAATTCATCAGCTTCGCTGGCCGCGGCCTTGTGCTTCTGTCGGGCGCAGTTGAGCCGCAAGCTTGTCCAGCACGCCGTTCACGTACTTGTGGCCATCGGAACCGCCAAACGTCTTGGTCAACTCGATCGCTTCGTTGATCACCACGCGATACGGAATGTCCAGGTGATGCTTGAACTCGAACGCGGCGACCATCAGCACCGCGCGTTCAACCGGCGAGAGCTGGTCGAGCGGGCGGTCGAGGCAGGGCTGCAATTCGGCGGAAATGATGTCCGCTTCCTTGATCACGCCGTGCAGCAGGGCGTCCAGATGCTCCTGGTCGGCTTTATCGTAGCCTTGCGCGCCGCGCAACTGCGCGTCGATCTCGCCACCGGGCGAGCCCGACAGCAACCACTGATAAAGCCCTTGTGTCGCGAGTTCGCGCGAGCGGCGTCGAGCGCTTTTCATGCACGGTCCTCGTCATCTTCGTCTTCATCGTCCCCGCCCAACTGTTCCAGCGCGACCGACAGGTTGGCCATCTCGACCGCCACGCGTGCAGCGTCGCGGCCTTTTTCCGTCATGCGGGCAACGGCTTGTTCGTCGTTTTCCGTTGTCAGGACGGCGTTTGCGACCGGCGTGCCGAAGTTGAGCGCGATGCGCGAAATACCTGCACCACTTTCATTTGATACCAGTTCGAAGTGATACGTCTCGCCGCGAATGACGGCGCCGAGCGCGATGAGTGCATCGAACTGACCCGATTCAGCGAGCTTTTGCAGCGCCAGCGGGATTTCGAGCGCGCCCGGCACGGTGACGAGCAGCACGTCTTCACCGATCACGCCAAGCCGTTCGAGTTCTTCCGTGCAGGCGTCCACGAGGCCGTTGCACACCGGTTCGTTAAAGCGCGATTGCACGATGCCGATGCGCAGTCCGTCGCCGTCGAGGTTCGGTTGGTATTGTCCGATTTCCATTATTTATCCGTTTTCAGTGTTGTACGTGTGGTGTTGAGCCGGCCGGTCGTGGTCAGACCGAACGCAGATGAGCGATCGAAGCAGCGTCCGCGGCATCCGTGGATGGCGTGGCAGGGCAGCCGGGCATGGGAATGAAGCCCGTCACTTCGAGACCGTAACCGGACATGCTGCCGAGCTTGCGCGGATTCGACAGGACCTGCATCTTGCCCACGCCCAGTTCACGCAGGATCTGCGCGCCGATGCCATAGGTCTTGAAGTCGATCGGCCTGCGCTTCAGTTCAGCCGCCTTGTCTTCCTGCTCGAACGCCTCGAAGACCTCGACCAGATGCTCTTTCGTGTCACCGCAATTGAGCAGCACGATCGCGCCCAGATCGCGCGCGGCGATCTCCTTCATGGCGGCATCGAGCGTCCAGGAATGCGTGGACGAATCCACTTCCAGCAGATCCAGCACCGAAAGCGGCTCATGCACGCGCACCGGCGTTTCTATATCCGGCGTCGGCCGGCCGCGTACCAGCGCGATATGCGGCGATCCGCTCGGCTGATCGCGATACAGCACTGCGCGAAACGCGCCGTGCGCCGTTTGCATCGTGCGTTCGGCGACGCGCTCGACGATCGATTCGGTCCGCGAGCGGTAGTGAATCAGGTCGGCGATCGTGCCGATCTTGATGTCGTGCAACTCGGCGAATTCGATCAGATCAGGCAGGCGCGCCATTTCGCCGTCGTCGCGGATCACTTCGCAAATCACCGATGCTGGCGTCAAACCCGCCAGCGCCGTCAGGTCACAGCCCGCTTCGGTGTGTCCGGCGCGAACCAGCACGCCGCCCGGTTGCGCCATGATCGGGAAAACGTGGCCCGGTTGGACGATATGTTCGGCTTTCGCGTCGTGCGCGACGGCTGCCTTGATCGTGCGGGCGCGGTCGGAAGCCGAAATGCCGGTTGTCACGCCTTCGGCGGCTTCAATGCTTACCGTGAACGCCGTACCGTATTGCGTGCCGTTTTTCTGCGTCATCAGCGGCAGGTTCAACAAGCGGGCGCGTTCCGGCGTAATGGTCAGGCAGATCAGCCCACGGCCGTGCCGCGCCATGAAGTTGATCGCTTCCGGCGTCACGAAGTCGGCTGCGATGATGAGATCACCCTCGTTTTCGCGGTCTTCTTCGTCGACGAGAATCACCATCCGGCCTGCTTTCAGCTCAGCGATGATCTCTGGAGTGGAGGCGAGCGTCATTGCGATGGTCGTCCGTTCGGGAAAGGGCGTATTTTACGCCACCGGGGAGGGCAACGCGGGGGTTTTGCCGGTTTGAGGCGTGCCGGGCGCCGGGGTCAACGTCGAGTCATTGCCAGGCATGTCAGTCAGGTGGGAAGCGAATCTGCGAAAAGTGCCTTCCCGCAAAGGTCGCCTTGCGCTCAATTTGTGCCGGTGTTGGCCGGCATCGGTTATTTGCGCAGCGCGTTCAGGTCGTCGATCATGCGAGTGTCCTAGTTGGCCGATCCCGACGACGAAAGAATCCGCTCCACATACCGCGCGATCAAATCGATCTCCAGATTCACCTTCGAACCTGCCTTGAGATGCCGCAGCGTCGTCACTTCCACCGTGTGCGGAATGAGGTTGATCGAAAACTCGCATCCGTCCGGCCGGTCGGTCACGCTGTTCACCGTCAGGCTCACGCCGTTGACCGTCACCGATCCCTTGTACGCCAGGTACTTGCCGATATCCTTCGCCGCCAGAACCCGCAACTCGTGCGATTCGCCAACCGGCTCGAAGCGCGTCACTTCGCCGAGACCGTCCACATGTCCGGATACCAGATGTCCGCCCAGCCGGTCATGCGCGCGCAATGCCTTTTCCAGGTTGACATCGCCGGGGTCGGACAGGCCCGCCGTCCGGTTCAGGCTTTCCCGCGATACATCCACGGCAAACGACTCCGCCGATTTCTCGATCACGGTCATGCACGCACCCTGAATCGAAATGCTGTCGCCGAGTTCGACGTCCGCGAGATCCAGTCCGCCCGATGCAACCGTGAGGCGCACGCCGGTATCGTCATCTGCGGGCGAGCCCAGCGGGGTGACAGTTTCAATGCGGCCGACCGCCGCGACAATTCCTGTGAACATCGTCGAAATTCCTTGGAGTTATGCGTCAGGTAAGAGGCTGCACGTCGGCCTTCACATCGGCAAAGCGCGCGAGCATCCGCACATCGTCGCCCATCCGGTCGATGCGATGAAACCGCAAATGCGGCCGCGCCTCGAGCGTCCCGGGCGGCGTGAAGTCGAACATGCCTGGCGCGTTGCCAAGCAGGCTCGGCGCGAGATAGATCAGCAATTCGTCGATGCAGCCCTCGCGCAACAATGAGCCATTGAGCTTATGGCCGGCTTCCACATGCAGCTCGTTGATACCGCGATCGGCGAGAATGCCGAGCATTGCCGGAAGATCGACCTTGCCTTGTTCGTTTGTCAGCGACGTGAATTCGATACCCCGTTCACGCAGCGCTTCGGCTTTAGCCATATCAGGCTCGGCGCCGCAAAAAATCCACGGCGGCGCACCTTCCAGAATCCGGGCATCGAGCGACACGTCAAGCCGGCTGTCGATCAACACGCGTTGCGGCTGGCGCGGCGTTTCCACTGCGCGCACGGTCAGTTGCGGATCGTCCTCACGCACCGTGCCGATTCCCGTCAGGATCGCGCAGGCACGGGCGCGCCATGCGTGGCCGTCGGCGCGAGCGGCTTCGCCTGTGATCCACTGGCTGTCACCGTTCGGCAGGCCCGTACGGCCATCGAGCGTGGCCGCAATTTTCATGCGGACCCACGGACGGCGTCGCGTCATTCTCGACACGAAACCGATGTTCAGTTCATATGCCTCGTTCGCAAGGAGGCCGCAACGCACATCGATACCCGCGTCGCGAAGAATCGCCAGCCCACGCCCGGAGACGGCCGGATTCGGATCTTCCATTGCCGCAATGACCTTCGTGACCCGCGCCTCGATCAGCGCGTTCACGCACGGCGGCGTGCGGCCGAAATGGCTGCATGGCTCGAGCGTCACATAAGCGGTTGCGCCGCGCGGATCGTGGCCGCGCGCGCGTGCGTCCTTGAGCGCGCGGATCTCGGCGTGGTCCTGCCCGGCAGGCTGCGTGAAACCTTCGCCGATGACATCGCCGTCCTTGACCAGCACGCAGCCGACGCGCGGGTTGGGCGTCGTGATGTACATCCCGCGCGCGGCGAGCGCCAGCGCGCGCTCCATGTGCGAGAAATCGGTCTGCGAGAACATTGCGGCGGCCTCTTTTTTTCTGACGTAAGCGTTGATCAGGCAGCGAGACGGCTGAAAGCGCCCCGGGCGGCATCGAGCGTGGCGTTGATCACGGCGTCATCGTGGACGATCGAAACGAAGCCCGCTTCATACGCCGACGGCGCGAAGTACACGCCTGCATCGAGCATTTCGTGGAAGAAAGCGTTGAAGCGCTTCGTGTCGCCTTTCGTGACTTCGGCGAAGCTCGCCGGGATGCTGTCGGCGAAATAAAGACCAAACATGCCGCCGATGGCATCGGCCGAGAACGCTACGCCGGTTTCCCTGGCGATCGCGGCGAGGCCATCCGTGAGATGACGCGTTTGCCTGGTCAGCGTCTCGTAGAAACCCGGCGCCTGGATCAGTTGCAGCGTTTTCAAACCGGCCGCGACCGCGATCGGGTTCCCCGACAAGGTGCCCGCCTGGTACACGCCGCCAAGCGGCGCAAGATGCGCCATGATGTCCCGGCGGCCGCCGAAAGCAGCCGCGGGCATGCCGCCGCCGATCACCTTGCCGAGGCACGTCAGGTCCGGTTTGATGCCGTAGACCTCTTGCGCGCCGCCGAGCGCGACGCGAAAGCCGCACATGACTTCATCGAAGATCAGCACCGCGCCGTGTTCGTCGCAACGCGCGCGCAACGCCTGGAGAAACGCCGGCGAGCCCTTCACGAGGTTCATGTTGCCGGCCACGGGCTCCACGATCACCGATGCAATCTCCCCGCCGAACGCGGCAAATGCCTCGTTGAGCTGCTCGACGTTGTTGTACTCGAGCACGGTGGTGTGCTTGGCGATATCCGCCGGAACGCCCGCCGATGTGGGGTTGCCGAACGTCAGCAGCCCTGACCCCGCCTTCACCAGCAGGCTGTCCGCGTGGCCGTGATAACACCCTTCGAACTTGATGATCCGGTCACGTTTGGTGAAACCGCGCGCGAGACGCAGCGCGCTCATGGTCGCCTCGGTGCCGCTCGAGACCATGCGAACCTGTTCTATCGATGGAACCAGCTTGCAGATCTCTTCCGCGATTTCGATCTCGGATTCAGTCGGTGCGCCGAACGAGAAGCCGTTCGCCAGCACGCGCTGGACGGCCTCGAGCACTTCAGGGTGGACGTGGCCGAGGATCATCGGCCCCCATGAACCGATGTAATCGATGTACTGCTTGCCATCGGCGTCCCAGAAATGCGGACCCGACGCGCGTTCGATGAATCTCGGCGTGCCGCCGACCGAGCGAAACGCGCGTACCGGCGAGTTCACGCCGCCGGGAATGGTTTTCTGGGCGCGTTCGAAGAGAGCTTCATTTCTGGACATGACTGGACCTGCGCTGGATGACGGGTTCTGCTTGAGAGGGCTGCGGCCGCGGGGATTGCGAAGCTTCGATCCGGCGCCGGACGATGGTCGGGCGCGCTGGCGCGGCTGCACGAAATCAAGGTGAAATTGTACCGGAGTCGCCTGGATCGGGCCGCAAGGGGCGGGCGCGTTGCGCTCGTGGCGAGGGAGGGCCAAACCGGGCGCGTACAATGCTCCCACTGTTAAGGCTTCGTTTAAGTCGTTTCGACGTCCGCCGAAGACCTTGTCCCTACGTTCCTTTTTGTCTCTCATGCCCGAAATCATCAAGCGCCGTTCCGATCGCCGGCTGATTCTTCTGCTCGGCGCGCTGGCGGCATGCGGTCCGCTGTCCATCGATATGTATCTGCCAAGCCTGCCGTCTCTTGCCGATGCGTTCGGCACGACAGCCGCCGCCGCGCAGATCACGTTGACCAGTTTCATGCTCGGATTCTCGCTCGGCATGCTCGTGTACGGACCGCTGTCGGACGCTTATGGGCGCCGGCCCGTGCTGCTCGGCGGCATCATCTTGTATGCGATCGCGAGCGTGGGATGCGCGCTGTCGTTTTCCATCGATTCGCTGGTTCTGATGCGATTTTTGCAGGCGCTCGGCACGGGGTCCGCTTCGGTGCTGGCGCGGGCGATTGCACGCGATGCCCACGCGCCATCGGACGCGGCGCGCGTGTTGTCCATGCTGGCGATCGTGACGTCCATCGGGCCGTTGCTTGCGCCGTTGATCGGCGGGCAGTTGCTGCTGCTCGGCGGGTGGCGCGCGGTGTTCGTCACGTTGTCGTTGTTTGGACTGGTGTGTGCGGTGACCACCTACCTGCGTGTGCCGGAGACATGGCCGCGGGAGAAACGGGCTTCTTCGGCGGTTGGGCGCTCGTTTGCCGCTTATGGGCATTTGCTCAGCGATCCCGTCACGTGGGGCCACATGTTATGCGGCGGGATGGCGTTCGCGTCGATGTTCGCCTATATCACCGCAACGCCGTTTGTTTATATCGACTACTTTCATGTGAAGCCGCAGCATTATGGGTTCTTCTTCGGCATGAATATCATCGGGATCATCGGATGGAATGTGGTGAATACGCGGCTTGTCGGCGTGCTCGGGTCTTTGAAGCTGATTTCAATCGCTTCGTTTGTCAGTGTCGTTGCCGCGCTTGCTACTGCGTTTGTCTGTCTTACCGGGATCGGTGGGTTGTGGTCGATTGTCGGGTGCCTGTTTTTTGTTGTGGGCGTCGTGGGGCTGCTTTCGGCGAATTGCACGACCGATCTCATGCATCGGTATCCGCATAATGCCGGCGCAGCGGCCGCTGTTTTTGGCGCCGTGCAGTTGGCGCTGGGGGCGCTCGCAAGTCTCGCTATCGGGATGCTGCACGATGGCACGCCGAAAGGCATGGGGATCGTTATCGCCGTGACCGGAGTGCTGACTTTTGCCGGGCGGACGCTGGTCTTACGGTGGCATGGGACGCCGGTTAAGGCTCGGACCGTTGGGTGAATCCGGGCTTTGGTCGTAGTGGTCGGGGCTGGTGCCGGGTTGCTGCTTTTTAAGCTACCGCGCGTTCTGTTCTAGCCGTTCTTTTTCGCACTATTAGCCCCTGTCCGTGGCGGGACTTCATTTCTTTTTCCAACGGCGAAAAAGAAACGAAGCAAAGAAAACGCCTCTCAACCGCTAATTCTTAAGTGTCCCGAGCGTGCACGTACAACTGTTTGGTTCTTCAGAAGAACGCTCGACGCCGCAATCAAGAACACTTGAAACCCTCCCCCTCCGTCAACAGATACCCACACGCTTCGCCACCAGTGTGGGAATCCATTAACCAGGAAACCCATACTGCGTCTTTGTTTTTTTAACGTTGGGCCGTCATCGTTTTCAGGAACGTGAACGCCGTTGCCTCCACCCTCGCAATGCTTTCCGCTTCCACGCCCGCGCCGTGGCCTCCATCGCGGTTCTCCAGGTACCACACGCGGTCGTGGCCCTGTGCCTGCATCCTTGCCGCCATCTTGCGCGCGTGACCCGGATGTACACGGTCATCCGTCGCCGATGACGTGAACAACGCCGGCGGATACGTTACGTCGGCCTTCACGTTCTGGTACGGCGAGTAGGTCATCAGGAAACGCAAGTCGGCAGCGTCGTCGGGGTCGCCGTATTCGTCCATCCACGATGCCCCCTGCAACAACACATGGAACCTCGCCATGTCGAGCAGCGGCACCTCCGATACCACTGCGCCAAACAACTCGGGCCGCTGCACGAGCATCACACCCGTCAGCAAGCCGCCATTGCTGCCGCCACGCACCGCAAGTTGTTTCGATGTCGTCACGCCCGATGCCACCAGCGCTTCTGCAACAGCAATGAAGTCATCGAAGGCGACTTGGCGCTTTTCCCGCTGCGCCGCCTGGTGCCAGCCCGGGCCGAACTCGCCGCCACCACGAATGTTCGCAATGGCATACAAGCCGCCACTTTCAAGCCATGCCATGCCGGTGGTCGCGTCGTAATGCGGGTCGAGCGCAACTTCGAAACCGCCATAGCCATACAGCAGACACGGCGCCGATTGTTCGCCCTTGACGTTTGCTTCGCGGCCGACGAGCCAGTAGGGGATCTTGACGCCGTCGGGCGCCATGGCGTGGCGGCGTTCGGCGATCAGACCCGTGGCATCGAATTGGGACGGAAGGCGCGCGAGCAATTGCCACTCGCTTCCAGGCGCGGCGAGATCCGCGAAATACATCGACGGCGGGCTCAGGAAATGTTCGATGTACACCAGCACGGTGTCGTCGCGCTCGCTGTCGATGGAATTCACATACGACTGGCTCGCGGCCGGCACCGCGAAGTCACGGCAGGTCCAGGCGCCTTCGAGATTCGCGGGCGGCGCGTATAGCTGGACTTGCGGCGAGCCGTCGTTCATCAGCGATACAAGCAGCCAGTGCTTCGTGAAGTCGATATTCGCAAGCACGTTGCGGCCGGATGCCGCGAACAGCACGGTGAAATCCCGCGCGCCGGCGAGAAACGCGTCGCGCCGGATCACGAGCAGGGAACCGCCGGCATGGACCGTCGGGCCTGCATCGTATGCTTCACGCGGTGTCGCGAACAGCCAGCCATTCCAGTGCTCGAGCTCGACGTGCAGCGGGACATCGTATTGTTGCCACTCGCCGGTGGTTTCATCGAGCCAGTATTGCAGCGTCTCGAAGAACGAGGTCGCACGCGACGCGAGGTGCAGGTTTTCGAGCGGGTCGTAATCCACGCCCGCCGATACATCACGCCGCTTGCCTTCGAAGACAATGGGCGCATCGGCGAGCTTCGTGCCGCGCTTCCATTTGCGCGCCTGGCGCGGGAAGCCCGACGTGGTGAGCGCCGGTTTCTTGCTATGCGCGCTGTCGTCCCAGCCGACATACACGGCGTCGCGATTGATCCACGATATGTCGTGCTTGCCGACATCGGGAAGCTCGAAGCCGTCTTTCACGAAAGTGCGCGATTCGATATCGAACTCGCGCACGAGACATGCGTCCGAACCACCCGGCGACAGGCTCACCAGCGCGCGGTCCCAGGTGGGGTAGAGCATGTCGAAATCATGCAGCGCCCAGCGGGTGGCATCGTCGGGATTGTTGTTGAGGTCGAGCTTGTCGACATCGAGGACGATCTGCCACTTCGCCTTGCCCGCGAGCCATGCAGCCCACGGTGTGCGCCGCACGATGCCCAGCGGATTCTCCTCGTCCTGCCACGTGTTGTAGCCCCAGTCGCCATATCGCGAGCAGGACACGATGCGCTCCTGCGACGTGTATGCCTTCTTGAGGCGCGCGGTGAGCGCATCTGTTTCAAGCGTCTTGCCGAATGCGGCCGTCGTACGCGCGTTCTGCGAATCAACCCATTGCTCGACGCGGGCGTTATCGAGCGACTCCAGGTCGATTAACGGATCGGCGCCCGAGGTAGCGGGCCATTCGAGTTCGGGGTGTTGGCTGAGGAAGGAGTTTGTCATATAGGAAAGCGCGCCTGCGTTGGAATGCCGGCGAGTGCGCCGACGTGATCAGGAATCAGAAGGCTGATTGTGCCTGATGACGTGTCGCGCGGCAGTCCGCGTGAATTCGGACTATTCCTATTTCGGTTTCGTAACGAACCTTTAGATTATTACAACACGACGGCGCGACGGAAAGCCGCGAGAAACGAGCGGCCGAAATCACGAGCCGCAGATCAATTTTTCAGGAGGCAATGTGTTGGATCTCATCATCGCAGCAATCAACAAGCGGCAAGTTCTTTCAATGACGTACAGCGGATTGGCAAGGGTCGTAGAACCGCATGCAGTTGGCCTGTCAACGGCAGGAAAGCACGTCCTTCGCTGCTTTCAGACGAGCGGCGGACACATTAACGCGGGGCACGATTGGGATCTCTTCGCATTGTCCGACATAGAGGTCTTGGCTCCCACCGGCGAGTCGTTTGTCGGTCCGCGGCCCGGATACAAGCGCGGCGATCGACATATGATCGAAATCTATGCGGAACTTTGATTGAAGCACCGTTGGTTTCACCGGCATAAGTGGCCAGAAGGGACAGTGCAACGGAACTCTCGATCGAAATAAAAAATGCCGCGTGTCCCTCAGGACCACGCGGCATTTTTAATGCGGAAACCTGCCGTCAAGCCAACCGTTCTTCCGTCTTCGCGTCAAACAACACCGCTTTCGATACATCGAACAGCAGCGTCATGTTCGTCAGCGGCTGCGGATTTGCTGCCGGGTGCACGCGGCTCACCACGCGCTTGCCGTTCACCTGGGTGAACACGAGCGTATCCGGGCCGGTCGGCTCGATCACATCGATCTTCACCTCAACCGGCTGCAGACGTGCGTCTTCCACATTGTGCGCGCTGCGGGCATCCGTAATGCGCTCCGGACGCAAACCAAGAATCACGTTCTGCCCGATCTTGCCACGCACGGCGGCGGCATCGAAGGGCAGGTTCAACACGGTACGCGACACGCCCGTGTCCAGCTCGATACCCACGCCCGATCCGGCCTCGACCAGCTTGCCGTCGATAAAATTCATCGGCGGCGCGCCAATGAAACCCGCCACGAACAAATTCGATGGCGAATCGTAGATGTCCTGCGGCGCGCCGAATTGCTGTACGACGCCATCCTTCATCACCGCAATCCGGTCGCCGAGCGTCATGGCTTCGATCTGATCGTGCGTCACGTACACGATCGTCGTGCCCAGGCGCTGATGCAGCAGCTTGATTTCCGAACGCATTTCGATACGCAGTTTCGCGTCGAGATTCGACAACGGTTCATCGAACAGGAACATCACCGGATCGCGCGCCAAAGCGCGGCCCATTGCCACGCGCTGGCGTTGGCCGCCCGACAACTGGCCGGGCTTCCGGTCGAGCAGATGCTGGATCTGCAGCGTATCCGACACGCGCTTCACAATGGCGGCCTGCTCGTCCTTCGGCACCTTGCGAATGTTCAGCCCGAACGAGATGTTCTCGCGGACCGTCATGGACGGGTACAGCGCGTACGACTGGAACACCATCGCGATGTCGCGATCTTTCGGCGAGAGGTTGTTCACCGTCTTGCCGTCGATCATGATGTTGCCCTTGGTGACCGTTTCCAGGCCGGCGATCATGTTGAGCAACGTGGACTTGCCGCAGCCCGAACCGCCAACGAGGATCAGGAACTGACCGTCCTCGATGTCGATGTTCACGCCCTTCAGAACGGGTACGCCGTTCGCATAAGTCTTGTATACGTCGCGGATTGAAAGGCTTGCCATGCTATGAATCCTTTAGTTTCTCTGCGCTGAGCGTGGTCGTCCGCGCATCTGTTGATCTTTTATCGCGGGCGCTTCGTTCGGTTCGAACCTGTGGAAGCGCCCCGCGGAAATCAGCCCTTCACCGCGCCCGCTGTCAGGCCGCGCACGAAGAACCGGCCGGCGACCATGTAGACGAGGAGGGTGGGGAGAGCAGCGATGATCGCAGCAGCCATGTCGACGTTGTATTCCTTCACGCCCGTCGATGTATTCACGAGGTTGTTCAGCGCCACGGTAATCGGCATTGAATCCACGCCCGAAAACACGATGCCGAACAGGAAGTCATTCCAGATCTGCGTGAATTGCCAGATCAGGCAAACCATGAAGATCGGCAACGATACCGGCAGCAGGATCTTCGTGAAAATCGTGAAGAAACCCGCACCGTCGATACGCGCCGCCTTCACCAGTTCGGCTGGAATGCTCACGTAGAAATTGCGGAAGAACATGGTCGTGAACGCGATACCGTAGACCACGTGAACGAGTACGAGACCCGTCGTGGTATTGGCGAGTCCCAGCATGCCTTGCAGACGCGCCATCGGCAGAAGAATGGCCTGGAAGGGGATGAAGCAGCCCACCAGCAGCAGCGTGAACACGAGGTCCGCGCCGCGGAAACGCCAGTGCGTGAGCACGTAACCGTTGAAGGCGCCGATGATCGATGAAAGCAGCACAGCCGGAATCACCATGCGAACGGAGTTCATGAAAAACGGTTCCATGCCGTCGCAGCGCACGCCGGTACACGATTGCGACCACGCCTTGACCCACGGCGCGAACGTGAACGATGTCGGCGGCGTGAGCAGGTTGCCCGTGCGCAACTGGTCGAGGTCCTTGAAGGACGTCGAGAGCATCACGTAGATCGGAAACAGGAAATACAGGGCAAACAGGACCAGCGCCGCATAGATGACGGCGCGGCTGATCGTCATCTTAGATTCCATTGCGGGTGCTCCTCGATTCCAGATACATGAGCGGCACGAGCACGGCGACGACGGTGGCGAGCATCATCATCGATGAAGCTGCGCCCAGGCCGAGCTGTCCGCGGTTGAACGAAAACGTGTACATGAACATGGCCGGCAGCGACGACGACGTGCCCGGACCACCCGCGGTCAATGCGACCACGAGGTCGAACGTCTTGATGGTGATGTGGCAGAGAATCAGCAGCACGGAAAAGAACACGGGACGCATGCTCGGGATCACGATCTTGCGATAGATGCGCGGCAAGGACGCGCCATCCATTTGAGCCGCCTTGAAGATTTCCGCGTCCACGCCACGCAAACCGGCGAGGAACAGCGCCATCACGAAACCAGTCGATTGCCACACGGCCGCGATCACGACGCAGAAAATCGCCTTGTCGGGGTTGCCGAGCCAGTCGAACGAAAAGCTCGTCCAGCCCCAGTCGTGGAACACTTTCTCGAGTCCGAGGCTCGGGTTCAAAATCCATTGCCACGCCGTACCCGTCACGATGAACGACAGCGCCATCGGGTACAGGAAGATCGCGCGCAACGCGCCTTCATTGCGGATCTTCTGGTCGAGCAGGATGGCGAGGAACAGCCCGAGCCCGACGCAAATGGCGATGAACGGAATGCCGAACCAGCCGAGGTTTGCAGCGGAGGTCCACCAGACGTCGTTGGAGAACAGCTCGGTGTAGCGCTGGAAGCCTACGAAATCGTAGCGCGGCATCAATCGCGAGTTCGTCAGCGACAGATACCCGGTGATCAGAATGAAGCCGTACACAAACACGAGCGCGATCAGCACGCTGGGTGCGAGTACGAGCTTGGGAATGTAAGTATCGGCAAGCGCCGCCAGGGGCGACGTACGGCGGGGCGGGGTGCGCGATGTCTTGCTCGCGATACCGCTAGGGGAGGCAGCCACTTCTCGACTCCTGAAAATTTGCCGGCAAGAGTCTCAGGCCGGAACAGGGATACAGCGGTTTTTACGGTAATCGACTTGTGCTTTCGGGCGCGCTCCCGAGAGAGCGCGCCCGTGCGTAACACTAAAACGCTTACTTCGTCTTCGCTGCGTTCGCGAGAGCGGCAACTGCGCTCTTCGAATCTTGCGTCGAGTTCATGAACTTCGTGACGACGTCGGTGATGGCGCCGGCAGTTGCATCGCCTTGTGCCATTCCGTGCGCCAGCGACGGAACATAGCCGCCCGACTTCAGGGCCGTTTGTTCATCGGCGTAGGACTTCTTCGCGCAGTCGTCGAACTTGGTCATCGGCACGCCCAGGCGAACCGGGATGGAACCCTTGTTCAGGCTGAACTGCTCCTGGAACTCAGGCGTCATGATGGTCTTCGCCAATGCCAGTTGACCCGGCGTTGCATCCTTCGCGCCCTTCTGCTGGAAGAACACGAACGAATCGACGTTGAACGTGTAAGCCTTCTCCGTACCCGGAACGGCTACGCAGACATAGTCCGTGCCCGACTTCTTGTTCGCGCCGGCGAACTCGCCCTTGGCCCAGTCGCCCATGAACTGCATGCCGGCCTTGCCGTTGATGACCATGGCAGTTGCAAGGTTCCAGTCACGGCCGGTGCGGCCGTTATCGAAGTACGATTGCACGTGACGAACCGTATCGAACACCTTGACCATCTGGTCGGACGTCAGCGTCTTCTGGTCCAGATCGACGATCGCCTTCTTGTAGAAGTCCGCGCCTTGCGACAACACGACGTCTTCCCACAACGTCAGGTCTTGCCACGGCTGGCCGCCTGCTGCCACCGGAACAATACCGTTCGCCTTCATCTTGTCGGCGAGGGCGAAGAATTCCGGCCACGTGGTCGGGGCCTTGCCACCGGCCTTGTCCAGTGCGTCCTTGTTGATATACAGCCAGTTCACGCGGTGCACCGAGAACGGCGCGCCTACATAATGACCGCCTGCATGCATGACCTTGTCGATTTCCGGCGGCAGGTTCTTCTTCCAGTCGCCCGTCACCGAATCGATGTTCACCAGCACGCCCTGGTCAGCCCATTCCTGGATCAGCGGACCCTTGATCTGAGCCGCCGACGGCGCGTTGCCCGAGATCACCTGCGTCTTGAGTGCGGTCATGGCTGCGGCGCCCGCGCCACCGGCAACCGCGAAGTCCTTCCAGGTGTAGCCTTGCTTGGTCATGTCGTCCTTCAACACGCCAATAGCCTTCGACTCACCGCCGGACGTCCACCAGTGCAGTACGGAAAGGGCTTCTGCAGCCTGAACCGCCTGTGCCGTCACGCCGCACAACAGACCTGCAGCGCCGAGCGCGCCCATGAGCTTGCGAAATTTCATTGTTTATCTCCTCCGAACACCTGAACAAAAAACGATTGGCCCCTGATGCCGCCAGGAAGCGATGGCTGGAACTGAACAGACTTGAAGTGGCCGGAGTCGGCGGTGTCAGCGGGATAAGACCGGTATGCCTCGTCGATGAACGGCGGGCGCGCCAGTCTGGCCGGCAGACCGAACCTCGGCCGCACGGCTCTCAAGAGATGAGTGTGTCGAATCGCAACTGTGTCTCCTCTTTTGATTTTTGCCCGTTCACACTGGCTGACCACTGTGACGTGCGACCGGGGTCCTGCATCCTGCGGTTTTAGCCTGTTCCATGACATTCCCTGACGGCGAACCGTTCGGCGAGAGCGTCCTTGGCTCAGGTCCATTACCATGCAACTAGACATGAATCTCCGGGAAAACACGCATGTTCTGATTGACTAAGTGTTTTTTTCCGAGATCACGTTACCCCTTGATTTGAATTGTAGTTAAACTACAATTCAGTGTCAAAAAAAATTTTATCGGACTACGGTCCTTCAGAACCCCTGCGGAGACACATGCAAAACGACTCGAATTTCACCTTCGTTCTTTTCGGCGGAACGGGCGATCTTTCGATGCGCAAGATCCTGCCGGCGCTTTTCGAAGCGCATCGTGGCGGAATGCTTGCATCGGGCGGAAAGATCGTCGCGGTGGCGCGCGCCTCCGAAGATCGCGATGCGTATCTCAACTGGGTCGACGAACACGTCAAGCCGCACGTCTCGAAGAACGGTGTGGACGACGCAGTGTGGAAGGGTTTTCTCGAGCGCATCGATTATGTGCGGCTCGACCTCGGCAAGCCGGAAGACTTCAAGCTGCTGCGCGACGCCGTGAACAAGCATGGCGGCACGCGCGTGTTCTACCTCGCGACCGGTCCGTCGCTGTTCGTGCCGATCTGCCGCGCGCTCGCCGACGTGGGCCTGAGCGAAAACGCGCGCATCGTGCTGGAAAAGCCGCTTGGCTATGACCTGAAGTCGTCGCAGGCCATCAACGACGCCGTCGGCGAAATCTTCGCGGAAGAACAGATCTACCGGATCGACCATTACCTCGGCAAAGAGCCGGTGCAGAACCTGCTTGCGCTGCGCTTCGGCAATGCGCTTTTCGAACCGTTGTGGCGGCGCGAATGGGTGGAAAGCATCCAGATCACGATTGCCGAAGAACTCGGCGTGGAAGCGCGCGGCGACTTCTACGACAACACCGGCGCCTTGCGCGACATGGTTCAGAACCACTTGCTGCAGTTGCTTTCCATCGTGACGATGGAGCCGCCGCATTCCATGGATTCCGACTCGGTCCGCGACGAAAAGCTGCGCGTGCTGCGCGCGCTCAAGCCTGTCGATCCGCGCGATATCAGCAAGGTCGCCGTGCGCGGCCAATATCATGCGGGCGTGATCAAGGGCACGTCGGTGCCGGCATACGCGACCGAGCACGGCGTGCGTCCTGACAGTCACACGGAAACGTTTGTCGCGTTGAAGGTGGAGATCGAGAACTGGCGCTGGGCCGGCGTGCCGTTCTTCCTGCGCACCGGGAAGCGGCTTGCCGACCGCACGGCTGAGATCGTCGTGAATTTCCGTCCCGTGCCGCACTCGGCGCTTGGCGCCAATGCATTGCGCGCAGGTACGAACCGCCTCGTGATTCGCCTTCAGCCGAACGAGACGATCCGCCTTTATTGCCTGGCCAAGCAGCCGGGCGAAGGCATGAATCTCGCGAGTGTCCATCTGGATCTCGCGTTCGACAAATTCTTCAAGGAAGGGCAGATGGAGGCCTACCAGCGCCTTCTGCTCGATGTCATCAACGGCCGTCTCGCGCTCTTCGTGCGGCGCGACGAACAGGAAGCGGCGTGGCGTTATGTCGAGCCGATCCTCGATGAATGGGCTGCATCGTCGAAACCGCCGAAGCCTTATGCATCAGGCACGTGGGGACCGGCGGCCGCGAGCGCCATGCTGGCGCAACACGGCACGTGCTGGCTCGAAGAAGAGAATTAAGCCCGCTTGTTCCAGCGGGTCGGTGGGAACGTGTTCCAGGACGTTTGTGCTGTAGACATGTTGCAATTAAAGCCGAGACAAATCCCGCCGTGCGACTCTCGGCGGGCGAAATGAAACCAAAACAAGGCAGCATGGAGGAGCAGTGATCCAGCTTCATACTTTCGATGAACCAGGCGCCCAATCCGACGCCCTGGCAGAAGCGGTAGGCGACGCGCTTGCTGCAACGCTCGCGGCTCGCGGCGCAGCTTCGGCCGATGCCGCCGTATCGGGTGCATCGGGTAACCAGACCCAGCATGCAACACTCGCCGTCTCGGGCGGCACGAGCCCGAAGCCGTTCCTGAAAACGCTGTCGACGCACGCGCTCGACTGGGCGCATATCAATGTCACGCTCGTCGATGACCGCTGGGTGCCCGAAACGGACAACGCCAGCAACGCGCGACTCGTGCGCGAGACGCTGCTGCAGAACGCGGCCAGCGGTGCTTATTTCCTGCCGCTCGTGGTTGTCAACCGGCCGCTCGCCGCGCATATCGCCGACCTGAACGCTGATCCGCAGCGCCGCGTGCCCGATGTCGCCGTGCTCGGCATGGGTGAGGACGGTCACACCGCGTCGATTTTTGCCGATGCCCCCGAGTGGGATTTCGCGATCACCACGCCCGACCGGTTCATCTCCGTTCATCCGGGCAGCGCGCCGCATGCGCGGGTGTCGCTTTCCATGTCCGCGCTCAAGGGCGTACAGCAGCTATTCCTCTTCATCAGTGGACAGAAAAAACTCGATGTACTGAACGCCGCGCTCGCCGCACCGCAAAAAAACGCCATCTCCACGTTGGCAAACGCTCAAGGAGTCAGGCTCGATGTCTACTGGTGTGCAAAGTAAGGCCGTAACGGTAGCGGCCCAAAGCCAGCACGCTGATGGACCCCGGCTTCTGGCTGACATCGGCGGCACCAACGCGCGCTTCGCGCTCGAAACGGCGCCGGGTGTCATCGGCGAGATCCGCGTGTATCCGGGCAACGATTACCCGGGCATTGCCGAAGCAATGCAGCAGTACCTGAAGGACACGAAAGTCAGCCGCGTGAACCATGCGGCCGTGGCGATCGCAAATCCGGTCGACGGCGATCATGTTTCGATGACCAACCACGACTGGAGCTTTTCTATTGAAGCCACGCGCCGCGCGCTGGGTTTCGATACCTTGCTCGTAGTCAACGATTTCACCGCCCTGGCCATGGCGCTTCCGGGTCTCACCGATGCCCAGCGCGTGCAAGTTGGCGGCGGGTCACGGCGCCAGAACAGCGTGATCGGGTTGCTTGGGCCCGGCACGGGCCTGGGCGTGTCCGGCCTGATTCCCGCCGATGACCGCTGGATCGCGCTTGGCAGCGAAGGCGGCCACGCGAGCTTTGCGCCATCGAACGAAACCGAGGATATCGTCCTGCGTTTTGCGCGCAGGAAATTCCCGCATGTCTCGTTCGAGCGCGTGTCGGCCGGTCCTGGCTTGTTGCTGATTTATCAGGCGCTGGCCGAGCGCGATGGCGTTTTCGTGGCGGACGATCTGGAATCGGCCAGCATCACGCAGCGCGCGCACGATGGCGAGCCGCTCGCGCTCGAAGCTGTCAATTGTTTCTGCGGGATCCTCGGCACGTTCGCCGGGAACATTGCGGTGACGCTGGGCGCGCTGGGCGGGATTTTTATCGGCGGCGGCGTGGTGCTGAAGCTGGGCGAACTCTTCACGAAGTCGCAGTTTCGCGAGCGCTTCGAGGCGAAAGGGCGTTTCCAGCAGTATTTGTCGAGCGTGCCGACGTTCATCATCACCGCGGAATATCCGGCGTTTCTGGGGGTATCGGCGATTCTCTCGGAGCAGTTGTCGAATCGTGCGAACGGGGGATCTTCGGCCGTGTTCGAACGCATTCGCCAGATGCGCGATGCGCTGACGCCCGCCGAGCGCCGCGTGGCTGATCTGGCGCTGAACCATCCTCGCTCGATCATCAACGACCCGATCATCGATATTGCGCGTAAAGCCGACGTCAGCCAGCCGACGGTGATCCGTTTTTGCCGGTCGCTTGGGTGCCAGGGTTTATCGGATTTCAAGCTGAAGCTCGCGACCGGTCTGACGGGCACGATTCCGGTAAGTCACAGCCAGGTGCATCTTGGCGACACTGCCACGGATTTTGGCGCGAAGGTGCTCGACAACACCGTCTCGGCGATCCTGCAATTGCGCGAGCATTTGAACTTCGATCATGTGGAACGCGCCATCGACATTTTGAACGGTGCGCGCCGGATCGAGTTCTACGGGCTGGGCAATTCGAACATCGTCGCGCAGGACGCGCACTACAAGTTCTTCCGGTTCGGCATCCCGACGATTGCCTATGGCGACCTGTACATGCAGGCGGCGTCGGCGGCGTTGCTGGGCAAGGGCGATGTGATCGTGGCGGTATCCAAGTCGGGCCGCGCGCCGGAGTTGCTGCGTGTGCTTGAAATCGCGATGCAGCAGGGTGCGACCGTAATTGCGATCACGTCGAGCAATACGCCCTTGGCGAAGCGCGCGACGGTCGCATTGGAGACGGATCACATCGAGATACGCGAGTCGCAGATGTCGATGATCTCGCGCATCTTGCATCTCGTGATGATCGACATCCTGGCGGTGGGCGTGGCGATCCGCCGGGCGGTGCCGAATGCGAGCGCGGACGTGAGCGAAGCGATGACAAAGGTCCGTGAAGCGGGCGATGACGACACGGGCGCGGTGCTGGACTGGCTGAGCCACGGCGCGGCGGGAATAGCGCGGGATTAAAGCGAGGTAGCAGCATTGAAAACAGAATGCCGCCGATGCGAGTTTGCATCGGCGGTGTTTTGCGTTTTGGGGCAAGAGAATATTTCGCGCCTTGAACAATCCGGCTCGGGTTTACTGATTGATGGCAACCCACACGAGTGGCGAAGCGTGTGGGTTGCCGTAGACCAAGTGGAGGATTTCAAGTGGTCTTGATTGCGGCGCCGAGCGTTCTTCTGAAGTACCAGACAGTTCGGAACTGCATGCCCGGACCCTTTGCCGGGCCTGCGGTGGCGCTCGTATCTCTTGACGCATGCCGCCGGATCGATCTACTGACTGTCGAGCAAGTCCCGTCGTTCATTCCGGTTTCCGCTTCCACATGGAGACGTGGGGTTAAGAGCGGACATTTCCCCGCTGGCGTTCACTTGTCGCCGAAGTCGGTTTTCTGGCGCGTCGATTCGATCCGCGCGTCGCTGCCAAGCCCTTGACGCAAACACCCGTTTAACGCACCGCCCGCGCCCCCGTCTCTTATTGAGATGCACGCGCGGAAAAGTGCGTTAGCGTAGGAGCGTTGCCACGACAAAATAATCAGGATGACAACCGAATTAATGCGGTATGAAGGCCATCGGTTCATGCTCTATAAGCGATGGCATTACGCGCCGCACGGCAGAACCAAAGAGCAGCAGGAAGCACTCGACGCGGGCCAAGCCTTATTCAAGGCCGCGAATTTCGAACATTGGGCGAGCCAGCCCGCACTAGTCGAGCGTATCCAAACTTTCCTTAAGCGTGCGGTACCGTCATATCGTCCGAGTCCCTACGGCGACAGGCCCTGCGACGTGATTAACGCGCTGTGCTGGGAGGTGCGAAACGGGGCAGTGTTGATCGTGCGCGCGAAGCCTGCCTATATCGCGCATAGCGGTTTCGCCCCGGCGCTTACCGAGGATGAACGGTATAGGCGCGAAATGGCGGATATGGCCGAGCGCGGCGCGATCTACGAGGCTCGCACGAAATGGTATCAGCAGGAGTTAGCGGAATATCACCAACTAGTCGAGGACGCCCAACGCGCAGCGCGCCCGCCGCAAGTCTTCCGGCACATCGAGACTCTCGCAGAGGCGGCGGTGCGCAATCGGGCAGCGTGGGCGGCGCGTGATGCACTTGCCGCGCTTGCATCGACGGCGGCGTCTGCCGTCGCGTCTGCGTTGCCGTCCATGGGTGGTGATGATGTCTTCGATTTGGGCACTGTGTCGGAGGTTGGCACGGGCAGCACGCCGCTAGGCGACGCTGCACCGTTCGAGTACGCGCCGAACGCGACCGGCGATGATGTATTGTCGATAGCAGCGCGAGGCGTCAGTGAAGCCCGCGAAGCCGAATGCTTTGCAGAGTATGAGCGAACGATCGATTTTTGTAACGCGTTGGGACCGGCAATAGGGGGCGCGCGCGGCGCAGCGTTATGCAGGCAAAACGCTTTTGATCGATACCAACAATGTAGGGGTTACTAATGAATGCATCCCATCTGTCACGTTGTGTGATTGTGGACTTTTCGCCCGGCGATGAATCAATTCCCGTTTACCAGGTCGCCCGAGCGGAGGTTGAAAAAATCGTCGCTGTCGCGCCGAAGTTTCCGGTTTTTTTTGACGAGACCGCCGCAATAGGAGAGCAGGGTTATTTGCTTGACGATGAGTTTGCCCGGCGGATCGGCGTGGGCATACTTAACGCACTAGCGCTGTCATATCCGGAATTGAAAAGTATGATCACCGCGACGAATCAACCTATACCGCGAGCACCAGCCGCACCCGCGGTTTAGCATCGGCCCGCACCTTGCGGGCCTTTCTTCGCTGGCGGCGGCGTGGCGAGGCTATGCGGCGGTTACAGTAGCATCGGCATCATCGTTCGCGGCGCGCTTCTCGTACGGCCGTTCCACTTCTCAGCACTGCGCCGGGTTATCACGACTTTGCGCGCGCTCGCCCGTAGTTCGACCGGCCCGTCGCCGGTCTTCTGCAGCGCGTAATAATGCGTGCGGACCATGTGATACCCAAGCGCCAACACGCTCCGCAGTACAGCATTTTTGTACACGGACAGTGACTATAGTGCTGAAAAAATCAGCTAGAACGAAACGCGCGAAAGCCTGAGAAGCAGCAACCCGGCATTGCCATTGACCGCTGCAAACAGCTCCCAACCGGCAGCGACTTTTAACCAAGTGCGAACAAATAAAAAACGGTGCGATGCCCTTTCGGACACCGCACCGATACGCGCCTCTCGCAGCAGCGTGAAAACCAATTAAAGCTATGAAAAACTGGCTTTAAACAAACTCTCTCTGTCGTTATGCTCCGGCCAACCGCTCCAAATCAGATTAGAACGTGTGCTGGATACCGGCATAAACACCGGTTTGGCTATGACCCGGCAGCGGGTTGTCAGTACTGACCGCCGTACCTGAGTTGTTCGCATTCAGGCCGTAGTTAGCACCCTTGCTGTTTTGAGCCGTTGCCACCTGGAGGTCCAGCAGCGTGCGCTTCGACAGGTTGTACGAGCCGCCGACCGTGTAGATCGTCGCGTTGCCTGCGCCATTGTTGCCGTTCACGTGATACGCCGCTGCGATGATTGCAGCTGCCGGCGTTGCTTGCCACGTAATACCGCCCCATTCGTGATCAAGCGACGTCGGCTGGCCCGGCAGAACGTTCGTTGCGCCCGACGTGCGGATAGCCTGGTAAGCGCCCTGGATCTTGAACTGACCCAGGAACACGTTCACAGCAGCCGTGTATTCGCGCGATGCCGCAAACACGCCGCTCGATACGTTGCCCGCATTGATGTCGCCCGGATTCGCACCGTACAAGCTACCGTTGGCTGCGTTGC
This sequence comes from Burkholderia sp. PAMC 28687, assembly GCF_001577465.1. Classification (NCBI taxonomy): domain Bacteria; kingdom Pseudomonadati; phylum Pseudomonadota; class Betaproteobacteria; order Burkholderiales; family Burkholderiaceae; genus Burkholderia; species Burkholderia sp. PAMC 28687. The sequence goes on from NZ_CP014505.1 coordinate 888,310, forward strand.
GGATTTCATCGTACATACCGCGGACCTGGAACAGCGAGGTCGTGTAGGTGACCTGTGCACCCGCTTCACGGCCTTGCGGCGTCGTGCCGTTACCGTTCCAGTTCGTCGCGTTCGACAGCGCGTATTGACCGTAGAAGTCAAAACCCGCGACCTTCGGCGACTGGTACGAAATGTTGTTGCTCGATTGCGGCCAGTTGCGGCCACGCACCAGCGAAGCCGACGACCAGTTCGACTGACCGAACGGGTCAAAGTCCCACACGCCGTTGGAGATGAACAGTTCGCGACCCAGCAAGAAGGTACCGAACTGGTCGTTGGCGATACCTACCGTCGCCCAACGATTGAAGATGCCATTGTTGCCCGGGCCTTGACCGGTCATGGTGTTGAAGCTGCCTTCCAACTGGAACACGGCCTTATTGCCGCCACCCAGGTCTTCGACGCCCTTCATGCCCCAGAGGCTGGTACCCCAGTCGCCGCTTTCTGCGCGGAAACGGTGACCGGTGCTGGTTGCAGCGCCGGCAGCATTCGAGCCAGTCGGCACGCCCGTCATGTATTCCAGACCGGCGTCGAGCCGGCCATAGAGCGTCACGCTACTTTGAGCGTGTGCTGCAACGCCGACCGTCAGCAGCGAAGCCGCGAGCAAAGCTTTCTTCATCATCTCCTCCAACCCTGTCAAAAAATAGAAGCCCAAGTGCGGCGGTAGTGGTCCGGTGCCAGCGCACCGAACCGGAAACTATTGAGAGGGATGACACGCAATGGGCAGGTGTGTCCGTGATCCGGGCAAAGAGACCGCCCACGTCACAACCGACCCAGTGGATCGGTGTCTCCTCAGTTCTTTTTGAAGTAAAACTACTTTTAATGAACTTCGTTTCCGTACTTTGATTACTAATTTAGCAAATTACCTTTGTGTCGCCAAAAAAATTTGCTGTCTCCCAATCTTCTGTCTCAAAAACGCAATGGTTGGTGTGTTCAGCAAATGAAAAAAATGATCCATATCGGGGCCGGTTCCTTATGGGTAAGGCTTAGGCTCATTTCCGGACTTGACGCTATGGATTGCATCTATTGACGTGCGTTACGTCTGCCGCTAATGCAAAAAGCGGAATGCGGGCCGAACCTGTTTAGAGATACCAACTAAAAAAAGCGCCCCGTAGGGCGCTTCTGTTTTTGGTTCGTAAGAGAACGTCGACGCTCTGTAGTTTTACTTCAGACTTCCTGAGAGGAACTGCTTCAGCCTTTCGCTGCGCGTGTTGCCGAAAACCTCATCGGGATGACCTTCCTCTTCGATCAGCCCCTGATGCAGGAACACCACGTGGTTCGATACATTGCGCGCGAACGCCATTTCGTGAGTTACCACGATCATCGTGCGGCCTTCCTCAGCGAGCGTCTGCATGACCTTCAGCACCTCGCCAACGAGTTCGGGATCGAGCGCGGAGGTGGGTTCATCGAACAGCATGACGTCAGGGTGCATGGCGAGCGCGCGCGCAATCGCCACGCGCTGCTGCTGGCCGCCCGACAAATGCGACGGATATTGTTTTTCCAGCCGCGGCGCGAGCCCGACTTTCTCCAGATAGGTGCGCGCCCGGTCCTCGGCCTCCTTCTTCGATAACCCGAGCACCTTCACCGGCGCTTCCATGACGTTTTCGAGCACGCTCAGGTGCGACCACAAGTTGAAGTGCTGGAACACCATGGAAAGGCGCGTGCGCATGCGCTGCAACTGCTTCGGCTCGGCCACTTTCAGCGCGCCGTATTTGTCCTTGAGCGTGCGGATTTCCTCGCCATCGACAAAAATCCGGCCCTGGTTCGGCTGCTCGAGAAAGTTGATGCAGCGAAGCATCGTGCTTTTTCCCGACCCCGACGAGCCGATGACGCTGATCACATCGCCGGCTTTCGCCCGCAGCGAGACGCCCTTGATGACTTCGTGGTCGCCGTACTGCTTGTATAGGCCATCGACGAAAAGCTTGGTTGCCGGAGAATTCATGTGTGCCTGATCCTTGGGCTTATTTACCTTGCGGCCGCAAGTAAGCGAGCCAGCGATGTTCCGCGCGGCGGAACATCCACACGAGCGCAAACGAAATACACAAATAGAGCAATCCGGCGATGCCGAACGCCTGGAACGATTGATAGGTGGCCGAATTCACGTCCCGGGCGATCTTGAGGATGTCCGGCACGGTTGCCGTGAACGCAACGGTGGTTGCGTGCAGCATCAGGATCACTTCATTGCTGTAATAGGGAAGCGCGCGGCGCAGCGCCGACGGCAGGATCACCCGCCGATACAGCGTGAACGACGACATTCCGTACGCCCGCGCCGCCTCGATCTCACCATAAGGCGTGGCGCGAATGGCGCCGGCGAAGATTTCCGTGGTGTAGGCGCACGTGTTCAGCGTGAACGCGAGCAGCGTGCAATTCATGCCGTTACGGAAAAACTCGTTGAGCAGGACGTGATCACGGACCACTTGCAGGCTGTAGAGGCCCGTGTAGCAGAGCAGAAGCTGGACGTAGAGCGGCGTGCCGCGGAAAACGTAGGTGTAGACCCAGACGCTGCGCGAAAGCAGCTTGTTCTTCGACACCCGCGCGACCGCCAGCGGAATGGAAAGACAAAAGCCGAGCACGATCGATACAACCAGCAGCCACATCGTGATGGCGAGGCCGGTGATCCGATAACCGTCGGTGAAAAGATAATTGCGCCAGTATTCCTGGATGATTTCGAGCATGGATTCCGCCGCGTGGATGTGCCTGGTTTCTTTTTAGGGAGCTGGACCGGTGTCGAAGGCCTATAAATCCGCCTTGCGCACGCCCGACGAATAGCGCTTTTCCAGCCACATCAGCACGAGATTGGACAGCGTCGTGATCACGAGATACACGGCGCCCGCCAGCAGCGTGAAAAAGAAGAACCGCAACGTGCCCTTGCCGGCGTCCTGCGCGGCCTTGACGACATCGGCGAGACCGATGATCGATACCAGCGCCGTCGCCTTCACCATCACCTGCCAGTTATTGCCGATGCCGGGGAGGGCGAAACGCATCATCTGCGGGAACATGATCCGCGAGAAGGTTTGCCACGGCGTCATGCCGTAGGCGGCGCCCGCTTCGAGCTGGCCGCGCGGCACGGAAAGAAAGGCGCCGCGGAAGGTCTCGGTGAAATACGCGCCGTAGATGAACCCGAGCACGATCACGCCGGCCACGAACGGATCGATATCGATCTGATCCCAGCCGAGCGCGTCGGTCAGGTGGTTCAGCCAGATCTGGATGCTGTAGAAGAGCAGCAGCATCAGCACGAGGTCGGGAACGCCGCGCACGAGCGTGGTGTAGACAGTGCCGACACCCGACGAAATGCGGTTTCTCGACAATTTCGCCGCCGCCCCGATCAGTCCGATCACAAATGCGAACACCAGCGACAAGACCGCCAGCTTGACGGTTTGCCATGTGCCCGAGAGGATGAGCGGCCCGTAGCCTTGCAGAAACATGGAGATTCCTTGGTGACGTGCGCGTGGGCTTGCGCCTTTTGCCTGCGCTTTTTGCTGTTCAACTGCGTCTCTTGCCTGCCCCGCCGCTTGAGCGCTTACCGGCTACGGCCCCAGGCGGTGCCTATTCTAGATGTCCAAAATTGGTGCGCAGCGTTCGAAAGGGCGCTGAAAAGACAAAATCGCCATCGGCCGGACCGGCGCGGCAGTGTGTCCGGAGCAACTTCTGGGCGCCTCCAGCCATCCGCCCGGCTTCGGCCGGTCCCGAAAAGGCCGGTATTCTACCCGAAGCCTTTGTGTCCGCGAGGACCGGCGCGGCTCAAGTGGGCTCGAGGCGGCTCGGGCCAGATCGATTACATGCATTTTCAGGACGGTGTGGTGCCTGCGCAGACAGTTGTTGCGGAGCGTGTGCGCCCTTACATTCTCTCCATCGCAACATCACAGGGAGTTCGAAATGTTTGAAATCCGACGCGCCAATGAACGCGGCCACGCCAACCACGGGTGGCTCGACTCGTATCACAGCTTCTCTTTTGCAGGCTACGACGATCCGGAGCACGTGCATTTCGGCGCGCTGCGGGTAATCAACGAAGACCGCGTCGCGGCGGGGCAGGGGTTCGGCACGCATGGGCACCGGGATATGGAGATCATCAGCTATGTTCTCGAAGGCGGTCTCGCGCACAAGGACAGCATGGGCAATGGTTCGACCATCCGTCCCGGCGATGTCCAGCGCATGAGCGCCGGCACGGGCGTACGGCATAGCGAATTCAACGGCTCGGCGACCGAGCCTGCGCATTTCCTGCAGATCTGGATCATTCCGGACGCAGCGGGCGATGCGCCGGGCTACGAAGAAAAGCATTTCGACGATGCCGAAAAACGCGGCCGCCTGCGGGTGATTGCATCGCCGCAAGGACGGGACGGCGCGGTGAAGCTGGGCGCAGACGCCGAGCTTTACGCCGGTCTCTTCGATGGCGACGAGCGCGCCGAATTCGATGTGCCCGCCGGCCGTCGTGTGTATGTGCACGTGGCGAGGGGAGCGATAGCGGTGAATGGCGAAGCGCTTTCAGCCGGCGACGCTGCCAAGATCGAGGATGTATCGAGGGTGACGCTCGACCGGGGAACCGGCGCTGAAGTCATCTTGTTCGATCTCGCCTGAGCCGGATCAACGCCCTGGCTTGTAGATGAAGAAAGGCCGTGGACCCAAAAGTCCACGGCCTTTTTACTGCGCGGCGATCTTGAAAGACGAATGCATCAAGGCATCAACGCATCAAGGCTGTACCGCCGATGCCCCGGCGCCCGGCGCGCCACGGCGCTGCTCCCAGCGCTGATGCATCTTCTCCTGACGCTCATGCATCTTCGCGAAACGCGCTTTCAGTGCCGAGCTGACCGTGGTCTTTTGCTGGTCATTCAGCGCGTTGTAGAAGTTCAGCCATGCGGCGCTGGTCTGGTCGCGCAACTGGGCGTTCTGCGCTTCGATCTTCTGATGCGCCGCGTACATTGCGTTCAGATCCAGGATGGGCTGGTTCTTCATGGATTCCATTTGCGAGCGCATTTGCTGATGGCTTGCGCGCATCGCTTCATGGTTTTGTTTCATGGTTTGCAACGCGGACTGCCACAGCTTTTCCTGGTCCGCGTTGAGATTCAACTGGCCGTGCAGCTTGTCCAGTTCCTTCTTCATGCGCATTTCCATTCCGTGCCCGCGATGACCGCCGGGGCCACCGGGACCGCCTTCGGTCATCATCATGCCCGGGCCGCCCGGGGGCGGCGCATCCGGCGTGGCCGCGCTGGCGACGTTGGCTGTACCTATGGACAGCGCGAGCGCCGCGGCGGTGATGGCGAGGAATCGGGACTGCTTCAACATGGCGTACTCCTTTTTGATTTGCGGAGCCCCATGGATTGATCCGGGCAGATGCCGGGATCAACCGGGGCTGATCCGAGTCTGGCAGCGTCGTCTCGGTCGTCGCGCCTTCGGTAAGACACAGCGTAGAGACTCGGCGCGATGCGCGTGTTACGAGCCGCCGCTGCGTTATTACGCCGGTTTACGCGTCGCTTTCGCGGTAACACCCGGTAACTGTTTACGGAGGGTTTGCGGCATCGGCTGGCCCGGACTGGCGTTAAACTGCGTCGCATGGCTACTCAAATACTTGTCGTCGACGACGACTCCGAACTGCGCGATCTCTTGCGCGACTATCTGGTCCGGCAGGGCATCGAGGTATCGGTGCTGCATGACGCAGGCACGCTCGAACGGCGACTCGAACGCGAGCGCCCCGATCTGATCGTGCTCGACCTCATGATGCCGGGTGTGGATGGACTGACCGCGTTGCGCAAGCTCCGCGCGTCGGGCGACGACATCCCCGTGATCATGCTGACCGCACGTGCTGACGACGTGGACCGCATTGTCGGACTCGAGCTCGGTGCGGACGATTATCTCGGCAAGCCGTTCAATCCGCGGGAATTGCTCGCGCGCGTGCAGGCTGTCCTGCGTCGCCGCCGAACCATTCCTTCAGCGGCGCCCGAGCAGCGGGAACCGTTTTCGTTCGGGCGTTTCCGGCTCGACTTCCAGTCGCGCACGCTGCATCAGGACGAGACGCCGCTCACATTGTCGGGCAGCGAATTCGCTCTGCTGAAGATTTTCGTCAATCACCCCATGCGCACGCTGACGCGTGAGCGCCTGCTCGAACTGCTGCACGGTCCGGAGTACGACGGCACCGACCGGGGTATCGACGTCCAGGTGTGGCGTCTGCGCCGGATTCTCGAAACCGATCCGTCCACGCCGCGCTTCATCCAGACGGTGCGCGGGCGCGGTTATGTGTTCGTGCCCGACGGCGAGCAAAATGCGTCGGCCCATTGATTCACTTTTTGGCCGGCTGGTGGTGCTGGTCATCGGCGTGCTGGTGTTGTCGCACGTCGCCTGGTTCGCCGTCATCCGGGTCGAGCGCGACCAGACCCAAACCCGCTACGCAGTAGAAGAGGCCACGTTCCTGGTCGACGCCGTGCGCCAGCACATCGCGAATTCGCCGGATCAGCCGTTGCCCTCCAGCGTGCACGTGGTCGCCCCGACCAGTCCCGAAGTACCGCGTCCCATTGCCGACGCCGATACCGATCGCGTACCGCCGCCGTTTGCGCGTTTCATTGAAGACTTGCGGGACCGCCTGCCCGATGGCACCGACGTCCGCGTCGGCGAGCCCGGTGGTCCCCCGAGCCTGTGGGTGCGCGGTGCACGCGACGCGAACTGGATCGTCGTGCCGGTCCAGCCGCTGCGTCCGCCGCGTTCGCGCGACCGCATGCTGCTGTGGCTTGCCATCATCTTTTCGACCGCCGTCATGGCGGCGCTCCTTGCCGCGTGGCAGCTCCAGACGCCGTTGCGTTCGCTGGCGCAAGCCGTCGGCCGGTTCGGCCGCGGCGAGCCCACGCCGCCGGTCCCGGAGCGCGGCCCGCGGGAATTGCGGCAACTGACGCACGGTTTCAACCAGATGGTGCGCGAAGTCGCGCAGGCGGAAAGCGATCGCGCGGTCATGCTCGCGGGCGTGGCGCACGATCTCAAGACGCCGCTTGCGCGGTTACGGCTGCGTGCCGAAATGATGGAAGAGGCGAAGCTGCGTGATGGCGTAGTGCGAGACGTGGACTCCATGGCGCATATCGTCGATCAATTCCTGGTGTTTGCGCACGATGGTACGGATCGCAGCGAACCGGTTGAAGTCGATCAGCAATGCGAGCGGATCGCGCGCAGCTACAGGGCGGTCGCGCCGGGCGCGCAGTCAATCCAGACGCGGCTCACGGCCGGACGCGGCTTTGCCTTGCCGGCGGCGACGCTTGACCGCCTGCTGTCGAATCTTCTCGATAACGCTCACGCCTATGGCGCACCGCCTATCGTGATCGAAACCCTGCGTGGGTCGAACGGCTGGGTTTTGCGTATCAGCGACAGTGGTGGCGGCATCGCCGCGCAGGATCTCGTGAAGGCCAGCCGGCCGTTTGTGCGGCTTGATCCGGCGCGCGGCGGCAGCGGCCATAGCGGGTTGGGGCTCGCCATTGTGGATCGGCTGGTGCGGCGGGCAGGCGGAGAGTGCGACATCCGCAACCGGGAAGAAGGCGGACTGGAGATCGCAATGACTTTCCCGTTCGATATCGTCGCAAAAGCGGCGGATCAACTGCATATCGACGGCGTGCTGAAACACGCCTGATGCGCGCCTGATTCGCCCGCGAGGCAGGGCGCGCCAAGGCGCCCTCGCCGGAAGCGCTCAGTCGAACAGCGTATTGAGGGCGGAAGCCGCTTCGCTGTCGACGGTGTTGTAGGTCACCGTGGCGGCCTCGAAAATATAATGCGTGGTGTATTTCCCCAGCCGTCCGAGGATCTCCTCCTGGATGACTTCAGGCGCGACATCGAGCCTCAAGTACCAGGTGGTGGACGAGAGCCGCGTCTGGAACGCGCCATACTCGGCCAGCAAGTGATCGAATGCTTCAGCGTCCTGATCGCGGCAGACAATGACCAGATTTCCCTTCATTCACCCCTCCTGAAAACGGCAGATATTCGACTTCGAATGTCGATAATACCTGCTGTCACGCCGCTTGCCCCACTAGACCTTTTGGCCGGTCCGTGCGTTCAGGCTGTCTCGGGATGACGCGGCATGGGCGGGATGGTGTCGGCGGGATGCACTTCGCTGCGGTCGCGGCCGCCCGATTTGGCCGCGTAGAGCGCAAGGTCGGCGCGCTTGAGCAGATTTTCGGCGGTGTCGCCGTCGCACAGGGCGGTGATGCCGATGCTTACGCTCAACGCGGTGTCATCGGGCAGATGGGCGCAATGCTCCTGGTTGAAGCGCTTGCGCAGGCGTTCGAGCACCGCGTGGGCATCGGCGAGAGACGTTTGCGGCAGCAGCAGGCCGAACTCCTCGCCACCAAGCCGGCCAACGCCATCGCTCGCGCGCAACTGTTCCTCGCACATCCGCACGAAATGCTCGAGCGCGCGGTCCCCGGTCGCGTGGCCGAAGCGGTCGTTGACCTGCTTGAAGTAGTCCAGGTCGGCAATGGCGACGGACAGCGGCGTGCCCGAGGAAGACGCGAGCTCCACTTCGCGGCGCAGGGTATCGAGGAAATATCGCCGCGACAAAGCGCCGGTCAGCGCATCATGCCGCGCTTCGGCCGAAAGCAGCGTATTGGCCGACTGCAACTGGTTCGCGAGATGCCGCGTCGCCCGATGCAGCCGGCGCTCGCGCAGATACGACACCGTAATCACCACGGCCAGGCCGACCACCCCGAGCGCCGTCAGGAACACGAGCAACTGGTCGCGCCGCTGGTTGCGCAAGATCTCGGACCAGTTCGGCAGCGGATGCACGATATGCGCCGCGAGCCCGGAATTGAGGCCGGTGCGTTCGTCATAAATCGCGGGCGCCGTGCCGTTGCTGGTGCTGAACAAGCCGCTCGAAAGCGTCGGCGACAGCCAGGGCGCGTCCGCCCGCACGCGCTCGCCTATATGGGTGATTCGCAAGGTCTGGAAATCTACGCGCCGGTAGGCATCGAGCCGCTCCGTGCGCGACATCTTCAGCACGGGTGAATCCGGCAGCACGCGGTTTTCGAGCTGGCTTTCATTGGCCATCACGACTACGCCGTTGCTGTCGGTCACGAACGTCCCGGCGCGCGCCACCCAATGCCGCAAGCGGTCGATGCTCACTTTCGCGATCACCGCGCCCACCAGAAAGCCGTCCCGGTAGATCGGCGTGGCGATGAAAATCCCCGGATCGCCGTTCGTCCGGCCGACGCCATAGGTCTCGTTGAACGCGCCGAGCAGCGCCTTCTGGATATACCCGCGCGCCCGCATGTCGACGCCGACAAAGCTGTTCGAATCGATGGCGTTGCTCGATGCCACGCAAAAGCCCTCGGTATCGACGACCCAGATGTAGTCGAGGCCCGTGAAGCCCCGCGCGTTGCGCAGGAAGTTATCGACTTTTTCCAGCGCGGGCGCGGCGAGCCACTTGACGCGCCGGTCGGCCGCCGTCGGCGCGGCGCTGGCGGAAAGACCGTGCTGCTGGACCAGCGCGAGCTGGATCATGTCCATCTCGGCGATCGTGGCGGGAATGGCGCGGGACATGGCGAGGTCGCTCGCGATGATCTGCGCGGTGTTATCGACGATGGACGCCGCCATTTGACGTTCCACCCGCATCGATGTGGCCAGTTCTTGCTGTACCATTCGGTCCGACACCAGTCCGGCTGCAACCCAGCACACGCATGCAAGCAACGCGCAGCAAAGCGTCGCTATCGCAAGGTGGAAGGTTGTCTTGTTCATCTGATCTGGCCTGTCTGACTGTCCCGCGGCCCCGCGCGACGAGCAATGTTATGAGTTTTGTGCCGGCACATGAGCATCTTACCGGGCGCGGCCGCGCGCGCCGATGGTACTTGCCCCAAGTGCTGTTGCTGAGCGCCGACAGTGGCGCCTGTTGCAAGAACATGTTTTGTCTGCGCAGGAACCGCGACCTCGTCCGGAGTCCCCTCAAGCCGGCTTTGGTTTGCCCCGGATGTTCCGATTGGACGACGTTTTCTTTCGTCCATCAAGTTTCTTATCGGCGGGAACGGGCTTTTCTTGAGCGATGCAGCGCGGTTTGACGATGCACCGGAACGCCCGCCAGATAACGAAACGTAAACCAGCAGGCTGCGGTTGTGCCTGAAACAAAGTTTGGTGTAGTGTCGTGCCGTCCTGAAAACAGGCATGGCGCTGACCGGCAAGATACAGACTTGGAAATACAGACGCCGGACGATGCCCTGAATCGGGCGCACCGGCCGCAACAAGCCTCAACGGAGAGGGCGTGTAATGGATTTTGGCTTCAATCTGACTCGCACGGCGAATGCTTCGGCGTGGCGTCTATTACCGAATCGCTGGGACTTCGTCGCGTTCCCGCTGATCATCTGCATCCTCGCGCTGACCGCGGTGGGCTTTCACGAGACGCTCGCACCCATCTCGACGCTGCAGACGCAGGCTATTTCGCTGGATCCGTCGAATCTGCCCGAGTACGCGTTACGCACCACGCTGCGCATGCTTGCCGCAATGGTCGCATCGCTCATCTTCACGCTAGTTTATGGCACGCTCGCGGCCAAGAGCCGGCGCGCGTCCATCGTGCTCGTGCCGATTCTCGACATCCTGCAGTCGGTGCCGGTGCTCGGCTATATCTCGTTTACGGTCACGTTTTTCCTCGCGTTGTTTCCCGGACGGGTGTTCGGCGCCGAACTCGCCGCGATCTTCGCCATCTTCACGAGCCAGGCCTGGAACATGACCTTCAGCTTCTACCAGTCGCTGCGTACGGTGCCGCGTGACCTGGACGAAGTCTCGCGCGGGTTTCACCTGACCAACTGGCAGCGCTTCTGGAAGCTCGAAGTGCCGTTCTCCATGCCGGGCCTCATCTGGAACATGATGATGTCGATGTCCGGCGGCTGGTTCTTCGTGGTCGCCTCCGAAGCGATCGTGGTGGGTAACCGGACCATCGTGCTGCCGGGTATCGGCGCGTATCTGGCGACGGCGATCGGCGAGCGCAATCTCGGCGCGATCGGCTGGGTGATCCTCGCCATGACCGTCGTGATCCTTGCCTACGATCAGCTCATGTTCCGTCCGCTGGTCGCATGGGCCGACAAGTTCCGCATGGAAAACACGAGCTCGGGCAACGTGCCTGAATCGTGGCTGCTCGACCTGATCCGGCGCACGCGGCTGATTCACCAGTTGCTGGTGCCGGCCGGCTGGCTCATCGGCAAGCTTGCGCGCGTGCCGCTGAAGCTGCCTTCGCTGCAGGGCGTGAAGCTGCCGCTGCTGGCGAGCGCCGCGTCCGTGTTTACAGCGACGCCCGGGAGAGCGCGCAATACTTCCCGCATTGGCGATATTGTCTGGGCGACGGTTGTCGTGGCGCTGACCGCGTTCGTGGTCTGGAAAGTAAGCGTCTTCGTTTCGTCCGGCGTGTCGTGGAGCGAAGTGGGGCATGTCTTCTGGCTCGGGCTGATCACGCTTTTCCGCGTCATGGTGCTGATCGCGATTGCGTCGGTGATCTGGGTGCCTGTCGGCGTGCTGATCGGGTTGCGGCCTGCGCTTGCGAGCAAGATCCAGCCGATTGCGCAATTCCTTGCGGCGTTTCCGGCGAACCTGCTGTTCCCGGTGTTTGTCGTGGTGATCGTGAAGTTCAACCTGAATCCGGATATCTGGCTTTCGCCGCTGATCGTGCTCGGCACGCAGTGGTATATCCTTTTCAACGTGATCGCTGGCGCTACGTCGTATCCAAACGATTATCGCGAGGCCGCCGCCAACTTCCAGATCAAAGGCTGGCAATGGTGGCGCCAGGCCATCTTGCCGGGCATCTTCCCGTATTACGTGACCGGCGCGATTACGGCGTCAGGCGGGGCGTGGAATGCGAGCATCGTGGCCGAAGCGGTATCGTGGGGCAATACGAAGATCGTGGCGCACGGGCTGGGCGCGTACATCGCGGAAAGCACGGTCAACGGCGATTATCCGAAGATCATTCTCGGGATCGCGGTGATGTCGCTGTTCGTCACGCTCTTCAACCGGTTGTTGTGGCGCCCGTTGTTCGCGTTCGCCGAAGCGCGCTTGCGGCTCGACTGAACGCCGCCGCCGGAACAAAGCCCTTCGAAATCCATAATGTCAGGTCGCCAGCGGCCACACCATTTTGTAATCAGCAACACGCGAGCGCCCATGCCAACGCAGACGAATCCTTCCAGCCAAACGCCGCCATCCGCACCCCCGCGCCTCGGCCGGGAAATCCTGCACGTCGATCAGGTCAGTCGCGGTTTCAACAAGACGCAGGGCGAGTTGCTCGTGCTCGAAGACGTCAACCTGAAGCTGCACGAAGGCGAGATCGTGGGTCTTCTCGGCCGATCGGGGTCGGGAAAATCGACGCTCCTGCGGATCATCGCGGGTTTGATCGAACCGACGGGCGGCCAGGTCACGTACCTGAACGAGCCGCTCAACGGCCCGGCGAAAGGCGTGGCGATGGTGTTTCAGACCTTCGCATTGTTTCCGTGGCTCACCGTGCTGCAGAACGTCGAGGCGGGGCTGGAAGCGCAGGGCGTTCCATCCAAAGAACGGCGCGAGCGCGCGCTGGCGGCAATCGACCTGATCGGTCTCGACGGCTTTGAAAACGCGTATCCGCGTGAGCTGTCAGGCGGGATGCGACAGCGGGTGGGTTTTGCGCGTGCGCTGGTCGTCGACCCGACGCTGCTCCTGATGGACGAACCGTTTTCCGCGCTCGACGTGCTGACCGCCGAGAACTTGCGTACCGACCTGCTCGATCTGTGGACGCAAGGCAAGATGCCGATCAAGTCGGTGCTGATCGTCACGCACAACATCGAGGAAGCGGTGTTCATGTGCGACCGGATTCTGGTGCTGGCATCGAATCCGGGTCGTGTCATGGCCGAGATTCGCGTGCCGTTCAAGCATCCGCGCAACCGTCTCGATCCCGCGTTCCGGCGCCTGGTCGACGATATCTACGCCAAGATGACCGCGCGTCAACTCGGCGAGGAAAAGAAGAAGGGGCTCGAGCTCAGTAGCTGGTTGCCGCAGGTGTCGACCAACCTGATGGCGGGTTTGATCGAGACACTGGCCGCCGACCCGTACCACGGCCGCGCCGACATGCCGGAGATCGCGCGGACGCTGCATCTGGAAGTGGACGATCTGTTCCCGGTCGCGGAAGTGTTGCAGCATCTCGGTTTCGCCGATGTCCGCGAAGGCGATATTTTCCTGACGCCGCCGGCGCGTGTGTTTGCCGAATTCGGTACGCAGGAACGCAAGATGATGTTCGCGGAGCATCTGCTGCGTCACGTGCCGCTCGCCGCCCGGATCAAGAAAGTGCTGAACGAGCGGCCGGGACATCGTGCGCCGCGTGTGCGCTTCGAGCAGGAACTGGAAGATTTTCTCTCCGATAAAGCCGCCGAGGAAACACTCGACGCCGTCATCAACTGGGGCCGTTATGGCGAGATCTTTTCGTATAACGACCAGACGGAGATCTTCAGCCTGGAAGACGTGGAGTCTTGATGCTGCGCGTAGTGCTTCAGTGAGATACGTGCCATCTGGCGCGGGATAAAAAAACGCGGTGCTTCTGGAAACAGATGCCGCGTTTTTTGCATGTGGACGTACCTGAAAAGGTAGCCGATAACGCGGTTCGCTTCGATCTCATGCACGGAATCCGCCGATTGCCCGTTCTGATGAAAACGTCCGCAACGATCGTTTCGCGCCGGGCGCAAACCCTTGTCCATTGTGGCTTCCAGCGTTTTCGGAAGACCGCTTCGAATCGCTTTTCACAAGATTGCCGAAGCGCAAAACGTACTCTACGCTGGGGAATCCGCCAACGCTGACGGCAAACAAGGAGCCTCCGAAGATGCGTCGACTGCGCTTGCCGTTATCACGCACGAGGCGTTTGTCGGAATTGACGATCGGCGTGACATGTCTGTTGCGCGTGCCGTCGGCGCTCGGCAGTTGCGATAACCTCGCGCCCGTCAGCGGTGAATCTGCCACGTGCGATTCGAGTCTGCCGAATCCATCCCTCACGGGTATCGCGGCGGCTGCCGGAAGCACGGGGGTCACCGTGCGCATCCAGCCGGGTGCAGGCATCAGCGTGAGCAGCAGCAACGCGGTCTTCGTGCGGGATTCGAGCACTGTCACGAACCTTGGCACGCTGCAGGTCAGCGGCGATACCTTCGACGCCATTACCTCGGAAGGCAGCCCGAACGGCTTCGGGCACAACACACTGACCAACGCAGGCGCGATTCATACGACCGGCGTCGAGTCGGAGGGCATGTACAACGGCTCTGCATCAGTCACTATGGTCAACGCCGTGGGCGGCGCGATCACCACGAGCGGAGCGAACTCGGCGGCAATGCTCGATGTGTCGGCGGCGGGAGGCGGGAAGCTGACCAACAACGGCACGCTTGCCACATCGGGCGACGACTCCTACGGCATGCTCGCCCAGACCTCCGGCGACGCGCTCGCGAACACCGGCTCGATCACGACGACCGGTTCACGCGCGTACGGCCTGTACGCCAATGGCGGCGCGCCGGGAAACAATACGCTGACAAACCACGGGTCCATCGATACATACGGGGTGAACGCGCACGGCATTGTCTCCGTGGATGCATCGCCCGGTCTTGTCACCAACACCGGGTCGATCGCCGCGCACGGCGCCGATGCGCTCGGCGCTTTTTTCGGGCAGAAGGTCACGCTCGTGAACGCAGCGGGGGCGCGGATAACGAGCGACCAGAGCAACGCCATCGATGCCAACAGTGGCGGCAGCTTTACGAATGCCGGAACGATTTCGGGCGGCAACGAGGGGATATCGATTGTCGGCGGCAATGCGGACATCGTGAACAGCGGCGTGCTTTCGGGCGGCGGCAATCTGGCGGTTTCATCGACGGGGCCGTATGCGATCACGATCACGAACACCGGGACTATATCGGGCGGCGGTGGTGTCGCGGTCTGGACCGATACCGGCACGAACACCTTCAAGATGAACGGCGGCACGGTGACCGGTCTGATCCGGCAAGGCGCCGGCGTCAACACGTTCGTGATGCAGGCGGGACAGGTCGATGACATCGATCAGGGCGGCCCGCAACCGCGTTTCACGCTGAGTGGCGGGCGCGTGACGGGCGGCCTGACGAACGGCGGCGTGGCGACGATTACTGGCGGGCGTATCGGCAGCGTCGGGTTGACGGCGGTGCAGAACACCTTCGCAATGTCGGGCGGTTCGATCGATGCAAACCTCACCGCGGGTTCCGGGGATACGTCCATGACGCTGTCCGGCGGGGTGATCGGCGGCGCGGTGACGCTTGGCAATGGCACGAACGCCATGACGGTATCGGGCGGTTCGATTGCCCAGGGTCTTGCCGTTGGGGACGGGCAGAATACGTTCAAATGGCTCGACGGCGGGGTGATCGGCGGTGCGGTCACGTTCGGCGCGGGACAGGCGGCGGCCACCTTGTCGAACCTGAGCGACGCGCAACTTGCGTCCACATCGATCTTCGATGCCGGCGCCGGCCGCGACACGCTCACGTTCGATCACGTCGACGCCACCGGGCTGAGCCGCTTCGTGAACTGGGAGAGCGTGGCGGTGACGAACGCGAGCCGCCTGACGCTCGATGCCCACGGCCTCACACTCGGCGATTCCGGAACGCGAACCGGCACGATCGATATCGACTCGTCGAGTTCGCTTGCCTGGAACGGCGCAGGAACGTCGGCGATCATGGCTGCCGTGGCAGGGGCACGCGTGACGATGAACAACGCTGGGATCATCGATCTGACGGGGAGCACGCGCAATACGCTCGTGGTGAGCGGCGACTATGCGGGGCGCGCGGGTCATTTGCTTGTGGACAGCGTCCTTGGCGCGGATGCTTCGCCGAGCGGAAAGCTGGTCATAGCGCAAGGCACCGCTACGGGCGATACATCGATTGGCGTGAGAAACGCGGGCGGCGCCGGCGCCCAGACGATCGCCGATGGAATCATGGTCGTGCAAACGCTTCAGGGCGCCACGACGGCGGCGACGGCATTCTCTCTGGCGAGTCCCGTCAAGGCGGGCGCCTATACGTACTATCTGTTTCGGGGCGGTGTTACGACAGGCACCGGGGATAACTGGTACTTGCGTTCCAGCATTCCGGCGGTGCCGCCTGTGCCGCCGGTCACTCCAGTGCCGCCCGTTACACTGGTCACGCCAGTACCACCGGTTGCACCTTCTGAGCCAACAACGCCTGTCGAGCCCGCTGCGCCAACCGAGCCTACGCCGCCACCTTCGATCGTGCCATCCGTGCCAACCGCGCCGGCGGAGCCGCAACCGCCTACCACAGCAACTCCCCTTTACCGCATCGAAGTCCCTCTCTACGCAGCAGTGCCAACGCTTACGCGCGAGCTTGTCATCGATCAGATCGGCACCTTCCACGACCGGCACGGCGACCAGTCGCAACTCGATGAAACCGGCACGCTGCCCGCGACCTGGGCCCGTGTCTGGGGAAACCACGCGCGCGTTGGCAGCGACACAGGCGTCGATGCGCATTTCAGCGGATTCACGGGCGGCACGCAGATTGGTCAGGACGTCTACGCAGATGCCACTGCGTCAGGAAATAGGAATCACTATGGCTTGCTGCTGGGCGCGGCGCGCGCTTCGGGCGATGTCACCGGCTTCGCGCTTGGCATGCCGTCGGTTCAGGCGGGCAGCGTCGCCGTGGATTCGGCGAGCGCGGGCGCGTACTGGACGCACATCGGCCCCGGTGGCTGGTATGCGGACACCATCGTGACTGGAAGCGCGCTGACGATCAAACCATCGTCGAACGACGGCCTTGCCGTGACCACGCATGGCCGGTCGATCGCGGGATCAGTGGAAGCAGGATTGCCGCTGGCTTTGCTGGCCGGACTGAGCATCGAGTCGCAGGCGCAGGTCATCTGGCAGCATGTGTCCATCAACGATATAAATGACGGCATCTCGACCGTCAGCTTCAGCAACCCGAGTTCGTTCGCCGCCCGTCTGGGACTGCGCGTATCGGGGCGCTGGCAAGCGGGCAGGGTGGCGTTGCAGCCTTATGCGCGCGTCAATCTATGGCGTTATTTCGATGCATCGAGCAACGTGGTCTTCGGAGAAACCACAACGATCCCGGCGCAGTCATCGGCGACGCTGGCCGATTTTCAAACCGGCGTCGCGATCGACGTCAGCGCGCGGGGCAGCCTGTTTGCGAACGTCCATTACGCAATGAACGTGGGCGGCGCCACGCGCGCCACAATAGGCGGCGATGCTGGCGTACGCTGGCGTTGGTGAACGGCTGGGCGCACGGCCAATCTCGCAGACAAGTTACTGCAGATTGCCCCAGCGCGCGACGGCCGGTTCCGCCGATGCCCACTTCCACGCGCCGCCATTGTCATTGCCCTTGCAAGCCTGGGCGACGAACCAGTCCTGATGTGCGTCGGCCTTGTTGCCATCGGCCACCGAGAACGCGAACTCGCGGCATGTCGCAAGCGCGCTGGTGAACTCCCGCAGTACTCGGACATTGCCGTGGCCATTTTCCACCGGCAGCGTGTGCTTGACGCTCCAGGTTTTTTCATCGCCTATGGGAAGGTCGCCCGCCGTCGTCGCAATGGCGATCTGCTGGTCGCTGTGCAGGCGCTTCATGAGGCGCGCGATGGCTTCGTCGGTCGCGGCCTGCACTACGATGCCCACGCCGAAACCGATTGCCGGGTTGCTCGTGACCACGCCCGTCGATACGCCCGCGGCCGCGCCGGCTGCCGCGCCAATCGATCCACAGCCGCTCATGAATACGCAGCTCGCAGCAGCGCCGGCCGCGAGCATCAGGCTCAGACCGGGCCTCATTGCAGCGCGCCCCAACGCGGCGTGGCAGGTTCCGCCGACGCCCACTTCCACGTCTGTCCGTCGCGGCAGATGGAGGCTACGTAGAAGCCGCTGTCGGCGGGCTTGTCCTTCACGGCGTCGGTGTCCACCGAGAACACGATTTCCTTGCAATCGAGCGTGCCGGTACTGATGGTACGGCTGACCGTCACGCGGCCTTTTTCATCCGGCTCGATGGGCACGGTATGCACCGCAGCCCATTGCGCTATGGCCCCGACTGCGAGCGGTCCGGCCGCGCCTGCGATACGGTCCTGCGTATAGGTGTGCATTACCCGCTGGCTGTATTGCACACCGGCTCTGGCGGCAGCAACGGCGCCCAGGCCGATACCCGTCGCGACGGCAGCATTGCTGGTCACGGCGCCGGCGATCGCCGCACCACCGATACCCGCGCCTGCCACAGCGCCTTCGCTATACAGCGAGTTGCAACCCGAAAGGGTGAAACACGCGATGGCTCCCATCAGGAGCGTTGCCATTGCCGCGGCGTGAGTCGGACGCCGGTAAATCGTTTTCTGCATGATGCTGTTCCTTCCTCGCCTTTCTCTATTCTTTCGATGACGGCAACCGGCTTCTTCGCGCAGACCTTGAGCGCAAAAGACCTAGCAAACGGAGCGCCCGGGCATTTTGAATGACGTAACAAGGAGGTGGGCAAAGAAATTTGCAAGAAATTGCAAATAAGGGGAACGTGCCGCTTCAAATGAAAAACTGGCGTGACAGTTGGGGCGAAGTCGATGGATCGCGGGAGGATCCATCGACGTAGCGAGCATTGGCTTGCATTCAGCCTTCATTCCCGGCGGGCGCCGACGGCTCCGCTTCACCGCCTTCGTCATCGTAAGCACCAAGGCGGTTATAGAGGGTCTTCAGACTTACGCCCAAGGCTTTGGCGGCCCGGCGTTTGTCGCCGCCGCAATGCTTGAGCGTGCCGAGGATGATCTGCTTTTGCGCATCGGCGAGCGGTGTGCCTACCCAGACGTTCATGGCATCGCCCTGCGTTATAGGTTTCTTCACCCGCGACGCCAGATGCGGATGCGCAATCTCCACCGTTTTCTCGGCAAGAATGAACGCGCGATACACCGTGTTCTTCAACTCGCGCACGTTGCCCGGCCACGAGTATGTGCGCAGCATGTCGATCGCGCGTTTGCTGAACGACTTGTTGGTGCCTTCCTGCGCGTTCATCTCGGCGAGAAAATGCTGCGCAAGAAATTCGCGGTCGCTGTCGCGTTCACGCAGCGGCGGCGCGCGCAATGGAAACACGGCCAGCCGATACATCAAGTCTTCACGCAGGCCATTCTCCTTGACCGCCACGATCGGGTCGCGATTGGTCGCGGCGATCACACGGACATCGGAGTGGATCAGCTCATTACCGCCGACTCGAAAGAACGTTCCGGTTTCAAGTGCGCGTAACAGCTTCACTTGCCGCACCGGCGACATCTCGGTCACTTCATCCAGGAACAGCGTTCCGCCATTCGCATGTTCGAAATAACCAAGGCGTCCTTGGACCGCGCCGGTGAAACTCCCTTTTTCGTGCCCGAAGAGTTCCGGCTCGATAAGATTATCGGGAATAGCGCCGCAATTGACCGCAACGAACGGGGCATCGCGCCGGGCGCTTTGATCGTGAATGGTACGAGCAATGAGTTCCTTGCCGGTTCCCGATTCACCGATGATCAGCGCCGTGGCATCAGTTGCGGCCACGCGTTCTATCTGCGAGTAAAGCTCCATCATCACGGGCGATGAACCGTACAGAAGTCCAAATGACTTCAACCCGGCAATCTCTCCCGCGTTACGTTTCTTCTGCGATGGCGTATCGCCGGAGGCGACGGCCGGCGAGTCCAGATCGGTTGACGCCATGAGTCTTTAAGTCCTGCAAATGTTGTTTGGGCGACAGGGTTTGGCCGGGCGCCAGGACAAGGCGGCAGCACAGTGTTGCGCTGATTCCCGCCCTGTTGGTGGCAGGAGGCAGCTTCGGCCCCACTATCGCTCAGGGTGACGAAGCATCGTTTAATGGCAGCAGGCCTGGACATTTCAATGAAAGCCGCAAGCGTGCAACTCATCTCGTAATCCGTATTTAACCATCCGCAACGACTTAGCGGCAACGTGCTTTGTTCTGCTTGAGTAATCGCAACACGATTAGCCGCGCGGTACGCCATATTGCGCGCAAACTCCGGAAACCTTCACCGATACCTTGCCTCATTTACACGCGCTGTACGTAATTGTTACGTGCGTCCGGGTATTCACACGCGCGCAATCGATGCAACCCGGCCCGCAATGACTCATCACAAACCGGCTTCGGTCGATATGGCACGGTTTCTGCGTAGCACGTGGCATCTGCGAACGAACGGCCGTGACCCGGCACAGACAGCCATGGAAGATTCCTTGCATTTCGACATCCACGTGCCACAGCGCGCCCGTCCAGTACGCCGTGCACGTGCGCCGCAGCGCGCCGATGAGCGTCCGGAACTCCTGGCGGCCGAGCCGATCAACGTATATCACTGGGCCGCCGTGGCGCTCGTGACCGCGCTCATGTGCGTGGTGATGGCATGGGCTGCGGGCACACCGGCACTTTCCCGCGCAGCGGGCGTGACGAGTTTCGTGTTCGCCGCGCTCGGCAGCGCGCTCGTCCTGGGCGGCATGCTGCGAACGTTGCGTACGCGCCGGGACGCATCCACATCATGATCGGCGCATCGGCGACCGATCGACCACAAGTCAATGGCAAGGGGTTTCAAAACATGAGTCAAACGACAGTCCAGATCTCTTTGGGCAAGCAGAAGATCATCGAGGACATCAAGGTCTTGTTGAACGATTCCGAGGAACTGGTGCGCCTGAGCGCATCGTTGCCGGCTGAAGGCGTGGACGCCCTGCGCACCCGTCTGCGCGACCACGTCGATACCGCCCGCCACGCGCTGGAAGCTGCGCAAGCGGGCGCGCAGGACAAGTACCGCGCGAGCCTCGATGGCACCGTCCGCTACACGCGTGATAACCCTTGGCAGGCGCTCGGCATTGCGGCGGGCATCGGCTTTCTGGTGGGCGTCATCGTTTCGCGATAGAACGTATGCAGTCCCCGATCATCTGAATACAAGGAGAGAAACAATGGCACGACCGAAGATCGGCTTGTTTGGCGCGTTGTTCGCAGTGGGCAGCGTGCTCGCATGGAAATGGGCGCAAACGAAACGCGATACCGTAAAACGCACCCCGCGCGACCTGACGCGCTGGGAAGACGAGGGCGGCAAGGTGGTCACGCCTTCAACTGCAACGGCTTCAGGGCAGCCCGTTGCGGCACGGCCAGCCAACGGCAGCAACGGAGCCTTGGGTGGAACGCCGGACGCGTGGCACTTTCCGCACAGTTAAGTGAATGTGCGCGGGTCTCGAAACAGGCTCGAAGCATGACCGAAACGCACGCCCTGGCGTGCGTTTTATCTTGATAAAGCCTTATAATCGATGTACTCACTGCAATAACCGCGCTGTATGGCAATTATTGCGGGTGCAGTGACATGCCAGTTAATCAATCGGAAAGATTTTCATCTTTCGGCGTGCTTGAGTTCAATCGGTGCGCATTCGGCCTGGCGGGCGGAGCCTTCATCGTTCTACGTGTTCAAGTATGACGATGTGTGGCCGGCGCCCCCGGAGACCTCCACGATGCGTTCAGCATCGTGTGACCCTCAACGCTTTGGATAAATTCGAGACGCATGCCACACGTATTGATTGTCGATGACGATCCCAGTACCCGCGAGGCACTAGCCGCGATCATCGGCGAAGACGGACTGACGACAGCAACTGCCGGCGACCTGCGCGAAGCGCGGATTCAACTCGTGCGCCAGACGCCGGATGTCGTGTTCACCGACCTCAAGCTGCCCGATGGCTCGGGCGTCGACCTGTTCGAGGACCTCGATCCGCGCTCGGGCGTGGAGATCATCGTCATCACGGGACACGCGACCGTCGAGTCCGCGGTGAACGCGTTGAAGATGGGTGCGACGGATTACCTCGTCAAACCCATCAACATGCAGCGCGTGAAGGCCATCTTGAGCCGTTTGCCGCGTCCAGGTGACCTGAAGGCCGAGATCGGCACATTGCGCGGCGAACTGCGCCGCATGGGCCGTTTCGGCCTGATGCTCGGCAATTCGCCGGCCATGCAAACCGTCTACGACCAGGTTGGCCGCGTGGCGCCCACAGCCGCTTCCGTGCTGCTGATCGGCGAGTCGGGAACCGGCAAGGAAGTCGCGGCGCAGACACTGCACGAGCTGAGCCTGCGCCGCAAGCACTCGTTCATTGCGGTGAATTGCGGGGCGATATCGCCGAACCTGATCGAATCGGAGATGTTCGGGCACGAGCGCGGGTCGTTCACCGGCGCCGATCGCCAGCACAAGGGTTATTTTGAACGGGCGAACGGCGGCACGCTGTTCCTCGACGAAATCACCGAGATGCCTATCGAGCTGCAGGTGAAGCTCTTGCGCGTGCTCGAAACGGGCATGTTCATGCGCGTCGGGACGACCAAGGAACTGGAAACCGATGTTCGCCTGATCGCCGCGACCAACCGCGATCCGGAGCAGGCCGTGCTCGAAGGCAAGATGCGCCTCGACTTGTATCACCGGCTCAACGTGTTCCCGATCAACCTGCCGCCGTTGCGGGACCGCGGTACCGACGTCGAATTACTGGGTCAGGCGTTCCTCGACGAGCTCAATTCGCGCTACAACACGAAGAAGACGTTCCCGGCGGCCGTGCGCGACATGCTGGCGTCGTATCCGTGGCCGGGGAACGTGCGCGAGCTGAAGAACTACGTTCAGCGTGCGTACATCATGTCGGGCGCCGAATCGGACAGCACGGCGACCGTGCCGCTGCAGATCTCGTTGTCGAAGCCATCGGCGGGAACGGCCGTGACGATTCCGTTCGGCACGTCGCTCGCCGAAGCGGATCGTCAGTTGATCCTGGCGACCCTCGAACAATGCGGCGGTGTGAAAACGCGTGCGGCCGAGATCCTCGGCATCAGCCTGAAGACGCTTTATAACCGGCTGGTCGAATACGGCGATGACGCCGCGAACAAGGCTGCGGAAAGCGAAGCCAGTGAAGTAGGCGACGCAGGCAACCGCTGATCACGTTGTTGCATCGTTGACGCCCGTTCATGGGGACATCGAAAGATGTCTGCTTTGGACGGGCGTTTTTCGTTTGCACGCGCAATATGTACGCCGATAATGCCTGATGGGTCCTGTGAATCGCAGGGCATGGCCCTTGCTGCAACTGGATGGTGGGCTTAAGCGAGTTGCTTGATATTCGGGCGACTTGCGATGCGAACCAAATCGAGAGTCCTTGGCCGGATCCGTTACATCAGGACCGTACGAGTGTCACCATCATAAGATCCAGGGAGCGCGCCATGACCGATCTCACCTCGTCTCGAAACCCATTGCGCGCACAGACGCCGCAACCGCCTGATCCGCCGTTCACACCGGAACCGCCTTCGCCGTCCCCACAGGAACCGCCGGACACCGTTCCCGATCCGACCCGCGAGCCGCCGTCACCGCCTAGCCAGCCGATAGGCGATCCACCGCCGGGACCGAACGAAACACCGCACATGTCCAGCACGTTTCATTGATACGACGAGGCGCCGAATTGCTTGAAGGATTTTCCAACACGCTGTAGGCATTACAACGCACGAGGTAACAATGACCTCATCAGTATTTTATCCAAGGTCATTAATTCTGCTTTTTTTAGCGATTCGCCGCCGACTTAACGCTCCGACGGCCTTCTTCCTGGAGGCATCCATGAGACATCCCGCACTGCGCCGTTCCGCGCGTCATACGTCTCGCCGTGAGGCACGCGCCGACTCACTCAAATCAGCAATGCCGCCGGAGCCTGAGGTTCCGGCGCCGAATGCGACGACCGACCAGACACCACACGATCCCGCCGGACAGAACCGGCCAGCGCCGGGAACGCCGCCTGACGGCGATCACAATCAGGGCGGGGTACGCAAGGAAGGCATCGACTATCAGCGCGATCTGGGCTCGGAACAAGACGCCTGAGAGGGATAAGCAAAGCGTGTCGAGCGCTCTGGCCTTGCACCAAAATCTTCTGCGCTACACGCCCTTGCCGCGTGTTTTCGTTCGTTTGTCACATTTATACACAATTTTTATTTTCCAGATTGTAAAAACGGCACGTGTCTTGCATTGCTATTCCGATCAATTCGAACGAGCAACGACAACTGAGAGGTAAAGCTGTAATGAGCAGATTGATCGTGGTATCGAATCGCGTCGCGCCGATCCAGGAAGGCAAGCCTGCTGCAGGCGGCCTGGCGATCGGCGTGCTGGACGCGCTGAAGGAGACAGGCGGTGTGTGGTTCGGCTGGAGCGGCGAGATTGTCGGGGAAGCATCGGCGCCAGTGGTGGAGAAGCGCGGCAACGTCACGTATGCGACCGTCGGACTGACGCGGCGCGATTATGACCAGTACTACCGCGGCTTCTCGAACGCGACCTTATGGCCAACTTTTCATTATCGGAATGACCTGTCGCGGTTCGATCGCGAGGAATACGCCGGTTACGCCCGGGTCAATGCAAACCTTGCACTGCAATTGAAACCGCTGCTCGAACCCGATGACATCATCTGGGTACACGACTATCACCTCCTGCCGTTCGCGCAGGAATGCCGCGCAGCCGGCATCAAGAATCCAATTGGTTTTTTCCTCCACATCCCGTTTCCAGTCCCTGAAGTCCTCCGCACCGTGCCGCCGCACGAAGAGCTGATCATGGCGATGTGCAGCTATGACATCGTCGGATTCCAGACCGAGGCGGACAAGCAGTCGTTTGTGGATTACGTCGAACGCGGCCACCTCGGGCATCTCAGCGAAGACGGCATGTTGCAGGCGCATGGGCACATGTTGAAGGTCGGCGCGTATCCGATCGGCATTTATCCGGATGCGATTGCTAAGATCGCCGAGCAATTTTCCAATCGCAAGCCGGTCAAGAGCCTGCGCGACAGCCTGCGCGGCCGCAAGCTGATCATGAGCGTGGATCGTCTCGACTATTCGAAGGGGCTGGCGGAGCGCTTCCAGGCCTTCGAGCGCCTGCTGCTTCATGCGCCGGGTTGGCATGGACGGGTGTCGATGGTGCAGATCGCGCCGCCTACGCGCTCCGATGTGCAGACCTATCAGCGCATCCGGCAGAATCTCGAAGGCGAAGCGGGGCGGATCAACGGTCGCTTTGCACAACTCGACTGGACGCCGATTCAGTACCTGAACCGCAAGTACGACCGGAACTTGCTGATGGCGCTGTTCCGGCTGTCGCAAGTGGGATATGTGACGCCATTGCGCGACGGCATGAATCTCGTTGCTAAGGAATACGTGGCATCGCAAGACCCCGCCGACCCGGGCGCACTCGTGTTGTCGCAGTTTGCCGGCGCGGCCGACCAGCTGCCGGGCGCGCTCGTGGTCAACCCGTTCGACCTGTCGCAGATGTCGGAAGCGCTGGAACGGGCGTTATCGATGCCGCTCGCCGAGCGTCAATCCCGTCACACCGACATGATGGCGCCGCTGCGCGAGAACAATCTTTCCGTCTGGCGCGATTCCTTCTTGCAGGATTTGCGCAGTGTGGCGACGGCTGCATCGGTGACGAAGAAAACGGTGCGCCAGGTTTCCGAAGCGAAGCGACCGGCGCGCGTATCGAGTTGAAGCGCTTGCTCCTTCGGTGAAGCCCCGCGCCTGTTCATCCGGCGCGGGGTTTTTTATTTGCGGTCGGCGTGCACGCGGAACGGCTTTTGCGTCGATGCATACACGCAATCAGGAGGTCATCATGAGTGGAAGCACTTTGGATCCGGACGAAGAAGGTGGTGTGGAAGTTGGGAAGGGCCATGGAACCGGCGCATTGGGGCCGAGCGATTCCTCGGATAGCGGATCGGACGTGCAAGGCGAAAAGCGGTATCCAGGTGATATCGAAGACGAACTCGATCAGCATGCGATCGGCCAGTCCGCAGCGGAGCTGAACAGCGACACGGATCGAAACGGAACGGGCGAGATGGCATCGGCGGACGGGGACAACAACCTCGAACTCGATTCGGACATCCTGCCCGACGAGGTCGAAGACGAAACCCGTGCAATCGACGATGAAACCGCCGACCCGGCCAACGACGAGGAAGAAGAGCCGTAATTTCCGCGGTTCCATGCAAAACGGCGCGCCTCGAGGGTGCGCCGTTTTTCTTTGTGCCTGTCAAGCAGCGTTGTCAGGCAAAGCCCGAACGACCGCCCAGCGACGATTACGCGCTACCATCGCAGAAAAAGAACATCTGCGGGAGCGCGCGTTTGACCACGGCAACCACCAAACCGAAAGAACGAAGGCTGAAATTCTTCTGGTCCTGGATCCAGGAGCCGATCGTCCAATGGTCGCAGGATCATTGCGTCATGTTTTCTGCGGCCGTCGCATTCTTCGCGGCGTTTTCGCTTGCGCCAACGCTTGTCATCATCATCGCGGTCGCGAGTATTTTCTTCGGCGCGGACGCGGTGCAAGGGCGCCTGTTTGGCGAGATCGCGGGTGTCGTGGGCGCGGACGCGGCGCATGGCCTGGAAGCGATCGTCGCAAACGCATGGCACGCCGATATCGCCACGCGTACAGCGATTCTTTCCGGCGTGGGCGTGCTGGTCGGGGCATCGGCGACGTTTTCATCGCTGCATACGGCGCTCAACGTGATCTGGCCGGCACCCGTGTCAAGCACACGCGACAGCATTCTCGCCATCTTGCGCGTGCGGGCGATCTCGTTCGCGTTCGTGGTCGGCGCGGGTTTGCTGATCGTGGCGCTCCTCATACTCGATGCCGCCGTGGTCCTCGTCGGACAGTGGGTGCTCGGTACGAGCGGTCCAGCGTTCCTGATTGCGGCGGTTGCTCAACGCGCAATTTCGCTTTTCATGATGATGCTGGCGTTTGCGGTGCTGCTGAAATTCCTGCCGAGCTCGCGCATGCAGTGGCGTGACGCGGCGCTGGGCGCCTCGGCGGCGGCGTTGCTTTTTGAGTGCGGCAAACGCCTCTTTGCGTTCTACCTGCAACACGCGGGCATGACCAACACGTTCGGCGCGGCGGGGTCGCTCGCGATCATCCTGATGTGGCTGTACTACTCGGCGGCGGTGTTCCTGCTCGGCGCGGAAGTATCGGCAACGGCAGGACGCAGGCGCAGGCAACACGTTTCCGGCTGGCGATAAAAAACGCCCTTGAATTGCTTCAAAGGCGTTGGGTTCAGGCCGGGAAAACCAGATTATGCGCGACGCAACTCGGCCGGCGGCACCTTCATCAGGTGGCGATACTTCGCCACTGTCCGGCGCGCAACGATCACACCCTGATCCGCGAGCATCTTCGCGAGGCTGACATCGGAAAGGGGTTCGCTGCTGCTCTCCTTTGCGATCATCTCTTTCAGCAACGCGCGCACTGCAGCGGCCGAACACGTACCGCCGCTTTCCGTGCTCAACTCGCGCGGGAAGAAATGCTTGAACTCGAAAATGCCGCGCGGCGTCGACATATATTTGTTGCCTGTCGCGCGTGAAATGGTCGATTCGTGGAGTTCGAGCTCATCGGCGACATCGCGCAGGACGAGCGGCTTGAGTGCGATTTCGCCATAGTCGAAGAACGCCTTCTGATGTGAAACGATGCACTCTGCCACGCGCTGAATGGTCGTGAAGCGCTGCTGTGCGTTGCGGATCAGCCAGCGTGCTTCCTGCAGTTGCTGGGCGAGCGGTGAACGGCTTGCACCAGCCGATTGCGCGAACAGCTCGGCATACATGCGGTGGATACGGGCGCGCGGGAGAACCGCCGGGTTGATCGTCACGACCCAGTTTTTCTTGACCTGGCGCACGATCACATCGGGAACGACGTAGTTGTCTTCTGCTGCGCCATAATTCGAACCTGGCTTCGGATCGAGCTTGCGCACGAGCGCACAAGCCACGCGCAGTTCGTCCGCGCTGCAGCCGATCTTCTTTTGCAACTCGGCTTGCTCACGGCGTGCGAGCCGTTCCAGATGATGCATCACGATCTCGATCGCAACAGCGCGTCCCGGCGTATCCGCGTCGAGTGCATCGAGTTGCAGACGCAGGCATTCGGACAACGTGCGTGCGCCGACGCCGGGTTTATCGAGCGATTGCACGAGCTTCAGCGCGATGTTCAATTCGGCTTCTGACAATGCCGGTTCGATATCGACGAGCTCGGACAACTCCTGCAAATCCTGACGCAAGTAACCGTCGTCATCGAGTGCTTCGATGATCAGTTGCGCCACCGCGCGGTCGCGATCGTTGATTGGATAAAGCCGCAGGGTGTCGTGAAGCGTTTCATGCAAAGACGGTTCGATGCGAACCCAATCCGCGGGATCGGACCCGTCTCCATCGCCGTTGTTGCGTGTCGATGTACGGCCAAACGGATCGGAGGAGAACTCGCTCATGGAGTCCTCGTGCGACTGCGAGTCGCTGCTGTCCGAACCATCGTTGCTACTCTCGGCGGCCATGGGTGCGTCGACCGGTGCGGTGGCTTCGCCGAGCGAGGGCGTCTCGCTCAGGGAGCTGCCGTTGTCGGTAGAAAGCGCGTTGTCTTCCGCTTGCGTCTCGTCGTACTCGAGGAAGGGATTGGTATCGAGCGCGTTGCGCAATTCCTGCTGAAACTCGAGCGACGAAAGCTGCAGCAGACGAACCGATTGCTGGAGGCGCGGCGTGAGCGCAAGACTTTGCTTGGTACGTAGTTCGAGGGAAGGCGGCATTGCGTGTTGTTCCTCAATGTTGGATCTTTCGTGCGTCCTCTAAAAGCAACACTCGTGCCATGCGAGTGATCGCCATCATGCAACGTGCGTGAGTGCACGATCCGATAGAGATTTTTCGCATGGATGTTGCCCGTCGTATTCTTGTTCAGGGACTAATTCGCGCACTTTTTACACGCCCATCGGCAAAGCGCGGTGGTCTTGAAGACTGATAGGGGGTGGCTGTCGAGACGCAAACATCACACGTATGAATCGTGCGGTGCGCATTGATGCATGGGGTTTTCAGGGTTTAGTCCGGGTCACATTTGCCGATCGCCGCAAGCGTCCCGGCACGCTACTTGCGTCGCTTACCATGCTACCGGTAGTGCTTTGGCATAGCTGGTATGAACCGAGCAGGTTAGTGCAGCAAGAAGCTGCGGCCGTACGAGGCGGCCTGCGATCAATCTGGACAGCGGACTCCGCCGTCCTCTTAATTCGATAAGAAGGAGATTCTCTATGAAGTCGACCCAATTCCTGAAAGCAGCCGGTGGTATCGCTTGCGTCGTGTTTGCGCTGAATGTCAACGCACAGACCGCTACGCATGCAACAGGTGCTTCCACGTCGATCGGCACGAAGGTCGATGACTCTGCAATCACGACGAAGGTCAAGGCCGAGTTGCTGGGCGCGAAGAACGTCAAGTCCACGCATATCCACGTGAAGACGCGTGCGGGCGTTGTCTCGCTGACGGGCACGGTGCCGACGGCCGATGACAAGAGCGGTGCTGAAGAAGTCGTGGCAAAGGTCGACGGTGTCGACTCGGTCAAGAACCATTTGAAGGTCGTTCAATAAGACTAACTGAGAGATGCGGGCGGGCTGAGAGCCGTCCGCCTCTTTTCTGGTTTTATCGAAAAAATTTTTCACGCTGGACACAATTGATCAGAAGTACGAATAAGTAACTCAACGTCCGGGCGCACAGGGATTACTGTAGACGTCCGGCTTACAAGGAATTGGAGATGACCATGAAGACCACTAAAAAGTTTGCTTTGCTCGGCGCACTCGCTTTTGCATTGGCCGGCCCCGCGATGGCTCAATCGGGCGGCGGTGCGGCCGGCGCGGGTGGAGCAGGTGGCGGTAATTCGGGCGGTCCGAATGCCGCGCCGGGAGATCCGACAACGGCGGCTCCGGACGGAACGATGAAGATGCACAAGAAGGGCATGGGCGGAACGACGCTGCACCAGCAGGACAAGAAGTCGCGTCTGCACGGCGCGTCGGCGGCTGCCGCGGCGTCCGCCATGGGCACGAACGACAAGGGCGCGCCGCACTGATTGATCGCTTTGAGTTTGCAGCACCGAACCCGCCCTTGCCGGCGGGTTTTTTGTTGGCTGATTCGTTTCACCGAACGCCAATAAAAAAGCCGCTGCGCTTTCAAGCGCAGCGGCTTTCGCCGTACATCACAACAAGCTTGAGTTACGACTTCGCAGCCGCTGCGTACTGGTTGCGGAGATCGCGTATGCGATCGTGGTTCTGGATCACACCCTGGTACTGGCGTTCGACGACCGCGCGAACATCGGCGGGTAGTTCCTTGTCCAGCGCCTCGCGATAATTCTTCTTCGCGACGTCTTCACCGCGCTCGCATTCGTCAAGGATCGCGTGGTCCGTGCGGTGGCTCATAGCCGCCTTCACGTCCACCCATCCGCGATGCAGGGCGCCACCCACGGTACCGCCCGTTTCCGGCTTGCCGCCAAGTCCTTGAACCACACCTTGAAGCTCCGTCGCGCCGCGTGCGCAGTCGTCTGCGCGGCCGGCGAACAGTTGCTTGAGCGATACGTCCTTCGTGTCTTCTGCTGCCTTCCTGAAGCCCTTTTCGCCGTCTTTCGACGTTTCGATCAGATCGTTGAGTACCGAGACGATGTTCGTGCTCATATGAACCTCCTGTGAGTTATCGAAGATGGCCCGCGGCCGGGTTTGCAAGGATGGTTCTGGAATTTCCCATCGGACCGTGGTCTTTATACAGTCGCAACGGGCGTGCCTGAACAAAGTGCCGAGGTAGAAAAAGAAAGGCCGCCAGCGGTGCATATACTCGCGGCGGCCCGTGAAACCAAACGCACGTTTCTATGCGCGCCGTTCAGCAAATTCCTGCACCGGTTCGGGCGGCTTGACCGGGTCGAAGTCCGCCCAGCGTCCGTTCCTCCATTGCCCCGAAGCGCGTTCCACTTCCATGCCGCCGGCATCGCGAAGGATGGATGCGGCTTCACTCTGCTGCTCAGGCGAGCAGTGCACCGCTACCAGTACGCCGGACTGGCGTGCGTCGATTGCATTGGCCGAGCCGTGGTTATCGGAACTTGTTTCATCTTGCGGCGCGCGTTTGCCTGATTTGGCGTGAGACATGGCGCCGGCCAGCGAACCCACATAAGCGCCCACACCTGCTGCGACGACCGCAGCGAGCCACGGGGCCTTGAACACGAGGAAGATGGCCGCGCCGATGATCGCGCCGATCACGGCGCCGATCGTGACACCTTTACCCGCACCCTTCGATGAATCCTTGGCGCCGGCATTTGCATTGTGGTCTCCTCCGGTGTTCAGCCGCGAGTGTTGTCCGCTCGGGGACACGTAGAAAAGCGTGACGTCTTCCTCAACAAAACCGCGCGTGAACAAGCGCTGGGCCGCGGCCTCGGCTTTTGGAAACGTCTGAAATCGTCCAGCGATGATCAGCGACATAAGGACCTCCAGAAAACGTTGAATCGGATCAAATCGAACATGCGCAACTACATGCGATGCAAACCGTCACTCAGGCTCCATGCCCGCGACGCGAAACAAGCCGCTACGCAGCACGACACTGTCACCGCCGTTGCGATCGAGCGCTTCCGCACACACCGAACGAATCCGGGCGCGGCCTTGTTCGTACGCATTCATGAGGTCTTCCTCTCTCGCGGAAGCGGCGCCGAAGTGATCTTCGAGCGCCTCTGCAGAAATGGAACACACCACGGGGTCGGAGTCGACCAACGCCGTGAAGTGCAGCGCAAAGTCATCACCGTCGTAGACGGGGGAGTCGTCGGCAAACTGGATGTGCATGGTCGAATCCTCATAGGCCGGCCGGGGATGCTGATCGTGCAGAACAAACCTTCCCGGAACGGCGGTCATGATGCGATGCCCTTCAATTTGGCGAGTTGCTGCGCCATGGCGTAGTGGTGCTTGATGATCGGCAGTGCCTTGGCCGCCGTGTTCTTGAGCAGCGCGTCGTTGCCCTTCATGCTTTCCGTGCTGAATACCGTGATCGCCTTCTGATGCCCGTTCAACGCGACTTGCTGGATATAAACTTTATCGAACGCAGCGCCGCGCAGCGTTTCCAGACTTCCCGTCACCGCTGCATCGGCGCTCGGCGCCTCCGTGATGCCGTGATGCATGGCTGCGGCATCGAGGTAACGCGCGAGACGTGTGTGATCCGCGACCATCCGCTGAGCGAAGGCTTTTACTTGTGTATCGGACGAATTCGACAGCGCCAGTTTGCTGGCCGCGATTTCGGTGGCACCCGCGGTGCCGGCTTCCAGGACGAATTGTTGGTCGATGGTCGACAGTTTGCCTTTCGCTGAGCTTGACGAAGCCGCCGACACCGGCGATGCGCCACTCGCTGCGGGCGCTGCCTGGCTGTCCGAACCCGGACGGGCCGGCGCAACGGAGTTCCCGTTTTGTGCATAAGCCGCCAAGGGAACGCTCAGCGCCATTCCTATGAGCAGTACGTGCCGCGCCAGTCGTGTCATTCGCATCTCCATGACGGGACGAACTCAAGCCACTCTTTCGCGTTCGCCGAGCGCTTCGATGATGACCTTGTTGAACGCGGGAATGTCGTCCGGCTTGCGGCTCGTGATCAGGTTGCCATCGCGATGAACCTCTTCGTCAACCCACGTGCCACCGGCATTGCGAATGTCATCCTGCAACGTCGGCCAGCTTGTCAACGTGCGTCCCGCAACGATGCCCGACGAGATCGGCAACCATCCGCCATGACAGATCACGGCGATGGGTTTTCCGGCCTTGTCGAATTGCTTGACGATACTCTGGGCTTTGGCATCAACGCGGATTGCGTCGCCGTTCACCACGCCGCCCGGCAGAACGAGCGCGTCATACTCGGCGGGTTGGGCCTGATCGAACGTAACGTCCACGTCCACCTTGTCGCCCATGTCAGTGTGGACGAAACCTTGGATTTGCCCCGGCTTTTGTGAGATCACATCGACGCGCGCGCCGGCAGCTTTCAACGCCTTTTGCGGCTCCACGAGTTCGGCTTGCTCGAATCCGTCGACCGCGAGGATCGCGACCTTGTAGCCGTTCAGGGAATCAGCCATGCGTAAGCTCCTTTAGTGCATTGATGAACCGGTCCCGATAAGGGAACCACGTTCATCGAAGCAGCAAAGGGTGTGCCCAGGGACTGAAAGCGAAAGGCGGCCCTCAGGCCGTTGCCGGCGTCTTGCTGCGTGAAATCCGCAACAGGCTGACGAGTGCCGCGGCGGCTGCAAAACAGGCGGCAACAATCAGCGTAATCGTTGCGCCGTGTTGCGGCGCGATACCGAAAATGAGCGCGACCAGCGCCGCGCCCAGTGTCTGGCCGGAGAGCCGCGCGGTGCCGAGCATGCCGCTTGCGCCGCCGCTGCGGTTGCGCGGCGCGGATGACAACATCTGCCGGTTGTTGGGCGACTGGAACAGACCGAAGCCGAGGCCGCAAAGTGCCATGCGCCATGCGATATCGAACGGGGCGGGATGCGCACCCGTGCTTGCAAGCAGCAGCAATCCGGCGCTCAAAAGCGCAAGCCCGATGCCGCCGAGTACGCCGGCCGAATACCGGTCGGAAAGCATCCCCGCAAGCGGCGCGATGAACACGATCACCATGGGCCAAGGCGTCATGAGAAAGCCGGTCTCGACCTGCGTCATGCCGAGCGTATTTTGCAGCAAAAACGGCAGCGAGACGAACGTCAGCATTTGTGCGGTGAACGAACAGAACGATGTCGCGATCGATAGCGCAAAAACAGGAATCCGCAGCAGATCGACGGGTAGCAGCGGCGCCGTCTGCGTCAATTGCCGGCGCACGAAGAAGTATCCAATCACGCCCGCCACGACAAACTCCGCAATTACGTATGGGCGATGTTCGCCGTGGCCCAGGCCATCGACAGCGGTAATCGCGAGGCCGAACACCGCGGCGTTCATCAACGCGCTGAGATAGTCGTATGGCCGGCGATGCCCCGGCGTGCGTGGCAACGCTTTCCAGCCCACGAACAGCGCCGCGACACCGATTGGCACGTTGATCGCAAACAGCCACGGCCATGGGGCAATGGCGAGCACGCCGGATGCGACCGTCGGCCCGATTACCGCCGATACAGCCACCACCGACGCGTTGATGCTGACACCGCGACCCAGATGCTCCGGCGGGTAGATCATGCGCACGAGCGCGGTGTTGACACTCATGATGCCTGCAGCGCCGAAGCCCTGGATCACGCGGGCGACCGCCAGCGAGGTCAGCGACCCGGACAGCGCGCAGCCAAACGATGCCAGCGTGAACAGCGCCAGTCCGGCCATATAAACGCGCCGATAACCGATCCGGTCGCCTAAAGACGCCAGCGGCAACAATGAAACGGTGATTGCGAGCTGATAGGCGTTGACGACCCAAATGGAGTCGGCGGGACTCGAATTCAGGTTGCGTGCAATGGTGGGAAGCGCGACGTTCGCGATGGCGCCGTCGAGCACTGCGAGCGTGATGCCGAGCGCAACGACCAGGATGGCCCAATAGCGCTGGGGGTACGGAAGGCCTTGTTCTGCGTCCATCGATGGGGAAGAGGGGGGGAGCCGCGCAGTTTAAGGCGTGCGCCTTTCAAGTGGTTTACTTCCACTGCGGCGGCAGGGACAGCCGCCGCAGCGAGCGGAATCCTACTTCAGCTCATAAAGCCCGGTGTACGTCGCCGAATCGATCTCGTTCAGATGCGTCATGAAACGCGCAACGGCATTTGTCGTCGAGGCATCGACGGGAAGGTGAGCGGCCTTCAGCGCGTGAATCCGGAAGATGTATCGATGCGCCTTGTCCCCACGCGGCGGCGCCGTGCCACCGAATCCGACCGTGCCGTAGTCGTTGCGCAGTTGCAGCGCGCCGGCCGGCAACAGGCTGCCGTCGGCCTTTCCTGCGTTTTGCGGCAGCGAGTGCGTTTCTGCCGGAATGTTCACCACGACCCAATGCCAGAAGCCGCTGCCGGTAGGCGCATCGGGGTCGTAGACGGTAAGCGCAAGGCTTTCGGCTTCAGGCGGCACGCCTTCCCATTGCAGCGCGGGGGACAGGTTTTCACCGTCGACGCCAAATGACTGCTGGTCGAATTCATGCGTCTTCGAAAGATAACCGTTGGCCGCGAACTCATCGGACCAGATACGAAAATCAGCCATGGGACATTGCCTCCTTGACGGTTGGATGACATGCCTGCGCGCAGCAAACATGCCTGAGGCGCGTGGAATCGCGCAAAAGTGTTGCAGCCACGCCCGGACTTTTGGCATTCAGCTTATTTTTGAGATGTCTGCGCATAAAATGGCGCAAACCGGATCATTTCAAGCACGAATCTGAAAGGATGGACATGCCGAACACCTTGGGACGCGCATTGCACAGCGTGACTGCATCGCCGAGCCAGCCCGCGGACGACGCCGATATGTTCGAACTCGCGCCGGTCTCGCTGTGGCTCGAGGATTTCAGCGCGGTGCGCGAGGTGTTCGAGGGCTGGCGCGCGGACGGTATTGTCGACCTGCGTTCTTTCCTGCGCGCCGATACCGCCCGGATTGCCGAATGCTCGTCGCGCATCCGCGTGATCAAGGTCAACCGGCGCACGCTGGCGCTCTTCGGCGCGAGAGATCTGAGCCACCTCGTGGACAATCTCGGCGCGGTGTTTCGCGATGACATGCTGCTCACCCACGCTGACGAACTGGAGCAACTCTGGTCGGGCAAGGCGCAGTTCGTGAGCAAGACCGTGAACTACGCGCTCGATGGAAAACGCCTCGACGTGTTGCTCAAGGCGGTCATCCTGCCGGGTCACGAAGCAACGTGGGACCGTGTGCTCGTGACGGTGGAGGACATCACCGAGCTGGAAAACGTGCGCCGCAAGGCGGCTCTCAGCGAGCTGTACGCACGCGGGCTGTTCGAGCACTCGCCGGTGTCGCTGTGGGTGGAAAACTTCAGCACGGTAAAGTCGTTGCTCGACGATATCCGCGAAAGGGGCATCGTCGACTTCCGTACTTTTACGAACGTGCATCCGGAGTTCATCGAGCGATGCATGCAGGAAATCCACGTGCTCGACGTGAACCAGCACACCCTCACCATGTTCGGCGCACCTGATAAAGCCACGTTGCTGAGCCGTCTAGGCGATGTTTTCCGCGACGAAATGGTCGGCCATTTCCAGGAACAACTCGTCGATCTTTGGGAAAACCGGCTGTTTCACCAGCGCGAAGTCGTCAACTATTCGCTCGAAGGCCATCAGCTCAACGTGCATCTGCAGTTTTCGGTGTTTCCAGGCCATGAAGCCAACTGGGACCTCGTGCTGGTCGCACTCACCGACATCACCGCGCGCAAGAAAGCCGAGGCATACCTCGAATTCCTCGGCAAGCACGACGCGCTGACGAAGCTGAAAAACCGCTCGTTTTATATCGATGAAATGAACCGGCTGGAACGCAAGGGCCCGTTCCCGGTGACGGCCGTAGCGGTTGATGTCAACGGGCTGAAGGCCGTCAACGATCAACTCGGGCACGCTGCCGGCGACGCATTGCTGCGGCGCGCGGGCGAGGTGCTGGGCAAGGCGGTTGAAAAGCCGAGCCACGCCGCACGCATTGGCGGCGACGAGTTCGTGCTGCTTTTACCGGGTGTCGATGAACGCGGCGGCGCGGCCGTGATCGAGAGCATCCGGCAACTGGTCGAGGTCAACAACCAGTTCTACTCAGGGCTGCCACTGAGTTTCGCGTTGGGCGCCGCCACCGCGCAGGACGGCGAGCGGCTCGAAGCCATGATGCAACGCGCCGATGCCGCCATGTACCTCGAAAAGCGCGCGCACTACGGCGCATCCGATCAGGCGTAGTACGCGTATTGCCTACTGACCGGCCGTCGATTCGTCGATACCGCGCGTGAGCGCCGGGCACGCCTCGCCGATCTTCTGCTCGTACTCTTGCGGGTTGCTTGTCTTGAGCGCCGCGAAACGATCCACGGTTGATTGCGCCTCCTTGTAACCGAGGTTCCACTCGCCGTCGAAATCGGGCGCATCGGTGAAACTTTTGCGTGCAACCGCTTTGAAGCGCGCGATTTTTACCGCATCGATATGGCAGATATCTGCCGCACCGCGCGCGATATTCGCGCTCGTGCGCACGCCTTCGGCCGCGACGCTTTGCGGTGACGGCTGCTGCACGGCCGGGTGGCCTGGGGGCAACGCCTGCGCAGTCGAAGGCTGCACCGTTTGCTTCTGCGCGTGCGCGGTGAGCGGGAGACCGCAAGCAACGACGCATGCGATCAGGACAAAATTTACGCGTATAACGGCGTGTCGAAGAGTCATGCAAATCCTTGTATTGGGGGCCACGTCGAGGCCTGCGAGCGGGTGGGGAAGTATAGCCAAAGAGCACCCGGCAAGCTTTGCCGATGGACCCGGGAGACGCAGCGCAAGATTGGATTTTGCGCGAAAGGCCCTTGAAAACCCATGCTAAACTCGTTTCACCTAGAGGCGCTCTGCACAAGTAGATGATGAAAAAAGCAAGTAAAGTAACAGCGCCGGTTCGTTCGAAGTTCCGCTCGGAGCCTCGCAAAAATCGTTCGGTGTCCGTACCGGTACTTGACCGGCACGAAGTGAAACGGAAATACGATCCGGAACTAACCAAACGCAACATCATTGAAATCGCGACCGCCGAATTCGCCGCAATGGGCTTGAGCGGAGCACGCGTCGACGCCATTGCCGAGCGCACGAGCACCACGAAGCGCATGCTGTACTACTACTTTGGCAGCAAGGAAGGGCTGTACGAAGCGGTGATCGACGAAGCGTACGGGAAGATCCGGGCGCTCGAACAAGCGTTGCGCCTTGAAGCCATGGAGCCTCGCGAAGGCCTGTGCCGGCTCGTCGAATTCACATTCGATTTCCACGATACACAACGTGACTTCGTCCAGCTCATCGCCGGTGAAAACATCAGCGGCGGCACGCATGCCGAGCATCTGAAAGCCTTCAAGGCACGCAATTCGAGTGTGGTGAAGACCATCAGCAATCTCATTGGCCGGGGTATCGCGGCAAAGGTGTTTCGCGACGATGTCGAACCCGTCGATCTGCATCTGATGATCAGCTCGCTGTGTTTTTATCGCGTCTCGAACCGGCATACGTTCGCCATGGCGTTCGGACGCGATCCCGCCGGTCCGCGATTGCGCGTGCGCCATCGGGCGATGATCGTCGATACGATCTTGCGGTTCATGGCGCGCTGAAAAGCAGCAGGTCCTAAGCGGGCATCTCCGGTTACCCGTTTTTGATCGCGTGACCCGCATTCACATGCAAGGCTGTTTATTCGACGGAATCAGGCGTCACATCGGACGCATCGAGCATTGTCCGGTGAGTCGCCTCGTACGCATCAATCTGCAGATACAGCCGGTGAACCGTCTGGATCTGCGTATGCGACAAGTGCGATGCCCGTGCCACCAATGCCAGCCGTTCCCGCCAGTAGGCTGGCGGAAGAATCGGACTCAGCGCGTCGTCGATGAGTGAACGCCGCAGCACCAGCTCGAGGTGCGACAACTCCTGATCCGCCAGCATTGCGGAAAATGCGCCCTGAGGCTTGGTGTCGGACATAAGGTTCATCAGTGCTCAACGGCTGCATTCATTGAAACTTTAGGTGTCCGCCGGTCGGTACAAACCCTTGGGGCCGTGGCCTGTCTGGTTCCTTACTGGATGGGTCTCGCAATTGCGCGGTCCAGATCCGCACGCGCCCGGTTCACCTTGCGTTGCCACGCGTTGATGTTGAGCTGGTCCGTGCCCTTCTTTTGCGCCCGCGCCAATTCGCCCTCCCACGCGCGCAGCGTGTTCCTGGCCTGCGCGATGGCGTCATTGTGGCGCTTGAGCGCGCCGGACCTGCGTTGCTCGATGGCCTCCGGCGTGCATTCGGCGTTGGTTTTATCGAGCGCCGCTTGCAGCGAATCGAGTTGCGCCGTGTCGTCCCGATTGAGCGCAATGGCCATCTGTCGCTCCAGGCTCTGGCGATGGGCGTCGCATGCATCGGTTTCCGCCGAGGCGTGAGCAACCGACAAACACATGCTGAGCGCGACGGCGACGAACAATTTCATGGCGGAATCCGTAACTGACTAGATTGGGCTTTGGGTCGAAAAGCGTGTCCCGCCGTTATCCTGAGCAGGCGAGGTCGGCGTATTTTAGCGAGTTGTGGATTGCGCGCGGAATGAGTTTTGCGCGGTTTGCACTGACTGACTACTTTTTCACGAGGAATACGCTCATGCGTTTCGATTACGAGGGCTTTCATATCGATTGCCGGTCGCGGCACGATCAGGACGGCCTTTACTACGCCCAGGCGCACATCACGAAGGCTCCGGCCAAGGGCAACGGGCATCCGGAACGGCACGAGTCAGGCGACATAGACGCATTCGATAACGACAGCGACGCCATTGCTTGCGCGCGGGCCTGGGCCATTGACTGGTGCAGTGAGCATGCGGCCTAGCGCGGCACGGGTGGATGCGCCCGTCGCATGCTAGGATCGCGGCCTGCCAACGGGAGAAGCCATGCAATATTTGCACAATGAACATGTCATCGACGTGTTCGTCGAAAAGCGTGGGGACCGTTGGGACTGGTCCGTGCAGGCGGGCGCGCTGCCGCTCAAGAAGAATACGGGCGAGATGGCGCCGACCAGCAATGTTGCGGAAAACGAAGCGCTGATGTGGGCGAAGCGTGAGCTCGACCGAAGGTTTCCGGTCGAGCGCGAGTAGACGGCTTAAGTTCGCGTCAGGCGCGCCGTTAGTATTGGCATGGAACCTTTAAACTTCACCTCCGATGCCTCCCGTGACCTCATCCGGGCAGCCGGCGAGACGCTCGAACTGATTTGCCGCCTGCGCGGCATTGCGCTCGAAGCACTCACCGACGACGAACTCGGCGAGTTCTTTCTCAATGCGCTGGCGGTCGATGCCTGAAGGCATGATGCAGTCGGCCGGTTGAATGCCCGCGTTTTTTCTCAAGTTATGTGCTGCGCGGCCGTTATCCGGGTCATGGACATGACCAATCCCACCGCGACCGCGTTTCGCAACCTCGTGCTTGCCGCCGACGAGACCCTCCATCTGCTGTGCCGCCTGCGCGGCATCACCATCGATGATTTGTCGGAAGACGCGCTCGAAGCGTTTTTCTTCGAAGCGCTCGATGACGAGTTCTGGGTGAATTCGCGGTAGAGGGTTTTTTCTCAAGGCCGGCTTGGCGTTTTGCCGGACCCGAGATAGCTCTGATGGACAGAGCTGGAGCTTCTTGGTCCCCCTGGCAGGAATCGAACCTGCATCTAGCGCTTAGGAGGCACTTGTTCTATCCATTGAACTACAGGGAGATGGATATGAGCGGTGAGCGTACGTTCGGCCAAGCCGCTTCTTCCTAAATGAAGCGCCGACGCAGCGGGCAGAGTATAGCAAAGAGCGCCACGGTGAAGGGCAGCGGCGGCATTGCTGTAACTGGAAAACCGCAGCCTTTCCTAAGTCCTCGGGAGCGCTCAACAATCAATTTTCCAGCTACTCGATCGGGCGTCGCGCGAAATCTCTCCGGTCAAACGTCGTCGAACGAATAACCGTGCTTACAAAGCCGAGTTCTTGCCGCAAACATTTGATGGCCCGGAATGATAGCCGCCGCTAGCAACGCCCGTAAGCAGCTCCAAACCAGCGCGCAAGGCGTCGTCGGAGAACGTGCTGTCTTTTGAGCGGGCGAACGGCTGGATCGACCGGTTCGTGCATTCGTTGCCGTATGCGCTGTTTGCGAGCGGGGTGGCGCTCAGCCGGATGTTATCGGCGGCCGTATTGGCATTCGCATTTGAAACCATCGACGCAATACCTCCGGTGCACAGGATAAATACGGCTGTCAGACGCGTTATGTTTTCCATGGATTGCTCTCGATAATGTGTTGCAAAAACACGGACTGATTATCGAGCGAATTGGTATTAGCGTCAATTTCCGGCATTAGCTCAATAGGATAGCTTTTGGACGAATATGATCGCCGTTCACTCCAGGCATAAGCCATGACTGAATTGGAAACTGCTTCGGTCGTTTTTTTCCTTCTGCTGGCGTCGGCCGGCGTCGGCGTATTCATCCGTCCGCTGTTGCCGGAAGAGCACAAGGCGTTCGAGACCGTGCAATTGCTGAAGCTGGTGATCGGCATGCTCGTCACGTTCGCGGCGCTCGTGCTGGGGTTGCTGACGGCGTCGGCGAAAACCCTGTTCGATACCACCAACAACGACATCCGCAGCTACGCCACCGCGCTGATCCAGCTCGACAACAGCCTGCGCCAGTATGGCGCCGAAGCCGACACGCCTCGCCAGCTCCTGCGCACTTATACGGCGGCCGCGATTGCGTCGACGTGGGCGCAGGAACCGCCGCCGCCAGGCGACTATTTTCCGAAACTCCCCGCACCTGATCCGAATGCTGATCACCTTGACAGCCGAGAGCTGGGAACGCTGCTCGAGCGTGCGCAGCACGAAGTGCGCGAACTGCAACCGCGTGACCCGTACCATCAAAAGATGGATAACGAGGCGCTGCTCCGGTTCGACAACCTCGTCCAGCAACGATGGAAGATCGTCGAGGAGGCGCGCGGGTCGATATCGACACCGTTCGACCGCATCCTGGTCTTCTGGCTGCTCGTCATCTTCCTGTGCTTCGGGTTGATCGCACCGCGCAACGCGCTGGCGTTCGTGATCATCACACTCGGCGCGCTTTCCATAGCATCGGCGGTGCTTGTTATCCTCGACCTCGGCACGCCGTTCACAGGACCGATCATCGTGCCAAGCCAACCCATGCGCGACGCGCTTTCGTATCTGAGCCGCTGAAGCCCGCCAACTATCCGTTCCACATGCCATCGACGCTCTACACCGATCCACGCCTGGTCGCGCTTTACGACACGCTGAACCCCGCTGCGGCGGATACCGCCTTCTACCTTGCGCTTGCCGCAGGCAAGGACCGTGTCATCGATATCGGTTGCGGTACTGGTTTGCTCACATGCGAGCTGGCGGCGCAGGGCGCTCATGTGATCGGCATCGATCCGGCGCCTGCCATGCTGAAGGTCGCGCGCAAGCGGCCGCACGCCGACCGCGTCGACTGGATCGAAGGCGATGCCCGTGCTCTCACCGTGTTATCCCCGGCCGATCTCGTTTTGATGACGGGCCATGTGGCGCAGGTTTTTATCGATGACAGCGTTTTTCTGGAAACGCTCAGAGCCGCCCGGCACGCGTTGCGTACAGGTGGCAGACTGGCCTTCGAAAGCCGCAATCCGGCTGTGCGTGCCTGGGAGGCATGGACGCCCTCGAGTTCACGCAGAAAGATCACGGTGGACGGGATTGGCGAGGTAGAAGTGTGGCTTGCTGATGCCGCCGAAAGCCCGCAATCAGTCGTGCGCTTCACGACGCACTACAAGTTTCGCGCATCGGGAAACGAACTGATATCGCAAAGCGCGCTACGGTTTCGCAGCCAGGACGAGCTCGCCACGCTGCTCGATCAGGCGGGTTTCGGCAAGCTTGAGTGGTTTGGCGACTGGGACAAAACAGCGGTAAGGGCGGACAGCCGCGAACTGATAGTCATCGCGCGATAAAAAGCCCCGAGCGGTCAGCTCAAAACTCGACCGCCACGAAATCTTCCTTGCCCACGTCGCACAGCGGGCAGCGCCAGCTATCGGGGATATCGGCGAAGCGGGTTCCGGCTGCAATGCCGTCTTCCGGCAAGCCGTCTTCCTCGTTGTAAATCCAGCCACAAATCAGGCAAACCCAGCTTTTATATTCTAAAACTTCACTCACGACAGACTCTTTCTTCTCGTTCAGCGAAAAACAGCGAATTATGTACGGATCAACAGTGACGGATCGAATTGTCACAGTTGTTGCCGGCGAACCGCATGTTACCGGAATGTCCGAATCCGCTCCCGGAGAAGGGCGTTTTGACGTGCGATAAAACCTGTTTCGCCGCCACCACTCTGGACCTCAAGTGACCTGCGTCTCTTTCACACGGTCGGTGTATCCTCTGCCGGGCGGATTTTGTGCACTTCCGCGAAGGCTTGTTGCCAACTGGTTTGAGCGATGCCATCGCGTGCTGCACAAGGCCTGTTTTGGCGGCCGGGATTGTTCATCGGCAGCCGCACTCTTCTTGGGAGCAAAAAAATGACGTTCAAGAAACTGTTGTCGGGATTGGTGTTGTCGAGCATGTTCCTCGTGAGCGCCGCGGCGCATGCCGAAGCGCGTGTCTTTTTCGTGGAGCCGAAAGACGGTGCGACCGTCACAAGCCCGGTGCACGTGGTATTCGGGCTGGAAGGCATGGGACTCGCGCCGGCCGGCGATCTCGATCCGAACAAGGGCCACCATCACCTGTTGATCGATGCCGGACCGATGCAGAAGGGCCTTGTCATTCCGGCGAACGACAAGTCGCTGCATTTCGGCAAGGCGCAGACGGAAGCCGACGTAAAGCTGACCCCCGGCGACCACACGCTGACGCTGCAATTCGGCGACGGCGCTCACCAGTCGTTCGGCCCGGAAATGAGCCAGACGATCAAGATCCACGTGAAGTAATCGTGTTGAAAGCGCAGCAAGGCGGACGTCGCGACGATGTCCGTCCGAATCTCAAAAATCACGGCAATCAAATCGTTTATTTGTAACCAGGCAGGTCTCTTTATTAGGCCTGATGGCATAGGGGTCCGGGCGTACCGGTCAAGACCGGTACAATGGCCCCTTCCAGTATTTGCACTTTTCCGGCTGCCTCCCATGTCGCTTTATTCCATTTCCGACGCGCAACTCGCGTTCGGCCACGTCGCGTTGCTCGATCACGCTGACTTTTCACTCGAAGCGGGCGAACGCGTCGGGCTTATCGGGCGTAACGGCGCGGGCAAGTCGTCGCTGCTGAAGATCATCGCCGGATTGGCGAAGCCGGACGACGGCCTGGTCACGCGCCAGAACGAGCTTACGACCGTCTATGTGCCGCAGGAGCCGGAGTTCGACCTCGATGCGTCGGTGTTCGACGTCGTCGCGTCGGGCCTGTCGCACGCGCGCCAGTTGCTCGATGACTACGACGCTGTCGCGCACCAGCTCGCCGACGCGCCGCATGAAGGTCCCGAGCACGACGCGCTGATGTCGCGCATGAACGCGCTTCAATCGTCGCTCGATACAACCGATGCCTGGAACTGGCAAACCCGCGTCGCGACCACGCTGCAGCAGATCGGCCTGGATGGCGACGTCCGCTCGGGCGCATTGT
Source organism: Burkholderia sp. PAMC 28687 (assembly GCF_001577465.1). NCBI lineage: Bacteria > Pseudomonadati > Pseudomonadota > Betaproteobacteria > Burkholderiales > Burkholderiaceae > Burkholderia > Burkholderia sp. PAMC 28687. The sequence continues at coordinate 932,247 of NZ_CP014505.1, forward strand.
CGGGCGGCATGAAAAAGCGCGTTGCGCTTGCGCGTGCTCTGGTGGTTCAGCCGGACGTCCTGCTGCTGGACGAGCCGACCAACCACCTCGACTTCGAAGGGATTCGCTGGCTCGAAGAGTTGCTGGTCACGCTGCGTACCGGCTTGCTGTTCATCACCCACGACCGGGCGTTCCTGGACAAGGTTGCAACGCGTATTGTCGATCTGGATCGCGGGCGCCTGCTTTCGTATCCGGGTAACTACACCGCGTACCAGACGCGCAAGGCGCAGCAGCTTGAAATCGAACAGGTCGAAGCGGCCAAGTTCGACAAGCTGCTGGCACAGGAAGAAGTGTGGATTCGCAAGGGCGTGGAGGCGCGGCGTACGCGCAGCGTCGGCCGAATCGCGCGGCTGGTCGAGATGCGCAATGAGCGCGCCGAACGCCGCAACGTGCAGGGCAACGTCAAGCTCGACGTAGGACAAGGCGAACGCTCGGGCAAGATCGTTTCGGAACTGACGGATGTCACGAAGAAATACGGTGAGCGCACTATCGTCGACAACTTCACGGCCACCGTCATGCGCGGCGACAAGTTCGGTTTTATCGGGCCGAACGGCGCAGGGAAGACTACGCTCCTCAAGATGATCCTGGGCGAACTCGCGCCGGACAGCGGCACGGTCCGCACCGGCACGAACACGCAGGTCGCGTATTTCGACCAGATGCGCGCTCAGCTCGACCTCGATAAAACCCTCGCCGACACCATCAGCCCGGGCAGCGAATGGGTCGAAGTGAATGGCGTGAAGAAGCACGTGATGAGCTATCTCGGCGACTTCCTGTTTGCGCCGGAACGCGCGCGTTCGCCTGTTCGGTCGCTCTCCGGCGGCGAGCGTAACCGGCTGTTGCTGGCGCGCCTGTTTGCACGGCCGGCGAACGTGCTGGTACTGGACGAACCGACCAACGACCTGGATATCCAGACGCTCGAACTGCTGGAAGAACTGCTCACCGACTACGACGGCACGGTTCTCCTCGTGAGTCACGATCGCCAGTTCCTGGATAACGTGGTGACGTCGGTGTTTGCATCGGAAGGCGGCGGGAAGTGGCGCGAGTATGTCGGCGGCTTTACCGACTGGCAGATCCAGAGCGACCGCTCGGAGAAGATGGCGGCAGACGCCGCACGCGACACCGCCAAGCAAGCGAAGAAGGACGACGGCCCGAAGGACAGCGGCGCAGGACGCAACTCGCAACGCTCCAACAAGCTGCCGTACAAGGAAGTCCGTGAACTCGAAGCGTTGCCCGCGCAGATCGCGGCGCTCGAAACGGAGCAAAAGTCCATCGCGGCGAAGCTCGCAGACGGTTCGGTTTTTGCCAAGGATCCGAAAGAAGGAGCGCGGTTGAGCGAGCGGCACGCCGCTATCGATGAAGCATTGCTTGTCGCGCTCGAACGCTGGGAAGAACTGGAAGCGAAGCGGAAGTAGGCCGGTCTGCGGACCTGCGTGTTTCGCGACATCGTTCGTCATATCGAAATATTTGTCGAAATCAGTAAAATACGTCGCGTTTTCGGGTGCGCTGGCTCTGGGGCCACAGTTTGGCTGCAAGTCGGCGTTCGCCGTCGCGGTTTCAAGTTATTGACGCTCAAATCGGCGCGGGCCGGACACGTGCGGCAAGCCCGCACCGGATCGGCCCGTACTGTTCACGCATTCGCCGGTGGTCCTGCACGGACCGCCGGACCACCGTCCAGACATGTCCACGAAAAAACCCAGCGCCGCCGACGGCGGCAAGAACAGCGGATACAGCGAAGCATCCATCAAGGTGCTGAAGGGGCTCGAGCCGGTCAAGCAACGGCCCGGCATGTACACCCGCACGGAAAATCCGCTGCACATCATCCAGGAAGTCATCGATAACGCTTCGGATGAGGCGCTTGGCGGCTACGGCAAGCAGATCACGGTGACGCTGCATGCCGACCATTCGGTGTCCGTCGAAGACGATGGGCGCGGGATTCCCTACGGCCTGCATCCCGAGGAAGGCGTGCCGGTTGTCGAGATCGTGTTCACGCGCCTGCATGCGGGCGGCAAGTTCGATAAAGCCGCCGGTGGCGCCTACACGTTCTCGGGCGGCCTGCATGGCGTGGGTGTATCGGTAACGAACGCGCTTTCCACGCGGCTGGACGTGACCGTCTGGCGCGATGGCAAGGTGGCGGATCTCGGTTTCGCGAATGGCGATGTGGTCAAGCCGCTCGAAACACGCGCGATGAATCGCGGCGAGAAAAAATCTGGCACGCGCGTCACCGCCTGGGCCAACCCCAAGTATTTCGATTCGCCGAATTTGCCCGTGGGCGAGTTGCAACGCCTGCTACGCTCGAAGGCCGTGTTGTTGCCGGGCGTGGAAGTCACGCTCATCAACGAGAAGACCGGCGAGCGCCAGACCTGGAAATATGAGGATGGACTGCGCGGTTACCTGCTCGAAGGCATGGGCGGCAGCGACCTGCTGATTCCGTTGTTCGAAGGCGAACGCTTCGCGGGGAATGCCAAGTCGACCGAAGAAACCTTCGCCGAAGGTGAGGGCGCGAGTTGGGTCGTCGCGTGGAGCGAAGAAGGTCCGTTGCTGCGCGAGTCGTACGTCAACCTGATCCCGACGCCCGCAGGCGGCACGCACGAATCCGGCTTGCGCGACGGCTTGTTCCAGGCGGTTAAAAGTTTTGTCGAGTTGCACAACCTGCAGCCAAAGGGCGTCAAGCTGCTCGCGGAAGATGTGTTCGCGCGGGTGTCGTTCGTGTTGTCGGCGAAGGTGCTCGACCCGCAGTTCCAAGGCCAGATCAAGGAACGCCTCAATAGCCGCGACGCGGTGAAACTCGTGTCGTCGTTCACGCGGCCCGCGCTCGAACTGTGGTTGAACCAGCATGTGGAGTACGGAAAGAAACTCGCGGAACTGGTGATCCGGCAGGCACAGGCGCGCACGCGCGCCGGGCAGAAGATCGAAAAGCGCAAGAGCTCGGGCGTGGCGGTGCTGCCCGGCAAGCTGACCGATTGTGAATCGACGGATGTATCGCGCAACGAATTGTTCCTCGTCGAGGGCGATTCGGCGGGCGGTTCCGCGAAGATGGGCCGCGATAAGGAATTCCAGGCCATCCTGCCGCTGCGCGGCAAGGTGCTGAACACGTGGGAAACCGAGCGCGACAGGCTCTTCGCTAACAACGAGGTGCATGACATCGCGGTGGCGATCGGCGTGGACCCGCATGGTCCGGACAGCCTCGACAACAAGGCCGATCTCTCGAACCTGCGTTACGGCAAGATCTGCATCCTGTCGGATGCGGACGTGGATGGCGCGCACATCCAGGTCCTGCTGCTCACGCTGTTCTTCAAGCACTTCCCGCAACTGATCGAGCAGGGCAATGTGTGTATTGCGCGGCCGCCGCTGTTTCGGGTCGATGCACCCGCTCGCGGCAAGAAGCCGGCGCAAAAGCTTTACGCCCTGGATGAAGGCGAGCTCGAAGCCATCCTCGACAAACTGAGAAAGGACGGCGTGCGCGAGACGCAATGGTCGATCAGCCGTTTCAAAGGCCTGGGCGAAATGAGCGCGGAGCAACTCTGGGACACGACCATGAATCCCGACACGCGCCGCTTGCTGCCGGTTCAGCTCGGCGAACTCGGTTTTGACAACACGGTCACGCGCATGACCATGCTGATGGGCAAGGGCGAAGCGGCGTCGCGGCGTAGCTGGCTGGAAGAGAAGGGCAACGAAGTCGAAGCGGATATCTGACCTGAGCGCTGCCAAGCCTGACCTTGAACCTCGTCAACGCATAACACTGGAAATTCGATGGACGATCTCTTCGCGGAACAAGAAGCCGCGCCCGATGGCGAAAAACTGACGCTTGGCGACTACGCCGAGCGCGCGTATCTCGACTACGCGGTGAGCGTGGTCAAAGGCCGTGCGTTGCCCGATGTCAGCGACGGCCAGAAGCCCGTGCAACGCCGCATCCTGTTCGCCATGAACGAGATGGGCCTGGCGAATACGGCCAAGCCGGTGAAATCGGCGCGTGTGGTGGGCGACGTGCTGGGTAAATATCATCCGCACGGCGACCAGTCGGCGTACGACGCGCTGGTGCGCCTCGCGCAGGCTTTTTCGATGCGGTACCCGCTGATCGATGGCCAGGGCAACTTCGGTTCACGCGACGGAGACGGCGCGGCGGCCATGCGCTACACGGAAGCGCGCCTCACGCCCATCGCCAAGTTGCTGCTCGATGAAATCGACATGGGCACCGTCGATTTCATGCCGAACTACGACGGCTCGTTTCAGGAGCCGAAGCTCCTGCCCGCGCGTCTGCCGTTCGCGCTGTTGAATGGCGCATCGGGGATCGCGGTGGGTCTTGCCACTGAAATCCCGTCGCACAACTTGCGTGAAGTCGCCGCCGCCGCGGTCGCGATGATCCGCAATCCGAAGATCGAACACGCCGAGTTGATGGAGATGATTCCCGGACCGGACTTTCCGGGCGGCGGGCAGATCATTTCCAGCCCGGCGGAGATTGCAGCGGCTTATGAAAACGGCCGCGGCAGCCTGAAAGTGCGGGCGCGCTGGAAGATCGAGGACATGGCGCGTGGTCAGTGGCAACTCGTGATTACCGAGTTGCCGCCGAGCACGTCGGGCCAGAAGGTGCTCGAGGAAATCGAGGAACTGACGAACCCGAAAATCAAGCTCGGCAAGAAGGCGCTCAGCCCCGATCAGTTGCAGACGAAACAGACCATGCTTGCGCTGCTCGATACGGTGCGCGACGAATCCGGCCGCGACGCGCCCGTGAGGCTTGTGTTCGAGCCGAAGTCGAGCCGTATCGACCAGACGGAGTTCGTGCATTCGCTGCTCGCGCATACGAGCCTGGAATCGAACTCGTCCATCAATCTGGTCATGATCAGCGCCGACGGCCGGCCGCGTCAGAAAGGTCTGCGCGAGATCCTGCACGAGTGGGTCGGGTTCCGCTTCACGACGGTCACGCGGCGCACGCAGCATCGGCTGGGCAAGGTGAACGACCGCATTCATATTCTCGAAGGACGGATGATCGTCTTCCTGAATATCGACGAAGTGATCCGCGTCATTCGTGAAGCCGACGATCCCAAGGAAGCGCTCATGGAGCGTTTCAAGCTGAGCGAGCGCCAGGCCGACGACATTCTCGAAATTCGTTTGCGTCAGCTTGCACGCCTCGAGGCGATCAAGATCGAGCAGGAATTGAAGGATCTGCGCAGCGAAAAGGAAAAGCTCGAAGAACTGCTGAATAGCGACGCTGCCATGAAGCGCCTGCTGATCAAGGAAATCGAAGGCGATGCCAAGACGTATGGCGACGAACGCCGCACGCTGATCCAGGCCGAAAAGCGCGCCACATTCGAAGCGCGCGTGGTCGACGATCCGGTGACGGTGGTTGTATCGCAGAAGGGCTGGGTGCGTGCCTTGAAGGGGCATGGACTCGATCCCGCGACCTTCCAGTTCAAGGCGGGCGATGGCATCTACGGCACGTTCCTCGCGCGCACGCCGGATATCCTGATCGCATGGGGCAGCAACGGGCGCGTGTATTCCGTGCCGGTCGCCATGTTGCCGGGTGGGCGTGGTGATGGTGTGCCGGTGACGTCGTTGATCGAACTGGAATCGGGAACCCATCTGCTGCATTACTTTGCGGCGCCGGTAGAGCAACCGTTGTTGCTGGCATCGAGTAACGGCTTTGGCTTCATGGCCAAGCTCGGCGATATGGTCAGCCGCGTGAAGGCGGGCAAGTCGTTCATGACGATTGACGAAGGCGCGCTTCCGTTGACGCCCATGCCGGTGCTGGCCGGCGCCACGCATGTCGCGTGCTTGACGAGCAACGGGCGCCTGCTGGTGTTCGGTATGGATGAAATGAAGACGCTCTCGGGCGGCGGGCGCGGCGTGATCCTCGTCGCGCTTGAACCGAAGGAGACGTTGCGGCAGGCGTTGACCATCGACAAGCGTGGTCTCGTGCTCACCGGCGCGGGACGCGGCGGCAAGGTGCGCGACGAAAAGCTCACGTGGGCGGCGCTGGAGGCTTATGTCGGCAAGCGTGCGCGCAAGGGTCGTGCGCCGGATGTGACCATCAAGGTGACTGATTTGCGTCCGGTCCTCGAAGGCTGAGAGCCGGCGTGATTCTCAGATGCCTCGGGCCCGTCCGCCCGAGGCATTTCTTTATCTTGAAAAATACTTGAACTGGTTTCATTCAGGCGAGTCGAATGCCCGAATGTCGCATTCAGCGACGGCTTCACCTGCAATTGGGAACAGAGATGAACAAGGCGATTGAAGTGGCGCTGTTCCTGCATCTATTGGGAATCGCGGTCTGGATTGGCGGAATGATTTTCGCGCATTTTTGCCTGCGGCCGGCCATCGCGGATTTATCGCCGCAATTGCGTCTGCCTTTATGGGAATCCGTGTTTGCCCGGTTTTTTAATTGGGTCGCGGCGTCGGTGCTCGTGATCTTGCTGACAGGCGGTTTCCTGTTGACCCAGTTTGGCGGTGGCCATGCGCCCTGGCCGCTGCATGCAATGGCCGGCATCGGCATTGTGATGATGCTGATTTTCGGGCATATCCGTTTCAGCGTGTTCCCGAGGATTCGGCGCGCGGTCCAATCGCAGAACTGGCCCGACGGCGCGCGTTCTGTCGGCACCATTCGCCGTCTCGTGCTGATCAATATTGTGCTGGGCGTCGTGACTGTCGGTACGGCGGTTTTATCGCGTGGAATGTAGTTCACCGACAAATCCAAATAAAAGATCGCAGCATTTCGCTCCTTGTTTGAAGGCCCCATTGCTCATCGCCAACGCGTTCTCGACAGTCTAAAGTGCTGAGTCGATTCGATTTGGAAATGGGTGATGAGCGCTTCGAAAAGGTCAAAGAGACCGCGCGGTGATTCGGTATCCTGGGTAAAAAAAGAGCATCGCTGGATCGGTCTGCCGATAACAATACTGGCATTCGCCAATTTGACAGTCGACACCGCGAATGCCACTGATCTGGCCGGTTCAAACACCGGCTACGCGCTCAATCCCGCTGACAATCCGTTCACTGTTGTTTCGAATGCCATTATCGATACAACCGTACAAGGCGGCGTCGCCATATACGGAAAGTCGGACAGCACGATAACGTGGACACTGGCGAATAACGGGGTCGTCATTGGCAGCTATTTTGCCCTTGAATTCGACAGCTCCGCATCGATCCTGAATAACGGCTCGACGCGCAGCAACACCACCACCGCAATGGCGTTGTACAGCGGCGGTAACGTGGTCAACGCAGCCGGCGCGTCGATCATCGGTCAGTTCGATGCAGTCTTCGCAAACCGATCGACCAGCACCGTCACCAATGCCGGCACGATCAGCGGCTCGGAGGACCTGTCGGCCACGCACGCGGGCGTTCACTTGCCAAGCGGCGGCACCGTGACAAATTCCGCTACGGGAAGCATCGTTGGGCAAGGTCCCGCCATTCTCGCCAATTCCGCCACGACGGTTCTCAACGACGGCTCGATCGTTTCGCTAAACGGCACGGCCATCGATCTGAGCGCCGGCGCAACCGGCACAGGGAGCTTCGTTTCGAACAGCGGCAGCATCAACGGCAAAGGCGGGACGGCGATTCTCTTCGGGCCGGACGACGATACGCTGCGCTTGACGGGTACGGCGATATTGGTCGGCGTAGCCGATGGCGGCGCGGGAACGAATACGCTGATTCTCGGCGGCACGAGCGATGGCAGGTTCGATATTTCCGGCCTGGGTGCATCGGCGCAGTATCGCGGCTTTGAAGTCTTGCGCAAGGATGATTCAGGCACGTGGACCTTGACCGGCGCGAATGGCGTTACGCAGATGTGGCTCATTGGCGGTGGGACCGTTTCCGTGGCAGGGCAGTTGAACGGAAGTCTCATTGCGCAGCCCGGCGTGACCGGCGTCGCCATCGATGTGTTGCCTGGCGGATCGGTTCAGGCAAGCTCGGGGAACGCGGTATCGGTGAATGACAACAGCCGGGTGGACAATCGCGGTTCGATTTCGAGCAGCGCCGACGGAGAAGCCGCCGTGCTCGCGACAGGCGACGCCACGAGCGTGCAGAACTCGGGTTTCATTGCGTCGCATGGGGCGCAGGGGATTGGGGTTTCGATCGTCCTACCCACGGGCGCTGCAAGCCTGACGAATGAACAGCGTGGATCGATCACGAGCACAGCTGGTGACGCGGTCAAGGCGTCGGTTCAGGCGGGCGCGAGCGTTTCGATCATCAACGCGGGATCGATTGCGGGCAGTGAGGTCGGTGGAACTGGCGTCGTGATTGACGCATCGACGGGTTCCGCGAGCCTTGCGAACTACCGAGGCGCCTCGATCAAAGGCGCCAACGGTGTTTCGGCGTCGACCAGGACTCACGTTTTCATCGAGAACGCTGGGTCCGTCGCGGCGCAGGGTGTGAACGGAACGGGCGTTTCCGTCGATGCCCCCGGCGGCGTTGCAAGCCTGACGAACGAGCAGGGCGCATCGATCAGCAGCGCGACGGGCGTCGCCGTTCTCGCCGGCTCGAACGTGTCGATCGTCAACGTGGGAGCGATCAGCGGGCCGGCCGCGGCGGTGCGTTTTACGGGATCGAACAACCGCTTGCTGTTAAGCAGCGGCAGTGACATAAACGGCAATCTCGATGGCGGCCCTGGTTCATCGAATGCGTTGACGTTGAATGGCGCGGGAACCTTGTCCAGCCGGACGTCGGGCTTCTCGACACTGACGATCCAGGACGCGGGCTGGACCGTGTCAGGTCCGGTGTCGATAACATCGGTCAGCACGATCCGCAACGGCGAGCTGACATTGACCGGCATTTTGGCGAGTCCTGCAATCACCGTCGCGCCCGATGCGACGCTCAACGGCACGGGCACGCTAAAAGGCGCGCTTTCGATGCAAGGCGTCATCGCACCGGGCATGCCGGCCACCGCCGCAATTCCGGGACTTCAGCCCCTGTCGACAGGCACGCTTTCGGTCACTGGCTCATACACGCAGACGCCCGGAAGCGGGTACGAAGCCGATATCACGCCGCAAGGAAACGACCTGATCGCCGTCGATGGAACGGCAGAGTTGCAAGGCGGTATCGTACGCGTTCGTCTGCGCTCAGCGTCCTTCGCGCCGACCGACACCTACACGATCCTGAGCACGACAGCCGGTCTGACGGGCGTGTTCAGCGGCATGGAGACGCTCAATCCGTTCGTCTCGGCATCTCTTTCCTACGATTCCCACAACGCATACATCCACGTGCAGCGCGGCTTCCAGTTTGCGGGCGGAACGCCGAACCAGATCGCCGTCGAAGCGGCGCTCGATCATGGCGTTGCGGGCATTGCGGCGGGCGGGTCTCCAACGCGCGATTTCCTGTCGATTGCGGGCGATCTGCTGAGCCTTGAAGGTTCATCGGCGTATGCGGCGCTTGACCAGTTGAGCGCGGAAGCGTACGCCGCGTTTTCGAATGCGCACTTCGAAGCAGCGCGGCTCGGCATGGACGCTATCGGTAACAGGCTGAACGCCGCGCGTTTCTCCGGCGAATGCGCTGCGGACGAAGCCTTGCCGTCGTTGGTCAACAACGGGCGAGCGTGTTCATGGATCAGCGTTCTCGGCAGCACCGGCAAGCTCGGTGGCTACGATACCTGGCTCGGCCAGCAAACGAGTGCTGGCGGCGTGATATCGGGCATCGATTACCGGATCATGCCGAAGGTCACCCTTGGCGCAGCGCTCGCCGCCATGCACGGCAATACATCGACCAGCACGTTGCCCGTTCACGGCCAGTTCGATACGTATCAAGCCGCGCTCTACGGCACTTACATGCCGGGCGCGTACTGGCTGCAGGCATCGTTGGGTTATGCGCGCAACAGCGACGACATGAAGCGTTCGATCTTTTTCACCGATACCCCGCGCACCGCGCTCGGCAGCGTCGATGGCAACCAGTACTTCGCCACGCTCAGCAATGGCGTGGATGTATCGATGGGAAAAATCGGTGTGCTGTCGCCGTTCGTATCGCTTGAAATGCAGCACGAGGAGACGCCGGCCTTCAGCGAAAGCGGCGCCGATTCGGTGAACCTCGGTGTATCGGCGAACGCTGCAGATTCGATACGAACTTCATTGGGCGCGCGCTGGCGCAATCAGTTCGAGTTCTTCGGCCGTGCATGGAGTTTGAACGGCGACCTAGCGTGGGTTCATCAATACGGCGCCCTGACTCAAGCGGTGAGCGCGAGTTTCGAAGGCGCGGAGAACAGCGCTTTCACCGTGCACGGCAGCGGCCCGGCACGAGACGCGATGCAAGCCGGAGCCGGCGTGCGCGTTGCATTAGGCCGGCAAGTGCATGCCGGTTTGCGCTACAACGGTGAGTTCGGCGGCGGTGGACATGCGCATGCAGGAAGCGCGGAATTCGACTACCGGTGGTAAAGCACCAGAACCCGGCTCATTCCACCGCATTCGATGGCGCTTCGCCAAACGGAAGCGCGACGACATCGGATACGAGGCCTAAACCGCACACTCCGAACCGGTCGAGCAAGGCCTGTACGCCTTCAGCGGGCACCGCCCGAGAGAAGAGAAAACCCTGCGCTTCAATCGGCCCGAGTCGCGACAGCCAGGTGATCTGCTCTTCGGTCTCGGTGCCTTCTACAACCACGGTCAGTCCGAGCGAGCGCGCCAGATTCACGATTGCTGAAACCATCACGCAGACGCTGCGGTCATGCGGAATGGCCTGGATAAACGACCGGTCGACCTTGAGGGTATCGACAGCAAAACGGTTGAGGTACGACAGCGACGAATATCCCGTGCCGAAATCATCCAGCGCGATCCGCACGCCGAGCCGCTTCAACGCCGCGATCTTTTCCGCGACGATATCCGGAAACTCCATCATCACGGTTTCGGTGATCTCGAGTTCGAGTTTGCCCGGCGCAATACCGCTGTCCCGTATGGCCGCCGCGACCGTTTCGAGCAGATCGCCGCGCCAGAATTGCACCGCCGAGATATTCACCGCGAGCGACAGGCCGTCATACCCTTGTGTCTGCCAGATGGCCAGTTGCCGGCACGCGGTATGAATCACGAAGTCCCCGATAGGTACGATCAAGCCCGTGCTTTCCGCGACCGGGATGAATTCGTTTGCGGGAATCAGGCCGTGCTGCGGATGGTTCCATCGGGCGAGCGCTTCGAAACCGGTGATGCATCGGCGAGTGAGGTCGATCTTCGGCTGGTACGCGAGGAACAACTGGTTCTGCGCGAGCGCGACGCGCAGTTGCTGTTCCCACTTCATCAGATGGTCGGCGCGATGCGACAACTGCGGCGAGTAAAACTGATAGCAGTTCTTGCCCGCGTCCTTCGCGCTGTACATGGCGAGATCGGCCTTCTTCAGCAAGTCGATTTCGCTTTCGCTCGCTACCGAATACAACGCAATGCCGACGCTCGCATGCAGCACGAAGGCGCTGCCGCGGACGTCGAAGGGCGTGGCGAACATATGCGAGACCGCTTCGGCCATCTCGACCGCCTGCCGCTCGACATCGGCGCCCTTGACGACGACCACGAATTCATCGCCGCCAATGCGCGACAGCGTGCCATGGTCGCCGACGGTTTCCGCGAGCCGCGATGCGGTCATCTGCAGGACGATGTCGCCGGCGTTGTGACCGAGCGTATCGTTCACGGTCTTGAAGTTGTCGAGGTCGATAAACAGCAGCGCCAGACGACCCACGTTCTCGGGTTTGACCACGTCGTGCCTGAGCGTCTGCAGCGTGGAATAGCGGTTACGCAATCCGGTCAGCAAATCGTATTCGACCAGATGCGTCATCTCGCGCTCGCGTCCGAGCAACTTGCCGATTAGACCTGTCGCCACTGCGAAAAAACCGAGCATGGCGAGCGAGATGAACGTCGCCATCAGCAGATAGACGCGGCGCGTGTGATTGAAATCGACGAACTCCTCAGCCTGCGACAGCCCGACCAGCACGCCGAGCGGATAGCCATCGATATGCCGGTACGAAACAATGCGCGTGACGTTATCAATGGGATCGACGTAGATGCCCGACGCGTGCTCGGACGTCGGATACACGCCGCTTGCCGTGAAGACGCTCGCCGTGTCGCTGCCCGGCTCGCCCATCTGCATCATGCGGCCGTTGGCCTTCGATGTGACCGAACCCGCGCCGGTACTGCGTGCCAGCACGGAGCCGTTATCCGAGATCACGGCAACGACGCCTTCGCGGCCGATGGACGCAACGTTATAGAAATCGCTCGTGAAGTAGCTGGGGTTCTCTGAAACGACCACCACGCCCGCGAACGACCCATCTGGATGATTCAGGCGCCGTGTGATCTGCAGCGTCCATTGTCGCGAGACCCGGCCAAGCACCGGCTTGCTGATAAACAGCAAGTCATCGTTCGATAACGCGTGAACCCGGAAATGCTCGCGGTCCGAGAGATCGAGAGGCTTGGGATTCGATTCAGCGGTGGTAGCGGTGAGAATGCCGTGTTCGTTGATCAGAGACACTTGCACCAGCGTGTCGCTTTGCACCACGCCTTTTTCCACCGTGCTCGCCAGGTTGAACTGGCCGGGTGTTTTCTCGAACTCGTATTTGACGAAACGCGTAATCTGGTCGACCTGGTGGATCGCCTTGATTGTGTGCTGTTCGAGCGCGGAAGAAAGAATGGCAGCCGATGCCATGGACGCGTGCGTCGCCGCCTCGCGCTCCACCGAAAGACGCGCGAAGATGACCGTCCAGAGCAGCACGAGCACGAGCGCCCCCAGCGCGGGAATCGCGAACAATGCGCGACTCCTGCGCGGAAAGTCCGCGTGTTTCATATCCCGTGGCGCTTTGGGCCGTGATCGATTCATGGGTTCGGTCAGTTCAAGGACCCGGTGACGTGGTAGCGGGCGGGTGGTCCGGATCACAGGTCCGGCGGTGCGATGCTGACTCGATCCGGTTCGTAAGTCATTCAAACTGGATGCGTTTTTCGGAATCGTTCGCGAGTTTGCGCAAAATTGCCTTTAGCACGTCTTGCATTTCTTACAGTTGATTTATTGGACACGAATACTTAAATCTTGCGACCCATCAACGACAAGCCCCGACGCCGACAGGTCAGATATTACCAATGACGACCGGTTTAGATATTACTGAAGGCGACCCGTTTAAGGAAGCTCATGGGCGCAATGAGGCATCGAGGTATACGCGGAGGGCCTGAAACGCATGGCTGGCGCGGCTCCGCGGTCTGAAACGCTGTTTCGCAGATGCAGTTTATCGATATAAAGAACATCTGGATTTAAGATCCCGATGCCGGGCGGCACCGGGGAAACAATCAAGTGCAATAAACCGGCGTTCGAAAACGCCTTTAAGGTTTAATTCTCGACAGTTCAGGCGACTTCGGCGATCAATTCAATCTCGACACACGCGCCGAGCGGAATTTGCGCCACGCCGAAAGCGGAGCGGGCGTGCTTGCCGCGCTCGCCGAAGACATCGGCGATCAATTCGGATGCGCCATTCGTCACCAGGTGCTGTTCGGTGAATTCGAAAGTGGAATTCACGAGGCTCATCACCTTCACGATTCGCGTGACCTTGTTCAGGTCGCCCACATGTGCGTGCAGCGTGGCAATCAGATCAATGGCAATTGAACGCGCCGCGGTCTGGCCTTCGGCGGTCGTGAGCGTGGCGCCCAGCTTGCCCGCCCACACCTTGCCGTCTTTCTTCGCGATATGGCCGGAGAGGTACACCGTGTTGCCACTTTGCGCGCTCATCACGTAGGCCGCGGCGGGGGCGCCGGCGGTCGGCAATTCAATACCGAGTTCTTTCAGCTTGTCATACACGTTGAGTTGGGCCATGCGAAATCCCTTTGAAATGAATGATGAAATTCAGACCTGCGCGCGGATCAGCGCGCCGAGCTTTGCAATGCCTTCGTCGATCACGGCCGGGGGCACCGTCACGAACGACAGGCGCAGCGTGTTGTGCTCGGCTTCGTTCGCGAAGAATGGTCCGCCTGGAACGAACGCCACGTGCCGTGCAATGGACTGCTCGAGCAGTTTCATTGTATCGATGTGCTGGGGCAGCTTCACCCACACGAACATCCCGCCTTCCGGCCGGTTCCATTCCACGCCCGCCGGCATGTGTTTTTCAAGCGATGCCAGCATGGCCGCGCATTGATCGCGATACAGCGCGCGGATCTTCGGGATATGCGTTTCGAGAAACCCGTCCTTCACGACCTCATGCACGATGCGCTGCGTGAGGCTTGGCGTATGCAGGTCGGTCGCCTGCTTGGCCTGCACGAGTTTGAAGTGCAGTTCCTCGGGCGCGATGATGTAACCCACGCGCATGCCCGGCGACAACACCTTCGAAAACGACCCAAGATGCACGATGTGATCCGGCGCCATGGAGAGCATGGTCGGCAGCGGCGCGCCGGCATAGTCGAGCGCGCCATACGGATCGTCCTCGATCACAGGGAACCCGGCACGTTGCGCGAACGCGGCGAGCGCCGTGCGGCGTTCGAGCGAAAGACGACGGCCTGTCGGGTTCTGGAAATTGGGCTGCGCATACAAGAGACGCGCGCCTGCTGTCAGCGTGCTAGTCAGCGCTTCGGGGATCAGGCCGTGTTCATCGGTTGGGACCTGAACGTAATTTGGTTCGTACATTGAAAACGATTGCAGCGCGCCGAGATAAGTCGGTGTTTCGACCAGCACGCGGCTCGCCGGATCGATCAGCACCTTGCCGAGCAGATCGAGCGCCTGCTGCGAGCCGGTGGTGATCAGCACTTGCGACGCACGCACTGACGCGCCGTTCACCGAATACCGTTGCGCAACCCATTCGCGCAACGGCAGATAGCCCTCGGTCGCGCTGTATTGCAGCGCGGCGGCGGGGCTGTCGCGCAGGATGCGATCGCACGCCACGCGCATTTCCTCGACCGGAAAAGTCGCCGGCGACGGCAGTCCGCCCGCGAACGAAATGACCTCGGGCCGCTCGGTGACCTTCAGGATTTCACGAATCGCCGAACTGGTGAGCTTTCTCGCGCGTTCGGAAAGTTGCCACGGCTGGGCTTGAAGGTCGGCTTGATTCATGGGGTCCTCGGTCGGTCTTGGTGGGCGGTACGGGTGTGGGTGCAATGGGTGCGGCGCACGCTTATTATCGCGCCGCTTACAAGTATTTAGCGCTCGTCCTGCTGTCCGTCGTCTTGTTGCACGGCTTCGTCGGGCGACGAATCGGCGGCAGTTTCGGCAAGATCGGCTGTTTCGGTTACGTCTTCTGGCTTCCTGCTTTTCGCGCGCTTGCGGGCGGGTTTTGCCGC
Source organism: Burkholderia sp. PAMC 28687 (assembly GCF_001577465.1). Taxonomy (NCBI): domain Bacteria; kingdom Pseudomonadati; phylum Pseudomonadota; class Betaproteobacteria; order Burkholderiales; family Burkholderiaceae; genus Burkholderia; species Burkholderia sp. PAMC 28687. The sequence goes on from NZ_CP014505.1 coordinate 947,480, forward strand.
GGCAAGTTCGGCTTGCCGCGCTGCCTGCGCTGCGGCTTCGATTGTTTCGGACGTTTCCCCCATCGTGACGATGGACCCGTCCGGCAACTCGAATTGCGCGACCAGGACCGGCGCGCCTTCGGTCACTTCGACGTTCATCAGGTGCGATGCGCCGAGCCACGCCATCTGCTCCAGGAGCACATGCGCGCGCGGATGAAACCCTGTAAGCGATTTAAGCGCAATGCCCGTTTCCGGCAACGACGCACCCGGATGCCGCGTGGTGTCCCACTGAATCAGCGAGGGCAGGACTCCATCGCCGGAACCTTGCCAGGCCGGGAACGAGCCGTCGTCGGGAACGGTCAGGTTCCAGCTATTCGCGCCGCGCGACATGGCGACGACCGACGCAATGCGCTCCGGGTATTGCGCCTGCCAGCGCGTCAGCACCTTCGGACGCTCGACGCGTGCAACCCAGTGCACGAGTTGCGGCCCTGTTTCGAGCCGCTTGAGAAACGCGGGGTCGTCGAGTGCGAAGAGACGCGGACGCGAGGAATCCGTATTGGCCGCAGCCGGATCGATAGCGATGACTTCCAGATAAGCGCCGCCCCAGAGATTCAACAGGCGGTTGTGCGTGCGCATCAGCGGATGGGCGCCACCCTCGCTCGTCTGCACGCCCAGCTTCGCGGCGACAAAACTTGCGCCTTCTTCAAGCGTTCGGGCGGCGATGACAAGATGATCGAGTTGCAGCGGCGGAGCGGTCATGGAGCACGGACTACGTAAATACGACGTGAATGAGTTGCATGGAAAAACCATGGCCAAGCTCGCCAGCATACCTGTTTCGCCTCGTTGCGCAGTCGCATCGGCCATTCGGCCGAGCACTCGACACTCGCTGCACGGCTGCAAAAGTGGCCAGATTAGCATCGGCGCGATCTCAAAATGTAGCGGGTGGGACCGTAACAGTAACGGTACAATCAAGCCGATACCTCTCAGTACAGTCACCGCACGCAATCACTCGATGGAGCCCGGCATGTCCGTCCCGCTCGACCAGATTCCGGCGCCGCACGGCGCGCCACAGCTCACGCTCGTCGACCAGCTGGTCCAGTGGGGGCGGCGTCGTATCGATGAAAGAGTGTTTCGCCCGGGCATGCGCATGCCGTCGATCCGCAAACTCGCCGTCGACAAGGGCGTGTCGCGCTTTACCGTGGTCGAGGCGTACGAGCGGCTGGTCGCGCACGGTTATCTCGATTCACGGCGCGGCTCCGGTTTTTTCGTGCGCGACCGCAGCGGATCGAACGATGCCCACGTCCATCCCCAATCGGCCAGTGAGCCGCAGCCGGTCCCGAGCACCATCGACGTGGTCTGGCTGCTGCGCAACATGCTGCATACGTCGAGTCCGGCGAAGGGGCCGGGCATCGGCTATTTGCCGTCGAGCTGGCTGAATGGCGAATTGCTGACCGGCGCGCTGCGTTCGATAAGCCGGCAAAGCGGCGGCCAGATGCTCGGTTTCGGCACGCCGCAAGGGTTTTTGCCGCTGCGCCAGCAATTGCAGACGCGGCTTGAAGAACTGGAAATCGGGGCATCGACGCAGCAAATCGTGATGGTGTCGGGCGTGACGCAAGCCATCGACCTGATTGCGCGCGTGTTCGTCAAACCGGGCGACACGGTGATCGTGGGCGACCCCGCGTGGTTCCAGATGTTCGGCCGCTTCGTGGCGCAGGGCGCGCGGCTCGTCGGCATGCCGTACACGCCCGACGGCCCCGATCTCGACGCCCTCGAAAACCTCGTGCAGACGTGGCGCCCGAAGATGCTCGTGATCAATTCGGTTCTGCAGAATCCCACGGGAACATCGCTTACGGCCGCGCAGGCTTTCCGGATTCTCCAGCTCGCGCAGACCTATGATTTCATTGTCGTGGAAGACGATATTTACGGCGACCTCTGCCCGACCAACTTCGCGGCCACGCGCCTCGCAAGCCTCGATCAGCTCAAGCGCGTGATCTTCCTCAACAGCTTTTCGAAGACGCTCGCGCCGAACTTGCGGGTGGGGTACATCGCGTGCGCGCCGGAGGTGGCGAATGCGATTGCCGACCAGAAGATGCTCGTTGGCATGACCAGTCCCGAACTCAATGAGCGCGTGCTGTACAAGGTGCTCACCGATGGCCACTACCGCCGCCACGTCGAACGCCTGCGCGTGAAACTCGACGGCGTGCGCGAGAAGACCGTACGCATGTTCGAAAAAGTGGGCTACAAGCCGTATCTCGTCCCGGCGGCGGGCATGTTTTTATGGGCCGATACCGGCGTGGATTCGGAAGCGCTTGCGGCCTTCGGGCACGAGGCCGGTTTCCTGCTGACGCCGGGCAGCCTCTTTTCGCCGCATCAACTGCCGAGCACCTGGATGCGCTTTAACATTGCAAATTGCGGCGATCCGGGATTGCCCGCAGTGCTCACCGAGTATGCGGACCGCATGGGTTAGGGCGGCGCGCTCCTTCGCGCGCTTTCGAAAAAACCCCTTGAAATTCTCACAGCCGACCTCATGTGTCGCAGGATTCGCGCGATGCTTTTGCTCGGTTTTGCTGCATCGCACTGCCGCTAAAACCCGTCAACACTAGACAAACGAGGAACCGACCATGGCACAAGAAACCATGAGCTTTCAGGCAGAAGTGAAGCAGCTTCTGCATCTGATGATCCATTCGCTTTACAGCAACAAGGAGATTTTCCTGCGCGAGCTGATTTCGAACGCATCGGACGCGGCGGACAAGCTGCGTTTCGAGGGCATCGAAAACGGCGCCTTGTATGAGAACGATCCGGATCTGCGCATCCGCATCTCGTACGACAAGGCGGCGCGGACCATCACCATCGACGATAACGGCATCGGCATGAGCCGCGACGAAGCGATCGCGAACCTCGGCACGATCGCGCGTTCGGGCACGAAGGAGTTTTTCTCGAAGCTCTCCGGCGATCAGCAGAAGGACGCTGCGCTTATCGGCCAGTTTGGTGTCGGCTTTTATTCGGGTTTCATTGTCGCGGACAAGATCACGGTCGAAACGCGTCGCGCCGGGTTGCCGGCCAGCGAAGGCGTGCGTTGGGAAAGCGCGGGCGAGGGCGATTTCGTGGTTGAACAGATCGAGCGTGCGCAACGCGGCTCGAGCATCACTCTGCATCTGCGTCCCGAAGAAGATGAATTCCTCTCCACGCACAAGCTGAAGTCGGTCATCCAGAAATATTCGGATCACGTCGCGCTGCCCATCCTGATGAAGAAGGAAGAATGGGATGCCGAGAAGTCCGAAATGGTTACGCAGGACGAAGACGAGACGGTGAACCAGGCGAGCGCGCTGTGGACCCGCGCGAAGAGCGACGTCACCGACGAGCAATACAAGCTGTTCTATCAGCACATCTCGCACGATCATGACGAGCCGCTCGCGTGGACCCACAACCGCGTGGAAGGCCGCAGCGAATACACGCAGTTGCTGTACGTGCCGAAGCACGCGCCGTTCGATATGTGGAATCGCGATCATAAAGGCGGCCTGAAGCTGTATGTGAAGCGCGTGTTCATCATGGACGACGCGGAACAACTCGTGCCGGCGTACTTGCGATTCGTGAAGGGCGTAGTCGATTCGGCGGATCTGCCGCTGAACGTATCGCGTGAAATCCTGCAGGAAAGCCGCGACGTAAAAGCCATTCGCGAAGGCGTGACGAAGCGCGTTTTATCGATGCTGGAAGAAGTGGCATCGTCGTCCGCTGACGCCACCGATGACGCCGGGAAAGCCAGGTACGCCACGTTCTGGAAAGAGTTCGGACAGGTGTTCAAGGAAGGTATCGGCGAGGATTACGGCAATCGCGAACGCATTGCCAAGCTGGTGCGCTTTGCATCGACGCATACGGATTCGTCGGAGCAGACAGTGGCGCTGGCCGACTACGTGTCGCGCATGAAGCCCGAGCAGACGAAGATTTATTACGTCACCGCCGACACGTGGCAGGCCGCGAAGAACAGCCCGCACCTGGAAGTGTTCCGTAAGAAGGGCGTGGAAGTGTTGCTGCTGACGGACCGTGTCGATGAATGGATGCTGTCGTTCCTCAATGAATTCGACGGCAAGCCGCTGCAGAGCGTGGCGCGCGGCGACCTGGATCTCGGCGCGCTGAACGATGAAGAAAAGCAGGCGCAGGAGAAGGTCGGCGAAGAAATGAAGCCGCTGGTGGAGAGCATGAAGGCTGCGCTGGAAGGCAAGGCGAAGGACGTGCGCCTGACGTTCCGCCTGACCGATTCGCCGACGTGCCTGGTTGCCGATGACGGCGATATGAGCGGCTACTTGCAACGTATGTTGAAGCAGGCCGGTCAGGCCGCGCCGCAGATGCAGCCGATCCTGGAAGTGAACCCGGAGCATCCGCTGGTGAAGAAGCTTCACGCCGATGACGCGAATTTCGGCGACTGGTGCCATCTGTTATTCGATCAGGCGATGCTGGCCGAAGGCGGCACGCTGGAAGATCCGGCGAGTTTTGTGAAGCGGACGAACGCGTTGTTGCTGGCGCGATAAGTCAGCGAATATCTACCTGTGCATGCGCCCTTCGGGGCGCATTTTTTTGCGTGTCCCACCAACCACGGGGATGGGGCAGGGCAGACGCACTAGAACTTGTGAATCATGCCGATCCGCAAACCCAGTTGGCTGCCGTTATCGGGCGTGCCTTGTGCGTTGGAAGCAAAAGCGGTTGCCCCCAAGTCGGGCGCGCCCACCATGACGCGCGAAAAGCCGCCAAGACCCGTGGTCCTGGTGTATCCCGCCAGCGCGTACATTTCGGTACGCTTCGAAAGCGCATGGAACCCGGACAGGTTGAACTGGAAAGCGTTTCCGGTCAGGTCTTGGTTCAATCGCGTGTACGCGCCGCCCGTGTAGAACTTGGCCGCTGGCGTTGCCTGATAGTCGAGCCCGACCTCGAAGGTGCGCACGACCTGGTTCGGTCTGGCTGCGCAGGTGGAAAAACACAGCGTGTTGGCTGCCGTGCCTCGCGTGTCTGTATAGGCCAGATGCACCGTTGCAGGACCGAGAACATATTGCCCGTCCACTACGGCGACTCCGGTCAGTCGGTTGCCGTTGGCATCGTTGATACGTAGATAAGTCGCCCCCAAACCGACCGGTCCGTTGCTGTAATTGCCCCCGGCGTTGAAGACGCGAAAGGCCGCGTCATTGCCGGCGATTCCACCGAAACCATATTGACCGGCGAAGGTAAATCCGTTCAGGTTCGGAGTCTGGTATTTGACGGCATTATTGACGCGATCGGCCAGGCGATCCACCCAATGGGAGAGACCTGTATAGTTGTTGGCTCGGGAGGCGAAATTGGCATGGTACGGTGCGAGATCTACATCGAGCGTATATTGACGTCCTATCGTCAGTTTTCCTAACCGGTTCTGCAAGCCGAAAAACACCTGTCGGCCGAACAACAGGCCGCCCTGCGTGCTCGCTCCATTGTTAAGGGCGAAGCCGCTCTCGGCTGTGAATATAGCCTTGAGCCCGTCGCCCAGATCCTCGCTTCCTCGTATGCCCCATCGGTTGCCGTAGAGCGTGCCCGAATCAACACGGACCACGCTGCTATTCTGGATACCTGAATGATTCGCGTAGTCAACGCCTATATCCACAGCGCCATAAAGCTGGACGCTCGATTGCGCTTGCGCCGCTCCGGCTATCACTGCAAATGCAGCGCTTGTTATCGAGAATATCTTCATTTTCCCTACCCTGCGTGCAACATCTTGCCTCGGTGAATGAGGTCCCGTTACGCTTTGATCCGTTCCACTTTGCCGACCAGAAAGACGTACGACAGCGCGCCCAGCAACGCCACGCATGCCACGTACGTGATGGCCGGCGCGAAGTTGCTGCCGTTGGCCAGATAGCCGATGGCAAGAGGCGTTGAGATAGCGGCGAGATTGCCGATGAAATTGAAGACCCCGCCAGTGAGGCCCAGCATTTTTTCAGGGGCTAGCGACGTAACCAGTGACCATGTGATGGATGCAAAGCCGTTTCCGAAAAACGCGACGGCCATGAAGAAAATCACCCATTCGGTGGAGTCGGTGAAGTTGGCGCCAATGATGCTGGTCGATATCAGCAGCCCGGAGATGATTGGAAATTTGCGGGCAAAGCCGACGCTGGCGCCTTTGCGGATCAGCCAGTCGGAGAACAGACCTGCACTGATGACGCCACAAAAAGCGGCAAGAAATGGTAGCGAGGTAAGGAAACCGGACTTGATGAAGTCCATGCCGCGATACTTCACCAGATACGTCGGAAACCAGGTGAGGAAGAACCATAACGTGGAACTGACGGCGTACTGGCCGAGGTAAATGCCCCACAGCTTGCGCTTGCTCAATACGACTCGAAGCGCAGCCCGGCTGAATCCAGGCGCTTGCGTTGAATTCTTCTGTCCAAGGTCGACCAGACCGCCGCCTGCGCTGATCAGTTCGATCTCAGCCGGATTCACGCCTTTGAACTGCCTTGGTTCCCGATACACCGCATACCAGACTGCGGCCCATACGATGCCGGCCAGACCGGTTCCGATGAAGACCGCGTGCCAGCCGTACCGATGTTGTAGCCAGGCCAGCACGGGCGTGAGGAAGGCCAGGCCGACAAACTGGCCCGACGTGTAAATTCCGATTGCCGAGGCGCGTTCGTTTTCGGGGAACCAGGTTGTGACGACGCGGCTGTTGATGGGATAGGCCGGGGCTTCCAATGCACCCACCATGAGTCGCAATCCGAACATTGCGGCAAAACTGCCGACAAACCCCATGCTCACCGTTGCCAGCGACCACGAGGCGAGCGCGAGTGCATACAGATAGCGCGGGCGTACACGATCGACCAGCCAGCCACCGGGTATCTGCATGGCGGCATAGGTCCAGCCAAACGCGGAGAAGATCCAGCCTGCCTGAACGGGACTGATGGAAAGCTCGCGCATCAGTTCGGGCGCCACGATCGACAGATTGCTGCGATCCAGATAGTTGATTACTACGGTGACAAATAATAACAATGCGATCAGCCAGCGTCTCCGGCTTGGTGCCTGTTGGGGTATTTGTGCTGTCTTCTTAAGATCTGGAACAAAAGAATTTTGCTTGATACCCCGAATTTCATGGCTCATTTTACCGCTCCTCTCATCTTGCTTGATTTATGTAAATTAGCAATGGTTTATATTGAGATATTGCTGCGCCGGTGTTGAGGAAGTCACTTAATCGAGATAACGCCGCCATTCTCCTGAGCGGTGCTTGGCCCGGCAGCGACGACATAATGGCGACACAGTGTCGAATTCGTTGATATTTGTGTCGCCAGGACCATATGTGGTAACGATAATATCGAGATACGCCGTCATCTACGCCGGGTGGCTCGACCTCCATATAAAGTTTTTTACTTTTCACGCGATCTGGGGGCTTTGTTTAGGACAGCCAAATGCACTTTATTTCAGGTTATATCCTTTGTCGATTTAAACCAGTGTGTGCCGGAATATGGGAAATCGGGCTATCTCATTATTTATCTTCACATACAAGAGCGAAGGCCGCAGTGCTGGTCAATCGATTTTGACGGTGCTATCAACCGATTGGATATTAGGATTGTTTGGTTTTTGAAATCCGATTTGCCCAAATGGCATTATGGAAACAGACCGATTTCCAAAAATTCGGATTCTTCTTGTATTTAATTGAATCGCAAATCGACACAATCACTCTGTTTCGGAAACCGCCTATTGGATCGGCTTACGAAATCGTAGGAAAAATTTCACCGGATATTTGATTTGTATGTCCCGGTTTGTGATTTAACTTTAAGAGGTAAAAAAATATGTCTACAAATGATGTCACGCCTGCAACACCGTCCATCATGGGCCTGATCGATCACTCGGTGAGCAACTACGCTGATTTCAGTTACGGTTCGACCTTGCACGACGATGCACCCGGCATCGTCTTCGCGAGCATTCCCGGCGCCACCTACAGCATGTACGACAACGGTGCGCTGATCGGTACCATGGTTGCCACCAAGACGAACACGAACTGGACCGTTCCGTCAGTCCTGTTCAACGGCGCGCATGAGCTCACGCTGATGGCCACCGACGCAGCGGGCAACAACAGCGCACAGGCGAGCATCAACTTCACGGTAGCAGCAGGTCCGGCCGCACCGGCATACCTCGGCTTGATCGATCATTCGGTGAGCAATTATGCTGAAGCGGACATCGCACAGGTGACGCATGATGCTCATCCGTCGCTCGTGCTGAGCGCAACGGTTGGCGACACGCTGAACCTGTTCGACAACGGCCAGTTGGTCGGAACGATGGTGGTGACGCAAGCCAACACGAAGTGGGACCTGCCTACGTTGTCCAACGGCGTGCATAACCTGAGCATCACGGAGACGAACGCATCGGGCACGAGCGTTCCGCTGTTCCTGCAGATGACTGTGGATGCAACGCCTGCACCCGCGGTCCAGTCGCTGGTCAGCGCCGCTCACGCCGTGAGCCAGGACGTAACCGCTGTCTCGAATGACGCAAGCGTAGGCCTGCATGACAAGTTTGTCGCATCGGCTGGTCATCAGAACGTCGACCTGAACGTCGATCCGAACTCGTACTTCAAGCAGTCGTCAGCCCACATCGAAGGAGGCAGCAAGGGTCTCCACACAATGCACCTGGAAGGCAGTCACCAGGTACTGGACCTGACCTCGTTGACCGGCCAGACAGCAGCGGCCAAGATTTCGGGTGTCCAGGCCTTCGACTTGGGCGGACATGGAAACACGCTGCACTTGTCGCTCGTCGACGTGCTGAACCTTGGTCAAGCTGATTTGTTCCAGCACGACGGCAACAAGCAACTGATGGTGAATGGCTCGTCCGCTGACACGGTCGATGTGTCGCACGTAAAGCTGGCGGGCGTGGCAGATGCTCCGTGGGTAGAGCACGGCACGGCCTCGGTTGGCGGCGTGGCGTACAACGTGTATCAGAATTCAGCTGCTCACGCTGACCTGCTGATTCAGCAAGGCGTGCACGCTGTCGTACATTGATTTGATCGTTATCTCGCGTTTGCCTGAGGGCTGACGCGAGGTGTGTCGAGTTGAACGAAGCCGTTCCGGGTGCTCCCGGAACGGCTTCGCTTATTTGGCCTTACGCTCCTTGTTGGCCTGCGCTACGACAGACGCCGCCAGCGTCCTGGTGTCCTTCGAATATTTGTCGCTGTGGAGAACGAGCGAGGCCTTGTGCTCCATCTGAGCGCCGGTCTGGTTCTTCGTATGCGTTTGCGATAGCGCCGATGCAGCAAGACTCTTTGCAATGGCCGACGCTTTCGGATCATGCAACGTCTTCGATGCGAGCGTTGCGACGACCTTCGACGTTTGCTTTGTATTCACCGACATGTCTTTCCTCTCTGGTTGATTGAGCGCCGACCATTTCCCGGCCGGTTCCCCAGTCTTCCCGTCGCGGACATCGACATCTATACGATTCGTCCTATTTACACGCGTGGTTTTATAATCTCGCGCATGCTGAATACCCTTATTGTGGCGCCTGGCAACTGGCGCATCCGTCCGCTTCCCACGTTCACCGTCGACCAGAAAGACTGGCTCACGCGCGGCGGTTCGCTCACTGCACATCTGCGTGCACTCGGCACCGTCACCGTCGATGTCACCCGCGAAACCGTCAGCCAACCCTGGCGCGATGAATCCAGCGCGTTGAACATCACGCCGCGCACGCCGGTATGGACTCGCGAAGTCGTGCTTAACGTGGAAGGCGTGCCGTTCGTCGCGGCACACAGTATCGTGCCGCTTAATGTCAGTTCGGGCGTGTGGCAAGCGATCCGCCGTTTGAGGACGCGTCCGCTGGCCGAACTTCTATATAGCGACAGCAGCGTCTGGCGCTCGCCGCTGACGTCGCGCAAGGTGACGGCGCGTGATCCGCTCTACAGGCTCGCGGCCACACAAACGCATCATGAAGCCCCCCCTACCTTCGTCGCGCGCCGTTCCGTGTTCGTGAGAAAAAGTGCGCCGCTGATGGTCACCGAATGCTTCCTGCCCGCGCTCTGGGCTTTCCTCGAGCGTTGCGAAGAATGCTGAAAGGCTTTCCGCCCATCGCCGATGAAAATACGCACACGCTCATACTCGGCAGTTTCCCCGGCGTGGCGTCGCTCGATGCCGCGCAGTACTACGCCCATCCGCGCAACCAGTTCTGGCGGCTGGTCGGAACGGTGATCGGCGAGCCTTTGCACGAGCTTGCCTACGATCAGCGCGTTCTCAAGCTGCTTGAACATGGCATCGGCTTGTGGGATGTGCTTGCGGCGTGCGAGCGCGAAGGCAGTCTCGACACCGCGATCCGCCACGCGAATCCCAACGACTTTGCCTCGTTCCGCCTTCACGCGCCGGGCTTGAAAAAGCTCTGCTTCAACGGCAAGACATCAGGGCGTTTCGAACCGGTGATCCGCGAGGCAGGCTACGAAACCCTGGTCCTGCCGTCGTCGAGTCCGGCGAATGCTATCCTCTCGTTCGATCAAAAATTGCGCATCTGGCGCGACATCCTCAAATGACCCAATTAATCAAACGCGCGTCGGCTGAAGCGCGCGCGTTCGGCGGCAAGCGCCAAGAAAAAAAGCACGATAAAAAGCAGGCCAAGCGCGCAAAGCGCGATCGTGATGACGACCTTGAAAACGCGCCCCGTATCGATGCACCTCGCAAACCGCGCTTCGCGCCCGTGACGTTCTCGGAAGAGGGCGGCGTGCGATTCCTGCATTTCGGCACCGAATGGGTGCAGGGCGCGATGCGCCTGAAGAAGCCGAATCACATCGAACTTGAATACGCGCAGCAGATGATGGCGTGGCTGTTGTTCATCGAAACGCCCAAACGGGTGGTGCAGCTTGGTCTTGGCGCGGCTGCACTGACCAAGTTCGCGCACGCGTTCCTGAAGCGCGCTAAGGTCGAGGCGGTCGAGCTGAACCCGTCGGTTGTGATCGCCGCGCGCACGATGTTCGAGCTGCCCAACGACGACGCGCGCCTCACCATCCACGAGCAGGACGCCTACGACTTCGTCAACGACGCCGCGAACCACGGCAGCATCGGCGCATTGCAAATCGATGTCTACGATGCCACCGCGCGCGGCCCCGTGCTGGACAGCGTCGCGTTCTATCGTGCGTGCCGGGCTTGCCTGACGCCGGCGGCGGGCGTGGTGACGGTCAACCTGTTCGGCGATCATCCGAGCTTCGTGCGCAACATGAAGCGCCTGAACGAAGCCTTCGATGGCCGGGTGCTCGCGCTGCCCGAAGTCCACGACGGCAATCGCATTGCCGTCGCGTTTGCGGGACCCGCGCTCGATGTGCCGTACGCGCAACTCGAACAACGGGCAAAGCTCATCGAAAAGGAACTGAAGCTGCCCGCGCGTCAATGGGTCAAGGCCTTGTCGATCAGTACTGAAGCCGGCAATACACCCAACTTTTCCATCTAGATCCAGCAGCGAACCCGCCGCCCTGCCAGCGGTCGATAAAGCAAAAATTACATAATGCTTTCTCTACCCATTACGGTTCGGGTTCGCCCTGCTTGACCCACTTTTAGGCGTCCATATACTCCACGTGTTATTTCGGGGCGCTATTAGGCTGGCGCCTTGCCGCGAGATCCGCGCAGGTCCCAGTCCAGCAGCAATTTAAAGAGAAAAGAGGAGACCGTCATGGCTCAAGATGCGGTGACCGCCACTGGTCAGGTCCGCAACAAACAGTGGCTTTGGCTGCTGATACTTCCCTGGATCGGCGTTGTCTGGGTGCCGTTTTACAACAAGATCGAACCGGTGCTTTGGGGCTTTCCGTTTTTCTACTGGTATCAGTTGCTCTGGGTGCTCATCAGCGCGGTCATCACGGCCGTGGTCTATATGAAGACCAAGCCCATCCACGCTGCTCCCAAGCTCACGCCCGGGAGCCCGCGATGATGAATCCCACCGCAACCTTCGTCTTCGTCCTGTTCTTCATCGGCGTGACGATCCTGGGTTTTGTCGCCGCTCACTGGCGCAAGGCCGACCTCGGTCAGCTCGATGAATGGGGCCTCGGCGGCCGTCGCTTCGGCACGATCGTCACGTGGTTCCTGCTCGGCGGCGACCTGTACACCGCCTACACGTTCGTCGCGGTTCCGGCCCTCGTGTTCGGCGCGGGTGCGACCGGCTTCTTTGCGCTGCCGTACACCATCCTGATCTACCCGTTTGCTTTCGTCGTGTTCCCGAAGCTCTGGTCGATCTCGAAGAAATTCGGCTACGTCACCGCCGCCGACTTCGTGCACGCCCGTTACAACAGCCGCATGCTGGCGTTGGCGATTGCCGTGACGGGGATTGTCGCAACCATGCCGTATATCGCGTTGCAGCTCGTCGGCATTGAAGTGGTGATCGGCGCGCTTGGATTCGACACCAAGGGGTTTGTCGGCGATCTGCCGCTGATCATCGCGTTTGCGATTCTCGCCGCGTACACGTACACGTCGGGCCTGCGCGCGCCGGCCATGATCGCGGTCGTGAAGGACGTGCTGATCTACATCACGATCATCGCGGCGATGATCATCATCCCGGCGCAGCTTGGCGGTTTCGGCGCGATCTTCCATGCGGTCGATCCGGCGAAGATCCTGTTGAAAGCTCCGGATGCATCGAGCCTCAATGGGTATAGCGCGTATGCCACGCTCGCGGTCGGTTCGGCGCTCGCGCTGTTCCTGTATCCGCACTCGGTGACGGCGGTGTTGTCGTCGAAGTCGGGTAACACGATCCGCCGCAACATGGCGCTCCTGCCGGCCTATTCGCTGGTGCTCGGCTTGCTCGCGTTGCTGGGGTACATGGCGCTTGCATCGGGTGTGAAGGACATGCCGGAATTCGCCCCGTACTTCAAGGCCTACGGTTCGAACTTCGCGGTCCCGGCTCTGTTCCTGCACTTTTTCCCGTCGTGGTTCGTGGGCGTTGCGTTTGCGGCGATCGGTATCGGCGCGCTGGTTCCGGCCGCAATCATGTCGATCGCGGCCGCCAACTTGTACACGCGTAACGTGCATAAGGAGTTCGTGAACACGAACATGACGCCGGAGCAGGAAACCAACGTCGCGAAGCTGGTGTCGCTGCTGGTGAAGGTCGGTGCGGTCGTGTTCATCCTGGCGCTGCCGCTGACGTACGCTATCCAGTTGCAGTTGCTCGGCGGGATCTGGATCATCCAGACGCTGCCGGCGCTGGTGCTCGGCCTCTATACCCGTGTGCTCGATCACCGGGGTTTGCTGATCGGCTGGGCTGCGGGGATCGCCACCGGCACGTGGATGGCGGTATCGCTGAAACTGGCCGGGTCGATCTTCACGATCCACCTTTTCGGCTACGCTATTCCGGGGTACGCCGCGGTGTGGGCGCTGGTCGTGAACCTGGTGGTGTCGATCGTGGTCAGCATCCTGGTGCGCGTGATCGGGCTCAAGCGATCCGATGACCGGACGAGTCCCGAGGACTATCTGGATGTAGCTGAAACCTGATCGCGGGTTAGCGGTAAAGTTGGCGAAACGCCCGTAACGGATGTTGCGGGCGTTTTCTTTTTCCGGCTGCGGCCTTATTGCAGCGTTATCGTCAGCGCGTTGTTCATCTCTTCACCGGAACCGCATGTCCGCAACCGAACCGTCGAAGCCCCTCCGGAGCCATACGCGCCGCACGCTGCACGTGCTCGGCTCACCGTATTTTCGATACCGCCACGCCAAGTACCTCCACGCGGCGCGCGTGGCGCTGGCGCTGCTTGCGTCGATTGCGCTGACGTCGGGCATCGATATTCCCCACGGCGAATGGTCCACGGTGACTTTGCTCGTCGTGATCGGCGGCTTGCAGCATCACGGCAATATCCGCAAGAAGGCGGCGGAGCGCGCGGTGGGAACGCTGCTTGGCGCGTCGCTCGGGCTTGGGCTGATCCTGCTGCAATCGGTCACCCACTCGACCATGATCACCTTCGTGCTGCTGGCTGTAATTGCCGGCGTGTGCGCGTATCACGCCATCGGCAAGCCGGGGTATATCGCGTTGCTCACGGGCATCACCACGGTGATCGTGGCGGGGCACGGGAATCTGTCTATCGATGTCGGCTTGTGGCGCACCCTGACCGTGCTGATCGGCATAGTGATCGCGCTGGCGTTCTCGTTCGTGCTGCCGCAATACGCCACGTATTCATGGCGTTATCGGCTCGCCGACAACATGCGCGACAGCGCACGGATCTATAGCGCGATCGTGGAAGGCCGGCGCATCTCCGTTGAGGCCTTGACGAAGCAGTTCGCCACGATGAACTCGCGGCTGGTTTCATCGCGTTCGCTGCTGGCGTCGGTTGCAAAAGAGATCGACGCGCCGCTTGCTGTTCTGGAGGATATCCAGCGCCAGCATCGTTCGATCATCACCGCGCTGGAAATGATGGCGTCCGCTATGCCGGACAATGCCCCCGGACTTGCCGCCAGCGGTCACGCCGAAGAGCGCGCCGTGCGTCATACCTTGTTGCTGATGGCGCGTGCGTTGCGGTTCGGCCGTGTCGGTCTGCTGCATGCGGCGACCGGGTCACCCGCCGCCGCCGCGAGGCTGGAGCAGACCGCCGGCATTGCCGCCGACCTCGCACCGGAGTTGCAGGGCCCGTACTGGCTTGCGAAGCGGCTCGCGGAACAGGTGGACCGGCTGCGCTTGCGGCTGATTGAAATAGAGCGGCAGTGGAACCTCGAAGGTGCGCAACCGTTTCATCGATAAAGTGCTGCCGCAAGAACTCAACCGCCCAGATCGTCCATCACGCTCACGATCCACGGTATGCCGAACTTGTCGGAGATCATGCCGAAACCGCTGCTCCAGAAAGTCGGTTGCCAGGCCATCCGGACGTTCCCGCCGACGCTTAACGCGTCGAACATGCGCTGGCCCGATTCGTCGTCGTCAGCGACGATCGCGATGGCGAATCCCGAGAACACCTGCGGTGCTGCGTTCACGCCATCCGACGCCATGATGATGCTCGAGCCTATCCTGAACGTGGAGTGCATGATCTTGTGCTTCCATTCGGGCGTTGCGTTGACGCTCTCGGGAGAATCCTCGAAACGCAATACTGACAAGGTTTCCGCACCAATCGCGTGCTGATAGAACATGAGCGCTTCTTCCGTGCGGCCGTTGAAGTACAGGTAGGGTTCGAGACGCATTGGCACTCCTTCATTGATGGGCGGCCCTCCGCCCGCCTCAAAAGTCTAGCCCACGCTCAAGGCCTAAAAACCCCCGTGCCGACTCGGTCTGCACAAAAAAAGGCGCCGGCGAAATAGCACCGGCGCCCGTTTCTGGACACGTAGTCTCTGTATTGCAGCCGCCAAATTACTTCAGCGCTTCGATCAGTTTTTCGAGCTTGACCGCATCGGCAGCGAAACCGCGAATGCCTTCGGCGAGCTTTTCGGTCGCCATGGCGTCGTCGTTCAGGAGGAAGCGGAAGCTCGACTCATCGACGTTGATCTTGTCGACCTTGTCGTTTGCAACGGCTTCCGGCGACAGCTTGCGCTCAACCTTGTCATTGCTCTCGGCAAGCTTCTTGAGCAGATCCGGGCTGATGGTCAGCAGATCGCAGCCGGCCAGTTCCGTGATCTGATTGACCGTGCGAAAGCTCGCGCCCATCACTTCGGTCTTGTAGCCGAACTTCTTGTAGTACGCGTAGATCTTGCGCACCGACTGCACGCCCGGATCGTTCGCGCCGCCCATCTTCACTTCGTCCCAGCCCGCGCCCGCCGACTTCTTGTACCAGTCGTAAATACGGCCGACGAACGGCGAGATCAGTTGCGCGCCCGCGTCCGCTGCAGCCGCTGCTTGCACCGGTGCGAACAGGAGCGTCATGTTGCAGTGGATGCCGTCCTTCTGCAGCGTTTCCATGGCGCGGATGCCTTCCCACGTAGACGCGAGCTTGATCAAAATGCGCTTGCGGTCGATGCCCGCATCTTCGTACAGCTTGATGATCTCGCGGCCCTTGTCGACGGAAGCCTTCGTGTCGAACGAAAGACGTGCATCGACTTCAGTGGACACGCGGCCCGGGACGATCTTCAGGATTTCCTTGCCGAACGCCACCAGCAACTGGTCGATGATGTGACCCGTAGACTTGCTCGCGTGATCCTTGACGGTCTTTTCGAGCAGCGGCTTGTAGTCGTCGTTCTGGACGGCCTTCAAGATCAGCGACGGGTTCGTGGTCGCGTCCTGCGGCTTGAATTCGCCGAGTTGCTGGAAGTTGCCGGTATCGGCGACGACGGTGGTGTATTGCTTGAGCTGGTCGAGAGCGGATGTCATATCTGGTCTTCGGCGCGTTGTGCCGTTGTCAAAGATGCGGATTGCCCGCGTTGAAAGGAGGTTGCGAGACCGCA
Source organism: Burkholderia sp. PAMC 28687 (assembly GCF_001577465.1). NCBI lineage: Bacteria > Pseudomonadati > Pseudomonadota > Betaproteobacteria > Burkholderiales > Burkholderiaceae > Burkholderia > Burkholderia sp. PAMC 28687. Next base: position 963,763 of record NZ_CP014505.1, read on the forward strand.
CGTGATGCCGCGGCGCCAAACCTTCTGGCAATTGTCTCGCACAAGAGTGACATTCTAGTCCTGCTGCGCAATTTGGCGCAGGCGTCGGTGTTTCCCGCTGCAATTCGAGTGCCCGAGCTGGCAGAGGTTCCGGCGCGGCGCACACGGTCCACCAAGCCATTACACGCCGACGCTGTGAACATTTCGCGTCGACACCCTGAATTTACGCCCGGCGCGCGTTCAGCACAATCTGCGTGACGATGCCGGCGACAAGACCCCAGAACGCCGATCCTATCGATAAAAGCGTGAGCCCCGACGCCGTCACCATGAACGTGACAAGCGCTGCTTCCCGCTGGCGAATGTCCTGCATGGCGTTGGTGAGACCGCTCATGATCGAGCCGAACAATGCGAGCGCCGCGACCGAGACTACCAGCGCCTTCGGCAGCGACCCGAACAGCGCCGCGATGGTGGCCCCGAAGATGCCGGCGACCAGATAGAAAATGCCGCACCAGACGGCCGCCATGTATCGGCGGGAATGGTCCTCGTGCGCTTCCGGCCCGGTGCAGATGGCGGCGGTGATCGCGGCCAGGTTGATGCCGTGCGAGCCGAACGGCGCGAGCAGGAGCGACGCAATGCCCGTTGTCGCGATCAATGGCGCCGATGGCGTGTCATAGCCATCCGCGCGCAGCACGGCGATGCCGGGCACGTTTTGCGAGGCCATTGCCACCACGAAAAGCGGGATGCCAATACTGACCGCCGCCGCGAACGTGAAGTGCGGCATGGTGAAGACCGGGTGCGCCAGCGCGACGTGGAACTGGCTGAAATCGAGCAGGCCGAGCGTTCCGGCGGCGACGATGCCGACCACGAGCGTCGTCAGGATGGCGTAGCGGGGCGCGAGGCGCTTGACGATGAGATAGGTGAAGAACATTGCCAGCACGAGGGCTGTCTGGAACTGCGCGGCCCTGAAGATTTCGATGCCGATCTCGAACAGGATGCCCGCCAGCAAAGCCGCCGCGATGCCTGCAGGGATCTTGCGCATGAGGGTATCGAACCAGCCGGTCAGGCCGACAACCGTCAACAGGACCGCACAGACGATAAACGCGCCGATCGCATCCGCATAGGGCACGTTCGGCAGCGACGTCACGAGCAGTGCTGCGCCCGGCGTGGACCACGCAATCACGATCGGCGCGCGGAACTTGAGCGACAGGCCGATCGTGCACAGCGCCATGCCAATGGAGAGCGCCCAGATCCAGGAGGAAATCTGCGCATCGGATAAATGCGCGGCACGCCCGGCCTGGAACATCAGGACGAGGGAGCTGGTATAGCCGGTCATCATCGCGACAAATCCCGCGACCATGGCTGACAGCGACGAATCGGCGAATGGCCGCAAAGCCGTGGCGGACGGATTCATTTAAAGCCTCTCAGGGACGTTTCGCGCGGATCGTACGCGCCGAGAGGCTGAAAGGGCAGGGACAGTGTGAAAAGAAGTGGCCGTGCCACTTGGGACCCGATTTGATTTATTTGGAAAGCGCACGCATCGCGCTTTCAAGCCCGGCCAGCGTCAGGCCGTACATGCGACCGCCCAGGATCTGCCGGATGACCGATACCGATTGCCGGTATTCCCAAAGCCTTTCCGGTTCGGGATTGAGCCACGCGAAACGCGGAAACTGGTCGGCGAGGCGCCTGAGCCAGACCGCGCCGGCTTCGGCGTTGTTATATTCCACGGAACCGCCTGGTTGCATGACTTCGTATGGGCTCATGGTGGCATCGCCGACAAAGATCAGCTTGGTATCAGGCGAAAACTTGTGCAAAACGTCGAACGTGGCAGTTCGTTCGCCATGCCGGCGCTTGTTGTTCTTCCACAGATAATCGTAGACGCAATTATGGAAATAATAGAACTCGAGATGTTTGAACTCGGATTTCGCCGCCGAAAATAATTCTTCCACGCGCTTGATGTGATCGTCCATTGAACCGCCTACGTCAAGCAGCATCAGGACTTTCACATTGTTGTGGCGCTCCGGCACCATTTTCAGATCGAGCCAGCCGGCATTTGCGGCGGTACTGCGGATGGTATCGGGGAGATCGAGCTCATCGGCGGCGCCTTCGCGCGCAAACCGGCGCAGCCGCCGTAACGCGACCTTGATATTGCGCGTACCGATTTCGACCTGGTCGTCGTAGTCCTTGTAAGCGCGCTCATCCCAGACCTTGACCGCACTCCGGTTTCCAGCGGAGTCGCCGCCAATGCGAATGCCTTCCGGATTGAATCCGCCATTGCCGAAGGGCGACGTGCCGCCCGAGCCGATCCATTTACTGCCGCCTTCGTGCCGTTCCCTTTGCTCTTCGAAAAGCTCTTTCAGGCGCTCCATCAGCTTGTCGATACCGCCGAGCGCCTCGATCTGCCGTTTCTCTTCGGGCGTGAAATCCCGGTCGAGCTTTTTCTTCAGCCAGTCGAGCGGGATGTCTAGCGCGGTTTCATCGAGTGCGGCAATGCCGTGGAAATACGTGCCGAAAGCCTGGTCGAATTTATCGAAGTATTTCTCGTCCTTGACCAGCGTCATGCGCGCAAGAAAATAAAACTCGTCGATAGACGGCCCGATCACCTGTGCCTTCAACGCTTCGAGCAAGGTCAGGTATTCCTTGACCGAAACCGGCAGCTTGGCGTTGCGCAACGAATAAAAGAAGTCGATCAGCATGACCGGCGTCCGCTCAACGGTTGTTGCGGTTCATGAACAGGAGCCGCTCGAAAAGGCTCAGGTCCTGTTCGTTTTTCAGCAACGCGCCATGCAGCGGCGGGATGATCTGCTTCTGATCGCTCGAGCGCAGCGCTTCGGGACCGATATCTTCCGCCAGCAGCAACTTCAGCCAGTCGAGCAGCTCGGACGTCGAGGGCTTCTTCTTGAGTCCCGACACGTTGCGCAACTCGAAGAAACTTTGCATGGCGGCCGCAACCAGTTCTTCCTTGATGCCCGGAAAATGCACTTCGACGATCTGCTTCATCGTCGTGGGTTCGGGGAACTTGATGTAGTGGAAAAAGCAGCGGCGCAAAAACGCGTCCGGCAGTTCTTTTTCGTTGTTCGATGTGATGATCACGAGCGGCCGGTGTCTCGCCTTAACCAGCTCGTGCGTCTCATACACATAAAATTCCATGCGATCGAGTTCGCGCAACAGGTCGTTCGGGAATTCGATGTCGGCTTTGTCGATTTCATCGATCAGCAAGACGGTCGGCACGTCGGCATCGAAGGCCTGCCACAACACTCCCTTCACGATGTAGTTGCGGATGTCCTTCACGCGTTCGTCGCCAAGCTGTGAGTCCCTCAGACGCGAAACAGCGTCGTATTCGTACAGGCCCTGTTGCGCTTTCGTGGTCGATTTGATGTGCCATTGCAAGAGCGGCATGCCGAGCGCGGCCGCCACTTCCTCGGCCAGCATGGTCTTGCCGGTGCCGGGTTCGCCCTTGATCAAAAGCGGGCGTTGCAGCGTGATCGCGGCGTTGACAGCGAGCTTCAGGTCGTCTGTGGCGACGTACTGCGATGAGCCTTCAAAACGCATGACGCATCTCTCGATGAGGGAAAATTGCAGTATAAGTCAGATGCCGTTTTGCCATTGAGCGCCCAATACCCGGTATTCGGGCATTTTCAGGATGTCCATTGGACACAGTGTCGCAGGCCGCCGGGCCTTGATTGGCAAGGCTTTGCGCGGTGCAGACCTTCCCGCCGCGGCCTGTGGACGCAGGGTAGGCCGCGCGGTACAATTAGCGCGATTTTTTTGGCCCGTGTGGCTGTCAATCAGACGTGCCTCAGGCTGCGCGCTGGAAGCACAGGAAGCACGGCCGATTGATCAGTCCCGAGAAAGTCCCGGAACGCCAGGCCTTTACAAGGTGCCGGATTTCCCCTCATGCCAGGTTAGAAGCTATGAATAAATTCGTCGGCAAATGTGCCGTGATCGCAGCGCTGTCGGGGCTTGCCGGCTTCGCGACCCAGGCTTCCGCCGATGTCGTGGGCAACGCGAAAGCGGCCCAGGGCAAGGTTGCGATGTGTATCGGGTGTCACGGCATTCCCGGTTATCGCACCGCGTATCCCGAGGTGTACCGGGTGCCCATGCTCGGCGGCCAGAGCGCCCGCTACATTGAGAACGCGCTGCAAGCCTACAAGAAGGGCGATCGCCATTTCGAGACCATGCACGGCATAGCGGTGACGCTGACCGATCAGGATATCGCCGATATTGCAGCGTACTACGCCGCGCAAACCCCCTCTTCGAAGAACAATCCCGACAAGTGATCCTGCGCGTTGGTCCTGATCATGCAAGGCATCAGGCCCGAGACGCACTCACTCGGCATTCACAATTCGCGGGATAGGAGAATTCATGAAGGCACTCGAAACAGTGTTGAAAACAGCATGTACGGCAGCCGCGCTGGCCGGCGTGATCGCCATGCAGCCGGCGTTCGCCGCCGATGCCAGCAACGGCAAGGTGCTCACCGAAGCGCACAATTGCGCAGCCTGCCACGGGCCGAACCTGAACAAGCCGGTGAGCGCGGAGTATCCGAAGCTCGCGGGCCAGCACGCCGACTACATCTATTGGGCGCTGCGCCAGTACCAGATGGGCAACGGCAATCCGAACTTCGGCCGCGCCAACGCCATCATGTCGGCGCAGGTGCAGAACCTGTCGCAGGCGGACTTGAAGGATATCTCGGCGTATATCGAATCGCTGAGTGGCGATCTGGTGCTGAAGAAGTAACTTTTTGCCGGTTTATCGCGCATGACGAAACACCTCGCTGATGCGAGGTGTTTTTGTTTGAAGCTTCAGCGCCTCAATCCCGCGATGCGCGCTGTTCGATCAACGCAAGATAGGCATCGGTGTCAGGCGGCGTATTGTTGCGTTGCGCCTCCCAGATGATCTGGCCGAGGCATTCCATGATCGCGTGCTGCGCATCATGCGTCGAACCCAGACGCCCGACCAGCCGCTCGTGCGCGCGGCGAATTCCCGGCGGTTGATCGATGGAAAGTTGCTCTGTGATCGCCAGATGCATCGACAGGTGCAGGAACGGATTGCTCTTGCCCTGGTCCGGCGAGTAGTCGGCGTGGGCGACGTCGGGATCGGCGAGTTCCTGCTGGTATTCCGGATGCTCGCCAATCCAGTCGGCCGCGATGCTTTCAAGCGGCGTCAGGACGCCGCCTTGCCGCTGTTTGCGCCAGGTTTCGGTGAAAAATTGGCGAACTTCGTCGCGGCTGGGGTTGAACATGGGGTCGTGTCGCTTTACTGAATCGTGGTCTGACGGGCATTTTAAGCTGCATCGATGCGGCTCGCTTGGCGCCGGGACAGAGCGCTTATTCGATGGGCGCCGGCGTCTTCGGCCGGTACTCGCACAAAGGTTCGATCGCGCAGTGCCAGCACTCGGGCACGCGCGCCTTGCACACATAACGCCCGTGCAGGATCAGCCAGTGATGCGCGTCTTGCTTGAATTCGTCGGGGACGAACTTCTCCAGCGCCAGTTCTACCGCACGCACGTCCTTGCCGGGCGCGAGTCCCGTTCGGTTCGAAACGCGAAAGATATGGGTATCGACGGCAATGGTCGGATGGCCGAACGCGGTATTCAGGATCACGTTCGCGGTCTTGCGCCCGACGCCCGGCAGCGCTTCGAGCGCCTCGCGGTTATCGGGCACCTCGCCGCCGTATTGCTCGACGAGAATCCGGCACGTCGCAATGACGTTCTTCGCTTTCGTCCGATACAACCCGATCGTCCTGATGTATTCCGTCACGCCTTCTTCGCCGAGCGCCAGCACCTTGGCCGGCGTGTTGGCGACCGGGTACATGCGACGCATCGCCTTGTTCACGGAGACATCGGTGGCTTGCGCCGAGAGCAGGACGGAGATCAGCAGCTCGAACGGCGAGTTGTGCTCGAGCTCGGTGGTCGGATGCGGGTTCAGGCTCTGCAGCGTCTCGAAGATCGCGCGGCGTTTTTTCGGGTTCATCGGATCAGGCGTCGGGGTCGTTTGCGGAGTCGCTGTCGGGCTCGTTGTTCGCGTCAGTCAAACCTAGGCGGCGGCGCCGGGCTTCGGCTGCGTCGATTTGCGCCTGGACCTCGGGGCTCACCGAATCGATGTTCTTCGGCCCTGCGCCAAGCCTCGCCAGTTCTTCCTTTTTCTTGCGCGCACGTTCCATCGCGGCCTGGATGATCGCGCGTTTTTTGGCTTGCGCTTCGTCTTCCGGCGTGGCGGCTGCTGTTTTCACGACGCGATCGCCGGATATGGCCGGTTCGACTGGCTTGGCCGATCCCGCCACGCGCGCAGCCTTACGCGCTTCGGCGGCATCGCGTTCACGCGCGAGCCGCGCCAGATGCTGGTCGTGCCGGATGCGCGCGGCGTCGGCTTGCGTCTGCGTCCATGCGTCCCAGCCGGTCTTGTCGCCGGTGACTGGAATCATGGCGATGCAATCGACAGGGCAGGGCGGCACGCACAGGTCGCAGCCGGTACAAAGCTCGGGGATCACCGTGTGCATCTGCTTGGCCGCGCCAACGATAGCGTCCACCGGGCACGCTTGCAGGCACAACGTACAGCCGATACACAGGTTTTCGTCGATGATAGCAAGCGGCCGCGGCCGTTCAACACCGTTCTCGGGATTCAGCGGAATGACAGGCTTGCCAAGCAGGCGGGCAAGCCGCGCCACGCCTTCCTCGCCACCGGGCGGGCATTGGTTATAGCTCGCCTGACCTGCCGCGATGGCCTCGGCGTACGGCCGGCACGCGGGGTAGCCGCATTTTGTGCACTGCGTCTGCGGCAGCAGGTCTTCAATCTGGCTAGCAAGGGTCGTGGGGAAAGTTGCAATCACTGCTGTCACATTAACGGCTGGGGTATGGCGGCGCCGGCCGCATGAATCAGATGGACACGAAGCGAACAGGTCAAGATGCGAGAAGCATCCTGACACTGCAGACGATTCGCATTCAAGCGATCAAACGGCTAAACCGACGACCACTTGTGGGGATATGTTCAAGCGCTTATGCTCGCGCTCGTTTTGATATCGCATTTGTGCGTTCGGGGCATTCGGCCTGGTTTCGATGCGTTGTGCCCGAGGCGGCATTATCGCCGAATTTCAAGCTGTTCCCAATCAATCCCAATTGCCAACGGGCCAACGATGTGCACATAATCAAATCGCTTTAGATTGACTGCAGGACGGTATTCCCAATCACGTTGGCGCAACCGATCCATCGCATGCTTCTTTAGGACACAGGAATGCATGACGCTACTCTCAAAACGCGGTTTGTCGATCATGAAGCCACCATGAACCAGCCAAAAATCAAAAGAGATCCTGAGGGCACGCGCCGCAGAATCCTGCTTGCCGCCGCCGAGGAGTTCGCGGCGGGAGGCCTGTTCGGTGCGCGTGTGGACCAGATAGCCCGCCGCGCCGAAACGAATGAGCGAATGCTCTACTACTATTTCGGCAGCAAGGAGCAGTTGTTCACCGCCGTCCTGGAACATGCGTTCACGGCGCTCACCGATGCGGAAAAATCGCTCGATCTGGAGGGCGTGGCGCCGGTCGAAGCCGTTACGCAGCTCGCGCATTTCATCTGGAATTACTATCGTGAGCACCCCGAGCTATTACGGCTGGTGAATAACGAGAACCTCCATGAAGCACGTTATATAAAGGGCTCCACGCGTATCCGCGAGCTCATCTCGCCCGTGGTCGCGAAGCTCGCGAAGATACTGGAACGTGGTCAACAAGCCGGATTGTTTCGCAATAACGTGGACCCCTTGCGCTTCTACATCACGTTGTCCGGGCTCGGGTATTACATCGTATCCAACCGGTTCACGCTGGAAGCCACGTTCGGGCTCGATTTCAGCGCTGACGCGGAACGTGATGAAATCATCAAGATGAATACGGAGTTGCTGCTCGCCTACCTGATGCGGCGCTGACCCACGCAACCTGCGCAAGAACTCATGCATCCGACTCGGCACGCCTCACTGAAGGGGTCACGCCCGCAATGAAACACGCCGCGTAAGGACGCGGCGTGCGGTGTCATGCTGATCCGACCGATCCAGACTCAGGCGGGAACTGCTTCCTTCTTCGGCGCCTTGTCGTGCGAGAGAATGAATTCACGCAGTTGCGGGTACACCATCGTGCGCCAGCGGCGGCCCGAGAAAATGCCGTAGTGGCCGGCTTTCTCGGCGGTGTAGTGGCGCTTGTTCTTGGCTGGAATGCCGGTGCACAAGTCGTGAGCAGCGCGGGTCTGGCCGCTGCCCGAGATGTCGTCGAGCTCGCCTTCAATGGTCAAGAGCGCCGTCTGCTTGATGTCCTGCGGACGTACACGCTCGCCGTTCACGTCCCACGTGCCTTCGGCCAGCTGGAAATCCTGGAAGACGATCCGAATGGTATCGAGGTAATAATCCGCGTCCATGTCGAGCACGGCGTTGTATTCGTCGTAGAAACGGCGATGCTGCTCTGCATCTTCGTCGTCGCCACGCATGAGGTTCTGATAGAAGTCCCAGTGCGCGGTCACGTGGCGCTCGGGGTTCATCGCGACAAAACCCGCGTGCTGCAGGAAGCCCGGATAGACCTTGCGGCCCACGCCCGGATAGTTCGCCGGGACCGTGTGGATCACGTTGTTCTCGAACCATTCGTAGGAATGTTCGCTTGCAAGCGAGTTCACGGAAGTCGGGCTGCGCCGTGCATCAATAGGACCACCCATCATCGTCATGGTCCGTGGCGTGTCTTCACCGCGGCTTGCCATCAACGATATGGCGGCGAGCACCGGCACGGTCGGCTGGCACACCGAGATCACGTGCAGGTCCTTCGCGCCGATGTGGCGGATGAATTCCTGGATGTATTCCACGTAGTCGTCGAGATGGAACGACCCGTCTTCTAGCGGGACCATGCGCGCGTCGAGCCAGTCGGTCAGGTAGACCTTGTGGTCCTGCAGCAGCGTTTTGACGGTATCGCGCAAAAGCGTGGCGTGGTGGCCCGAAAGCGGCGCGCACACCAGCACGATAGGTTCGGTCTTGAGGTCCGTGACGGTCGCGCTGTCGTCGGAAAAACGCTTGAAGCGGATCAGCCGGCAAAACGGCTTCTCGATCACGATCTGCTCGACGATAGGAATGGCGTGGCCATTCTTCTCGATCTGATGCAGCTCGAATTCAGGCTTCTCGTAATCCTTGCCCAGCCGATACAGCAGCTCGTAGCCGGCCGCGAGACGCGTGGAACCGGGAACATACGAAAGCGGACTGGACGGATTGGTGAACGACTTCGACGCCGCTTCCGCCCATGCTGTAAGCGGACTCAGCATGGCCCGCTGGAATTCGTGAAATTGATAGAGCATGTTTTACCCGTGTAAAACCGGCTGCGCCTATGGTGAACGGCGGGGCCGGGGTTTGGCTTCGGATGCATTGTTTCGCCGAACGACCGGTCGGAAACCTTCTCCGATCATAGCCAAGAACACCGTTTTGTGCAACGCAGCATACGTGTCGTTTACCTCAGTAAAACGCTGGTTTTCACGCAAAACTCGTCAAGTTTTGACTGAAAATTACGAATCGCTTTCGTTTGTGCTCACGGCTTCCGAGGGTTTGTCCTGACGCTGCGCAGGTTGGCCGGTCGCCTTGGCCATGCCTTGCTCGTGTTTCATCAGGTTCATTCCCGTGTGCACGAGCGCCACGTGCGAAAAAGCCTGCGGGAAGTTGCCGACCTGACGTTTCGCGACCGTGTCGTATTCCTCGGCAAGCAAGCCGACGTCGTTGGCGAGTCCCACCAGCCGTTCAAACATGGCGAACGCTTCCTCCAGGCGGCCCTGGAGCGCGAGGTTATCGACGAGCCAGAAGCTGCACGCGAGAAACGTCCCTTCGCCAGGAGGCAAGCCATCCTGCACTTCGGCCGTGTGATAGCGCTTCACCAGGCCGTCGTGCGTCAGGTCGCGTTCAATGGCATCGAGCGTCGAGATCACGCGCGGGTCTTCCGGCGGCAGGAAACCGAGCAGCGGAATCAGCAGCAGGCTCGCATCGAGGTCGCCGCCGCCGTATGTCTGGACGAACGAATTCATCGATGCATTCCAGCTCTTCGAGCAAACGTCGGCGTGGATGACCGTGCGCTGGTTGCGCCAGTGTTCGAGCGGACCTTCCAGCCCGAACTGTTCCGCCGATTTGATCGCGCGGTCGTACGCAACCCAGGCCATGACCTTCGAAAATGTGAACTGCTGGCGGCCGCCGCGCGTTTCCCAGATGCCTTCGTCGGGTTCCTGCCAGACCGTATCCAGGTGATCGAGCATGGCGCGCTGGATGGACCAGACGGTGTCGTCGCTTTGCAGGCCGCCCACCCGTGCGAGGTGCAGCGCGTTCATGACTTCGCCGTAGACATCGAGTTGCAACTGGTCCACTGCGCCATTGCCGACGCGCACGGGCTTCGAATCCTCGTAACCGGACAGCCAGTCGACTTCCCATTCGGGCAAGCGCCGTTCGCCGGCAATGCCGTACATGATCTGGATCTGTTGCGGCGAACCCGCCATCACGCGGCCAAGCCACGCGCGCCATGCGCGGGCTTCGTCGTAGTAGCCGCTGCGCATCATCGCGAGGAGCGTGATGGTCGCGTCGCGCAGCCAGCAGTATCGATAATCCCAGTTGCGGGTTCCGCCAAGCTGCTCCGGCAGCGACGTGGTAGGTGCAGCGACGATGCCGCCGGTCGGCTCGTAGGCGAGCGCCTTCAACGTGATCAGCGAGCGGCGGATCGCCGGACCCCATCGGCCATCCAGGTTGCTGCGGCCGGACCACTCGAGCCAGAAATTCTCGGTGCGTGCGAACTGCGTATGCGGATCGCGGGCGGGCGGCAGGCGCAAGTGAGATTGCGAATAAACGAGCGAGAAGGGCACGCGTTCACCCTCGCTCACCGTGAACTCCCCGACGGTACGCATGTTCTCGCCAGACAGGTCGATGGGCGTGCGCAGCACGCACAAATCGGGACCGGCGATGGCGCGAATGCCACTGTCGTCCGGAAGGCGGCTGACCCAGGGAATCGATGAGCCGTAATCGAAGCGCAGCACCAGTTCCATCTTCATCTTCACGGTGCCGCGCCGGCCAACGACAATACGCACGAGGTCGGACAGGCCATCGCGAACGGGCATGAAATCGATGAGCGAGACCCGGCCCTCGGGCGTTTCGAAATCGGTTTCGAGGATCAGCGTGTCGCCGCGATATTTGCGCGTGATGACCGGAGGCGGTGCGCCCTCGGGCAGGTCAGGCGTGATCAGCCAGCGGCCGTTTTCGGGCGTCCCCAGTAGCGCGGCGAAACAGGCGCCGGAATCGAAGCGCGGCCAGCACAGCCAGTCGACAGATCCCTCTTTCGAGATCAAGGCGGCGGTGTGGCCGTCGCCAACCAGGGCGTAGTCTTCGATCAGTGCGGGCATAGGCAGGTATTGATTTCGATGAAGCGATTGGAGCGGTCGATTATGAAGTGCATTCGTATTTCGTGCGTTGGCATGCGAGTTTGGTGTTCACTTCAAAGCGATCGGTCGAACGGAATATGTAAGCTCAACTTGAAAATAAAGTGGACGAACGCCTAGAATGAAAGTTCGCGCCTGAGCGATGCCAGCTTCCGACCGGCATGCAGATTCTGATCGCACCACGCGTCCACGCTTGCCTGACGTCTTCGAGGAAATCGAACGTGAAAGCCATGCCGAATCCGTTGAGAGCCGATTGCATCGCCATCCTGTCTGCTGCGAGCCGTATCGCCGATACGTCCACGCTCATCGATCTCGATTACAAACATCTTGGCCTCTCGCGAAATGGGATGGAGGTCGCGGCGACGTTCCTGATTGAACGCGATTGTTTCACGCAGCATCGGGATATAAACGGCTTGCTGGCTGTCGGCGGCCTTTCGCTGCAGGGCCGCATGCGCCTCGAGCAGCTTTCCAACGGGTGATGTACAGCCTGGGTCGCACCCCCAGGGTTCTTGATTTCAATGCTGCAACCTGATGCGAGACCGCTATGCACGATCTCGCACGGCGTTGCGCGCGTCCCGCCGGAACCTCAATCCCAAAGTACCGTCTTACCTCACCATGCTTCACGCGGTGGCGTGCGGCAAGACGGCGCCTGGGGCATGCAGCATTGTCAAAAATGCGTTGCGCTCAATCCGAACACGCCGATCAACCCGATGATGATCAGATAGATTGCAACAATAAAGTTGAGGAGGCGCGGTACGACCAGGATCAAAATGCCTGCGATGAGCGCGACCAGCGGACCGAGGCTCAGATGGATATCCATTATTGCTCCTTTGTTTTGATAGAAATTTGACAGAGACGTTGGTTGTAATTGGTTGGACGAAGGCATGCATCACGCGCCACATAACCTGAAACAAGCCGTAATAACGAACGATCAGGAGGTTTCAATGCATTCCGTTTTTACTTCTTCTTCCCCGCGTAGCGCCCCCACGCAAACTTCATGCCGCAACATGAATGTTCTGGTCAAGAGTTTCGCGGCGAGCGTGACGATAGGGCTGTCCCTGGCAGCGGGCCCAGCGTTCGCACAGAGCGCGTCCGACCCGTCCGTGAATCCTGCCGGGTCAGCCGAGAGCAGCGTATATGACCTGCTGGTCGGCACTTATACGGGCAGCGGCAAGAGCGAGGGAATCTATGTCTACCGGTTCGATACCGCCAGCGGCGCCATCACGCGTCTTTCCGCGACGCAAGCGGTGAATCCTTCTTATCTCGTGGTCAGCAAGGACAGGCAGCACGTCTACGCAGTCAACGAATTGCCCGGCGACAACGGTCCCGCATCGCAGCGCGGCGGCATTAGTGCGTTCCGGTTTGACCCGGCGAGCGGCCAGCTCACCTTCGTGAACCGCGTCTCGTCCGATGGCAACGATCCCGCGTACCTTGCGTTGTCCCCTGACGGCAGGTATCTGCTCACGGCGAACTACTCGGTGGCGTCGAACCCGGGCGGCAGCTTCGCCGTTTTCCCGCTGGAGGGCGAACGCGTCCTGCCGTCTGTACTCACGGTTCATCACGACGGCAGCGGTCCCGTGACCGGACGTCAGGATAATTCGCACGTTCATTCCACCGTGTTTTCGCCTGACGGCCGCTATCTATTTGCGCAGGACTTGGGAGCGGACAAGCTGTATTCGTACCGATACACCCCCGACGGGACACGTGGCCTCTTCGGTCCGACCGAATCGCGCTACACGCTGGTGAAACCGGGTTCGGGACCGCGCCACATGATCTTCGACGAAGCCGCCAGACATGCTTACGTGACGACCGAGATGAACGCGTCGGTGATGGTCTACGATTACAACGACGGCAAGCTCACGCTCAAGCAGACCTTGGCCATGACCACGCCCGGTTTCAAAGGAAAGATCGGCGGCGGCGCGATCCATTTGTCGCCGGACGGGCGCTTCCTGTACACGACCAATCGCGGCGATGTCAATGAGATCCTGACCTACGCTGTCAATCCCGCCGATGGTCATCTGAAACTGCTTGGCCGGCGTTCTACGCTCGGCAAGACGCCGCGTGAATTCGCCATCGATCCGACCGGCCGTTGGCTGATCGTCGGCAACCAGGACAGCGACAGCGTCTACTTCTTCAGGCGCAATCCGGAGACGGGGGAACTGGCATCGGATCCGAAGAAACTCGAAATCGGTTCGCCGGTCGATTTCAAGTTCGTTTCGCCTTCCTGACGATCTCCGAACGTAATTGGATCGTATTGATGTGCCGGGCCGCTTTCGTTCCACGCGGCCTGGATTTTGCACAATAAGAGTTTTTCAACCCGCAGTGCCCGCCAGTTGCCGGTATGCAAGGAATCGACCGTTGAACATCATCACAGCATCGAGCAAAGAAACAGACCAGCCCAATGCCGCAGCGCCCGACGACTCGAAGGCGCCGCCTGGCTTCATCTGCGCGTTCCGCTTTTCCGGCGCCGAGGCGCTGCGCCTGTCCTGGGACGAAGCACGCCGGGAGATCGTCGGCGATGGCCCGACCTGGCTGCACCTGAGCGCCAACGACGACACCGTCGAAAGCTGGCTCACCGGCGTCACCGCCATGCCGGATGTGGCGCGGGAATTCCTGAACGGCGAGGACAAGCGGCCGCGCGTTCATATGGGATCGACCTTCATGTACGGCGTGGTCGCGGATCTGGAGCGCGTCGCGGAGACGCCCGACGCCGATCCGAATGCGCAGGCCACGCGCCGGGCAACGGGCGCGCTGCGCTTTTACGTCGATAGAAACCGCATGATCACCGTACGCGCGCAGCCCCTGCAATCGACTGACCGGCTGCGCCATGCGGTGCTGGAAGGCACGATGTTCCGCGACACGGTCGATCTCTTCGCGGGTTTGATCCGCGCGCTGAACGACACGTTTGCGGATCGTATCGATGAAATCGGTGATCGGCTCGACGACGTGGAGGAGGGCGTGCTCGACGGCCGCCATTCAAACTGGCGCGCGGAACTGGGATCGGTGCGAAGGCGGCTGGTGGAGGTGAAGCGGTTTGTCGATCCCGAACGCAATGCGCTCACACAACTCGTGACGCGGCGGCTCGACTGGGCCGAACCGCGCTCGATGGAAACCTTGATCCAGGCCATCCAGGTTTTGAACGGACTCGCCGCGGGGCTTGAAGCGCAGTACGAACGCGCGAAGTTGCTGCAGGACGAGATCGCGGCGCTGCTGTCCGAGGACATCAACCGCAAGCTGCTGTGGCTCGCAATCATGTCCGCGTTGCTGATGCCCGCGACGCTCGTCTCGGGCATCTTCGGCATGAACGTCGCCGGTTTGCCCGGCACGCACGACCACTATTCGTTCGCGGTCGTGATGGGCGTGATGGCGGTTTGCGCGGCCGTCACGCTGTTCCTGCTCAGGCGCTTGCGCTTGTGGTGATGCGTTATTCCGGCTGGCTCGGCGCGAGCACTTCGCGATTGCCGTTGGTTCCCATCGGCGAAACGAGACCCGCCGATTCCATCTGTTCAACGAGCCGCGCGGCACGGTTATAGCCAATCCGCAACTGCCGCTGAACCGACGAAATCGATGCCCGGCGCGTACGCAACACGAACGCGACGGCTTCGTCGTAAAGCGGGTCAGCTTCGGCGTCCTGCGTCTCGCCGAACAAATCAGGCGTGCCGCCTTCGGGCGTCGGCCCCGACAAGATCCCTTCCTCGTACTCCGGCTCGCCGAACTGCTTCAGATACTCGACCACGCTGTGCACTTCTTCATCGGCCACGAACGCGCCGTGCACGCGCTGCGGATAGCCGGTGCCCGGCGGCAGGAACAACATGTCGCCGGCGCCAAGCAGCGATTCCGCGCCCATCTGGTCCAGGATCGTGCGCGAATCGATCTTCGATGAAACCTGGAACGCCACGCGCGTCGGAATGTTCGCCTTGATTAGGCCGGTGATCACATCCACCGATGGCCGCTGCGTCGCAAGGATCAAGTGGATACCCGCCGCCCGCGCCTTTTGCGCCAGGCGCGCGATCAACTGCTCGATCTGCTTGCCCGCGACCATCATCAAGTCGGCGAGTTCGTCGATCACGACCACGATCATCGGCAGCTTGGCGAGCGGTTCGGGCGCATCCGGCGTGAGCGAAAACGGGTTCGTCAGTTTCTTGCCGGCCGCTTCAGCGTTGCGAATCTTCTGGTTGAAGCCCTGCAGGTTACGCACGCCCACAGCCGACATCAGCTTGTAGCGCTTCTCCATCTCGCCAACACACCAGTTGAGCGCGTTCGCGGCGAGCTTCATGTCGGTCACGACCGGCGCGAGCAAGTGCGGAATGCCTTCATACACCGACAATTCCAGCATCTTCGGATCGATCATGATCAGGCGCACGTCTTCCGGTTTTGCCTTGAAGAGCAGCGACAGGATCATCGCGTTGATGGCCACCGATTTGCCCGAGCCCGTGGTGCCCGCGACCAGCATGTGCGGCGCACGAGCGAGGTCGGTGACGACCGGATTGCCGATGATGTCCTTGCCCATCGCGATGGTCAAAAACGACTTGGAATCGCGATACACGTCGGCTTCGAGGATTTCGGAAAGCCGGATCATCTGCCGTTTGGCGTTCGGCAGCTCGAGCCCCATGCAGGTCTTGCCGGGAATGGTCTCGACCACGCGGATCGATGTCAGTCCAAGGCCGCGCGACAGGTCCTTCATCAAGCCCACGATCTGGCTGCCGCGCACGCCGAGCGCCGGTTCGACTTCGAAGCGCGTGATGACCGGTCCCGCCGATGCGCCGACCACCGTGACCGGCACCTTGAATTCCTGCAGGCGCTGCTCGATCAACTGACCGGTAGCGGCGAGATGCTGCTCGGAGACCGGTTCGACTTCGTCGGACGCAGCTTCGAGCAGATCGAGCCCGGGCAGGTCCACCGCAGATGCCGCCGGCGCATGGAACTCGAACTCCGTCGCGATGAAACCACGGACCGGCGCGCGCGGCTCCTGGGGCGCCGGCGGGGTTTGCGTTATGGGCGCAGGCACAGGCGCAACCGCGCGGGGGAAATGCACGACGTTCGATGGATTCGGCGCCTGATCTTCGAGATCGTCTTCTACTTCAGCTTCCTCTTCGATCTCGCTTATTGGCGGCAGGGGAGGGCGGGGCGTGCTTGCCGCTGCATGCCATGCCGGTGTTGCAGCGTGCTCGATGCCTTCGACCGGCGACTCTTCACGGCGAGTGGCCCATGGCGGAATATCGGCGGGCGGCGTCGGTTCCGGTTGCGCGATGGGTGCAGGTTCGTCAACGGCATCGTCCAGATCGATCGATGCGGTGGGCAACGGGTCAGGTTGAGCATCGAGGTCGCTTGCTTGGGCTTCGGGCGGCGTATCGGCGGATGCTGCTTCCGGTGTCGCGCCGAAATCATTGTGCGTCGGAACGGCGGGTGAGTACTCGCCCGCCGCGCTGAACGTCGGCGTCGCGGCAGGAATGGGCGTGGCCGGTTCCTGTGCAACGCTCGCAGGTGGGATTTCCACAGCCGGTGGACCGGCCGTAACGCTTGGAATGCCATTGGCGCGTGTCGTCCACTGCGCTGCCGTCTGCTCGATAGAGCGCAGCGCCTCCTTGATCCGGTCGGGTTCCGGCGGCGGCGCGGCGGGCTTCGCGGGCGCGTTCCCCGCGGAGGACGCGGCCACCGCAAAAAACGATTCCTTGGTGACGACAGGCGCGAAGGTGTTGTTGCGCGAAGCCGCCGCCGATGTGCTCGCCGATGGCCGCATCGATGAATTGCGTGCTGCCTGAGCCGCACGAGCCGCCGACGATCCGATGGAACTGGCCGGCACGCTGCGGGTGATTGTCGATCGCGTTGCATCCGGACGTCGCGGTATGTTCGTCTCGACCTGGCGCTGCGTACTTTGCGTATTCGTCGGGCTCAAAGGCGGCGCAGGCTTCCCTTGCGCTGCGTCCGCCTTCAGCCATCCGGCGGGCGCGACGGGCTCGAGCGGTTCGATTGGCCCAGCGCCGCGACCGTGCAGGTCCCGTCTTTCACCAAACGATGGTTCTATCGGACGCGCAGTCTCGGGGCCGCGCGCCTGACGTTCGGCATCGCTGCGTCGAGCGGGCTGCGGCCGCCAGACCGTCGGGCGTTGATACCGGCTGCCCTGACGGGGTGTGACGGGCGGAATGCCGAGCGGGGGTGCATCGGGTGAAATCCTGCTCGATGAAGCGGCCGCGCCCGCAACGCCGCTCGCTCTTTCCGCTTTCTCCCTTGGCGCTTTCTTGCGCGATGGCTTCTCGCGGACCGCGCGTTCCCTGGGCGCGAAGGAGGCGGGATCGAATCCAAAGCCGAATGCGATGTTCGCCCACGCAAGCACTTCGCGCCACTGGAAGTCGAGGAACCACGGCAGGCCGGTCAACAACACGACGGCCGCGCCGGCACCGACGGCGAGCGCGCCCTCCGGATTGATCACCCCGCTGCGGGATGCGAACGCGTTCAACAATGCATGGCCCAGATGGTCCAGGTCGGTGGCGAAAGCAAAGGAGTGGAACAGGGCGGCTTCGAGCGTGCAACTCGCGAAGAGCACGCAGAAGAAACCGAGCCACAGGCGGATCGTGCCGGGACCGCGCAGGCCGCCGCCGTTGGGCAGGACGGACTTGACGATGCGCCAGAGAAGAGGGATGAACCAGACGGCCGAGATACCGAACCAGCCGAAAACTACCGTGTGCATGCAAGGAACCAGGAATGATGTGAGCGATGTGAGCAGCGAACCAAGGCTCGGAAAAATGCTTGAACCAAAGATAAAACCATACCGCCGAGTTTAACCGTCATGGACCTGGAAATGGTTTGGAGAACCACGCTCGGGTTCTCGTTTTTCCGGTGCGGGCGTCACTCTGAAGAAAACATCCTCAAGGTTGCGTGTGTTCGTTGAACGTCAGCACGTCGCCAGTTTTGAGCGTGATCTGCAACTCCCTTGGCGGGCGCATCTGCACCCCGGTCTTTTCGATGCCGGCCAAGCCTTGCAAGAACGGCTGTTCCAGCGCGCTGGCCGGTCCGGGCGCACATGCCATCCGCGTGCCGGCGAGCGGTCCGAATGTGAGCTTGCCATCGGTCAGGTCGTACGTGCCGGCAAAGCGATTGCAACCAGAGAAGCCGTTTGCGCGGCGCTGGCCGCCATCCGTCGATAGATTCAGCGTAAGGGGCGTGGCGTCCGGAATCTTGCGTGCACGGCCGCTTGCGTCCGTCCAGGTGGCAAGCTGCCATTGGGTATCGTCGAGAAGCTGGGTCGCTGCCGGATTGTACGGATCGGTCGGCGGCGCGGCGCTGTCGGGGTGCGTGGGCAGCGCGCAGCCGGCGAGCGCGCCGCCCAGAACGAGTGCCGCCGTTGAGAAAATAGCCGCCATGGAAAGCCTGGAACGGGCAGAAGCAGCATGGACGTGGCTACGCGCCGAGGGGGGCGCCAGGCGCGAACGGGAAGGCTGCATCGACATGAAAGATCCTCAGGCTGGCAAAACCGTAAGGGTATCGCACTCGTCAGGCGATTGACCAAGGTCGTTTGCATCGGAATCGTTGCGATGTGTAAAGAAATGTCCTGTGCGACTTGCTTTCTGGCATGCAATTTCTTGCGGCGAATGTTCCTGCGCGACAGGTCGCGGATCATGTCCGCAAGGAGGCCGCGTGTTAACATCCCGGGCTTTACTGGCCTCTTTTCCGGAGCATCCATGCAGAGCGCGAAGTCCGCTGCGTCCCCCTTTCAAACCGGCACCATCGGCACGCCGCTCTCGCCCGGCGCGACCCGCGTGATGCTGCTCGGCGCGGGCGAACTCGGCAAGGAAGTGATCATTGCGCTGCAACGGCTCGGCGTGGAAACCATCGCGGTCGACCGTTACGCCGATGCACCCGGCCATCAGGTCGCGCATCGCTCGCACGTGATCGACATGACCGACGGCGCGGCGTTGCGCGCCTTGATCGAAGCCGAGAAGCCGCATTTGATCGTGCCGGAAATCGAGGCCATCGCGACCGACACGCTGGCCGAAATCGAAGCCGAGCAACTCGCCGTCGTGATCCCGACCGCGCGCGCGACCCAGCTCACCATGAACCGCGAAGGCATCCGCCGCCTCGCCGCCGAAACGCTCGGGCTGCCGACGTCGCCTTATGCTTTCGCCGACTCGCTCGACGAGATGAAAGCGGGTATCGGGAAGATCGGGTTCCCGTGCGTGGTGAAACCGGTGATGTCGTCGTCGGGGAAGGGGCAATCGGTGCTCAGAAGTGCCGCCGATATCGAACCCGCCTGGCAACACGCAATGGCCGGCGGCCGCGTGAATCACGGGCGCGTGATCGTGGAGGGGTTTATCGATTTCGACTACGAGATTACACAACTCACCGTGCGCGCGACCAGCCCGGAATCCGGCAATCTGCAGACATATTTCTGCGAGCCGATCGGCCATGTGCAGGTCGCGGGCGATTATGTCGAATCGTGGCAGCCGCAAGCCATGAGCGCAGCGGCGCTGGAGAAGTCGCGCGATGTCGCGGAAAAAGTCACGGCGGCGCTGGGCGGACGCGGCTTGTTCGGCGTCGAATTGTTCGTGCGCGGCGACGACGTCTGGTTCTCCGAAGTCAGCCCGCGACCGCATGACACGGGTCTCGTCACGCTCGCCACACAGCGTTTCTCGGAGTTCGACCTGCACGCTCGCGCGATCCTCGGTCTTCCGGTGGATGCGGCGTTGCGTGCGCCGGGGGCATCGGCGGTGATTTACGGCGGGCTCGACGAAGCGGGCATCAGCTTCGAAGGGGTAGCTGAAGCGCTCGCGGTGCCGGATTCCGACCTGCGCCTCTTCGGCAAGCCGGAGAGTTTTACGAAGCGCCGCATGGGCGTGGCGCTTGCGACCGGACGCGATACTGACGAAGCCCGGGAACGCGCGAAGCTGGCAGCGTCTAAGGTAAGACCCGTCTCCATTCGATGACGGCAACACGCTGCCCGTATCACGGGTTTTGCACGGGCAGCACGGAGGTTCCAAGTGAAATTGTGTGTGTTGGCCGCGTTATGCGCGGTCCTGGCCGGGCTCGGCGGGTGCGGACTGGCAGCGGCGCCGTGCCGTATTGCGTCGGCGGGGCTGAAGATCGTACCGGTGGTCGGTCACGTCGCGGCGGCTCCAACCGACGCGTGCGCCGGGGTGATCGATCCTTGATTGGCGTGCAGCGCGGCGCTTGACCGCACAAACGACGAACAAAAGGATATCGAGATGAAACGAATTTTTGGACGAACGCGCGAGAAAAGGAGGAAGGTCGCCGCCACCCTTGCGGCGCTGTGTGCCGGGTCTGCAGCGCATGTGGCATCTGCCATGCCGCTCACCGTGCCCCAGATCCAGACGGCTACCATGAACACGCTGCGCTACAAGTGCGACGGCGGTCATGCGCTGACAGTCCAGTACATGAACACCAAGAACAAGCAAAGCTTCGCGCTGCTCACCGTGGACGGCCGCAAGATGTTGTTCGTCAACGTGCTCGCCGCGTCCGGTGCGAAATACGTTGGCGACCACTACACGTGGTGGACGAAAGGCCCGGAAGGCACGCTTACCGACGAGACCGCCGACCCGAAAGCCGCGCCCATGCTTGCCGAGTGCAAGACAGGAACCTGATCCGGCCAGTGTGCGGTATGCAGTGAAAGCCCGTTTCGACGTCAATCGAAACGGGCTTTTTGTTTGGCGATCTCGCCGAAAACATAGGCCGGATGGCCAGCGTGAGGGCTCGTCGCGGCATCGAACGGCTATCCGGAGTATGGTTGCCATGGTGATGTGGACTGAGGCGCACGCGCCGCTGGTACGCGAATGTTTTGCGACGCCGGGTGCGTCTGATCGACGTGCCTATCTTTAGACTGAGGCAGAGGCTGACATGCTGAAGAAAACCTATCCGTATTACCTGGCGAACAAAGCCGTGAACGCCAACACAGACCTGGAAGTCACCGATAAATACAGCGGCGAGGTCGCGACCCGCGTGGCAATGGCAGACGCGAAAACAATCGATGCCGCCATCGGCCACGCCGTTGCTGCCCAGCGCGCGATGCGCGAATTCAAGCCATACCAGCGGCAAGCCGTGCTCGACCATTGCGTGAAGCGCTTCCGTGAACGTTTCGATGAACTCGCCGAAGCGCTGTGCATAGAGGCCGGAAAGCCAATCAACGACTCAAAGGGCGAGGTAACGCGTCTTATCGATACCTTCAGGGTGGCGGCCGAGGAATCGGTGCGTATCGACGGCGGCATGATCAACCTGGAGATCGCGCCTCGCGCCGCCGGTTATCACGGCTATTACAAACGCGTGCCGATCGGGCCGTGCTCGTTCATCTCGCCGTTCAATTTTCCGCTGAATCTCACAGCACACAAGGTCGCACCCGCGATCGCCGCCGGTTGTCCGTTCGTGCTGAAACCCGCGAGCCGCACGCCGGTCGGTGCGTTGATCATGGGCGAAGTACTCGCCGAGACCGATTTGCCAAAGGGCGCATTTTCGATTCTCCCGGCGCATCGGGACGGCGCGGATCTTTTCACAACCGACGAACGTTTCCGCTTGTTGTCGTTTACCGGATCTCCTGCGGTCGGCTGGGAGCTGAAGAAAAAAGCCGGCAAGAAGAAGGTGATCCTGGAACTGGGCGGCAACGCGGCGGCCATCGTGGACGGCGACCAGGCCGACCGGCTGGATTACGTAGTGGACCGGCTGACGTTCGGCGCGTTCTACCAGTCGGGGCAAAGTTGTATCGGCGTTCAACGGATCATTGCTCACGCGGATATCTACGATGCGCTGCGCGAAAAGCTCATCGCAAAAACGAAATCGCTGAAGATGGGCGATCCGAAAGACGAAAGCACTTTCGTGGGCCCGATGATCTCGGAATCCGAGTCCAGACGGCTGGCCGGCTGGGTGGAAAGCGCCGTGGCGAGCGGCGCGAGGATCATCGCCGGCGGGAAGGTCGACGGCGCCATGTTCGAAGCGACGTTGCTCGAAGGTGTGAAGCGCGATCAGGATCTGTATCGGAAGGAGGCGTTTGGTCCGGTTGCGATACTCGAAAAGTTCACTGATTTCGCGCAGGCTCTCGAAACGGTCAATGACAGCGATTTCGGCCTGCAGGCCGGTGTTTTCTCCGATAGCCTCACCCACGTGAATCTCGCCTGGGACGAGCTGGAGGTGGGCGGCGTGGTCGTCAACGACGTGCCGTCGTTCCGCGTCGACAACATGCCTTATGGCGGTGTGAAGGATTCCGGGCTCGGGCGCGAAGGGGTCAAATATGCCATCGAGGACATGACCGAACTGCGGCTGATGGTGGTTCGCGATGTGCCGAAACCGGCGCCAGACACCGCGTCGAAGGCGAAATAGCCTGTTGTCGCCGCTGCGCTGTGTCGCCGGAAAGCCCGGCAGGCTGGGCCGGCGGGGTTTTCGCGGCAGCGGGGTACGCGACGCGATCGGTGTGTGGCTGCAAGCGGCGCAGTGCTACAATATCGGGCTTTCCCGTAGTTCGGACGCCACGACTGGCGCGGCTGCGGCGAAGGGCGGGACCGGCATGCTTTCATGTCGGTTGCCGTCGAGGTGGCGCCATGTGAGTCGCTGCCACCCGGCGCGCTACTTGTAACTTGCCGTTTGAGCCGTTTGTACCAGCTGCACGTACTACGCTGTCCGGCTGAATTAGTACGGACCTGGCAACAATTCGCAGAGGTCGAAACCTTGCGAATTCGAAGTCCGCGCGTTGATCGTCGATTGCCAGTTGCAAGGCGAAACACGCGGCTTCTTTCTTCACGATGTCCATGAGCGGTGGAATGACCGCTCGCGCGCCGCTCCGGCGCATTTT
Organism: Burkholderia sp. PAMC 28687; assembly: GCF_001577465.1. NCBI lineage: Bacteria > Pseudomonadati > Pseudomonadota > Betaproteobacteria > Burkholderiales > Burkholderiaceae > Burkholderia > Burkholderia sp. PAMC 28687. The sequence continues at coordinate 986,943 of NZ_CP014505.1, forward strand.
TAGCGAAAGCGAAAGCCACCAAAGTCACCATGTCCGATCCCGTCGTCACGAACCCGTCCGCCGCTCAATCCGACGCACCCGGCGCTGAAATCAGCGCTACGCCTCACGTACCCGAGGCTGCAGCGCCTGCTCCCGTGCCTACATTCGACCAGTTCGGCCTGTCCGCCGACATCCTGCGCGCAGTCGTCGAATCCGGCTACACGATCCCTACGCCCATCCAGGCGCAGGCCATTCCGGTGGTCCTTGCAGGCCGCGACGTCATGGGCGCCGCGCAAACCGGTACGGGCAAGACTGCAAGTTTCTCGCTGCCGATCATCCAGCGCCTGCTGCCAATGGCCAGCACGAGCGCATCGCCTGCCCGGCACCCCGTGCGCGCGCTGATCCTCACGCCCACACGTGAGCTCGCCGATCAGGTCGCCGCCAACGTGCAGGCTTATTCCAAGCACACGCCGCTGCGCAGTACGGTGGTGTTCGGCGGTGTCGACATGAATCCGCAGTCGGAAGCCTTGCGGCGCGGCGTGGAAATCCTGATCGCAACGCCCGGGCGCTTGCTCGACCACGTTCAGCAAAAGACGCTGAATCTCGGTCAGGTACAGATGCTCGTGCTGGACGAAGCCGACCGCATGCTCGACATGGGTTTCCTGCCGGATTTGCAGCGCATCCTGAACCTGCTGCCGAAGGAGCGCCAGACGCTGCTGTTTTCGGCCACGTTCTCGGGCGAAATCAAGAAACTGGCAGCGACTTATTTGCGCAATCCGCAAACCATCGAAGTCGCACGCAGCAATTCCACGAACGCGAACGTGCGGCAAATCGTGTTCGAAGTCGCTGAAAGCGACAAGTCGGGCGCGGTAACGCAGTTGATTCGCGAGCGCGGGCTGAAGCAGGTGCTGGTGTTCTGTAACAGCAAGATCGGCGCAAGCCGTCTCGCACGCGTGCTCGAAAAAGACGGAATCATCGCGACGGCCATCCACGGCGATCGCACGCAGGGCGAGCGCATGCAGGCACTCGATGCGTTCAAGAAAGGCGAGATCGAAGCGCTGGTCGCGACCGACGTTGCCGCGCGTGGCCTCGACATCACCGATTTGCCGGCAGTGATCAATTTCGACCTGCCGTTCAGCGCGGAAGACTACGTTCACCGTATTGGCCGGACCGGACGGGCGGGTGCGACGGGCGACGCGTTGTCGCTGTGCAGCCCGAACGAGCGCAAGCAACTCGCCGATATCGAAAAGCTGATCAAGCGGCCGCTCGAAGTCATGACGCTGAAGGTCGATGTCCCGGTGCGGCGCGAATCGTCTCCGGGTCGCCGCGACGAACGGCCGGCCCGCGCCGAACGCGGTGAATCCCGGCATGCACGCAGCGAGGAGCCGCGCCGCCGTTCTACATCGTTCGAACGTTCGCATTCGCGCCAGCAACCGGTCGATGACTTTTTCCTGAAGCCGTACGTAGCGTCGCCGGCATCGGCGAGGAAAGCACAGGACGAGGCAGCGGCGGAAGCCGAGCGCAAGAATACGCCGCGTCAGCCGTTGGCTGCGTTGCTGGGCGGATTGGGCATGCCGCGCAGGACGCCGTCGGAGTCTTGATGGGTTCGTGGGAGTGTGTAGCGAAGAAAGCGGCCGCGATGCCGCTTTTTGCTTTTTGAAGATTACGAAACTACGGCCCGAACCTTTGCGCCCATTGAGTCGTGGCGTCCAAGAAAAAAGCTTCAAGCGATCCGGCGGGCAAGGGTTCCAGGCTGAGATGCCTCGCTGCTTGCGTCAATGCTGCGAGCGGTTTGGCCGTGTCCAGTGCCGTTGCGCCGGTTTGTTTGCTGAGCTTCTCGCCGTGGTCATTCTCGACCACGGGCACGTGCAGATAAGCGGGCGTAGGCACATCGAGGCATCGCTGCAAATAGATCTGGCGCGCGGTCGAATCCAGCAAGTCTGCGCCGCGAACAACATGCGTGATGCCGCAATCTGCATCGTCTACTACAACTGCGAGTTGATACGCCCATTCGCCATCGGCGCGCTTGAGCACGAAGTCGCCTACTTCCGTTGCAAGATCCTGCGTCTGCGTTCCCTGCCAGCGATCCTCGAAAGTGAATACGGCGGCGTCTCCGTCCGGCACGCGCATTCGCCAGGCGCGCGGCGGCTTGCCATGCAATCCGTCGCGGCAGATCCCTGGATAAGCGAGCGTGGCGTGCCGCAAGTGAGCATGCGCGAGCGAATCGGCTATCTCGCGGCGCGTGCATCCACAGGGAAACACAAATCCCGCCGATAACAACTGGTCGAACGCTCTCTGATACGCGTCCTCGCGTTGACTTTGCCAAATGGGTTTCTCGTCGGAATGCATGCCGAACCTGCGCAGCGTTTCGAGGATATCGTCAGCCGCGCCGGCTACTGTGCGCGGACCGTCCACGTCTTCGATCCGCACGAGCCATGTGCCGCGATGGGCGCGTGCGTCGAGGAAACTGGCCAGCGCGCTCACCAGCGAACCGAAATGCAGCGGTCCGGTGGGGGAAGGCGCAAATCGCCCGCGATAGCCTTGTCCGGCGTTCATTGGCTGAGCCTGCTTATTGGCATCGCTCCAAAAAGAACCAGCCACGCGGGCGCGGCCCTCATGCCTTGTGTCGCTGCTCGCCGGGGCCGGGGAAAGACGCCCGGCCATCGGCGGTGATTGCGGCGTGCGCTTCGTCGCTGTTTGCAGCCTCGTCTTCCGCGCCCGCGGCATCGCCACTTTGCGGATTTGCCGCCGGCTCGAGCGCCGCATTCAACGCCGTCCGATGATCGAACACAAAACACTCGCCATGGTAATGCGCGCCGCCAACTTCCTCGAAGTATTTGAGAATGCCGCCTTCGAGCTGATACACGTGGTCAATGCCCACTTCCTTCATGTGGATCGCTGCCTTCTCGCAGCGGATTCCTCCGGTGCAAAACGATACCACCGTCTTGCCTTCCAGTTCCGCGCGGTGCGCTTCGATCACGTCCGGAAATTCGCTGAATTTGTCGATGCGGTAATCGAGCGCCTGATCGAACGTGCCCACGTCGACTTCGAACGCATTGCGCGTGTCGAGCATCACGACCGGACGGCCTTCGTCGTCATATCCACGGTCGAGCCACGACTTGAGCCGGGCTGCGGGGACGGACGGCGCACGGCCCAGTTCCGGTTTGATCGCCGGCTTTTTCATGGTGATGATCTCGCGCTTGAGTTTCACCAGCATCTTGCCGAACGGCTGCGTGGCCGAGATGCTTTCCTTGAATTCCAGGTCCGCGAATTTGCCTTCGAAGAGCGCGTCCGTGCGCAGGTAGTGCATGAATGCATGGATAGGTTCCGGCGCGCCCGCGACAAACAGATTGATGCCTTCGGGCGCGAGCAGGATCGTCCCGCGAAGGCCAAGCGCCGCGCAGCGCTCTACAAGCAACGGCCGCCAGTCGGCGCCGCTCTCGATGCTCACGAATTTATATGCCGAAAGATTGATGATGCTCATGACGCAAATGCTCTTAAAGTGCTTGAAAACGGGCGTTGCCGGGCGAAAAAGCGGGTTCGACGAGCGGAACCGGCATCTGTCGAATCCGTATTATCTCGCAAACGGCCCGCGCTTCCGACTCGGCCGTTCGGCTAACGAGTACACGTCGATGCGGCACTTTTTTCATCATGCGGATCGATCTTGCGGAACCATAGGTCGAATGGCTAACGCGCGCTTTCAAGGCTATTTTCGCGAATAGGCGCATGTACAATATCGTTCATGTCAGATCCCCGCTTTGTCCATCTTCGTGTTCACTCCGAATTCTCGATTGCCGACGGCATCGTGCGCCTTGACGACGTCGTCAAGGCCGCAGCCAAGGACGGCCAGGGCGCGCTCGCGCTGACCGATCTCGGCAATGCATTCGGCCTCGTCAGGTTCTACAAGGAAGCGCGCAGCAAGGGCGTGAAGCCCATTGCCGGCTGCGACGTCTGGATCACCAATCCAGCGGATCGCGACAAGCCCGCGCGTTTGCTCTTGCTCGTCAAGAATCAGCGCGGTTATCTGAACCTGTGCGAACTCCTGTCGAAAGCGTGGCTGACGAACCAGTATCGTGGGCGCGCGGAAGTCGAGTACGAATGGCTCGAAGGCGGGTTGTCGGAAGGATTGCTGGCGCTGTCAGGCGCGCAGCATGGCGACATTGGCATGGCGTTCGCCGCCGGTAACGACCAGGCAGCGCAACGTCACGCAGAGCGCTGGGCGAAGCTGTTCCCGAATGCGTTTTACATCGAGTTGCAGAGGGCCGGGCACCCGGGCGGCGAGACCTATATCCAGCAGGCTGTCGCGCTCGCCGCGCAGTTGCAGCTGCCGGTCGTCGCCACGCATCCCATGCAGTTCATGACGCCGGACGACTTTACGGCGCACGAAGCGCGCGTGTGTATTTCCGAAGGAGACATGCTCGCCAATCCGCGTCGTCAGAAGCGCTTTACGACCGAGCAATATTTCCGTACGCAAGAGGAAATGTGCGCGTTGTTCGCGGACATTCCATCAGCATTAACGAACACCGTCGAAATTGCGAAGCGCTGCAATCTCAAGCTCGAACTTGGCAAGCCGAAACTGCCGCTGTTCCCGACGCCCGACGGCATGTCGCTCGACGACTACCTCGTGCATTTGTCGAAGGAAGGGCTCGAGAAACGCCTGGCCCAGCTCTACCCCGACGAAGCCGCGCGCGAAGCGCAGCGCGAGACGTATTACGCGCGCCTGGAATTCGAGTGCAAGACCATCATCGGCATGGGCTTCCCGGGCTACTTCCTGATCGTCGCCGACTTCATCATGTGGGCGAAGAACAATGGTGTGCCGGTCGGGCCGGGCCGGGGATCGGGCGCCGGCTCGCTCGTCGCGTATGCGTTGTTCATTACCGACCTGGATCCGCTCAAGTACAACCTGCTGTTCGAACGGTTCCTGAATCCGGACCGCGTGTCCATGCCTGACTTCGATATCGACTTCTGTCAGGAAGGGCGGGACCGCGTCATTCAATACGTGAAGCAGAAGTACGGGGCTGACGCCGTATCGCAGATCGCGACGTTCGGTACGATGGCCGCGAAGGCCGCCGTGCGCGACATTGGACGGGTGCTCGATCTGGGCTACATGTTCACCGATGGCATCGCCAAGCTGATTCCGTTCAAGCCGGGCAAGCACGTGACCATCGCGGACGCGTTGAAGGAAGAGCCGACGCTGCAGGAACGCTTCGACAACGAAGACGAAGTGCATCAGTTGATCGAGCTGGCGCAACGTGTGGAAGGGCTCACGCGCAACGTCGGCATGCATGCGGGCGGCGTGCTGATCGCGCCGGGCAAGCTCACGGACTTCTGCCCGCTCTACACGCAGGGCGAAGACGGCGGCGTGGTCAGCCAGTACGACAAGGACGACGTGGAAGCGGTCGGGCTCGTGAAGTTCGACTTCTTGGGCCTGACCACGCTCACCATTCTCGACTGGGCTGAACGGTATATCCGCCGGCTGGATCCATCGAAGAAAGACTGGAATCTGTCGCAGGTTCCGCTAGACGATCCCGCTTCGTTCCAGATCCTTAAGAAAGCGAATACGGTCGCCGTATTCCAGCTTGAAAGCCGCGGCATGCAGGGCATGCTGAAGGACGCGCAGCCTGACCGGTTCGAGGACATCATCGCGCTGGTGGCGTTGTATCGACCGGGCCCGATGGACCTGATCCCGAGCTTCTGCGCGCGTAAGCATGGCCGCGAAATCGTCGAGTATCCGGACCCGCGCGTGGAATCCGTCCTGAAAGAGACCTACGGCATCATGGTCTATCAGGAGCAGGTGATGCAGATGGCGCAGATCATCGGCGGATACTCGCTCGGTGGCGCCGACTTGCTGCGGCGCGCGATGGGCAAGAAGAAGGCCGAGGAAATGGCCGAGCATCGCGAACTGTTCCGGCAGGGCGCGGCGAAGAATGGACTGACCGCGGTCAAGGCCGACGAAATCTTCGACTTGATGGAGAAGTTCGCCGGCTACGGTTTCAACAAGTCGCACGCGGCCGCCTACGCGTTGCTCGCGTATTTCACGGCGTGGCTGAAGGCGCATCATCCAGCCGAATTCATGGCGGCCAACATGTCGCTCGCCATGGACGACACGGACAAGGTCAAGATCCTGTTCGAGGATTGCCTCGTCAACAAGATGGTCGTGTTGCCGCCGGACATCAACCAGTCGGCGTACCGGTTCGAGCCAGTGCCCGAAGCCGATGGCAAGCGTTCGAAGACCATCCGGTACGGACTCGGTGCGGTGAAGGGCAGCGGGCAGAGTGCTATCGAAGAAATCTTGCGGGCGCGCGACGAAGCGCCGTTCACGGATATCTTCGACTTCTGCACACGCGTGGATCGGCGCATGGTGAACCGGCGCACGGTGGAAGCGCTGATTCGCGCCGGCGCGTTCGATTCGCTGCATGACAATCGGGCGCAACTGATTGCATCGGTGCCGCTCGCCATGGAAGCGGCGGATCAGGCCGCGGCGAACGCCATGCAGTCCGGTCTCTTCGACATGGGCGACGAACCGCAACAAGGTCACGAACTCGTCGACGAACCCATGTGGTCGGACAAGAAGCGCTTGCAGGAAGAGAAGAGCGCGCTGGGTTTCTATTTGTCGGGCCATCTCTTCGACGCCTACAAGACCGAAGTCCGCCGTTTCGTCCGCCAGAAGATCGGCGAGTTGAAGGAAGGGCGCGAGAAGCTGGTTGCGGGCGTGATCACGACCATGCGCACGCAGATGACCCAGCGCGGCAAGATGCTGATCGTCAATCTCGACGATGGCACCGGCCAGTGCGAAGTCACTGTGTTCAACGAGCAGTTCGAGGCGAACAAGGCGCTCTACAAGGAAGACGAGTTGCTGGTCGTGCAGGGTCAGGCGCGCAACGACGCGTTCACCGGCGGCATTCGTTTTACGGTTGAAGCGGCAATGGATCTGGAGCGCGCGCGCAGCAAATACGCGCAATCCGTGAAGGTCGAAATGAACGGCAACGCGGACGCTTTGCGATTGAAGAAGGTGCTGGAAGCGCATAGCGCACCGCCCGAGCAGGCTGCGGCGCCCGCTGCTGTTCAGCCCTCATCGCGGGGCGGCTTCAGAGGCGGCGATCGCGATGGCGGCGGCCGTGGTCAGCGCGTGCCGGTCCCAATCCCGAATGGCCTGAACGTGAGCATCCTGTACCGAAGCGAACACGCGGAAGGCGAAGTGCGGCTTGGCGACGAATGGCGGGTGAAACCAACCGACGACCTCATCACGGCGTTGCGCGGAGAGTTCGCGGGAAGCTCCATCGAAATCGTTTATTGATGCGCGCCGGGACCGACGCGCGGCCAAGTCTCGGCATCTCCGCCAATGCGCTCAAACAAAGCGGCGGCCTCGAGCGTTACGCGCTGGACCTGGTTCGCGGGCTCAACGCGGCTGGTTACGCAGGCGAGCGCAAGCCGGCGTTTTTTGCCCGCAAGATCGACACTTCTCAGCCCGAAAGCGCGATGGTTGCGGCGCACAGGATCAACGTATCCTTGCTGCCGTCCAAGCTGCGCGATTCCTATTTCAACTGGGCGTTGAAGCGTGCGCGCAAGAAGGCGCAAGTCGATGTGCTGATTGGCTGCAATCGCGTGGAGTCTTCGGAGATCGCGATTTGCGGCGGTACGCACATCGGTTTCCTGGCCGCGACCGGACGTCATGAACGTCCCTCTGACACGCGTCAGATCAAGATCGAGCGTTTGCAGTATCAGCAGGCCACGGTGATCGTCGCGCACTCGGAGATGATGCGCGACGAGTTGCGCGCGCTCTACGCCGTGCCCGATTCGAAGATCCGTGTGCTTTATCCGCCCGTGGATGGCGCGCGTTTCTCGCCGGTATCCGCCGAAAAACGCGTGGAGCTGCGCAAGCAGTTCGGTTTCGCCAATAACGAGATCATCCTGCTGTTTCCATCCAGTAGTCACGAGCGCAAGGGTTTGCCGCTGATCGACGCGGCGTTGCGCGACAGCGGCTTGCCCGTGGTGATCGCAGTCGCGGGAAGGCCGCCTGTGCAGACATCGGAAACGCTCCGATATATCGGATACGCGAAGAACATCGAGGACGCGTATCGGGCGGCGGACTTCACGATTCTTGCATCTTCGTATGAACCGTTCGGGCTAGTGGGTATCGAGTCGGTGATGTGCGGAACACCGGTGATTTTCCCGACGAGCATCGGCTGCGTCAGCGCGATTGCTGACAACGCCAAATTCACGTTTCAGCCCGGCAATGCCGATGATCTGCGCCGCGCGGTGCAGCGCGCGCTTGCAGCAAAACCGGCGAATGCATCGGCCGAATCCATTCTCTACGACACGAGCATCGCGGCGCACGTCAGCGCCTTGCTGGAACTCGCCGTCAGTGCGGCTGGTTCAACTGTGACAGTTTGAGAAAGCGGTAATACACGGTCTGCGCGTTGAACACCGCGATCATGAAACCGGCGCGGCCATCGAGAAAACCACGGCGCAGGAAATAGGTCCGCACGAACGCCCATGCACCGCGCAGCACCGCGGTGCTGAAGCTGCCGCGCTTGCCCGCCGCGTGACGTTGTTGTGCACCGGCCGTCGAGTACGTATCGAGCTTGCGCAGCACGGTCTCGAAGTCCTCGTAAGAGTAATGCATCAGCTTGCCGTTCAAGCGCGCGACCTTTGTTGCGTCCGGTTGTGTGAGCACGAGCCGCTCGTGCACGAGATCATCGGAGAAACGCGCCGTGCCGCGTTTGAAGAGCCTGGGAATCCAGTCCGGATACCAGCCGCTGTGGCGAATCCAGTTCCCGCAAAAATTCGATAAACGGTCGACCGCGTAGACATCGGCCTGTGGCTTGGCGAGCGCTTCTCGGATCGCCAGGCCCAGTTCGGGCGACACGATTTCATCGGCGTCGATCGACAATATCCAGTCTGTTGTCAGCGCATCGAGCGCGCGGTTTTTCTGCGGGCCGAAGCCGGGCCAGTCCGGCGCGTCTATCACACGGGCACGATGCGCCTCGGCGATCCCGGCGGTAGCGTCGGTGCTGCCGCCATCGATCACGACGATTTCATCGGCGAACGCGACTGCCTCGAGGCATTGCGCGAGTCGGGCCGCAGCATTGAACGTGATAAGGGCGATGCCGAGCGTTGGGCGGGTCATGGGGCGTGAAAAAGGTACATGAATTGCTATAATTTGACGCTAAAAGCACCGGCCGCGAGTGCTGCGTTTATAGTCGCGGTCGCGGCAATTTATGCCGTGAGCTGCACCAGATCGTGCATGGCTGCAAGACTGGTTGAAGTGCACATCGAGCACCAGGCATCAGGCGGTGTGGCGTGCCTGAAGTCTGCGAAGCTGGACATCGTTATACCAGACTCGGCCTGCCCGGCTCAGCGCCGGAACTCACAATACAACCGCCTGGGGCAAGCAGCGGCACGTCAGGATCAAACGGAGTCCATCACTGCAATGAAACCGCTGAGAATTTTGCACAGCGAATCGTCCAACGGGTGGGGCGGTCAGGAACATCGCACATTCAAGGAAATGCTTGCGCTGCGTGAACGCGGCCATACGCTGGAACTCGTTTGTGTTCCGGGCGCGCGGCTCGGCGAGCGGCTCGGCGCGGAAGGCTTCACGATTCACACCACACCCATGCGATCGGGCATGGACGTGAGCGCGGTCGCGCGCATTCGGCAGCTTTTGAAGGAACGCCGTTTCGACGTGCTCAATACGCACAGTGGCCGCGACAGCCTGCTTGGCGGCGCTGCCGCGCGTCTCGCAGGTACGCCGCTGATCGTGCGCACTCGCCATCTCGCGCTTGCCATCACCTCGCGCGCCACGTACACATGGCTGCCGCACAAGGTGGTCGCCGTGAGCCAGTCGGTGCGGCGTTATCTGGTATCCGAAGGCGTGCCGGAAAACGATGTCGTGACCATTTATACGGGTATCGCGAAACCACCGTCGGTGAGCCGCGCGGCATCCACGCTGCGCGCGGAACTTGGCCTCGGAGAGAACGCGGTAATCGCCGGCACGGTCGCAATCCTGCGCGACAAGAAAGGCCACGCGGATTTGATCCGGATTGCGAAACCTTTGATCCAACAGCGTCCAAACCTGCATTTTGTGTTCGCCGGCGACGGACCTCTCTTCGATGAAATCCGCGCGAGCGTGCAGGACAACGGTCTTGCCGATCACATCCATATGCTCGGGCTGCGCCGCGACATCCCCAATGTGCTGGCAGGCTTCGATCTGTTCGTGCTGCCGACACATCAGGAGGCGCTGGGGACGTCGTTTATCGAGGCCATGGCTGCAGGACTGCCTGTGATCGGCACGGCGGTGGACGGTGTGCCCGAGGTTATCGACGACGGCGTGAACGGCCTGCTCGTTCCGGCGCACGACGACCGGGCGCTCGCCGCCGCCCTGCTGCGCCTGGCCGATGCCCCCGACGACCGCCGCCGTATGGGCGATGCCGGTTTGCGCATCACGCAGACGCGTTTTTCGGTGGACACCATGGCGAACGAAATGGCTGCGTTTTATGTGAGCAGCCTGAGCGAGCGGGGCCTCGCATGAAGACGGCGCGCGCCGTGCCCGTGCTGATGTATCACCACGTGAGCCCGGCGGCGGGCGCAGTGACCGTATCGCCGACGAATTTCGCGGACCAGATGGCGATGCTCGCGCGCGAGGGTTACACGACATTGGGTGCGAGCGCTTTCAGCGCGTATCTTGCAGGCGAGCCGGTGCCCGAGAAGTCCGTGGTGCTCACCTTCGACGACGGATACCTCGACAACTGGGTTCACGCCCATCCGGTGCTCGCACGGCACGGATTTACGGCGCTCGGTTTCCTGGTATCGGGATGGATCAACGACGGCCCCGTGCGTTCCAACTCGGTGAGCGCATTGCCGGACCTGCCCGAGTTGCTGGGGCATACGGCATCGAAGGCGGCGATCGAGGCAGGTGAAACGGACAAGGTGATCGCCCGTTGGTCCGAGATTCACGCCATGCGCCAGGCCGGAACGTTCGAATTCCACAGCCATACGCACACGCATACGCGCTGGGATCGGGTGAGCGCGGACCCGGCTGTCAGACGCGCCAGCCTGCGATATGACTTGCTAGAAGCCCGCGCGACGCTCGAACGGAATCTCGGCGAGGCATCGGATCATCTTTGCTGGCCGCAGGGTTATTTCGATACCGACTATCAAGAAGAGGCCGCCGCCGCGGGGTTCCGGCATCTCTACACGGTGCAACCGGGCACGAACGTCCAGCGCGGTGATCCGGGTCATATCTTCCGGCTCGACGTACGCGACAAACCCGCTGCGTGGCTGAAAAGCCGCCTGTGGGTTCACAGCCGGCCGCTTCTCAGCCGCCTTTACCTGAAAATCAAATGACGATGGACCGAAGCAGCCGCCGCGGCGACGCATTCGGACCCACGCGAGTCCCGACACTTACGAGTAATTATCGCCATGCATGATCGACACGTCTCCGTTATCGGCCTGGGTTATGTGGGTTTGCCCGTCGCCGTTGCCTTTGGCATGCAGCGCCGCACGATTGGCTTCGACGTCAGCCCGAACCGGCTCGCCGACCTTCGCGCGGGTCTGGACCGCAACGGCGAGGTCAGCCGCGACGAACTGGCTGGGGCGCAGATCGAACTGACCGACAGCGTCGAGAGCCTGAAGCAAGCCGACTTCCACATCGTCGCTGTGCCGACTCCGATCAGCGCCGGCGCGCAGCCGGACCTGCAGCCGGTGATCCGCGCCTCCGAAACGGTCGGCCGGGCGCTCAAGCGCGGCGACATCGTGGTGTACGAATCGACGGTTTATCCCGGTGTCACCGAAGAAATCTGCGTGCCGATTCTCGAGCGCGAATCGGGCTTGTGCTTCGGCACGGATTTCACGGTGGGGTACAGCCCGGAGCGCATCAACCCGGGCGACAAGCTGCACACGTTCTGCAATATCGTGAAGATCGTCTCGGGGTCGGATGCAAGGACGCTCGACCTGGTCGCCGAGGTGTATGGCTCGGTGGTGACGGCGGGCGTGTTCCGCGCCGGGTCCATTAAGGTGGCCGAGGCCGCGAAGGTGATCGAAAACACCCAGCGCGACCTGAACATCGCGCTGATGAACGAGGCGGCGATCATTTTCGATTACCTCGATATCGATACCCGCGAAGTGCTCGACGCCGCCGGCACCAAATGGAACTTCCTGCCGTTCACGCCCGGTCTGGTGGGCGGTCACTGCATTGGCGTGGATCCTTATTACCTGACGCACAAGGCGCAGGTATCGGGTTACACGCCGCAGGTGATCCTTGCGGGACGACGGGTCAACGACGGCATGGGACGGTTTGTTGCCGAGCGTGCCGTCAAGACGCTGATCCGGACCGGCCGCGCGCCGCTGGGGGCGAAGGCGGTCGTGCTCGGGCTCACGTTCAAGGAGAATTGCCCGGACCTGCGCAATTCCAAGGTGATCGATATTGTTCATCACCTCGAAGACTACGGTCTCAACGTCCAGCTCCACGATCCGCTCGCGGACCCGGAGGAAGCTTTCACCGAATACGGCGCGTCGCTGACCGCGTTCGATGCGCTGGAACAGGCCGATCTTGTTGTTCTCGCGGTGCCGCATCGCAATTTCCTGCAAAATACGGGCGCATTGATCGCGCTGGCGAAACCGGGCGCCGTTTTCGCCGACGTGAAGTCGACCTTGCCGCTGGAGGAGATCGCTGCGGCGGGCCTCGTAGTGTGGCGTTTGTGAACGGTTAGCCGGGCCTGAACCTCCTCTATTGCCGGGTTCGCTGAATGGGCGTGGTTCCTGGCGTGTATCGATCGCAACCCACACACTCTAATTCTCAAGCAGGAACGCTGTCCGATGAGCCGACTTTCTGGACGCATGCGCATCATGACCCGCGCATTGCCCCGGCTGACGTTGAAGCCGTTGCGCCGGAAGCCGCAGGTGGTGAGGCGCGTCCTGATTGCGCATCACTTGTTGCTTGGCGACACGCTGCTGCTGACGCCGCTCATCGCCAAATTGCGCGCCCAACATCCGGATGCGCAGATCGTGCTGACCTGTCCGAAGCCGATCGTGCCGCTTTACGCCGGCAAGCCGTTCGGTATCGATGTGATTCCCTTCGATCCGCGCGACCAGCGCTCGGTCAGGGCCGTGTTGCGTTCGGGACCGTACGATCTCGGCATCGTAGCCGGGGATAATCGTCATGCGTGGCTGGCGCTCGCGGCCGGATGCCGGTGGATCGTCGGTCACGCGCACGATCTCCCTGCCTGGAAGAACTGGCCGCTCAACCAGGCCGTGCCCTATCCAGACCATCCGGGCGCGTGGGCCGATATTGCCGCCGGGTTGATCGACGGGCCGGCGCCGCGGGCATATCGGACGGAGGACTGGCCAGCTCCGGCGCCTGCGGCGCTCGCGGAAGACGATGCACGCATCTTGCAGCAACCTTACGTGGTGCTGCATCCAGGCGCGAGCACTGACGTCAAGCGCTGGCCCGATGAGCGCTGGCGCGCGCTGGCGGCTTATGTGGAAACGCTCGGGCTCAGGCCGGTATGGAGCGGCGGCCCCAGCGAAACCGGGTTGATCGACGCAATCGATCCCGCCGGACGGTATGCGAGCTTTGCCGGCCGTATCGATTTGCGTCAGGTGTGGCATATGTTCGCCGGTGCGCGGGCGATCGTCTGCCCTGATACCGGCGTGGCTCATCTCGGACGTCTGACCGGCGTGCCGACCATCGCGCTGTTCGGGCCGGGCAACGCACTGATCCATGGCGCGGGAAACTACTGGCGCGATGCGCCGTTCACGCCGGTTACTATCGCTGAAATGCCGTGCCGTGATCAACCCGATATTTTCAGGCGGTACGTGGCGTGGGCCCGCCGCTGTGATCGCAATACATCGACGTGCGTCGCATGGCGCGGCGACCATGCCGACTGCATGGGCTTTATATCGCTTGAGGCCGTCTGCAAAAGCTTGCGGGCGGCTCTTCCGGGAGTGCAATGACGAAGATGTGCGTGAAGGTGGAACGCGTCCTGTGGGTGGCGTGTCCAGTCATTATGTTTGTCGCGATGTTCGCCCACATGACCGCGCTCGAAAACCTGTCGCTGGGACTTGTGGGGATCGGCACGCTTGCCGCGGCATTTTCGCCGGACCGGCCATCGCCGTTGCGCTGGCCGTTGGTACTGCCTATAGCGGCCTGGGGCGCCTGGGCGCTGATATCCGTCTCGTGGTCGCCGTTCCCGCGCGACAGCATGCATGCGTGGCTCGACGAAGTGCTGTATCCGCTCGTGTCTTTCCTGGCGTTCTGGCTCGTCGGCACACGCACTGAGCGGCCGCAGCAGATCGTGCTGATCAACTGGGTTGCGTGCCTGCTGCTCGCGGCCGGCAGTGTGTATTACTGGGGCCGCCTGCAGCCGCCCACCAATCCCGCCGATGTCCTTCTTCACTACTACAACCGGGTTGGCCACACGAGCACGCTCGCCATCTTCTCGATAACCCTTTTCACCGGCTTCCTGATGGATCGCCGCTGGCGGCTTTTCGGGCTGAGCGGCATTGTGCTGGCGCTGGTCATCGGCCTGGCGACGCTCAATCGGTTTTTCTGGCCGGCTGCGGGTGTCACGCTCGTGGTCGCGGCTTACCCGCTGTATCGGAAGCATTTGTTCCTTGCGGCGGTGAGCGTGCTGGTGATTTGCGTCGCAGCGGTGGGAACGCTCGAGCTGAGCGTGCGTTTGCGTCTCGGTCACAACATGCCGAAACCGGTGGCGCGCGAAGTCACGGTCGCCGGCGACAAGATGTACATGCCGGAGGCACTGGCGGGTATCGGCGACGCGATGTCCTCCGATACCCGTCCCAAACTGTGGGCGTTCTACGGGCGGGAGGGCGAGGCGCGCACGTGGACGGGCGTTGGTTTTGGCAAGCCTTTGCCGGGACGCGTCTTTCAGGCGGAAATTCCGCCGAGCTTGCTGGAGCGTGAGCCGCAGGCGTTGACGCACGCGCATAACCTTTTCCTGAACACGTGGCTCGAGACGGGCATTGTCGGCGTGGTGCTGGAGATTTCGTTGCTGCTGGCGTTGATCTGGCGCTTCTGGCGTCTGCGGCACGCGGTGCCATGGGTGAGCGCTGCGGGAATAGCGCTGGCGGTGGGCATGATCGCGAAAAATTCCACCGATGACTTCATGTGGCAGACGACGGCACTTGCATTCTGGTGTTTTTCCGGCTTCCTGATGGGGCAGGGGGAAAAGCTGGCTGGAATGGTTCCGAAAGCGCGCAACGGCGAACAGCGATGATCGTGCGCCGTATGTGTTAGCCGCGTTTCTGAGCTTCTCGGAAAATTGCCGTGGCGAAGCGCCGAGGGTGTTAATGAGACAGAGCACCCCACCGCATTACAATACCGGTTTGCCGAACCGGCACAGGGCAGAGTCAGGGCAAGAGCACAAAAGCACAGGCGCCGTGCGAGCGGCCAAGTCCCGTGCGCGCCCGCCCATGCACCAACCAGGAAAACAACTTTTGAGTCAAAAGCCAACCTTGAGCAAAACGATTGGCGGCGGCAAGACCACATCGCCCGCCGCCGTCATGACCCGGCTCTGGCCATACATCAAGCCGCTCCTCGGCATCGTGACGCTCGGCCTGATCGCGATGGGTTTTGTCGCCGCCAGCGAAGCCGGTATCCCGATGCTGCTCAAACCGCTGCTCGACCACGGCTTCGGCGCGAACGGCAGCGCGAGCGCCAAGTGGATCGTGCCTGCTGCGGTTGTCGGTCTCGCGGTCGTGCGCGGCGGTATGCAGTATGCGTCCGGCTACCTGCTTTCGTACGTCACCAACAAGATCCTGCTCGAACTGCGCCTCAAGATGTTCGACCGGATGATCAACACCAGCGCCGGTTTTTTCCAGCGCGAAACTGCCAGTACTATCATCAACGCGATCGTGTTCGAGGTGAACCAGATCCTGAACGTGCTGCAAAGCGTTGTCGTGACGCTCGTGCGCGATTCGCTGACGGTGATCTTCCTGCTCGGCTATCTGTTCATCCTCAACTGGCGCCTGACGCTCGTGATCGCGGTGATCCTGCCGGCTATCGGCTGGCTGGTCAGCAAGATCAACCGGCGGTTGCGCCGCCTGAACCGCGAGCATCAGTTGCTCACGAACGAGCTGTCGTACATCGTTGAAGAAACGGTCGGCGGCTACAAGGTCGTGAAGGTGCATAACGGCCAGAAGTACGAAAACGACCGCTTCACCGACATGAGCAACCGCCTGCGCGGCTACTCCATGCGCATGACGGTGTCGGGCGGTCTCGCCCAGCCGCTGACGCAATTCCTCGCATCGATTGCGCTCGCGATCGTGATCACCATCGCCGTCGTGCAATCGGCGAACGACCAGACCACGGTCGGCGGTTTCGTCGCGTTCGTCACGTCCATGCTGCTGGTGATCTCGCCGCTCAAGCACCTGATCGACATCAACCAGCCGCTGCAGCGCGGCATGACGGCGGCCGAGCTGATCTTCGGTCTGATCGATGAACCCGTCGAGCCCGAAGGCGGCGGCCGTTCCTTGCAGCACGCGCGCGGCGAAGTGGAATTCCGCGACGTGTCGTTCAGCTATGGCACGAGCGGCGCGCCTACGCTCGATGCCGTGTCGTTCAAGGTCGCGCCGGGCGAGATGGTGGCGCTGGCGGGGGCATCGGGCAGCGGCAAGACAACGCTGGTCAACCTGCTGCCGCGTTTCTTCGACCCGGCCGGCGGCGCGGTCATGGTCGACGGCGTGGCGCTTCCCGAATACAGCCTCCACGACCTGCGCAGCCAAATGGCGATGGTGAGCCAGGACGTGGTGCTCTTCAACGACACGATCGCCGCCAATGTCGCGTATGGCCAGACACCGGACCGCGAACGCGTGAGAGCGGCGCTCGCCGCGGCAAATCTGGCGGACGTGGTCGACGCCATGCCCGAAGGCATGGAGACACGCGTAGGCGGCAACGGCATGCGGCTCTCGGGGGGCAGCGCCAGCGGCTTGCGATTGCGCGCGCCATCTACAAGGATGCACCGATCCTGATCCTCGACGAAGCGACGTCCGCGCTCGACTCCGAATCCGAGCGGCACGTCCAGGAAGCGCTGGAAACCCTGATGAAAGGGCGCACGACGCTGGTCATCGCGCACCGGTTATCGACGATCGAGCGCGCGGATCGCATCCTCGTGATGGACGCGGGCAAGATCGCCGAGCAGGGCAGTCACGCCGAATTGCTGCGGCACAACGGGCTGTATGCGAACCTGCATCGGATCCAGTATCAGCAGCAAGCGGCTTGAAATAAGAAGTCGCTCTGACCGAAACGCGCGCTTTGCTCAACAGGCAAGGGCGCGTTTTTTATTTGCGCGGGTTCACGATTGAACCGGCGTTGCCGGTGCGGCCGCCTCGCGCGCTTTCATCCGCTTGCGATAAATGATCGTCCACACCGTCAGGCCGCCATAAATCCCATAGCCGATAAACGGCGACACCAGCAGGAAGCGTTCGATCGGCCAATGCCACGCAAGCCACGCGCGCAGCAGGTTCTCGCCGGTCAGCCCCAGTCCCCACGCAAACGTCATCAGGCGGATCGAGCGGCGCAATTGAGGCCGGCTCTCCCACAGTGTCTCGAAGCGCTCGGCGCCGCCATCGGATTCGCGTGCCACCGTCGCCCGTGCGAGGTAGAACGTCAGCGGCCGGCGCGCGACGAGCGATAGCAGGAACGCAAGGCCGATGGCGCCGGATGCCATCGATTCACGCATCAGCAAGAGGCGCGGACTGCCGCCAAGCGCCATCAGCACGATGGACAGCGCAATGCCGATCAACACCAGCACGCTCAGGGCATCGACACGCCGGTTCCTTGCAAACTCGGCAAGACTCCAGACAATCGGCGGCACCGCCGATGCATACAGCGCCCCAAGCTCACCCCAATACGGCAACGCGAGTTTGTAAGCGAGCCAGGGCAGCAGCAGATTCACCACGAGCTCGATCACTTGTGCGGGGCGAATCTTCATATTGAACGGAGGGCGGGTCAAAGGCGGATATTCACGTGAAGATCGACACGACGATTGCCAGCCAAAGCGCGCCCACGCCTGCCAGAAAGGCGTGCCGCGCATGGCGTATCAGGGAGTCGTCGTCGGGATGGGCGACGGGGGAGGTGGCGAGCCAGGGCACCAGACCCAGGCATATGAAGCCGCCGAGTGCAAGGATGGCCACGGTGACATCGGCGAAATGCCACTGGGTTGATTCGTGGATGCCCCAGTACCCGAGGAACACGATGCCGATGGAAAACACCGTCGCCGCCGCCGAACTGAGCGCGGCGACTGTACCCGCGGGATAGGCCATTCCAACCTCCGGCGAACGCGTTAAACGCGGATTGTAGCAATCATAGGTCGTTGCGACGGGAGTTTGGGAAAGCGGTGCGGCCGCCCGGTCAGCTATCGCGCGAACCCTGGATATCGGCGCGGGGCAGGTCGTCGAGTTCTGTGCTGGCCGATGGTTTTTCGCGGGTCATCGACTTGAATTTGCGCTGCATGAATCTTTGCACCGATACCACGATGAAAAACGCCAGCGGCGTGAACACGAGCCCGAGAACGGTCGCGGTGATCGCGCCGCCGAACACGCCGGTGCCAATCGAACGCCGGCTTTCCGCCCCGGCGCCGCTCGACACGAGCAGCGGCGTGACGCCCAGCAAAAATGCCGCCGATGTCATCACGATTGGCCGGAAGCGGGCGCTTGCAGCGGCGACGATGGCTTCGGCCAGCGCCATGCCATCGGCGTGAAGCGTGCGGGCGAACTGCACGATCAAGATCGCGTTTTTCGCCGATAACCCGATCACCGTGATCATGCCGACCTTGAAATACACGTCGTTCGGCATGCCGCGCGTGTACATCGCGATCACCGCGCCGATCATGCCGAGCGGCACGATGGTCAGCACCGCCAGCGGAATGGTCCAGCTCTCGTAGAGCGCGGCCAGCGCCATGAACACGGCCAGCAGCGACAAGCCGATCAGCACCGGCGTGAGCCGCGCCGCGCGGGTCTCTTCGAGCGCGGTATCGGTCCAGTCGAAGCCGACGCCAACCGGCAGCATCTGCGCGAGGCGCTCCATTTCGGCCATCGCCGCGCCGGAGCTCACGCCGTTGGCCGGGCGGCCGCTGACATCGAGTGAAGGCGAGCCGTTGTAGCGCGTGAGCACGGAAGGACCGGTCGTCCAGTGGAGCGATGCCACCGACGACAACGGCACCATCTGCCCCGCAAGATTGCGCACCGAGAGATTCATGAGATCGGCTTCGGTCATGCGCGAAGACGCATCGGCGGCGATCATCACGCGGCGCATCCGGCCGCCGGACGGGAAGTCGTCGATGTACGTCGAGCCGAAGGTATTGCCGAGCGCATCGCCGATCCTGTCGAACGACACCCCCAGCGCATACGCTTTTGCACGGTCGACATCCAGCACGATGCGCGGTGCGTCCGGCAGCGCTTCCGAGTGGACATCGGCGAACGCGGGGTTGCGTTTGGCTTGATCGAAGAGCTGTTCCCGCGCCGCGGTCAACGCCTGGATTCCAATGCCGCCACGGTCCTCCAGGCGCATCACGAAGCCTTCTGAATGGCCCATGCCGGGCACGGGCGGCGGCATCTGCGCCGAGACCGTCGCATCCATGATGCCCGCGAGCGAGCGGTTCAATTTGTCGCGCAGCGCGCCTGCATCGATATCCCGCGCGGACCAGTCCTTCAGGTCCACGAAACACATTGCCACGTTCTGGCCGCTGCCCTGGAAGCTCCAGCCAACGACGCTCGTGATATTCGATACCGCCGGTTCGCGTCGAAGAATGGCTTCCGTTTGTTCGATCGCCGCGAGTGTGCGCGCCTGCGTGGCGCCGGCCGGCAATTGCACCATGACCTGGAGCTGGGCCTGGTCTTCCTGTGGCAGGAAACCATTGGGCATATGCATATAAAGCAGCGCGCATGCGCCGGCGAGCACGAGATACACCACGAACATGGAACCTGCCCGACGCAACACGCGTGCGACGAGGCCGCTGTATTTGCGCGAGGTCCAGTCGAACATAGCGGGAAAGCCGCGTGAACTGTGCTTGCCGTGAGCACCATGTCCTCGCGCGTCGCGCGGCGGCGCCTTCAGCAAGTTCGCGCACAACGCGGGCGTAAGCGAGAGCGCGGTGAACGCGGAGACGAGGATCGACGCGATCATTGCCACCGTGAATTGCCGATAGATCCCGCCTACGCTGCCCGGGAAAAAGGCCATCGGTACGAACACGGCAGTAAGCACCGCCGTGATGCCGACAATCGCGCTGCCCATCTGTTTCATCGCGCGGCGCGTGGCGGCCTTGGGTGCAAGACCTTCCTCACGCATCACGCGATCGACGTTTTCGACGACCACGATCGCGTCATCGACAAGAATGCCGATTGCAAGCACCAGCGCGAACATGGTGAAGACGTTGATGGACATGCCGAGCGCGTAGAGCGCGAGCAGCGCGCCGGTGAGCGCGACCGGAATCACGACGGTCGGCACGAGCGCATACCGCAAGTCGCGCAGGAACAGCCACATGACGAGGAACACGAGCAGCACGGCTTCGAGCAGGGTCAGCGCCACTTCGTGCAGCGCGACGTGGACGAACCTGGAGGTATCGAAGGGGATCACGACTGCCACGCCCGGCGGCAAGCTGCGCGACAGTTCGGCGAGCTTCGCGCGAATTGCATCCGACGTTTCGATGGCGTTGCCTTGCGGCGAGAGCTTGATCCCGACCGTTGCCGATGGTTTGCCGTTCAGCCGTGAAAACGACGCGTAACTATCGCGGCCCACCTCTACACGCGCCACGTCTTTCAGCCGGACCGCCGATCCGTCCGGCCGCGCCTTCAGCACGATTTCGCCGAATTCGTGCGGCGAGATCAACTGGCCGCGCACGGTCACCGTCGCCGTCAGTTGCTGCCCCTCGACGAACGGCACGTCGCCGAGCGTGCCGGCTGTTACCGTCGAGTTTTGCGTGGCGATGGCCTGCGTCACGTCGGCGGCGGCGAGGTTGTACTCGCGCAGTTTCATCGGATCGATCCAGACGCGCAGCGCCTCGCCCGCGTCCCACAAATCGGCGGCGCCGACGCCCGGCGCGCGCTTCAGGTCGCGCAGCATGTAGCGGTTCACGTAGTCGCTCAGCACCACTGAATCGCGCTTGCCATCGGTGGAGGTGAGCGCCACGAGCATTAGGAAGGTGCCCGTGGACTTGAACACGCTGATGCCTTGCTGGACGACCTGCTGCGGCAGCCGCGATTCGATCTGCTTCATGCGGTTCTGGACATCGACCATGGCGATGTCCGGGTTCGTTCCCGCCGAGAAGGTGGCGGCGATCTCGAGTTCGCCGATGCTGTCGCTCGTGGTTTCGTAGTACTGCAGGCCTTCGGCGCCATCGAGACTTTCTTCGATCACGCTCGCGACCGTGTTGTCGACGCTTTCCGGCGCGGCTCCCGGATACATGGCCGAGATCACGATGCGCGGCGGCGTCAGCCGCGGGTATTGCGCGACGGGCAGGAAGGGCGTGACGAGCGCGCCCGCCACGAAAATGGCGAGCGCAACGATCCATGCAAATACCGGACGATCGATAAAGAAAGACGACACGCAGGTCCTGACGATTTAACGGGGTTGATCCGGGCTTTTTTCTGGAAAAGCGTCTGCGAGGCGCGGATGCGCGAGCAGCGGAGCCGACGGAAAATCGATCTTAAGTGTTCAGGCGAAACGGATTTCAAATTCTGAGCCGTAGGCGGCGAGCAGTTTGCCGATCTCAGCATCGATGGTTTCCTTGGTCCAGGTAACGAAACGTCGCCAGTGATACTTTGCATGCTTCCAAACGATTTCGATCAGGTTCAGCTCGGGACTGTAGGGCGGCAGATGGAAGAGCACCATGCGATGCTCGAGAAACCACCGGTCGATCGTTTCCTGCTCGATGTTGTGATGAATCGAGGCGTTGTCGAGGACGACCACCGTCATCAGACCGGGCGAGCCGTCCTTCGCGATCTGGTCAAGAAACTCAACGACGGCGGGGCGTTTGATGGTCGCCTTGCTGACTTCATGCTTCAGAAGGTTGGCGCCGAAATCAAATGCGCCGAGGACCGAGCGTCTGCAATGCGGCCGAGGAACAACACGGTGTGGCTCGCCGATGGGCGACCAGCCGCGTTGCACCGGCGGTGAAGCGCAGAACCCTGATTGGTCAAAGTAGACCAGGCGGCACGCCCCATCACGAGCGGCCTGCTGCAACTTTGAGAGCGTGCCTGCTTTCACGGCGAACTCCAGTTCGTCGCGCTTTTTTTGAGCGAGTAGCGGCCACGTTTGTAGGAAAACCCCGCGCGCTTGAGCGCCACCGACAGCGTTTCCAGGCGGCATGGCAAAGGCTGGCCATGCACCTCCTCAATGCGCAGCGCGATCTGCTTGAGCGTCATCGATTCGGTGCGGGCCGCTTCGATGGCAGTGGCGATCAAGGCATCAGACAACGCGCGAGGCCGCCCGCCTTTATGCCCGGTCAGCAAACCACACAGGCCCCTGTCGTTCCAGGAATGCACCCAGTTGTACACCGACTTGTCGCTCACATCGAGCTCGACGGCGATCTCATGAACCCGTCGGCCGCTGCCAAGCTCCAGCAGACCCAGCCCTCGGGTTCGAAAGTCTTGATGAGGATGCTTGCGCGAGAGTTGTTGCAAGGTCTTCGTCTCCGCTTCGGTCAGTTCAACAGCACATTTCATCGGCAGGCAGGTAATCAGGATGGGATTGCCTGTCAGACTCGCCATTCTGAAATTCGTTTACTCCGCACACTTAGAAATATAAAAAGACCGTGTCCAGCATTATTAAAAAGGAGGATTGAAACAGGCGCGCTTCATATTTATTTAATAATCGCGCCAGTGCGTATCTTCACTTTTCCAAATGCTGGAATATGTGTTTAACGCATTGCCTATTATCAAACCTGATACCGGGTGTGCTGGTTCGACGTTGAGGCCGAGGGCAACGCGATGTCGCTTGTTGAGTTGGATGTGCGGCTTCCGGCAGGCCTGCCTTCGCAGTTGCCGGAGCGCCAGGGACGTCAATATTTCAGCCACACGTGGACGCCGGTCTTGAATTCGAGTCTTCGAGCATCGAGATGGCCGCGTGTATTTGCCCAACTCGTTTGCGCTGGGCGGGCATGAGCGTCAAGGCATCGCGTTATACACAAGTGTCGTCGCCGTCGGCTTCGCGTAATAGGCGCAGTGTTTTTGCGGCAATATGAACTTCCCTGAGTCCGAGCCAGATCGTTTTCGCGCCGGGTTCGCCGTCGCTTTTGCGTCCGAGGAATCCCCCCAGGCGTGCGATCAGGCGCAATACTTCATTGAGCTTGGGCTGGGTCGGACGGGGTACTTTCGTGAACAGGTAGGCACTGCGAATTTCGTCTGGATCAAAGAAAAGATGCGCGTCCAGATCGGGGCAAGTGCGTCCCAGCCGCATCAGATAGGCCACGCGCCAAGCCACTACCAGGAACAGCGCCAATGCGCGCTCGAGCTGTTCGATCGAGCCGAGCTGAAGCGCCTCGACGCGGCAAGCATTCTTCAAGATGTTGAACAACATCTCAATTTCCCAGCGCGTTCGATACCAGTCGATCAATTCGATCGCCTCTTCCGAGGTCGTCGCCACGCGGTTGGTCAGCAAGCGCCATTCGATCGGCTTGACTCCCGCGGGCGCATCAAACTCGCGCGCGACCAGACAGGTGGCCGCCACGCACTTGCCTCGGCCTGTGGGCAACTCTACGCGCTGCATCCACAGGTGCTGGCGCACCGTGCGTGCCTTGACACCATGACGCGAGGCCATTGTGAAGCTGATCTGCCCGATGGATTCGCCACGGGTCGCGCGGTCCCACAGCTTGTCTCCCTCCGGCAAGCAGCGGTTATGCGTGGCACGTACCAGCCAGTCGGCCGGCGTACCCAGTGCTTGGGCGCGCTCCATGAGCGCCATCAGGTCCGCTTCGCGGTCCGCCACGTACACCAGGCGCGTGGATGGCAGGCTCGGTGCCATCTCGGCAATGCGTTCATACCCCTCGATCCAACGCAGACTTTCCTTCAGCCCGCCGCGCTTGCCCGATTCGTCCTTCTTCTCGCGCGCCCACATCCACGCGTCCAAAATACCCAAGGGCTCGCGCTGCGGCGTGACCGCGTAGGTCGGATGCAGATACATGCCGCGCTGGGCCTCATAGCTCAGTGGTCCGAGTCCGAACGTGCCTTGACCGTTAAAGTCCAGCTCCGTGGTGTCTTGCAGGCACAGCACCACACGATGCGCTTCCATCCGCTTTTGCGTGTGCTGCCAATGGGGCTCGAGAATCGCGTGCCAGTCGACGTTCTCGTTGTCGAAGAAGCGGTACGCCGCCATCGTCTCGCCCCAACCCTGGCATGCCTTGGGGACACTGGCCATCGGGTCGGCCGCCAATCGTTGCATCAAAAGCCTCGCTCGCTTGTTCAGGCGCGCATCGCCGAGCTCGAGTTGCTCGAATTCCGTCTGGGTCCAGGGCGTCGTTTCGGTGACCAATACGTTCACTCAAAAAGCGAAAGTAAACGCGATTTGCCGAAAGTTTACAAGCCCCCACTCCATGTCATTGAAAGTAAACATGTTTCTCTGCGCTCAGCGACCACCGATCAGAGATGTGTATAACGCAATGGCGTCAAGGACAACATCGAGTCCACGCGTTTTCTCCAGTACGACAGAGAAAGCCCGTGACTCGCGGCAATCTTGTTTACCACGCGTTCAAGATGCACGAGATCTTTTTCGATAAGATAGTTATTCAATTTAATTCCCCGGTTGCGCCACAATTCGGTTGCTATTAATGGTGGCCTGTTTGATTCGAGCCGTGTGCTTTTATTGTCTGAGCGTTCTCGTTCAGACCCGCACTGGTCAATGCGATACGTTTTAGGTGCACGAGACGTGCCACGTATTTCGAAGAGAACACGATTGCTGCTACACCCCGTAGCGTCCCCAGCCGGTCACATTCACCGGGCTGTTACGCCGCAGCGTTACGTAACGGCGGCGAAAAGATCGTAACGCGGAGAGGGATGGAGTGGGTCATCGTTGCCGGTTTAGCTGTTTTGGGCGGTGGGACTCAATTAGATTTTACCGGGCCTTTTTCCCGCATTTTTTGTACGGCGCTAATTCGTTTCTACCGATTAAACGGTGAACAGGTTCACAGGTGTAGGTGGTGCAGCCTTATAACTACATCCGCCTGATTAATCCCGATATTGTCTCGACCGCATTTGCCAATAGCGACTAGTATCAGTTAAAAGGACGGCGAAAAATAACGCCACCCATCCTGATATATCTCGCGTGGCGGAAGGACACCCGGCGCGAATTCTCAGGAAACAGATTGGCCGGCTCGCCCCGCGTTCGTACGCTTTTTGCGTCGATTGTTCGTGCGATTTGCCGGTTCTCGGAAGGAGCTTCCGATGAATCCTTCAACCCAACCGGGCTCCCTTATTATTTCGTCCTCTGACTCGAAGGCCCTGAATGAGGAATTACAGGCGATCAATGGGGAGCTTCGTTCTACCGGCGAGGGGCTCGAAGCAGGTAAGGAAGAGCTTCAGTCGGTCAATGAAGAACTCGTCACGGTGAACATCGCGCTGGCCGATACAGTCGCCGAAACCGTCGACGCCAACGACGAGCTGCAAGACCTGATCACCTCCACCGGTGTAGCAACGGTGGCCGTCGATCGCGAACTGCGGATCAAACGATACACGCCGCGTGCGGCCGAATTGTTCCGGCTGAGTGCATCGGATATCGGGCGGTCCCTGCTTCATATCACCCATGGGCTCGATTATCCCGACATGGCCGCCGACGCCCGCGCCGCATTCAACGAGTTCAAACTGACCGAACGCGAGATCGGCTCGGATCGAGGCGAATGGTTTATCGCGCGCGTATTGCCATATCGCAGGGCGGGTGAGCACATCGACGGCGCCGTGATCGCCCTGATCGACATCACCGTGCGTCGCGCCGCCGAAACCGCCATGCGCAGCAGCGAAGAACGCCTGTGGCTCGCGGCCGTCACCACGGACGACTATGCAATCATCGTGCAGGACATGGATGGTCTCGTGGTCATGTGGAACGGCGGCGCGCAGCGCATTTTCGGCTACCTGGAAAGCGAAGTGCGCGGCAAGCCTATCGATCTCATCTTTCTTCCCGATGACCGCGACGCACACGTGCCGCAGATGGAACGCCAGCGGGCTACCCAGGCCGGGCGCGCAGAAGACGAACGCTGGCATGTGCGCAGCGATGGCGTAGAGGTCTTCTGCAGCGGCGTGACGACGCCCGTCGAATCGGGTTCGTTCCGGGGCTTCGCGACGATCTCCCGCGATGTCACCGGCAAGACCGGCGTCGAAAGTCCGCAGCAACTCACGCTGGCGCTGGAGCGCGCCATTCGCACACAAGCCGAAGCCGCAAATCGCGTGAAGGACGAGTTCTTTTCTGTCCTGTCGCATGAGTTGAAGAACCCGCTCAACCTGATTCACGTCAAGGCCGAGCTGCTCACGCGCACCCCCGAGGTGCGCGACAACGCGATCGTCCAGGATGCCGCCGACGCCATCCAGCGCGCGGTGGCGGGACAGGCGAAGATCATCGACGACCTGCTGGATTTGTCGCGCGTGCGCACGGGCAAGCTCGCGCTGCGGTTCTCGCCGGTGGACGTGACGTCGATGTTGCGTGCAGTCGTGCAAGCAAGCACGGCGGATGCGGTTTCGGGGGGTATCGATTTATCGATGACAGGCGCCGACGCCGCCATGATGATTTACGCCGACGCCGAACGCGTCGAGCAGATGATCTGGAATCTCGTGCGCAATGCGCTGAAATTCACGCCGCGCGGCGGGCGCGTGCAGTTGGCGATATCGCAGCTTGCGGGTTCCGTATGCCTTGACGTGACGGACACCGGGCAGGGCATTGCGCCGGACTTTCTGCCACGCATCTTCGAGATGTTCAGTCAGGCCGATGGCGGCGGCCGTCGCGATCGCGGTGGTCTCGGTATCGGACTGTCGCTCGTGAAGCAGCTTGCAGAGTTGCATGGCGGGCGCATCGAGGCGGAGTCGGCAGGGTTGGGACAGGGCGCGCGCTTCAGGCTGTGGTTGCCGGAGAATGCGCCGTCGCCGCGCGGGGAAGCGCCGCGCGAACTCGTCGATCCGAGCATCCTGACGGGCCTGCGCGTGCTGCTTGTCGATGATTCCGTCGAAGCGCTCGAAGCGTTTCGCACGTTGCTGGAAATGGAAGGCGCGCATGTGCGGGCTGAGCCGAGCGCGGAGCAGGCGCTCGTGGCCACGACGCAGCAGGAGTTCGACGTGGTGCTTTCGGACATCGGCATGCCGACCATGAACGGCTACGAGATGATCCGGCAGATGCGCAGCACGCCGCGAACCGCGAGAATTCCGGCGCTTGCGCTTACGGGTTTTGGCCGCGAGCAGGACGTGAAAAAAGCGCTGGATGCCGGCTTCGACGGGCATTTGAGCAAGCCGGTTTCGCTGCATGCCCTGGTCGCAGCGATCGACAGGAGTTTGCATAAGTCTTTCAGTTGAGCGATTTTCTGTTTCACCGATAAAAAAATTCCGGACACGATGTGGCGCGGCTGAATCTGGCCGCTGTTTGCGTGCGTATATTCGATCGGTATCGATCGAGGGGCCGTTGATCTTGAACATTTCGAGCGGCCGTATCGATGCCAGTCACAGCTTTTGTCTGCTCCAGAAAACGATGCTATTGAAGATTGGAGAGCGCAATGCACAACGACCTCACCGAATTCGAACTGGACTGGCTGCTCGAACTGGCAATTAACGGAAGCGGGAGGATACCCGCCACGATTGCCGCGCATTTTCGGGAACTGGGTTACGCCGAACTGATCTTTTCGACGACCTGCGTCACGCGCAAGGGCCGCGAAACATTGATGGCAGGAATGCAGGCCGGAGCGGGTTCGAAGATCAAGGTGCGGCCGGGGGTGTTGCTGGATTGAAGTGGGGTGTGCGGCACCCTGGCGGCCGCTACTTCGAGCCACTTGGAGGTTCGCTGATCTTTTTCACATCAATGTGGCGAACCCGACGGCGAGGGGAAATGAAGGTGTACATGGCAACCTCCCAACGAAGCTGGCCTCTCGCTCGTCCTGCTACGGAACAAGGACGTGCAGCGTATGGGCGGGACGTGCACGACCCGGCACTAGCTCAACGCTTTCTCTTTGCATTATACGTATTTTGTATATACAATTAGGTTCATGCACGTCACCTTCGATCCGAACAAGAATTCTCGAAACATCACCGACCGTGGCCTTTCCTTTGAGCGTGCAGTGGACTTTGATTTCGGAACCGCCCTTATAGGCTCCGACGAACGGCGCGAGTACGGCGAGGTTCGGTACATTGCGCTCGGCTTCCTTGACGCCCGTTTGCATGTGCTGTGTTTCACTGAAACCGATGATGGGATCCGCGTAATCAGTTTTCGCAAGGCTAATTCGAGAGAGGTAAAACGCTATGACAGCACGCAAACCCATGATTGATGAGCACGGTGAAGTGCGTGAACTCACGACTGACGATCTGAAGACGTTCGAGCGCGGTGAGAACGCGTTGCCGCCATCTTTGCGCGCGAAAGTTGGGGTACGTGGCAGCCAGAAGGCTCCGACCAAGGTTCCGCTTTCGCTTCGACTGTCGCCGCAGGTGGTGGCGGCTTTCAAGGAAACTGGAGATGGCTGGCAGACACGGATTGATCTGGTGCTGTCTGAGTGGCTGAAAACGCATTCGCCGAAAGAGTTGACGGTATAGCTGCACCATGCGTTTTCCTACGGATCGAACGCCGTGCTCGCGAGCGTCGGGCTTAGAACAATCTCAGGCTCTTAGTTCGGGCGCGGCTTTCATGGGCGCTCTTTATGCGGTCCTTTCCGGCGTGGCATGATCACATCAAGACAATGTCGTATTGTTCGCGATAGCGTTTTTATTCATATAAAAATCGAATACTTATTGTAAATAAATGCAAGAATTGTCGTCTAGCTACCCATCCAGCTACCCGACTTGAGGGCTGCGTCGTTCCATGCGAATATTGCCGGGAAAGCGAAAGTTGGAGTGTGTGACCGCAGTTGATATGGACTGCCTATCCAGCAGGTTTTGCTTTTCCATCCATTCTTTTGTCACCTCGACATTCCGAGTGACCTACATTGCCGCGCTCGGGAAGTTTGTACTTAAGCAGACGAAACCCTTCGTCAATTTGTGTCGCTCCAAGCCGGCCGTGCGCGGGGACGTCTCGAAGAGCAACAATTTTGTCGGATATCAGGTCCCGATCGTAGCGCTTGGCGTCACTGTTGAAATCTCGAATGAGATTGCTCAATGAACGATAGTCCGTAAGCGGAGTGGCTATAACGTTCTCTCCAACATGCGCGACATGCGGAAAATCAGCGACCGAGTCTTTTCCATCTAAGCGTGCAAGAAAACAGCGGATCAGATACTCAAGCGACATCAAGTTGCAATGGACTTTTCTCTTCGAAGCGGAAACAAGTCACGCTCGGTCAACTGGGTATTCATCGCATAATTTTGGGACATTCACCTTCCTTCTCTAATACGTGCTCACGCGATCAAAATCGTAACTGAAAATTTACAAGCGAACGCTTGCGGAAGTGCGCTGATACAACTGGTAGCAAAGAGTGGCCAAAAAAACACAACATTTTGTGTTTTTCTTAGGTATTAGGATTGAAGTTCACGGTAATGTCTACTTGCACGAAAAAAGGGCCGCACCTGTAAAAGATGCGGCCCTTGTGCAGGCCAGCTGCGACACATCCCCATGCGAGAGCGGCTGATTTCGAAACGCGTAGGGCGTGAGTATTGGCTGCTCATAAAGCAGTGTCAAGCCTCGTCCTCGCTAAGAGAAAAGGTATTTATCATGGCAACAAGCTACAAACCAGGCGAAAAAGCACCACGTAGCGGCGAGTATGAGATTAAGGGTCCTCGAGGTGGTGATACCGGGAAGGAGCGAACGGTAGTACGAGGTGAGCCACTGCCTCCTACTCCGAAACCAGGGCAGACCTACACAATGCATCGACCGGCGCACAACGGCGCCGGCAAGGGTGGGAAAAAATAATGTCCAACGCCGGGCGGCATACGCTGTCCGGGCCTTTCCAAAGTAGGGACCAAGAATGTCACAACGCGTAGAAGTGAAATGCATTAACAAATTTGACCGTCTAAGTCGGCACGAAGCAATCCGCAATATTGGCGGTATTAATGTGGACGGAACCCGTTGGAAAATGAGCGAGGCAAACGCCATATCTGCGATCGAGGAGGGCAAGTATTCCTTCTTTGTGACTGCTGGTGGTTATACGACTGACGTGCTTATTTGGAAAACTCAACAAGGACACAAGTTTCTTAGAACGGGTCGTGATGCGACGACGGCCGACAATCTGTTGAGCTTGCCGGAATGTCCCGCCTAATCATATGTATTGGGATGGGGGATCGCCGTAGATGGCGTTCCCCCACTCGGACGGGCCGCGATAGGAGAACTATCCATAGAGATTAGCTACAACGCAACCGTGAACATTATCGAAAGCATAGCCGAGCTCGGTCCCGTTATGGTCGGCATCTATGTCGCATGGATAGACGGTCAACAG
Organism: Burkholderia sp. PAMC 28687; assembly: GCF_001577465.1. Taxonomy (NCBI): domain Bacteria; kingdom Pseudomonadati; phylum Pseudomonadota; class Betaproteobacteria; order Burkholderiales; family Burkholderiaceae; genus Burkholderia; species Burkholderia sp. PAMC 28687. The sequence continues at coordinate 1,017,476 of NZ_CP014505.1, forward strand.
TTTGCCGCTACTCGGCAGAAGCTTCGGCTTGACCTTTTCGACCGTCGCTTTTCGATATTTGCCGCTACTCTGGATTGTTACCAGGCACTGCTCAGTGGGCCACGAAGCCGAGATGATTTGCGGTCATACAACGCGAATTCATCAAAGCAGTACGTGAGTCTAGGTTTTTGTTTGGCGCCGACAGCGAGGTCGTCAAAATTTTAGATGACATGAACGAGCGAAGCTTCAGAATTTTGGGTTTTCGAGATTCGAAGGACATTTCGTCGGCTGATCCCGAACTCTATCAACGCCTATATTTGCAGCAGAACGATGATGTGCAGTGGTTCGGAGGCGCGTCGGGAATGCTTGCGCTCTAAGAAGAAATGTTGCCGTTTCTAGATTTTCGGCGCGTTCGAGGATTGAGTCGTAGAAGCTGATAAATATTCAAGACCTGCAAAAGTTGCCACGCTGAATTTTCAGCCGCAGCTATTTACGTCCGATCTGTAATGCAGGGCGGAGGGCCATTCTTTAGAAGATGGCTCCAATCTGAGCCGTTAAGATAGGAAAGGGGAGGGCGTTTGCCCACCCGGGAAAGCGGGTGGGCAACTCTTGGCAGCTTTCGTCTGTCCCCTCACGCACGCGCAAGGCAACGCACGACTCCTGACGATTTCAGACGGCGCTCGTCGTGCTCGACTGGAAGCAATCGGACTTCTGCCGAATGGCAGGCGTCGACAAAAACACCCCAAGCCGCTGGCTCAAACGCGCCACGCCAATACCCGGCTTGGCGCCGCGCTTCTTTGCGATGGCCACCGGGATAAGAAGCTGGCCGCGCTGATCGAGCCGCCGAGGGTGTGACGCTCCCACGCGCGCCCGGCTGCGTCGAAGTACCGTTCCATTGCGATCGAAGCCTTTGAAGCGTTGCAGGACGCGCACGGCGGCCGCAACGCATGAGGCAGAAGGGACGCGCAGCCAGAGCGCGAGCGGTTTTTACCGGCTATAAAAAGGGCGCCGGGAAAATGGCGCTTTTGGCCTGGTATCCACGGTTTGCGCGCTGCCCGGCCCGCGATGCCTGAAGTCACGCAACGAATAAGAGGACCGCAGTGGACCAACTTTACGACCACGCAATAGCGAACATGACGGCAGCGCTGTATCGGCTCCGGTTGTTTGGACACACTTTTGCAGTTCAGGCGGCCAATTTCATCAGCCTTTCCTGACGGGCTTCGAGGGGTGATTTGAAGCCCAGCTTTTCAAGACGCCAGTCGCGGTTGTATCGATCCTTGAACGCGACAGCGGCGGCACGAACTTCCTCCAGGTTTTTGAAGATACGTCCATGAACAGCCTGCTCCTTCATGGTTCGGTTGAACCTCTCGGCCACGCCGTTGGTCTGCGGCTCGGCGACGAAGGCGTAGCTCGGCGCGATGCCCCAGAATTTGATCTGGTCGCGAAAGTTGTCCGAGGTGTACTGCGAACCATGATCCATGCGCAGCGACAGCCCGCGACCCGCGTCGGCACCCACGGAGCCAAACTCGCCCAGCAGCCCCTGGGAGATCGGCTCGAGGGCGGCGAAACGGTCACCAATTTTCGCGGCATGAATGCCGGTGCACATGCCGTCGCAGTGGTCGACGGCGCAGAAGATCCACACCATGCCGTCGTCCACGGTCGCGATGCGCACGCCGTCGGTACCCCACATTTCATTGGGGCGATCAGTTGTAATCCGGCCGTCGTGAAGGATGGGTTCGCCTCGCGCTTGACGATGCGGCGAGAGCAGACTGTGCTCCCGCATCAGCCGCAACACGCGGGTCCGGGAGACACGGATGTCATGCAGGATGCGCAGCCGTGCCCAGACCTTGCGATGCCCCTCGCCCTTGAAGGGCGAAGCCGCCAGATCGTCACGGATGGCCTTGAGCAGGTCAGCATCGGGCATCTTCGGCTTCGGCCCACGCCTGCGCACAACCATCGGCGTCACGCCGGCGCTCGCTCTGGCACGTACGGCGTAGATCGTCGAGCGCGGGAAGTCGAGCACCTGGCAAACCCGTTGCAATCCAAAGGGCTTGCCGACGCTCACGGAGATCTCGTGGCTCATGTCGATGATCTCCGAGCGCTCAAAGGGCGACGGGCCTGCCGCTCGCGTTCCTTGTTCAAAATCTCGATTGTCATCGTGAGCTCGCCGACGCGCCGGACGGCCTCGTTGAGTCGGGCTTCCAACGGATCGCTGGTGCGTGCCTTCAGACCTGCCTCCATGCCCGCCAGAGCCTGTTCACGCCAGCATTCAAGCTCAGCGATCGTCACGCCAACTTCGCGCGACACGGCATCGACTGGTTCGCCGCGCAGCAATCGGAGCACCACGCCACGTTTGCGCCCGGTCGACCAGCGTTTGACTTCGGGGGCGCCAGAGGCGCTTCCAGTCGCGCTACGCGCGCCTTCCAGCGACTCTGGCGCAACTGCATTCGCATCAGCTTTCTTCAACATGAACTACTCCAGTTTGGAACACACGTTTTACCCCAAATCTGTGTCCAAAAAAACCGGAGGCGCCGCACATGACGGCAGCGCTTCAGGTGCTTGTCCGAAGTGTGCCGGCGCCGGAAGCCGTCCCCATCGAAGGTGGAGGGTTCTTTTTCCGCTTCAAGGAAAAGACCGTGCATCAGGCGCTCGTTCAAAAGCTGGCGCGCGTGGTGAGTGGATTGAACGCTGTGCGAGTCCTCCACGATGCCGGATTCATTCAGGAGCAAGGCGCTATCCAGCGGATGCTGGATGAGTTCGAGGAGGATATTAATTTTCTGTCGCTCGCCGAGATAACGGGTAAGCGCACACCCTCCCATGACAACTACCTGATGTGGTTTTGGCAGGAGGAATACGCAGATCCGCGCCGCCCGGCCGAGACTCGCATTGCCCGAGCCATGGTGCCAAGGAAGCAGATCCGGGCTTATATCGCCAGTGCTGATTCCGTCACTGGCGACCGGGCGTCATTTGCCGCTGTAATGGAGACACTCAGCAAGACATATTCAGGGTATGTCCACGGTGCTTCCCCGCACTGCATGGAGATGTGGGGCGGCGATCCGCAACGCTTTCATGTAGAGGGGATGCAAGGGACGTTGCCTTGGTTCGATCACTTCACCGATATCTTCAACTACGTGTATCGCGGCTTGTTGTGCTTTGCGCTGGCAGCGCGAGCCTTTGGCAACGAACAACTGTTCAACGAGTTACGAGCTTTCGGCGGCCACATGGACCGGCAGCAGGACGCATGGGACGCCGCCGCCCGGTGAGTGAAACGCCATTCAGCCGCCGCCTTGGGAAAAGTCCTAACGCCTGTGTCGAAGCCACGGGACCGCGCGACCAATCAATACCGCGGCAGTGGCATCGCAAGTGGTGCGCGCGCCTTCCGTGGGTAGCTACGTGGGTAGCTACGGCGGAAATCAGCCGGAGAAAATCTCTGTAAGCCTTTCTGGTAAGGCTTGGAGGCATCACATCAAAACAATGTCGTATTGTTCCTGACTCAAATTCGACTCGACCTGCAACGACACCGGCTTGCCGATAAAGTCCATCAGCATGGCCAGATGCTGCGACTCTTCTTCCAGGAACAGATCGATTACCTGCTGTGACGCCACCACCCGGAACTCGCGCGGGTTGAATTGCCGCGACTCGCGCATGATCTCGCGCAGCACGTCATAACACACCGTTCGCGGTGTCTTGACCTGGCCTTTTCCATCGCACGTCGGGCAAGGTTCGCACAGCACATGGGCAAGCGATTCGCGCGTGCGCTTGCGCGTCATCTCGACCAGTCCAAGCTGGGAAAATCCGTTGACCGTCACCCGCGTGCGGTCGCGCGACAACGCCTTCTTCAACTCCCCGAGAACCTGATCGCGATGCTCGACGTTCTCCATATCGATGAAATCGATAATGATGATCCCGCCCAGATTCCTGAGCCGCAATTGCCGCGCAATCGTATGGGCGGCTTCGAGATTGGTCTTGAAGATCGTATCGTCGAAATTCCGGGCGCCGACATAACCGCCCGTATTCACGTCGATAGTGGTCATGGCCTCGGTCTGATCGATCATCAGGTATCCGCCCGACTTCAGATCCACGCGGCGGGATAACGCGCGCTGGATCTCCGCTTCGATGTTGTACAGATCGTAAAGCGGGCGCTCGCCTGAATAATGATGCACGCGCGATGCAACCGCCGGCGTGAACTCGGCCGCGAAGTCCGCAAGCATCTGATACGTCTCGCGCGAATCCACTTGAATGCGCGAGGTCTCGTCATTCACGAAATCGCGCAATACGCGCTGTGCCAGATTGAGATCCTGATGCAGCAACGAAGTCGGCGCCACGCGCTGGGCCTGCGCGACGATCGTCGTCCATGTCTTGCGCAAGTATGCGACGTCGGCGGCAAGTTCTTCGCTCGTCGCATCTTCTGCGATCGTGCGGACGATGTATCCGCCTTTTTCATCCACGGGCAGAACCGCCGTGAGACGCGCACGAATCGCCTCGCGCTCGGTCTCACTCGCGATCTTCTGCGAAATCCCGATATGTGGTTCCTGCGGCAAATAAACCAGCGTACGTCCTGCGATGCTCACCTGAGTCGAAAGCCGCGCGCCCTTGGTACCGATAGGATCCTTCACCACCTGCACCATCAGCGCCTGCCCTTCAAACACGATCTTCTCGATGGGGATATGCGGCGCACTCGAATGCGTCTCGCCGGCAATGCGCGGATGCCAGATATCGGCAACATGGAGGAACGCGGCGCGCTCGAGCCCTATGTCGATAAACGCCGACTGCATGCCCGGCAATACACGCACGACCTTGCCGAGATATACATTACCCACTCGGCCGCGCGACAACGTGCGCTCGACATGAAGCTCCTGCACCGCGCCTTGCTGAACGAGGGCAACGCGGGTTTCCTGCGGTGTGACGTTGATCAGAATTTCTTCGTTCATGGACGGGTTTAAAAGTCGACGCGCGCCACGCGCAGGAGTGCGGCTGTTTCGAAAAGAGGCAGGCCCATGATACCCGAATAGGACCCTTCAATCCGTTCGATAAACGCTGCCGCGCGTCCCTGAACGCCATACGCACCGGCCTTTCCGAGCGGTTCGCCAGTGGCGGCGTAGCGTTGCAGTGCAGCACGGTCGACCGCGGCGAAGCGCACGAGCGAACGCGACAGGACGGGCTGGAGCATCCCGCCTTCGGAATCGACGACGGCGAGCGCCGTCAACACTTCGTGATCACGCCCGGACAGCCGTTCGAGCATTGCGACGGCATGGGCGGCATCGTCCGGTTTGCCCATGATGGCGCCATCGAGCGTGACGGTTGTATCGGCAACAAGGATGGGCGAAGGCGCGTGCTCGCCCTTTACGCGCCGAGCATATGCAGCCTGTGCCTTCGCCGCGCATACGCGCAGGACGTAGGCATCGGCGGCTTCGCCGGGAAGCTCGGCTTCGAGCGCTTCGGCGTCTTCATCAGGAAGGGGGAGGAGCAGTTCGCACTTGACGCCGAGTTGCTGCAACAACTCCCGGCGCCTGGGACTTTGCGACGCAAGATAAACAAACGCAAACGTGGTCGATGACATTGAGGCAATCCTCGAAGCGCACGCGTTGGCGGTTCCGCGCCTTCGATGACCCGTTGCCGTTCACGCGCGATGATATGGGTGGTTCTGCGTGATGCTCCACGCACGATAAAGCTGCTCGGCCAGGAGCACGCGGACCATGCCGTGCGGCAGCGTAAGACTCGACACACGCAGTAATACGTCGGCGCGCGCCTTGATGTGCGGATCGAGACCGTCGGCACCGCCGATCACGAAGGCCACGTCGCGGCCATCTTGCTGCCAGTCGGGAAGGGCGCCGGCGAGTTGCATCGTGGTCCAGTCGCGGCCGCGTTCATCGAGCGCGACAAGACGCGCATTTTTCGGCAACGCTGCTTCGACGCGCACACGTTCAGCCGCCATGACGCTCTCGGCGTTACGGCCCGACGAGCGCTGTTCAGGCTTGATCTCGCGCAACTCCACGCGCAACTCGGGCGGCATGCGTTTCGCATATTCGTCAAAGCCGGTTGAGATCCAGTCGGGCATCTTGTGGCCGACCGCGAGGATATGAAGTTTCATGGCAGCGTGAGGCGCACGAAGCGTCCGCCTTCAGGTAAAGCGGTACGTTCGCACTGAACCTGAAGCTCAGCGACGCGTGGTCTTGCGCGCGGGCTTGGCCGCCGGTTCGTCTTCCTCGTCTTCTTCGTCCGCGGTCACACGCGCGCCGCCGAAACCGCCTGCGCTTTGCAGCTTCACGCGCACGGGTTTGTCGCCCCAGACTTCTTCGAGGTTGTAGTACTGGCGCAGCGCCGGTTGCAGGATATGGACGACGGCGTCACCGCAATCGACCAGCACCCATTCGCCGATTTCCTCGCCCTCGGTGCTGATGACGTCGCCGCCCAGCTCCTTGACCTTTTCGCGCACGCTGTTCGCAAGCGCCTTGGTCTGACGATTCGACGTGCCGCTCGCCACGATCACACGGTCGAAGAGGGCGGTCAGGTGAGTGGTGTTGAACACCTTGATGTCCTGCGCCTTGACGTCTTCGAGACCGTCGATGATCGCGCGTTGAAGCTTTTGAATTTCCATATTTTTACCGATGGTACAAGTGGTGTTGAACAATATAGTCCCATACGGCGGACGGAACATTACTCTCGGCAGCAATCCCGCCTGCCGCGTGCGTTTTGAGGCGTTCGCCCGACTGCTCGCGGATTTCGGTGGCGGATACTTCGAGCGCCAGCGCCGAGTCGATCAACAGGTGCCCGTGCGGCGTGGACCGGAGCACATCCGCGCTCGCGCTGCGGGCCGCAATTTCCTCGGCAACAGCGGGTGAAACCGTCGATACATCGAAACCCGCGCGTGTTTCCACGCATACGTGCGCAAATTCGAACAGCCGTTTCCAGTCGCGCCAAGAATCCAGATGCACGAGCTGGTCGGCGCCGATCAGCAACGCCAGCGACGCATCCGCGCCTTCCCGCTCGCGCCAGCGCGCGAGCGTCTCCACGGTATAGGTCGGGCCATCGTGATCGATTTCGTCGGTCGCGACGGTGATCTTCAAACCGTCGATGTGCAGCGCTTGCGCCGCTGCGCGAGTCATTGCGAGCCGGTGATGCGCCGGAGTCACGTCTTTTTTCTGCCACGGTTGGCCTGCCGGCAGAAATACGAGTTCGGTCAGGTCCAGCAACTCGGCGAAACGCCGCGCGAGCGCCATGTGAGCGTTGTGTATCGGGTCGAACGTGCCGCCCAGCAAGCCGACGCGGTGAACGCAAGGAAGATTGGGTTTCAGTGGACGGTCCTCTTTGGGGACGGAATGCAACGGGTACAGCGCCGGTTTCTCATGTTTCCGTGGCTATTTAAACCCACTCTCGCGCGACAAGGAAATCGGAATAAAGCCGCGCTTCGGGCGTGCCGGTTTCCGGTTTCCAGTTGTATCGCCATGAAACGGCCGGTGGCATCGACATCAGGATGGACTCCGTGCGCCCGCCGCTTTGCAACCCGAACAGCGTGCCCCGGTCGAATACCAGGTTGAATTCAACGTAGCGGCCTCGCCGATAGGCCTGGAATTCCCGCTCGGCTTCGCCATACGGCGTATTGCGCCTGCGTTCGATGATCGGCACGTAGGCGTTGAGAAAGCTGTCGCCGACGCTGCGCATCATCGCGAACGATTCGTCGAAACCGGGTTCCGAGAAATCGTCGAAAAAAATCCCGCCGATACCGCGCGGCTCGTTGCGATGCTTGAGATAAAAATACTCGTCGCACCATTTCTTGAAACGCGGGTATAAATCCGCGCCGTACGGCGCAAGCGCGTCACGGCACACGCCGTGGAAATGCTGCGCGTCTTCCTCATAACCGTAATACGGCGTCAGGTCCATTCCGCCGCCGAACCAGAAGAGCGGCGCCTCGCCGGCTTTCGTGGCGATCAGCAGGCGCACGTTCATATGCACGGTCGGGCAGTGCGGATTGCGCGGATGCATGACCAACGATACGCCCATTGCCTCGAAACCGCGGCCGGCCAGTTGAGGACGCGCGGCACTCGCCGATGGCGGCAGGGAGTCGCCCGCGACATCCGAAAAGCCAATGCCGCCGCGCTCGAAAAACTGCCCGCCTTCGAGAATCCGGGTGCTCCCGCCGCCGCGCAGCCGCTCCTCAGGCCCACGCTGCCATGAATCGACGGCAAATTCGGCGCCCTCGAACCTGCCGAGCGTATCTGCGATCTGCTTTTGCAAACCGGTGAGATAGGTGCGGACAGCGTGTACGTCGTAGGTCGAATCGGTCATCGTGCTGCGTGCTTTCTGGTGTGCGGGAAGGCGGACAAGGAGGCGGTCTGCCGCCATTCGGCGCGTTTCGTCTAAAAACGCACTGCCGGACGCGAAGGTCCGGCAGTGCTGTACTTGAATGCGGTGTCGAATCAGCTTTGTCGGTCCGACGCCTTTCGATTGAGCGCCCGATACCCAATGTCCCGCCGATACTGCATGCCGTCGAACGCGATCTGGTTGATCGTATCGTAGACGACGGATTGCGCGCCGCGAACCGAATCCGACAGACCCACGACACACAGGACGCGGCCGCCGGACGTGGTCAGCTTGCCGTTTTCCAGCGTGGTGCCGGCATGGAACGTCACTGCTTCCGGCGTTTCCGCAGGTATGCCGTTGATCCGGTCGCCCTTGCGCGGCGTGTCCGGGTAGTTGTGAGCGGCGAGCACCACGCCAAGCGCGGTACGCCGGTCCCATTCGATCTCGGCCGTGGCAAGCGTGCCCGCGATCGCCAGTTCAACCACCTTCGAGAAATCACCCTTCAGGCGCGCCATGATCGGCTGCGTTTCCGGATCTCCCATGCGGCAATTGAATTCGAGCGTCTTCGGATTGCCCTGCGCGTCGATCATCAGGCCGGCATACAGGAAGCCCGTGTAGCGGATGCCTTCCTGCTCCATGCCGCGCACTGTCGGCAGGATGATTTCGCGCATCACGCGCGCATGCAGTTGCGGCGTGACGATCGGGGCAGGTGAATACGCACCCATGCCGCCGGTGTTCGGGCCCTTGTCGCCATCGAGCAGGCGCTTGTGGTCCTGGCTCGACGCCAGTGCCAGCACATGCTTGCCATCCACCATCACGATAAAGCTGGCTTCCTCGCCGTCCAGGAACTCCTCGATCACCACGCGTGCACCGGCGTCGCCCAGCTTGTTGTCGGCGAGCATGGAGTCGACGGCTGCATGCGCCTCTTCCAGGCTTGTCGCGACAACCACGCCTTTACCCGCAGCCAGGCCGTCGGCCTTGATGACAATGGGCGCGCCCTTCGTGTCGAGATAAGCGTGTGCCGCACCGATGTCCGTGAACGTTTCATACTCGGCCGTGGGAATGGCATGGCGTTTCATGAACGCCTTGGCAAAGTCCTTCGAGCTTTCGAGTTGCGCCGCTTCTTTGGTCGGACCAAAAATCTTCAGGCCACGCGAGCGGAACAAGTTCACGATGCCTGCCGCCAGCGGACCCTCGGGACCCACTACGGTCAGCGCGATCTGCTCATTTTCTGCGAAATCGGCCAGCGCGGCCGGATCCGTGATGTCGACATTCAGCAGACGTTCGTCCTGAGCCGTGCCGCCGTTACCCGGCGCGACATAAACCATCTGCACGCGCGGCGACTGCGCGAGCTTCCACGCGAGCGCATGTTCGCGACCGCCCGAACCGACGACGAGTAACTTCATTTAAACCTCGAAGACCTTAAGAAATTCGTGGCGGCTGGCAGCGCGAACCGGTGAGTTCTTCCTGAACCGGTTCACCGCGCCTCCGCAGTTTTGCTTTGCTGCATTCCGGCTGACTGTCAGTGGCCGCAGGGATCATGAGAGAGAGAAGAGGGCTCGCGCCGATAACGGCTGCGTCACACGACTTCGCGTCTTTAAACCCGGCCGTCAAAAGCCGTTTGCGGCTTGTTTCTCTGCAGACCCGGAACGGCTGCTGAACGCGCATGCACCAATCGGGCCAGAAATGCTTTGGGTTCTCGACTTCGCCTGCTGCAATTTCCAGCGCGTGAAAGACAAGCCCCTTACCAACCCGCGTTTACTCTTCGTCGATTGTTGCGTTGGTATAAACCTCTTGCACGTCGTCAAGATTTTCCAGCGCATCGAGCAATTTCTGCATTTTCGCGGCGTCTTCGCCCGTGAATTCGACTTCAGTCTGCGGTTTCATGATCACTTCGGCGACTTCAGCCTTGAAGCCGGCAGCTTCCAGCGCGTCCTTTACCTTTTGGAAGTCGTTGGCCGGACACACCACTTCCATGCTGCCATCGTCGTTCGTCACCACGTCGTCCGCGCCCGCTTCGAGCGCCGCTTCCATCAGCTTGTCTTCCGGCGTGCCGGGTGCGTACAGGAACTGGCCGACGTGGTCGAACATGAACGCGACCGATCCGTCCGTGCCCATGTTGCCGCCGAACTTCGAGAACGCGTGGCGCACTTCCGCGACCGTGCGGGTCCGGTTGTCCGTCATGGTGTCCACGATGATCGCCGCGCCGCCAATGCCATAGCCCTCGTAGCGGATTTCTTCGTAGGTCGCGCCGTCCACGCCGCCCACCCCGCGCTGGATCGCGCGGTTGATGTTGTCCTTGGGCATGTTGGCGTCGTACGCCTTCTCGACGGAGAGCCGCAGGCGCGGATTGGTGTCGATCTCTCCGCCACCCATGCGCGCTGCAACCTGAATTTCCTTGATAAGACGCGTCCAGACCTTGCCGCGCTTGGCGTCGGTGGCCGCTTTCTTATGCTTGATGTTGGCCCATTTTGAATGACCCGCCATACCTTTCTCCATCGCGCCCGAGCTGTTCTCGCACGCCTGTGTGTCAATGTCGCCGCCTTATGCAGCTTTGTGCAGCTTTCTTTCAGCTTCCCTGCGCAGCGTTTTTCGCCAGCTGGCATGTATGTTCCCGCTGCTTACATGACGGGGCCTGCCGGGCGCGAAAAAACCGCGGCAAGGCTGCCTCAATGCTGCATCAACGCATTTGGCGGACCCGAATTTTATCATGGCGCGCCCGTCCGGCAGGCATTGGCCTTATGGCGGCGACGCGATGAGCCGTAGGTTCGCCGGGCTTTCCGTCAGTTCTTGGTGCCGAACAGCCGGTCGCCGGCGTCCCCCAGGCCCGGGACAATGTATGCGTGCTCGTTCAAATGGGAATCGAGCGAGGCGACGTAAAGCTTCACGTCAGGGTGGGCATCGGAGAAAACCTTCACGCCTTCAGGCGCCGCGACCAGCGCGACGAAGATGATGTTTTCACCCAGCACCTTGCGCCGTTTCATGACGTCGACCGCGTGCACGGCCGAATAGCCGGTCGCGAGCATGGGGTCGCACAAGATGAACACGCGCTCCTCGAGATCCGGGGGCAGGCGCACGAGATACTCGACCGGCCGGTGATCTTCCGCCCGATACACCCCGATGTGCCCCACGCGTGCCGACGGAATCAGGTCCAGCAACCCGTCCGACATGCCGATGCCGGCGCGCAGCACGGGCACGATGGCGAGCTTCTTGCCCGCAATGACAGGTGCGTCGACGGTAACGAGCGGTGTCTCGACACGCTTCGTGGTCAGCGTCAGGTTGCGCGTGATCTCGTAACCCATCAGCAGCGTGATTTCGCGCAGCAATTCGCGGAATGTACGGGTGGACGTGTCCTTGTCCCGCATGTGAGTCAGCTTGTGCTGGATCAGCGGGTGGTTGAGGATGAAAAGATTCGGAAAGCGGCTGTCCTGGTTCATGGTGTTCGCGCGGTTGCCGCGGCATTAAATGTGGTTTCGGGTCATGCTTGTGACGCAGATTGTCGGTGCGGCTGCTTTCAAACCGCGCGTGCAGGGCGGTTTCAATTGCTGAGCTTGGGCAGTGCCGCCAGTTTACCCAAATTAGGGGCGCTGAAAGTGGAGATTGCGGGCGACAGGCCATCCGGTCTATTGCACGGCCGACGTCCGATCCCTCATTCTTCTAGAATTGCATCATGCGATCCAATGCATGATTGCGAGCCGGGATCCGGCCGACATTCGAAATTCCGCTTGGACCGGTGCAAACCTGTCAAAGCGCGGGCAACTAGCGGACAACTACAAAGGGACAGCAATGGACATGGGAATCAAGGGGCGCACGGCGCTCGTATGTGCGGCCAGCAAGGGTTTGGGGCGCGGCTGCGCGGAAGCGTTGGCCGCCGAAGGCGTCAACCTCGTGATCGTGGCGCGCACGGCGGTGCCGCTGGAAGCCACGGCGGAGCACATTCGAGTGACCTATGGCGTGAACGTGACGGCGGTCGCCTGCGACATCACCTCGCCGGAGGGGCACGCGGCGGCGCTGGCCGCTTGTCCGGCGCCCGACATTCTCGTGAATAACGCCGGTGGTCCGCCGCCGGGCGACTTCCGCCAGTTTTCCCGCGATGACTGGATCAAGGCGCTCGACTCGAACATGCTCACGCCTATCGAGCTGATCAAGCAGACGCTCGACGGCATGATCGAACGGGGTTTCGGGCGGATCGTGAACATCACGAGTTCGTCGGTGAAGGCGCCTATCGACGTGCTGGGCTTGTCGAACGGCGCGCGTTCGGGGCTGACGGGGTTTATCGCGGGATTGTCGCGCAAGGTGGCGGCAAGCGGCGTGACCATCAACAACCTGCTGCCAGGTTCCTTCGACACCGACCGCCTCGTCACCACGTTCGCGGCCGACGCGAAGGCGAACAACATCAGCGTGGAAGAAGCCAAGAAGCGCCGCATGAGCAAGTTGCCCGCCGGCCGCTTCGGCTCGCCCGAAGAATTCGGCAAGGCGTGCGCTTATTTGTGCAGCGTGCATGCAGGGTACATCACCGGACAAAACCTGCTGATCGACGGCGGCGCGTATCCGGGCACTTACTGACGTATCGATGTATTGAAGTATCGGCACCGAACCCATAACAACCCATGACAGAGAGACATTCGATGAACCCACGCGTCGCGCTGATCGCGCACGACATGAAAAAGGATGACATCGTTGCGCTGGCCGGCGAGTTCGCGGCGACGCTCGCGCAGTGCCGGCTGCTGGCAACGGGCACGACCGGCGCGCGTATCGCGGCAGCTCACGGACTGGAGGTGGAGCGCAAGTTGTCCGGGCCGTTTGGCGGCGACCTGCAGATTGGCGCTGAACTGGCGGAGGGCCGCGTCGACCTGGTGATCTTCCTGCGCGACCCCATGACGCCACAGCCGCACGAGCCGGACATCAACGCTTTGGTTCGCGCCTGCGACGTCCATAACGTCGCGTGCGCCACGAACCTCGCAACGGCGCGCATGATTCTCGACGACTTGAAGCTGCGACTGGGCAGGGCCGCTTAGATAGGGCCGCTAAACCAGGCTTGGCGTTGCGTTTGCTGGTCATTGGACGCGCAAGCGCCCTCAACACGGAGACAACGGTGACAAAAGCAATTCGATTCGAAAAAACGGGCGGCCCCGAAGTATTGAAATGGGTCGATGTGGAAGTGGGCGCGCCGGGCAAGGGCGAGATCCGCGTGAAGCATCACGCGGTGGGCCTGAACTATATCGACGTGTATTTCCGAACCGGGCTTTATCCGATGCCGTTGCCGGGTGGCATCGGCATGGAAGCGGCGGGCGAGGTCACCGCAGTGGGTGAGGGCGTGACCGGGTTCAAGGTCGGTGACCGGGTGGCCTATGCGTCGCGGCCGCCGGGCGCCTATGCCGAGGAACGCGTCATGTCGACGCAATATGTGGTGAGCCTGCCCGACGCCATCAGCTACGAGGACGCTGCCTCCGTGATGCTGCAGGGTCTGACCGCGCAGTACCTGTTGCGCAGGACCTATCGTGTGAAGGCGGGCGACACTGTACTGATTCACGCCGCCGCGGGCGGAGTTGGCATGCTTGCCTGCCAGTGGGCGAAGGCGCTCGGTGCGACCGTGATCGGCACGGTCGGATCGGACGAAAAAGCAGCGCTCGCCAAGGCGCATGGCTGCGATCATCCGATCGTCTATACGCGGGAGGATTTCACGAAGCGTGTGCGTGAAATCACGAATGGCGCGGGCGTTCCCGTGGTCTACGATTCGATCGGCAAGGACACGTACACGGCGTCGCTGGATTGCCTCGCGCCGCTCGGCATGTTCGTGAGCTTCGGCAATACGTCGGGTCCGTTGCCGCCGATCGACTCATCGGAATTCGCCGGGCGCGGGTCGCTTTATTTCACGCGCCCGACGTTGTTCAGTTATATCGCCAAGCGCAGCGATCTCGAGCAGATGGCCGCTGAGCTCTTCGATGTATTGACGACGGGGCAGGTCAAGACGAGCGTGCGCCAGCGTTATCCGCTCTCGGAAGCGGCAAGGGCTCACGAGGATCTCGAAGCACGCCGGACGACCGGGTCGACGATCCTGCAGCCTTGAGCGAATGAGACGGCGCGGCGCTGACCGGGTGTGGACGGTGCTGGCGCCGCGCTCTTTCTTTACACAATTTTTATGCTCGCGCATCGACCTTTGATCCGGTCTTAATGCCAACGCGCTTAATGTTCGAGCCATCGCAGGCTATGCAGACGTCATAGGCCAAACGGCGGAGGATACAAGTCAGCCCCAGTTGAGCATACTGGGACAGTCGCATACCGACGCGCCGGGTCTTCGCGTCGATATGCTCGTTCCCGCCAGGCATGCGACCGCTCCTGAACACCAGAAAATGAACCGCCCGAACCCAGACGAGCTGCTGGACAAGCTGCAAAGAGAAGAAGAAAAGCGTCATCGCGGACGGCTGAAGATATTTTTTGGCGCATCGGCCGGCGTGGGGAAGACCTACGCCATGCTGCTTGCCGCGCGGCGGCGCAAGGAGCAGGGCGACGATGTGGTTATCGGCATCGTGGAAACGCATGGCCGGACCGAGACCGCCGCGCTCACCGAGGACCTGGAACACCTGCCGCTTGCGCAGATCGCGTACCGCGGCCATTCGCTGCAGGACTTCGATCTCGACGCCGCCCTGCTGCGCCATCCGCAACTGATTCTGGTCGATGAACTCGCGCATTCCAACGTCCCCGGCGCGCGTCATCTGAAACGCTGGCAGGACGTGCATGAGCTGCTCGACACGGGTATCGATGTCTACACCACCGTCAACGTCCAGCATCTGGAAAGCCTGAATGACATCGTCGGCCAGATCACGCAGATCCGCGTGTTCGAGACGGTTCCTGACCGCGTGCTTGATCAGGCCGACGAAGTGACGCTCGTGGACCTTCCGCCCGAAGAGCTGCTGGAACGGCTGCGTGACGGCAAGGTGTACATGCCGCAGCAGGCAGAACATGCCGTGCGCAATTTCTTCCGCAAGGGCAATCTGATCGCGCTACGGGAACTGGCGCTGCGGCGCACGGCAGATCGCGTCGATGCCCAGATGCGTGAGTATCGGGCGGACCGGTCTATCGAGCGCATCTGGCAGGCGCGTGAACGGCTGGTAGTCTGCATCGGTCCCGGGCCGGAAGCGCCTACGCTCGTGCGCGCAGCGGCACGGCTCGCTGCCAGTCTGCGTTCCGACTGGATCGCGGTGTACATCGAAACACCGCGCTTGCAAAAACTGTCCGATGCCCGTCGCGAACGCACCCTCGCCGCGCTGAAGCTCGCGGCTGAACTCGGCGCGGAGACGGTCACGCTGGCTGGCGCGGATGCCGTCGCTACGCTGATTGGTTATGCGCAGGCTCGCAATGCATCGAAGCTTGTTGCAGGAGCGTCGGCGCGACGTGGTTTTGATCGCTGGCTAAAACGGCCGTTTGGTGAGCGGCTGGCGGAGCGCGCAGGGGACCTCGACCTTACGCTGATTCGCGCCCGCGAAGGTGAGAAGAACCCAGCGCTGACGCAGAAAGACAAAGCTGGCGGAGGTGAATGGCGAGACACGTTGGGTGCTGCCCGCGAGCAACGCTCGGCGCCGCGTGGCTACCTGTACGCCGTCGCCATCTGCGCAGTCATCACGGTGCTTGCCAGCCAGATTCGTGACCGCTTCGATCTCACCAATCTCGTGATGCTATATCTGGTCGGCGTGATCTATACGGCGGCGCGAATCGGGCGCGGTCCGGGCGTGCTTCTGTCGTTCCTGAGCGTAGCCGCCTTCGACTTCTTTTTTGTGCCGCCGCGCATGTCGTTGTCGGTCACGGACACGCAATATCTGCTGACCTTTACCGGCATGTTGTTGACTTCGCTGGTGATCAGTCACCTGACGTCGAGTCTGCGGCGCGAAGCACGCGTTGCATCTAAACGCGAACGCCGCACGGGCGCCATGTATGCCATGGCGGGTGAACTCGGCGCGGCGCTCGCGACCGAGCAGATCGTGGGTATCGGCATGCGTCATGTCAGCGAAGTGTTTCGCGCAAAAGTCGCCATCTTGCTCCCCGATTCCGCCGATAAAGTCCGCCAGAAACTTGACCCTTCGGAACCATCGGCCACAGCCTTGTTACTCGAGGAAAGTGCGCTTGATCTCGATGTCGGCCAATGGGTCTACGACCAGCAAAAGCCGGCCGGGCGAGGGACCGATACGTTGCCGGCCGCCGCAGCGCTTTATTTGCCGCTGAAGGCGCCAATGCGAACGCGTGGCGTGCTCGCGGTGATGACGCACGACGCCAGTGAACTCGAGGTGCCCGAGCAGAAGCGCATGCTCGATGCGTTCGCCGCGCAGATCGCGCTTGCGCTGGAACGCGTGCATTACGTGGACATCGCCCGTGATGCGCTTGTCAGCATGGAGTCCGAACGTCTTCGGAACTCGCTGCTGTCCGCAATCTCGCACGATCTGCGCACGCCGCTTACAACTATCGTCGGATTTGCATCCATGCTGGCGCAAGCCCATGGCGACGCCCGTTCGCCGGCAAATGTCGAGTTGATCTCGGCGATTCACGACGAATCGCTGCGCATGACGAGTATCGTGACAAACCTGCTCGATATGGCTCGGCTGCAAGCCGGTGGCTTGCGCCTGAACCTGCAATGGTCGTTGCTCGAAGAAACGGTCGGGGCCGCGTTGCGCGCGTGTCGCCGAGTGCTGGATGGCCGTACGGTCGACGTCCGCTTGCCGGCCGACCTGCGGTTCCTGCAACTCGATGCCGTGCTGATGGAACGGCTCTTCTCGAATCTGCTGGAGAACGCTGCCAAGTACACGCCGACAGGCTCGAAACTCGTGATCGGCGCGCAGAACGTCAGCGCGGGTGGAAAGCCCTTTGTGCGTGTGTACATAGACGATAACGGGCCCGGTCTTCCCGCGAACATGGAAGACCGCGTCTTCGAGAAATTCACGCGTGGGGAGAAGGAGTCGGCAAAGCCGGGTATTGGCCTCGGGCTCTCGATCTGCCGCGCGATCGTGGAGGCCCACGGTGGTACGATCGGCGCTGACAATCGCCTGAGCGCGACCGCTCGAGAAACGCAAATAGAAGGCGCGCGCTTCTGGTTCACGCTGCCGGTCGAGCCCGCGCCGCCCGTCCCTTCTCTCTTCGATGAAGTCGAACAGGACTTCGCCGATTTCCCTCAGTCCGACCCGAAAAGCGCATGAGCGAACCTACTGTCACCGTCGTGCTGATCGAGGACGAAAAGCAGATTCGCCGCTTCGTGCGTGCGTCGCTCGAGGCCGAAGGCATCACCGTGCACGAAGCGGAAACGGGCAAGCAAGGCCTGGTGGAAGCGGCCACGCGCAAGCCCGACCTGCTGATCGTGGATCTTGGTTTGCCGGATACGGATGGTCTCGATGTGATACGCGAGCTGCGGAGCTGGACGGAGCTGCCGGTGATCGTTTTATCGGCGCGTACGCAAGAGGAAGAAAAGGTCGCCGCGCTCGATGCCGGCGCGGACGATTACCTGACCAAGCCCTTCGGCGTATCGGAATTGATGGCGCGGATTCGCGCGCATTTGCGCCGGCGCAACCAGGCGGCATCGAGTGAATCGCCGTTGGTGAAATTCGGCGAAGTGTCCATCGATCTCGGCCTGCGTCAGGTGACCCGTGCAGGCGCGGCCGTGCATCTCACGCCGATCGAATACAGGCTGCTTTCCACGCTCGTGCGGCATGCGGGCCGGGTATTGACCCATCGTCAGCTGTTGCGCGAAGTGTGGGGGCCTTCACATGTGGAAAGCCACCACTATTTGCGCATCTACATGGCGCATCTACGGCAGAAGCTCGAACGCGACGCCGCCCAGCCCGAGCACATCGTGACTGAGACGGGCGTGGGCTACCGGCTGGTCGGCGCGGTCTGAACGGTGTCGAGCGCCACGTCTATGGGCGTGTCGCCACCGACAAAACCGATCACCTCGTCGCGCACGCCGCGGGTAATGCACGCCACTGTCACGCGCGCCACGTCGTCGCGTGACACCGGCAACGTACTGGCGTTGCGATCGGTTGCGAGCGCGATCGTGCCCCGGCCGGTTTCATCGGATAGCGCCCCCGGACGCAAGATGACATACGGTACGCCGCTTGCCTGCACGTAATCGTCGGCTTCGCGTTTCATCTTCGAGTAGTGCTTGAGTTGGAGCGTGCTTGATTCCGGCCAATACGCCGAGATCGCGCTGATCACCACGAGTTGCTGCGTGCGGCGGCGTTTGGCGTAGTCGGCCGTGCGTTGAACGGCGTCGCGGTCGATCGCGCGTTCCTCGTTCACGCCTTCGCTTTCCGCCGATCCCGCCGCGTAAACGACGTGCGTGACGTCATCGAAGGCATGGGAGAAATCGTGCGTCAGATCGCCCAGCACGATTTGCGCGCCGAGCGCCGCGAACTCACCGCGTTGCGTCGATTTGCGCAGCAGTACCTTGAAAGGAAGAGATGCGGCACGCAGTTGCCGGGCAACGTGACGCCCGGTGCGGCCATTTGCGCCGATGAGCAGGACTTTCATCGCTGAAACGCTCCTTCTATTGGTGGGCAGACGGAAACGTTAAGCCATTTTGGGGAATCCTGCTCAGGGCTTGTTATTGAAGCGTCTCATTCCGTCACGCTTGCCGGTCGTTGCGGACCTCTGCGCGCCCGGCGATTCTCCGACCAGATCCGGATCCGGTCCATATAAAGATAAACGACCGGTGTGGTGTAAAGCGTCAGCAACTGGCTCACGATCAGGCCACCCACGATTGCGATCCCGAGCGGGGCGCGCATTTCCGATCCTTCGCCCGTTCCGAATGCCAGCGGCAACGCGCCGAGCAACGCGGCGGCGGTGGTCATCATGATCGGACGAAAGCGCAGCAGGCATGCTTCCTCGATTGCCGCGCGGGAAGTCGATGCCCCGTGCCGCTGCGCCTGGATCGCGAAGTCGACCATCATGATGGCGTTCTTCTTCACAATCCCGATCAACAGGATCACGCCGATCAACGCAATGATGCTGAACTCGGTGCGAAACAGCAGCAGTGCAAGCAATGCACCGATACCAGCCGAAGGCAGCGTGGAGAGAATCGTGATCGGGTGGATGTAGCTTTCGTAAAGGATCCCCAGCACGATATACACCGCTGCGAGCGCCGCCAGGATCAGGATCGGCTGGTCCTTCGTGGAATCCTGGAACTGCTGCGCCGTGCCCGCGAAACTGCCGCGAACCGTGGCCGGCACGCCGATGGTCGCCATCGTCTCGTAGATTGCTGCAGTTGCGTCAGACAGCGACTTGCCCGGCGGCAAATTGAACGAGATGGTCGACGCCACGAACTGGCTCTGGTGATTGACCGAAAGCGGCGTATTCCCCGGCCCGAACTTGGCGATGGACGAGAGCGGGATCATGGTTTCCTTCGACGTCGATACCGCCGCGCCCGACGACGAACTCGACTTTCCGCTTGCCGCAATGGCATTGGTCGCGCTGTTGCGAATGGACGCAAGCGCAAGCGCGCTGTTCACGCTCGTCGAGGCATCGGCGGCCGTGGTGACGCTGGTCGCGGAAGTGGGAGCCGTGGTGGTCGTCGCGTTTGTCGATGCCGCCCCGTTCGCTGACCCGCCCGACGTGCTGATGTAGATCTGCTTGAGCATCTCCGGGTCTTGCCAGTACTTCGGCGCGAGTTCCATCACCACGTGGTACTGGCTCAGCTCGTTATAAATGGTCGATACCTGGCGCTGGCCGAAGGCATCGTAAAGCGTGTTGTCGATCTGCGCCGGTTTGATGCCATAACGCGCCGCGGTTGCGCGGTCGAACGTGACGAACGATTCCAGCCCGCCTTGCTGCTGGTCGGAATTGACGTCGGCGAGTTCGGGGCGGGCGAGCAGGGCGTCGGTGAGTTTCGGTCCCCACTTGTAGAGGTCGGCCGTGGAATCCGCGAGCAGCGTGAACTGGTATTGCGCGTTCGATTGCCGGCCGCCCGAGCGGATATCCTGAACGGCTTGCAGGAACGTGCGGGCCCCCGCGACGTTGGACAACGCTGGACGCAGGCGCTGGATCACGGCATCGGCGGAAACCTTGCGCTCTTTCTTGGGTTTCAGCGAGATGAACATGAAGCCCGAATTGGTCTGCCGGCCACCCGTGAAACCCGCGACGCTTTCTACCGCAGGATCGGCCTGCACGATCTTCATCATGTCGGAGAACTTGCCCTTCATCGCCTGGAATGACGTGCTCTGGTCAGCCTGAATTCCGCCGACGATCCGCCCCGTGTCCTGCTGCGGGAAAAATCCCTTCGGCACGATGATGTACAAATAAACGTTCAGCCCGACTGTCGCGATCAGCACCAGCAAGACGATTCGCGGATGCGCGAGCGCCACGCCGAGCGTGCGTCCATAGCCGCGCTGCATGGCGTCGAACTGGCGTTCGAGCCAGCGCGAGAAACGGCCCGGCGGCTTCTGGTTGTGCGGCTCCTGCAAGAGCCGCGCGCACATCATGGGCGTGACAGTCAGCGATACGACCAGCGACACGGCAATCGCCAGCGACAGCGTCAGCGCAAATTCCCGGAACAGCCGCCCGACAATGCCGCCCATCAGCAGAATCGGCAGGAACACGGCGACAAGCGAAATGCTCATCGATAACACCGTGAACCCGACTTCCTGCGCGCCGAGAATGGCGGCTTTCATGCGCGGCACGCCGTTTTCTATATGCCGCGAGATGTTTTCGAGCACAACGATGGCGTCATCGACCACGAAACCGGTCGCGATGGTCAACGCCATCAGCGAGAGGTTATCGAGCGAGAACCCGAGCAGATACATGGCCGAAAACGTGCCGATAATCGATATGGGCACGGCCACGCTCGGAATCAGCGTCGCGCGCCAGTTGCGCAGGAACAGGAACACGACCATCACGACCAGCGCCACCGCAATGATCAGCGTGGCTTCCGTGTCGTGCAGCGACGAGCGGATCGTGGTCGACCGGTCGGCAGTCGGCGTGATCTCGATGTCGGCGGGAAGGGCGGCCTGCAATTGCGGAACCATGGCCTTCACGCGATCGATGGTATCGATGATATTCGCGCCCGGCTGGCGATACAGGATCACGAGCACGGCGCGCTTGCCGTTGATCAGGCCGAGATTGCGCAGGTCTTCGACCGAATCGACCACTTCGCCTACGTCGCTCAGATGCACGGCCGCGCCGTTGCGGTACGCCACCACAAGGTCGCGATATTGCGCGGCCTTTGTGGCCTGGTCGTTGGTGTAGAGCTGGAAGTGCGTGCCGTTGAACTCGATTGCGCCCTTGGGACTGTTCGCATTCGCCGATGCCAGCGCCGCACGCACGTCTTCCAGGCCAATGCCGTAGTGAAACAGCGCGCCCGGTTCGAGTTCCACGCGCACGGCGGGATTCGCCGAGCCGCTTACATCGACCTCGCCGACGCCCGGCACTGTCGACAATGTCTGTTGCAGCACCGTCGCGGCGGAATCGTAGAGTGAGCCGGCCGTTCGGGTCGGCGAGGACAACGCCAGGATCAGGATCGGCGCGTCGGCGGGATTCACCTTGTGGTACGTCGGATTGCTTCGCAACGACGCTGGCAGGTCGGCGCGCGCCGCGTTGATGGCGGCCTGCACGTCGCGCGCGGCGCCATCGATGTCGCGGTTCAAGCCGAATTGCAACGTGATCCGCGCTGCGCCCACCGAGCTCTGCGACGTCATTTCGGTGACGTCCGCAATCGAACCGAGGTGACGCTCCAGCGGGCTTGCCACGCTGGTCGCGACCGTTTCGGGACTCGCGCCCGGCAAGCTCGCCTGCACGGAAATGGTCGGAAAATCGACTTGCGGCAGCGGCGCGACCGGCAGCTTGGTGAACGCGAAGAGGCCAGCCAGCGCAATGCCGATTGCCAGCAGCGTGGTGGCGACCGGGCGCGCGATGAACGGTTGCGACAGGTTCATGCGCTTACTCCGCGTCCGCCGCGGGGCGAGGCGGCGCGTTCCGGTTAAAACGCGCACGCACACGGCGGCCGAGCGAATCGAAGCCGAGATAGATCACCGGCGTGGTGAACAGCGTGAGCGCCTGCGACACGATCAAACCACCCACGATAGCGATCCCCAGCGGCCGCCTGAGTTCCGAACCCGCGCCCCAGCCGAGCATCAGCGGCAACGCACCGAGAAGCGCGGCCATGGTCGTCATCAGGATGGGCCGGAAGCGCAGCAGGCACGCCTGGTAGATGGCTTCGCGCGGCGTCTTGCCTTGCTCGCGCTCGGCCTCCAGCGCGAAGTCGATCATCATGATGGCGTTTTTCTTCACAATCCCGATCAGCAACACAATGCCGATGATCCCGATGATGTCGAGATCGTGCCCCGTGATCATCAGCGAGAGCAGCGCGCCGACGCCGGCGGAGGGCAGTGTCGAGAGAATCGTGATCGGATGGATGAAGCTCTCATACAGCACACCGAGCACGATATACATGGTGACGATCGCGGCGAGGATCAGGAACAGCTCGTTCGAAAGCGATGCCTGGAACGCGAGCGCGGCGCCCTGGAAGCGGATCTGGAACGACGCTGGCAGGCCGATGTCCTGCTTCGCCTGTTCGATGGCCTTCACGGCCGCGCCGAGCGACGCGCCGGGCGCGAGGTTGAACGACACCGTGGTCGCCGGGAACTGGCCGAGGTGAGTGATGAGCAGCGGCGCGGCGCGTTCGTGGAACGTCGCAATTGCGGATAAGGGCACTTGCCCGTTCGACGCCGTCGATGACGGCAGATAGATGCCGCTCAGGATTTCGCTGTAATGCGCGTCGCTTGGTTCGTTCTCGAGGATCACGCGGTACTGGTTGGACTGCGTGAAGATGGTCGAGATGATGCGCTGGCCGAATGCATCGTAGAGCGCGTTGTCAACGGTTGCAGGGGTGATGCCGAAACGCGCCGCCGTCGAGCGATCGATTTCCACATACACCGATTGCCCGTTCTGCTGCAGGTCGGTGGCGACATCGGCGAGTTCCGGCGATTGCTGCAGACGTGCCGTCAGCTTTGGCACCCATTCGGCGAACTCGGCCGAATTGGGATCGGTCAGCATGAACTGATATTGCGTCGGGCTGACCGTGGAGTCGATGGTCAGGTCCTGCACCGGCTGCATATAAAGCCGGATGCCGGGAATGTTCGCCACATCCTGCTGCAGGTTGCGGATCACGTCGCTCGACGTGCTGCTGCGGTCGTCGCGCGGCGTGAGGTTGATCAGCATCCGGCCGCTGTTCAGCGTGATGTTGGTGCCGTCCACTCCAATGAACGACGTCAGGCTTTCGACGTCCGGGTTCTTCAGGATCTGCGCGGCGAGCGCCTGCTGCTGCTGTGCCACCGCCTGATACGAAGCGGCTTGCGGCGCCTGCGTGATCGCCTGGATCACGCCTGTATCCTGGATCGGAAAGAATCCCTTCGGAATCCAGATATAGAGCAGGGCAGTGAACACGAGCGTGAGCAGCGCGACGACCAGCGTGGAGCGCTGCCGGTCGAGCACCCACGTAAGCGCGACGGCATACCGTCCAATCACGTAATCGATGAACTGATGCGCCCGCGCCGAGAACCGGTGCGTCTCGGTCGGCGGCGTATGGCGCAGCAGTTTCGCGCACAACATGGGCACGAGGGTCAGCGACACGATTGCCGAAATCACGATGGTCACGGCCAGCGTGATTGCGAACTCATGGAACAGGCGGCCGACGACATCGCCCATGAAAAGCAGCGGGATCAGCACCGCGATCAGCGAAACCGTCAGCGAGATGATCGTGAAGCCGATCTGCTTCGAGCCCTTCAGCGCGGCTTCGAGCGGTCCTTCGCCTTCTTCCACGTAGCGGGCGATATTTTCGATCATGACGATGGCGTCATCGACCACGAAGCCGGTCGCAATGGTCAACGCCATCAGCGAGAGGTTATCGAGCGAGAAACCGCACAGGTACATGACGGCAAGCGTACCGATCAGCGACACTGGCACCGACAAGCTTGGAATCAGCGTGGCCCAGATGTTCGCGAGGAACAGGTAGATCACGAGCACGACCAGCACCACGGAAAGCGCCAGTTCGAACTGCACGTCGCGCACGGACGCGCGGATGGTCGTGGTGCGGTCGGTGACAATGCGCACGTCGAGCGCGGCGGGCAACGCCGCTTGCAACTGCGGCAGGATCTTCTTGATACCGTCGACGACCGCGATCACGTTCGCGCCCGGCTGGCGCTGCACGTTCAAGATGATGGCCGGCGTGTTGTCCACCCATGCGCCGAGCTTCGTGTTTTCCGGACCCGACACCACGGTGGCCACGTCCGTCAGCATCACCGGCCGGCCGTTCCTGTACGCGATGACCGCGCTCTGGTAGGCGTTGGCATCGGTGAGCTGGTCGTTCGCGTTGATGGTGTAGGCGCGCGACGGGCCATCGAAATTGCCCTTCGGCGTATTGACGTTCAGGTTCGCAATGGTCGTGCGCAAGTCGTCGATATTCAATCCGTACGACGCCAGAGCGCGCGTGTTCGCCTGGATTCGCACGGCGGGCCGGTTGCCGCCGCTGACCGAGACCAGACCCACGCCTGCGACTTGCGAGATCTTCTGCGCGAGACGGGTATCGGCGAGATCCTGGACTTGCGTGAGCGGCAGGGTCTTCGAGCTGATCGCGAGCGTGATGATCGGAGCGTCGGCGGGATTCACCTTCGCGTAGATCGGTGGCGCGGGGAGGTCGGACGGCAGCAGATTGCCCGCTGCGTTGATTGCGGCCTGCACTTCCTGCTCGGCGATATCGAGCGGCAAGTCGAGACTGAATTGCAGCGTGATGACCGAGGCGCCCGCGGAACTCTGCGACGACATCTGGTTCAGGCTCGCCATCTGCCCGAACTGTTTCTCGAGCGGCGCCGTCACCGACGTGGTCATTACATCCGGCGATGCGCCCGGGTAGAACGTCTGCACCTGGATGGTCGGATAGTCGACAGCCGGCAGTGCGGACAGCGGCAGGAAGCGCAGCGCAACGAGGCCGACCAGCATGATCGCCGCCATCAGCAGCGCCGTGCCGACCGGACGCAGAATAAAGGGACGCGATGGATTCATGCGGTATCGGTGCGGTTAGGGAGCATCAATGCGTTATTGCGGCTGCGGGCGGTGACGGCCATGATGCGCGCCGGAAGCGCCATGCGCGCCCGATGCCCCCGACGCCGTCGCTGCACCTGATGCACCTGACGCGCCTTTCGGTGCATCGGCCGGAATGGTGATCTTCGCGCCTTCCTTCAGCCGGTCCGACCCGTCGATCACCACGCGTTCGCCCACCTGCAGACCTGTCCTGATGCTGGTGCGCTCGCCATCCACCGGGCCGATCTTCACATTGCGCACCGTCACCGTGTTGTCCGGCTTGACCACATACACAAATGCGCCCGATGACCCGTTGAGCACCGCGGGCGTCGGAACGATGGTCGCGTCCTTGATGACATCGACGAGCAGCTTCGTATTCACGAACTGATTTGGAAACAGCAGCGATTCCTTATTGTCGAAGGTCGCGCGAAGCTTGACGGTGCCGGTGGTGGTGTCGATCTGGTTGTCGACCGTTTCGAGGTAACCGCTTTCCAGCGACGTTGTATTGGCCCGGTCGTAAGCGGTCACCGACATCTTCGAGCCCGCATGAAGCGGCTTCAGGATGGCGGTCAGGTTGTCCTCGGACGTCGTGAAGATCACGCTGATAGGCTGGAGCTGCGTGATGACGACCACGCCGTTTGCGTCGCCGGTGGTCACGTAGTTGCCTGGATCCACTTGCCGCAAGCCGACGCGGCCCGATACCGGCGCCGTGATGCGCGCGTAATTGAGGTCGAGCTTGTATGTGTCCACGTTCGCCTGGTCGGACTTGACCGTCCCTTCGAGCTGTTGCACGAGCGAGGCCTGCGTATCCACCTGCTGACTCGCGATGGAATCCTGCGATAGCAGCACCTTGTAGCGCTGCAGATCGAGCCGGGCGGTTTGGAGCAACGCCTGGTCCTTCGCGAGCGTGCCCTGCGCGTTGCGCAGCGAAATCTCGTAGGGACGCGGGTCGACTTGTGCGAGCAGATCGCCCTTTTTGACCATCTGGCCTTCACGGAACGCGACTTCCTGCAGCGTGCCGTTGATCTGCGTCTTGACGATCACCGACGCCAGCGGCGTGACCGTCCCGAGCGAGTTGATCACCACCGGCATTTCACCTTGTGTCACGTTCGCGACATGCACCGGCTGGGGCTGCGCGCCCATGCCGGGGCCACCACCACGCCTGCCGCCTCCCTGCCGCGCTTGCGGCGCGTTGTCCGGGCTGCCCCGGTTCCACGGATGCCACGCGAACAAGCCAATCAAGACCAGCACCAGCACCACGATCCACAACAACTTGCGGCTGCGGGGGCGTGAAGCGGGTGGACGGGGTGTGGAAGCCTGGGAGATGGGCGAACGCGGTTCAGTATGAGGCGGTGGCGTTGAGTGGTTTTTTTGTTCGTCCATCGTTTCAGTGGCTCGGTGAGTCGGTGGGCTCGGAAAAGGTTTCTTGAAGCAGTGTCTTGATGCGCGGCCGCGCGGCCTTGCCGAGCGCTCGCACTGACGGTCGAAAGCAGGCCTTGAACGGGCCGGTTTTGACGCCGTGGCGGCGACCCGCGTGAGGCCGGGCATGGGCGTTGTGGCGTCCAAAGCGGTTGCACGAAGCGTCGAATGATAGCTTTTAAGCGGTGGCCGGGCGCGCGAAGCATGATGCTACGTCCCGCGCTTCCTTGCAGTCCAGTTATCTTTCTTTCGATTGATTACGAGCGTTACAGGACCTTGCTCGTGCTGCAGGAGAGCATCGGGCGATGAACGCTATGCTGGAAACTGCGCTGTGGGCCGCAAGGGCGCGCAACGAAGGCACGTCTTGAAATGGTAATGAAAGCTTTTGTCGAGACGAGCGCCCGACAGGAAACCGAAATGATCGATGCTGCGCCACTACGACCGGCGCAGCATCGGCACAAGCAAGGCTTTACTCGCTCAGGCGCGCAGTCGGCGTGCCACCGATCTCATTAGTGATTCTTGCGACACATTCAAGCAACGCCGGCGCTACCGTTTCGAGCAGCACGTCGAGGGGCGCCTGATATTCGGCGCCACCGCAGTTCACCGCGTAACGCTGGCCGGACGGACCGACAAAACCGGCCGCGACTGCATTCAGCCCGTGATGCCACTCGCCGGTCGACATGGCAAACCCGCGGCGCAAGGCGTCTTCGAGTCCGGTCTTCAAACCGCTGTCGATGCTCGGCCAGTCATCGCCCGACGCAATGCGCAGGCTTTCGACCAGACTGTCGCGGTCAGCCTCGCCCAACGCAGCCAGGTACGCCCGGCCGACCGCGGTCCGCCCGAGATCCATGCGCGCGCCCACTTCCAGCCGAGACACGAGTACCGCCGAGCGTGGCCGGATAGTATCGATGACGACCATGTCCAGGCGGTCGCGGACAGCCAGATGAACGCTCAAGGTCGTCCGGTCAGCCAGCGCGATGAGAAACGGCCGTGCGCGTGCCCGGATATCGAAGTTGCGCAGGAATCCGTTGCTTAGCTCGAGCACTGATGCCGTGAGCACGAACCGCTCACTGTCGGGTAATTGAAACAGCAGGTTGGCGCTGACCAGGGTCGCTGTCAGGCGCGAGATGGTCGGCTTCGGTATGCCTGTCCACTCTGCGAGCTCACGGTTGCTTACCGGCGCATCAGCCGCTGCAATTCGCCTCAAGACATCCAGTCCACGTGACAACGCAACTACTTCTTCTCCGTCGCGCCCTTTTTCTTTTTCCCGGCTCGCTGG
Organism: Burkholderia sp. PAMC 28687; assembly: GCF_001577465.1. NCBI lineage: Bacteria > Pseudomonadati > Pseudomonadota > Betaproteobacteria > Burkholderiales > Burkholderiaceae > Burkholderia > Burkholderia sp. PAMC 28687. The sequence goes on from NZ_CP014505.1 coordinate 1,045,503, forward strand.
CCGGCTCTCAGTTGTGTGCATTTATTTTTCGGAACTTGGTTTCGTTGGGAAGGACGTTTGCTGCCGATCGTTGATGCTGACCGGTGACGGGCGTCCCGCTTATCGGAATCGTACCAATCAGCGACCATAGGATGCATTCGCTGAACCCGTTTTTGTCATTAAACCCGTGTACCGTACCGTTGGATAGTCGCTCACCCCCCGAAATTTCGCTTGACTCGGTTTCGCTTAACGTAAAAAATGGAACCCGATTTCGAAAGACTGGTTAGAGACGCTTTAACGACTCGCTAGCCAATTGATCACCGGCTCTCAGGTTCTAGCACGGCCCTCGGAATGGCTAGAACTTTTAAGGCGCTACGGCAACGTAGCGCCTTTTTTTTCGCCCCTGTCCCGCTTAAGCGCGCCGCCTGAAGCGCCATGACACCCGATCTATATACCTCAGACCGCGTAATCCTAATCCGTACGGCATCCTATTTTTTACGTTTTTCCGCTCGCGGAAAGGTTTGTTTAGTAATTTCAGGTGAACTAGACAGTGCCGTCTTCCATCTCGATGTCTCCCGCCAAGCGTCGATTCTTATCGGAGTCGTCGAATAGAAATGTGTAGCACCCCACATAACGCGCGTACCGATAGCCTCAATGCGTCGAGAACATCTTTCCCGGTTTGAGCAGGCGCGTCCCGCGCCAGGCCCAATAAATCCCCGCGAGCATGAGCAATACCGAACTGCTCAGGACCAGGAGCGGGGAAACCAACTGAGGCGACGGCTCGCTGGTCGCTATGATCAGTGCCGCCAGCAACGCCGCGCCCGCCTGAAAGAACGCGCGTTTCGCGCGATTGCGATGCCCGGTAAATCGAACGGATCGCGAGACCGGCGCGCGCGTGAAGGGTTCAAACAGGATCAGTCCCGCGACAAATGCGACCAGCAAGTTCATGAGAATCATGACGACACTTCAATGTAGGAATCAAGGATGGTCCGCACTATAAGAAGGGTCACTCACGAATTGAATCAGAAGGGTCTGAAAGGAGGTCGGATTGTTAACACTCCGGATCGGTCGCCCCGTGAAAGGGCTGTTTTGAATGTTGAAGATTAGGCGCAACGGCTAACGTCGCGCTCCGAAATAGAGGCGGCGGGCTTCGGCAGTTATCATTTGTATGGTGCAATCGATTGAACTCAGGAATGGACTTCTGGCGTGCGGCGACACGCACACCGGGCAAGGAAGACGAGAAATGAACAAGTTGCGAACGAAAGGAATGAACCGGCTGGCGAGCGCAGTGATCGTGATCGGCTTTCTTGCTGCTTGCGAAAAACACGACGCCGCGGCCGGGCAGGCCATGGGTGCGCTGAACAACGTCGCGAGTCAGGCGGGCCAGAAATTCGACCAGGCCGCCAACTATGTCGGACAGCACGTCGACTCGGTCAAGCAGTCCGCACAGCAGAATGTCGAGTCGGCGGGAACCCTGCCGGATTTGTCGGCGAGCGGCGTAGCGGCCACGGCCCGCGCCAATCTGGACGGGGCCGCGAGCGCAACGAATGCGGCCATCGCGAACGTGGCGAGCGATACTGGAGCCGGTTTGCAGACGGCCGGACGCAAGCTGCAAGGGTGGTCGGCAAGCGGTACGCCTGGTTCCCAAGGGGCGGCGAGTGGGGTGTCCGGCACCGGCGCGGCCGGTTCAGGAACACCGTCGGCTTCATCAGATCCGGGCAACGCGCGCGCCGACATGGATAAATAAGCTGGAGCGAGCGGCGCGGCTACTGGTTTTTCCCGGCTACATTTCGTTACGCACCTGACCGTTTCGTCTAAAGATAATTTCGGGACAACGGCTAAACTGGCGGTCTTTTACATCTTCCACACCGCCATGAAGCCAAGCCGAATCCGGGCGCTCGCTGGCGCGCTGGTCTTTGCTGCGATGTTTTTCGCCGCCATGACCGGTTTTTCTCCCGACGCGCACGCGGCGCCGCCAGCGCTTGCACTGCCGTCATTTCAGGAACTGGTCAGCCCGCCAGCCGCTTCGGACGCAGCGGCTGTCCCCGCGTTCACAACCGGGGCGTCGGATACGCCTGCGAGTGCCGCGACCAACGCCGACCTGACACGCTCGCTCGACACGGTGATCTCCGCACTCGACAGCGACCGCCAGCGCACGGCGCTTGTCGCCCAACTGAAGAAGCTGCGTGACGCGAAGCGCGATGCCGAATCGGGCACGCTGCCACCCGTCACAGCCAGCGCGACGTCTGCGGATGATTCCGCATCAGCAGCGAGCGCGGCGGCCGAGGCGCCGCCGGCAAGTTCTACGTCGGCGGCGTCCTCCGTCGTCGCGGCGATCACGCCGAAGACCGGGCTGCTGGGGGCAATTGCGTCGGGTCTGTCGAACATCGAAGCCGATATCAGCCGCGGGCACACGCCGCTCAACTACTGGGGCGGCCGTCTGAACGCCGCGGGCAACGAGTTGTACACCATCGCCTCGGGGCAGAGCCGCGAACCGTTCGGCCGCACCTTGCTCAACTTTTTCCTCACGCTTGCCGGTTGGGGCGCATGCGCTTTCCTGCTCGTCTACCTTCAAAGACGCCTCCATGCCCGTTTCAAGATTCATTTCGGGCTGCATCCGAATCCGAGCACCCGCGAACTGCTGATTTTCACACTGCGCCGAGTCGGGCCCTATTTGTTCGCGTTTGTCGCGGCGTTGACGTTCGTGCGGATGATGCCGGTATCGCTCGGCCGGACGCTTGCGATGGTGACGGCCTACGCGATCGTCGCGGGCGCGATTTTCTCGTCGATCTGCCTGATCATGTTTTCGCTGTTTGGTTCGGCGCACCGGCGGGTGGCGGTGAACGTGCTGATCGTCCATGCGCGCCGCCTGCTGTTCGTGATCGGCACGCTTGGCGCGCTCGGGGACGCCGCCGCCAACTATGACGTGGCCCAGCAGCTCGGAACGAACTTGTCGGCGCTGATATCGACCATCGCAAACATGTGCGCCGCTATCCTCACCGGCTACTTCGCGCTCGCGTTCCAGCGGCCCGTGGCCCATCTGATTCGCAGCCGTTCATACGAGCAGCGCAGCCGCCACAAGGCCGCGACCGAAACGTTCGAAGTGTTCGGCTCGTTATGGCATTTGCCCATGCTGCTCCTTGTTGCCGTGTCCGTGATCGGGACGCTGGCGGGGATCGGTACGTCGGAAAATGTGCTGCAACTCGATATTGCCAGCGCCGGGCTGCTTGTCATCGGCCTGTTTCTCAGCGCGATCGTGCTGCACGTCACGAAGCTGCCGGAGCGCAAGACCCGCCGGCAGTCCGCTTATGTGCGGCGGCTCGTCAGGTACTCCGGCCGGCTGCTGGTGCTTTTCATCTGGCTCGGGTTTCTTGAGCTCTGGTCGCATCTCTGGGGTTTTTCGCTCGCGAATCTCGCGGAGGAAAGCGTCGCCGCACGCGGCATCACGCACGCGGTCAGTGCAATCCTGCTGACCATTTTCGTCTCGTGGCTGGTGTGGATCATCATCGATACGGGAATCCAGGAGGCGCTCAATCCGAACGCGCCGCGCGGCAAGGGGCGCGGGCCGAGCATGCGCGCGCGCACCATGCTGCCGCTGATCCGCAACGTGGTGTTCGTGGCGCTCCTGACCACCGCCGCCATTGTGACGGCAGCAAATCTTGGGCTGAACGTGACGCCGCTGCTTGCGGGCGCGGGCGTGATTGGCCTGGCGGTGGGTTTTGGCGCCCAGTCGCTGGTGGCCGATCTGATCACGGGGCTTTTCATCATTATCGAGGACACGATTTCGGTAGGCGATTCCATCGAAGTCGATGGGGGCCATGCAGGCGTGGTCGAGACGCTGACCATTCGGACGGTGCGTTTGCGCGACGGGCAGGGCGCCATTCACGCGATTCCGTTCTCGCAGATCAAGATCGTTAAGAACCTGTCGCGTGATTTCGCCTACGCCGTGTTCGAAGTGCGCGTGCCGTTCTCGGCCGACGTCGACCATGTCACGCAAATGATCCGGGAAGTGGGCGCCGAACTGAAAGCGGATTTCCGCTACCGGCGCGAGATGCTCGGTCCAATCGAAGTGTGGGGGCTCGACCGTTTCGATCCGAACTGGATGGTGGTGAAAGGGCAGATCAAGACGCTGCCGTTGAAGCAGTGGAGCGTCGCCCGGGCGTTCAACGTCAGGGTCAAACGGAAGATGGACGAGGTCGGGATGGACGTTCCGGTGCCGCAAATGCAGTTGCGGGTATCGAAGGAATCATCGGGCAAGGACGCGCCTTGGGACGATCTCGACGAGGTGAAGGACCCCTCGCCGATGTCGCCCGTGTCCCCGGCTGCGCGCAGCGCCGCGTCGGAGGCGCGTGATATCTCGCATGATCCGCAGCCCGCGCCGCCGGCAACGGATCAATCCGTGCAGATTCCGCCGCAGATTCCGACTGCAGCGGCGCCGGGGAAAGCGTAGCTGTCAGGCGGCTTGCACGAGATCGTTCACGTGCGTCGAAATTTGCGCACTCGTCACGCCGTAGACATGAATGGAGACAGCGGTTTTTCCCGCTGCTGATGCGTTACCGAGGCGGTGGATCGCGGCGCGTCCCGCGCCCACCACCGAAACCGCGCCGCAAACGCGCTCGTGCTGGCGGATTTCGACCGCGCGATGGGTATCGGCGTCAAAGGAAAACAGTGTTTCGCTCAGCGTCCCTTCGATTACCGTGTAAGCACACCACGTATGGTGCCCGTGGACCGGACTCATCTGGCCGGGCCGCCACACAAGAGCCGCCACGGCGTAGCGGCCAAGTGGATCCCCGAGCAACAGGTGCCGCCTGTAGCCATCGGCGCTGGATTCGCGCTGTGCGTTGGATAGCAGCCCCGGTTCAGCGGCCAAACCGGCCAGTGCGGCCCGGACACCCAGCGTGAAGCCTGGCGATGCCGGGTCCAGGCAGCACGCGGCATCGAGTGCATGGGTCAACCGGGCGAGCGAAAGTTGGGTGTCCAGGGCTTCAACGGTGTCGAGGATCAGAGTCATGGCGAGCTTTTATGGTCAGCTTTGGTCCGCAAAAGGGCAGCGAATTTGCGTTCTTCGATAGCTCATTTATACCGGTTTGCTTGTGGAAGAAGTTTCCATATAATTTCGTGAATTAGCGCGAAAGTAGAATAATTTCCTACAAGGGGCAGCGTGGGCATGGACCTTATCGATCGGAAGCTGTTGGAACTGCTACAGGAAGATGTCACGATGCCCATTGCCGAACTGGCGACGCGGGTCAATCTTTCGCAGACGCCGTGCTGGAAACGCGTTCAGCGCCTCAAGGAAGCCGGCGTGATACGCGCGCAGGTCGCCCTGTGCGATCCACGCAAGCTCGGCGTGGGGACCACGGTGTTCGTCGCCGTGAAGACGAACCAGCACACGCAGGACTGGGCGGACGAGTTCACACGTGCCGTGCGGGATATCCCCGAAGTGGTCGAGGTGTACAGGATGAGCGGGGAAACGGACTACCTGATGCGCGTGGTGGTGTCGGATATCGACGATTACGACCGTGTGTACAAATCGCTCATTCGCGCCATTCCGTTGTACGACGTGAGTTCGAGTTTCGCGATGGAACAGATCAAATATTCCACGGCGCTGCCAGTCAGGCCGCCGGTCGGTGTGACAGCGAATTAGCCGTCGGCCCGAATGGGGACCGTGTCTTGCGTGTTTCTCGGAGTGAAACCCCGCAATCCATCTGAAATCAGCGTCGAGTAAGATCTTGCGCTTCATCCAATCTTAAAAGAGCCCCGATTTTCATGACCGATGACCGCCGCAAACAGGCTCCGACGCGCAGCAAGAATCCCACTTTCGCGATCAGTATTCTTATTGTGGTCGTGGTGCTGCTTGTGATCGGAACGCTATTTTTCAACGCGATCCGCGAAAAGCGCGACTACGAGCATGAAAACGCGACGCCGGCATCCGGCACAACGGTGCCCGCCGTGCCTGCCACGGGCGCTTCGCAATAACGCGGCACTCGCGCCTCATTCATTCCGGCAAGTTGATGAGGCTCGCGTCCTTGAGGATCAGGAACGACGCCGTCAGCATCTGCTTGCACTGATGCGCGAGCAGCTTCAGGTCCTGCACGGCGTCGAACGGAATATCTTCCGCGCGCTCGGCGCCCACCACCATCGAATCCAGTTCGACCGTGAGTTGCTTCGATTGCTCGGCTTGATCGTCGGGCGCGGGCACGCCTTCTTGCGCTTGCGTCAGATTGTCACGAATCACGGTCAGCGCGCGTTGAACGGGTTGCGCGGCGTGACCCGCGGCGGACTTTCCAACGGACTGCAGCAAGGGACCAGCAGCCGTGATCTGGGACGCGAGCACGTGGCTGCGCACTAGAAGGTCGTTGAGTTCGGGAACGAACTTCTGCTGCGCTTTGGGCTCGAGCATCATGCGCTGAAACGCCTGGCCGAGATTCGCAAAAGCGATATGCACGTTCTTGCGTGCGAGGCGGTATTTGAAATCGCTGTCCAGGGCCGATGCGGCTTCGGCGGCGGCCGCCGATGCGCCCGACTGAGCAGTCGCCGCGGAGCTTTCGCCGGAAACCGGTTTGGTCTTGGTTGCACCGGCTGCGCTCGCGGCTTCGCTCGTGGTCGCAACCATTGACACACTCTCGGCTTCCGGCGCCGAAGCGGGCGGTTCTGCCTTTGCGAGCGCCATTGTTGCCGCTTCGGCAGTCGCCGCATTGGCATCGGCGAAAAGATTGGGGTTTGTCGCGGTCTTCGCTTCGGGTTGCGTCGCGGGCTTCCCTGTCCACCACCAGCTCGCTTCGAGGTAGTTGCGCATTGCGCCGATCATGTCGTGCACTTGCTTGCCCATCAGCCGGTATTCCCAGTACGGGAACAGATGGCTCGCGGCAATGGCGATGGCGCAACCCACGGCGGTATCGATTGCCCGTTCGCCAATCAGGCGCATCCCGCCTGGTGCGAGCAAATGCAGCATCAGCAACACATACGCCGACGTGAAAACGACGCTCGCCGTGTAATTGAAAAGCAGCAGGCTATAGCTCATCACCATGCAGGCGAACATGGCCACGAGCAGCACATGCGGATCCTTCACCACGAAAATCAGCCCGACACATGCCGTACAGCCTATGGCCGTGCCGATGATCCGCTGCACGTTGCGCTGCTTGGTGAGCGAGTAGCCCGGCTTGAGAATGATGACGGTGGTCATCACGATCCAGTACGCGTTGGTCAAGGGCAACAAGCGTCCGAGCCAGAAGCCGATACCGACCGCGATCGTCACCCGCAGCGCATGGCGAAAGCTCGGCGACGACATGGTCAGATTGGAAAAAATCTGCATGAACGGCACGCGCCGGCTCGACACGAACCGCGACAGCTTCGGATCAACGCGTATTTCTGTTTCCGTGATGCTCGGATCGTGCCGCGTCTGGCGCCGCATTTTATCGATGAGACGAGTCGCGCTCCATAACCGCCTGAACGCCGACGACACTGCCGAATACGCCTCGGGGTTCTTCTGCGGGACTTCATGTTTGCGCATCTGATCGAGTTCGTATTCGATCGCGCGCAACTCCGCTTTCACGTTGATCTTCGGACGCGCCGGTCGATTCTGCAGCACGGCCAGACCAATGTCTTCGAGATCGAGCGCAGACTTTCGCATCAGATCCCGATAGAAGATCAGGATGTCCGCGCCGCCGAAAGTGTTGCGCACGAGCGGATAGTCCGTGTGCGCGCCGACGAACATCTCATGCAGATCCACCGCGTTGATGAACAGGTTGAAGAGCATCGCGCGGCGCGGATCGAGTTTGCCGCTCCTCAGCTTGGGCAGGTTGCGCAGCACGATGTCACGCGCCGCGTCCTGACGTTCAACCGCCTGAATCTGCTTTTCGATCAGCTTTCTATAACATTCGTCGATATTCGTATCGAGATCGTAGAACTCGGAACGCGCGAGCAGATACTCGGCGCAACTGAAGACACTTTCGGCAAGCGCCTGGCGTTCGATCCGATAGACCATCCAGCGGCTGACGAACGTTGCCCAATAGGTGTACCAGAGGCCGCCGAGCAGAATCCACGATGCATAAACGAGCGCCTGCATGGGGGTGAAATGCTCTTCCAGCGTCACGATCATCATGAAGAGCGTGGCGAAGCTGATTTGCGGCCAGCGATTGCCGTACACCACGATTAGCGACAGCACGAACGTGAGCGGCACGACGGTCAGCCACAACGTCACCACATTCGCGCTCGCAATCCCGGTTGCAAGCGCCGACAAAAACCCGATCACCGTGCAAGCCAGCATCTCGTTGTGCTTGTACTTCAGCGGCCCCGGCATATCGACCACGCACGCGCCCAATGCGCCGGTCGCTATCGTGAAGCCGAGTTCACGATTGTGAAAAATGGTCAGCATCAGGACGGCAGGCAGCGAGACGCCGAGCGCAATGCGCAAGCCGCCGAAGAAGTACTGGCTATAAATGAATTTTCTGATTTCTAGCGAGTAACGCATCGACTTCCTAATTTCCCGGCGTGGTCCCGTTTGCCTGTGAGGCGTTCGGCCCCGCCTATCATTGTGGCTCCGAGTCTAACCCAACTCGACGGCGCCGAAACGTAGGCCGTTCGGCCTAATCGCCGTGGAGAACGGCCTTTGCTATCCTGTCGTTTCACCTCGCGACACGTCCCTGGCTTTTGCCGAACGAGCCGTTGCCTTTCACGCTCAACTAGCAGGATCCATGCTCGAACTTTTCTATTCGAACCGCCATGAAACGCTGTCGCAGGCGCTGCTGGACGACGTTGCCGCGTTCGCGCTCAATGATGGTGACCCCTTTGCAAGCCAGACCATCATCGTGCCGAGCGCGGCGGTGCGAAGGCGGCTGGAACTCGACATGGCAGCGCGCTTCGGAATCTGCGCCAACGTGGACCTGTGTTATCTCGCGCAATGGTTGTGGGCGCGCATTGGCGGCGTGTTGCAGGTGCCCGAGCATTCTCCTTTTGCGCCGGACCGGCTGGTGTGGCGGTGCTTTCGTCTGCTCGGCGCAATGGAGGACACGGCGCCCGAGGGTTCGTCGCGGCTTCACGCGTATCTGGATGCAGCCGACGATTCCATGCGCTACGAACTCGCGCGCCGTATTGCGACGGTGTTCGATCACTATCTGACATACCGCCCGGAATGGCTGCAGCACTGGCAGGCGGGCGGCTCGATCATGGCGTCCACCGGCGGCGCGATCGATGCCAACGGTCCACGCCTGCCCGGCGCGAGCGCCATCCAGCGCGAAGACGAACGCTGGCAGGCCGATCTGTGGCGCGCACTGCTCGCCGATCTTGCGCTCGATACCGACGCGCGTGACCCCACGCCGCCTGCGTACAAGTTCCTGACCGAATCGCCGAAGCTGGATCTCGATGCCGTGATGAAGGCGGAGTGGCCCGAGCGCGTCAGCGTGTTCGCGTTGCCGACCATGCCGCCGCTGCATATTGCGTTGCTGCGTGAACTGTCGCGCTGGATCGACGTCCGTATTTACGCCATCAATCCGTGCCGGGAATTCTGGTTCGATATTGTCAGCGAGGCACGGGTTGAACAACTCGAACTCGCAGGCAAGCTGGACTTCCAGGAGGTGGGGCATCCGCTGCTTGCCGAATGGGGCCGCCAGACGCAGGCACAGTTGCATATGCTGCATGAGTTGACCGAGAGTGCAGCATCGCGGGAAGCCAGTCATTTCGAGCACAACGCCGCGCCGAGCTGGCTCGCGCACGTGCAGAACGCCATCCTCGACCTGGACGCGCCGTCCGGAGCGGAGGAGGCACTCTCTCTCGAACCCGGGATCGAGATTCATGTTTGCCATAGTCTGTCGCGCCAGCTTGAAGTGCTGCACGACCGCCTGCTCGGCTGGTTCGACGAGGTCGACGGACTGCAGCCGTCCGACGTACTCGTGGCGTTTCCGGATCTGGCCGCAGCCGGTCCGCTGATCGACGGCGTGTTCGGCACTGCGCCGCCCGGCGTGGCCGGGGAGCGTCGGCGCATTCCGTATCGGATCACGGGTCTGCCGCCATCGCAGGCGAATCCTGTCGCGCGTGTGCTGCTTGACTGGCTGGCGCTGCCCGAGCGCAGCGTGGGTGCACCCGAACTGATCGAATGGCTGCGGGTCGATGCGGTCGCGGCGCGTTATGGCATCGATGCCGTCGCGCTCGAAACCGCGCAGACATGGCTGGCGGCGGCGGGCGCGCGGCGTGGTCTCGCGCCTTCGGCCGTCACTGGCGTGGATGTTCCTGCAGCCCGCCATACGTTTTCGGATGCGCTGACCCGGCTCTTCCTTGGCTACGCGCTGCCCGATGGCGGCGCTCCTGTCGACGAATGGCTGCCCGTGGAAGGCGCGCACGGATCGGATTCGGAGCTGCTCGGGCGGTTGACGCGTTTCATCGACGATATCGATGCCTTCGGCGAGCGCGTCGCCACACCACGCCCGCCCGCGGCGTGGACACAAACGCTGCTCGCCGCGCTCACGCAATTTTTCGATGCTGGCCTGCCGTTCGCCGATTCGATCGCCGATGTGCGCGCAACGCTCGACTCGCTGATGCTTTCAATGAACGAGGGCGCGGCCGAAAGCGAAATTTCCGCAGATGTATTACGCACGGCGCTGACGGATGCCCTGGACGATGCCGCGCGTGGCGGCGTGCCGTGGGGCGGTGTGACGTTTTCGTCGCTGACGAGCTTGCGCGGCTTGCCGTATCGCGTGATCTGTTTGCTCGGCATGGACGACGGCATGTTGCCAAGTCTCGCGCGTGCCGACGAATTCGACCTGATGGCAAGTTTCGGCAAGCTCGGCGATCGTCAACGCCGCGACGACGAGCGCAACTTGTTCCTCGACTTGCTGCTGGCTGCACGCGATCGATTGATGATCGCGTACACCGGACGCAGCATTCGCGACAACGCCGCACTGCCGCCCGCTGCGCTGATCGATGAACTGCTCGATCATCTCGCCGTGACGGTCGCGGGAGACGACGCGTCGCCTAAGGAACTCGAAGCGGCACGCAGCCGCTTTGTGTTCGAGCATCCGCTGCAACCATTCGCGCCTGAGTACTTCAGCAATCCCTTGTTCACCTATGAGCCCGAGCGTGCAGAGCTTGCCCGGACGCTGGCGCTCGGCAAGACCGAGCCGTCGGTCAGATTCTTCGGCGTGCCGTTGCCGGCGGAAGACGTCGAACCCATCGCCTTCGATGACTTCGAGCGATTTTGGCGCCATCCGGCGCGAGCGATCCTGCGCGATCGTCTTGGCATCGCGCTGTTCGACGCTGAAAGCGAACTCGGCGATACCGAACCGTTCGAGCTTGAATATCCCGGCCGTGCGGCGCTCGCTGACCGTGTGTTGCCGTCGCTGCTTGAACTCACCGTTGAAAACGAAACTCGTGCGCTCGATCGCGCGCGCCGGGTTGCGCGTGCAAGTCCGGAAATGCCGGGCGGTGCGACGGGCGGCGTGTGGCAATCACGCGAGATCGGCGCGTTGCATTCGCTTGCCAATCGCGTTCGGATCGCAACGGAAGTAGGCGCGTCGCGTTTGCCTTTTGCGTTGGACATCGCGCCGCGCTGGCCCGACGCCGAACTCTTCGGACGCTATGACGCGACGTTGCAGGCGGACGCCCTGCAACCAATGCAAATCCACGGCACGTTGAATCTGCTGACCGACGAAGGCCAGATCATCTACCGGTACGACGTCCCGCGTGCGCGCGATTATCTGTCCGCGTGGCTTGCCCATCTCGCGTATTGCGCCGCGCTGCCCGACGGTCCGAGGCGCACGGTATGGCACGGGCGCGGCGCGCAATCGAGCGGTTTCGAACTGACGCCTGTCGCAGACCCTCTAGCTCACCTTGCGACGCTTGCGGCGCTTTATCGCGCGGGACGGAGATTGCCATTGCGGTTCTTCCCCAAGAGCGCGTGGACGTGGGTAACGGAGAGCGAATCCAAGGCGCAGGGCGTGTGGGTATCGGACAGGACGCGTGGCGAGTCGGATGATCCTGCTTTGCGCATCGCGTTTCGTGGCTCGGATCTGAGACTCGATGAAACTTTCGCCACGCTCGCTCGTCTCGTTTTCGAGCCGCTCAAGCAGCACTTGCGGAGCGACGCATGACGAATATGGCAACAAATATGGCAACGACCGTGAGCATCGGCGAACTCGATGTCTTCGAGTGTCCGCTCGATGGCGTGAACCAGATCGAAGCATCGGCGGGGACAGGGAAGACCTGGAACATCTGCGCGCTTTATGTCCGGCTGCTGCTCGAAAAGAAGCTCGCCGCCGACGCGATTCTCGTCGTCACGTTCACGAAGGCGGCGACGGCCGAATTGCACGAACGCATCCGTTCGCGGCTCGTGCAGATCGCGCATGCAATGGAAACAGGCGACGCGGCGGGTGACGCATTCATCGAGCGCCTGTTCGAAACGACGCTCGAGCGTGTCGATCCGGAAGAAGCGCTCAAGCGTATCCGGATTGCGCTGCACACGTTCGATCAGGCCGCTATCCACACCATTCACGCGTTCTGCCAGCGCGCGCTGCAAGAGGCGCCGTTTGCGGCAACCATGCCGTTCGCGTTCGAACTCGAAGCCGACGACAGCGCGTTGCGTTTCGAAATGGCGGCAGACTTCTGGCGTGAACGGGTCGAGCCCGCCGCGGCGCGTGACTCGTCATTCGCTGCGTGGCTGGTGAGCAAGGGCGCCGGGCCGGCATCGCTCGATGCACAGCTTTCGCGCCGCTTGAAAAAACCGCTGGCGGCGCTGCGCTGGGGCGAAATGGAATCAGGCGTGCGGGAAGACGCACGGGTGTTGTTCGACACGGCTTGCGCGCTCTGGCATGCAGAGCGCGCGACCATCGTGCAATTGCTCGTCGATGCCGAAGCGAAGCTCAGCAAGACCACGCACAAGCGTGCATTGATCGACGCCGCGATTGCCGCATGGTCCGATTATTTCGCCGATAACGACTGTCACGCGGCGCCCCCGAAGGAAGCGCTGAAGCTCACCGCAAGCGCGTTGAAAAAAGGCACGAAGGTGAAGAACGAGCCGCCCGCGCACGTGTTCTTCGACCATGCGGAGACGCTCGCTGCCGCCGCTGCTGCCGCGGAAGCGGCGCAGCGCGCGGCGTGGCTCGGGATCGTGCGTGAGTGGCTCGATTACGCGCCGCTCGAACTGGCGGCGCGCAAACGCACGCGTCGCGTGGTTTCGTTCGACGATCTGCTGTCGAACCTGTATCAGGCGCTCGACGCCAACCCGTGGCTCGCCGACGCGCTGCGTGCCCGCTACCCGGCTGCGTTGATCGACGAATTCCAGGATACCGATCCGCTGCAGTTCGCCATTTTCAGCAAGATCTTTGCGCCGCAGGGGCCGCTGTTTCTCGTCGGCGATCCGAAGCAGGCCATCTACAGTTTTCGCGCGGCAGATCTGCATACATATTTGAAGGCGCGTGAAGAGGCATCGGCGAGATATACGCTGGCGGTCAACCAGCGCTCGACAGCGCCGATCATCGACGCCTGCAATCGGATTTTCAGCACGAATCCGACAGCGTTCATTCTCGATGGCCTCACATATCAGCCCGTGCGCGCGGGGACGCGCGAGCGCGAACCTTTCACCGATGACACGCCGTCAGCCGCGTATTCCGATACCGCCGATTTTTGCGTGTGGCTCTTGCCGCAAGGTGAATCGGTGTTGTCGAAGACGAACGCGAACCGGCAAGCCGCCGAGGCATGCGCGGCCGAGATCGTGCGCTTGTTGCGCGGTGCGCAGGACGGCGAAGTGTTGATCGGCGAGAAGCCGTTGTCGCCGGGGCAGATTGCCGTGCTCGTGCAGACTCACCGGCAGGGCAGTCTCGTCAAGCGCGTGCTTGCGAACTGGGGCGTGGGCAGTGTGGAATTGGCGCAGGCATCGGTGTTCGGCACGCTCGACGCCGAGCAGATCGAGCGCGTGCTGGCGGCTATCGATACCCCTGGCGACCTGCGTCGCCTTCGCGCCGCGCTTGCAACCGATTGGCTCGGCCTCGATGCATCCGAGCTATGGAACATGGAGCATGGCGAGACCGTAGAAAATGCCTCCGACGCCATGAGCTGGGTCGAGCGGTTCTCGCGATACCGCATGTTGTGGCACGAGCGCGGCTTCGCGGTCATGTGGCGCACGCTCGCGCGCGAGTTGTTCATTGCGCAGCGCCTGGTGGTCGGGCCGGATGGCGAACGCCGCTTGACGAACGTCAACCATCTCGCCGAGCTGATCCAGGCGCGCGGCGCGGTGCAACCGGGCATTGCGCCGACGTTGCGCTGGCTCGCCGCGCAACGCGCGGAGCAGAGTGGGGGAGAGGACGCGCAATTGCGGCTGGAGTCGGATCGCAACCTCGTGCAGATCGTCACCGTGCATAAATCGAAGGGACTTGAATATGCGGTCGTGTTTTGCCCGTTCCTGAACGACGGCGCGTTGCGCGATCCACCGTCTTCCGGCCTTCCCGATGCCCGCGAATACCACGACGAAGGCGCAGCCGTCCTGCATTACGGCTATACCGATGAAGAAGGTGAGCGCGCTTCCGGCCTGGCGACGCGCGAGCAGGCCGCCGAGCGTGCGCGGCTGGTCTATGTGGCGCTGACGCGCGCGGTGTATCGGTGTTATGTGGTGGGCGGCGTGTACCTGATCGGCAAGTCGGCGAAGGAATCGCGGCGCAGCGTGTTGAACTGGCTGGTCGCGGGAGCGGGCCGCGAGTTCAGCGACTGGCTGGCCGCGCCGCCTGAAGAGGACAATGTGATCGGCGCCTGGCAAGCGCTCGCGACTGGATCGATTTCGGTCGAGCCGTTGCCGGTCATCGATGTCCGCGAACCGCTGGTCGTGCGCCGCGATGCTGCGTTTTCGCCCGAGCCGCGGACGAGTCGTCGTGTGCTGCGCGATAGCTGGCGTACCGCGAGCTTCAGTTCCATGATAGCGGCCGGCGCGCGCGAAGAATCGAACCAGCCGCAACCCGCCGACGAACGCCCGGACCACGACGGCCGCATCGATGCGATAGTGTCTCTCGAACCTCCGTTGCCCGAGACGCCGGTTCCACTCGATCCCGACGACATCCTCGCGTTTCCGCGCGGACCGTCGGCAGGCGAGTGTCTGCACAGGATGTACGAACTGGCGGATTTCACGGAGCCTGCGACATGGCCTGAGGCCATCAAGAAAGCCTTGCACGAACATCCCGTTCCGCTTTCCGTTTTTGACGCGCCGGAAACGGATCTCCCGTTGATGATGTCGCGCGTTCTCGCCGACACGGTGAAGACCGAACTCGTGCCGGGCATGCGGCTCGACATGATTTCGCCAAAGCGCCGCATGAACGAACTCGAATTCCTGTTCCCGGCGCAATCGCTGGATTTCGCAGCGTTGCGGCGCGTGCTCGTCGCGCACGGCTTCCCCGATGTCGCACTCGAAGCTGCAACCTTGCGCGGCTTCGTGAAGGGTTTTATCGACTTGATCGTGGAACACGAGGGGCGCTTCTGGATCGTCGACTGGAAGTCGAATCATCTTGGTCTGGCACCGGCCGATTACAGCGGTGCGTCGCTGGACGCTGCAATGGCTTCGCACGCTTACCACTTGCAGGCGCTCTTTTATGTGGTCGCGTTGCATCGCTATCTGAAGATCCGGTTGCATGAATATGCGTTCGAGCGGCACATCGGCGGGTATTTGTATTTGTTCATTCGCGGCGTGCGTCCGGATTGGCGCAATGGCAGCGACCCTGCGGGCGTGCATGTCGGCAAGCCGTCGTTTGAACTGATCGAGGCGCTCGACCGCCTGATGCAAGGAGTCGCCGCATGAACGCGCCAGATCTGAATCTCATAGCCGACGAAAGCCTGGCGCTCGCCGATGGTTTCGCGCGCAGGATCGGCGTGTTGTCGAAGCGCCTTCAACGCGATGCCGGCAACACCCGATGGGCGCAGCGCGCCGCGTTCGCCGTAAGCCGGGCGACGACGCAGGGCCATGTTTGCATTTCACTCGCCGCATTGGCGCGCCGATACGGTGACCAACCCGGCACTGTGCGCGAGGCCTTGCTCGCGAGCGGTGTTGTGTGTGATGGCGAGGAAGTGGCTGCGGACCTGTTGCCGCTCGTCATCGATTCGGGCCAGCGCATCTACCTTGCGCGTTATTTCGACTATGAACGGCGGCTCGCGCGGGCGTTGGTCGAACGGTCCAAGGCGGACTTCGCCTCAGTTGGTCCAGACGAATTGAAAGCGCGAGTGGGACGGTACTTCACCGCATCAAAGAACGCCGGCGACTGCATCGACTGGCAACGCATAGCGGCGCTGGTGGCGTTGTCGGGACGCCTGACGATCGTGAGCGGCGGACCCGGAACAGGCAAGACCACGACTGTCGTCGGCGTGCTCGCCTGTTTGCTCGACCAGGACCCCGCCTTGCGCGTGGCGCTTGCGGCACCAACGGGCAAGGCCGCGCAGCGCATGCAGGAGGCGCTGGCCGAACGCGCCGGCAGTCTGCCGCCGGAACTGGCTGCACGCCTGCCCAGCACATCGTTCACATTGCAACGGCTGCTCGGCACGCAGGTGAACGGGCGCTTCCGGCATCATCGCGATAACCCGCTTCCGTTCGATGTAATCGTGATCGACGAAGCATCCATGATCGATGTCGCGCTCGCCGCGCACTTGCTCGAAGCGGTTGCGCCGGACGCTCGCCTCATCATGCTTGGCGACAAGGATCAGTTGGCGGCCGTGGAAGCGGGCGCCGTGTTCGCGGAATTGAGCGCGCGGCTGGTTTTCAGCCAGCGCGGCGTGGAGCGGATAGCCGGGGCGTTGCCGGTGCCGGTGGAACGGTTTATCGGTGAGTTGCCGAGGGCTGAGGAGGATCAGCTATCGGTCGAGCCGGACCTCGAGCCCGCGTGGTATCCCATGCCGGAGGGCGACGCCTACGCCGAACTCGACTGGCATCCGGCCGCGCCGGCCGTCGCCATGGCGGAGGCGCAAAGCCCGCTGACTGATTGCGTGGTATGGCTGCAGCGCAATTACCGGTTCGGGCTGGAATCGGATATCGGCAGGTTGTCAGTTGCGATTCGCAGCGGTTCGGTGGACGAAGCGCTTGCGGCGTTGTGGGCCGGGGGCGATGCAACGCTCATCGATGACGCCGGCCCGCATCTCGCCGACCGTACGCTCGCGCTTCTCAACGCCGGCTTCGAACCCTACGCCCGAGCGCTCGCCGAAGCGCTGGCAACCGGAAGTGACGCAGCGCCGCTATTCGATGCCCTCAACCGCTTTCGCATACTTGCCGCAACGCGTCATGGGCCGCGTGGTGTCGATGAGATCAATGCTCGTGTGTCTGCCTGGGTTCGGGCGGCGGCTTCGGTGACATTGGCTACGGGCGCGCAATGGTTCGCCGGCCGGCCGGTGATCGTCACGCGCAATGACTATGCGCTTGGCGTATTCAACGGGGATGTCGGCATTGCGCTGCCAACACCCGGCGGCGCAATGCAGGTCTGCTTTCGCCTGGCCGATGGCTCGTTGCGCGCCATCTCGCCCGCTGCGCTGCCGCCTCACGATACGGCGTTCGCGCTGACGGTCCACAAATCGCAAGGCTCGGAGTTCGATCACGCCGCGCTCGTGTTGCCAAACGCGTTCGGCCGCGTGTTATCGCGGGAACTGGTTTATACGGCGATCACGCGCGCCCGTAGCCGCGTTGACGTGATCGGCTCGGCGGCGGTTTTTGCGCATGCGGTCCAGACGCCGACGCGGCGTGACTCGGGGCTGGCGGCACGCATTGTGGAGGCGGCATCGTGAATTACATGATCGACTATGCAATTCAGCCGAACGAAGTCGAGCTGATCGCCGTGCGCGCGCAAGGCGCGGGCGGCCAGAACGTCAACAAGGTATCCAGCGCGATCCATTTGCGCTTCGACATACGGGCGTCGTCCTTGCCCGAGTCGATCAAGATGCGGCTTCTCGCGTTGCGCGACAGCCGTATCACGCGCGACGGCGTGATCATCATCAAGTCCCAGGAGCACCGAACGCAGGACATGAATCGCGCCGCGGCGCTTGCCCGGCTCGACGAGATGGTCCAGCGTGTGAGTATCGTCCGGCGCACGCGTGTGGCGACAAAACCCACGCGTGCGTCGCAGGTGAGAAGAGTCGAAGGAAAAGTGCGCCGCGGCGCCGTGAAAGCGACGCGCGGGCGAGTGGTCGGCGATTGATCCGCCACCAAAGCTTTAATGCGGAATCATCCACGTCAGCACGTTCTGCTGCAGCCAGACGAGCACGCCGAGCAGTACCGTCAGAAGGATGGAATGCTTGAACGTCTTGGCGAACACCACGCCTTCCTTGCCTTTGAGTCCCGTCGTAGCAACGCCTGTCGAGATGTTTTGCGGCGAGATCATTTTCCCCATCACGCCGCCTGATGAATTGGTCGCGGCCATGAGGATCGGATTGAGATTGAGCTGTCGCGCGGCGACCACTTGCAGATTGCCGAAGAGCGCATTACCGGACGTGTCGCTGCCCGACAGGAACACCGCAACCCAGCCGAGGAAAGCGGAAACCAGCGGGAAAAACGCGCCCACCGACGCCACGCCCAGGCCGAGCGTGTAGTTCATCCCGGAGTAGTTCATCAGGTACGCAAGCCCGACGATCGTCGCCACGGTCATGATGGCGATGCGGGTCTGAAT
Source organism: Burkholderia sp. PAMC 28687 (assembly GCF_001577465.1). Classification (NCBI taxonomy): domain Bacteria; kingdom Pseudomonadati; phylum Pseudomonadota; class Betaproteobacteria; order Burkholderiales; family Burkholderiaceae; genus Burkholderia; species Burkholderia sp. PAMC 28687. Next base: position 1,064,090 of record NZ_CP014505.1, read on the forward strand.
CCACGTGTCCGCGATCGATGCGCCGAATTCACGCGCCGGCAGCTTCACGATCAACGCGGTGATGATCGCCGCCACCAGGATAGCCGTGCCTGTGGCGAGCGGCTGGAAATCCCAGATCGCGGCATATGGCTGGTTGTAGAGCGTGATGAAGACGGCTTTGTCGAGTCCGGGCCATGCCACTTTTACATCGCCGATCATGAAGATCTTTGCCACCGTCCACACGATCACGACCACTGACACCACGATCCACGGCACCCAGCCATGTCCGCCGGAAAGTTTGCCGCGTGTCTGCGCCACGCGATCCACGTTCACCGCAAAGCGTTCATCGGGTGCGGGTTTCCAGACGCGCAGGAACGCGATCGTGAGGATCAGGGAGACGAGTGACGACAGGACATCGGTCAGCGAGTAACTAATGAAATTCGATGTCACGAATTGCGTGAGCGCGAACGTCCCGCCGGCAACCAGCAGCACCGGCCAGATCTTGAGCATGTTGCGAAAGCCCGCGTAGACACCGATCACGTAGAACGGCAGCATCAGCGCGAAGAACGGCAACTGGCGGCCGACCATCTTTGCGAGGGCATCGGTGGGAAGGTGAGTAACGGCGCCGAGCACGGTGATCGGCACGCCCAGCGCGCCGAACGCAACCGGCGCCGTGTTGAAGATCAGCGTGAACGTCAGCGCTTCCAGCGTAGGAAAGCCGAGCAGGATCAAGAGCGAACTCGTGATCGCGATCGGCGTGCCGAACCCGGAGATACCCTCGAGCAGCGCGCCAAAAGAAAAGCCGATGACAACCAGCACGATGCGCCGGTCGTTCGGCAGGTTATCGATCATCCACATGCGGAATGCTTCGAAGCGGCCGGAGCGTTGTGCAATGTTGTAGAGCAGGATGGCCGCGAAGACGATCCACATCACAGGCCAGACGGCGAACACCGCGCCGGCCGCCACAGAATCGAGAGCAAGTCCTACCGGGAAATGCCACACGCCGATCGCTATCACGATCCCGACGACGAGTCCCGCTAGAGACGCCTGCCACGCAGGTCTGCGCGCCCATCCGAGCAACACGAGCACGACAATAATGGGCAGCGCCGCCACGAGGAAAGACCAGCCGAGCGAGCCGCTGACTGGAGTCAGAATCTGGTGGAACATAACGTCTCCTGGTTCTTATTTTTCAAGGACGCGCGGCAGTTCCGATTCTGGCGATCGCGGTTGCGATCCAGACGTCAGCGCGCTTTTAACGCATTAAGTAAGTGATCGGCGAACGTGTATCGACTAAGGATAGGGCGATGTGGACAGACGTCAAGGGATGAATACCCACGGCTGTCTCGTTCTATTGAGTGGTCGGCTCTTGCACGGCGGCGCCAGGCGACGCATCTGTGGACGGCGCATCGCGCAGCACCCAGACGGAGAGTACGCCCAGGCAAGCTGCGAGCCAAAGAAGGATCAGCGTAAAGACCAGCATGATAAGGAGTCCCCTGACGGAGCGCGCGAAACGGCGCTTTCGACGGAGGCAGAAGCGAAAACCGTGCCAGATCGGCTTGAAGGGCTTTACCGGCCGAGCAACGTCGCCTTCAGACAAACCAGCCGCTACTTCGGCGCGGCTGGTGTGAAACGGTTACATCAAACGGGTAAGGTGGGACTAAGCCGAACCCTTAGTGATAATGCCCGTGGCCGCCACCGCCATGCCAGCCACCACCGCCGTGCCCACCGCCCCAGAATCCAAAGCCGATCGAAACCGCTGGACCGCCATAGCCGTATCCATAGCCATACGGATAACCGTAATACGCCGGATATGGGGCATAGACAGGGTAAGCCGGGTAGTAGGCGGGAGGTGGCGCGTAGCCTGCGGGCGGCGGCGTGGCAGAGGCATAACTGCTTGAATTCTGCTGTGCGTTTTGAGTGTTGTCGTACTGCTGCGCAGGAGCCGAACCGGAAGCCCCGTCCGGCGCCACAGGAATCTCACGTTGCGCCTGCGCCGTGCCGACCACCGGCTGACCGGCGTACGCGGGGTAGCCGGGGTAAGACGGATAGTATCCGTAAGGCACGTAGTAACAGCCGCTTAAGCTCAAGGCGCCCACGAGGGCTGCGGCTGCGAGCTTCGGGTTCATGATTCGACTCCTAGGTTGCGTAGAAACGCGATGTTCGGAACAACGAGAAACTGATACCAGGAGCCTAGCGCATCGTTGAAACGTGGGAAAGCGTTGGTGAGGCCGCGAATATTTCGACGTGTTTCATGACGATGAAACCGCATCGAATCACAAGCGGCCAATAGCCATCGGGCGCTCTCTACGAAAACTTACTTGCCAACCTGATTGCCGATAATGCCACCCGCCGCAGCTCCGCCAACGGTCGAAAGCGCGCTCCCGCCGAGGGCCGCGCCAGCCACGCCGCCTACGCCAGCGCCAACGGCAGTATCGCGTTGACGGGTGCTCATTTGATCGCAGGCGGACAGGCCGCCAAGAAGTGCGACCACGAGAGCAGCAGCGCCAATCTGTTTGATCTTGTTCATTTCAACTCTCCAAATCGATAAATCAAGAAGGTGTGACAGGTGTCGCGGAATCGGCGTGTTCTTGTCTCGCATCCTCCCCGGACGACAAAACAGGTCCCGCCGATTCTTTCAATTAGAGAGCAGAAACAGTGCCTGATCGGGTGATTCCGCAGAACAAAGCAAACGGCCCGCCACATTCGCATGTGGCGGGCCGTTTCCATTTTCATCGTGCGTGAGTTTTTAAGTCCGTTGGTAAATCTCCGAGCCTTTCTTTACGAACTCGATGGCCTTGGTCTGCATGCCTTGCTTCAACGCCTCGATATCCGACACCCCCTGTTTAGCCGCATATTCACGCACGTCCTGAGTAATTTTCATCGAGCAGAAATGCGGGCCGCACATCGAACAGAAATGCGCGACCTTGGCGGAGTCCTTCGGCAGGGTTTCGTCGTGGAATTCGCGCGCCTTGTCCGGGTCGAGGCCGAGGTTGAACTGGTCGTCCCACCGGAATTCGAAACGCGCTTTCGACAACGCATTGTCCCGCACCTGCGCGCCCGGATGACCCTTGGCCAGATCGGCGGCGTGTGCGGCGAGCTTGTACGTGATGATCCCGGTCTTCACATCGTCCTTGTTCGGCAGGCCCAGATGTTCCTTTGGCGTGACGTAGCAGAGCATGGCGGTGCCGAACCAGCCGATCATCGCGGCGCCAATGCCCGACGTGATGTGGTCGTAACCCGGCGCAATGTCGGTGGTGAGCGGCCCGAGCGTGTAGAACGGCGCTTCGTCGCACCAGTCGAGTTGCAGGTCCATGTTCTCCTTGATGAGCTGCATCGGCACATGGCCCGGACCTTCGATCATCACCTGCACGTCGTGCTTCCACGCGATCTGCGTCAGCTCGCCAAGCGTCTTCAGTTCGCCGAGCTGGGCTTCGTCGTTGGCGTCGTAGATGGACCCGGGGCGCAGGCCATCGCCGAGCGAGAAGCTGACGTCGTAGGCCTTCATGATTTCGCAGATGTCTTCGAAGTGCTCGTAGAGAAAGCTCTCCTTGTGATGCGCGAGACACCATTTCGCCATGATCGAGCCGCCGCGCGAGACGATGCCGGTCATGCGGTTCGCGGTCATCGGCACGTAGCGCAGCAAGACGCCCGCGTGAATCGTGAAATAGTCGACGCCCTGTTCGGCCTGTTCGATCAGCGTGTCGCGGAAAATTTCCCACGTCAGGTCTTCGGCCTTGCCGTTCACTTTTTCCAGCGCCTGATAGATCGGCACCGTGCCGATCGGCACCGGGCTATTGCGGATGATCCATTCCCGCGTTTCATGAATGTGCTTGCCGGTCGAGAGATCCATGACCGTGTCGCCGCCCCAGCGGATCGACCACGTCATCTTGTCGACTTCCTCGCCAATCGATGATGTCACCGCCGAATTGCCGATGTTCGCGTTGATCTTCACCAGGAAATTCCGCCCGATGATCATCGGCTCGCTTTCCGGGTGGTTGATGTTGTTCGGGATGATCGCGCGGCCGCGGGCGATCTCCTCGCGCACGAATTCGGCCGTGATTTCCTTCGGCGCACCTTCGCCGAACGCCTTGGCGCCGAAAGCCTGCCCTGGATGCTGCCGGCCCATCATTGCCGCGAGCTTTTCACCGTTCGGACCGCTTGTCCTCAGCGATTCAAGATATTCCGCGCGGCGCTGGTTCTCGCGGATCGCGACGAACTCCATTTCCGGCGTGATGATGCCCTGTCGAGCGTAGTGCATCTGCGAGACGTTCTTGCCCGCTACCGCACGGCGCGGCGTGCGGTGCAAACCCTTGAAACGCAAGTCCGCGGTGGCAGGATCGGCGGCGCGTTCGCGGCCGAAATCGCTGGAGAGGCCGCTGAGCGATTCGGTATCGCCGCGTTCTTCTATCCACGCCTGGCGCAACGCCGGCAGGCCCGAACGGATATCGATGCTGGCCTCCGGATCGGAGTAAGCGCCGGAGTTATCGTAGACATACACCGGCGGGTTTTTCTCGCTGCCGAAACTTTCGTTCGTGTCGGATTGCGTGATTTCGCGCATCGGCACGCGGATGTCGGGACGCGAGCCCGTCACGTAGATCTTGCGCGAATTGGGCAGCGGGGCGATGGCGGCGGCGTCGACGACGGCGTCAGCAGACAGGAATTTCGGGTTGGCGTTCATGCGGTTTCTCCTGTGTCGACCGGACTGGGCGCTTGGGCGCTCAGTCCGGTCCCATGCAGATGGTTGCTATGGGGACGGTGTTCCCAGCCGGCTGGCGCGCGTACAAGAAATTCGCAAGACGATCGCGGGAGGATCGAAAGCACGCACACAGTCGGCTGAGCCAAACGCTAGCAACGGGAGACCGACGAAAAAGCAGAGAGAGAAGGCGGCGGATTTGGCGAGGATGCGCGAGAAGAAACAGAAAGACCCCGGCGCGGCAAAATCCGAACGCTTCCCTGCGCTGGCATTATCCAGATCAGGTTCAAAGGGTATTTCTCACCCGCGACACACGGACAATCCCGACAGACAGATTGCGATGTGCAGCGCAGGACCCCCGCGTTAGCAGCCGCAACAATACACCCCGGCGTAGCGTGTTGGCAACCATCTGTAACGATCTCGCGAAAGCGCGCGGCGCTTACTGCATAATGGCGACCACTGCGTGCTGTCATGGTGTTTTCCCGGATGCGCCCCGAATATTTTCGTGCTGCCCGGTGTCACCTCAAGCGCGCGGCGGTTCGTGCCGGCTTTCGAGCCGGTTCCGAGCTTCGGCATGGTGATGCCCGACCCTTTTTTGCTGCTTCCGACATGTTGTTCTGCCTTGCCCGTTTTGCCGCGATATTCGAGCGGCATGCGCGCCGTTCATCGGGTCGCCGGTTCCTTCCGGCCGGATCGATGCCGGCGGTTCCGAGCATTTCTTCGGATTGGGCCGCACGGCCTGCCGATACTGCCAGCGGCGCGGAGTAACGGATGTCCACGTCGTTGCCGCCGCCGCAGTCTTCATCGACACCTGCTTCTTCGTCTTCTTCGCAGTACATTCCGCCCGCGACGCAGACTTCGGCGGACGTGTTGCCGTTTCCGCAGTCCACCGCCGATACCCAGGAGACGGGCGCGACGCAACCAGACGCTTTTTCGCCTGAAACGGCGCCGCCTCAGCGCCGTCCGTTCAACCTGCCCGGCTATTTCCCCTTCCGGCTTCCAGCAACGAGAGGCGGGCGCATTGCGCTCGCGCTGTTCGTGGTCTATCTGGTCTGGGGCTCGACCTACATGGCCGTGCACTTGTCGCTGGAAGCCTTTCCTCCGCTGATGCTTTCCGGATTGCGCAATCTGTTCGCCGGCATCGGCTTGTTCATTTTTGCGGCGCGGCGCAATCCGGTCTGGCCGAAAGCCGCCGAAGTCCGCAACGCGGCGCTGGTCGGAACGTTGCTTGTGGGTTTATCGAGCGGGATGCTCGCGTTCGGCATGCGTACGGTCGAAACCGGAACGGCCGCCGTGATGGTCGCGACCGTGCCGCTGTTTGCTACGGTCATCGCCGCCATTGCGGGGCGCAAGGTGGCGAAGGGAGAATGGGTCGCGGTCGGGCTCGGGCTGGTCGGCATTGCATTGCTCAATCATGGCGATCCGTCATCCGGTTCCACGGCAGGCAGCCTGGCTATTCTTTGCGGCGCGGTCTTCTGGGCCGGCGGCTCTCATCTCGCGAGCCGTCTCAAGCTGCCTTCGGATCTGCTGGTATCGACTGCCTTGCAGATCGGCCTGGGCGGGCTGATGGCGACCATCGTGGCGTGGGTATCTGGCGAGCGCATCGTGAGCATGGCGTTCACGCCGTTCCTGTCGTATCTCTACCTCATGCTCGTCGGTTCGATGGCTGCCTACGTGGCTTACGCATACCTGATCCGTCACACGAGCCCGATTATCGCGAGCAGTTGCATGTACGTGAATCCGGTCGTGGCCGTGGTGATCGGCGCGCTCTTCCTGGGAGAAGTGATCACGAAGTGGACCGTCATGGCGACGCTGATCATCCTGGCGAGCGTGGGGTTGTCGTTCTGGTTCGATTACAAGCGGCGCGGGCTGGTTTGAGGTTCGAGCGCAAGACGAAAAAAGAGCCTCCGAGGAGGCTCTTTTTTCACATATGCATCGCGTTCCCGGCGCGCTGAATCAATTACGCGCCGCGGTCCGTTCACATTACTCCGCGCCGTGCTTGTCGGCCGAGTTCGTGAGCGCGTTGCCCGCCTTCGAAATATCCTGGCCGGCGCCCGCCGTCGTGTTGCAACCTGCGAGTGCTGCGGTTCCTGCGATCAACAGCAAAGCGATGAGTCGAGTCATGAGCAATTCCCCTTGAGTATGCTGCAATTGATATGGGCAACTGGCCTATTGTCGATAAGCCGAAAAACCTTGCCCGAAGTCCGAATCCCGGCCATTCAGCGTATCAGCTAACACATCGTGGCTTTGGTTACGAGCGACCCTTAAAACGTCATCGCCTGAATCATGATTGGCGGCTTCGTTTCGATCGACCACACCGGTCTAAAGAATCTTAAAAAATTGGCCGTCCGCAGGCTGTAGGTGCGGATGTTTTTATCGTGTAGGCCAGCTCTGCAACTTGTGTCGGCGCTGTCCTACATGACTCAAACAGCCAATGTCACGCCGTAAAGTTGCGTACGCGGGGCATGGTCACGCGGATATCGGTGCCATGCGGTTCTCGCCGCTCGATCTCGATGCGCCCGCCGCGCGCGCTCACCCGCTGCCGCATGCCGAGAAGCCCGTGCGTATGCGTGCGCAGCAGATCCTCCGGCCGGATGCCGACGCCGTCATCGGCGACATGCATGGACACGCGCTCATCGTCGAGCGCCAATGCAATCGATACCCGCGTTGCCCGCGCGTACTTTGCGGCATTCGTGAGCGACTCCTGCGCGACGCGGAACAACGCGATCTCCACTTCCTCGCCCAGCTTGATGTCGTCTTCAGGCAACGCGAGGTCGAGCGTCCAGCCGGTGCGTTGCGCGGTCTCGTCGGCAAGGGTGCGAAGCGCCGTGACAAGCCCGAAGTTCGCGAGCACGGTCGGGCGCATGTCTTCGACGATCCGCCGCTTCAGCGCTATACCCTGATCCAGGTTGACCAATGCGCGGCCGAGTTTTTCGGCCATTGCGGGTTCCACGCTTTTCAGCTTGTTGTTGACCCAGGCAACATCCATCTTGCTTGCCGTAAGAATCGAGCCGAGTTCGTCGTGAAGTTCGCGGGCGAGTTCTGTCTTCTCGTTTTCACTCACCGATTGCAGATGCCACGCGAGCGCTTCGAGTTGGCGCGTGCGCTCGAAGACGAGCTGGTCAAGCTCTTCCTGTTGCGTGATGAGTTTCTGCTGCACGCGGTCCTGCTTGTCTAGCTGGATGCCGAGGTTGCGAAACAGAAGCAAGAACAACACGATGTTGAGCGCACACAACGCGCCCACGCAAAACGTGGAAATGCGCTGGTCGGCGCGGCTTGCATCGAGCGCGGATTGTGCGCGATTTTCCTCGTTGAGGCGCAACAGGGCGAGGGTGGTGTCGAGCGTGTCCGAGGTAGGGGCGGCCTGCGCGTTCAGGCCGGCGTTGATGCGTGCATCGAGGATGGTGCTGAGCTGCCGGAAACTGGTAAGCGCAGTATCGTCGGCCTTGCGACGGTAATAGGCGTCCAGCAATGCCACCGAGTTGCGTATGCGGGCCGCCGCAGCGTTGTAGTCCACGAGAGTCGCCGCGTCCGGCGCCGAATGGAATGCGCGCTCGTCGGCGGTGAGTGACGCAATGTCACCGTTTAGCGCCGTCAACAAGGTGGTCGCGCCTTTGGCCTCGAGCGCGGTCTCGTACTCCGCGGCGATGCGCATGCGGCCGGACTCGAGGATCACGAGACCGCCAACCGTGATCACGATGGCCACGGTCATCGCGACGGCCCAGCTCCAACGGCGCATCCAGCCGTTGATGCGCGCGTTCAGCCGGGCTGCATGGCGCGCGAAGCTTGGGGCCGGGGCCGCCTTGCTGCCGTCGTGCAAAGAGGAAGTCATAAGGATCGCCGGGTTTTTATGTAGCCAGTGTAGCTTTCCGAGTCGGTCGGGTCCGCTGAATCATTACGAAACACAGCAACCCAAGACATTTGAAAGCGTTTGTCGGCGCCGTCCTACAGCAAAACCGGCCAGCATCCAGATGGAAGCCGGCCGACTCGCCGCTACCATCCGGTCATCAAGACCAACTCTATGGGAACCGATCATGTTGAAGTGGGCATTGTTTTTCGCGATTATCGCCGTCGTTGCCGGTCTGCTCGGCTTCACCGGCGTTGCAGCGGGTGCGGCCGGGATTGCCAAGTTCCTGTTCGTGCTGTTCCTGATCGTCTGCGTGGTGTTCCTCGTGCTCGGCTTTGTAGTGACGAAGAAAATAGTCGACTAGCGCCCGCTCGTTTCTTCGACGCGGCCGGTGGGTCGCAAAGGGATTCAACGAAGCCGACTTTGCGAACCCGACGCCCGGAACGCTCCATCGGACGGAGAGGTCACCATGCTTCACTACGCCGTCATTTTCTTCGTCATTGCGATCATTGCCGCGGTGTTCGGTTTCACGGGGATTGCTGTTGGCGCCGCCGAGATCGCAAAGATTCTCTTTTACATTTTTCTCGTGGTGTTTGTCGTGACCTTACTGCTGGGTGTGTTCCGGACATGACGACCGGGCACGCCGTATGCGTGCGATAAATATAGCGACCGTAGACGCGCCGCCCAAGCCGTTACTCATCCCGGCACGCGTCGTGATCCCGTCCAATCGCTGAAATTAGAACCCCAAATCTGGAGCACATCAATGTCGAAATCGTCTGCTGTAAAAGCTGCACCGGTCCAACCCAACGAGACAGGTCAGAAGTCTGATCCGTTCGTGCTGGATGTGGAGAAGATCCGCGCCGACGCACGTCAACACATGGACGACGGTCCCGTTACATCCAGCTATGGCGCTGACAAGGATGTCGTACTGAAGCTGCTGAACGACGCGCTCGCGACCGAGATCGTGTGCACGCTGCGCTACAAGCGTCACTACTTCATGGCGAAGGGCATCCATTCGGAAGCCGTCGCGAGCGAGTTCGCCGAACATGCGACGGAAGAGCAGGAACACGCCGATACCCTCGCCGAACGCATCGTCCAGTTGGGTGGCGAGCCGAATTTCGCGCCGGACAGCCTGGCGTCGCGTTCGCATTCGGAATACAAGGAAGGCGGCAACCTTATCGACATGATTCGTGAGAATTTGATCGCCGAGCGCATCGCCATTGATACGTATCGGGAAATCATCCGGTATCTCGGCGAGAAGGATGTCACCACGCGCCGTATCTTCGAGGAGATTCTGGCAGTCGAAGAAGAACACGCCGACGACATGGCCGACCTGCTCGACGGCCTCGACGGTTGACAGGGCGTTGAAGTAACGGACGACTGAAAGCGAAAGACGGCGCGCGGCGGAATGATTTCCGCCGCGCGCCGTCAGTACAATGGTTCAAATGTAAAACGGCCGCGGGCAGCGCAGATGATTCGAGTGTTGATAGCGGACGATCACGCAATCGTGCGAAGCGGGTTTCGGCAATTCGTTGCCGACGAACCCGACATGGAAGTGGCAGGCGAAGCGTCCACCGGGGACGAGACTATCGCGCTCGTGCGTGAGAGCGCGTTCGATGTGGTGCTGCTGGACATTGCGATGCCGGATAAAAACGGCATAGACACGCTGCGCGTGATCAAGCAGATTCGCCCGGAGCAGGGTGTGCTGATGCTTTCGGGCTATCCGGAGAGCCAGTACGCCATCAACCTGCTGCGCGCCGGCGCCAATGGTTATCTGAACAAGGATGCGGCACCCGACGAAATCGTGCGCGCCATTCGCACGGTCGCGCGCGGGCACCGATACTTGTCGGAATTCATCGCCGATGCACTCGCGGACAAGCTCGAAAAGCCCGCTGCGGAGCGGCCACACGAAGCCTTATCGGAGCGCGAGTTCCAGATTTTTTGCAAGCTTGCCGGCGGACAACTGCCGACTGAAATCGCGGATGAGCTGCATTTGTCGGTGAAGACGATCAGCACGTACCGCGCGCGCGTTCTCGAAAAAATGCGCCTCGCGAATAACGCCGATCTTACGTATTACGCGATCAAGAACGGATTGATCGAGTAGGAAGCAGGAGGATGCCCGCCGTGGGCCAACAAACGATCGCCGATGAAACCAGGCTTGCACAGAAGCGGCCGCTGAGCGTGTTGCTAATCGAGGATTCGCCGTTGATCCGGCGCAGCCTCGTGGAGGCCATCGATGCGTCCGGCGAGCTGAAAGTGAGTGCCTGGGCCGATACGCCTGAAGGCGCGATTGCGCTGCTGGCTTCGGCGGCATTCGACGCGGTGATCGTCGACTTGCAGTTGAAGAGCGGCTCGGGCATCGAGGTTCTTTCTTACTTGCAACGCACCGGCATCACGGATTCAACCTTCGCAGCTGTTCTGACCAACCATGCGTTGCCGGCCTACCGCGAGCGCTGCCTGCAATACGGCGTGCGCCATTTCTTCGATAAATCCCTGGAATTCGACCGCGTGCTCGACGCGCTGCATCTTTATGCGCGCGCCCGGGACTGAGCACGTCCGGGAACGGCGTCAATCCGTGTCGGCCTGATCCGGCTTCAAGGGATATTTCGCGGCGAGCGTGGCCGGCGCGAGCCACTGGAATGTGCGCATCTGATCGCCGTCAAAGGTGCATTCCACCGCGGCCGGCACAGGGGTTTTCGTGGTCTTGATCGGTGTCGCGCCCGCTGGCGCAACTCTCAGAATGTAAGTGCCTTCCACTACCACGCGCGTCCCGCGATAGGAAACACGCGGAATCTCATAGTCGAGCTTCGGGCTGGAAGCGGGATAGGTCTCGACCATCTTCGCCTTGCATTGCTGGGCGTTCTGATACCCCGTCGTGCATCCGGCGGTACAGGCGAGAACGGCGGCAGCGGCAACCGTGTAGAGGCTTCGATGTTTCATGTGGGCTCGCGCTAATAGAGACGCTCGATGAGACGCGCAGTCTACTTCAGTCGGCGGGCATTGGCAGAATCGCCCGGAAACGATAGCAGGCACAGGCGGCAGTGGCGTCCGCCCGTCTTTCCAAAGCCGTATCGGGTGCTGGTAGCGGGGACCGGACTTGAACCGGCAAGCCGTTAGGCGGCGGATTTTAAGTCCGCTATGTTTACCAATTTCATCACCCCGCCAGGCGGACGGCATTCTACCATCGGAAGGGCGGAGGGCCAATCCGCGGTGCCGTCAACGTCACGAACTCCGGTCATCGAGTGGGCCTCCGGCGCGCCGTTTTTGCACATCGATAAACGCGTTTATCTACGTTGCGCATTGCAACAAAGACAACTGCCCGCGCACTCGTCCATGTCGCTACCGGAAAGAAACAGAAATATATTCGCGACCGGGTGCATCCGTTTCATCTCAGGCCCGCGTATTTAGCTACGTGAAGATCAGCCGTCCTGATGGCATCAGGGCTTCATCGCTCCGGCCTGTCTTCATTACCTCATCCTCATGTCTCATGCATCACGGCTCCTTGTTGCAAGGTGCAGCCGCTGCTTTAACTCGGCTGTGCACTTCGAATGGCGCCGTACGGTTAATTACTCAATATGCAGGAAAGGAGATAGTCATGGCAGAAGAAATTGCGATCCTCGATATCCTCGAACGCCGCGCCAATAAGTTGGCCAAACGCCGGCAGTTCTTCAGGAGCGCAGGCGGGCTGGGATTGGGGCTCGTCGGCGGCACGATACTCGGCGCATGCGGCGGCAGTTCAGGCGACAATGCCAACGCTCAGACAGGCCCGAGCGATGCGGACATTCTCAACTTCGCGCTCAACCTCGAATACCTCGAAGCAAGCTTCTACGCCTACGCCGTGACGGGCGCAGGGCTGCCGGCCAACCTGATGAGCGGCGCGGGCACGCCCGGCACGGTCATCCCGGGGCAGAAGGTCGACTTCACCGGCGACCCGCTGGTCGGCGCCTACGCCGCTGAAATCGCGCGTGACGAGCTCGAGCACGTTACCTTTTTGCGCACGGCACTCGGCGCCTCCGCGGTCGCAATGCCGGCGCTTGACGTAGGCGGCACGAGCGCGACGGGGGCATTTTCAATCGCGGCGCAAGCAGCCGGCGTGATCGGCCCGGGCCAGGTCTTCAATCCGTACTCGAGCCCGACGAACTTCCTGATCGGCGCGTTCATCTTCGAAGATGTCGGCGTAACGGCGTACAAAGGTGCGTCGCCGCTGATCACGAACAAGACGTACCTGGAAGCGGCAGCCGGCATTCTCGCGGCCGAGGCTTACCACGCAGGTCTGGTTCGCACAGTGCTGTTCTCGCGCGGCATGACGACGCCTTCTATCTATACGACCGTGCAACAGATCTCCGACGCCCGCGATTCGCTCGATAGCTCGACAGATGTAGACCAGGGCATCACCGGCGCAACGGCGGGAAGCTCGAACATCGTGCCGCTCGATGCCAACGGTCTTGCATTCAGCCGCAGTTATGACGATGTCCTGAATATCGTGTACCTGAACAAGGGTGCAGTGACGCAGGGCGGGTTCTTCCCGGCCGGTGTGAACGGCACGCTGCACATGAGCAGCGCGTTCGTCTGAGCGTTAAGGAACTTGGGGTGGGTGAAGCGGGCGGCGCCGGTTCTCGCATGTGGGGTCATGCGGAACCCGGCGCCTCTTCGGTCATTGGATAGCTCAAAAGATTTCAGGAGAAGACCATGAAAAACGTTTCTATCGGCGCCTGGCGCGAGCGCACGCGGATCGGGATCGGCCTGTCGATCATCGCGGCCGGTGCCGGCTTGCAGCTGCTCCAGTGGCTTCATACATCGATGCCTGGATAAATACCCCCACCTTTCCCTCGTTCACACCAAATCGACAACACTGTGCCGCTCACGCATAATTTGCAGCGCGCAGTTGCGGCGCCATGCAGCCATGCTGCGTGTCCAGGTCGGTTCAAGTCGTGTAACGGGAGAGGGCGAAGATGGGTACGAACCGGATCGAAGCGTTCAGCGACGGCGTGATCGCCATCATCATCACGATCATGGTGCTGGAACTCAAGGTGCCGCACGGCGCCGACCTTGCCGCGCTAGGCACGTTGATCCCTGTTTTCTGCGCTTATGTCCTGAGCTTCGTCTACGTCGGGATCTACTGGAACAATCATCATCACCTGATGCATGCGGCAAAACGCGTCAACGGCAGCGTGCTGTGGGCAAACCTGCACGTGTTGTTCTGGTTGTCGCTGTTTCCGTTCACTACCAACTGGATGGGTGAAAACCACCTTGCGTCCTGGCCGACCGCACTCTACGGCTTCGATCTCTTCATGACGGCAGTCGCGTGGTATATCCTCACGCGCACGCTGATCGGCTTGCACGGCGCCAACTCCATGCTCGAGCGTGCGATCGGGGCGGACTTCAAAGGCAAGCTCTCGGTGGTCCTCTACCTCATCGCGATTGCCGCGTCCTTCTGGGAACCCTGGATCGCTGCCGCCCTGTACGCGATCGTCGCTGTCGTCTGGCTCGTGCCCGATCGCCGTGTGGAAAAAGTGCTGATGACCGAGGAGCCGTAAGAGCGGCTCCTGCCAGCATGAACGGTGCTACGCTTCGGGCATGAAGTCCTGAGAGCGAAGCCCATGTCATCAAATGCGATACGCATCGGCGTAATCTCCGATACCCACAACCTCGTGCGCCCCGAAGCGCTTCACGCGCTGCAAAGCTGCGAGCACATCATTCACGCGGGCGACATCTGCAACCCTGCCGTGCTGGACGCGCTCAACGCGCTTGCACCCGTCACCGCAGTGCGCGGCAACAATGATTCGGGCGTGCAGATCGATGACCTTCCCGAAGCGGTGACGCTGCGTTTGGGCGAGACATCGATTCATGTCGTGCACGATATAGCGGATGTCCCGCGACGGCTCGACGGTGTCGATGTCGTCATCACGGGCCATTCGCACAAGCCGCTGGTCGAGCGTCGCGGTGCGACGCTATTCGTCAACCCCGGGAGCGCCGGACCACGCCGCTTCAAATTGCCAATAACGCTTGGGATCATGGTCATCGAAAGCGGCGAGGTGAAAGTGGAGATCGTGACGCTGGTCGAGTGAAGCCATCGGAATAAAAAGAGGCCGTTCCCAACCAGGAACGGCCTCTTTGTCTTAGCTGGCGTGGATCAGCCCCGATCAGGCGTGAGCGGTTGTATCCGGCAAACGCTCATCCATCTCTGCAGCCTGCTTTGCGCCGCGCAACACAGCATGGGCTTCCGAGCGCGAACCGACCGACGGCGGCGAGCCCTTCAGCGGCTTCCTCGCGGTCTCATGCAGCGCGATCACCGAAACGATTCCGATCAACGACGCACCCATCAGGTAGTACGCGGGCATCATCAGATTTCCCGTCGATGAAACCAGCCACGCCGTCACGAGCGGGGTCGTACCGCCGAACAGCGAAACCGAAACATTGAAGCCGATTGCGAGCGCGCCATAGCGGATCTTGGTCGGGAACAACGCAGGCAGTGCTGAAGGCATCGCGCCCGTAAAGCACGACAGCAACACGCCAAGGATCAGCATGCCGCTGAAAATCGGCATCACGTTGCCCATGCGGATCAGCGTGAGCGCGGGCATGGACAGCACCAGAAGTCCGACGCACCCAAACAGCAGCACCGGCTTGCGGCCAATCTTGTCGGAGAGATGGCCGGCGAAAAGCGTCATCGGCATCATCAGCACCATCACGATCAACACGACGAACAGCCCATGCGTTTCGTTGAACTTGAGCGTGGCGGAAAGATAACTCGGCAGATAAGACAGCGCCATGTAGTCAGTGACGTTGAAGATCAGCACGAGTCCCACGCATTGCAGCATCGGCTTCCAGTTCTTCACGAGCATGTCGCGAAACTGATCCTTCGGCGTGCTGTGCGCTTCGGTCTCGCGCTTGTCGGCTTCACGCTGGAACGCAGGCGTTTCTTCGAGCTTCAGACGGATATACAAGCCGATCAGACCAAGCGGTCCGGCGATCAGGAACGGGATACGCCAGCCCCATGAAAGCAGCGATTGCTCCGACATGGTCGCGGTCAGGACCGCAACGCAGCCCGCGCCGAGCACGTAACCCACGAGGGTGCCGAATTCCAGGAAGCTGCCAAGGAACCCGCGCCGTTTATCCGGCGCAAATTCCGCGATGAAGGTCGCCGCGCCGCCGTATTCGCCGCCGGTCGAAAAGCCCTGCAGCAGGCGAGCAGCCAGCAAAAGAATGGGCGCGAAGATGCCGATGGTGCCGTAATCAGGAATCAAGCCGATACAGAACGTCCCGATAGCCATCATGATCATCGTCATCGCGAGCACGCGCTTGCGGCCGATGCGGTCGCCCAGCGGCCCGAACACCATGCCGCCGATCGGACGCACGAGGAATGCCGCAGCGAACGTGCCGAACGTGGCGATCAATTGCGCGCCGGGATTGCTTGAAGGAAAGAACACCTTGCCGAGCGTCACCGCGATGTAGCTGTACACGCCGAAATCGAACCATTCCATCGCATTGCCGATCGCCATGGCGCCGACGGCGCGCTTGAGGAGGCCCTTATCGACGATGGTGATATCGGCAAGCGACAGGTCTTTCTCGGGTTGGGGTTGTCGCCAGAGGCCGTCGTTCGGTGTTGCCATGAAGAGAAGCTCCAGGTGTGTCGCCGATCCATTGGGGGACGGATCGGCGGGTGCGCTATGCGCACGTTGCCGGGGAAAGTGCAGTTTCGCGACGAGGCGAGGCGTCAGTTCATGAAGAAGCCGAAGGCTGGTCGCACACCGAACGCGTCGGAATGCTCAGAGCAAAGCCTATGCCTCGCAACGATGGTCGCGAAATGGCACTTCGTGGGTACTGCTTGAATTGATGGCTGGACGCAACGAAACCCGTTCAGACGCGGCGCATGATGCGCGGCGGTACGGCTTTGCTGTGTCACGGACGGAAGAGGCTTGGGAACAGCATCCACGGACAGACCATGACCCGTGGAAGCCTCGACAATCACTCGCCGGTATCTCTTAAATGACGCTTGGGGCAAAGGGCTCAGCTACTCGGAAGGCTCTTTGCATCTAGTTCAGTCGTGAGAAATTGACTTTGAATTGCTATTGGAAAGAAGGAGATGATAGCACGATGCAAGACGATGCGCAAACCGCCTGCCCTCGCGCGGCATTTGGAGCGTTCTATCTGGTGCATGGTGGAAACGAAAAAGCCGGTCTTTGGAAGACCGGCTCTTCTAAGCCGAACGGTAGTCCCGTCTCAGCTTTGCGCTGGCGGAACATAGCCTTGAGCGGTGTCCGCGCCTTCACCGAAGAAGTACTTTTCCGTCTGCTTGAGCAGGTACTGACGCGCCCGCGGATCGGCCATGTTCAGGCGGTTTTCGTTGATCAGCATGGTTTGCTGCTTGAGCCAGCCTTGCCAGGCTTCCTTCGATACCGTTTCATAAATCCGCTTGCCGAGTTCGCCCGGCAGCGGGGGGAAGTCGAGTCCTTCGGCTTCCTTGCCGAGTTTTGCGCATTGAACCATTCGGGCCATCTGTCATTCTCCTGTAGCGGGTTATCTGGACGATTCGTTCAGGCGGCGCATGGGTTGCGCGGCGACCGGATCGAAGCGTCTGTAAATGGAGTGCTTAAAGCTGCTTCATCAGCACGAGCGATTTGCGCTGCCAGTTATAAAGGCGGCGCCGGTCTTCAGGCAGGTCGTCAACGGTCACCTTCACGAAACCGCGCTTGAGAAACCAGTGCTCCGTGCGCGTGGTCAGCACGAAAATATGCGTGAGGCCGCGAGCGCGTGCGCGTTGTTCCACGCGCTTGAGCAGCCGTTCGCCGTCGCCCGCGCCTTGTGCTTCCGGCGAGACGGTCAGGCAAGCCATTTCGCCGATACGTTCCTGCGTGTACGGATACAGAGCCACGCAGCCAAACAGCACGCCATCGTGCTCGATCACCGAAAAATGATCGATATCGCGTTCAATCTGGTGCCGGCCACGCCGCACCAGCGTGCCGTCCATTTCCAGCGGCTCGATCAGCGTCAGGATCCCGCCGACGTCATCCGGCGTGGCTTCCCGCAGGCTTTCCAGATTCTCGTACGAGATCATGGTGCCGACGCCGTCGTGCAGGAACAATTCCAGCAGGACGCTGCCGTCGAGCGCGTAAGGGATGATGTGCGCGCGCGCCACGCCGCCGCGGCACGCACGAATGGTGTGTTTGAGGTAAAACGCCGCGTCGCCCTGCAGTTCGCCGCTTTCGTGCAAACGATAAGCGTCATCGAGCGACATTTCGCGCACGAGTTCGCCGTTTTCATCGACGAGGCCCGGTGTTTCGGTCAGGAAAATGATCTTGTCGGCACGCAACGCGATCGCCGCCGCCGAAGCGACATCTTCCATCGATAGATTGAACGCTTCGCCCGTTGGCGAGAATCCGAGCGGGGAGAGCAGGACCAGCTTGTTGCTGGTGAGCGAGTGGCGAATCGAATCGCCGTCGATCTTGCGGACCACGCCGGTGTGCTGGAAATCGACGCCATCCAGAATGCCGACTGGACGCGCCGTCACGAAATTGCCCGATACCACGCTGATGTGCGCGTGAGCCATCGGCGTGTTGGGCAAGCCCTGGCTGATCGCCGCTTCAATGTCCAGGCGCACTTCGCCGGCGGCTTCCTTCGCGGATTCGAGCGCGCGGGCGTCGGTGATGCGCAAGCCGTGCGAAAACTCCGACTCCACCCCGTGCAGATTCAACTGCTCTTCTACCTGGGGTCGCGATCCGTGCACGAGCACGACGTGAATACCCATGGCGTGCAACAACCCGACGTCCTGGACGAGTGCGTTCAGCCTGCCTTCCTGCACCAGCTCGCCGCCGAACGCGACCACGAAGGTCTTGTTTCGGAACGCGTGGATATAAGGGGCGACGGAACGCATCCAGTCGACAAACTGGGCGTGTTGATCAGGCGCTTCTGGCTCGGCGGAAACCGGCGGCTGCGCGGCGGGGAGGTCGGTCTGAGTATTCATGCCGGGATTATAATGCTGCACTATGCCGAATGCTTTTAAACGTCCCGCCGATGCGGACAAGCTTGACACCCAGGAGCAGTTGAAAAAGCTGCGTGAAGCCCTGCTGCGCGACGCCGCGGCGCGCGAAAGCGATGGCGAAAACGACCCGGATGATTCAGCCGATGAAGGCGTGAACCGCAAGAAGGAAGCGGCTGCGCGGCGGTTTTCGGGCGGATCAGGGGGTGCGCCGAGCGGTCCTGGCTCGGGGTCGGGTTCGGGACGGATGGCTACTCAACCCGCTCCGAAAAAAAATGTTGCCAAGGGTGCCGCGAATTCGCCTGGCGTTGCCCCGGATTCTTCCGCTTCGTCCGCGCAGCGCAAGGAGATTCGGGGCGGTTTGGCCGTGCTGGCCTCATTGGTCGGATCGTCCGATAAATCGGCCGCGCCCGATGATGTTGCCGTCACCGCCCGCGACGTGAAGACACAGCCTAAAGAACAAGCAGTAAAAAAAGCGGTGCTGCCTCCTTTTACTGCGCCTCCCGCACCTCCCGCTCCGCCAACTGCGAAGCCAGTGCCATCGGACAAGCAAGTTGTGCGTCGTCCCGAACATAAGACTCACAAGGTCGCCGGTGTTTCCGTGACCATTGGCGCACAGCCGTCTTCCGTCGAGCGTGCGCAAAAGTCTCCAAAAGCCGCCGCCGTCGAAAAGTCGGCGGCGCCGCAGGAGAGGCGTCCTGAGCCGGGACCTGCGCCTCGCGCACCCGAGCCGCGCGCCGATGCGCCTCGCGCCAATGCGCCGCGCGCGCCCGCAGAAGCGTTGGCAAAGCCCGATTTGGAGCGCGAAGCGACACGCAACGGCGGTCGGCGTGATGCCGCGCCGCAGCCACACTCGGCGCCAGACAGCGTACGCGACCGTGTCAAACCGGACGACAAACAACCGCGCAAGCCCGATGACATCCCGCGCCGCACGCGCGCCGAGCGCGATCCGGCGCGTCACGCCGCGCGCCCGGCCCGGGTGATCGCACCGAACCCGATTCCGCCGATTCATTTTCCCGAGACGCTGCCAGTTTCCGCCCGGCGCGATGAGATCGCTGCAGCGATCCAGTCGAATCAGGTGGTTATCGTCAGCGGCGAAACCGGCTCCGGCAAAACCACCCAGCTCCCGAAAATCTGTCTGGCGCTGGGCCGTGGCCTCGGTGCAGGCGGATCGGGTCTTATCGGACACACGCAGCCGCGGCGGATCGCGGCATCGGCGACGGGACGCCGGATTGCCGAAGAACTCGGCACGCCGTTCGGCGAGGTCGTGGGTTACAAGGTTCGCTTCACGGACAACCTGTCCCCTGGCGCATCAGTGAAACTGATGACGGACGGCATCTTGCTTGCCGAAACGCAGACCGATCCGCTGCTCGCCGCGTACGACACGATCATCATCGACGAAGCGCACGAGCGCAGCCTGAACATCGATTTCCTGCTCGGCTATCTGCGTGAAATCCTGCCGCGGCGGCCTGATCTGAAGGTGATCGTGACGTCGGCGACCATCGATGCCGATCGCTTCGCCCGTCACTTCGGCAGCGATGAAAAACCCGCACCGGTGATCGAGGTGAGCGGGCGCCTGTATCCGGTTGAAGTGCGGTATCGGCCGGTCGAGGAGACGAGCGCTGCGGTGAAGTCGGCGCAGGGGACAAACAGCCCGAGCGCAGCCACGCCTCAGAAAGACCGCCCGAAAAACCAGCGTGAAAACGATCGCGACCTGATGGAAGCCATCGTGGACGCCGTCGACGAACTCTGCCGCGAAGGTCCCGGCGACGTCCTTGTATTCCTGCCCGGCGAGCGCGAAATCCGCGAGGCCGCCGAGGCGCTGCGCAAGCACCATCCGCCGCATACGGAAATCCTGCCGCTGTTCGCGCGGCTTTCTGCGGCGGAGCAGGAGCGTGTGTTCAAGTCATCGAACGCGCGGCGCATCGTGCTTTCCACGAACGTTGCGGAAACGTCGCTGACCGTGCCGGGCATTCGTTATGTTGTCGATACCGGCCTGGCGCGCATCAAACGCTACTCGTACAGAAACAAAGTAGAGCAGTTGCAGATCGAACCGATTTCGCAAAGCTCGGCAAATCAGCGCGCGGGCCGCTGCGGCCGCGTGGCCGACGGCGTCTGCATCCGTCTCTACGAAGAGGATGATTACGCGCTGCGTACGCGGTTCACCGATCCGGAAATCCTGCGTTCGTCGCTCGCGTCGGTGATCCTGCGGATGAAGTCGCTGCATCTGACGGCCATCGAAACGTTTCCGTTTCTCGAGCCGCCGCCGGGCCGCGCGATTGCTGATGGTTATCAGTTGCTGAACGAACTCGGCGCCGTCGATGACGACAACACGCTCACGCCGCTCGGCCGTGAACTCGCGCGTTTGCCGCTCGATCCGCGCGTCGGCCGGATGATTCTGGCCGCGCGGGACCATCAGTCATTGCGCGAAGTGCTGATCATCGCGAGCGCGCTGTCCGTTCAGGACCCGCGCGACCGTCCCATCGAAGCGCAGGAGCAAGCCGATCTGGCGCACAAGAAGTTCGCCGATGAACGCTCCGAATTCCTTCAATGGACCAAAATCTGGGCGTGGTTCGAAGACGCGATCACGCACAAGAAATCGAACAAGCAACTCACCGATGCCTGCCGCGCGAACTTCCTGAATCACGTGCGTTTGCGTGAATGGCGGGACGTGCATTCGCAATTGCTGACCGTCGTGCGGGAACACGGCTGGCGGCTCAACGAATCGGAAGCCACCTTCGAGCAGATTCACCTTGCATTGCTGACGGGTTTGCTCGGGAACGTCGGCCTGAAAGCCGATGACGAGCCCTATTTCCTCGGCGCTCGCGGCATCAAGTTTTACTTGTGGCCGGGCTCGGCGTTGTTGAAGAAAGCGGGGCGCTGGGTCGTGGCGGGCGAACTCGTCGAGACGAGCCGGCTATATGCTCGATGCATCGCGAAGATCGAGCCCGAGTGGCTCGAACAAGTTGGCGCGCATTTGTTGCGCAAGTCGATTTCCGAACCGCATTGGGAAAAGAAGCCGGCGCAAGTCAGCGCTTATGAGCGCGCGACCTTGCATGGGCTCATGGTCTATGCGCGTCGTCGCGTGAGTTTCGGCAAGCAAGATCCGGAACGCGCACGCGAATTGTTCATTCGCGGCGCGCTGGTCGACGGCGAGTTTGAAACCCGGCTGCCGTTTTTTGCGCACAACCGCAAGTTGCTCGCGGATATTGAACAACTGGAGCACAAATCGCGTCGGCAGGACGTGCTTGTCGATGACGAACTGATCTTCGGTTTCTACGATTCGCTGATTCCCAAGGGCATTTATTCGGGCGCGGCGTTTGAGCGCTGGTATCGGGACGAAGAGAAAAAAGAAGGGACGTCGCGCCTGCTGTTCCTCTCGCGCGACGACCTGATGCGCCACGAAGCCGCCGGCATCACGACCGACCTGTTCCCCAAGCGGATGACGATGGCCGGCATTGAAATGACGCTGACGTACCACTTCGAGCCCGGATCTCCGCGCGATGGCGTGACGCTGACCGTCCCGTTGTTCGGCCTGAATCAGGTCGACGCCCGCCGTTCAGAATGGCTCGTGCGCGGCATGCTGAAAGAGAAAGTGCAGTTGCTGCTGAAGTCGTTGCCGCAAAAACTTCGGCGCCATCTCGTACCGTTGCCCGAGTTTTCGGCGGGCGTGGTCGAGCGCCACAGCGGCAAGACGTTCGGCGCGGGCGGGTTGCTTGAAGCGCTGATCGCCGATATCCGCGAGCAGACGCAAATCGCAATGAAACCGTCGGACTTCAAGCTCGAATCGTTGCCGGCGCATCTGTTCATGAACTTCAAGGTCATCGACGAACACGGGCGGCAACTCGCGATGGGTCGTAACCTCGCGCAATTACGCTCGGAACTCGGCGGCCAGGCGCAGCAGCATTTCCAGAAGCTCGCGGCGGGTGCGACGCTGGACATCGGCAGCGACGCGGCCGCGCCTGTCACGCGAAGTGCGGCGGCGTCGGAATCTTCAGGTGGAAGTTCAGGCACCGCGTTATACGAAAACCTCACCACGTGGGACTTCGGAAGGCTGCCTGAACTGCTCGAAATTCGACGACGCGGGCAGACGCTGTTCGGTTACCCCGCTTTGGTCGATCGGGGAACACATTGCGACGTTGAGGTGTTCGATTCGCCAGAGGAGGCGGCGCGGATTCATCGGGCGGGTTTGCGGCGCTTGTTCGCGTTGCAGTTGCGCGAGCCGATCCGTTATCTCGAACGCAATCTTGGCGGTTTGCGCGAGATGTCGTTGCAGTACATGGCGCTAGGTTCGCAGGAAGAACTCGCGAGCCAGATCATCGAAACGGCATTGGATCGTGCGTGTCTGCAAGATCCGCTTCCTGATAACGACGCGGATTTCTACGCAAGGCGTGATCAAGGGAAAAGCCGTTTGACGTTGCTGGCCCAGGAAATCGCACGGCTCGCCGGCCAGATCCTTGCGGACTACGCAATGGTGACGAAAAAACTGACGCAGGCAAAATCGTTTGGCGCGCCGTACGCGGATATGGTTGCGCAACTGAACGCGCTGATTGGCAAGCGCTTCATTATCGATACGCCTTACACGCAGTTATCCCATTTCCCGCGATACCTGAACGCAATGGCGTTGCGTATCGATAAATTGAAAGTGGACGCGGTGCGGGACGCGCGATTGTCGGCAGAGATTGCGCCGCTGTTGCAAAACTATCAGCGGGCTATTGCGCAACGCGGCGGAGTAGCCGATGCGCGATTGGGCGAGTACAGGTGGTTGCTGGAGGAATTGCGCGTGTCGCTGTTCGCGCAGGAACTGCGCACGCCGATGCCGATATCGGTCAAGCGCTTGTACAAGGTGTGGGAATCAATGCAACGGTAGCCGGTAAAAAAACGCGAGACCTGACGGACAGCCAAGTCTCGCGTTTTGCAGATTTCACGAAATTACTTCGCCGTATCGCCCGGCGTTTCGACTTCAAGACTGAGCGGTGCTGCCGTCAAGACATTGGCTTCGGCGCTTACCGGCCCGCTGGCTTCTGTGCGGACTGGCGTGAACACGTACTTTTGCCATTTGCCGCCGGTGAGCGTTTCCACGTTATCTCCGCATTTCCGATAGAAATTACGAGCCTCGTCGCGCGAGGTGAACACGGCCTTGAGCTGACAGACCATCTGCGGTGCGCCGGCGTCGTTCGTGACGTTCAGCACGTAGTCCCACTCACGAACGCCGAAGAACCCTTCGTTGAACTGCGGACGACCGAGAAGGCCGGCAACCTGGTTTTTCGTCATGCCGGGCTTGAGCTTGCGCAAAGTTTCGGTAAGCGGATAGCTGCCGCCGACATTCGACGCTGATTCCGGAGCCGGGAATACCAACTGGTCTTGACCGCCGTTGCTGGCAAGACGACTGCCAGTGCCAGTGCCGCACGCAGACATGAGAAGGGCTGTGACTAGCGCAGCTGCGAATGGAAGTGCACGCGCTGCATTGCGGAGGGTGAAGTTCATCTCTTGATCGGATCCGTTGTTTTCATTAACTCGATGTCGCGGGCTTTTTGCATGCCCGCGACACTTCCTCTTATTGACTGCTGTGGCTTACCAGTGCATTCCCGCGCCAACCGAGACGCCAAACTGGCCCCGCGTGCTCGTGGTGCCGCTGACCTTGTACGCCCAGATGCCGTTCTCGGAGAGCTGCGATACGCCGACCGCGACTGCGGATTGACCGCCATACGTGCCGCCGCCAATTGCCACCATGCCGCGGCCCGGCAGTACTGCTTGCGGCAAACCCGCGACTGCCAAGGCCGACGCCGTACCCGCATACGCGTCGCGACGCGTGCCTTCCGTCTTCGAGTCGGTGTAGTCGTTGGCTGACTTGAGCGTGCTGCCTGCGCTCTGGTTCAACTGGTTGACGTTGACAGCATCAGTGCCTTGCGTGCCTGCCGCGACGTTCGTGATCTGGCGTTCGCTGCCTGCCGCACCGACCGACACGGTATTCGCACGATCCGCGACAGAGCTCTGTCCGAGGGCGACTGAATTGGCCGCAGTTGCCTGGGCGCCGTTACCCACGGCAACCGAACCCGTGCCGCTCGCGAGTGCGTTTTGACCCAATGCCATTGCGTTGTCAGCTGTAGCCTGAGCGCCATTGCCCATGGCGACTGATCCAGCGCCCGTTGCGACTGCCTTCGCGCCTACTGCAACCGCAAGCGTGCCGGTTGCCGATGCCGCGTCCACGCTGCGATCACCGTCAGCGCTGAACAAGGGGTCCTTCGCGTCGATGACCGCATTGCTTACCGCGTTCGCAACTGCATTGTTGACTGCATCGCCAACCGATGCGTTAACCTGACCGATTGCATCGTTGAGCTGTCCTACGTTCACTGCGTCGGTCGTATCCACGCCGGCTGCGACGTTGTGGAGCACGGTGCCGCTTGTGCCTTCGAGCGTCACGCTGTCATGGTTGACCGAGCCGTCCGTATTGCGGTCGTATTTGACTGCGCCGTCGGCAGTAGTAGTTGCCGTTGCAGCCGCTGCTGTTGCCTGGTCACTGACCGCCTTCAACTGTGCGACGTTGACCGCGTCCGTATCCAGCGCGCCGGCGGAAACGCCGCTGATCGTGCGGCCGCCGACGTTGACTTCGCCGGTCGATGTTTGCGGTGCCGACAAGCCGAAAGCCGCATAGCCGCTTTGAGCGCCGATGGCGGCCGACGATCCGGCGCCGAGCGCGACGCTGTTATCCGCGGTCGCCGACGCGTTTGTGCCGATAGCCACCGAGTTAGCCCTTGCGGCGGCAGCAGAACCCACTGCAACCGCGTTATCGCCGGCGCCCGAGTTTGCACCGACTGCGATGGCATTCACCCCGTTTGCAGTTGCGTAAGTTCCCGCGGCCACCGAATTGGCGCCTTGCGCCAAAGCCGCATTGCCAATTGCGGCTGAGTTGTCGCCCGTCGCTGCGGCGTTGCTTCCGTACGCGGCAGCGCTGGCGCCGCCGGCAGCGGCATTTGCGCCGGTCGCAGTGGAGTTGATGCCCGACGCCTGGGCGTTGTCGCCGACGGCAACCGACGTCTCGGCCGTGGCGACGGCGTTTGCGCCCACCGCAACAGAGCCGGCCGTCGCAATGGTGCTCGAACCCACCGCCACGCCGTTGTCGGCGGCGCCCGAGTTCGTACCGACCGCAATGGCATTCACGCCGTTTGCGGTTGCGTAGTTTCCTGCGGCCAGCGAGCCGGATCCTTGAGCCGAAGCCGCATTGCCGATTGCAGCTGAATTGTCGCCCGTCGCCGCGGCGCCGCTTCCGTATGCTGCAGCATTGGCGCCGCTGGCGACGGCATCTGCGCCTGTTGCAGTGGCGTTTGCACCTGACGCCTGAGCGCTGTTGCCTAGGGCGACTGCGCTCTCGCCCATTGATGTAGCGTTTGCGCCGACCGCGACGGAGTCAGTCCTCGCCACAGCGGCCGAACCCACAGCGACGGCGTTGTCAGCCGCGACGGTATCTGAACCGACTGCGATGGCATTGACGCCATTCGCCGCGGCATAGTTTCCTGCTGCGAACGAATCGGAGCCCACTGCCGAGGCGTTGTTGCCAACGGCTGTAGCATAAGCTCCCTCAGCCGTTGCGCTGTTTCCAAGAGCGGCAGAGTTGACGCCGCTTGCGGTAGAGTTTGCACCGATGGCCGTGGTGCCTGCGGAAGTTGCACTGGAAAGGGCTCCCAAGGCGATGGCCTGATCTGCGGAAGCGGTCGCGCCGTCACCCAGGGCCACGCTGCTGTCGCCAAGCGCGAATGAGTAGTTGCCGACGGCCACTGTCGCCAGGCCCTGTGCTGCCGACGAGTTTCCGATTGCTAAGGAACCATTGCCGGCTGACTGCGCGTCAAAACCGACTGCGGTGGACCCGCTTCCCGTGGATCTTGCTCGATTTCCAAATGCACTCGATCTCGTGCCATCCGCTTCAGCGGCAAAGCCAACAGCGGTTGAACGTTCGCCATTGGCGCTGGCAGTAGGCCCAACGCGAGTGGAGTCGCTTCCGGAGCCGACGCCCGCCCAGTCGTCAACTGCTTGCGCCTGAGCCGAGCTCCCGACGAGGAAGCCCCCGACCATTACCGCATGCACGATCGCGAGCTTGCCTGCAGAAGAGGATCGCTTGGAATGCGATTTGGAAGTCTCGGATGCTGCCACCCAGGTACCGGAAGATTCGTTCCAGACTGCTTTGAAAATTCTATTCATGAAAGAAGGATGTCTAACAATTTGACAAATACTTGTCGGTTGATCGATGGAACAGGTCGCGCTGGGTCCGGATGATGGTCGGAATTGGACGTGACCGTTCCTGGTAACGAGGATCTCCCGCCTCGCAAATTCTGGCCCGCTTGGGCGTTGGACAAGCTTCCTGCATGCTGCGCTTCGGACTCAGAAGCTCGGGATCATCCGCGTTGTAACGCCGGCGATATACACGATCTTTCTTAATTTGAGTGGGCGAGCCGGATAAATGGTTCGTATTGCAAACTAAGTGATTTAAGTGTGAAAATTTGTGATGTCTGGTAGATTTTCGTCGTCGTTTTCCACTGTTGCTTGGCTGCTTCTCTTCGGGGCAGTTGTCGAGCCGGTGGACTGGTGATGTTTTTTGCGGCATCGAACTTTGCACGTGACCGCGCCGGCGTTTGCGCGGTATTGCCAACAAAACGTGGAAAACCTGCGTCCGCTCAACCTCTCAAAAGCGCAAACGTTCTACAATGTCGACTGATTTCTGACTTGAGTTTTCATGCGCAATTTTCTTCGTACTCGCCTTCGTACTCGTTTCTCCCGCGCGACTGCAGTCACTGCGGCATTGCTCTCGGTGTTTTCCGTCACCGCGCCGGCCCACGCCAACAACGTGATCGTGCTGAATTCAGGCGAAGCCACGCTCAGTCTCATCGACGAAGCAACTCGCCAGGTCGTGGCCACCATTCCGACCGGCAAGGAGCCGCATCATTTGATGGCAACACCGGACAATTCGTCGCTGATCGTGGCGAACTCGGTGTCGAACAACCTGATGTTCGTGGACCCGAAAACAGGCAAGCCTCAGCGCTGGGTCGAAAATATCGAGGACCCGTATCAGGTCGGTTTTTCGCCGGACAACAAGTGGTTTGTGTCAACCGGCTTGCGGCTCGACCGGCTGGACATCTACCGCTATGACGGCAAGAATATTTCGATCGCAAAGCGCATCCCGCTCGCGGTCATGCCGAGCCATATCGCGTTCACGAACGACAGCAAGACTGCGTTCATTTCGCTACAGGTATCCGGCGAGATCGCAGCTATTGATCTGGCAACGCAGACCGTGAAATGGAAGATGAAGGTGGGGCCGGTGCCCGCCGGTCTCTGGATGACGCCGAACGACAAGTACATGCTGGTTGGCATGACAGGCGCGGATTACGTCGCCGTGGTGGATTGGCGTAACCAGAAGATCGTCAAGACAATCAAGACCGGGAACGGCGCGCATAACTTCCGCTCGCTGGCGGACGGCAAGCATGTCGTGGTGTCAAATCGCGTCGCGAGCACAATTAGCGTCATTGACCAGGATTCGCTCACAAATGTCGGCGACATCACCGGTCTGCTTCCCGGTCCGGACGATATGGAACTTTCCGCTGACAAACGCTATCTTTGGGTAACGTTCCGGTTCGCGAAGAAAGTCGGAATCATTGATCTGACAAATCGCAAGCTCATACAGACAATCGCTGTGGGCCGTTCGCCGCATGGCATCTATTTTTACGACCGGGCGCCGGTGTTTGGCCCGAACGGCGGCTGAGGCGAGGGGCTGGGTCGCGAGTCACGTTGAGGTTGAAGGGCGATGCTGTGCCGGCAGCGCCTGGTAACGGTTACGGAGTTTCATGTTTCAATCCATCATTTCCGTGCTCGACACGGTTGTCTCGACAATTCAGACATCCCTGTACATCGATGTCGTGCAGCCGCTCCTGTTCAAGGTCGGCTTGATGGGCTATGACGAAGACACGTACGACGCGCTCTATTGGGTGATCGTGGGTGTGTTCGAAGTGCTTGTCATGTACGCGATCCTCAGACCGCTGGAGGCGCTCCGTCCGGCGGAGAAATGGGAAAACAGGAAAGGCGTGCGCGTAGACGCACTCTATACGTGGATCGTCAAGCTTGGCATTCTGAACGTGTTCTTTTTCTTTACCTTCCAGCCGTTCTTCGACAGTTTTCAAAGCTGGCTGCGGATTCACAATATAGCGAACCTCCAGCTCGACAATCTTTGGCCGGGTGTCACCTCTGAACCCATCGTTGCATTCGCAATCTATCTGGTCGTGCTTGATTTTGCCGGCTATTGGTATCACCGGATGGAACATCGAATCGGTATCTGGTGGGAGCTGCACGCGGTTCATCACAGCCAGCAAAAAATGTCGCTTTGGACCGACGACCGGAACCATTTGCTCGACGACATCATGCAAGCGGGTTTCTTTGCTGCCATCGCGCTGGTGATTGGCGTGCCGCCTTCGCAATTCGTCGTGCTCGTCGCGATCACCAATCTCATGCAAAGTATTCAGCACGCCAATATCCGCGTGTATCTCGGCTGGTTGGGCGAACGTCTGCTGGTCAGCCCTTCGTTTCACAGACGGCATCACGCGATCGGATATGGCCACGAAGGTACGGCGTACGGATGCAACTTCGGCGTGCTGCTGCCGTGGTGGGACATGATGTTCAGGAGCGTGTCGTGGAATCGCGAGCTCGAGCCGACCGGTATCCGGGATCAACTGGCCAGTCCGGACGCACCGGGACGCGATTACGGGGACGGTTTCATTGCGCAGCACTGGCTGGCGTTCAAACGGATCGGAGAACGCATAGCATCCCACCGGGCAATGCGCGCGCCCGGGTCCGACTCTGACGCCACAGCGGTTTAGCGGGCCGTTCTCTAGAGAGCTTTTTGCTGTTTTCGCAATTTTTTGCAGTCTGACACGGCGTTGCTCTCTTTGGGACTGACCGGTGCACGACGCAGGCAGTTCGCTCTCGCGCAGCTTGAATTTGTGTTGTCGGCCTGCAACCGGCGATGTTTTTTGCAACGCCGGCGTTAGCCATCCGGACGAGCAGCGCGCAACGCGCGCTCTGGTTTATCCTAGCTTCTTTCCCTCTCTCAAACGATCTCCGCATGAATGACTTGCTGCGTTCGTTCGTGCGTGCTCTCGCGAACGCGTTTCATCCGAGGATGCTCTGGCTGACGTTCATGCCCTTCGCCGTGGCGACGGTCGCATGGGGCGCTGTCTTGTGGTTTTTCTGGCAAACGCTGACGGGCGCCGCGCGTGACTGGCTCGACGGCTGGGCATTTACATCGGCTATGTACCGACTCTTCGATTCTGTCGGGTTCTCATCGCTGCATGCCGTGATCGCGCCGTTTTTCATCGTGATCATGGCAATCCCGTTGATCGTGGTGACCATTCTGCTGCTCATCGCGACGCTTTCAATGCCGTCCGTGATCAAGCTGCTGACACGGCGCCAGTACGCATCGCTTGAGATGCGGCGGGGCGGATCGTGGTACGGCAGTCTCGGGCATTCGGTCGTCACTACCGTCGT
The DNA here is from genome assembly GCF_001577465.1 of Burkholderia sp. PAMC 28687. Taxonomy (NCBI): domain Bacteria; kingdom Pseudomonadati; phylum Pseudomonadota; class Betaproteobacteria; order Burkholderiales; family Burkholderiaceae; genus Burkholderia; species Burkholderia sp. PAMC 28687. Next base: position 1,094,111 of record NZ_CP014505.1, read on the forward strand.
GTGCCTCGTGCTGTTGGTCGTCACGCTGCCGCTATGGCTGATTCCGCCGTTTTTCGCAATCATTCCGCCCGTGCTGTGGGGTTGGCTGACGTACCGGGTGATGACTTATGACGCGCTCGCGATGCACGCCAGCGCAGACGAGCGGCGCACGATCGTGCGGCGCTCGCGTTGGCCGCTGTTTGGTATTGGTGTGGTCAGCGGTTTGCTGGGGTCTCTGCCGACGATGTTGTGGGCGTGGTCAGTATGGCTGCTGCCGTTGTTCCCGATCGTCGCCGCGGCGACCATCTGGATTTACGCATTTATTCTGGTTTTTTCGGCGCTCTGGTTTGCACATTATTGCTTGCATGCGCTCGAGCGCTTGCGCATCGAAACCGCTACAGCGCCTGCGCTGAGCGGTCATGGCGCGGCTGCCGAGTTGCACACTCCGGCTAATTACTAAGATCAGGGAGCATTCATGGGCTTTGGCGTGATCATCATTGGTGACGAAATCTTGTCCGGCCGAAGGTCCGACAAGCATCTGCCAAAAGTTATCGAATTTTTGTCGGCGCGCGGTCTGGCGCTGGATTGGGCCGAATATATAGGCGATGACCGTGAGCGGATTACAGCCACGCTCAAGCGGGCGTTTGCATCGGGCGACGTTGTGTTCTCGACCGGGGGTATCGGCGCCACGCCCGACGATCACACGCGCCAGTGCGCGGCGGCGGCACTGGGCGTGCCGCTTGAATTGCATCCGGAAGCGGCCGAGCTGATTCGCGCGCGCATCCGCGAAACGGCGGGCGACAAACCCGCCGACCTGAACGCACCGGACAACCTGCACCGGTTGAACATGGGAACGTTTCCGATGGGAGCGAGCATCATTCCCAACAGCTACAACCGCATTCCCGGATTTTCGGTCGGCGACGTTCATTTCGTGCCGGGATTTCCGGTCATGGCGTGGCCGATGATCGAATGGGTGCTCGATACCAAATACACCGATTTGCATCACGCGACGCCATATGTCGAGCGGTCGCTGTTCGTATTTGGCTTGCCTGAATCGCGCATTACGCCGCTCATGGAATCCATTGAAAACGATTTTGCGGGCGTGCGCGTTTTCAGCTTGCCGAGCGTCGGGGATGCCTCGCGCGGTGAAGTGTTCGGGCGCGCCCATATCGATCTCGGCGTGAAGGGTGAGCCGGAGGCGGCCAATGCGGCGTTCGAACGGCTGCGCGAGGGCGTGACTGCGCTAGGCGGCGAGATAGTCGAAGTCGAGCCGGGCGCGGGCCACTAAGGCTGAGCCGGCGCTGGCTCAACGATTCATGCGCCAAGCCAGGGCAGGCCGCGAAAGCACCATCCCGAAATGGTCTTGCGGTGACCTTGGGCGTCCTTGTCGCCTTCAAAGCCTTCTAGCAGGTCGAAGGCTTTTGTGAAGCCTGCCTTTTCTGCCGCTACGGCCGCAAGCTTTGAGCGTGCAGCGCTGCGGCAGAGAAACAGGATCGGTGTATCAGGCGCGGCGACCTCGCGTAATTGCTCGATGAAGGCCGCGTTTGGAACGGACCCCGGGTATTGGATCCATTCGATGTGCGTGTACTGCGCAGTATCGATGGCAGGACGACCGACCCAATCCAGTTCAGCGCGCGTGCGGACGTCGACAAGGCGCACAGAAGGATCGAGTTGCAGAAGCTCAAAGGCTTCCGCCGGAAGAATAGCGCCGGCGTAGGAAAGCTGATTCTCAGCAGCGCGGCCTGTACCCTGGGAATACAACTGTTCGAGCGTGCTCATGAACGAAGGTCTCCAATCGGACATTTTAATGAGGCATTCTAGCGTGCCGATGGTGGTATCAAAGCGCGCAACGTAAGACTATGGACGCGCATCAAAAAGGTGCGCAGAGTGTGAATCGCCCTGAATCAGTGCTAACGTTATGAGTTGCTGGCCTCTATGCACTAAAAAAGTGCATTTGGGGTTTGCTGCAGTAGATGCGAAGTTTTCAAGTGTGTGCGGCTTCCCCGAAAAAGCGCGCAGCTTCAACTGCTTAGCGCAATAATGGTGCAGTTGGCATGGAAGCTGCTTTTGACTATGCCGATGGTTTCGAATCGGTTAGGCGGCGAATAAAGTTTCGTCGATTTTGTTAATCAGGAGATAGGTAATGAGCAAATCCGTGGCCGACGTCATGCAACTCGTCAAGGACGAGGACGTCAAGTTTGTCGACTTCCGTTTCACCGACACGCGCGGTAAAGAGCAACACGTTTCGGTGCCGGTCTCGGCATTCGACGAAGACAAATTTGAAAGCGGCCACGCTTTCGACGGTTCGTCTATCGCCGGATGGAAGGGCATCGAAGCGTCGGACATGCTGCTGATCCCGGATGCGGACACTGCGTTTATCGACCCGTTTTATGAAGAGTCGACGCTCGTGATGTCGTGCGACGTCGTGGAACCGTCGGACGGCAAGGGCTATGAACGCGACCCGCGTTCGCTGGCAAAACGCGCTGAAGCCTACCTGAAGAGCTCGGGTCTCGGCGACGCAGCGTTCTTCGGTCCGGAGCCGGAATTCTTCATTTTCGACTCGGTGCGCTGGAGTGCAGACCAGTCGGGCTGCTTCGTCAAGGTGGGTTCGGAAGAGGCGCCGTGGTCGTCGTCGATGGAATTCGAAGGCGGCAACACTGGTCACCGTCCCGGCACGAAGGGCGGTTACTTCCCGGTTGCGCCGGTCGACACGTTCCAGGACATCCGTTCGGAAATGTGCCTGTTGCTCGAGCAAATCGGCATCCCGGTCGAAGTGCATCACCATGAAGTAGCAGGTCAAGGCCAGAACGAAATCGGCACGAAGTTCTCGACGCTGGTTCAGCGCGCTGACTGGACGCAACAACTGAAGTACATCGTACAGAACGTGGCGCACACGTACGGCAAGACGGCAACGTTCATGCCGAAGCCGATCGTTGGCGACAACGGTTCGGGCATGCACGTTCACCAGTCGATCTGGAAGGACGGCAAGAACCTGTTCGCCGGCGACGGTTATGCGGGTCTGTCGGAATTCGCGCTGTTCTACATCGGCGGGATCATCAAGCATGCTCGCGCGCTGAACGCGATCACGAACCCGTCGACGAACTCGTACAAGCGTCTCGTGCCGCACTTCGAAGCACCGGTGAAGCTCGCTTACTCGGCCAAGAACCGTTCGGCATCGATCCGCATTCCGCACGTGTCGAATCCGAAGGGCCGCCGTATCGAAACGCGTTTCCCGGATCCGATGGCAAACCCGTACCTGTGTTTCTCGGCGCTGATGATGGCCGGTCTCGACGGCGTGCAGAACAAGATCCATCCGGGCGAAGCAGCAGACAAGAACCTGTATGACCTGCCGCCGGAAGAAGATGCAAAGATTCCGACCGTGTGTGCCGGCCTGGATCAGGCGCTCGACGCACTCGACGCTGACCGCGAGTTCCTGACGGTCGGTGGCGTGTTCACGGATTCGATGCTCGACGCGTATATCGAATTGAAGACGACGGAATTGCAGCGCTATCGCCAGGCTGTGCATCCGATCGAATTCGAGATGTACTACTCGCTGTAAGCGGATGGCGCGCGTGCTTCAGTTTCCGGTAGTCGGAAAAGCATGCCGCTCGATGCGAAGCAGAAGTGTCAGGTGAACGAAAAAGGGACGGCGCGCCGTCCCTTTTTTAATCGCCGGATCTTCGTCTCACCAGTTTCAAGACCGGGTCTCACTGCACGATGGTTCTCAAGAATCTCATCAAGGCGAGAAAGAGTCCTCCCGACAATTCGCTGTCCGACGACGCGACGCTCGTCGCCACCAATCTGCTGCCGGGCATGGAAGCGTTGCCCACGGTCGTGCTCGTGCTGGACAAGTCGACGCTGAAGATCGCATTTGCGAATCCGTCGGCGGAAGCCATGCTGGAACGCTCGCGCAGGCAACTGGCTCAAACTGCGTGGCCCGAATTGTTCGCCAACGCAGACGAGCTGGTGACGACCATTGCGTCCATTGCCGATCACAGGTTTAACGCGACCCATCTCGATGCCGTGCTCGAACGCCCCGGTCGCGAGCCGCTGCATGTTCATGCGATCGTCGCTTATCTGGAAGTAGCGCCCAATTACGTGCTGCTCGAACTCTTCGAGAACGAGCGGCACCTGAAGACCGACCGCGAAGAACGTATTCACGATCTGACCGCGGTCAACAAGCAACTGATCCGCAATCTCGCGCACGAAATCAAGAATCCGCTTGGCGGTATTCGAGGCGCTGCACAACTGCTGGAGTTCGAACTCGGCGCGCGTGAGCGCGATGAACTGCGCGAATACACGCAAGTGATCATCAAGGAATCGGACCGGCTGCAGACATTGGTCGACCGGTTGCTTGAACCGCACCGGCATCCGCATATCGTGGGCGATGTGAATATCCATGAGGTGTGCGAGCGCGTGCGCGCTGTGATTCTCGCGGAGTTTCCGCGTGGCCTCACGCTCGACCGCGATTACGACGTGAGCGTGCCCGACCTGCGCGGCGACAAGGAGCAGCTTATCCAGGCGCTGCTCAACATCGTTCGAAACGCGGCAGAAGCGCTGCGCGAACGGATTTCGCAAGGCGATGCACGTATCGAATTGCGCACACGCATCGCGCGCAAGGTGACAATCGGCAAACGCTTACACAAACTGGCACTGGACTTGCATATCACTGACAACGGTCCTGGCATCCCGGAAGAGATACGCGACCGGATCTTTTATCCGCTCGTATCAGGACGAGAAGACGGCAGCGGACTTGGCCTCACGCTTGCGCAAACTTTCGTGCAGCAACACGACGGGTTGATCGAAGTGGAAAGCAAGCCAGGCTGCACCGAATTCACGATCCTGTTGCCGTTCGAAGGATGAACGGCCTCGCCCGGCAACCAACGCAATCGCGGCAGTCATTCAACGATCAATCACGAGGGTTCATCGATATCTTGAAAAGCGCTCATGCGCCTGACCGTTTCGACGGGCTTAAACCGAACCACACGAAGACATCTCGCCGAACTATATGAAGCCGATCTGGATAGTAGACGATGACCAATCCATCCGCTGGGTGCTTGAAAAAGCCCTCGCAAGAGAGAACTTCGCGACGCGCAGTTTTTCCGGCGTCCGCGACGCGCTGACCGCACTCGAACAGGAAAGCCCGCAAGTGCTCGTGTCCGACATTCGCATGCCGGGTGGCTCGGGCCTCGAATTGCTGCAAACGGTGCGCGACAAGCTGCCCGGTCTGCCGGTCATCATCATGACGGCGTTCTCCGATCTCGACAGCGCCGTCGCCGCGTTCCAGGGTGGCGCGTTCGAGTATCTCGCCAAGCCGTTCGACGTGGACAAGGCGGTCGAACTCATCCGCCGCGCGGTCGATGAAAGCATGCGCGGCGAAGCCGCCTACGACAACAGCGTCACCGAAACGCCCGAGATGCTGGGCCAGGCTCCGGCGATGCAGGACATGTTTCGCGCGATCGGCCGTCTGTCACATTCCGCCGCCACCGTGCTCATCACGGGCGAATCAGGCACCGGAAAGGAGCTTGTCGCCCGCGCGCTGCACCGCCATAGCCCGCGCGCGAACGGGCCCTTCATCGCGCTGAACACCGCGGCGATTCCGAAGGACCTGCTCGAGTCCGAGTTGTTCGGTCACGAACGTGGCGCGTTCACGGGCGCGCAGGCCATGCGTCAGGGGCGCTTCGAGCAGGCGGAAAACGGCACGCTGTTCCTTGATGAAATCGGCGACATGCCGTTCGATCTTCAGACACGTCTGTTGCGCGTGTTATCCGACGGCCAGTTTTATCGCGTAGGCGGGCACAACCCGTTGAAGGCGAATGTTCGTGTGATCGCGGCCACTCATCAGAACCTTGAGTCTCGTGTACGCCAGGGCTTGTTTCGCGAGGACTTGTATCACCGGCTGAACGTCATCCGTTTGAGGCTTCCCGCGATGCGCGAACGTAGCGAGGACATTCCGCTGCTCACCCGCCATTTCCTGCAAAAGAGTGCGCGCGACCTCGGTGTGGAACCCAAGCGCGTGTCTGAAGATGCGCTGGCGTTCCTTGCGTCGCTGCCGTTTCCGGGCAACGTACGGCAGCTTGAGAACCTCTGCAACTGGCTGACCGTGATGGCGCCGGCGCAGACCATCGAGCGCAAGGATCTGCCGCCCGATCTCACGCCGACTCAGGAATATGCCGGCGAGAGTACGGCGCTCACAGCGTCGGCGGTGGAGGGCGGAACGAGCTCGGGTTTGGCGAGTGGTCCGAATGGCGCGCCGGTTGCACTCGGCGCTGCACCGGCCGGCATTGCCGCGAGCATCTGGGAAAACGGCTTGCGTACTGAGGTCGCGCGACTGTTGCGCGAAAATACCGCCGATGTCATGGACGAACTCGCTCGACGGTTTGAAGCCGCGGTGATTCGCGAGGCCCTCGATTTCACGCGTGGCCGCAAGGTGGAAGCGGCTGAGCGCCTGGGCATTGGCCGCAATACGATCACACGCAAGATCCAGGAACTGCATCTGGACGCGTGACGTGAAGCGGGGACGATTTCGTCCCCGCTTCATTCAATCAATGGTCGCGATAACCGGTGCGTGATCCGACGGCTGTTCCCACTTTCTCGGCACCTTGTCGACTTCGCATGCAGTGCAGCGTGCGGCGAGTTCCGCCGTCGCCAGAATGTGATCGATGCGCAACCCCGCGTTACGGCGGAATCCGAGCATCCGATAATCCCACCAAGTGAATAGTTTCTCCGGCTGCTCGAATTTGCGGAAAGTATCGGTGAGACCGAGGTCGATAAGTTGCACGAAGTGCGCACGCTCATCGGGCGAAACGAGGTTCTGGCCTTCCCATGCTTTTGGATCGTGAACGTCGCGGTCTTCCGGCGCGATGTTGTAGTCGCCGAGCAGCGCCAGTTGCGGATAGGTTTTCATTTCAACTTCTATCCAGTCGCGCAGCGCTTCCAGCCAACGCATCTTGTATGCGAACTTTTCGGTGCCGGGCGCTTGTCCATTCGGAAAATAGGCCGAGATGATCCGGACGCCTTCGACCGTCAGGGCAATCACGCGTTGTTGCGGATCCTCGAACGCGGGGATGTTGCGCACGATCGTGGTTTCATCGACGCTCAAACTGCTGCGCACCAGAATACCGACGCCGTTGTAGGTCTTCTGGCCTGCGTACCAGCTCTTGTAGCCAGCGGCTTCGAGTTCGGCCACGGGAAATTTGTCGTCAGTGAGTTTGAGTTCCTGCAGGCACAGCACATCGACGCCGCTCGTTGCCAGCCAGTCGATAACGTGCTGCTGGCGGACTTTGAGGGAGTTGACGTTCCAAGTGGCAATTTTCATGAAGTAAATGTTTGGGTTTGACTCTGATCAGTGATGCAGCGGCACGGCGACGAGTTTGACGCCCAGCGCGGCCGCTACTTTCTGGATGGTTTCGAACCGGGGTTTCGCGCCTTCGGAGAGCGACTTGTAAAGGCTTTCGCGCTGCACGCCGGCGTCGGAGGCGACCTTCGACATGCCGCGTGCCTTTACGACGTCGGCAAGCGCCGAGAGCAGAATATCCGAGTCGCCCGAAGCAAGCGCTTCATTCAGATAAGCTGCGATGGCCTCTTCGCTGTCGAGATAGTCGGATGCGTCGAATGCTGAAATTTGAGTGGAGTTCATTTCCGTTCCTGTCTGATTCGCTGCCACATGGCCTTCGCTCGGGCGATATCCGCTACTTGCCCTTGCTTGCAGCCGCCTGCTAACAAGAGATAGACGCTCAGGCCGTCGCGCACATAGTAAACACGATACCCCGCGCCGGTGTGGATCCGCATTTCCCAGACGCTTTCGCCAACATCGTGGCAATCGCCAAAATTACCCTTCGCTGCGCGCTTGATCCGGACCAGGATCGTGGCACGTGCGCTCAGGTCTTTTACGCTCAACAGCCAACCTGAAAATTCACGCGTTTGATTGATGGTGTTGGTCATGCACGTGAATCCCGAGTAAGAGTCGAGCGGGATATCTGGCATCGAGTGTATCTCATTGGATACAGTGATTCAAGATATCGTTTAGTGGGGTGTGGCAGTCAGATCACAGGGATTACTTTGACCTGCGCGCCCTCGCTCTTGAAGTCGACCGAATGGCTAACGCGGCCCGTACGCTCGAAATTCTTCTTTCTGTCCCGCTACAATGTCCAGAACACCTCAGCGAAAGGACGAGCCCCATGGACCTGATCATTCGACGCGCCGCGCTCGCCCACTCGCGCGATCCTGTGGATATCGGCATCAAAGACGGCCGCTTTGCCGCCATCGAGCCGCGGCTCGACGCCACGGCGCCTGAAGAAATCGACGCTGCGGGTGCTCTCGTCACGGCGCCGTTCATCGATGCGCATTTCCACATGGACGCTACGCTGTCCTACGGCTTGCCGCGCGTGAACGCGTCGGGAACGTTGCTGGAAGGCATCGCATTGTGGGGTGAACTGAAGCCTGAGCTCACGCAAGAGGCGCTGGTCGACCGAGCGATGCAATATTGCGACTGGGCCGTCGCACGCGGTCTGCTCGCGATCCGTTCTCATGTCGACGTGTGCGATCCGCGTCTGCTTGCGGTGGAAGCGCTGCGTGAAGTGAAGCGTCGAGTGAAGCCATATCTCGACCTGCAACTCGTTGCGTTCCCGCAAGACGGCATCTTGCGCAGCAAAGGCGCTTTCGAGAATTTGAAGCGTGCAATATCGATGGGCGTCGACGTCGTCGGCGGCATTCCGCATTTCGAGCGCACGATGGCCGACGGCGCCGAGTCTGTGCGGCTGTTGTGCGAGTTCGCAGCAGAGAAGGGCTTGCGCGTAGACATGCATTGCGATGAATCCGATGACCCCATGTCGCGGCATATCGAAACGCTGGCGGCGCAGACGCATCGGCTGGGGTTGCAGGGGCGTGTGACCGGTTCGCACTTGACTTCCATGCACTCCATGGACAACTACTACGTGAGCAAGCTGATCCCGTTGATCCGCGATTCGGGCGTGGCCGCAATCGCAAATCCGCTGATCAACATCACGCTGCAGGGGCGCGCCGATACTTACCCGAAGCGTCGCGGCATGACGCGCGTGCCTGAACTGATGGCGGCGGGCGTCGACGTTGCGTTTGGCCACGACTGCGTGATGGACCCCTGGTACAGCCTCGGTTCCGGCGACATGCTCGAGGTGGCGCATATGGGATTGCACGTGGCGCAGATGACGGGCATCGACGCAATGCGCGCCGCGTTCGAAGCGGTGACTGCGACACCGGCGAAGATCCTGGGTATCGAAGGATATGGGATTGCCGTGGGTAACAACGCGGATTGCGTGGTGCTGGACGCGCGTGATCCTGTCGAAGCGATTCGACTACGGGCGGCACGCACGGCTGTGCTTCGACGAGGGAAGGTGATCAGCCGTTCACCGTCGATGCGGGCGAAGTTGAGCCTCGAGGGGCGGCCGGCGGAAGTGAATTTCAGGCTGGACCGCTAAAGCCGTTGACCAAAAAAAAAGCGGCCCCGAGAGGGACCGCTTCATCAACTCAAAAAAACAATCAATGCGCAGCGGTCGGCGACATGCCGTTATGCCTCAACAGCGCATCGATATTCGGCTCACGGCCGCGGAACGCCTTGAACGAGTCCATTGCTGGCCGGCTCCCGCCAACCTCGAGAATCTCGCGACGATACCGGATACCCGTTTCTGCATCCAGCACTGAACCGCCGCCGAGCTTCGCCGCTTCTTCGAAAGCCGCGTAAGCATCCGCCGACAACACTTCCGCCCACTTGTAGCTGTAGTACCCCGCCGCGTACCCGCCCGCGAAAATATGCGTGAAGGTATTGGTCCAGCGTGAGAAGGGCGCCTGTGGCACGACGTGGAAACGCTCGTTGATCTCACGCGCGAAGTCGTTGACGTTGGTAGCGCCTGCCGGATCGTAGTTGCTGTGAAGCTGGATGTCGAACATGGACAGTACGATCTGGCGCAATGTGCCCAGGCCGCTCTGGAAGTTCTTGGCTGCCAGCATCTTGTCGAAGAGTTCGCGCGGCAACGTGGCGCCCGTATCGACGTGACCGGACATGTCGGTGAGGACGTCCCATTCCCAGCAGAAGTTCTCCATGAATTGCGACGGCAGCTCGACCGCGTCCCATTCGACGCCATTGATGCCGGAGACGCCGAGTTCATCGACGCGCGTAAGCATGTGATGCAACCCATGGCCGAATTCGTGGAACAGGGTGATGACTTCGTCGTGTGTGAAGCAGGCGGGCTTTCCACCGACTGGCGCCGAGAAGTTGCAGGTCAGGTACGCAACCGGTGTCTGCACGCCGCCATCCTGGCTCTTGCGGCGTGAGCGGGCATCGTCCATCCATGCGCCGCCACGCTTGCCTTCGCGCGCGTACAGATCGAGATAGAACTGCGCGACCAGCGAGCCGTCCTTGTTCTCGACGCGGAAAAAGCGCACGTCCTGGTTCCAGACGGGAGCTTCATCGCGACGAATCGAAACGCCGAACAAGGTCTCCGTGACCTTGAACAAGCCCTTCAACACGGCTTCCTGCGGGAAGTATTGCTTCACTTCGTTTTCGGAAAACGAGTAGCGTTGCTGGCGCAGACGTTCGGCGGCGAAGGTCGAATCCCAAGGCTGCAGTTCCGGCATGCCGAGTTCGGTCGCGGCGAACGCGCGCAACTCCATCCAGTCCTGTTCCGCGTGCGGACGTGCGCGCACCGCGAGGTCTTCCAGGAACGAGACCACTTGCGCCGGCGACTCGGCCATCTTCGGCGCGAGGGAAACCTCGGCGAAATTCTGGTAGCCGAGCGCGTGCGCTTCTTCGTCGCGCAGCTTCAATTGCTCGACCACGTTCGCCGTGTTGTCCCATTCGGGCTTGCCTCGGCCGTAGTTCGCGCCGAGCTCGGACGCCCGCGTCACATACGCGCGATACATCGCTTCACGCAGGGGCCGGTGTTCGGCGTATTGCATGACCGGGAAATACGACGGGAAATGCAGCGTGAACTTCCAGCCTTCGACGCCTTCTTTCTGCGCGGCTTCGCGCGCAGCCTCGATCACGTCTTCCGGCAAGCCCGCAAGCTCGCTTTCATTCGTCACGATGTACGAAAACGCATTGGTGGCATCGAGCACGTGATCGGAAAATGCCTTCGACAGCGCCGCCTGTTCTTCCTGCAGACGCGCGAAGCGTGGTTTCTTGTCCTCGGGCAACTCGGCGCCTGACAAACGGAAACCGCGCAATTCATTGCTGAGCAGCTTCTTCTGCTCGGCTGTGAGTGTTGCGTGTTCGTCGCTCGCGGCGATGGCCTTGTATTTCTCGTAGAGCGCCAGATTCTGCCCAACACTTGCTGAGAACTCGGTCACGCGCGGCAGATTTTCGGCATGGGCGGCGCGCAATTCGGGGGTATCGGCGACGGCGTTCAAGTGGCCGATGACGCCCCAGGCACGTGACAACCGTTCGCTCGCGCGCTCGACACTTTCCACGATGTCATGCCACGTCGCCGGTGTTTCGGGCGCGGCGGCATGATCGACCGCGGCTTTTGCGTCGGCGAGCAGCACGTCGAGCGCGGGCGTGACGTGTTCAGGCTTGATATCGTTGAAAAGGGGCAGGTCGGAGAAGTCGAGCAGCGGGTTGCCCTGGACTTGGGACTGAGCTTGATTCGCGGTATTCGATGGTGTCGAACTGGACATGACTCTCCCGGTCTCGGATGAAAATCTTTAAGAAAAAACACAACGGCGCGCCCGACAAACGTAACGCGCCGAATTGACGGTGATCAATCTATTGTGGGGACGCCTTGGCCAATTCTCAAATCGTTTCTGACTACGGCGGCGATTGATGCATCACGCACTTGACAGGCACGAGCGTCGCGCGGTGAATCAGTCGCGGTCCTGCTGCATTGTTCGTTCCGCAGCTTCGATGGTATTCACCAGCAGCATGGTGATCGTCATCGGCCCGACACCGCCCGGCACCGGCGTAATGAATCCGGCAACATCCTTTACATTCGCAAAGTCCACGTCGCCGCACAGTTTGCCGTTTTCGTCCCGGTTCATGCCGACATCGATTACCGTTGCGCCTGGCTTGAGCATATCCGCGGTCAGGATGTTGCGCCGGCCCGTCGCCGCGACGACCACATCTGCGTGGCGCGTGAGCGCCGCCAGATCGCGCGTCTTGCTGTGCGTGATGGTGACCGTGGCGCCGGCTTCGAGCAGCAGCATGGCCATCGGCTTGCCGACGATGTTCGAGCGCCCGATCACGACCGCATTCGCGCCTTCCAGCGCGATTTTGTGCGCCTCGAACATCTTCATCACGCCATAGGGGGTGCAGGGACGGAACAACGGCTTGCCGGTCATCAGGGCGCCCGCATTCTCGACGTTGAAGCCGTCGACATCCTTCGCCGGCGCGATTGCTTCGATGACCTTGTGGCTGTCGATATGTTTCGGCAGCGGCAGCTGGATCAGAATGCCGTGGACGTTCGGATCGTTGTTCAGGTCGTCGATTCGGGTCAGCAATTCGCTTTCCGTGAGCGTGGACGGGTAACGATCGAACACGGAATGCAGGCCGTTGTCCTGGCACGCCTTGACCTTGTTGCGCACGTAGACTTCACTGGCCGGATTTTCGCCGACGAGGACAACGGCGAGGCCCGGCTGCTGGCCACGGGCGGTCAACGCGGCGGCGCGTGAAGCGACATCGGCGCGAATGGTCTTGGAGAGGGCGTTGCCGTCGATGATTTGGGCAGTCATAGGAATCTGGGCGGGGAGGCCGCCGGGTGCTTGAAGGGCGCAGAGCGCGGGAGGCTGTCGTGCCGATGGAATTCCACAGGCGTAACGTTGCGGTCAGACTTGAATTATACCCGCCATGGCTCGGCGGATTTGTATGGGGAGAGGTGCCGGGAAGGGTAAAAGCTGGTGTTGAGGCGCGTTCGTAGCGAATGCTGAACGCGCAAGCCGATCGTTCGGCGAAGTTGCAACACCGGCGCCGCCGGCCTGATAACCGGCGCGCCGATGTAACGGTAAAACCTTACTGCGCCTGCTGCGTCTGCGGCTTGTTGGAAAGCGCGAGCCTCAGCAAGTCGGCAACGGTATTCACGGAAAGCTTCTCCATGATATTCGCCCGATGTGCCTCGACCGTCTTGATGCTGATTCCGAGGTCATCGGCGATCTGCTTGTTCAGGCGCCCCGCGATGATCCGCTCAAGCACCTGGTGTTCGCGCGCAGTCAGTTTGCCCAGCCGCTCGGCCGCAGCACGCTGCTGCTGCACGCTCGAGCTTTCGGTACGCGCCTTGTCGAGCATGCGTTCCACGAGCTTGCGCAACTCGGCTTCATCGAACGGCTTTTCGATGAAATCCATCGCGCCCTTCTTCATGGTCGAGACAGCCATGGGCACGTCGCCGTGACCCGTCACGAAGATGATCGGCAGCAGCGAATTCTCGGCGATCAGCTTTTCCTGCAACTCGAGACCGCTCATGCCGGACATGCGCACATCGAGTATCAGGCACGAGATCGCGCCGGAATGGGCGATCGGGAGGTAAGCATCGAGGTACGCTTCAGCGCTCGCGAAACACGAGACGCGGTAGCCATTGGCTTCAAGCAGCCAGCGCAAAGAATCACGCACGGCCTCGTCGTCGTCGACGACAAACACCGTTTCCTGAGTGGTGACTGTGCTCATAGCTCTCCCGTAACAGTTTGTTGTGTGGGTTGATGGCTGAGAGCCTCCTGCCCGCTATTACCCGGACTGTCGGCTTCTCCGATTGGCAAACTGCAATGGAATGTCGCGCCCGTGACCTGGCCGGCGGTGTCGATATTGTTCACCACCCAAAGCCGTCCACGATGCGATTCGATGATCGACCGGCAAATATTCAGCCCCATGCCCATGCCGTCCGACTTGGTGCTGTAGAAGGGCTCGAACAGGCGCTCGGCGGTGGCTTCGTCCACGCCCGGCCCCTGGTCGACCACGCTGATGCATACGAAACCGCCGTCGGTGCGCTGCACGACCACGCGGATCACCGGATCGACGGCGTTCGGCTTGGCGTCGTGCATGGCTTCGGCCGCGTTCTTCAGCAAGTTCACGAGCACTTGTTCGATCAGCACCGGGTCCACATGGATCACCGGCATGCGCGAACGGATTTCGGTGAGTATTCGGATCTTGCGCTTGCGTGCTTCGATTTCCGCAAGACCCACGGCGTCCGCCACGATGTCACTGACACGCGTCGGCTGCCGCTTTGGCTCGCTGCGCTTCACGAATTCGCGGATGCGCTTGATGATCATGCCCGCACGCACCGCCTGCTGCGCGGTTTTTTCGAGCACGGGCAGCAGCGCGTCCTGCGTCATCCGCCCCGATTTCACGAGCGCGACGCAACCCGAACAGTAGTTATTGATCGCGGCGAGCGGCTGATTCAGTTCATGCGCAAGCGATGACGCCATCTCGCCCATCGTCATCAGGCGGCTGGTGAATTGCAGCTTTTCTTCCTGCTGATCGGCGAGTTCCTGCGCTTGTTTGCGCGTGGTGATGTCGGTCGCGATCTGCATCTGTGCGAGGTGACCGTCCACCCACTGGATGTACTGGCGGCGTACTTCGAACCATTTCTGGATGCCTTCCACATACACTTCCTGCGCGTCCGATGTACTTTCGGTCAGCGCAGTGGCGGGCAGGCCGGCGTAGGTATCGACCATATCGATGGAATCGGACGACGCCTGGGCCGTATCGAAACCCGCGCCCGCAAGTTCGAGATGGCCGTCCGGACGGATGCCGAACAAATGCCGGTAATAGCGGTTCGCGAACAGCAGTTCGGCTTCGTCGGCGGCTAGCACGGACACGGCGGCGTCGAGGCTTTCGAGCACGGTCGTGAAGCGCTCGTGCGCAGCGGCGAGGTCCTCGCGGGCGCGGCGCGGCTCGGTGATGTCGGTCATGGAAGACATCCAGCCCGTCTGGCGTCCCGAACTGTCGATCAGCGGCGACACGTAAAGCCGTGCATGGAAGAACGAACCGTCCTTGCGACGCACGCGCAGTTCAAATCCGGACGATGGCGCCTTGCCGCGCAATGTCATGTCGAGTTGCCGCTGCATCTCGGGGTACGCGTCTTTCGGCCAGTACGGGAAGGGTGCCACCTTGCCGACCAGATCGCTTTCGTCCCAGCCCGTCATGCGGCAAAACGCCGGGTTCACGTGCGTGATCCGGCCGTGCATGTCGAGCACGCGCATGCCGATCAGCACCGAGTTTTCCATCGCGCGGCGAAAGAATGCTTCGGCGTAAAGCGCCTGCTGCGCTTCGAAACGTTGCCGCGTGTGTTTCCAGAGACTCCACAAGCTCCACAACACGAAACACGACAACCCGGCGACGAGCCAGACGAGCGTGTTGTTGGTGAAATTGGTGAGTTGCGGGAACGAATAAACGCGTACCGACACCCCTTGTCCCGGCGGATCGAGCGGCAAATCGTAGAACATGTCGCGCGGCAAGCGTGGCCGGGTCGACGTCGTGGCGAGTTCGCGGTTGTTGAGATCGGTGATGGAAATCTTGTACTTCGCGGAAAGCTCGGAGGGAATGTCGTGCTTCAGAATCCCTTCGATGGAAAACACCGCCGCTATCGAGCCCAGGAACTCGCGATCGCGATACACCGGTGTCTGCAGCGTGATGTAGCCGTTGCCGACGTCATCGTAGATAAGGGGGGAGTAAATCTGGCGGCGGGTGGTGCGGGCTTCGTCAAAGGCGGCCTGGACGGCGTCGTCCATCTGCGCGTCCGTGGGTTTGGCGAGCCGCGAACCCAGCACGGGCAACGGCGTGTTTGGCCAGCGCGGTTTGTGCAGCGCCGTGTACCAGTTCATGTAGAGAATCTCGGGATGCCCCTGCATGATGTCGCCCGTGGAACTCTGGAACGACTGGGGATCGCCGTGGCCGGCCGCGATATCACGTGCGAGCGCCTGGACCTGTTCTTGCGCGCCGGTCATGGAAAGCCGGATCTGCTGCTGCGCCCATGCGACATTTCGATACAGCGTGTCCTCTTGCTGCTGCTGCTCGCGCCGGTTGAGGCTCCATAAGATGAGGCTCATCACGACGAGGAACACCAGAATGGATATCAGCGGCGTGAGCAAATACGAGTTCGACCACCACGGTCCGTGGTGCCAGCGGGTCGGCGCCGTGTCGTTGAGTTTCTTCGACGAGCGGGCCGAGCGTGCGAAAAGCCGGTCGGTCAACATGCGCGCAATTGTAACGCAGCGAAGGACTGTTAAAAGGCGTAAAAAGGCTTCAAAAGCCCGGCATTTGATTGCAAGGACACTAAACCTCTCTCAAAAAGTCCTTGTCCCACGGTGCGTTGCAGCATTTTTCCGCATTATGAGATTGCCTCTCATGATTCGAAAAATTGCTTGCGTTACCGTTTATAGCCTCTTTAGAATTGCCGCACGCGCGCTTGTCCCCATTGTTTTCCGCGGCTGATCCCGTGGTTTTCCATAAGGCTCGCGTCGTCTGTTCACAGAGCGTTCCTCAAATCAGGAGACGAGCATGTCCGCTGTACCCGACGAAGTGATGAAATATGTCGCCAACGCCAAGGATGACGAAGATCCCCAGGAAACCGCAGAGTGGCTCGAAGCCCTCGACGGCGTTATCTCGGCGGAAGGCCCGGATCGCGCACATTACCTGATCGAAAAGCAGATCGAATTCGCACGCGTGCACGGCGAACATCTGCCGTTCTCGGCGAACACGCCGTACATCAATACCATCCCCGTTGCCGCCCAATCGAAGATTCCTGGCGACCAGGACATCGAACACAAGATCCGCTCGTACACCCGCTGGAACGCGATTGCCATGGTGCTGCGCGCCGGCAAGGACACGAACGTGGGCGGTCATATCGCTTCGTTCGCGTCTGCGGCGACGCTGTATGACGTCGGTTTCAACCACTTTTGGCACGCGCCGTCGCCCGAACATGGCGGCGACCTGGTGTTCGTGCAAGGCCACTCATCGCCGGGCGTGTATGCCCGCGCGTTCCTGCTCGGCCGCCTGAAGCAGAGCCAGCTCGACAACTTCCGCCAGGAAGTGGGCGGCGAGGGCATTTCGTCTTATCCGCATCCGTGGCTGATGCCGGACTTCTGGCAATTCCCGACCGTATCGATGGGCCTCGGCCCGATCATGGCGATCTATCAAGCGCGCTTCATGAAGTACATCGATGCGCGCGGTATCGCCAAGGCGGGCAACCGCAAGGTCTGGGCGTTCCTCGGCGACGGCGAAACGGACGAACCGGAATCGCTCGGCGCAATCGGCATGGCCGGTCGCGAGCGCCTGGACAATCTCGTCTTCGTGATCAACTGCAACTTGCAGCGCCTCGACGGTCCCGTGCGCGGCAACGGCAAGATCATTCAGGAACTCGAAAGCGAGTTCCGCGGCGCCGGCTGGAACGTGATCAAGGTGGTGTGGGGCAGCCGCTGGGACTCGCTCTTCGCACGCGATAAAACCGGTGCATTGATGCGCCGGATGATGGAAGTGGTCGACGGCGAATATCAAACGTACAAGTCGGAATCGGGCGCATATGTGCGCGAGCATTTCTTCAACACGCCGGAACTCAAGGCGATGGTTGCAGAGTGGTCCGACGAAGACATCTGGAACCTGAATCGCGGCGGTCACGATCCGCACAAGATCTACGCGGCGTACGCCGAAGCATCGAAGACGAAGGGCCAGCCGACTGTCATCCTCGCCAAGACCATCAAGGGTTATGGCATGGGCGAAGCCGGTCAGGCCATGAACATCACGCACCAGCAGAAGAAGCTGCACACGGATCAGCTGAAGAAATTCCGCGACCAGTTCAAGCTGCCGATTCCCGACGACCAGATCGCCGACGTGCCGTACCTGACGTTCGAAGAAGGTTCGAAGGAACTCGAGTACATGCGCGCTCGCCGCCAGGAACTCGGTGGTTACCTGCCGGCCCGCCGTCAGAAGGCCGAGTCGCTGCCGGTGCCGGATCTGTCGGTGTTCGAACCGGTGCTGAAGGGCACGGGTCCGGGCCGCGAGATCTCCACGACCATGGCGTTCGTGCGGATCCTCAACATCCTGTTGAAGGACAAGGCGCTCGGCAAACGGATCGTTCCGATCGTGCCGGATGAATCGCGTACCTTCGGCATGGAAGGGCTGTTCCGCCAGATCGGTATCTGGAATCAGGACGGCCAGAAGTATGTGCCGGAAGATTCGGATCAGTTGATGTTCTATCGTGAATCGGAAACCGGCCAGATCCTGCAGGAAGGGATCAACGAAGCCGGCGGGATGTGTGACTGGATTGCGGCGGCGACGTCGTACTCCACGCATAACGAGATCATGATCCCGTTCTACATCTTCTATTCCATGTTCGGCTTCCAGCGCATCGGCGACCTGGCATGGGCGGCGGGCGACATGCGTTCGCGCGGCTTCCTGCTGGGTGGTACGGCGGGACGCACGACGTTGAACGGCGAAGGCCTGCAGCACGAAGACGGCCACTCGCTGATGTGGGCAGCGTCCGTCCCGAACTGCGTGAGCTACGACCCGACCTTCGGTTACGAACTCGCGGTGATCATGCAGGACGGCCTGCGTCGCATGGTGGCCGAGCAGGAAGACGTGTACTACTACGTCACGGTCATGAACGAGAACTACGAGCACCCGGCGATCCCGCAAAGCGATTCGGTTGCGGCCGATATCGTCAAGGGCATGTACGCGTTCCGCAAGTCGGATGCCGACGCAAAGGCACCGCGCGTTCAACTGATGGGCGCAGGCACGATCTTCAACGAAGTGATCGCCGCCGCTGACCTGCTGAAGAACGACTGGAATGTCGCTGCCGACCTCTGGAGCGTTCCGAGCTTTACCGAGCTCGCACGCGACGGCATGGACGTCGAGCGCTGGAACCTGCTGCATCCGACCGAAGAGCGTCGGGTCTCGCACGTGACCAAGCTGCTGAAGGACGCGAAGGGTCCGGTGATTGCATCGACCGATTATGTGCGTGCGCTGGTCGACCAGATCCGCGGCTTCGTGCCGAACAAGTTTGTCGTGCTCGGCACGGACGGTTATGGCCGTTCGGACACACGTGAAAAGCTGCGCCACTTCTTCGAAGTCGACCGCTACTGGGTCACCGTCGCCGCGCTCAACGCGTTGGCCGACGAAGGCACGATCGACCGCAAGGTCGTCGCCGAGGCGATCAAGAAGTACGAGCTCGACCCCGCCAAACCCAACCCGATGACGGTTTAACGTATCGGCCCCCGAGTGTTGCTGCGTGAAGTCGCCTTGGCCCTGGCTGTCAGCCTCGTGCCAGGGCGATTTTCGCGTCGCGACCCAGGAGACAATAAACAATGAGTCAAGCGATCGAAATCAAGGTGCCGGATATCGGCGATTACACGGATATTCCGGTGATCGAGGTACTGGTGAAAGCGGGCGATACGGTTGAGAAAGAGCAATCGCTCGTCACGCTCGAATCCGATAAAGCGACCATGGACGTGCCGAGTTCGGCAGCCGGCGTCGTGAAGGAAGTGAAGGTCAAGGTTGGCGACAACGTTTCTGAAGGAACGTTGATCGTCGTGCTGGAAGGTGGCGAGGCGGCCGCTCCTGCTGCTCCCAAGGCTGCTGAAAAGCCGGCTGAACCGGCCAAGGAAAAGACCGCGGAAACCGCTGCGCCAGCGGCATCCTCGGGCGGCGGATCGGTTGAAGTGAAGGTGCCGGATATTGGCGACTTCAAGGATATTCCGGTTATCGAAGTGAACGTGAAGATCGGCGACAAGGTCGAGAAAGAGCAATCGCTCGTCACGCTCGAATCCGATAAGGCCACCATGGACGTGCCGTCGCCCGCAGCGGGCACGGTCAAGGAACTCAAGGTCAAGGTTGGCGACAACGTGTCCGAAGGGACATTGATCGTCGTGCTGGAAGGCGGGGCTGGCTCATCGGCACCCGCCGCTGCACCTGCCGCGCCGAAAGACGAAGCGCCGAAGCAGGAAGCACCCAAGGCGGCTGCGCCCGCTCAAGCCGCTCCGGCTCAGAAAGACGCGCCGTCCGCACTTGCGCTCGCTCCGGCAATTCCCGCTGGCGAAGGCGGTGCGCGCACGTCGAGCCATGCATCGCCTTCCGTGCGCAAGTTCGCGCGTGAACTCGGCGTGGATGTATCGAACGTTTCGGGCACCGGTCCGAAGAGCCGCATCACGCAGGCGGACGTCACCGCGTTCGTGAAGGGTGTGATGACGGGTCAGGGCAAGGCGCCGGCTGCGGCTGCAGCAGCGCCGGCAGGCGGCGGCGAGCTGAACCTGCTGCCGTGGCCGAAGGTCGATTTCACCAAGTTCGGTCCGGTCGATCCAAAGCCGCTCTCGCGCATCAAAAAGATTTCGGGCGCGAACCTGCATCGCAACTGGGTCATGATCCCGCACGTCACCAACAACGACGAAGCGGACATCACCGACCTCGAAGCGTTGCGCGTGACATTGAACAAGGAAAACGAAAAGGCCGGCGTGAAGTTCACCATGCTCGCGTTCGTGATCAAGGCGGTCGTTGCTGCGCTCAAGAAATTCCCGACGTTCAATGCGAGCCTCGACGGCGACAACCTCGTCTTCAAGCAGTATTACAACATCGGTTTCGCCGCCGATACCCCGAACGGCTTGATGGTCCCGGTGATTCGCGACGCCGACAAGAAGGGTCTTGTCGATGTCGCCCGCGAAATGGCCGATCTCTCGAAGGCAGCACGCGAAGGCAAGCTGAAGCCGGATCAGATGCAAGGCGGATGTTTCTCGATCTCGTCGCTCGGCGGGATTGGCGGAACGCATTTCACGCCGATCATCAACGCACCTGAAGTGGCCATTCTCGGATTGTCGCGCGGCGCGATGAAGCCGGTCTGGGACGGCAAGGCGTTCGTGCCGCGGCTGATTCTGCCTTTGTCGCTGTCTTACGACCATCGGGTGATCGACGGCGCCGAGGCCGCGCGGTTCAATGCCTATCTTTCTGCTGTGCTGGCGGATTTCCGCCGGGTGAGTCTCTGATTTTTTGCGCCTGGCGGCCCGCTTCGCAGTGGTCCGCCAGCCATCTCGTCGAACTCGCTTTGCATGGCATCAAGGCAAAGACAGGCAAGTCTGCCGACGGCAGAACCGATCGCTTTCGCTTGAACGCTTTCGCAGGTTCTGCCCGCTTCTCATTTAGGGGACACCATGAGTCTCACCGAACTTAAAGTACCCGATATCGGCGATTTCAAAGACGTCGACGTCATCGAAGTCAATATCAAAGCCGGCGATGCCATCGAAAAAGAACAAGGCGTCCTGACTCTCGAATCCGACAAGGCTTCCATCGAAGTGCCGAGCGATCTCTTCGGTACGGTCAAGGAAGTCAAAGTCAAAGCCGGCGACAAAGTCTCGCAAGGCACCGTGATCGCGACCGTGGAAACGGCGGATGCGGGCAGCGAAAAGCCGGCGGAACAACCCGCTGCGCCGGCCAAGGCCGAAGCGGCAGCGCCGGCGCCTGCGCCGAAAGAAGCCGCTGCGTCCAGGCCTGCCGAACAAAAACCCGCAGGCGGCGGATCGCAGGACGTGAAGGTACCGGACATCGGCGATTTCACGGACATCCCGGTCATTGAAATCCACGTGAAGGCCGGCGATACGGTCGAGAAAGAGCAGTCGCTCGTCACGCTGGAATCCGATAAAGCCACCATGGACGTGCCGTCGCCCGCAGCGGGAACGGTCAAGGAAGTGAAGGTCAAGATCGGCGACAACGTCTCCGAAGGCTCGCTGATCCTGACGCTCGAAGGTCAGGGCGGTGGCGTAAGCCAGGTCGAGGAAAAGCCGCAGCCCGCCGCGCCGCAGCCCGCCGAAAAGGCAAGCGCTGCGCCCGCGCCGAAGGCCGCATCGTTCTCCGGTTCCGCTGATATCGAGTGCGACATGCTCGTGCTGGGCGCGGGTCCCGGTGGGTATTCGGCAGCGTTTCGCGCGGCGGACCTGGGTATGAACACGGTCATCGTCGAACGCTATGCAACGCTTGGCGGCGTCTGCCTGAACGTCGGCTGCATTCCGTCGAAGGCGTTGCTTCACGCTGCATCGATTACCGAAGAAGCCAAGGCGCTCGCGCACCATGGCATCTCGTTCGGTGAACCGACTATCGACCTCGACAAGCTGCGCGACTTCAAGTCGGGCGTGGTCAAGAAACTGACCGGTGGGCTCGCCGGAATGGCGAAGGCGCGCAAGGTCCAAGTGGTGACGGGCGTCGGCAAGTTCGTCGGCCCGAACCACATGGAGATCGAAGGCGAGGGCGGCAAGAAGGTCGTGCAGTTCAAGAAGGCGATCATCGCGGCCGGTTCGCAAGCCGTGAAGCTGCCGTTCATGCCGGAAGACCCGCGCGTTGTCGACTCGACCGGTGCACTCGAATTGCGCCAGATTCCGAAGCGCATGCTGGTGATCGGCGGCGGCATCATCGGCCTGGAAATGGCGACGGTGTACGCGGCGCTCGGTGCGCAGATCGATGTGGTCGAAATGCTCGATGGCCTGATGGCCGGCGCCGATCGCGACCTGGTGAAGGTGTGGGAGAAGTTCAACGCCAAGCGCTTCGCGAACGTCATGCTCAAGACGAAGACCACGAAGGCGGAAGCCCGGGAAGACGGCATCTACGTGAGCTTCGAAGGCGAAAAAGCTCCCGCCGATGCACAGCGCTATGACCTGGTGCTCGTGGCTGTAGGCCGCAGCCCGAACGGCGGCAAGATCGGCGCGGACAAGGCGGGCGTGGCGGTGACGGATCGCGGTTTCATCAACGTCGACAAGCAGTTGCGCACGAACGTCGAGCACATTTTTGCCATCGGCGATCTGGTCGGTCAGCCGATGCTCGCGCACAAGGCGGTGCATGAAGGCCACGTTGCAGCCGAAGCCGCGCATGGCGAGAAGGCGTACTTCGATGCGTTACAGATTCCGTCCGTCGCCTACACCGATCCCGAAGTGGCATGGGCCGGCAAGACCGAGGATCAGTGCAAGGCCGAAGGCATCAAGTATGGCAAGGCAGTGTTCCCGTGGGCTGCATCGGGGCGGGCGATTGCCAATGGCCGCGACGAAGGGTTCACCAAGCTCATCTTCGACGAAGAGACGCACCGGATCATCGGCGGCGGGATCGTGGGAACGAGCGCGGGCGACCTGATCAGCGAGGTGTGCCTGGCGATCGAAATGGGCGCGGACGCGGAGGATATCGGCAAGACGATCCATCCGCACCCGACGCTCGGTGAATCGATTGGAATGGCCGCCGAGTTGTACGAAGGCGTGTGTACCGACCTGCCGCCGCAGCGCAAGAAGTAACGGCCGGCAGTCGAATGCAAAAGCGGCGCGTTCTGCGAAGAACGCGCCGCTTTTTCCTGTCTTGCCACACTTCCCGAAGAGCGTAAAAAAACCGCTCGAGCGTGAACTGGAGCGGTTCTTTTTGCTACGCGACTTTCAAGCATTTACGCGAATCTTTTCGGATGCAAATGCTCGAACTACATCGCTTAAGCAGGCTTCTTTACGGCAGCGCGCGAAGCTTGAGCGGTTGCCTGCGATGCAGCCTTCGTGGCGGCTGTAGCGGCTGCGTTGAAGTTACTTTCCGCGATTTCAACGGCTTGCTTGCTTGCCTTGTGAATGGTTTCGTACGTGGTGTTGGCGGCGGTAATGGCCGACTTCATCACGGCGACAGCCGTTTCCGAACCTGCTGGTGCGTTCTTGGCAACGTTGTCGACAAGTGCCTGCACCTTGCGGTTCTGGTCTTCGTACTGGGCTTCGGCAACGCGTGCGAATTCAGCTTGCGTGGACGATGCGATCTCATACAGGTGGCGGCCATACGACAGCGCCTTTTCGGCAACCGGCTGAGCCAGGCTGGCTTGCAGTGCGAGCAGTTCTTGCGCGTCCTTCACCGACAACACGCGCTGCGTGTTTTCCTGGCTTTCAGCCAGCGTCGACTTTACGACTTGCAGGTTCAGCTCAAGCAGCTTTTCCATACCTTCGAATGCCTTGTTCGTCAGACCGAACAGCATGTCGAATTGGGCTTTGTTTGCAGCGGCGATTTGTTCCGGGGTCAAAAGGGTCATGTCACGCTCCTGAAAGTCGACCCATCATCAGCGCGGGTCGTGGGTTTTGGCGGCGCCGGATCTCCGGCAGCCGTATGAGGCGAAACAGCTATTGGTGCGTCGCAACATGGAACCATTCTAGGCATATTCCTAAAGATGTCAAGCGTCTTTTTGTGCGTCGCAGCATGGGATGAAATGTTATTAAACAACGGCTTACGTAAGCTAAGTTGTTCTATGGAACCATATTTCGAGATGGAAGGCACCAGTTTGGGGCGACGGGCGCAAACGATTCCGATGCTAGGATCACGCGTCGACAAATTGGAATTCCGTTTCAATGAAGGCTTATTACAGCGACCGCTTCGTGCTGCCCTTGCCATCCGGTCATCGCTTTCCGATGCAGAAGTACCGGATGTTGCGCGAACGCGTCGAAGCCGAGTTGCCGGATGTCGAACTGGACGAGGCGCCCATCGCGTCTGATTCGGATCTCGAGCGCGTGCATGCCGCGGATTTCGTCGCTCGGGTTGCGACGGGTTTGCTGAGTGCGCAAGAGCAGCGGGAAATCGGTTTTCCATGGTCGCCCGAAATGGTCGAACGGTCGCGGCGGTCGGTGGGTGCGACCATCGCGGCATGTCGCGCGGCGCTGCGGGACGGATTTGCCGCGAATCTGGCTGGAGGCACGCATCATTCGTACGCGTCTCGCGGCGCGGGATTCTGTGTCTTCAACGACGCAGCCGTCGCGGCCCGCGTCATGCAGTCCGAGGCGCTCAAGCGGGGCGAGGACATGCTGCAAGTTGCGATCGTCGATCTGGACGTGCACCAAGGCAACGGCACGGCGGCTATCTTCCAGGACGATCCAAGCGTCTTCACGCTGTCCTTGCATGGCGAGTCGAATTATCCGTTCAGCAAGGAGACGAGTGATCTCGATGTCGCGCTGCCCGATGGCTGCGACGACGCCAACTATATGGAAGCGCTGGAAAAAGCACTGGCGACGATGTTCGATCGCGTTCAGCCGGCAATGCTTATCTATCTGGCGGGCGCCGATCCCCACGCGGGTGATCGCCTGGGACGGCTGGCGCTGTCAATCGATGGATTCGCCCGGCGCGACTCATTGGTGTTCGCTATGGCGGCCAAGCGCGGCTTGCCGGTTGCGATTACGATGGCGGGCGGTTATGGCCGCGACATCGACGTGACTGTCGATGTGCATCTGCAAACCATCCAGCTCGCCGCGGTCGCGGCTGGTTTGAGTAGGGCAGAGCATGCCGGGCTTACCGGCGGGGACGGTTGATTTGAAAAGGTTTGAAACGGTGTACACCAAAATTGTTAAACCAACGTTAACATTCGAAGTGGGCTGAAAATCGTCATAGTTTGTATGAACAAAAACTCGCGAACTTGGTCGAACCGCCGGTCGCTTTACTCGCAGTTACGGATTACCTGAACACTCACTTCTGTTGATTCACTCGCTTTTGGCGAAATTTCGCTTTTAAGGTAGCACGCATGTTTTTCGCGGACGCCCTCCAAGCTGCCTCAAAAAGTGCCTTAAGTTTCACGAACTATTGCCGTTAGTTCGTTGATAGCCAAAGCTCTGCAATTACTTATGATGATCAAAACGATTGTGCTGATTGTCATGTTTTCTTACGATTAGGCCCTGAAACGTGTCCGGCTCCAAGGATCGTCTCTTACAATCCAGTTTAAGTACTGCCCATAAGTGCTTAATATTGCTAATTTTTCGAAGCTTTACTACACTGGCGACACTCTCTCGCCGGTCCAGAACAGAACACTAATGAAAACCGAAATGTTTTCGTCGCTCAGGGTGATCCACGGCGTTGCAGTCCGCACTGCGCTGTCGGTTGCCGTGTCGGTGGCGCTCGCGACGTCTTTCGCAGCCGCACCGGTCGACGCTTTAGCCAAGACCCCAACATCAAAAACCGCAAAAAAATCCACCAAGCCGGCCGCTGCTGCCGCGCCGCAAGCAAAGTCCGCCAAGCTGTCGAAGGTCGGCGCGCGTGCGCCCAAAGGCGCAAAGACGGCTAAAGTCGCTGCTGCTGCTCCCGCCGATGACGATGCAGTGCCCGCTGCGCGCGGTACCCGCCGGCATCGGGTGAGCTACCGGATGGATGCACATGGCCGTCGTGCCGCCGTGCGTTCGGTTGCGTATCAGCCACGCCCGCCGACCGTCGGACAGGCGTTTGGTTTGCATGAAACGCCAGATAGCCTTGCGCTGCGTTCGAGCGTCGCATACGTGGTCGACCAGAACACGTCCGAAACTCTCTTCGATAAAAACTCGCGCGCCGTCGTGCCCATCGCCTCCATCACGAAGCTGATGACCGCCATGGTCGTGCTCGATTCGAAAGCGCCGCTGACGGAAGAAATCGACGTCACCGACGAAGACCGCGACTACGAGAAATACACCGGCTCGCGCTTGTCCGTCGGTTCTGAATTGAATCGCGAAGACATGCTGCATATTGCGCTGATGGCATCGGAGAATCGGGCCGCCGCAGCGTTGTCGCGTTATTACCCGAATGGCCGGCCGGGTTTCATCGCTGCGATGAATGCGAAGGCGCGGATGCTAGGCATGACCGACACGCACTTCGAAAATTCGACCGGATTGACGAGCCTGAACGTGTCGAGCGCACGCGATCTCGTGAAGATGGTCAACGCGGCGTATCAATATCCGCTGATCCGGAAGTTCTCGACCGATCGCAGCTACGACGTATTCACCGGCAAGCGCAATCTGGCTTACAACAGCACGAATGCCTTGATTCGCAATCCGAGCTGGGACATCGGCTTGCAAAAAACCGGCTTCATCAACGAGGCGGGTGAGTGCCTCGTGATGCAGACGACTATCCACGGCCGTCCGGTCGTGATGGTACTGCTGGATTCGTCGGGCAAATATTCACGTTTTGCCGATGCCGGGCGTCTGCGCGGTTTCCTCGAAACCGCTGGAGAACCGCAAATCACCAGCGCCGATGCCGGTGGCGGTGGTACCTGATCTGCGAGGACGCCAGAAGCGTAAAAAAGCCGGTTTATCGAAAGATAAACCGGCTTTTGCATACCTGGCCCGAACAGACGGCGTGTCTAGCGCTGCTGGGAATCGGCGCTTGGTTCCGGCCGGTACCCCAGCGAACGCGAAATCTCGAGCGCGGTCCCGCTCAACTGGTTCAGCCAAGAATCCTGCAGCCGGTCTGCCGGCGCGGACAGCGATAAACCCGCGACGAGCCGGCCGGTATCGTCGTAGATTCCTGCCGCGATACAGCGCACGCCGAGTTCAAGTTCCTCGTTATCCCGCGCGCATGCCTGGCTGCGTACGAACGACAATTCGCGCTCCAGCTTGGCGAGATCCGTAATGCTGTTTTGCGTGTGGCCGGAGAGGCCGGTGCGCGTAGCGTAGGCGCGGACTCGGGCGGATTCGTCGGCCGCGAGAAAGAGTTTCCCCACCGATGTCAGATGCAAGGGCGCGCGTCCGCCAATGGCACGCACGACCTGCATGCCCGAACGCTCCGAATAAGCCCGTTCTATATAGACGATTTCGTCGCCCTGACGCACCGACAGGTTCACGGTCTGCCCGGTTTCGCGATGCAGTTCGCGCATGGGCGGCATGGCGGCTTCCCGAACCGACAGCCGCGCCTTCACCAGATTGCCGAGTTCAAGCAGACGCATGCCGAGCCGGTAAGTGCCTGGATCGGAACGGTCAACCAGCCGGCAAGTCACCATGTCGTTCAGGATGCGGTGCGCGGTCGAAGGATGCAGCGACGTGCTCTGCGAGAGTTCTTTGAGACTGACGGGATCGGTGTGCGCGGCAAGCGCATCGAGCAGGCGCATCATGCGCTCGATCACCTGAATGGACGTTCTGGATTCCGGGCTCGTATCGCTCATGGAGAAAATCAGTTGATACGTCAAACAGCGGAATTGTGATTGTATCTCGTATTGTGAAAAGAGCGAAAGGCGGTCGAACGCAGTCACGCTCGGGTTGTGGGCCAACGGTAACCGCAAAACAGAAAAAACCGTCCGGGATCTCATGTGGATCGAGGACGGTTTTTTGTGTGATAAGAAAGCGAGACGTCAGTGATTGCGTTCTGAAGTCTGCGGCGAAGGTTTCCCCCAGTTCGAACGGCCAACGTACGGCGTGCGCGCTTGCTGTTGCTGCGGTTGCGGTTGTGGCGCTGCGCCAGGGCCACCGGCTTGCGGCGGGCGGCCGCCTTGCGGACCGCCGCCTCCGGCTTGTTGTCCGCCGTGACCGCCAGGGGCGCCGCTTTGAGGACCGCCTCCGCCTGCTTGCTGTCCGCCATGACCGCCGCGATCGCCTCTGTCACCGCCGCGATCGCCGCCGCGGTATCCGCCACGATCACCCCGGTCGCCCCAGCCTCCAGGCGGCGGGCGCCGGTATCCGGGTCCATCGTCCCATCGCGGGCCGGGACCGCCGCCGTAATAGCCCCCGCCGATCACCACGCCTGACTGAACAACCGGCGCGCCATAGTAGCCGGGATCGTAGCCGCCAGGGTACGCAGGATAAGACGAGTAACCGCCACCCGCATAGGCGGGCGTGCCGTCGGGATAAACGGCGCAGCCCGCGACGAGCGCGGACGAAACGAGGATGAGTCCTGCGGCAGCGAGTTTCATATTTGATATTGCAAACAGTGGTTGATTACCGTATCTGACAGCATTGACGAAGGGTTGTCGCAAGAAACTTGTAAAGTTTTATCTCGCTGGTAACGCGCGCATAAAGGTCGAGACCCACTTGGGACGCGGCTTGCGCCGCATTACAACGCCGATTGAACATGCGCTGTTGACACAACTGCAACAATGCTTTGTGCCTTAACGCATTTATCGGATCAGGACTAACCCTTACAATTCAACTGTTCTGCAGTGGGCCCGTCAGCCCACGGGACACGAGAAAGGGGTTAGAAATGAAAAAGACAATATCGACCTACTGGCCTGTTGCCATGCTTGTACCGCTCGCTCTTGCGGGTTATTGCCACGCAATCCACCCCATGGTGGGAGCGGCAGCACACCCGCAAAGCGCCGCTACAGTCAGCGCGGAGTTTGCGCGTGCCATTTCGCTGGGTCTTGTAGATTCGGACAGCGCCGCACCGGCAACATCGCCGTCGGTCACACAGACGTTTTGAACAAGCGTCGTTCGGGCGCAAAAGCGACGTCCTTTGTATAATTCGGGACCGTTCGCGTGCGCTCGCCTTGAGGGGATGCGAGACGGCAGGCGGTACTTTATCGACGCCTCAAGTCAACGATATCCGGAACCCGATGAACACGATCGCCATCTGCTTTGTGTGCCTTGGCAACATTTGCCGTTCGCCCAGCGCCGAAGCGGTGATGCTTCATCAAGTGGGGAAGGCAAGACTCTCGGACCGGATCGTCGTGGATTCTGCGGGCACGGGTGATTGGCATATCGGCCAGCCGCCGGATGATCGCGCCCAGCGCGCGGCCAGAACCCGTGGTTATGACCTGTCCTTGCTGCGTGGCCGGCAAGTCGGCGAAACAGATTTCGCGCGGTTCGACCTCCTGATCGCAATGGACGATGCCAACGCTGCCGCGCTCGCAAAACTCTGCCCACCGGAATACCGCGACAAGATCCGTTTGCTCATGGAATTCGCCACGCGCGATGACAGCCGCGTTGTCGTCGATCCTTATTTTGGGGGCGATGAAGGTTTCGAGCAGGTGCTCGACCAGTGCGAGGACGCTTGCGAAGGCCTGCTGAAAGCGCTGCGCACCCAGCTGGTGTCCTAGGCGCATGGCAGCCGAGCGGGTTTCGGCCCGCGAAACGTCTCAGCAAATTCCTAATAAATGAACCTGAGATACTTGACTAAATCCGTAGGCTATTTATACTTGAGCAAAATCATCGAGTATTAGCAGTAGCCCCCGGTAGCCACAAATTATGAGACTCACCACGAAAGGCCGTTTCGCCGTCACGGCGATGATCGACTTGGCATTGCGCCAGGAGCAGGGCCCGGTGACGTTGGCCGGAATCAGCCAGCGCCAGCACATATCGCTCTCTTACCTTGAACAGTTGTTCGGCAAGCTGCGCCGCCACGAAATCGTGGAGTCGGTGCGGGGTCCGGGTGGCGGATACAATCTCGCTCGCCGTGCTGAAAACGTCACGGTCGCGGACATCATCATTGCGGTGGACGAACCTATCGATGCCACGCAGTGCGGTGGCAAAGGCGCGTGCGAAGGCACGAAGCAGCACGACGGCCATTGCATGACCCACGAACTCTGGTCCACGCTCAATCAGAAGATGGTCGAGTATCTCGACTCCGTCTCGCTGAAAGACCTGGTCGACCAGCAGCGTGCGCGCGATGGTTCGCCGGCGGTATTGCGCGATCGCCGTGCCGATACGGCGACCGTGGAGCCTGCCCGCGTGGCGCCAAAAGGACCGAATTCCGTTTTCAACCTGGCCGGCTGATGGCTGCCGCGCGTCCGTCAAGCTGACGCGGCTGTCTCGCCTAGAAAAGCCAATTGAGTCAATTCCCGGAGCAACTGATGAACAACGACATTCCCCATCTGCCCATTTACATGGATTACAGCGCAACGACCCCGGTCGACCCGCGCGTGGTGGACAAGATGATTCCGTATCTGCGTGAGCAGTTCGGCAATCCGGCATCGCGTAGCCATCAGTACGGCTGGGATGCGGAACGGGCAGTCGAAGAAGCGCGCGAGAACGTCGCGAAGCTGGTCAATTGCGATCCGCGGGAAATCATCTGGACGTCGGGCGCAACGGAGTCGGACAACCTCGCCATCAAGGGCGCTGCGCATTTCTACAAGAGCAAGGGCAAGCACATCATCACGGTGAAGACCGAGCACAAGGCCGTGCTCGATACCTGCCGCGAGCTCGAGCGCGAAGGTTTTGAAGTCACGTACCTGGATGTGAAGGACGACGGTTTGCTGGATCTGGACGTGTTCCAGGCGGCGATCCGCCCGGACACCATCCTCGTGTCCGTGATGAACGTGAACAATGAAATCGGCGTGATCCAGGATATTGCCGCCATCGGCGAGATCACGCGTGCGAAGGGCATCGTGTTGCATGTCGATGCAGCGCAAGCCACCGGCAAGATCGAGATCGATCTGCAAAAACTGAAGGTCGACCTGATGTCGTTCTCGGCGCACAAGACGTATGGCCCGAAGGGTATCGGCGCGTTGTTCGTGCGTCGCAAGCCGCGCATCCGTATTGAAGCGCAAATGCATGGCGGCGGTCACGAGCGCGGCATGCGGTCAGGTACGCTGGCGACGCACCAGATCGTTGGCATGGGCGAGGCTTTCCGCATCGCGCGTGAAGAAATGGCGACCGAAAACGAGCGCGTGCGCATGTTGCGCGACCGCCTGTTGAGGGGTCTTTCGGAGATGGAAGAGGTTTATGTGAACGGCGACATGGCAACCCGTGTGCCGCATAACCTCAACATCAGCTTCAACTTCGTTGAAGGCGAGTCGCTGATCATGGCGGTCAAGGATGTGGCGGTGTCTTCCGGGTCGGCTTGCACATCGGCTTCGCTGGAACCGTCATACGTGCTGCGCGCGCTTGGCCGCAACGACGAACTCGCGCACAGCTCGATCCGCTTCACGGTTGGCCGCTTTACGACCGAGCAGGACGTCGACTACGTGATCAATCTGTTGAAGGGCAAGATTCAGAAGCTGCGCGATTTGTCGCCGCTTTGGGAAATGCATAAGGATGGCATCGACATCTCGTCGATCCAGTGGGCCGCGCACTAAGCAGCACTTTGCGCCCCGGTTGAACGCACACGCATACGAATTCAAGGAGTTTGAATCATGGCTTATAGCGACAAGGTTCTGGACCATTACGAAAACCCGCGCAACGTCGGTTCGTTCGGCAAGGACGACGACACGGTCGGCACCGGCATGGTCGGCGCGCCCGCGTGCGGCGACGTGATGAAGCTGCAGATCCGCGTGGGCGCGGACGGTGTGATCGAAGATGCGAAGTTCAAGACGTATGGCTGCGGCTCGGCGATTGCCTCCAGCTCGCTCGTGACCGAATGGGTCAAGGGCAAGACCCTGGACCAGGCGCTGACGATCAAGAACACCCATATTGCTGAAGAACTGGCTTTACCGCCGGTCAAGATTCACTGTTCGATTCTCGCCGAAGACGCAATCAAGGCCGCCGTTGCAGACTACAAGCAACGTCATGGTGCGGGCGTTGCAGAAGCGGCTCCGGTTGAAGCGAAGCAGCACGCAGCGTAAGCAATTCAGGGAGGGGCGCCTGGGTCTGCAAGAGAGATCCGGCGCTCGGGTTTTGGATTCAAAGCAAGGCTGCAGCATGCGACCGGGAGCAACCATCCGGATTCAAGCAACTGCTGAAGAGAGACTATGGCAATCACGTTGACGGACAAGGCAGCACAGCACGTGCAGAAGTATCTGGTTCGACGCGGCAAGGGCGTAGGGCTGCGTCTTGGCGTGCGCACGACCGGCTGTTCGGGCCTCGCTTACAAGCTCGAGTACGTGGACGAACTCGCGCCGGAAGATCAGGTGTTCGAGTCGGCGGGCGTGAAGATCATTGTCGATCCGAAGAGCCTCGCTTATATCGACGGCACCGAACTGGATTTCGCGCGCGAAGGGCTGAACGAAGGTTTCAAGTTCAACAACCCGAATGTGAAAGACGAGTGCGGCTGCGGCGAATCTTTTCGCGTATAGCATTGTGGAAGAACAGCAAAGAGGCGGCGCGTGCCGCCTTTTTCTTTAGCGTCACTGCTTTTTAAGTCCATCTATCCTCCTCCCATGGCCACGCTCAACGACAGTCACTTCGACCTGTTCGATCTCCCGCCGACTTACGCCATCGATTCCGCGAAGCTGGACGAAGCGTATCGAACGGTGCAGGCGCAGGTTCATCCCGACCGGTTTGCAGCCGCGGGCGATGCGCAAAAGCGCGTTGCGATGCAGTGGGCCACGCGCGCGAACGAGGCGTACCAGACGCTGCGCGACCCGCTCAAGCGGGCCACGTACATGCTCTCGCTGCGCGGTGTGCATGCCGACGCCGAGAACAACACGGCGATGGAACCGGCCTTCCTGATGCAGCAAATGGAATGGCGCGAAAATATCGAGGACGCGGCGGGGGCGAAGAACGTGGGCGCGCTCGAGTCCCTGCTCGAGGAAATGCGCGACCAGGAACGCATTCGCTTCGAAAAGCTGGCGGCTTTGATCGACAGTCACGCCGATCAGGCGGCAAGTGAAGCCGTCCGCCAGTTGATGTTTATCGAACGTGTGGCGAGCGAGATTGGCAACCAGATCGAAAAGCTCGACTGATTTCAGACCACCAGACGACACTACAGGCGTCACCAACCCCCAATAGAGCAACGATGGCTTTACTGCAAATTTCAGAACCCGGCATGGCTCCGGCGCCGCATCAGCGGCGCATTGCCGTGGGCATCGATCTCGGTACGACGAATTCGCTCGTGGCCGCCATGCGCAACAGCGTAGCTGAAGTGCTGCCCGACGAGGACGGCCATTACCTGCTGCCGTCGGTGGTTCGGTATCTGGAGAAGGGCGGCCGGCGTATCGGTCGTGTTGCGAAGGAAGAAGCGGCGCTTGATCCGCGCAACACGATTGTTTCGGTCAAGCGTTTCATGGGCCGCGGCAAGAGTGAAGTGGAAGGCGCCGAGAACGCGCCCTACGATTTTGTCGATGCGCCAGGCATGGTGCAGATTCGTACTATCGATGGTGTGAAGAGCCCGGTGGAAGTATCGGCGGAAATCCTGGCGACGTTGCGTTATCGCGCGGAAGATTCGCTTGGCGACGATCTGGTCGGTGCGGTGATCACCGTTCCGGCTTATTTCGATGAAGCCCAGCGTCAAGCCACGAAAGACGCCGCGAAACTCGCCGGCCTGAACGTGCTGCGTTTGCTGAACGAACCGACTGCGGCCGCGATTGCTTATGGGCTGGACAACGCATCGGAAGGGTTATACGCCGTGTACGACCTCGGCGGCGGAACCTTCGACCTGTCGATTCTCAAGCTCACCAAAGGCGTCTTCGAAGTGCTCGCGGCAGGCGGCGATTCAGCGCTGGGAGGGGATGATTTCGATGCCATGGTTTATCGGCACGTGCTCGCAAAAGCGAAGGTGAAGCCGGCAACGCCTGAGGACGTGCGGCTGTTGCTCGATCATGTGCGTACGGCCAAGGAAGCGTTGTCGGATGCGCCGGAAGCGCGCATCCAAGCCGCGTTCTCCGATGGTCAGAAAATCGATCTGACAATCACCGAAACCGACTTTGCCGCGCTGACTGAAACGCTGGTTGCACGCACGCTGACGCCGACCCGCAAGGCGTTGCGCGATGCGAAGATCTCGGCGTCCGAGATCAAGGGCGTCGTGCTGGTTGGCGGCGCGACACGTATGCCGGTGATTCGGCGCGCGGTCGAAGAATATTTCGGCCAGCCGCCATTGACCAATCTCGATCCCGATCAGGTCGTGGCGCTCGGCGCTGCGATCCAGGCCGACATGCTCGCGGGCAATCGAAGCGGCGAGGGCGATGACTGGCTGTTGCTGGACGTAATTCCGCTGTCGCTCGGTGTCGAAACCATGGGCGGCCTGACGGAAAAAATCATCCCGCGCAATTCGACCATTCCGGTCGCGCGCGCGCGCAGGACTTCACGACCTTCAAGGACGGCCAGACCGCAATGGCCATTCACGTGGTGCAGGGCGAACGCGAGCTCGTTTCCGACTGCCGGTCGCTCGCGCGTTTCGAGCTGCGCGGCATTCCGCCCATGGCCGCCGGCGCTGCGCGCATTCGCGTGACGTATCAGGTGGACGCGGACGGTTTGCTGTCGGTGTTTGCGCGCGAACAATTGTCGGGCGTGGAGGCATCGGTGGTCGTGAAACCGTCCTACGGTCTTGCCGATGACGACGTTGCCCGCATGCTGGAAGAGAGCTTCACCACCGCCGAAGTCGATATGCGCGCCCGCGCGCTGCGCGAAGCGCAAGTCGACGCACGGCGTCTGGTAGAAGCATCGCAAGCGGCGTTGGGCGCGGACAGCGAACTGCTGGACGACGCCGAGCGCGCGAATATCGAAATGTTGATCGGCCAGCTGGCAACGGTCACGACGGGCGACAGCACGGACGCCATCGAAGCCGCGACCAAGGAACTGGCCGCCGCCACCGACGAGTTCGCCGCCCGCCGCATGAACAAAAGTATTCGCCGCGCACTCGCCGGCCGCCGGCTCGACGAAGTCTGAGCCCATAACGACATAGAACGGAAAGAAGTCATGCCCCAGATCGTAGTTTTGCCCCACGTCGAGTTGTGCCCGGATGGCGCGGTGATCGACGCGGACTTATCGAAGAGTATTTGCGACAACTTGCTGGATAACGGCATCGAGATCGAGCACGCGTGCGAGAAGTCATGCGCCTGCACGACGTGTCACGTGATCATCCGCGAAGGATTCAACGCGCTGGTTCCATCGGAAGAAGACGAGGACGATTTGCTCGACAAGGCATGGGGACTCGAGCCGACGTCGCGGTTATCATGTCAGGCGATGGCACCCGCCGACGAGGATCTCGTGGTCGAGATTCCGCGCTACACCATCAATCACGCTAAAGAGAATCACTGAAACTATCAGGGACCTTGAGACAGGAGCGCTTGCCATGAAGTGGACAGACACGCAGGACATCGCGATGGCACTGACCGACGCGCATCAGAACGTCGATCCGCAGTTCGTGCGATTTACGGATTTGCATCGCTGGGTGACGGAATTGGCAGGCTTCGACGACGATCCTGAGAAATCCAACGAGAGGATTCTCGAGGCGATCCAGGCGGCATGGATTGAAGACGCGGATTACTGAATCTGGCGTCGGCCAAGACAAAACAAAACGGCGACTCCGCGAGGAGTCGCCGTTTTGTTATCCAGTTCAACCATCCAACCGATATCAGCCCGCAGCCAGCGTACCGTTCTCGATGCGCACGCGTTGGCCCTGGCTGAATGGCGGCGGCTCACGATACGTGAAATAACGCGTCTTGCCGTTTTCCATGTGCACGCGCACCGAATAATCGGTCTCGCTGCGCAGATGTTTTTCCACCGCGTTACCGCCAAGGCCGCCGCCTAAAGCGCCGAGAATCGTCATGCCGGTACGGCCACCTCCGCGACCAAACTGGTTACCGATCAGACCACCCGCAACCGCGCCGCCAACTGCACCGATACCCGTGCCGTGACCTTCGCGCTTCACCGCCGAGATGCCTTCAACCGTGCCGCAAGTAGAGCAGTACGCAGCTTGCACTGGTTGCTGCTGCGCATAGTTCGGCTGCTGCGCGGGTTGCTGTTGAGCCACTTGGCGGGCCTGCTGTTCCTGCGCTGCTTGTTGCTGCTGCGCCGCTTGCTGTTGAGCGGCTTGCTGCTGCGCCTGTGCTTGAGCCGCTGTCGGCGCCACGGGTTGTGTCGCGACCTGTGCTGCTTGCGTCTGGTCGTTCACAGGCGACGTGCTGGACGCCTTCGGAAAGAGTCCAGTGACGGCGGCCGTAGCCGCGAGACTCGCAATGATGACCGCACCCGCGGCGGTAGCCACCAGTGGGTGAATCTTGCGATTGGGTGAATTTGGGGTGGTCATGTTGTTGTTGCTGTTATCCATTTTTGAACCTCCGTCTCAAGGCAGAGTGCGATGTTGCTGGGTGTCTGGTGATTAGTTTGCGGCAGTATCCGCCGCCGGATTTATCAATTTGTAACGTTTCGGTGTGATCTATTGACGCAAGAACCGCACCGGGATCGATAAGTGCTACAGGTGCTTGTTTTATAAGGGTTTTTGCCTGTACTGGGTCCGTGGTTTCGCTCAACAGCAATTACCTTTTACCTAAAGTTACAAACTTTATGACCCATCTGAACGTAAAAAGGCGCTTTCGCGCCTTTTTTACAAACCAGCCGTGTTTGCCGAAATCAGTCTTCCCGGCGCAAATGTGGGAACAGGATTACGTCACGGATGCTAGGGCTGTCGGTGAGCAGCATGACCATCCGGTCAATACCAATCCCGCAGCCGCCCGTCGGCGGCATGCCGTGTTCGAGCGCGCGAATGTAGTCGGCGTCGTAGAACATGGCTTCTTCGTCACCGGCATCTTTTTGGTCGACCTGCTTTTGAAAGCGTGCAGCCTGATCTTCAGGGTCGTTCAGCTCGGAGAAGCCGTTCGCGATCTCGCGGCCCGTGATGAACAGCTCGAAGCGCTCGGTGATTCCCGGAACCGTATCGGATGCCCGTGCCAGCGGCGACACTTCCAGCGGATAGTCGACAATGAACGTCGGCTCCCACAATTGCGATTCCGCGGTTTCCTCGAACAGCGCGAGTTGCAGCGCGCCCACGCCGGCATTCAGGAACTGCGGCTGCGATGCATCGACGCCAAACTTTTTCAGTTCCGGGCGCAGGAACGCTGGATCGCCAAGTTGTTCGTCCGTGTATTGCGGTGCAAATTTCTGGATTGCCTCGCAAATGGTCAGCCGATGGAACGGCTTCGATAAATCCAGCTCGCGCCCCTGATAGGTGATGTTGGCGGTACCGCGTGCATCGATGGCCGCCTGCCGGATCAGCTCTTCCGTGAAGTTCATGATCCACGTGTATTCCGTGTACGCGGCGTAGAACTCCATCATGGTGAACTCGGGGTTGTGTCGCGGCGACACGCCTTCGTTGCGGAAATTGCGGTTGATCTCGAACACGCGTTCAAAGCCGCCGACCACCAGCCGCTTCAAATACAGCTCGGGCGCGATACGCAAAAACATCTGCATGTCGAGCGCGTTGTGATGCGTGACGAACGGCTTTGCCGCGGCGCCGCCGGGAATCGGATGCAGCATCGGCGTTTCCACTTCCATGAAATCCGCCTTCGCCATGAAGCTGCGAATCGACGCGAACGCCTTCGTGCGCGCAATAAACGTCTGGCGCGTTTCCGGCGTCACGATCAGGTCGACGTATCGCTGGCGATAGCGCATTTCCTGATCGGACAGCCCGTGAAATTTGTCGGGAAGAGGGCGCAACGCCTTCGTCAGCAGACGCAGCTCGGTGCATCGGACAGAAAGTTCGCCTTTGTTCGTGCGGAACAAAACGCCCTTCGACGCGATGATGTCGCCCAGGTCCCACTTCTTGAACGCGTCGTAGACGTCCTGGCCGACGTCGGCGGGCGTGATGAAGAACTGGATCTGGCCGCTGCCGTCCTGCACTGTCGCAAAACTGGCCTTGCCCATCACGCGTTTCAACATCATGCGGCCGGCGACAGCGACTTGCAGCGGCTCGGCTTCGAGCGCTTCCTTGTCTTTATCGGCGTAATCGGCTTGCAGCGCGGCGGCCTGGTGCGTCGGACGAAAATCGTTCGGGTACGCGATGCCTTGCTCGCGCAGCGCACGGAGTTTGTCGCGACGCTCGGCGAGGATCTGGTTTTCTTCCAGTTCGGGAGCGGCGCCCGGCTGAGTCGGTTCGGTCATGATGTCTTCGGCGATGAATACGGTGACTGCGGCTGAATTGGGACCTGATTCGGTCGTTGGCCGCAAATATCAGCGACGCAATGCTGCGGTGAATTGCTGCAGAACGTCGCTGCAAAAGATGCTTAAAAGCGTGCTTCGGTTACACGCCCTGTTTCAGGCTGGCGCTGATGAAGTCGTCCAGATCGCCATCGAGTACGGATTTCGTGTTGCTGATTTCCACGTTCGTGCGCAAGTCCTTGATACGGCTGTTGTCGAGCACGTACGAGCGGATCTGGTGACCCCAGCCCACGTCGGTCTTGCTGTTTTCCAGGTTGTCTTTCTCGACCTGGCGCTTGCGCATTTCGAACTCGTACAGCTTTGCCTTCAGCATCATCATGGCTTCGGCGCGGTTGCGGTGCTGCGAGCGGTCGTTCTGGCACTGCACGACGATCCCCGTCGGTCCGTGCGTGAGACGCACAGCGGAATCTGTCTTGTTGATGTGCTGGCCGCCCGCGCCCGACGCGCGGTACGTGTCGGTGCGAATGTCCGCCGGATTGATATCGATTTCGATGGAGTCGTCGACTTCCGGGTACACGAAGATCGATGAAAACGACGTATGGCGCCCGCCCGACGAGTCGAAGGGCGACTTGCGCACGAGCCGGTGCACGCCCGTTTCCGTGCGCAGGAATCCGTATGCGTATTCGCCTTCCACCTTGATGGTCGCGCTCTTGATCCCGG
Organism: Burkholderia sp. PAMC 28687; assembly: GCF_001577465.1. Classification (NCBI taxonomy): domain Bacteria; kingdom Pseudomonadati; phylum Pseudomonadota; class Betaproteobacteria; order Burkholderiales; family Burkholderiaceae; genus Burkholderia; species Burkholderia sp. PAMC 28687. Next base: position 1,133,147 of record NZ_CP014505.1, read on the forward strand.
CAACGTCGCCGTCGGATTCTTCCAGCACTTCGGTCTTGAAGCCCTTACGCTCGCAGTAGCGCAGGTACTGGCGCATCAGCATGGCTGCCCAGTCGCACGCTTCGGTGCCGCCGGCGCCTGCCTGGATATCGATAAAGCAGTTGTTCGGGTCGGCCGGGTTCGAGAACATCCGGCGGAATTCCATGTCTTCGACGCGTTTTTGAAGCGCTGCCGCGTCTGTCTCGCACGAGACGAGTGTGTCTTCGTCGGCTTCCTCGCGGGCCATGTCGAACAGATCCTGCGTGTCGCGCAGGTCGTTATCGAGGTCCGTGATCGTGGTGACGACGCCGTCGAGCAGCTTTTTCTCGCGGCCCAGCGCCTGGGCGTTTTTCGAGTCGTTCCAGACGTTCGGGTCTTCTAGTACCCGGTTGACCTCGTCGAGGCGAAGAGCCTTGGCGTCGTAGTCAAAGATACCCCCGGAGCTCGCCGGCGCGATGGCGCAGGTCGGCGAGGAGATTCTCGATTGCGTTTAGACGTTCCGCTTCCATGTGATCGTTTTCAGGTTTTTTGGCTAAGAGGGAAATTATAACTTAGCCGCAACCTGCGCTGGGCGGGCGCGGACGATCGGGACCCCGCGTTTCACGCGAGCGCGTGCTCGACGATCATCTGCACACGCGCCACACCATTCCATGTATCTGAAACCAGCCGGTACGCCACCACCGTGCGATTCGGCAACGTGTCCGTATGATTGAACCAGATCGCATTGAAGCGCTGCTGGCCGCGCCGCAGTTGCAGTTTCAGGTGTTTGTCCTTCACAAGCGCCTGCGAAGCCACTTCGAATTCGCCAGAGAAAACCGGCGCGGGGAAGCCCTGGCCCCAGACGGCGTTATCGATCAGTTCGACGAATTGCGGCGTGAAATAAGCGTCTTCGAGTTCGCCGTCGGTTTCAACCACCCGCGATAAGGCGTCGGTTGTCAGCCATTCGCGCCCGACCGCTTCGAACGCGGCGGTGAAGCGGGGAATGTCCGCGGTGACGATGGTCATGCCAGCGGCCATCGCGTGTCCGCCGAATTTCACGATCATTCCGGGCTCGCGCTTGGAAATCAGGTCCACGGCGTCGCGCAAATGGAAGCCGGCAATCGAGCGTCCCGATCCCTTCGATAAAACCCCGCTGTCATCCGCGTGCGCAAATGTGAACGACGGACGATGAAATCTCTCCTTCAAACGCCCGGCGACAATCCCGATCACACCCTGGTGCCAGGTGGGATTGAACAGCGTCAGGGTGGCGGAATCGGCCGGATCGATGCTCGCCAGTTCCTCGAGCGCCTGTTCCTGCATCCCGGCTTCGATTTCGCGCCGTTCGCGGTTGATGCCGTCGAGTTGCTGCGCGAGTTCCCACGCGCGGCCGATGTCGTCGGTGATCAGGCATTCAATGCCGAGCGACATATCCGACAAGCGTCCCGCCGCGTTCAGGCGAGGGCCGAGCGCAAAGCCGAGATCGAAGCCGGATGCAACGCGCGCATCGCGCGCCGCTGCGCGAAACAGCGCCGCGATACCCGGCTGCATGCGTCCCGCGCGAATCCGCTTCAGACCTTGCGCCACCAGGATGCGGTTGTTCGGATCGAGCTTCACCACGTCGGCGACGGTTCCAAGCGCAACGAGATCGAGCAGGCCGTCCAGACGCGGTTCGGGCGCTTCGTCCGTGAACGCATTGCGGCGGCGCAATTCCGCGCGCAACGCCAGCAGTACGTAGAAAATCACGCCCACGCCCGCAATGCATTTGCTCGGAAAGCTGCAGCCCGGCTGGTTCGGATTCACGATTGCGCGCGCCGGCGGGAGATCGTCGCCCGGCAGGTGGTGGTCGGTCACGAGCACATCGATACCCAACGCGTTCGCCGCTTCCACGCCATCCACGCTCGCGATGCCGTTATCGACCGTGATCAGCAAATCCGGCTTGCCTCCCGCGCGACCCGCCGCCAACGCCACGATTTCAGGCGTCAACCCGTAACCGTATTCAAAACGATTCGGCACCAGATAATCGATCTGCGCGCCGAACATGCGAAGCCCGCGAACGGCCACCGCGCAGGCCGTCGCGCCGTCGCAATCGTAGTCGGCAACGACGAGCATGCGGCGCTTCGCTACGAGCGCATCGGCGAGAACAACGGCCGCTTCATCGCAGCCCTTGAGCCCGATGGGCGCGTGCAATTTCTTGAGCTCGGTTTCGATTTCGTCCGGTGAACACACACCGCGCGATGCATACAGCCGCGCGATAACCGGATGAACGCCATGACGCACGAGAACGGCGGCATCGGCGGGAGAGGGGGCACGTGTGACGATTCGGGTCATTCGTTCCAGTTTCTATTCGATGAACAACGCGGCAATCGGACGTCGCCGCCAGAATTTGCGCAACGCACCGCGTGTAACGCTCAGCGATACGGAGCCGGTATCGCTGCACAACGTAAGGCGCAACGTGCCGAGCGAGTCATTTTCGAGCGCGCTGAGCGCAGGCGCGAACCAGTCGCGCTCGAGAACACCGAGCGCTTCATTCCACCGCGCCCAGTCCTGTTCTATAAACGGCGCCGAGAACGGATCGAGTTCTACCAGCGTGCGGCCATTGTTCTGGTTTTGATCTGCGGCAAGCGCCGCGAACGATGCCGGCGGCGCTTCCGGAACGATATCGGCGGCGAGTGCCAAGCCGCGTGTGGCTGCCGCACTCGACATGACCCGCGCGAACGGACTTGTCGCGCTGCGAATCGCGCCTTGTGCGTGCAACCAGATCGAGTTGATCGCGGGCAGGCCGCGCATCTCGCGCGCTTCGTTGAGCGGATGCTCGAACCACGCCATCTGCACTTCATTCTGCAACTTCATCCATGCCCGCGAGCGCTCGCCCGTGCCGGCTTCGTGCGGCAGCCAGATCTCGATGTTGCGCCCGCTCGCCCGCAACGGCGACGCCCCGGCTAGCGTGCCGAGGCTTTCGCCCGTGACGTACCAGCGCACCGGTTGCGGCGCCTGGATCGTCAGGCCAAGGTCTTCTATTAGTGGCTTGACGACATCGAACAGCGTTCGTGCTTCCTCGTTCTCCACGCCGAGCGTCGCCGGATCGATCAGGACCAGGTGGTCACGCGCAATACGAACGTGAACCGGCTCGATGCAAGCCCATGTGGCATCGGCCGGAGAACCGCCGTCGGCGAGCAGCATGTAGGGCGCGAGCGGTGCTTCGTCGGCGGCCTGCCTTGATGACGTATTCGATGAGTCATTCACCACGCCGAATTGCCGCGCAATCCAGCGTTCGTGCGGCAAGGTGCGCTGAAAATCCTCGCCGATCACGCGTTCGTCGACCGTTGCGCGGGCAAGCAGCCGATCAAGCGCTGGACGCGCGAGGGTGTGAAGCGCAGTTGCCGCGTCGGCGGCGGACGGCAGCGCGAACGGAAGAAGAAGATGGAGATCGTGGAGCTTGGGCGTGGGCATGATGCTGGGCATTGTATGGCAAAGGGCCCGGCGCTTCTGCTGGCTGATTGCGCGTTTTAAGCGCGGGTAGGCTCGCGCGGTTCGACTTTTCGATCGATTTCACTGCGTGTGGGCAGTGTCTTGAGGTCGTACATGGCCTGCAGATTCAACCAGAATTCAGGCGTGGTGTCGAAGTAGCGCGCGAGGCGATAAGCCGTATCCGCCGTGATGCCGCGCCGTTCCTTCACGATCTCGTGCAGCCGCGTGGCCGGCACGTTGAGCGCCAGCGCCAGCGCGTTGACGCTCAACTCCAGCGGAACCAGATAGTCTTCCCGGAGAATTTCTCCGGGATGAACTGCGCGCATTCCGTTCTTCGACATGTTGAATCAACCCGCTTAGTGATAGTCAATGATCTCGACGTCGACAGGACCCTTCGTCGTCCATTTGAAACAAACGCGCCACTGGCTGTTGATCCGAATGCTGAGCTGGCCCCGCCGGTCGCCCGACAGCCGTTCGAGACGGTTGCCGGGCGGTGATTTCAGGTCGCGCAACTCGTGCGAAGCATCCAGCGCCGAAAGCCTTCTGGTCGCGACATCTGCAATTGCTGCGAACCGCTTCGGCGTTTCACCTTCGTAAAGTGCCTGGGTGTCCTTGCATCGGAACGTTTGAATCATTATGGTCATCGTATTACGTTTTGCGTAATACGTAAAGGGTTAAATTGAAGGCCGTCGCGGCGGGCATCGCCAAGTCTTTTTGGAAGGGTTCGTGCGGCTGGCGAGCTGATCGAGTATGGACTGACGTCTCGCTTCCCGAAATTGGCCGAATGGCCAGTGTCAAGGGTTTTGCACGCGTTTCGCGTGCGTTTTCCGCCGCATTGCGTCCCTCGGTCTAAAGGGGGGCTTAAGCATTGTGTGGCAAACTTCGCGCTTGATCGGATGCGCAACGGCGCGTCCAGTTCGCGCCTGATCGACGGATCGGGTGATAAAAACGGCGCAAGTCGCACGGAACGTCCATCCGTGCACCGAATGCGCGATGGTCGGATCGAAGAACGTTAGACGCTGAAAGGAATCGCTTGAAACTTCCCTATGAATGGCAGATCGGCTGGCGCTACACCCGCGCCGGCAAACGCACCACCGGCAACGGTTTCATCTCGTTCATTGCGCTGGTATCCATGGCCGGCATCGCGCTCGGCGTGGCCGCGCTGATCGTGGTGCTTTCGGTAATGAACGGCTTTCAGAAAGAGGTTCGCGATCGCATGTTGTCGGTGCTCGCGCACGTCGAAATCTTTTCGCCGACGGGGTCCATGCCCAACTGGCAACTGACCGCTCAGGAAGCGCGCAAGAATCCGGAAGTGATCGGCGCGGCGCCTTATGTCGACGCGCAGGCGCTGCTCACGCGGCAAGGTGCTGTCAGCGGCGTGGCGTTGCGCGGCGTCGAGCCGACGCTCGAGCCGCAAGTGTCCGATATCGGCAAGGAAATGAAGGGCGGCAAGCTCACGGATCTCGTGCCGGGCGGGTTCGGCATCGTGCTCGGACGCGACCTGGCGAGCAATCTCGGCGTAGGAACAGGTGACAAGATCACGCTGGTGGCCCCGGAAGGCACGATCACGCCAGCGGGCATGCTGCCGCGGCTCAAGCAGTTCACGGTCGTCGGCGTATTCGAATCCGGGCACTACGAGTACGATTCCACGCTCGCACTGATTTCCATCTCCGATGCCCAGGCGCTCTTTCGCCTGCCGGCGCCCACGGGCGTGCGGCTGAAACTGAAGGACATGCAACGCGCGCCGGAAGTCGCGCGGCAGCTTTCGCGCACGCTCTCCGGCGACCTTTACATTCGCGACTGGACGCAGCAGAACAAGACGTGGTTCTCGGCCGTGCAAATCGAAAAACGCATGATGTTCATCATCCTGACGCTCATCATTGCGGTCGCGGCGTTCAACCTGGTTTCGTCGCTGGTGATGACCGTGACCGATAAGCAAGCGGACATCGCGATTCTTCGCACGCTTGGCGCGCAGCCCGGGTCGATCATGAAGATCTTCGTGATTCAGGGCGTGACGATCGGGTTTATCGGCACGGCAATCGGCGTGACGCTCGGATGCCTGATCGCCTGGAGCATCCCGTGGCTCGTGCCGGGTATCGAACATCTGTTCGGCGTGCAGTTCCTGCCGCCGTCGGTGTATTTCATCAGCGAACTGCCGTCCGAACTCGTCCCCGCCGACGTGATCCGGATCGGGCTGATCGCGTTTGTCTTGTCATCGCTCGCCACGCTCTATCCGAGCTGGCGCGGCGCGAAGGTCCGTCCGGCGGAGGCATTGCGGTATGAGTGAGGTGTCGAACAACATCGTGCTGGAAGCATCGGCCATTTCGAAGACGTTCGTGCAGGGCGGCTTCAACGTGCAAGTGCTGGACAATGCTGAATTGCAGGTGCATCGCGGCGAAAAGCTTGCGATCGTCGGCGCGTCGGGTTCCGGCAAAAGCACGTTGTTGCACGTGCTCGGCGGGCTCGATGAACCCAGCGCCGGCAAGGTTTCGCTTTTGGGCAAGCCGTTCACCGCGTTGCGCGAACGCGAGCGCAACGAACTGCGCAACAAGGCGCTTGGATTCGTGTACCAGTTTCATCATCTGCTCGCTGAATTCAGCGCGCTCGATAACGTCGCGATGCCGCTGCGCATTCGCCGCATGACCGAAGTCGATGCCCGCAAGCAGGCCATGGACATGCTCGAGCGCGTGGGTATCGGGCATCGGGCGAAACATCGGCCCGGCGAGTTGTCGGGCGGCGAGCGCCAGCGTGTGGCCATCGCGCGGGCATTGGTCACCCATCCGGCCTGCGTACTCGCCGACGAACCTACCGGCAACCTCGACGGCGGCACGGCGGACACCGTGTTCAACCTGATGCTGGAGTTGTCGCAGACGCTTGAAACGAGCTTCGTGATCGTCACGCACGATCCTGATCTGGCCGCGCGCTGCGACCGCATCATGCGCCTGCGCGATGGCGTGCTGTTCGAGGAGCCGGTCGTACCTGTCTAGTTGCGGGAATCACGGAGCGATCATGTGGATCGATACGCACTGCCATCTCGATGCTTCCGAATTCGATGCCGACCGCGAAGACGTCGCGGCATCGGCGCTGAAAGCGGGCGTCGGGCGAATCGTGATCCCGGGCGTCGAGCGCCAGAACTTCAGTACGGTGCGCGAGCTTGCGCATCGGATCGAGGGCGGCGCTTATGCACTCGGCATCCACCCGCTCTTTACTCCGCGTGCACAGGACGACGATCTACGCGTGTTGCGCGAGCATATCGCGGCGAGCATGGATGATCCTCGGTTTGTGGGTATTGGCGAGATCGGGCTGGATTATTTCGTGCCTGGCCTCGATGACGCTCGCCAGACCTTCTTCTATTACGAGCAGCTCAAGATTGCACGTGACTTCGATCTGCCGGTCATTTGTCATGTGCGTAAATCGCAGGACAAAGTGCTCAAAGGCTTGCGTGTGCACGGCGTGAAAGTGGGTATCGCGCACGCGTTCAACGGCAGTTTTCAACAGGCCGAAGCGTTCATTGCGCATGGCATGCGGCTTGGTTTCGGCGGCAATCTCACGTTTGAGCGCGCACGGCAGATCCGGCGCCTTGCGGCTGACCTACCGCTCGATGCAATCGTGCTCGAAACCGATGCGCCGGATATTGCGCCCTCCTGGTTATACAAACATCGGAATGCGCCGGATCAGGTGGCGGGCATTGCGCGGGTGCTGGCTGAATTGCGCGGTATCAGCGAAGAGACGCTTTCCATAGGCACAACGGCTAACGCGCAATTGGCACTGCCGCGGCTTGCACTTATCTCCGCATAATCAGTTCTTCTGACTTGTTCGATTGCACGCGTCGTAGAGAAACGCTTTCTCGCCGATGCGTTTGCGCTCGCGTCAAGGTTTTGAGGAGCGGGCGTGCGGGGAATGTTGATCGGGTTTGCTCTCGGGATCGTGTGGCTGCAGCGGCAGGCTGCGCTGCCCGGCGTGTGGGTTATTTGCGCCGCTGCATGCGCGGTTGCGTGCGCTTGTACGCTCTCAGTTTATTTGCCGCGTTGGCGTTACGCGTGCTTGATCTCCGCCGCGTTTATCGTCGGTTTTAGCTACGCCGCATCGCGCGCCGAAGGTCGTTTGCAATTCGTATTGCCCGCAGCATTCGAGAACCGCAATATCGAGCTGACGGGCTTTGTGCGCGGTCTGCCAATGCAAGGCGAGGACGGCACGCGTTTCCTGTTCGAAGTGGAATCGAACGAAGCACGGATACCTAAGTTTCCGCGCATCGTGCAGTTGTCGTGGATGGCGGTGGATGCATCGAAACGCAGGCCTGCCGCCTCGCCGCCTCCGCCGCTTTGGGCCGGGCAGCGCTGGACGTTCGTCACGCGGTTGAAACGTCCGCACGGAAACGCGAATTTTCGAGGGCGCGATGCCGAAGCGGCGCTGCTCGCCCGCAACATTCGCGCGACAGGGTATGTATCGATGCCGGAGTCCGCGCGCCGAATGCCCTCCGATGCCCGCGGTTTTACGCTGATGATCGATCACTGGCGCGCCCGGTTGCGCGCAAGGGTGTTGAGCGCACTCGATGGCTCGCCGCACCGGGGAATCGAGGTCGCGCTCGCGGTCGGCGCGCAGGACGTGGTCAGTGACGCCGACTGGGCCTTGCTGCGCGCAACCGGCACGAGTCATCTGGTCGCGATCTCGGGGCTGCACATCGGGTTTGTCGCGGGGCTCGCCGCGTTGATCGGCGGATGGTTCTGGCGACGCCTGCGATGGCGCGGCATGCCGTTGCCGTTGATCGTATCGGCGCAGAAGGCGTCGGCGGCGACGGCGGCCGCGTTCGCAGCGTTCTGTGCCGCGCTGGCCGGTTTCAACGTACCGGCGCAACGATCGATGTGGATGTTGTGCTTCGTTGCGCTTGCCGTTCTGAGCGGGCGCAGGCCGGCTTCGTCGCTGGTGCTGACGTGGGCGCTTGCGCTCGTGCTGCTGCTTGATCCGTGGGCGGTCACGGCCGCGGAATTCTGGCTGTCGTTTTGCGCCGTGGCTGCGATCCTGTTCGCGATTGCATCGCGGGGAAGAAGGGCATCGGTCGGCATCGCGGACGAGGCTGAGCCAGATCGCGACGAAGACCTGATCCCTGATATTCCCCACGATCAGCCGCGCGCACGCCGGCTCATGCGTGACCGGATCGCGGATGCGCTTCGTCGCTCCAGCATTCGCTCGAGTGTGCGGCTCAGACGTATGGCACGAGACATCGGCCGCCGGATCGCTGCAAGTGCACGAGTGCAGTACGCCATCACCATCGGGCTTGCGCCGCTCACCGCCTATTGGTTTTTCCAGATCCCGCTGCTCGGACCGCTCGCCAACGCGTTCGCGATTCCGTGGGTCAGTCTTCTGGTCACGCCAACGGTTCTGGTGGCCGTCTTGCTGCCCGCACCATTGGACGAATTCGCCTACCGCGCCGCCCATGGCCTGTTGACGATCATGTGCGACGTGCTTGCGCATCTGTCCGGCTCCGCGTGGACGCTGTGGCGTCTGCCGCAACCGGACACCTTTGCGATGACCGCCGCTGCCTTCGGCGTGATCTGGGCGCTGGCGCCGCGCGGCTGGCCATTGCGCTTCGCCGCGCCGCTCACGTGGCTGCCGCTGGTTTTTCCTCCATCGCATGCGCCTGCGACCGGCACGTTCCGCGTGACGGCGCTGGATATCGGACAGGGTTCGTCGATTGTCATAGAAACCGCGCGTCATTCCTTGCTCTTCGATGCCGGCCCGGGCCCGGAATCCACGCGCGCCGGCGAGCGGCTCGTCGTGCCATATCTCTTTGCGCACGGCCTTTCCACACTCGATACCCTCATGGTCAGCCACTCGGATTCCGATCATTCCGGCGGTGCGCCCGCCGTGTTCGAAAGCATCCGGGTGCGCCAGTTCGTGGCGTCGATGCGGCCGCACGAAGCTTTGTGGCGGATCGCCCGGGAAGAGGGCAGCGACTCCCTGCGATGCATCGCAGGTCAGCAATGGCAGTGGGACGGCGTGAAGTTCGACGTGTTGTGGCCAATGGCCGGTCCGCTTGCGGCGCAGCCGAACGCGACCTCGTGCGTGCTGAAAATAACGAGCGCGGCCGGGCGCTCGGCGCTCCTCGCGGCGGATATCGAAGCGGACGTCGAGCGCCAGTTACTGACACAAGATGGCACGTTGCTTCAGGCGGATGTGCTGGTCGTGCCGCACCACGGCAGCAAGACGTCGTCTACCGAGCCTTTCCTCGACGCCGTCGAGCCGCGCGTCGCCGTATTTCAGGTAGGCTACCGCAACCGATTCAACCACCCGAATCCAACTGTTTTCGAGCGGTATCGGCTGCGTCGTATCGAGCTGTCTCGCAGTGACGAAGATGGCGCTGCACGCATGGAGATGTCGGCGGATGTTTCCATCGAACGGTTCAGGCAAACGCACACACGCTACTGGATGGGCCGGTAAGAAAGAAGAGGGCACGAGAAGAGGACACGACGCTTGAAAGACATCCTGCATTTTTCACACGCGAACGGGTTTCCCGCGTCGACGTACCGGACGATCTTCGCCGAGCTCGCCGACGATTACGAGATCCGCGCGGTCGAGCGCTTCGGCCACAATCCGCGCCTGCCGGTCACGCGCGACTGGCCTCATCTCGTGGACGAACTGCTCGAAGACATCGATTCCACCCGTCCCCCGGATACAAAAGTCTGGCTCGTCGGGCATTCACTGGGCGGTTATCTGTCGTTGATGGCGGCGCTCAAGCGTCCGCATTGGGTGAAGGGCGTCGTCATGCTGGATTCGCCCGTCATTGCAGGCTGGCGCAGCCATTTGCTGCGGATATCCCAGTGGACCGGTCTCGACACGCGTTTGTCGCCTGCCGCCGCGACAAAAAACCGGCGGACGAACTGGCCGAGCCGTGAAGAAGCATGGCGCCACTTTCATGCAAAAAGCGCGTTCTCGCGCTGGGACGAGCGGATGTTGTCGGATTACATCGACTTCGGGATTCCGCCGGACACGGCTGCCCCCGCGGCGTCCCGCAGTCTGCGCAAGCTCGCTTTTGATCGCGAGGTGGAATTTCGCATCTACAAGACCTTGCCGCGCACGTTGGGTGCGCGGGTCACGCACGGCGTGCCGGTACCGGTCGGCTTTATCGCGGGGACGCATTCGCGCGAAGTGCGGCAAGTCGGGCTGGATATGACGCGGCGCATTGTGGGCGAGCATCTGGAGTGGATCGAAGGCAGTCATTTGTTCCCCATGGAGCGTCCCATCGAAACCGCCCGCGCGTTACAACGCACGCTTGACGGGCTGCGCCGCGCGGACATCTGATTCATCCATGAATATGCGCCGCGCACTGCAAATCCGCCCCCGCGGCGCTGGGTTCCGGGGCGCCTTTCGGGTATAATCCGTTTTTCCCGCGAGCACCTAGCGATGACCAAATATGTATTCGTCACCGGCGGCGTAGTGTCTTCCCTCGGCAAGGGTATTGCCGCCGCTTCCCTCGCCGCGATCCTCGAATCGCGCGGTCTGAAAGTCACCCTCCTCAAGCTCGATCCCTACATCAATGTCGACCCCGGCACGATGAGCCCGTTCCAGCATGGGGAAGTGTTCGTGACGGAAGACGGAGCGGAAACGGACCTCGACCTCGGCCATTACGAGCGCTTCATCAGCACGAAGATGCGCAAGGCCAATAACTTCACGACGGGCCAGATCTACGAATCGGTGATCCGCAAGGAACGCCGTGGCGAGTATCTCGGCAAGACCGTTCAGGTCATTCCGCATATCACCAACGAAATCCAGGCGTTCCTGCAACGCGGCGCGGCTGCGGCCACGTGCGGCGAGCCGGATGTGGCTATCGTGGAAATCGGCGGGACGGTGGGTGATATCGAATCGCTGCCGTTTCTCGAAGCCGCGCGCCAGATGAGCTTGCGCCTCGGGCGCAACAGCGCGTGTTTCGTGCACCTGACGCTTGTGCCGTACATCGCTACGGCAGGTGAGCTCAAGACCAAGCCTACGCAACACAGCGTGCAGAAGCTGCGCGAGATCGGTATCTCGCCGCACGTGCTGCTGTGTCGCGCGGACCGTCCGATCCCCCTCGACGAATGTCAGAAGATTTCGCTCTTTTCCAATGTGCCGGAAGACGCGGTCATTTCGGTGTGGGACGTGGACAGCATCTACAAGATTCCGCAGATGCTGCACGACCAGGGTCTCGACAACATCATCTGCGAAGAACTCAAGCTCGAAGCGAAACCCGCTGACCTCAGCATGTGGGCCGGCCTCGTGCAAAAGCTCGAGAACCCGCAGAGCGAAGTCACCATCGGCATGGTCGGCAAATATGTGGAGTTGACCGAGTCGTACAAATCGTTGATCGAGGCGTTGAAGCACGCGTCCATTCATACGTCGACGAAGGTGAACATCGAGTACATCGATTCCGAGCAGATCGACACGGACGGCGTCGATGCATTGAAGCATCTCGACGCAGTGCTCGTGCCGGGCGGTTTTGGCGCGCGTGGCACCGAAGGCAAGATCAAGGCAATACGTTATGCACGCGAATCGAAGACGCCGTATCTCGGCATCTGCCTCGGCATGCAACTGGCTGTAATCGAATTTGCACGCGACGTGGCCGGTCTCACGGACGCAAACAGCACGGAATTCGATACATCGACTACAAACCCAGTCGTGGCGCTCATCACCGAATGGTATGACCGCGCCGGTCGTGTTGAAAAGCGTACGGAAGAGTCGGATCTTGGCGGCACCATGCGCCTGGGTTCACAAAAATGTCCGATCAAGCCGGGCACCATGGCGGCTCGTATTTACGGAACGGATGTGAACGAGCGTCATCGTCACCGCTACGAAGTGAACAACCGGTTCGTGCCGCAACTCGAGGCAGGTGGCCTCGTGATCAGCGCGCGCACGCCGAGCGAAGACCTGCCGGAAATGATGGAACTGCCGGAATCGATGCACCCGTGGTTTGTCGGCGTGCAGTTCCACCCGGAGTTCACGTCGTCGCCACGCGATGGTCATCCGCTTTTCAAGGAGTTCGTCGAAGCGGCGCGCGCGCATCACCAGGCGCTTGACGCTGCGGGTCACACCGGGGCTTCTGACCCGGCGCCGGCCGTTGCGGTTTCTGTCGGAGCGCAAGCATGAAGCTGTGTGATTTCGAGGTCGGTCTCGACCAGCCGTTCTTCCTGATTGCGGGCACCTGCGTGGTCGAATCGGAGCAGATGACGATCGACGTCGCCGGCCGCTTGAAGGAAATCTGCGCCAAGGTCGGCGTGCCGTTCATCTACAAGTCGTCGTATGACAAAGCCAACCGCAGCTCAGGCAAGTCGTTTCGCGGTTTGGGCATGGACGAAGGCCTGCGGATCCTCGGCGAAGTGAAGAAGCAACTCGGGCTGCCCATTCTCACCGACGTTCACTCGGAACACGAGATCGAAGCGGTGGCATCGGTGGTCGACGTGTTGCAAACGCCCGCGTTTCTGTGCCGCCAGACTGACTTCATTCACGCATGCGCGCGTTCGGGCAAGCCGGTCAACATCAAGAAGGGCCAGTTTCTCGCGCCGCACGACATGAAGAACGTCATCGACAAAGCCCGCGACGCCGCACGCGAAGCAGGCCTGTCCGACGACCGTTTCATGGCCTGCGAACGGGGTGTGTCGTTTGGTTATAACAACCTGGTTTCCGATATGCGGTCGCTCGCGATCATGCGGGAAACCAATGCGCCCATCGTTTTCGACGCCACGCATTCGGTGCAGTTGCCGGGCGGCCAAGGCACGAGTTCCGGCGGTCAACGCGAATTCGTGCCGGTGCTGGCGCGAGCCGCGGTCGCCACGGGCGTTTCCGGCCTTTTCATGGAAACCCATCCGGACCCGGCGAACGCAAAGTCCGACGGTCCGAACGCCGTGCCGCTGCACAGAATGGAAGCCCTGCTGGAAACGCTCGTTGCGCTCGACCGGGCCGTGAAAAGCGGACCGTTCCTCGAGAACGATTTCAGCTAAAAACAAATCAAGGGCACCGCGTTTCGTGACGCAATTTTACGGACACGGCGCCCGAATCGCATCAGGAGGAGAGGGCAATGGCAAAAGGTTATGTCATCGTGAATGCCAATGTGACGGACCCGGAGAAGTACGCGGCGTACCGACCGCTGGCGGCTGCGGCAATCGAAGCGCATGGTGGCCGCTACCTCGCTCGCGGCGGTAAAAGCGAAACCCTCGAAGGCTCGTTGCTCCCGCGCGGTGTCGTGATCGAATTCGACGATTACGAGACCGCGGTCAAGTGGTACCACTCAGCCGGGTATGAAGCGGCGCGAAGTGTGCGAAGCGGCGCAGCCGAGATGCACATGATGGTCGTCGAAGGCGTGTAAGCCTCCCGTTCGAGCCCGCGCAAGATCTTCAACCCCGGCTTGCTGTCAGACCTGATTTATCGTCATTTCTTGAGGAAACCATGAGTGCCATCGTAGATATCATCGGTCGCGAGATTCTCGACTCGCGCGGCAATCCCACCGTCGAATGCGACGTCCTGCTGGAATCGGGCACGATGGGCCGCGCCGCGGTGCCGTCCGGCGCATCGACCGGATCGCGTGAAGCCATCGAATTGCGCGACGGCGAAGCCGGCCGCTACGGCGGCAAGGGCGTGCTGAAGGCAGTCGAGCACATCAACACCGAAATCTCCGAAGCCATCATGGGACTCGATGCATCGGAACAGGCGTTTCTCGACAAGACCCTGCTCGAACTCGACGGTACCGACAACAAGTCGCGCCTCGGCGCGAACGCCATGCTGGCCGTTTCCATGGCAGTGGCCAAGGCCGCGGCTGAGGAAGCGGGCTTGCCGCTGTATCGTTATTTCGGCGGTTCGGGCGCCATGCAATTGCCCGTTCCCATGATGAACATCGTGAACGGCGGCGCGCACGCCAACAACAGCCTGGACATCCAGGAATTCATGATCGTTCCGGTCAGCCAGCCGACCTTCCGCGAAGCGCTGCGTTGCGGCGCGGAAGTGTTCCACGCGCTCAAGAAGATCCTGAGCGACCGTGGCATGAGCACGGCCGTGGGCGACGAAGGCGGTTTCGCGCCGAATTTCGGCAGCAACGACGAGTGTCTTTCGACCATCGTTCAGGCGATCGAGAAGGCGGGTTATCGTGCGGGTGAAGACGTTTTGCTTGCGCTGGATTGCGCCGCAAGCGAGTTCTACCACGACGGCAAATATCAGCTCGCGGGCGAAGGCCTGCAGTTGTCGTCCACTGAATTCGCAGATTATCTCGCCACGCTCGCCGATAAATTCCCGATCGTGTCGATTGAAGACGGCATGCACGAAAGCGACTGGGACGGATGGAAGATCTTGACCGATAAGCTCGGCAAGAAGATCCAGCTCGTGGGCGACGATCTGTTCGTGACGAACACGCGTATTTTGAAGGAAGGGATCGAAAAGGGCATCGCCAATTCGATCCTGATCAAGATCAACCAGATCGGCACACTGACAGAAACTTTTGCAGCAATCGAAATGGCGAAGCGCGCGGGTTACACTGCCGTTATCTCGCATCGTTCGGGCGAAACGGAAGATTCGACGATTGCGGATATCGCGGTCGGCCTGAATGCCGGTCAGATCAAGACGGGTTCTTTGTCGCGTAGCGACCGCATCTCGAAGTACAACCAGTTGCTGCGCATTGAAGAAGATCTGGGCGATATCGCCAGCTATCCGGGCAAGTCGGCCTTCTACAATTTGCGTTGAAGCTAAAGCTTTTGTCCAGACGGACGTTAGTCCGGATATAGCCGTTTGTTCAGTCCGCCGCCCCGTGTTCCCGCGAACCCGGGGCGGCGCCGAAATACCAGTTGAAGTTTCAGCGCTTTTCTCTCGCCTCTTAAATGCGGATTGTCACCTTTGTCCTGATCCTGCTGCTGGCGATGATCCAGTATCCGCTGTGGTGGGGGCACGGTGGCTGGTTGCGTGTTCACGAGTTGCAGCAGCAACTGGTCAACCAGACAAAGAAAAATGCGGATCTGAAGCTGCGCAACGAACGTGTGCAGGGCGAAGTCGCGGATTTGCAGAATGGTACGGCGGCTGTTGAAGAACGCGCGCGTTATGAAATGGGCATGATGAAGGACAGCGAGGTATTCGTGCAGTTTGTCTCGCCGAATTCCCCTGCGCCGGCCAACTCGGTGAACGCACAGTCCAGCGCGTCCACGCGAGGACAAGTTTCCGCCGCGCCTTTGCGAGTGGTGCCCAACCCGGTTTCACGATCGAAGGAAGAGCGCCGCGCGTTCGAGCGGCAGGCGACCAAAGAGAAGCAGGACGCCGCCAAGAAGAAAGCGGGCGGCTGAGGCTAGTCGAATCGACCCGACAGAATACAAAAAAGCCGTTCCAATGTAAGTTGGAACGGCTTTTACTATTTGCGGCCCTTCTCGACCCTTGGGAATCAGCCTTACCAATAATACCCCGGGTATCCAACCCCAATACCCGTACCCCATCTGTTACCCCACCCGCCGCTCGAATATCCGCCGTACACCGTCACCGGCGGCCGATAGTATTGCGAATACGCCTGAGCCGCGGCATCCGCAGCCATGGCCTGTTGCTGCTCGGCGAGCACCTGCCGGTCGATCTGGTTGTAGCGCTGTTGCTCTTCCGGGGAAAGCGGCTGGGCCGCATGATTCTGCGTGGCGGGCAGGCGGCTGTAAACCGGCGACGGTCCTGGCGGGTCCATCATGCACCCGCCGAGCGTGAGAAACGCTGAACCGCACACCGCGACGGCCAGTTTCTTCGATACAAATGCAAAGAGTTTCATGTCGACCTCCAGCGGGCCGGGCTACTAATCGGACAGGGATAATGCCACGTCGCGCATCGGCAAAGCGCCATCCCGCGACGTCTTGTTACAGACAATAGAACTCTTCCTGTGCGACGTCGATCAATGCCGTTGATCCGGCGCCGGGCTTACGGCTTGCGAGATTTCTCCCGCGACAAAAAGTTGCGCCACGTCCACGGGATCGAACTCATAGCGCTGGTTGCAGAATTCGCAATGGACTTCAACACTGCCACGCTCTTCGACCACGCTGTCGACTTCTTCCCGACCCAGCATCTTCAGCATCCCGCCGACTTTCTCACGCGAACACGTGCATTCGAAACGAGCCTGAGCCGGCTCGAAGTGCTGCACGTTTTCCTGCCAGAACAGCCGCTTAAATACAGTCTCAGGCTCTTCCTTCAACAACTCTTCATTCGACAGCGTGCCGCCGAGGTGACACACGCGCTGCCAGGTATCGGCGTCATGTTCGCCCGGGTGCGGGACGATACCGCCATCGCCCGGAAGCTTCTGCAGCAGCATGCCCACCGCGCGCTCGGTGTTCGCGGCGAGCCACATGCGTGTATCGAGCTGCTCGGAGTGATGCATATAGTGTTCCAGCACTTCGGCCATCGATGCGAGCGGCCCATGCTCGCCGCTTAGCGGCACGATGCCCTGATACGCCTGCTGGCCGGGCTTCTTGTCGCGCGGGTCGAGCGTGATCACACAACGTCCCTGGCCATTGCGGTTCAGCAAGTCGGGGAGGGTCATGTCGTCGGTGATCGCGACGGGCGCTTCGCTCGCTCCTTCTATTGACTCAGCGAGTTTTGCCGTCGCGCGCAGCGACAGGTCCGAATTGCACTGCACGACGAGCATCGTCACCGGTCCGTCGCCGTAGATCTGCATGATCAACGTGCCATCGAACTTGAGATTCGCCGACAGCAGCGCGCAGGCAGCCATCATTTCGCCGAGCACATTGCGCACGGGCGCGGGATAGGAGCGGCGCGTGAGTACTTCTTGCCATGTATCGCGCAACGAGACGATCTCGCCGCGCACTGGCGCCGCGTTGAACATGAATTTTTGCAGCTGATCGTTAACCACGCTGGGGTCCTTTAATCGATTGCGCAAAACGCACGAAGCGGCATTCAGCCGATCCGCACGAGTTGCGCCTTGTAATATTCGCGGCGTTCCACGTAACCACGCGTGCCGCCCTGCATCTTCGCAATGTCCGCTTCCGTCAGTTCCCGCACGGCTTTCGCGGGTGCGCCGAGGATCAGGGTGTTATCGGGGAAAATCTTGCCTTCGGTCACCACGGCGCCTGCACCAACAAGGCAATTGCGGCCAATTACCGCGCCATTCAAGACCACCGCCTGAATTCCGATGAGCGCGCCTTCCTTGACGGTGCAGCCGTGCAGCATTGCCTGATGGCCGACGGTGACGTTCGCCTCAATGGTCAGGGGAAAGCCCGGATCGGTATGAAGCACCGCTCCCTCCTGGATATTGCTTCCATGGCCGAGCACGATCGGCTCGTTGTCCGCGCGCAGCGAGGCGCCGAACCAGACGCTCGAGTTCTCCTCAAGCGTTACGCGGCCGATGATGGTCGCCGTATCAGCGACAAATACGCTTTCGTGGATGGTCGGGGCGGCATCGCCGAGCTTGTAGATTGCCACTGTGTCTCCTGTGGGGCTGGAAGCGGAATTGGGCGGCAGGCTAGGGCGCCGCGGCTGGACAGTACAATCGGTCGCTGGTTGAGCTCTTGAACGGCGGCTCCAGCGCGTTTTGATGCTGAAATCTGAAATGCGACCGGGGAAACCGTTATTTTAGCCGGTTGCGGGGAAGTGCCGTGCGGCCGGCCGCCGAGGACGGGATTGCCCGGTTCCGGCGTATCAAGCATAAGCACGTCAAAACTCTTTGAGAATCATGTCCGACCCGCTCGACTTGTCCAGTTCGTCATCCTTTCTACTGAGTGTCCGGCACGCTGCACTCGCGCTGTTGCGCGAACGTGATCCGTCGACCAAAGCCCGCGCCACGCAGCTTTTCTACGACCGCATGCTCGCGATGGACATGACGCTCGACGTCACCGCCCGTATCACCGATCCGCTCGACCTGCCCGGGCGCCCCGACGCGCCGGAACTGGTGGCGCCTTCATCGCTCAAACGGCGCAGCATGCAGTCCGACGCCGGGCGCGCCGTGCTGTTGCACGCGCTCGCTCACATCGAATTCAATGCGATCAATCTGGCGCTCGATGCAGTCTGGCGGTTTCCATCGATGCCCGAGGCCTTTTACATCGACTGGTTCAAGGTGGCGGCTGAAGAAGCGCGGCATTTTTCGCTGCTGAGCGCGAGGCTGGCGGAGTTTGGTCACGCATATGGCGATTTTCCCGCCCACGACGGCCTTTGGGAAATGGCCGAACGCACGCGGGGCGACGTGCTCGCGCGCATGGCGCTGGTGCCGCGCACGCTCGAAGCGCGCGGCCTGGACGCAGCGCCGCCGATTCGCCGCCGTCTGGCGCAGGCGGGCGACCATGCATCGGCGGCTATCCTGGACATCATTCTCCACGACGAAATCGGCCACGTGCTCATTGGAAATCACTGGTTCCGGCACTTGTGCGACAAGGCGAACGCCGATCCGCACGTCGCCTACGAAGAACTCGCCGAGCGCTATCACGCGCCGAAACTGCGTGGACCGTTCAATTTCGAAGCGCGCCGCGATGCCGGTTTTGACGAGGCCGAACTGCGCGCGCTCGCAGGCCTCGACGCCACCGGGTCTTCCCGATGAAAACATCCACTTCCGACTTCGTCACCACACGCGGGACGCGCCTGCATGTCCGCCGCTGGGGCCGCCCCGACGCGCCCACGCTTTTCATGCTGCACGGGTGGATGGATGTAGCGGCGTCATTCCAGTTCGTCGTCGATGCGCTCGCCGGCGAGTGGCAGGTCATCGCGCCCGATGCCCGCGGTTTTGGCCTGTCGGACTGGCCGGTGGCCGAGGGCAAGAGCGGGAACTACTGGTTCCAGGACTATCTCGCCGATCTCGATGCACTGATCAACCACTACACACCGCCACGCGAGGCGGTGAACCTGGTCGGCCACAGCATGGGCGCGAACGTCGTCTGCCTTTACGCGGGCGTTCGGCCGGAGCGAGTGCGCCGCGTGGTCGATCTGGAAGGGTTCGGGATGGCCGCGGTGCAACCCGGGCGCGCGCCGGCACGCCTCAGGCAATGGCTGGACGACCTTCGGGCGCCGCCGACGCTCAAAACCTACGCCACTTTCGACGATGTCGCCCAGCGCCTGATCCGCACGAACCCGCGCTTGCCGCTCGCGAAGGCGCGTTTCCTGGCCGCCCACTGGTCAAAGCCGGACGGCGAAGGCCGCCTCCATTTACTCGCCGATCCGGCCCACAAGCTTCGTGGACCGGTGTTGTACCGGCTGGAAGAGGTGATGGCCGTCTGGTCGAAGGTCGAGGCGAAGGTCTTGCACGTGGAAGCCGTCGGGTCGCCGACTTTGGCTGCGATCGCGGCGGACGTTCCCATCGATGAATTCAAGCAGCGTTTCACCGCATTCCCGGATTGGCGCGAGGAACTCATCGATAACGCCGGCCACATGCTGCACCACGATCAGCCGGAGCGCGTAGCGGCGCTGATCGAAGCGTTTTGCGCGTGATCCGCTTTGACGCGTTGCAGTAGAATGAATAGATGACTCCCAGAGTTCCAACGATGAACGCCGACCTGCATTGCCATTCCACCGTTTCCGATGGCCAGCTCGCTCCAGCCGAGGTTGCCGCGCGTGCGCACGCAGGCGGCGTGACGCTGTGGTCGCTGACCGATCACGACCAGATCGGCGGCCAGCGCGAGGCGCGCGAAGCGGCCAGGGCGCTTGGAATGGACTATGTCGGCGGCGTCGAGATCTCGGTCACATGGGCGGGACGCACGGTTCATGTCGTGGGGCTCAATGTGGATGCGGATTGCCAGGAGCTCATCGACGGCCTTGCCGAGACGCGTAGCGGCCGCAGGGCACGCGGTGAGGCCATCGGGCAGGCGCTGGCCGCGATCGGCATCCCGGGCGCCTATGAAGGCGCGCTGACCTACGTGAACGACCCGGCAATGATCTCGCGCACACACTTCGCGCGTTTTCTGGTTGATAAAGGCTACGCAGAGTCCACCTCGGACGTGTTCTCGAAATACCTCGGTGACGGAAAACCGGGTTTCGTCGGCCATCGATGGTCGAAACTCGCCGACGCCATGAAATGGATCAAGGCGGCCGGCGGCGAAGCGGTGATCGCGCACCCGGGGCGGTATGATTTCTCGCAGGTCGAATTCGCCGCGCTCTTCGATGAATTCATCCAGCTAGGCGGCCGCGCCATTGAAGTGGTGACGGGCAGCCATACGCCGGATCAGTATCGGGAATATGCGGAGGTTGCGCGCCGCTATGGGTTCTACGCTTCGCGCGGTTCGGATTTTCATGCGGCGGGCGAGGGCCGTATCGACCTTGGCCAATTGCCGCCGCTTCCCGCCGACCTCAAACCCGTCTGGGAATGCCTGCGCTGAGCTTGTCCGCCAGGCTTCGCACGATCCTTGCACCACTCCACGCTCCCTTGCGCCGTTTGTCGCGCAATAGCATGAATTTGCGGGTATTCTGCCGAGTTCACATGGAGAGCCTCGGGCAAACCGACGGATGCTCCCGCCGGGCAACTTTTCTAGTCCTCTGGTCATGTCTCAATTCTTTCGCATTCACCCGGATAATCCGCAGCCGCGGCTGATCAATCAGGCGGTGCAGATCATCAACGATGGCGGCATCGTGGCGTTGCCGACCGATTCGAGCTATGCGCTGGCGTGTCATCTCGATGACAAGGACGCCGTCGAGCGTATTCGCCGCATTCGCGGACTCGACGAGAAACAACTGCTTTCGCTGTTGGTGCGGGATTTGTCTGAGCTTTCAAATTTTGCGATCGTCGATAACCGGAACTATCGTCTGATCAAATCCGTGACACCGGGTCCTTACGTTTTCGTTTTGCAGGCAACCAAGGAAGTCCCGCGGCGCCTTTCGCATCCGTCGCGCAAGACGATCGGCCTGCGGGTGCCGAATCACGCCATCACGCTTGCGCTGCTGGAAGCGCTCGGACAACCGCTGCTGGGCTCCACGCTGATCATGCCCAATGATACCCATCCGCTCAACGACGCCGAAGAGATCCGCGAAAAGCTCGAAAAACAGATCGATCTCGTGATCGACGCCGGCGCCTGCCCAATGGAACCGTCAACCGTGATCGATCTGACGGGCGAAGTACCGGTCCTCGTGCGCCCGGGGCTGGGAAGCCTGGAGTTGTTCGGTCTCACCGCTGACAGCGCGCAATGACACGGGCGGGCAACATTTCCATCACCTGAATTTCCGCGATGACACAATAGGGCGGCGCGCGAGGCAAAGCGCACGCCTCGACGCGCGACGGCCCGCGAACGCTCGCACACACCGCCATGAGTGGCGCCACAACTGCTTGATACAATAGCGAGCTATGGATTCCTCCCTGATACAAACGATCGCGGTCTACGCGCTCCCCGTGATTTTCGCGATCACGCTGCACGAGGCCGCGCACGGCTACGCGGCCCGCCTCCTGGGCGACAACACGGCTTACGTGCTCGGCCGCGTCTCGCTTAATCCGATGCGCCACATCGACCCCATCGGCACGCTGGCAATTCCACTGGTGCTGTATTTCGTCACGAGCGGCGCGTTCATGTTCGGGTACGCAAAACCGGTTCCGGTTGCATTCGGCAATTTGCGCAACCCGCGCTGGGGCAGTCTGTGGGTCGCGGCTGCCGGGCCGGCCAGCAACTTCGCGCAAGCGCTGATCTGGGGCGTGATTGCCGTGCTGCTCGCAGCATTCAATGTCAACGAACCCTTCCTCACGCGCATGGCTGCGGCGGGCGTGGGCGTGAACCTCGTGCTCGGCGTGCTCAACCTGTTCCCGCTGCCGCCGCTCGACGGCGGCCGTGTGCTGATGGCCTTGCTGCCGGTGCGTGCGTCGATCATGCTGTCGCGGCTCGAGCCCTACGGGTTTTTTATCGTGATGGCGCTGGTCATGACCGGCACCCTGACGCGTTTCTGGCTCGGACCGCTGGTGAGCGCCGGGTACGTCGCGGTGTCGGCCGTCCTGAATCCCCTTGCTTCGCTCTTCCAATAAAACCATGTTCCCTGACCGTATCTTCTCCGGCATGCGGCCTACCGGCTCGCTGCACCTAGGCCACTATCACGGCGTGCTCAAGAACTGGGTGCGGCTGCAGTCCGAATACCCGTGCTTTTTTGCGGTCGTCGACTGGCACGCACTGACGACGCACTACGAAACGCCCGAGGTGATCGAGAAGAACGTGTGGGAAGTGCTGATCGACTGGCTCGCTTCTGGCATCGACCCGGCGCAGGCCACGCTGTTCATTCAGAGCCGCGTGCCTGAGCACGCCGAACTGGCGCTGCTGCTCGGCATGGGGACGCCGCTTGGCTGGCTCGAACGCGTGCCGACCTACAAGGAGCAGATCGAGAAGCTGAAGGAAAAGGATCTCACCACATACGGTTTTCTCGGTTATCCGGTGCTGATGGCGGCAGACATCCTGCTGTATCGCGCGTCGCTCGTTCCGGTGGGCGAAGACCAGGTGCCGCACGTCGAAATGACGCGTGAAATTGCCCGGCGCTTCAACTATCTTTATGGACGTGAAGCGGATTTCGAAGAGAAGGCGCTCGATGCCGCCAAGAAGCTCGGCGGCAAGCGTGCAAAGCTTTATCACGAGTTGCGCGTCGCGTATCAGCAAGAGGGTGACGACGAAGCGCTCGAACAAGCACGCGCGATGCTGCAGGAATCGCAGAGCTTGTCCATGAACGATCGCGAACGGCTTTTCGGCTACCTGGAAGGCGCGCGCAAGATCATCCTGGTCGAGCCGCAAGTGCTGTTGACCGAAGCGTCGCGCATGCCGGGCCTCGACGGCGCCAAGATGTCGAAGTCGTATGGCAACACTATCGGCTTGCGTGAAGACGCCGAGAGCATCACGAAGAAAGTGCGCACCATGCCGACCGATCCGGCGCGTGTTCGCCGCACCGATCCGGGCGATCCGGACAAATGCCCGGTATGGCAGCTTCATCAGGTCTACACCGACGAAGCGACGCACGAGTGGGTGCAAAAGGGGTGCCGCACTGCGGGCATTGGCTGCCTCGAGTGCAAGCAGCCGGTGATCGAAGGGATCCTGCGCGAGCAGCAACCCATGCTCGAGCGCGCACAGAAATACATGGATGACCCTTCGTTGTTGCGTGCCATCGTGGCCGATGGCTGCGACAAGGCGCGCAAGTTTGCAGTCGAGACCATGCGCGACGTTCGCGACGCCATGGGCCTGTCTTACAACTGAAGCAAGCCGTGATGCCGACGCCCGCGCTGTATTCGCCCCCAACCACCGCCAGTGCATGGATCGAGCAATGGTCGCATCTGGTGGAAAAGGGCGGTGCGGTGCTTGACGTGGCGGCCGGCAACGGCCGTCATTCGCGGTTTTTTGCATCGCGTGGACACGACGTTCTGGCACTGGATCGCGATGAAACCGCGCTCGCCAGTCTCGCTGCCGTGCAGCACGTAAGCACGCGTTGCGCCGATCTTGAAAATGCGGCGTGGCCCTTGCGCGAAGACGAAAAGTTCGCCGCCGTGGTCGTGACGAACTATCTTCACCGGCCGTTATTTCCCTTTCTTCTCGATGCCCTCGCGCCCGGCGGCGTGCTGCTCTACGAAACCTTTGCCGCAGGCAATGCGCAATTCGGCAAGCCATCGAATCCGGATTTCCTGCTCAATCCCGGCGAACTTCTCGACGCCGTGCGCCCGCGCTTGCGGGTCATCGCTTATCAGGATGGATTTATCAGCGCGCCGCGTGCATCCTGCGTGCAGCGCATCTGCGCCGTAGCCGGGCCGGCGCCTCTGTCCACGGGCCTTACGGACCGTAACAATGCCGCACCCCCGGATCGTTACGTTCTACAGTCCTAATCCGCTACAATCGCGGTTTCCGACCAATTTCCCTAGCGTTTCATGACAAACGGAACACACGGCGGCATCCAGATCCGCGGCAGCATTCCTGCCATCGTCACCCCGATGCACGAGGACGGTAGTCTCGATCTGCCGGCGTTTCGAAAACTGATCGACTGGCATGTTGAAGAGGGCTCGAACGGGCTCGTGGTCGTCGGCACCAGTGGTGAGTCCGCCACGCTCTCCGTGGAAGAGCACGTGTTGATGGTGAAAACCGCCGTCGAACATACGGCCAAGCGCTTTCCGATCATCGCGGGCGCGGGTGGCAACTCCACCTCGGAGGCCGTCGAACTGGCGCGCGCCGCGAAGGAAGTTGGCGCGGACGCTACGCTGCAAGTGGTTCCGTATTACAACAAGCCCACCCAAGAGGGCATGTACCAGCACTTTCGCAAGATCGCGGAATCGGTTGATCTGCCGGTGATCCTGTACAACGTGCCGGGCCGTACTGTTGCCGACATGAATCACGACACCGTGATCCGCCTGGCAAACGTGCCAGGAATCATCGGCGTGAAGGAAGCGACGGGCAACATCGATCGTGCAGCGAATCTGATCAACGAGGCACCCGCGCATTTCGCAATCTACAGCGGTGACGATCCGACCGCGATCGCGTTGATGCTGCTCGGCGGCCACGGCAATATTTCGGTGACCGCGAACGTGGCACCGCGTGCAATGAGCGAACTCTGCCGTGCGGCGCTGGCCGGCGACGCCATCACGGCACGCAAGATTCATTTGAGCCTGCTGTCGCTGCACAAAAACATGTTCTGCGAGTCGAATCCGATTCCCGCGAAATGGGCGCTGACCGCGCTTGGGCGCATGGGGAGCGGGATTCGCCTGCCGCTGACGCCGCTCGACGCGCGTTATCACGACGTCGTGCGCGCCGCGTTGCGCGAGACCGGGCTTTTGGCCTGACTTACCGCGGGCGGATGCGCTTGAACAACACGCGCGTTCGCCTGCATGCAGTGCATCCCGGCCGCACAACCGTTCGGCCAGCCAGCGAGTGTCATCAACCCGTCGTTCATCGACCCGTTCCCGGCTTAGCTTCCAGGCAACGCGCATTCAGCATCACGAAGGACCTCATGAAACGTTCTGCCTTAATCAACAACGCTCGCACCATTGGCGCGCTGTCGCTTGCAATCGGCACGCTGATCTCGCTTGGCGGTTGTGACACCTTGAACGATTGGCTCGCGCCTGACCGTGTGAATTACAAGGGTGCTGAAACGGCGCCGTCGCTGGCAGTGCCGTCGGATCTGACCACCGGCGACATCAGCCAGCGGTACGCTGCACCGCCCAAGCTGAATTCGCTCGGCGGCGCGGCACCGCGTTCGCTGACGCCGGCAGGCAATGCGACAGTCGGTTTGCCGACGCCGCAAGACCCGTTCGGCATGCACGTGGAACGCGACGGCGACCGCCGCTGGCTAGTGGTCGACGGCCGCTCGCCCGATCAACTCTGGCCACAGTTGCAGGAGTTCTGGGAAGAGAACGGTTTCACGCTCAAGACCGATGCGCCGGCCACCGGCATCATGTCCACTGACTGGGCTGAGAATCGCGCGAACATTCCGGACGACTGGTTCAGGAAGAGCGTAGGCAAGCTGATCGACTTTGCGTATTCATCGGGTACGCGCGACCAGTTCCGCACGCTGGTGGAACGTGGCTCGAACAACTCCACGGACATCTCGATCAGCCACGCCGCGATGGAAGAAGTGCTGACCGGCCAGGACAAGACCT
Organism: Burkholderia sp. PAMC 28687; assembly: GCF_001577465.1. Lineage (NCBI taxonomy): Bacteria > Pseudomonadati > Pseudomonadota > Betaproteobacteria > Burkholderiales > Burkholderiaceae > Burkholderia > Burkholderia sp. PAMC 28687. Next base: position 1,159,113 of record NZ_CP014505.1, read on the forward strand.
CGTCGAAATGGGAAGAGCGTCCGCGCAACCCGGCGCTCGAAGCGGCGTTCCTTGCGAAGCTGATGGAGAAGTTCGGTCTCACGGATGCACAAGCCAAACAATTGCTGACCGAAGCACGTCCGGCCGAGCCGGCTGTCGCACTGGATCAATCGGGCGGCACGTCTACGCTCGACATTTCCGAGCCGTTCGATCGCGCCTGGTTGCGAGTCGGTTTGGCGCTTGACCGTACCAACTTCACCGTGGACAACCGGGACCGCGCGAAGGGCGTGTATTACGTGCGTTTCTCCGACTCCATGGCGGAGCTGAAGAAGGAAGGGCTGCTCGGCAAGCTGTTCACCGGCAGCGCGCCGAAGCCCTCACGCGAATTCATGGTCAATGTGCGTCCGAAGGCCGATGCCCTGACGCAGGTCGCCGTGGTCGATGCGAACGGTCAGGTCGATACATCGACTGACGCTCAACGTATCGTTGCGTTGTTGCATGCGCAGTTGAACTAGGTCCCGGCCAATGCGCTTTGCCAGTCTCGGCAGCGGCAGTGAAGGCAACGCGTTGCTGGTCGAGTCGGCCAGCGGCACGATCACCACGCGCGTGCTGCTGGACTGTGGTTTTTCAGCCAAGGAAGTCGAGCGGCGCCTTGCGAGGCTCGACGTTCGCCCTGATCAGCTCGATGCCATTTTCATCACGCACGAGCATACGGATCACATTGGCGGCGCGCTGACGCTGGCGCGCAAATGGTCCATACCGGTACACATGAGCTGGGGCACGGCGCGCGCGGTAGGCGCCGATGACGCACCGGTCGACCTGCATGTGCTCTGGGGCGACGAGAGCGTCGCTGTGGGCAACCTGCATGTGCTGCCCTACACAGTTCCCCACGACGCACGCGAACCCCTCCAGTACGTGTTTTCCGACGGCGCAAGCCGCTTGGGCGTCCTGACGGATGTGGGCGTTGCTACGCCGCATATCACCAGCACGTTGAGCGGTTGCGATGCGCTGGTGCTCGAATCCAATCACGACATGGAGATGCTCGCGACGAGCCGCTATCCTGCGTCGTTGAAGGCCCGCATCAGCGGCATGCATGGGCATCTGAACAACGACGCGGCGGCGGCCATCCTTGCATCGCTGGATCGATCGAAGCTGCGTCATCTGGTGGCCGCCCATTTGAGCCAGCAGAACAACTTGCCTGAGCTGGCGCAGGCGGCCCTTGCTTCGGTCTTGGGCGCGACGGCCGCCGACGTGATGGTCGCGACGCAGGCGGATGGCTTCGACTGGCTATCCCTTTGAAGCGTCCTCCGTGACAGGCATATCGAACTTTTAAATCAAGAAGCACCAGACGTAAAAAAACCGGCCCGAGGGCCGGTTTTTTCGTAAGCCTACAAAATCAACCTTGTGGGCTTACTGCGGAGGCTTCGTTTCCTGCTGGATCAATCATGCTCAAGAGCGGGAAACTTGGCCTCTGACTCAATACTTACTGGCTCGCGCCCGAAGCAGCAGCAGCCGGAGCAGCAGCGTCCGATGCCGTTGCAGCAGCCGAAGCTGCGTCGCTTGCAGCAGCCGTAGCGCTCGATGCTGCGTCCGTTGCGGAAGCCGCAGCGTCCGAAGCAGCAGCTGCCGGTGCCGAAGCAGCCGACGTATCGCTAGCAGCGCCCGGAGCAGCCGTATCGCTAGACTTGTTGCATGCAGCAAGAGCAACAGCAGCCAACAGGGATGCTACGAGGAGAGATTTCTTCATGATCACGTCCTTTTATGGTTAAAGGTAAGCAACAGCGCAAAGTACCGGTAATGTGTGCTCCAACACCGACCCGGGCCGTTGTGGACTCACATTATGTATGGTTGTGAGACTTCCTACGGCTTGGGCGGAAATTATATGCACTTTCGTACTGACCGTCGATAAATGCAGGGACAATACGTTGTCTTTCTCATACATTTCATCAGCCTGCGATAACAACCCGGCGAACAACAAGACCAAACAACGCTAGGCGTTCGCGTCGACTTGAATCCAGCCCGCACAATACCACTCGTGCAGTAAGACTGTCATTGACGATTCTCCAGAGAGTGTTACAAACCGTTTCCCCTCCAGATATCGCTTGTCAGCAAGCTCGGGCAGCCATTTTCTGGCTTTCGGCGACATTAACTCGCGTTCGCCGTTGAGAAAATAAGCGTGCTTGTCGTAAAGCAGCACGGTTTTTCTATCGAGCTTCAAACCGGACTGCTTCGCGCGCTCAATAAATCGCTTTTCATTCAAAGGTCGTTGTGGCGGATCAAATACGACATTCGCCTTGGGCTCGCTCAAATAAGTACCGAGAAAACCAGCAACCTCCTTTTCAGTCCATTCGATGTTCGCAAGGATCGCGCCTACCCGCTCGACCAGAAGGGGCGGCAATTGCGCGGGATTCGTGACGGCCGGCTGAGTCGGGTCGCGGTAACGCTGTTCGCCCTTGCCGCGGCCACCCGACATCTCTTCCATGCGCTCAGCCAGGTGATACAGGAATTGTCCCGACAGTTCGGCGGCGGACGGTGCGCGAAAGCCGATAGAGCATGTCATGCATTCGCCTTCGGCCACGCCGTCATGGGCGATATGAGGCGGCAGATAAAGCATGTCGCCCGGCTCGAGCACCCATTCCTCATCGGCTTCGAAGTGCTGTAAAACTTTCAACGGCAACCCCTCTTTTAGCGAGAGATCGCGCTGCGCACCGAAACGCCAGCGGCGTTTGCCATGGACCTGCAGCAGGAAGACATCGTAGGAATCGAAATGCGCGCCGACACCGCCGCCGTCCGTCGCGTACGAGATCATGAGGTCGTCCAGCCGCGCATCAGGTATGAAACGGAAGCGGTCGAGGAGCGACCGGGCGCGGTCGTCGTGCAGGTTCACGCCTTGCACGAGTAATGTCCAGTCACGCTTTTTTACGGACGGCAGTTCATCTGGCGCAAACGGGCCGTGTTCCATTGCCCAGGATTGGCGAAAATGGGTGATCAGGCGTGATTCGGCGTCGTCGTTGTCGGCGAGGTCGAACAGTTCGTCGCGCGCGAGGGGCGCCTGGATGCCGGGAATCGCCTGACGGATCAGCAGCGGCTTTTTCTGCCAGTACCGGCGCATGAACTGCGCGGGCGAGAGGCCGCCAAGGAGGGTTGAAGGTTCGTCGGGAAGCGGCACCGCGAAAGGACTTGAGGGAACGTTTGGGGACCGCGCTGGCATCGTATAATTGAGGCTTGTATCTTGGAGAATCCAATGAAAATCGCAAAAGACACCGTCGTATCAGTCGCCTATAAGCTGTCTGACGCTCATGGCAACCTGATCGAGGAAAGCGACGAGCCGATGGTCTATCTGCACGGCGGCTATGATGGCACGTTCCCCAAGATCGAGGAAGCACTCGACGGTCAGGAAGCCGGCTATCAGACGCAATTGCAGCTCGAGCCGCAAGACGCGTTCGGCGAGTACGATCCCGATCTCGTGAAGGTGGAGGCGCGTGGCCGCTTTCCGGAGCCGCTCGAAATCGGCATGCAATTCGAGGGCACGCCGGAAGACGGCGAGGACGAACTCGATTCGCTCATCTACACAGTGACCGATGTAGCAGAAGACAAGGTCGTGCTCGACGGCAATCATCCGCTCGCCGGCATGGCGCTGCGTTTCGCGTTGAACGTGCAGGAAGTGCGTGAAGCCACCGAAGACGAGAAAGAGCACCAGCACGCGCATGGGCTCGATGGTCTCGAAGTGCTCGACGAGGACGATGAAGAGCCGGGCAAGGACGCGGGTCCGACCTTGCATTGAGGCGGTTCGGTTTTATCGGTTGATCGGGATCGGAAGTGAACACAAGGCGCAGGCAGGTTGCTGCGCCTTTGTTTTATTTCATTGACCATCTGCTTTATTCGATGCACCGCTTGCAGGTGTTATTGGGTTCGAAGGCGCGTTCAGGATCGGCGGCACAGTCGGCGGCGGATTCGGATTCAGCAACGGTGGCATCTGAGGCGTGGCATTGGACGCTGCGCCGTCGCTCGCGGGCGCAGGCGCCGGATGTTGCTGCACCGGTTGCATCTCCTGGAAAAAAGATGACGGTCCCGGCGCGCCGTTTTCAACGCTCGGCACAGACGATGCAGCCGGCGCCGATGCCGGAGGCGACCCTTGAGCTTGCGCGTTCGGCCGCACGGTCACGTCCCGCACGCGGACACGAAACGGCGGTCGCCAGCTCAGGTCGGATTCGACTTCGAGCCATTGCGTTCGCGGATTCTTCAATCCGACCTCGATGCGCGTCAGATTCGCCACCACGGTCCCCTTGTCATTGCGCAAGGGTTGATCGATACGAAAACCTTTGACAATAGGTGTGTCGGAGCCGTGAATCACAATCATCGGACCCCGAAACGATTCTGCGGCTTTCACAAGGCTGCGCTTGAGCTCGAGAAACCCGTCGCGTGATGTATCGCCGCGCGAAAACCGCAACCACGCAAACCGATCACGCCGTTCATAGCGCGTAAAGTCCGGATCACCTTGCAGGATCACCACGACCGCACGCATGTCGGTGCGGCGCGCGGTTTCGACCGCGTGTTCCAGCCAGAAAGCGTTGGCGACGGAGCGGTCCTCGAACTCGCCGTTGCGTCCGCCGGCGGTCAAATAATGATTGTTCGGCGCGGGCGCATTCAATCCGATGAACGCAATGCCGTTGGTCTGCCATCGCACGTTTTCGCGGAACGGACGAAAGCGCGCAACGTCGCTTTCGCGAATCACGCTCATGGGCGTCTGACCGAGAGAGTTCGAATCCGCGAAGAACGACTGGCGAATGAAGTCCAACCGCTCGACCGGATCATAGCCACCCGCTTGCGACGAACTGCACGACGCCCAGTCATTGCCGCCAGGCAACAGGACCACGGGTTTGCGCGAGCTATCGAAGATCTGCTGGCGCGTGTTGTACAGGGCGTCGCGACAAGGTTCGGCTTCGCTTTTCAGATTGCCGTCGTAGACGATGAACGACGTATTGCGATCGCGTCCGATGGCATCGAGCATCTGTTGCAGCGTGGTCTCGTCACTTGATCTGTTCACCACGTTCGATGCAATCGCGAAACTCATCGGCGGCGCCTCGGCGCGCGCCGTTTGCGCGGCCATGACGACGCAGGCGAGGGCAAACGCGTGCGTCACGCGCGCACGCAGCCAGTGAGCGCGTGACGCGCAATTAGCGAGATGCATCCGGAGCGTGCGACGCCAGCTCATGTAGTTCGTACAGCAGATCGAGCGCGTCGCGGGGACGCACCTCGTTGGGATCGATCGCACGAAGGCGGTCAAGCGCCGGGTGAGGCGCGGCCGGTTCATCGCGCGCTTCGGGTTCGTTAATATCCGTGAGATCTGCCGGCGGGGGCGCGAACAGGTCGAATTGCGGCGACGCCTGGCCGATCGACTGCTGCTCCAGATGCGCCAGGTGTTTTCTGGCGGCCTTGATCACGGCAGGCGGAACGCCTGCGAGTTGCGCCACTTGCAATCCGTAACTCTGGTTCGCAGGACCTTCGTTGACCGAGTGCAAAAAAACGATGCCATGGTCATGCTCGACCGCCGACAAGTGCACGTTCGCGGCGTGCGCGAACTCGGCCGGCAACTGGGTCAACTCGAAATAATGCGTGGCGAACAGCGTATGGCAGCCGTTGTGCGAGAGCAGGTGCCGTGCAATCGCCCAGGCGAGCGCGAGGCCGTCGAAAGTCGATGTGCCGCGGCCGATCTCGTCCATCAGTACGAGACTCGACGGGGTGGCGTCGTTGAGGATGGCCGCGGCTTCGGTCATCTCGACCATGAAGGTCGAGCGGCCACCCGCGAGGTCGTCGGCCGCGCCAATGCGGGTAAAAATCCGGTCGATCGGACCAAAGCTCGCGCGCTTGGCCGGTACATAACTGCCCACGTACGCAAGCAGCGCGATCAACGCCGTCTGGCGCATGAACGTCGATTTACCACCCATGTTCGGACCGGTGATCAGCAACAGTTTGCGTTCGGTGTTCAGGCAACAATCGTTGGCGATGAACTGTTCGACTTGCGCTTCGACTACGGGGTGCCGCCCTTGTTCGATATCGATGCCCGAGTCGCCCGCAAACGACGGCGCCACCCAGTCGAGCGCGAGTGCGCGTTCGGCGAATGCGCTCAGCAGATCCAGTTCTGCTAACGCCGCCGCCACGCGCTGACAGTCGCCGATATGCGGGAGCAGCGTCTGCAGCAGCGCGTCATAGAGCATGCGCTCGCGGGAGAGCGCGCGGTCCTGCGCGGACAGCGCCTTGTCTTCGAAAGTCTTCAGCTCCGGCGTGATGTAACGCTCGGCATTCTTGAGCGTCTGACGGCGCCGGTAGTCGTCCGGAACCTTGTCCGTCTGACCTCGCGTGACTTCAATGTAAAAGCCATGCACCTTGTTGTACTCGACTCGCAGATTCGCGATCCCCGTGCGGGCGCGCTCGCGCGTTTCCAGGTCGATCAGGAACTGGTCGCAGTTCTCCGAGATGTCACGCAACTCGTCGAGATCCGCGTCATAACCGCGCGCCATCACACCGCCGTCGCGAATCAGCACGGCAGGCTCCTTGGCAATCGCGCGGGTCAGCAGTTCGAGGCATTCCGGCGGCGGTTCGAGCGAGGCATCGATACGTTCAAGCCATGCCGCGTGCACCTTGACCGAAGCGAGCCGTTCGCGCAGTTGCGGCAGGGCGGCGAAGGTATCGCGCAAGCTCGAAAGATCGCGTGGTCGTGCCGACAACAGTGCAAGCCGGCCCGTGATTCGTTCAATATCCGAAATCTGGCGAAGTGCTGCGCGCAGGCCATCGAGGCTTGCGTCCGGCGGTGCTTCGAGCAATGCGCCGATCGCGCGCTGCCTTCCCTGGGCGATGGCCGAATCGCGCGGCGGATGGTGCAGCCAGTGGCGCAGCAAACGGCTGCCCATGGTTGTGCAGCAGGTATCGAGCAACGAGCAGAGTGTCGGAGATTCCGTACCGCGGAGTGTTTCGGTCAATTCCAGATTGCGTCGCGTGGCCGGGTCCAGTCCGATGTACTCCGACTCGTACTCCACCTTGAGGCTTCGGACGTGCCGCAATTGCTGACCTTGGGTTGCGGCGGCATAGAGCAACAGCGCACCGGCCGCTCCACATGCGCAGGTCAGCGAGTGGGCGCCGAAACCGTCGAGGCCCGCGACATCGAGTTGCTCGCACAAGCGCTGCGTGCCGGAGCCGACATCGAAGTGCCATGCGGGTACGCGCGTGGTTGCGCCGACGTTCGGAACCTGGAACGGTGCGTTCGATTCCGAGAACGAGTCGGCCACCAGCGTTTCCGCCGGCCGGATGCGTTCAAGTGCCGCGCCCAGTTGATCCGGCGCCACTTCAGCAAGACGCAACGCGCCGCTTGCAAGATTGAGCCACGCAAGCCCCACGCTCGTCACAACACCGCGACGGTTGTGTGCAGGGCATAACGCCAGCAGGAAGACGTCGTTTTTATCGGAGAGGAGAGCCGCGTCAGTGAGCGTGCCGGGCGTGACGACGCGTACGACCTTGCGCTCGACCGGTCCCTTCGATGTCGCCGGGTCACCGATCTGCTCGCAGATGGCGACCGACTCGCCGAGCTTCACCAGCTTGGCAAGATATTGCTCGCACGAATGATGCGGAATGCCCGCCATCCTGATGGGGTTGCCGCCCGATGCACCGCGTTGCGTGAGAGTCAGGTCGAGCAGGCGCGAGGCTTTGACAGCGTCGTCGAAGAAAAGCTCGTAGAAATCGCCCATGCGGTAGAACACGAGGGTCCCCGGATGCTCCGCCTTGATTCGCAAGTACTGCTGCATCATCGGCGTGTGATGCGACAGGTCGACCGGCACAGCGGAATCGATGCGCTGCGCGTCAGGTGCGGCGGGAGAAACGGAGGTGTGAGTGCCCATCGTGATTGCTTGGATTTCGCGAATGTCTAAGATGTCTAAGGGCACGAGTGTACCGCGTCAGGGCCTTGGCGACCCCCTGGCCGGATGGCTAACGAGAGGTCGAGATCTTGACGTTTTCGAGCGATCTTCACGCCGTAAAAGCAAAAACGCCGGCAAGCCGGCGCTTTTGCTTTGATCATGCTTGCGATTTTACGAACGTCCTGCCAGAAAACCGACCAGCAGCGCAAGGCCCGCGACGGCGCCCAGCGTGTGCCACGGCTTGTCGTGGACGAATTCATCAGCGTAACCGGCGGCGTCGTTGAAACGATCCGCGATCGCCGAGGACGACCCATCGAATTGCGAACGCGCTGTCTTCAGCTTGGACTGCAAGTCCTTGCGCAACTGGTCCACATTGACGTCTTTCGCGTCGCGGATCGAACTGTCGAGCTCGTCCAACAATCCGCGCAGTTGCGTGCTGGCCGAATCGACCACGTCGCTTGCGCCACGCACAGCACGTCGGCCGACCTTGGCGGCGTCATTGATGTTGCTATCGAGTGTAGAACGTGAAAACAAACCCATTTGCAGCTCCTTTGACGTGTCCCTGGTTTATTTCGATCCGCGCTTTTCAGTCGCGCGGCTCTCAATCGAGCAAAGTGTCCAGCAAATACCGTTCCTGCACCAGGCGTTTTATCATTCTTCCACCAGCGCGCCAAGGTCGACCGTGCGCTCGTTGCGCGCGTGCCGCCGCATCGCGAGGCCCATCATCAGGCAAATAAACACCCCGAACACCACGATGATCCATTCCACCGGCAGTTTGGTCGTGAGCAAGAGTGCGTAGGCGCCGAGCATCGATAACACCGCCAGGTTCTGGTTGAAGTTTTGCACCGCGATCGACGCGCCTGCCGTCAGCAAGGTCGCACCGCGATGCTGCAAGATTGCGTTCATCGGCACGATGAAAAACCCCGACAGCGCGCCAAGCAGGATCATCAGTGGATATGCGCCGAGGATATAAAGCGGGGCAAACAAGGGCCCGATATGCACGCCCGATCCGGCCGGAAACAGGTCCTTGTTATAGAACGCCATGCAGATGGCCACGGCGCCGGTCACGACTCCGATCGGCAACACCTTGAGCGAACTGCGCAACGGCACCCAGGCGGCAGCGGCCGATGCGCCGATCGCAATGCCCAGTCCCGTCACGCCTTGCAGAACGGCCGCTTTGGAGAGCGACAGGCCGAGGTTGGCATCGGCCCATTTGAGGACGAGCAACTGCAGCGTGACGGCGGCGCCCCACAGCAGCGTGGTCACCCACAACGCGATCTGGGCGAGCTTGTCGCTCCACAGAACCTTGAACGCATGCGTGAAATCGCCAACGAGTTTCGATGGTTCCTTCAGGCGGTTCTTGTAGCGCGCGCCAGTATCGGGAATACCGATGTTGATGACGGCGGCGGCCGCATACACGACCATGACCGCGAACATGGCGGCGTCGGCCGCCGAGCGGATCAGGACGAGGTGCGCCGCGCTTACGAAATGTTCCACGTACTGGCTGACCAGTGCGCCGCCAATCACGGTACCGAGAATGGTCGAACCGACAGTCGCCGATTCAAGCCATGCGTTCGCCGGGATGAGTTTTTCGGGCGGCAACAGTTCGGTGAGAATGCCGTATTTGGCGGGCGAATACGCAGCGGCGCCCAGACCTACGACGCCGTACGCGATCATCGGATGCACGCCCAGGATCATCAGCGCGCAGCCGCCGGCCTTGAGCGCGTTGGAGATGAACATGACGTGACGCTTTTGCATGGCATCGGCGAATGCACCGACAAATGGCGCGAGCAGCACATAGGAAATGGTGAAGAAGATCTGCAGCAGCGGCGTCACCCAGGACGCCGAATGCATCACCGAAAGCATCGCGATGGCGGCAATGAGCAGCGCGTTGTCGGCAAGCGACGACACGAACTGCGCGGCGATGATCGTATAAAAGCCTTTTTTCATGTGACGGCAGGGCGGCAGCGAAGGGTGAGGAGACTCGGATGAGGAAGCGCCGCGAGCGGCCGGACGGGACACTGTAGCGGAGGCGGGCGCTGCGTGCATGAACGCCGCGGACCAACATGAGACCCGTTCCGGACATCAAGTGCAATCTGCGTGCTCCAACAAAAAAGGCGGCCGCAGCCGCCTTTCGCTCAACCGTTACGCGCTCGTGCGCGTGGTCGTGAAGGGATCGAGGATCTTGATCATTTGCGCGTACACCTTAGGGTTCGCCGCGACAATCTCGCTCTTGTGCAGGAAGTCGGATTCGCCGGTGTAGTTGCCGACCAGTCCGCCGGCTTCCGTGATCAGCAGGCTGCCCGCCGCCACGTCCCACGCCTTGATACCTTGTTCAAAAAACGCATCGAGACGGCCTGCGGCCACGTTGGCCAGATCGAGCGCGGCCGCGCCCGGACGACGCAATCCGGCGCACGCTTCGGTCATTTGCGTGAAAAGCTTGCTGTAGGCTTCCAGACCGTCACCTTCGCGAAACGGGAAGCCGGTGCCAACGAGGGCGTCGCCGAGACGATCCAGCTTGCCCACGCGGATGCGCCGCTCGTTCAGGTAAGCGCCCGAACCGCGCGAGGCGGTGAAAAGGTCATTGCGAGTGGGATCGTAGACGACGGCCTGCGTGATGATGCCCTTGTAGGCAAGCGCAATGGAAACGCAGTAATACTGAAAACCGTGGATGAAGTTGGTCGTGCCGTCGAGCGGATCGATGATCCACTGGAATTCGGATTCCTTGTCCAGTTCGCCGGATTCCTCGGCGAGGATGGAATGCTTCGGATAAGCAGTCGTCAGCGTTTCGATGATCGCGGCTTCCGACGCCTTGTCGACTTCCGTCACGAAGTCGTTGTGCTGCTTCTTGCTGACCTGGATCCGGTCCAGATCGAGCGACGCGCGGTTGATGATCTGTCCGGCGCGGCGAGCGGCCTTGACAGCAATATTGAGCATCGGATGCATGAATAGAGTCCTTTGCCCGGCGGCTGCGCTCCACGCCATGCGCGTGAAGCCGGAACCCCGAGCGGAAAGTGCCCAACCGGCGGGCAGAATCGACGTTTGTGTCGACGGCAACAAATTGAAGAAGAGCGATGCACGTGCCTTTTTTCAACCTGAAACTGGCTGAAAACAGCGTAAGGCGCGCGCGAACTGCGTATTTTACCCGAGTCGGGCAGGGCGCGGGTTATGCCCGTTGCGCCGCGATGCACACGTTGGAAACCTCGTCTGGCGATACCATGACGGTTTTCCTACCTTTTTCGCAAGCGTTCTATCGTGACCACGAACTCTTCCCCGGATCAACCCGGCGACGCCTTCTCATCGACCCGGTTCGTGCTCGTCGAGCCGAGCCATCCAGGCAATGTCGGCGCAGCGGCGCGCGCGCTCAAGACCATGGGATTTTCCCGGCTGATCGTGGTCGCGCCGAAAATCCCGTTCGTCACCCGCGAACCCGAAGCCATCGCGATGGCCTCGGGCGCCGATGACGTGCTGGCATCAGCGCAAGTCGTCGAAACACTCGCCGATGCGCTCAGCGGCGTCCATTGGTCCATCGCGCTCACGGCCCGCACGCGGGAATACGGACCGCCGCAAATGGCGCCGCGCGCAGCCGTTGGAAAAGCCTGCGAGCAGGGCGAGGGCGGCGGCGCGATTGCGCTGGTGTTCGGCAACGAGCGCGTGGGGTTGTCGAACGCGGATGTCGAGCGATGCAGCGCGCTTGCACATATTCCGGCCAATCCGGCGTACAGCTCGCTCAATCTCGCGCAGGCGGTCCAGGTCCTGGCTTATGAGTTGCGGCTTGCGCTGCTCGAGCGTACTGAAGCGTTTGCCGCTTCGGTCCCGAGCGCCGCAGCCAGCGCGCCAAGCGACGAGATCGAAGGCATGTACGCGCATCTCGAACAGGCGCTGGTCGCGCTCGATTTCCTCGATCCGGCCAACCCAAAGAAGCTGATGTCGCGTTTGAGGCGCCTCTTTTCGCGCTCGGGGCTGGAGCACGAAGAAGTGAATATCCTGCGCGGAATCGCCAAACACATTCTTCTGCGGGTCAAGCGCTGAGCGAGTTCAGACCGTGCTGCCAGCGGGGGCATCGGAGCGTTTCCGAACGGCTCGTCCTACAATCTGCGCAAAACAAGCTATCGATTCCCGGATTCGTGCTGAGCCTTACGGCCGTGCGTTTTCGCAATAAACCCCGCAGATCACCGACCGAGCCACGCCATGTTCAGCCGACTTCGTGAAGACATTGCCGCCATCCGCGAGCGCGATCCCGCCGCCCGCAGCGCGTGGGAAGTCGTGACGTGTTACCCGGGCTTTCACGCTGTCGTACTGCACCGGATCGCGCATGCGTCGTGGGTGTCAGGCGGGCGCTGGTTCGGGCGCTTCGTCTCGCAGTTCGCGCGTTTCTTGACAGGCATCGAAATCCATCCGGGCGCGACGCTCGGTCGACGCGTGTTTATCGATCACGGGATGGGCGTGGTTATCGGGGAAACAGCGGTTATCGGCGATGACTGCACGATCTACCAGGGCGTCACGCTCGGTGGCACGTCGCTCGAGCGCGGCGCGAAACGGCATCCGACGCTCGAACGGGGCGTGATCGTCGGCGCGGGCGCGAAAGTGCTCGGCGGATTTACGGTCGGCGCTGACGCGAAGATCGGTTCGAACGCGGTCGTGGTGAAGCCCGTTCCGGCGGGCGGAACGGCGGTGGGCAATCCGGCGCGCGTTGTCATGCCGGCGACCGCGAAGCCCGTTGAGAAAGACTGCACGCCCGAGCGTTCCGCCTTTTGCGCGTACGGAATCACGCCGAACGCCGATGACCCCGTCTCGCTCGCCATTCACGGCCTGATCGATCATGCGTCGACGCAAACGCACCGGGTGGATGAGATCGTCGCGGCGCTGGACAAGCTGGGTACACGCATCGATGCCATCAGCGGCGTGGATAACGCGGCGTTCATCGACTTGAAGCGGCTTTCGGATGTGATGAAAGGCGAAGCGGCGCGTCGTTAGAAGCTGACTAAAACCCGTTACAGCGGCAGCGCGCGGATTCCCTCGGCGTCCACGCGCAGATAACCGCCGCGTGGCTCGCCATGATCGAGTTCCCAATCGGGCATGACCCATCGGACGCCATCGTTTTCACGATGCCGCGCGGGCAAGTGCGTGTGGCCGTGAATCATCGTATGCGTGCCGGTGCTGGCGAACAACTGCGCCACGGCGCTTCGCGTCACGTCGTATTTGGCCTGCACGGGGCGCATCCGTCCATCTTCGCTCGTTGACCGCATGCGTTCCGCAATCGATAACCGCAGCTTCAGCGGCAAGCTCAGGAACACCTGCTGCGCAACCTGATTACGCGCAAAACGGCGAAAGCGCTGGTACGCGGGGTCATCGGTGCAAAGCGCGTCGCCGTGCGCGACCACGATCCGCGTGCCGAATGCGGTGATGACGAAAGGATCGGGCAACGACATTGCGCCGGCCGCGCGCATGAAACGCTTGCCGAGCAGGAAGTCGCGATTTCCGTGCATCACGTACAAGCCGATGCCACGCTCGGACAACGTATGCATCAGCGCCGTCATGCGCCGCGCGAACGCCGCGCGCGGACCTTGCACGCAGGCCGCGAGCACGTCGTCGCCAACCCAGAATTCGAACAGATCGCCGAGGATGAAAACCGAGTCTGCGTCGTTCGCCGTCACTTCGATGAAATGCTCGAACGCCGCCACCGTCTTCGGAATGGCGTCGCTCAGATGGAGATCGGAAATGAAAAACAGCGGGCGCGCTGTAGCATGCGCGCCCGCTGTTTCCACTGAATCGATCAAGCCGTGCGTCAAGTCAGTCATTCACCGACTACAACAGCCTTCTCGATCACGACGTCATCCGCCGGCACGTCCTGATGAAAACCCTTCGAGCCGGTCTTCACCTTGCGGATCTTGTCGACGATATCCATGCCGTCCACGACCTTGCCGAACACCGCATAACCCCAGCCCTGCGACGTCGGCGCCGTGTGGTTCAGGAACTCGTTGTCGCCCACGTTGATGAAGAACTGCGCGGTCGCCGAATGCGGATCGTTCGTGCGTGCCATGGCGAGCGAACCGACTTCGTTCTTCAGGCCATTGTTCGCTTCGTTGTCGATGGGTGCGTCCGTCGGCTTTTGCGTCATGCCCGGTTCGAAGCCGCCGCCCTGGATCATGAAACCGTCGATCACGCGATGGAAGACGGTGTTGTCGTAGTGACCTTTCTTGACGTAGTTCAAGAAATTCTCGACGGACTTCGGCGCCTTTTCAGCGTTCAGTTCGATCTTGATGATGCCGTGATTCGTATGGAGTTCGACCATGATGAATTCCTTTCCTTTTCAAGAGTTGTTGGAGCATTACGCGACGCGCACGGCGTATGCCTGCTGCTGCAGCTTTTACTTTCCGACCACGCTGGCGGACTCGATCACGACGTTCGATTGCGGCACATCGCCCATGGGACCGCGCGTGGTGGTGGGCGTAGCTTCGATCTTCTTGACCACGTCCATGCCGGAGACGACCTTGCCGAATACGGCATAACCGTTGCCGTCGCCGTTGGGGTAATCAAGGCCGGTGTTATCGACGGTATTGATGAAGAACTGCGACGTGGCCGAGTTCGGATCGCTCGTGCGGGCCATCGCGAGGGTGCCGGTGCTGTTCTTCAAGCCGTTCTTGCTTTCAAGCGGAATGGGCGCGCGCGTGGGCTTCTCAGCGAAGCTCGTGGTATAGCCGCCGCCCTGGATCATGAAGCCTGGAATCACACGATGAAAGATCGTTCCGTTGTACTGGCCGGACTTCACATAATCGAGAAAGTTGGCGACGCTCTTCGGCGCCTTTTCAGGATAAAGCTCGACCTTGATGTCGCCTTGCGATGTCTTGAGCAGCACGTTCGGATGAGCGGCCGCCGGCGACGACTGGGCAAAAGCAGGCGCCTGGGCGATGAGTGCAGCGCTGCCGAGCGCCAACAACAAACTTTTCATGAGCAATCGATCCTCTGGTTGGAGCTGCATCGTGTAGCGGTCTGTACGGACATCCGGACCTGCGCGGTCCGGATGTCCGTACACGCCGGGTCACGGTTTGGAAGGTGCGAAATAAGGCGTGTTCGAGAGCGGCACGCTGGGTCCGCCGAACGGCGAATAAAGCGGTGCGGACATGTCCGTGGATGACGAGGACGAGCCTGTCGTGCCCGAATTCGGCGCGTTCCAGTCACCGTTGTTTGACGTCGCCGCCGATGAAGCCGCCACAGGCGCCGAAGCCGCCGGCACACCCGATGCGCCTGAAGCTGCCGCCGCTGCTGCAGCAGCCGCTTCCGGACGACGCCGCGGCGGAGGTGAAACGATCTTTTGAATATCGCCCACGCGCTGCGCGGTCAGCGGGCTTCTCGAGCCGAGCGTCTGAGCGCGCTTGTACGATTCGCTTGCGAGACGCAGATAAAGATCGCCCAGGTTCTCGTACGCAAGCGCGTAGCTTGGATTGGCCTTCGTTGCGGTTTCAAGCGCAACGCGCGCTTCGTCATAACGGCCTTCCTTCGCGTAAAGCGCAGCGAGATTGTTATACGGCTCGGGCAACTCCGGATACGTTTGCGTGAGTTCGGTGAAGGCCGTGATGGCTTCATCGTCCCGGTTCAGGCGCGCGAGGACGGTGGCGCGCTTGAACTTTGCCTGCACGTCGCGCGGATTGGTCGCGAGGCGCGCGTCGAGCTGGATGAGCGCGCTTTGCCATTGCTTCTGCGCAATGGCGGTGTCGATGGCGGGCGTGTCATCTGCAGTGGCGGTGGAGACTTGCGCAAGCGCCGGCATGACCGGCCACAAAGTTGCACCAAGTCCGAAAGCGGCAGTTGCAAGTGCGGTCGCCGCGAGCTTGGCAACGCTTGGTACGCGGCGGCTGGTAGGTTTCATAGGCTCGTTTCTGAATGTTATACTCCGGCCCATTCTAACAAAACGTCCGCAACGTTCCGTCGAACGTCCGGACAGTCTTTACGCCACTCGCGGCCGCCTCCGTTTTGATTCGCATGACCCGCATGTTTTTGCGGCGCTCTCCCTCCTGTTCCGGCGTGCTCTCATCGGGATCGCATCGCTCCGGTTTTTATAGCTGAACATGTCTCTCGCCGTTATGCCATCGTCATTATGTTGCTGCCGGTCATGCTGTCGTTCTAGTTCTTGTCGCCAGCCGATCGCTACCTGTAGCATGATCATCTCGGCGCCGACGTGCAGTTTGCACATTTTGTAAAAGGCGCCTACGTGTGAACCACGTGCCTTACGTGGGAAATACGCAGCACGCTCGCCACATTTGGCCAGCAATCGAAACACTCGGATGTCCCGGCCCACGCACCATCGTTTATGAACTCATTGCGCATCTACAACACGCTCGCGCGTGACAAGCAAGCTTTTGTGCCGCTCCGTGCAGGAGAAGTGCGCATGTATGTCTGCGGAATCACGGTGTACGACTACTGTCACGTCGGGCATGCACGCATGATGATCGTGTTCGACATCGTTCAGCGCTGGCTTCGTACGATCGGCTATGACGTGACCTACGTGCGCAACATCACGGACATCGACGACAAGATCATTCGGCGCGCCGTGGAAAACGGCGAATCGATCAAGGCGCTCACCACGCGATTCATTCAGGCCATGTATGACGATCTCGATGCCCTCGGTGTCGAGCGCCCCGACCACGAGCCGCGTGCAACCGATTTCGTGCCGCAGATGCTCGGCATGATCCAGACCCTCGTGAACAACGGCTACGCCTATCAGGCAAGCGACGGCGATGTGAACTATGCGGTGCGCAAATTCGAGGGCTACGGCAAGCTGTCGGGCAAGTCGATCGAGGACTTGCGCGCGGGCGAACGCGTGGCGTCGAACGACGCGAAGCTGGACCCGCTCGACTTCGTATTGTGGAAACGCGCGAAAGAGGGCGAACCGCCCGACACGGGCTGGGACTCTGCATGGGGACGCGGGCGGCCGGGCTGGCACATCGAGTGTTCGGCCATGGGCTGCACGTTGCTCGGCGAGCGTTTCGACATTCACGGCGGCGGCCAGGACCTGCAGTTTCCGCACCATGAGAATGAAATTGCGCAGAGCGAGGCGGCGACCGGCGTTCGGTTCGTGAACTACTGGATGCACAACGGCTTCGTGCAGATCGACAGCGAAAAGATGTCGAAGTCGCTTGGCAACTTCTTCACCATTCGCGAAGTCCTCGAAAAATTCGATGCGGAAGTCGTGCGGTTTTTTATTGCACGGGCACACTATCGTTCGCCGCTCAATTACAGCGACGTACATATAGATGATGCACGTGGGGCGCTCACGCGCTTGTACACTGCGCTGAAAGATGTGAACCCGGATACGAATCCTCTCGACTGGAACGAGGCACATGCGCAGCGTTTCCAGGCAGCCATGAACGACGACTTCAATACACCCGTGGCTGTTGCCGTGCTGTTCGAACTGGCGAGCGAAGTGAACCGCTCACGGGATGCCGTGCTCGCGCGTCAGTTGAAGTCGCTTGGCGGCGTGCTCGGCTTGTTGCAGCGCGAGCCGCGTGCGTTCCTTCAGGATGCGCCGGGCAGCAGCAGGAACAACGGCGAGGAGGGCGCTGCCGGCCTCACGCCTCTTGATATCGAAACGAAGATCGCTGCTCGCGTTGCTGCGAAAAAAGCGAAGAACTATGCCGAAGCAGACCGGATTCGCGCTGAGTTGCTCGAGGCCGGAATTGCACTTGAAGACAAACCGGGTGGGTCGACCGAATGGCGTCTTAACTGAACGTCCTTCGCATTTCTTTGATCGACTCACCAGGTAGGAGGCATGATGGCAACGGCCAGAAAGACGCCGGCTAAACGAGCCGCGTCCGGAAGTACCGCAGCGACCGAAACAACGGCTACGCGGCGTGCAAATGTAAAGACATCGACGGCGTCCAAGCCCTTGGCCAAGCGGCTCAATGGCGCGGCCGACGGCGCGGCGGGCAAGACGGCATCGAAGAAACGCGCGGTCAACGGCGCCGCGCATGAAGACGTGTCAAAAGCAAATGCAGCGAATGGCGCGACTCGGGCACGCAAGACTGTGCATACGGGCGCGCTTAAGGCGTCGCCGAAGACAGCGAACGGCGACGCGGCCAGGGCGATCGATGTCAAGGTCAACGAAGCCGATCTCGCTGCAGAGTCTTCGCAAGCGCTCGTGCGCGATCCCCAGGCTGATGGCGCGATCGTCCGAAAGTCGCGCGCCATCACTGCGGAAAAATCGGTCCCGGTGCAAACACCCGGGCTTGCCCCGGAAGCCGCCCGTCCCGAGTATTGGGAAAAAGCGTGCGCGGATCTGGTCAAGCGCGACCGGATCCTCAAGAAGCTGATTCCGAAGTTCGGCCCGGTGCACCTCGTGAATCGCGATGATCCGTTCACCACGCTCGCGCGTTCTGTCGTCGGCCAGCAGATTTCGGTGGCCTCCGCGCAAGCCATCTGGAAACGCGTGGAGGTGACGTGCCCCACGCTCGCGCCGCAGCAGTTCATCAAGGTCGGTCCGGCGAAGCTGCAGTCGTGCGGGTTATCGAAGAGAAAGTCCGAGTACATTCTCGATGTCGCCCAGCATTTCGTGTCGGGCGCATTGCACGTGGATAGCTGGACGTCGATGGAAGACGAAGCCGTGATCGCGGAGTTGACGCAGATTCGCGGCATTGGCCGCTGGACCGCGGAAATGTTCCTGATCTTCAACCTGTCGCGCCCGGACGTCCTGCCGCTCGACGACCTCGGCCTGATCCAGGCCATCAGCGTCAACTATTTCAGCGGCGAACCTGTCACACGCAGCGAAGCGCGCGAAGTCGCGGCCAACTGGGAGCCGTGGCGCACCGTCGCGACGTGGTACATGTGGCGCAGCCTTTATCCAGTGCCCGCCGATCACTAAAATGTATCGTCGGAGTCGTTCGACTATCAATATTATATAATCGATAGTTTCGACCCGAAATTTAGTGAGGCTGGCGCGGTTAGAATACGCGCTGCCCGATGCTCTAGGATTCGAACATATGAAGACCACTTTTCTGGATTTCGAACAGCCGATCGCTGAACTCGAAGCGAAGATCGAAGAATTGCGCTTTGTTCAGGACGATTCCGCTGTCGATATCTCGGAAGAAATCGAGCGGCTTTCGAAGAAGAGCCAGCAGCTCACGAAAGACCTGTACGCAAACCTGACCCCGTGGCAGGTTTCGCAGATCGCGCGCCATCCGCAGCGTCCGTACACACTCGACTATGTGAACGAGCTTTTCACCGACTTCCACGAACTGCACGGCGACCGCTCATATGCCGACGACCTGGCCATTGTCGGCGGCCTCGCGCGTTTCAACGGCCAGGCCTGCATGGTGATCGGCCAGCAAAAAGGGCGTGACACCAAGGAGCGCGCCGCGCGTAATTTCGGCATGCCGCGTCCGGAGGGGTATCGGAAAGCCGAGCGCCTGATGCGTCTCGCTGAAAAATTCGGGCTGCCGATTTTCACGTTCATCGATACACCCGGCGCCTATCCCGGCATCGGCGCCGAAGAGCGCGGCCAGTCGGAAGCGATCGGGCGCAATCTGTATGTGATGGCCGAGCTGAAGACGCCGATCATTGCGACGATCATCGGCGAAGGCGGCTCCGGCGGCGCGTTGGCAATTGCCGTTGCGGACAGCGTGCTGATGCTGCAGTTCTCTACCTACTCGGTGATTTCGCCGGAAGGCTGCGCGTCGATCTTGTGGAAGAGCGCGGCGAAGGCGCCGGAAGCAGCCGAAGCGCTTGGTTTGACTGCGCACCGGTTGAAGGCGCTCGGTCTGATCGACAAGATCGTGAACGAGCCGCTTGGCGGCGCGCATCGCGATCCGAAGGGCATGGCCGCGTTGCTGCGCCGTGCGTTGGCTGACACGCTGCGTCAGTTCCACGGCATGAACGCACTCGACGTCCGCGCACGCCGGTTCGACAAGCTGATGGCCTACGGCAAGTTCAAGGAAAACCTGCCGGGTGCGTGAGCGGCAACGCTTCGCTCACCTTCTGCGGATAAGCGATTCCCGTGACCTCCGACACTGAAACTCCCGCCAGCCGCCTCGTGATCGATGCGGTGCGCGCGGCGTTAGCCGACGTGTCGACTTCCACCGACAGTCCCATCGCCGTTGCTTTCAGCGGCGGTCTTGATTCCACCACGCTGCTCGATGCCGCCGTGCGTTGCGCGGGACAGGCTCGCGTCATCGCGTTGCACGTTCATCATGGCCTGAGCCCCAATGCCGATGCGTGGGCCGCGCATTGTCATGCGTTCGCCCGCGGGCTGGGCGTGCGGTTTGTATCGCGCCAGGTCGATGTCGTGCGTGAAGGTGGCGAGAGTCTCGAAGCGGCGGCGAGAGATGCGCGTTATCGAGCGCTCGATGCCTTATGTGAAGAGCAGGGCGCCACCACGCTCTGGCTTGCGCATCACGCCGACGATCAGGCGGAAACCGTGTTGCTGCAACTGCTGCGCGGCGCCGGTGTGGCGGGGCTCGCCGCCATGGCGCCACAACGCGCCGACGGTCTTTCCGTGCCGCGTGTCCGGCCCTTGCTGCATGTGTTGAAAGCGCAGCTCGAACACTATGCGCATCAGCGGGATCTGCGCTGGATCGACGACGAATCCAACGCCGATACCCGTTATGCGCGCAACGCGTTGCGCCACGATGTCCTTCCCGCGCTCGCCGTGCATTTCCCCGGTTTTCGCGATGCACTTGCGCGCACGGCGTCGCACGCGGCGTCGGCACAACGCCTGCTGGATGATCTTGCGCGCATCGATCTGCAATCGGCCGCCCATCCCGACGATGAAAACGCATTGATGTCATCGGCTGTGCTCATGCTCGACGATGAACGCGCGATCAACCTCTTGCGCTACTGGATGCGCGTGCTTGGACTGCAGGCGGCATCGACGGCGCGTATTGGCGAGATCCTCCGCCAGCTACGCGATGCCGCGGCTTCCCGCGACGGTCATGCGTTGCGCATCGATCATGCGGGACAGTGTTTGCGGGTGTACCGGGATTCCATGTTCTGGGAGACGGGTGACAGCGCCGATCCGGCAGATCTCGACAACGGCGCATCATCACCGCGCGCGGCAAGCAGACTCGACTGGAATGGCGAAAGCGTGTGGCGCTTGCCGCAGTGGCGCGGGACTTTCGTGTTCTCGCCAGTGACCGACGACGACACCGATACTGCCGGCTCCGTTTCCGAAGCCACTCTGCGCCTGAGCCCGCTCACCGCACGTTCGCGTGCGGGCGGCGAGCGAGTGAGGATATCGGCAAATGGGCCGAGCCGCACGCTCA
This sequence comes from Burkholderia sp. PAMC 28687, assembly GCF_001577465.1. Taxonomy (NCBI): domain Bacteria; kingdom Pseudomonadati; phylum Pseudomonadota; class Betaproteobacteria; order Burkholderiales; family Burkholderiaceae; genus Burkholderia; species Burkholderia sp. PAMC 28687. The sequence continues at coordinate 1,180,255 of NZ_CP014505.1, forward strand.
AAAACCTGTTTCAGGAGCAGGGAGTGCCGGGATGGAAGCGCGACGTGCCGCTTCTCTTTTCAGGCGAGACTCTTTTGTTCGTGCCGCTGATCGGGATCAACCGCGCGTGCGAGCGACCCGGCAGCGAAACCGGCCCCCGCTGGCGTATCGCGTGGCAACCGGATCTGGTGATCGCCTGACCCGTCGAGCGGTCCAGGCATCATCTGCCGGTCGGTAATTTTCTCCCTTCCTGCGGATTCCGACGCCGTCATGCCACGTAGGAAACGGCCGTTCCAGCTTGTGTTTTAGGCCTCGATCGGGTACGTTTACCGGTTTCCCGCTACGCCTTTCAAGCAGCTTTTCCGTCCAGAAGACGCGTTTTTGGCCGCTGGAATCGCATTTCGCGTGTGAGCGAACCTTGCGCGCGCGGCGTCCGCGTTTCGTCGTCACGCTTAAGTCGTCGATCGCACCTATCCAGATTCCGCCCGGACTCACGCTCAAGGCGGGCTTCTGTTGCAATACGTGAACCACGTGCGGTACGCGGCGCATTACACGGCGCGCAGCGCGGCTTTTCCTCCAGTTCAAAACGACAATGGCACTCATCGTACATAAATACGGCGGCACTTCGATGGGCTCGGTCGAGCGCATCAAGAACGTCGCCAGGCGCGTCGCCAAATGGCACAAGGCAGGCCACAAGCTGGTCGTCGTCCCGTCGGCCATGTCCGGCGAAACGAACCGCCTGCTCGGCCTCGCGCGCGAAATCACCGCGAACCCCGACCCGCGCGAGCTCGACATGATCGCCTCCACGGGTGAACAGGTCAGCGTCGGCCTCTTGGCTATCGCATTGCAGGCCGAAGGCCTCGAAGCGGTCAGCTACGCCGGCTGGCAAGTACCCATCAAGACCGACAGCGCATTCACGAAGGCACGGATCAGCGAGATCGACGGCACGCGCGTGCTCGCCGATCTCGATGCAGGCAAGGTCGTCGTGATCACAGGCTTCCAGGGTGTCGATCCGGAAGGCCATATTGCAACGCTCGGACGCGGCGGTTCGGATACGTCGGCGGTGGCCATTGCGGCGGCATTGAAAGCCGACGAATGCCTGATTTACACGGACGTCGACGGCGTCTACACCACAGACCCGCGCGTGGTGGAAGAGGCGCGCCGGCTGGATCGTGTGACGTTTGAAGAAATGCTGGAAATGGCGAGCCTCGGATCGAAGGTGTTGCAGATCCGTTCGGTGGAATTCGCGGGTAAATATCAGGTGAAGACACGGGTGCTGTCGAGCCTGACGGACCCCTTGATTCCGCTCGAAACCGAAATGTGCTCGGGCACCCTGATTACTTTTGAAGAAGACGAGACCATGGAAAAAGCTGTTATCTCGGGCATTGCATTCCAGCGCGATGAAGCGCGTATTGCCGTGATGGGCGTGCCTGATAAGCCAGGTATTGCGTACCAGATCCTGGGCCCGGTGGCGGATGCGAACATCGACATCGACATGATCATCCAGAACACGAGCGTGGACGGCAAGACCGACTTCACGTTCACGGTGGGCCGCGGCGATTACGCGCGCGCCATGGATATCCTGACAAACCAGGTGAAGGAACATGTGAAGGCCGAGCAGGTACGCGGCGACCCCAAGGTGTCGAAGGTGTCGGTCGTGGGCGTGGGCATGCGTTCGCACGTGGGCATTGCCAGCACGATGTTCCGGACGCTGGCGGAAGAGGGCATCAACATCCAGATGATCTCGACGTCCGAGATCAAGATTTCGGTGCTCATCGACGAGAAATACACCGAGCTCGCCGTGCGGGCGTTGCACAAGGTGTTCGAACTCGATCGCGCTTGAATTGCAAATGGGTGAATGAATAGCGCGTTAGCCGGGGTGTTTGTTACCGTTTTGAGGGCTTGATGTGTCGTCCTTCAACGCACTCTCAGATACGAAAATTTTTGTCTCATGAAATTGACCCGCAGCCGCTAACCCGCTATGATCTTGGCTTCGTCGCGTTGACTCCCGCGCGGCAGAAAGTGCAGGAGACGTGGCCGAGAGGTTGAAGGTACTCCCCTGCTAAGGGAGCATCTGGGCTAAAACCTGGATCGAGGGTTCGAATCCCTCCGTCTCCGCCAGAAGATGGTCAAAACCCCGTAGATCGTCAGATCTACGGGGTTTTGTTTTTTCTGCTGAGCAACGAATCTGCAAGACGCCCCGCAAGGTCTTCTGGCTCGCGGCGGACTTCGCCTCTCAAGCAACAGCTTCTTCCTCTTCGTGCTGCCAGCCTTTCTCGGTTTCACGCATGACGATGGTCAACACTCTTTCTGTCACATTGAGTGCTTCGACCAGATCCTTGACCTTCTGATTGCCACCCACGTGTTCCATGTAGATGGCCCGCATGGCGAAGTCGGCCAGCTTGGGCAGCGGAACGTGCTTCTTTTCCCACTTGGCAACGGCCTGATCGGTTACGCCCATCAAGCGTCCAACCGACGTCTGCGATAAACACAGCGCTTGCCGAAGATAGCGAAACTCTTCGGCGGTAAGCGGTGAACGCTTGCTTGCAAGCGCGAGGCAGATTGCCCGGATCAGGCCATCCAGGTCGTGAAACGAAACGCCCGGGCCAAACTCGGTGTCGTGCTCTTCGTAGCCGTTCGCGACGACAATGTTGGTCAAGCCGCCATCGGTATAGGTGTACATTTTTTTTCTACTCCTCTCTATCTTTGTCGAACGCAGTGACAACTATGGTTTGCGTCGCGCCCATGCCGGCTACTGCCGCAATGACCTTGATCTCGTCCCCGCCACAGTCGTACTCCATCCGGCACTTCATGTTGCCGCCTGGCGTCTGCACGGGTGGACGCACTATATGTCCTCGACGCAGCGTTTCCAGCACCATTGCTTTCGTGATGCGTCGTGCTGTCATCATCTCGTCGGCATGTCTGGTAAAGATCACGTTGATGGTGCTTTGCGCTATCTCATGAATGAGCTTTTCCCAATCGCGGTTGGTTGCCATAATCTATAAAAAGTATAGGTTGATGCGATTCAAAACGCAACCGAAATTTTCATGTCGGTTGCCTCGCCCGCGCCGAGGCTTGACCTATACACTCGCCGGTTTCAAGCATTTTCGGCAAGTAATAATTCTGCAAATTAGATTGGGATGTGACCACGCGAGCTCTCGCGCAGCACGTTGCAGCCATCAATGATTTTGCTTCGCAGAGCGACGGAGTTTTATCGCTTCAACGCTGCGGCTGTTGCTTCATCGGCGGGAAAGAACATCTCGATGGCAAGCTCCGACAGCGTCACGTCGACCGGTGTGCCAAATACCAGCGTCGTCGTGATAAACGATAGACGTCCGGCCGTGGTATTCAACACGAACGGAATGGCGATGGACGATTCCATCGTCCGGTCTTCGTTCGAGGCGCCCGGATAGCTCGATAACTCGTCGCGCAATGCGATGAGTTGCACGTCGCCGCTTACGCGTATCTGGCCGTCGAGCCGTTCGAGCAGATGCCTTCGCCACTGCCCGAGATTCGCGATCTTCGACGCAAGCCCGTTCGGATGCAGGCTCAACCGCAGCACGTTGACCGGTGGCTCGAGCAGCGCAGGATCAGCACTGGCGACAAGCGCTGCGACCGCACCATTTGCCGAAATCAGATTCCAGTGCCGGTCGATTGCCAGCGCCGGGTAGGGATCGTGTCCCTTCAACACTTGCTCGACGGCGAGCCTTGCGGGCGCCATCGATTGATCTTCGAGTGAGCGTTCCCGGAACACCGGCGCAAAGCCGGCTGCCGTGAGTAATTGATTGCGCTCGCGCAGCGGAACATCGAGGTATTCGGCGAGACGCAACACCATCGCGCGGCTTGGCGAGGCTCGGCCGGTTTCGATAAAGCTCAGATGCCGGCTCGAGATCTCTGCTTCGTTGGCAAGCAAAAGCTGGCTCATGCGCCGCCGTTCGCGCCAATGCTTGATCAACGTGCCGATAGGTACGGCCGACACGGCCGTCGAGGTCAGAGTGTTCATGTCCTTACCTTAGCAAAGCGCCGTGCACGCGGCCATTACCTCTCGCGTAATCGACGCGCCGCGCGCCTCTCCCGATCATGACTTCCACGCCGTGCCAATCCGGTTCGGCCGCAAGTCAGTCACGTTGAAAACAGGAGAGCATGATGACCGAGCATGAGGTTCTGGTAGGCCGTTATATCGATGCCTGGAATGAGACGGATACATCGCGCCGCGAAACGCTTGCCGCGCAGGTGTTCCAAGAAAGCGGGCGCTACGCCGACCCGATGATGAACAGCACGGGCCCCAAGGGCTTCGCCGGCATGATCGGTGCGTTCCAGGCGGCCATGCCGGGCTTGAAGTTCGAGCGTATTGGCAAGATAGATGCGACGGGACAAGTGGTGCGCTTCAGCTGGCGTCTGATCGATGCAACCGGGCGGCAGTTTGCAAGCGGCACGGATATAGGCGATTTCGGCATGGATGGACGCTTCGCCAGTATCACGGGGTTTATCGACAGTGCGTTGATGGGCCGCGACTGGAGTGTCGAGAAGTACGCAGCGTTCTGGGCGGCGCCGGATTTCAGCAAGCCGTCGGACGAACTGGCCGCGGATATCGAAGGATATTGGCCGGGGCTCGATACACCGCTGAAGGGCGTCGAAGCGTATGTTTGTCCGCTGCATGAACTGCTCCGGCGGGTTCCCGATTTCAGCCTCGAAGTCGCAGACTACGCAAGCCGCGGCGACACGGTTTTCATTCGATGGATCGCGACGGGTACGCACGAAGGTTTGCCACTGCGTTTCGAAGGCGTGGACTGCGTCCGGCACAAGGACGGTCAGGTCCATGAAAACCGCATCTTTTGCGACCACCCGCTGGTGCTTTCGTTGAACCGCTGAAAGGCTGTGGTCAGCGGTTATACATCGCCCAGGACGTCATCCTGATCCACGTCGATATCCGGCTGTCCGCGCACCGTGCGGCGCTTTTGCTGTACGTGATAGGCGCTCAGGACGGCGTGGACGACCATGTCCAGCGCCGGCTTCGCAATGCCTTGCTTGTCGGTCCAGACCTTCGGCGTGAGCGCGCCGGCGAGGGAGACGCTGTCGCCGTCATCGAGCGCCTGCAGCGCTTCCTTGGCTATATCGTCGAAAGCGATCACGTTGATGAAAAGGCTCTCTCCATCGCCTGCCGTGGCACGAACGCGGCATGTGACGAAATGCGTGCCGTGCTGGCCGGTGCGCACTTGCGCAGTACCGTAGATTCGTCCGGAAACGAGACCGTCGATCATCGTATGTTCCTTCGAAATCACGGATTGTCTCACTGGGACTGCGACAGGGCGTGGTAACCGCACAAGCTTTCGATTTGCAGTGCAAGCGCGCGAACAGCTTGAGTCAAATTTAGAAGGCGAAAATCGGCGTTCCAAGGCGTTTCTCATGCTGCGACGCATAAGCGCCCGCTAATCATGCCATTCATCCTAAAAAAGCATGCGCGTGCGGTAGGTAAAGGTATAAGAACCGGACGCGACAAACACCACTAAAATCACTTATCACTTTAATAATTAAATGCTACGATTATTGAAAGAGGGCGCTCTATGACGTAATGGAGTAAAGCCACTAGACCTGAGAGTAATAAGAGAGCGCGTTGCCCTGCTTCATAGCAGGGCAACGATGCTTTACGAGTTAAATGAAAGGCCAGCTTGGCCGTTGGCTTGGTTTCAGCTGATGGTCCCATGCGCCAGCCTATGCAATCTGCTTATCGGTCATAACCCAAAGCTAAGCGCACTTACACGATAAGGGTGTTGCCAAGCTCTCCAATGCCTTTACTTCGAACAGCGCTCCCTCCTTCTGCTGTACCGTTCAGCGCGTTTGTAATGGCTGCATCACGGAAACCGTGATTGAATAGAACGTTATAACCAGGATCAGACGCCTTGCCGTTAGGTTGAATGAGCAAGCCTGTTGGCCAGGTTAGCAGATATATCAAATATGGTTGAGTGCCGAAACATAGTGACGAAAGCGGTAAAAGCCGGTTTGTCCGGGAAGCACTAAAAGAAACTACTGATCAGGCGCGATCGATATACCGTCCCGCGCCAAGCCATCCGAATAACAACGCGCAAGCAGCCGCATTTCCTCAGGCTGGTATCCCAGATAACACGTCGAACGAATTTGGAGTGCCGGGAAAACATTTGTTATTGGCGAGGCCCGCTGGAAAATGACGGCAGTGTCTTAAGTCACAGCCATCAATAACGGGAAACGGTGGGAAACTTTAGCGGCAAGCTCAATCACGTTCGAACAATGTGCGCCGACCGACCTGCAGGCGGGACGGTGTGCGCAGAACTGGCGGCGCTCGTCAGGGCTGCGACAGACCAAGTGCCACTTCCGGTCGTGAGGCAGAGGGGCGGCGCTGCTTTCCCACGCCAAGCCCCCGCACATCGGGCGAACCGCTGAAATTTTATGTCACATCCGGTCGGTAGTCGTAATTCGGGGTTACTGCGTTGAAACACTACCCGGAGATCGTTCAGCTAAGATTTCCATAACAACATTCCGTTGAGGTGGTCTTCAAATGAACAACACGTTAAAGACATCGATTCTTGCAGGCGCAGTCGCCATCGGGGCGTTGGGACTGTCTGGTGCAGCTATGGCACAGGTTCGCTTAGGTGTGAATATCGGGGTTCCCGCGCCGGTGTATGTCGCGCCGCAACCGGTTTATGCGCCGCCCCCGCCACCCGTGGTCTATGCACCGCCGCCGCCAGTTGTCTATGCGCCGCCTCCGCCGGTGTATGCGCAACCCGCGATCGTGATCGGCTGGCATGGCGACCGTTATTACGATGGCCACCGCTACTGGGCACGCGACGACTGGTACCGACATCATGGCGGCGGTCCGCGATACGGCGATCGTCGCGGGTATTGAGCGAACGTGGTCTGGTTCAAGTCCGAGGCCCCAGCAACAAGGCCATTCGGCGAAAGCCGGATGGCCTTTTATACAAGTTGCACGGCAGCGATCTTCGCCGCTGTCCGCCGTCCTCCTGTACGTAACAAAGAGTAAGCTTTCCACAGACGATATCACTCGTCACCGAACAACTTACAAAGTTGAAATACTGGATTGGTCTCGATCCGCTATATTCGCTTCCACCTGAACAATGACGGCCCGAGGCGCGCCTTTACACATGAATACGACCAGAAGCATCCGCAGTCTTGCAGGCATTGCCGGCATTTGCCTCATCACCTTGTCCGGCGCGGCCCACGCGGGCGGCGTGCACTTGGGTATCAATATCGGCATTCCTGCACCCGTCTACGTTGCGCCGCAGCCGTATTACGCGCCGCCGCCCCCGCCGGTCGTTTATCAGCCGGCGCCTGTGTACGCACCGCCCCCGGTTGTGATCGGGTGGTATGGAAACCGGTACTACGATGGACGGCGTTACTGGGCTCGCGACGACTGGTATCGGCATAATGGCGGCGGTCGGGGCTACTACGGTGGTCCGCAGCATGGCCATGGCGGCGGGGGCGGTGGAAATGGTCACGGCGGCGGTCACGGAAACGACCACCGCAGATAACCCCTCGCACGATCCACAATACAAAAGGCCGTCCCGGTAAAACGGGACGGCCTTTGCATTTGCTGTAAGACCAAGGCTTCCGATCGACGACTTACTCCGCCGCAGCCAGAGGTGTCATGCCGCCAACCACCGCGTTGAAGCCGCTGTCGACGTGAATGATCTCCGCGCTTACGCCGCCCGCAAGATCTGACAGCAGGAACGCCGCGACGTTGCCGACCTGATCGATGGTCACATTGCGCCGCAACGGCGCGTTGTTTTCGACGAATTCCAGGATCTTGCCGAAGCCCTTGATGCCGCTTGCCGCCAGCGTCTTGATCGGGCCGGCCGAGATGCCGTTCACACGCACGCCTTTCCCGCCCAGCGATTCCGCCAGATACCGCACGCTCGCTTCCAGCGATGCCTTCGCGAGACCCATGGTGTTGTAGTTCGGGATCGCACGCTCCGCGCCCAGATAGCTGAGCGTGAGCAAGGAAGCATCGGGGGAAAGCATCGACTGGGCGGCTTTTGCGAGCGCCGGGAAGCTGTACGCCGAAATATCGTGGGCGATGCGGAAGTTCTCACGCGTCATGCCATCGAGGAAATTGCCTGCAATCGCTTCGCGCGGCGCAAAGCCGATGGAATGCACGAGACCGTCGAGCGTGTCCCAGCGTCCCTTGAGCGACGTGAAAAGGGCATCGATGTCCTCGTCGCTTGCCACGTCGCAAGGAAATATGAGATCGCTGCCAAATTCCGTCGCGAACTCGGTGATGCGATCCTTGAAGCGCTCGCCCACGTACGTGAATGCGAGTTCGGCGCCTTCACGCTTGCATGCCGCCGCAATGCCATAGGCGATCGACCGGTTCGACAACAAGCCCGTCAGCAAAATCCGTTTTCCAGCGAGAAATCCCATGAATGCTCCTTAAGAAGTCAGTATTGCGCCTGCCCCGAATGATGGCGCGATTGCGGCGCGAGAAGCCTGTGCGCCTCGTTACAATGCCCGGGACAGTTGTTTTAAGTAGAATTCTCTCACACTGCCGCGGCTCGGCCGCGGGTTGAGCAGGCATTGCCGGACGATGCTTGCCGGACGTTTTCAATCATCGTTGCAATGGTACGCATAAAGGCACTCATGACGACTGGCTCCCGACGGGTCCTCGGTCCACTGTTCGCAGGTTTGGCTGTTGCCTTCGGCGCACTCGCGGTTTCCCATCCGGCATTCGCCGTGTATGCCATCGCGCAGTATGGCGAGCCGAAATACCCGGCCGGTTTCAAGCACTTCGATTACGTCGATCCTGACGCGCCGCGCGGCGGCACGCTCGTCCTTGCCAATCCGAACCGGCTGACGAGCTTCGACAAGTTCAACCCCTTCACGCTGCGCGGCAACTCGGCGCCCGGTCTCGGCTTCATGTTCGAGAGCCTGACGACGGGAAGCCTCGACGAAGTATCGACCGCCTATGGTCTTCTCGCCGATGACATCAGCGTCGCGTCCGACGGCCTCTCAGCCACGTTCCATATCAATCCGAAAGCGAGGTTTTCGAACGGCGATCCCGTCACCTCCGACGACGTCAAGTACTCGTTCGAGACGCTCAAGAGCCCGCAGGCAGCGCCACAGTATTCGGTGTACTTCGGACAGATTTCGCGGGCGGTGATTGTCGATCCGTTGACGATTCGCTTCGAGTTCAAGGAGCGCACGCGCGAGATGCCGTTCATCGCGGGCGGGATTCCGGTGTTTTCGCGCAAGTGGGGCATGAAGCCGGACGGAAGCCACGTACCGTTCGATCAACTCGCGTTTGAGAAGCCCATAGGCAGCGGACCGTATCTCATCGAGCAATATGACAACGGCCGCACGATCACTTACAAGCGCAATCCGGCGTATTGGGGCAACGCGTTGCCCGTGCGCGTCGGCACGTATAACTTCGAGCGTATCAACTACAAGCTGTATTCGGATGGCGTTGCACGGCTGGAAGCGTTCAAGGCCGGCGAATACGATGCGCTCGTGGAGTACATCGCGCGCAACTGGGTACGGCGTGACATCGGCAAACGCTTCGATAACGGCGAACTGGTCAAGCGCGAATTCCGCAATCACAACGGCACGGGCATGCAGGGGTTCTTCATCAACACCCGCCGCCCCTTGTTCAAGGACGTGCGCGTGCGGCAGGCCATCGATCTGGCCTTCGACTTCCAGTGGCTGAACCGGCAATTGTTCTTTAACCAATACACGCGCATCGACAGTTTTTTTGCCAACACGGATCTCGCGGCGACCGGCATGCCGAGCGCGGGTGAACTTGCGATCCTGTCGCCGCTGCGCGCGCAACTCGACCCGGCTGTCTTCGGCCCGATGGTGAAGCAGCCCAGCACCGATTCCCCCGGCTCCCTGCGCGCAAACCTGATCAAGGCGCGCCAGCTTCTCGCCGATGCCGGCTGGACGTATCGCGACGGCGCGTTGCGCAACGCGAAGGGCGATCCGTTCGTGTTCGAGATACTCGACGATTCGGGCGGCGGCGCATCGATGGAACCCGTCGTAGCGACGCTCCAGCGCAACTTGCAGAAGCTCGGGATCGTGGCGAACTTCCGCACGGTGGATTTCGCGTTGATCCAGAAACGGCTCGACGCGTTCGACTTCGACGTCACGAGCATCCGCATGCCCGACGTGCAGATTCCGGGCACGGAGCAGGAGACGCGGTTCGGCAGCAAATCGGCGGATCAGCAGGGTTCGGATAATTACATCGGCTTGAAGTCGCCGGCGGTCGATTCGATCGTGCATACGCTGATCGGCGCGCAGACACGCGAGCAGCTTCTCGATTCCACCCATGCGCTCGACCGTGTGCTGATGCACGGCTACTATGTGATCCCGCATTGGTACACGGCGTCGCACCGGGTCGCTTATCGAAACACGCTCGCGTATCCAGCGACCTTGCCGCTCTACTACACCGCCGAGGACTGGATCACATCCACGTGGTGGTTCAAACCCGCGCAGCCGACCGCGCAGTAAATCAAAGCATTCAACCGGAGCGCCGCTTATGTGGAGCTACATCCTCAAACGCATCTTGCTGATGATCCCGACCTTGCTCGGTGTCCTCACGCTCACGTTCGCCGTGATCCAGTTCGTACCGGGCGGACCGGTCGAGCAGGCCGTGCACGAATTGCGGCGCGGCGAGCAGGGCACGAGTTTCGGCATGCGCCAGCATACCGGCGTGGACGCGCAACAAGTCGCGCAACTCCGCGCGCTATACGGCTTCGATAAACCCCCGCTCCAACGCTACTTCCTGATGCTCGGCCGTTTCGCGCGCTTCGACCTTGGCGATAGTTATTTCCGGCATCAAAGCGTGTGGTCGCTGATCGTATCGAAACTGCCGGTGTCGATCAGCATCGGCTTGTGGACGTTTTTTATTACCTATCTGATATCGGTGCCGCTCGGCATTGCAAAGGCGGTGCGCAATGGCTCCACATTCGATGTGACCACCAGCTTGCTCGTACTGATCGGCTTCGCGATTCCGGGTTTCGTGCTCGGCGTGTTGCTGCTCGTGCTCTTCGGTGGCGGCTCGTTCTGGCAACTGTTTCCGCTGCGCAATCTCACCTCGGACAACTGGGCGACCCTTAGCCTTGGCGGGAAAATCGCGGACTACCTGTGGCATATCACGTTGCCGATCATTGCATCGGTAGTCGGCAGTTTCGCCGTGATCACCATGCTGACAAAGAATGCTTTCCTCGATGAAATCCGCAAGCAATACGTTCTGACTGCGCGGGCAAAGGGTTTGTCCGAGCGCACGGTGCTGTGGAAGCACGTCTTTCGCAACGCATTGCTGCCGTTGATCGTAGGATTTCCCGGCGCGTTCATCGGTGCGTTTTTCACGGGCAGCTTGCTGATCGAAACGCTTTTTTCACTCGATGGACTCGGCCTGCTTTCATACGAATCCGTCGTGCGGCGTGATTACCCGGTCGTGCTCGGCACGTTGTACTTGTTCACGCTGATCGGACTTGCCACCAAGCTCATCTCCGACCTCTGTTATGTGTGGGTCGACCCGCGCATTCAATTCGAACAACTGGAGCGTTGAGTTGAACCAGTCCATGCTCCGCACGCCCCGCGACAGCGACGCAAAACCATTGAGTGCGCCTGTCTCGACCACGCCCGGACGACGCGTCTGGCAGCGCTTCAAACGCAACCGGCTCGGTTACTGGAGCCTCGTGATCTTCGTGATCGCGTTTGCAATCAGCCTGGCCGGACCGTTATGGTCCAACGACAAACCCCTGGTCGTTCGCTATCAGGGGCAGCTCTATTTTCCGCTGGTGAGGACGTATTCGGAAACCACCTTCGGCGGTGACTTCCCGACACCCGCCGATTACCTCGACCCGTACATTCGCGACCGTTTCAGCGAGGGCAGCAACTTCGCCGTCTATCCGCCGAATCACTACTACTACGACACGCTGAACTACTTTTCGAAGGGCTCGAACCCGGCGCCGCCATCGCGCGAAAACTGGCTCGGCACCGATGACCGCGGCCGCGATGTATTCGCGCGGCTTCTGTACGGATTCCGCGTCTCGGTGATCTTCGCGCTGGTGCTGACCGCAATCGGCACTGTGCTCGGCATGCTGGCCGGCGCGGTACAGGGTTACTTCGGTGGACGCACCGACCTGACCGGACAGCGCCTGATCGAAATCTGGAGCGCGCTGCCCGAGCTTTATTTGCTGATCATCTTTGCGTCCATCTTCGAGCCGAGTTTGCTGCTGCTCGTCGTGCTGCTTTCGCTTTTCGGATGGATAGGCTTGTCCGATTACGTGCGCGCCGAGTTCCTGCGCAACCGCACGCAAGACTATGTTCGCGCGGCGCGGGCGATGGGGTTGTCGAATGCGCAGATCATCTGGCGGCATATCCTGCCCAACAGCCTCACACCCGTCATCACGTTCCTGCCGTTTCGCATGAGCGGCGCCATCCTCGCGCTCACGAGCCTCGACTTTCTCGGCCTCGGCGTGCCTTCGCCGACGCCGTCGCTTGGCGAACTGCTCGCGCAAGGCAAGGCGAATCTCGACGCGTGGTGGATTTCGTTATCGACTTTTGGCGTGCTGGTCGCGACCCTGTTGCTGCTCACGTTCATGGGCGACGCGCTGCGTAATGCGCTCGACACCCGCATCTCGGATGCCATCAAGGCCGGAGGCGGGAAATGAGCGCGCCGTTGCTGGACATCGCGGATTTGCGGGTGCGCTTTGGCGACACCATGGCGGTCGATGGCGTCAGCCTCAGGATCGCAGCCGGTGAGCGCGTTGCGCTGGTGGGCGAGTCGGGGTCGGGCAAAAGCGTGACGGCGTTATCGATCCTCCGTCTTTTACGCGATGCCGACCTGACCGGGTCGATCCGGTTCGACGGCCAGGAGTTGCTCTCGAAGAGCGAGCCGGAGATGCGCAAGCTGCGCGGTTCCGACATCGCGATGATCTTCCAGGAGCCAATGACGGCGCTCAACCCGCTGTACACAATCGGCGACCAGATCATCGAGACCATCGTGCTGCACGATGGTGTATCGGCACGCGATGCCCGTCGCCGCGCGATCGACCTGCTGGCGCGCACGGGCATTACCGAGCCGGAAAAACGCATCGACCGGTATGCGCATCAGCTTTCCGGCGGACAACGGCAGCGCGCGATGATCGCGATGGCGCTTGCGTGCCGCCCGCGCCTGCTTCTCGCCGACGAACCGACGACGGCGCTCGACGTCACGATCCGTGCGCAGATCGTGGAATTGCTCCTCGAACTTCAACGCGATGAAGCCGCGTCGCGCGGCATGGCCGTGTTGCTGATCACGCACGATCTCAACCTGGTGCGCAAGTTCGCGCAGCGCGTGGCTGTGATGGAGCAGGGTGTGCTGGTGGAAAGCGGCACGGTGGAATCGATTTTCGCGTCGCCGCAGCATCCGTACACGATCCGCCTGCTCCAGAGCAAACCGGAGCGGACGGTGTTGCCGGTGTTGCCGTTGTCGCCAGTTCTGCTCGACGCGAAGGATGTATCGGTGGAATTCGCCACGAAGATCGCGGGCGTGGGCGGCTGGTTCCGGCGCGGCGCGTTCAAGGCGGTCGACGGCGTTTCCGTAAGCGTGCGGCAGGGCGAGACGCTCGGCATTGTCGGCGAGTCGGGCTCAGGCAAATCCACGTTGGCCATGGCGTTGCTCGGTTTGCAGCGGACCTCGCACGGACAGGTCGAGTTCCAGGGGCGTTTGCTCGCCGATTACCGTGGCCGTGAGCAGACGGTGCTGCGATCGAACATGCAGGTCGTGTTTCAGGACCCGTACAGCTCGCTCTCGCCCCGCCAGACCATCGAGCGGATCGTGGGGGAGGGGCTGGCGCTGCATCGTCCCGGGCTCGACGCTGCCGCCCGTCACGCAAAGGTCGTGGCGGTCCTGCGGGAAGTCGGCATGGATCGGACATGCCTGAATCGTTATCCGCACGAGTTTTCCGGCGGCCAGCGTCAGAGAATCGCCATTGCCCGCGCATTGGTGCTCGAACCGCGCATCCTGATCCTCGATGAGCCCACCAGCGCACTCGATGTTTCAATTCAACATCAAGTTTTACGTCTGCTAGCCGACATACAACAGAAGTACAACCTGGGCTATGTCTTTATCAGCCATGACCTGGAGGTCATCGGCGCAATGGCACACCGGGTGGTGGTCATGCAGAACGGAACTGTCGTGGAAACCGGTGATGTGGAGAATATTTTTGCCACGCCGTCCCACGAATACACAAGAAAGTTACTGAAAGCCGCGATCGCGGCCTAATTTTCACCAATTAGGTGCGCATCTTAATTGTATTTTTCTATGCCTTTTGACATGTAAATAATATCTGGCTAGTATCGAGCAAACTTTTTCCGCATCGCCCTGATTTTTCAGACTTTTCACCCCAAACTTACCGACCGATGCAGCCATTGACCTTGACTCAGACATGCGCGCGTGCAGCAGCCAGCATGTTGATCGGCCTGATGATGACAGCAGCTAGCGGTGCGTTCGCCGACGAAGTCAACATTTCGAGCCAAAATGCCAGCAACGGCATTTTTTCGTCGCCGAAAGCAGCGAATGACATCTATCCCGTTGCAGGATCCAGCAACGTGACAAGCACCTCATCTTCTCCGGCACCCGCTTCTACAACTGGCGGTACGCGTTCTTTTCTTTCCGGCATGGCGAGCAAGGCAGGCGACGTGGTCGTCGGCGCGCTCAACATGATCGGCGTGCGTTACCGCTGGGGCGGCAACACGCCGGACTCCGGCCTGGATTGCAGCGGCTTTGTGCGCTACGTGTTTCAGGACACGCTCGGCATGACGCTGCCGCGCCGCGCGGAAGAGATGAGCCGGGTTGGTGAAAAGGTTCGCGTGAGCGAGCTGAAACCAGGCGATCTGGTGTTCTTCAACACAATGCGCCGTTCGTTCTCGCATGTCGGCATCTATATTGGCGACAACAAGTTTGTGCATTCGCCGTCCACGGGCAGCACGATCCGTGTCGACGACATGGACAACAGCTATTGGGAAAAGCGTTATACCGGCGCTCGTCGAATCGAAGCGACGTTCCCCATCGACGGCGTGGATCTGCGCCAGCGAGTTAGCGCCACGATTGGTGGCAACGGCGACAATTAAATTATTTGAAATGAGCTGATGCCGGCTGATAGGTAAATACGCGCCAGCCAGCCAGCAACGCATGCCTGCCTTTCGAAAGAAGGCGGGCTTTTGTCGTTGGTCGAAACAACTCGGGCACGCTTGCACGCTCAAGCACAAAACTTGACACCCTGATCGCTGCCTGCAGGCAACCTTGCCACGTACAATCGCCAGCTTTTCACGCTGACTGCGGCTCCCTGCCGCAGCCAATCACGTAGATGCCGTCAAAGCGTTTCGAAGTGAATAAAAGCGCATGTTGAAATTCGAAACAGGCTGCTGCAAATCCTTGCACCCTGACGAACCGAAGTGCGTTTAGGATCGGAAGCGCTTTTTAACCCCGTCATTCTTCCTTTGCAACGAATAAACGGCTGGTTCTAAAAGTTAATAGTTTCGGAATCCGAAATGAGTTCCGGAATTTGATTGAATGTGACCTAAGGGCGTTGAGTCGCTTGGGTGAGGAGAGTGATATGGGGGAACTCGACCGATCGCGTCGTGGTTTTCTTAAGGCGAGCGTCGTTGCAGGACTGACTGTCATCATCGCGCCGCTTGGCAGTCGCGCTTTCGCCGCGTTGTTTGAAGAAAAGGTGCTGACGCCGATCCAATGGGATGCGGCGACCGGCCGCGCGAAGTTTCGTATCGACGGGATTGCAAAGGTCACCGGGTCCAAGGTGTTTGCTCGTGACGTACGCGCCGCTGACATGCCGCACTGGCCGAACCAGCAGTCCCATGCGTTGATCTTGCGCACGACGCAGGCCGACCGGACCTATGAGGGCTTCGATCTCGGCCTGCTTGGCGACGAACTGAAACCCGACCGGATCGTCACGGCCGAGGATCTGGCGCGTGACGGTCTCGCGTTCCCCGCCTTCTATGGCGACGACATGCTCCTGCCTCAGGGCAAGACGCCGGCCTATCTGGGCCATGCCGTCGCGATGCTGATCTATCACGACTTCGCGAGCTTTCGCTTCGCGAAAGACGCGCTGCAGTTCCACGAAGACGTCATTCGCTACGGCGCGAAGACCGGGCCGCTCGAACGCGATCCATGGGGCACGTTTCGCTTCGTGCGCGTCGGCGGTGCGACCCCGTTCGACGAGGACACGTTCTCGAGCTTGAAAGACACCATGCTTTTCCCAAGCGCGATGCGCAAGCACGAGCCGCTGTGGGCCGCCGGCAATGCAAGCGGCAAGCTCGATCAGCAGGGCATGTTCCATGCCGGGAAGTTGCGCGATGAACTGGACCATCCGCCGGCAGACTGGCTGGTGCTGGATCGTCACTACACGACGCAATCCGTCGATACCGCCGCGCTCGAAGCCGACAACGCGAATTGCTGGTACGACGCGTCAACGCAGTCGCTGCACATGGTTGTGCCCACGCAAGGGCCGACCGAAGTCGCAGCAAGCGCCGCGGGTATGGCGGCGAAGTGCCGGTTTCCGGTGAAAAACCTCTTCGTGCACCCGGTATCGACCGTCGGTTACGGGTCGAAGGATCACTACAACGTGCCGTTCTACGGCCTTGTCGCCGCCATGTACGGCGATGGCCGGCCGGTGCGCCTTGCCTTTGACCGCTACGAGCAGTTCCAGACTTCCATCAAGCGTCATGCGTCGAAGATGCACTACCGGATCGGTGTCGATAAGAAAACCGGCATGCTGCAATCGTTCAACGCCGAGCTCGAAGTCAACGGCGGCGGGCGTTCGAATTTTTCACCATCGGTCGCGATGGTGGGCGCGTCGGCCGCGCAGTCGATCTATTACTTTCCGAAAAGCGATCTGTTGGGTGTGGCGACCGCATCGCGTGCAATCGATGCCGGTTCCGCGCGCGGTTATGGCACGCTGCAGACCATGGCTGCAACCGAGATGCTGATCGATGAAGTGGCCGGGCAGCTCGAAACGGACGCCATCGATTTGCGGTTGAAAAACGCGCTGCGTTCGGGCATGAAAAACACTCAGGGCGCGATCCCGGCGGGCGCAATTCGCGTCGACGAAGTCCTGCAGAGAGCCAAGGTTCATCCGCTCTGGACCGAACGCGCGAAGAAGAAGGCCGAGTACGAATTCGCGCATCCGGGCAACCGGTACGGCGTGGGGTTCGCCTGCGTGCAGAAAGATTTCGGCACGGGCGCGGAGGCTTCTTTTGCTAAGGTCGAGATCGCGGCCGACGGCACGATCAAGCTGCAGCACACCGCCGCTGAAATCGGCACGGGCATTTCCACGTCGCAGGCAATCGCGTGCGCGAAGTGGCTCGGCAAGCCGGCGGCGGAGGTTCGCATGGCAATTGTCGATTGGCCCGAATTGCCGATGATCACGAGCGGCGACCCGTACATGATGTCGCAAGCCGAGCAGGACAAAGTGTCGGCGAATCCGCGATGGACCCCGGAGCTGGCATCGCCTTCGAGTGCCACGAATTCGGCGTTCTATTTCACGCACAGCACGCATGAAGCAGCGCGCGTCGTCTTCACTCATGGCTTGTGGCCGGCAGCCATGTCCATCTGGGGTGGCGGTATTGGCGGCGGTCAGGCTGCGCCGCTGGTCGTCCGGCGCGAAGATGCGCGCTGGGTGGACGGCAAGCTGACCGCGGCGGGTCTCGAACCCCTGCCGCTAGAACAACTTGCGAAGAAGGCGCACGAACTCGGGCTCGTCACCGGCGCGGTCGTGCACGTGTTCAACCGGTGGCAATGGACCGAAGCCGAGTTCGACATCCGTGGCGCAACGGACCGTTTGCCAATAGACGGGTTGTCGCTGCTCTTCGGCGAAGGGGAAGCCAAAAAAGGGGAAGCCAACAAGGGCGAGGCCGCACCCGCTGCGCCCGCGTATCACGCTGTGAACCGCAAGCGCGTTTTCATCGCGCCTGTTCAGCGCAATAACGCGGCCGTGACGTATTACAGCGCGGTCGGAACGCTGGTCGAACTCTCGGTCAATGAAGCAAGCGGCCGCGTGGATGTGCTCTCGCATCACTCGATCATGGAGTGCGGCAACATGCTTTCGCCGGAACTCGTGTCAGGCCAGTTGCAGGGCGGCCTGGCGATGGGTATTGGCCACGCGCTGCACGAGTATTTGCCGCTTTACGAGGAAGGTCCCGGCAACGGCACCTGGAACTTCAACCGCTATCACCTGCCGCGCGCAAGCGATGTCGCCGTCTGGACCCAGACCGGCGAAGTGCTGCCGCCCTTGTCCGAAACCGATCCGCCGAAGGGCATTGCGGAAGTGGTGATGATTCCGGTGGTGGCAGCAATCGTCAACGGCATTGCGCACGCTATCGGGCATCGGTTCAACGACTTGCCTGTCACGCCCCAAAACATTCAGGAGGCGCTCGCATGACGGCCCCTAATCAAACCAGCATGATCCAGATGAAGCCTCTGTCGCTCACCATCAACGGGGTGGCGACCGGTCCGGTCCAGACGCCCGACGGGCTGATGATGATCGACTTCCTGCACGAATACGTCGGTCTGACGGGCTCGCGGCTCGGCTGCGGGCAGGGCGTCTGCCACGCGTGCGTGGTGATTCTCGACAAGCCCGACGGAACCAGCGAGGAAGTGCGTTCGTGTATCACGGGCGCGCATTTCTTCGATGGCAAGAAGATCCGGACCATCGAAGGTCACGGTTCGAAGAACGAGCAAGGCGAGATTATCGAACTCTCGCCGGTGCAGCAAAAATTCCTTGAGCACTTCAGTTTTCAATGCGGGTACTGCACGCCGGGATTCGTCAATGCTGCGACGGTTTTTATCGAACGTCTGAAGCGCGAGCCGATCTCGAAGGCATCGGTGGATAGCGAGATCATGAAGGCGCTCGACAACCACATCTGCCGATGCACAGGCTATGTACGCTATTACGAAGCGGTAAAGGACGTTGTGATGAACACGCCCGGGCTCGTCAAGGATTCCGCATGAGCACGACATCCTCACTTCGTCTTGGCGCCCTGGCGTTATGCATCGCGGCCCTGTCTACTTTGGCGGCGTGTAGCAAGACGCCCGACAATACGTCCGTCGATGCGCGCACGTCCACGCCCGATCAGATCGCACACGGCCGTTATCTTGCGAAGGCCGCCGATTGCGCCGCGTGCCACACGAGTCCCGGCGGCGCACCGTTTGCGGGCGGCGTGCGCCTCGGCTCGCCGTTCGGCACCTTCTATGGCACGAACATCACGCCGGACCCGGTGCATGGCATAGGCAAATGGACGGCGGCCGAGTTCTACAAGGCCCTGCACGATGGCGTGACGCCCGACGGCCAGCTCTATCCGGCGATGCCCTACACGTCGTACCGGACAATGACGCGTGCGGACAGCGACGACATTTACGCCTACTTGATGGCGCAAAAACCGGCTGCTGTGCCGAACCTCAAGCCCGACCTCAAGTTCCCGTTCAACATGCGGTTTGCCGTGATGTTCTGGAACATGCTGTTCCTGAAAGACAGCTTGCCGGATGCATCCGTTGGAACGTCGGCTGACTGGACGCGCGGGAAATATCTGGCTAACGCGCTGGGCCATTGCGCCGAATGTCACACGCCGCGTGGCGCGTTCGGGCAGATGAACGGGGCGAAGGCGCTGCACGGATCGGATCTCGGACGCGTC
This sequence comes from Burkholderia sp. PAMC 28687, assembly GCF_001577465.1. Taxonomy (NCBI): domain Bacteria; kingdom Pseudomonadati; phylum Pseudomonadota; class Betaproteobacteria; order Burkholderiales; family Burkholderiaceae; genus Burkholderia; species Burkholderia sp. PAMC 28687. The sequence continues at coordinate 1,199,914 of NZ_CP014505.1, forward strand.
GTTCCACCGGATATCACACCCGCCGCGCTCGTCGCGCGCGGATGGACCGGCGCCGACCTGCAAACATTCTTCGCGACCGGGATCAGCCGTCAGGGACCCGCGTTCGGAGAGATGCATCCGGTGGTTTATCTGAGCACGCAATATCTGTCGCCGGGCGACTTGCGCGCGATGTCGGTTTATCTGCTGGGCGACGCACCGCCGCCGCCAACACCCGTACAGCCGGGATCGGCGGATGCCGCTCAGGTCGCCGCTGGCCGCAACACCTACGTCGCGGTGTGCGCGGGGTGTCACGGACTCGGCGGGGAAGGCAAGCCGCACGTGTCGGTATCGATGCAAGGCAGTTCCACGCTGCGTCAGGCCGATCCGCACAACATGCTCGTCGCGATGCTCGACGGCGTGGAAGCGTCGGCGTTCCCAGGCACGGAGAGCCTGCAGGCAATGCCGGCGTTCGCCAAGACGCTCAACGACGAAGAACTTGCGCAACTCGCGAACTATCTTCGTTCAGGCTGGGGCGGCCAACCCGGCGATGTCACCGCGGCGAAGGTCAAGGCGCTGCGAGACGCGCCGTCGCACTAAGGCCCCTGGGCGCTTCCGTCCTCTCAGACGGCAGCGCCTTTGGCCGCCAGTTGCCGTTGCAGATCGGGCCAGATCCTGGCAACGGCTTCTTCGCCCGCCAGGATCGCCGCATTGCGCTGACTGAAGTCGCTGCCGCTCATGGCGGCGAGGTTCGGGCGAATGACGAAGTCGGCGTATTTATCGAGCTCGTAGGCCTTGATGGTCTGGCCCATGATCGTGAAGGTCTGCATCAGCACGTCGAAAGAGCTCTGCGTCAGCGCCGTTTCCGGACGCGCTGAAATATCCACCGCGATCACGAAGTCCGCACCCATCTTGCGCGCAAAAGCGGCCGGCACCGGACTCACCAGTCCGCCGTCCACATACTCGTGGCCGCCGATCTTCACGGGCTCGAAGATCGACGGCACGCTGCACGATGCACGCACGGCAATGCCCGTATTGCCGCGCTGGAAGAGGATCGGCTGGCCGGTTTTCAGGTCGGTTGCAACGATCCCGAGCGGTTTCGCCATCTTCTCGATCGGCTTGTTATGTGTGCCTTGCTAAGGCACGGTTGATTGGTCGGTGCAAATCCGACCCGGCCAACTCTCGCTCCGGCCGGAAGCACAAGGGGCGGTCCAGGAGGTAACAAATGGGCTGAAGCACTCTTTGAAAAGGCCTCGAAGGAGGTCAGCGGGCTCTGCGGGCCGCAACGTGAGTGAACACTGAGCAGGCCTCGAAAAATCGTTGTGGAAGCCGACTCGCCATAATAACGAGGAAGGCCGATGTCGTCGGAGAAGCGAGCGAGATACGCATCCGGCGGTTCCACCGGGGTAGTGGTGGCAGCACGCAGAGAAGCGATTAACCGTGCAACAAGGGAAGTCCGTGTCGGTGCGTGGCGGGCAGTCGCGCAACGGCAATCTCGTGAGAGATCGAGCCGGCCGCACGGATGGCGGATGGGGGCGTAGTAGTGATGAAGCCGGGTAACGCTGGTGGAGCCAAGGCCCCCTGTTTCAGAGCAAATGGCGGAAAGTGGAAAGAACCCAAGGATTGACGTGAGTCTACTAACCTTGCTTGATTCGGTTCGGACGCTACAGACCACATTGCAGACGAAAGCAAAGAACGAACCGGCTACGCGGTTCTACAGTCTGTGGGACAAGGTGTGCCGAGAAGATGTTCTGTTCGACGCCTATCGGCGCTGCCGCGCAAACCGCGGTGCGCCGGGAGTCGATCGAGAGCGTTTCGAGGATATCGAAGAACATGGACGAAACGACTGGCTGGAAAGATTGCAGCAAGAGTTAAAGGCCAAGACTTATCGGCCTCAGCCCTTGCTGCGCGTATGGATCCCCAAAGCTAGTGGTGGCGAAAGGCCACTCGGTATTCCAACTGTTCGGGACCGTGTGGTGCAGATGGCGGTATTGCTGGTAACAGGTCCGATCTTCGAAGTGGACTTGTTTCGCTGGCAATATGGCTTTCGGACGGGAGTGGACGCAAAGATGGCGTTACGGCGCATCCATTTCGGCATTGTCGATCGGGGTGCACGGGATGTTGTCGATGCTGACCTGTCTGATTATTTCAACACCATTCCGCATGGCGACCTGATGCGCTGTGTGGCTCGGCGTATAGCCGACGGCTCCGTGCTGTCGGTGATTCGCGACTGGCTAAACGCCCCTGTGATCGAACGCACATCGAACGGTGAGCGGCAATCCACGGAAGCAAAGGACAGTCATCGAGGCACACCGCAAGGTGGCGTGATATCGCCACTGCTCGCAAACCTGTACTTCCGGCGGTTCATGCTGGCTTGGTATGGCCACGGCTACGCCGATAAGTATCAGGCGGAAATCGTGAATTATGCCGATGACTTTGTGATCCTCTGTCGCGAAGGACGTGGTGAGGGAGCGATGGAAGCGATGCGGCACTTGATGGGAAAACTCGGCCTGACGGTCAACGAGAAGAAAACTCGGCTGGTGAAGTTGCCGGACGAGAGGTTTGACTTCCTCGGTTATACCGTCGGTCGCTTCTATGGTTTGGGAGGCCGTCCGTACTGGGGCACCCGGCCGTCGAAGAAGTCTATCAAGCGGCTGAAGGATGCGGTCCACGACGCCACAACTCGGCGTTGGAACGCCCTTGACGTAGAAAGTCGAGTCACGGAATTGAATCCGTTGTTGCGAGGTTGGGCCGGTTATTTTAATCAAGGCCCAGTGACGCGGATTTATGAAGATCTCGACCGGTACGTCGCGCGGCGCCTACGGGTCTGGTTGATGCGCAAACGCGGGAAGACGGGAACGGGGTACCGCCAATACTCTGACCAGTTCCTTTACGAATCATTGGGACTGATACGCCTCCGCACGCTTGCCGCCAACCGTTCGAACGCGAAGGTCTGATGTTCTGAAAGAGAGCCGGATGCGGGAAATCCGCACGTCCGGTTCGATGAGCGGGATGTGGAAACGGAGCTATGGTGAGGTTATTCGGGCACCGCCAGACGAAAGAGGCGGCAACAGACAAACCAACCCTACCGCCACCGCGCCACATCTCGACTCTACCGAGCGTCTTGTTCAGGTAATTCTGCAGCGCCACGCCTTGCAGGAAACCGCGCGTGCGAAACGGCATGGCCCAGTCGCTGATCGACGCTTCGTCCATGGTGAGCGCGAGTTTGTTGATGGCAATCCCGTTCATCCCCGATGCCGATAACGCCGCGATCACCGATCCCGCGCTCGTGCCGCTCAGCAGGTCCACCTTCACGTTGCGCGCTTCGAGCGCCTTGATCACGCCGATATGCGCGAACCCGCGCGCCGCGCCGCCGCCGAGTGCAAGACCGATGCGGACGGGTCGCTGCGGCGATGTCGCGACCGGCGAAGCCGGCGTGACGCCCGATGTCCCCGCTGAACTGGACGATGTTTGAGATGTGGTAGCCGTCGTGCAGGCGCTGAGGACCGCGGACGCGCAGCCGAGAGAGAACGCCCGGCGGGACAAGCCGGACAGGCGAGGCAAAGGGGGGAGCGGCGGGGAAAGCGGCGATTTCAAGGAGTTCTCCTGCTGTGCGGCGAACGAAGCGTATTTGAGCGGATCAAGCGGGAGGCGCGCGTCCGGTCGGCGGACCTGGCCGTTCGGATACGCCGTCCTGTAGCGGCGGACATGATAAAACATGATGACCGGCCGCCGCAGGTCGAAAGTCCCCGGCGGGTATAATTCCATCTCGCATTGAGCGCTTGCAGTGTTAATCAGTAACCGCGCGGAACACGGCGCGAAAACACTTTGCCCCAAGCCGTTCCCCGATGTATCGCCTGTCTGGCAGTCCGTGCCGGCATGCGCATTTGAGCTATCGAGCACACCGCACATGACCCAAGTCCGTACCCGTTTCGCTCCCAGCCCCACAGGCTTCATCCACCTCGGCAACATTCGCTCCGCGCTTTATCCGTGGGCGTTCGCGCGCAAGATGAAGGGCGTTTTCGTGTTGCGTATCGAGGACACCGACCTGGAACGTTCAACCGACGCATCCGTGGACGCCATTCTGGAGGGCATGGAATGGCTCGGCCTCGACTATGACGAAGGTCCGATCTATCAGATGCAGCGCATGGAGCGGTATCGCGAAGTGCTCAAGCAGATGCTCGACAAGGGCCTTGCATACCACTGCTACATGTCGACGGAAGAACTCGACGCATTGCGTGAACGCCAGCGCGCCGCGGGCGAAAAACCCCGTTACGACGGCACGTGGCGCCCCGAAGAGGGCAAGGTGCTGCCGCCCATTCCCGAAGGCGTATCGCCCGTGATCCGCTTCCGCAATCCGATTGGCGGCGTGGTGAGCTGGGACGACGCGGTAAAGGGCACCATCGAGATCTCGAATGACGAACTCGACGACCTGGTGATCGCGCGTCCGGACGGCACGCCCACGTACAACTTCTGCGTGGTCGTGGACGACCTCGACATGAAAATCACCCACGTGATTCGCGGCGATGACCACGTGAACAACACGCCGCGGCAGATCAACATCCTGCGTGCGCTGGATGGCGAGGTGCCGGTGTACGCGCACTTGCCGACCGTGCTCAACGAGCAGGGCGAGAAGATGAGCAAACGTCACGGCGCGGTTAGCGTGACGGGGTATCGCGACAGCGGTTACCTGCCGGAAGCGGTGCTGAACTATTTGGCGCGGCTGGGTTGGTCGCACGGCGACGCGGAAATCTTCTCGCGCGAACAGTTTGTGGAGTGGTTCGATCTCGACCATCTGGGCAAGTCCCCGGCGCAATACGATCCAGACCGTCTGAACTGGCTGAATGCGCACTACATCAAGGAAGCCGACAACGCACGGCTCGAGATGCTCACCAAGCCGTTCCTGGCGGACCTGGGCATCGATGCGGCCATGCTGGAACAAGGGCCGGCACTCGAGCTCGTGATCGGGTTGCTGAAGGATCGTGCATCGACGGTAAAGGAGATTGCCGAGAACGCCGCCATGTTCTATCGCGAACCCGTGATCGACCCGGCTGCGCTCGAGCAGCACGTCACCGACGCCGTGCGTCCGGCGCTGGCCGACCTGCGCCATGCACTGAGCGAAGTTGAATGGAACAAGGAGGCGATCTCGGCGGCATTCAAAGCCACGCTGGCGAGCCATAAGCTCAAGATGCCGCATCTGGCCATGCCCGTACGTCTGCTGGTCGCAGGCACCACGCATACGCCCTCTATTGACGCCGTGTTGATGTTGTTCGGACGCGAAACGGTGCTGGCGCGGCTGGAAAAGGGTGCCCCCTGATCCTGGCAACGGACGTGCTCGCGCCGGCAATTTGGAACGGGCACGAACGGTGTCTGATTCACGTGTCCGTTTTGCACCCTGAAGACGATTTATTTTCAGAAGCTGTGGCGAAAGGTATTTACAACTTCAATAGCCCCCTTTAAAATCTCGTTTCTGTTCTGCAAGGGGGGTATAGCTCAGCTGGGAGAGCGCTTGCATGGCATGCAAGAGGTCAGCGGTTCGATCCCGCTTACCTCCACCACGGAATAGAGTGAAGTCAGTTGAAACGCCAAGGCATCGTACAAAAAACACTTCACAAGGTACAAAAAGCTGTTTATAATGTCGTTCTTCGCTGATCACTGAAACAAACTGATTAAACGATTCGAATGATTAAGAAGTCGTTAATCATGGTTAATCAGAAAATAATCAGGGTTTAAGCGAAAATAGTAAAGACATTAACTGAAAAGTTTATGTCCCCTTCGTCTAGAGGCCTAGGACATCACCCTTTCACGGTGAGTACAGGGGTTCGAATCCCCTAGGGGACGCCAAAACATCGGCGGCTGCTAGAAGCGCTGCAAGCTTGATGAGTCGACCAACCTCTCAAGCCGATGAAAAGAAGTGGAGCGGTAGTTCAGTTGGTTAGAATACCGGCCTGTCACGCCGGGGGTCGCGGGTTCGAGTCCCGTCCGCTCCGCCAACGAGTTGTAAGAAAAAATCCAGCCTACGCTGGATTTTTTTCGTTGAGCGTCCGCTTTTCACGCTGGCGTGTTTTGCCCTGTTGAACACGCGCGACAAACGTCGTCAAAAGCGTGTGCCCGGAAAACTCTCCATTGCCAGCGGGCGCGAGCTGACTTAGTGTGGTGACCTGATTCAGTGCTTTTATCGCGCAATGCTCGATCCCACCGAAGCCCTCTCGCCGTTTATGCTGCGCCTCGCGTCGATGGACGATTTTTCGTTCGCCGAAGCGCTCACGCGCAACAACATGAACGGCTACTATCGACGCCACAACCTCGTGTGGCGCAGCGACCTGTTCCTCGGGAGCTGGCGGGAATCCGAAAACTTCGTGCTCGAGTGCGATGGCAAAGCCATTGGCGTGATGCGGGTGACCGAAGAAGACGAGTCGCTTCATATACGCGATGTTCAGGTCGTCGAAGGCTGGCGCCGCACGGGCGCAGGCACGTTCCTCCTGGACACGGCTCACCGATGGGCGCGCGCACGTGGATTGAAAGAAACGCAATTGCGCGTTTTCGTCGATAACCCCGCGGCCCGGCTTTATGTTCGAATGGGCTATAAGCCCGCGGGTTCTCGGCTCGCACAGTTCGGCGCGATCCGGCACATGGTGCGCAGCGTCTGACAAGCTGAATTAATCCCTTTCGTCAACGGTCCGCCACGTCGTGCGGCTCGCTATCGCGGACAAAAAACGCGCGTGGACTTTCGCCGAACGCACGCCTGAACATGGCTGAGAATGCGCTCTGGCTCTGATAGCCCAGCAGCAGCGCGACTTGCGCAAGCGGTCGTCCCTGGCTCAGCAACGGAATGGCGCGCGCCAGCACTGCCTGTTGCCGCCATTGCGAAAAACTCACGCCCAGCTCGCGACGGAACAAACGCGCGATCGTGCGCGTGCTTGCACCCACAAGCGTCGCCCAATGTTCGAGCGAATCGGCGGAAGCGGGGTCCTCCAGCACCGCTTCGCACAACGCGAGCAAGCGTTTGTCCGTGGGCATGGGGATGGAGAGGGGAAGGGGGCGGGATCGCGTGATCTCGTCGAGTGCGAGGGTTCCAAGCAGCCGCTCACGTTCGCGTGAGATGGATGTGTCATTCAGTGCGACCGCCACTTCGCGCAGCAGCGGCGATACTTCCACCACGCGACATGCATCGAGTCCTTCGGGCACGACGCTTTCATCGATATAAAGCGTGCGCAGGAACGCGTCTTCCACGATCACCACTTCATGCGTGACGTTGGGCGGTACCCAAATAGCCCGCGATGGCGGCACCATCCATGTAGAACCTTCTGCGGCGATCCGCAACACGCCGCGCGTCGTACACGCGACCTGCGCCCACGCATGCGTATGACGCGCGATCCGGACGCCCGCCGGCACGGGCCGCGAACGCACGCGGATGGGGTGTGCGGGCGTAGGCGACGATTCGGCCGGAATGTCGAGGTGCTCGACTTCCTCGGCGGTCGGGCTTTCTGTCTGCTGGCGGGCGTGTATAAGCATGCGGTCTCTCGACGAATTTCATCATGATAGTCAATGCAGTGCTGTTTCTGCTCTTGGCATAATGCGCTGGCTTGTCTGCAATCGATAATTCAAGGAATCAAGCGCATGCAACACGTATTCGTCTACGGCACGCTGCGGGCCGGGGAGAGCAATGACATTCACCGCGCGGCCGAGCGCAATGGCGTCGCGGACCCGGTGCTCGTCGGTTCGGGCCGTATCCATGGCCGGCTTTATGATTTCGGCGCATATCCGGGCGTGGTTCTTGATGCCGACGCCTCATCGGTTCATGGCGATGTTTATCGGATAGAAGATACGCTCGTTCCCGTACTCGATGAAATCGAGGAAGTCGTGCCGGGTATCAGCGGACTCTTTCGTAGTGAGCATATGCACGTGACGGTGGGGCTCGATGGACCTGCCGAGACGATCGAATGTCTGGTTTATCCGGTGAGCGACGCGGCCGTGCAGGGGCTGCCGCGTATCGATCATGGCGACTGGGTGAGGCACAGGCGAGCGCGATAACTCAGGGTTGGCTTGGGCGTTCTCCGATTCCGTTACTACAATGGAAGACCACACGGAGCGGCGGGGAGCCAGCCATGTTCAAGCACATTCTCGTTTCGACGGACGGGTCGATCCTGTCGCAGAAGGCCATCGACGGCGCGATCGACCTGGCGCAATCGGTGGGCGCGCGGATCACGGCCTACGCCTGCTTGCCGCTCTATCCGTATTCCCCTTTCGCCGATGTCGCGGTCGAACCGCCCAGCGACTTCCATGAGCGATCGGAAAGGGAGGCGCGCGAGCATCTCGCCGCGGTTGAAGCGGCTGCGGCCGCCGCGGGCGTTTCCTGCGATGCCGTGACGAGCGTCGAGTCGGCGCCCTACATCGGAATAATCGATATCGCCGAGCGTGATGGCTGCGATGTGATCTTCATGGCGTCGCACGGACGACGCGGGCTGGGAAGCTTGCTGATCGGCAGCGAAACGCAGCGCGTCCTGACGCATACGAAGATCCCGGTGATCGTGTATCGATAACGCCGCAGCGGGGCGTCGTCTATCTGTTTTCACGTGCAAGCGCGAGGAAAGCGAGGACGGCTCCACTGGTTTCGTTGGCACGACTTAACAGCATCAGATCCGCCGACATCTCCGTTTCTATGATCGGCCGGTAAGTCAGGTTTGGAATCGCGACGCGAGCAACCGGCGCGGGGACAATGGCAACGCCGAACCCTGCCCCTGCGAGCGCGAGCACCGTCAACGTGCTCGACACCCGATGCACCGCCTTGGACTGCGTACCCATTTGCGCGCTCAGCATCGCCACGCTCTTTTCGCCTTCATTGAGACCGTAAAGAATGAGCGTTTCGCTGACCAACGATTTCACCGATACGCGTTTCTTTTTCGCCAGCGGATGATCCTCTGCCATGGCGATCAGCAACGGCCACGCTCCGACCTTTTCCACGATGAGTCGCGGGTCTGGCGCCGAGCCCAGACTCGGGCTGTATCCGACATCGAGTTGGCCCGAAAGGATAGCCTCGCTCTGCAAATGCGGCGACATTTCGACCGGCTGCAATTCCGCATCGGGGTAGCGTTGGCGAAACGCGCGCAAGTTGTCTGTCAGCTTGCCGGTCACAACGGCGTTGCCCGCAAAGCCGACCCTGACCGTGCCGGTCTCGCCCCGCAGCGATCGCTGCACAATGTCTTTCGTGCGCTCGGCTTGCGCAAGCGTGCGCCGCGCTTCCACCAGAAGAAGGGATCCCGCCTGCGTGAGTTCGACTTTCCGGCTCGTGCGTACAAAAAGTGCGCCGCCAATTTCTTCTTCGAGCGAGCGTATTTGCATGCTCAACGCAGGCTGCACGATGTGCAGACGTTGTGCCGCGCGACCAAAGTGCTTCTCTTCTGCAACGGCAACGAAATAACGGAGATGACGCAGGTCCACGATCGATAACTCATCAGAAAAATTGATTAATCGATCATATCAATCTACTTAACGATACGGCTCCAATGCGTGACACTACGTTCACGTTGCGGCGATCGAGAATTCGCTGCCCACTCGCGTTAGAAGGAGATTGACTGTGCAAACGTACCTGGAAGACCGGCTCAGCATTGCAGATTTGATGACCGGATGGATTCACCGCGATCTCGCGCAATGGGACGAGCTGCGCGAACTGTTCCATTCTGACGGCACTATCGAGATCACCTGGTTCGACGGCCGCTTCAGCGATTTCGTCGATGGATCAATGAAAATGGGCGCCTCCGATTTGCGCACCAAGCATTTCATCGCGGGGCCGGTGGTCGAGTTCAACGGCAACAAGGCCATCGTCGAGACCAACGCAATGATCGTTGGCGAGAATGTTCGCCTTGGCTTGGGCTGCAGTTCGCACAACCGCTTCTACGATCGGGTCGAAAAGCGCAATGGCGTCTGGAAGATCGTGAGGCGCCAGAGCATTTACGACATGGGGTCGTTCACGTTCCCGCGCGGTATCGTCGAGATTGACGCAGCGGCCGTTGAAAAGCACCCGCGCGAATACGCACCGCTCGCTTATCTGCTCGAGAAAAGCGGCTTTCCTGTACAAAAGACCTTCGCCACCAAAGGTAGCGACCTGGAGAAGAGAATGAAGGCGGAAGGGCAGGCCTGGCTGGCGGGCTGAACAGCAGCGGTGTCAGCCACGTAGAAAAGGGCATACGGTTTTTGACCGTATGCCCTTTGCAAGCCTTAAACGTCAAGCCTCAAACCAAGCGTAGCCTTTTAAGCCACTTTTTCCTCGAAGAACTGTTCGTCTTCGGTAGAACCGTGCAACGCCGTCGTCGAGGCTTCTTTTTCGACCGCCTGCGTGACGGCATCGAAATACCCCGTGCCCACTTCACGCTGATGCTTCACAGCCGTGAATCCCTTTTCAGCCGCGGCGAACTCCGCTTCCTGCATTTCGACGAACGCGCTCATCTGGTTGCGCGCATAGCCGTGGGCGAGATTGAACATCGAATAATTCAACGCGTGGAAGCCGGCGAGCGTGATGAACTGGAACTTGTAGCCCATCGCGCCGAGTTCCTTCTGGAACTTCGCGATGGTCGCATCGTCCAGATTCTTCTTCCAGTTGAACGAAGGCGAGCAGTTGTATGAAAGCAGCTTGCCCGGAAATTCGCGATGAATCGCTTCGGCAAATTTTTTCGCATATGCCAGATCCGGCTTGCCGGTTTCGCACCAGATCATGTCGGCGTACGGTGCGTATGCAAGACCACGCGATACCGCTTGTTCCAGGCCCGGCTTCGTGCGGAAAAATCCTTCGATAGTGCGTTCACCGGTGAGGAAAGGCTTGTCGTTTTCATCCACATCCGATGTGACCAGGTCAGCGGCTTCGGCATCCGTCCGTGCAAGCAGGATCGTGCGCGTGCCTGACACGTCGGCGGCCAGTCGCGCGGCCGTGAGCTTGGCGACGTTCTCACGCGTCGGCACCAGCACCTTGCCGCCCATGTGTCCGCATTTTTTCACCGATGCCAACTGGTCCTCGAAATGCACGCCGGCCGCGCCGGCTTCGATCATTGCCTTCATCAGTTCGAACGCATTCAGCACGCCGCCGAAACCGGCTTCGGCATCGGCTACGATCGGCTGGAAGAAGTCGAGATAACCTTCCTCGCCGGGGTTCTTGCCTTCCGACCACTGGATCTGATCGGCGCGCGTCAGCGTGTTGTTGATGCGCTTGACGACGAGCGGCACCGAGTTTGCCGGATACAGCGACTGGTCCGGATACATTTCGCCCGCGACGTTCGCGTCGCCTGCCACTTGCCAACCGGACAAGTAGATTGCCTTCAGGCCCGCTTTCACTTGCTGCATGGCCTGGTTGCCCGTCAGCGCGCCGAGTGCGTTGACGAACGGCTCTTCATGGATCGATGCCCACAGTTTTTCCGCTCCGCGTTTTGCCAGCGTATGTTCCACCGGCACCGAGCCGCGCAGGCGCACGACGTCATCGGCCGAGTAGCTGCGCGTGATGCCTTTCCAACGCGGGTCCGTATCCCATTGCTTCTGGAGTTCCTGAGCTTGTTGTTGACGCGACATGGCGTTTCTCCTTTGATTGCTGATAAGTAACCGGATGGTCATCTGGCCGAACAAGCAGGGCGGTGCTGCTTCCTGTTGCTCAACTCTTATATAAGAGTCTAGTGAGATGAAGACATCCGATCCAGCCTTTAAACGGAGATTTCACATAAAAATAGTATATATAAATCATAAGGATGGAGCAGAAATTTCACATCGAGAAATGACCTCTTTCATCCTGAGATTCCGAAATTTGTGCCGTGCACCAACAATTTCGCCGCCCGCAACCTCTTTCCACATCGTGAAACGTCGACCACAGGCGAAAAAAAACCGATGCACGAGGGCATCGGTTTTTTTAATCGAACAAGGCGTGCAAGGCGCACGCCACGCTCTGGCTACATTTAGCTGCCACGACGCGGAGCGCGCGGGCCGTCATTGCGACGTGCTGCATAACCATCGCGCGAACCGCCGCCGAAGCCCGAACCGCCATCACGCGATCCACCGCCGCTGCGATAGCCGTCACGCGAACCACCGTCACGCGAGTCACGTGCACCAGCGCTCGCCGGCTTGTTGCCCCAGCCACCCGGCTTGCCCGTACCGCTGCTGCTGCCGCCGCCACTGCCAAAACGACGGCCTGCGGCAGCACCTGCACCACCGCCCGGACGGCCACGGCCGCCAAAGCCCGGACGACCACCGCCACCAGCGGGAGCCGAACGACGCGGTTCGAAGCCGACAATGACGCTCACTGCCAACGGCAGACGAACGAAACGCTCGATGCGCTTGAGCGCGCCTTGCTCTGCATGGTGCACGAGGCTGATTGCCGTGCCCGTACGGCCAGCACGGCCCGTACGACCGATACGGTGAACATAGTCTTCCGCGAACTTCGGCAGATCGTAGTTGAACACGTGCGTGATGCCGGGGATGTCGATACCGCGAGCCGCGACATCGGTTGCCACCAGCACGCGCACCTTGCGTTCACGCAGCGCACGGATCGTGCGGTTACGCGCGCCTTGCGGCAGATCGCCGTGCAGTGCAGCCGATTCAAAACCAGCGTCCGACAGACGGATAGCCAGTTGGTCAGCGTCGTTCTTGGTTGCCGTGAAAACGATAGCCTGGTCGAGGCCTTCATCGCGCAACAGATGGTCGAGCAGACGATCCTTGTGATCGCGGTCATCGACGTAATGCACTGTCTGCGCAATGTTGTTCTGTGCTTCGAGCTTTTGAATGATCTCGATGCGTTCCGGGTTCTTCAACAGGCGGCCGGTCAGCGAGCTGATCTTGCCGTCGATGGTCGCCGAGAACAGCAGCGTCTGACGCGAAGCGGGCGTAGCGGCAACAATGGTCTCGATGTCGTCGATGAAACCCATGTCCAGCATGCGGTCGGCTTCGTCGAGCACGAGCATTTGCAGTTGCGACAGGTCAATACGGCCGCGTTCCAGGTGATCCAGCAGACGGCCCGGCGTTGCAACCAGGATTTCCGGGTTCTTCGCGAGCAGCATCAATTGCTGGCCATAGGCAACGCCACCCAGGATGCTGACGGTACGCAGCCGGCGCAGGTGCTTGCCGTACGTGGTTGCAGCAGCGGTAACCTGCATGGCGAGTTCGCGCGTGGGCGTCAGAACCAGCATGGTCGGACGAGCGACCGGCTGCTGGCGGCGTGCCGGACGCGCGTTCGGGTCATGCGGCTCACGGGGAGTTGCGGCCTTGGTTTTTTCGAGTTGCGAAAAACGTTCGATAGCCGGCAGCATGAACGCTGCCGTCTTGCCCGAACCGGTCGGGCTGGACACCAGCAAGTCACGGCCGGCGAGCGCTGCGGGAATTGCGCGCTGCTGAACCGGGGTCGGTACTTGATAGCCGGAAGCGGTCAGCGCAACGACGATCTCGGGCGACAGGCCGAGCGACTCGAAGCTCGGGCCAGTCTGCACAGCGATTGCGGCGGCGACAGGCGCTACTGATGAAATGGGGGTGGGAGCAGCCGGCGAAGCAGATGCTGCGGGCATGGCGGGTGTATCGGCGCCTAGTGCCTGTGCAGCGATGGAGTCCAGCGGGCTGTTGGTGTTGCTCGAAGTCATGTCGATCCTTGAAACGGGGAATAAGGCGTGTGGCGCCAATCGGCATACCCAAGTCGTCAGATTCAGCGAGCAAAGAAGCAGCGAGCAAATCGAAAAACGGGGGCAGCTCGCAACAATGAAGGCGAGCTTTTCGTTAGAAGCTGTATCGGATTCGACAGGCCGAGGCGGCGTTGTCGTCAGCCTGATGCATGATCGGCCGAAGAAGGCCTAGCAGGGAGGGGACAGTTTCTAAACTGGATTGGAGCAAAACGCTACGAGGCGCCGCGCTGCGTGCGATGAACTGACCTCAAACATCAATTCACCCGGTCACAGTGAAGCGCAGGCAACAGTATATCGGGAATTGTTGCGCTGCGCCAGATTTTAAGACAGTTTGATTCGATTGGCGCTTCACCCGCTGCAAAGTTGCGGGCGTTCTTACCAGTGCTTACGCAGATTCGCCATTTTTCAGCGATTCCACCAGTTCCACGTATTGCTGCTTGGCCGTGTCCTGCGATGTGCCAGTTAGCGCTGACCAGGCATCGTACTTGTACTTCCCGACAATATCGGCGAAACCGGGCTTGTCGCCGTCCGCATCGCCCACGCTGCCTTGCTTGAACAGCGCGTAAAGGCGCAGCAAGGTGAGATTGCCCGGACGTTCAGGCAAATCCTTGACATCGGCCTGGGCTTTTGCGAACTGCGCATCGATATCGCTCATTCTTGGTCTCCGTGATTGCTGGTTCAGGGCAATCGATCATAGCAAGCGTACTCAAGGCAGATTTCGAAGGTTTATTCCAAAATCGTCGCAGAGGGAATTACCAGGAACCGGCGTGAGCAGGCACTCAAGCACCCTTTCGCGCCGACGTCACGCATTACAATAGCGGCTATGACACGTACCGTTTTGCTCGCTCTCGATACATCGACCGAATTCTGCTCGGTCGCGCTGCTGGTCGCCGGTCCGGCGGCCGACTCGGCATATCGAAACCCTCCGCACCATGTTTCCGGCGAAATCCGCGTCTGGTTCAGCCATGAAATGACCGGGCCGGTCTCCAGCACGCGTTTGCTGCCCGCTATCCGCGAACTGTTCGATGAAGCAGGTCTTAAGCTCGCCGATTGCAGCGCGATCGCCTTTGGCGCCGGGCCGGGATCGTTCACGGGCTTGCGTACGGCAACAGGCGTGGCGCAGGGGCTCGCGTTCGGTTTGAGTGTGCCGGTTGTCCCAATCGGAACCTTGCTTGCGTGCGCCGAGTTCGCGCGGCTGCATGATCCAGCGGTCACGCGTGTGCTCGCAGCACTCGACGCCCGCATGAACGAGGCGTACTGGGCCGATTTCCGCTGGGACGACGCCACGAACGAATGGGTCACGATCCAGGCGGCATCGCTGGATGTTCCTGGCGCGATTGCGGCGCCCGATGTTCCGTTCGTGCTTGCGGGCAATGCAGCCGCCGCATTCGGCGATGTTTTATCGCTCCAGCAATCGGCCGCATGCCGAGTCGACTTCGATGCGCTTCCCCATGCCTTGCCTGTCGCGCTCGCCGGCCTCCGCGCGTTTCGCGACGGCCGCACGGTCGCGCCGGACCAGGCTGCGCCGGAATATGTGCGCAACAAGGTCGCGCAAACCACGGCCGAGCGCATGGACGCGCGGGCAGCCAAAGACGCCGCCGCTCAACTGGATTCCCAGGCCGCTTCCGCCGCGGAGCCGTTACGGTGAGCGGCGTGTTGCTCGCCGATCGCTATCTGTCTCCCATGACGGAGGCCGATCTCGATGAAGTCGCCGCCATCGAAAAGATTGCGTATGAATTTCCGTGGAGCCGCGGCAATTTCCAGGATTCGCTGCGCAATGGCTACTTCGGCGTGTGTCTGCGCCACGTCACCGGCACGTTGCTCGGTTATTGCGTGCTCATGCCGGTCGTCGATGAAATGCATCTGCTGAATCTTTGCGTCGCGCCGCAAGCACAACATGCGGGCGCCGGGCTGACGCTGTTGCGCGAAGCGGTGCGCATTTCGAAGCACCAGAAGCTCGATGGCGTGCTGCTGGAAGTGCGGCCCTCGAACCCGCGCGCCATATGGCTTTACGAGCGCTTCGGATTTATGACCATCGGGCGTCGGAAGAACTATTACCCGGCGCGGCATCGTTCGCGCGAGGATGCGCTTGTCATGCGCCTGACGTTTTCAAGGGAGGCCGCCGATGGCGCTGCATAAGTCGATGCTCGACGAGTTTGGACTCGGGACTATCTGGGTGAGGCGGGGAACGCAGCCGGTCGAAACGGCTGTGGAACCCGTTGCAGTGGCGCCCGAAAGATCGACAGCCGTTCCGTTGAACCGCGCAGCGGCGGCTGAACTTGCTGAACTCGAGCGCGCCGCGCCGGGCGCGCCGCAGCGTAGCGCCAGCGAGACCTTGACCGCGCTCGATGCCGTGCTTTCCGCGGCGCAAAAGAGCCGAAACGTTGCGCGAGAAACGCGAGAAGCGCGAGAAACGCCAGAAGCGTCAGAAGCGCCGGTGGTGGCGAAGTCCGATCCGCAGGAACCGCCTGCCTTCGATGACATTCCGTGGATCGACGATCTTCCGCAACACATGCCGCCCGAACCGGAAGCCATCGATGAAACCGCGAACGACATCGCGTCCCTCGACTGGGACACGCTTGCCGCCCGCGTCTCCGTTTGCGAGCGCTGCAAGTTATGCGAGCGGCGCACGAACTCGGTTTTCGGCGTGGGCGACCGTGATGCCGACTGGATGCTGATCGGCGAAGCACCGGGCGAAAACGAGGACAAGCTAGGGGAGCCGTTCGTCGGGCAGGCGGGCAAGCTGCTCGACAGCATGTTGCATGCGGTGGCGTTATCGCGTGAAGACAATGTGTTTATCGCGAACGTGATCAAGTGCCGCCCGCCCGGCAACCGTAATCCTGAACTCGATGAAGTCGCGCGTTGCGAGCCGTATCTGAAGCGTCAGGTCGCACTGGTGAAGCCAAAGCTGATCGTCGCGCTGGGACGTTTCGCGGCGCAAAGTCTGCTGAAGACCGAGGCGAGCATTGCGTCGCTGCGCGGGCGGGTGCATGACTATGAGGGCGTGCCGGTCATCGTGACGTATCACCCCGCGTATCTGCTGCGCAGCTTGCCCGACAAAGCCAAGGCGTGGGCCGACCTGTGCCTCGCTCAGGCGACTTATCGCGAGTCGCTGAAGGTGGCGGACGGCGCGTGAGCTTCGCCGGCGCGGTTGCGCGATTCAACGATGCTGCCGTCCGGGATCTCGCGTGGCTACTGTTCTCACCTGACTTGCTGAGCGCGTCACATGCGGGCGCGCCGCTGGCGTGTCCTGTCGAAAGCGATGAGCGCGCAGCCGTTTCAGGCTGGCTCGAAGCGCTCGATGACAATCCCGAAGCGCTTCACGCGCTGGTCCGCAAACCGTCGCTGAGACGGCTCGGTCTCTATGCCGAGGCCTTGCTCGAATACTTTTTGACGCATGGACCCAGTGCACGGCTAATCGCCGCCAACGTGCCGTTGCGCGCAGCAGGGCAGACCCTCGGCGAGGTCGATTTCCTCTTGCACAACGCCCGGCGCGAACGTCTGCATTGGGAGCTTGCCGTGAAGTTCTATCTGCATATCGGCGAGGGTGCGGCCGCGTTATCCGATTATGTCGGACCCAATCTGCAGGATCGCTTCGACCTGAAGCATGACCGGCTCTTGCATCATCAACTCGGTTTGAGCGCGCGCGATGAATTCGCATCGCTCGGATTCGAAGGACCGTGGCGCGCTGAACTGTTCGTCAAGGGCAGGCTGTTTTATCGACAATGCGCCGCGCCGACGCTGCCCCCGAACTCGCCGACGATCATTTGCGCGGCTGGTGGATGACGGTATCGGAGTGGCAGGAGTCGAAAGGAGACGAGGCCTTTGCCGTTGTGCCGAGACTTGCGTGGCTGGCGGAACGGTCGTTGTCGAACGAAGAAGCCGGAACGCTGACCTTCGATGCCGGCGCGCTGACATCGCCGACCATGGTCGCAAATTACGACCGGAGCGCCGGCGATATCTGGCGCGAGCGCTCGCGTGGTTTTATCGTGCCGGATGAATGGCCCGAACGCGCGCTGCGTTATGCGCGCCTCACCACCACTTGAAGAAATGATGCACAGGCCCGACGCCGTGCCCGACTTCGAGTCGCGCGCTCTGTTCGATCGCGCCGGTCAGATAAAGCTTGGCATCGGCGGTTGCGGCGGCGAGCGAGTCGCGCTGCGGCAATAACGCGGCGATCGACGACGACAACGTGCATCCCGTCCCGTGCGTGTTTTTCACCGGCACGCGCGGACCGCCCAGCCGTAGCGAACCACTTGCCTCGATGAGCCAGTCGGGACTGTCGGGGGCGCTCAGATGGCCGCCTTTCATCAGCACGGCCTTCGCACCCATCGCCCGCAGCGCTTCGCCCTGGCGCACCATTGTTTCTTCGTCTTCCGCTGACACGTCGTTCAATAGCGCCGCCGCTTCCGGCAGGTTCGGCGTGACGATGGTGGCCAGCGGCAATAATTCATCGCGTAACGCGGCGACGGCTTCCGGTGCGAGCAACGCATGATGACTCTTGGAAATCATGACCGTGTCGAGCACGACATGCGCCGGTTGGTATCGACGCAACGCTATCGCAACCGCGCGCACCACATCGGCGTTGGCGAGCATGCCGATCTTCACGGCATCGATACGGATATCGTCGAAAACAGCGTCCAGTTGCGCCGTGACGAACGACGCATCCGGCGTGTGGATCGCCGTCACGCCGCGCGTGTTTTGCGCGGTAAGGGCGGTGATCACCGACAAACCATATGCGCCGAGCGCCGAAAACGCCTTCAGGTCGGCCTGGATACCCGCACCGCCGCCCGAGTCGGAACCGGCGATGGTGAGAACGTTGGGGATCGAATGGGTCATGATGTCCGGGAATTTTCAGCGCGCAATTGCTGCGCGGCGAGACGTGGATCGGCGGCCTTGCAGATCGCCGATACCACCGCGATTCCGCGCGGTTTTGCGCGTTTGACATGCCCGGCGTTGCTCAACTGGATGCCGCCGATAGCCACCGTCGGATGCAACGACCGCGCACACAGCGCCGCAACCCCTTCTATACCCAGCGCCGCCGATGCATCCGGCTTCGTGGGGGTGTCGAACACGGGTCCGACGCCGACGTAATCGATCATCGTGCCGAGCGGATTGGCGTCATCGACTTCGCGTTCATCCGCTACCGACAGACCGATCAACGCACGCGGTCCGAGCAGCTTCCGGGCGACCTCCGGCGGCAGATCCTTCTGCCCGATATGCACGCCATCGGCGCCGCAGGCGAGCGCGACATCGATGTGATCGTTGATGATCAGCGGCACGGCAAACTGGCGCGTGATCGGCAGCAGATCCGAGGCGAGCGCGAGCCACGCACGCTTGTGCCATTGCGGCGCGCGCAGTTGCACGATCGTGACGCCGCCTTCAAGCGCGGCTTGCGCGATGGCGAGCGAGCCCGCATGTCCGCCGCACTGCACAGGGTCGAGCACGAGATAAAGCGAGAGATCAAGGTTCATGTTCAGGCGGCCGGGATATCGCGCTGGACGAGCGTGGCGGCGAACGCGTCTTCAGCAAGCGATGCCAGCCTGTCCAGATACGCGACTGCAAAGCTGCCGGGTAACGCTGCGTCGCGGGCGGCGAGTTCGCCGGCAATGCTCGAATACGCGACGGCGGCCAGGGTCGCGGCCCAGAACTCGTCAGCTACGGCTACGCCCACGAATGCTGCCACCGTCGCCGATAACGCGCACCCGACGCCCGTCACGCGCGTCATCAAGACCGATCCGTTCGATAACGCCACAGTCCGCCGGCCATCGGTGATGTAATCGGTCGCACCCGTCACGGCCACGATCGCGCCCGTTTTCAGCGCGAGGATCTGGGCTGCATCGAGCGCACTTTCGGCCAGGGCCGTGCTGTCCACGCCGCGTCCGCTCGACGCGCCGCCCGACAGGCTGATGATCTCAGACGCGTTGCCACGAATCACGGCGGGTTGTGCATTGAGCAGATCGAGCGCGAATTCAGTGCGAAAGCTCAGCGGGCCGACCGCGACCGGATCGAGGATCCAAGGCTTGTGCGCGCCGTTGGCGGCATCGACGGCGGCGCGGATCGCACGGCTCTGCGGCAGGTCGAGCGTGCCGAGATTCACCGATACCGCGTTCGCCATCGGCGCAAACTGGCTGACTTCCTCGCGCGCGACGACCATCGCCGGCGCTGCGCCGATCGCGAGCAGCACGTTGGCCGTGAAATTCGTGACAACGAGATTCGTCAGGCAATGGACGAGCGGCGCGCGTTCGCGCACGCGGTTTGCGAACGAAAAGAGATCGGCGGCGAGCATGGAGTCTGGCGTGAAGAGAAATGGATAGCCCGATTATCGCGCGTCCGGCTTCGCTCGCGTCGTGCCGGGTTCGGCCGGGTTCAGTGGCGTGATTCGCCGATCAGCGCGACCGAATCGAACGCGCGCTGATTGGCCTGATGCCGCCGCATGACGAAGTACATCATCAGGCAGACAAAGGTGCCGAACAGCACGATCACGAATTGAATCGGTACATCGAGCCAGACGAGCACGGCATACAGGCACAACATCACGAGCACCGAAAGATTCTCGTTGAAGTTCTGCACCGCGATCGAATGCCCGGCCGAAAGCAGCACGTGTCCGCGATGTTGCAGCAGCGCGTTCATCGGCACCACGAAAAAGCCCGACAGGCCGCCGACGATCATCAGGAAGATATACGCGACGATCAGGTAACCCGGAAGGTGCATGCGACCAAAATAGATGCCCCAGTGCACCGGGAAGAGATGCTTCGAATAGAACGCGAGCAGCATCACCGCGACGCCCATCATGATGCCAACCGGCAGCACCGACAGTGACTTCTTCAGCGGCACGCGCGCCGCCGCGAGAATTGCACCCACGGCCACTCCGACCGCGATGATCGCCTGGAGAATCGCCGCCTCCGACAGTGACATGCCGAGCGACACTTCCGCCCACTTCAGCACGATGAACTGCAAGGTCGCGCCCGCGCCCCAGAACAGCGTGGTCACGGCCAAAGAGATCTGCCCGAGCTTGTCGTGCCAGAGCGCATTGAAACAATCGGCGAAGTCGGTGATGAGTTTGATCGGGCGATGTTCCTGCTTCGGATAACGTGCGCCGGTATCGGGGATCCGCAGATTGAAGATCGCGGCGACGATGTACATGAACACGATCACGAGCATGGCCGCTTCGGCGGGCGTATCGACCTTGGGAATATGTAGCGAAAGTATGTGCGACGCTATATGCGGACTGATCAGCGCACCGCCCATGACCGTGCCGAGAATGATCGACCCGACCGTCGTCCCTTCAATCCATCCGTTGGCCGCGACCAGGCGGTCGGCAGGCAGCAGCTCGGTGAGAATGCCGTACTTCGCGGGCGAGTACGCAGCCGCGCCGAAACCGACAATGCCATACGCCAGCAGCGGGTGCGCGCCGATCAGCATGGTCAGGCAGCCGACTACCTTGATGGAGTTGGTGACGAACATCACGTGACCCTTCGGCCGTGAGTCGGCGAAGGCACCTACGAAAGCAGCCAGAACTACGTATGACAGCACAAAGAACAGCTTGAGCAGCGGCGTCATCCAGTTCGGGGCGTGAAGATCTTTCAGCAGGGCGATCGCAGCGATCAGAAGGGCGTTGTCGGCCAGCGACGAGAAAAACTGCGCGGCCATGATGGTGTAAAAACCTTTTTTCATCTGATCCGATGCTAGTCCGCACTGCGGGTGATCCGCCCCGTTTCCGCACGGCGCGCTCGTCTTTCGCGTCCGGGTTCGCGCTCAGGCTCCCGTTCAGGCAATTTCTGTTTGAAATGGGTTGTGTGCACGGCTTTATAACACGAAAATAGGCGCATTCTGACTAGCAGTAACCTCCATGACAGTCCCTTGGCGCTCATGTGACATGCGTGCCGCAACATCGGCTGGCATCAGGGTGACGATAAAGTATTGATTCGAAACATGTGTTCTTTTCGAATTTCGTGCCGGGTTCGCGGTCTTAAGTTCATCGGCGAGCTGACAGGTCTTCTGTACGAAGTCTCTCGTGCAACCGCAGCGCGGCGGTTTGCCACCGCGCCAGCGCAATCGGAACACAGTCCGCTGTTACCGCGCCGACCTTGAAAATGCCCCGTCCGCGACGACGGCCAGCTTTCGCGGAATTCCCCGTTCATCCAACCGAACCTTCCATGCCGCGCCCCTTATCCGCTACTGTCCACACTGCCGCACTCGCCAGCAACCTGGCCATCGCACGGGCGCATGCGCCGAAATCCAAGATATGGGCCGTCGTCAAGGCCAATGCTTATGGCCACGGATTGGCGCGAGCGTTCCCCGGATTGCGTGCAACCGATGGTTTCGGTCTTCTTGACCTAGAGGAAGCGGTCAAGTTGCGTGAACTCGGCTGGGCCGGCCCGATTCTCCTGCTGGAAGGCTTTTTTCGTCCGACAGATATCGATGTAATCGACCGGTACAGCCTCACAACCGGCGTTCATTGCGACGAACAGTTACGCATGCTCGAAATGGCGCGCTTGTCGAAACCGGTGAATATCCAGCTGAAGATGAATACGGGCATGAACCGCCTGGGCTACGCGCCCGAGCGTTTTCGCGCCGCATGGGAACGGGCGCGGGCGGTGCAGGGCATCGGCCAGATCACGTTGATGACCCATTTCTCCGATGCCGACGGTCCTCGCGGCATCGACCATCAGATGGAAGCGTTCGAGCGCGGTGCCGAGGGCATTGCCGGCACGCGCAGCCTGGCGAATTCGGCAGCCGTGCTCTGGCACGCCGGATCGCATTTCGACTGGGTGCGCCCGGGGATCATGCTGTATGGCGCGTCGCCGTCGGGCAGGACCGAGGACGTCGCGAATATCGGCCTGAAGCCGGCCATGACGTTCGCGTCCGAACTGATCGCCGTGCAGACCGTGGCGGCAGGGCAGACGGTGGGCTATGGTTCGTCGTTTTCCGTCACTTCGCCTATGCGCATTGGCGTAGTGGCGTGCGGTTATGCGGACGGTTATCCTCGTTGCGCGCCGGAAGGCACGCCTGTCATTGTGGATGGCGTGCTCACGCGCATTGTCGGGCGCGTCTCCATGGACATGATCACGGTGGACCTGACGCCGGTGCCGACGGCCGGCATCGGAACGCATGTGGAAATGTGGGGTGCGAAGCTGCCTGTCGATGACGTTGCCGCCGCGTGCGGCACGGTCGGCTACGAGCTGATGTGCGCGGTCGCGCAACGTGTGCCGATGCGGGCTGAATAACAGCAAGTTTGTGTGTGTAACGATGAAACCCAGGAAGGCGAGTGGCGAAAGTAGCGAAGGTTAAAACGCTTTACGTATGCACGGAATGCGGCGGGCAAGCGCCGAAATGGCAGGGCCAGTGCCCGGCTTGCGGCGCGTGGAATACGCTGGTGGAGTCGGTGGCGGAGTCGCCGTCGGCGCATCGCTTCCAGGCGCTGGCGAAGACATCGCCTGTGCAGCGTTTGTCGGAAATCGAAGCGTCGGATGTGCCGCGCTTCACAACGGGTATCGGCGAGTTCGATCGCGTGCTGGGCGGCGGTCTGGTCGCGGGCGGCGTGGTGTTGATCGGGGGCGATCCGGGCATCGGCAAGTCGACGCTGTTGCTGCAATCGCTCGCGGAAATCGCGCGTGAACGGCCCGCGCTTTACATCAGTGGCGAAGAATCCGGCGCGCAGATCGCATTGCGCGCCCAACGGCTCGGCTTGCTCGGCGATTCGGGTAACGCGGCGCCCGATTTGCGCCTGCTCGCGGAAATCCAGCTTGAGCGGATCCAGGCAACCATCGATGCCGAACGGCCGGAAGTGGCGGTCATCGATTCCATTCAGACGGTTTATTCCGAAGCGCTGACTTCGGCACCCGGATCGGTTGCACAGGTGCGCGAATGCGCGGCGCAACTGACGCGGATCGCCAAGCAGACCGGGACGGCCATCATCATGGTCGGTCACGTGACGAAAGAGGGCAATCTCGCCGGACCTCGCGTGCTGGAACATATCGTCGATACCGTGCTGTACTTCGAAGGCGATACCCATTCGTCGTTCCGGCTCGTGCGCGCGTTCAAGAACCGGTTCGGCGCGGTCAACGAGCTTGGTGTATTCGCAATGACCGAGCGCGGTCTGCGTGGCGTGGCGAATCCATCGGCGCTGTTTTTATCGCAGCATGAGCAGAGCGTGCCGGGGTCCTGCGTGCTCGTCACCCAAGAGGGATCGCGGCCGCTGCTGGTGGAGGTACAAGCACTGGTCGATACCGCCCACGTGCCGAATCCGCGACGCCTTGCCGTGGGACTGGAGCAGAACCGGCTGGCATTGCTGCTGGCGGTGTTGCATCGGCATGCGGGAATTGCCTGCTTCGATCAGGACGTGTTCCTGAACGCAGTCGGCGGTGTGAAGATCACAGAACCCGCCGCCGACCTGGCCGTGCTGCTGGCCATTCAGTCATCCCTGCGCAACAAGCCGTTGCCCAAGGGCTTGATCGTGTTCGGCGAGGTGGGTCTTGCGGGCGAAATCCGGCCATCGCCGCGTGGTCAGGACCGGCTGAAGGAAGCGGCCAAGCTCGGTTTTTCGATCGCGCTGATTCCGAAGGCGAACGCGCCGAAACAGCCTATCGACGGACTGGAAGTGATCGCCGTGGACCGGATCGAAGAAGCAATCGACCGGGCGCGTGCGTTCGACTGATTTTGCGAAAGACTCGCGATCGGGATCGGGCCCTTTCGTAATGTGGCGTAAAAATCGGTGCAGTCCCTGTAACCCACGTGGCGCGTCCTTTTTCTATGCTTCTATCGCGACAAACCCCGATACGAGCGGAAAAGGACGACGCCTTGAAACACGCAAATCAAACTTCGTCAGCCCCATCATTTCATCTGCGTGGCTGCCGGGTGTCAGCACCTATCCCGCAACCGTGGGGCGGTGGCTGCAGAATCGTCGAATGGATCGATGCGGAAGGGCAGATCTCCCGCCGCGTGGTGGCGGAAAACGTGACTGAGGACGAGGTCGTGGCAACGATCCGCTGCCACGTAAAGGGCCGCAAGCACGTGCTGCACGACGACGAAGGCATGCCGAGGCAAACCTTGCCACGGCGTTAGCCTGGACTCACTCAAGTCAGCCGATCTGCTCGAGTTCTTCGTGTGCCTCGAGCCATTGCGCTTCCAGCGCTTCGAGTTTGATGTTCACGTCGGCCTGACGGCGAATCGACTCGGTCAGCTTGGATTTCATTGACGGCTCGTAGCTCGCGGCATCGGCTACGAACGCATCCAGTTGCGCCTTCTCGGCGTTCAGCTTGTCCATCTCCTTCTCGATCTTCGAAATCCGCGACTGCAGCGGTTTCTTCAAGTGCGAGAGTTTCTGGCGCTCTTGCGCTTCCAGCCTGCGCTGTTCCTTGCGGTTCTGCCCCGAATCGAGCGTGTCGTCCGCGCTGTCACTGCCGGCATCCTTGGCGGCCGCGCGCTGCTCGGCCGCGTGCTGGAGCAGCCAGTCACGATAATCGTCGAGGTCGCCGTCAAAGGGCTGAAGGCGGTGTTTTGCCACCAGCATGAACGTGTCCGTGGTCGCGCGCAGCAAGTGGCGATCGTGCGAAACCAGGATCAGCGTCCCCTCGAATTGCGCCAGCGCCATGGTCAGGGCGTGCCGTGTTTCGAGGTCGAGATGGTTCGTTGGTTCATCGAGGAGAAGCAGATTCGGCTTTTGCCAGATGATCAACGCGAGTGCCAGGCGCGCTTTTTCCCCGCCGGAGAACGGGGCGATCTTCGCGGTCGCCATCTCGCCCGAGAAATTGAATCCACCCAGGAAGTCGCGCAGTTCCTGTTCGCGGGTATCGGGCGCGAGACGGGCGACGTGCTGCAAGGCGGAGTCATCCGGACGCAGGGTTTCGAGCTGATGCTGCGCAAAATAGCCGATCCGCAAGCCCTTGCCTTCGCGCACGGTCCCGCTGAGCGCTTCCAGCGTCCCGGCGAGCGTCTTGATCAGCGTGGATTTGCCCTGGCCGTTAGCGCCCAGCAGACCGATGCGCTGGCCGTTCTGAATGGAGAGCGTGACACCTTCCACGATCGGCACGTCGCCCGCTTCCGTGTGGTACCCGCAGCGCACGCCTTCCATCACCATCATTGGATTGGGCGCGGAGTCAGGTGTGCGGAACTCGAACGTGAACGGCGAAGAAGCATGCGCGGGCGCGATGATTTCCATGCGCTCGAGCGCTTTCACTCGGCTTTGCGCCTGCTTCGCCTTGGTCGCCTGCGCCTTGAACCGATTGATGAAGCTCTGCAGATGCTCCACCGTCTTCTGCTGCTTCTCGTATGCGCTTTGCTGCAACGCCATTTGCTGCGCGCGGAGGATCTCGAACTGACTGTAGTTGCCGCCGTAGCGCTTGATCTGCCGGTTTTCCAGATGCAGCGTGACGTTGCACACCGAATCGAGGAATTCGCGATCGTGCGAAATCACGATCAGCGTCCCCGGGTATTGATGCAGCCAGTCTTCCAGCCAGATGATCGCATCGAGATCCAGGTGGTTCGTGGGTTCGTCGAGGAGCAGCAGGTCCGAGCGGCACATCAGCGCCTGCGCAAGGTTCAGGCGCATGCGCCAGCCGCCTGAGAAGCTCGTGACCGGATCCTTCGTCTGCGCGAGCGTGAAGCCCAGGCCAATCAGCAGTGTCTCGGCGCGGGCGGGCGCGGTGTAACCGTCGGCATCGGCGAACGCGGCGTGCGCTTCGCCTTCCGCGGCGCCGTCGTGAGCGGCTGAAGCCGCCGCGATCCGCGCTTCGATGCTGCGAAGCTGCGTGTCTCCGTCGAGCGTGTAATCGAGCGCGGTGCGGTCCACCGCCGGCGTATCCTGCGCGACGTGCGCGATTTGCCATGACGGTGGCATGGAAAAATCACCGCCGTCTGCGTGCAGGTCGCCGCGCAGCACGGAAAACAGCGTGGATTTGCCTGCGCCGTTTGCACCGACAAGCCCCGCCTTTTCGCCAGGATTGAGCGTGAACGTGGTCTGTTCGAAGAGCGGTTTCGTGCCGCGGGCAAGGCTGAACTGATTGAAGCGAATCACGGCGTGAGACCCAGGCGAGTACGGGAAAACGCTATTTTAGACTGCCGCTGGCGCTCGACGCGTGCTCATTCATGTCCGGTGCCTCGCTGGCCGTTCGGCCGAATGTTCTTTGCCTGGCGTTTCGCTTAGACTGGATTTTTTCAAGCGGAGACTCGAATGAACCCTATCTACTCGTTTTCGGCGGAAACCCTGGGCGGCGAGACAGCCAGTCTGGAGCAATACCAGGGCAAGGTGCTGTTGATCGTGAATACCGCGAGCGAGTGCGGATTCACCCCGCAGTACAAGGGTTTGCAGGAAATCTACGACCGGTATAAAGACCGCGGTTTCGCGGTACTGGGTTTCCCGTGCAATCAGTTCGGGAAGCAGGAACCGGGCGACGCCGCGCAGATCGGCAGCTTCTGCGAGAAGAATTACGGCGTCACGTTTCCCATGTTCGCCAAGGTCGATGTGAACGGCGCGAACGCGCATCCGCTGTTTCGGTATCTGACTGAAGAAGCACCGGGTGTGCTCGGAACCGAGGGCATCAAGTGGAACTTCACGAAGTTTCTCGTCGATAAGGAAGGCAACGTGACCAACCGGTTCGGATCGGTGACGAAGCCTGATGCTCTGTCCAGAGATATCGAAAAGCTGCTTTAAGCATGGGTACGGTCGAACACTTCGATTCGACCGCATCCTCTTTCCATGGCGACGCCCGTCCGGGCGGCGCTTTCCGAGTAACGGCAGATTGATCGGAACCCGTGCATGCGTCGGGATTCCCTCGTCACATCCGAACCATCGCGCTGGACGTGTTAAGTGCTGCTGATTGTGGAAATATGTCATACATAACAATTTCTTGAGGCTAAATTATGTATGATTTATTCCACTGACCTTGAGCGAGTTCTTCGATGAAACCCGAATCGGCGGCCGCGCCGACCATGACGAAGCTGCACGAGGCGATCGTCATCCATCTCGCGGATGCAATCCTTTCTGGCGTCCTTCCGGTCGGATCGAGCTTGCCAAACGAGAATGAACTTGCCGCCGCGCATGGTGTGAGCCGTACGGCAGCCCGGGAGGCGATGCAAAAACTGGCATCGCTCGGATTGATCGAAAGCCGGCGGCGCAAAGGCGCGACAGTTCTTCCTCGCGATAACTGGAAGCTGCTGGATGAATCCGTGCTCGACCTGGCAGTGTTGCGCGTCACCGACGCCGCGTTCTTCCAGTCTTTGGTGGAAGCGCGGCTGTTGATCGAGCCACGCGCGGCAGAGTTGGCGGCGCAACGGGCCTTGCCGGCCGATATCGCCTGTATCGAAGAGGCGTTGACCGCGATGGCGAGCGAAGCGGATGGTGCGCGCGGAGCGCTGTGGGCCGCAGGAGACGTCGCGTTTCATGCGGGCGTCATTGCGGCGGCCGGCAACTGGGTGTTCGCGCAATTGATCGGCACGGTCCGCGCGGCGCTGGGTGCAGGGATTCGCCTTACTGGAGAACACGCGCTGTCGGCGCAGGCGTCACTGGAACAGCATCGTGCTGTGTTCGAGGCAATTCGCCGGCGCGATCCTGCCGAAGCACACGCGGCCATGACGCGACTGCTGCTCACAACGCGGCGTGACTTCGACGCGCTGGAGCAAGACGGCGTGCTTTCGGGTCGGTGACCTTAAACCTCAACAAGACACATCATGCGCAAACTTCGATCGCAACAATGGTTTGGCACGCACGGGAAAGACGGTTTCATTCACCGTTCGTGGATGAAGAACCAGGGCATCCCGCACGACAATTTCGACGGACGGCCTGTCATCGGCATATGCAACACGTGGTCCGAGTTGACGCCCTGCAACGCGCATTTTCGAGAACTTGCCGAATACGTGAAGCGTGGCGTGCGCGAAGCCGGGGGATTGCCGCTCGAATTTCCCGTGATGTCGCTCGGCGAATCCAACCTTCGTCCCACGGCAATGCTGTTTCGCAACCTCGCTTCAATGGACGTCGAGGAATCGATCCGCGGCAATCCGCTCGATGGCGTGATCCTCCTCGTGGGCTGCGACAAGACCACGCCGGCGCTTCTGATGGGCGCGGCGTCCTGCAATTTGCCGGCGCTCGCAGTCTCCGGCGGACCGATGCTCAACGGCCGGTATCGCGGCAAGCCGATTGGTTCGGGAACCGGCGTATGGCAGATGTCGGAAGAGGTGCGTGCGGGCACGATGACGCAGGAGGAATTCACGGAAGCGGAGTCCTGCATGAACCGCTCGCGCGGCCATTGCATGACCATGGGCACGGCGTCCACGATGGCGTCGATGGTCGAATCGCTCGGCATGGGCCTGCCGCACAACGCGGCGATTCCTGCCGTCGATGCCCGGCGTCAGGTGCTCGCGCACATGGCGGGACGGCGAATCGTCGATATGGTCCGCGAGGACTTGACGATGGACCGGATCCTTACACGCGAAGCATTTGAAAACGCGATTCGCGTGAACGCGGCGATTGGTGGCTCGACCAACGCCGTGGTGCATTTGATTGCGCTCGCAAAGCGCATTGGTGTGCCGTTGACGCTGGAGGACTGGGAGCTCGGTTCGGATGTGCCATGCCTCGTGAACCTGCAGCCATCGGGCGAATTTCTGATGGAGGACTTCTACTATGCAGGCGGCTTGCCGGCCGTCCTGAGGGAACTGGGCGAACACGGTTTGCTGCACAAGGACGCGCTTACGGTGAACGGCAAGACGATCTGGGACAACGTCTCGAACGCCCGCAATGATGACGAGAAGGTCATCACGCGGTTCGCCGCGCCGTTCAAGCAGAAAGCGGGCATTGCCGTGCTGAAGGGAAACCTCGCACCAAACGGCGCAGTGATCAAGCCGTCGGCGGCGACGCCTCATTTGCTCAAGCATCGTGGCCGGGCGATCGTGTTCGAGAACGTGGAAGAACTGCACGCGAAAGTGGACGACGAAGCGCTCGATATCGACGAGCACTGCGTGATGGTCTTGAAGGGCGCGGGGCCGAAGGGTTATCCGGGATTTGCCGAAGTCGGCAATATGCCGCTGCCGAAAAAGGTGCTTCAAAAGGGCATCACCGACATGGTGCGCATCTCCGATGGCCGGATGAGCGGCACTGCATACGGCGCGGTCGTGCTCCATGTGTCGCCGGAAGCGGCTGCCGGAGGTCCGTTGGCGTTCGTGCGGACCGGCGACATGATCGAGCTCGATGTCAAAGCGCGGCGGCTGCACCTGGAGGTTTCGGATGAAGAACTCGAACGGCGGCGGGCGGCGTGGCGGAAACCGGCATCTCCGCTGCGTGGATACGTGAAACTTTACGTCGATCATGTGCTGCAGGCGGATCAGGGCGCGGACCTCGATTTCCTGGTCGGGGCAAGCGGCGCGCCCGTGCCGCGTGACTCGCATTGAACCACAGCCTTAAGGAGTCACGCATATGGAATTGACCCGCGCAACACTGCCTGCGAACTCGCCGGCCGGCATATGGCCGGTCCTCTACGCTTATTTCGATCACAGCAACCAGCTCGACCGCAACGCAATGCGCACTCAGATCGAGCGGACCATCGCGGCGGGCGCGCCTGGCATCGTGGTGCTGGGTCTCGCGACCGAAGTGCAGCGGTTGTCTCGTAGCGAACGCGAGCAGATCGTGGATTGGGCGCATCAGGACATCGCTTCGCGCGTGCCGCTCGCCGTGACGGTCACAGGCGAGACCCCTGAGACGCAGATCGAGTTTGGCAACTGGGCCATCGCGCATGGTGCGCAATGGCTGGTCTTGCAACCGCCGTCGGCTCGCACCCAGCCCGAGCGATTCTATTTCGACTTCTTCGCTTCGGTCATGAGCGGTTTGAACAATACCGCCGGTGCGGGTATCCAGAATGCGCCGGAGTATCTTGGCGTGGGTTTGTCGCCGGAATCGATCGCGGAACTTGCGCGGCAATGTCCGAACTTCCGGTGGTTGAAAGGCGAGGGCGCGGCGACGGTGCTGCACGCCACGATCGAATGCTTGCGCAGGTCCGGCAGCGCCATGCCTGTGTTCAACGGGCGCGGCGGACAGGAGTTGCTGGATAACCTGCGCTCCGGCTGCGCTGGAATGATCGTGGCGCCGGACAGCTTCGATCATCAGGTGAGCATTTTCCAGGCTTACGAGCGCGATCCGGCTGAGGCGCAGCAGCTTTACGAAGATGTATTGCCGGCGATCGTTTTCGTGATGCAGTCGCTCGATGCCCTAACGTGTTACGGCAAGCGCATTGCGGCATGGCGAATGGGGTTTGAGGTCAGTCACGATCGCGGTATGGCGCCTACGGCCTTCGGCCTCGATTGTGCACGGCGCTTTGCCGACAGCCTTGGGCCCTACGCGGGATAATGCCAGCCTAAAGAATGGGCGAAAAAAGCCGCGCGACATGCATGGCCATGCGCCGCAGAGGGGGCGCACCAAGGTAATCGTCGCGGCTGATTTCCCACGATTGCGCGAAGTCGTCGAGCAGCATCTTTTCGACTTCGGCGGCAAAGCTCTGGTCCACCGTCAGCACCATGATTTCGAAGTTCAGGCGGAACGAGCGGTTATCCAGGTTCGCGCTGCCGATCGCCGCCGACATGTCGTCGACCAGCACCACTTTCTGATGCAAAAAGCCCGGCCGGTAACGGAAGATCCGCACGCCGGCGAGCAACGCATCGTAGGCATACAACTTTGACGCGGCAAACACCACCCGATGATCGCGCCGGCTCGGAATCAGGATGCGCACGTCCACGCCGCGCAGCACGGCAAGGCGTAACGCGGAGAACACGGCTTCGTCGGGGATGAGATAGGGCGTCGTGATCCATATGCGCGAACGCGCCGCGTTGATGGCTTCGACAAAAAACAGC
Source organism: Burkholderia sp. PAMC 28687 (assembly GCF_001577465.1). NCBI lineage: Bacteria > Pseudomonadati > Pseudomonadota > Betaproteobacteria > Burkholderiales > Burkholderiaceae > Burkholderia > Burkholderia sp. PAMC 28687. The sequence continues at coordinate 1,231,368 of NZ_CP014505.1, forward strand.
GAACACGTTTCCTGCCGGTCGGCGGGACCGCTTGCGAGCACGAGACAGCTCATGTCTTTTTCAGAGACCTTCGATGCCTCGACTTCCGGGATGCGCTGCGTCGCCCAATACCAGTCTTCAATGAACACGAACTGGATGCTCGCGACCGCCGGCCCGCGCACTTCAATGTGTGTATCGCGCCATGGCGACAAGCGCGGATTGCCGCCCAGATATTCCACGCCAACGTTGTGCCCGCCGACAAACGCGCGTTCGCCGTCCACCACGACGATCTTTCGATGATTGCGAAAGTTGATCTGAAAGCGATTGACGAATTTCCGCTTGGTCGCGAACGGATGCGTCTGCACGCCGCCGGCGCGAAGCGCGTTCACGTAGCGATGCGGCAAATCGAAACTGCCGATGCTGTCGTACAGGAAATAAACCCGCACGCCTTCTTGTGCTTTCCTGATCAACAGGTCTTTCAGCTTCAGCCCGAGTTCATCGGCGCGAACGATGAAAAACTGCACGATCACATAAGTCTTTGCTTTTTCAATGGCTTCGAAAATTGCATCGAAAGTCGTGGTGCCGTTGATCAGCACGCGTACCGAATTGCCGCGCAAGAACGGCATTCCGCTCAGACGCGTGAGCGCGCGAATAGTCGGGTGTCCAAGATATTCGGCGGGATCGCCGGGCGCCACGCCGCGAAGGCGGGCGGCTTCATCGGGGAAATTCCATTCGGTCGGATGCGCGCTTTTGCGCAGGATTTCGTTCTCGAGGCGCCTTGCGTCGATATACCCCGCGAACTTGCTGCGCCCAAGGAACAGATACGGGATGAGCGTGAAGTACGGCATGGCGACGAGCGACACTGCCCACGCAACCGCGCCCTGTGACGTGCGCGTGTTGAGCACCGCATGGCACGCGGCCATCACGCCGAGCAAGTGGGCGATGATGACAAACGTGCCTAGATGCAGCCAGTCCTGCCATTCAATATGCATGTGCGCGGTCGGCCCGTGAGCGTGCTCTAGTGGTGCTGGAGTCCTGCGGTGGACATCAGGCCGGCAGGTCGGCGGCCTGGATGAGGAACACGTTGTCGTCGCCGGCACTGGTCGAAAGCCAGACCATGTCCAGTCCGCCGAGCGTCGCTTCCACGTTCGCACGTTCGTTGCCGATCTCGATCACGAGCACGCCGTCCTCGGTCAGCCATTTGCGCGCTTCGCCAATGATCCGCTTCACGATATCCATGCCGTCCGCGCCGCCGGCAAGCGCCAGTTCAGGCTCATGACGGTACTCGGCCGGCAACGACTGCATGGCGAGCGCGTTGACGTAGGGCGGGTTCGTGATGATGACCTCATAACGGCCGCCGGGCAGCGGCGCGAACAAGTCGCCTTCGTACAGGGCGATGCGCGAATCCAGGTCGTAGTCGTCCACGTTCTGGTGCGCGACTTCCAGCGCTGGCGCGGAGATGTCGACGGCATCGATATCCGCATTCTGGAACGCCTGCGCCGCGAGAATCGCGAGACAGCCCGAGCCGGTGCAGAGTTCGAGCACGCGCGAGACTTCGTCGGGGTCCTGCACGTACGGCTGCAAGCCGTCCTGCAACAATTCGCCAATGAACGACCGCGGCACGATCACGCGTTCGTCGACGTAAAAACGATGCCCGTGCATCCACGCCTCGTTCGTGATGTACGCCGCGGGCACGCGATCTTTCGCGCGCCGCTCGATCACTTTCATGATGGCGTCGATTTCGGTGTCGAGCAGACGGGCGTCGAGAAACGGGTCGAGCGTGTCGAGCGGCAAGTGCAAGGTGTGCAGGACGAGGTACGCGGCTTCATCGAATGCATTCGATGAACCGTGCCCGAACGACAGCTTTGCCTCGGTGAATCGCGAGACGGCAAAGCGCAGCAGATCGCGTACGGTGGTGAAGGGAAGCGCCATCGCAGGCTCCTTTAAAGAGTGGTTTGGATCAGGCGAGCAAGGTTTCGAGCACGCGCCGGTACACGTTTTTCAACGGATCGATGAACGCGATCTCGACATGCTCGTCGATCTTGTGAATGCTTCCGTTGGGCGGTCCGAATTCGACGACTTGCTCGCAGATCTGCGCGATAAAGCGGCCGTCCGACGTGCCGCCGGTGGTCGAGAGTTCGGTGCGAACGCCGGTTTCATCGAGAATGGCCTGCTCCAGCGCGCCCGACAACGTGCCGCGCGGCGTGAGGAACGGCAGGCCGCTGACGCTCCATGCGAGGTCGTAGTTGAGCGCGTGTTGGTCGAGGATCGCGTGGACGCGGCTTTGCAAGCCTTCCACCGTGCTCGCCGTGGAGAAGCGGAAATTGAACATCAACTCGATGTGACCCGGGATCACGTTGGTCGCGCCCGTGCCGCCATGCAGGTTGGAGACCTGCCACGTGGTCGGCGGGAAATATTCGTTGCCGTCGTCCCAATGCGTCTGGACGAGTTCGGCCAACGCCGGTGCAAGCAAATGGATCGGGTTCTTCGCGAGATGCGGATACGCAATGTGACCCTGCACGCCTTTCACGACCAACTTGCCGGACATCGAGCCGCGGCGGCCATTCTTGACCATGTCGCCAAGCGTGGCGCTGGATGTCGGCTCGCCGACGATGCAGTAATCCAGCCGCTCGCCGCGTGCTTTCAGCGCTTCGATCACCTTCACGGTGCCGTCGGTCGCGGGACCTTCTTCGTCGCTCGTGATCAGGAATGCGATCGAGCCGCGATGCGCGGGATGCGCCGCGACAAACTCCTCGCTCGACACCACGAACGCCGCGATCGACGTTTTCATGTCTGCCGCGCCGCGGCCGTACAGTTTGCCGTCGCGGTGTGTCGGCTCGAACGGCGGCGATGTCCATTGCTCAAGCGGCCCGGTCGGCACCACGTCCGTGTGGCCGGCGAACGCAAGCAGCTTGCCGTCAGTGCCATCCGTGCCGCGTTTGACGGCCCACAGGTTCGTGACGCCGCCCGACTCGATGGTCTCGCATTCGAAACCAACCGCCGACAAACGCTCGATCAGCACGTTCTGGCAGTGTTGATCGTCCGGCGTGACGGACGGACGCGCGATGAGTTGTTCGGAAAGAAGAAGGGTGCCGGACATGGTTTCGAGCCACTTTCAATAAAAATGCCGGCGCGGCGGCCGGCATGGATGATTATTCACGCAGGATTCACGCGCGCTACGATGGCGCGCGATGCTGCATGCAAAGCCGAAACTTCAAACAAACAGCGTTTGGTACTTTTCGGCGTCGAACCCGAGCGACTTCACGCGGCCGTTCACGACCAGCACGGGCCGCTTGATGATCGACGGCTTGTGGATCATCAATGCAATCGCGCCGGCGGTCGATCCGGCTTCGTCCTTGTACGTATCCGACAAGCCGCGCCATGTCGTGCCGCGACGGTTGATCAGTTCGTCGAGCGTGACGTCCTTCAACCAGTCCTGCAACAACGCCGTCGATACACCGGCCTTCTTGAAGTCGTGGAATTCGAACGGCACGTCATGTTCTTCCAGCCACACGCGCGCTTTTTTCACGGTGTCGCAATTCGGAATCCCATACACGACGATCTTTTTCGCGGCCATGGATCAATCGCCTCGCAGCAACTCGTTCAGACCAACCTTGGCGCGCGTCTTCGCATCGACCTTCTTCACGATCACCGCGCAGTACAGGCTGTGCGAACCGTCCTTTGAAGGCAGATTGCCCGCAACGACCACCGAACCTGCCGGAATGCGGCCGTACGTCACCGAACCGGTTTCGCGGTCATAGATCTTCGTGCTCTGGCCGAGATACACGCCCATGGAAATGACCGAATTTTCTTCGACGATCACGCCTTCCACCACTTCCGAACGCGCGCCGATAAAGCAGTTGTCTTCGATGATCACGGGGTTTGCCTGCAGCGGTTCCAGCACGCCGCCAATCCCCACGCCGCCCGACAAGTGCACATTCTTGCCGATCTGCGCGCATGAACCGACCGTGGCCCAGGTATCGACCATCGTGCCTTCATCCACATACGCGCCAATGTTCGTGTATGACGGCATCAGCACCACGTTCTTCGCGATGAACGAACCGCGGCGCGCAATGGCAGGCGGGACGACGCGAAAACCGCCCGCTGCGAAATCTTCAGCGGTGTAGTTGGCGAATTTCGACGGCACCTTGTCATAGAACTGGCTGTAACCGCCGGCGGGCATCGGCGCATTGTCTTCGAGACGGAACGACAGCAGCACCGCTTTCTTCAGCCATTGATTGACCAACCATTCGCCGTTCTGCTTTTCGGCGACGCGCAGTGCGCCTTTGTCGAGTTGCTCGATTGCGTGAGCGACGGCGTCGCGTACCTCGGCGGGCGCCGCTTTCGGCGACAGCTCGGCGCGGTTTTCCCAGGCGGTATCGATGATCTGCTGAAGTTGTTGCGACATGGTCGTGACTTAAAGTGAGTGCTGAGATTAAGGAGGGATCTAGCGGTCCAGCGAGCGGCAGAAATCCACGATTCGCTGTGCGCCTTCCACGCATTCGTCGACATCCGCGACCAGCGCAATGCGGATAAAACCGCTGCCGGGATTCGTGCCGTGGGCATCGCGTGCCAGGAACGAGCCCGGCAAAACCGTCACATTATAGTCGGCGTAAAGGCGTGCGGCGAACTCGGTGTCCGAGAGGCCGGTGCGCGCTACGTTCGCCCAAAGGTAGAACGCGGCGTCGGGCAGGCGCACGTCAAGCACCTCGGCGAGCATGGGCGTCACCGTCGTGAATTTCTTCAGGTAGAGCGCGCGGTTTTCGCGAACGTGCGCCTCGTCTTTCCACGCGACGACGCTCGCTGCCTGGAACATGGGCGAGAGCGCGGCGCCGTGATACGTGCGATAGAGCAGGAATTGCTTGAGGATGGCCGCGTCGCCGGCGACAAAGCCCGAGCGCATGCCGGGCACGTTCGAACGCTTGGACAGGCTCGACAACATTACCAGGCGCTCAAACCCGCGCCCGAGCTTGTGCGCCGCTTCCAGGCCGCCAAGCGGCGGGGCGGCTTCGTCGAAATAGATCTCGGAATAGCATTCGTCGGATGCGATCACGAAGCCATGGCGATCCGACAACGCGAACAGTTCGCGCCAGTCGTCGAGTGTGAGCACGGCGCCAGTCGGGTTGCCCGGCGAGCAGACGAAAAGCAACTGCGTGCGCGCCCAGATGGCGTCCGGTACGGCCGAGTAATCGCAGGCGAAATTGCGCGCCGGATCGCTGTTTACGAAATACGGCTCGGCGCCGGCCAGCAACGCCGCGCCTTCGTAGATTTGATAAAACGGATTCGGGCACACCACGACCGGCGGTTCGGCGGCGCTACGGCTGTCGATCACCGTCTGAGCCAGCGAAAACAGGGCCTCCCGTGAACCGGAAACCGGCAGCACCTCGGTGGCGGCGCTGACAGCGGGAAGCAAGTAACGTTGCCTGGTCCATTCCGCAATCGCCTGCCGCAACGGCTCGCTCCCGGCGGTGGCCGGATAGGAAGCCAGCCCCGCCATGGCATTGACAACAGCTTCGCGGATCAGCGCGGGCGTGGCATGTTTCGGCTCGCCGATGCCAAAGCTGACCGGTGAGAAATCCGCCCGCGGCGTGACGCCCTTGAACAGCGCGCGCAGCTTTTCGAACGGATACGGCTGAAGTTTCTGTAGAAGTGGATTCACGGCTTGGTCGATGCCCTGGGGTTCATGCGTCAGGTCGCGGCTGACAGTGAGACAACAAGGCTGCGATTATATCCCGGGGCGCTTTCCCGGCGGCCCTGCAACTTCAATGGCGGGGCCATTCGGAATAGAAACACGCCCGCTGACCTGCCTGGTCGATTGCCGATAAAAGACATACACAAAGCGTCCGCCTTGAGCGAAAAGAAATCATTCCGCGCGATGGTATGATTGTCATCGTTCGCCGGGCAGTGTCTTGATCAAGGGTCCAGCCCGCGCCGCCCGAGCGTTTTCGACCGGCGTCTTACGCCCTCCGCTGCACGGACATGCGTGCACACGAGGTTCGCCGGCCCGTTTCCAGCATTCATTTCAATCAGCGATATCGCCGTGCGTCTGACCTCGATAAAACTCGCTGGCTTCAAGTCCTTCGTCGATCCCACCCATTTCCAGGTCCCAGGCCAGCTTGTCGGCGTGGTCGGCCCGAATGGCTGCGGCAAGTCCAACATCATCGACGCCGTGCGCTGGGTGCTCGGCGAATCGCGCGCCTCCGAGCTGCGCGGCGAGTCGATGCAGGACGTGATCTTCAACGGTTCCACCGCGCGCAAGCCGGGCAGCCGGGCCAGCGTCGAACTGATCTTCGATAACGCCGACGGCCGCGCCGCCGGGCAGTGGGGCACCTACGCCGAAATCGCCGTCAAGCGCGTACTCACGCGCGACGGTACCTCCAGCTACTACATCAACAACCTGCCCGCCCGCCGCCGCGATATCCAGGACATTTTCCTGGGTACGGGCCTTGGGCCGCGTGCGTACGCGATCATCGGGCAGGGCATGATCGCGCGGATCATCGAGGCGAAGCCCGAAGAACTGCGCGTGTTCCTGGAAGAGGCCGCGGGGGTATCGAAGTACAAGGAGCGCCGGCGCGAGACCGAAAACCGCTTGCACGACACCCGCGAAAACTTGACCCGCGTGGAAGATATCGTGCGCGAGCTGAGCGCGAACCTCGAGAAGCTCGAAGCGCAGGCAATCGTCGCGACGAAATACAAGACCTTGCAGGCCGATGGCGAGGAAAAGCAGCGGCTCTTGTGGCTTTTGCGCAAGAACGAGGCGGGCAACGAGTCCGAGCGTCAGCAGCGTGCAATCAGCGACGCGCAGATCGAACTCGAATCGCAAACCGCGAAGCTGCGCGAAGTCGAAGCACAACTTGAAACGCTGCGCGTGGCGCACTACAGCGCAAGCGACGCCATGCAAGGCGCTCAGGGCGCGCTCTACGAAGCGAATGCCGAAGTCAGCAAGCTCGAGGCGGAAATTCGCTTTATCGTCGAATCGCGTAATCGCGTGCAGGCGCAGATCGCCGCGTTGACCGCGCAGCGCGAGCAATGGCAGATGCAGGCCGGGAAAGCGCGTGGCGAGATCGACGACGCTGAAGAAGCACTGGCTGTCGGCGAGGAAAAGGCGGCCATCGCGCAGGAAACGGCGGCTGCGAAACAGGACGAATTGCCTGCACTCGAAGCGCGTTTTCGCGATGCACAGACCGGATTGAACGACGAACGCGCGACCATTGCGCGCACGGAGCAGGCGTTGAAGCTGGAGGCCGCGCATCAGCGCAATGCCGACCAGCAACTGCAGCAATTGCAGCAGCGCCACGAACGCCTGAAAAGCGAAGCGGGCGGCCTGGATGCGCCCGACGAAGCGCAGCTCGAAGAGTTGCGCATGCAAATGGCCGAGCACGAGGAAATCCTCGCAGAGGCCCAAGCGCGTCTCGCCGATGCACAGGACATGGTCCCGCGTCTGGACGGTGAACGGCGGGCCGCGCAGGAGAAAGTGCAAGCCGAAAGCGCCCAGATTCACCAGCTCGAAGCGCGGCTCGCGGCGCTCAGGCAGTTGCAGGAAAACGTCCAGACCGAGGGCAAGATCCAGCCGTGGCTCGACAAGCACGAACTCGGTTCGCTGCCGCGTCTTTGGAAGAAGCTGCATGTGGAAGCCGGCTGGGAAACGGCGCTGGAATCGGTGCTGCGGGAACGGATCGCGGCGCTGGAAGTGTCGAATCTCGATTGGGTGAAGGCGTTCGCCACCGACGCGCCGCCGGCCAAGCTCGCGTTCTACGCGCCGCCGAATGCCGGCCCAGCGCAGGAAACGCCCGCGGGTTTGCGGCCGCTCCTGGGGCTGATCCGTATTGACGACGCGGGTTTGCGGGCCGTGCTGACCGACTGGCTGGCCCAGGTGTTCGTCGCCGATGACATCGCCCAGGCGCTTTCCACGCGCGCTCAATTGCCCGATGGCGGCGCGTTCGTGGTGAAGGCCGGGCACGTGGTAACGCGGGTCGGCGTGCAGCTTTACGCGGCCGACTCCGAGCAGGCCGGCATGCTCGCACGCCAGCACGAAATCGAAAACCTGACGAAGCAGGTCCGCGCCCAGGCGTTGCTCGCCGACGAAGCCAAAGCCGCCGCCGTTCGCGCGGAAGCGGCGCACACGCAGGCATCGGGGGCGCTCGGCGACGCACGTTCGGCCGCTGAACGCGCGACCCAGCGCGTGCACGCGCTGCAAATGGACGTGCTGAAGCTCACGCAGGCGCACGATCGCTACATGCAGCGCAGCACGCAAATCCGTGAAGAACTCGCAGAAATCACGGCGCAAATCGATGAACAACGCGCTTTGCGCGCCGAATCGGAAGCGAACTTCGAGCGCCATGACGGCGAGCTTGCTGAATTGCAGGCGCGTTTCGAAGACAACCAGCTTGCGTTTGAAGCACTCGACGAAGCGTTGACCAACGCCCGTCAGGAAGCGCGCGATCTGGAGCGCGCGGCTACCGACGCCAGCTTCGCGGCGCGCGGGCTTGCGGCGAAGATCGAGGAATATCGGCGCAATATCGAAACAGCGAAAGAGCAGAGCGAACGTGTTGCAGGCGCCCTCGAAGATGCGCGTGCCGAGCTCGAAACCATCAACGAGCAAACGGCGCACACCGGCTTGCAAGACGCGCTCGAATTGCGCGCGGCCAGGGAAGAGGCGCTGCAGTCAACGCGTATCGAACTGGACGATCTCACCGCGCGTCTACGTCAGGCAGACGAGCTTCGGCTGATCGCCGAGCGTTCGTTGCAGCCGCTGCGCGACAAGATCAGCGAGTTGCAGTTGAAAGAGCAGGCCGCGCGCATCAGCGGCGAGCAGTTCGTCGAGCAACTGGCGGCCGCCGGCGTGGACGAAGCCGATCTGCAGGCCAAGCTCACGCCGGACATGAAGCCTTCGTACCTGCAAGGCGAAGTCACGCGTCTGAATAACGCGATCGCGGCGCTTGGCGCGGTCAACATGGCGGCGCTCGACGAACTCGCGGCGGCGAGCGAGCGCAAGTCGTTCCTCGATTCGCAATCGGCGGATCTGAACGACGCCATCGGCACGCTGGAAGACGCGATCCACAAGATCGACCAGGAAACGCGCTCATTGTTGCAAGGCACGTTCGACGAGGTCAACCGTCATTTCGGCGAGCTGTTCCCGCGTCTCTTCGGTGGCGGTCAGGCGAAGCTCGTCATGACGGGCGATGAAATTCTCGATGCCGGCGTGCAGGTTCTCGCACAGCCGCCCGGCAAGAAGAATTCGACCATCCACCTGCTTTCGGGCGGTGAAAAGGCGCTGACGGCGACCGCGCTCGTGTTCGCCATGTTCCAGTTGAATCCGGCGCCGTTCTGCTTGCTGGACGAAGTCGATGCGCCACTCGACGATGCCAACACGGAACGCTTCGCGAACCTCGTCCGGGCGATGTCGGAGAAGACGCAGTTCCTCTTCATCTCGCACAACAAGATCGCAATGGAAATGGCGCAGCAACTGATCGGCGTGACGATGCAGGAACAGGGTGTATCGCGGATTGTTGCCGTGGATATGGAATCTGCGGCGGGTTTCGCCCAGAATGCATGAACGTTTCGCCGGAGCGCGGATTGATGCACTTCGGGCGATCAAGACAGAGTGAAGAACCGGTCCGGCAGGCCGGTTCTGGCGCGTCAGGCGCGGAGTGGCGAACGGGGTTCGATTTGTGAATCCTGATGCGGCGCAGATCGCGGGGCGTAATTCAATACAAGCGCTGGACACGGGTAGCGGCAGCTTAAAGGGCGCCGCTCGGCATGAAACAGCGCAAACAGAAAGTATGACGGAGCGTGCATGGACGAGTTGACACTCGGGTTGATCGGGGCAGGAGCCGTGGTGGTGGGCGGCGTGGTGGTCTACAACGCGTGGCAGGGCGCAAAAGTGCGCCGCAAGATGCCCCGTCCAATGCCTGAGGAAGCGGCGGAATCGCTCGCCCGGCAGGATACGGAGGACGAGCAGCCGTTCATTGAACCGACGCGCCCGGTACGGCGCGAGCCCGCAATCGGCGAGGCTGACAGAACCGACACGCCGGACTCACGCGTGGAACCGAGTTTCGGCGGCACCGGGCCGCTGTCCACGGTTGCGCCGGCAGACACGGCCGTGGATATCCAGGCCGAATCGACTTCGGTGAATGGCGACTTTGAGGAACCGGATTCGCCCTCCATCATTGCCGATGACGACGAACCGGTGCTGCCGGCCGCGACCACCATTTCTTCGGCGCCGCCGGCTATCGTGGATCGCCGGATCGATTGCGTTGTGCCAATTCGCCTTGTCGCACCCATTGCCGGCGACAAGCTGATTCCGAGCGCACAGAAGCTGCGGCGCGCGGGCGCGAAACCGGTACACATCGAAGGCAAGCCGGAAGGAGGCACGACGTGGGAATTGCTCAAGAACGGCGCGCGCTACGAGGAATTGCGTGCAGCGGCCCAGCTCGCCAATCGCGGCGGCCCGCTGAATGAACTCGAGTTTTCCGAGTTCGTGACGGGCGTACAGCGTTTCGCCGACGGAATCGACGGTTCGCCCGAATTCCCCGACATGCTCGAAACAGTCGGAATGGCGCGTGAGCTCGACGCGTTCGCGGCCCAATGCGACGCTCAGTTGTCCATCAATATTCTCTCTGACGGCGCGCCCTGGTCGGCCAACTACGTGCAGGCGGTGGCGTCGCAGGACGGCTTGCTGCTTTCACGCGACGGCACGCGCTTCGTCAAGCTCGACGCACGCCAGAACCCGGTTTTCATGCTGCTTTTCGGCGATACCAACTTCCTGCGCGACGACCTGACCTACAAGGGCGGCCAGATGATCACGCTGGTGCTGGACGTGCCGGTCGCCGACGAAGACATCCTGCCGTTTCGCCTCATGTGCGACTACGCAAAATCGCTGTCCGAGCGCATTGGCGCAAGGGTGGTGGACGATCAGCGCCGGCCGCTGCCGGAAAGCTCGCTGCTCGCCATCGAAAAACAGTTGATGACGCTCTACGCGAAGCTTGAGCAAGCCGGCATTCCCGCGGGCTCGCCCGCCACGCGGCGCTTGTTCAGCCAATAAAGCTTACCGCAGCGGCGCGGCATTGCCGAATCAATTTCGGAGGCATCGGCCATTCGGCCGATGCCACGATCAGCCGTTCTCTGAGACAATCGACAGGTCGGTTTCTTCCAACTTCTCAGCCCGTCCTGCCGCATGTCCGCCAAACCGAAAGCCGCTGCCAAAGCAGAAAAAGCAGAGCCCGCTGTTCCAGCTACGCCCATTCCGGGCGCCGACCGTCCAGCCGAGCGCGCCGGGTGGCTGCGCGCGGAACTCGAGCGTGCGAACTACGCGTATTACGTTCTCGACCAGCCGGAGCTGCCTGACGCCGAATACGACATTCTGTTCAAGGAACTACAGCAGATCGAGGCGGCGCAACCTGACCTGATCACGCCGGATTCGCCCACGTTGCGGGTCGGCGGTCAGGTCGCGACAGGTTTCCAGCCGGTCACGCACGACGTGCCCATGCTGTCGCTGAACAACGGCTTTGCCGACGAAGATATCGTTGCATTCGACAAACGCGTCGCTGACGCACTCGGCCATACGCCCGTGGAATATGCGTGCGAGCTGAAATTCGACGGCCTCGCCATTTCGCTGCGGTATGACGACGGCGTGTTCGTTCAGGCGTCGACGCGCGGTGACGGCGCGACAGGCGAAGAAGTGACCGAAAACGTTCGCACCATTCATTCAATTCCGTTGAAACTCAAAGGCAAGAACATCCCGAAGCGGCTCGACGTCCGTGGCGAAGTGCTGATGTTCAAGCGTGACTTTGAGCGGCTGAACGCCCGGCAGCGCGAGGCGGAACAACGTGAATTCGCCAACCCGCGCAATGCGGCTGCAGGCGGTCTACGGCAGCTCGATTCGAAGATGACCGCGCAGCGGAAGCTGTCTTTTTTTGCGTATGGGATCGGTGTGCTGGAAGGCGCGGAAATGCCGCCGTCGCACTCGGCGCTGCTCGACTGGTACAAGCAAATGGGCCTGCCGGTGAACGCGGAGCGCGGTGTCGTGAAGGGCGCGGACGGGTTGCTCGCTTTTTTCCACAGGACCGGCGAGAAGCGCGATGGTTTGCCGTATGACATCGACGGCGTGGTTTATAAGGTCAATCAGCGCGACGAACAGGACAAGCTGGGATTTGTCTCGCGTGCACCGCGCTTCGCGCTTGCACACAAGTTTCCGGCGCAGGAAGCGCTGACGCAGTTGCTGGCCATCGACGTGCAGGTCGGGCGGACCGGCGCAATCACACCGGTCGCGCGGTTGACGCCGGTGTTCGTCGGCGGCGCGACCGTGACGAACGCGACCTTGCACAACGAAGACGAAGTACGGCGCAAGGACATTCGTATTGGCGATACGGTGATCGTGCGACGTGCCGGCGACGTGATTCCCGAAGTTGTCGGCGCGATCCTGGATCGTCGTCCCGACGACGCGCGCGAGTTCGTGATGCCGACCGCGTGTCCGGTGTGCGGTTCGAAAATCGAACGGCTGCCCGACGAAGCCATCGCCCGTTGTACCGGTGGCCTGATCTGTCCCGCCCAACGCAAGCAGGCGCTGTGGCATTTCGCGCAGCGGCGCGCGCTGGATATCGACGGACTGGGTGAGAAGATCATCGACCAACTGGTCGAACAGAACATTGTGCGCACGCCGGCCGATCTGTTCAATCTGGGCGTCGCGAAGCTCGCGGCGCTGGACCGGTTCGCCGACAAATCTGCCCAGAATCTATTCGATTCCATCGGCAAGGCCAAGCACACCACCTTGCCGCGGTTTCTCTATGCGCTGGGTATTCGGCACGTGGGCGAGTCCACCGCGAAGGATCTCGCCAAGCATTTTGGTTCGCTCGATCCGATCATGGCGGCAAGCGTCGAAGAATTGCTCGAAGTGAACGACGTGGGTCCGGTCGTGGCCGAATCGCTGCACAATTTTTTCAGCGAAGAGCACAACCAGATGGTGATCGAGCAATTGCGCGCGCCGGGCAACGTCACATGGCCCGAAGGGCCGCCGGCGCCCAAGGCGCCGCAAGGTGTGCTCGCCGGCAAGACGGTCGTGCTGACCGGTACGCTGCCTACGCTTTCGCGCGAGGACGCCAAGGAAATGCTCGAGGCTGCGGGCGCGAAGGTGGCAGGCTCGGTATCGAAGAAAACGGATTACGTGGTGGCTGGAGCGGAGGCGGGCAGCAAGCTCGTGAAGGCCGAGGAACTCGGCGTTCCGGTACTCGACGAAGATGGTATGCGCAAGCTTTTGGAGGGAGAAACACCATGATTCGCGAAATCCTCAAGATGGGCGATCCGCGTTTGTTGCGTATCGCCGAGCCGGTGGATCATTTCGATACGCCCGAACTGCACGCCCTGGTGGAGGACATGTTCGACACCATGCGTCATGCGAACGGCGCTGGGCTTGCGGCGCCGCAGATCGGCGTGGACCTGCAGGTAGTGATTTTCGGCTTCGCTCACAACGAGCGTTATCCGGACGCGCAACCGGTGCCGGAGACGGTGTTGATCAATCCGATCATCACGCCCGTGTCGCACGACATGGAAGAAGGGTGGGAAGGGTGTTTGTCGGTGCCCGGGTTGCGCGGCGCCGTGCAGCGGTATTCCATGATTCGCTATCAGGGTTTTGATCAGTACGGCACGGCCATCGAGCGGCTTGCCGAGGGCTTTCACGCGCGTGTCGTGCAGCACGAATGTGATCACCTGATCGGCAAGCTTTATCCGATGCGCGTGACGGACTTCTCGAAGTTCGGTTTCACCGAGGTGCTGTTTCCCGGGCTGGATCCGAAGAGCGACGACTGAAAGTCGTCACGGCAGCCCGTGGAATTGCTTTGAATCGACGGGCTGCCGACGGGTTTCAGGCAAAGCTCTTATTGCCCGAAGCCGTCTCCGGTTGACGAAACAGCTTGATATGTTCCGGATTTGCCGACGCCTGCAAACGCCCATCCGGCAAACGCGCAATGACGACTTCGCCAATGCCCGGGCTCATTACCACGACTTCGTCGCGCAACGCGAGCAGTGCGTCGAGGCGGCGTCGGCCGCTGATGATTTCGAGGCCGGTTTTTGTTTCGCGAACAATGATCTCAACGGACATGGCAATTCTCCAGTGGCTTTTGCGAGGCTCACGCGCGGCGGAGCGGTAAATTGCACGCGTACCTGCCTAACGGTCATCAGTCATATTTTCTTTAACCAAAATATTGGCCAAAAAAAATCGATGTGATCAGCGGGTGCTGTTCACATCGATTTGTGCGGATTCCGTCGTTTTTTCGCGACGTTATCTATCAGATCAGAAGCTTTCGTCTGCGCCGAGGTAACGCCATTGTCCCGGCGGCAGCGCACCCAGGGTCACGTGGCCCATCCGGATTCGCTTCAGCCCAACCACTTCCAGGCCGACCAACTCGCACATCCGGCGAATCTGGCGCTTTTTGCCTTCGCGCAACACGAAGCGCAGTTGCTCTCCGTTTTGCCAGCTAACCTGGGCGGTCTTGAGCGGCAAGTCGTCAAGTGCGAGGCCGTGGCGCAAGAGCGCGAGGCTTTCCGGTGGGAAGTGCGATTCGATATCGAGTTCATGCTCGCCGAATTTCACGCGCACGAGATATTCCTTGTCGACATCCGAATGTCCGCCGATCAACTGCTTCGCCACGCGGCCATCCTGCGTGAGCACGAGCAGACCTGTCGAGTCAATATCCAGACGTCCCGCAGGCGCCAGCGTGCGCAGATGCGTGGGTGAAAAGCGGATGCCGGATTGGTCATCGGCCCAATGGTTCGAAGGGTTGACCAGCGTGACCGCCGGCTGATACCCGTCTTCCGCCTGACCCGAAACATAGCCGACCGGCTTGTGGATCAGGATCGTCACCTGTTGCATTTGTGCGGCATGCGCGGCCTGAGCGATCTCGATGTTCTGATCGGGACGGATCTTGGTGCCAAGCGTATCGATGACCACGCCGTCTACCAGCACCCAGCCTTTTTCGATCCACTCATCGGCTTCCCGGCGCGAACAGAGGCCGAGTTCCGACATCACTTTCGACAAACGCACGAGCCCGTCTTCACCTTCGCGCGCGATGCGGGCCGGTGAGGGCGGCGCGTCTGCATCGCGGGGTTTAGAGGGTTTGGCCGCTGGTTTGCGTGGGGGTTTGCGCTCGTCACCGAAGCGTTCCGGCGATGCCTCGCGTTTTGCGTAGGGACGATCGCCTGGCGGACGCTGGCGATCGAAGGAGGCCGGACGCGGGCTGCCATCGTGCGCGTGGTTGCGCTCGCGGCGAGGTGCGCCGGTGTCACTGAACGACGGGCGCGGCGCGCGATCGCTTGCCGGGCCGCGGGAATCTTCACGGGGCTTGAACGGGCGGCCTTCGCCGTCACCGGTCGGGCGATCGCCGCGCGGCGCGGCGCGGTCGTTGAACGACGGGCGGGGCGTACGATCGCTGCTTGCGCCACGGGGCGCGTCGTCACGCGGGCTGAAGGGACGGCGTTCACCGTTCCCCGTAGGACGGTCACCGCGCGGAGCGCCGCGATCGCCAAATGACGGACGTGGTCCACGATCACCGCGGGGTGCATCCCCACGCGGCGGGAACGGACGACGTTCGCCATCGCCCGAAGGACGGTCGCCACGTGGTGCGCCACGATCTCCAAACGAAGGACGTGGTCCACGATCACCACGAGGTGCATCGCCACGCGGCGCAAACGGACGGCGTTCACCATCGCCTGAAGGACGGTCACCACGCGGAGCGCCGCGATCTCCAAACGAAGGACGCGGCCCGCGATCACCGCGGGGTGCATCGCCACGCGGCGGGAACGGACGGCGTTCACCATCGCCCGAAGGACGGTCACCACGCGGAGCGCCGCGATCGCCGAATGACGGACGCGCCCCGCGATCACCGCGGGGTGCATCGCCACGCGGCGGGAACGGACGGCGTTCACCATCGCCCGAAGGACGGTCGCCACGCGGAGCGCCGCGATCGCCGAATGACGGACGTGGCCCACGATCACCGCGGGGCGCATCGCCACGCGGCGCGAACGGACGGCGTTCGCCATCGCCCGAAGGACGGTCACCACGCGGTGCCCCACGATCTCCAAACGAAGGACGCGGCCCGCGATCACCACGAGGTGCATCGCCGCGCGGTGGGAACGGACGACGTTCGCCATCGCCCGAAGGACGGTCACCACGCGGTGCGCCACGATCCCCAAACGAAGGTCTAGGCCCGCGATCGCCACGAGGTGCATCGCCACGCGGAGTAGCCGGGCGATCTCCCGCCTGATCGACCCTTACCGGCCGATCTCCAGCCGGCCCCTCTGTCCGAGGCGGTTTTTTCCGTCCGGCGACGCTGCCGGTACGAACGGGGGAACGCGCCGGCGATGCCGGTCGCGGATGTTTCGCTGTCAGTTTGACGCGCATAGATTCTCAGGCTGCGATCGCGCGCAGCAGCTCGGTTTCGACCTGGATTTGCGTCCGGTTGTCGGATAGGGTTTTGCCGTCGAGCAGGAACACGTCTTCCACACGTTCGCCAAGCGTGTTGATCCGCGCCGCATGGACGCCGATCCGGTGCTGGGCGAGAACCCGCGCGATCGAATAAAGGAGGCCCTGCCGGTCGTTGGCCGACACGGACAGGATGTAATACTGACCACGTTCGTCGGGACGCAAATCCACGCGCGGTGTGATCGGGAAAGTGCGCACCAGCCGGGAAACCCGTCCCTTCGACGGTTCCGGCAAGATGCCCTCGGCGGTGAGCAACATGCTCAACTGCTGTTCGACGAGGTTGGCAATGTCGCGATAATGCCCGTCATGGTCCGGATGCGCGACCAGAAAATTGTCGAGCGCATAACCGTGGCGGGTCGTTGTAATGCGTGCATCGAGGACGGACAGGCCGTTTTTGTCGAAATAAGCGCAGATGCCGGCAAACAGGTCCGGCCGGTCCTTCACGTACACGAGCACTTGAAGCGCCGCGCCGATCGGCGATGGGCGCGCCCGCACGATCGGCTTTTCACTCTCGACGTGCTTGTAAAGCACGCGGGTCTGCCAGGCGATATCGGCAGCGTCATGGCGCAGGAAATAGCCGACATCCAGCTTGTCCCACAACGCTTTTTCAGCGTTCTCCGGCACCGTTTCAAGGCGCAGCAGCGCAAGCGCGTCTTCCTGGCGCGACTTGAGTTCCGAGTGCGCGTGCATTTCGGCGCCGCCAAGCACGGCACGGGTGGCCCGGTACAGATCCTCGAGCAGCTTGCCTTTCCATGCGTTCCAGACCTTGGGGCTCGTGCCGCGGATATCGGCGACGGTCAGCAAATACAGCGCGCTCAGCCGGCGCTCGGTCTGCACCATCGTTGCAAACCGCTTGATGACTTCCGGATCGCTCGTGTCCTGCTTCTGAGCGACCTGGCTCATCGTCAGGTGCTGTTCGACGAGCCATACGACCAGGTCGCTGTCGTCGGCATTCATGTTGTGATCGCGGCAAAAACGCCGGGCATCGACCATGCCGAGCGTGGAGTGATCGCCGCCGCGGCCCTTCGCAATGTCATGGAACAGCGCCGCCACGTAGAGCACCCACGAGCGTTCGAAATTGCCCATCAACTGCGTGCAGAACGGATACTCGTGCGCGTGTTCGGCCATCGCGAAACGGCGGATATTGCGCAACACCATCAGGATGTGCTGGTCGACGGTGTAGACGTGATACAGGTCATGCTGCATCTGCCCGACAATGCGCCGGAAATTCAGCAGATATCGGCCGAGCACGCTTGTCTGGTTCATCAGCCTGAGCGCGTGCGTGATGCCTTCGGGCGCCTGCAGGATCGCCATGAACAGGCGCCGGTTTTCCGGGTCGCGGCGCCAGTCGCGGTCCATCAGGTCGCGTGCGTTGTAGATCGCGCGCAACGTCCTCGCCGATAACCCCTTCACCCCGCGCGTTTGCTCATACAGCAGGAAGGCTTCGAGAATAGCGTTCGGCTGACGCTCGAAGACATCGTCGCTGGCAATTTCGAGCATTCCCTGCTTCTCGACGAAGCGCTCGTTCAACACGCGCGTCACGCCGCTCGTCGATGGAAACAGTTGCGCTTCCACGTTCTGGATCAGGATGGTTGCGAGCTGCGTCACGGCTTTCGCGGCCCAGTAATAGCGGCGCATGAGCTGTTCGCTGGCGCGTTTGGACGATGTCGCCTTGTAACCCAGGCTTTCCGCGAGCGCGGTTTGCAGATCGAATACGAGAATGTCCTGCCGGCGCTTCGCAATCACGTGCAACCGCGCTCGCAGCGTCTTCAGGAAACCTTCGTTGCGCCTGAGCTCACTCGCTTCACGCTCGGTGATGAGCCCGCGTGAATCGAGTTCGCGCCAACTGCTGCCAAAACCCGCCGCACGCGAAATCCACAGGATCAGTTGCAGGTCTCGCAAGCCGCCGGGGCTTTCCTTGATGTTCGGCTCGAGGCTATACGGCGTGTCCTGGTATTTTGCGTGGCGCTGGCGCATTTCCAGCACCTTCGCCTGGAAAAACGCACGCGGATCGAGCGTCTGCTGGTAGCGCGCTTCGAAGGCATCGACCAGTTTCTCGTTGCCCACGATCCGGCGCGCTTCGAGCAGCGACGTCCGGATGGTGATGTCGTTGCTCGCTTCGTGGATGCACTGCGACACCGAGCGCACGCTGCTGCCAATCTCGAGCCCGAGATCCCACGCCATGCCGATCAGCTTTTCGATACGTGCACCAAGCGTTTCCACCTGATCGGGCGTTTCGTGATCGGGCAGCAGGACGAGGATATCGATGTCCGAATACGGCGCAAGCTCGCCGCGCCCGTAACCGCCGACCGCCAGCAACGCCGCCGATGCCGGCATCTCGCACGCGTCCCACGCGCCCTTGAGGGCGTCGTCGGTGGCGCGGGCGAGGGCATGCATCAGGCCATCGACATTGGTCGCGCTCTTGAAGCGCTCGAGCAGCGCGGCTTTCGCTGTCTTGTACGAGGCTTTCAGCGAATCGGCAATAGGCGGGGCGTCGGCAGGTACGCTCATGGGCAGGCGGATCGTGAGGTCAGTGGAAGAACGTTATATTCGACGAAACGCTGCGCTCGCCGTCTTTCAATGCGCCGGGCCGTGCCCCGAACAGTTGCGCGAGATACCGGGTCTCTCGCGGCGTGCTTCCGATCAATCAAGCCGTCGCGGCGATCAGCTCGGAAGGTGCCTGCGTTCCGGCCGACACGGTCAGCACTTCATAACCCGTCGGCGTCACCAGCACCGTATGCTCCCATTGCGCCGACAAGCTGCGGTCGCGGGTCTTCACGGTCCACTGATCAGGCATGGTGCGGATATCGCGGCGACCGGCGTTGATCATGGGTTCAACGGTAAAGATCGTCCCGGCCTGCAGTTCGATGCCCGTACCCGGGCGGCCGTAATGCAGCACTTGCGGGTCTTCGTGGAACACCTTGCCCACGCCGTGACCGCAATATTCGCGCACCACGCTGTAACCTTGTGCTTCGGCATGTTTCTGGATGGCGTAGCCGATATCGCCCAGATGCGCGCCCGCCTTGATCTGGTCGATGCCAAGCCACATGCAGTCGAACGTGGTCTGCACCAGCCGCCTGGCCAGGATGGACCCTTCGCCGACCAGGAACATGCGGCTGGTATCGCCGAAATAACCGTCCTTGATCACCGTGATGTCGATATTCAGCGCGTCGCCGTTCTTCAACGCCTTGTCGCCGGGAATGCCGTGGCAGATCACGTCGTTGACGGAAATGCAGGTGGCCTTGGGGTAGGGCGGATAGCCCGGCGGCTGGTAATTCAGGGGCGCGGGCACGGTGCCCTGTTCCTTCGCCATGTATTCGTGGCAAAGGCGGTCCAGTTCGCCGGTCGTTACGCCCGCGACAATGTGGGGCGTGATGAAATCGAGCACCTCGCTCGCGAGCCGGCAGGCGATGCGCATTTGCGCAATATCGTGATCGTTTTTCAGCGTGATGGACATGACTTGTATCGAAAATGCGTGTAAGCGGCTTGAAACGCCAATCGCGCATTATCGCACCTTAGGCGGCACGCCGCAGTGGAAAACCGGTGAGGTTTGCGCCAAAAGCGCCGCCCGGCGCGGCACCGGCGGCTTTGGCGCACCCGGAAAACGCAGTTCGGAACGACTCCTTGCGGATCGTCAGGTAGCTTGAAACGCGACATTCGTGCGTGATATACTCGCTGGCTAAGTCTGCATCCACTTTGCAATCGTCTTTTCAATGCCTTTTTCCAGAAACCCCGGTTTCCGGGCAAGCCGGCGAAAAGCCCATCAAGAAGAGATCGGACTTGAATCGCAAGCCGGCGCACCCAGGGTGTCCGACGCCTCGAAAAGCTAAGAAACACGAGGCGCCCGATGCGGCAGCCGGCTTAAGACCCAACCCTCGCGGAGAACTCTCATGGCAGTAACAATGCGTCAAATGCTGGAAGCCGGTGTCCACTTCGGTCACCAAACGCGCTTCTGGAATCCGAAGATGGCTCCGTTCATTTTCGGTCATCGCAACAAGATTCACATTATCAACCTCGAAAAAACGCTGCCGATGTACAACGACGCGCTGAAGTACGTGCGTCAACTGGCGGCAAATCGCGGCATGATCCTGTTCGTCGGCACGAAGCGTCAGTCGCGTGACACGGTGGCAGAAGAGGCGCAACGCGCCGGCATGCCGTTCGTGAACGCACGCTGGCTCGGCGGCATGCTGACCAACTTCAAGACGCTGAAGGTATCGATCAAGCGCCTGAAGGACATGGAAGCAGCGCTGGAAGCCGGTGAAACGGAACGCATGAGCAAGAAGGAAGCGCTCCTGTTCGAACGCGAAATGGCCAAGCTGGTGAAGTCGATTGGCGGCGTGAAGGACATGGGCGGCATTCCGGACGCAATTTTCGTGGTTGACGTGGGTTACCACAAGATTGCCGTGACCGAAGCCAAGAAGCTTGGCATTCCGGTTATCGCGGTGGTCGACACGAACCACTCGCCGGAAGGCATCGACTACGTGATCCCGGGTAACGACGAC
The DNA here is from genome assembly GCF_001577465.1 of Burkholderia sp. PAMC 28687. Classification (NCBI taxonomy): domain Bacteria; kingdom Pseudomonadati; phylum Pseudomonadota; class Betaproteobacteria; order Burkholderiales; family Burkholderiaceae; genus Burkholderia; species Burkholderia sp. PAMC 28687. Next base: position 1,252,323 of record NZ_CP014505.1, read on the forward strand.
GCCAGCAAGGCTGTCGCGCTGTACACGCAAGGCGTGGCCGACGCGATCCTGGAAGGCCGTTCGAGCGCGGTGAACGAAGTGGTGCAGGCAGTTCGCAGCGGCGAAGGCGACGAGTTCGTTGAAGTCAACGCAGAAGCGTAATTTGCAAAAGATGACGCCGATATGATGTATCCGGCTAGAAAGGGGGCTTTGCGAAAGGCCCCCTTTTTTTAGCCAGGCTCGTTTGGCCAGCCTCAGTAAGCGCTGAGCAACACGCGGGTCATCGAATAGTGTTTAAGTAACAAGCAGTACCCCATTCTGGCCGCGGGTGATTTTCGCCGGCGGCGCGTGTCAATAGTGCGATTCACGTGCCTTAAAGCTAAGGCTAAGGCACGGCACAGACTCAAGGAGCAAATGATGGCGGCAATTACCGCAAGCATGGTGGCAGAACTGCGCGCAAAGACCGACGCGCCCATGATGGAATGCAAGAAGGCGCTGACCGAAGCCGATGGCGACATGGACCGCGCTGAAGAACTGCTGCGCGTGAAGCTCGGCAACAAGGCGAGCAAGGCTGCATCGCGCGTGACGGCTGAAGGCATCGTCTCGGCGCATATCGCCGACGGCGTGGGCGTTCTGGTCGAACTGAACTGCGAAACCGACTTCGTTGCCAAGAACGACGACTTCCTGGCGTTCGGCAAGACGGTCGCAGAACTGATCGCGAAGAACCATCCGGCTGATGTGGCGGCCCTCTCGGCGCTGCCGCTGGAAAGCTCGACGGTTGATGCAGTGCGCCTCGCACTGATCGGCAAGATCGGTGAAAACGTCTCGGTGCGCCGTTTCGTGCGTTTTGAATCCGCCAACAAGCTCGCTTCGTACCTTCACGGTACGCGCATTGGCGTGCTGGTCGAATTCACGGGCGCGGACGAGCAGGTCGGCAAGGATGTCGCCATGCACGTTGCAGCAATGAAGCCGGTTTCGCTGTCGTCGAACGACGTGCCGGCGGAATTGATCGCGAAGGAACGCAGCATCGCTGAGCAAAAGGCTGCTGAATCGGGCAAGCCGGCTGAAATCGTCGCGAAGATGGTCGACGGCAGCGTGCAGAAATACCTGAAGGAGGTGTCGCTGCTGAACCAGACGTTCGTCAAGAACGACAAGCAGACGATCGAGCAGATGCTGAAAGCGGCAGGCGCATCAGTGCAGAAGTTTGCGCTGTTCGTGGTCGGCGAGGGCATCGAAAAGCGTACGGACGACTTCGCTGCCGAAGTGGCTGCCCAGGTCGCCGCTGCCAAGCAAGGCTGAGAAGCAGGTCCTCGCATGACGTTTCAAGCGGTGGCGGGTGTTCGCAACTGACGCTCAGCCGGCCCGTCCAACCGGGCCGCTCGACCGATGCACAGCTCGCCGCCGTGTTGTCACAGTTTCAAAAAGCAGTCGGATGCGGGTCTGGCGTTCCCATCGAGGAACGCTCGTTCCGTACCCTCATAGCGGCCAAAACCGCGCCGGATGGGCAAACCGGGGTCAACTCGTTATGCCGCCGCGGCTTGCCCAATATGGGATGCTTGCCGTAAATATCGTTTCACCCCTACAGTTCTACGTTGTTGCACTCCCTCTCGGCGCGAAACCGGAAATCTCATATGCCCACAGCCTACAAACGCGTACTCCTCAAACTCTCCGGCGAAGCACTCATGGGCGACGATGCCTTCGGCATCAATCGCGCGACAATCGAAAGGATGGTGGCAGATGTTGCGGAAGTGGTGCGCATGGGCACGCAGCTCGCGGTCGTGATCGGCGGCGGTAATATCTTCCGCGGTGTGGCAGGCGGCGCGGCCGGCATGGACCGTGCAACAGCCGATTACATGGGCATGCTTGCCACCATGATGAACGCGCTGGCCTTGCAGGACGCCATGCGCCATGCCGGTATCGAAGCGCGCGTGCAGTCCGCGCTGCGCATGGACCAGGTGGTCGAGCCGTACATCCGCCCGCGCGCGATTCGTCAGCTCGAAGAAGGAAAAGTGGTTATTTTCGCGGCCGGCACGGGTAACCCGTTCTTCACGACCGATACCGCTGCTGCCCTGCGCGGTGCGGAAGTCGGCGCGGAAGTCGTGCTCAAGGCGACCAAAGTGGACGGTGTATATTCCGCCGATCCCAAGAAAGATGCGAGCGCTACGCGTTACAGCACGATCAGCTTCGACGAAGCGATCGGCAAGAACCTGCAGGTGATGGACGCGACGGCGTTTGCGCTGTGCCGCGACCAGAAGCTGCCGATCCGGGTGTTTTCGATCAATAAACCGGGGGCGCTCAAGCGCATCATCCAGGGCGACGACGAAGGTACGCTCGTCCACGTGTAAACTCTCGCAGTAAGTAACGAAAGCAGGCTTGAGGCCGAGTGCGGGTTCGTTGGGACCGGCGCCCCCCATGCCTGCACTGCGTGTAACAAAGCAAGTACGGAGGCTGAAATGAGTGTGGCTGACATTAGAAAGAGCGTCGACCAGAAGATGCAGAAGTCGATCGAAGCGTTCAAGAACGATCTCGCCAAGATTCGCACGGGTCGCGCCCATACGGGTTTGCTCGACCATATCCAGGTGGATTACTACGGCTCGAGCGTACCTATCTCGCAAGTCGCGAACATGACGCTGATCGACGCGCGCACGATCGGCGTGCAGGCGTGGGAAAAGAAGATGGTGCCGGTGGTGGAAAAGGCGATCCGCGATTCGGATCTCGGCCTGAACCCGTCGAACCAGGGCGACCAGATCCGCGTGCCAATGCCCGCGCTGACGGAAGAACGCCGCCGCGAACTGACGAAAGTGGTGAAAAGCGAAGGCGAAAACGCCAAGATCGCGATTCGCAACCTGCGTCGCGACGCGAACGAGCAACTGAAGAAGCTTGTGAAGGACAAGGAAATCTCCGAGGACGACGAGCGTCGTGCAAGCGATGACGTCCAGAAATTAACTGACAAAAACGTCGCGGAAATCGACAAGCTGGTGGTGTCGAAAGAAGCCGAAATCATGACGGTTTGAAGCCGATCACGGTCTCTTGCGTCGTGCCGGCGCGTCACTCTGTCGATACTAAGATTCAGCGGCCATGACCTATACCAGCTCTACCGTTCGCGTGCCCGATGTCGCGGCTGTCCCGCGTCATATCGCGATCATCATGGACGGCAATGGCCGTTGGGCAACGCAGCGGCGCCTGCCGCGCGTAGCGGGCCACACGCGCGGCGTCGATGCCGTGCGGGCAACGGTCGAAAGCTGTGCGCGCCAGGGCGTCCAGTTCGTGACGTTGTTTGCTTTCAGTTCCGAAAACTGGCGGCGTCCAACTGACGAAGTCTCGTTCCTCATGCGCCTGTTCGTCACGGCGCTCGAGCGGGAAGTCGGCAAGCTGCACGCAAACGGCATCCGTTTGCGGGTGGTGGGCGACACGTCCATGTTCGACGATCGCATCCGCGCGCTGATCCAGCGTGCCGAAACCAAGACGGCGCGCAACACGCGCCTGACGCTGACCATTGCGGCGAATTACGGTGGCCGCTGGGACATCATGCAGGCCGCCAGGAAGCTCGCCGAGCAGTCGGTGGAAGAAGGCCGCGTCGTTCCCGTCGACGAAGCGTCGTTCGAGCAGCATCTGGCCATGGCTTATGCGCCCGAGCCGGATCTCTTCATCCGCACGGGCGGGGAGCAGCGCATCAGCAACTTCCTGCTGTGGCAACTGGCCTACACCGAGTTCTATTTCACCGATACCTATTGGCCCGACTTCGACGCCGAGGCGCTCGCACGGGCGCTCGAGTCGTATGGCGAACGCGAACGCCGCTTCGGCCGCACCAGCGCGCAACTCGAACCGCAATCGCAGAAGGCCGATACCCTTTCATGCTAAAGACCCGTGTCATCACGGCAATCGTCTTGCTGGCAGTGCTCCTGCCAATCACGTTTTTCGCACCAGTGGGCGCTTTTGCGGCGCTGATCGCCGTAGTCGTGGTCTTCGCGGCCTGGGAATGGGCGCGGCTCCTCAAGCTGGGCGGCGGGACGCCGGTGGTGTACGCGGTGATCGCGGGCGTGGCGCTGGTCGCCAGCACGCGGCTCGGGCTCGGTTACCAACCCCTGTATCAGATGGCCGCGATCTTCTGGGTCCTGGCCGGACCATTTGCGCTCGCCCGCAAGCCGGTGCTTGCCGAAGGCGCGTGGCGCGTTTTCCTGTTGTTCGCGGGAATCGTGACGTTTGTGGCGTGCTGGCACGCTTTGGTTGCGGCTCGTACGGTAGGCGTAGCATTCGTGCTATCGCTTCTCCTAGTCGTATGGCTGGCCGACATTGGCGCATACTTCGCCGGAAAAGCGTTTGGCCGGCACAAGCTCGCGCCGTCCATCAGCCCGGGCAAGACCCGCGAAGGCGCGGCTGGCGGCTGGCTGGCGGTGATGGTCGTGGGTTCGGCGGCCGCTGCAACGATGGTTTTTGCGCCAACCCTTTATACGGCGCTCGTGGAGCATCTCGGCTGGCTCGGCGCGCTGGTGTCATTGACCGTGCTGACCGTGTTCAGCGTGATCGGCGATCTGTTCGAATCGCTGCTCAAGCGCCAGGCCGGTGTCAAGGATTCGAGCGGATTGCTCCCGGGACACGGCGGCGTGCTCGACCGGATTGACGCTCTCCTGCCGGTATTGCCGATCGCGCTGTTGTTGCTCGGATCGTTCGGCGGCTAGTTGGCCAGAAAGAGTGGCCACGTGTGCGGTCTTGCAGGTAGCCAAATGCGATGTAGCCAAATGCGCCAAATCGAAGCTAAATCGGCGGCCGGGTTGATCCGGCCAGCCCGCTAAAGAAGGATTTATGCAAAAACGTCTGACTCTGCTCGGCTCAACGGGCTCGATCGGCGAGAGCACGCTTGATGTCGTGGCGCGGCATCCCGACCGGTTCAAGGTCTACGCACTGAGCGCGCATCGCAACGGCGACAAGCTCGTCGATCAATGCCTGCAGTTCCAGCCGGAAGTCGCGGTCGTGGGCGACGCCGGCACCGCCGAGAAGGTCGCAGCCGCGCTGCGCGAGCAAGGTTGCAAGACCGAGGTGAGCTACGGCCGGCAGGCGCTCGTGGATGCATCGGAGAGTTCGGGTTGCGATACCGTGGTCGCCGCGATCGTCGGCGCCGCGGGGCTCGCGCCCACGCTGGCCGCAGCCCGTGCCGGCAAGCGCATCCTGCTGGCCAACAAGGAAGCGCTGGTCATGTCGGGGCAGATTTTTATTGATGCCGTGCGCGATCACGGCGCCGTCCTGCTGCCGGTGGACAGCGAGCATAACGCCGTGTTCCAGTGCCTGCCACGCGAAGTGGCGCTGCACGGCGGGGTATCGAAGATCATCTTGACGGCGTCGGGCGGACCGTTCCGCACGCGCGACCCGTCGTCGCTCAAGCATGTCACGCCCGACGAAGCCTGCAAGCATCCGAACTGGGCCATGGGCCGCAAGATTTCCGTCGATTCCGCGACCATGATGAACAAGGGTCTCGAAGTGATCGAGGCGCACTGGTTGTTCGACGTGCCGGGATCGCGCATCGAAGTGCTGATTCATCCGCAAAGCGTGATTCATTCGCTGGTGTCCTACGCCGATGGCTCGGTGCTCGCGCAACTCGGCAATCCCGACATGCGCACGCCGATCGCGCATGCGCTGGCGTTCCCGGATCGTGTCGATTCCGGCGTCGCACAACTGGATCTCGCGCAAATCGCCACACTCACCTTCGAGAAGCCCGACCTCAAGCGTTTTCCGTGTCTCGCGCTCGCGCTCAAGGCGCTGGAAGCCGGTGGCACGGCAAGCGCGGCGCTCAATGCTGCCAACGAAGTCGCGGTGGAGGCGTTCCTCACGCGCCGTATCGGCTTCATGGCGATTGGCGAAGTAGTCGAGCGCGTGCTGAACGCCATGCCGAACGGCAATGCATCGACGCTCGATGAAGTGCTCGCAGCCGACGCCGAAGCGCGCCGCCTCGCGGGCGAGTTCTCGGCCTTGCTGACCATGGACGCGCCGCAAGCAGAGCGCGTCCTGCATTGAGACGGACATGAACTTCCTGACTGAAATCGTTGCGTTTGTCGTGGCCATCGGCGTCTTGGTCGTCGTCCACGAATTTGGCCATTTCAGCGTCGCACGGCTGTGCGGCGTGAAGGTCCTGCGATTTTCGGTCGGCTTTGGCAAGCCGCTCGTGAAATGGGTCAGCAAGACCACTGGCACCGAGTGGACGATCTCGGCGTTGCCGCTTGGCGGCTACGTGAAGATGCTCGACGAACGGGAGTCGGACGCGACCATTCCCGAAGCCGATCTGCCGCACGCGTTCAACCGCCAGTCCGTGTTCAAGCGCATCGCGATTGTTGCGGCGGGCCCGGTCTTCAACTTCATTCTCGCCATTCTTCTGTTTGCTGGCGTGTTCGCCGCAGGCGTGTCCGAGCCGGCGGCGATCCTCGCCACGCCGGCAGCCGGCACCGTGGCCGCGAAAGCCGGCTTCGAAGGCGGCGAGACAGTCGTTTCGATGCGCGACATGACGCCCGGCGGCGGTGCGACTGGTGACACGTTGCCGATCCGGTCATGGTCCGACCTGCGCTGGAAGCTGCTCGATGCATCGTTCGACCAGCGCCGCGTCGTGCTCGCGGCCAAGACGAGCGAAGGTACGTTCGATTTTCCTGTGACGGTGGGCAAGGTCGACGACCAGGACATCGATCAGGACTTCATGGACAAGCTCGGCTTCGAACCGGGCGGCGGCACGTTATCGGTGGCGGGCGTGGAAGCGGGTAGCGCGGCCGCGAAAGCGGGTCTTCAGGCGGGCGATGTACTGCGCGCAATCGATGGCAAGAAGATCGACAACGCGATAGGCTTCATCGACTATGTCCAGCATCGTCCGGGGACGCCGGTTTCGTTGACGGTCGAGCGCAACGGCGCGCAGCGCGCCGTGCAGATCGTGCCGGAACTCAAGGCCGATGCAAGTACGAACCGCAACGTCGGCCGTATCGGCGCGTCGCTTGCCACGCGCATTCCTTCGGTCGATGTGCGCTACGGTCCCATCGAGAGCCTGCAGCTCGGCGTGAAACGCACCTGGGACATCAGCATCTATTCGCTGCGCATGTTCGGCCGGATGATCACGGGCGAAGCCTCGCTCAAGAATCTTTCGGGTCCCGTGACAATCGCGGACTATGCAGGCAAAAGCGCGCGCCTTGGCTTGTCAGCGTTTCTGTCCTTCCTGGCACTCGTGAGTATTAGCCTCGGAGTGTTGAACTTGTTACCGATTCCGGTTCTTGACGGTGGGCATCTGTTATATTATTTGGTTGAAGCCGCAACTGGCAAAGCCGTGTCTGATCGCTGGCAAATGGTTTTGCAGCGAGCGGGTCTTGTCTGCATCGTTGCCTTGTCGGCGATTGCACTCTTTAACGACCTCGCTCGGTTGATTCGCTTTTGATCCGGTTTCCGATTCACATTGATCCTTTTCATCTTGTCCGGCGGCGCTTGAACGAACGCGGTCCGGCTAGATGCAGCTATACACACTGGGGAAGCACGTTGTTCAAACCTCATCGCTTTGTTCCTAAGTCGGCTGTGGCCGCAGCATTGGCCGCTACCGGCATGGCGGCGCACGCGACAACGCCGTTTGTCGTGCAGGACATCCGGATTGACGGCCTTCAGCGCATCGAACCCGGCTCGGTTTTCGCCTACTTACCCATCAAGCAGGGCGACACGTTCACCGACGACAAAGCCTCCGAAGCGATTCGGGCGCTTTACGCAACGGGCTTCTTCAACGACGTCCAGGTTGCAACACAGGGCAACGTGGTGGTCGTGCAGGTGCAGGAACGTCCGGCTATCTCGCAGATCGATTTCTCCGGCATCCACGAGTTCGAAAAAGACAACCTGATCAAGGCACTGCGCTCGGTCGGCTTGTCGCAAGGCCGCTCGTACGACAAGGCGCTCGTTGACAAAGCTGAACAGGAACTCAAGCGCCAGTATCTGACGCGCGGTTTCTATGCAGCGGAAGTCACGACCACGGTCACGCCGGTCGACCGCAACCGTGTGCAGATCTTGTTTTCGGTGGCTGAAGGTCCGAGCGCGAAGATCCGCCAGATCAACTTCATCGGCAACAAGGCGATCAGCACGAGCACGCTGCGCGACGAGATGCAGCTGTCCACGCCGAACTGGTTCTCGTGGTACACGAAGAACGACTTGTACGCGAAGGAAAAGCTCACGGGCGACCTCGAAAACGTACGTTCGTACTACCTGAATCGCGGTTATCTCGAGTTCAACATCGACTCGACGCAGGTGTCGATCTCGCCGGACAAGAAGGACATGTATCTCACGGTTTCGCTGCACGAAGGCGAGCCTTACAAGATCAGCGCCATCCAGCTTTCGGGCAATCTGCTCGACCGTCAGGCCGAGTTGAACAAGCTCGTCAAGATCAAACCAGGCGATCGTTTCTCGGCTGAGAAGCTGCAGGCGACCACCAAGGCGATCGTCGACAAGCTGGGCGAATACGGTTATGCGTTCGCCCAGGTCAATGCCCAGCCGCAGATCAATCAGGCCAATCACACCGTCGACCTGACGCTCAACGTGGATCCGAGCCGCCGCGTGTATGTGCGCCGCGTGAACATCGTCGGCAATACGCGCACGCGTGACGAAGTCGTGCGCCGCGAAATGCGTCAGCTCGAAAGCTCGTGGTTCGACTCGAGCCGCCTTGCGCTCTCGAAGGACCGCGTGAACCGTCTCGGTTACTTTACCGACGTCGATGTGACGACCACGCCTGTCGAAGGCACGAACGACCAGGTGGACGTGGACGTGAAGGTCGCTGAAAAGCCGACTGGCGCCATTACGCTCGGCGCCGGTTTCTCATCGACGGACAAGGTCGTGCTGTCGGCCGGCGTGTCGCAGGACAACGTGTTCGGTTCGGGTACCAGCCTTTCGGTCAACGTCAATACGGCCAAGACGTATCGAACGTTGACGGTGACGCAGGTCGATCCGTACTTCACCATCGACGGTATCAAGCGTATTACCGACTTGTACTACCGCACGTATCAGCCGCTGTATTACTCGACCGATTCGAGCTTCAAGATCGTGACGATTGGTGGCGACCTGAAGTTCGGCATTCCGTTCTCCGAGCAGGACACGGTCTACTTCGGCGCGGGCCTCGAGCAGAACACGCTGGATGTGGATGCATCGACGCCGCAAAGCTACAAGGACTACGTCAACGAATTCGGCCGCGTCGTGAACAACGTGCCGGTGACGGTGGGCTGGTCGCGCGACAATCGGGACAGCGCGCTGGTCCCGAGCCGCGGGTACTACACGCAGACGAACGCCGAGTACGGCACGCCCGCGGGTAACACCACCTATGTCAAGGTGGACGCGCAGGCGCAGTATTACTATTCGTTCGCTCGCGGCTTCGTGCTGGGCCTGAACCTGCAAGGCGGATACGGTAAGGGCCTGAAGGGCCAGACGTACCCGATTTTCAAGAACTACTATGCAGGTGGTATTGGTTCGGTCCGGGGTTATGAACCAAGCTCGCTCGGTCCGCGCGACACAATCACGGGCGATCCGATCGGCGGTTCACGCATGGCGGTGGGTAACATCGAGTTGACGTTCCCGTTGCCGGGCACGGGTTACGACCGCACGTTGCGCGTGTTCACGTTCCTTGACGGTGGTAACGTCTGGGGCGATCCGGGTCAGGGCGGTACGACCACCGGCGCAAATGGCCTGCGATACGGTTATGGTGTGGGTCTGGCGTGGATCTCGCCAATTGGTCCGCTCAAGCTGAGCCTGGGTTTCCCGCTGCAGAAACATGAAGGCGACCAGTATCAGAAGTTCCAGTTCCAGATTGGTACGGCCTTCTAATACCGTGGGAACACTTTTCGCGACCCGGGTTGCGCTGCGGCGGAAACCGGGTCGAGACGAAATGGATTTCGCAGCAAACGTAAATCAAGCGACGTAAATAAGTAACGTGAGGAAGACTTTGCGAACCGGTAAGCTTTCGAAACATGTGGCACTGGCACTCCTGATGTCGGTGGCGTTCGGACTGACGGGCGTGGCTACCGCAGACGCGCAAGAGGCCCGGATTGCAGCCGTCAATTCCGATCGCATCCTGCGCGAGTCGGCGGCGGCCAAGGCGGCGCAGTCGAAGCTCGAACAAGAGTTTTCGAAGCGCGACAAGGCGTTGCAGGACATGGCCGCGCGTTTAAAGACCATGTCGGACGCCATGGACAAGAACGGCGCGGCCATGGCCCCGGCGGACCGTGCTGCCAAACAGCGTGACCTGTCGCAACTGGACCAGGATTTCCAGCGCAAGCAGCGCGAGTTTCGGGAAGACCTGAACCAGCGCCGCAACGAGGAACTCGCGGGTGTGCTTGACCGGGCCAACAAGGTCATCAAGCAGATTGCCGAGCAGCAGCATTACGACCTGATCGTGCAAGAAGCGGTGTATGTCAGTCCGCGTATCGATATCACGGATCAAGTGCTGAAGGCGTTGGCGGCGAATCAGTCGAGCCTGTCGACCAACCCGGGCGCCGGCACATCGAACTGATCGTCAAATAGTCAATCGAGTCACTGAATTTGCACTGATTTGGAGCGGTATAGCGGATGGCATCAAACAGCGCAATCACGTTAAGTGAGTTGACACAGCGCTTCGGCGGAGACATAGCGGGCGATGCCGGGCATCGCGTGAACGGCCTCGCGCCGCTCGATAAAGCAGGGCCCGAGCAACTAGCGTTTCTTGCGAACCAAAAGTATTTGTCGCAGGTTGAGAGTACACGCGCGGGAGCGGTGCTGATCTCGCCGGCCGATTTGGAAAAAGTGGCGTCGCCGGAAGGGCGCAACTTTATCGTCACACCGAATCCCTACGCTTATTTCGCCCGGGTGGCGCAGGTCTTCATCGACCTCGCGACGCCTCCGGTCGAACCGGGCGTACATTCCACGGCGTTTGTTCATCCAGCGGCGAAAGTCGCGGCGAGTGCTGTGATCGGGCCGCATGTGAGCGTGGAAGCGGGCGCGGTGATTGGCGAGCGCGTTAAGCTGGACGCGGGCGTTTCGATTGGACAGGGCGTCAGGCTCGCGGACGACGTGCATTTGTATCCTCACGTGACCGTCTATCATGGCTGCAAGCTTGGCGCGCGCGTGATCGTGCATGCGGGCGCGGTGATCGGAGCGGACGGCTTCGGTTTTGCGCCGGACTTCGTTGGCGACGGCGAAGCGCGCACTGGGAGCTGGGTGAAGATTCCGCAAGTCGGCGCGGTGGTTATCGCCAATGATGTGGAGATCGGCGCAAACACCACTATCGATCGTGGCGCAATGGCCGATACGATCATCGAAGAATCCGTGAAGATCGATAATCTGGTGCAGATCGGACATAACTGCCGGATCGGCGCTTATACGGTGATTGCGGGCTGCGCCGGCATTGCGGGCAGCACGAACATTGGGCGGCATTGCATGATCGGCGGCGCGGTGGGCATCGCCGGCCACGTCACGCTGGCGGACTACGTGATCGTCACGGCGCAGTCGGGCGTGTCGAAATCCCTGCTGAAACCCGGCATGTACACCAGCGCATTTCCCGCTGTGAATCATGCGGACTGGAACAAGAGCGCTGCCATTGTCCGGAATCTGGACAAGCTGCGCGAGCGTATCAAGACGCTGGAAACGGCGGCTGAGAAGCTTCAAGACAAGCCCTAAAGCGAGCCATACCACAAGCTGTACGGCGAGCCGTGGCGGCGAACTGGAAAGCACTTCGGACACACACCAAGACGGTAAAAACCGCCATCCCACGCGAAGTCGCCCGAGACGAAATCCACGAGCGCCTTCGCAGTCAACACCCGCGCTGTGAAGCGCGCGAGCAGAACGACTATGAGCACCGACAAAATCAATTTAGACATTCACAAGATCCTCACGCTGCTGCCGCATCGGTATCCGATCCTGCTCGTGGATCGCGTGCTCGAACTCACGCCGCACAAGAGCATCAAAGCGCTCAAGAACGTGTCGATCAACGAGCCCTATTTCCAGGGCCATTTCCCGACGCGACCGGTAATGCCTGGCGTGCTGATTCTCGAAGCGCTCGCACAGGCTGCGGCGCTGCTGACTTTTGTCGAAGATGGTGAAACAGCGCCGCATGATCCGGAAACGACGCTCTATTACTTCGTCGGTATCGACAAGGCGCGCTTCAAGCGCGTGGTCGAACCAGGCGATCAGTTGATCCTGAACGTGAATTTCGAGCGCTACATGCGCGGCATCTGGAAGTTCAGCGCGGTTGCTGAAGTCGACGGCGCGGTTGCAGCCGAGGCCGAGCTGATGTGCACGATCAAGAACACGGCTACCGAGCCAAAATGATGCCGGCCGCGCAATCAGTGCAAAAGGCGCCATCGGCGCGGCGAACAGGCAGCAGAACACATAGCGAGGGCGCATGAGCAAGATTCACCCTACCGCGATCATCGAACCGGGCGCGCAGCTCGACGAATCCGTCGAAGTCGGTCCGTACGCGATCGTAGGCTCGCACGTGCAGATCGGTGCACGTACGACCATTGGCTCGCATAGCGTGATTGAAGGCCATACGGTGCTCGGCAGCGATAACCGCATCGGCCATTACGCGTCGGTCGGCGGCCGGCCGCAGGACATGAAGTACAAGGACGAGCCCACGCGGCTCGTGATTGGCGATCGTAATACCATTCGCGAATTTACGACCATTCACACGGGCACGATGCAGGACACGGGCGTGACCACCATCGGTGACGACAACTGGGTCATGGCCTACGTGCACGTCGGTCACGACTGCCAGTTGGGCAGCAACATCATCATGTCGAGCAACGCGCAGCTTGCGGGCCACGTGATCATCGGCGATTACGCGATCGTCGGCGGCATGTCGGGCGTGCATCAGTTCGTGCGGATTGGCGCGCATTCCATGCTGGGCGGCGCTTCGGCGCTCGTGCAGGACATTCCCCCGTTCGTGATCGCGGCCGGAAACAAGGCCGAACCGCATGGCATCAACGTTGAAGGACTGCGTCGGCGCGGTTTTTCGGCCGAAGCCATCTCGGCGCTGCGCTCGGCGTATCGGCTGGTCTACAAGAGCGGCGCGACGCTCGAAGAAGCGAAGATGCAGTTGCGCGAACTCGCTTCCGCAGGCGGCGACGGCGATGCGCCGGTCACCGCTTTCGCTGATTTTATCGACGCGTCGCAGCGCGGCATCATCCGTTGACCGAGCGCCCGATGACGCTCACGCCCGCACCCTTGCGTGTTGCGATGGTCGCCGGCGAGCCGTCCGGTGACTTGCTGGCCGCGTCGCTGCTCGACGGCCTGAACGCGCGCTTGCCTGCGGGTACGCGGTTCAGCGGCATTGGGGGTCCGCGCATGACGGCCGCCGGTTTCGATGCCCACTGGCCCTTGGAGAAGCTGACCGTCCGCGGCTATGTGGAAGCGCTCAAGCACATTCCCGAGATCCTCGGCATTCGCAACGAGCTCAAGCGCCAGTTGCTTGCCGAGCCGCCATCTGTGTTTATCGGCGTGGATGCGCCTGATTTCAATTTTGGTCTCGAACACGCGTTGCGCGATGCCGGCATTCCGACCGTGCATTTCGTGTGTCCGTCGATCTGGGCGTGGCGCGGCGGGCGGATCAAGAAGATCGTCAAAGCCGTCGATCACATGCTGTGCGTGTTTCCGTTTGAACCGGCGCTGATGGAAAAGGCGGGCATAGCGTCCACTTATGTGGGCCATCCGCTTGCCGACGAAATCCCGCTCGTCCCCGACGTCGATGCCGCCCGCCGCGAACTGGGTCTGACCGTGGGTGGTCCGATCATCGCCGTGTTGCCAGGTAGCCGGCGCTCGGAGATTACGCTGATCGGCCCGACGTTTTTCGATGCAATGGCGCTGATGCAGCAACGCGAACCCGGCGTGCGATTCGTGATGCCGGCGGCGACCGCCGCGTTGCGCGAACTGCTGCAACCGCTCGTGGCGGCGCATCCGGATCTGGCGTTGACCATCACGGAAGGCAAGGCCCAGGTCGCGATGACAGCCGCCGACGCCATCCTGGTCAAGAGCGGCACGGTGACGCTCGAAGCGGCATTGCTGAAAAAGCCGATGGTGATCTCGTACAAGGTGCCCTGGCTGACTGGCCAGATCATGCAGCGCCAGGGTTATCTGCCGTATGTCGGCTTGCCGAATATTCTGGCGGGGCGTTTTGTCGTGCCGGAGATCCTGCAGCATTTCGCCACGCCCGAAGCGCTCGCCGATGCAACGCTCAAGCAGTTGAACGACAACGCAAACCGCGCGACACTCACAGAAATCTTCACCGAAATGCATCATGTATTGCGTCAGAATACGGCGCAACGGGCGTCGGAGGCTGTGGCGCAGGTGCTGGAAACGAGGAGGCCGCGGTAATGGCTAAGATCGTCGTAAAGGGCGTGGTCAGGCGCGCGAATCAGCCGGAGTTCGACTTCGATTCCCCGTCCGACATCATTTGCGGTGTCGACGAAGCCGGCCGTGGTCCGCTCGCCGGCCCGGTGGTTGCGGCGGCAGTGATCTTCGATCCGTCGAAACCGAAGATTCGCGGCCTCGATGACTCGAAAGTGCTGAGTGCCAAGAAGCGCGAGGAGTTGTACGAGAAGATCATCGATCGCGCGCTGGCGTATTGCGTGGCATCGGCGAGTGTCGAGGAAATCGACACCATCAACATTCTGCACGCCGCCATGCTCGCCATGAAACGCGCGGTCGAAGGGCTGTCGGTCACGCCGACGGTCGCGAAGATCGATGGCAACCGGTGCCCGACTTTGTCGATGCGTTCCGTTGCCGTCATCGGCGGCGACGCGCTGATTGCGCAGATATCGGCGGCATCGATTCTGGCCAAGGTCACGCGTGACCGCATGCTGCTCCAATTGCACGATACACACCCCGTGTACGGCTTCAATGCTCACGCCGGGTACGGCACGCCGCAGCATCTGAAGGCGCTGCTCGACCATGGGCCTTGCGAGCATCATCGGCGTTCTTTTGCGCCTGTGCGCGAAGCGCATGCGCGATTTGGCGTGGTGCTGCCACCCGTCGCGCCGGAGTTGCTCGCGGCAGCCGCTGCTGCGGCGGCCAGTGCCGAGCCAGGTATCGACGCACCTCCGTTTTAAATCCAAGTGAAATCCATAACCTCGCGGGACAACCCGCTTTACAAGCGGTTGAAGGCGCTCGCCGGGTCGACGGCGCAGCAGCGCCGCAGCGGCCATGCGCTGCTGGAAGGCCTGCATCTCGCCGATGCCTATCTGCAAGCGGCCGGACAGCCCGAGACTTGCGTGGTGACCGAAGGCGCGTTGCAGCACGATGAAGCGCGCGAGATCGTTGCCCGCATCGATCCCACACGGGTCCATACGTTGCCCGATGCCTTGTTCGGGCAATTGTCGGGTGTCGTGCACGGCGTGGGCATGGTGTTGCTGGTTGACCGGATTGCGCCGGTTTTGCCTGTGCGTGTGGATCAAACCTGCATCGTGCTCGATGGGGTTCAGGATGCCGGAAATGTCGGTTCCATCTTGCGGAGCGCGGCGGCGGCGGGGATCCAGCACGTGTTCTGTGCGCCGGGAACGGTGTACGCATGGTCGTCGAAGGTCTTGCGCGCCGGCATGGGCGCGCATTTCCTGCTGAACGTCTATGAGGATGTCGAGGCAGCGGATCTGCGGTCGCGGCTCGAACCCGAAGTGCGGGTTACCATCACCGATTCGCACGGCGCGAAGGCGCTCTACGACACCGATTTGTCCGGCCCGCTGGCCTGGGTGATGGGCAATGAAGGCGCGGGCGTTTCGACGTTCTGGCGCGATCATGCGGCGTTGCGCGTGACGATCCCACAGCCCGGTGGCATGGAGTCGCTGAATGTGGCGGCGGCTGCGGCGGTGTGCATCTTCGAGCAGTGCCGGCAGCGACGCGTATAAAAAAAGCCGTTTCAACGCAGGTTGAAACGGCTTTTTGCTGAAGGTCGCCGCCTGCTAATAATACGAAGGCCGCTCCAGGCGAATCTCCTGCAAGATCGTGGTGGCGATTTCCTCGATCGACTTGTGCGTCGATGACAACCACTTGACGCCTTCGCGCTTCATCATCGCTTCGGCTTCGTTGATTTCGTAGCGGCAATTTTCCAGCGCGGCGTACTTGCTTCCCGGGCGGCGCTCGTTGCGGATCTCGGCCAGCCGCTGCGGATCGATCGACAAACCAAACATCTTTTCCCGATACGGCAGCAAAGGCGTCGGCAACCGGCCGCGCTCGAAGTCTTCCGGGATCAGCGGATAGTTGGCCGCTTTCACGCCGTACTGCATTGCCAGGTACAAGGAGGTCGGCGTCTTGCCGCTGCGCGATACGCCGACCAGGATGACATCGGCATCTTCCAGGTTGCGGTTCGACTGGCCATCGTCATGCGCGAGCGAAAAGTTGATCGCCTCGATCCGGTTCTTGTACTCGTCCGTGTCGGCGTTCTGGTGAACGCGGCCCATTGCATGCGTGGACTTGATGTCGAGTTCGATTTCCAACGGCTCGATGAACGTCTGGAACATGTTCAGCACCAGCGCGTTCGAACGCTGCACGATCTCGTTGGACTCGCTGTCGACCAGCGTGGTGAATACGATCGGACGGCGGCCATCGAGGGAAACAGCCTCGTTGATCTTCGCGATGGTCGCATGCGCCTTGTCCGTGGAGTCGACGAACGGCACGCGCACGAGCCGGAACTTTTGATCGAACTGGGAGAGGATCGAGTGCGCGAAGGTTTCGGCAGTGATCCCGGTGCCATCTGAAACGATAAATACGGTTGGCGGCATCGGCGTGGTGAGCGTTGAATGACGTGAAAGAATGAGGCGATTATCGCCGATGTGCGTCGCCACACGTAACACGTGTGAAGGGTCTCATTGCGCAGCGGATTTATGCCCCGCAATAGAACATTTCGAGAGCCATCACGGTAGAATAGCGGCAACCTGTTCGATAAGCAATTGCGAACGTTCTGCCCGAGAATTGCACGAAGTTACGTATAGATCGCGTGTTCTGGGCGAAATTGTTCGGTTTTCAAAGCAAATTTGATTGGTGGCGGCGAGTTCGGCCGAACCGTCATCGTGGCTCAGGAAGTCTTATGCGGTTGCTTATCAAACAGGTTATGCAGGTTGCGGTACGCGTTGCCAATCAACGCGGCCGCATCGAGCCCACTTGCATGATCGTGAATTCCATCCACCTTAGGGGCTTGTATGACTAACGAAGCTAACGTTGCAAAGGACCAGGCGTATGTAGTTCCATTCGAGCAGTTGCGAATGACCGACGTCGACATTGTCGGCGGCAAGAATGCCTCACTCGGCGAAATGATCAGCCAGCTCGCCGAAGCCGGCGTGCAGGTGCCGACTGGTTTTGCGACCACGGCGCAGGCATTTCGCGACTTCCTGCATCACAACGACCTGACTGAGCGCATCGCCAAACGTCTTGAACTCTTCGACGTAGACGATGTAAAAGCCTTGGCTGAAGCAGGCAAGGAGATTCGTCAATGGATCGTCGACGCGCCAATGCAGCCGCGCCTCGAAGAACTGATCCGCAAAGGCTTCGACACACTTCAGGCGAGCTCCCCGGAAGAACTGTCGTTTGCCGTGCGATCGTCGGCGACCGCCGAAGACTTGCCGGACGCATCGTTCGCAGGTCAGCAGGAAAGCTATCTGAACGTGGTCGGCATCGACGAAGTGCTCGATCGCATGAAGCACGTGTTCGCATCGCTGTATAACGACCGTGCCATTTCGTACCGCGTGCACAAGGGTTTCACGCATGCTGAAGTGGCGTTGTCGGCAGGCGTGCAGCGCATGGTTCGCTCGGACGTGGGCGCAGCCGGCGTGATGTTCACGCTCGATACCGAGTCGGGTTTCAAGGACGCCGTGTTCATCACGTCGAGCTACGGTCTTGGCGAAACGGTCGTGCAGGGCGCCGTGAATCCGGACGAGTTCTACGTCTTCAAGACCACGCTCGAACAGGGCAAGTACCCGATCATCCGCCGCTCGATTGGCTCGAAGCTCATCAAGATGGAATTCACGAAGGCCGGTGAAGCCGGTCGCGTGAAGACGGTCGACGTATCGCACGAGCAGCGCAACCGTTTTTCCATCACCGACGAAGACGTGATCCAGCTCGCGAAGTACGCGGTGATCATCGAAAAGCATTATCAGCGTCCAATGGATATCGAGTGGGGCAAGGACGGCCGCGACGGCAAGATCTTCATCCTGCAGGCACGTCCTGAAACGGTGAAGAGCCAGAACGCGGGCAAGGCTGAAATGCGCTTCAAGTTGAAGGGCCAGTCGAACGTGCTCGCAACGGGTCGGGCCATCGGCCAGAAGATCGGCGCGGGTCCCGTGCGCGTGATTCACGATCCGTCCGAGATGGATCGCGTCCAGCCCGGCGACGTGCTGGTGGCGGACATGACCGACCCGAACTGGGAACCGGTGATGAAGCGTGCATCGGCGATCGTGACGAATCGCGGCGGACGCACGTGTCACGCGGCCATCATCGCGCGTGAGCTGGGTGTGCCGGCAGTCGTCGGTTGCGGCGATGCTACCGATCTCCTGAAAGAAGGCCAGTTGGTGACGGTGTCGTGCGCGGAAGGCGACGAAGGCAAGATCTACGACGGCCTGCTGGAAACCGAAATAACCGAAGTCGAGCGCGGCGAATTGCCCGAGATTCCGGTCAAGATCATGATGAACGTCGGCAACCCGCAACTGGCTTTCGACTTCTCGCATCTGCCTAACGCAGGCGTGGGCCTGGCGCGGCTCGAGTTCATCATCAACAACAACATCGGCGTGCATCCGAAGGCGATTCTCGAGTATCCGAATATCGATGCCGATTTGAAGAAAGCTGTGGAAAGCGTCGCACGCGGTCATGCATCGCCGCGTGCGTTTTATGTCGACAAGCTGACGGAAGGCATCGCGACGATTGCCGCGGCGTTCTATCCGAAGCCGGTGATCGTGCGCCTGTCCGACTTCAAGTCGAACGAGTACAAGAAGCTGATCGGCGGTTCGCGTTACGAGCCGGACGAAGAAAACCCGATGCTCGGCTTCCGTGGCGCTTCGCGTTATATCTCGGAGGACTTCGCTGAAGCCTTCCAGATGGAATGCATTGCGCTGAAGAAGGTGCGCGAAGAGATGGGCCTCGACAACGTCGAGATCATGGTGCCGTTCGTGCGGACCTTGAAGCAGGCCGAGAAGGTTGTTGGACTGCTGGAGAAGTTCGGTCTCAAGCGCGGCGTGAACGGCCTGCGCCTGATCATGATGTGCGAGATTCCGTCGAACGCGATCCTTGCTGAAGAGTTCCTTGAATTCTTCGACGGCTTCTCGATCGGATCGAACGACCTGACGCAGCTCACGCTGGGCCTGGACCGCGATTCGGGCATGGAGTTGCTCGCAGTCGATTTCGATGAACGCGATCCCGCTGTGCAGTTCATGCTGAAGCGCGCTATCGAAACATGTTTGCGGCTGAACAAGTACGTGGGTATCTGTGGTCAGGGTCCTTCGGATCATCCGGACCTTGCTGAATGGCTTGCGAAGGAAGGCATCGCGTCGATGTCGCTCAATCCGGATACGATCATCGACACGTGGAAGACGCTTGCGAAGGCGTTGAACAAGTAAGGCTGCAGGCAGGTCGCGCGATCGGCAAGAAGGCTTCTTATCAAGCTTTCAAAACCGTAAGCGTGCTATAACACCCCGGACACCATCCGGGGTGTTTTTGTTTGGAGCGGGTCAGGAGGTAGGCAATGGCTGCTAACGGATTTTTCTGGTGGATCGGCGCCGGCGCGCTCGTCTTGCTCGAGTTGATGTCGGGCACGTTTTATCTATTGATGATCGCGCTTGGATTTGTGGCGGGCGGGATCGCGCATCTGGTGGGAGCGGGACTTGAGATCGAATTGCTCGTGGCCGCGCTGGTCGCGGTGATCGCGGGAGCCGTGTTGCGGCGTTCGAAGCTCGGGCGTCCTGCGCGCCGGGACGCATCGCATGATCCGGGCGTGAACCTGGACATTGGCGAGACGTTGAAGGTCAACGAATGGCACGAAGGCCGCGCGCGGGCGATGTATCGCGGCGCCGAGTGGGATATAGAACTGGCGCCGGGGGAAACGGAAGGTGCGCAGCTCTACAGGATCACGGCGTTTTCCGGCAACACACTGGTTGTGGCTGCCAAGCGCTGAGATGTTGGACCGGGGTTCAAGCCTTTATCAGCAGGACATGCATTGTTAAGGAGTGGAGATGGACGTGACTATCATCGGGGCAATTTTGTTGATCATCGTTATTGCGATTGCTGCGCAGACGATCAAGATCGTGCCGCAGCAACATGCCTGGGTGCTCGAGCGGCTGGGGCGTTATCACGCGACGTTGACGCCGGGCATGACGATCGTGCTGCCGTTTATCGATCGGGTGGCCTACAAGCACGTGCTCAAGGAGATCCCGCTTGAAGTGCCGAGCCAGGTTTGTATCACGCGCGACAACACGCAGCTTCAGGTGGATGGCGTGCTGTATTTTCAGGTCACCGACGCCATGAAGGCATCGTACGGATCGAGCAACTTCATCTATGCCATCACGCAGTTGTCGCAGACCACGCTGCGTTCGGTCATCGGCAAGCTGGAACTCGACAAGACCTTTGAAGAGCGCGACTACATCAACCACAGTATTGTCACGTCGCTCGATCAGGCAGCCGCAAACTGGGGCGTAAAGGTGCTGCGTTACGAGATCAAGGATTTGACCCCGCCCAAGGAGATTCTCCACGCAATGCAGGCGCAAATCACGGCGGAACGTGAGAAGCGGGCGGTGATCGCTGCGTCCGAAGGTCGCAAGCAGGAGCAGATCAACATTGCCTGGGGCGCGCGCGAAGCGGCCATTCACAAGTCCGAAGGCGAGCGCCAGGCGCAGATCAACCAGGCAGAAGGCGAGGCTTCGGCAATCCTGGCGGTGGCCGTTGCAAATGCTCAGGCGATCGAGAAAATCGGTGCGGCGATCCAGACGGCGGGCGGCATGGAAGCGGTGAACCTGAAGGTCGCCGAGCAATACGTCACCGCGTTCGGAAACATTGCGAAGCAGGGCAATACGCTGATCGTGCCGGGGAATTTATCGGAGATGAGTTCCATGATCGCGTCCGCGCTGACCATCATCAAGGGCGATGCCGCGCCGGGTAGCGTGATCCGCAAAAGCTGATTTTTACTGTGGCTGAATGCAAAAGGGCGTCGACTCAACCAGTCGACGCCCTTTTTGTTTTGCCATACTGACAGCCATGCGCACGCCCTCGATCAATGCTTGGCGCCGCGCATGATTTGCGCTTTTTCGCGTTCCCAGTCGCGCTTCTTCTCGGTTTCGCGCTTGTCGTGGAGCTTCTTGCCCTTGGCAAGCCCGATTTCGCACTTCACGCGGCCGCCTTTGTAGTGAAAGTTCAGCGGCACGAGCGTGTGGCCTTTTTGCTCGACCTTGCTGATGAGCTTGGAAATTTCTTCGCTATGCAGCAGCAGCTTGCGCGTGCGGACCGGATCCGGATGGATGTGGGTCGAGGCTTCGGGCAATGGGCTGATATGCGCGCCGATCAGGAACAGCTCGTTGTCACGAATGATGACGTAGCCTTCCTTGATCTGGCCGCGGCCAGCCCGGAGGGCCTTGACTTCCCACCCTTCCAGCACGAGCCCCGCCTCGTAGCGATCTTCGATGAAGTAATCGAAGAAGGCTTTTCTGTTGTCGATGATGCTCATGAATGAAAAGTGCCCAACTCGTTTAAAATCCTGATTTTAGCAGCGCGGGCCCGGTAAAGCCCGCAAAGCTTCCCACTCTTGCCACGCGTTGCGCCCTTTATGGCAGATGTTCAGAAAACTGTATTGATCCGACATTCTGCTGAGCAGATGTTCGACCTCGTCACCGATGTCCCCGATTACCCGAATTTCTTGCCCTGGTGTGGCGGCGTGGAGGTAGGCCGCCACGACGAGCACAGCATGGAAGCGAAGATCCACATCAATTTCAAGGGTATCAAGCAGCATTTCGCGACGCGTAACGTGCAAACGCGCCCGACCAGTATCGATATGGAGTTCCTCGACGGGCCTTTCAAGAAGTTCACCGGATATTGGCGCTTCACGCCGTTGCGGGCGGACGCCTGCAAGATCGAGTTCGCGCTGCACTACGAATTTTCGAACATCATTCTCGAGAAGATCATCGGGCCTGTTTTCAGTCACATTGCGCACACGTTCGTGGATTCGTTCGTGAAGCGCGCCGACCAGCGGTATGGGAAGTGACGAACCTTTCCATTGAGGTTTGCTACGCGTTGCCGGACGGCAAGGGGGCGGTATGCGCGCTTTCGCTGGCTGAGGGCGTGACGGTGCAGGAGGCTATCGATGCGAGCGGGCTGCTGGCCCGTTTTCCGGAGATCGATCTCGGGGTGCTGAAAGTTGGTGTCTTCGGGAAAATTCAATCGTTGGATGTCGTGCTTGCGGATCTTGATCGTGTGGAGATTTATCGGCCGCTGAAGGTCGATCCCAAGGTCGCGCGGCAACGGCGGGTTGAAAAGACACGACGCGGCGGATCCATAGAAGGGCGGCGCTGGACGCGAAAGGAAGCCCGCTGAGCGCAGCGCGTCATCTCGGGTCTTCCGCAAAACCGAACTTCGATCGAACCTGAGTCGAGCGAAAAAGTGAAAAGGCGGCGTGAGTGCCGAGGCCCATAAATTGCACTGCAGAGGTCAAACGCGACCTAAGCCGCTGTTCGGGCAGTGAAAATCCGGGGAACTATCGGTATAATTCGGTTTTGCGCCCATAGGATTTGCCATGCGTCTGATCCAGAAAGCACTCACGTTCGATGACGTGCTCCTCGTGCCCGCGTTTTCCAACGTGCTCCCGCGCGACACCAGCCTGAAAACTCAGGTAACCCGCAAGATTTCCCTGAATATGCCCCTGTTGTCCGCTGCCATGGACACAGTCACCGAAGGCCGGCTCGCAATCGCGATGGCCCAGCTCGGCGGCGTCGGCATCATCCACAAGAATCTCACATCAGCCGAACAGGCCCGCGAAGTCGCGAAGGTAAAGCGTTTCGAATCCGGCGTCGTGCGCGATCCGATCACCGTTCCGCCGCAAATGAAAGTGCGCGATGTGATCGCCTTGACGCAACAGCACGGCATTTCCGGTTTCCCGGTGGTCGAAGGGCCGCAGTTGATCGGTATTGTGACAAACCGGGATTTGCGCTTCGAAGAACGTCTCGACGACGAAGTGCGCAAGATCATGACGCCGCGCGAGCGGCTCGTGACGGTCAAGGAAGGCACGCCGCTCGCAGAAGCCAAGGCGCTGATGCACAGCCATCGGCTGGAGCGGGTGCTGGTCGTCAACGACGCGTTTGAATTGCGCGGCCTGATGACGGTCAAGGACATCACCAAGCAAACCGAACACCCGGACGCCTGTAAAGACGAACACGGCAAGCTGCGCGCCGGCGCGGCAGTCGGTGTCGGTCCGGAAAACGAAGAACGCGTGGATCTGCTGTCGGCGGCGGGCGTGGACGTGATCGTAGTCGACACGGCGCACGGCCATAGCCAGGGCGTGCTCGAACGCGTGCGCTGGGTGAAGCAGAACTATCCGCACATTGAAGTGATTGGCGGGAATATCGCCACGGCCGCGGCGGCCAAGGCGCTCGTGGAATACGGCGCGGACGGCGTGAAGGTGGGTATCGGCCCGGGGTCGATCTGCACCACGCGAATCGTGGCCGGCGTCGGCGTGCCGCAGATCACGGCGGTGGCGAATGTATCGGATGCATTGCGCGGTTCGGGCGTGCCGGTGATTTCGGACGGCGGAGTGCGTTTTTCCGGCGATGTCAGCAAGGCGCTTGCCGCCGGCGCGGACGCCGTGATGATGGGCAGCATGCTGGCTGGCACGGAAGAGTCCCCGGGCGACGTGTTCCTGTTCCAGGGTCGCCAGTACAAGGCGTATCGCGGCATGGGTTCGGTCGGCGCGATGAAGGACGGCGCGGCGGATCGCTACTTCCAGGACAACTCGGCGAACATCGACAAGCTGGTGCCCGAAGGGATCGAAGGGCGGGTCGCCTATAAGGGCTCGGTCAATGCGATCCTGTTCCAGGTCATTGGCGGCGTGCGGGCGAGCATGGGATATTGCGGTTGCCGCAATATCGGCGAAATGCACGACAAGGCCGAGTTTGTCCAGATCACGGGCGCCGGCATGCGCGAGTCGCACGTGCACGACGTCCAGATCACGAAGGAAGCCCCCAACTACCACGTGGACTGACCATGAAACCGCTGCTGCGCGTTGTACTTGTCGTCAATGCACTGATCTTCCTCGCGTTTGGCGTGCTGTTTTTGCTGAGCCCATGGGGATCCTTGTGGGAATCGATGCATCTCGTGCGCGTGCAGCCGCCTCTGATCGGCCAGTTGCTGGGTGTGGCGCTGATCGGGTTTGCGTGGCTCGGGTTTCACGCGGCCATCGATGGCGCTCTCACTGCGACCGCGGCGAGGGTTTCAGGGCATGTGGAGTGGTTGTCGGGCCTGATACTGATTGTGTGGCTCGGGCTCCGGATGTCGGACGTGACCGGCTTCGGGCAGTTGCTCGGCGCGCTGATCGGCGCCGCGTTGCTGATATTGGGGCTTGGCAGCGTCCGGCTCTCCGGCGCCGTGCGGCGGCGTGAACGCGCGGCGATTGCCGGTGCGGCTGCTGCCGAGCGTGCCGAGAAGCAGGCAGCGAAGACGCGTGCTGAAGAGCGTGCTGCGGGCACGCCCGTTCGGCCGCCCATGACGTCGGATCCCGTTGCGCCGGCAAACCCGCGCTGGGACACGGAGCCTGTCGTGGGTGAAGCGGTGCGGCCGTCTTCGTCAGCCCGGCCTGCGGCGAATGCAGCGTTTGATCCGGCCACGGGACATGCCATCGGTCCGGCCACGGGCCGTTCGCTCGATCCTGTGACCGGCCGCGCGTTCGAGCCGGTAAGCAGCGGTCACAAGATCGATCCCGAGACCGGCCGGGCAATCGACCCGGTGACCGGACAAGCCATCGATCCGGTGACGGGCGCCACGATTCGCCGCGATCCGCATTGAACGTCGTGAGCGGCAACTGTGCCGCTCCAAGTGTTTCCAAAGACGAGCGGCGTCAGACGCCGGCCGTTGATATTTCTGCGCGACGCGACGCGCGGGACACCGTTCCCGCCGCTTCGCGTTTCTGTTTTGCCAACCGTTTCCGCTCACTCGCCTTCTGGCCGCTGCCATGCACGACAAGATCCTGATTCTCGATTTCGGCTCCCAAGTCACCCAACTGATTGCGCGGCGCATCCGCGAATCGCACGTGTATTCGGAGATCCATCCGTACGACGTCGATGAAGCGTTCATTCGCGAGTTCGCGCCGAAGGGCATCATCTTGTCGGGCGGACCCAACTCTGTGACCGAGCTGAATTCGCCGCGCGCCCCGCAAGTCGTGTTCGATCTCGGTGTGCCGGTCCTCGGCATTTGCTACGGCATGCAGACCATGGCCGAACAGCTCGGCGGCAAGGTCGAACTCGGCAATGTGCGCGAATTCGGCTATGCGGAAGTGCGTGCGCATAACCATACGAGTTTTCTGAACGGCATCGAAGATTTCCAGACGGCCGAAGGTCACGGCATGCTCAAAGTGTGGATGAGCCACGGCGACAAGGTGGCCGACATGCCTTTGGGATTCAAGCTGATGGCATCGACGCCGGCTTGCCCGATCGCGGCCATGGCCGACGACGAGCGCCATTTCTACGGCCTGCAGTGGCATCCGGAAGTCACGCATACGGTGCAGGGCCGCGCGATGCTCGATCGCTTCGTGCTGGAACTGTGCGCAGCGCGGCCGGATTGGGAGATGGGTCATTACATCGATGAAGCCGTCGAGAAGATCCGCGCCCAGGTCGGCGACGAACACGTGATCCTCGGGTTGTCGGGCGGCGTGGATTCGTCGGTGGCCGCGGCGCTGTTGCATCGCGCGATTGGCGCGCAACTGACGTGCGTGTTCGTCGATCACGGCTTGTTGCGGTTGAACGAGGCCGAGCAGGTCATGACGACGTTCGCCGATCACCTTGGCGTGAAGGTGATTCACGTCGATGCCAGCGAAGTGTTCTTGTCGAAGCTTGCCGGTGTCAACGATCCCGAAGCGAAGCGGAAGATCATTGGTGCTGAGTTCGTGGAAGTGTTCCAGACGGAAGCAAACAAGCTGAAAGATGCAAAGTGGCTCGCGCAGGGGACGATTTATCCCGACGTGATCGAGTCGGCGGGCAAGGGCAAGAAGGGTCACACGATCAAGAGCCATCACAACGTGGGTGGTTTGCCGGAGACGTTGAACCTGAAGCTGCTGGAGCCGTTGCGCGAGTTGTTCAAGGATGAGGTGCGCGAGCTGGGCGTGAAGCTTGGACTGCCGCCAGCGATGGTTTATCGGCATCCGTTCCCGGGTCCGGGGCTGGGTGTGCGGATTCTTGGCGAAGTGAAGCGCGAGTTCGCGGATCTGTTGCGTCACGCGGATGCGATTTTTATCGAAACGTTGAGGAATACGTTCGATAAGGAATCGGGCCAGTCATGGTATGAGCTGACGAGCCAGGCTTTCGCGGTGTTCCTGCCGGTGAAAAGCGTCGGCGTGATGGGCGATGGGCGCACCTATGAGTATGTGGTCGCCTTGCGCGCCGTGCAGACGCTGGACTTCATGACCGCGCAATGGGCGCATCTGCCTCATGAGCTGCTC
Organism: Burkholderia sp. PAMC 28687; assembly: GCF_001577465.1. Lineage (NCBI taxonomy): Bacteria > Pseudomonadati > Pseudomonadota > Betaproteobacteria > Burkholderiales > Burkholderiaceae > Burkholderia > Burkholderia sp. PAMC 28687. The sequence continues at coordinate 1,278,922 of NZ_CP014505.1, forward strand.
GGGCATGTTTCGAACCGGATCATCAATGAGGTTCGCGGGATCAATCGCGTTGTTTATGATATTTCGGGGAAACCGCCGGCGACGATTGAGTGGGAGTGAGCTTCGAAGTTTTCAGCAGCATCTCTTTCGCCATAAAGTGGAATGGACACCTATAGAAGTTAGGCTGCAGCTTTAGTCTATCGTTTGGCTATAACGCGCGACGCCCCCCGGCATCGCGCGCAGTCCCATCTCACTGCTTATCCGGCAACGCATAAGCCATCACGTAATCGCCCAGCTTGGTCCCGAACGACCCATGACCACCAGCCGCGATGACCACGTACTGCTTACCACCGGCCTCATACGTCATCGGCGTCGCCTGGCCTCCCGCAGGCAGGCGAGCTTCCCATAGCTGCTCGCCGGTATCGGTATTGAACGCGCGCAGATAGTTGTCCGCCGTCGCCCCGATAAAGAACACGTGACCCGCCGTCGTGACTGGACCGCCGAGCATCGGCATGCCCATCTTGAACGGGATCGGGATGGGCGAGCTGTCACGCGTCGTGCCGATGCGCTTCTTCCAGATCACCGCATTCGTGCCCAGATCGACCGCCGATACATAACCCCACGCAGGTTGCTTGCACGGCAATCCCAACGGTGACAGGAACGGGTTCAGCGTCACTCCAAACGGCACGCCATATTGCGGCTGGACGCCGGTTTCGGTGCCCGTACCACTCTGGCCGGAGGCGGGAGGCTCTATCGGATTTTTAGGCCCGCGTGGAATGAGCCGCGAGACGAAAGGCAGCGCGATCGGATTGGCGATAGCGATGCGCCGGTCTGTATCGATGGCAAGTCCGCCCCACTCGAACATGCCGAGATTCCCAGGAAACACCAGCGTTCCTTGCTCAGAAGGCGGCGTGAACGGTCCTTCATAACGCAAACGATGGAACATCACGCGGCACACGAGTTGGTCGAACATCGTCGCGCCCCACATGTCCGCGCCGGTCAGGTTCTTCTTCGGCCTGAACGTGAGATCGGAGAATGGCTGGGTCGGCGACACGTGATCACCCGTAGCCGCGCCTTGCGGCACCGGTTGCTCCGGTGCGGGCACGATCAGCTTGCCGGTGCGCCGGTCGAGCACGAAGATGTTGCCCGTCTTGGCCGGCGCATAGATCGCGGGGATGATGTTGCCGCTGCTGTCCTTGATGTCGGCGATGGTCGGCTGCGCCGGCAGGTCCATGTCCCACAAGTCGTGGTGGACGGTTTGATAGAACCAGGCAAGCTTGCCTGTCGTTGCATTCAGCGCAAGCAGTCCGCTCGCGTAGCGCTCCTGATCAGGCGTGCGATGGCCGCCCCAGATGTCGGGGGTCGTTACGCCCATCGGCAGATAGATGAGATCGAGTTTCGGATCGTAGGCTGAGGGAGCCCATGAGTTCGGCGAGTTCATCGTGTAACTATGCTGGTCGCCAGGAATTGCGTTGGGGTTGGACGCGCCGGGATCGAACGCCCAAAGAAGTTTGCCCGTGTCCACATCGAATCCGCGTATCACGCCGGACGGCTCGCGCGTTCCATAGTTGTCGGTGACGGCACCCGCAACGACGATGACCTTCGATGTAATGATCGGCGGCGACGTGGGCTCATACTGACCAGGGGTCTTGACCGGCTGCAGATGCTGCAGATCGAGCACGCCGTTTTCGGCGAAGGTGGCACAGCGCTGACCGGTGGCGGCATCGAGTTCGAACAGGCGGCCATCGTTCACCGGGAGGATGATCCGGCGCGAGCACGCGGGCAGGGCCGCTGCGCTGCTGGTCTCGCGCGCCTGCGATGCGGCGGCGGTCTCGTGGTAGGAGACGCCTCTGCATGTTACGTGCTGGAAGCTGGGATCAGGCTTGAGGTCCGGGTTGAAACGCCATTTCTCCTTGCCTGTCGCTCCATCCAGCGCGATCGCAATCTGATGGGGCGTGCAGAAGAACAGCGTTCCATCGACTGCCAGCGGTGTCACTTCGTTGGTTATCTCGACCGGATCGTTCGGCCCTTTCATGTCGCCGGTGCGAAACGTCCAGGCCTCTTTCAAGGTGCCCGTGTTCTTGCTGTTGATCTGCGTGAGCGGCGAATATCGCGTTCCAGCTTGTGTATTGCCGTAGGCGAGCCAATCGCCCGGCCGGGAGGCGGCCGCTGCCGGCGCGCTGTCTGCCTGCGCCTGCACGGTGCCGTCGATTTCCTGCGGATCGTTGAACGCGGCATATGCAAGGGCGATGCCGCTAAGCACCACCGCTGCAGCGAGCGTCAGGCCGCCTTTCTTTACGGGCGTCGCAAACAGGCGATAGGTGAATGGAAGCAACAGCCAGACGCCGGCGATAACCAGTACGTCCAGGCGCGGCGCCAGCGCCCAAAAGTCGAACCCCGCCTCGATGACCGCCCATATCAATGTGCCAAAGAGCAGCAGCGCATAAAGATAAAGCGCCGATGTGCTTCGTCGCCAGACGAGATAAGCGACCGCCAGCATGAAAAGTCCGGCGATCACGTAATAAGGCGACCCTCCGATTGCGATCAGCCAGATACCCATTGCCACGAGGTAAATCCCCGACAGCAACAAAAACGCAATGGTGAGCCACTTTACGATGGGAGATGACGCGACAGGGGATCGCGCTGCCGGAGAGTTCGTGTTCATTTACGCACCTCGGGTTGTAGCCTCTAGCGGTTCTTGGCAGAACGGTGCCAAGGAAATTGCATGACGGGAAGGGTAACCGGTGTGGAATACGCTATGCCGGATCGACTTGATGCGGCTATCGCGCCGTCGAACATGGCGACGCGAAAGGCATACATATCGGCGGAGCGCCCGGGCGGGGCGCGCAAGCTTTCAAAAAAGTCGAAATTTCGGCGATGCGCATGGATATGACTTTTATAGAAACAAGCGCTGCCCAGCAATCATCATGCCCGGAGGGTCACATCGAGCCGGGGGCACGGGTCAGGTTGCGCGTCTAGCGCTTCGTGACTGCGGCAATATCGAACACGGCGCGGACTCCGAATCCGAGCTTTTCATACACGCTGGCTGCGCCGGTGTTTCCGTCTCTCACGTGAAGAAACGCGGTGTCGCCACGCTCGAGGATGGTCTCCGTGATTGCCGCGCTCAGTAGCTGCGCATAGCGCTTGCCTCGATGCTCAGGATGCGTGCATACGCCGCTTACCTCGGTTGCGCCGTCGAGCCGCATCCGCTCCCCAGCCATTGCAATGAGCTTGTCGTCGTCATCGAAAATGCCGAGATACCGGCCTAGTGTGACCGTTCGAGCTTCCATCGGGCCGGGCTGCGCCAGCGCGGCGAGCTCGACCATGGCGTTGCCATCGGCGAGGGTGAGTACGCGCATTGACGGGTGAGCAGCCGCGCGTGCGGGTGCCTTGAAACTCGCCCTCGTGCATGTCATCTGCGCGAAGGTGTAGCGCCAGTCGACAGTCCAGTCTTCGGGCGGCGCGTCCTTGTCGATGGCGAAAACGCCAACCAGCGAACCGGCGCCTACAACTTCGGCCAGTGCGCTCCAGCAAGCCGGATCGGCGGAATTCATGACCGCTGCGATGGGCGATATGGACGGTTCGAAGCGGCGAGCCAATTCATTGCCCGAGCTGACCGAGCGTTGCAAGGTGGTGAGCGCGTTCCACGCCGGATTGTCGAGAGGATGCACTAAGCGAAGCTCCTTTTAAGGTTAGTGGGGGGTGCCGTCTTACCATGAACACCAGGCAGCCCGCAATATTCCCTGCACGGCTAACTGATTACCGATATCTCGGTTGCCAATAGTGCCTTCATTGCCGGTCGTCTGCTGCTTCTGTATGGTGGTCGTCATGCGCAATGCACTGATACGCAGCACAGAAGAGGATACTGAATGACCTTCGAGAACGGCACCCATACCGATACCCCGATCCGCACCGATGTCCTAATTGTCGGTGCCGGTCCCGTTGGACTTTTTGCGGCGTTCGAGGCGGGCGTCGTCGGTTTGTCGTGCCAGATCGTGGACACGCTTGGGCGCATTGGCGGGCAATGCATCGAGCTGTATCCCGACAAACCCATCTACGACATCCCCGCGGTTCCATCATGTACGGCACGCGAACTCGTCGACCGGCTGATGGAACAGTGCCGTCCGTTTGATCCGCCTATCCATCTGAACCAGCGCGTCGAAACAGTCGACCAACGCGACGATGGCCGATGGACCGTGACAACAGGTCAGGGCCTCGTCTTCGATACCGCCGCCATCATGCTCGCGGCCGGCAACGGCGCGTTCGTGCCGCAGCGTCTTGCTCTGCCGGAAGCCACACCGCTGGAAAATGAATTCGTGCATTACAGCGTGCGCGCGCTCGCGGACTTCGCCGATAAAACCGTCGTGGTCGCCGGCGGCGGCGACTCGGCGCTCGACTGGGCGCTGGCCTTGCGCAAGCTTGCGTGGCGCGTGGTGCTGGTGCATCGGCGCAATGGGTTTAGCGCGGTGGCATCGAGCGTCGATCAGATGCGGCGTGCGGTCGATGCCGGCGAGATGGAGTTCATGGTCGGCTCGATCGCCGGGCTGCAGATGCTCGATGACAAGCTCGCGTCCATCGAGATCCGACAGATCGGCGGCGCAGCGCAGATCAATGCCGATCATCTCGTGGTGCTGTACGGCCTCGTTGCAGATCTCGGACCGATCGCGAAGTGGGGTATCGAGATCGCGGGTGGCCGCGTCAATGTCGATACATCGAACTACGAGAGCTCGCGGCCGGGGATTTTTGCGGTAGGGGATATCGCGAACTATCCGAACAAGCAGAAGCTGATTCTCTCGGGGTTTCACGAAGCATCGCTCGCGTTGAGAAAGGCGTACACATACGCGTACCCCGACAAGAAGCGCACCCATGTGCATTCGAGCTACGACGCGGGACTGGCCGAGCGGATCACATCGAGTGCAGCGCATGATGACAACGCGGCATGGCCGCGCATCAGCTGATGTTGAAATGAACGCGAACATCCTGATGGCTTTCGACCGCATGGCCGTCCTGCATCGCGGGGAAGAAACGCCACTTACGCAGTGCGTCCAGCAGTAACGCGTTCAGGCGCGGATTGGACGTCGGTTTCGATAGTTCGACGTCCACGCTTCCGTCCGCATGGACATCGAAACGGGCGATCGCCACAGCTTGATACGCGTCTTCGCGAAGATCATCGGGAAGAGAGGGCATGGGCTGATTGATGACACGCGCGGTGGAGCTTGCGGGGGCTGCGGACTTATCGCTCTCCGGTGCCGGCGGTGACGGCGCGGGTTCCTCGGAATGTGGAGGCGCTTCAGTCTTGTCGATGGCGTGTTCGATCGCCGGCAAGCGTGTCACGCGCGGCTCTCTCGCGTGAATTGGCGCTGGACTCGGCCGTGCATGAAGGGGTTTCGCTGAGGGTTCGTTGTGGGCAGGCGCGGGCTCGAGCACAGCAGGCGGCGTGATTTCGACAAGACGCATCTCCACGGGTGGCGGCTCTTGCACAGGACTTTGCGGCGACGGCTGCGACAATCGGCTCATGACATGAGTCAGCAGGATCATCCACGCAGCGACCGCGATCAGAAGCGCAATGCTCAACCTGAAGCGCGGACCATCGAGCAGAACGTTCAAACGTCGCGTCCAACTATTCACGATGTACAGCGATCAGGAAATGCTCGGCGCCGCCGCGACGTGCGGCGAGCATCGCGTGCACGACGACGCCTTGGGCTGCGGCGTCATCTGCGGCAATCACCACGTTCCGATCAGTTTTAAGGCGTCGCTTTACGCTGGCCTCGACCTGATCCAGTCGAACCGGTTGATGATCTATAAAGATCCCGTTCTTCTGATCGATGCTCATTGTCAGCGGTTGGTTTTCGGCCATGCTCTCGGCCTGTCCCGATGGCAAATTGATCTTCACTGCATCGAGGTGTTGCATTGCCAGGGAAGCGAGCATGAAGTTGGCGAGCAGGAAAAACATCACGTCGATCATCGGAATGATTTCGATGCGGCCGCGCTTCGATGCTCGTGATCGCCGAAGTTTCATGGAACATCGCTCGCGTTTGCTACTGTATTTTCAGCCCCGAGGCGTAGTTCACTGAGGCGCTCGTTGGCATGAACCTCGAGGTCATCCATCAACCGCTCGAGGCGTCGCGAAAAGTAGTTGAATGCGAAGAGCGCGAACAACGCAACGATCAACCCGATCGCCGTCGCCACCAGCGACTGCGCGACACCGCCAGTCACTGCGCCGGGATTCACGAGTCCGCTGCCTCCAAAGAGCTGGAAGGAATGCATCATTCCCACGATGGTTCCGAGCAACCCCAGCAATGGCGCAGCGGTGACGATCGTCTCGAGCAGCCAGAAACCCCGACTCATGTCGCGCTCGATGCGCGTTGCCAGAGACTGCGCCCGCGTTTCGTGCAGCCATAACGGCGTGCCGGGTTGAGTGACGAACATCGCGTCGAGGCGCCTGAAGGCGTGAAAGCGCGCAAAGACATAAGCGCGGTCTATGGTTATCGCCATTGCCAGCACCGCAAGCAGCGTCAGCGGATAGACGACCCATCCGCCTACTCGCACGGCAGCAAGCATTCCTCCCCAATCCTGCATGATCGAAGCCCTTAGCTAGTTATCCGGTCCATCAGAAATTTTTCGTCACGCCTGCGTACAGCGCGAGGTGCGGACCGTACTGTGGCGCACCTACGCCAATGCCGGATCCATCGCGCAACTCGTACACGCGATTGAACGCATTGATGAGCAGCAGCCGCCCGTCGAACTTGCCGATCAGCGGCTCCTTGAAGTCGAAGTGATGAATCACGCCGAGGTTGATCTGCGTGTACACCGGCAGGCGATCTGTGTTCGCAAAGCCGCTGCGCAGCCCGCTGCCGACAATGCCATCGAACGTGAAGGTGGTGGTGCCCAACTGATAGGCGCCCCCAAACGATGCTGTCACACGCTGGTCGTGATCGAGGAACACATAGTGGCTGCTGATGAACGCGAGCTCGTCCGGGCCGAAGTTGAACTGCGCCGAGTCGATGTCCTTTCCCTGAGCGCGGCTGAACGCGACGTTCAAGTACGCGGAGACGTTGCCCTGTTTGTAGTTGCTGGTGAACTCGACACCGTACACGCGGCCGTATTGATAGTTGAATGGCGTGAAGATCAGGGCGGTTCCGAACTGCCCTTCATCGAGCAGGTTCTTCGATTTCTTGTAGTACGCATCCACACCGACGGTGATCGCAGACGTCAGCCGTTGCGTGACGCCGAGGTCGAAATAATGGCTGCGTTCCGGCTGCACGGGGTCATTTTGCGTCGATGTCTGCGCAGTCGTTCCGGCGAATCGCGCGATGTCTTCGCCAGAGACAAGTTCAAATGCGGGCGGCGTGAAGTATCGCGAATAACCGGCATGTACGATCGTCGATGGCGTCAACGCATACACAAGCCCGACGCGCGGACTGAGCTGGCTTGCGCTCACGTACTCATCCATCTTGTCGTATCGGAGGCCGTAGTTGACCGTGAGTTTATCGGTGACTTTCCATTCGTCCTGGACGTAGGCGCTGTACAGATACCCCGTCTTGCTGCTTGAATCCGGTATGTTGAACGGTTGATCGGAGAGCGGGTTGCCGTCCTGATCGGCGGGGAAAACGCTCAGGTCATTGTTGAACACCGCGTGTTCCTGTTGAAACGATATACCCGCGCGCAACGTATGTTTTGCGTTGAGCCGGTAGGTGGTGTCGGCTTGCACGCCGTTCGCGCTGTCGCTGTGAAAATCGCTTGCGGCCACGCCGTTGAAGAGCATATCGCCTACAGGGTCGGGATTGAACTGCGTTCGGGAATAGCGGGTGAAGAGCGCGACCTGATAGTCCAGCGCGCCGCCGTTGGTGCCCTGCAGCGCGACCACCGCGAACTGGTTGAGTTCGGACTGGGTTTCGTTGAGCTTGCTCGAGTCGAACGAGTTGTTGCCGTTCAAGATGAAATTGGTGGGCAAACCCGCCGTGTTCGGAATGTCGAACTGATTGCTCGTCGTGCCGAACATCAGGCTTACGCGCGTGAGCGGGTTGATGATGTACGACATGAGGCCGAAGGCATCGCCCTGACGCGTATGGTCGTGAATGGCGTTCGCGCTCGACGTCGGATTTTCTATCCCCAGGTTGTTCTCGCCCACGGAGCCGCTGAAGTAATAGCTGAACGGCCCCTTGCTGCCGAATACATCGGCGCTGGTCTTGATGGTCTGATGGCTGCCACCAAAGACATCGATGGAACCACCGTTGCCCTGGTCCCCGGATTTCGTATGGATATCGACAATGCCGGCCGTCCGGTCGCCATATTGCGCGGGCAAGGCGCCGGTCAGCAGATTCAACTGATCGATGATGCGCGTATCGAGCGATTGCCCGAAACCGCTGATTGGTTCCGGAATGATCACGCCGTTGATACGGTATTGCAGGTTCGCGTGGTCTCCCCGCACGTGCAACTGTCCGTACGAATCGCTGGCGACGCCCGGCGCCTGCAACAGCACCTGATTGAGCGCGGTGTCCTGGCCAGCGGGGAGGGTGTCGATGTCTGTCTGGCTGAAACGATAAACGCTGCTTCCTGTCTCCGGCAGCAGCCCGTTTCGTGCGCGGTCGAGCCGTTTGGCATTGACTTGTACATCGAGTGCGTCGCTCTTTGAAATCGATATGGATACCGAAGTATTTCCGTCACTGCTTGTGGTGGCGATGGTGCTTCCGCTCGCATATCCCGGCGCGGCCGCGACGACTGCATAGGTACCCGAAGTCACGTTGTGCACGACAAAATGTCCGCTCGTGTCTGTGCTGGCTGTCCCGGCGGTCGCGCCGCTTGCGTTCTGCAATACGACATTTGCATTCGCAACAGGTTTGCCCGTGCTGTCAATCACAGAGCCGGATACGGTGGCGTCCAGACCGGCTGCATAGGCGTGCCCCACTGCTATCTGGGCAAACAGCAATAACGCCGCATGGGCAAAGAGCGTGCGATTTTTCATCGATTATTTTTTTGGTAAGTGTTGGCGGGGAGCGCGACGAGTCAGGTGGATGAGCTTGGGCAGGGAAATCGATTTGTCGAAAAGGATGTCAGTGATGTAATGTTATAACATCCAACACTATTGATGCGAGAAATTTGATGACGAAATTGATGGGAAAGCTTCCGGTAACTGTTTTGTCGGGTTTTCTTGGCACTGGCAAAACCATGCTTCTGAACCACATCCTCAACAACCGCGAAAGTCGGCGGGTCGCGGTGATCGTCAATGACATGAGCGACGTCAACATCGATGCCGCGCTGATTCGTGAAGGCGGCGCGCAGCTTGCCCGAACCGATGAAAAGCTCGTGGAGATGAGCAACGGCTGCATTTGCTGCACGTTGCGCGAGGACCTCTTGCTTGAAGTGAACCGGCTCGCAAAGGAGGGGCGCTTTGACTATCTTGTGATCGAATCAACCGGCGTGTCGGAGCCATTGCCGGTCGCGGAAACGTTCACGTTCGCCGATGAAGAAGGACAGAGCCTCGCCAATGTCGCGCGGCTCGACACCATGGTCACCGTGGTGGACGCGTTGAATTTCCTGAAGGACTACGGATCAGCCGACAGCTTGCAGTCGCGTGGCGAATCGATGGGCGAAGAAGATTCGCGCACAGTCGTGGACTTGTTGGTCGAGCAGGTCGAGTTCTGCGATGTCATCGTACTGAACAAGATCGACCTTGTCAGCGATGAAGATCGCACCCGGCTCATGACGATCCTTCGCGGCCTGAACCCGCGTGCGAAGATCGAGATGGCCGAGTTCGGCAAGCTGAGTCTGGACAAGGTGCTCGACACCCGGCTATTCGATTTTGATGAGGCTTCCAAAGCGCCGGGCTGGCTCACGGCGTTACGCGGCGAACATCGATCCGAAGCCGACGAATATGGCATCACGAACTTTGTGTATCGGGCGCGCCGGCCGTTTCATCCTGAGCGGTTCTGGGATTTCATCGAAAGCGAATGGCCGGGCGTGGTGCGGTCCAAAGGGTTCTTCTGGCTTGCGAGCAGGCCTGCCTATGTCGGTTCGTGGTCGCAAGCCGGCGGTGTATGCCGTCACGGCGCGAAGGGGTTGTGGTGGGCCGCGGTGCCGAAATCTTACTGGCCGCAAGACCCCGAGTCGCTGCAATCAATCGAGGAGGACTGGGACCCGCAGGTCGGCGATGCACGGCAAGAGCTGGTGCTGATTGGCATCGATATGGATGAAGCGGCGTTGCGTGCTCGGCTGTACGCGTGTCTTCTCACCGATGTGGAAATGTCGCAGGGACCTGAAGCCTGGCACAGGTTCAAGGATCCGTTTCCAGCGTGGCAACACGAAGCAGAGCTTGCGCACTAAGCGGCCATGATAGTCACCCGCCGCACGAAGCGAGCTCGGCCACTTGCAGCACCTCGCCGTTCGTTCCACGTTCAACGAATGCAACGACGCCGAAGCGCATGGCATCCGACGCGTAATCGCCGGATAGTTGCGCGCGTCCTTCGGTCAATCGAATGGGTCCGATCCATTGGCGCACCACGCGGTCGTGATGCAGTGTCGCGCCGTTGTTTTCTCCGCCGTTGACTGCGCTGACGAGCTGGTTTTCATACACGGCCGCGTAGGCGACGGCATCGTCCGGGAGGTTCTTGCGCGCTGTGAACGATGCGTTGAACGCAATATGGCCGGGCGCTGACGGATGGCCGTCGATGTGGATATCGGCGAGCGGCGTTTCGCTGTTCAACTGTTTTATACGCGATTCGAAACTCGCGTCGCTCGACCAGTCGCGCAACTCTTTTCCGCCGACGAAAATCTCCGGCGTGTACACGACATGTCCACTGCCAGCCGATGTCAGTTGCTGTTGGCGCGTGGTGAATGCCGCTTGTGCAAACCGGTCTTTCCACGCCCGGTTATCCCAGTAGTCCACGTGCAGGGCGAGCGGCACGATGGTATCGGTCCGGCGTGCGTGATCGAGTGCGCCAAGCCAGTTGTCGGCGGGCGGGCAACTATTGCAGCCTTCGCTTGTGTAGAGTTCTACGAGCGCCGCGCGGTGAGCGGGACTCGACGCACTGCACGTATTACCCGATGCAGCGTTGGCGCTCGCGGCGCAGAGTGAGATGCAAATAGCAAAGAGGGCGGAAGCAGACGAAGGGCGCATTGCGGACTCCAGACATGGGGCGGATGAAATCTAATTCGACCGGGACATGAAACGGGTTACATCAATGCAAGAATACTTGCTGCAGTCACCGCAGCGCCCATTCAAGGTGCGGGTCGTCGACTAGCCTGATCGATTCGGCAGCGCGTGGCTGCCACCTCGGCCGCTACCAGCGCAACACACGCGGTCCCAGAATCCCGCCGACAATCGTTGGCGCCATCATCCCAAGCACGTACCACACGCCCCAGAACGGCACGGTCATCTCCACGCAATAAAGTGTGTAGACAAGGACGGCCTGAGCGCCGCTGAGCAGACCTGCCGCAGCGCCCGCCAAAACCGGCCGGGTTGGCGCAAGCCCTTTCATGGCCCAGAACACAGCAACAAAAGTCGGCGCTGACAAGATCGCGATGTTGATCGTGCAGACTTGCCACGTGCTGCCAAGCACGAGTTGAAGCCGAAGCGCCGGCGGTGCGGCAATGATCACGATCAACGCCGCCATCCAGATAAGCACGAGTGGAATGGCAAGCGCGATCCATCCGAACGCCGTATCCGCACCGGGGCGTGAAAGTCGGGTCGCGATGAAAAGCGACGCACCAGCGACCACAAGAGGAAACGCAACTTTCAGCCAGAATAGAGGCGTGGTCAGCATTTGCGGCATGTCGCCGCGCACGCCGTAGAGGGCAACCATCAAGCAGGCAGCGCCGCTCAGGCCTAAAAACAGTGCCGTTGCGAAACGTCGCGCGATCACACGAGGGTGGGTCGGGGCGATGCCAGTGGCAAGCATCGATACAAACTCGCTGGTCTTCATGGCCACTCCGCAGACAGGAACCGATAGTGCGTCGATCCCGAGGCCGCAGAACAGGACGCATGACTTCTATTCGGTTTGATCTGCAGGAAGGTTACGCTTGCGTGCGAATTTTTATGAGGCGGCGATTGCGCCTCATTAGCCGAGCTGGCTGCCCCGTCAAGCTTATTACCAGCGCAGGAAACGCGGACCGAGCAACGCGCCGATCAGCGTAGCTAGCGTCATGCCAAGCAAGTACCAGACAGCCCAGAAGGCTACGCTCATCTCGGGACAATGCAGGCAGTACGCCATGGTCGCGATAGTTCCCGCCAGCATGCCGCCCGCGGCACCCGCGAGTCGCAACCGCGTGGGTGCAAGTCCGCGAATCGCCCAGAACACGGCGACAAAAGCCGGCACCGAAAGCAACACGATATTGAACGGGCATGAGCGCCACGTCGTGCCCATTACAAGTGGTATGCGGGCATCGGGGGAAGCCAGGCACAGGACCGCGACCGCAGCGCTCCACACTACAAGGATCGGCACGGCGGGCATTGCCCAGAATGCGCCGATGCTCGTCCCCGGGCGCGACAGGCGCGCCGCCAGGAACAGCGCGCACGCGGCAAGTGTTGCGGGAAATGCGAAGCGCGCCCAGAAGAGCGGTGTGCGCGATACAACAGCGAGGTCGTGTCGCAAGCCGTAGACGGCCAGCATGAGCACGAACGAACCCATGCCGCCCAGCAGCAACGCGCGCACGAAGCGGCGTCGCGACAGGCCGGTATCGACGGGCGTGACCCCTGTCGAGAGAAGCGAAATCAGGTCGTCGGTTTTCATGCGGTGCCTCGAATTTTTGCTGCCAGCGCTTTCAATCCTCGGTGAATGCCCACTTTGACCGCCGACTCCGACATGCCCGTCAGCGTGGCTGTCTCGGTCACGGAAAGACCCTCCAGCTTCACATGCACGATCGGCAACCGGTGACGGTCCGGCAACTGCTCGAGCAACTTGCCGATATCGCGTTTCGCGTCGGCGGGCTCTTCGTCTGAAATTGCGAAGATATCGAGCGTCTCGTCGAGCGGATCATTCAGCGCTTCGCGCCGTGATCTCGCCCGAAAGAAATCCATCAGCTTGTAACGCGCAATGGCGTGCACCCACGCCGTCAGCGGTTCGTCCGGACGATATGTATGGCGGCTGTTGTGCACCGCCAGCAGGATTTCCTGCACGATGTCTTCAATGTCGTCCTGAAGATAATGGATACGTTTCCTCAGGAAACCGCGCAGGTGTCCCGTCAGGTCGTCCAGAAACGCACGATACGCAACCGCGTCGCCATCCAGGCCGCGTACGAAGAGCGACTTCAGCCGCTCTTCGACACCCGACACGCCATTACCTTGTGTTATTCGCTTCATCGCGGCATTGGGTTACAGCGCGCTCCAAATAAAAAAGCGGCAGGGCGTCTGGTGACCTGCCGAACGCGAAACGTGCGGATTGTGCCGCAACGTTTTGCTGCTGTCGACGTCGGCGCGCAACGCCGGCGTCGAAAGCGGGGCGAGATCAGCGAGCGGCGTCCGGATAATTTGATGGGAAGAGGGCACGGCGTGCTTGTTCGTCAAGTTCGCGCTTGAAAGTCAGGTCGCGGCCGACGGCGCGTGCGCGGGCGACAGCCGGCCGGGCGCTGATGGAATCGAAGAAACGGCGCAGATTCGGGAAGGCAGCCAGCGGCTCCACGTCGCCCGGCAGAACCCGTGGCGCGCGTTCGAGCCAGCCCCAGGCAGACATGTCGGCGATCGAATAATCCTGGCCGACGATATATTCGCGCTGCGCCAGATGTTCGTCGAGCACGCGGTAATGACGTTCGATCTCCCGTCTGTAGCGGTTGATCGCATATGGCAGTTTTTCCGGCGCGGCATGCTGGAAATGCACTGCCTGACCCGAAAACGGCCCAAGGCCCGAACTGATGAAGAACAGCCATGAGAGGAGTTCGGGCCGGTCTGCCGCTGTGCCGGCAAAGCGCTGGGTCTTCTCGGCGAGGTATAGCAGGATCGCGCTGGAATCGAATACGCGCGCTTCGCGGCCGCCGGGGCCGTCCGTATCCACGATCGCCGGGACCTTGCCATTCGGGTTGACGCTCAGAAACGCGGGCAGATGCTGTTCGCCTTTGCTGGTATCGATGGGGATGACCTCGTACGCCAGTCCCGATTCTTCGAGAAACAGTGCGACTTTTGCCGGGTTCGGCGTGGGGTGAAAGTAGAAGCGGATCATGGCGTCCTGGAATTGAAGAGCGATAAGCGGGGCCGCAATGGCCGGCCGTCTGTGTTTAGCGTGTTCGATTCAGGGTATCCGATGAAATCCGGGATGGCAATCGTGTCCCGTGAGAGCGATTTACGCCTGCATGTTTGCTTACGTCCTCGCCTGAGTCGCACTGCCGGCAATAAAGATATTCCGTTGTAACCCGCCATCGGTTTCTGACGAACTAACTTGCAGACACACGTTTGTCTGTGAATGAAAGCTTTCGCAGAAACAATTTTTCGAGCGGTGTAACCGCTTATGCAGCCCCGGCGAATTAGTAAGCATTGGGCTGATCGGCAAGGTCAGCATTCCGATACCGGCACAGGATCTCTTATGAACACGACACATGCAGCACGCGGTATCAAGGGTCCTGCGAGAGTCATCCAGCCCGCATGGGTGCGCACCACGCACTGGCTCAACGCGCTTGCGGTGATCCTGATGATGCTGTCGGGATGGAGGATCTACGACGCATCACCAGTATTCAAGGGCTTCATGATCCCGCCGGGCATAACGTTGGGCGGCTGGCTCGGCGGCGCGCTGCAATGGCATTTCGCGGCAATGTGGCTGCTGGTGTTCAACGGTTTGTTCTACCTCGCAATGAACCTCGCCACGGGGCGCATCAGAACGAAGTTTTTCCCGCTGTCGCTGCGCACGATCTTTCATGACCTGATCGAAGCACTCAAGGGTCACCTCTCGCATGCCGATCCGGGCAAGTACAACGCGGTACAGAAATTCGCTTACCTGTTCGTGATGATCGATATTGCAGTGCTGGTCCTGTCGGGTCTGGCCATCTGGAAGTCGGTGCAACTTCCTCTGCTGCGCGACCTGATGGGCGGATATGACTTCGCGCGCGTCGTCCACTTTTGCGCCATGTCGCTGCTGGCGGCGTTCATCGTGGTGCATCTGGTGATGGTCTCGCTCGTGCCGCGCTCGCTCCTCACCATGATTCGCGGCCGATGAATCAACCACCGATCCCAAGCGAAGCCTCTGGAAAATCGATCATGAAACCCGTCAAACCAAACCGCATGACTGTAGACCGTGAGTCGCTGATCATCGACGTGAAGCGTGAACTCGACATGCCTTCGCGGCGTCTTTTTGGCAAACGCATCGTCACGCTTGGCGGCCTCGCGATGCTGACCGGTTGCAGCATCTCCGACGACAAGTCCGTCGAGACCTTCCTATCCCGCGTCTCGCGTCTGAACGATACCGTGCAAGGCTGGCTCTTCGATCCTAACCGCCTCGCGCCCACCTATACAGAAGCGCAAATCACACGGCCGTTTCCGTTCAATGCGTTCTACGGCGTTGACGACGTTCCTGAAGTCGATGGTGCCAACTTTCGCTTGAAAGTAAGCGGTCTCGTTCAGGACAAGAAGACCTGGACCTTGCCTGAACTTTACGCGTTGCCGAAGGCCGAGCAGATCACACGCCACATCTGCGTGGAAGGCTGGAGCGCGATAGGGCGCTGGGGCGGAACGCCGTTCTCCGAGTTCCTCAAGCGCGTAGGCGCCGATCCATCTGCGAAATACGTGGGCTTCAAATGCGCGGATGACTACTACGAGAGCATCGACATGCCGACGGCATTGCACTCGCAGACGCTCCTTACGTTCACGTATGACGGCAAGCTTCTGCCGCCCAAATATGGCTATCCGATGAAACTCAGGATGCCTACCAAACTCGGCTACAAGAATCCCAAACACATCATGGAGATTTTCGTCACCAACACGTTCCCTGGCGGTTATTGGGTTGATCAGGGCTACAACTGGTTCGGAGGTTCCTGACTGCACGCATGCACCTTGCATTGCGGCGTCAGGTACTTCGATTCACCCCGGCTCGGCCGGCTACTGTTACTTGAGAAGAGGTCCATATGAAACTGTTTATCACGGCAGCACTCGCAGCAACACTCGCATTGAGCGGCTCCATGGCGTTTGCCCAGGCAAGCGATGCAATGGCCCACGATTCAATGGCGAAGGATTCGATGTCCAAGGATTCCATGTCGAAGGACTCGATGTCCAAGGATTCCATGTCGAAAGACTCCATGAAGAAGGGCGACAAGATGAAAAAGCACGATGCAATGGGCATGGGACATCCGGCATCCGGGGCCATGGCTCAGTAATTGCCCGGCGTTTCGAAAGCGATTCAACGCATGCGTGAAATCGCTTTCGATAGAAGTTCTCTTCCCGCAAGCCCAGATCCCGGCTCCCCGCAGAGTCGCAACAGCGGATTTTTGGCGAGGTTTAATCTGTGCTGGTGTTGACCAATACGGTCAACCACGGGCGCAAGCTGTGACACCGAGTGTGGTGTGTCTGCACATTCGCCCCCAAATCATTCATTTTGATAAACAATAACGGCACCGCACGTCTTCGTGAGCTTCGAACCAATACCGCCGATGCCCGATCACCGTTTGCTTATAATCACTCCCGCCACACATGGCGTCGCCATCGACCTGGTCTACGCCACAGACCGCAATCTCACCGGCAAGCCGATCTACAAGGCGGCGCACTGCCTGCTGCTGAGCCCCGCTGAAGCGGCGTTGAGAAAGGCTGTCGAGCTTGCCGGAAACATTGGCATGACGCTCAAGATCTTCGATGCCTACCGGCCTCCGCAAGCGCAGCAAGTGCTCTGGGACTTCCTGCCCGACCCCACCTATATCGCTGACCTGAAGCGCGGCTCGAACCACAGCCGCGGGACGGCGGTCGACCTCACGCTTGTCGGCGCCAACGGGCACGAACTCGACATGGGTACGGGTTTCGACGAAATGTCGGTTGCATCCGAACACTTTCACGCTGGCTTGCCCGAGCATGTGCAGCGCAACCGCACGCTTTTGCTAGGCGTCATGCACGGCGCGGGTTTCATGCATATTCCAAGCGAGTGGTGGCATTACGAATTGCCCGGCTCGCGTGAACTTCCGGTCATCGACAATGCGGACAGCGGCCCTTTGCGTCTGATGTAAGGGCGCGCCAAGTACAGCGATCAACTTTCACGGAGCGAGTATGAAACGTGTTTTGCGCAACGCGCTGGCAGCCATCGCGGTGGCATCGACCTTGACGGTGACCATGGGCGGCTTGAGTTCGGCATATGCGGCCACGCCCAAGGACATGCTGGTGATGGCGACCTTGCTCGACGAATTCACCACGTTGGATCCGGGCGAGATCTACGAACTGGTGCCGCAGGAATATGTGGCGAACACGTACGACCGCCTGATTCGTGTCGATCTTAAAGACCCGGCGCGCTTCAACGGCGATGTTGCGCAATCATGGGCCGTGAGTCCCGACGGCCTGACGTTCACGTTCAAGATCCGGTCCGGCCTCAAGTTCCACTCGGGCAACCCGCTCACCGCCGACGACGTCGCGTGGTCGATCCAGCGCACCGCGTTGCTCGACAAGGGCGCCGCGGCGGTGCTCGCGGGCATTGGACTCACGAAGGCGAACGCGCTGCAGAACGTGAAGAAGATCGACGATACAACCGTCTCTGTCACGACCGACCAGAAGTACGCGCCGACCTTCGTGCTCAACGTGCTGGGATCGTGGCCGGCATCGGTGCTCGACAGAAAGCTGCTCGAATCGCACGCGAAGGGCAACGATTTCGGCAACGAATGGCTGAAGACGAATGAAGCGGGGTCGGGTGCCTACAAGCTCGTGAAATGGACCGCGAACGACAGCATCGTGTTGCAGCGTTTCGATGGTTATCGCGTGCCGCTTGCCATGAAGCGCATCGTGATGCGGCATGTGCCCGAGGCATCCAGTCAGCGTCTGATGATCGAAAATGGCGATATCGACATAGCGCGTGACCTGAGTTCAGATGACCTCGCCACGCTTACGAAGAAGGGCGCGATTCACGTGACATCCGTGCCGCAAGCTACGCTGATGTATCTCGGGCTGAACAACAAGAACCCGAATCTTGCGAAGCCGGAGGTGCAGGAAGCAATGAAATGGCTCATCGATTACAACGGCATCCAGCAGAACATCGTGCGCACGACGTACAAGGTTCACGAGACGTTTCTTCCCGAAGGTTTCCTCGGCGCCCTGAATACAAATCCATACCACCAGGATGTCCCGAAGGCGAAAGCGCTGCTCGCAAAGGCTGGTCTGCCGAACGGTTTTGCCGTCAAGATGGATGTGCGCAACGACTCGCCTTATGGCGAAATAGCGCAAGCGGTGCAAGCCAACCTGGCGCTGGCCGGTATCAAAGTAGAGCTCATTTCCAGCGATAACAAGCAGACGCTCGGCAAATATCGCGCGCGCCAGCATGACATATACATTGGCGAATGGTCGGCCGATTACATCGATCCGCACAGCAACGCGCAAGGCTTCGCATGGAATCCGGACAACTCCGACAACTCCAGCTTCAAGATGCTCGCGTGGCGCAATTCGTGGGACATTCCGCAATTGACGAAAGAGACGCAGGCGGCGCTCGAGGAATCATCGACGGCAAAACGCGCGCAACGTTATGAGGTTATGCAAAAGGAAGTGCTCGCCAAGTCGCCATTCGTGATCATGTTCCAGAAGGTCTCGCAGGTCGCGGCGCGGCCGGGGGTGACGGGACTGGAAGTCGGGCCGATCTTCGATCTTGTTTCCTACCGTGACTTGAAGAAGCAGTAAGCGTGGATCTGCAACTAACAGTCTCCCAACGTGCACGCCGCGCGCTTGCAAATCATGCAGGCGTGCGCCGGGGATGGCTGTTCGTACGCTGGCTGTTGATGCTGGTTGTCACGTTCATCGGCTTGCTCGGGGTGACGTTTTTCATCGGGCGGAAGATCCCGATCGATCCGTTGCTCGCCATGCTCGGCGAGCGCGCATCGCCTCAGGCTTACGCGGCGGCGCGGCTCTCGCTCGGGCTCGACAAGCCCCTGATCGTGCAGTTCGCAATCTACGTTCGCGATGTGCTGCATGGCAATCTCGGCATGTCGCTGCTGACGTCGAATCCGGTTGTCGACGACATCAAACGCGTTTTTCCAGTCACGCTTGAACTCGCCACCCTGTCCACCTTCATGGGCATCGTGATCGGTGTGCCGCTCGGCGTCGTGGCGGCAGTGCGGCATAACCGCTGGATCGATCATGTGGCGCGATTCATCGGGTTGGCGGGGAGTTCACTGCCTGTGTTCTGGCTCGCGCTGATGGGCCTGCTTTTGTTCTATGCCAAGCTGCATTGGGTCTCGGGACCGGGTCGTATTGATCCGCTTTACGACGGCATGGTCGATACACATACCGGAAGTTTGCTGATCGATTCCATCATTGCCGGCGAGTGGGACGTGCTGAAGAATGCGCTCTCGCATATCGTCCTGCCTGCCGGCATTCTTGCGTTCTATTCCATCGCTTACCTGAGCCGCATGACGCGCTCGTTCATGCTCGAACAGTTGAGCCAGGAATACATTGTCACGGCGCGGGCAATGGGGCTGAGCGAACGGCGCGTGATCTGGCGTCATGCATTTGGCAATATCGCGGTGCCGCTCCTGACGGTGATCGCGCTCGCTTATAGCTACCTGCTCGAAGGCTCGGTGCTGACCGAGATCGTGTTTGCGTGGCCGGGTATCGGTTCGTATCTCACGGGCGCGCTCCTCAACGCCGATATGAACGCCGTGCTCGGCAGCACGCTTGTGATTGGCGCAACGTTCATCACGCTCAACTTGCTGACGGACGCACTGTACAAAATATTCGATCCTCGCGCCCGATGACTGCCAAAGGTTCATGACGTGCTTCCATCCAGTGATTCCACTCGAATGACGAAACCGCGCAAGGAATGGCAGGCGTGGCTCTTGACGGACACGCCCGCGTCCCGCAGGCAAGCCGCGCTCGGATTGGCATACAGGCGATGGACACGGTTCGCGAGCAACCCACTGAGCGTGTTCGGCCTTGCAATTTTGCTCTTGCTGATCCTGTTCGCTGCAATCGGTCCGTGTCTTCCGCTGCACGATCCTTTGCGTCAGGTACTGGGTGATCGCTTGCTGCCGCCGGGTTCGCCTTCGCATTGGTTCGGCACCGATCAACTTGGGCGCGACATTCTCGCGCGCCTTGTGATCGGATCGCGACTGACGTTGAGCATCGCTATTCTGGTGGTCGTGCTGGTCGTGCCCGTCGGTTTGCTGATCGGCACGGCGGCAGGCTTTTGCGGCGGTTTCGTCGATACCATTCTCATGCGTCTCACCGACATCGCGCTCGCGTTTCCGAAGATCGTGCTGGCGCTCGCGTTTGCCGCAGCGCTCGGACCGGGCGTGATCAACGCGGTCATCGCAATATCGATCACTGCATGGCCGCCGTACGCGCGTCTTGCTCGTGCCGAAACGCTTCGGCTCGTCCAGGCCGACTTCATCCATGTCGCGCGCCTGCAAGGGGCGTCGTCCATGCGGATCTTGTTACGTTATATCGTGCCGATGTGCTCGTCGTCCGTGATCGTGCGTGCAACGCTCGACATGGCGGGCGTCATCTTGACCGTCGCGGGGCTCGGTTTCCTCGGGCTCGGCGCGCAGCCGCCCAGTCCGGAATGGGGCTTCATGGTTGCGTCGGGGCGCGGCGTGCTGCTGGACGCCTGGTGGGTCGCGACCATCCCGGGCATCGCCATCTTGTTGGTGAGCCTTGCTTTCAACCTGCTCGGCGATGGCCTGCGCGACGTCTTCGATCCCCGTCAAGGAGGCTGACATGCACGCTGATACCCTCTGCGAAATCGATAACCTGCGCATTGCGTTCGCAGCCCACGACGGCACGCTGACCGAAGCCGTGCGAGGCATTTCACTTACGCTGGCAAAGGGCGAACGCCTTGGTATCGTCGGTGAATCGGGATCGGGAAAGTCGCTGACAGGACGCGCGCTGCTCGGACTTCTGCCAACATCTGCACGATGGTCGGCCGATGCCATGCGCCTCGACAATCACAACCTGCTTGCCTTGAGCGCCAAAGACCGGCGCCGTCTGTGCGGCACGCAGATGAGCATGATCCTGCAGGACCCGAAGTATTCGCTCAATCCCGTGATGACCGTCGCGCAGCAAATGCGCGAGGCATTCGGGCGGCAATCGCCGAGGCTTAGTGGGAAGGCAATGCGCAAGCGCATTGTCGAAGCGCTTGCTGCCGTGCATATCCGCGATCCGGAGCGGGTTGCCGACGCTTATCCGCACGAGCTCTCAGGCGGCATGGGCCAGCGCGTGATGATCGCGATGATGGTCTCGTCGGGGCCCAAACTGCTTATCGCCGATGAACCCACCAGCGCGCTCGACGTCCTGGTTTCCATGCAAGTGCTCTCGGTGCTCGACGAAATGATCGCGAAGCACGACACCGGTCTGATCTTCATCAGCCACGACTTGCCGCTCGTGATGTCGTTCTGCGACCGCGTGATGGTGATGGTCGGCGGCCGCGTGGTCGAGACGTGCGCGGCGCGTGATCTCGCGAACGCGCAGCATCCGTACACGCGTGCTTTGCTTGCAGCGAGCCCACCGCTGCGCAACCCGCCGGACCAGTTGCCGGTATTGCAACGCGACGCTGCATGGTTCGCCGAGGCCGCGCGATGATCGATGCAAACGCGGTACAGGTACGCTTCAAAACCAAAACCGGTTTCGCCGATGCCGTGCGCGCAGCGACCTTTCACGTGAACGAAGGCGAAGTCTTCGGACTTGTGGGCGAATCGGGCTCGGGCAAGTCGACAGTGCTTCGCGCGCTGACCGGACTCGTGCCCATTGCAGGCGGTTCGATGCGGATCGGCCGGCACGTCCTCGGTGAGCGCGTCGACCGCACGTTCAGGCGCGAAGTGCAGATGGTGTTTCAAGACCCGTACGGCTCGCTTTATCCGCGCTTCACGGTCGACCAGACATTGCGCGAACCGCTGTCGATCAACGGCATGGATCGCCAGGACGAACGCATCCTGGATGCGTTGCGCGAGGTTGGTCTCGGCCCGGCATTTCGCTTCCGGTACGCGCATCAATTGTCGGGCGGGCAGCGTCAGCGCGTTGCAATCGCACGCGCGTTGATTGTGGAGCCGCGCGTGCTGCTCCTCGATGAACCTACGTCCGCGCTCGATGTATCGGTGCAGGCGGAAATCCTGAATCTGCTGCGGCGGCTGCATCGCGAACGCAATCTCACGATGATCCTCGTCAGTCACAACATGGCGGTGGTTGGATTTTTATGCCAGCGGGTGGCGGTGATGCGCGATGGCGATATCGTCGAGCAGCTTTCGGTTGAAGCGGTGCGCGAGCAAACCGTGGCGCATGAGTACACACGAAGCCTGTTGCTCGCAACGCAAGGTTATACGCGAAGAACGGAAGATTCAGCCCGTTCCGGAGCGCCTGATAGAATAAGAGAGTAGCTGGTGGCATCCCCGAAGCGTGTGACGCCGGAATCGCCTGCGCGGCTATGCACGCGGCCGGCTTTTCCCCGCTACCGCGAAGCGTAACCCTCAAAACGTGACAGTCTGGCTCGATCCGCTTTATCGAACATGTTTAAGAATGACATTCGACAAGCCGGTCGCCGACACCCAAAACGCCGATGAAACTGCTAGATGCCCTGGTCGAACAGCGAATTTCGGCCGCAGCCGCGCGCGGTGAGTTCGATAATCTGCCTGGCGCGGGCGAGCCCCTCGAGTTCGACGACGACGCCCTGGTTCCCGAAGAAGTGCGTGTTGCCAACCGCATTATGAAAAACGCCGGTTTCGTGCCTCCTGCTGTCGAGCATCTGCGCGCGTTGCGTGATCTGCAAAACGAAACAGGCGTTGCGGAAGATCCGGCAACACGTCTCAAGCTGCAAGCCAAGATGCTCGCGCTCGACATGGCCCTTGAATCGCTGCGCGGCAACTGCACGGTGGTGCCGCTCGAGTATCGGCGGCGCATTGCGGAGCGTCTGTCCGAGCGCTGGTCGGAGCAGGAAAAGACCGCAGACGTTGCCACGCACGATCAGGCCGGGCAGAAGTGACAGCCGTTTCCGAGCCTGCATCCCCGGACGAGCGCGACCGCCGGTTCATGGCGCTTGCCCAGGCCGCCGCCGAAAAAGCGCGTGCGCTGGGCGAAGTGCCTGTGGGTGCGGTGCTGGTACGTGGCGACGAAGTCATCTCGACCGGTTTCAATCATCCTATTGGCGCCCACGATCCATCGGCGCATGCCGAAATGGCTGCGTTGCGCGCCGCTTCCATCGCACTCGAAAACTACCGCTTGCCCGGTTGCGAGCTGTACGTCACGCTCGAACCCTGCATCATGTGCGCCGGCGCAATCATGCATGCACGCATTGCGCGCGTGGTGTTCGGCGCGCACGATCCCAAGACCGGCGCGTGCGGCAGTGTTGTGGATGCATTTGCCATCGGCAACCTGAACCATCACACGACCGTTACCGGCGGTGTGCTCGGCGTCGAATGCGCCAACGCGCTGCGCAGTTTCTTCGCCGAACGCCGGCGCGAAACCAAGGCGGCACGCGATGCCCGCAACGCCGCCACGCCTGATCCCGCCGATCCACTTTTACCTCGCCCATGACCCTTCGCGCACGCACCATCGATCTCGTTGCACCTTCTGGTTATCCTGCTCTGGAGCCGGTTGAACGCGCGATCGCGCGTCTGCAGGAGCAGGGACATACGCTCGAGAATGCGTCGTCCGCGTGGCGCCGGTACCAACGGTTTGGCGGTACGGATAGCGAGCGCGCAGCGGATATCAACCGGCTTGCCGATCCGTCGCGGCCTTTGCCTGAAATCGTGCTGGCAGTGCGAGGTGGTTACGGTGCGTCGCGCATACTTCATGGTCTCGACTACGACGGTTTGCAACGCCGCTTGCGTGATCAGCCCGTGGTGATGGTCGGCCATAGCGACTTTACGGCCCTCCAGCTTGCGTTGTTCGCCCGCGCCGGCATCAAGACTTTCGGCGGGCCGATGCTCACCGCCGATTTTGGTGCCGAAGAGCTGAGCGCATTCACGATGGATCACTTCTGGGAAGCGATCACGAAGCCATCTTTCACGGTGACGAGTGACTTCCACCAAGCGCAATCCGCCGATGTCACCGGCATGCTCTGGGGCGGCAATCTCGCGATGATCGCTTCGTTGATCGGCACACCGTACATGCCACCTGTCGAGGGCGGGATCCTGTTTCTCGAAGACGTCAACGAGCATCCGTTTCGCGTTGAACGAATGATTTATCAGCTTCATTTGTCCGGGATTCTTGCGCGGCAGCAAGCCGTCGTACTGGGTCAGTTCACGAGCGCCAAACTCTCGGAATACGACAACGGATACACGTTCGAGACGATGGTCGAGCAGGTTCGATCGCTGGTCGCGATTCCGGTCGTGACCGGGTTGCAGTTCGGACACGTGCCGGATTTGCTGACCTTGCCGTTTGGCGCGACTGCGCATCTGGTCGCGAGACCAAGTGGTTTCAGTATGAAGCTTTCGGATTACCCGCATTTGTCCTGACTACGTTCGAAAGTCAGCCGAAAAGCGCCCCGTCGGGCGCTTTTTTCATTTGAACGCACTGGATTTGGGCAAATTTGCACGGGTTTTGTGCCCAATATTGTTGACAATATGGGGGCGCACGGAGTGAGGGATTTACCTGATAAGGCCTCCCAAGTCTTTACCTGCAGGCCTCTGGACTGCTTTTGAGTATCGTGACCTCCCGCAGGCGATCGAATTTCACGAGAAATTGTTGACAGTTTTTATGTCCGTCATAAGATGCAACACATACAGGCGAACGCGCTCATGTCCGAAGACAAAATGAAAGCTTTATCGAAGGTAAGCGTCATTGGTAATGCGGTTCCGGCTGCCGCGGCTACGGCCGAATCGATCGCGGCAAACATCCGTGATGCGATCCTCGAACATCGTCTCGCGCCTGCGGCCAAGCTGACAGAAGCGCAGTTGTGCGAAGTATTCGATGTAAAGCGCGGTACGGTGCGCCAGGCGCTGGCGCAACTCGCGAGCGAGCGTCTGGTCGATCTCGAGCCGAACCGGGGCGCATTTGTCGCGAGTCCGTCGGTGCAAGAGGTCCATGAAGTGTTCGAGATGCGGCGCATCGTCGAGATAGCCGTGGTCGAGCGCATTTGCAGCGGACACGGCACGCGCAGGCTGAAGTCGATCAGCGCGACGATCGGACGTGAACGCAAAGCATATGAAAGCCGCGATTTTTCATCGTGGATAAGGTTGTCGGGCGAGTTTCACAAGGAGCTCGCGCAGCTTACCGGCAACACTGTCTTGTGCGAATGCCTGTCGGGGCTGGTGGCGCGCTCCACGCTGATATCGGCGTTGTATGAGTCGCTTGGCCGGAGCTCCTGCAGTTTTGAGGATCATGAGGAAATCCTGGCCGCACTCGACGCCGGCGACGCGCCCAAAGCCGCCGAACTGATGGCGCGTCACTTGCAGGACGTGGAAATGAAAATGCTCGACCGGCCCGCTCGCGGCGCAGTCGATCTGCATGAAGTCTTCGCCAAACCGAAGTCCGCCGAGCGCGAAAAAAGCGCTTGAACGAAGTGTGTTGCCGCGCGACCTTAAGCATGGGCGCGCCGCGATAAGCCTTAATTGAAAGTTGAGTGAATCTTAAGGTCCGCATTGAACGAATGCGTGACTTGACCGTGCCTTTTCCTGGATGCATGCGCTTTTGTGCGCGTGTTGAAGTGTTGAATTGCGTCCGCGCAACGTCTGTATGCGTTTGGACTGCTAAATGAATCGATCAAAAGAACGCCGCGCGCGAACCTGTGCGAAGGCGCCGTGTAGCCATACAACGAAGCCGTAGAAGTCGACGACCTCAACGACGATCTTAAGCGGCGCCATTGCCGAGTTCATTCAAGGAGAAGTCATGGTTCAGTTCAGCGCGACCCCTGGCAGTGCTGCAATACCCCCTTACGAAGATTCGGACCGCGATCCAGATTATCCGGCTGGCTATAGCGATCGTCTTTATAACGACGACCTCGCGCCGCTCAAGCACCAGACCTGGGGCGCATACAACATCTTCGCTTTCTGGATGTCGGACGTGCACAGCGTAGGCGGTTATGTTTTCGCAGGAAGTCTGTTCGCGTTGGGCCTGACGAGCTGGCAAGTGCTGGTTTCGTTGCTGGTTGGAATCGGTATCGTCAATGTACTTTGCAACTTGATCGCCAAGCCGAGTCAACAGGCCGGTGTGCCTTATCCGGTTGCCTGCCGCGCGACCTTCGGCGTGCTGGGCGCGAACCTTCCCGCCGTGATTCGCGGGCTGATCGCGGTCGCGTGGTATGGCATCCAGACGTTCCTTGCTTCCAGCGCGCTCGTGATCGTGTTGCTGAAATTCATGCCGCAATGGATGCCTTACGCCGATGTCCACAATCACGGCTTTGCGGGCTTGTCCGCGTTGGGCTGGGCCGGGTTCATGCTGCTGTGGGTCCTGCAAGCCGTCGTGTTCTGGCGCGGCATGGAGATGATCAAGAAGTTCATCGACTTCGCGGGGCCGGCGGTGTACATCGTGATGTTCATTCTTGCCGGTTACATGGTGTGGCGTGCGGGTTGGCGCAATATCGGATTGAACCTGGGCGGGGTCAAGTATCACGGCATGGAAGTGGTGCCGGTCATGATTACGGCGATCTCGTTGGTCGTGTCCTACTTCTCCGGACCGATGCTCAATTTCGGCGACTTCTCGCGATACTGCAAAAGCTATAAGAGCGTGAAGCGCGGCAACTTCTGGGGATTGCCGGTCAACTTTCTCGCGTTCTCGCTTGTCACCGTCGTGACGACCGCCGCGACCTTGCCGGTGTTCGGTCAACTGATCACGGACCCCGTTGAAACCGTTGGGCGGATCGATCAACCGACGGCCGTCATCCTGGGCGCCTTGACCTTTACGATCGCAACCATCGGTATCAACATCGTCGCAAACTTTGTTTCGCCGGCTTTCGATTTTTCGAATGTTGCACCACGTCTGATCAGCTGGCGGATGGGCGGAATGATGGCGGCGGTGGCGTCGATTTTCATCACGCCGTGGAACCTCTTCAACAACCCCGCCGTGATCCATTACACGCTCGATGTACTGGGCAGTTTTATCGGACCGTTGTATGGCGTGCTGATCGTGGACTTCTACTTGATGAAGCGCGGCAAGTTCGACGTGGAAGAGTTGTACACGACCTCTGAAACAGGACGTTACTGGTACACCAATGGCGTGAACTGGCGCGCGGTATCGGCCTTGTTGCCCGCTGCTGCGATTGCGGTCGCATGCGTGATGATCCCGGCGTTGCAGGATTCGGCGAACTTCTCGTGGTTCATTGGCGCGGGATTGGGCGCCTTGTTTTACTGGATCATCGCGGACAAGAAATCAGTGTCGAATTTTTCCTGAAAAAAAATTCATGCCACGCATGGTGTAGCGTGGCATGAACGTGATTTCACTGGTGCTTTCCGTACGCTCAAGGAAGAAGGTATAAATGCGCATCAAACTGATCAATCCAAATACGACCGAACGCATGACACGCGCAATGGATCGCTGCGCTAGAGAGGTGGCATCTGATGGGACGGAAGTCATCTCGGTCAGCGCGTCGATGGGACCACCGTCCATTGAGGGCTATTACGATGAAGCGCTTGCAACGCTGGCCTTGCTGCAGGAAATAGAAAAGGGCGAGAAAGAAGGCCTGGATGGTTATGTCATTGCGTGCTTTGGCGACCCCGGCCTTTACGCGGCGCGCGAACTCGCAAGCGGTCCTGTCATAGGGATAGCCGAAGCGGCAATGCATGCAGCAAGCGTGATTGCGCCGAGCTTTTCTGTTGTAACAACGCTCAGGCGCACATGCACGATGTCGTGGCATCTGGCCGAGCGATACGGTATGAAGCGCTTTTGCAAGAACGTGCGCGCAACCGATGTCGCCGTGCTCGATCTCGACATTCCCGGTTCCGAAGCGCGCGCAATCATCATCGATGAATGTCGCAAGGCGTTAGCGGAAGATGGCGCGGAATCCATCGTCCTGGGGTGCGCCGGCATGGCGGAGTTCTGTCGCGAGATTGAAGATGCAATTGGCGCGCCGGTAATCGAGGGCGTGACGACTGCGGTCAAATGGGCGGAGGCGTTAATTTCGCTAAGGCTTAAAACTGCCAAGCGCGGCGATTATGCGCGCCCCTTGGCTAAACAATACGACGGCGCCCTCGCGGCTTATAGTCCTGAATGAGTCAAATGACCCTGGTGGCGTGCGCAGAACATACCTGTCACCTGACCCGCAATATCTGCGTATGAATATGGGCGCGGCGATGCGTTTTCGCTAAACTGGACTATCGTCGCGCAGGGTCCAATGCAGGGTCCTTAGGCACCGTGCGCGGCCCCATCGACTTTCACGCACTGATCCAGCCATGTCGAACCAATCGAATTATCCACGCGACCTGATCGGCTATGGCCGGCATCCCGTGCAGCCGAACTGGCCCGGGAACGCGCGCATCGCCGTGCAATTCGTGCTGAATTACGAAGAGGGCGGAGAGAACTGTGTTCTGCACGGCGATCCGGCATCCGAGCAATTTTTGTCGGAGATCGTGGGCGCGGCTGCTTACCCGTCGCGTCACATGAGCATGGAATCCATCTATGAATACGGGTCGCGGGCGGGCGTGTGGCGCATTCTTCGCGAGTTCGAAAAGCGTGATTTGCCGCTGACCGTGTTTGGCGTTGGCATGGCGATTGAACGTCATCCGGATCTTGGACGTGCATTCGTCGAGCTGGGGCATGAAATTGCGTGCCATGGATATCGATGGATCCACTATCAGGATATGTCGCCCGAGAAGGAAGCGGAGCATATGCGTCTTGGCATGGAAGCCATCGAGCGCGTAACCGGCGTGAGGCCGCTTGGCTGGTACACGGGACGTGACAGTCCCAATACGCACAGACTGGTAGCGGAGCACGGCGGCTTTCTCTACGACTCGGATTATTACGGCGACGACCTGCCGTTCTGGATGGACGTCGAAGTAAGCGGCGGCGCAAAAACGCCGCAACTGATCGTTCCCTATACGCTCGATACCAACGACATGCGCTTCGCCACGCCGCAGGGTTTCAACACGGCGGAACAATTCTTCGTGTATCTGCGCGATGCATTCGACGTGCTTTACGAAGAAGGCAGCGAGGCGCCGAAGATGCTGTCCATCGGCATGCATTGCAGATTGCTCGGGCGTCCCGGGCGCTTTCGCGCGCTGCAGAGGTTCCTTGACCACATCGAACAATATGACCGCGTGTGGGTCACGCGCCGCGTGGACATTGCGCGCCACTGGCGCGAACATCACCCGTATGAAGGTACGGCAGGAGCGAGCGCGTGATGACGACTACACGAATGACACTAGAACAGCTTAACGCCGTGAACGCGGACGATTTCGTTGGCGCGCTGTCCGGCATCTTCGAACACTCGCGCTGGGTCGCGGAAGAGGCGGTGGCGAAGAGACCCTTTGCGAGCGTCGATGCGCTTTATAAAACCATGGCATCCATAGTCGATAACGCCGGCGACGCGCGCCAGCTTGCGTTGATCAACGCTCACCCCGAGCTTGCGGGCAAGGCTGCGGTGCGTGGCGAACTCACGCACGAGTCCACGCGTGAGCAAAGCGGTGCGGGCCTCGATCTGTGCACGCAGGAAGAGTTCGACACCTTGCAGGCGCTCAACTCAGGCTATCGTGAGAAGTTCGGTTTTCCTTTTATCTTGGCCGTGCGCGGGTTTGATCGTCACGGCATCATCGCGAACTTCCAGGCGCGGCTTAATAACAGCCGCGAGGTCGAGTTGCGCGAAAGTCTGCAGCAAATCTACCGGATAGCGCGCTTCAGGCTCGACGATCTGATCGTCGCCTGATGTCCGCGCGCCGCCTTCAACTCATACAAGGAACCTCATGTCCATTCCGACACTCGATCCCAACGCTCCCGAATTCACGCGCCGTTATGTGAACCTCGCGGACCCGCGGCTTGGCGCGCAGGCGCTCGAAGCCAGCGACGATTTTTTTGCGCCCAAGGAGCGCATGTTGAATCCGGAGCCGGCTGTCTTCATCGTGGGCAAATTCGACGATAACGGCAAGTGGATGGACGGTTGGGAAACGCGCCGCAAGCGCGTGAGTGGTTACGACTGGTGTGTGGTGAAACTGGCGCGGCCGGGCGTGATCAAGGGGTTCGATATCGACACGAGCCACTTCACCGGCAACTTCCCGCCGGCGGCGTCCATTGAAGGCGCGCATGTAGCCGATGGCGCGCCGAATCAATCGACGAAGTGGACCGAGGTCGTGCCGTCCATGACCTTGCAGGGCAACACGCATCACTACGTGGATGTCGCGAATGAACAACCGTTCACGCATTTGCGCGTGAACATCTATCCCGATGGCGGTATTGCCCGATTGCGCGTCTATGGTCAGCCGCAGCTCGACTGGAGCAGTGCGAGTCGCAGCGAATTGTTCGATCTCGCTGCCATGGAAAATGGCGCGTATCTGGTTGGCACGAACAATCAGCATTTCGGCTTGGCGTCGACCTTGCTGATGCCGGGCCGCGGCGTGAACATGGGCGATGGCTGGGAAACGCGGCGTCGTCGTGAGCCGGGCAACGACTGGTGCATCGTCGCGTTGGCGCAGCCGGGCGTGATCAAGAAAATCGAAGTCGATACCGCGCATTTCAAGGGAAATTATCCTGACCGGTGTTCGCTGCAGGCCGCGTATGTGACGGGTGGAACCGACAGTTCGCTCGTTACGCAGGCTATGTTCTGGCCGGTATTGCTTGGCGAGCAGAAGCTGCAGATGGACAAGCAGCACGGGTTTGAATCGGAGATTGCTGCACTGGGCCCTGTCACGCACGTGCGGTTCAACATTTATCCGGATGGTGGCGTATCGCGGTTGCGCTTGTTCGGCACGCTGGCGTGAAGTTCATGATGAAGCAGGTCCTGCGATGAAAAAGTTGGCAGTTGAACCGTTGACCAAGGCAGCCTTCGAGCCGTTCGGCGATGTCATCGAGCTCGAGGGCGCGAAGCAGATCCCGATCAACCTCGGGACGACGATGCGCTTCCATGATCTGGCTCGTATCGACGTGGAAGACGAAGGTGGACGGACGCTGGTGAACCTGTTCCGCGGGCAGCCGCGGGTGCTGCCGTTCGAGGTATCGATGCTTGAGCGGCATCCTTTGGGAAGTCAGGCGTTTGTGCCGCTCAACGATCGCCCGTACCTGGTTGTGGTGGCGCCGGCTGGCGAGTTGAAACCTTCTGCTATTCGCGCGTTTGTGACGCGCGGGTGGCAGGGCGTGAATTACGCGAAGGGAGTCTGGCATCACCCGTTGATTGCACTTGATGAAGTGAGTGACTTCATCGTGGTTGATCGTGGCGGTGATGGGGTCAACCTCAATGAGCAGCAACTGGAAGAATCGCTCTGGTTGATGGACGAGGACTTCGGTCGTACCTGACTAGAGTATTTGCGTGAACGAACAGCAGCGAGCCGGTTCAACCCGTGCCGCTGCTTTTTGCTTTACTGGATTTGTTTGAAGGTGTTTCAGAGGCTCAGCTAACTAAGCGAACATTTGATCAAGCCATAGATCGCAAACGAAGGATTCGGTCATACCAAGCCCTATGTGCATTGGAACTAGCCCGAGACCACTGGTGGCGAAGCGTGTGGATGTAAGAGTTCGGAGGGGGAGGGGTTCAAGTGTCGGTGGTTATGGCGTCTAGCGTTCTTCTGAAGTACCAAACAGATTGGAACTGCATGCTCGGGACACTTATGAGCCATCGGTTGAGAGGCGTTTTCTTTGCTTCGTTTCTTTTTCGCCGTTGGAAAAAGAAACGAAGTCCCGCCACGGACAGTGGCTAATAGTGTTCAAGAAATCAGCCAAGACAAACCGCGCGAGAACCTGGACAGCAGCAACCCGGCATAACCGAGCACCGAGCTACTGCCATCAACCGTCCAGGCCCCGCGCAACAAACCAAACCAGTGCGAACGAAAGTTACTTCAAAGCGCCGCCTTGAAACCACGCAGCGATCTTGGCCCGTTCGGCATCGGTCATCTGCGTGACGTTCCCAAGCGGCATTGCTTTGAGCACCACAGCCTGCTGATAGACCCGTTGCGCGTTCATCGAAATAGCATCCGGCGTATCAAGCAAAACCCCTGCGGGCGCGGCGCCCATCATCGTAGGATGTGCAGCATGACAGGTCGCGCAACGCTGCTGCAGGATCGGCTCAATATCGGCAACCCGCACAACCGGCGCACCCGCCACTGGCGCAACAGTCGGCACAGCCTTCGGCATGGTCCACGCAAACGCACCGAACATCAGCAACACGCCAATCACAGGCAAATACCACAACACCTGCCCACGATGCCGCATCACAAAGAACTGCCGAATCAGCGCACCGGCCAGCATGATGATCAGCAACACGGCCCAGTTATACGGATGCGTGTAAGTCATCGCGTAGTGATTCGACAGCATCACGAACACCACCGGCAACGTGAAATAAGTGTTGTGCACCGAACGCTGCTTGCCGCGCTTGCCATAAATGGCATTGGGCACCTGGCCCTTGAGCATGGCATCGACCATCTTGCGCTGGCCGGGGATGATCACGAAAAACACGTTCGCCGACATGATCGTGGCAAGCGTCGCGCCGGTAATCAGATAAGCGGCGCGTCCAGCGAACACATGACATGCCAACCACGCCGCGATGATCACGTAAGCGCCAACACAGATGCCCAGCAACCGGTCGCGATTCCCGAGCAGGCGGCACAGCGAGTCATAAACGATCCAGCCCGCAAGCAGGAAACCCAGCGCTGACGAAACGGCAACGACCGGCCCCATGTCGAGCACGTTTTTATCGATGAGATACGTGCTCGGCGAGAACAGATACAACACCATGAAGAGCCCGAAGCCGGACATCCACGTGGTGTACGAAGGCCACTTCGACCAGTGCAAATCCTCGGGCATGTTCTCCGGCGCGACGGTGTATTTCTGCATGTTGTAAAACCCGCCGCCATGCACGTGCCACAACTCGCCGAATACGCCGCGCTTCGTCGCGGCAGGGTCCTTCGCCGGTTTCAGGCTGTTATCGAGCGCCACGAAATAGAAGGACTCGCCAATCCACGCAATCGCCACAATGACATGCAGCCAGCGCAACGCGAGATTAAGCCAGTCAACAATAAAACCTTGCATGAAACGTCTCCACCACGAATTCTTTAATCAAGCCTCAAAGGCCAGCTCTTGAGCAAAACTCCGATCAACCTCAGCTTCCGCGATACGTGCTGTAAGCCCATGGCGATACAAGCAGCGGCACGTGATAGTGCGAGGTGGCATCGGCCACACCGAAACGCAGCACCACGCGATCCACGAATCGTGGCTCGGGCAGCGTTACGCCACTGGCAGCGAAATAATCGCCTGCGTGGAACACGAGCTCGTATTCGCCTGTGACGAATGCACCGTCCTGAAGCAACGGAGCGTCGCAACGCCCGTCGGAGTTGGTTTGGGTGGTGAGAAGTGAACGCCGGGTTTCACCGGCAAGAACGAAGAGTTCGACTTTGATGCCGGCGCCGGGACGGCCGTGCGCGGTATCGAGTACGTGGGTTGTTAGCTTGCCCATTCGCGTTGTCCTTGTAGTGTGCGAGGAGCGGCTGCGCATCGAACCGTCTGGAACAGACTTCAGCGGCGGATCGAGGCTCCACAATCGTGGCTACATACCCGTCGGCGTGAGTGGATGCGCGCCGTGTTCAGCATTGTAAAAAGTTGCCGTGATCATAACGCCCGCGATAAGCAAGATAATCCGCAGCACATGAGCGAAAACCCTGCATTGCGGGCGAGAACGGCCATGCGTTCCAACCCTTTTTCATCGCTTCCCGCCGATGCTACCTGCGCCAAAATTCACCATCATATTGAGTCTGTGAAGACAACTATGGCGGCGTTCGCATTGTCAGGGGCTTTTTGGCTTGTGACAGTGAGGCCTTGCACAGCGCGGCTGGCTGGCATCCCGAAGACGGCGATCGACGCTGGGTAACCGGGTGAATACGCGAAGTCGAGTGTTATCTTCGCGCCCTCGGAAAACAGTGAAGCAGCGGAGATCAATATGCAACAGAAGCAAAAAACCTTGCTGGTAAAGAATGCGCAGGTGCTCGTGACCATGGACGACGCACGGCGTGAGATTCGCGACGGCGGATTGTTTATCGAAGGCAACCGGATCGTGGCCGTTGGGCCGACGAGCGAGTTGCCGCAGGACGCAGACGAAGTGCTGGACATGGCGGGCCATCTGGTGATTCCGGGTCTCGTCAACACGCATCACCATATGTACCAGAGCCTGACGCGGGCCGTGCCGGCAGCGCAGAACGCCGAGTTGTTCGGCTGGCTCACGAGCCTCTACAAAATCTGGGCGAACCTGACGCCGGAAATGATCGAGGTGTCGACGCTCACCGCCATGGCCGAGTTGCTGCTCTCGGGCTGCACGACGTCGAGCGATCACCTCTACATTTATCCGAACGGCGCGCGGCTCGATGACAGCATTGCGTCGGCGCAGCAGATCGGCATGCGGTTTCATGCGGCGCGCGGCAGCATGAGCGTCGGGCAAAAAGACGGCGGATTGCCGCCGGATTCGGTGGTCGAGAAAGAAGACGCGATCCTGAAAGACACGCAGCGCCTGATCGAGACATATAACGACACAGGCCGTTACGCGATGCTGCGCGTCGTCGTGGCGCCATGCTCGCCGTTTTCAGTGAGCCGCGAGTTGATGCGCGATTCGGCTGTACTGGCGCGGGAGTATGGGGTATCGATGCACACGCATCTCGCCGAGAACGTGAATGACGTCACGTACAGCCGCGAGAAGTTCGGCATGTCGCCGGCCGAATACGCCGAGGATCTGGGCTGGGTCGGACCGGATGTGTGGCACGCGCATTGTGTGCAACTCGACCGCGCGGGTATCGAATTGTTTGGACGCACCGGGACGGGCGTGGCGCACTGTCCGTGTTCGAACATGCGGCTGGCATCGGGCATTGCGCCCATTCGTGCGATGCGTGATGCGGGCGTGAGCGTGGGCATCGGCGTGGATGGATCGGCATCGAATGATGGCGCACAGATGGTGGCCGAAGTGCGGCAAGCCATGTTATTGCAGCGCGTGGGGTTTGGTCCCGACGCCATGGGCGCGCGCGAAGCCCTGGAGATCGCCACGCTTGGCGGCGCAAAAGTACTGGGCCGCGACGATATCGGCGCGTTGGCGCCGGGCATGGCCGCGGATTTCGTGTCGTTCGATCTAAGCCATCACGCTTTCGCCGGCGCGCTGCACGATCCCGTCGCGGCGCTGGTTTTCTGCGCGCCGTCGCAGGTGGCGACGAGTGTCATCGATGGAAAGGTGGTCGTGCGTCACGGTCAGTTGACGACCGTCGATCTGGGTCCGATCGTCGAGCGTCATAACCGGCTGGCGGGAAAGCTGATGGAAATGGCCCGCTAGGGCCTCGGGCAAGGATCAGGGAACATCGATCAGCGAGCGCGTGGCATCGGCGACCAGGTGACGCAGCCACCGTACTTCGTCGGAGTAATGGCAGCGCTCGTGCCACAACTGGTAATACTGCATTGGCGGGAAATCGAGCGGGGCGGGCACCACGGTCAGCGGCAGGAACTTCGCGTAGTGATCCGCAAAAAGGCGGGTGGTCGTGAACACGAGGTCCGACTTGATCAGCACGTACGGCGCGAGATTGAAGTAGGGCAGGGTGACGACCACATGGCGCTTGAGGCGCTCGCGTGCCAGATGGACATCGATCGCACCGCGCTGGCCCACGGAATAAGGCGTGGGCGCGAGATGCGGCGCGTTGAGGTACTGGTCGAGTGTGAGCGCGCCGCGACGCGCAAACGGATGATTGGAGCTGACAAGGCACACGATCTTGTCGACAAAAAGATTCGAGAGATGCAGTTGTTCTGGCGGCTCGGGCCAGTTGCCCACAACGATGTCGAGCTTGCCTTCTTCCAGCGCGAGTTCGTAGTCGAAAGCGGGACCGAGCGAATGAAATTCGAGCGTGGCGTTGGGCGCAGCAATGCGAAAGCGCTCGACCACGGTGGGCACGAACAACACGTTCAGGTAATCAGGACAGCCAATCCGATAACACCGCACCGAAGTCGACGGTTCGAAATTATGTTGCTGGACCTTGATGCGTTCGATCTCGCGCAGTGCGTTTTGCGTGGGTTCGAGCAGGCGCAGACCGTATTCGGTCGGGACCATGCCTGCTTTGCCGCGCACGAGCAGCGGATCTCCGGTGATATCGCGCAGACGCCGGAGCGCCGCGCTGATGGCGGGTTGCGACTGATTCAACTTCACGGCCGCGCGTGTGACGCTGCGTTCCATGAGAAGGGTGTGCAGGACGCGTAACAAGTAAGTATCGATTGCTTCGCGTTGCTGACTCATGTTCTCTCCAATATACGGTCTAGCTGATAGACCAAGGTGCGGGACATATTGTTTTTAATATGACACATTCATGGCGTCAAGACAGACATACCCGAAAGCAAGTTCGTTGCAAGCTTTGCAACAGCCGTTTGTTGCTTGGAAGTGACTTCAACGTGGCGTTATCACGCGCACTATTTTGAGCAATCGACGCCCCGCACCATTTTGGGTATCTTTTCCTCGCAGACTGCTTGTTTCCGTTGCTGCCTGACCGGTTACCCCGGTTTTGCGCAATTTCCGCACTTTCTGAGTCCATATGGGCGACGCTATTTCCTCTTTCATTCAGCCGGGCGGTGCGCGTGTTCCGCGCCTCGCGCTACGCGGCATCAGCAAGCAATATCCCGCCGTCAAGGCGAACGACGACGTCACGCTCGTCGTCGAACCCGGTGAAATCCACGCCGTGCTCGGCGAGAACGGCGCCGGTAAATCGACGTTGATGAAAATCATCTACGGCGCCGTGCGGCCAGACGAAGGCGAGATTCAGTGGAACGGCGAGACGGTCGAGATCGGCAGTCCGGCTGCGGCGCGAAAGCTGGGCATCGGCATGGTGTTCCAGCACTTTTCGCTCTTCGATACGCTGACCGTCGGCGAGAACATTGCGCTCGCGCTCGACGATAAATTCGATCTCAAGACCTTGAGCAAACGCATCCGCGAGGTGTCGGCGGACTACGGACTCGATGTCGATCCGCAGCGCCACGTGCATAGCCTGGCGGTAGGCGAGCGGCAGCGCGTCGAGATCGTCCGGTGCCTGTTGCAGAACCCGCGGCTCTTGATCATGGACGAACCGACGTCCGTGTTGACGCCGCAAGCGGTGAAGAAGCTCTTTACGGTGCTCAGAAGACTTGCGTCCGAAGGCTGCAGCATTCTCTACATCAGTCACAAGCTCGATGAAATCCAGGCGCTGTGCCAGACCGCGACGGTGATGCGCGGCGGCCGTGTGACGGGCAGTGTCGATCCAAGAAAGGAAACGCACGCATCGCTCGCGCAATTGATGGTCGGCCACTCGCTGCCGGACTACACGCGGCGCGAACACACGCCGGGCGAGGTGAAACTGGCGGTAAAGAATTTGTCGGTCACGAGTGCCGATCCGTTCGGCACGTCGCTCAAGGACGTTTCGTTCTCCGTGCATGCAGGAGAAATTTTCGGCATCGCTGGGGTGTCGGGGAATGGACAAGCCGAGTTGCTTGCCGCGCTTTCGGGCGAAATCCGCGATAAACACATCGCGCCCGATGCGATCACTATCGTGGGCCAGCCAGCCGCGCGCTACAGCGCCGGTGGCCGGCGTGCGCTCGGCTTCGCCTTCGTGCCCGAAGAGCGGCTTGGACGCGGCGCGGTGCCGGCCATGTCACTCGCGGAAAACGCGCTGTTGACCGGGCATCGCGAACATATGGTGCGGGGCGGCTGGATCAGCACGAAGTCCATGCGCGCGTTCGCCGACCGTTGCATCAGCGCCTTCGATGTCCGCTGCGGCGGCAACGGCGCGCTCGCGCAAAGCCTGTCCGGCGGCAACTTGCAGAAGTTCATCGTGGGCCGCGAGATCCTGCAGGAGCCGAAGGTGCTTGTCGTCGCGCAACCGACATGGGGCGTCGATGTCGGCGCAGCCGGCTTCATCAGGCAGCAATTGCTCGATCTGGCCGCGCGCGGCGTGGCGATCCTGGTGATATCGGAGGAACTGGAAGAGCTCTTCGATATCTGCGACCGCCTCGCCGTCCTTGCCCGCGGCAAACTTTCTCCGGTTCGCGAAACCGGCCTCACAAACGCGGAAGAAATCGGCCTCTTCATGGCGGGTCTCTTCGATGGCAACCGCGCCGAACCCGCCGCCCTCGACACCACGGCATCGACATCATGAATTTTCCGTACCGACTCGAAGCGCGGCCTACGCCGTCGCGCGCCATGCAACTCGCGGTGCCGGTGGTTGCTGCCGTGCTGACGCTGATCATCGGCTTCCTGATTTTTACGCTAGTTGGACAAGACCCCTTGCGCGCGATGCACGGGTTTTTCATCGAACCGTTGTCGAACGTGAATGGCTGGTCCGAGCTTGTCCTGAAAGCGTCGCCCTTGTGTCTGATCGCGCTCGGGCTTGCTGTTGGCTACAGGGCGAACGTCTGGAACATCGGCGCGGAAGGGCAGATGCTGCTCGGCGGGATCGTCGCGGGCGGCATCGCGATTCATCTCCCCGATGCAACCGGCTGGTGGATCCTCCCGCTGATGATGATTGGCGGGGTGATCGGCGGCATGGTCTGGGCGGCGATCCCCGCGTTGCTCAAGAGCCGTTTCAACACCAACGAAATCCTGACGAGCCTGATGCTCACGTACGTTGCGACGCAATTGCTGATCTATCTGGTGAGCGGTCCGTGGCGAGATCCGGAAGGCATGAATTTCCCCATCTCGGCCATGTTCAGCGATGCCGCCCAATTCCCGCGTCTCTACAGCGACTGGGGCTGGGCGTGGCTGAAGGGAACGCGGATCAACGCATCGGTGTTCCTGACGGTGATTGCGATTCCGCTCGTATGGTTGTTCATGAGGAAAAGCTTCGCAGGATACCGGATGAACGTGGGCGGTCTCGCGCCGCTCGCCGCCCGATACGCCGGTTTCTCCGATAAAAAAGCCATCTGGACTTCACTGCTGCTGAGCGGTGGTCTCGCCGGTCTGGCCGGCATGGGCGAAGTCGCCGGGCCGATCGGCCAGTTGCAGGCCGGGTGGTCACCGGGGTACGGCTTTACGGCGATCATCGTGGTGTTTGTCGGGCGCTTGCATCCTGTCGGGATCGTGCTGGCAAGTCTTCTTATGGCGCTGCTGTATCTCGGTGGCGAAGCGGTGCAGACGTCGCTGCAATTGCCGCAAGCGCTCGCCGGCGTGTTCCAGGGCTTGCTGCTGTTTTGCCTCTTGGGCGCGGATTTGTTCGTCAACTATC
Organism: Burkholderia sp. PAMC 28687; assembly: GCF_001577465.1. Taxonomy (NCBI): domain Bacteria; kingdom Pseudomonadati; phylum Pseudomonadota; class Betaproteobacteria; order Burkholderiales; family Burkholderiaceae; genus Burkholderia; species Burkholderia sp. PAMC 28687. The sequence continues at coordinate 1,318,258 of NZ_CP014505.1, forward strand.
GCGTGCGCCGCCGGGTCGTCGCGCACGCGCATTCATAAATAAGTCGATAAAAGCATATGGACATCAATCAAGCCAGTTCGCTTGCATCGAGCGCCGTTGTCGCGGCCATTCCGCTGATGTTCGCCGGCGCGGGCGAGCTTGTCGCGGAGAAGTCGGGCGTTTTGAATCTCGGCGTGGAAGGCATGATGCTGATGGGCGCCGTCACCGGATATGCCGTCACCGCGATCACCGGCAATCCGTGGCTCGGGATCATGGGCGCGATCGTCGCGGGCGTACTGATGTCGCTCGTGTTCGCGTTCCTCACCATCACCATGCTCGCTAATCAGGTCGCCACGGGTTTGTCGCTGACGATCTTCGGCATCGGGTTTTCGGCGTATATCGGCAAGCCTTATACGTCGGCGGCGGTGCGAGCTTCCATCGACGTATTGCCGATACCTGGTCTCGCTTCCATTCCCGTCATCGGACCGGCGTTTTTCATGCTGACGCCGCTCGGTTATCTCGCGTTCATCATGTTCGGCGTGATCGGCTGGTTTCTGTACAAGACGCGCGCCGGGCTCGTGCTGCGCTCGGTCGGCGAGTCGCCGTCGGTTGCGCACTCGGTCGGCTTCCCCGTGGTCGGCGTGCGTTACGCAGCGACGCTTTTCGGCGGCGGCATGGCGGGCATTGCCGGCGGTTATTATTCGATCGTCTACCTGCATTTGTGGCAGGAACAGTTGACCTCCGGGCGCGGCTGGATTGCGCTCGCGCTGGTCGTGTTCGCGACGTGGCGGCCGGGCAGGTTGCTGATCGGCGCGTTGCTGTTCGGCGCCGTGATGGCCCTGCAGTTCTATGCACAGGCGATCGGCGTGCCGATTCCGACACAGTTTCTCGCGATGCTGCCGTACCTTGCGACCATCGTCGTGCTGGTGCTGATCTCGCGCAATCCGAACACGATCAAGCTCAACGCTCCTGCCTCGCTCGGCAAGCCGTTTTTCGCGGCGAGCTAAGGGTGCTTGCCATCCCATTTTTGCACCACGATTTATAAACAACATCGACAGGAGAATCACGATGAAGAAAAGCTGGCTGAATACGTTGGGCGCGGCAGGCGCCGTGGGCACGATGCTCGCGCTCTCCGCCACGATGGTGACCGCCCCGGCGCAGGCCGCCGATGCACCCGGCATTGCGTTCGTCTACCTCTCCAATCCAGGCGATGCAGGCTGGACCTTTGCGCACGATGCCGGCACGAAGGAGATCGAAGCCAAATACGGCAACAAGATCAAGATCACGCGAGTGGAAAACGTCCCGGAATCGGCGGACTCCGAGCGCGTGTTTCGCGACCTGGCGGCGAAGGGCAACAAGGTGATCCTGGGTACGAGCTTTGGTTATCAGGATTTCGAACTGAAAGTGGCGCGCGATTATCCGGACATTACGTTCCTGACCGCGACGGGCTATAAGAAGGCCAAGAATTTCGGCGTCTACGACAACCGCATGTATCAGGGCGCATACCTCGCGGGTGTGGCTGCCGGTTACGTGACAAAGACGAACACGTTGGGCTTCGTTGCGTCGGTGCCGATTCCCGAGGTGATCCGCAACATCAACGCGTACACGCTGGGCGCGCGATCGGTGAACCCGAAGATCCACACGAAGGTCATCTGGATCAATAGCTGGTTCGACCCGGGCAAGGAAAAGCAGGCAGCCGAAACGCTGATTGGACAGGGTGCCGATGTCCTGTTGCAAAACACCGATTCGAACGCGACGCTCGCCACGGCCGCTGAGAAGAAGGTTTATGCATTTGGCTGGGATTCGAACATGAAGAAGTTCGGTCCGAGCGCGCATCTGGGGTCGGTGGTATCGCACTGGGGCGTGTACTACAACATGATGGTTGAGGAGCTTCTGGCGGGTAAGGTCAAGACCGATCCGGTGTGGCTGGGCATGCCGCAAAAGGCGGTCGATATTGAAGACATGAATACGGCCGTTGTCCCGGCGAAAGCGATGCAGGCGGTTCAGGCGAAGCGCGAAGAATTGCAAAGCGGCAAATGGGATGTCTTCATGGGACCTGTGAAGGATCAGGCCGGTGCGGTAAAGATCGAAGCCGGCAAGAACCTGAGCGATCCGGAACTGCAGCGAATCAACTGGTACGTTGAGGGCGTGGACGGTACGTTGCCGAAATAAGTCGCCGGTCGGTATGAACGTCATATGAAAAGGCCGCGCTCTGGTGTGAGCGCGGCCTTTGTTGTCTGCGTCGCGATTAATCTTAATCGTCGATTCGCAGTCCAACTTTAAGCGTGACTTGCCAGTAGGCGACCTTGCCGTTTTCGATCTGGCCGCGGGTCTCGGTGACCTGGAACCAGTGAAGGTTGCGAAGTGTCTTCGATGCTTTTTCGAGCGCAACGCGCACGGCGTCGTCGCTGGATTGGGTGGAGGAGCCTGTCAGCTCGATTTGTTTGTAGACGTGATCGGTCATGGATTCTCCCGGTTCTGTTGGCTGTCCGCTGCGCGGTCTCGAGTTGCTATCGAAGTGGGCAGCAAGTCTTGAGCCTAAAACAGCACCGACACAACGCCAAGATGCAGGGTTGTCGCTATCTACATTATTGCGCTCATGCTGATACGCGCAATACGGGTTTCCGATTTGACTGCCACAGGCACTGGTGGCGAAGCGTGTGGGTATCTGTTGACGGAGGGGGAGGGGTTCAAGTGTTCTTGATTGCGGCGTCGAGCGCTCTTCTGAAGTACCAAACAGTTGTCACTGCACGCTTGGGACACTTAAGAATTAGCGGTTGAGAGGCGTTTTCTTTGCTTCGTTTCTTTTTCGCCGTTGGAAAAAGAAATGAAGTGCCGCCACGCACAGTGGCCAATAGTGCGAAAAAGATCAGCCAGGAGGTAACGCGCGAAGACCTGAAAAGCAACAACCCGGCACAAACCCCGCCCCCCCCTACCTCAACCTCGAAGCCGCATCCCCCGCATCCTGCCTGCGGGCCCCACGTCTAACCCGCGAACTCGCGGTCGCACCAAACTCGCTCAAAATCTGCGTTCGGGCCCGGCTGGCAAAGACCAGAATTCCGAACCCATTAGCCTCATACCAATACCCGCCATTCTCGAGCCCATCGATCGGCTGTTCCAACGCATTGGTGATGCACTCAATACACCGCCGGTGCAATTCCTCCACTGCTGGATAGGGCGGTTGCGCACCCCGCACGCTGCAAAGAAGTACATCGAGCCCCGGCAGGACATGTGCATACAACACCGGTTCATCCTGGGCGCGAGCACGTGCGATCTTCGTATCGAGTTGGCCGAACGGCTTGAAATGCCTGAGCACGGCGAGGAAGGACTCATCGCCGTCGACCTTCGCGCGTCTACGCTTTTTCGGGAAGGACATAAAAATTCGCCTGAAAAAGAATTGCAAAAAACGCAGCGTCCTCATGCGGCCACTCCCGTCTGGCGGGCCGCTCGTTTGTCTGGACACGTCGATCTTTTATAGCACATCGAAGTGGCGGGTTCACGGCGATTCAGGGTAAGGGCGCAGCACCTGGGTCAATCGACCTGTCGTGCAGCGCCGCACGAATTCTGCCGAAAACCCTGCTGCGGCTCGCATGGCATTCATGTCTCAATAATAGACCTACGAAACCCCGCTGCGCCAAAAATCGCGAGGAAAATTCAAGCGAATGTCACGAACTGGCATCCCCGCAACAGTGCGGGCACTAAACAAAAAGCCCGCGGCAAGCATCGCGGGCTTTTATGTATCACGCCTGAATCAATCGTGGATGTGAGTGGCAGGTTCCACCTCAAACGCGCGGCGTACCCTTGAGCGAGTCGCGGATCTCGCGCAGCAGGAGCACGTCTTCAGGCGTTGCAGGCGCTGGCGCGGGCGCTTCATTCTTGCGCAGGCTGTTGATGAACTTGACCATCAGGAAAATGATGAACGCCAGGATGATGAAGTTGATCAGTACCGTAATGAACGACCCGTAGCCAAATACGGCGACGCCTGCAGTCTGCAAATCCTTGTACGAGCCGGGATTACCCTTGAACGACGGTGGAATCTCGCCCAGCTTGATGAACAAATTGGAGAAGTCCAGCCCGCCGGTCGCCAGTCCGACGACCGGCATGATCAGATCCTTCACGATCGAATTGACAATGGTCGAAAACGCGCCGCCGATAATCACACCGACCGCCAGATCCATTACGTTGCCTTTTAAGGCGAAGGCCTTGAATTCCTGAACCATGCTCATGCGTCGCTTCCTCCGTAAATAGTTCACAAGAATCGGCAGCAAAGGATGTGCCATTGAATCAAATCCATAAACGAATGGCCGAAACGCCGCGGAAGCTGGAGTCGTTCTGATCGGGCGACCATTCATTGAAACGGATAATGACAATGATATCGAATCGGTTGCAATTCCGTCCCCGGTTTTTTGTGAGATAGGAGCTGCACAAGCTGTCGAGCCAATCGTCAGGATTTTTCCGGGGGCGCCGCCTTTACGCGTCCCGCGGCGATCGCCTGCACGAAGGCTGCGTGATCGTCGACGGTCTGCGCGCCGTAGCGCTCGGCCCATTGCGCGTATGCGGCGTCCAGCCGCTCCGAGCTGCCGCAATACCCCGCGATCAACGCGGCATCTCCCGTGCGGGCATGGGCGCGTGCCAGCAACAGGCCCAGGCACCAAGCGTAAAAGTCCAACGTCGCGCCATGCAGCCAGTCGACGGGAATCGAGCCGCGCATGTTTTTCATCTGTCGGACATAAAAGTCGCGCCCCGAGATCGTCGTCCATCCAAGCAACGGGTCCGATGAACTTTGCAGCAGGCGCTGCCCGTGCACGACGCGCCGGCCCTGGTGATTGAAAGGTTCTGGCATCGCCGGCATGAATGGCGCGGCGGCCGGCACGATGCCTTCCTTTACCTGCATGAACAGCGGGTCGCCATGTGCGCGCCCGAGCAGCAGCAACAAATACGCACGCGTACCGACGCTGCCCACCCCGACTACCCGATGCGCGACATCGGCCACGTCGTAGCGCTCGAGCATCGTGCGCCACTCGCCGGCGATGGTCTGCGTGTATCCCCGCAATCCTTCGATCACATGGTTCGTCTCAGCTTTGTCGAGACGCGTGAGAATGGGCGGGTCCTCGCGAAAGCGCCAGCTTTTGCCCGCGGGCTCGGCAACCCGCGCGAGCATGGTCGCGTGACTGCGCTTGGTCGCCCGCTCGACGGCCTTCGTGATCGTTGCTTTTTCGGCCGAATCAAGCGCGACGGGCGCCTCGATATGCAGCACGCTCGCATAAGAGCGCATTTGCCAGAGGTCGTAGGCGGGTACTTGCCATAGCGTGGACATCGTTGTCCGATAACCCGCGCAGGCCGAGCGCACGGCGCGCTCGCGGCCGCTGGCATCGACGCCGTTTTCCCGCGCTGCCACGTTGATGCTGGCAGTCAGCCGCTTCAGATCCCATTCCCAGGGCGCGACGATGGTTTCATCGAAGTCATTCAGGTCGAAGACCACGTCTTGCCGCGGCGTGCGGAAAAGGCCGAAATTGTTGAGATGCGCGTCGCCATCGATCATCACGTGATGCCCGATAGACGGCGTTCGCGCCAGATCCCACGCCATCACGCTTGCCGCGCCCCGCAGGAACGCAAACGGAGAAACGGCCATGCGCGCCATTCTCAGCGGCACGAGGCGTTCCTGTCTGCCTGCGTTGTTTGCAAGCACGCGTTCGACCGGATCGGGCCGGTCGTGCTCCGGTTGCCACGCAGCGTGGGCATCAAAGGGAGTGGTGTCGCGCAACGATCGGCCGAGCGCGCGGCTCTCCTCGGCGCTGCCATGGGAAGTGCCGGCTGGCGTTGACTTGACGGAGAGGGGGCGAGTGGGCAAGGGAAAGCCTCTGGATCAATGATGGACAAATGACGTGGCGGTGTTGAGTTCCGTCGCAGGCAAGCCGCGAGCAGGATGCGCGCCAATCTTGCTGGACAATGCGATCGATAACAGGCACGCAACCTGCTCTTGATCTCTGCCCGTCGAAACACTGAGCGATGCATTTTGCACCTTGACTGATTCAGATCCCTGCGGATCCCGGACTCAGGCGGCGCGCATCAACTACTGACAGCATTACCCAAATACCTGGACACCCGCATACATGGCTCACGATATCCGCATTGCCGAAGGTTCGCCATTTCCGCTAGGCGCGACCTGGGACGGCGAGGGCGTCAATTTCGCGCTGTTCTCCGCGAACGCCTCGAAAGTCGAACTCTGCCTCTTCGATAAAGACGGCGAAAAGGAACTCGAGCGCATCGAATTGCCTGAATACACCGATGAAGTTTTCCACGTTTATCTGTTCGGCCTGAAACCGGGCGCGGTCTATGGTTATCGCGTTCACGGTCCGTACGAACCGGAAAACGGCCATCGTTTCAACCCGAACAAGCTCCTGCTCGATCCGTACGCGAAGGCGCACGTGGGCGAGCTGAAATGGGACCCGGCGGTCTTCGGCTACACGCTCGACGACGACGGCGAAGACCTGAGCTTCGATGAACGCGACAGCGCGCCGTTCATGCAAAAGTGCCAGGTCGTCGACCAGAGCTTTTCGTGGGTCAATCCGACGCGCGTTCGCGTGCCCTGGGAACAGACCATCTTCTACGAAACCCACGTGCGCGGTTATACGAAACGCCATCCCGCCGTGCCGGAACATTTGCGCGGAACGTTCGAAGGGCTCGGCACGAAGGAAGTCATCGAACACATCAAGGGCTTGGGTGTGACATCGGTCGAACTCCTGCCCATTCACGCGTTCGTGAACGACAGCCACCTCACCGACAAGGGTCTTACCAACTACTGGGGCTACAACACCATCGGTTTTTTTGCCGCCGATCCGCGCTTTTTTGCGCAAGGTCCGGGCGCTATTTCCGAGCTCAAGCAGATGATCGACCGCTTCCACGAAGCGGGACTCGAAGTGATCCTGGACGTCGTGTACAACCACACGGCCGAAGGCAATGAACGCGGGCCGACGCTCTCTTTCAAGGGTATCGACAACGCTTCGTATTATCGCTTGCCGGATGACAAGCGCTACTACATCAACGATACCGGCACGGGCAACACGCTTAACCTGTCGCATCCGCGCGTGCTGCAGATGGTCACCGACAGCTTGCGCTACTGGGTGACGGAGATGAACGTCGATGGTTTCCGTTTCGATCTGGCGACCATACTCGGCCGTGAACCCTACGGTTTCGATGAAGGCGGCGGTTTCCTCGACAGTTGCCGTCAGGACCCGATTCTCTCGAGCGTGAAGCTGATCGCCGAACCGTGGGACTGCGGTCCGGGCGGATACCAGGTCGGCGGTTTTCCGCCGGGCTGGGCCGAGTGGAACGACAAGTTCCGCGATACCGTTCGCGAGTTCTGGAAGGGCGAAGAGGGCGTCGCGGCGGAACTCGCCACGCGCATCACGGGTTCGGGCGACAAGTTCAACCACCGTGGGCGTCGCCCGTGGGCAAGCGTCAACTTCATCACCGCGCACGATGGCTTCACGTTAAACGATCTCGTTTCGTACAACGAGAAGCACAACGAGGCGAACGGCGAAGACAACAAAGACGGAAGCTCGGATAACCGCTCATGGAATTGCGGCGCCGAAGGCCCGACCGATGACCCCGAAATCCGCGCACTGCGTGAACGCCAGAAACGCAACATGCTGGCGACGCTGCTGTTCTCGCAGGGCACGCCCATGATCCTCGCGGGCGATGAATTCGGCCGCACGCAGCAGGGCAATAACAACGCGTATTGCCAGGACGACGACATAAGCTGGGTCAACTGGGATATCGACGAAGACGGCCGCGCCTTGAACGACTTCGTGCGCAAGCTCACGACCTTGCGTCACACCTTGCCGGTGCTGCGCCGGGGCCGTTTCCTGACGGGCGAGTTCCACGAAGACCTGCAGGTCGCAGACGTCAAATGGTTCAGCCCATCGGGCGATGAACTAACACCCGAGCAATGGGACGATCCGGCAATGCGCTGCTTCGGCCTGGTTATCGATGGCCGGGCCCAGGCGACCGGTATTCGCCGCCCGGCATCGGATGCGACGTTGTTGCTGGTTGTCAACGCGCATCACGATGTCGTGGATTACACGCTGCCCGAAATCCCGGGGAGCGACCAGTGGAGCTGCCTGATCGATACCAATGCGCCGATCCGCGAAGAACTCGAGGACTTCGATTCAGGTGGCGTGTATCAGGTGACGGGCCGTTCGCTCCTGCTGTTCGCGTTGCATGCTCGCGGTGCTACGAAGCGGATTTTCAAGCGCCTCGAAGAAGCGTTGACGGATGAGGTCGAGCCGGAAGGCGGCAATACGATCTGAAGCCGCGCCGCCTGGGTTTTGAGACAGGCGGATCGCAACGGCTATCATGCGGGTCATGAACCCTTTTAAGCCGTTGCGACCCAGTTTGATCTTTCCACTAATACCGCGCGACTTTCAACGCGCCCGTAAAACATGATGCTGGCGACGCTGCTGCACGTCGCCGGTTGGGACCAACTCGAACGGATCTGGGAATTCGTCGTGGGGTTTTTCAAGTTCTTGTGGGCGTTGCTGAGGTTCCTCGGCGGCGGATAAAATAAAAGCGCGGGACGATTTGCATCGTCCCGCGCTTTTTGTCTGGCGCGCTGCATTTAGCTTAGCTGTTGTTATCCCAGTTGCCCGAATCGTTGCTGCCGAGATCCACGCCGCCGCCATCGCTCCAGTCGTTGGAGCCATTGCCGAAGTCAAGGCCGCCGCCGTTGTTGCCACCACCTCGGCGACGCAATTCGTCGTCCACGTCCACCGGCACGTCGCGTTCGATCACGCGTTCCCGGCCGCCGCCGGACAGCGCTTCACCAAGCAGGACGCCGCCCAGCAGTCCGCCCAGTCCGCCGCCAAAACCGCCGCCGCCTTGCTGAATGACAACCGGCGGCTGTTGCTGCGGATAAGGCGAATAGGGCGGCTGTCCCGGCGGCGTGCGCCCGAAGCGCTCCGCTTCCTGCAGATAGACCGACTGGTTGTCGTTGACGTTCGCCGCGGGCGCTGCTGCACGCGGATCAGGGCGTCCCTCCGAACGTGCCCTGACGCTGTCGATCTGACTCGCCAAATCCTCGATCGCATAGGGCGGCACGGGATTCTTAGAATTGGACAGCGCTTCGACCATCTGTCGCAATTGCGTCTCGATGCCTTCCACTTCCTTCAGCATCGCTTCGTGACCCGGTTGCGTCGATAAACGCACGTCAAGCTTGAGCGAGCGGACATCGTTTAGCAGTTCGGTCGCGCGTTTGAGTTGCGTGCGGCGATCGGTATCGGCCTGACCGTCTTCGTTCGAGCGCGCGCGTTTCAGACCCCATCGCAGCACCAGCGCAATGCCGGCCACCACGACCGCGAGCAACACCCACATTCCCATGGACGGGCCGTGTTTTTCAGGTGCTGCAACCGCGCCCTGGTTAAACGGATTGCGCGTCACCGATGTCACCGCATTACCCGTGGACCGCTCGTTCGTCTGCCCACCCGAATTGGATGATGAATTCACGCGGTTCGCGTCAGAGCGAATCCGCGCTTCCATCGCGTTGAAGCGCGACGGGTCGGTGAACTTGATCGCGGGGTCCAGCGTCTTCGCCTGCTGGATCTGGGCGAGCGCATCGGCTGGACGGCCTTCGCGGTCCAGCACCTGCGCATACAGATAATGCGCCTTGGCATTGTTCGGATGCGCCTGGATCACTTCGTTCAACTGGGAGTCGGCCTGAGCCCAGTTGCCTTGCGTCATCGACTGCTCGATCTGGCCGGCGCTCGGTACGGCGAACGCCGCAGCCGACACCAGCATCAGCGATGCAGCCACTGCCATCACATATTTTTTCATCAGCGGACCGGGGCGTTCGCACCCGTCTCCATTTCGTGCGACATGTCGATGCAATATCCAGTGTTGCCCGCAGCGGACTCGATGATTTCACCGGCCGCTGCGTCCTGAAGGGTGTTCGATACCCTTCGTCAAACCGGCGCAAGTTTCGCGCCGCTACTTCCTGGTCACTGCGCTGGCGTGTTCATCTGCTTCTTCAACGCTTCAAGGCGATCTTCCACCGATGGTCCACGCGTGAGAGCTGCGAGTTTGTCTTCAAGCGCCTTGCCGCTCTTCTGATCGGCAGAGTTCAGCCGGGCATCGGAACGCGCGTTTGATAGCTGCACCTTGTCTTCGAGCTTCTGAAAGTCTTCTGACAGGTTCTTCCCGCCGATACCGCCCAGCGCCGTAGCGGCCACGTCTTTCGCAGTCGCAATCTCCTGCTTCGCCTGCAAAATGTTCGAGCGCGAATTGAGCTCGTTGCGGCGCTGGCGCATGTCGTTGATTTGCTGCTTGAGATGATCCGTCGATGGCACCAGCGTCGTCAATTCGGCAGCCAGTGCGTCGCGTTCGGATTCGGCGTTGGCTTGCGCGCTCAGCGCTTCACGTGCGAGCGCTTCGTCGCCGCTTTGCAGCGCGCGCTTCGCGCCTTCCTCGTACTTCCTGGCCTTTTCGGCGGCGACATCGCGCTTGCTTTGCTGCGTGGCGACCTGCGCCTCGATTTCGATCAGCGAGTTCTCGGCTTTCGCGATGCTGTCGTCGAGTTCGCGCACGATCTGACGAGCGTCTCGCGACGGGTCCTGCACGGTGTCGGCGGCGTCGTTCAACAGGCCCTTGACGGTGCGCGAGATGGAATCCAAAAGCGACATGAGTTTCCTCCTGAAAATTGATTCGGCTGCTTCGGGACGGGTCCCTCAGCGAGCCGTGCTGCAACGTTCAACATCTGTTGAACGCATGCTTAAAGTTGCTCTAACGCAGCGCTCGTTGCGCCACGCGTCGGGTAGGTCGGGCCGGGCGCGGTAATTGCAAGCTCGCCGATACACTTTGTTGCGAGCTTTTTTGCACCGGACAAGGCCGGGTTTTCGTCTTTGCATCCGGGCCGGTGCATTAAACCATGCATCGGCTTAAACCGGACTTAACAGGCACCGCATCCACTACGGTACACCTTGCGCCCGAGTCCGGAAAATCACATATCTTTCACGCTTTGCTCAACGTACCGGAATGCTCATGTCAAAGACGTTAGTTGTTGCTTTTGTGGCCACCGCCGTCGTGTTCCTGATCCTCGATGCCATCTGGCTCGGCGTGGTTTCGCGAAATATCTATCAGCGTGAAATAGGTGACTTGCTGCTGCCTAAACCGAACTTCGGCGCTGCGGCCATCTTCTACGTGATTTATATAGTCGGCCTGGTTTATTTTTGTGTCGTGCCGGGCGTAGCCGAAGAGAGCGTCATGCGCGGACTGATCAGCGGCGCGTTGTTCGGGATCGTTGCATACGCCACGTACGACCTGACGAATCTCGCGACGCTCAAGGGCTGGAGCACGTCGCTTGTTTTCATCGATATTGCGTGGGGCGCCGTTGCCAGCGCAATCGCATGTGCGATCGCTGTGGCGGTGACTACGCGAGTGGTATCGGCGAGTTGAAACGCCTTTAATCAGGAATGCCCCGAGAGCGACGCGTCTTCATCCGAAGCATCCGATGCAGACGTGTCCGGTAAAGCCAGATCCTCCGCCTTTTCCGCCGCCAGCGTCCGTTTGCTTGCTTCCCGGGCGACTTGTGCGGCGTCCCGCGCCTCGCGAGCGGCGGCGCGTTCGGCGACTTGCCTGAGCGCGACATTCAGCGGATCGGGCGTCTTCGGCGCACGCAGTTTGTCGACGAGGCCCGCGACCTTGACCTGCTCGCTGGTCGCATTGAAGCTGAGAACAGCGCGTCGCATGAGTTCGCTGACACTGATGCCGAGACCGTCGGCGGTGCTGGTGATCGCGAGTTTCTGCGCGGGGGTCACAAATACGACGATGCGTTCGCTGGGTTTGGTAGTCATGAGCGCCTCACATGCTGGGGCCACGCAAGCGCGGCCGGTCGACGTCCGTCAGCGGCACAACAGGCGACGCGTCCAATATGCGCCGCAGTCGCGGAGTCAGGCAAAATCGCGCAATCAATGCATCCATCATATCGTTTTGGCGCGGCTGCGTGCTTGTGCGCGTGCATGAACGCAGCGTGTGCGAGACAGGTATGAAAGCGTAGAGGTATCAACGACTTGCGTCCTGCAGATGAGAATGCTAAAGCTCCGCTCGACCTGCTGTGCGGCATCGCGCGCATGGCGAGAAAAAAGCGGAAAGGCTTTCCGATCTGGTCGCAAACCCAACTTCTTACAATGGATTTACTTACAAAAAAATCGGGCATCGCCCGGTGCTGCTCCCGCAAATTCTTTAAAATGCGCTGTCATTACGCACCGGGCCGTAGCTGTTGCAGGTTTCTTACAACGCTATAACAGCCCGCTGTGGACGCGCAGCCTGTCCGGGGACATCGGCGTGCAATGCAGCGGTTCGCGCCAGATTTGAACCGCCGCACTCTTCGATGATGACGACGGCTGCACATTCGGCTTCAAGGCACAAAGCGCTCATTGGCTCTTTGAAGGCCTCAACATTCATCGTCACGCGGCGGGTTGGCGTGGCGCACCGGGCGCCCCAGAAGCGCACCGTTCAAATCCAGTCATGCCAATCATCAAACGACCTAATTCCTCGAACACGCCACGCGATGACCGGGATCAAGACGGTCCATACAGATACCGCACCTCAGACCGCAAACCTGCCAGACCGTCCATAGCGCTGCGTCTCATGCTGTGGTTCGTCGGGCTGATTGCCGTCATGGCGATCGTCGGCGCATTGATCGTGGGATACGCGCTCGTGGTGATGGGGCCGAATTTGCCGTCGCTTGATGCAATCACCGATTACCGGCCGAAGGTGCCGTTGCGCATCTATACGGCGGACCATGTGCTGATTGGCGAATTCGGCGAGGAGCGCAGGCGCATCGCCCGTTTCGACGAAATTCCGGAGCAGATGAAGAAGGCGGTGCTCGCGATCGAAGATTACCGCTTCTATGAACACGGCGGTGTGGACTTCGTCGGCATTGCACGCGCGGGCGTGAGCGACATCATGCATGGCGGTGCATCGCAGGGCGCAAGCACGATCACCATGCAGGTCGCGCGCAACTTCTTCCTTTCCAGCGAAAAGACCTATACGCGCAAGATCTATGAAATGCTGCTCGCGTACAAGATCGAGCGTGCGCTCACCAAGGACCAGATCCTTGAGCTGTACATGAACCAGATTTATCTGGGCGAGCGCTCGTATGGGTTTGCATCGGCGGCGCGGGTGTATTTCGGCAAGGATCTGAAGGACCTCACGCTCGCCGAATGCGCAATGCTCGCAGGCTTGCCGAAGGCGCCTTCGGCGTACAACCCAGTGGTCAATCCAAAGCGCGCGAAGATTCGCCAGCAGTACATCCTGAAGCGCATGCTCGATCTGAAGTTCATCACGCAGGAACAATTCGATCAGGCGAGCGCCGAGGAATTGCATGCGCGCGTGGCCGGCACGGAGTACAGCGTGCACGCGGAATACGTCGCGGAAATGGTGCGTCAGATGATGTACGCCCAGTACAAGGATGAAACCTACACGCGCGGATTCTCGGTGACGACGACCATCGATTCTGCCGATCAGGACGCGGCGTATCGGGCGGTCCGAAAAGGCGTGATGGATTACGAGCGGCGCCATGGATACCGCGGTCCGGAAGGCTTCGTCAATTTGCCGGCAAATCCGGATGACCGCGATGAAGCCATCGACGACGCACTCGCCGATCATCCCGACAACGGCGACATCATCGCGGGCGTGGTGACGTCGGTGAATCCGAAGCAGGTGGTGGTCGAGTTCGTCAATGCCGACCCGGCGACCATCACCGGCGACGGCTTGCGTTTTGTAGCAACCGCTCTGCGCAGCAATGCGACGCAAGCGCTGAAGATCAAGCCGGGTTCCATCGTGCGTGTGATGAAGGACGCGAAGGAAAACTGGACCATCACGCAGTTGCCGCAAGTGGAGGGCGCGCTGGTTTCGCTCGTGCCGCAAGACGGCGCGATCCGGGCGCTGATTGGCGGCTTCGATTACAACAAGAACAAGTTCAATCATGTGACGCAGGCATGGCGTCAGCCGGGGTCGAGCTTCAAGCCGTTCATCTATTCGGCATCGCTTGAAAAGGGCCTTGGACCGGCGACCATCATCAACGACGCACCGCTCTATTTCCCGCCGACGTCGCCGGGTCAGCAAGCGTGGGAACCGAAGGACGACGATCAGCCCGACGGCCCCATGTCCATGCGCATGGCGTTGCAGAAGTCGAAGAACCTGGTGTCGATCCGGATTCTGTCGTTCATCGGCACGAAGTACGCGCAGGATTTCGTCACGCAGAAATTTGGTTTCGATGCCGATAAAACCCCGCCGTACTTGCCGCTCGCACTCGGCGCGGGTCTCGTCACGCCGCTCCAACTGGCGGGCGGTTATTCAGTGTTCGCCAACGGTGGTTCACGCATCAATCCTTACCTGATCGGAGAGATCGCCGATGCACGCGGCACCGTGATTTCGCGCGCGAATCCGTTGCTTGCGGGGAACAACGCGCCGCAAACGCTCGAACCGCGTAACGCGTATGTGATGAACAGCTTGCTGCATTCGGTCGCGACTGCCGGCACCGGTTCGGGCACGAATGTGCTCAAGCGCAACGACCTGCAAGGCAAGACCGGTACGACCAACGACGCCAAGGATGGCTGGTTTGCCGGCTATCAGCATCAGCTCGTTGCTGTCGCGTGGATGGGCTACGACCAGCCCAAGTCGCTCGGTGGCCGCGAATTCGGCGCGCAGCTCGCTCTGCCGATATGGGTCGAATTCATGCAGCGTGCCCTTGCGAAGATTCCGCAGCAGCCGATGGAAATGCCTGAAGGTCTCACGAGCATCGACGGAGATCTGTTCTTCGCCGATAAAACCCCGGGCAACGGTTTTGTCGCGAGCATTGGCCTGGATACGGCGAATCCGGCGGAAGGTTCCAGCGACGCCGTTGGCGGAGTCGGACCGGGCGGGATGACGCCGCCACCGCCGCCGCCGGATGTTGCTCCGGCCGAGCGCCAGGAGATCATGAATCTCTTCAAGGGGCATTGACCGGCAATTCAACGCCAAACGAAAATCGCGCCGCAATCAGATTGCGGCGCGTTTTTTTATTGTGCTTCGAGGTGGACGTTGCGGGGTTACTTGCCGAGCGTTGAAGCCGCCTTCACGGCGCACTGTGTGCTGATGCTCGACTGGTCCGAGAACGTCAGCTTGAGCGGGATTGTGGTGCCGACCTTGAGCGGTTTGGGCGCGTCCTCCAGCATCAGGTGATAACCGCTCGGCGCAAATGCGAGCGTGCCGTGCGCGGGGACGTCGGCGGAATCGACCATCGCCATGGTGGACGTGCTGCCGTTGCTGCTCGATTTATGCAGCATGGCCATGCCGAACGCGGGCGTTTCTGCGCCGGTGAGCGTGGCGAGTTTATCGCCGTCATTCGATACCACGAAGTACCCCGACGACGGCAAGCTCGCCGGCATCAAACGAATCCAGCAATCGTGCGCTGTGAGCGTCGCGGCTTGCGCGGACGTGAATGCCATTGCGCTCATCGCGATGAAACCCGCGTGTATCAGTGTGAATTTTTTCATGGTCAGGCTGCTCACTTCACGTTGAAAAGATAATGACCTTGCGTACGATGCCCGTCTTCGGCCACCGCGGTCCACTCGACCTGGTATGCACCGGTCTTCAGATCGCCGAGCGCGACGCTCATATGCTGTTTGTTGCTGCTGTCGACGGCTGACTTTGCGCTGTTGACCTGCTTGCCGGCGGCATCGACGACTATCAGGGTGCTGAAAGTCGGCTCCAGCCCTTCCGAGAAATCGATGGCGACTTCGTGAGGCGCTTCGACGGTTGCGTCGGGCGCGGGTGTCTGTTGCTTCGGCAATGCGTGGGCCATGACGAGTTGAGCCATGGCAAGAAAGGCGGCTGCAAGCGCGCCGCGCCTGGCCAGCTTTGCGACTTTTGAAAGCGACGGGTTCATGCTGATCCTGTTTGCGCGAAAAGAAAGTGCCGGCGATACAGCCAGCAACAATGCGGAATTCAGATGAAGAAGGGCGGTGCCCTGGGTTGCGCGGCGAATAAGGGAGCGTAAGGCGCCGCGAACAGAGCCGGGGCGTTGACCGCAAGAGCCGCTGCCGCACGATGCGTTGGCAGCGTATCGATGGAAGGCGGCGCCGCGGGCGAGTGCGCTGCGAAATTACAGTAACCGCATGCGTCCCAATGACCTGCCATCGAGTGACGCGGCTGCTGGTGATTTGCTGCAATTAACGTTTGGGATCCCGTTATCGCAGAGCAATGCGCGTTGAAAATCGAGTTCGTGCGAGCACGCGAAGCAAGCGTCTGTGAAATGGCAGGCGCGAGCGTCATCATCAGAATTGCAAGCATTCCGATAAAGCTGCCGAACTTGCGGACGTGACTGCGACGCATGAGGCTGACGATGGCTTCCGAGGCGATTTAGCCGTCGATTATGCCACGCGTGGAATGGGTGATTTGTGCCTTGGGGTCGCACCTTCAGTGACCTGTTGAGTACCGGCGAACTGCCGCCGATGGACTCTGGAGGTGGAACACGACCTCAAAAAGCAAAAAGCCCGGAGAACCGGGCTTTCGACACTTGACCTTGGTTGCGGGGATAGGATTTGAACCTATGACCTTCGGGTTATGAGCCCGACGAGCTGCCAGACTGCTCCACCCCGCGAAAAAGATTATATGACAAGCGGCACTGCAGTGCAACATGTTTGTCACGCTGGACTGCTCGGTGAAAATGGACAAACAAAAAAGCGGCGGAATATCTCGTTGCCGAGACATGCCGCCGCATTAAAGCACCTTGCTTCAACGTTGCTTAGAAGCCGAACGCGAAACCCGCACCGCCGGTGGTTTCTTCGCCAGTTGTCGAACCGCCGACCGTCAGGACCATGTTCGTTCCAAAGCGCTTCTGGAAGCCGATCGCAATTGCAGCCTTGTCACGATAAACACCCGTGCCGGCCGCGAAGCGATTGTCCTTGTCGGAGATGGCCGCCGCGCTGCCTGCCATCATCGCCATGGCGCTGCTCATTGCACCGACGCTGTTGATATGGTTGTTGGCAAGCGAAAGACCGCTGTTCATGTCCGAGCGCAATGCGTCGGTGTAACCCTTCGCTGACTTCACACCCGTGTTCACCGACTGCTGCATCTGGTTCACGTTGACAGCGTCAGTGCCTTCCGTGCCGGCCGCGACGTTCGTGATCTGGCGCTGACCGCCCGCAGACGCCGTACCGACCGAGACCGCGTTGGCACGATCGGCCACCGACCCTGCACCGAGCGCCACCGAGTTCTTCGCCGTAGCCGATGCATTCGCGCCGACAGCAACCGCATTGGCGCCGCTCGCCACGGACGAAGCGCCCGAAGCAATGGCATTTGCGCCAGATGCAACGGCGTTCGCACCCGACGCAACCGAATGCGTACCGCTCGACGTTGCCGCTTCCGTATCGCGGTTGCCGTCAGCCGAGAACATCGGATTGTAGGCGCCGTTGGCGAGGTTGGTGACCTGACCGATCATGTCGTTGATCTGACCGAGGTTCACCGCGTCCATGCTGCTGGTGCCGGCCGCGACGTTATGCAAAGCCGTGCCCGTTACATTGCCGTTGCCAAGCGTTGCGTTGGCATAGTCCGACGTGCCGTCGGCGTTGGTGTCGTACTTGATTGCGGCCGCGCTAAGCGTGCTCACGCTGTTCGAAACCGCGTTGAGCTGGCCTACGTTGACTGCATCAGTCGTTGCCGTGCCTGCTGCTACGTTCGTGATCTGACGCTCGCTGCCTGCAGCGCCCACCGACACTGAGTTGGCCCGGTCAGCCACCGAGTTCGCGCCCAGTGCCACCGAATTGTTCGCCGATGCAACCGCCGCGCCGCCGATCGCCACTGCATCCGTACCCGTCGCCGACGAATCGATCAAGGTCGAGTTCGAGTGGAAGTACTTGATGCCGCCACCGTTGTTGATGTTGTTGGTGAAGCTTTGCAAGGCTGCGACGTTCTGGTTTGTCGCATACAACTGTGAACCGTTGACTGCGTCCGTGCTCGTTTCCGTCAGGTCGCCCTTGGCGAGGTTGGTCAGAAGCGTGGGTTGCGCCGCGCCCGCGCCGCCCAGCGTTACACGCTGATAGTTCGCCGAGCCGTCTGTGTTCTTGTCGTACTTGACGGCAAAGCTATCGAGCGTGCTGACGTTGTCGGACACGGAGGTGAGCTGACCGAAGTTGACTGCATCCGTCGTGCTCGTGCCGGCTGCCACATTCGTGATCTGACGTTCGCTGCCCGCTGCACCTACCGACACGGAGTTCGCGCGATTTGCCACCGAGTTGGAGCCGAGCGCAACGGCATTGTTCGCCGACGCTTTAGCCGCGCCGCCGATCGCCACGGAATCGGTGCCTGTGGCCACGGAGTCTGCCAACTGCGAGTTAGTGTGGAAGTACTTGATGCCGCCGCCGTTGCTGATGTTCGTCTCGAATGTTTCCAGCGAGCC
This sequence comes from Burkholderia sp. PAMC 28687, assembly GCF_001577465.1. NCBI lineage: Bacteria > Pseudomonadati > Pseudomonadota > Betaproteobacteria > Burkholderiales > Burkholderiaceae > Burkholderia > Burkholderia sp. PAMC 28687. The sequence continues at coordinate 1,336,673 of NZ_CP014505.1, forward strand.
GACGCGTGTGTTCGTGGCAAACAGTTGCGAGCCGTTGACGGCATCGACGCTGGTCGACGACAACATGCCTGCTTTTACGTTCGTCAGGGTGACGGGCGTTGATGTGCCCGACCCGCCGAGCGTGACCTGCGTCTTCGCGGATGAATCGTAGGCAACCTTGTTGTTCAGTTCCGTGTCGACCTTGGCAATGGCGTCACCGACCGTGCTGAGCGAGGTGCCGGCGACGGTGTAGGCGGGCGCTTTGATCGAACCGTCCGCGTTCACCTTGGCGCCGCCGCCGAGCAACGAGGTAACGTTTTGAAGTTGCGTGACGTTGACAGCGTCGGTGCCAAGAGTGCCAGCGCTTACGCTGGTGATCTGGCGGGTACTCGCTGCGGTGCCGACCGAAACCGTATTTGCACGATCCACGGTCGAGCCGGCGCCCAGTGCGACGGAGTTATTGAGTGACGCAACTGCGCCGTTGCCGAGCGCGAGCGCGCCCACCGCCGATGCCGATGCCGCCGCACCCAGTGCAACTGCGTTGGCAGCAGTCACGGACGACTTTGAGCCGATGGTCACGCCACCGGCCGCACCTGCCGCTGTTCCGGACAAGTTGATGGAGTCGTTGGAGTCCGACGTATTGGTAGGCGAGTCTGACGTAGCATTGCCGTACGGGTTGAACGAAAGCGAATTCGCGGAATTCACTACGTTGCCGCCGTTCGGCGCCAGAAGCACGCTGCTGGTGGACGACTTGTCAAGTGAGAGGTAGTTGCTGCCGATGGCGACGGAATTGATCGCGTTATTCTGAATTTGCGAACCTATCGACACTGCATCGTTCACGGTGCTGCTAACTTCGGCGCCTATAGCGATCGATTCGTTGCTCCCGCCTGACACCGCTTTGTAACCTATTGCGGTGGTATTGTTGCCCGCAGCGGTCGATAAAGGGCCGATCGCAACGGAGTTTGTGCCTGTCGCGGTCGAATCCGCCAGTGTCGAATTGGCGTGGAAGTACTTGCTCGAGCCCGAGCTGTCTCCGAGCGCAGCCAGCGCTGCGCCAACGGTGCTGTAATTCGTTCCCTTAATGGTATATGTCGGCCCCGTTACCGTGCCATCTGCCGCGACGGCAGCGCCGCCGCCCAGCGCAGTGACGACCGGTGTTAGTTGACCCAGGTTGACCACGTCGGTGGCTTGCGTACCGGCCGCGACGTTGACAATTTGACGCTTGGCCGTTGCGTTACCTACCGAAACTGTGCTGATTCGATCCGCGAGAGACTCTGAACCTAAGGCTACCGAATCAAATGCGGCGGCTGTCGCGCTCGGTCCTAATGCAGTCGCTCTGGTTGCTGCGCGCGAGTGAGAGCCGATCGCAATTGCAGCGGCTGGACCAGTATTGGTTGCAACAGCATCGCCGCCAATCGCAATGCTACCAATGCCGATGGCAGTCGCACCGGCCGTGCTTGCGTCCGCATCGAAGGCTGAAAGGTATTTGTCAACGTCCGTGACGTCAGCAGACGCGGTCCCGACTGCCCCCAGCGTTACCGCTGACGCCAACATCGCTTTAGCAATACTGCCGCTTTTCTTCCCACGTGCGCGGCTCAATTCCGAAGCTGCCACCCAAGCGCCCAGCGATTCATTCCAGACGGATTTATAAGTTTTGTTCATTCGTACACCTGTGTAAAAGTTAGCCTTTGTCCGGAGCCGGAAGACGGATCACGCTCAAGCGCGCTGTGTTGCAGGGCTTTGCATCGGCAGAGAACCGCTGGTTCTTCGGCTTTTGCCTGGAGAAGGCTTGAACTCTACGTAGACGGATGGATAGTCTTAATCGGAAATGTCCTAATCTCGGGCGAGAGGATACATATACAACGCTGTTAGAAGACGGGATGGCAGATTCTCGGAAAAACCGGGACGAAGCGTGTGGGGAACAAGAACACCACCTTCACGCGGCGCGGAGTTTGTGCTTGCGCAGGGCGTGGGAACACCGGTGCATGACGGTCGGGAACAAGCGAATGCAGCCCCTCGTGTCAAAATCCAGGGATCGCGCGATGAACGCTTCCGGTTCACCGCATGTTTGAGCTTTCACTATAAGGATTGACTGGCCATGGATATCGCTCACGATTTGCAAACCATCCTGCATCAGGAGCACACGCTCGTTTTCCCGCAATTCGATACCGACCGCGCGTGGCAGATCGGCTCGCAATTGCGTGAAATGGCAGTGGCGCGTGGCGCCGTCGTCGCCATCGAGGTGAGGACATTCGGCCAGCCGCTGTTCTTTGTCTCGCTGAACGGCACAACCCCCGACAACGCCCGGTGGGTTCAGCGCAAGGCGCGCACGGTCGAGCACTTTCGCCGCAGTTCCTACGCGATCGGCTTGAGCCTGCAGCAGGCATCGACGACCCTAGCCGATAAATACTCGCTGCCCGCCGCCGAGTTCGCATCCCATGGAGGCGCGTTTCCGTTGACAGTCAAAGGCGCGGGCGTGATCGGCGTGGTGACGGTGTCGGGCTTGCCGCAACGCCAGGATCATGAACTCGTGGTCGAGGCGCTGTGCGCGGTGCTCGGACACGATGCGAGCGCGCTCGCATTTGCATCGGACAAGGGGTAAGCGATGCGCACTTCCGCTTATGCGCTGCTCGCGGTCGCGATCGTTGCCGAAGTCGTGGCGACATCGGCCTTGCGGGCATCGGACGGGTTTTTGCGGCTCGTGCCGTCGGTGATCGTGGTGATCGGTTACGGCATCTCGTTTTACTTGCTTTCGCTCACACTCAAGTCCTTGCCGGTCGGCATCGTGTATGCCGTGTGGTCAGGGGCGGGCATCGTGCTGATCACGCTCGTTGCTGCAATCTTGTTCAAACAGATACCCGATCTGCCCGCTGTGCTCGGCATGGGGCTGATCGTGGCGGGCGTGATCGTGCTGAACGTATTCTCGAAGGTCAGCCCGCATTAGCCGAAGCCCTCGCGGCTGACCGCCGCCGGCGTGGCGGCTTAGTTGCAGCGAACGACCATCGAGCGATTTTTTACATTTGCCGATATCACGTTTGTAATGCCGCCACCCGTCGGGCCGCCTTCCTCGTTGTCCTTCGACACGATCGTATATCCCGTCGCGCCGCACTTGTCGCCGGCCATGACGTAGCAACTCGCCCACGTCGTGCTGGCGTCCGCTCCGCTGCAGTTGATGGCGTAGCCGGACTGGCCATCAGGGAGATGGATCAGAGATGCGTCGTTGGACGATGCACACCCGCCAACGCTCAAGACTCCGGCGGCGCAGAACGCCAGGCCTGCGCCCTGCAGCATGCGCGTGATGGATGTGTTCAGCGGCAACCGCCATGCAAATTGCTTCATTCTTTTCCTCATTAGCCATCGGCCGGGTTGTTTGCTGCGCGCATTTTCCCATACACCCGTACCCGCGGGAAAAAGCGCTGTCCTTGATGCAGGTCAAATGATGGCGTGAATGTGCTGGCGCGTGCCTTGCGGAGGTATAGACAAGCTCTATCTTTTTACATTCGTCTCTGATCTGGCGCCTGGAGAAAATGCAACCGGATGCAACCAACGAGAACTTATTGCAGGGCGGCGGACCTTACAGTATTCATGGACATCAAATAAAACGACGAGAGGACAACCATGGCAGAACGCGTCACCGGCCCGTACCGCGGGTATTACATCAGTGCTGCAGCACGGCTGACGCCGGCACCGGAGCAAGGCGAAGAGCCCATTTATGTCGGCACAGTGAACGTCGCGCAGGGCGGCCCGGATAATGTGCACCGGTTTGAAACCATGGTCGATCTGGGCGGCCAGCAACGCTTTGCGACCGAAGACGACGCGCTCGGCCAGGTCGAGGAGGCAGCGCGCGCCTACATCGACAGACTGTTGCAAAATACCTGATGCGCACGCTCAACATCCGTCACCCGGCGATGCGCTGCGTGGCCAAGGCGTTGCTCGATCTTTTTCCGAGCGGCGCGGATATCAGCGAAATCGGCACGGACGCGAAGCCCTGTCTTTTTGTTGGCTGGCGGACCAGCGGCACCGCGGGTCAGCCCGGCAATATTGCGTGGGGCGTGCACTACCGCTTCGAGGCCGAGGCGCTGAGTCTTTTCGATATCGCTTGCGAGCCCGCCCAGCAGCGGCTCTGCGAACACGTGAGGGATATCAGCCGGCATCTGAAATTCGACTATGCCGATCCAGACGCGCTCTCGTTGAAAATTGTCGACGTGACCGCTGACATGGTCCGCGAGTGCATGAGCGAAGCGTAGCGCGCCCGGGGTAGACCGGCCTCTCGCGGTGCGAGTACTATCGATGCGTTTCTGTTTCTTGCGTCCGAGGCAATCATGAACATCCAGTTTCCGGCCGACGCGCCTGCGTATCGCGACACCAATCTCACCGTGGTTTTTCCCGCGCTGGTCGACGGCGAGCGCGTGCCGTGCGCGATCTCCGTGGAAGCGCTGGAGGACCATTTCGGCGTGAAAAGCTTCGACAGCAACGGCTGGATCAGCGCGTTCCATGCGGCCCGGCCGAAAATCGAGGCGGTGGCGCGCGAGCATTTATCGATAACGCAGGGCGCGCCTGTGCTTTTGAAAAGCGGGCATTTTCCCCCGGGCGCAGTTTCTTGCTGAACACCGTTCAGGTTTAAATTGACTTGGCCGTCATCTCGCGGAAAATGCGCGGATGGTCAGCCAAAAACAACATCTGTCCGATCAGCCGCTGCTCCGAAGCCATATTCTCGATGCCGCGCGCTCCATAGTCGTGCGTCACGGATTCGACGCGCTGTCCATGCGCAAGCTCGCCGAGGTTGTCGGCTATTCGCCCGCTTCGCTTTATCTGCATTTTTCCGGACGCGATGCGATCGCCCATGCGCTGGGCGCCGAAGGACATGCAAGATTACTCGCGGCGCTGCATTCGTACGATTTTGTCGAGGACGATACCGAGCGTTTGAGATCGATGGGGCATGCTTACGTCGAGTTCGGGCTCAAGCATCCGGAGATGTATCGGCTGATCTTCATGCAGAATGTCGGTTATACGGAAGCGATATTCAATGACGCGGCGGCGTCCGGCGAAACCGCGCTTTCCCTGCTTGCGGAGGCGCTCGCGTTTTCCAGCCAGGCACCGGCTGCTGCCGAAACCTTGTGGACGGCGCTGCACGGCATCGTGTCACTGAGTCTGACCGCGGCGAAGCATCTGGTCACGCCGACCGACGTGCTCATCGATGCAACGCTCGAGCTTTATTTATCCGGCGTCAGGAAAAAACCCGTGCGCCGCCCGCCGAGGCCCCGCGCTGTGTGACGATTGCCGCCATACTTTCCAGTTATTTCGAATCCACCGAACCTGTATTGCACATGACCGAGACTATCGAAGAAATCCGCGTCGAACGCGCGCAGGGCATTGGTTTTATCGCGCTGAACCGGCCGAAGGCGCTCAATGCACTTTCCACGCCGATGATCCACGCCATTCACCGCGCGCTCGAAGCCTGGCGCGACGACGACTCGGTGCATGCCGTGATCATCTACAGTCCGCATCCTCGCGCGTTTTGCGCGGGCGGCGATATCCGCTTCCTTTACCACACGGCGAAAGCGGGCGAGCACGCGGCGATTGACGAATTTTTCACCGATGAATACCGCCTGAACCACGCTATTTTCACGTATCCGAAACCGTACATTGCGTTGCTCAACGGTGTGGTGATGGGCGGCGGCATGGGCATCTCGCAGGGTGCACGGCAAACAGGCGGCTTGCGCGTCGTGACTGAATCCACCCGGATGGCGATGCCGGAAACGCGCATCGGCCTCTTTCCGGACGTCGGCGTGAGCTGGTTTCTCGCGCGTACGCCCGGCGCGATCGGACGCTATCTCGCGGCGACGAGTGCGACCATCGATTCCGCCGATGCCCTCTACGCCAATCTCGCCGATGTCTACATGGAAGAAGACACGCTCGCCGGGCTTGTGGATACGCTCAAACACAAGAGCTTCGGATCAGGTGCGGAGGTCGTGAGGTTCATTGAAGGGGAAGGGCGTGCGGATGCGGGCAAGGCGAGCGAGCTCGAAGCGAATCGCGGGTTGATCGACAAGCATTTCGCGTCGGGCAATGGCGCGGCTTGCCTGAAGTCGCTCGCAAGCGCCACGAACGGCGCCGAGCAGGAGTGGGCGGCGAACACGGCGGCCGAGTTGCGTGAGCGTTCGCCGCTGTCCATCGATGTATCGCTGGAGCTGATCGATCGCGCCAAAACATCGACGATGGCCGAAACGCTGCGCCGCGACCTCGGTCTCACACGCGCAACCTTCGATCACGGCGATGTGATGGAAGGCATCCGGGCGCGCATTGTTGATAAAGACAATCAGCCCGTCTGGAAAGTGACGCGCGTGGAAGACGTGACGCGTGAAGAAGTGCTGCAGATGTACGAAAGCCCGTGGACTGCAGCCGGTCATCCGCTTGCCGATCTGGCGGATTAGTCCGCGTCGCTGCCGGCTGTGAAGGCGCGCATGAAGACGAGCGCGCCCCAACCCCACATTGCATTCGATGCAAATCCGAGCGCCAGTCGCGGCATCATGTTGCCGCTTGGCCAGATGCCGCGCAGCGGATCAAGCACGAACACGCTCGCGGCCGTCAGCACGATTCCGCCGAAGACCAGCGCGCCGATCCACGGCGCGGTGCGATCGGGCGAGACGCGCAGGAGCCACGCCATCAGAATGCTGAAAAACCCGCTCCATAACGCCGCCACGATGAACTCGGGAATGCCAAGCGGCAGGAAGGGAGTAGTCGAATAACCGGTGATTTCGATCACGCCGGCTGCGTGCAGGATCGCAATTGTCGATTCACGGAAGAACAAGGCGGCGAGAAAACCCGCGACGAACGGCAGAATGACTTTTTGCATTGAAAAACACCGCTTGAGACGCGAGCTGCGGCCGCGCCTGATTTTTAGAGTGGCGTCATTATAGGGTCGGGCATGCCGCGAAATGGTGCAATCGATGGCGCCTTTGCGGTGGATGCAACGGAGTCCTTGTCGTCGCTATTTGGCGATGGCGTCGCTCGCCGGATTGTTGTGCAGCATCCGGTCGCTGTTGGCGGGGAGAGCCGGGCGCTTGGTCGGCATGTTGTCTGGATTGTTGGGGTGTGTGGCGCCTGCATCCGGCGACGCCGGTGGTTTGACCATAGATGCAGAGTCGGCGGCCTTGGCGGTCTGGGCCTGGGCAGTGGCCGTCAAGATTGATGCTGCAGCGAGCGCAAGGCCAAGCGAAGTTCTGATGGCGCGGGATTTCATCTGTATCTCCAGTGCGGCGCGCGTTTTGGTCGAGGCTTGCGGGACGCTGCCGTCTGCATTTCTGACAGTGGAAAACGGTGAAGATTCGGTTTTCCTGATGGCCAGACACGTAGTGCCAGGGTTCTCGGTACCGTTCCAGTGGTTACGGTAAAATTATGTACTCGGCGCAAAAACCGCGCCTCACGCTTCGAATTCAGCAGTTTCCATGTCTAAAGCATCAAAAATCAGCCCTCGCCGCGTAAGCGTTGCACCAATGATGGACTGGACCGACAGGCATTGTCGTTCCCTCCATCGCATGATCTCGCGCGACACCTGGCTTTATACAGAGATGGTCACGACCGGCGCCTTGCTGCACGGCGACGTTGCGCGCCACCTTGCCTTCACGCCCGGCGAAGCACCCGTCGCGTTGCAGCTCGGCGGCAGCGAGCCGGCCGACCTCGCCCACAGCGCGAAGCTCGGCGAGCAATGGGGCTATGACGAGATCAATCTGAATTGCGGTTGTCCGTCCGAGCGCGTCCAGCGCGGCGCGTTTGGCGCGTGCCTGATGAACGAGCCGCAACTCGTCGCCGATTGTGTGAAGGCGATGCGCGATGCCGTGTCAATTCCTGTCACGGTCAAGCATCGGATTGGCGTGGATGCCGTCGAAGACTATGGGTTCGTGCGTGACTTCGTCGGCACGGTTGCGAATGCGGGTTGCGAGGTGTTTATCGTCCATGCGCGCAATGCGATCTTGAAGGGCTTGAGCCCGAAGGAAAATCGCGAGATCCCGCCGCTGAAGTATGAATACGCGTATCAATTGAAGCGTGATTTTCCGCATCTTGAGATCTCGATCAACGGCGGTATCAAGACGATCGACGAAGTGGAGGAACACCTCAAACACGTCGATGGCGTGATGCTCGGCCGCGAGGCGTATCACAATCCGTACGTGCTGGCAGGCGTCGATTCACGGTTCTATGGAGCGTCGACAGCGATTCCTTCGCGCGAGGAGATCGAGGCCGGATTGATCGAATACGCGCGTGAAGAAGTGGCGCGCGGGACCTATCTCGGCGGTATTACACGGCACGCTCTCGGGTTGTATCGCGGCATGCCGGGCGCGCGTGGCTGGCGGCGTGTGTTGTCGGACAGCCGCAGGCTTGCAACCGGCGATCTGGCCGTCTTCGATGAAGCGCGCACGCATCTACGGGAATCGGCCGAATTGATCGAATAAGGGACTAGGCAAACCGAATCTTTGTTCGTATAATCTCGTTTCTCGATTCAGCAAGCCGGTTTTTGGTGCGCCAGAGAAGAAGTAAGTCAGTGGTGGCTGTAGCTCAGTTGGTAGAGTCCAGGATTGTGATTCCTGTTGTCGTGGGTTCGAGCCCCATCAGCCACCCCAAAGAATTTGCTGGTAGTAGGAAGGTTTCAAAGACGGGCACTGTGAGAAATTGCAGTGCCCGTTTTCATTTCAGCCGCCGGTTTTCGCCTTGCGTCCGCTTACTTCCGCCCCCGCATCCCGATGCAGACTGAACAGATCGGCCACGCCGAGCAGTCCCACCGCCGCCACGATCAGGAACGCGATGCTGAAATCCGCGGCCGTCACCGTCTGCGAACCATGGCCATGCATCCATTCGGCGAGCCTCAACGCGATCGCGCCCAACGCCACACCCACACCCATCGTCAGTTGAAACAGCGTGCTCGATAACGCCGACGCACCGCTCATCTGCGCTTTCGGTACGTCGGCAAAACTGAGCGTGTTGAGCGCGGTGAACTGCAGCGAGCGCGACAATCCGCTCGCGAACAACACGGCGACGACGATCCACGTCGGTGTCGCCGGTGCGATCAGGCTCATCACCGCCAGCGATATCGCCGCGATGACGCCGTTCACGATCAGCACCGAACGAAAGCCGTAGCGCCGGACGATCGGCGTGGTGACGAGTTTCATCGATAAATTGCCGGCGAAGACAGACAATGTCAGCAGCCCGGATTCAAACGCGTTCAGCCCGAAGCCGACCTGGAACATCAGCGGCAATAGAAAAGGCACGGCGCTGATCGATACGCGAAAGAGCGAACCGCCGCCCATCGCGACCGCGAATGTCCGGATTCGCAAGGACTTGAGATCGACGACGGGCTCCGGCGTGCGCCGCAGATGCAGCCACGCGGCCACGCTCGCCAGCACGCCCGCGGTGATCAACGCTCCCGTCAAGAACCACGGCGTGTCGTTCCGGCCAACCAGTTCCATCGCGTAGAGCAAGGTCGTGCAGGCGAGGCCGCACAGCATGAAGCCCGCGAAATCGAAGCGGCGCCCGGCCTGTTCGCGGGTGTTGTCGAGATAACGAAGCGCCAGCGCGAACCCAATGATTCCCAGCGGCAAGTTGAGGTAAAAAATCCATCGCCACGATGAATACGTCGTGATGAACCCGCCCAACGGTGGCCCGATCACCGGCGCGACAAGACCCGGCCACGTGATGATCGAGATCGCGCGCATCAGGCCGTCCTTCGGCGTCGCGCGCAACACGGCGAGCCGGCCGACCGGCACCATCATCGCGCCTCCGATGCCTTGCAGCACGCGCGCAGCGGTGAACATCGGCAAGGTGGACGTCATGCCGCACAACACCGAGGCCACCGTGAACACGGCAATCGCGCTGCCAAATATGGTGCGAAGGCCGAAGCGGTCGGCGGCCCAGCCGCTGATCGGGATAAACACGGCAAGCGTCAGCAGGTACGAGGTGATGCCAAGGCTGAGATCGACAGGATGCAGGCCGAACGATTGCGCCATCTGCGGCAGTGCCGTGGCGATGATCGTGCCGTCGAGGTTCTCCATGAAGAATGTCGCCGCGACCAGCATCACGATGACCGACGAACCACGCGGGTTCGTCCGCTGCGATGCGTCGCGGGTGAGATCGGGGGCCTGCATCAAAGGCGTACTCCTGTGGCGGTTACGGTCTCGGCTGCTCGTGTAAGGCAATGAAAAGCTGATCGGAAGCTTGGCGCAATCCAGCGGGCAGTCACTGCAGCAAGGCCCGCGCTATGGTAGCGTCAGCGTTTGGCCGAAGGTCTCGAAACGACGGCCCGACACCTGAACATGACCATAGGAAAGCATACGATGGAGTACCGGAAACTCGGTGGAACGGATATCAATGTCAGTCTGATCGGACTGGGCACCATGACCTGGGGCGAACAGAACACGGAAGCCGAGGCACACGCGCAAATCGATGCCGCGCTCGGCGCCGGCATCAACCTGATCGACGCCGCCGAAATGTATCCGGTGCCGCCGCGCCCTGAAACACAGGGGCGCACGGAAGAGTACATCGGCACGTGGCTGCGTGCGCATCCTGCCCAGCGCGAGGAGATCGTGCTCGCCACGAAGATCGCCGGACCGGCGCGTCAGCCGCATAATCCGCGTCACATTCGCGGCGAAGGCAATCAGTTCGACCGGAAGAACCTGACGGAAGCCATCAATTCAAGCCTCACACGGCTGCAGACGGACTACATCGACCTGTATCAGTTGCACTGGCCGGACCGCAGCACCATGACGTTCGGCCGCGCCAATTATCCGTGGATCGAAGATGAATATACGGTGCCCATCGAAGAGACGTTGAGCGTGCTCGGCGAGTTCGTGAGAGCGGGCAAGATCCGGCACGTAGGGGTATCGAACGAGACGCCCTGGGGTGTCGCCCAGTTCCTCAACGCCGCCGATAAACACGGCCTGCCGCGCATCGTCAGCATTCAGAATCCGTATAGCCTGGTGAACCGCACGTTCGAAGCAGGGCTCTCGGAATTCACCCACAAGGAAGGCGTGGGCCTGCTCGCCTATTCGCCGATGGCCTTCGGCTGGCTGTCCGGCAAATACGAAGGCGGCGCGCGTCCGGACGGCGCGCGGATCACGTTATTCGAGCGTTTCCAGCGTTACAGCAAGCCGCACGCGGTAAAGGCGGTCAGCGCCTACGTGGAACTCGCCCGGCGTCATGGCCTGAGTCCGGCGCAGCTTTCGCTCGCATTCGTGAATAGCCGGCCGTTCACGACCAGCACGCTAATCGGCGCAACCACCCTTGCGCAGTTGCACGAGAACATCGGCAGCGTGGACGTGAAATTGTCGGACGAGATCCTGGCTGAAATCGACGCCATTCACGAGCTTCAGCCTAACCCCGCGCCTTGATAGGTTCACCGAAAAGTGTCATGCATGGCCGTTATCCTGACGGGTAGCGGTCATCGAACGGCCACGAAAAATTACCGTTTGCGTTCGTTTTTGCAAGGTTTCAAGCGTACAGTTGTCGTCTCAAACAGTATCGTAACCGTCTGTCATAAGCCGCGCCGGGCCTTTGGCGGCGCGCGCTTCGTTGTTCTTTGGTGACGCGCCAGTTCCCATGGCACTACACTTGCTCGAAGGACCCGGTTGCCCGCTGTGGCGCCTCTCGTGCCTCAGCGCGCCCTACGCAAAAGGAGTCGTCGCTCATGCCGCAAACCCCCTCGAACTCGTCGGATCTAGACACACTCGCCATCAATACCATCCGCACGCTGTCCATGGATGCCGTGCAAAAGGCCAATTCGGGGCACCCCGGAACGCCTATGGCGCTTGCGCCCGTTGGTTTTCACCTGTGGCAAAACCACCTTCGCTACGACCCGACCGAGCCGCTGTGGCCCAATCGCGACCGCTTTGTCTTGTCGGTCGGTCATGCTTCCATGCTGCTTTATTCGCTGCTGCATCTGACGGGTGTCAAGGCAGTCGATCATGCTGGCAAGGCGACCGGCGACCCCGCCGTATCGCTGGATGACATCGAGCATTTCCGGCAACTGGACAGCAAGACGCCGGGCCACCCGGAATACCGCATGACCACGGGCGTCGAGACCACCACCGGTCCGCTCGGGCAAGGTCTGGGAAACAGCGTTGGCATGGCAATGGCCGCACGCTGGTACGAGGCGCATTTCAACAAGCCGGACGCGAAGATCTTCGACTATCGCGTGTACACGCTGTGTGGCGACGGCGACATGATGGAAGGCATCTCGCACGAAGCTGCATCCATGGCCGGGCACCTGAAGTTGTCCAACCTGATCTGGATCTACGACAGCAACCGCGTGACCATTGAAGGGCATACGGACTTGGCGTATAGCGATGACGTGGAAACGCGTTTCAAGGGCTATCACTGGAACACGCTGCATGTGGACGACGCCAACGATGCCGGCGCGCTCGAAGCAGCGCTGAACCAGGCGAAGGCGAGCACTGACAAGCCGACGCTGATCGTGGTGAAGAGCATTATTGGCTGGGGCGCACCGCACAAGCAGGACACATCGGCGGCGCATGGTGAGCCGCTGGGTGTCGAAGAAATCAAGCTCGCGAAGAAGTTCTACGGCTGGCCGGAGGATTCGAGCTTTCTCGTGCCGGACGGCGTGTACAAGCATTTCGACGAAGGCATCGGTGCACGCGGCAAAGCTGCACGTGAAGCGTGGCAAAAAAGCTTCGATGATTACTCGAAGAAATATCCCGACCTCGCGAAGGAGTTTACGCAGATCGAGGAGCACGAGCTGCCGGAAGGCTGGGACGCCGATATTCCGGTGTTCGATGCCGACGCCAAGGGCGTGGCATCGCGCGAGTCGTCGGGCAAGGTCCTGAACGCCATCGCCAAGCGGATTCCGTGGATGATCGGCGGTTCGGCGGACTTGTCGCCATCGACCAAGACCGATCTGAAGTTCGAAGGCGCGGGCAGTTTCGAGTATGACAACTACGCCGGCCGGAACCTGCACTTCGGCATTCGCGAACACGTGATGGGCGCGATCTGCAATGGCCTTGCGTTATCGAACTTGCGGCCTTATGGTTCGACCTTCCTGATTTTCAGCGACTACATGAAGCCGCCTGTCCGCCTGTCCGCGATCATGGAAGTGCCGGTGGTCTACGTGTTCACGCACGATTCCATTGGCGTGGGCGAGGATGGTCCGACGCACCAGCCGATCGAACAGCTGGCTTCGTTGCGTGGCGTGCCGGGATTGAGCACCTTCCGTCCGGGCGATGCCAACGAAGTCGGCGAAGCGTGGCGCTTTGCGTTGAACCAACCGCAGACGCCGGCTTGTATCGTGGTATCGCGTCAGCCCATGCCGACGTTCGACCGTACGAAATACGCATCGGCGAAGGGCGTGCACAAGGGCGCCTACATTCTCGCCGATGCCGAAAACGGCAAGAAGCCCGAAGTCATCCTGATGGGGACGGGCACGGAAGTGGGCGTGTGTATCGAGACATATGAAAAGCTCAAGGCGGAAGGAATCGCCGCGCGCGTTGTCTCCATGCCGTCATGGGATGTATTCGAGAAACAGGACAGCGACTACAAGGATTCCGTCCTGCCGCCGGACGTCGATGCCCGGGTGTGCGTGGAACAGGCCGGTTCGCTCGGCTGGGATCGTTATGTCGGCCGTCTCGGCTCCGAGATCGTCATGCATACATTCGGAGCATCAGCGCCGCTTGCCGACTTGAAGAAAAAGTTCGGCTTCACGCCGGAGCACGTCTACGGCGAAGCCAAGAAGCAGATCGAACGCGTCAAAACCAGCCATAAGGAGTAAGCCGTCATGCAGATAGGAATCGTTGGACTCGGCAGGATGGGCGCAAACATCGCACGCCGTCTCATGCGCGGCAAGCAAACGTGCGTGGTGTACGACCACAACCCGGACGCGACTCAAGCCGTGGTTGCCGACGGCGCGACAGGATCAAGCGACCTCGGCGACCTGGTGAAGAAGCTCGAAGCGCCGCGAACCGTCTGGCTGATGTTGCCGGCGGGCAAGATCACCGAAGATTCCATGAACGATCTCTACGAGATCCTGGAAGCGGGTGACACGATCATCGACGGCGGCAACAGCTTCTACAAGGACGACATCATCCACGCGGCGAAGCTCAAGCAGAAGGGCATTCATTTCGTCGATGTCGGTACGTCCGGCGGCGTCTGGGGCTTGGAACGCGGCTATTGCATGATGATCGGCGGCGAGCAGGATGTGGTGCAGCGGCTCGATCCCATCTTCTCCGTGCTGGCTCCGGGACGCGGCGACATTCCTGAGACGCCCAATCGCGAAGGTCGCGATGCACGCGTCGAAAATGGCTATATGCATGTCGGGCCGGTCGGTTCGGGGCACTTCGTGAAGATGGTGCATAACGGTATCGAATACGGCTTGATGCAGGCGTATGCGGAAGGGTTCGATATCCTGAAGCACAAGTCATCGACTGATTTGCCCGAGGCGCAGCGCTATGATCTCGATCTCGCCGATGTCGCCGAAGTCTGGCGGCGCGGCAGCGTGGTGTCGTCATGGCTGCTCGATCTGACGGCGGGCGCGCTGGCGGGCAACGGAACGCTCGACAAATACTCGGCTGAAGTTGCCGATAGCGGTGAAGGCCGCTGGACCATCGAGGCGGCGATCGAGGAAGCAGTGCCGGCGCAGGTGTTGTCAGCGGCGCTTTACTCGCGTTTCCGTTCTCGCGACGGCAATTCGTTCGCCGACAGGATGTTGTCGGCAATGCGCTTTGGGTTCGGCGGTCACAAGGAGTTCACGCCGGGTTTGAAGTGAGCGTGTGACTGGCAGTTGGAAAGCCGCTCGAGCGCCAGGCTGAGCGGCTTTTTTTATCAGCGCATCATGCGCCGGCGGAACAGAATCGCGCAGAGGAAAAACGGGACGATTGCATAAGCCAGAAGCACTGCAACGTGCAGAACGACATGCTCCGGCGGACGATCCAGCATCGCGGGACGGATCAACGCGACCGCGTGCGATAACGGCAACAACAACGAGACATGCTGGGCGAGCGCCGGCAATTGCGTCAGCGGGAAAAACACGCCCGAGAGCAACAACATGGGCGTGAGCGCGAGGGTCTGGTAGAACATGAAAAAGTCATAGCTCGGCGCGAGCGCGGTCACGATCATCGCCGTGCTGGAAAACGCCAGACCGGTCAGGACGATGACGGGCAGCGCGTAAAGCATCGATGGAAAACTCGCGTACCCGAGCACACCGGCGACCAGCATGATCGCCACACCCGAGAGCACCGACTTGCTCGCCGCCCATATGATCTCGGCCAGCACGATATCGCCGAGCGTCAAAGGTGTATGCATGATCGCTTCCCACGTGCGCTGGACGTGCATACGCGAAAAGCCGGAATACATGGCCTCGAAGCTCGCCGACATCATTACGCTTGACGCAACCGTGCCCGCCGCCAGGAACGCGATGTACGAAACACCGTCCACATGACCGACCATCAGTCCGAGCCCGAGACCCAGGCCGAATAAATAGATCATGGGATCGGCGAGATTACCGAACATCGACGCAATCGCGAGTTTCTTCCAGACGAGATAGTTTCGCCGCCAGACCGAAATCCAGTTCGATGCGTTCGCCGGCATGGACGACAGGAACGGCTCGTCCGCGCGCTTCTGTTCGACAGGCCGGGGCGCGCTTGCGGCGCTTGTTTGCGGTTCGCTCGCCATTGATCAGTCCACCATCTCGCGCCCGGTCAGGCGCAAAAACACATCTTCGAGATTCGCCGGGCGGTGCAGGTAACGCACGCCCGGCCGCCCCTTTACTCGCTGATGCACGGGGGCGGGGTCATCGACGTAGCAAAACAGCGTTTCGCCGCTTATTTCCATCCGCCCGACAAACGGCGTGAGCTCGTCCCGCAGTGCTTGCGGATCAGGCCCGTAGATTTCGATGACGTCGCAACCAATCACCCGTTCGATCAGCTCATCGGGTTTGCCTTCCGCCACCTTGCGTCCTTCCTCGATCACGCACAGCCGGTCGCAAAGCCGTTCGGCTTCCTCCATGAAGTGCGTTGTGAGCAGAATTGTCTTGCCGCGCGAGAGCAGCGAGCGCAGACGCTCCCAGATCAGGTGACGCGCCTGGGGATCGAGGCCTGTGGTCGGTTCGTCCATGACCAGAACGTCGGGATCGTTCACGAGCGCGCGGGCAAGCGTCAATCGCCGCTTCATGCCGCCCGACAACTCGCCGACGCGCGCATTCGCCTTGCTTTCCAGCCGCGCAAATTCCAGCAGCGACGGAACCACGGCTTCAATCTCGCGCCCGCTCATGCCGAAATAGCGGCCGAAGATCAGCAGGTTTTCGCGAACGGTGAAATCGGGATCGAGATTGTCGAATTGCGGAACCACACCCACGCGGCGCCGTGCGAAGCGCGCGCGGGATGGAATGGGTTCACTGACCAGATTGATGGTGCCGGCGTCCGGTGCGGCCAGTCCGAGCAGCATCTTGAGCGTGGTTGTCTTGCCAGCGCCGTTCGGCCCCAGCAGTCCGAAACACTCTCCCGGCTGCACGTGGAACGACAAGCCATTGACGACGGTCTTGTCGCCGTAGTGTTTCCGGACATCGATGAATTCGATAGACGGAGTCGCCGGCGCGTGGTCCGCGGCGGGCGTGTCGAGGGATAACACTGCTGCATCTGCCATGCGTAGGAACTCGGCGTGGGGTCAGGAAACAAGCTGCTTAGTTTAATCGATTGCACCAGCGCGGCGCGTCGCCGCTATTGCCTGCACTGCCAATGCGCATCCGCGCTTGAGTACGGTTGCGCCAAGATTGCGGCAAGAGGCGTTCAATGCCCGGAATGCCCGCCCAGCAAGGAACCGCAGGTGCTGGCACGCCGCACGCTTGACGTTTTTCCGGCGGCGTACATGCATTAGCGTTTTCCATCGTTGCAAGCGATTTGGCAACGCACCATGATGACGGCAACGCCACTCGCGTCATGTTGCCCGATGGCACGGGGCCACACGCGCAATACGTTGAACACTGTTTTTTTCGATGCCCTTTGCTGCCACGAGCAGCGCGGAGAACCACCATGGCAAGCTACCGAAAAATCCTGCTGTGCTACGACGGCTCCCGCGAAGGACGCAAGGCGTTACGCGACGGCGCAAATCTCGCGCTCGAGCTGAAAGCCGAAACCCATCTGCTGGCCGTTGTCGATATGCGTTCGAGCATCGCGCAAAGCGCGGGCCTCCTCACCGACATGGCCTGCGGGCGCTTTGAAGACGCCGCCCGCGACATCCTGCACGAAGGCGTGGATTGGCTGACCGAGCGTGGTGTACATGCCGAGGGTCATTTTGCGTTCGGGCATCCTATCGATGAGATTGCCGGGCTTGCGCAAAGTCTTCAGGTGGATCTGGTCGTGGTGGGACACCGTTGCCGCACCGGGCTGGCGCGGTGGTGGATGGGCGCGGGGAACACGCCGCTGATGGACCGCGTCTCGTGCAGCATTCTGGTGGCCGTGTCGCCGACCGGATCGACGGCCGAGCAGGAAGATGCCGCCCACGCCGCAGTCCCCGTCAAGGCCGAAGTGAGTGTCTGAGGATGCAGGGCGTCAAGGTACCTGAAGCCCGGTTCATCCGTTCAACTCGATGCCGACCAGCTTCCACGAGAACAGGCCGTATCGTTTGAGAATGGCCGAATAGCGCGCGTCACCGGCGCCGTGCCGGTAGTTCACCGTGAACGTGTCGAAGCTTCTATAACCCGCCGTTGTTTGTGGCGGCTGCTTGGGCGCCGGTTGCGCCGGCGCGCTCGTGACAGGCGGAGATTGCTGTGCGCTGGGTGCCGTGCCAAGTGTGGCGGAATCGGGCGAGGGCGGAGCCGGCGGTTTCTCGCCGGGATCGCCTCGCGGCGGTATGCCGTTCAGGATTGCCGCCACGCCATCCGGCGTTGCGTACGAATCCACGAGTGGACCGATCAGCGCGGCGCCAATCATTGCGCCCAGCAACGCCAGCGGATTGCCGCTTTTACGTACATCGATCTTCCGGGTAAGCAGTTGCCCGACTTGTTCCTTCAGACTCTCTCGCAGCAGCGGAAAATCCACATACGCGTTCACCGTCTCGGCATCGCGCGCATCGGCGGCGCGTTTCATGCGGTCCAGCGCAATATAAGGTGATGCATAAAGTAGTCCGAGCGCTGCGACGGCCGCAATTACGATCAGTGCGGTTAGAACGGATTTGCTGATGCGAGACATACGTCAGGGTGCCTTCGTGAGTTCGAGGTGATTGACGACGACCAATTGACAACCAATCTCAATTGACCGCGCCGTCACGAAATCTATCCCTCAAACTCGAACAATCACGAGGATTACCTGGAGGTCACGCAAGAAGACCGCTTTCGACGCCCGCGCGTTCTTCGTCGATATAACGGTCGATCATGCGCGAAACCGCTTCAATGTTGCCCACCATGATCACGCGCGATTCGCCGCGATAAACCCGCACCGGCGCACGGCGCTCGGCTTGCGCATGAACCGACGCGCTGAGCGACACCCGTGCAAACGCAGGTTGCCGCGAAGGCAGCACAGGCGGTTCGTCGAACATGTCGGGCGTGTTTGTGTCCTTGCGGGTCTTGCAGGAGATCAGCGCGCGCAGATGACGAAAGCGGCCGAACTCGCGGAATTGCCTGAATGAAAGCGGCGACCGTGCTGCGGGCGCGAAAGAAGCTGACGCAGCCGACGAAGCAGATAAAAACGAGGCAGAAAACAGGCGGGCAAATCGTTCCATGATGTTTCTCCGTGAACAATAGGGTGCGCGCCGGTTCATCGCGGATGCGATGTCCGTCACGCTTTATAAGGCCGGAAATTCAACCGCAGCGCGGCTGGTAGCGGGAGCGCCCGCCGCCGCAGAGCGGATCAGAAAGCAGCAATCAAAAGACGAGAATCAGAGCGTGGGCATCAAGTCGACCGCGCTCGAAGCACATCACAATTCGCCGGATCGGATCAGTCCGACGGCGATACCTTCAAGTGCGAATTCGTCGCTGCCCGAAGCCACGAAGATGTTTTCGTAGTCGGGATTCTCGGCGATCAGTTCGACGCCGTCCGGGCGACGCTTCCAGCGTTTCACCGTCACGTCGTCACCGAGCCGCGCGACGACGATCTGGCCGTCTTTTGCCTCGTTCTTCTTCTGCACTGCGAGCAGGTCACCGTCGAAGATGCCGGCGTCGCGCATGGAAAGCCCGCGAACCTTCAACAGGTAGTCGGGCTTGCTCGAGAACAGTGCCGGGTCACAAGCGAAGTGCTGCGAGATATGTTCCTGCGCAAGGATCGGGCTGCCTGCAGCCACGCGCCCGACCAGCGGCAGGGACAATTGCATGATGCTCGCGTGCGGCAATGTGAATTGATGCGGTCCGTCATCAGGACCTGGCTGGTTCAGCAACCGAATGCCGCGTGAGGAACCCGCCGCCAGCTCGATCACGCCTTTACGGGCCAGCGCACGAAGATGCTCTTCGGCGGAATTGGCCGAACTGAAACCGAGTTCCGCCGCGATCTCGGCGCGCGTGGGCGGAAATCCCGTGCGCTCGATTGCGCGCTGGATCAGTTCGAACACCTCTTGCTGCCGCGCAGTCAGTTTGCTTGTCTTGGTCACGTGCTTTAGCCCCTTGTCTGGTCCGCCACCCACTGTATGGATGAACAGATGCCTGTAGTTTTATACAGTATTCGCCGCTTTTCAAGCTTTACTTTAAGTTCGGCGTCGTCCAGACCACACAGAGCGAGAAAACAGGCTGCTCCAACACCCGTTTACCGGTCGCAACGCCGCTGCCAGCCTTCATTAGCACTTTTTGATCTAAAAACATGAAGAACAATTATTTTTAATAATGAAAGGCCGTCGATAGACTCAGCCCATCGAATACCATAAGACGGAGAACGGGGAATGTTGAGTCGTAGATCGGGGTGGGGCGTGCGTGCCAGGAAACTGCTTGCAACGGCGGTTATCGGGGCTGCGTCGGGAATCGGGATGATCGCGCAAGCGCACGCCGATACGTCGTTTCTCAACGTGTCGTACGACCCGACGCGCGAGTTGTATCAGGACTTCAACCAGGCTTTTGGCAAGAAATGGAAGGCCGAGACCGGCGAGACGGTCACGTTCAAGCAGTCGCACGGTGGGTCGGGCGGTCAGGCGCGCTCGGTTCTGGATGGCTTGCAGGCTGACGTGGTAACGCTGGCGCTGGCTTATGACATCGATGCATTGTCGGCCAAGGGTCTGGTCGCGCAGGACTGGCAGAAGCGTTTGCCGGACAACGCGTCGCCTTATACATCGACTATCGTGTTCCTCGTTCGTAAGGGCAACCCCAAGCAGGTCAAGGACTGGCCGGATCTGCTGAAGCCGGGTGTATCGATTGTGACGCCGAATCCGAAGACTTCCGGCGGCGCCCGCTGGAACTACCTCGCGGCATGGGCATACGCCGAACATTTGCCGGGTGGCAATGCGACGACCGCCAAGGATTTCGTGACCAAGCTCTATAAGAACGCCGGCGTGCTCGATTCAGGCGCGCGTGGCGCCACCACGAGCTTCGTGCAACGCGGTCAGGGCGACGTGCTGATCGCCTGGGAAAACGAGGCGTTCCTGTCGCTGAAGGAATTCGGTGCGGACAAATTCGAGATTGTGGTGCCTTCGGTGAGCATTCTGGCTGAGCCGCCGGTGGCAGTCGTCGACAAGGTCGTTGACCGTCATGGCACACGCAAGCTGGCCGAGGCGTACCTCAAGTACTTGTATAGCGAGGAAGGGCAGGAGATTGCGGCGCGCAATTTTTATCGTCCGCGTTCGGCAACGGTTCCGGCCGCGCTCACCAAGCAGTTCCCAAAGATCAAGCTGTACACCATCGATGATTCGTTTGGCGGCTGGACCAAGGCGCAAAAGACGCATTTCGCCGATGGCGGCGTGTTCGATTCGATCTATCAGCCGCAGTAATAGCGGCGAGTTTCAAAGCATGAAGCACAGCATCGCCTGCGTTGATCCGCTCGCGATGCTGTAGTCGTAAGAAGCCACAAAAAACCAGCAACACCACCACGGCCGCACAGACGGTCAGAACCCCGAAGCGCCGTTCCCCGCGACGCAACGGTACTGGATGATGGACGCATGACAACTTTCACTTTCCGCAAGCCCAGCGCGCTGCCGGGCTTCGGCCTGACGCTCGGCGTCACGGTGGCGTATCTGAGCCTCGTGGTGTTGATTCCGCTCGCCGCGACCTTTGCCAAGACGGCCACCCTCGACTGGGCAACGTTCGTGCGAGCCGTCACGTCGCCGCGTGTGCTGGCGTCGTATCGGCTGACGTTTTCGGCCGCGCTCGGCGGCGCGCTGATCAACGCCGTGTTCGGCTTTCTGGTCGCCTGGGTGCTGGTCCGCTATACGTTTCCATTCAAGCGGATCGTGGACGCTGTAGTCGATCTGCCGTTTGCGTTGCCTACCTCCGTAGCAGGCATTGCGCTCGCGGCCGTGTATGCGCCCAATGGCTGGATCGGACAATTTCTCGCGCCGCTCGGGCTCAAAGTGGCGTTTACGCCGCTGGGCGTGCTGGTGGCGCTGACGTTCATCGGCTTGCCGTTCGTGGTGCGGACCGTGCAGCCGGTGCTCGAAGACTTCGAGCGCGAACAGGAAGAAGCCGCCGCGTGCCTTGGCGCGACTCGCTGGCTGACGTTTCGCCGCGTGGTCCTGCCGTCGCTGTTCCCCGCGCTTCTGACCGGCTTCGCGCTTGCCTTCGCGCGTGCGCTGGGCGAGTACGGGTCGGTGATTTTCATCGCGGGTAATGTGCCGATGAAATCCGAAATCACGTCGTTGCTGATCATCACGAAGCTCGAACAGTACGACTATGCCGGGGCGACCGCGATTGCGGTCGTGATGCTGTGCGTGTCCTTCTTGATGCTGCTCCTGATCAACACGCTGCAATGGTTCCTCCAGCGGCGCACCAGCCGCGGCGGAGCGGGTCCCGCGCCGGCGCTGGCCGGTTCACTGCATGTCGATGGAGCCAAAGCATGAGCGGCGTCGACCAGAAAGCGGCGGATCTCGGGGCGCTGCGTGCCATCGAACACAAGCTCGATCCCGTTACCGAATCGCGCGCCGTGCGCTGGATCCTGACGACGATCGCGCTGATCTTTCTCGCGCTGTTTCTCGTCGTGCCGCTTGCTGCCGTGTTTGCGCAGGCCTTTGCGAAGGGCGTGGCGTATTACTTCGATTCGTTGAAGGACCCCGATGCGTGGTCCGCCATCAAGCTCACGTTGATCACGGCGGCCATTGCCGTGCCGCTGAACGTTGTGTTTGGACTCTGCGCTTCGTGGGCGATCGCCAAGTTCGAGTTTCGTGGCAAGGCATTTCTCACCACGCTGATCGACTTGCCGTTTTCGGTCTCGCCGGTCGTCTCGGGCCTCATCTACGTGCTGATGTTCGGCGCGCAAGGCTGGTTCGGACCATGGCTCATCGACCATAACGTGCAGATCATCTTTGCCGTGCCGGGCATCGTCCTAGCAACGATCTTCGTCACGTTCCCGTTTGTCGCCCGTGAGCTGATCCCGCTGATGCAGGCCCAAGGCAACGACGAAGAAGAAGCGGCGCACGTGCTTGGCGCGTCGGGCTGGCAAATCTTCCGGCGCGTGACGCTGCCCAATGTGAAGTGGGGTCTCCTGTACGGCGTGATCCTCTGTAACGCGCGGGCGATGGGCGAGTTCGGCGCCGTGTCCGTGGTCTCGGGCCATATTCGCGGCCAGACCGACACCATGCCGCTGCACGTCGAAATTCTCTACAACGAATACAACTTCTCGGCGGCGTTCGCCGTGGCCTCGTTGCTGGCGCTGCTGGCGCTCGTCACGCTCGGGCTGAAACTGCTCGCCGAAAACCGCATGGAGAAATCGATAAAAGCCGCGCAAGCCCGGCCTGCCGATATCGATGTACACAAGCCCGCGGCCGCGTCACTCCAGAACTAGAAGGCGAAGATCACCATGAGCATCATCGTTCGCAATTTGCAAAAGCGCTTTGGCGATTTCGTCGCGCTGGATAACGTCTCGCTGGACTTCCCCGCGGGCGAGCTGGTCGCGTTGCTTGGACCGTCGGGCTGCGGCAAGACCACGTTGTTGCGCGTAATCGCGGGACTCGAATACGCGGATGCGGGTTCGGTCGTGCTGAACGGCGAAGACGTCGCGGAAGTCGGCGCGCGCGAACGTCAGGTCGGTTTCGTGTTCCAGCATTACGCGCTGTTCCGCCATATGACCGTGTTCGAGAACGTCGCGTTCGGGCTGCGCGTGAAACCGCGCAAGGAACGGCCGCCGGAAGCCGTGATCCGCGAGAAAGTGCATGAGCTGCTGAAGCTTGTCCAGCTCGATTGGCTTGCGCAACGGTTTCCATCGGAGTTGTCGGGTGGTCAGCGGCAGCGCATTGCGCTGGCGCGTGCATTGGCTGTAGAGCCGAAAGTGCTGCTGCTCGACGAACCCTTCGGCGCGCTGGATGCCAAGGTCCGGAAGGAGCTGCGTAGCTGGTTGCGCCGTCTGCATGACGACCTGCATATCTCGACCATTTTCGTCACGCACGACCAGGAAGAAGCGTTGGAGGTCGCGGACCGGATCGTGGTGCTCAATCGCGGACATGTGGAGCAAGTGGGCAGCCCGCAAGACGTCTACGATCATCCGCAGACGTCGTTCGTCTACGAGTTCCTGGGCGCGGCAAACCGCCTGAAAGGGACCGTCGATGCACAAGGTTTCGTGGCGCAAGGCGCCGCCAAACCGATCGCGACCGAAGCCAGCTTCGCGGGTCCGGCGGTCGCCTACGTCCGGCCGCACGATCTCACGCTGTTCCCGACGGCTTCGGGTCATCGCGACGGGATCGTGGTCGACGTGCGCCGCGTCGTGACGCTCGGCGGTTCGGTGCGCGTGGACCTGGAAGGCGCGGAAGGCAACGTGCTCGAAGCCGAACTGGATCGCGAGACGTGGCGCGCTTTGAACCTGAACATAGGCGATGGCGTGACCGCCGTCCCGCGCGTGCTGCGCGTGTTCCCGGCACATTGAGACTACCCAAGAAGAGAGGCTGACATGAACTTCCAGCAACTGCGTTTCGTCCGCGAGGCCGTGCGCCAGAACATGAATCTGACCGAGGTCGCGAACGTGCTTTATACGTCGCAATCGGGTGTATCGAAGCAGATCAAGGACCTCGAGGATGAACTCGGCGTCGACATTTTCATTCGTCGCGGCAAGCGTCTGACGGGCCTGACCGAGCCGGGCAAGGAAGTGCATCAGGTGATCGAACGCATGCTGCTCGATGCCGAAAACCTGCGCCGCGTTGCGCGCCAGTTCGCCGACCAGGACAACGGCCATCTGGTGGTCGCGACGACTCACACGCAGGCGCGTTATGCATTGCCGAAAGTCATTCGCCGGTTCACCGAGGTGTTCCCGAAAGTCCACCTCGCGCTGCGCCAGGGCAGCCCGCAGCAGATCGCGCAGATGATCATCAATGGCGAGGCGGACATCGGTATTTCGACAGAAGCGCTCGACCGGTATCCGGACATCATTACCTTCCCATGCTATTCGTGGCATCACACGGTAGTCGTGCCGAAGGGCCATCCGCTGGTCGGACGCGAGAACCTCACGCTCGACGAAATCGCCGAATACCCGATCGTCACCTACGATAACGATTTCACCGGCCGTTCGCACGTCGACCAGGCGTTCGCGAAAGTGGGCGCAATGCCGGACGTGGTGCTGACCGCCATCGATGCCGACGTGATCAAGACCTATGTGGAGCTGGGCATGGGTATCGGCATTGTGGCTGCAATGGCCTTCGATGAAAAACGCGACACCGAACTCGTCGCGCTCGATACCCAACATCTGTTCGAGGCGAGCACCACGCGCGTGGGCTTGCGCAAGGGCGCCTTCCTTCGCGCTTACGCGTACAAGCTGATCGAGATGTTCGCGCCGCAACTGGATGAAGCGCAAATCGCGGCGCAGTTGCGCGAGGCGGCGTAAAACTCGCTTCAGACACGCTCCGCTACAATTGCGGCATGAACTCCTTACACACTTCATTGCCGCAGATTGCCGTCCTCGCCACCGGTGGCACCATCGCGGGCGAGGCGAGCGATGTCGCGAAAACCTCGGGTTACAAGGCCGGCGTTGTCGGCGTCGACAAACTGCTCCACGCCGTGCCGTCCTTGTCGCAGGTTGCGCGGATTCACTCGGAGCAAGTCGCGAGTATCGACAGCAAGGACATGACGCCGGCGCTCTGGGCCAATTTATGCGCACGCGTGAATGTCTTGCTCGCGCAGGATGACATCGATGGCGTCGTCATCACTCATGGCACGGATACGCTCGAAGAAACCGCGTATCTGCTGCATCTCACCGTCAAGAGCGACAAGCCGGTTGTGCTGACGGCGGCCATGCGGCCATCGACTGCCTTATCCGCCGATGGCCCGCTCAATTTGCTCAACGCGGTCACTGTGGCGGCGAGCAAGGCATCGTGGAAGCAGGGCGTGCTGGTCGCGTTCAACAATCAGATCCACAGCGGGCGCGATGTCACCAAGACCAGCACCTACGCCGTCGATGCCTTCCGATCGCCTGAGGGCGGCGCGCTCGGCTGGGTTCAGGACGGACAGGTCGAATATCAGCGCACGGTCGTGAGACCCCACACGCTGCAGACGCCGTTCGAGATCGCGGCTGAATTGCCGGCGGTCGAGATCGTGGCGAGCTATGCGGGGGCATCGCGAGTGGCTATCGACGCCCTGGTCGCCGCCGGCGCGAAAGGGCTGGTAATTGCCGGTACGGGAAACGGCTCGATCCACTCAACCATGCAGCAAGCCGTCGCCGATGCCACGAAGCACGGCGTAGTGGTCGTGCGGTCATCGCGTGTCGGTTCGGGTCACGTGATGCGCAACGGCGCGGCGCCGGACGACGCGCTCGGCTCGATCACGGCGGGAAGCCTGAACCCGTACAAGGCCCGCGTGCTGTTGATGCTGGCGCTGGCCGCGGGTGTTGCATCGAGAGACCTGCAAAACGTCTTCGATACCTACTGATTCGCACACTCGCTCAATCGCTCGATATCGCCCGACACGATCTGTTCCAGATGTCGGGTGATGGTTTCGACAGGCCAGTCCCACCAGGCGATGGCCTGCAGCCGGGCAACGGCTTCGGGCGCGAAGCGGGCCTTGATGGTTTTCGCCGGATTGCCGCCTACGATCGTATAGGGCGCGACATCGCCGGTCACCACCGATCTCGACGACACAATCGCGCCGTCCCCGATCCTGACGCCCGGCATGATCAGCGCGTCGTAGCCAATCCAGACGTCGTTGCCTATTACCGTATCGCCCTTATACGGCAAGTCGGAAAGCGATGGCATGACCTTTTCCCAGCCATTGCCGAAGATCTGAAACGGATACGTCGAGATTCCGGAGAGTTTGTGATTGGCGCCGTTCATGATGAACTGGGCGCCTTTGGCGATAGCACAAAATTTCCCGATGATCAGCTTGTCGCCAATAAACGGAAAGTGGTAAAGCACGTTGCGTTCGAAGTGCTCGGCGTCTTCGGGATCGTCGTAATACGTGTAGTCACCGACCACGATATTCGGATTCTTGACAGTGTTCTTGATAAAACAGACTTGCGGAAAGCCTTCCATGGGATGTTTGTTCTTCGGATCGGGACCGTTCATGCGCACTCCGGAAAAAGGATGTCATTGATAGGCCGATCCTGCCTTGCCGCGTTGATTCAGGCAATAAAAAACGCGAACCAGGGTTCGCGTTCTTCAATTCTTCAACCGACTCAACCTACTCAAGCCAGCGGCGGAATCCGCAAGACCTGTCCCGGATAAATCTTGTCCGGGCTGCTGAGCATCGGCTTGTTGGCCTCGAAAATCACGTCGTTCTTCGCGCCGTTGCCGTAGTACTTGGTCGCGATCTTCCAGAGATTGTCGCCCGCGGCCACAGTGTGAAATTGTGAAACGGGCGTGGGATTCAGAACGGTGATGTGATCGTCGACCTTGTCGACATGCTGCACGTTGCCTGCCGCGACGAGAATCTTCTCCTTGGTCGCCTGATCGGCGGCCTGGCCGCTAACTGTGACCGTATGCGATGCGCCGTCGAACGTGACTTGCAGGTTGTCGGCCGTGAGGCCCTGATTGCGGATGTACGCAGCGATCGCGTCTCCCGCAGTCTTGTTCAACGCCGCTACATCCGGCGCTGCCGGCGCAGCCGATGCGGTTGTCGATACGGCGCCGAACAACTTCTCGCCTGCTTCCTTGATGAAACTGAACATGCCCATGTTGCAACTCCTGTATTAAGCCAATGAGACGGCCGGATAAAGCCGAGCCTCTTAGTCGCACGGCATCGGGCTTAGTTCGCGGTGTTCACGGGAGGAGTTGTAATACTGTGTGGACGGGCACGAAGTGAAACAAAAACTTGAAGCAAAGCTTGAATCAAAAACAAAAAAAGATCCGGCAGGCGGACACCCGGCAATGACGTCTGACCGACCAAGGCTTCCACGTCATCGCCGGGCGCCGCTAGACGGACCCAACGTTATTACACTTCTTGCAACCCACCGGAGATCAGCCGGTTTTCAGCAA
The DNA here is from genome assembly GCF_001577465.1 of Burkholderia sp. PAMC 28687. NCBI lineage: Bacteria > Pseudomonadati > Pseudomonadota > Betaproteobacteria > Burkholderiales > Burkholderiaceae > Burkholderia > Burkholderia sp. PAMC 28687. The sequence continues at coordinate 1,364,156 of NZ_CP014505.1, forward strand.
TTCAGTTTCCTTCGGTAACCTGATGATTCGACATCAGTTCCAGCGCCCGGATCATGCCCGAGTGATCCCACTCGCGCCCGCCGTTCGCCACGCAGACGCTGAACAGTTGCTGCGCGCTCGCCGTATGCGGCAACGCGAGTCCAAGCTTCTTGGCGCTTTCCAATGCCAGATTCAGGTCCTTTTGATGCAGTTCGATCCGGAAGCCCGGGTTGAACGTGCGCTTGGTCATGCGCTCGCCGTGAACTTCCAGGATCCGCGATGCCGCGAAGCCGCCCATCAATGCCTTGCGTACGCGCTCGGGATCGGCGCCGGACTTCGATGCAAACAGCAGCGCTTCACCCACGGCTTCAATGTTGAGTGCCACGATGATCTGGTTGGCCACCTTGCAGGTTTGCCCCGCGCCGTTATCGCCGATGAGCGTGATGTTCTTGCCCATCGCTTCGAAGAGCGGCTTCGCGCGTTCGAACGCAGTTTCCGGGCCGCCGACCATGATGGTGAGCGTCGCTTCACGCGCGCCGACTTCGCCGCCGGAGACGGGTGCATCGAGGTAATCGCAACCCAATGCGTTGATCTTCTTGGCGAATGCCTGCGTTTCGATGGGCGAGATGGAGCTCATGTCGATCACGAGCTGGCCTTTCTCGAGACCCTTCGCCACGCCGTCGTCGGCGAACAGGACGTTGGCGACGTCGGGCGTGTCCGGCACCATCAGGACGATGATTTCGCTGCCGCGCGTCACTTCCGTCGAGCTGCCGACGACCGTGCCGAGCGAGCGCAGATCCTCAGGCACCGGATACGCGCCGTTCAGGACCAGCGTGTGGCCCGCTTTTTTCAGGTTGCGCGCCATGTGGGCGCCCATGATGCCAAGTCCGATAAAACCGATTGTTGCCATTACGTGTGTCTCCTCCAGTTGTCGGGTCGTGGCTTCAAGCCACCGCGCGCGCGTTCTTCCGGCCTGCAAGCTCGCTCAGCCATCCAAGGCCGGCTTCGGTCGTCGCACGCGGTTTGTATTCGCAACCGATCCAGCCTTGATAGCCGACCGAATCGAGCAGCGAGAACAGGAACGGATAGTTGATCTCGCCCGTGCCCGGTTCGTTGCGGCCGGGGTTGTCGGCGAGTTGAACGTGCGCGATCAGTGGCAGGTTGCGTTTGATCGTCGCCGCAAGTTCGCCTTCCATGCGCTGCATGTGATAGATGTCGTACTGCAGGAACAGGTTGTCCGAGCCGACATCGCGGATCACATCCAGCCCTTCCTGCGATTTGTTCAGCGCGAAGCCGGGGATATCGAAGTGATTGCACGGCTCGACCAGCAGCCTGATGCCTTCCTTCTTCAACGCGGCGGCGGCGAACTTCAAATTCTCAACGATGGTCGCCCGTGCGTCCTCACGGCTCACCGAAGCAGGCGGAATACCGACCAGGCAATTGAGTTGCGGCACGTTCAACGCCTTCGCGTATTCGATCGCCTTCGACACGCCTTCGCGAAACTCTTCCTTGCGGTCCGGCAGACACGCGATGCCACGCTCGCCGCCTTCCCAATTGCCGGCCGGGAGGTTATGCAGCACGATCTGAAGGTTGTTGTCGTCAAGACGCTGGCGCAAATCCGCGATGGAGTACGGATACGGAAACAGGAACTCCACCGCCTCGAAACCCGCTTCCGCTGCCGCTGCAAAGCGGTCGAGGAAGGGCACTTCGTTGAACAGCATCGTCAGGTTTGCGGCAAATTTCGGCATGGTTTCTACTCTCTCAGGCTGCATTCAGGCTACGTTCTGACTGGTACTCAGGCGTTCGATGTCGACGCAATGGCCGTCGGCGCGTCCTGCTCGGTTTCGGCGAGCGGCTCGAACTCGTTGATGGCATCGATTTCCGTGCCCATCGCAATGTTCGTCACGCGCTCCAGAATCACTTCCACGATGACCGGCACGCCGAACTCCGCGAGCATCCCTTCGGCCTTGCGCAGCGCCGGGGCGAGATCTTCCGGTTTGAAGACGCGCATCGCCTTGCAACCCAGACCTTCGGCCACCGCCACGTGATCCACGCCATACCCGTTCAGATCAGGCGCGTTGATGTTCTCGAACGCGAGCTGCACGCAGTAGTCCATATCGAAGCCGCGTTGCGCCTGGCGGATCAAACCGAGGTACGAGTTGTTCACGACCACGTGAATGTAAGGCAAGCGGAACTGCGCACCCACAGCCAGCTCTTCGATCATGAACTGGAAGTCGTAGTCGCCGGAGAGCGCCACGATCGGCCGTTGCGGGTCCGCTGCACGCACACCGAGCGCTGCCGGAATCGTCCAGCCGAGCGGGCCGGCCTGGCCGCAATTGATCCAGTTGCGCGCCTTGTACACGTGCAGGAACTGCGCGCCGGCGATCTGCGAGAGACCGATCGTCGAGATGTAGCAGGTGTCGCGTCCGAAGACCTTGTTCATCTCTTCGTAGACGCGCTGCGGCTTCATCGGCACGTTGTCGAAGTGCGTCTTGCGATGCATCGTGCGCTTGCGTTCCTGGCATTCGCCCACCCACGTTCCGCGATCCTTCAGCTTGCCCGCTGCCTTCCATTCGCGCGCCACTTCCACGAAAAGTTCGAGCGCGAATTTGGCGTCGGAGACAATCCCGAGATCCGGTCCGAACACGCGGCCGATCTGCGTCGGCTCGATATCCACGTGCACGAACGTACGGCCCTTCGTATAGACCTCGACGCTGCCCGTATGACGGTTCGCCCAGCGATTGCCGATGCCGAGAACGAAGTCCGACGCAAGCATGTTGGCGTTGCCGTACCGGTGCGCGGTCTGCAAGCCGCACATGCCGGCCATCAGCGGATGGTCGTCGGCGATTGCGCCCCAGCTCATCAGCGTCGGGATCACCGGCACGTTGATCAGCTCGGCGAACTCCACGAGCAGATCTTCAGCAGCCGCATTCAACACGCCGCCGCCGGACACGATCAACGGCCGCTCGGACGTGGTCAGCATCGTCAGTGCTTTTTCGACCTGGGCGCGGGTGGCTTTCGGCTTGTAGACGGGCAGGGGTTCGTAGGTATCGATATCGAATTCGATTTCGGCGAGCTGCACGTCAATCGGCAAATCGACCAGCACCGGACCCGGACGGCCCGAACGCATCAGGTGAAACGCCTGCTGGAACACGCGCGGCACAAGCGCCGGTTCGCGCACCGTGACCGCCCACTTGGTCACCGGCTTCGCGATCGACTCGATATCGACGGCCTGGAAATCTTCCTTGTAGAGACGCGAGCGCGGTGCCTGGCCCGTGATGGCGAGGATCGGAATCGAATCGGCCTGGGCGGAATAGAGACCCGTGATCATGTCGGTCCCGGCGGGTCCCGACGTTCCGATACACACGCCAATATTTCCCGGCGACGCCCGCGTATAACCTTCAGCCATGTGCGACGCGCCTTCCACGTGCCGCGCCAGCACATGGCCGATACTGCCGGCCCGCTGCAACGCCGAGTAGAACGGATTGATGGCCGCGCCCGGCACGCCGAACGCCATTTCGATCCCTTCTTTTTCCAGCACGAGAACGGCTGCATCTACAGCTCGCATTTTGGTCATGACTGTCTCCATCCACTGTGTGTTTCGTTGCGTCCCGCCATTGCAGAACGTCGTTTGATGGACTTTATGCGTGTGCCGGAGTGTTGATAAGATCAGCCAGAGTCGTTTGATCCGATACAAAAAGTATCGAACGAACAAATACGGAGACAAACAAAATGGATCGCTTCAGGCAAATAGAGACGTTCGTGAAAGTCGCCGAGGCCGGCAGTCTTGCCGCGGCCGCGCTGGAGGAGGGCGTGTCGCCGGTGATTCTCGGGCGGCGTATCGATGCGCTGGAAAAACGTCTGGGCGTCAAACTGATGTACCGCTCGACGCGCCGTCTGGTGGTGAGCGAGGAGGGTGCGGCATTCCTGGAACGCTGCCGCGGGCTGCTCGCCGACTGGAACCAGGCGGAAAACGAGCTCGCCGATGGCCAGCGCACCGTCGATGGTCATCTGATCGTCTCGGCGCCCGCAGCTTTCGGGCGAATGCACGTGGCGCCGCATGCCCCCGGTTTTCTCGCCGACAAACCCGCGCTGCAGATGTCGTTCAACCTGAACGACCGCGTGGCGGACCTGATCCGCGAGGGCTACGACTTATCGATAAGAATCGGCGGCGCGGTGGACCAGAATTTCGTGGCCGTGAAGATCGCCGAGAATCATCGCGTGGTCTGCGGCACGCCCGCGTACTTCAAGAAGCACGGCAAGCCGAAAACGCTCGATGACCTTCCGCGCCACAACTGCCTTGCATTCAACCTGCAGGGCGGCCAGAACCGCGGCTGGTATTTCCGTCGAAACGGCAAGCTGGCGACCGTGCGCGTGTCCGGCAACCTGGATTGCAACGACGGCGAATTGCTCCATCGATGGGTATCCGAAGGCCACGGACTCGGCTGGCGCTCGACATGGGAAATCCAGCGGCAACTGGCTGCGGGCGAACTGGAAACCGTGCTGGACGAATTTGCGCTGCCTGACTACGACATCCTCGCGGTGTATCCGCAACAGCGCTACATTCCGGCGAAAGTGCGCTACTTCATTGATTATTTGAAGAAAATCTATGCGCAGCCGGATTACTGGAGCCGCTGACACTAGACCGTACCGGTTGGCTAAAAGCCTGTTGCCGATGCCTTGCCGATGCCTTGTTGATGCCTTGTTGATGCCTAAGCGATTGAAAACACAGCGGAACTAAAGCGCGAAAAGCCCGATTTAGTTGTACGCGCATCCAGATCCGGCTATAATCGTTGGCTTCTCTCTTGCCGCACCGGTCCGACGCCCGGGTGGCTTTATATCCTCAAGGAGTAACAATGCGTCATTACGAAATCGTATTTATCGTGCATCCGGATCAGAGCGAGCAAGTGCCCGCCATGATCGAACGGTACAAAACCACGATCACGTCGCACGGTGGTTCGATCCACCGCATCGAAGACTGGGGCCGCCGTCAGCTGGCTTACATGATCGAGAAACTCGCGAAGGCTCACTACGTGTGCATGAACATCGAATGCAGCCAGGAAACCCTGGAAGAGCTGGAGCACGCATTCAAGTTCAATGACGCAGTGCTGCGTCACCTGATCGTCAAGATGAAGAAGGCCGAAACCGGCCCGTCGCCGATGATGAAGGAAGTGCACCGCGAAGAAGCCAAGAAGGCGGCCAGCCAGCCGTCGACTGAAGCGCAGGCTTAATTAGTCGCCTATACCTAAACATAGGCGTCAAGCCACCAGGATTTAAGTGAACCGGCTGCAACTGACAGCAAGCGTCGTGGAACGCGAACCGGTGCGGTACACCCCCGCCGGCGTCCCCATAGCAAGCTGCACGTTGCATCACTGTACGGAAGTTGTCGAAGCGGGCATTCCCCGCCAGATCGAGCTGACACTTCCTGCGGTAGCGGCCGGAGCTGCGAGCGGCAAGCTGGAAAGCCTTGCGATGGGCGTCGAAACGCTCTTTACAGGCTTCATGGCGAAGAAAAACCGCAACGCGCGAACCCTGGTGTTTCACATCACAGAATTGCAGGATATTGGAAAGGACTGAACATGCCCCGCCCGACTGGTAAGAAATTCGACAAACGTCGTCAGCAACAAAACCCGCTCTTCAAGCGCAAGAAGTTCTGCCGTTTCACCGCGGCCAATGTCGATTACATCGACTACAAGGACACGGACACGCTGAAGGACTTCGTTGGTGAGAACGGCAAGATCACGCCGGCTCGTCTGACTGGAACGAAGGCTCACTACCAACGTCAGCTCGACACCGCTATCAAGCGCGCCCGTTTTCTCGCGCTCCTGCCGTACACCGACCTGCACAAGGCCTAATCAGACGACGCAATAAGGAAAAGCCAAATGCAAATCATTCTTTTGGAAAAAGTCGTCAACCTGGGCAACCTCGGCGACATCGTGAAGGTCAAGGACGGTTACGCACGTAACTTCCTGATCCCGGGCAAGAAAGCTCGCCGTGCAACGAAGGACGCGATCGCGGAATTCGAAGTGCGCCGTGCGGAACTGGAAAAGGTTGCGGCTGAAAAGCTGGCAATCGCTACGGCTCAGGGCGAAAAGCTGAACGGCGCAACCGTTCAGATCTCGCAGAAGGCGGGCGTCGACGGCCGTTTGTTCGGTTCGGTGACGAACGCGGACATCGCCGACGCGCTGAAGAAGCAAGGTCTGGCAGAAGTCGAAAAGTCGCAAGTGCGTCTGGCCGACGGCCCGCTGAAGCTGGTTGGCGATCACGCTGTCCAGGTTGCATTGCACACGGACGTCGTTGTCGACGTGACGGTGTCGGTGCTGGGCGAGCACGCTTAAGCTTCCAGCCAGCCGGGTTGTCTCCCGGCGCTGATGCAAAAGTAAAGTGGTAAAGGAAGGGCGGGAACCCTCAACGGTTCCCGCCTTTTTTGTTTTCTCTTCGCCCGCCGCCCCGTCATTTCGCCGATAATTGCCCCCATGAACGCACCCTCGAAAGATCCGCAAATGGATGCGCTGAAGGTCCCGCCGCATTCCATCGAAGCCGAACAGTCCGTCATTGGCGGCTTGTTGCTCGACAACGCCGCGTGGGATCGCATTGCGGACTTGATGTCGCACAGCGATTTCTACCGCTACGACCACAGGATCATCTACGAGGCGATCGGCAAGCTGATTGCGACCACGCGTCCGGCCGACGTCATCACGGTCTATGAGGCGCTGACCAACACGGGCAAGGCCGAGGGAGTGGGCGGCCTCGCGTATTTGAACGCGCTGGCCCAGAACACGCCGAGCGCGGCCAACATTCGCCGGTACGCGGAAATCGTGCGCGACCGGGCAGTTTTGCGCCGCCTGGTTTCCGTCGCCGATGAAATCTCCGCCGACGCCTTCAATCCGCAAGGCAAGGAAGTGCGCCAGTTGCTGGACGAGGCCGAGGCGAAAGTGTTCTCGATTGCGGAAAGCGGCGCGCGCGGCACGCAAGGGTTTCTTGAGATTGGCCCGCTTTTGACGGAAGTTGTCGAACGTATCGACACGCTTTATCACACCGCGAATCCCAGCGATGTCACCGGTACACCGACGGGTTTTGTCGACCTGGACCGCATGACCTCGGGCATGCACGGCGGTGAGCTGATCATCGTGGCAGGGCGCCCATCGATGGGCAAAACCGCTTTTTCCATGAACATCGGCGAGTATGTGGCGGTCGAGTACGGCCTGCCGGTCGCCGTGTTTTCCATGGAAATGCCGGGCACGCAACTCACCATGCGTATGCTGGGTTCGGTCGGACGCCTCGATCAGCACCGGATGCGTACCGGCCGTCTCACGGACGAAGACTGGCCAAAGCTCACCCACGCAGTGCAAAAAATGAGTGAGGCGCAGATCTTTATCGATGAAACCGGTGGCCTCAACCCGATGGAACTGCGCTCGCGCTCGCGCCGCCTTGCGCGCCAGTGCGGCAAGCTGGGTTTGATCATCGTCGATTATTTGCAACTCATGTCGGGGTCCGGGTCAGGCGGCGAAAATCGCGCGACGGAAATCTCGGAAATCTCGCGTTCGCTCAAAAGTCTCGCAAAAGAGCTCGATGTCCCGGTGGTTGCGTTATCGCAGTTGAATCGCGGACTCGAGCAGAGACCAAACAAGCGTCCGATCATGTCGGATTTGCGAGAATCCGGCGCTATCGAACAGGATGCGGATGTCATTTTGTTTATTTACCGGGACGAAGTTTACAACCCCGACAGCCCCGACAAAGGTACTGCCGAGATCATCATCGGCAAGCAGCGCAATGGCCCAATCGGGCCAGTACGTCTCACGTTCCAGGGGCAATACACGAAGTTCGAGAATTTTGCGGGCGCGCAGAATTTCTACAGCGACTAAAGGAACTCATGTTGCAACCGCACCCGGATTGTTACCGATCAGGGTGCGGCAGCGTTCCCGCGAAGGTACAATGTGGCGGTTTTATGTCAGCCCCATTTTGAGCCACTTTCCGGGATTTTCATGTTCGGTCGATTCATGCCCACCGAGGGCAAATTTTTCGAAATCTTCAATGCGCACGCGAAGTGCATCGTTGACGCGAGCCACGAACTCGAACTGCTGATCGACAACATGGACCAGATGGAAGTCCATAAGCAGAACGTCCAGACGAACGAAAAACGTGCTGACAAGCTCACGCACGAAACCATCGACCTGTTGCACAAGACCTTCATCACGCCGCTCGATCGCGACGAAATCCACAAGCTCATCACGACCATGGACGACATCCTGGACCTGATGGAGGATGTCGCCACGGCAATCTCGCTTTACGACGTGCGCGAATCGACTGCGGAAATGAGCCAGCTCGCTCATATCTGCACGGCGACTTCCGAGCGCGTGCAGCAAGCCGTGCAACTTCTCGCGGACATGAAGCGCGCCAGCGAAATCCTGAAGATCTGCGAAGAAATCGACCGTCTGGAGTCCGATGCGGACCGCGTACTGCGCTCGGCCATGTCCAAGCTTTTCCGCGAAGAAGATAACGTCAAGACGCTGATCAAGCTGAAGGCAATCTACGAGCTGCTCGAGACGATCACCGATAAATGCGAGGATGTCGCGAACATCATCGAAGGCATCGTGCTGGAAAACGCCTGATTTCAGCCGCGCCACTCACTCGATAAACGATGCATTCGATTCAACTCGCCCTCTGGGCTGTCATTACGCTCGTCGTGGTCGCGCTGGTGTTCGACTTCATGAACGGTTTTCACGACGCCGCCAACTCAATCGCAACCGTCGTCTCTACCGGCGTGCTGAAACCTCAGCAGGCCGTGGCTTTTGCTGCAGCTTTCAACGTCATCGCGTATTTCATCTTCCATTTGAAGGTCGCGGCGACCGTAGGGAAGGGAACCATCGATCCGGCAATCGTCGATCAATATGTGATCTTCGGTGCCCTGGTCGGCGCTATCGGCTGGAACATCATCACGTGGCACTATGGCATTCCGTCGAGTTCGTCGCATGCGCTGATCGGCGGCCTGGTCGGGTCTGCATGGGCCAAATCCGGCTGGGGTTCGCTTAACCTCGACGGCCTGCTCAAGACCGTTTCGTTCATCTTCATTTCGCCGCTGCTCGGCTTTGTGCTCGGGTCGCTCTTCATGCTGATCGTCTCGTGGATGTATTTCCGAACGCCGCCGTCGAAGGTGGACCGGCGTTTCAGGCGCTTGCAGCTTGTGTCGGCGGGACTCTATAGCCTCGGGCATGGCGGTAACGACGCGCAGAAAACCATCGGCATCATCTGGATGCTGCTGATTGCGGCGGGTTATGCATCGGTTACAGCCGACGCGCCGCCAATCTGGGTGATCGGCGGATGTTATTTGTCGATGGGACTCGGCACGCTCTTCGGCGGCTGGCGCATCGTGCGCACGATGGGGCAGAAAATCACGAAGCTGAAACCAGTCGGCGGGTTTTGCGCGGAATCGGGCGGGGCGATCACGCTGTTCGTGGCTTCGTTTCTGGGTATTCCCGTCTCGACCACCCATACGATTACCGGCGCGATCGTCGGTGTCGGCGCGACGCAGAAGTTCAGCGCGGTGCGCTGGGGCGTGGCGGGGAACATCGTCTGGGCGTGGATTCTGACGATTCCGGCATCTGCCGCAATGGCCGCCGTTGCATGGTGGCTAGGTCGGCACTTTTTCTAAGCCGGCATGCCATCAGGCAGTTAAAGAAACGGGCGACATCAGTCGCCCGTTTTCGTTTCTAAATCAACGGTGCGCCAACGCCGTCCATCGGAATGATTGCGCCGGACACGTAGCTCGCCTGGCGGCTCGCCAGGAACAATGCAACGTTCGCGATTTCCTCCGGAGTGGCGTAGCGGCCGAGCGGCACTTTCGCCTGGCTGCGCGCCAGCGCTTCGTCGCGTGTGATGCCTTGCCGTTGGGCTTCGAGCGCGAGCGATTCCTCCACACGTTCCGTCAGGGTCGCGCCCGGGTTGATCGCGTTGATGCGAATCCCTAGTTTCGCGTAATGATGTGCGAGACCAACCGTCGCCAGCATCAGCGCCGCATTTGCCGCGCCACCGGCAATGTGAATATCGCTCGCAATCTTGCCGCCCATTCCGATGATGTTCACAACCGCGCCCGGATCGCTCTTCGGGTCCGCTTTCAGCCGCTCGGCCATTTTTTTCAGCACCGCTTGCTGCGGATAGATGCATGGGAAGTACTTGGCTTCCATCGCGGCTTTGTAGGCGTCGGCATCGAGCAGATCGGGATCGTAGCGTTTCGCCGCGCCCGCGGAATTCACAAGGATATCGATGGGGCCAAGCGCGCTCGTGGCTTCCTCCACCACATCCTGCACGCTGTGCGCTTCGTGAAGGTCGGCGCGTGCGAGATGCACGTGGTGTCCGTGCTGCGCCAGCTGTTCGCGGGCGCGCGCCAGGTTCGCTGCATCGCGCGAAACGATCGCGACGCGCGCACCTTCCGCTGCAAATGCCTGCGCGCATGCGAAGCCGATGCCCTTGCTGCCGCCCGTGATGAGCACGACTTTCCCGGCAAGTCCCAGGTCCATGAGGTCACTCCTTATCGAGGCTGATTGCGATTCTTCGACGCTTGGCAATCGATGCTGGCAAGCGTTTGACAACACACGATAGCAGAGGCCGCCGGGGTGTGCGCGTCAGGAGATGTGTGGAGAGGCGTGCGTCGTTCGCGGCTCAGTAGCTGCCGTTGGCAAACTTTGCGATGGGGTCATCGGCGGCGGCGGGGCGCGTGGGCACGAGCGGATTCGTCGACGCACGCATTACGTGGACGGCCGGGTCCGAAGCTGGAATGCGCGCCACGGACGATGGCTGTAGTTCCTGCACCGCGCGTACTTGTTGGGCCGCGAGGCGGGCGGTCGGCGGCGGTGGTTCGAAGGCATCGGCGGCGGCGGCGATGGGGTCCGGCGCATTCGATGCTTTAGCGATTGCGCTCGATTCCGCTTGCGGCTGCCGAACTGGCGAGGTTGCGTTGGCCGCCAGCGCCTGACGTTGCGCGGCGGAAAGCGCGGACGGCGAAGGTTCGAACGGATCGACGCTCGCACGTGCGGTAGACACAGCCGGCGAAACCGCGCCGGCTGATTGCGCTTGTCGCTGAGCGGCAGACAACACCGGCGGCGGAGGTTCGAACGCGTCAACCGCGTTGGTACTGTTCGGCGCCGCCGCGACTTGTGCAGGCGCAGACCGGCTGGCAGCGCCATCGGACGGAGCGGGAACGGGCGACGCCAGATACGTCGGTGAATCGAAAGGCGCTGGAGCCGACTTAGGCGCGGCGACGCGGCGGATGCCATCGAAGCGCTTCGCCCAGTAGGGGTTCGTCAGATAATCAAGCCGGACCGTGCCGCCGGTGGATGGCGCATTCACGAAGCGCAGCTTGCCCACGTAGATCCCGACATGCGAATGCGCGCGTCCGGTCGTGTTGAAGAAGATCAGGTCGCCGGGTGCGACTTCGTCTGGTTCGATGGACTCGCCGCGCCCGCTCATGTCAGCGGTCGTGCGTGGCAGATTGACCGAGGCCGCGCGGTCGACCACGTACCGAACCAGTCCGCTGCAATCGAAACCGGCTTCCGGCGTATTCCCGCCCCAGCGATACGGCACGCCGACAAGCGCCATTGCCTGAATGGAAATTTCCTCGCGCCCCACGCTGTGATCGACGAAGTTTGGAAACCCGGATGGCTTGGCAAAAGTGCGGTTTGCAGCAGTCGTATTCGATTCGGCCGGCGCGCGCGATATCCGCTGCGGCGCGCTGGAGCAGGCGGCAACGAGAAAGGTGACGAGCAGCAGTGACCAGAATCGGCGCATTCGAAAAGGCGAGCGGACCGCTCACCGTGATGACGGTCTCGCGATACTAGCCCGTCAGATGGGGCTCCGGCAAGTTTTGTTGATAAGTCACTTTAGGTTAACGTTGTAAGTGCGGTTGCATACGACGTCGGTTTAGAGAAAAAACCACAAAAAAAGCCCGGCAAGCGATGCTTGCCGGGCTTTCGGACAGTGGGTGAAACTTTAAAGGATATCTGAAGCGTAATCCGCCAGACGCGAGCGCTCACCGCGCGCCAGCGTCACGTGACCGCTGTGCGTCCAGCCCTTGAAGCGGTCAACCACGTACGTCAGCCCCGAGCTGCCTTCGGTCAAATAAGGCGTATCGATCTGCGCGATATTGCCCAGGCACACGATCTTCGTACCCGGACCCGCCCGCGTGACGAGCGTTTTCATCTGTTTCGGCGTCAGGTTCTGCGCTTCATCGATGATCACGTACTTGTCCACGAACGTGCGTCCACGCATGAAGTTCATGCTCTTCACCTTCAGGCGCGAGCGGATCAGTTCCTGCGTGGCGGCGCGGCCCCATTCGCCGGCGGCGTCGTCCGTTTTCTGCAGGACCTCGAGGTTGTCGTCGAATGCGCCCATCCACGGCTGCATCTTTTCCTCTTCCGTACCCGGCAAGAACCCGATATCTTCGCCCACCGGAACCGTCGCCCGGGTCACGATGATCTCGTTGTAGCGCTTGTCGTCGAGTACCTGTGCGAGGCCGGCGGCCAGCGCCATCAAGGTCTTGCCGGTCCCGGCCTGACCCAGCAGCGTGACAAAGTCGACGTCCGGGTTCATCAGCAGGTTCAGCGCAAAATTCTGCTCCCGGTTGCGCGATGTAATGCCCCACACGTTGTTCTTGTGGTGACTGTAATCGCGCAGCGTTTGCAGCAGCGCCGTCTTGCCGTTGAGCTCACGCACGATGCCATAGAACGACGGTTCGCCGTTCTGCGGTTCGAAGTACACAAACTCGTTCACTAACATGGACGCGCATTGCGGACCGGTCACGCGGTAGTACGTGGTGCCTGTCTTCGTGTCCTGCCAGCTTTCCATGCCTTTCGCGTGCTTCGTCCAGAAGTCCGAAGGCAGCGCGCGCACGCCGGAATAAAGCAGATCCTTGTCTTCCAGGACCTGGTCGTTGAAATAATCTTCTGCCGGCAGACCGAGCGCGTGGGCCTTGATGCGCATGTTGATGTCTTTCGACACCAGCACGACCTGGCGATCCGTGCGCTCTTTTTGCAGCGCGCGAACCACGCCGAGAATCTGGTTGTCCGCCTTGCCGACCGGCAGACCCTCAACCGGCTCGATGTCGGTCAACGTGGTCTGGAAGTAAAGGCGGCCGGTTGCATCGCGGTTACCCAGGGCGGAGAGCGGCAATCCCGCCGACATCTCGCCAACATGGGCGACCAGCGCATCCAGCGTACGGCTGACCTGGCGTGCATTGCGCGCCACTTCCGACATGCCTTTCTTGTGGTTGTCGAGTTCCTCGAGCGTCATCATGGGCAGATAGACGTCGTGTTCCTCGAACCTGAAAAGCGATGATGGATCGTGCATCAGCACGTTCGTATCGAGCACGAAGAGCTTGCCGATCTCGTTTTCCGGCTGGCCGCGCTGACGGCGCTTTTGCTGAACGCGCGGCTGTGCGGCAGCCGAAGCCGGCGCGGCGGGCGGCGCTTCGGAACGAACGCGAGCTTCGACCGGCGCGCGGGCCACGGCCGGCTGCGCCGTGGTCTCGACCTGCTCGGCGGGCGCAGCGGCGGGCTGCAGCAAGGCCGCGGTCTGCCTGGTGCGGCGCGTACGCGCGGCAGGTGCGGCGTCGGATGCTTCGACGGCCGAGCCTTTTGCGGCATTCGCGAGCGTTTCACTGGCGATCGCGCGCAACGTGTTCGCGGCGGTGGGGCGCGAAGCGCTAGCCGGCGCGGCGAAGTCAGTATCGATGTCAGTCGTGGCTAGGTCGCCCTCGCTCGCCTGCTTTCTGGATGGTCGGGCAGGCCGGGCTTTGGCTTTGTATTCTTCAGACGGCAGGAGGTTGCCGAGCTTGACGGGTGCGGTAGGCAAAGGCATGGTTTCCCTCGAAAGGATCGGATCTTATGTCGTGCGTCGCCTGTCGCATCCTGCTGGGTTGGCCTGAGTTATCAGGCCTGACTTCGATGCAGTTTGCGCCCGGTGACGCGCTTCGGTTTCGAAAACGCCGGTTCGCCTAGATTTCGATCGGCTCCTTGGAAGTTGCGTCCTGAAGATCAAACGGGAGTTCAAACGGGAGTTCAAACGCGCGGACGGCGCGGCGCGCAGCGCGGGAGGGAGCGTCCGCAAACAAAAAAGCCGCCGTCCCGGACGTTGGGACCAGCGGCTCTGGAGCGCCTGCGTACCTGCTCCTTTCGTCCTTCACTTCGCCCGGGCAACATGTGAAGCCGGAGCGTCGTGTGTAGCGGAGACCCGTGCCGGTCGCGGGGGTTGCCGCGATACACCGGGCGCTACGTAAAGAGAAATGGAAGGAGGGGCATGCGCTCATTGCGAATCAATATAACGTGCCTCAAAGCGCTTGTACAGCTTCCACAATCTGCTCGACGTGACCTGGAACCTTTACGCCACGGAACTCCCGGCGAAGCACACCGTTCGCGTCCAGCAGGAAGGTCGAACGCTCGATTCCGCGGACTTCCTTGCCATACATTTTCTTCATCTTGATGACGCCGAAGAGCGAGCAGATGGCTTCGTCGGAGTCGGACACCAGTGTGTACGGCAGTTCCAGCTTCGCCTTGAAGTTGTCGTGCGATTTCACGCTGTCGCGCGAGATACCGATGACCTCCGCGCCGGCTGCCTTGAACTGGTCGTAGAGATCGCGGAATTGCAGGCTTTCAGTGGTGCACCCCGGCGTATTGTCCTTCGGATAGAAAAACAGCACGACTTTCTTGCCCTTCAGGCTGGACAGCGAAAAGTCGCCGCCGGTGGCGGGGGCGGTGAAATCGGGAACAGGTTGATCGACTGCGATCGGCACGGAGTTTCTCCTCTTTTTTATCGATGACGCGTGCCCGGACGCCAGTTTCTGGTGATCGGGCACGTTGAAACGGTGGTGCAGATTGGAAGAATCTCGTTCCTGCAAGCTCGCTGAGCCCGCGCGAGGCATCAGTCCGGCTGCAGGATCAGCTCACCCGCGCGGCCCGGAATCTCGCCCCACGCAACAGGGTACGTGGGCAGCGTCGAGCGGTCCAGCGTCGCATGATAGTCACCCATCGTGCAGAACGTGTGACCCTGGGCGCTCCAGCCAGCCAGCATCTGCTCGAAAACCGGGGCAAGCTTTTGTCCCTCGAGTTCGGCGTGCAGCGTGAATACCTGATCGTGATCCTGCTTCGATGTCAGCCCGAGCAGATGAGCGGCGACTTTGCTCACGTCGACGCCATCGACGCCCAGAACCTCATCCAGCGTGGGCAGCGTGGTCGGCATCTGGACGTGATTCAGGACGCGGCCATCGAGCACGGGAATGTAGGGCGCGTGGCCCCGTCCGTCGGACGCGTACTTCATGCCCCAGGCATCGATCTGTTCAAACGCGTGGCCGTTCATCTGCCAGCCTGCCGCGCCGTGCGTGACGGGCGGTGCGCCGAAGATTTCGATGAAACGCGCGTGGCTGCGCTGCATCTGCGCGGCGGTCCACTCACGGTTGCCTGCGCGGACGTTGTCCTGCCAGTAGACGTGGTCCCACGTGTGGATGCCGCACTCGAAGCCGCCTTCGTGAATTGCGCGCATCTCTGCAACCGCACGCCGGCCGATGTCCGGCCCCGGCAGAAGCACGCCATACATGAGCGTCTTGACGCCGTAGTGCTCCACGACCGATGTCCGCGAGACCTTCTTCAGGAACCCCGGACGAAACACCCGGCGTAAAGCCCAGCCGGTGTGATCGGGTCCGAGACTGAACAGGAAGGTCGCGCGGGCGTGATACTTGTCGAGCAGGCGCGCGAGATTCGGCACGCCTTCGCGCGTGCCGCGCAACGTATCGACGTCGATTTTCAGAACGATGCGAGCCACGCGCCGCCCTTAATTCTGGTCTTCGACAAGGCGCCGGGCCGTCGCCACATCGCCGCGATACGCTTCGAAGATCTTGCGCAGGGCGTCGTCCATGGTCGCGACCGGTTTCCAGTCCAGTTCTTCGATCGTGTTGTCGATCTTGGGCACGCGGTTCTGCACGTCCTGGTAGCCCGTGCCGTAATAAGCATCCGACGACGTCTCGACCAGTTGCACGGTCTTCGCGCTCTCGGCGTACTCGCTGATCTCGTTCGCGAGCTTCAGCATCTTGTTCGCGAGTTCGCGCACCGAGAAGTTGTTGCTCGGATTGCCGATGTTGTAGATCTTGCCCGTCGCCACGCCGTTCTTGTTTTCGATGATCTTCATCAGCGCGCCAATGCCGTCGTCGATATCCGTGAACGCACGTTTTTGCGCGCCGCCATCGACGAGACTGATGTTTTCGCCCCGCACGATATGGCCGAGGAACTGCGTGACCACTCGCGAGCTGCCTTCCTTCGGCGTGTAGATGGAGTCGAGGCCCGGGCCGATCCAGTTGAACGGGCGGAACAGCGTGAAGTTCAGGCCTTCCATGCCGTAACCCCAGATCACGCGGTCCATCAACTGCTTCGAGCACGCGTAGATCCAGCGCGGCTTGTTGATCGGGCCGTAGCTGAGTTGCGATTCCTCGGGATCGAACTGCTCGTCCGTGCACATGCCGTAGACCTCGGACGTCGACGGGAACACGAGGTGCTTGCCGTACTTCACGGCCGAACGCACGATGGGCAGGTTCGCTTCGAAGTCGAGCTCGAACACACGCAGCGGCTGCTTCACGTAGGTGGCCGGCGTTGCGATCGCGACCAGCGGGAGGATCACATCGCATTTCTTGATGTGATATTCGACCCACTCCTTGTTGATCGTGATGTCGCCTTCGAAGAAATGCATGCGCTCATGGTGGGCGAGGTCGCCCAAACGGTCGCGCTGCATGTCCATGCCGAAGACTTCCCAGTCGGTCGTCTCGAGAATGCGCTTGGAAAGGTGGTGGCCAATGAAGCCGTTGACACCCAGGATCAGGACTTTTTTCATGAATGAGGAAGTGATTGAGTGAGTCGGCCGAATTCGGCGGGACTGACGACGCGTTCGCCGCCGGCTGGAGTCTGGCTTTCGTCCACGAATGGCTGCCGTAGTTCACGAATGGCGACGACGCGGCCATCGCCGCATACGCCAAACAGCGCATTATCCTTCACGTGAAGGCCGGGGGGCAAATCCCCGAGCGCGCGCAGGGTCTCGGCTTCGAAATCGGGCAAACCGGTCTCCGGCACGAGCCGGGCCCGCGCCACGATAAACCGTGTTGGTCCAAGATCCGTGAAAGCGCCCGGATACGGCGGCGCGACGGCGCGAATCAGGTTGTACACCTGCTGTGCCGGTTTCGACCAGTCGATACGCCCATCTTCCGGTTTCCTGCCGCCGAAATAGCTGCCTTTGCTGAGATCGTTCGGAAGATGCGGCGCTTCCCCTGCGATCAGCGCCGGCAGCACACGCCAGAGCGTCTGTTCGGCGGCGACGGTGGTTTTGTCGAAGACCTGGCTCGCGGTGTCGTCCGGGAGAATGGGAACAGGCGTCTGCGCGAGAATGGTCCCGGCGTCGGGCTTTGCCGCCATTTCATGCAGCGTCGCACCGGTTTCCGTCTCGCCGTTCAGCACGGCCCAGTTGGTTGGAACGCGGCCGCGATATTTCGGCAGCAGCGAGCCGTGCATGTTGTACGCGCCGCGCGTGGCGAGCGCGAGCAGGCCGACCGGCAGCATATGACGGTAGTAGAACGAGAAGATGAAGTCCGGCGCAAGCCTGGCTATGGCGTCATGCAGCTCGGCCGACTTCGGGTCGGCGGGCGTGATCACGTCGATCCCATGATCCGCCGCCACGGATTTCACGCTGCTGAACCAGATGTTCTCTTGCGGATTGTCTTCGTGCGTGACGACCAGCGCAACGTCCACGCCGCGCGCCAGCAACACCTGCAGGCAACGCACGCCGACGTTGTGATACGCGAACACGACTGCGCGTGGCTTCATGGCAAAGACCTCATGACGGATCGACCTCGCGCGTGATCGCGGCGACGGCTTCCTGACGCGGCTTGGTACGCGAGATCTGGCCGTCGCGTTCTTCCAGTATTGTCTGAACCAGATAACGCGGCCGTGCACGAACCTGCTGATAGATCCGGCCGATGTACTCGCCGAGCAGCCCCAGCGCGAAGATGATCACGCCGAGCATGAAGAAGGTGATGGCGAACAGCGTGAACACACCTTCGACTTCCGCGCCGAACATGAAACGCCGCACCAGCAGCAGCAGGAACAAACCTGCGGACCCTACCGAAAGAATCACGCCTATGAACGATAACCACTGCAGCGGCACGACCGAAAACCCGGTCACGAGGTCGAAGTTCAGGCGGATCAGGCTATACAGCGAATACTTGGATTCGCCCGCGAAACGTTCTTCGTGCGCGACATCGATTTCAATCGGATTCTGCGAGAACGTGTAGGCGAGCGCCGGAATGAACGTGTTGATTTCGCCGCAACGATTGATCGTATCGATGATATGACGGCTATACCCGCGCAGCATGCAGCCCTGGTCCGTCATGCGAATCCGCGTGATGCGTTCGCGCAATCGGTTCATCAGCCGCGATGCCTTCTTGCGCCAGAAACTATCCCGGCGCTGCTGACGGATCGTGCCGACATAGTCGTAACCCTCGCGCATCTTGGCGAGCAGTTTGGCGATTTCCTCGGGCGGATTCTGCAGGTCGGCGTCCAGCGTGATTACGCTTTCCCCGCGTGACTGCTCGAAGCCGGCGAGGATGGCCATGTGCTGGCCGTAATTGCCGTTCAGCAGGATCACGCGCGTCGTGTCCGGACGTGCGCGAAATTGCTGCGCGAGCAGTGCGGCGGATTTGTCCCTGCTGCCGTCGTTGATGAAAATGACCTCATACGTTGCACCGAGCGCATCGAGCGCGGGATACAGGCGCGAGAAGAGCGCGGCGAGGCCGTCTTCCTCGTTGTACACCGGGACCACGACCGTCAGTTCGGGTCCGGTCGGCAAAAAATCGGTTTGACTCATATTGGCGATGGTTCCGCTAGATTTCCGTAATCAATTGATGCTGCGCCGGCCGCATCCCGCGGCGCGGCTTCTTCTTATATGGCGTGCGCCGCGCAGATTTCATCGACGGCCTGCACGACTCGCGTCACGTCGTCATGGGTCATCTGCGTGAAAAGGGGCAGCGTAACCGTGGACGCGCCATACTTTTCGGCGTGCGGGAACATGCCTTCATGGAATCCGCGCGCCCGGTACAGCGTGAACAGATGCAGCGCCGGGTAATGCACGCCCGTGCCGATGCCGCGCTCCTTCATCTGCCCCATGAATTCCGAGCGCGTGAGGGAGAGGCGCTCCTGCGGCAACGCAATCTGGAACATGTGCCAGTTGCTGTCAGTGAAGTTCTGCACCGGCAGTTGCACGCCCGCGCGCACGGCCGAGCCGTTCGCGAAACTCTCGAAATAGGCTCGCGCGAGCTCGCGGCGCTTTTCCGTGAAACGCCCGACGTGCTTCAACTGCCCGAGGCCGACGCGAGCGGCGACATCGGTGAGATTGTATTTGCCGCCGAGCAGGTCGCAGTCCATGCCGTCGAAGCCCGTGCGCGTGATGCCCTGCAGCCGGTACTTCTGGGCCAGCACCGCTTCCTCTTCGTTATTCAGGACGAGCGCGCCGCCTTCTATGGACGTCACGTTCTTGTTGGCGTGAAAACTGAACGAAACCATGTCGCCAAACGAGCCGATTTTCTTGCCGCGCCAGGTTGAACCGAACGCCTGCGCGGCGTCTTCGATCACGCGCAATTTATGGTCGCGGGCGATGCCGTAGAGGCGGTCCATATCCACGGGCAAACCAGAGAGATATACCGGCAGGATGGCCTTGGTGCGCGGCGTGATGGCTTTTTCCAGTAGATCCAGGTCGATATTGCGCGTGACCGGATCGATGTCCGCAAACACCGGCGTGGCGCCCGTTTCAATGATCACATTGCTGGTCGAGACCCAGGTCATCGGCGTGGTGACGACTTCGTCGCCTTCGCCTACACCCGCAATCCGCAAGCCGATTTCCATGGTCGCCGTACCGGAATTGAACGTGCGCACCGGGCGGCCGCCGCAATAGGCAGACAGATCAGCTTCGAACTGCGTGTTCTGCGGGCCGGTCGTGATCCAGCCGGAACGCAGTACGTCGGCTACGCCCTGGATTGTTTCTTCGTCGATCTCGGAGCGCACGAACGGCAGGAAAGGGAGCGTTTTGGAGGTCACGTTCTGGGTCATGGAGTCTCTGCGTTAGAAATGGAGGAGCGAGGCGTTGACATAAGCTGACAAAAGCGAAGCCGGGGCTAGGCGCGGGTCAACACCACTACGCCAATCAGGATGATGCCGATACCAACCAGGCGCTGCACTGACAGAATTTCACCGAACAAATACCATGCTGCGAAGGCGTTTACCACGTAACCCAATGAAAGCATGGGATAAGCCACGGAAACGTCGACCCGCGACAAACCCACGATCCACACCACGACACTGAACACATAGCAGGTAAGGCCACCGATGATCGGCCATTGCGTTGCAATCTTCAAACCAATCGGCACGATGTTCGCCGGCGTGAACTCGAAATGGCCCACGGCGTTCACACCTGCTTTGAGCAGCAACTGCGCACCGGCGTTCAACAGGACGCCGGTGATGATGCAAATGAAGGATATCGGGTTCATCGTCGACCGTAATAGTGGTTTTTATCGGCGTAGTGCGGCGCAGCATTCTTGTATAAAATGGCTTGCGCGAACGCCGCGCCATTGTTTCAAGGCTGCGGCTTTTCCACAATGACCCTTCGATCATCACGCGCAATCACTTTCATCGGCACGTTTTTCGCAAGCATTTCGTCATACCTGCCCGGGGGCATCAGCGCGAGAGCGTATCGATCGGCGTCCCAGCGTTGAATCCACGCATCGATGGTCGGCAACCATTTCTGCGGCTCCGTCGTCACACCGAACTGCAGTTCGTCGGGCTCCTGGACCATGATCATGGTGTGGCCGAGGTAAAACGGCATGGTGTGGTCGAGCTTGGCAACCGAATAAAACGGTGTGTCTGCCGGGAGCTTTGCCATAGCTGCCTTGACCGCAGGCACCAGTTTCACGCCTGAACTCTCGCGGCCGAAGACATCGTGTCCTGTTCCCGCGATGGTACCGATCAGCAACCACGCGGTGCCCAGCAACACAACGCCGCCAATCGAACTGCGCCGGTTGTACCAGATCGCTGCAAGCGTGACTACGAACGCAACAGCGAGCGCTGCATACACCCAAAGCTGGAACTCACGATACAGAGAGTTCGGCGTATGCCCACCGCCCATGCGACCCAGGAAGATTGCGCCGAATGCCGCCGCGACCAGAAAGACGGCATAGCCAATCAAATGCCGGCTCCATTGCACCCTCGTCAGAAGCGGCAAATAGATTGCGATAAGCAACGCGATCGACGGCGCAATCGGCAGCGTATAGGACAGGAGTTT
Source organism: Burkholderia sp. PAMC 28687 (assembly GCF_001577465.1). Lineage (NCBI taxonomy): Bacteria > Pseudomonadati > Pseudomonadota > Betaproteobacteria > Burkholderiales > Burkholderiaceae > Burkholderia > Burkholderia sp. PAMC 28687. The sequence goes on from NZ_CP014505.1 coordinate 1,385,489, forward strand.
CGAGTGTGATGCGCTGAAGAACAGGAAGATGAAGGCCGTCCAGACCAGCAGCAAGGTGACTGGCGCAAAGCCGTTTGGCTGTCGTGGCACTTTCACCGCGTGGCGGGCGCTCTGGAAAATCACGGAGAGCCAGGGCAGGAATCCGATGATCAAAACGGGCACAAAGTAATAGAACGCGCCCGGCCGGTTCTGTTCGGGCGTCAGATAACGCTGAAACTGCTGCACGATGAAAAAGAAGTTCAGGAACTCCGGATTTTTCATCTGCACCAGCACGAACCAGGGCACGGAGATGATCGCAAACAGGATCAGTCCGCTGCCAATGTAAAGGCGCCGCCACAGGGCCCAGTCACGCGCGATCAGCGTGTAGAGCACAAGGACCGCGCCCGGCAGAATAAGACCGACCAGCCCCTTTGAGAGCAATGCGAGCGCCATGCCGGCCCAGCAGAGCCACATCCAAAGCCGGACCTGGCTGGCGGGGAGGTTGGGGCGTTGCGCGAGCAACAAGCCGCACAGCGTGAGTTCCATCCAGAAGGACAAACCCATGTCGAGCGTGTCGAAATGGGCCATCAGATTCCAGTAGGGCGACGTCGCAAGGACGACTGCCGCGCAAAAGCCCGTCACGCCATTGAATACTCGCGCGCCGGTATAGCCAATCAGCAGCACGCCGGCAAACCCCGTCAGTGCGGTATAGAGCCGCGCCTGCCATTCGCCGATCCCGAACCACGCGAACGTCAGCGCGTTCGCCCAGGTTTGCAGCGGCGGTTTCTCGAAATATTTGTAGCCGTTGTATCGCGGCGTGATCCAGTCACCAGTCACGAACATTTCGCGGGCCATTTCCGCGTACCGGCCTTCGTCGCTGGGAACGAGATGGCGCAGGCCGAGGGGCGCAAACCAGACCACAGCGAGCGCTGCGACCAGCAATAAAAGCGAGAGGCGGGTGAGCGGTAGCCGGTAAGGCGTATCGTTCATAGAAGTCGACCTGTCCAGTGCCGCTTTTGCGGCGAAAAGCAAATTCAAAAAGGGGCTCGAGTGTTGCGCATCGAGACTTAAGGGCGGCTTAGGCGGGCTCCGGATGTCTTGTCGCACATGTTCGGTGAACACACGCAGGTTCCGCGTCTTCGACAATACGCACAAGCTGTCCGAATGGGCTGGTAGGTGAAGAAACGTGCAACGTTTCAACTGCTGACCGAAGGGCGCGGGCCGGGCTTACGTGACAAAGCTGCCGGGCGGCAGTTTATCGTACTGGCGTGCCGATTCCGCGCTGAGGCGCCTTGATGACGTTACGAACCGGTTCAGCGAGCGCGGATCAGGCTTCGAGCAGCAGCGCGGCGGCGACCCGGCGGCCTTCCGACATCAGAATGTTGTAAGTGCGGCATGCGGCGCCGAAGTCCATCGTCTCGACGCCAATGCGCTGCTGCGTGAGCCTGGCAGTAAGCCGCGGATGCGGAAAACGCAGGCGCGCGCCGCTGCCGAACACGATGACTTCGGGCGCCAGCTCGAGCAGCGCATCGAAATGTTCAGGCGTGAGCGTCTCGAACGACGTGACCGGCCACTGGATCACGGGACTTTCCGGCATCACGATAATGCTGCCTTCATGACGCTGGAGATTGATCGCGACGTAATCGGCGCCGTAACTCGTGATGGTGTTGAGCGCGCCGCTGGCTTCCTGATGTAATTTCAAATCGATAGTCCGACAGGCGGGTTGATGGCAAGGAGCGACTGTGCGAACGCCCGTGCCGGGAAGAATCTGCCGGCGAGTACGGCGCGCGCATTGCGAAAGTCACGCTTAATCCGCTAAATTATAACTTTTCAGCCGTTCGCGGGTTGCGAGTCCGGACGGCGCAGTGCTTCGCGTGCCGCCACAAGCTGCTTGCCGACACGCAAAAAAGGGCTGTTTTCCTTGGCCTGATGGCCAAAAATCACACGTTTGAGCCCAAACCCGCCTTTATCCGGCGCATTTTCGCTAGACTGCCTGTTCTGCGCTGCCTTCCGAATCCCGAAATTTCGCCGGTTCAGGAGCGCCATGACGTCCACCACGGTCGAACGTCCTTGTTGCATCTTGTGACCGGCCCGCGTGCATCGACGCGATCCCGGTCCGGATTGGAACGCCTTGCAGCGCAGGCCGCAATGTCCTTTGTTCGTATCCTTTCGCCGACCTTGGCCGCCGACTGCACCCGATAACCAACAGAGCCTGATTTCAAGTAACCGAGTGAGCCTTCCCGCCGTGAAACCGATTCTCAAGTCCAATAAATTACAGAACGTCTGTTACGACATTCGCGGACCCGTGCTCGAACACGCGAAGCGTCTCGAGGACGAAGGTCACCGGATCATCAAGCTCAACATCGGCAATCTGGCCTCGTTTGGTTTCGACGCACCGGACGAGATCATCCAGGACATGATCCGGAATCTGCCTGCATCGTCGGGATATTCGGACTCGAAGGGCGTGTTCGCTGCGCGCAAGGCGATCATGCATTACACGCAGGAAAAGGGTGTGCTGGGCGTGGAGCTGGACGACATCTACATCGGCAACGGCGCGTCCGAGCTGATCGTGATGGCCATGCAGGGTTTGCTCAACGACGGCGACGAAGTGCTGCTGCCCGCGCCGGACTACCCGCTGTGGACGGCCGCGGTCAGCCTGTCATCCGGCACGCCTGTGCATTATCTCTGCGACGAAGCCGCTGACTGGATGCCCGATCTCGACGACCTGCGCTCGAAGATCACGCCGAACACGAAGGCACTGGTCATCATCAACCCGAACAATCCGACCGGCGCGCTGTATTCCGACGCGCTGCTGACCGAAATGATCGAGATCGCCCGCAAGCACGGCCTGATCATTTTCGCCGACGAGGTCTACGACAAGATCGTCTACGACGGCCGCAAGCATACGGCGGTCGCGGCTTTGTCCGAGGACGTGCTGACGGTCACGTTCAACAGCCTTTCGAAGAGCTATAGGGCGTGCGGGTATCGTGCGGGCTGGATGTTCATTTCCGGGTTGACGGGCGAGAATCGCCGGATTGCGAACGACTATATGGAAGGGCTAGGCATCCTTGCGTCCATGCGCTTGTGCGCGAACGTGCCGGGACAGTACGCCATCCAGACGGCGCTCGGCGGCTACCAGAGCATCAACGACCTGATCCTGCCAGGCGGGCGCCTCTTCAAGCAGCGCGAGCTTGCGTACGACATGCTGACCGCCATTCCCGGCGTGAGTTGCGTGAAGCCGCAAGCGGCGCTGTACATGTTCCCGAAGCTCGACCCGAAGATGTATCCGATCGTCGACGACCAGCAGTTCATCACGGACCTGTTGCTTGAAGAACGCACGTTGCTCGTGCAAGGCACGGGTTTCAACTGGCCGGCGCCCGATCATTTCCGCGTGGTGTTCCTGCCGAACGTGGACGATCTGGCTGACTCGATCAACCGTATCGCGCGCTTTCTCGATGGTTATCGAAAGCGTCACTCTGTTTAACACCTCTCTTAAAAGACTTACGCTGCAATGGAACCGATCAAAGTTGGCCTGCTGGGCTTCGGCACCGTCGGCAGCGGCACCTTCACGGTGCTGCGCCGCAATCAGGAAGAAATCAAACGGCGCGCGGGACGTGGTATCGAAATTTCGCGCATCGCCGTGCGAACGCCGTCCAAGGTGAAGGGCGCCGAAGGCATCGAGATCACGACCGACTTCAATTCGGTCGTGGACGATCCGTCCATCGACATCGTGGCCGAGATGATCGGCGGCACGGGCGTGGCGCGTGACCTGGTGCTGCGTGCGATCGCCAACGGCAAGCACGTGGTGACGGCGAACAAGGCGCTGCTCGCCGTGCACGGCAACGAGATCTTCGAGGCGGCCAGCAAGAAAGGCGTGATGGTGGCGTTCGAGGCGGCGGTCGCGGGCGGCATTCCGATCATCAAGGCGCTGCGCGAAGGGCTGACGGCCAACCGGATCGAATACATCGCGGGCATCATCAACGGTACGACGAACTACATCCTGTCCGAGATGCGCGATCGGGGGCTCGACTTCGCGACCGCGCTGAAAGCGGCACAGGAACTGGGGTATGCGGAAGCCGATCCTACCTTCGACATTGAAGGCGTGGACGCCGCGCACAAGGTCACGATCATGAGCGCGATCGCGTTCGGCGTACCCGTGCAATTCGACCGCGCTTATGTGGAAGGCATCAGCAAACTGGATGCAATCGATATCCGCTACGCTGAAGACCTGGGTTACCGGATCAAGCTGCTGGGGATCGCGCGCCGCACGGAGAAAGGCATCGAATTGCGCACGCACCCGACGCTGATCCCGGAAAAGCGTTTGCTCGCGAACGTGGAAGGGGCAATGAACGCGGTCGTGGTTCACGGCGATGCCGTGGGCACCACGCTTTACTACGGCAAGGGCGCGGGCGCGGAGCCCACCGCGTCGGCGGTGGTCGCGGATCTCGTGGATGTGACGCGCCTGCATACGGCCGACCCGGAGCATCGCGTGCCGCACCTGGCATTCCAGCACGACAGCCTGGCGAATACACCGATTCTGCCTATCGAGGAAGTGACGAGCAGCTACTACCTGCGTTTGCGGGTGGCTGACGTGACCGGTGTGCTCGCCAACATCACGCGCATTCTCGCGGACAAGGTCATCTCGATCGATGCCTTGCTGCAGAAGGAATCCGAGCACGTCAACGGCGAGGACAAGGGCGAGACCGACATCATCCTGCTCACGCACGAAACGGTTGAAAAGGAAATCAACGCAGCGATCACGCAGATCGAAGCGCTCTCCACGGTGGTTTCGAAGGTGACGAAACTGCGCATGGAAGGAATGAAATAAGGCCCTGAAATGAACTACATCTCGACCCGCGGCGCAGGCATTGGCGAGCGCCATACTTTCTCCGACATCCTTCTCGGCGGTCTCGCCAAGGATGGCGGCCTGTATCTGCCCGCTGAGTACCCGCGCGTCACGGCGCAGGAACTCGACGCGTGGCGCTCGCTGCCTTATGCAGATCTCGCCTACGAAATCCTGCGCAAGTTCAGCGACGATATCCCTGACGAAGACCTTCGTTCGCTCACACGGCGCACCTATACCGCAAAGACGTACAGCAACGTTCGCGATCACGAAAGCGCATCGCAGATCACGCCGATCAAGACGCTGGGCGTGGAGAACGGCACGACCGTGTCGCTGCTGGAATTGTCGAACGGACCGACGCTCGCGTTCAAGGACATGGCCATGCAGTTGCTCGGCAACCTGTTCGAGTACACGCTCGCGAAGCACGGTGAGACGCTCAACATCCTGGGCGCCACTTCAGGCGACACAGGCAGCGCCGCCGAGTACGCCATGCGCGGCAAGCAGGGCTTGCGCGTGTTCATGCTCTCGCCGCATCAGAAGATGAGCGCGTTCCAGACGGCGCAGATGTTTTCGCTGCAGGACCCGAACATTTTCAATCTGGCGGTCGTCGGCAATTTCGATGGTTGCCAGGACATCGTCAAGGCTGTATCGAACGATCACGCGTTCAAGGCTGCCAACAAGATCGGTACGGTCAATTCGATCAACTGGGCCCGCGTGGTTGCGCAGGTGGTCTATTACTTCAAGGGCTACTTCGCCGCGACGAAATCGAACGCCGAGCGGGTGTCGTTCACGGTGCCGTCGGGTAATTTCGGCAACGTCTGCGCGGGACATATTGCGCGGATGATGGGCTTGCCGATCGAACAGCTCGTTGTCGCCACGAATGAAAACGACGTGCTGGACGAGTTTTTCCGCACCGGGGTTTATCGCGTGCGCACGGCCGCCGAGACGTATCACACGACGAGCCCGAGCATGGATATCTCGAAGGCGTCTAATTTCGAGCGTTTTGTGTTCGATCTGCTCGGCCGCGATCCGGCCCGAGTACTGCAGCTTTTCCGTGACGTTGAGGAAAAGGGCGGTTTTGACCTCGCGGCAAGCGGCGATTTCGGGCGCGTGAAGGAATTCGGTTTCGTGTCGGGGCGCAGCAGCCATGCGGACCGGGTGGAAACCATCCGCGACGCATTCAGCCGGTACGACACCATGATCGACACGCACACGGCAGACGGCTTGAAAGTGGCTCGCGAGCATTTGAAGCCGGGTGTCCCCATGATCGTGCTGGAGACAGCGCAGCCCATCAAGTTCGGCGAAACCATCCGCGAAGCCCTGCAGCGCGAACCGGAACGTCCGGCAGCTTTTATTGGCATGGAAGAATTGCCACAGAAGTTCGATATCGTCAAAGCTGACGCAGGCGTGGTGAAGGCGTATATCGCTGAGCGCCTGTAGGCAGGACCCAGGCGGCGAGCGGCCTTCAGCGCCGCTTTGCCGTCCCGTTCCGCTGCAACGCCGCAAATCGTCGCAAAAACTGCTAAAATTGCAGGTTTTTCGCCGTACACCATTCAAAAGGACGCGCTGTGCTGTCTACTGCCAACATCACCATGCAATTCGGGCCGAAGCCCCTCTTCGAGAACATTTCGGTCAAGTTCGGGGAAGGAAATCGCTACGGCCTCATTGGGGCAAACGGCTGCGGCAAATCCACGTTCATGAAAATCCTGGGTGGCGACCTGGAACCGAGCTCCGGCAACGTGATGCTCGAACCGAACGTTCGCCTGGGCAAGTTGCGCCAGGATCAGTTCGCGTATGAAGACATGCGCGTGATCGACGTCGTCATGATGGGCCACACGGAAATGTGGAATGCCATGTCCGAGCGCGACGCCATTTATGCGAATCCGGACGCCACCGACGACGACTACATGCACGCCGCCGAACTCGAAGCAAAGTTTGCGGAATACGACGGCTATACCGCTGAAGCGCGTGCGGGCGAACTGCTGCTCGGTATCGGTATTGCAATCGAAGACCATGCCGGACCAATGAGCAACGTAGCGCCGGGCTGGAAGCTGCGCGTGCTGCTCGCGCAAGCGTTGTTCTCGAAGCCGGACGTGCTGCTGCTCGACGAACCGACCAACAACCTGGACATCACGTCCATCCGCTGGCTCGAGGACGTGCTGAACCAGTACAACTCGACCATGGTGATCATTTCCCACGACCGGCACTTCCTGAACCAGGTCTGCACGCACATGGCGGACATGGATTACGGCACGCTCAAGGTTTATCCGGGTAACTACGACGACTACATGCTGGCGTCGGCTCAGGCGCGCGAGCGTCAAGCGAGCGCGAACCAGAAGGCGAAGGATCGTGTGGCCGATCTGCAGGACTTCGTACGCCGCTTTTCGGCGAACAAGTCGAAGGCGCGCCAGGCGACGAGCCGCGCAAAGCAGATCGAGAAGATCAAGATCGAGGAGTTCAAGCCTTCGTCGCGTCAGAACCCGTTCATTCGCTTCGAGTTCGAGAAGAAGCTGCACAACATCGCGGTCGTGGCCGATGGCATCACGAAGAAATACGACCGGACCATCTTCAATCATCTCAATTTGAGCGTGCAGCCGGGTGAGCGGATCGCGATCATCGGCGAGAACGGTGCGGGCAAGACCACGCTGCTGCGCGCGTTGAAGGGCGCGATCGAACTGGATGGCGGCACGGTCAAGTGGGCGGAAAACGCGCTGATCGGCTACATGCCGCAGGACACGTACGAAGAGTTTCCGAACGACGAGACGCTGACCGACTGGGTCGATCAGTATCGTCAGGACGGGGACGACGACCAGATGGTGCGCGGTACGCTCGGGCGTTTGCTTTTCAACGCCGACGACATCAAGAAGTCCGTCAAGGTGCTGTCAGGCGGTGAAAAAGGCCGCATGATCTGGGGCAAGCTGATGCTCGGCCGCCCGAACGTCTTGCTGATGGACGAGCCGACCAATCACATGGACATGGAATCTATCGAATCCCTGCAGATTGCGCTCGAGAAATACGAAGGCACATTGATCTTCGTTTCGCATGACCGCGAGTTCGTGAACGGCTTGGCGAATCGTGTAATCGAAGTCAAGAACGACGGCACGATTCGTGACTTCGGCGGCACGTATGAAGAGCTGCTGGCAAGTCAGGGTATTCAGTAACGCGACAGTCGAATAGCCGAATCCGAAAGGGTCCGCTTCGAAAGAAGCGGACCCTTTGCGTTTTCAAGGCTGCGTTCGTGCCAGACAAGAGCTGCAACACAATCAACCGCAACACAATCAACCGCAACACAATCAATCGCAAACACGTTCGCGAAAACGAAACGCAGCACAGTCGAACTTGATTGATAAATCGCAACATGGGTCTGTCTAACCTCCTGCAAGCTGAAAACTTTTGACCCAGGAGTTGAACCCCACATGACGCCTCTTTCCCACCTGACCATCCGCGGCCGCACCTTGCTTCCTGTTGTGCAGGGAGGCATGGGCGTTGGCGTTTCCGCGCACCGGCTGGCCGGCTCGGTGGCAAGGGAGGGCGCAATGGGTACGATCGCCAGCATCGACTTGCGCCACCACCATCCTGATCTGATGGAAATGTGCCGCATTGAACCGTCACAGGAAACACTGGAGACCGCAAACCAGACCGCCTTGCGCCGGGAAATCATCGCAGCGAAGGAGATCAGCGAAGGTCGCGGCATGATTGCCGTGAACGTGATGCGCGCAGTCGCATCGTATGCGGCGGCAGTGCAGACGGCGTGCGATAACGGCGCGGACGCCATCGTGATGGGCGCAGGGCTGCCGCTCGATCTGCCGGACATGACGCAAGGTGTCGACATCGCGCTGATTCCCATTCTTTCGGACAGCCGGGGCATCGCGCTGGTGCTCAAGAAGTGGATGAAGAAGAACCGCCTGCCTGATGCCATCGTGATCGAACATCCGGCGCATGCCGGCGGTCATCTTGGCGTGGCAAGCGTCGCGGATATCCCGAGCGAGCGTTTCGATTTTGCGCGCGTGATCGAAGAAACCATGCTGACGTTCGATGCACTCGGCCTCAGCCGAACGCAGATCCCATTGATCGTGGCGGGGGGTATCGACAGTCATGCTGCGGTACGTCACTGGCTTGCGGCGGGCGCATCCGGTGTGCAGCTTGGAACGGCGTTCGCGGTTACCGAAGAAGGCGATGCGCATCCCGAATTCAAGCGCATTCTCGCCGATGCAAGACCTGAAGACATCGCCGAATTCGTGAGCGTGACGGGTTTGCCGGCGCGCGCCGTGAAGACGCCGTGGCTCGTGCGATACATGCGTCAGGAAACGAAGATTCGCGAGAAGATCGGCACGAAGCCGCAAGAATGTCAGTCGGGCCTGAACTGCCTGACTGCGTGCGGATGGCGCGACGGCATCGAAAAGTTCGGGCACTTTTGCATCGATGCCCGGTTGTCCGCGGCACTACGCGGCGATCGTCAGACCGGATTGTTTTTCCGCGGGCACGAGGCGCTTCCGTTTGGCTCGGCGATTCGCAGCGTGCGCGAATTGCTCGACCTTCTGGTTGCGGACATTCATCCTGCGGCGGCGCCGGCCTGAACGACGCCGGAACAACGCAATAGCGCGGCTCAGACCTTGTCGCGCGTGAAACGCATCGCCGAGCCTTCGCGGTTGATACGCTCCCAGATCGCGCGCTTTTCGTCGTCGCTCAGGAATACCCAGTTGGAAACTTCGGAGGCGGTCCGGCCGCAGCCCTTGCAAATGTCGTCAAAGAGGGTGGAGCACACGCCAATGCACGGGCTGTCGGGTAAATCGTGAAGATTCGATGCCATAAGACGCCTGTAAAGCGGGCGCTGCACGTGTTAAACGGCAGCGCCTGCGCGGAAAGTGAACCCGATTTTACCGCGCAATGCTGTATCCGATCCGGGCGATCCAGTGTTGCCGCTGGTTGTAGTCGAGAATGTCCTCGCCGTAGCCGTTAAAATACCCCACCCACAAATAACCGCCCCATGCGCTGTTGATGAGCTTGGCAAGCGGGTACGTGAACTGGGCATCCACGCTGCCGTATTTCGCCTTCGTCCCTTTGCGCAAGGTCGCCGCGAGTTGCCAGCTTTCCGGGCTGCCGTACTTCACGAGCAAATCCACGTACCCGCGATAGTCCTGGATATCCTCGTTTCCGCTCTTTGTGATGTAGTAATAAACCTTCGGCGATATGGTCAGGTGGTTCGAGTTGACATCGCCGAAATCCCACGTTGGGCGGACGAACGCGATATTGATCGCGCGCGAATCGGCGCCGCTCTTGCCGTTCGATTCATGGCCGATACCCGCCGTCACGCCCATGCGCGACCAGAGCGAACTCTTCCAGCCCGTGTCCTGCAGGTAGTAGAACAGTTGCGGCTGGTAGCTGGTATCGCGAAAGGGTGCGGACTCTGCGGACAAGTCCCAGATCGAGGTCTGCGTGTACGCCAAGTACAGGTTGTCCAGGAAGCTGCGTGAGCGGGGATCGTCGGGCAGCATCAGGCGGTACTTGAAGCTGAACTGGAACTTGGCGAGGTTGTCGCCGTTCTGGCCATCGGCGAAATACATGGGTTCGAACGTCGATAAACGGCCGCTCAGCATGCGGTCGCTCGTGGGCGTCGGTACTGCCGATGTATTGGCCGCCGCTTCCGCGCTCGCAAGTTGCTGCGGCGTCTTTGCCTGCGTCTCGGCGGTCTCCGCGGCGACAACCTGGGCTTGCTTGTCGCCGCGGTTGAGCACGATCAGCATGGGCGATGAATCGAAACCCACCGGGTCGACTTTCACCGTGCCGCGCGCCGTGTCCGGCCACGGGGCCGAGTACTTGACCTTCCTGTATTGGCCTGGGCGCAGCGTGAGTCTGTCCGGCACGTTCGCTTCGCGATCGAGCGCCAGCGGTTTCGGCGGCAGATCGCCGTTGGTCAGCGTGACCGTGAGGTTGCGGGGGACGTCGATGGTCAGCGGCTTCTTGTCGTCATCGCTGTACAGCAGCGTGAGTTCGAGCGGCTGCTGAGCGGCTGCTTCCCGCACCGGTTGCAGCACCGAGACCGTGGCATGGGCCGTCGCGGTCCAGCAAAAGCCCAAGCCAAGCGCCGCTGCAAAAGGGGTAAGACGAAAAGCACGCGGAATACCGCGCAGTGGCAAACGATTGATGTGCTGCAGTGGGCCTTGGGCCATGAAACGATCGTCCTTGTGGCGTTGATTGGCATCGGGCGCGGCGATGCGGCAAAGGACGATAAACCCATTCTCCTTGCCGTCTGTTGAGCGCGGCTCACAACCGCAACACGTCGCGGATTTCGCTCATCGCCGGGACTTGCAGCCAGCGAATCTTCGAAATGCCGAATTGTAAACGCGATGAACGTTTATCTCGAAATACGGTGCAAAACGGGCAGCAACAGCAAGAAGCGATCCCGGGCGGCAAGAATTGCCTGGTGGGATCTCGGTTATATGCTGGAGTAACGTTGCGTCATTACGTGGCCGCTCAGACGTCCGTCACTAATTGCCACAGCAAAGCCACGTTCAACACGACGATAATCCCGGCGCACATCCACGCCAGGGCCAGCGGGATGCGTTTGACGCGCCAGCGGCCCATGAGGCCGGCATCGGAAGCGAAACGTACGAGGGGAATGACGGCCAGCGGCAGTTGCAGGCTCAAGACCACCTGACTCGCCACGAGCAACTGATTGGAACCGTGTTCGCCAAACGCGCCGACGGCAAGCAGCGCCGGTCCTATTGCAAGTGTGCGGGTCAGGAGCGCCCGAGCCCAGCGTGCAATTTTCAACTGCAGGAAACCTTCCATCACCGCCTGGCCCGCCAGCGTGCCGGTGACGGTCGCGTTCAGCCCGCAGGCGAGCAGCGCCGCTGCGAAGATGGCGCTTGCCCACTGGCTGCCGACAAGCGGGGCAATCAGGCGGTGTGCATCGGCGAGATCGCTGACGTCGTAATGTCCGCTTGCGTGAAAAACAGCGGCGGCCACGATCAGTAGCGACGCATTCACCGTGAAAGCCAGGCTGAGCGATGCAAACGTATCGATGTTCACGCCTTTCATGGCGTCGGAGATGGCTTCGTCGTCGCCGCTTTTCGCGTGGTCCTTTACCAGCGCCGAGTGCAGGTAAAGGTTGTGCGGCATGACGGTCGCGCCCAGGATGCCGGCGGCGAGCCAGACCATGCCGGCGTCGCGCAAGAGCGCGGCGGGCGGCGCGAGGCCGGCGAGCGCGCCGCGCCACGAGGGATTGGCGAGCGCGAGTTCGACCACGAAACAAAAGCCCACGAAAAAGATCAGCGTGGTGATGACGATCTGCAGCGGACGTTGGCCACGGCTTTGCAGCGCGAGCATGGCGAACGTGCCCACGGCGGACATCAGCACGCCAACCGTGAGCGATACCCCCAGCAGCAGTTGCAATGCCACGGCGCTGCCGACGACTTCGGCGACGTCGCACGCGATGATCGCGATCTCACAAGTGATCCAGAGGAAAACCGTGGTGCGGCGGCTATAGCGGGCGCGGCACAGTTGGGCGAGATCACGTCCGGTCACGACGCCGACTTTCGATGCCACCCATTGCAGCAGCAAACCCATCAGGCTGGCTGCCAGCACCACGCTCAGCAACTGGTAGCCGTACTTTGCGCCGCTGCCAAGCGCGGTGGCCCAGTTCCCCGGGTCCATGTAACCGACCGCGACCAGCGCGCCGGCGCCGATAAAGGAGAACCAGCGTCCGCGTACTCGGGGAGCGCCGTCGGGCGGTTCGCCGCGATGATTGAGGCCGGAGGCGGGAACGAGGTCGGACGGCGGATTGTCCGCAGAGCCAGTCTGGTCGAGAGCGGACGAATTCGTATTCATGCAGTCTGAGGCCTGTTTCCTATAACCGGAAATTCACGAAGCGGGTGGAAAAATGGCGAGTCCGGCAAGAGCAGTGCCGCGGCGAGCGTCGGTTCCGGCTGTGCAGCAACCAACGTTCCGCTCCGTGTAGTCAGCGGCAAATGCACGACAAAAACCTTCGATTCGATAACAACATGGCAATCTCCCCAATGATGACATTACGCAAGCGAATGCGCTTTCAGATTCATTGGCGGCATTATGGTCTTTACCGGTATCGATAAGGTGCCGTGTCCGCACCAGCCACAATGCACCAGCTCGCGCCAGTCCTTGCAGGCAGTGATTCCGCGCATGTGCACTTTGCGCGACAATCGCTCCCGATTGTTTTTTGGTGCGACGCGTTTTGATGATAGTTTTCGTTTTTTTCACCGTCTCGATTGAGCTATAAGTAAAGGGCGCATCGGGATGAGGGTGGTCAACGGTCGGCAAGTCGAAAGGACGGAGGAACTGATATGGCAGAGAAATTGGCGGACCAGTTGTCAAAGCGCGCAGGCGCGGCGGCGTTAGTAGTGGCCACTGCAATGGCATTGGGAGCGTCGATGCCGGCATCGGCGAAAGACACGCAACTCAACGTCTACAACTGGTCGGACTATATTGCCAAGGACACCATCCCGAACTTCGAGAAGCAGACCGGCGTCAAGGTCAAATACGACAACTACGACAGCGATGACACGCTGCAGGCCAAGTTGCTTACAGGCAATTCGGGCTATGACATCGTGGTGCCGACCAGCAATTACGCGGGCAAGCAGATCGCCGCCGGCATTTTTTCTCCGCTCGACAAATCCAAGCTCCCGAACCTCAAATACCTCGATCCCGACCTGATGAAACTTGTCGCCGGCGCGGACCCGGGCAACCAGTACACGGTGCCCTGGGCGTACGGCACGACGGGTCTTGGCTACAACGTGACGAAGGTCCAGCAGATTCTCGGCAAGAACGTGCCGCTCGATAACTGGGACATCCTGTTCAAGCCGGAAAACATCTCGAAGCTGAAGGCATGCGGCGTGTCGGTGCTCGACGCGCCGGACCAGATGTTTGCGGCGGCGCTGCATTACATCGGCAAGGATCCGATGAGCACGAACCCGGCCGACTACCGCGCCGCGCTCGCGATGCTCAAGAAGATCCGCCCGTACATCACGCAATTCAACTCGTCTGGCTACATCAACGACCTGGTGGGCGGCGATGTGTGCTTTACCTACGGCTGGTCCGGTGACGTCGTGATCGCCAAGCACCGCGCCGTGGACGCAAAGAAGGCATTCAAGATCGAGTACTACATTCCGAAGGGCGGCGCGCCGGTCTGGTTCGACGTGATGGCCATCCCGAAGGACGCGAAGAACAAGGAAGCCGCGCTCGAGTGGATCAATTACATCGAGACGCCGCAGGTTCACGCCGCGATCACGAACGAGGTGTATTACCCGAGCGCGAACCAGGAAGCGCGCAAGTACGTATCGAAGGATGTGGCTGAAGATCCCGCCGTGTATCCGCCGCAGGACGTGATCAAGACGCTGTTCCTGCTCAAGCCTTTGCCGCCGGAAATCCAGCGCCTGCAGACCCGGCTCTGGACCGAGTTGAAGTCCGGCCGATAAAGAAACGATGCCGCACGGCGTACGATGAACGCAAAGCCCCCGGTCACCCGGGGGCTTTGTTCGTCACCGGTTTGAACATTGGTACAGGAAAAAAACGCAGTGGAACGAGGCAGCACGAACGCGCGGATGCGCACGAGCCGGGCAGCAGATCATGAGTGAGCAGTGGAGTGCAGTGCCTTCCGCACAAGGTGGCCAGAACGGCGCAGGCGGTCCCAACGGCCGCCGGCCGGAGCCCGGCATGCGCAGCCCGGACTGGGCCGAAGAGAACTTCGTGCGGATCGTCGATGTCGTCAAGAAATTCGATGAAACCGTCGCGGTGAAAGGCGTGAACCTGTCGGTCAAGAAGGGTGAGTTGTTTGCGCTGCTCGGCAGTTCCGGTTGCGGCAAGTCCACCTTGCTGCGCATGCTCGCGGGGCTCGAGTCGGTGACATCGGGCCAGATATTGATCGATGGCGAGGATCTCGCGGCCATGCCGCCGTATCGCCGGCCGACGAACATGATGTTCCAGTCGTACGCGCTCTTTCCGCATATGTCGGTGGAAGCGAACGTCGCGTTCGGGCTGAAGCAGGAAGGCGTGCGCGGCGCGGAACTCAAGGAGCGCGTGCACACGACGCTCGAACTCGTGCAAATGGCGCGTTATGCGCAGCGCAAGCCGCACCAGTTGTCCGGCGGACAGCAGCAGCGGGTGGCGCTTGCCCGCAGTCTCGTGAAGCGGCCGAAGCTGCTGTTGCTCGACGAACCCATGTCCGCCCTCGACAAACAAATCCGCCAGCGTACGCAGATCGAGCTGGTGAATATCCTCGATAAAGTCGGCGTCACCTGCATCATGGTCACGCACGATCAGGAAGAGGCCATGACCATGGCTGGCCGGATCGCGGTGATGAGCGAGGGCGAGATCATCCAGACCGGCACGCCGCACGAGGTCTACGAATACCCGAATAGCCGGTTCACGGCGGAATTCATCGGTTCGACCAATCTCTTCGATGGCAACGTGGTCGAGGACGAACCCGATCACGTGTTCGTGGAGTCGAAGGATCTGCCGTCGCGCTTGTATGTGAATCACGGGATCACTGGACCGCTCGGCATGCCGGTCACCATTTCGGTCAGGCCGGAGCGCATCGCGCTGACACGCAAGCCGCCCGAAGGCGCCTATAACTGGGGCCGTGGGACGATCGCGAACATCGCTTACATGGGCGGCTACACGCTTTATCACGTGAAGCTCGACAGCGGCAAAGTGGTGGTCGCGAACTTGTCGAGCCTGACAATCGGCGAACTCGAATCACCCACCTGGGACGACGAGGTTTATGTGCGCTGGTCGGCGTCGGCCGGTGTGGTGCTTACGGCATGAAAGCGCTGCATTCAATCCGGCAACGCTTTGGTCTTTCTGGAAAGACGGCTGTGATTGCCGGGCCGTATCTCTGGCTCGTGCTGCTGTTTCTCGTGCCGTTCCTGCTGGTCGTGAAGATCAGTTTCTCCGACTCGCGTCTGGGCATCCCACCTTATACGGATTTGACGGCGTTGAAAGAGGGCGTGCTGAATATCGCGCTCGATTTCTCGCACTACGCATTCCTGCTGACCGACAGTTTGTACTTCGCAACGTACATGAACTCGCTGCTGGTCGCGGGGATATCGACGTTGCTGTGTTTGCTGATCGGTTATCCGATGGCGTATTACATCGCGCGATCGAATCCGGCGACCCGCAATCTGCTGATGATGGCCGTCATGCTGCCGTTCTGGACATCGTTTCTGATTCGCGTCTATGCGTGGATCGGCATTCTCAAGAACAACGGCTTGCTGAATAACTTCCTGATGTGGACGGGGATCATTCATTCGCCCATCGAGCTTTATCACACGAATATAGCGGTTTATATCGGCATGGTGTATTCGTATTTGCCGTTCCTCGTGATGCCGCTTTACGCGCATTTGGTCAAGATGGACCTGACCTTGCTCGAAGCAGCTTACGATCTCGGCGCGAAGCCCTGGAAAGCGTTCTTGCAGATCACGCTGCCGCTTTCGAAGAACGGGATCATTGCGGGTTGTTTGCTGGTGTTCATTCCGGCGGTGGGCGAATACGTGATTCCGGAACTGCTCGGAGGCGCGGATACCTTGATGATCGGCCGCGTGATGTGGAATGAATTCTTCGATAATGCCGACTGGCCCATGGCTTCGGCCGTGACGTGCGCGATGGTCCTGCTGCTGCTCGTGCCCATGGCGGTCTTCCAGTATTACCAGGCGAAGCAACTGGAGGAGAAGCCATGATCCAGCCTAGCCGCCCGCTGCGTTTCACGTTTCTCGGTATCGGATTCCTGTTTCTTTATATCCCGATCATCAGCCTGATTGTGTATTCTTTCAACGAGTCGCAACTGGTCACGGTATGGACGGAGTTTTCGTTCAAGTGGTATCGTGCGCTGGTTCACGATGAAGAGTTGATCAACGCCGCGTGGTTATCTATACGGATTGCAGTATTCACGGCGTGCGCGTCGGTCGTGATCGGCACGTGGGCGGGTTATGTGCTCGCGCGAATGGGCCGGTTTCGCGGCTTCACGCTCTATGCCGGCATGATCAACGCGCCGTTAGTGATTCCCGAGGTGATCCAGGGGATTTCGCTGTTGCTGCTGTTTGTGGAAATGGCCAAGATTTTCGGCTGGCCTGCGGGACGCGGCTTGTTCACCATCTGGATTGGCCACGTGATGCTGTGTATTTCCTATGTCGCGATCATCGTGGAATCGCGGGTCAGGGAATTGAATCCATCGATTGAAGAAGCCGCACTCGATCTGGGCGCCACGCCGTTACGGGTGTTTTTCTCGATCACGCTGCCGCTCATATCGCAGGCGTTGGTGGCCGGGTGGCTGCTGTCGTTCACGCTGTCGATCGATGACCTCGTGTTGTCCGCGTTCTTGTCCGGACCGGGATCGACCACGTTGCCGCTCGTCGTGTTTTCGCGCGTCCGGCTCGGGCTGAATCCCGAGATGAACGCGCTGGCCACGTTGTTTATTGCGTTTGTGACGGTCGGCGTGATCGGCGCAAATTACGTCATGCAGAGAAACGAGCGAAAGCGCCTGACCAACGTGCTCTAACCGTCAGGCGGCCATCGACAGATGTTTGTTCAGCGTCGCCGGGTCGGTATTCGTGCCGCAAAGCAGGACGCCGACGCGTTTGCCTTCCAGCGTTTCGCGCAACGGGCCGAGCAGTGCAGCCGTGGCCGCGGCGCACGCGGGTTCCACGGCCAGCTTCAGTTCGTTGAACAAATGCAGCATGGCGCGGCGCAGGTCGGCATCGGTTACGGTCACGAGACGGTCGATATGCCGCCGGCACAACTCGTAGCTGTACTCCTCGGTATGCGGCGCCATCAATGAATCGGCAATGCTCTGCATGGCGGCCATCTTCACCGTGTGGTTTGCGGCGAAGCTTTGGCCCATGGCATCGGCGCCTTCGGGCTCGACGCCGAAGACATGTATCGATGGATTCGCGAGCCGGAATGCCAGCGACACACCCGCAGCAAGGCCGCCGCCGCCGACAGGCAGGATCACCGCGTCGAGGTCAGGCGCTTGCGATGTCCATTCGTAACCGAGCGTGGACGTACCGATCACGGTTCTATATCCGTTGAACGGATGCACGAAATAGCGGCCTTCCTCGGCTTCGATCTTACGCACGATCTCGAACGCTTCCGCGCCGTTCTCCGCCATCACGACTTCGGCGCCGAAACGGCGGCACAACGCGACGCGCGCCGGGCTCGCCGTCTTGATCATCACGACCTTCGCGCCGATCTCGAGGCGCATCGCAGCATAAGCGACGGCCACCGCATGATTTCCCGCCGATACACACGTCACGCCCGCATCGCGCTCGCTGTCGGATAAGGCAAGCAGGTGCGAAAAGGCGCCACGCGTCTTGAACGTGCCGCCGACCTGCAGCAGCTCGAACTTGAAGTTGACTGGCGTGCCTTCCAGTGTGGGGAAGTCGTGGCGCTCGAAGGTCGGCGTGCGCGCAACCCACGGCGCGAGCGCCATGTGCTGGGCGGCGATATCGTCGAGGGTAGGGATCGGCGTGCCGTCGATGGTCTGGTCGGGGTGATGGGCCGTGGACATGGGGATGTGCGTAATGTGGGTCAAAGAAGCGTTTCACTCATACCGGCGCCGCTTCCGCCAATACCTGTTTTCGAAACCTGATCGGCAGATCGCCTGGCGTGAGTAAGTCAACGGTCACGCCAAGCACTTCTTCGAGTTCCATTTGCAGGCCGCCCAAGCCGAAAAGCGTTGCGCCAGGCAAAGCGTCGACCAGCAGGTCCAGATCGCTGCGGTCCAGGTCGGTGCCATGCAAAACCGAACCCAACACACGTGGGTTGGCAGTGTGGAAGCGGCCAACCGCTTCGCGCATTGTGTCCCGTTTCAGATCAAGGGCGGCGGAAGGTTTCATCGTATCAACGCACCTGCGCGTCAACCGACATGCTATGAATGAACTTGCCCAAAAACGCCTCGCAGGCCGCAAGCTGCTCCAGCGACACATACTCGTTCGCCTTGTGCGCCTGCTCGATATTCCCTGGCCCGCAGACAATGCTCGGCACGCCGGCGAGCTGGAACAACCCGGCTTCCGTGCCATACGCGACCTTGCGTTTGTCCTGGTTCTCCGTCAGCGCGCGCACGAGTTGCGTGATCGCCGCCTGCTCTGAAGCATCCAGACCTGGAGCCGCGGCGATCCGTGAAAACTCGATCGCCGCGTTTGCGTGTTCCTTCTGCATCTTCGGCAGCAACTCTTCGCGCGCGTACTTCTCGATGCGCTGAAAAATCGGCTCCGGATCGAGCGTCGGCAAGTTGCGGAATTCGAACGCGAAATTGCATTCGGCGGGCACCGTGTTGATCGCGTTGCCGCCGTTGATCGTGCTGGTCTGCGCGGTCGTGAAGGGCACGTCGTATTGTTCGTCGAACGGACCTTGCGCGCGGAATTCGTCGGCGATATCGCGGATATGGCAGATCAGCCGCGCCGCGTATTCAATCGCGTTCAAACCCTTCGGTGTCAACGACGAATGCGCCGCCAACCCGCGTACACAGCAGTTATAAGCGTTGATGCCCTTGTGCGCGATGATCGGCCGCATGCTGGTCGGCTCGCCGACAATACAGCCGTCCGGACGCAAGCCGCGCTTTTGCAGGTCGGTGATCAGCAGCGGCGCACCGGCGCAGCCGATTTCTTCATCGAAGGAGAGAGCGAAGTGGATCGGCCGCGCGAGTTTCGTGGCCTGCATCTTCGGCAGCAGGGTCAACGCCGCGCCGATAAACCCCTTCATGTCGCACGTGCCGCGGCCGTACAGCAAACCGTCGCGGACTTCAGGCTTGAACGGATCGCTGTCCCATTTCTGACCGTCGACGGGCACCACGTCCGTGTGGCCGGACAGCACGATCCCGCCATTCGTCGCGCCGTCGTGCGCGGGAACGGTCGCGAAAAGATTGGCCCACTTGCCGCTCGGGTCGGTGGTCAGCGTGCTTTCGATGCCCGCCGCGCGCAGGTCGTCGCGCACGGTCTCGATCAGGCCCATGTTCGGATTGCGGCTGACGGTATCGAAGGAGACGAGCTTCTTGATCCACGGCAGCGACGCCGGTTCAGTGGAAGGTGTTTGGGCGACGGAAGCCGTCGATTCAGCGATCTGCGACATGACACTCTCCTTGATTTTCACTTTTCGATGATACCGAAAAAGCAATAAAAACTAACGCGATGGTGCGATGGCGGCAGCCGGTTTCTGTTGCCGCACCGGCGCGCCGAGTGCGCGCAACGTTTCCTTGACCGTCGAAATCCGCACCGCGAGGTCCGGACTGCGCACTTCGATGCGCAGCTTGTCCTGCCCCGCGAGCTTGATGTGCTTGTTCTTCTGCACCATCTCGATGATCTTCATGGCGTCGACAGGCGGGTTCGGCACGAACTGCAGCGAGATCACATGTTCCGCCGCATCGATCTTCAGGATCCCCAGCGGTTTGGCGGCGAGCCGCAGCTTGTGGGTCTCGACCAGTGCGCTAGCCTGCGGCGGCAGCTTGCCGAAACGATCGATGAGTTCTTCCAGGATCGAGTCGATGGCATCGCTCGATTCGCAGTTCGCCATGCGCTTGTACAGCGACAAACGTTCCTGCACGTCGGCGCAATAGTCGGCGGGGAGGATCGCGGGCGCGTGCAGGTTGATCTCGGTCGTGGCGGCGAGCGGCGCGTTCAGGTCCGGTTCGCGGCCCTCTTTCAGTGCACGCACGGCGTCGTTGAGCATGTCGGTGTAGAGCTGGAAACCGATCTCGTGGATCTCGCCCGATTGTTTGTCGCCGAGCACTTCGCCCGTGCCGCGAATTTCCAGATCGTGCATGGCGAGGTAAAAGCCCGAACCGAGTTCTTCCATCTGCTGGATCGCTTCCAGCCGCCGCTGCGCCTGTTTCGTGAGCGCGGCCGGATCGTGCACGAGCAGGTACGCATACGCCTGATGGTGCGAACGCCCGACACGGCCACGCAACTGATGCAACTGCGCGAGGCCGAATTTATCGGCGCGATGGATCAGGATGGTGTTTGCGCTCGGCACGTCGATCCCGGTTTCGATAATCGTCGTGCACAGCAGCACGTTCGCGCGCTGGCCGACGAAGTCGCGCATCACGCGCTCGAGTTCGCGTTCATGCATTTGTCCGTGCGCGACCGCGATGCGCGCTTCGGGCACGAGTTTTTCGAGCATCGAACGACGGTTTTCAATGGTCTCGACTTCGTTGTGCAGGAAATAAACCTGACCGCCGCGCTTGAGCTCGCGCAGCATCGCCTCGCGGATCACGCCATCTTCCTCGCGGCGCACGAAGGTCTTGATCGCGAGACGTTTTTGCGGCGCGGTCGCGATGATCGAAAAGTCGCGCAAGCCTTCCAGCGCCATGCCGAGCGTGCGCGGAATGGGCGTGGCGGTGAGCGTGAGCACATCGACTTCAGCGCGCAGCGCCTTCAACGCTTCCTTCTGCCGCACACCGAAACGGTGTTCCTCGTCGATGATCACGAGCCCCAGCCGCTTGAACACCACGTCGCTGGACAGCAGCTTGTGCGTACCGATGACGATATCGACAGTGCCGTCGTTGATCGCCTGGATCGACCCTGCCACTTCCTTCGTGCTCTTGAAGCGCGACAGCTCGGCGATCTTCACGGGCCAGTCGGCGAAACGGTCGGTGAAGGTGTTCGTGTGCTGTTCGGCGAGCAGGGTGGTGGGCGAGAGGATCGCGACCTGTTTGCCGCCAAGCACCGCGATAAACGCCGCCCGCAGCGCGACTTCCGTCTTGCCGAAACCCACGTCGCCGCAGACCAGACGGTCCATTGGCTTGCCGCTCGTCATATCGCCGATGACAGCGGTAATCGCCGCGGCCTGGTCCGGCGTTTCCTCGAAGCCGAAACTTTCGGCGAACTTCGCGTAGTCGCGCGCTTCGAGCGGGAACGCGTGGCCCTGGCGCAGCGCCCGCCGCGCATAAAGGTTGAGCAGCTCGGCGGCGGTATCGCGGATCTGCTGCGCAGCCTTGCGTTTTGCCTTGTCCCACTGGCCCGACCCGAGCGTGTGCAACGGCGCGGTGTCCGGGTCCGCGCCGCTGTAGCGCGAAATCACATGAAGCTGCGCGACCGGCACGTAGAGCTTGGTTTCGTTCTGATATTGCAAATGGAGAAACTCGGTCTCGCCTTCGCCGAGATCCATCGATACCAGCCCCATATACCGTCCGATCCCGTGCTGCGTATGCACGACCGGATCGCCGATTTTCAGCTCGGAGAGGTCGCGCACCATCGAGTCGACGTTGCTCGCCTGTTCCTGGCGGCGTCGTCCGGCGCGGCGCGTGAGTTGTCCGTATAGCTCGGTTTCGGTGACGATCGAGAGACCTTCGCCCGGCAACGAAAAGCCGTTCGAGAGCGGCGCGACGCCCAGGGAAAACTTGGCGTCGCCCGTCAGCCATTGCTGGAACGTGTCGTCGATGGCGGCGCGCAGGCCGTTGTCGGCGAGAAGCTGCTGGATCGTCTCGCGACGACCCGCCGATTCCGTGGCGAGCAGCACGCGATTGGGCGTTTGCTCCAGGTAATGGCGCAGCGCGAGCAACGGATCTTCGGCATGCCGATCCACGGCAAGGCTCGGCAGCGGCACGGCCCAGCCGCCCTCGGGCGAGGGCGGAAACTTGATCTGCGCGAACGGTTTGGCGAAGGAAAAGAAGTCGTCGTCAGAAAGAAAGAGACGCTTTGGTTCGAGCAGCGGCCGCTCGCGGTCATGCGACAGGAAGTTGTAGCGCTGCTTCGTGTCGTTCGTGAAGCGCTTGATTGCCGCGTCCATGTCGCCGACGAACGCCAGTTGCGCTTCTTGCGGCAAATAGTGGAAAAGCGTGGCTGTTTCGTCGAAGAACAAGGGCAGGTAGTACTCGATACCCGCTGCCGGCACACCATTGCCGATGTCCTTGTATATGGATGAACGGCTCGGATCGCCTTCGAAAACCTCGCGCCAGCGGCTGCGGAAGGCGGTGCGGGCGGGTTCATCGAAGGGAAATTCGCGCCCTGGAAGCAGACGCACATCGCGGACCGGGTACAAACTGCGTTGCGTGTCCGGATCGAAGGCGCGGATGGAATCCACCTGATCGTCGAACAAATCGATCCGGTACGGCAACGGCGAGCCCATCGGAAACAGATCCAGCAACGACCCACGCACGCAGTATTCGCCCGGACGCACGACCTGGCTCACATGCTCATACCCCGCGAGCGTCAACTGGCTCTTGAGTTTCGCCTCGTTGAGCCGCTCGCCCTGCGTGAACGAGAAGGTGTACGCGGCCAGGAACGATGCCGGCGGCATCCGGTACAACGCCGTGGTGGCGGGCACGAGCAGGATGTCGCAACGGCCTTCGCCGAGGTCGTGCAGCGTCGCAAGGCGCGCTGAAACCAGGTCCTGATGGGGCGAAAACGTGTCGTAGGGCAGCGTTTCCCAGTCGGGCAGCAGCCTGACCCGGGCGTCCGGCGCGAAGAACGGGATTTCGACCGAAAGACGTTGGGAATCCACCGCGCTCGCGCACATCACGACCAATAACGGGACGTTTTCGCGGTTTGCGAGGTGGTAACGCGCGAGAGCGAGCGCGTCGGAGGAACCGGTGGCGCCATCGAAGGCAAAGCGCTGACCGGCCTTGACGAGTGCGATAGGAGACGTTGACTGCAAACTGACGGCTTTTGAAGGCATAAAGTGTGCGGGGAACCGTTCGCGTGCGAAAGTGCATGCGGGACCGGCATGGTCGCGATAGACCTATTATAAAATCCGGGCTTCACTTTTGACTTGGGCGTTTTCAACTCGTGACTTCCCGCCTGTTCGCCCTCATCCCATGTGCCGGTTCCGGCAGCCGTTCCGGCGCCCCCATGCCTAAGCAATATCAGACCGTCGGCCGTCATCCGATGCTGCGCTATTCCCTCGCTGCCTTCGATGCCTGCTCCGAGTTCGCCCAGACGCTCGTGGTGCTGGCGCCCAACGATCATCACTTCGATGACCGCCGTTTCGCGGGCCTGCGCTTCGCCGTGCAACGCTGCGGCGGCGCGACGCGGCAAGCTTCTGTATTCAACGGCCTGGCGGCGCTGGCAGGCTTTGGCGCCCGGGAAGACGACTGGGTGCTCGTGCACGACGCTGCGCGCCCCGGTCTCACGCCCGAGATGGTGCGCAAGCTCGTGGGTGAGTTGAAGAACGATCCGGTTGGCGGGATTCTGGCGCTGCCGGTGGCGGATACGTTAAAGCGCATCGAGGCAGAAGGCACGGCGCACGACGAAGGGCGCATTGCCCGCACCGAGTCGCGCAACGGCTTGTGGCAGGCACAGACGCCGCAGATGTTCCGTCTCGGCATGTTGCGCGATGCAATCACGCGGGCCCGGCAAGACGGCCACGACCTCACCGATGAAGCGAGCGCCATCGAATGGCTGGGACACGCGCCGCGATTGATTCAGGGGAGTTTGCGCAACTTCAAGGTCACGTATCCTGAGGATTTCGCATTGGCGACAGCCATGCTCGGCGCTGTCTGATATTTCATTTCGCTCACCGCTTAACCTTTTAGGATTATCGATGGATTTCAGAATCGGACAAGGCTACGACGTTCACCAACTGGTCGAGGGACGGCCGCTGATCATCGGTGGGGTGACGATTCCTTATGAACGCGGCCTGCTCGGGCATTCGGACGCCGATGTCCTGCTGCACGCGATCACGGACGCCTTGTTCGGCGCAGCGGCAATGGGCGATATAGGCCGTCATTTTCCCGATACGGATGCTGAATTCTCAGGCGCCGATAGCCGTGTTTTATTGCGCGAGGCATTTGCGCGGGTTTCGGAGGCGGGGTTTGCGATCATGAACGTCGATTCGACCGTGATCGCGCAGGCGCCGAAGCTTGCGCCGTTTATCGAGGCGATTCGCGCGAATATCGCAGAAGATCTGGAACTGCCGTTGAGCCGCGTCAACGTGAAGGCGAAGACCAACGAGAAGCTGGGCTATCTGGGCCGGAAAGAGGGGATTGAAGCGCAGGCGGCGGTACTGTTGATGCGTACGGGAATCGATGCCTGAAAAATGCAGTTGATAATAGTCGCGCCGGAGAATCCTCCGGCGCGCTTGATCGATTTACTTCCCTTCAGCCGTAATCGCCAACTGAGCCGCCACGATCACCGCGGCAATGCGCCCGACATCGCGTAATTGCGTCGTGCTCATGCCTTCGCCTACGAGATTCTCGTAGTGCGATTTCACGCAGAAATGGCACTTCCCGACAATCGATGCCGCCAGCGCAAACATCTCGAAACGCCGTTTATCCAGACCGCCGTGCGTGGCGTACGCATTCATCCGCAAAGCGGCGGGCTGCGTCTTCAGGTCGGCGTTATCGGCCATTTCCAAGTACGGATACCAGACGTTGTTCATGCCCATCAAGGCGGCAGCGGTCAACGCGCCGTTCGTTTCCTCAGCCGACAACACGCCCGACTCGCGAATCAGCGTCACGATCTTCGTAGCCTTCGCGGCATAGGCGGCCGCGAGCGCCACGCCGACGGCATCATTGCCTTCCAGCGATGACCGCGCAATCGTCCCGTCCACGTTCAGCCGGATGTCTTTTGCGTAATCAGGAATCAGTTCTTTAATCGATGCGAGGAATTCCATAAATTTCTCCTATCCAACAACCGATAAAAAAGCCCGCCGGCTCGAGCTTGACTCGTAAAGCGGACGGGCTGAGGCGCAGCCATGAAGGCCTCGCCGGTACATATGCAATTACAGCGTCGTACCGCCGACAGCGCGGTTGCACGGGCAGAGTTCGTCCGTTTGCAGGCCGTCGAGAATACGCAGCACTTCTTCCGGGCTGCGGCCGACGTTCAGGTTGTTCACCGAAACGTGCTGGATCACATTGTCCGGATCGATGATGAACGTTGCCCGCAACGCCACGCCCGCTTCCTTGTCACGCACGCCGAGCTGGTCGATCAGTTCGCCCTTCACGTCGCCGAACGAGTAGTGGTTCAGCTTGCTCAGGTCCTTGTGCTCACGGCGCCATGCCAGCTTGACGAATTCGTTGTCCACGCTGCCGCCAAGCAGCACTGCGTCACGGTCTGCGAAGTCGCCGTTCAGCTTGCCGAACTCGACGATTTCCGTCGGGCAGACGAACGTGAAGTCCTTCGGATAGAAATACAGGATTTTCCACTTGCCAGGAAACGACTGCTCGGTGATCTCTTCAAATGCCGACACGCCATTTTCTTCGTGATTGTTGAAACCCGGCTTTGCAGCTGTAACGGTGAAAGCTTCAACTTTATCGCCCACGGTCTTCATATGAATACTCCTGTGTTCGTTGGAAGAAAAACCAAGACTACCTGATCGCTGTAACGCTCACATGACGCAGCATCAAACTCAAAGCCGTTGATCTGGCGAGAGCGCTGCGTTGAACGAAGTCCACTATAACCCTATTGAGCAATGGTATCAATAGATTTTGACTAACACCCCAGATAGCTTTTAACGAATGGACCGATAGGCATTTGAAACCACCCTGCGCATTGAACGCCATGGCGAAACCCTTGGGCCTGCATGAAACTTCATGAGCGCAGTGTGCGTCTTTCCATGGCCGGAAAGTCGATGGTGACTTCGAACCCTGGGTGCGGCGAACGGTTACGCAGCCGCAGCGTGCCGCGCTGACGCGTCACCAGCCGTTGCACGATCGCCATGCCCAATCCGGTTCCGTTGGCCTGCGTGCGGGCGGTATCGACGCGATAGAAGGGCCGCGTGATCAGCGCAACCTGGTCTTCGGGAATGCCGCGTCCTTCGTCCATCACCGATAACTCCACGCGCCCATGGTTCACACGGGTTTGCAGCGTGATCCGCGCGACGTCATCGGCGGCGCTGCGGCCATACTTGCGCGCGTTTTCCAGCAAATTGCCGATCACGCGACGCACATCGGTGGGATCGCCCTCGACGATCGCGCCTTGTGCCAGATCGGTTTTCATCACCACGCCTTCCTCGGCGAGAAAGCGCGCGGTCATCTCGCCGCCGATCATCGACAGATCCACAGCCTCGGCCATGCGCTGCATCGGCCGCGCGTAGTCGAGGAAACGCCCGATGATCATGTCCATCTGTTCGATGTCATCGACCATCGCGAGTTTCGTCGCTTCGTCGGAGGGGCTCATCTCGGTTTCCAGCCGCAGACGCGCGAGCGGCGTGCGCAAGTCGTGCGAGATCCCGGCGAGCATCAGCGCACGGTCGGCATCGAGTTGCTCGAGGTCCTGCACCATCTGGTTGAAGCTTCGATTGGTTTCGGCGGCAACGCCCATGCCGCGTTCAGGAAGCGGTTCGGGTGATTGTCCCGAGCCGACCTTGCGCGCGGCAAGCGCGAGGCGCGCGAACGGCCTGTTGACGAGACTGGTGATGAACGCCGCGCCGAAGAGCGACAGCGCGAGCGCAAAGATGCCCCAGCCGGCCCATTGCAGGCCGGTGACGGTATCGAGCTGATCGCGGTCGAGCGCGACCCAGTAATCGTCGTCGTCGATCTTGAAGCTGATCCAGACGCCCGGGATGTCGTTCACCGATTGCGCGATGACCGTGTCGTTGCCCAGGCGGCCGCGAACGTCGCGCTCGATCAGACGGTTCAGCGATTCGTCGGGCTGGAGACGGTATTTATCGGTGGTTTCGCGCGGATACACGCGCACGCCTTCATTGCTTTCCAGATCCTGCAGCAGCGCGCGGCGAAGGTCGGGATCGGAATAAAGGAGGGCGGTGCGGGTGAGCTTGACGACGGCGACCAACTGCAGCGCGACGCGCTGCGCGCGCGGCTCGCGTTCGATCACGCGGAAGCTCTGGAACCAGGCGGCAATGCTCACCGCGATCAACAGCGCGATGAGGGCGAACGTCCGCCAGAACAGGCCGCCGAACGCGAGCGTCAGTAGCCGCCTGTCAATCCGCATGGGTCGTTGACGCTCGTGCTTGTGGCGCGCATGAAGCGCGTTTGCGAGGACTCAATCAGAACTCAACTGGTACTCAATGCTCAAGCCGCGCCGTCCGGAATGAAGACGTAGCCGAGACCCCACACCGTCTGGATGAAGCGTGGGCTGCTCGGGTCCGGCTCGATCAGCTTGCGCAGCCGGGAGATCTGGACATCGAGACTGCGGTCGAACACTTCGTATTCACGGCCGCGCGCCAGTTCCATCAGTTTTTCACGTGACAGCGGCGCACGCGGATGCCGCGCGAAAACCTTCAGCACGGAGAATTCACCCGTGGTCAGCGGGATTTCCTGGCCATTCTTGGTCAGCGTGCGCGTGGCGAGATTCAAGGCAAACTCGCCGAATTCAAACACTTCAGCAGTTTCGGACGGCGCACCCGGCAATTCCGACGGCGACTGCCGGCGCAGCACGGCATGAATCCGGGCCACGAGCTCGCGCGGATTGAATGGCTTCGGAAGGTAATCGTCGGCACCCATTTCCAGCCCGACAATCCGATCCACGTCTTCGCCCTTGGCCGTGAGCATGATGATCGGCGTGCGGTCATTGCTGCCGCGCAGTCGCCGGCAGATCGACAGGCCGTCTTCCCCCGGCAACATCAGGTCGAGCACGAGCAGGTCGAAACGTTCGCGTACCCAGAGCTTGTTCATCGACGGTGCATTTTCAGCGACATAGACATTAAAGCCTTGTTCGCCGAGATAACGCCGCAAAAGATCGCGCAAACGGGGATCGTCGTCGACTACGAGTATTTTTGAGGGATTTTTGGTTTCCATTCCGGCATCTTAGCGCGATTAGAAAGAGGAGCGAGTTTGCGTGAATTATAAGGTAACAGATAGTTACAAAATTTACGGGGACTGTGGCACGACGTAAAGGTTCTATGCGTACACTCCTTTACCTAAGCCCGTCATTCGGTAGATACTCCATTAGTACAACGATTGCGCGTCAGCGACATGGCGGCATGACCGTCCACCTTGCCTGCCACGCAAGCACGCCAAAGAGCCTGAGACTGTCCGGTTGTCGAGCAACGAAGGGAACAACATGAAGGGAGCGCGGCGGCGCAAACCTGTGCGCAACATGCGCATCATCCGACTAACGCTGATCGCTAGCGCGTTTTACGCCGTGTTTGCCGTGCGCAGTGCTTTCGCGCAACCATCCCAATCCTCCAGTCGCAATGCGTCGGCGTTTGACCGGCCGGATTCGTCGTGGGCGTCGTCATCGGGTTATCTGAATTCGGATGCCGGCGAGAATCCAACTGCCGGCGGGTCGAGTGCGCGCCCGCAAAGGAGCCGCAGTTTCGATGGCCGCCTGATGCGCGCACAGCATCGAATGGGCAAGCAGTCTGGAAACACTCAAGCGCAGCAAATGCCTGTCATGCAGCCGCCACCTGTTGACCCGCAACCGCCCGAACGTACGCCACGGCACGGCGTGATGACCGCCGATGAACGCAGGCTGTTGCGCCAGCACATCGAGGAAGCGGTCAGGGATCTGTATAAGCGGTGATTGCTTTCCGTCTGATGCCGGCCGTTCCCGGAACGCAAGCGCGCCTATGAACCGGCGCGATTTTCTTTCTGTTGCTTGCGCACTCGGTGTTTGTGCGATGGCGCCATCGACGATTGCGATCGCTCGTCAGGCTCCGCCGGCAGCTCAAGGCATGGTGCTGATTCTGGTCGAGCTGAAAGGCGGCAACGACGGCTTGAATACCGTGATTCCGTTTGCCGATCCCGCTTACGCGGACTTGCGTCCGACCATCGGAATCCATCGGGACCATGTGCTGCAGCTCGACGAGCGCAGCGGGCTTCATCCGGCAATGCAGCCGCTGATGCCGCTGTGGCGCGACGGACAGATCGCAATCGTGCAGGGCATTGGCTACCCGCAGCAGAACCTCTCGCATTTTCGATCGATGGAGATCTGGGACACCGCGTCGCACGCAGACCAGTACCTTCGCGATGGCTGGCTTGCACGGGCGTTTGGCGCGGGAGGATTCGAAACGACATTGCCCGCCGATCCCATTGGAACGTCAATCAAGACAGCGATGGAAGCGCTTGCAAGCACGCGAGCCTTGTCGGTGATTCGCCTTACGCTCAACGGCTTCGATACTCATCAGAACCAGCCGATACAGCACGCGCGTTTGCTCGGTCAGTTATCGAATGGATTGGCCGCAGTGCGATCCGCACTGACCGAACTCGGTCGATGGAACGACACCCTTGTCATGACG
The DNA here is from genome assembly GCF_001577465.1 of Burkholderia sp. PAMC 28687. NCBI lineage: Bacteria > Pseudomonadati > Pseudomonadota > Betaproteobacteria > Burkholderiales > Burkholderiaceae > Burkholderia > Burkholderia sp. PAMC 28687. The sequence continues at coordinate 1,415,409 of NZ_CP014505.1, forward strand.
TACTCGGAATTCGGCCGGTGTCCACGTGAAAACGACAGCCGCGGCACGGATCACGGCACGGCCGCGCCGCACTTCCTCCTGGGTGGCCGGGTGAACGGCGGTTTATACGGCGCCGCGCCCGCACTCTCTCGGCTCGACGGCAACGGCAACCTGCCAATGAACGTGGACTTCCGGCAGCTGTATGCAACTGTTCTGGGGTCCTGGCGCGGCATGAACGCCGACGCCGTTCTCGGCGGCAAGTTTGAAACGCTGCCAATAATGCGCGCCTAGCGAACCCGCCACGTAATCCACAGTTTGCGGATGGGCGTGAGCGCGATGCGCTGATGCAAGACCTTGAAATCCTCGCGCTCGATTTCATCGAGCAAGGCCAGCGATAACGCCGCGTGCGAGCGCAGCACGCGCTGCGTCGGGCGTTCATCGGCGGGAATGGCGGCCAGCGCCTGGTTCAGCGCGTCACGGGCACGGCCCGTCTGGAAGCGCATGAGTTCGGTGAACGCGTCGCTGTATTTGCGGTTGATCAGATCGGCCGCCGTGACGCCGAAGCGCTGCAGTTCGTCGATGGGCAGATAGATGCGGCCATGACGCGCGTCGTCGCCGATGTTTTCCACGCGCTCCGCGAGCATCGAGGCCGAGCCCAGCGCCATCGCCCAGTTTGGAACGTTTTCAGGGTGGCGCGCCGTGGCCCGCGCGACGATCACGGCAAACGCGCCGCCCGCGTTATCCAGATATCGCCGAAGACCCGCCCAGTCGATATATCGCGCCTGCTCCAGGTCGAGTTCATAGCCATCGACCATGTTGCCGACATATCCGCGGCCTTCGTCGTCAAGGACCGGCGTGCCGGCCTGATGCGCCGCGATGGCCTTCGTGACCGGGTGCGCCGGTTCGCCGCCGAAGAGGCTTGCCAGTTCCTTCTGCCACCACGCATGTTTGGTCCGTCCGATAGTGGGATCGCTCGTCTCCTTGGCCGTTTCCTCGAGTTCGCGGCGCAGGGCGTGGAGCGCGGTCAGGAGCGGCCGGCGCGAAGCGGGCGCGCGACGCAGCGCGTAGTAGGTGCTGGAGCCATCGGGCGCAGCTTTTTGCTGACAGTAGTCGTCGAAGTTCACGGCAATGAATTGGCAACGGCGCGAAGCCGATAAAGTCCCGCCCAGAAAAAAAGCCATTGAAATTCAATGGCTCCGGCTGTTCTGGCACGAGGACGTGTAGGGGAGGACGGTTGGTCTGTCAAGCCGGCGCAAGAACCGGGTTGCGCGCAAATCTCCCGGCGAATTATCGCCCGGATGAGAATGTGCCGCAAGGCGCGGGCAAGGCGCGGGCAAGGCGCCGGCACGTGCGCGCGCGGCTCGACCCGCGTCGCGCACCAGGATACTTAGAATCCCGAATCAAACCTGCGCTTCTTCCTGCTCGCAAACGACATCGAACTTGAGCAAGGCGGTAGGTCCGAAGGTGTTGCTGATGGCCACATCCGCGGCGTCGCGGCCGCGCGCCATCAGCACGCGTCCAATACGTGGGGCGTTGTTGCGTGCGTCGAACGTCTGCCAGCTTCCGCCGATGAACGCCTCGAACCACGCAGCAAAATCCATCGCTGCGTAGGGTGGCGGGAGGCCTACGTCGCTGATATAACCCGTGCAATATCGCGCCGGGATGTTCATCGCCCGGCATAGCGTCACAGCCAGGTGTGCGAAGTCGCGGCAGACGCCCTGGCGCTCCTGATAGGCCTCGAACGCGGTTTTCGTCGGCCGCGCGTGCGCGTAGTTGAAGACGATGTGATTGTGGGCGAAGTCGCAAATCGCCTGCACGCGCGCGCGTCCGGGCGGCGTGGCGCCGAACTGCTTCCAGGCGAAGTCGGACAGCAGATCGGTTTCGCAATAACGGCTGCCGAGCAGGAACACGAGGCATTCGTTCGGCAAATCTTCCACCGGATGCTGTTCGCCGTTCGGCCCGGGCTGTTCGAATTCGCCGGACACTTCGAGCAACGCGGAGGTCGACAGCGATATCCGTCCCGCCGGTGCCACCAGCCGGCTGCACAGGTTGCCGAAGCCATCGCGATACTGCGAGATGGGCACCGGCGGATTGACCGTCAGCACATCGGCCAGCAACACCTGCGGCGCGACTGAAAAGTGCGTATTCAGCATGAGCAGCATTGGTGTCGGTTGCGGACACTCGTAGACCAGTTCGTAGCCAACGCGGAGTTTCATGGGAGCTGCCCTTTGCTGTGAACTATAAAAGAAAACGTCACTGGTTCTCGGTCACACTGACCTCGACATCGAGGCTGCGAAACGATCCGGGCTCGCCATTCCAGGTTCCCCACAGCGGCAGGGCCTGATGGTGATCCCAAGCAACCGCGACGCGTATCAGGTGCCGATTGCCGACAATGCTGTTCGTCGGGTCGAAATCGACCCAGCCCGCGCCCGGGAGATAGATCTGCAGCCACGCGTGCGTGGCGCCGCCGCCGCGCGTGGTGTCGCGTTCGGGCACGAAGATGTAGCCGCTCACGAAGCGCGCCGCCAATCCGAGCGACCGGACGGCGTCCATCATCAGCACCGCGAAGTCGCGGCAACTGCCGCTGCGCAAACGCAGGGTATCGGCGGGACGATTCACGCCTTTTTCCGTGCGCCGTACGTACTTGAAATCGTCGTTGATCTCCTGCGTCATTGCCCGCAAGAGCGCCATCGTGCCCGTGCTTTCCCCGGGCGCAACGAACCGGCGGGCCCACGCGTCGACATCTCCGTCCGGTTCCGGGCGGTTGCGCGCGTTGACGAGATCCGATGCTTCCTCGTTGGTGTACGCGAACGGGAACGTGAGCGCGTAGCGTTCCAGCGCGTAGTCCGGCTGCGGCGACTCGAAGTGCTCGAGCGTCACTTCGCTTTCGAAGGTCAGCTCGGTCGCCTGCGTGTCGAAGGTGGCGACGGCCACCGAATTATCGAAGACATCGTGCAGCCAGCGCAGTCGCGCCGGTTCCGGCGTGATCTTCAGTTGCGTGGTGACCAGCCGGAGATCGTGGCTGGATCGTGGCCTGAACATCATTCGATGCTCGCCGAAATCGACCGGTTCCGAGTATCGGTACACGCTCGTATGCCGGACCGTAAAGCGTTGCGGCTCGTTCACCTGGCAAATCTTCCCAAGTTCAGGCTGGCCGGCCGCAGGGCGCTGCCGAGCAACCACACCGCGGCTTTTGCAGCCTGTTTGTTGAAATCCATGGTGGACCCTTGTATTGCAGCGCCCGGACGTTCCGGTCGCCAGAATTCAGGATACACGAGACAGTTCTGGCGAAAGAATTCGTTTGTGATTCGGTAAGAGGCGTCTTGCGCGCGAGAAGAGGGGAAATGAGCGGCAGGCGCGAGGAGACAGCCGCGCCGGGCGGGACGCTTGCCCGGCAAATCCGGCTTACGCGAGGGCCGGTTCGGTAATCCGCGGCAGGGCGATGCGCCCAAGCCGCAGCCGGGCGATCAGCGAATGGGTAAGCAATACCGCGAACGCACTTGCAGATGCTGTTGTCACCGCCGGGGCTCCGGTTAGCGTCAAGGCCACGAGCGCATGCACGTCCTGCCGGGCGATTGCATCGAGCAATGATTCGATCGCGTCCTCGGCGCCCAGCGAGGCGTCCGGGCGGTCGCGCCGCCGGTCATCCCGCACGCGGTCTTTCGCCCGATGCACGATCTGCCGGCAATGCACCGCGCTGCGGTTAAGAATCCTGGCGATGCTCGCATAGTCTTCCTCGAACGCCTCGCGCAGCAAAAACGCGGCGCGTTCCTCAGCCGACAGACGCGCGAGCACGCGACGCATTCCGTACGACAAATCGGATTTCTGTTCGGCCAGAGCCTGCGCAGAAGGGGCTTGATCGAAGCCGTCGCATTCCTCGAGCAGCCGCATGTCCTGCGCTGAACGCCGCAGACGGTCGATGGCCGTGCGTTTTGCAACCGTCGTGAGCCACGCGACGGGCGTTTCGAGCGCATCGATACCGCCGGCCCGTTGCTGCAGATGCCATTTCACGAACGTATCCTGCACGACGTCTTCCGCGTCCGCGCGTACGCCGAGAATCCGGTAAGCGAGCGAAAAAAGCCGCGAACGGGACGCCTCGAAGAGGGCGAGCTGCGCTTCGTCGCGATGTGATTCGATCTCAACGCTCATGCGTTTCTCCTTGTTGCGCTTCATCACCTGTGACGCTTATGACGGCTCGCACGGGGCGAACGTGACAGCCGGCGACAAAAATATATCGCGACCGCGAATGTCACGCACGAACGGCGGCGCGCGTCATATGGGCTGGAACGCTCTTGAGTGATCTGAAAACAACCCGGGAACCGCAAAGATATGAATCCGCTGAACCTCGGCCTCGTGCCGACCGTTATCGAACAATCCGGGCGCGGCGAACGCGCCTATGACGTCTATTCGCGGCTGCTGCGCGAACGGATCATCTTCATGGTAGGACCGGTGACGGACCAGACGGCGAGTCTGGTTGTCGCGCAATTGCTGTTTCTCGAAGCCGAGAATCCGGAGAAAGATATTTCGCTGTATATCAATTCGCCGGGTGGCTCGGTCTACGACGGCATGGCGATTTTCGACACGATGCAGTTCATCCGCCCCGATGTCTCCACGCTGTGCACGGGTTTTGCCGCGAGCATGGGCACGTTCCTGTTGAACGCGGGCGCAAAGGGCAAGCGCTACGCGCTGCCGAACGCGCGCATCATGATTCACCAGCCGTCGGGCGGTTCGCAGGGGACGGCAGCGGATATCGCGATCCAGGCAAAGGAAGTGGTGTATTTGCGCGGCCGGCTGAACGCGATCATGGCGGAGCGCACGGGGAAAACCGAAGAGGAGGTTGCCCGCGATACCGACCGCGATAATTTCATGTCGGCGGATCAGGCGCGGGACTATGGCTTGATCGATGAAGTGCTGCAGCAGCGGATTTAAGTCCCGCCGCTTAGACCCGCCGCAACAGAAACGACAAAGCCCCGCAGCTTTCGCTGCGGGGCTTTGTTTTTCAGCCTGGTGCGTGAGGTCGGACTCGAACCGACACGACATTGCTGCCGTCAGGACCTAAACCTGGTGCGTCTACCAATTTCGCCACTCACGCGTATCTTTTCTGGTGGCACGCGCTACGCGCGCTACGAGTACGCACGCCACTGAGCCGGGCATTCTATCTGAATCGATGACCAATGTCTGCAGTACGGCGTTTCAAGCACGGCCCTGCGGCGCCACAATCCGCATTGCATCGCGCGAACGACCTGCCTACAATCGCAACTCATTCTCGTTTGTGTCCACTTCGACAACTTTTACATCGATGAACCGCGTTTCGCGCAATCGCTTCGTTGCATGGCTCGGCATTGCCGCCATGTGGCTTGCCATTGTCGCGCCGGTGATCAGCCAGACGCTGGCCTCGCGCGAAGCCCGCTTTGATCTCCTCGAGGCGCTGTGTTCCGTCGACACCCGAGGTCAAACCCAGGCCGCATCGCCCGTTCCGAACGGGTTGAATGTGCAAGCCCAAGGGGAAGAACACGCCGGCCATCACATGTCCGGCGACGCGTTCGATGCCTGCTCGTATTGCGGACTGCTCGCGCACAACGTGCCGCTGGCCTCGGCCCCGGCTGCGGCGCTCGTGCGCATCGAACGCGTTACGCGGCTTGCCGCCGAGCCGGCCGTTCGCGCTGTACACGTCAAGTCGTTCAACGCCGCGTCGCCACGCGCGCCTCCCGTCGTTTCCTGAAGTCCGTCGTCAGAGACCGTTTGCCGTGACCTTGCGCGCCGTTTGAGCGCGTGCGTCCGGCCGGCTTCTCGTCCACTCATTCAGGAATTTTTCAGATGCTCAAGCTCCTCAAGCGAGCGCGGCAGCCTTCCGGCCGCCGCGCCGCCGTGCGTTCGCGCGCGTTCAGTTTTCATCGCCATGCGTGCTTGCCGATTTCGCTGATGGCGCCTGCATTTGCACTCGCTGCGCCTCCCGTCACACCGGAATCGCCATCGGCCGAACGCCGCGAAACCGGTGCCGTGCAGCTCGCACCCGTGGTCGTCACCAGCTCGGCAAGCTCGCCTGCACGTTCGCCGCTCGATCCGGACCTGCCTTCCACGACCGCAACGGTCACCGCCGAACAGTCGCAATACTGGAACGTGGTGACGGCCGAAGACGTGCTGAAATACGTGCCGAACATGGCGGTGCGCAAGCGCTTCATAGGCGACGTGAACTCGCCCATCGCCGTACGCGGCACGAGCAATTCGCAAACGGCGCGCGGTCTCGTCTACGCCGACGGCCTTTTGCTCAGCAATTTCCTCGGCAACACGTTCACCTTCGCGCCGCGCTGGTCGATGGTCTTCACCGACAACATCGACCGCACCGATGTGATCTACGGCCCATATTCCGCGCTGTATCCGGGCAACTCGATCGGCGCGACGGTCGCGATCACCACACGCATGCCGCAAAAATTCGAAGCCGACGCCCACGTCCAGGCGTTCAACCAGCATTTCGATTTGTTCGGCGTGAACCGCAGTTTCAACGGGACGAATTCGTCGGCGACCATCGGCGATAAAAACGGCAACCTCTCCTGGCTCATCGGCGTCAATCATCTGGAAAACACCGGGCAGCCGCTGCAATTCGCGACGCTCGCGGCATCGAATGTTCCGGCTCGCACGACCGATCGGCCGGTTACCGGCGCGCTCTTCTACAACGACCAGAACAACGCGCGAACCGCAGTTTTGGGGGTAACGGCCGAGGGCATAGAGCGGACCTTCCAGGACCAGTTCAAGCTGAAACTTGCATACGACTTCACGCCGACGTTGCAAGCCGGCTTCACGCTCGGCTACTGGCATCAAAAATACAACAGCGACACCCAGTCGTTTCTCCGCGATGCCGCCGGCAACCCCGTGTATAGCGGCCTCGTCAATATAGGTGGTTACGAATACAACGTTCCCGCCGCGACGTTCGCCCCGAGCCAGGGTTCGAGCGAGAACTTCCTGTACGGGTTATCGCTGAAAACGCGCAATGCAACGGGCTGGAATGCCGAAGCGGTGGCGTCTTATTTCGACATCACGCAGAGCATTGCGCGCACGGCGAACTCGGGCGTGCCGGGTAACGGTCCAGGCACGATCGCTTTCGGCGACGGCACCGGCTGGAAGACACTCGACCTGCGCACGACATGGACGCCCGAATCGCCGACGGCAGGGCTCGCTGCCCACTGGCTGTCGTTCGGTTACCACTACGACGACTATTTCCTCGACAACGAAACCTACAACACGGCCGCGTGGCGCGACGGAGGCGGGACATCGTTCGCCAATGCATTCGGCGGACGCACGCAAACGCAAGCCGTCTACGCGCAAGACGCGTGGCGTTTCCTGCCGCGCTGGAAATTCACCTACGGCGCGCGTTACGAGAACTGGAATGCGTACGACGGCTCGCGGGCGATCGGCGCGACATCGCTTGACTACGGTGAAGTCAGCCAGAGCCACTGGTCTCCCAAGGCGTCGCTTTCCTTCGATGCCACGCAAGATCTTTTGCTGCGTGCATCGATAGGACGCGCCTACAGGTTTCCCACCGTCGGCGAGTTGTTTCAAGGGCAGATCACGGGTTTGTCGATCGTCAATAACAACCCGAACCTCAAGCCCGAGGACGATCTCTCGAAGGAGCTGACGGCCGAGTGGCAACACGGCAACGGGGTGTATCGGTTCACGCTCTTCCAGGACGATGTGAAGAACACCTTGTTCAGCCAGACGAACACCACAGTGATACCGAACATCACCAACTTCCAGAATATCGACAAGGTGCGCTCGCGCGGCATCGAGACGAGTTACGAAGGGCAGGACGTGCTGATCCATGGCCTGGATCTGACGGCGGGCGTGGCCTACACGCAGTCGAAGATCATCGCGAACAGCGGCAATCCGGCGTCAGTGGGCAAATATTTTTATCGGATTCCGTTGTGGCGCGCGAACGTCGCCGCGACGTGGCGTGCGACGAGCCAGAGCGCAATCACTCTCGCCGCGCGCTATTCGGGCCGCGAGTACAACACGCTGACCAACATCGATACGAACCCGAACACCTACGGCGGGACCAGCACGTACACCGTCGTGGACGCCAAGTTCACCTTCCGGCCGACCAAGCGGACCGAGCTTGGAATCGGCGTCGATAACCTCTTCGATCATCGCTATTACGTGTTCCATCCGTATGCGGGCCGGACGGTTTATGTCGAAGGGCGTATCGGGATCTAGGCACCTTAAAAGGACAACTCACATGCAATCCGCTTCTCTTTCCGATGCCCGCGCGCTCGCGCGGCATCGTCTGCTCTGGCGCTGGCATTTTTATGCCGGCTTGTTTGTCATGCCGCTCTTGCTGGTGCTTGCGATCACCGGCACGCTGTATTGCTTCCAGCCGCAGATCGAACAGTTGCTGTATCACGACCGGATGACCGTCAGCGCCCGCGCCGAACCGCGTATGAGCCAGCAGGTGTTGCTTGCGAAAGCCACCGCCGCCGAGCCGCGCGATGCAACGCCGACGACCGTCGTCGTCAACAACGATCCTCGCCGCAGCGCCGAGTTCGTTTTCAGGCTTCGATCGGGCGGGAGTGAAAGCGTTTATATCGATCCGTATAACGGCGCAGTGCTGGGACGGTTGAGCGTCGAGAACCGGTTGATGAAGCAGGTCCGCAATATTCATCGCGGCTTGCTGCTGGGCAAGACCGGCGAAATCGTGATGGAGCTTGCCGGCTGCTGGACGCTCGTGATGATTGCTACGGGCGTGGCGTTATGGTGGCCGAAAGCGCAACAGAAGAACGGCCGTTTCGTACCGCGTTTGTCGTCAGTGAAAGGCCGTGCTTGGTGGCGGGAGTTGCATGCGGTCGGTGGTGCATGGCTCGCACTCGGCGCATTGTTCTTCGTGCTGAGCGGCCTGCCGTGGTCGAGCACGTGGGGCAAGCAGTTCAAGGCGCTCGCGACGTCGGCACAACTCGGATACCCGAAGGGCGCGTGGGGCAAGGCGCACGTACATTCCGCAACGCCCGCACCGACGATGAACATGGCCGATCCATCGATGGCCGGCATGAAGATGGACGACCTGCCGTTACCGCAAACGCCCTGGGCGGTCGGCGCAACGCATGTACCAGACAGCGCCGCCGATGCAACGCATTCCACGATTGCGCTCGATCAGGTGATCGGCATTGCAGCGCAGGCGGGGGTGAAAGACGGCTACGACATTGCGTTGCCCACCACGCCACAGGGCGTGTACACCGTCTCCTACTTTCCCGCGAATCCGCAAGACGATCGCACGCTTCATATCGACCGATACAGCGGCCGGATTCTCTCGGACATCGCTTACGGTGATTACGGACGTGTGGCGCAGTGGATTTCGTACGGCACTTCGCTGCACATGGGCCGCTATTTTGGCGTGGCGAATCAATTGCTCGCCTCGGCAATCTCGCTCGGGCTCGCCGCCATGACCGTGAGCGGTTTCGTGATGTGGCGCAGGCGCAAGCCTGGCCGGGCGGTAGGTGCACCGGCGCGGCCGGCGTTGCACCCGCCGATGCGCGCGTGGGCGATCGGCTTGACGGCGCTTGGCATCGTTTTCCCGCTGATGGGGTTGACGATGCTGATCGTGTGGCTTTCGGATCGCGTGCTGTTCAGTCCCGGGAGAATCGCCAGCACGCGATGATCAGGACGGCTTCGGTCCGAACTTCAGCCGCGCCAGTTGCTCTGCTTCATTTGCGAGCAACGTGGCGGCGTCGCGGATGGCGATTTCCAGCGTGATCGGACCGGGGGCGGGCGAAAAGCAGCCGCTGAAATACTCCGATAAACGCGGCAACGCCGCCGGATCGATCGCGCCCGACAGCAACGAGGCCTCCACGCCAAACGCTCGCGCATGCTGGCACGCGATGAACGGCGCCTTGCCGTGCAGCGTCTGTACGTCGGAGCGTCCTTCGCCGGTGATGAGCCAGTCGGCGCCCTCGAGCGCGGCATCGAGACCCACTTCCCGCGCGACCACTTCCGCGCCCGCCTCGAAGCGCGCGCCCAGCATGTGCAGCGCAAAACCAAGGCCGCCTGCCGCGCCGGCGCCGGGTTTATCGCGTGCTTCGAGCTTGAGCGCAGGCTCCAGGACATCGGCGAAATGGGCGAGGGCAGCATCGATGCCCGCGATCTGCTCGGGCGTCACGCCTTTTTGCGGGCCGAAGATCGCCGTTGCGCCGTGCTCGCCGGTGAGCGGATTGTTCACATCGGACATGCCGGTGAATTCGGCCTCATACACACGCGGATCGAGCCCCGTTGCATCGATGCGCGCAATTCGCGCCAACTGCGAAGGCACGGGTTCGAGCGTGTTGCCGTCCACATCGAAGAGTTTCAGGCCGAGACCCACGAGCAGCCCGGCGCCGCCGTCGTTCGTGCTGCTGCCGCCAAGCGCCACATAGAACTTGCGCACGCCGAGATCCAGCAGCGTGCGGATTGATTCGCCCATGCCTAGCGTGCTGCGTTCCGCAACTGGCACGGCCATGCCGTCGGGGTCCGTGATGCCCACGACTTCCGCCGTCTCCACGATCGCGCTGCCATCGGCGAGGAGGCCCGTCGCGGCATCGCGCCGTTTCGACGACGCCCCGCGCACGTTGAAGAGGCGCCGCTCGCCACCGGCGGCCAGCATGGCGTCGAGCGTACCTTCGCCGCCATCGGCCATGGGAACGATACGGATCACGGCATCGGCACGGGCGCGGCGAATGCCGCCTGCGATCGCTTCGGCGACCTGTTCCGCGCTAAGCGACCCCTTAAATGAATCGGGCGCGATGACGACGACGGGGGGCGTGGAGGAATGGATGGAGGGCATGTTGTCTCGTGTTATGGAATTTGCCTGAAATCTATCGGCACGGCCCGAATTAATCAAACCTTATGCATCCTGCGCATGCTTCCAATGCGCACGGGAAATGGAAGGGCTGCGGGAGAGCGGCGTAAGGCGCCAGTGCGCGCGGATTCAAAACCTGCCCGCAGCGGCGCGTCCTACTTGAGAAACCCACCTAAAAACCGCGAAAACAGGTCCGTTTAGACTGTATTTGCACCCCCGAGTCCCGAACCGGCGTGATGCTTGCAAATAGTTTGGTAAAATGTTTGGCTGTGTTGACTCAAACCGGCGTGAACGGTTGCACAAGCGGTTGAATTAGCGGTTTCCTGTCCGGCTTGCTGAACGCTTCTGCGAGCCGCTGGCATTTCAGGAGCCGCATTCAGGAACCGCGAGACGCCGAGCGCCTTACGCGGCGCGAGATCGAACAAGAATTGACCCGATACACGAACCCGAATACTCGATTTACTCTAGGACGATAGAAGCCATGGCTAACGTTGTTGAAAACCTCGGCAAGCTCGAACGCCGTGTGACGATCTCCCTGCCGAAAGATACGGTGCAAAAGGAAGTGGACTCGCGTATTCGTCAGTTGGCGAAGAACGTGCGCATGCCAGGGTTCCGCCCGGGCAAGGTGCCGCTCAAGATGGTCACGCAGCAGTACCAGGGCCAGGTCGAAGCCGAAGTGCTGAGCGACAAGGTCGGCAAGGAATTCTTCGACGTCACGCGCACGGAAAACCTGCGCGTTGCAGGCCAGCCGAGCTTCGCACCGAAGGTGGCTGAAGGCGAGGTCGCTCAAGACTATGCGTTCGACGCCACGTTCGAGGTGTACCCGGAAGTGAAGGTCGGCGACGTCGCGACGGCCGAAATCGAGCGTACGGTGACGACCATCTCGGAAGCCGAGATCGACCGCACGCTTGAAATCCTGCGCAAGCAGCGCGTTCACTTCCACGCTCGCGGCGAAGGTGGCGAGCACGGTGACGGCGGTGCGGACACGGCGGCCAAGGACGGCGATCGAGTGACCATGGACTTCGTCGGCAAGCTGGACGGCGTGCTGTTCGAAGGCGGCAGCGCCGAAGATTTCACCTTCGTGCTGGGCGAAGGCCGCATGTTGCCGGAATTCGAAACCGCGGCGCTCGGCCTGAAGGTAGGCGAGTCGAAGGAATTCGACCTGAAGTTCCCGGACGATTATCACGGCAAGGACGTGGCCGGCAAGACGGCTCAGTTCACGATCACCATGAAGAAGATCGAATGGCCGCATCTGCCGGAAATCGACGCTGACTTTGCCAAGTCGCTCGGCGTGGAAGATGGCGACATCACCAAGATGCGCGGCGAGATCAAGGACAACCTGGAGCGCGAAGCCAAGCGCCGCACGCAGCAAATCGTGAAAAATCAGGTCATGGACGCGCTGCTGAAGATCTCCGAACTCGACGTGCCGAAGGCGTTGGTCGAGCAGGATCAGGAACGTCTGGTGGAAATGGCGCGTCAGGATCTGCAACAGCGCGGCGTGCCGAACGCAGCCGACGCGCCGATCCCCGCAGAAATGTTCGTGGAACAGGCTGAACGCCGCGTCAAGCTGGGCCTGGTTCTGGCCGAACTGGTCAAGGCAAACGACCTGCAGGCAAAGCCGGAACAGATCCGTGCTGAAGTCGACGAATTCGCGAAAAGCTACGAGGACCCGAAGGAAGTCGTCCGCTGGTATTATTCGAACCAGCAGCGCCTCGCCGAGATGGAAGCGTACGTCGTGGAAAGCAACGTCGTCGAATTCGTGCTCGGCAAGGCACGAGTGAAGGACAAGGAAGTAAGCTTCGAAGAGTTGGCCAGCGCGACGGCGCAAGCGTAAGCAGCGTCGGAAAGGCGTGCAGGGCCGTCGGGGTGACGGGCCGGCACGCCTTTTTTGCGTTTGTGCAGGATCGACGTTTTCGGCGCCGGGTTTGCAAGTCATTGCAAGTCACCGTGTTTGGCCTTATCCAAGGATGTTGCTTGTCGTTCAGTATCCCTATTCCGAACAAGGAAATTGCATGACCTATCGCGCTCAATTACTGGACTCGCTCGCGTCAAACGCGCCGCATGATTTCGAAACCAAGGCGCTGGGTCTGGTGCCGATGGTTGTCGAAACTAGCGGCCGCGGCGAACGTGCCTATGACATCTACTCGCGCCTGCTGAAAGAACGTGTCGTGTTCCTGGTCGGGGAAGTGAACGACCAGACGGCCAACCTGGTTGTCGCGCAGTTGCTGTTCCTCGAAAGCGAAAATCCTGACAAGGACATCAGCCTGTACATCAACAGCCCGGGCGGTTCGGTATCGGCTGGCATGGCGATCTACGACACCATGCAGTTCGTGAAGCCCGACGTCGCCACGCTGTGCATGGGCCTCGCCGCAAGCATGGGCGCTTTCCTGTTGGCAGCAGGCGCCAAGGGCAAGCGCGTGGCGCTCCCGAATGCACGCGTGATGATTCACCAGCCGCTGGGCGGCGCGCGTGGGCAGGCATCGGATATCGAAATTCAGGCGCGGGAAATCCTGTACCTGAAGGAACGTCTGAATCAGTTGCTGTCGCACCATACCGGCCAGCCGGTGGAGCGTCTCGCGCGCGACACCGACCGCGACAATTTCATGTCGGGCGATGACGCGCAGGCTTACGGTCTTGTCGACCAGGTTCTTCACAAGCGTCCCTGAGTTGTAACGCGCCGGACTCGGGAATGACCGGTCCAGCCGACTGTTTCATTAAGTAGGCGTTGCGGATCAGTGCTGTGCAGCGGTCTGATTCGCAGCGGCAACGCAGCAAGGAAGCCCGGCACACCATGCTGGAGCCGACGCGCGAAATGGCGTTAAAGCACACGCCACACACGCTTTCACCTGGTGCACGTGCCGTTTCTGCGCGGGTGAATTGAGCGGCGTATTATGTAATCGAGTGTCCGGAGGCTCACACATCCATGGCGGACAAGAAAGGTTCGAACAGCGAAAAGCTGTTGTATTGCTCGTTCTGCGGCAAGAGCCAGCACGAGGTCAAGAAGCTGATTGCCGGTCCTTCCGTATTCATCTGCGATGAATGCATCGACTTGTGCAACGAAATCATTCGCGACGAGGCAGCGGGCGCGGCGGAAGAGGCCGGCCTGACGAAATCAGATTTGCCGAGTCCGCAGGAAATCAGCGAAATCCTGAACCAGTACGTGATCGGTCAGGACCGCGCGAAGCGCATTCTTGCTGTGGCGGTTTATAACCACTACAAGCGTCTCAAGCATCTCGAGAAGAAAGACGATATCGAGTTGTCAAAGAGCAACATTCTGCTGATCGGACCCACGGGTTCGGGCAAGACGCTGCTCGCGCAAACGCTCGCGCGCATGCTGAACGTTCCGTTCGTTATCGCAGACGCAACCACGCTCACGGAAGCGGGTTATGTCGGCGAGGACGTCGAGAACATTATTCAGAAGCTGCTGCAGAACTGTAACTACGAAGTCGACAAGGCCCAGCGCGGGATTGTCTACATCGACGAAATCGACAAGATCAGCCGCAAGTCGGATAACCCGTCCATCACGCGCGACGTGTCGGGCGAAGGCGTCCAGCAAGCGCTGCTGAAGCTTGTTGAAGGCACGATGGCTTCAGTGCCGCCACAGGGCGGGCGCAAGCACCCGAACCAGGACTTCATCCAGGTCGACACCACCAACATCCTGTTTATTTGCGGCGGCGCGTTCGATGGCCTGGAAAAGGTCATTATCGACCGCACGGAAAAGACAGGCATCGGGTTTGGTGCTAGCGTAAAGAGCAAGGTTGATCGCGACGCGGGCGAAGTGCTGCGCGAAGTGGAACCGGAAGATCTGATCAAGTTCGGTTTGATTCCTGAGCTGATCGGCCGTTTGCCGGTGGTCGCCACGCTCGGCAAGCTGGACGAAGATGCGCTGATCAAGATCTTGACCGAGCCGAAGAACGCGCTGGTGAAGCAGTATCACAAGCTGTTCAACATGGAACGGGTGGATCTGGAGATTCGTCCCGCCGCGTTGCAGGCGATTGCGCTCAAGGCAATCCGCCGCAAGACGGGCGCGCGTGGTTTGCGCTCCATTCTGGAACAGGCGTTGCTGGATGTGATGTACGAGTTGCCGACCATGAAGGGCGTAAGCAAGGTTATCGTGGACGACAACACAATCGACGGCGACGGCAAGCCGCTGTTGATTTATGAAGATACACCGAAGGTAGCAGGTTCTAACTAAAGTTGGGCTGTGTGTCGGCGAAAAGCCGTTCATGGCAACGTGAACGGCTTTTTGTTTATTTTTCGGATATCTTGTGGACGTTACTGACACGTTACTGAGGCGAATTTTTTCGATTCACTGATCTTTTCCCACACGCTTAAGGCTTGCAATCCATTTTGACGGCCTTATTTACGACTGAACTGATTCCACTACTGGGGAAATGAAAATGTCAGGAACCCAACTCCTCCCGCAGGAACGCATTACGCTCCCGCTGCTCCCGCTGCGTGACGTAGTCGTTTTCCCGCACATGGTGATTCCGCTCTTTGTCGGACGACCCAAATCGATCAAGGCCCTCGAAGCTGCGATGGAAGGCGGCAAGCACATCATGCTTGTTGCACAGAAAACCGCCGCCAAAGACGAGCCGACCGAAAAAGACATGTACGAAGTGGGATGTATCGCAAACATCCTGCAAATGCTGAAGCTTCCCGACGGTACCGTTAAGGTGCTCGTGGAAGGTTTGCAGCGCGCGAAGACGCTCACGATCGAAGAACAGGAAACGCAATTTTCCTGCGACGTGATGCCGCTCGAACCCGACCATGCCGACAGCGCGGAAACCGAAGCGTTGCGCCGCGCGATCGTGTCGCAGTTCGATCAGTACGTGAAGCTCAACAAGAAGATCCCTCCCGAGATCCTGACGTCACTGTCGGGTATTGATGAAGCGGGTCGTCTGGCCGATACCATCGCGGCGCATCTGCCGTTGAAGCTCGACCAGAAGCAGCACATTCTTGAGATGCTCCCGGTCGTCGAGCGCCTCGAACATCTGCTTGCGCAGCTCGAAGCCGAAATCGACATCCTTCAGGTCGAAAAGCGTATCCGTGGTCGCGTAAAGCGTCAGATGGAGAAGAGCCAGCGCGAGTACTACCTGAACGAACAGGTCAAGGCGATCCAGAAGGAGCTCGGCGAAGGCGAGGAAGGTGCAGATCTCGAGGAGCTCGAGAAACGCATCACCAACGCACGCATGCCGAAGGAAGCCAAGAAGAAGGCCGACGCCGAGCTGAAGAAGCTCAAGCTGATGTCGCCGATGTCGGCTGAAGCGACCGTCGTGCGCAATTACATCGATACGTTGATTGGTTTGCCGTGGCGCAAGAAGAGCAAGGTCAACAATGACCTCTCGAATGCGGAACGCGTACTCGATGAAGATCACTTTGGCCTGGAGAAGGTCAAGGAACGGATCCTCGAGTACCTTGCGGTCCAACAGCGTGTAGAGAAGGTCAAGGCGCCTATCCTGTGTCTCGTCGGGCCTCCGGGCGTTGGCAAGACCTCGCTGGGTCAGTCGATCGCTCGTGCAACGAACCGCAAGTTCGTGCGTATGGCGCTCGGCGGCGTGCACGACGAGTCCGAGATTCGCGGTCACCGTCGCACGTACATTGGTTCGATGCCCGGCAAGATCCTGCAAAGCCTTGCGAAAGTCGGCGTACGCAATCCGCTTTTCCTGCTCGACGAAGTCGACAAGATGGGCATGGATTTCCGCGGCGACCCGGCTTCCGCTTTGCTCGAAGTGCTCGATCCGGAACAGAACCATACGTTTGCCGATCACTACATTGAAGTGGACTTCGACTTGTCGGACGTGATGTTCGTGGCGACGTCGAACTCGCTGAACATCCCGCCGCCGTTGCTCGACCGGATGGAAGTGATTCGCCTCTCGGGTTACACCGAGGACGAGAAGGTCAACATCGCGCAGAAGTACCTGTTGCCGAAGCAAACGCGCAACAACGGCCTGAAGCCGGGCGAGATGGATCTCACGGAAGAAGCAATCCGCGACATCATTCGTTACTACACGCGTGAAGCCGGCGTTCGTTCGCTCGAACGCGAAATGTCGAAGATCTGCCGCAAGGTCGTGAAGATGCTTCTGCTGAAGAAGGCAGATGGCGCGGTCAAGGTCGACGGCAGCAATCTCGATACGTTCCTCGGCGTGCGCAAGACCGACTTTGGTCTGGCCGCGAAGGAGAACCAGGTCGGTCAGGTAACGGGTCTCGCGTGGACGGAAGTGGGCGGCGATTTGCTGACCATTGAAGCTGCAGTCATGCCGGGTAAGGGCAATATCATCCGCACGGGTTCGCTTGGCGACGTGATGAAGGAATCGGTCGAGGCTGCACGTTCGGTGGTGCGTTCGCGTTCGCGTCGTCTGGGTGTATCGGATGAAGCGTTCGAGAAGAAGGACATCCACATCCACGTGCCTGAAGGCGCGACTCCGAAGGATGGTCCGTCCGCCGGTATTGCGATGACGACGGCGCTCGTGTCCGTGCTCACCGGCATTCCCGTTCGCGCTGATGTGGCGATGACCGGCGAAATCACGTTGCGTGGCGAAGTGTTGCCTATCGGTGGATTGAAGGAGAAGTTGCTCGCGGCGCATCGCGGTGGCATCAAGCTCGTGCTGATCCCCGAGGAAAACACGAAGGATCTCGCCGAGATTCCGGACAACGTGAAGAACGCGATCGAAATCGTTCCGGTTCGCTGGATCGACAAGGTGCTCGAGCTTGCGCTCGAACGTGTCCCCGCGGCATTGCCGGAGGAAGAAGCGAAGCCTGCAACGCCGGCCGTGGCCGACAAGAAGGACGCGCCGGCAACGGGTGACTTCGTCAAGCATTGAGGTTGGTTGCCGGTTGAGAAAGTCGAAACCCGCGGGTGCCCCCCGCGGGTTTTTTGTTGCGCGTCCGAGATGAAGAAGTGTCGGCGGGATCAGGCTCAATCCCGGTTGACACGCGTGTTTCGGCTACTTCTAATGACCGCCGCATATATGGCTCACGGCCTGTGCTCAAAGCAGTGAATCGCTCTTTTGCATCGCCCAATCACAAACCATTTTCGGGGGATCACAATGAACAAGACGGAATTGATCGACCATATCGCGCAGCAGGCGGATATATCGAAGGCAGCAGCCGGACGGGCGCTCGAAGCGGTGATCGGCGGCGTGAAGACTACGCTGGAAAAGGGCGGTTCGGTGACGCTTGTGGGCTTCGGAACGTTCGCGGTCGGCAAGCGCACGGCACGCACGGGCCGCAATCCCCGAACGGGCGACGCGATCAAGATCAAGGCCGCAAAGGTTCCTAAATTTCGGGCTGGCAAAGCACTAAAAGATGCGCTAAACTAGCGGACTCGCTGGGTACGGAACGGTTTAAACCAGTTTAAACCCGGCAGAAACCCACGCGGTATTGCGAAGTTTGCGAAGCGGGGTGCTTAGCTCAGTTGGTAGAGCGGCGCCCTTACAAGGCGTAGGTCGGGAGTTCGAGCCTCTCAGCACCCACCACCGTTTTGCAAGACGTCCAAGGCAGCCTGAAGAAGTGCAGAGAAGTATCTAGAACCCGCATGGCGACAAGCTCTGCGGGTTTTTTATTGGCTGGAAATCGGCTCGGGACGTCCGCCGTGGTGCCGCCAGTTCTTAAGTTTGATAGTTGTTGATATCCTGGCTCAATAGACGCATCGCTGCGTGTTTGCCTCAGGACAAACGCGCTTCCAGAGAAGCCTTCAGCTTGCCCGGTGTCACGCCATAAATCTCTTTAAAGCCGCGAATAAAATGCGCGGAGTCAGCGAAGCCACATTCGTAAGCGATTACCGTGATGCGCTTCGTCGTGTTGAGCAGCAGCCAGCGCGCGTAGCGCAGTCGCATCGTCCGATAAAACTCCTTCGGCGACATCCCTGTTTCTGTCAGGAAGTTGCGCTCGAGTTGCCTGACGCTAGTCCCGGCCATCTTCGCGATCACCGTGATATTGAGCGGCGCCTCCAGGTTTTCTTCCATCAGCACGATCGCGTGCCGCACCAGCAAATCACCTACCGCCAGATAGCCTAACGCCTTGCGGCGTTCCACGAACGACGTGCCGCCCAGACGGCTGACCGTCATTTGATGGATCACCTTGGAGGCCCTGTCCGGGCCGCAATGCAGGCTGATCAGACGCGTTGCCAGTTCAAGGACAGAGACCCCGCCGGCGCATGTGATGCGGTTGCCATCGATCAAATAGTCTGAATTGGCGACGACCGGCATGTTCGGGAACATCGTTTTGTAGTCTTCAAGATGGAACGCATGGACGCACGCCACGCGGCCTTGCATCAGGCCGGCGTGCGCCAGTACAAAACTGCCGGTACACATGCCGATCAACGGCACGCCGCTGGCATCCGCCTCGCGCAAATAGTCCCAGTAGCGCCGGTCGACCTGTTCGAGTTTAGGCAGCAGCCCGCCGATCACGACGAGGTAATCGAATTGACGCGGCGACCCGTCTACCGCCTGGACGGGCACGGCCACGCCGCAACTCGCTTCCACGGTTGTAGCGGACGTGCCGAGCAGCGTCCATGTGCATCGTAAAGGCCTGCTCTGGTCACCAAGGTCCGCAGCATGGCGCAATGCGTCGCAGAAACCGGCTAGTGAGAGCAACGGGAAGCTGGGCCAAAGTAAAAAACCGATATTCAGTTCGGCGCCCGCCCGGGAAGGATGGGTGTCGCGCTTCAAACAGGCGCGGTCGAGCCGGTCGACAAGTTCCCGGCCATCGGACGGTGTTCTCTCTGTAACCATGACCTTCCCTCAAGCCGCTGATGAACCCAAGTATAAGAGCCGGCGAACGAGTCCGACCGGCGTGTCGCGTTTCTTCTATTTTCTTGCGGTTTGGTGCAATGCCGGCGATTTTATCGATCCTAAAGTCGGTCCTGTCGAACGTGCCCGTTGATTCCAGCCGAGCACCGCGGCGATACCTTCAAAGCCATGCAATAAAACAGGAGAGTCTCATGTCGACCAGAAATCCCGGCAGTCTGTTTGCCCGAATTGGAGCAAGCCTGATCGTGCTCGGCTCTGCCAGCGCGTTTGCAGATGAAGTTGTCAAAATTGGACATGCGGCGCCGTTGACCGGCGCGAATGCCGAATGGGGCAAGGACACCGAAAACGGCGCCCGTCTCGCGGTAGAGGAGATCAATGCAAAGGGACTTGTGATCGGCGGCCAGAAAGTGACGCTCGAACTGGATGCACAGGACGACGCGTCTGACCCGCGCCAGGGAACGCAGATCGCGCAGAAGCTCGTCGATGACAAGGTTGTCGCCGTTGTCGGGCATATGAATTCGGGAACCACGATTCCGGCTTCGAAAATTTATAGCGATGCGGGTATCGTCGAGATATCTCCTTCGGCTACGAATCCGATCTACACACAGCAAGGATTCAAGACCGCTTACAGGGTAGTTGCAACCGATGCACAGCAGGGCCCGGCACTGGCCGATTACGCGAAGAAAACGCTCGGGGCGAAGTCAGTCGCGATCGTGGACGACGCAACCGCTTACGGTCAGGGGCTTGCCAACGAGTTCGAAAAGCAGGCGAAGGTGCTGGGTCTGACGGTCCTCTCGCACGACGCGACCAACGACAAGGCGGTCGACTTCCGTTCGATCCTCACCAAGGTCAAGGGCGAACATCCGGACATCATCATGTATGGCGGAATGGACGCCACGGGAGGCCCGTTCGCGAAACAGGCGCGCCAGCTTGCGATCGGCGCCCGCGTGCTGGGTGGCGACGGCTTGTGCGCCGATTCGCTCGCGAAACTCGCAGGCGAAGCTGCCGATAACGTCGTGTGCTCGATCGCCGGCATGCCGCTCGAAAAAATGCCGGATGGTCCCGCTTTCGAGCAGCGCTATGAAGCCCGGTTTCATCAGCATGTTCAACTCAACGCGCCGTTCGCCTACGACGCGGTGTATATCATCGTCGATGCAATGAAGCGCGCCCGCTCGGTCAAAGCCGCGGACATTCTTGCGTCGATGCCGGGTGCGGACTTCGTAGGCGTGCTGGGACGCACACAGTTCGACGCACATGGCGATCTGAAGCAGGGCGCCATCTCCTTGTATGACTACAAAGGCGGCAAGCAGACGCTCCTCACCGTAGTGAAAATGTGAGCATCATGGAAATCACTGTTCTGGGCGCCGGCGTGATCGGCTTGACAACCGCTTATTACCTGAATGCGTCGGGTCATCACGTGACAGTTGTCGACCGCCGTTCGCAAGTCGGCCTGGAAACGAGCTATGCAAACGGCGCGCAACTTTCGTACAGCTACGTTGCGCCGCTCGCCGGTCCGGGTGTCCTGTCGAAGATTCCTGGCTGGCTGATGCGCCACGACTCGCCAATGCGTTTTCGTCCGTCTGCGGACCCTGCCTTATGGCGCTGGTGTTTCCAGTTCTTGAGGGCGTGCACGCGTCAGAGAAGTTTGCAATCGACGCGGCACTTGCTTGCACTGTCTTTTCTCAGCCGTTCGCTGATGCACAAGCTGGTGGACAACGAACCATTGCTTGATTTCGACTATGCCCGTTCCGGCAAGCTGGTCATGCATCGGGATGCGAAAGCGTTCGGGTCGGCGCTGGGTTTGCTGGAGTTCCAGCGCACGCTCGGCTGCGAGCAGCTGCCGCTCGACCGGGAAGCATGCGTTCGCATTGAGCCCGCGCTGGAATCCATTCGTCACGAGATCGCCGGCGGCATCTACACCGCCAGCGAAGACACGGCGGATTGCTATCGATTCTGTTTGAGCCTCGAAAAGTTGCTGCGCGGGCGCGGCGTGGTCTTCGAATTTTCAGCCGATGTCAGCGCGTTGAAGCACGCGCCGGGCGGACGTGTCGAAGCGTGGGCCGGGGCACGCAGATTGCCCGGTGAACAGATCGTCGTTGCGTTGGGTTGCGGCAGTACGAAGTTGTTGAGGCCGGCTGGTATCGATGTGCCGGTGTACCCGTTGAAAGGATATAGCCTGACGGTTCCAATCAGGTCCGGCGGTATTGCACCCCGTATCAGCGTGACGGATTTCGCCCGCAAGGTCGTGTACGCGAGGCTGGATGGGCGCATGCGCGTGGCGGGAATGGCTGATTTAGCGGGTTATTCAAATGCGCTTAACCGTCGTCGGCTTGATACGTTACGCCTTGAGTCGGAGGCGGTCTTCCCGCGGGCTGGTGACTATGCCGCCGCCGATGAATGGGCCGGATCAAGACCCGCTACGCCAGGTGGAATGCCTATCGTTGGCTCGACGCCGATCAAGAATCTGTGGCTCAACGTCGGGCAGGGCGCGCTCGGTTTCACACTCGCGACGGGGTGCGCGCAGTTACTGGACGATCTGATCGCGCAACGCCCCACGGCCTTCGATTGCTCGATGTTCAACCTGAGCGCACACCCATGACGCGCGATACCGCAGCGGCTGCGCGACAGAAAGCGAGGATCGTACTGATTGGCACGGGCGGAACGATCGCAGGTCGAGGCGCCTCGCCGGTCAACACCTCGGCATATGATTGTTCGGTGCTGTCTATCGACGACATCCTAGCTGATCTGCCAGTCGCGGATTCGCTAGCCGACATCACGACTGAACAGCTATTTCAGGTTGGTTCCGAGAATTTCGGCAACGTGCAACTGCTGCAGTTGGGAAAGCGCATTGCGTCGCTCCTGGAACGTGACGACATTGACGGCATCGTGGTCACGCATGGCACCGACACTATCGATGAAACGGCTTATTTCCTCCATCTGACGCTCAAGAGCCCAAAGCCGGTTGTCGTGGTCGGTGCCATGCGTCCGCCGTCCGCCCTAAGCTCGGACGGACCGCTCAACCTGTACAACGCGATAGTCGTGGCTGCGAGCCGGCTTGCACACGGCAAAGGCACGTTGGTCGTCTCGAACGACGAGATCCACACAGCGCGCGACGTCGTCAAGACGAATACCTTCAAGCAGGACGCGTTCAAGTCGCCTTACGGACCCTTGGGATTTGTCGTCGAAGGCAAGCCGGTCTTTTACCGGCTGCCGGCACGTCCCCATACGGTGGACAGCGAATGGTCGATCAACGAGATCGAAGCGCTGTCCCATGTCGGCGTCGTCTACGCGCATGGCGGCATGAACGACGCGATAGTACGCGCCATACTCGACTCAGGCGTAAAGGCGGTCATCTATGCTGCAACAGGGAACGGCAATGTGGCGGTTTCGATCGTCGCTTCTCTGGTCGAGGCGAGAAAGCGCGGCATCCACGTGGTTCGCGGTTCGCGCACGGGAGGAGGCGTAGTCATTCGTAATGCCGCCCAGCCCGATGACCTATACGACTGGCTGGTAACTGACGATCAGCCTGCGCACAAGGCCCGGATCCTGATGATGCTTGCGCTCACCCGAGAGCATTGCACACGAAAGCTGCAGGACGTTTTCTGGCGTTATTGATGTGGGTCTGAGCATATCCGTACTATCGAATTTTTACGTTCGAAGTCCTGAATACAAGCGGTCAACTGCGCAGTTTGGTCGTGGGCGCTTTGGCACCTTTCCTACGCGGCGAGCCCGCAATCCCATAGGAGCCCGCGAACTGCAACTCCCGCGTCGTGTCGATCACAAAAGAACGAAGCCACGCATTTTGCTCATCGTCGTTCTGCGCTGCCTTCCAGATCATGAATACGCGAAAGGCCGGCACGGTGATGGGCACCGGACTCACCGTCAAGCGCGCAATGCGCGCGTAAGCATGAGCCGCAAAGGTCGGCAGCGTGGCAATGGCATCGCTATAAACAAGCGTTGCGAGCATGCCTGAGAAATGAGTAAACGACGCCGAGACCCTGCGCGCGATACCCTCGTTTTCCAGCAGATCGTCAACGAAGCCACGGCGGCCGTCGAACGACACGCGCACGTGGTGATGCAAAAGATATTCGTCGCGGGTGATCGGGCTTTTCAGATTCAACCGCACGCCATCGTAGAGACACGAGTACGACGACGAAAACAGGATCTGCGACGAATAACGCGAGCTGAACGCTTTCGGCTCTGAGCAAAGCACAAGGTCCACGTCGCGCTCGTCGAATACTGACTTCCATAGCGAGCTGTTGGTCTGGTGGAACGCGAAACCAACCGATAGCCCGCGCGACTGCGCCTCGTTGACCAGCATCGGCGACACGCAACTCTCGATGTCGTCCGACATTGCAATGTTGAACACGCGGCGAGAGGTTTCGGCGGCGAATTGCCTGCGCCCGTCGATCAACGTGGAGACCGCGCCGAGCGCCTCGCTCACCTTCGGTGCGAGTTCGAGTGCACGGCGTGTCGGCGTCATACCACCGGCGCCCCTGACGAACAGGTCATCGCCGAACTGTTCCCGTAGCCGCTTCAATGACGAACTGACCGCACCCTGCGTCAAGCTCAGGATCTCCGCGGTACGCGTCACGCTGCGCTCGTTCATGAGGCACTGGAACACAACCAGCAGGTTCAGATCCATCCGGCTGATATTAGCTACATTAATGATGGTCATTTTTAACACTCGTTTGATTGAATCCGTTCCCGATTTCTACACTGAGGCCACTCAGTCATGCAACTGCAATTTTCGGGAGTTCGGGATGAAACAGATAACGATGGATAGCACGCTGGCCACCCAAGCGGTAGCCGAACAAGGTGTCGACCTACGCAAGCGGGCGATTGCGGTCGGCATCGGCAATTTCATGGAGTGGTTTGATTTCGCGATCTACGGCTACTTCGCGGCGATTATCGGCAGGACCTTCTTTCCATTGGCGGCGCCGGGCGTCTCGCTGCTCTCGTCCCTTGCGGTGTTCGCCGTGGGTTTTCTGGCGCGTCCGTTCGGCGCGCTTGTGCTCGGACCGCTCGGCGACCGGCTTGGACGGCGTGCAGTGTTGATCATCACCGTCTTCGGGATGGGTTTGTCGACCACGCTGATCGGCCTGTTGCCGGGCTACGCCACGCTCGGTCTTGCCGCGCCCGCGTTGCTGGTGCTGCTGCGCTTCGTGCAGGGGATGATGGTCGGCGGCGAATGGTCGAGCGCGGGCATCTACATGGTCGAAAGTGCGCCCCGCAACCGGCGTGCGACGGCTGCTAGCGTCATCACGGGAACGGCCGGCGCGGCGTTCCTGTGCGGCACGTTTATCGCTGCCGTTATCTCGGTGTCGCTGCCGGAGGCCGCCGTGGCGTCGTGGGGATGGCGCATGCCCTTCGTCGCGTCCGTCTTCATGACAGCGGTGGCAATCTACATCCGCAGACGCCTGGGCGACACCCCGGTGTACGAAGAAGTGCAACGCCAACGCGCGAGCCACGCAACCGCGCCACCGGCGCGCGGCGAATACGCGAAAGCCATGGTGATGACGCTCGCGTTCTCGGCACTCTTTGGCGTGTCGCTCTACTACTTCATCACGTACGCCAACAACCATCTGACGCAGACGGTCGGATTGCCAAAGTCCACGTCCCTCTGGCTATGCAGCATCTCACTGGTCCTGTACACGATTTTCCAGCCCTTGGTGGGACGACTGTCCGACCACATCGGACGACGCACGATGGTGCTCGCGTCGGCGCTCGGTCTTACCGTACTGGCCTATCCAATCTTCTTGCTCCTCAACACCGGCAATGTTGCGGCGATTCTCGTGGGTCTGGTCGTGCTCGCCGCCCTCGTTGCCGTGACGGCGGTCATGGATGTGGTGTTGCTCGTGGAGGTGTTTCCCGCCTCGATCCGTTCGACAGGCGCTGCACTCGGTCACAACATTGCGCTGGCGGTGCTCGCCGGACCGGGACCGTTCATAGCCACTGCGTTGATCCAGTTCACTCACAACCCGAACATTCCCGCGTGGTATCTCGCCGGGGTCTCGCTGCTCTGTTTCATCGTTCTGTACTTCACCTTGCCGGAAACGAGAGACAGGGACATCGCACGTGGTTAAACATGCGATTCAAATTCAATTCAAGCCGGAGTGTTTGTCATGTTCAAAGCTGCTGTAGTCCAGGCTTCGTCGGTTCCTTTCGAGCCGATGAAGAGCGCCGAAAAAGCCGCCAATCTGATTCGCAACGCTGCTCGCGAAGGCGCGACGCTCGCCGTGTTTCCAGAGGCATTTCTCGGTGGCTATCCGAAGGGTGCGTCGTTCGGCACCGTGGTCGGCAAGCGTACCGAAGCGGGCCGCTCGCATTTTCTCAGCTACATGGAAGGCGCGGTGACGCTCGACGGTCCCGAGCTTGCGCTGCTCGCCGAGGTCGCGACAGAGACGGGCGTGCACGTGGTGATTGGCGTGATCGAGCGCTTGAGACGCACGCTGTACTGCACGGGGGTGACGCTCGTGCCGGGCAAAGGCGTCGCGGGCTACCATCGCAAGCTTATGCCGACGGGACAGGAGCGCATCATCTGGGGTTTCGGCGACGGCTCTACAATTGCGCCGGTCGATACGCCGCTCGGCGGTATTGGCACCGTCATATGCTGGGAGAACTACATGCCGGCCCTCCGGCAGGCTATGTATGCGCAAGGCACGGAGTTGTATTGCGCGCCGACCGCCGACGACCGCGCGACCTGGGCGCCGTCGATGGTGCACATCGCCCTTGAGGGCCGCGTGCATGTGTTGAGTGCGTGCCAGGCCATCCGGCTGGGCGAATACCCGCCGTTTTATCGCGAAGACTTTTGTATGGAGGCGGGCGTCGACGATTTCATCATGCGCGGCGGCAGCATGATCGTCGATCCGCTCGGCAAGGTGCTTGCCGGACCCGTGTTCGACACAGAGACGATTCTTTACGCGGATATCGATACCGCTATCGGCCGCGCCAGCAATCTCGACTTCGATGTGGCCGGCCACTACTCGCGGCCGGAAGTGTTCCATCTGTCGGTCAATACCGCGCCGATGCCGCCGGTGACATTCGCGCCGAAGTAATCCACTTCGAATCTCGAACGGCCGCAAAAAAGCCCAGGCGCTGGCTCTGGGCAAGTCCACCAGCATGTAGACCGGTGGAGGAGGTTCTTTAAAAGCAAGCTGACCGCTTATCGAAGTCGATAGCGGTCAGCGTTCCATGGGGGCCGCAGCTACTACTGCCAGGTCGGCTTAGTGACCGAAATAGACCGGCTTGACTCCGTTCGCTGTGCCCGTAAATGCCGGTGCGTGATAGGCACCCGATGCTGAAGAGGTATCCGCAACGCCACCGTAACTGGCCTGGTCATTCCGAGCTGCGATCTTCGCGTCGGCCGCCTGAATCTCTGCCGGATACGTCGTACGGTCCGTCGTCGGGTTGTAACCGGCCCGTTCGACCTGAACGAGCTGCGCCTTCACATCAGCGCGAGTCAGCGGTTGACTTTGAGCGAATGCGGAGAGAGCAGGGACAGCCAGCGCAGCTGCAACGATGATGGTTGAAAGTTTCATGATGCTTACCTCCAGATCTTGTTTTCGCGCAAACACCCGTTTGCGTTTCAGTGAATTCAGTATAGGTAAGCGCACGCTTAATATTCATGTCAGAAAAGACAAAGCATTGTTGCGGCGTTTGCGATAACGGCTGGACGACAATCGAACTCCGTTTTCCAAACAGCCGACTACGTCATTAATATTGTGCAATTCGGAATTATTAATTGCGCATATCGATAAAATAAAAGTTGGTTAATCAGACGATTCTATTTCTCGCACCAAATGGAAGCGAAAACGAAACCGCCTCCGCTGCCATCCGAAAACATCATGTAATTACATTTAAAGGAAGCGTAATGCCGCCCGAGGGGTTTTGACTTTTTCATAAAGCTGTACTAGATTAAAAGCAACTCGCGTCTTCCACGAAAGTTGTTGCCAAACATTTTCAGTGCGAGTTAGAGACCGTAAGCGGGCTTACGGTCTCGCCCTTAAACTGCCCATCCTGCATTCATTTGACGATGGGCATCTTTCGTTTATTAATCAGCGACTTCGATTGACTTGATCAAGTTGCAAAAGGGCAACAGCTTTAATTACTCGTTTTTTTGAGATGTATGCTCTGCGCTGATTCGCTTCCTGATTTTTTATCGCGTGGAGAACAGAATGAAAAAGATCGCTTTAAGTGCGCTTTCGTTGACGCTGTTCGGAATGACCGGCGCCGCCTATGCTCAATCCAGTGTCACACTATACGGCACTATCGATGCAGGTGTCGGTTACGTTAAAACCAGTTCGGGCGCTCGCTGGGGGTTCATTGATGGCACGCTTTCTGGCGATCGCTGGGGCTTGAAGGGATCTGAAGATCTCGGCGGTGGATTGAAAGCAATCTTCGATTTGGAAAATGGCTTCGACATTGCCAATGGCACGCTTGGACAGGGAGGCAAGGAGTTCGGGCGGCAAGCGTTCGTCGGGTTGACCGGGGATTCCTGGGGTACTGCCACGATCGGCCGCCAGTACGATCCGCTCGTCGACATGGTCCAGCCAATCACCGAAGACAACTACTTTGGCAGCGCCTTCGCGACGCCGGGCGACGTCGACAACTACGACAACAGCTTGCGCGTGTCCAATGCGCTCAAGTACGTCTCGCCGAATTTTGCCGGGCTGCAGTTTGAAGGCCTGTATGCGTTCAGCGGTCTTGCCGGTCGCACGGGTCAGGGTTACACGTACAGCGGTGCGGTCACGTACAACAACGGCCCGCTCGGCATCGCCGGAGGTTACTTCCTCGCGACCAATCCGAACCCGACCGCCGGCGCCTTCCGCGACGGTTGGGATCCGACCTCGTCGTCGGACGCGATTTTCGACGGCGCCATCAATACGGGCTACGCTACCGCCAAATCGCTCGGCATCGCGCGCGGTGCGATCCAGTACGCCATCGGGTCGTTCACGGTGGGCGCGTCGTACAGCAATGCGCAATACAAAAACGACGGCGCGTCGACGTTTGCCAGCACCGAGAAATTCAATATTGGCAGCGCGTTCGTGAACTATCAGATGACGCCGGCCATGCTGCTTGGCGCGGGCTACACGTACACGAAGGCGAGCGGCGATACGTCGGCCAAGTACCATCAGGCGAGCCTGGGCGCCGACTACTCAGTCTCGAAGCGCACGGACTTCTACGCCGTGGCCGCCTATCAGCATGCGAGCGGCACGCAGCTCAATCCGGACGGCACGACGCAGAACGCACAAGCATCGATTGGCTCCTACGGTTTCAACGGCACAGCCAGCCAGGAACTCGTGATCCTGGGTATGCGCCACAAGTTCTGATACGCGCGGCTCCCGAAGGCGACGGTTTTCGTACTTGAGTGACGCGCTCGAGCTTGGCGAACGCCGCCGCCATTGCACTGGCCGATCTGGATTCGCGACGGTTGCGCCGCCGCTTATGGCTACTGTGGCCGCCACTGCCGCCACGCCGTTCCTGCGGCGCGTCGTGAGTCTCCGGGTCTTCGTCTAGACGCATGTCAACTGCCATGGAACACTGACTTGTTCTGAAGGCGTTCACTCGTGCTACAGCGCACAAATCAGACTTCTGCATGACTATGTATTCGCAGATGGTTTCCGCGATGACATGGCGTCGTCTTGTCGGGTCGCTCAAGGGTCGCTCAAGGGTCGCCACCTGCGTCTGCAGAAGAGAATGCCTGGTGACCTGATGAGGACCATTGCGGAGAATTCAATCGTTTGCTTGCGGCTCCGGTTTCTTACGACCCTGTGCAGCAAAAATTAATTCATCAGATAATGAAATACGCTCTTGGCTCCAAGACCTTGGACGAAGGCAGGACTTCCTTCTCATAGATGGTACGGAGCTCTCGCGATCTTCATGTCAGATATCAACGAACATTGGCAGCGCAATCTCATCGTGTGTCTTCTGGGGTCGTTCTCGACCATCTTCGCCATGACGTTGATGCTGCCGTTCTTGCCTATCTATGTGGAACAGCTTGGCGTGCGCGGGCATGCAGCGATCGTGCAATGGTCGGGAGTCGCCTATAGCGCCACGTTCATGACTGCCGGGCTGGTAGCGCCGTTATGGGGATATCTCGGCGACCGCTATGGACGCAAGCCAATGCTTGTGCGCGCGAGCTTCGGCATGGCGATTGTCATGTCGCTGATTGGATTTTCGACCAATGTCTGGCAGCTTGTCGGGTTGCGCCTGCTTGCGGGTATTGCCGGCGGATACTCTTCTGGCGCCACGATCCTTGTCGCCACGCAAACGCCGCGCGATCGCTCGGCATGGGCGCTTGGCATGCTGTCGTCCGGCGTCATGGCGGGCAATCTGCTTGGACCGTTGGTGGGTGGGTCGCTGCCGCCGTTGATCGGCATCCGCGCAACGTTCTGGTGCGCAGGCGCCATGATTTTTATCGCTTTTCTTGCGACGGTGTTTCTGGTCAAGGAAGCGCCCCGGCAGCCTCGGGGAAACGAACCGAAACCAAAACGCGGTTGGTCTGAAATTTCTGCGAAGACTGTGGTTATCGCCATGCTCGCGACATCACTGTTGCTGATGTTCGCCAACATGTCGATCGAGCCGATCATCACCGTTTATGTGGGCACGTTGGTCAGGGACCCGAAGCAGGTAACGATGTTCGCGGGACTCGCGATGTCCGCGGCCGCGTTGGGCAGCATTTTGTCGGCATCGCGGCTGGGGAAGCTGGCGGACCGCATCGGATATTCCACCGTTATCGTGTTCGCACTGGTCGTGGCGGCGCTCCTCATGATTCCGCAGGCGTTCGTCAATTCGGGCTGGCAACTGATCGGCTTGAGATTTTTGATGGGGCTTGCGCTGGGCGGCCTGATGCCTTGTGTCATCGCCGCAATCCGGCGCTGCGTACCGGACCACATGGCGGGAACCGTTTTGGGGTATTGCGTCTCCGCGCAGTTCGCGGGACAAGTCGCGGGGCCGTTGATGGGCGGATTCGTCGGCGGTCATGTTGGTATGCGTGCGGTGTTCCTCGGAACGTCCGTGCTACTTTCACTGGGCGCCGTATTCAACTGGCGCGTGGCCCGACGCGCATCCTCTATGTAGCACGTCACGCTTTCCAGTGGCTGTCCTGGGCATGTTTCAGTCTTGATATCGTGGACGGCAGCGTTGCGCCTCGTTGAAAGCGCCTTCGCATGGCTCCGGTCGCCGGTCGACAAGTAACGATGGTCATCCTGGAAAAATGGCGTGGCCATTCGCCTGAAAGGAGAAATGATGGAAGTGAATCAGCAAAAATTATCGGTGGACTCGGCCGGGACGGTAGATGAGGCGCTGCTGACGCGACGCTCGGTGCGTGCATTTCTGAATAAAGAGGTGGAGCGTGAGCAGATTGAAGACGTCTTGCGCCTGGCATCTCACGCACCCAGCGGATCGAATTTCCAGCCGTGGCATGTGTATGTCGCGACGGGCGAGACACTGGCCAAGCTGACGCATGCAATGCAGGCGGCCTATCTTTCCAACAATGGCGACGTCATGCGGGAGTACGATTTCTACATGAACCCGATAGAAGAGCCGTACCTCAGTCGTCGTCGCGCATGTGGCTGGGGGCTTTATGCAACACTCGGCATTGAACGGCACGAAAAAGACAGGCTGGCCGCGCAACGGGCCCGTAACTTCGTTTTCTTCGATGCGCCAGTCGGCATGATTTTTACTATCGACAGGCGCATGGCGTCAGGGAGTTATATCGATTACGGCATGTTCCTTCAGAGTATCGCATTGGCTGCGCGCGCACGAGGCCTTCACACGTGCGCCCAGGCTTCCATAGCCGAGGTACCGCAAATTGTGTGTGAGCACCTCAACGTCCCGCCTGATGAGATGGTCTTGTGCGGAATGGCGCTAGGTTATGCCGACCCTGACGCAGTAGTGAACGAATTCAGCCCCAAGCGACAAGATGTCGAGGCCTTCACGCGTTTTTTCAACTAGCGGGCTGCGATCACGCAATACCCACTTGCGTCTCGCAGCCATTCGATGCGGGAAGCAAAACTCTCTCGACAGTCAAGCGGCTGCCGCGGTTATCTAGTGTGGCCGCCGAACTCAAGATTGCGCTCAAAAATGCCGTAATTACGATCGAAAGCCATAAAGTAGTGGCGACGTACAAAAAATATCCTGAGAGAGGTAGTACCCCATGCGATCTTCGAACTCGATTCGATCGCTGTTGCGCGTTTGCGACGACAATCCGGAACTGACCCGTTCGCAACTCTCGGCGCTTGGACGCCAGTTGCCGCTCCTGTACTTCATTCTCGTTGTCAATACCATCGCGGTATGCGTAACGCATTTTCGCCTGGCGCCTTTGTGGCTGAGCGTGTATTTGCCAGGAGCGCTTTGCATCGTTTGCTTGTGGCGCGCGATCCACTGGTGGCAGCGTCGCGCGATCTATCTGTCTCACGACAAGGCTGTCAGCCTTTTGCGAAAGACCGTCCGTCTGACTGTCGTGTTCGGCATCGCCTTTACCGCCTGGGCGCTCAAGCTTTACGAATATGGCGATGCCTACGCGCAGGCGCACATTGCGTTTTACATGTCGATCACGGTAATAGGCTGCATCTTCTGCCTGATGCACCTGCGTCCGGCCGCATTGCTTCTCACCGCAATCGTCGTAATTCCGTGGACCATCTTTTTCGTTCTGAGCGGACAACCGGTATTCATTGCGATTGCCGTGAACATTGCGCTCGTCGCGTTAGCGATGATGGTCATTTTGTTCATCAACTACCGCGACTTTGCGAACCTGATCGATTCGAAGAAACAATTGCTCAAGCAACAGGCCGCTACGCAGACGCTCAGTGACGACAATTTCCGTCTTGCCAATCTCGACAGCATGACCGGCCTCCCGAACCGGCGCAGTTTCTTTTCGTCGCTGGACGCCATGCTTGTAAGCGCAGAGGCGCAGAAGCGCCGTTTCGCCGTAGGACTGATCGATCTGGACGGCTTCAAGCAAGTGAACGACGCCTACGGGCATTCGGTCGGCGACCGGCTGCTCTCGGAGGCAGCGAACCGGCTGGTTGGCATTGCATGCATCCATACACAGGTTTCGAGGCTGGGTGGCGATGAATTCGGTATCCTGATCGATCGGGACATGACGCGCGAAGAGTTGTTGATGCTCGGCAACCTGATTTGCGCGACACTCAAGGACGATGTGCTCATTCGCGACGCCACAGTGGGACTGCTTGGCTCCGTAGGCTTCGCTACGTTCCCCGACGCCGGCGTGACCTCGGAAGAACTTTTCGAACGCGCCGACTATGCAATGTATTTTGCTAAACGAACGGCGCGCGGTTCGTCGGCGATCTTCTCCTCCATGCACGAAACGCAAATCCGTCGGGCAAGTGTTATCGAGCAGGAATTGCGGCTCGCAGTACATCACGACCAGATGACGCTCGCGTTTCAACCGATCGTGGATTTGCACACGACGCAGATCGTCGGCTTCGAGGCGCTTGCACGCTGGACCAACGGCAAGCTCGGAGTCGTCGGTCCGGATGAGTTCATCCCCGTCGCGGAACGCTCTGACCTTGTGCATCGACTGACGACGAACCTGCTGACAAAGGCGCTTGCGGTGCTGACAATATGGCCGTCGGACGTCTTCGTCTCGTTCAATCTTTCCGTTCGCGATCTCTCGTCGAGCGAGCAGACGAATCGCATCATCGATATTGTGAGGGACAGTGGTATTGACCCGGCGCGCATCGAGTTCGAAGTCACGGAAACAACTGTCATGCCGGATATCGACCAGGCGTGCGCTTCGATCGCTGCCTTGCGCAGGCTCGGTGCGCGCATTGCGCTCGATGATTTCGGTTCGGGGCATTCGAGCTTGAGTTATGTGCACCGGTTGCCGCTCGACAAGATCAAGATCGACCGGAGCTTCATCGAAGGGATCGAGTTGGACAAAGCGTGTCGGGATATCGTGCGGACAGTTGTCGACATGTGCCACAGGCTGAAAGTGGAATGCACGGTCGAAGGAATCGAGACCAACCAGCAGCGGGATGCTGTGGTGGCGCTTGGCTGCAACTCGGGCCAAGGCTATATGTTTGGCAAACCGATGAGCGAACAAGATGCGCTTGCATGCCTGATGACGAGGTCTCAACACCAATGACCATCGCGTTGGCTTACGGAGAAACCGCTAGTCACGATGTTCTGCCGATTCAACGGGTCCGGCGCGAAAGCACCGGGCCGAGGAAGCTCGGGTGATTCGATGCTACCGGTCCCACACCTCGTGTGGCACGGGCAGTCCTTCGAGATCGGCTGCGCTCAGCGGTCCATCAGGCGCGATGCCATCGCTTTCCAGCATCAGCATGACCTGGCGCGTATGCTGCGCCGCGTGCCAGGCGGTGCGCTCCAGCACTTCGTGGAACGGCCGGGTGCCGTAGTAGGTCTCGACACTGTAGTTCACCATCGGGTCGCTTTCTGCCGCCCACCAGTCCAGGAATTTCGCATGTACACGCTCACCCCAGGCAGCAATGTCCTCGCCGCTCCAGTCGTCGGGCGGAAGTTCATCGAAGGACTCGAAGCGCAATGGAATACCTTGCGCGGCCTGCATTCCCATCTCGGCCACGCGGAACATATGAAAGCCCAGCCCGGCCGGCGTCCGGTTCCTGTTGCGGAATGGCGTCTTCAATTGCTCCGCGGTGAACTGGCGAATGTATCGGGCATTCGCACTCATCAGAAGGTCGAGCTTGGCCACCAGTTGCGCGGGAGGCAGCGGGTCCATGACGCGCGTCTTGAGGTCGAGGAACTTGATGACATCGTGGATTGACTGGCAGAAGGTATAACGTTTGCCGATTGAAACGACCGGTACGCTGCGAGCGCCCAGTTCCACGAGTTGCGCGAGCGCATCAGGATCGTTATGAACGTCGAGTGATTCGAATTCGATACCCTGTTCAGTCAGGAATTCCTTGGTTCGTAAGCACGACGAACATCCGGGCTGCCAGAAAACCTTGATGCGCGCTGCGTTCAGTGTTTCGGTCATCATCGTTCCCCAAGAATCGACTTTGGTGAAATCAATCAGGAATTCAATCCGTTGTCCGACTTTGCCAGGCTGTGGTGCCACTTCAGCAGCAACAGGTTCACTACCGTTGCAAACACGAACAACAGGATCGCCAGCGCCATGATGGTTCGCGTGTCGTTGCGTCCCATCGCAATCATCAGCATGTGGCCTATGCCGCTTTGCGACGCGAACATCTCGCCGATCAGCGTACCGAGCAGCGTCAGCGAGAAGCCGATGCGCAAGCCCGCGAGCACTTCCGGAACGGCAGCGGGAAGCAGCACGTAACGCGCATATGCAACTGGCGACAGGCGGCAGGCGCGCGCAGTGCGGCCAAAAACCGGCCGCATGTTGCGCACGGCGCCCATCGTGAATACGGTGATGGGAATGATGCCGTGGATCACGCCGAACGTGACCTTGGCGTAGAGGCCCAGTCCGAACATGAGGAGGACAACCGGGTAGAGCGTGATCTTCGGAATAGCATAGAACGCCATCAGGATCGGCTCTATCACGTCGCCCGCGAGGCGCTTGACGCCGAGGACCAGACCCAGGCAGACGCCGCCGACGCACGAGATCGCAAAGCCGAGCGAAAACGCAATCGACGTCACCCGCAAGTTCTCTGGAAAGTCTTCGTCTTGCAGGATTGCCTTAAGGCGGACGGAGGTGGCCCATGGACCGGGCAGGACGTCATCGCCCAATAGCGAACTGGCAATTTGCCACAGCGCAAGCAGGACCACGATCAACAGCACGCTGTCGCTCCATCGTGAGGCGGAGCGTTTTGGCTTCAGGGCAGCCGTCGCAATGGTGCTCATGCCGGGCTCCTCCGTATGCGGCTGTAGAGACGCTGTTCGGCCATATGAAGCAGCATGTTCAGCGTGCCGACAAAGACCAGCAGTAACAGCATCAGCCCATACATGGTGGGATTGTCGAAATTGTTGTACGCGTAAGCGATCCTGAAACCGATACCCGATCCCGCCAGAACGAATTCGCCGGCGATCACCGCAATGAACGCATACACCACGGTCAGCTTGATGCCGGTGAACACGAATGGCAGGCTCGAGGGCAGCGTGACGAGACGGATCTCATCGAGCGCACTCATGCGCATGGCGCGTGCGGAGCGCAGCAGCACGCGCGGCACGCGTTCGAGTCCATTAAGTGTATTGGCGGCCATTGCGACGACGCCAAACAGAAAGCCGATAGCAACGAGCGGCCAGCGGTTCAATCCGAAAATCACGATCAGGACCGGATACACAACAAAAATAGGCACCGCGTAATACGACAGAAGCAACGGGTCGATCACGCGCCGCAAGCGCGGCAGCCGGAACAGACCTATGCCGAACGCGAAACCACCGGTCACCGCCAGCAATACCGCGAGTGTCGCATTGGCGAGCGTTTGCAGAATGTCGTGTGTGTAGTCGCCGGAAGCCAGCAACGCCCACGCACCTTCAACCATTCTGGATGGCGGTATGAACGACACCGGATCGATCCACGCAAGCCGGCTTGCCACCTCCAGCGTCGCGACGAAGAGCACGACCAGTGCCAGGCGCCAGCGCGCCGCGACTTTCATGTCTGACTCCCGAGAGCCTTGAGCGCTTCACTGCGCAGCAGTCCCCACACGCGCGCCGTCAGTTCGCCGAAGCGCGGATCGAGTGCGGTGTTGCTGTCGCGCTGCCGTGACCAGCCGGTATGGATCGTTTCAATGAACCGTCCCGGACACGCCGACATCACGCCGATACGATCCGATAGCAGCACTGCTTCATCGATGGAATGCGTGATCAGCATCACAGTCGCGCCAGTCTCGCGCCAGAGCTTCAGCATCTCCTCGCCCATCAGCAGACGAGTTTGTTGATCGAGTGCACCGAAGGGTTCGTCGAGCAGCATGAGCCGCGGACGCACGACCATTGCACGCGCGATGCAAACGCGCTGACGCATGCCACCCGAGAGCTGGACCGGATACGAATGCGTGAACGCCTTCAGGCCCATGAAAGCGAGCGCATGCTCGACCCGTTCGCGGATCTCGCTTTCGGACACGCCCGCACGGCGTGCGCCAAATGCGGCGTTGTCGTAGACATCGAGCCAGGGGAACGTTGCGTCTTCCTGGAAAACCACCGCGACGCCTTCCGGCACTTTGCCTCGCACGGCAGCGCCTTCGAACATCACCGTGCCGGAACTCGCCGCGTTGAGTCCGGCGATGACATCGAGCAACGTCGATTTGCCGCAACCCGACGGGCCGACCACCGAGAAGAACTCGCCTTTCTGCAGGCTCAAGCTGACCGGTCCAAGCGCGTGAAAGGGTGGCTTGCCATGCTCGGCGGCATAGAACCGTGTGACATCGGTGAGCGTCGCGTGAATCTCTGACTCGCCACGCTCCACGTTGCTTGCCGGCACGACGGACAAGGGCAGGGATTTCATCGCTGGCCTCACTTTGAGCGATCACTCGCGGGCAGCATCGATTCGTCGACGATCGCATGCCAGTCGAACGGGCCCGGTTCCACTGCCTTGATCAGCACGAGACCTTTCACCACTTCGTCCATGCTCGTGTAGTTGAAACGGCCGGTGCTCCAGTAGTGCGGATCGGTATCGAGACAGTTGTCGATGGCCGACTTCGCAACCGCCAGATCGATCTTGTAGGCCCTGGCGAGAATCTGCGCGGACTCCTCACGATGCGCGGCAATGTATTGCACGCCCTTGGCGCGTGCATCGATGATCGCCTTGATCGTTTCGGGATGCGCCTTCAGGTAATCAGTTCGCACCACGCCTACAGTCTGCGTCTCGGCCGGGACGATATCGGTCGAGCGAAATGCGATTTTCAATTGGTCCTTGCGCGCGCTGTAGGCAGGCTCCGTCATGTAGGCAACATCGACCGCGTGTTGCTGCAATGCAATCATCATCGTGCCGGAAGCGCCGACGGGTTTGCGCTGCACCTGGCCCGTGAGCCCGGCACGTTCGAGACCGACGATCGTGATCATCTCGGTCATCGATTTGGGGCTGCTGTAGCCAATGCTCTTTCCCTTCATGTCCGCAATGCCGTTCACGTTCGATGCCTTTAGCTGGACCCACAACAGGTCCGCCACGCTCTGTACGCCGCTATGCACGATCGTGATCGGCACGCCTTGCTTGATCGCAGCGATGGCAGCCGGCAACGCAACTTCGCCATAGGGAATCTCGGACGCCATTGCATTGCGCACTGACGTGCCGCCGCCTTCCGATGTAATGAAGCCCGTGACGTCCACCCCGTTTTGCTTGAAATAGCCCTTGTCGAGGGCGACCGCGAAGGGAACGCCATACATGCCGTCGATCCAGTGCGTGACAGTCAGCGTTGCGGCTTGCACATGCGTCGCTGCCAGTACCGGACTCAGTAGCGTTGTCAGCACGGCAAGTCGCGCCAGCGCGCGGTTGAGCTTCATCGGGGGTCTCCTGAATGGTCGTTGTTAGACTTTGATCAGAGATTTATGGAAAAATTGTAGGATACTTTTAGTCCTCAGCTTGATTTGTCGCCATGCTTGTTTACACCTAAAAACCCTGAAAGCCTTGTCAGTAAAGGCTTGTGGCGATCTACTGCGTGGTTTTCCGTGTCTTGTCTCAATTAGAAGCAGCGCGTGGGCACCTTTTTGTCCTACACTTTCAGCGAGCCCAACTTTGCGTTTCCATTGAGACAAAATTCTGTGCAGGCCGAAAAGGCCGCCATATCGATCCATGAACTACGAATCCATTGACCAGCTCGACGACGCGCCCCAAGCCGCGATCGAACCCTTGCTTCGCACCGGGGAAACGGTCGACAGGACAGCGGATCTGCTTAAACAGCAAATCCTGGAAGGGCGCCTTGTCCCCGGGCAGCGGCTGATTTCACGCGACCTGATCGAGGAACTCGGGATCAGCCGGGGTTCATTGCGTGAAGCGTTCAGGCGGCTTGTCGCCGATGGCCTTGTCGATCTGATTCCGAATCGCGGCGCGGTGGTCCGTCACTTGTCCGTCGATGAAATCGCGAACCTGTACCAGGTGCGAGAAGCGCTCGAAGGTTTTGCCGCGCGGCGTGCCGCCGAAGTCATCGACGAGGGCGATAACCGCGCCCGCTTCACCGAGGTGCTGGAGCGCGGACGGCGGCATTTCACGCACCCGGACTTCCAGGCGTTCGTAGTCGATAACCGCCAGTTTCATCGGATCATCGTGGACATGTGCAACAACCCTCAGTTAAGCGAACTGATCGACAGGTACCAATTGCCCGTTTTCATGATCCAGTTGCGCCAGCGCATCGGCGTGGATGCGATCGTGCGCAACTCGTTGGCCGAACACGAGGCGATTGCCGCGGGGATCCTGGCCGGCGACCCGGATGCCGCAAGCAAAGCCATGCAGCAGCACCTGTGGCATTCGGCAGATGCGCTGGTCAAGCTGCCGGCGCTCAAGCCGCCGAAGTAGCGCTGCACGATGTAGCGCTACACCAGCGCACAAACGGCTCGAGCCGTCATTGGGACAAAACGCCAGGGAGACGAGTCGTGGCAAGAACCATGTTCGACAAGATCTGGGACGCGCATGTGATTGCTGACTTGCCCGGCGGCGTCAGCCTGCTGCATGTGGACCGGCACCTGATGCATGAGCTGACGAGCGTCGCTGCGATCCGCCAGCTCGAGCAGCGTGGCGCCGCTGTCCATAATCCCGAGCTGACGTTTGCCACGGTCGATCATGTGATCTCCACGCGTCCAGGGCGCGCGGCGGGCGATGCCGAATGGAGCACGACTGCGATCAGTACGCTGCGGGAACAGACCACCCGGCTTGGCATAGAGCGCTTCGATATCGACGATGGCCGCCAGGGAATCGTTCACGTGATCGGTCCGGAACTCGGACTGACCTTGCCGGGGCTGCTGCTCGTTTGCGCCGACAGTCATACGTGCACACATGGCGCGCTCGGTGCGATCGCGTTCGGCATAGGCTCGACCGAGCAGGTTCATGTACTCGCGACGCAGACCATCCGCCAGACACGTCCTGCCACCATGCGGGTGCGCTTCGAAGGAGAGACGCGGCCGGGCGTCGAAGCCAAGGACATGATCCTGTATCTGATCGGGGTGCTTGGAACCTCGGCGGCAACGGGATATGCAGTCGAGTACGCGGGACCGGCAATCGAGGCGCTGCGCGTGGAGGCGCGTCTGACACTGTGCAACCTGTCGATCGAGCTTGGCGCGAAGGTCGGCATGATTGCGCCCGACGGGACCACGTTCGCTTACATCGAAGGACGCGACTATGCGCCGAAGGGAGAGGCGCTTGACCAGGCCATTTCGCAATGGCGTCTGCTTGCAAGCGATACCGATGCGGTTTTTGATAAGGAAATCACGGTCGACGCCACGCAGATCCGCCCGCAAGTGACATGGGGCACGAGTCCCGAACACGTGATGGCCATCGATGCGCGGGTTCCCGATCCCCTGGATGAACCCGACCCCATGCGGCGCGAGGCGCTTGAAAAGGCCCTGTCCTACATGCAGCTCAAGGCGGGACAACGGCTCGACGACACGCGGATCGACCGTGTCTTCATTGGCTCGTGTACGAACAGCCGGCTCAGCGACTTGCGCAACGCCGCGGGCGTGGTTAAGGGCTTGCACGTGGCTCGCCATGTGAAGGCATGGGTCGTACCCGGCTCGATCGACGTCAAGCGTCACGCCGAACGCGAAGGGCTCGACCAGATTTTTATTGCTGCCGGCTTCGAGTGGCGCGAACCGGGCTGCTCGATGTGCGTTGGCGCGAACGGCGATCTGGTCGGCCCGGGAGAGCGATGTGTATCGACATCGAATCGCAATTTCGTGGGACGGCAGGGGCCGGGTGCACTGACGCATCTGGCCAGCCCTAGCGTGGCGGCCGCGAGCGCCATAGCAGGGAAGATCGCCATGCCCGGCGTGGAGCGTGCCGCATGAAAGCATTCACCGTGTGTGAAGGCATTGCCGCGCCGCTTTTGCGCGACAACATCGATACCGACATGATCGTGCGTGTCGAACGCATTGCGCAATTGCAGCGCGGGCAGTTCAAGGCGTGGGCGTTCGAGATGATGCGTTATCACGCCGATGGAAGCGAAAACCCATCGTTCATCCTCAACCAGCCACCGTTCCGAGGCGCGAAAATCCTCCTTTCCGGCAGCAATTTCGGTTGCGGCAGCTCACGCGAAATGGCGGTCTGGGCGCTGGAAGAGTTCGGCATCCGCTGCGTGATCGCGCAGAGTTTCGGCGACATCTTTTATGCAAACTGCATTCAGAACGGCCTGTTGGCAATACGCATGAGCGCGGCGCAAATCGAGCTGCTTGCTGCGGCAGCCGGGCGCGGCGACCCGCTCTGCGCGGACCTTCACAGCCGCACGGTCAGCGCGCCCGGTGTGCCGCCTGTCGCTTTCGATTTTCCCGGCCACCACCGTGACGCGCTGCTCGAAGGGCTTGACGAGATCGACCAGACGCTCCGGCACGACGCGCGCATTCTCGCGTTTCAGCAAGCCGGCAAGGTGCGGTGTCCATGGGTCTACATGCAGCAATAACATTCATTACATCGGAGTCCGAATATGCTGAGCACGGTACATGCAGGCGCAAGACTGGACCGGTTACCGACTTCATCGTTTCACCGGCGAATCTTGTGGCTGATCGGCGGTGGCATGTTCCTCGATTCCTTCGATATCTACCTTGCCGGCGGGGTGCTCGGTGCGCTGTCGCGCAGCGGCTGGTCGAGCATGACGTTGAACGCGGCATTCCTGTCGTCGACCTTCATCGGCATGTTGATCGGCGCGTTTACGGCCGGATTTCTGGGCGACGCCTACGGCCGGAAGTTCACCTATCAGTTCAACCTGGCGATCTTCGGTATTGCATCCATCGCGGGATCGCTTGCGCCAAGCATGAACTGGCTGATCGCCTGCCGCTTTTTCATGGGGCTCGGATTGGGGGCGGAAATCGTTGTCGGCTATGGCTCGATAGGCGAATTCATTCCGCCGGCGGTGCGGGGAAAGTGGTCGGCGTATCTGTCGTTGATTACGAACTCCGCGCTGTTTTTCTCGACCTATATAGGCTATCTGATCATTCCTACGATCGGCTGGCGGGCGATGTTCGCAATTGTCGGCGTCGGCGCGCTCGGTGTCTGGGTGCTGCGCAAGAAGATGCCGGAGTCGCCGCGCTGGCTCGAATCCAAGGGACGCTTCGAGGAAGCTGAAGCCATTCTGGCGGGCATCGAGGCGGAGACTGCGCAAGGACGCGCGTTACCCGCGATCGTGGAACCGGCGGCTGCTCCGATCAAGGCAACGTCGCTTGGCAGTCTGTTCCGGCCGCCGTTGTTGCGCCGGACGCTGCTCGCGGTGGTGATCCAGATCGCGATCAACGTGGTGATCTACGGTTTTATCGTGTGGGTGCCCACCTTTCTGATCAAGCAGGGACACGGCATGGCGTCGTCTCTTGGCTACTCGTCGCTGATGGCGCTGGGCGGACCGGCGGGCGCGCTTGTGGGCGTGCTGATAGCGGACCGCGTCGGCCGCAAGAACGGACTCATCGGCGTTGGAATCCTTGCCGCCATCGTTGGGTGGCTGTACGGCAATTCCACCAGCGTGGAAATGGCGACGCTGCTCGGCTTTCTGCTCTTCACGATGACTTACCTGATGGTCGCGCTTGGCGTCGCGACATACATTCCTGAGCTGTTCGCCACCGAGAACCGGATGCGCGGCAATGGCATCGCCGGATCGGCCGGCCGCTTGTCGGGCATCGTCGCTCCGCAGATCGTCGTACTCATGTATGCCACTGGCGGCATCAAGGACGTGCTGTCGGTCATTATCGGCGCATTGGTCCTGATGGTCGCCGTACTGGCCGTCTTCGGTGTCGAGACTAACCGCCGCTCGCTCGAAGAAATCGCGGTGGTCCCGGGCGATCCGTCGTTGCATCGCCCAGCCACGGACATTCCCAGCGAGCGGGTTCATTGACTGGTTTCGCTAATCTTTTTCTGTTCACTTATTTCAGAAGGTAATCGACATGACCGCTAATTCCCGTAGAAAAGCGCTGAAAGCACGACTCAATTCCGGCGAGATCGTTGTTGCGCCCGGCATCTTCGACATGATCTCGGTGCGTCTCGCGGACACGATGAACTTCGACTGCCTGTACATGACAGGCTTCGGTACGGTTGCGTCTTATCTTGGCGAGCCGGACGCAGGGATTGCCACATACACCGACATGATCAATCGCGTCACGGCGTTTTGCGCGGCTGCCACGACCCCGCTTGTCTGCGACGCGGATACCGGCTACGGCGGACTGCTCAACATGGCGCATACGATTCGTGGCTACGAACGCGCAGGCGCGGCCGGCATCCAGATAGAGGACCAGGAGTTTCCAAAGAAATGCGGGCACACGCCTGGGCGCCGCGTGATTCCGATAGCCGACATGGTGAAGAAGATCCAGGTCGCGAGCGACGCGCGGGAGGACAAGGACTTCCAGATCATCGCGAGAACAGATGCACGGACAACGCTTGGCCTGGATGAAGCATTGCGCCGTGGCGAAGCCTACGCAAAAGCAGGTGCGGACGTCGTATTCATCGAGTCGCCGGAGACCGTGGAGGAACTCGAAACGATCGGCAAGTCGTTCGATATGCCCTTGCTGGTGAACGTGGTGGAGGGCGGCAGGACACCGCAACTGACGCCGGCGGAGTTGCAGGAACTCGGCTTTTCGATTGCGATTTATCCGTCGGCGGGATTCTTGAGCGTCGCTCGCGCGCTCGAAAATGTATATGGCGAAATAAAAGCGCTCAAGGGAACCACCGGCGCGGAGGCCAACATGATGCCGTTCAAAGCCATGTGCGAACTGATGGGCTTTCAGGCGGTCTGGGACTTCGACAAGGCCCATGCCGAGTGATTGAAATTGAAGAGAACACGGCGATGAAAGGGATGGAGTCGCCTGTCATCCAGCGCCGAATGGATCGCCGGAATTCGGCGCTGGCCTAGCCGGTGTCGGCATCTGCGATGAGCGGCAGCGTCGTGCATGCGACGATGCGTGCTGCATTGGCGACCATCTCGGTCATCGTCAGGAGGCCGTAGTCCGGCAGGCCGAACGACGCTGACGTACCCGCGCCGGTCATGTAGAGGGCTGAGAAACCCGCTTGCTCGGCGAGTCGTGCGGTCAGGCCATCATAAACGCCGGGTGCGACGGTCAATTGACCGCTGTCGAGCAACTGACGCAGGCGCTTCGAGCGTGAAGAGGCAACGGGGTCCGACATGCGCATCTCCTTCAGGGTGATTTCAGACCGCCAGGCGTTGTGCTTGCAGCAAAACGGCTTCCGCTTTCGCGGCGTAAGGGGCATCGATCATGATGCCATCGACAACGATCGCGCCTCGACCCAGCGCGCCGGCTTTCCGCCACGCCTCCACTACCTTGCGCGAAAAAGCGATTTCGGTCCCGCTTGGCATGAATGCCTCGTTGGCTGCCGCGATCTGCGTTGGATGAATGCAGCTCTTGCCGCGAAAGCCGAGGGCTTTTGCGCGCATGGCTTCTTCGCGGAAGCCTGTTTGATCGGCGATATCCGGAAATGCGCCGTCAAAGGCGGCAATACCGGCTTCGCCCGCCGCGAACCGCACTGCAAGTTGCACGTGTTCGAGCGCGCCCGCGTGCTTGCGCCCGATGTCCAGCGGCTCGAAAAGATCGCCATACCCGATTTGCAAGCCCATGACACGCGGACTCGCCAAAGCAATGTCGGCGGCGAAACGCAA
This sequence comes from Burkholderia sp. PAMC 28687, assembly GCF_001577465.1. Taxonomy (NCBI): domain Bacteria; kingdom Pseudomonadati; phylum Pseudomonadota; class Betaproteobacteria; order Burkholderiales; family Burkholderiaceae; genus Burkholderia; species Burkholderia sp. PAMC 28687. Next base: position 1,459,658 of record NZ_CP014505.1, read on the forward strand.
GCCGCGAGGCGACTCGACGTTCGCCAGGATCTTCAACGGCCGGCGATGAGCGCGCTGTTTTTCCAGTTCGCCGATTGCGCCGGCAAGCGTGGCGATATCGTTCGCCGACTCGGCCTTCGGCAGATTGACGATATCGAAATCGAGGCCAACGAGCGCGTCGAGATCGGCGTCGAAATGCATAGAACCTAGCGGATTGATTCGGATGAGAATCACCTTCCCATGATCGCGATCGAGATCGCGAACGAAGCGGGCTACGTCACCACGTGCATGTGCTTTCATCGTCTCCGGAACCGCGTCCTCCAGATCGATCGAGATTGCGTCGGCACTGCTGGCAAAGGCTTTCTGGAACAATTCGGGGCGCGCGCCCGGTACGAAGAGCTTGCTTCTCATGGGCGGATGGCTCACGTCAGTCGACCATCCGGCCCGCATTGCCTTCGAGCAGCAAGCGGTTATGGTGCGAGGGCATTTCGCTGAACGGCTTGCGATATTGCGACCACAAGCGCAAGTCCTCTGCCTTGTGGAAGACCTGCGAGTCAGGCATTGCAGGCCATGAAGCCGCGGTGAGCCACAGGCGCATCAGATGCCGCCGGTCCTCGAGCGCCTTTGCGTCCTGATAGTCGGTGCGGCCATGCACCATCACGCGGTTATTGAGGAACTGGATGTCGCCATCGCGAAAGCCCATGTCGAGATAGAACTCCGGCGATGCCGAAATCTTCCGTACCTGATACAACGCCTCCGATTCAAGCGCCGAGTACGGACGTTCACCGCTTTTCTCGGCGAGGCGCGCATATCCCGTCGGCAAATAACAGATGGTCTGTGGGCCTTCGCCTGTAAAGAACGGCACCTTGAATTCGCTGAACGTGCGCGTGGCACGGCGGCCGTCTTCGTCGGTACGCTTGAGGAACAGTCCATCGCGCAGCACCTCGAGCAGATCCGGCCGGTGTTCAAGCATGTGATTGTGCACGGCAACGGCACTCGAAATGCGGCTTTCGCCGCCGGAAATCGCCGTGCGCAAGCACATCAGGCCAATGATGTCGCAGGAGTCCGTGTGCATCAATTGACCGCCGCCCTTGCGATAACCGCGTGATTTCGGCTCGTAGTCGCTGACATCCATGACGTGCCCGAGCAGATCGCCAAGATACGACTGCGTGACCGGGCGGCTGATGTACGAGCCGAGACCAACGTAGATCTGCGCCATGTCGTCGTCGGAATATTTGTCGCGAGGCAGTCCCCGCAGCATCAGGAAGCCGCGACCATTGGCAAGGAAATGCGGCAGGTCGCGCATCAACTGGCCGACGCCATCCAGTGGAAACGTCTCTGGCGTGATGTCCGGAAAGTCGATGTTACCCAGCGCCTGCAGGTGGCGCAGCGCATGGTCGATCTCGGCAAGCTCGCTCGCGCTGAGCAGATGCAAACCTTCTTTGGTCCAGTCGAGGTCGGGACCTTTCCAGACTGCGGGGCTATCGATTGCTGATTCGATGGTACTCATTCACTGTCTCCAGTTGGAAATTGATTCAGGCGACCGGCGCAATCACCGCGTGCTCGCGGTCCGTTTCCACGATCACACCGTCGGTTACGAGTTTCCGATACGCAGCGTCGCCGAGAAGCGGCGCGAGGATTTCACCGCTATGCTCGCCCTTGAGCGGCGCCGGAAAGCGAAAGCCGCCAGGCGTTGCGGATAGACGCGGAACGACGTTGTGCATCGGCAACTGGCCGACTTCGTGATCGTCGACTTCCACGATGCTTTCCCGCTCGCACACGTAGTGGTCCTCGAGCAGATCCGCAGCGTCGAAAACGGGGCCGGCGGTGACATCGGCGGCATCGAACAGTGCGCGATTCTCACTCAGCGTCCGCTCGCCGATAAACCCGCCTACGATGCGATCGATCTCTTCCACATGGGCCACCCGGGCGGCGTTGGTTGCATAGCGCACGTCGCTGGTCAGTTCGGGCTTGCCGATGGTCGCGAACAGCCGTTGCGCCATCGACTGTGTCGAGGTCGAAACGCAGAGCCACTTTCCATCCGCCGTCTTGTAGGTATTGCGCGGTGCCGTCGTGCCAGAGCGGCTGCCGGTGCGCGGCTTGATGCGGCCATTGAGCTTGAAGTTTGCAACCTGCGGCCCGAGAATCGAGAGCGTCGGTTCGAAGAGAGAGATGTCGAGCACTTGCCCGCAACCGCCGTTCACCCGTGTATGCCAGAGCGCCATCATCACGGCATTGGCGCCATAGATGCCGGTTGTCATGTCACCGAGGAACATCGGCGGCAGCACCGGTTCACGATCAGCGAAGCCATTCATTGACGCGAAGCCGGAATACCCTTCCACCAGCGTGCCGAAACCAGGCTTGTTCCGGAAGATGCCGGTTTGCCCCCAGCCCGAAATCCGCGCAATGACGAGCCGTGGATTGCGTTCGTGGAGTCTTGCAGGCGCGAGTCCCATTTCCTCCAGCGTGCCCGGTCGGAAACTTTCGACCAGCACGTCGGCATCGTCGATCATGCGCGCTATGAGTTCGATTGCTTCCTTGCAACGAAAGTCGACGCACACGCTCTTTTTGTTGCGCGCATACGTCTTCCAGAATATCTCGTAGCCGTCAGTCTTGAACGCACGCAAGGTATCGCCGGCAATGGGCTCGACCTTGACGACATCTGCACCGAAATCGGCAAGCTGCAGAGTCAGCATATTGCCAGCCACGAGGCGCGACAGGTCCACGACCCTCAAGCCCTGCAGCGGGCCGTTTTCATCGTTTGAGAATTCCTTCTTGTGCAGCTTTGACATGGGTTTCCCGAGCGTTGCGCATTGAGGCACTGAATTCAGGTTACACAGAAATAGACATGATGTCTATTTAAGCAGACGGCCACGCCTTGCGGAGTGCCCTGAATTGCTTTACTTTTAGGCCGCGCGCGGGGCGCGAGACGCTGACCCCGCATAACATTGACGAACGAAATCATTGGCAACACGACATGGCAAATCCAGCCGATACAGGCGTAGCAGCCGTGAACAGGGCGCTGAGCATTCTCAAGGCGTTCGAAGAAAGCGTCGACGGCATGACGCTCGCCGATCTCACGGCGGCAACGGGTCTCTATCACAGCACCATCCTTCGTTTGTGCGAGTCGCTGGAAAGCTTCGGCTACCTCAAGCGTCTTGCCGATGGCCGCTACATGCTCGGCCCCACGCTGTTCCATCTCGGCATGATCTACCAGGGCTCGTTCCGGCTACAGGACTACGCGTTGCCGGTGCTGCGCGAACTGGTCAAGCAGACAGGCGAGACCGCGGCTGTCTACGTGAGGGAAGACGACGTGCGCTTGTGTCTCTATCGGCTGGAATGGCAACGCTCCGTACGTATGCATGTGCGCGAAGGAGAGCGTCTCACGCTCGAAAAGGGCGCCGCCGGCAAAGTGCTGCTCGCCTTCGCAGGCGACAAGGGCGCGACGCTCAAGAAAGTCCGTGACGCGGGCTATGCCGTGTCCCTTGGTGAACGCGATGCCGAGAGCGCTGCCATTGCAGTGCCCGTGTTCGGTGTGGGGCAGAAACTGATATGTGCGATATCGCTGGGCATTCCTCGCTACCGGTTCGACAAGAAGGAATTCAAACTCTATCTGCCGTTCGTGATGCGAGCCGGCGCCGAGCTGACTACTGCCCTCGGCGGTGATCCTGCACTGTTCGAACCGCCGTTCGCGCCAAGCGATGTCATGCGCTGATGGTCTCTAGGCTTGCGCGTTCACGAGCGGTACTGCGCGTCGCGACATCTGCGTCTGGAGGAATGCAAAGCACACGGCGCCGATCAGCAGTGCGCCGATCATGAAGATGAACCCGCCGTTGTACGACCCGCTCGTCTTCACGATCGCGCCTACCACCAGGGGCGCCGTCAACCCGCCAATCTGTCCGCCCGTGTTGATGAAGCCGGCATAGCCGCCGCGCGCGCCTTCGGGCGCCAGGTGCGCGACGAGACCGGCGTACGGCGAAAGGCTGCCGTAGAGCAGGAAAGCCGCCGCGGAGAGGCCGGCGATGCACATTGCGGGGTCGTCGGCGGTGAAAGTGAAGTACAGCGCGATCGCGGTGCCGGTGTAGCCAAGCGCAAGCATGACTGGACGCTTGCGATGCAGCGTGCCGCTCCCCAGCGTGCCGAAAACGATCAGTCCAAGAAAACCGAACAGGTACGGGATCGATGCCGCGAAGCCGAGCGCCTTCAAATCGATATGCCGTTGTGCCGAAAGATAGCTCGGCACCCAGCCGAGGAAGCCCCAATACCCGATGCTGAACGTCATGTATCCGAAAAACAGCAGCCACGTGCTTTTCAGTCTGATGAATGTCTTCCAGTGTGCGCGACGTTCCGCACGTTCCGCCAGCGATGATTTCGCGCCCGCGACTTGCGGCGGAATCATCGCGTAGATCAGAATCGAGACGATCACGCCGGGGATCGCGAAGTAGAAAAATACGTGCTGCCACGGACCGCGCACGAGCAGCCAAACGACGACCGGCGCGACCACCGCCGGACCGATTGCGAGCGCGCTCAGCCACACACTGTGCGCGCGGGCGGCGTCCTTCGAGCTGAAGTTGTCAGCGACCAGTTTGTAGACCGCTGCATTGCACGATCCCTCTGACAATCCAAAGCAGAAGCGCACGACCACCATTGCCGTCACGGTCGACACCAGACCGGTCAATCCCGTGAACAGCGAGAACAGGAGCGGCGCGACGACCAGCAGGGCCTTTGTGCCGAAGCGGTCCGACAGCATGCCGCCCGGCAGTTGCATCAGCGCGTAGCCAAGCGCGAACGCGGCGAAGATCACGCCAAGCTGGGCGGCGTCGAGGTGCAAGGCTTTCATCATCGAGGGTGCGGCTACCGAGATGCTGACCCGGTCCAGGTAGTTCACGAACTGCAGCAGCCACGTCAGCATCAGCAGCTTGTACCTAAGGCTCATGTCTTCTCCATGTGATTTTTTCGACAGATCTGGATTCTCGACCGGTGATGATTCTGGATTGTCAGTCTTAAAAACAGACATACTGTCTATTCGGAGTTTATGGGAGCCGTCTGCGCGCTGCAAGCACGTTTGAGGCAGGGATTACCCGCGTTTTTCCCGCGCGGAAATCAATAGCAGAATGCTCAGGCGCGCGTTGCGCCCGCATCGGATGAAGGAAGGTCCATGAATAAAATTGAAAGCCTTAACCGGCACGCCGCCGTTAGAACGCTGTTCGACAAAGTCTGGGATGCGCATGCGATCACGGTCACAGACAACGCGTGGACGCTGCTTCACATCGACCGGATGTTGTTGCACGATCTGTCCGGCAATAACGCACTGACGGCGCTGGAGCAACGTGGCTTATCGGTTCGGCATCCTGAGCTTTCGTTTTCCACGCCCGATCACGCCGTATCGAGCGCGCCGGGGAGAACCGGTCAAACGTATCCCGGCGGCGCAAAGTTGTGGGCAGGTCTGAAGGGACGTTCGGCCGCGCAAGGCATCCGTTTCTTCGATACCGGTGAGATCGGGCACGGTATCGTTCACGTGATGGGGCCAGAGCTCGGGATCGTCTTGCCGGGCAGCACGCTGGTCTGCGGCGACAGTCATACATGCACGAATGGCGCCCTTGGCGCGCTGGCGTTTGGCATTGGCGCGTCCGAGCTGGTGCATGCCCTTGCCACGCAGACGCTTTGGCAGCAGAAGCCAAAGACGCTGCGCGTCACCTTCGACGGTCCGCTGCAGGACGGCGTCACGGCGAAAGACCTGGTGTTGTATTTGATCGGCAAACTCGGGGCCAAGGCGGGAACGGGGTATGCCGTCGAATACGCGGGTTCAACGGTACGGGCGCTGAACATCGAAGCGCGCCTTACGCTTTGCAATCTCTCCATAGAGATCGGCGCGAAGGTCGGGATGATTGCGCCCGACGACACCACGTACGCGTATCTCAGGGGACGCGACCGGGCGCCGAATGGGTCGATGTTCGACATGGCGGTGGCGCACTGGCGCACGCTACCTTCTGATCCAGGCGCAGTTTTCGATCGTGAAGTGCACATCGACACGACCGGAATCAAGCCGATGATCACGTGGGGCACGAGTCCCGAGCATGTAATGGCTATCGATGGGGCCGTGCCCGATCCCGCCTGCGCACCCGACGACAAGCACCGCGCAGCCTGGCGCGACGCACTGGACTACATGGGGCTCGCTGCGGGACAAAGCTTGGAGGGAACGCCGGTGGACTGGGTGTTTATCGGCTCATGCACGAATTCGCGGCTGTCCGACCTGCGCAGCGCGGCAGCCGTGATTCGCGGACAGCAGGTTGCGAAGGGCGTGCATGCCTGGGTCGTGCCGGGTTCCGAGACAGTCAAGCGCGATGCCGAAGCGGAGGGTCTCGACCGCGTGTTCATTGCCGCTGGCTTCGAATGGCGCGAGCCGGGATGCAGCATGTGCGTTGCGGCCAATGGTGAGACCGTACCGCCTGGCGCGCGCTCGGTTTCAACGACCAACCGTAACTTCATCGGCCGTCAGGGCCCGGGCGCGCGCACGCATCTGGTGAGCCCACAAAGCGCTGCTGCTGCGGCCATCACCGGCGTAATCACCGACGCACGAAGGCACCGTCATGGATAAGTTCACTATGCTTAGCGGTGTTGCAGCACCACTGCTGAGGTCGAATATCGACACTGACACGGTGATACGGATAGAACGTCTCACGCAGAACGCCCGGCAGGATCTGGGTCCCTATGCATTTGAAGCGCTGCGCTTCCGGCCGGATGGCAGTGAAGATCCAGCATGCGTGCTGAACCAGGCCCCGTTTCGCGGGGCCCCGATCGTGCTCGCCGGAGAAAACTTCGGTTGTGGTTCGTCGCGCGAAGGCGCCGTTTGGGCTCTGATGGCTGCCGGCATACGCTGTGTGATTGCCGAAAGCTTTGGCGACATTTTCTACAACAATTGCTTTCAGAATGGCCTGTTGCCGGTTCGTCTGCCTGCAAACGAAATCGCGATGCTGGGTCAGGCCGTCGAGGTCGATCTGGAAAAACAAATGGTGAGTTCAGGCTCCCACGCTTTCCCGTTCGACATTGAACCGATCCGGCGCGAAGCGCTGCTTGAAGGTCTGGATGAAATTTCTCGCACCATGAAAAGCGCCGCGGTCATTGCGCAGTGGGAAGAGAACGATCGTGTACAGCGGCCGTGGATTTGGGGTGGGTGATTGGAGAGGGCGGATTGCTGTGTCGAATGGGTGCGCGACGGCAAGTCTGGGAGCTTGGGCATCGCGACGGCGTATTACGCTGTCGTGCTGCTCGATGTTTCTCTCTTGGGCGCATGCGGTATCGATCTGTAAAACGCGTAACGTACTGCGCGCAACGATGTTCCCGTGCTGACGCTCAATGCAGTGAATGATCTCGAAACGCGTGTGCACAGTCTTGATGTTGGATCCGACGATTGCCCCCGCAAGCCATTCGGCATCCGCGAAATGCTTGAGCGTAGGCGGGCCGTATTGCGGCGTTCGTGCTGCCCCGACCTTCGCTCAGATTGCCAGACCACGCTTGCGTAGCCAGTCAAGCACGATCATTGCGATAGTATCGCTGTTGTCGTCGGCCATGAGGGCGTGAGAATTGCCCGTAATGCCGCGCGCGGGCAAATCGATCCATTCGACATCGGCGCCCGCAGCCGCCAGCGCGTCGTACCAGCGACGCACTTTCGGCACCGAGTCGACCCAGAACGAGTGCCGATCGAGAAAGTCGCCCCAAACAAAAAGATGAGGCACATGCCTGAGCGCGGCAGCATCGTTTTGATCGGCAGAAGGGGCGCCCGATGGCTCAAGCGAGATGACTGCCTTGATTCGTTCCGGCGCATTTAGCGCAGCGGTCAGCCCGAAATTGCCGCCCTGGCTGTGCGTGAGAATGATGCTGGCGTCGAGTTTGCCGACAAGAGCGTCGTATGCGCGTTGCGTGCGCTCGTTGTTCGTCGACCAGCGGGGAACGAACTGGTTCATGAAGGTTTGCATCAACTCGACCGGGAAGCGCACGCCAGGGTGTGGGTACCTCGCTCCCGGGTCGCGATGCCATGATCCAACGGGCCCAAACCGAAAGGTCTCTTCCCATGCTTCTCGCGCGGTGCGGAAATACGGCGCTTCGTCATAGACCTCGGGATAGGGCGCCCATGAAGCACGGCCTCGCTCGACCGCATCCGAAACATAAACGTCAAATCCCGCCCGCAGGAAGAACATCTGCCAGCCGGGGCGGCCGTCGGGTGTCGTTTCCCAGTTGACGCCGCTCATGCCGCCTCCATGCCACAGCAGCAGGGGCCATTTGCTGGTCGGACGTTCGAGTTTGACGTACTGGACGTACATCTGGCCGGCAATGATCTCGCCGTTCTGATCGACCGGGTGAATCGCCCCTTGATTGGTACTGACCCGCTCACGAAGCGGCATTCCTTGAAGGCTCAACATTTCTCCGCCCACATGGAAACTGCCCATGTCGCGGACTAGGACCGGGCTTGTCAGTAGCCGCAATGAATCCACCTGCGTTTCTTCGCTCATGACCAGACACCTCCACAGGGTAGCTATTGAAATAATGCCATCTTCATCGGCGGGCGTTCCCTGACATCAATCAGATCCGGCCGGCCGTGAGCACTACCACCACTAGCGCCCAAAGTCCCGAGAGACTCATGCCATCGCACTGGGTTTCATGCACGTTCCTTAAGTCTGGAAATTGTCTCGAACTGCCAAAAGCGCTTTGCGCTTGTGCCCGTTCTGTTGAGCACGCCGCTTCGAACGACGAAACGCAGACCGAACGGGTAACGGCGATATCTCTTCACATCGATTCACGAGGCTGTCAATTTTTACGGCCTGATTCTTCGTATCAGTCGATGTCGTCAACGACTCCTTTCGATGATGCCGCTGACGGCTCTCTAAGCGGAAAAATGAACATGGCGGCGGCAAGGCCGAGTGTGCCGCCGAGCAGCGTTTCCCAGGCGCGGGCGACGAGCAACGCAAGCGAATGCACGCCGCTTGCCGCAAGCGTCACGATCAGCGTGAACGCGAATGCGCCGCACGCAATGTCGTAGCGCTCCGGTAGGGCCATTGCGTAGACGATGATGGCGAGCGCGGCGGCGATCCATATCAGCAGCGGCGCATGTTCCGCGACGGGCAGACAGGCGAGGCCCAACGGCACGCCGATCAGCGTGCCGACGATCCGCCGTCGCACGCGCAGCATTGTGCCGCTCGCCGATCCCGCGACGACATACGTGCAGGCAGTGATTGCCCACGACGATTCAACGAGGCCAATCGATTCGTTCAGACCGACGATGACCAACGCCGCGATCGACGCCTGAAGCCCCATGCAGAATTCGGGCGAGCATCGATGGGAGTCGGAGGCCGGGCCGGCAGAGAGCGCCGCGATGGAAACGGGGCGCTCGGCGGGCCCGCTCAGCACGCGCGGCACAATCGACGCGACCGCCGCGATCGATGCCGCCACGCTTATGGCGCGTAGATCCGCAGTGGTGAGCCGTGCGCCATAAGCGAGCAATTCGCCGATAAAAACCTGCGACCCGATGCCCGCGCCCAGCACCCCGAACCGCTTCAGATATCCGGTGAGGAACGCGCCGCTCACGAGAACCAGTTCCGGCCTCGCCAGACCGGCGAGCGCCAACGGGCGGGACATGACCACGAATACGAGCGCGCCCAGCGCGGCCGCGAGACTCAATAGTGCTAGATCGCGGCTCGACTGGGCTCGCGTCGTCTTGCCTTCGGACACGCTTGCCCAGAGCGCAATGTTGCCCGCGAGAAAGCCGAGCGACGCGCTGCCTGGCAAGCCGATCGCAACGTCGTGAAGCGTCCCGAGCGCCGCCGCAATGCCGTAAGCGGTCACGAGCCGCAACCCCTTGATGCGCCGATGCGTACCCGGGTCGACGCGATCCAGCCAGCACACTGCCGCGTTGAGCCGATTTCGGGTGGTATGTGCGTCTTCAATCATGGCGTTCCCTTTCTGGAAAGTGGTCCAGGTCGCCACAAAAACCTTTGGTTTGCGTGCGCATTCTTTCCCCACTTTCACAGCTCACACTGCCTGCATCGATACGGCGAACCGCTGGCATCACACGAAAGGAGCCGATATGAGAGTCATCCGCCACACCGTCATTGCCGCCGCACTGGGTTGCGGTCCATCAACGGGATTGTGAAGTATGGGCAGGCCGAGTGTTCAGGATCTCACACGAGAGCGCCGATTACATCTTGGAGACGACAACTGTGCCGACCCGCGTCTAGCCACCATTCGATGCGGGGAGCAACACCCTCAACAGTTCGGCGATGTCAGGCAAAGACCCCACATAGCTGATCGGACCGTCGAAATCAATCGCGTTTTGCTGCATGCCTTTGGGTTTGGCGCCTGGTTCCAGAACAAACGTCAGGCCACCGGCGTGGTGAACGGCTTCCGTACCCCGGGAGCCGTCGTCAAGCGCACCTGACAGAAGGATTGCAACGCTTCGATTGCCGGCATGCAGAGCGACGGATTTGTATAACTCGTCCACAGTCCGATTGCGTAATTTGTCATTGCGACCGTCAATGAGCTGCGCCTCGCCTTGACTTCCCAATGTCAGAATCGCGTCGGGTGTTCCAAGATAACAAACGCCCGGCTCCATTAGTTGGCCGTTGCTCGCAATCTCCACGGGAAGGCTGCTGGAACGGCGAAGGATATCGGCGAGGTAACTCACGTGACCGCTCGGGCGATGAAGCACCGCCAACACGGTTACGTCCAGCCCTGTAGGCCAGATTTCCATCAATTCACGTAGGTTGTCCAGGCCTTCAGAGCCGGAACCGCCGATAGCAACATAAGACCGCGAAGGATTTGTGTTCATTCCAGATCATAGAGGATGCGAAAAGGTAGTCTTGAAATCGGACATGGAGCATCTTTCCGGTTAATTACCATGACGCTGGGCTCATCGGAAAAAAACAGTTCGTCGGGCGGGGATGTGCTTCTACTTGCGCTCGGCTCCGAGGACGGCGTCGGCGCACGCGAGGAAGCCCTTGATCAAGCGTGCCCTCGGCGACGCCCGGTTCCACAGCACGCCGAATCGACGCGGCTCGGTGTGAACGGGCAGTGCAAGTTTCGCGATGTCCAGATGTACTGTCAGGGGTGACACGATATCCGGCACGAGCGACACGCCGAGTCCGCGATCCACCATCATTGCAATCGCCATCAAAGAATTCAATTCGAACAGTTCGCGCGGCATGATCTTCGCCGCGCGCAGATACCGGTCAGCCTGCTTGCCACCGCCAAGCGAGCGGTCATAGCGGATGAACGGCTCGTTTCTAAGCAGTCCGTGCGGATCGTGGGCGGCAAAACGCGCTGGTGCCAGCACGACGATCGGCTCTTCTCGCAGCAGGTGCCAGTCGTAAGCTTTCGGTAGTGAAAACCCCGGATGAAGACAGACGGCGATATCGACGTCGGCACGCTGAAGCGTTTCGTAGAGTTCCATCGACGTTCCGGCGCGGATCAAAACCTTCGCGTTCGGATACGACCTGGCGAACGCGGAGAGGACGTCCGGCATCAGGCTCAGCAATGCGGTTGTAATCGTGCCGATCCGCAGTTCGCCCGCCGCGTCGTCTTCGAGCGCCAACGCCTTCAACTCCGAAAAGTCGTGCACCAGGCTGCGCGCGCGCTGGATCACGCGATAGCCGGCTTCCGTAGGCATGACCGTGCGCCCCGAGCGAACCAGTAGTTCGGCCCCGAATGCGCGTTCCAGCGACTGGACCTGCTGGGCCACCGCAGCCGGTGTTATCCCGATCCGGCGCGCTGCTTCCGCGATAGAACCACTGTCGGCAACCAATAAGAAATTCGCCAGAAAAGCGATGTCCATAAAGATAGATTCTGCATCTTTTGAAGATAGGTTCGGATAGTTTATCTAAATTCATTCAGGAATTAGACTGGATCGTGATAAGTCAAATAGATCAGAGCGGAGACATGAGAAGCAAACTGTTTGTGCCAGCCTCGCGACCCGAGTTGTTCGGCAAGGCTTTAGCCAGCGCCGCCGATGCAGTTTCATTCGACCTCGAAGATGCGGTTGCGCCCGAACGCAAGCCGCAAGCACGGGCTGCGCTGAGCGACCTGTTACGCTCCGATCTCATCGCTGCCGCCAATAAGGTACTGATAGTGCGTGTAAACGCGCTCGACACGCCTTATTTCAATGCGGACATCGATGCCATCGCACAGCGCGGCCTTGATCTGATCAATCTGCCAAAAGCGGAATCGGCCGACGACGTGCGCGCTGCCGCCACTGTGCTCGAGCGCGCCGAAAGGGCCAACGGCGTGACCACACCGATCCGGCTGCTGCTTAACATTGAAACACCCAAAGGATTACGCCACGCCGCCCAGCTTGCCGCTGCGCACCCGCGCGTCGCGGGCTTGCAACTCGGCCTGGGCGATCTGTTCGAGCCGCTCGGTATTGCGCGTCGCGAAGCAGTTGCCATTCAGCAGGCCATGTTCGGCTTGCGCATTGCGGCCGGCGAAGCGGGTGTGTTCGCCTACGATTCCGCGTTCGCCGACATCAAGGACCAGGAGGGTTTCCGTGCCGAAGCACAACTCGCCCGGTCGATGGGTTTTCTCGGCAAGAGCTGCATCCATCCAGGCCAGATTGCGCTCGCCAACGAAATCTTCCGTCCTTCCGACGAGGAGATCGCCCATGCGTTGCGCGTCCTCGACGCGGCACGCGACGCCGAAGCACGCGGCGTCGGTGCGTACGTGGTGGATGGAAAGATGATCGATCCGCCGTTCTTCGAACGCGCGCGCGCACTGGTCCGTGATGCTGAACGCCTTGGCCTGCTGAATGATCGCTGAATCCGCCACGTCGAACCGGGAACCGATGGAGCCACACATGGAACATTCGCCTCACGCAGCCACGACCGGCACGACAGGCCCGCTATCGGGAATTCGCGTGCTCGACTTGAGCGCTTACATTGCAGGTCCGTACGGATGCACACTGCTCGCGGACCAGGGCGCCGATGTCGTCAAGATCGAACCGCCTGCTGGCGACAATCTGCGCAAATATCCGTCCACCCTCGAAGCCGAAAGTCGCGCTTTCCTGGGTGTGAACCGTGGCAAGCGCGGTCTGGTCCTTGACCTGAAGCAAGCAGAGGCACTCAACGTGCTGATGCAACTCGTCAAAACCGCCGATGTGCTGGTGCACAACTTCCGCCCCAACGTGCCGCCGCGTCTCGGCATTGCATTCGAACAGCTTCGCCAGATCAATCCGCGGCTGATCTATTGCGCAGTCACCGGCTACGGCGAGACCGGCCCGAAGAAGGACAAGGCCGGTTATGACCAGGTCCTGCAAACGATGAGCGGAATGTGTGCACTGCAAGGCCCGAGCGAAGGGCCGCCGGAAATCCTTTACGGCTCGGTGGTTGACTACTACGCTGCGGCGCTCGTCGCCGCGGGCGTGTCTTCCGCGCTTTTCGAGCGCGGGCGTACCGGCGAGGGACAGTACGTTGGTGTATCGCTGCTGCGCAGCGCGCTCACGATGCAATCAGCGCGGATGATCTGGGCCGACAGCGAACCGAAAGACGTTGGCCGCGATATGCGTTCGGGCGGCATCACAGGCATCCATCCGACTCGCGAAGGCTACCTGTATATCTCGGCGAACACGCCACACTTCTGGCAGGCACTGTGTGAGAAAACCGGGCTCGGCGCACTTGCAGAAAACGAACGCTACGACTCGGTGCGCAAGCGCGCGATGCATCGTGATGAAATCGTACCGAAATTGCACCAGGCGCTGACAGCGCGTAGCGCGCTGGAATGGGAAGCGCTGTTCGGCGACGCGGTGCCGTGCTCGGCCGCGCGCACCATCGAAGACATGTTCGACGATCCGCAGGTGCTTGCGGAGGACATGGTGGCCACCTACGACTATCCCGGCGTCGGACGTTACCGCGGCTTTCAGCATCCGATCCGTTTCGGCGATAAAGCAGGAGACGCGACAGCGCACACGCCGCAAGCCGCTCCTGCATTCGGCCAGCATTCGGATGCGGTGCTGCGCGACGCAGGTCTGAGCGATGACGAAATCGCGGCGCTGCGTGCGAAACGCGCGGTGCTGTAGGGAGAGAGTGCAGCGCGGTGTGAGTGACAGGGCGGCACGCCCGACATATAAAACGGAGACGATGATGAATTCGCAGTCGCGTAAAGATAACGCGCAACCCGCCGGGCGCCGACCCCCTGCAGGCGCGTGCGATTCGCACATGCACGTGTACGACCGCCGCTTCCTCGCGGATGGCGCAAGCCAGGCGAACTTCCCGGATCGCGCGAGCGCTGCGGATTATCTCGAGGTACAGCGGCAGACCGGCACGACCCGCACCGTAGTCGTAACGCCGCGCAATTATGGCTCCGACAACCGCGTCACGCTGGATGCAATCCAGGCGCTTGGCCGCGAACGAACGCGCGGTGTCGGCGTGCTGACGCCCGAAGTGACGGACGCACAACTCGAACAACTTCACAATGGCGGCGTTCGGGGTATCCGTTTCACGCTTTACACCCCGGCCAATGCCGCCGTCCGCTTCGATATGGTCGAGCCACTCGCGCAACGCATCGCGGAACTCGGCTGGCACGTGCAACTGCACTGGACCGCTGCGCAGATCGTCGAGCACCGGGCGATGCTTGCACGCCTGCCATCGGCAATCGTGTTCGATCATCTCGCGCGTCTGCCATTACCCGACGGTGCTTCACATCCCGCGTTCAATATCGTGCGTGATCTGGCCGAATCGGGTCGCGTCTGGGTCAAGCTCTCCGGACCGTATCTCGACTCTTGCGTGGGGCTCGCCGATGACTATGCCGATACTGCACCGATCGCACGTGCATGGATTGGCGCGCTGCCCGATCGCGTCGTCTGGGGCAGCGACTGGCCGCACGTGACAGAGTCACACAAGCCCGATGACACGCGACTGCTCGATCTGCTCGATACATGGACCGAGGATACTGCGGTCAGCGACCGCATCCTGGTGGACAACGCAGCCGCGCTGTATGACTTTCCGAATCAAGAGGATCCGGTATCAAAAGCCTGAGTCTTCCATTTCCCAGCGCCCAAAGAACGCGCGACCTACAAAAAATCAAGAGATAAAACGATGAAACCTGCTGCCGCAACACCCATCGAGCGCAAGACGCGTTTCACCGAAGCGACGGTCAGGCTTTTCGAACGGATCATCCCCGACCCGTTTGTCCTCGCGATCCTGATTACCGCCGCGGTCGCGTTATTGTCGGCGGCATTCGGGCCGCGTGCGTCGGCCTCGCACCTGATCGGGGGTTGGTACAAGGGCTTCTTCGACATCCTGACGTTCGCGTTCCAGATCACGCTGGTGCTCGTGACAGGACACGCGTTTGCGCACGCGCCGCTCGTTCAGCGCATGTTCAAGGCGCTGGTCTCGGTCGCGCGCACGCCGGTCCAGGCGGCGGCGCTTACGTTTTTGCTCGTCGCGGTCGCATCGTTCTGCAACTGGGGCCTGGGGCTCGTCATCAGCGCATTGCTGGCGCGCGAAGTCGCGAAGCGCATGCGTGTCGACTTTGCATGGATCGTTGCGGCGGGTTTTTCGGGCTGGGTCGTTTGGGCAACGGGCATGTCAGGCTCGATCGCGCTCGCGCAGTCCACGGCCGGCAGTTCGATGAACGTCGTGCAGAAGCTGACCGGACAAGTGCTGCCGTTGAGCAGCACCGTGTTCACGCGCTTCAACCTCGTGCCGACGATCATCATGCTCGTCGCAATGCCATTTGTGTTTGCGTGGCTCAAGCCATCCGCCGAGGATTCGGTGGTGCTCGACATGACGAAGCATCCTGACGCGCCGAAGCGGGAACGACCGGCCGGCCCGCTCAGCTTCGCGCGCTGGATCGAATATTCCTGGATCGGCAGCGCATTCATCGGTGTGGCGGGCATCGCGTTTTTCGTGTTGGCGCGCATCGAGAACCTGCCGTTTTCAGGCGTGAACGGCGTGATCTTCGTCATGTTCATAGGCGGCGTGATCCTGCATGGGTATCCGCTCGCGTACGCCGATGCTGTCAAGAACGCTGCAAAGCAGACTGGCTCCATGATGCTCCAGTACCCGCTTTACGGCGGGATCATGGGAATGATGGACGCGACCGGATTGCCCGATGTAATTTCGCATTTCTTCATCGCGATTTCGAATGCACACACGCTGCCGTTCTGGAGCTACGTGTGCTCGTTGATCGTCACGTTCTTCATTCCAAGCGGCGGCGGTCACTGGGCTGTGCAAGGACCGTTCGTCGTGCCTGCAGCCATCGCGCTGCATGCGTCGGTGCCGGCAACGACAATGGCCGTCGCCATGGGCGAACAAGTGTCGAACATGTTGCAGCCATTCTGGGCTGCGCCGGTGGTCGCGATGGCCGGCATCGGCGTGCAGCGTGTGCTCGGCTATACCGCGGTGACGTTTGTGGTGGGCGCACTGGTGTACGGCGCTGCGTTACTGCTGCTGGTGTAGTGCAACACCGCACAGTGGGTCATAACAAATAACAGGAGACGATGCATGCATCGCCGTCATTTCATCAAATCGCTTGGCGCGCTTGCGGTCAGCGGCACCGCGCTGCAATCGTCGTTTGCCGCTGGTGCGCCGGCCGCCACCTCGATCGCGGAGCAGCTCGCTGCTTACACGGCAGCACTGCGCTACGAGGACCTCGATGAACAGACCATCGAAGCTGTCAGGACGCACCTGGCCGACGCGCTCGGATGCGGCGTTGCGGCGCTAGGCGAAGGGCCGGTGACAATCGCGCGCAAGGTCGCCCTCGCCGGTGCGGGCGATGCTGCGGGGTCGACTGTACTCGGCACGTCGCGTCGCACCTCGCCGGATCTTGCGACCTTCGCCAACGGAGCCGCGATTCGCTACTACGACCTGAACGATGTCTATGCGGGCAAGGAGATCGGCCATCCGAGCGACAACGTGTCGGCCTGTCTCGCTCAGGCAGAGGCGGAACACGCAAATGGACGCGACCTGATCCTCGCGATCGTCATAGCGTACGAAATCGATTGCCGCTTGATGGACGCGGCATCGCTCAGTTCGCGCGGCTGGGACCATCCGATCTACAGCCTGCCCGCCGCGGCGCTCGGGGCAGGCAAGCTGATGAAGCTTTCGGCAGCGCAGCTCGCGCAGGCAGTCAGCCTTGCAATCAACGGCCATCTCGCGCTGAACCAGACGCGGGTGCAGACCATGTCGAACTGGAAGGGGCTCGCCGATGCCGACGCCGCGCGCAACGGCGTATTCTCCGCCGCACTGGCGCGGGAAGGCCTGACTGGACCCGCTCCCATCTTCGAGGGCGATGCCGGATTCTTCAAGCAGGTGTCCGGGCCGTTCACCATCGACACGAGTACTTTTGGCGGCAGGGGCCGCCCTTTTCGCATCAACGATTGCTCGGTCAAGTTCTACCCGTCACAGGCGCTCACGCAGACAGCCATTGCGGCAGGCATAGACGTGGCGAAGCAGGTCGGGAATCTGTCGCGTGTGACGAATGTCGAGATCCGGACCTCCCATGAAGGTTACTTCTCAGCGGGTATGACCCTCAAAAATGGACGCCCGACACCAGCGAGACCGCCGATCACAGTCTCCCGTACGTGACTGCAAGAGCCATGTTCGATGGCGACATCAGCCACGCGAGCTTTAGCGACAAAGCGCTGCACGATCCGGCTATCCGCGCGTTCATGCAGAAGATCAAGGTCGTGGAAGATCCGGTTCTGACGAAGCTGTACCCGAAGTACTACGCGACGATCGTGACAGCGACTTGCGACGATGGACGCACTTTCACGCGACGCGTCGATGATATTCCCGGCTTCGCCACGCGACCGATGCGGCGGCACGACTTTGAATTGAAGTTCCGCAAAAACGTGGCATCGCAGATTGGCGACGCGCGCACTCAAGAGGCACTGCAAATGTTCTGGACCCTTGAGAAGCAGGGGAATATCTCGCAATTGTTCACGCCGTTTGCGGTGCTTTAAATCCATGAACGACCTTCAGGCGCGCGCGACACTGGCGCAACCTGGCCGCAACAGCATGCGCCGAAAGACAGCATTGGTTTGGGCGTCGCTCCCTCGTACCGGACGCATGGTTGAGCAGAACCGGCGGCACGGCGAGGAAGGCCGACGACGCAATTCAGACGCTCGCGGTCACCAAACTCGCCTGAAGAGACTCCAAGCCTTCCGCGATGTCCTTAAGGCTTCGAGTAGATGTCGCTGATGTTGGCGAACGACTGGGTTTCGCGGCGGAAGGTGAGCCGCTCGGTAGCACGTCTGCGTGCAATCAATCTCGCCGTGTCCGCGCGCCGGCTCGCAGTCACGCTGACACCTGCTGCAGGCGCGATGATCGCGGGTTCGCCGGCAGGCGTACCGGTTTGTGCCACCGCGCGCAGCAGCATGTCGCGCGCTTCCGAATCCGAGACGTCGCTGGCCAAAGCATCGCCCGCGGCTCGAAGCACGCACGGTGTATCGCCGGCTTTTTCGCATGCGCGTGCAAGACCCATCGCCGCATCCCGCGCAAGTTCGCGCTGGATCAACTCGTTCGTGATCTGACGGACGTCGCCGCGTTTGCTTTCACTGGCTGGCAGCATCGAAAGGCGCGTGCGGGCGTCGCGCAATTCGCCACGCACCATGGAGAGCCTGGCGGCATCGACGGTGCCTGCCAGATCGAGCGACGCGGCCTTGGTGCTGAAAGGCGCGTCGATAAGCCGATCGGGCGCAAGGTGCGGAATGCTGTCCTGCGCGACAGCTTCTGTCAGTTCCGAGTCGCCACGCCCGGGAGTCGGGCCGAAGGCAAGGTACAAACCGCCGGCCAGCAGCGCGACGAGGGCCGCGCCAATCCCCGCGCGCCTGAGTGCACGGCCGGACCCGCTTCCCGTCGCGACCGGTGCGCCTTCCTCATACAGTTCAGGCTCTTCGACGCTTGGGTAGGCCGAGTCCATCGAGGCGCGCTTTTGCGCGAAGCGGTCAGGGAGGGTGGCTTCATCGGCGGCGCTCAGGACGGCTGTTCCTGCGGCGGCCGTGCCGGACAAATGCGGCTCGATTGTCGCGCCGCTTGCGGACACGCCGTTGCAGCGCGTGCAGGCGGTATCGGACGAGGGCAGCGGATTACCGCACGTCAGGCAGTAGTCGGAAGGATCTGTGTTGGGCACGGTCGGGTCGCATCAGAAGACAAAAGCAAATCGCTCGAAACAGATAGTAACGGTTTGCGGCGGACGGCGAACGTTCGCCTGAAGCAGGATCAATGCCGAGTGTGCTCAGGCGCACACACCGCTCGCAGGCGGGCGTCCCGTCGGAAGGGCCACGCAAGGACCGGCAGCCTCATGTAGGAATCGACCGGACTTTTGAAATTTCGTCGCGTCGATCGTAAGACAAATCATCGAAGCGTCTCGACCTCCAGTTGCGCGACGCTCGCCCGCGACTCGTGCCTTTCCACCTCCTCCACACGATGCACCCCAAGCGTCTGCCGGCGCACGATCCTGTCGAATCCAGCGAGCACGCGGGCGCAGGTCAGCGTATGACGCCACCATTTGTTCTTCAGGAATGCGCTCGGCACCCATTGCCACGGCAGCACCACTTCGACATTACCCCAGGCCGGCCGCCATTTTTCCGACACATTCCTGCGCCGGAACACACTCACAGACGGAATGCCGAGATTCGACGCAAGATGCCCGATGCCGGAATCGTTGCCGATAAACCAGCCTGACTCATACACGTAGCCCGCGAGCTCGCTCAGGTCGTGGATCCTGGGCGCGGCGATACCTTGCTGGCGCAGGTCCCGCCAGCGTTCCCGTTCGTGAGGCGCCAGGATGAACACGACTTCCAGACCGCGTGCTTTCAGTTGCGATGCGACTTTCATGAATCGGGCCGGCAACCAGCGCTTGTCGCCGGTGCTGGCTTCCGGATGGATGATGACGCGGTTTGCATGGCGCCTGTGCACGAGCCCCTTGAGCGCTGTCATGCCGTTGTGCGATGTCGCGCCGCTGATGCCGAGCTCGTCGCGGCAGTAATGCATGAATCGCTCGGCCATGGAGCCTTGCCTGTTTCCATACTCCACGTCGTGCAGCGTAATCACGCGATCATGCATGTCGGTGAGCGTTGGCAGCGGCTGCTCGGGCTGCATCTGGAATACGGCTTCGAACTGGGCGAACGTTTCCTTGATCTTGCTGACGTGCGGCAGCGGCAAGATCCGCGCATCCGGAAACCACGCGCGCAGTGCATGGGCCGGCGCGCCGAACACAGTTACGTCGATGCCATTCCTGATCAGGTTCTGCACGATCACCATGCAGACGAGCGAATCGCCGATCGCGTTCGACATGGAGAATGCCACGCGCCGAAAGGGCAGAAGGCCACGTAACGGCGTTAAAGCCATCGGGTTTCGCTTGTAAGAGTGTTCACGCTGCCTGAATGCCTGGATGCATGGTTGAGCTGAGAGGGCGGTTCGATTGCACGCATTGAACGCGTTTTGATCCCGGCCGGACCAACATGATAAGCGCCATTGAGAAATTGCTCACGGGTGAGCGCCGGACCAATGCCAAAAGCCGGCGAATCAACCAATATTGTTCGATGAAAATCACGACTTTCGCGAGTCACTCACACTACTCGGGTTGGTGGCAACGCTGAAACCGGGGCCGGTTAGCGGTAAAGGATAGGTGTTGCAGGCTTTCGGGTTGTAAGACGTATATCGGTGAACACCCTTAAGCGCGCAGCCATCTGTGCAAACGAACGCGCTTAACAGGTAGCATGTGACGGCTAGCTGACAAAAAAATTACCTGGCATACAGGAGGAGACAAAAGCATGCGCAAGATGCGTTGGATGGTTGTATTTCTTTGCTTCCTTGCTATCGCGATCAACTACATCGATCGTGCAAATCTGGCGGTAGCAGCGCCACAGATAGAGAAGGCCCTCAATATTGGTCCCGCGCAAATGGGGCTCGTGCTGAGCGGATTTTTCTGGACCTACGCTTTCATGCAGATGCCGTTCGGCTGGTTCGTCGACAAGATCGGCGGACGTATTGCATTGCCGCTCGCGGTGGGATGGTGGTCCGTATTCACCGCACTGACCGCGGCGGCCACGAGCGTAGCGGGCATGTTCGGCTGCCGGCTGATGCTCGGCGTAGGCGAGGCGGGCGCTTATCCGGCGTGCGTGAAACTCGTCGCGCAATGGTTCAAGCCCGCGCAGCGCGCGTTTGCAACCAGCATCTTCGATAGCGGTTCGCGTGTCGGCGCGGCGCTCTCCATTCCGGTGGTGGCGCTGATCATCAGCAGCTTCGGCTGGGAAGCGTCGTTCATCGCAACAGGCGCGCTCGGAATCGTGTGGGTGCTGGGCTGGTTCGTCCTCTATCGCAATCCCTCGCGCGGTGACCTGACAGGCGAGGAAGGCGCGGAACCCGTGGTTCAACCGAAAGCAACGGGCAAGAAGATCACCTGGTTGTCGCTCTTCAGGCACCGGACGCTGTGGGGCATGATGCTCGGCTTCTTCTGCCTGAACTTCGTGATCTACTTCTTCATCACATGGTTCCCGAGTTATCTCGTTCAGACACGCGGGTTCTCGTTGAAGTCGCTTGGCACGCTCGGCATGATTCCCGCGCTGATATCGATCCCGGGCGGCTGGCTCGGCGGCATTGTCTCCGATGGCCTTTACAAGCGCGGCTGGAGCCTCACCAAGGCGCGCAAGACCTGCATGGTCGGCGGCATGTTGTTGTCGTCGGTGATCACGGTGTCCGCGTTCACCACGAGCACGGCATTGATGCTGGCGTCGTTCGGCATCGCTTATGGAAGCCTGGCGTTTGCAGCGGCAAGCATCTGGTCGCTGCCCGGCGATGTCGCGCCAACGCCGGATCATGTCGCATCGATTGGCGGCATACAGAACTTTGCCTCGAATCTCGCGGGCATCGTCATTACCACCTTCACCGGTTTCATGGTGCAGCTCACCAAGGGCTCGTTCACTGTGCCGCTTGTCGTTGCTGGCGGTTTTTGCGTGCTTGGCGCGTTCAGTTATCTGGTGATCGTGGGCAAGGTCGAGCCGTTGCATTTACCCGATGACCCGCCGCAGGATGTCGCAGCCACGCAAGGTGCCGGCGGCCACTGAAACGCTCATTTCTATCCCGATATAAAAATCTTCGCGCCGCCGGAAATTTCGTTATATACTTCGTCCCCGATTGATCGAAACGGTTGTCGCGCAAGGCTGGCAGAGGTGTCGTTAAACTCTTCGGCATGTCGTTTTCCGATTCGAATCAAGCGGTAAGCAGCACAAAATGGAGTGGTAGTTCAGTTGGTTAGAATACCGGCCTGTCACGCCGGGGGTCGCGGGTTCGAGTCCCGTCCGCTCCGCCAATATCGTGGTTCAAGCAGCATCAAAGCAAACTTCATAGCCCGCACGCAGCGGGCTTTTTGCTTTTCAGTTTTCCCATGGGTCGGCAACTTAGTGGACGCATCGCGATTTGCAGCGAATCGTCATCCAGTATCATTAACGAACCCCGTTAATGACTTAAGCACGATGCCCGACGACCACACGCCTCCGACTTCCGCGCCGCCTCGCATGGCCGATGTAGCGCGCATTGCCGGGGTCTCCAAGATGACCGTATCGCGCGTGCTCGCCGGCAGGCCGGTGGCCGCCGCCACCCGCGAACGCGTGCTCAACGTGGTCAACGAACTGGGGTATGTGGCGGACGCGGCGGCGGGTGCCTTGTCGTCAGGGAAATCATCGTTTGTAGCGGTGCTCGTGCCGTCGCTGTCGAGTTCGAATTTTTCCGATACCGTGCGTGGCATCAACGACGTGATCGAACCGGCCGGCATGCAATTGCTGCTGGCCAACACCGACTACGAATTGCCGCGCGAGGAAGAGCTCGTGCGCGCCATGCTGCGTTATCAGCCGCGCTGCATCGTGCTGACGGGCAGCCATCACAACGAAGAGACGCATTCGCTGCTTGCCCGGGCGCGCATTCCGGTGATCGAAACATGGGACATGCCGGTCGATCCTATCGACCGGGTCGTGGGCTTCTCGAATGTCGATGCATCGCGCGCGATGGTGCGCCATCTCTACGAACGCGGCTATAAGCGCATCGCGTTCGTGAGCAGCGCGTCGAAGCTGGATAGCCGCGGTATCGATCGGCGTCGCGGGTATCTGAAGGAGGTGAGGGCGGCCGGTTGCGAACCGCGCGACATCACCAAAAGCGCATGGACCACGACCATGGCGCACGGCGTTGCAATGGCGCATGGTGCGGCCGCGTTGCAGCAGTTGCTCGAACGCTGGCCCGACACCGACGCCGTCATGTGCGCAAGCGACATCCACGCGTTTGGCGCGGTGATGGCGTGTCATCGGCTGGGGTTGGCGGTCCCGGGGGATATCGCGATTGCGGGCTTCGGGGACTTCGAGGTCTCGCGGCATTGCTATCCGACCATCACGACCGTTTCAGTCGATGCCTATGGGATTGGCCGCGCCACCGGCGAGTCCTTGCTCACGGCACTGGACGAAGTGGAAGGCGATGAAAAGCTCGACAAGACGCGCGGCGTGAAAACGACCGCTGCGACCAGGCGCAAGCCGTCTCCACCCGTCATCGAAATTCACTACGAAGTCGTGCCGCGCGAGAGCACCTAGTGCTCCCGCGTGGCATGAACGAAGCTGGGCGCTTAGTGGTTGTCTTAGTGGTTATGCCGCGACTCGCCCCGCGTTTCGACAATGTTGAGATACAACGTCGCCGGCTCCAGGCATGCGCCGCTGCCTTGCTGCCCGACCATGCTTCTGTAGATCTCTTCCCACGGCGTCATGTTCTTAAGTACGGGCGGCTTCCATGCCGCACGACGCTGCGCGAGTTCGGCCTCGGGGATCATGAGGTCGACCTTGCGCGTCTTCAAATCGATGCGAATCCTGTCACCCGATACGAGCAATGCAAGGCCACCGCCAACGGCTGCTTCCGGCGAGACATTGAGAATCGAAGGGCTCGCCGATGTCCCGCTCTGACGACCATCGCCGAGCGTTGGCAGTGTGTCGATACCGCGCTTGAGTAACGCTGCCGGCGGCTGCATGTTCACCACTTCGGCGCCCCCAGGGAAGCCGACTGGCCCGCAATTGCGGATGACGAGGATCGAACGTTCATCGACACCCGTTGCCGGGTCTTCAATACGCGCGTGATAGTCCTCCGGACCTTCGAACACGACGACCTTCCCCTCGAACACGTCGGGATGATCGGGATCGGCGAGAAAGCGCTTGCGGAAGGCTTCGTCGATCACGCTGACCTTCATCACGGCGCTGTCGAAGAGGTTGCCCGAGAGCACCACGTAACCCGCCGATTCCTTCAACGGGTTTTCATAGGCACGGATGACCTCGCGGTCAGGCACGGGGACCGTGGCCAGATCTTCGCCCAGCGTCTTGCCGGTCACGGTACGCACGGAGGCGTCGAGACGGCCGGCATCGAACAGTTCTTTCATCACCGCCGGCACGCCGCCCGCGCGATGAAACGCTTCGCCCAGGAACCGTCCCGCCGGCTGGCAATCGACCAGCAGCGGCACCTCGGGCCCAAGCCGCTGCCAGTCTTCCAGCGTATGGTCGATACCCATGTGCCGCGCAATCGCGATCATGTGGATCGGACAATTCGATGACGCGCCGAGCGCCGCCGCCGCGACGACCGCGTTCTCGAAAGCGCCCTTGGTCATGATGTCCGAAGGCCGCAGGTTTTCGGCGACCATCTCCACGATCCGCTTGCCGGTCGCATAAGCCATCCAGCCACGCTCGCGATGCGGACCCGGGATCGCCGCGCAGCCGGGCAGCGACATGCCGAGCGCTTCGGCGAGCGAGTTCATGGAAAGCGCGGTGCCCATGGTGTTGCAATGCCCGACCGACGGCGCCGACGACGCCACCATATCCATGAATCCCGGATAGTCGATCTCACCCGCCGACAGACGTTTGCGCGCGTCCCAGATCACCGTGCCGGAGCCTGCGAGCTTGCCGTGATACCAGCCGTCGAGCATCGGGCCGCCGGACAGGACGATCGCCGGAATGTTGACCGTGGCCGCAGCCATCAGGCATGCGGGCGTGGTTTTATCGCAGCCGGTGGTAAGCACGACGCCATCGATGGGATAGCCGTGCAGGATCTCCACGAGCCCGAGATAAGCGAGGTTGCGATCGAGCGCGGCGGTCGGACGCTTGCCGGTTTCCTGGATCGGATGCACCGGAAATTCGAGCGGAATGCCGCCGGCGTCGCGGATGCCATCGCGCACGCGGGTGGCGAGTTCGATGTGATGACGATTGCACGGCGCGAGATCGGAACCCGTCTGCGCGATACCGATGATCGGCTTGCCCGACTGCAGCTCTTCGCGCGTGATGCCATAGTTCATATAGCGCTCGAGATACAGCGCGGTCATGCCGGGGTCGGAGGGATCATCGAACCAGCGGCGGCTGCGAAGACGGTTTTGCGGGGTGTTCGATTGATTCGACATGCTTGTCTGTCCGTTTTATTTGTATGGGGAGTCAGTGATTCGTTCTAGGTTCAACGCGTGGAAAACTCGGTCACGAGCGGCGCGCCACTGAAGAAGGCCTTCAAGTTCTCACGCACCAGTTGCGCCATCGCACTGCGCGTTTCGACGGTTGCGCTGGAGCGGTGCGGCTGCAGCACGACGTTGTCCAGCGTGAAAAAACGCGGATCGATTGAAGGCTCGTTCCAGAATACATCCAGCGCGGCGCCGCGAATACGGCGTTCGTTCAGATATTCGAGCAACACGGGTTCGTCGACAATACTTCCACGCGCGATGTTCACCAGAATGCCATCGGGTCCGAGCGCGTCGAACACATCGCGGCTTACCGATCCCTGGCTCTGCTTGTCCGCCGCCGCACAGATCACGAGGAAATCCGATTCGCGCGCCAGGGCCACGGCGCTGTCGCAATACGTGTAGCCGACATCGTCGAACTGGACGCGATCGTGATACGCAATGGACATGTCGAACGCAGCGGCCCGCTTCGCCAGTGCGCGTCCTACACGGCCGAGTCCGAGAACGCCAAGGCGCTTGCCGAACATGCGCGTGGCGAGCGGAATTGCGGCCTTGCCCCATTGAGCGTCGCGCACGAGGCGATCGTTCGCCGGGATCTGGCGCGCAATCGAAAGCATCAGGCCGATGCCCATGTCGGCGACATCGCCAGTCAGCACATCGGGCGTATTGGTCACGCGAATGCCGCGTTTTGCCGCGTGTGCGAGATCGATCGCATCGACTCCGACGCCGTACGACACGATGATCTCGAGCGCCGGCAACGCATCGATCAACTCGGCGCTTGCGCCGGCTTCGCCGTTGGTGGCGAGCGCGCGAATGCGGGAACCGACTTCAGCTAGCAATGCACCTCGATTGGCGCAATCCGACAGGACGTGCAGCGTGAAATGACGTTCGAGTTCCGCCATATCACGCTCCGGATACCGGGCGACTACCAGTAAATCCGTCTTGTGCATGCCATCTCCTCATGTTAGATTCGTTTAATGGTTACCGGTAACCATACCTCACGATGAAACGCGTGTCCAGCAGTGGGTGACTCCAAGGTAGCGAGACGATGACGAATTCAAAGGACCGGCCGGAGAAGATTGCTTTTCTCGGGATCGGCTTGATGGGAGAGCGGCAAGCACGCGTGCTGCTCAGGGCGGGCTACGGGCTAACCGCCTGGAACCGTACCCGGGACAAAGCCGAGCGCTTGCGTGCGGATGGCGCGGACGTCGCGGGCTCGCCGGTTGAAGCGGTTCGCAATGCCGACATCGTGATTACGATGCTTGCAAACGGCGAGACCGTGCACGATGTTCTGTTCGATCAAGGCGTGGCGCAGGCGTTGAGTGCCGATGCGGTAGTTGTCGACATGAGCTCGATCCGTCCCGACCAGGCGATCACGCATGCGCGTCTGCTTGCCGCGCGAGGTGTTCGACATATCGATGCCCCCGTATCAGGCGGCACGAGTGGCGCGGAAAACGCGACGCTTGCAATCATGTGCGGCGGCGATGCAGAGGTCTTCGAACGTGTATCGCCCGTGCTGCGTTGCATGGGGCGGCCCGTATTGATGGGCGCTCACGGCACGGGGCAACTCGCCAAGCTCGCGAATCAGATGATCGTGGGCACGACCATTGGCGTGGTGGCCGAGGCGTTGTCGCTGGTTGCGAAGGGCGGTGCGAACCCCGCGATGCTGATCGAAGCGCTCGCGGGCGGTTACGCCGACAGCACCATCCTGCGCATCCACGGCCGCCGCATGGTCGACAAAAACTTCGAGGTCAGTGGCCGGTCGAGCTCGCAACTCAAGGATCTTCAAAACGCGTTGCGTGCGGCACAGGACGTGGGCGCGTCGATGCCGTATACCCAACTCAGCGCGCAGCTTTTCACGTCTCTCATCGCGCATCACGGCGATATCGATCACAGCGGAGTCGTGAAGATCATCGGCGATCAGACAGCATGAACAACCGTTTCATTCGATACGTCCGCGCAGCCCTAACCAATCCGAAGCGGACAATACATACATAAAGAAATAGCCGGGATTCAATCAACCGGCAAACCGATTTGCAAAGGAGACGCAAATGGATCTGCAGCACCCCCAATACCCGAATTACCTTCGGCGTCGCTCGCCGGTACGCCAACCAAGGCGCCGGTTTCACCACAGCAATTGCGGCGTGCAATCCTCACGGGCGCGGTCGGAAGCGCCCTCGAGTATTACGACTTTGCGATCTTCGGACTCGCGTCGGCACTGGTTTTCAGTCATATCTTTTTTCCGGCGCTCGGCGCGAAAGCCGGGCTGCTGGCGAGTTTCGGCACCTATGGTGCGGGCTTCCTCGCGCGGCCGTTCGGCGGCCTGTTCTTTGGTTCCATCGGCGACAGGAAGGGGCGCAAGTTCGTGTTGCTCGTGACCATCGCGATCATGGGGACATCGACCATGCTGATCGGACTGTTGCCGAGCGGCACGATCGGCGCGGTATCGCTCGTCGTATTGCGGCTCGTGCAAGGTTTCGGCGCGGGCGCCGAGCAAGCGGGGGCATCGACGCTCATGGCGGAGGTCGCGCCCGTCAAACAACGCGGCTTCTTCGCGGCGCTGCCGTTCGTCGGCATCTTCGCGGGGCTGGGTCTCGCGACGGGCACGTTCAGCATCATGCAGCACGTGCTGGGTGAGCAGGCCATACTTGATTGGGCGTGGCGCATTCCGTTTGTATCGAGCGTAGTGCTGATCGGCGTTGCGGTATGGATCCGGTTGCGCTTGCGTGAGAGTCCGACGTTCCTGAGCCTCGAAGGCGCGCAAGCCGTCATCAAGTCGCCGATGAAAACCGTCATCACCCACGCCCGCCGCCCCGTACTCGCCGCCACGCTGATGCGTTTTGCCGAGCAGGGCGGATCGACGATCTACACCACGGTCGTCATTGCGTTCCTGGGCGGCACGGTCGCCGCGAAGCTGGGTATGAAGCCGTCCGCGCTGAGTTCGATCGGCACGACAGGCGCGCTGATCGCGAGCATGGCCAGCGTGATCACCACGCCGATGTTCGGCGCGTTGTCGGATCGGATCGGGCGCATTGCGGTGTATCGCGGCGGCGCGATCTTCATGCTGCTCTGGTCGGTGCCGTCCTGGTACATGGTGAGCACGGGCAAACCGCTGTGGGTCGACATTGCGATGTTCGGCGGCCTCGCGCTCGGCGCGAACAGCATGCTTGGCGCGCAATGCGCTCACTTCTCGGAACTCTTCGGCAACCGCTACCGGTATTCGGGCGTGGCGCTCGCACGCGAACTGGGCGCGGTGCTGTCGGGCGGACTCGCGCCCTTGCTCGGCATCTACCTGATCGGGTTATCGGACGGTGCGTTCTGGGTCATGGGCGTCTACATGGCGGTGTTGTCGGCGATCACGCTGATTGGCGTGTCCTTGTCGACGGAAACCCGCCGGCGCGACCTGACCTTGCTCGATGACGCCGTGCACTGATTTCGCCGCGCAAAACGTGCCCGGATCATTGTTGCGGATCCTGTTTCAGCGGCACGTTAATCGAGTCCGCAGAGGGGGCCGGAAGGGGGGCAAGAAGGGGGGCAAGAAGGGCGCGGATGTTATACTTCGCGCGCTTTACAGAGTGCCCGTTCGTTGACCGAGCGTACTTTCAAGGTGCACCGCGGTTCGTCGAATCGTGCAACGCCTTGACTGATAAGGCTCACCGGCAGGAGGTCGCACCTCGTCCACACCGGCCGAATTCACGAGAAAGGCGAACTCCGGTTCGCCTTTTTTATTGCCCGCTGCTGTAACATCGGGCGTTTCGTATTAGGCAGAATCGTCACGCATGCTCGACTTTTTCCGTAACCACCAACGCCTGATGATGGCCCTGTTGATCCTGATCGTCGTGCCGGGATTGGGTATCGTGGGTGTCCAGGGTTTCAGCAGTTTCTTCGACGAAAACGCAAACGTCGCCAGCGTCAACGGCCACAAGATCACGCGTGTCGAGTACGACGGCGCGATGCGTCAGCAAGTCGATCGCGCGCGCCAGATGCTCGGTGCGCAGTTCGACCCGAAGATGTTCGAAACGCCGCAAATGCGTGCTTCGCTGATCGACAGCCTCGTTCAACAGCGCGTTCTCGCCGATGAAACCCAGCGCCTGCACCTGACCGCATCGGATCAGGCCGTGCGCCGCGCGCTCCTGGCCGACCCGACGATTGCATCGTTGCGCAAGCCCGATGGTTCGATCGATCTGGACCAGTACAAGCAACTGCTCGCCATGCAGGGCATCACGCCCGAGCAATACGACGAGCGCGTGCGTTATGGCCTGGCGGCCGATCAGCTTCCTTCGAGCATCCAGTCGACCGCGTTCACGTCGAAGACACTGGCGCAGAGCCTGACCGAGATCGCCGAGCAGCGTCGTGACGTGCAGGGCCTCGCTTTGCGCACCGCCGATTACGCCGCCAAGGTCCAGCCGACCGACGCGCAACTGAAGTCCTACTACGACGCGCACAGCGCCGAGTTCACGACGCCGGAATCCGCGAACATCCAGTACCTCGTGATGTCGCCGGCGACCTTGGCGACCGCGATCAAACCCACGGACGCCGATCTCAGGAAGTACTACGACGACAACATCGCGCGCTTCAAGACGCAGGCCGAAGTGCGCGCGAGCCACATCCTGATCACCGCGCCGAAAGACGCGAGCGCAGCCGACAAGGCCAAGGCGAAGGCGCAAGCCGACGCGTTGCTCGCACAAGTGAAGGCGCATCCGGACCAGTTCGCGCAGATTGCGCAGAAGGAATCGCAGGACCCGGGTTCGGCATCGAAGGGCGGTGACCTCGGGTACTTCTCGCACGGCATGATCGCGGGCGGCAAGGCATTCGACGACGCCGCGTTTGGCCTGAAGAAGGGCGAAATCAGCGGCGTGGTGCAGACGGATTTCGGTTACCACATCATCCAGGCAACCGACGTCAAGCCGTCCGCCACCCAGTCGTTCGACGAAGTGAAGGACCAGATCACGCGTGACGTCACCGCGACCCAAGCCGCGAAAAATCTCGCCGATGAAGCCGAAGGTTTCACGTCGCTCGTCTACGAAAAATCGAAGACGCTGCAACCTGCTGCAGATAAATACAAGCTGCAGATCCAGACCGCGACGGTCGGACCGAAGCCTGACCCGAAGCTGCCGGCCGACAGCCCGCTGAACAACTCGAAGGTCCTGAACGCCATCTTTGCTTCGGACGCGGTGAAGGAGCGCAACAACACGCAGGCTATCGATATCGGCAACAGCACGCTGGTCGCAGCGCGTGTGACGGACTACAAGCCGGCGGCCGTCCCCGCGCTCGACACGATCAAGGACGCAGTGCGCACCAAGGTCGTCGCAGAGCAAGCCGCGGAGATGGCGCGCAAGGACGGCGCGGCGAAGCTTGCCGACGTGCAGAAATCAAACTCGACGACAGGGTTCTCTTCGGTGGCGAAGGTATCGCGTAACGACGCGCAAGGCGTGCCGCCCGCAGCGCTCGCCGCGATCTTCAAGGCGGATTCGTCGAAGCTGCCGACCTACGTAGGCGTCGACCTTGGCGCCGATGGTTACGCGATCTACCGCGTGGACGGGATCGAGAAGCCGGAGCCGGTTGCCGCAGACCGCCTGACGGGTGCGCAGCAGCAGGTTGCGCAGGTTTATGCCCAGGCCGAGATGGAATCGTATCTCGACGCATTGAAGGCGCGCTCCAAGGTAAAGATCAATGCACCGGCCACCAACGCGCCGGCAGAGCAGCCGCAATAAACTGAAGCTTACTCACGCGTACGCAACACAAACAAAAGCCCCGCTGGCCAAAACCAGCGGGGCTTTTTTTGTCGCCAAAACCTGCTTACAGGCAGGCCTGGATATCGCCAGTGGCGTCGCTGCCGCCCGCGCCAGCGGCACGGAAGCCGACCCACGAACCCGGGCCCGAATAGTTGGGACGCACGACGGCGGCGGCGCCGTTCGGCGGTTGCTGACCCGGAACGTAGACATCGGCTGCCATGTCGTTCGCGAGCGTGTCTTGCGACACCACTTGTTGCTGTGATTTATCGGCCCATTTCTGCGCGATACATTGTGCGACCACCTTGGGCGGTTGCTGGCTCGTGCCGACCTGGCTGACGTTAGCGGGCGGTTGAGCGGCGCAAGCCGAGATCGCGACGGTCATAGCGAGAATTGGTAAATATTTCACGTTACCTCCTTTCAATGCGCTCACAAGCGGAGCCGGGGTTTTTTCAGGGTTACGCGAAAGTCTTGATGCTGAATCGTGGCCTTTCTTCGCGCATGGCTGAAAGCCGGCTGGGCAACGCGTGACGGGGTTTAAACGTGAATCGCTTCAAAAACGGCTAAATCCCCATCATTTCGATGGCGTGCCCAGCAAAGGTCTCAAAACTGGCCAGACGTTGTTCAATAGCAAAGGCTGGGCCTGAGGGGTCGGATGAATTTGGTCTGCCTGGAACATTTCAGGCTTGTTCTCCATGCCTGCAAGCAGGAACGGGACGAGCGGCACCTGTTTCTCCTTCGATAACTTTTCGTACACGGCGTGGAATTTTTGCGAGTAGTCCGGGCCATAGTTAGGCGGAACGTACATGCCGACGAGTAAAACCTTCGCATGGACCGCCTGCGATTTCTCGATGATCGTGCGCAGGTTGGTTTCGGTGGTGGCTAGTGGGACGCCGCGTAACGCGTCGTTGGCGCCCAGTTCCACGATCACCACCTTCGGCTTGATCCGGTTGAGCGCAGCGGGCAGGCGGGCGAGGCCGCCGCTGGTCGTGTCGCCGCTGATGCTTGAATTGGCGACGCTATAATCGAAGCGCTCTTGCATCAGCTTCTGCCGCATCAGGTTGACCCATCCTGTATCGCGCGGCAGGCCGTATTCCGCCGATATGCTGTCACCCAGCACCACAATGGCCGGCGCCGCGGGCGCGGCCATTGCGGTATGGGCCAACGCATCGGCCGCTTGTGCCGGCGCCGTGGCCGCGCATCCGGCCATCGCCAGCAGCGCCAGTGTGGCGCGTGGTGTCCAGTTCACCTTAAGTCTCTCCATGCCAAACAATATCGAACCAGTCATTGAAGTACGGGGTTTAAGCAAGCGGGTGAAGGACGCGACGGGTGAATTGATCATCCTCGATCAGATCGACCTGTCGATAGAAAAAGGCAGCAGCGTCGCCATAGTCGGCGCATCGGGCTCGGGTAAGTCTACTTTGCTTGGGCTGCTCGCCGGATTGGACAGCGCGAGCAGCGGGTCGGTTCGCTTGCTCGGCCGTGACCTTGGCGCGCTCAATGAAGATGAACGCGCGGCATTGCGCAGCGGGTCGGTCGGATTCGTGTTCCAGTCGTTCCAGTTGATGCCGCATCTGACCGCGCTGGAAAACGTGATGTTGCCGCTGGAATTGCGTGGCGGCGTGCCGCACAAGGACATCACGTCGCGTGCGCGCGACCTCCTTGAACAAGTTGGATTGAGTCAGCGGACTGCGCATTATCCGAAGCTTTTGTCAGGCGGCGAACAACAGCGCGTGGCGCTGGCGCGTGCGTTTGTCACGCATCCAGCCATCCTGTTCGCCGATGAACCCACGGGCAGCCTGGACGCCGCGACGGGTTACGCGATCATCGACCTGATGTTCGAGATGAACCGGCGCAACGGCGCAACGCTGATCCTCGTCACGCACGATACCGAACTCGCCGAGCGCTGCGATGCGACGGTGACAATTGAAGCCGGGCGAATCGTGAACAGTTTGAGCGTATAAAAAACGAAGGGCGTACCAGTCTCAAGTGACCGGAACGCCCCACGCCGCTTAGATGCTCTTCAGTGCGGCCTGCGCCCGCGCGATCAGCGCCGACGTTGACGAATCGTGCTTGGAAGGATCGGACTTCGAACTGGTGATATCGGCTTCAACGACCTTGCCGAGAATCTTGCCCAGTTCCACGCCCCACTGATCGAACGAATTGATGTCCCAGATCGCGCCCTGTACCAGCACCTTGTGCTCGTACAGCGCAATCACGGCGCCTAGCGTTTCCGGCGTGAGTGAATCGAGGATGATCGTGGTCGTCGGACGGTTGCCCGGGAAGCTCAAATGCGTCGCGAGTTCTTCCTTGCCTTCGCCCGCAACCTTCTTCGCTTCTTCAAGCGTACGTCCGAGCATCAGCGCTTCACTTTGCGCGAAGCAATTCGCAAGCAGCTTGGCGTGATGATCGATGAGCGGATGCTCCGGCTTCAATACCGCGATGAAGTCGACCGGAATCAGCGTCGGGCCCTGATGCAGCATCTGATAGAACGCGTGCTGGCCGTTGGTGCCGGGTTCGCCCCAGATCACGGCGGCAGTCGGGTAATCGACCATGGTGCCGTCGAGCCGCGCCGACTTGCCGTTGCTCTCCATCTCGAGCTGCTGGAGATACGACGAGAGATACCGCATGGCTTGCGAGTACGGCGCGACCATCACGCTTTGCGACTCGAAGAAATCGCGATACCAGATCCCGATCATGCCCATCAGGACAGGCAGATTGCGCTCGAACGGCGCGGTCCGGAAATGCTCGTCCATGGCATGCGCGCCAGCCAGCAGTTTCTCGAAGTTTTCAGGCCCGACCGAGATCACGATCGACAAGCCGACAGCCGACCACAGCGAATAACGGCCGCCGACCCAGTCCCACATCTCGAAGACGTTTTCGCGCGCGATACCGAACTTGACCACTTCCTCCGGATTCGCCGATACACCCACGAAGTGCTTCGACAACGCGTCTTCCGGGCAGCCGCTCTTCACGAACCAGTCGCGCATGGAACGCGCATTGGTCATGGTTTCGAGCGTAGTGAACGTCTTCGATACCACGATTGCCAGCGTCTCTTCGGCATTGATGTCCTTGAGCACGTTGTAGATATCGGCGCCATCGACGTTGGAGACAAATTCCGTCTTGATCTCCGGCAGCGCGAGGTGCTGCAGCGCGTGCACGACCATCTTCGGGCCAAGGTCCGAACCGCCAATGCCTATGTTCACCACGTGGCGAATGCGCTTGCCGGTGTAGCCCGTCCACGAGCCGTCGCGAACCTTGTTCGCGAACGCGGCCATCTTGGCTTTTTCAGCGCGGATTTCCTTCTGGAAGGGCGAGTTGTCGTCGGTCGCTCGCAACGCCGTGTGCAGCACTGCGCGATGTTCCGTGACGTTGACGATGTCGCCCGCGAATACGGCGTCGCGCTTCGCTGCGACCTTCGCCTGCTCGGCGAGCTCCACGAGCAGCTTGAGCGTGGCTTCGGTGATGCGGTTCTTCGAGAAATCGACGGAGATGCCGCCGCCGTCGAACGTCAGGCGCTCGGCGCGGGACGGCTTGATGTCGTTTTGCGGCGCAAACCAGTCGCGCAGGCGCTCGTCACGGATGGCATCGTAATGCGCCTGGAGCGCCGGCCAGGCAGGAAGCGAATTGAGCGTCATAACGGTCCGTTTTTAGAAGGTGGCGGAAAGTGTTGATCATCACGCGCGGCCGGACAGTTTCACATCGACCGCCTAACGCGAGACAACAAGTATAGCCACGATGGATGAACGATTGCTTGCTTGAGCGTAAAGGCGTGCTGCCGGCATGCCGTGTTTAGTTACGTCGGGTAGAACAGGCGGTTGATCAGCGCGCGAACCTTGGGAGCGAGTTCGCCCGCCGTCAGGCCCGCGGGACCTTGTCCCTCGCCGGTCAGCGTCTCGGCGGCAAGCCCGTGCAGATAGACGCCTGCAAGCGCCGCTTCGTACGCGGGCAAACGCTGCGCGAGCAACGCGCCGATCAGTCCGCCCAGCACGTCGCCGGTGCCGCCGGTCGCCAGCGCGGCGTTGCCCGTCGGATTCACCGATACACGTCCATCGGGCGAGGCGACGATCGTGCCCGTTCCCTTCAGCACGGCGACCGCGGTATATCGCGCGGCCAGTTGGCGCGCCGCCGCAATCCGGTCCGCCTGCACCTTTTTCACGTCCGATCCCAAAAGCCGGGCCGCTTCCAGCGGATGCGGCGTGAGCACGCACAGATCGCCGCGGGTGCCGCGTTCGGCGACCTTGCCGGCAAGGATTTCATCGGATGAAATCAGGTTGAGCGCGTCGGCATCGAAGAGTTTTGCGACATCGAGCGCGAGCACGTCTGTCAGCACCTTCTTCGCACGATCGCTCTGGCCCATGCCGCAACCGACCGCCAGCGCGTCCATCTTGTCGAGAGAAAACTGGTCGATGTGATGCAGCATGAGTTCCGGATGCGGCGGATCGTAGGGCGGCGAGTCCGTGCCAATGAACGCCACGTTCACCTTGCCCGCGCCGCTGTACAACGCCATGCGCGCGGCGAGGATGGGCGCGCCGCACATGCCGGTGTCTCCGCCAATGACAGCCAGCGTGCCGAACGTGCCTTTGTTGGTCGCGAAGTCGCGCGGGGGGAAATGCGGGCCGAACAGCGGCGGTGCGTTCAGCACCACGGACGGTTGCGCAAGCGGCCCGATGCCCAGATCGGCGATATAAACCTTGCCCGACAGATCGCGTCCGTCGCCGGTGAAAAGCCCCGGCTTCCCGCCGATGAACGTAATCGTGTGCGTCGCGCGCACGGCCTGAGCGCGGCCGTCGTTGCTGCGGCTGACGGGCTCGCCCGTGTCGCTTGACAGGCCGCTTGCAATATCGAGTGCGAGCACGTTGCCGGAAGACTTCGAACGCTTCGACAATCGCGCTGCGACCTCCGCGAAGACGCCCTCGAGCGGCCGTCCAAGGCCGATGCCGAACATGCCGTCGGCGAGCCAGCCGAAGTCATCGAAGGAAGCGGGCACGTCTGCCGTGATCTTGACGCCGGCCTGACGCGCTTCGTTGAGCGCCCAGCGGGCATCGCCGGGTTTGACTTCTACGGGCATGCAAACCTGCACTTCCACACCCGCCTGCTTGAGGCGCGCCGCCATCACCAGCGCATCGCCGCCATTGTTGCCCGGACCGGCGACGATCCAGACAGGTCGCTGCGACCCGCTATCGACGATGAATTGCGCCGCGGCCGCGCCAGCGCGCGCCATCAGCGTATTGGGCGGAAGAGCCGCCGCGGCGCGGTGTTCGAGCGTTCTGAGTTCATCGAGCGTGAGAAGGGCGATTGCGCGGTCGCCTGGCTCGGCATACGGCGAAGTCAGGGAATTGGAAGCGGAGTCGGTCATGGCGGCGGCGTGAAATAGGAGCTTGAACCCGCCGCAATTATTGCGCCCAAATGACCGGAGCGGCCATCTGCGGGTGTCCCGCGTGCGTTCAATACGTCGCCCGCAACGCGGCGCGCGGCATCAGAACCGGTCGATCCTCAACGCCCTGAGTGTTCGTTCAGGCACGTCGGGTTCCTCGTGCGAGACAAGCGCCGCGATCAGTCTGGCGGCTCCGCACGCAATACCCCAGCCCGCCGGACCATGCGCCGTGTTGACGAACAGCCGCGCGTGCGACGTTGCGCTCACCACGGGCAGTCCGTCCGGCGATATCAGCCGAATCCCGTCCCAGGCCCGTGCGGCGGATACTTTCGCTGCGCCCGGAATCCAGTCGTGCGTTGCCTGGCCAAGCAGCGCAAGCGCGCGATGGGTCAGGCTTTCGCTCATCGGCTTGCTGGCCTTGGCGATGCTTTGCAATACCGCGCCGCCGGTCACGCGCATGCGCTGGTTGATTCGCGTCATCGCGATGCGTTTCACGGAATCCACGATCGTCAGGTGGGGCGCGCGCTCTTCGTAAGCTATCGGAGCGGTCAGCGTGTGCAGTCGAAGAGGATGCAGGGGCAACGAGATTCCCAGCGTGGCCAGCAACGCCGGCGTCCCGGTGCCGGCCGCCACGACGATGGCATCGGCGCCGATCAGCTCCACTTCGCGAGATCTGCCGCCTGTGCCATCCAGTGCGCCGCTAAGCGGCGCCAGTTCGACCGCGGCGCGTTGAGCCTCGACGCGAATGGCGGTCACCTCGCGGCCCAGCCGGAACTGGACGCCGTCGTCCTCAAGCACTTGCTTGAGCAGCTTGGTGAACAACGGGCAGTTGGCCGTGCGCGCGTCAGGCAGCAGCACACCGCCGGCAAGCGGCGGATCTTCCGGTATGGATGGCTCCGCGGCGACGCATTCCTGCGCGGTGAGCAGCCGGTGCGGCGTTTCGAAACTCTGCATCAGCTTGATTGCCGCATCTGTCAGTTCCAGATCGCGCTCGTGCCGGAACACGTGCAACACGCCGGTACGCTGTTCAAAGTCGAGCGGGAATTCAGCCTCGATTTCCGCGATGGCATCGCGGGAACTGTCGACCAGCGGCCGCAATGCGCCGTATTGAGTGGCAAAGCGGTGCGGATCGTGAAATTCCGTGAGCTTCTTGGCGAATTCGCGTGTTTCCGAATCGAAGCCGGGTTTGAACACGACACCCGTTTTCGCAGCACGGCGCGTCTGCATGAAAGTCGGCCCGAACCAGACGTCGAGCGGTGAGGGCAGGATGGCGCCGCCGTGACCATAGGTCGCGCCTTGCGCGACGGTGGCATGGCGCTCGACCACGCAGACGCGGTGCCCGGCCGCACGCAACTGATACGCGGTGGCGATGCCGCCGATTCCGCCACCGATGACAATGACATCCATGATTCGTTTTCGCCCGAAGGCGCAAGACCTTGACTGGTTCACGAGCCGGCGGCCGCATGAGCGCGGGCGTCCGGACCACTCGACCCGGGCGTGGCGCCCGGACCGCCGGAATTCTCGTAAGAGAGGCGAGCCGGCGCATTGATACCGCTTTGCTGCACGGGTAACCGGTGCGCCGGGTTGGGAAAGCGCGCCATGATAGCGCCAAACGCGCCCGGCCGGGACGCCGCGGGGCGGGGTGAAACGGCCAAACGCGCTCTGTGCGGCCGCTCAACCGGGCGCATCGAGGCTTCGGGCGTGCATCGCCGGGGACGGTCAAAAAGTATCGCGTCGTCTTTGAGAGATTGCCGCGGGCCGTTCCCGCCGTTTCACGCATGGCCGCGAGGGCGTTTTCGAGACACTTCCGGGTTATAATCCGGGTCTTCCCATCGCCAATTGCGGCAATCCCGCAAGCGGCTCCGACGTCTTTCGTCCCGACGTCTTCTCAGCACCGTGACAATGCCCCACTTCTCGTGTTTCCCCGGCGCTTCGGCCCTCTCTGATTTCCGTCAAACCCGCCTGCTCGAAACACTGACGCGCATCGACCCGAATATTGTCGGCGTGCGCGGCCAGTTCCTGCATTTTGTGAACTCGGTCGAACCGCTCTCCGACAAAGACAGCAACCGCATCCACGCGCTGATGCATTACGGAACACCGTTCGATGCCGGCAGCGAGCGCGGCGCGCAAGAAACCTTCATGGTCGTGCCGCGTTTCGGAACAGTGTCGCCGTGGGCCAGCAAGGCCACCGACATTGCGCATCATTGCGGGCTGACGCAGATTCGCCGGATCGAGCGCGGTGTCGAGTACACGGTCCTGCTGAAAAGCGGCTTGCTCGGCACGGGCATCGGCGGCAAGAAGGCCTTGTCCGAACAGGCGCGCACCGAAGTGGCCGCCGCGCTGCACGACCGCATGACCGAAAGCGTAGCGCCATCGCGCGATCACGCCGTGCATCTGTTCGATGAACTGCCGGCTCAACCGCTGCAAGCCGTCGATATCCTCGGCCACGGCCGCAGCGCGCTGGAAACGGCGAACATGGAACTGGGCCTCGCGCTCGCCGACGATGAAATCGACTACCTGGTCGATTCATTCAAGCACTTGCAGCGCAATCCCACGGACGTCGAATTGATGATGTTCGCGCAGGCCAACAGCGAGCATTGCCGCCACAAGATTTTCAACGGTCAGTGGACCATCGACGGCGAGCCGCAGGACATCTCGCTGTTCAACATGATCCGCAACACCGAGAAGCTCAATCACGCCGGCACCGTCGTCGCGTATTCGGACAACTCGGCGATCATGGAAGGCGGCACGGCCGAGCGCTGGTTCCCGCGCGGATCGAGCGAGCATTACGGGCGTCACACCGAACTCACGCACACGCTGATGAAGGTCGAGACGCATAACCATCCGACCGCCATTTCGCCGTTTGCAGGCGCTGCAACGGGTTCGGGCGGCGAGATCCGCGACGAAGGTGCGACCGGCCGCGGCGCGCGCCCCAAAGCGGGTCTGGCGGGCTTCACGGTCTCCAATCTCGATCTGCCCGATGCACGCCAGCCATGGGAAAACGCCCGCGACAGCGCCGTGCCGGTGCCGCAGCGCAACCCCTCGGACAATAACGAACCGTATGGACGGCCGGAGCGGATTGCTTCGCCGTTGCAGATCATGATCGACGGCCCCATCGGCGCGGCCGCGTTCAACAACGAATTCGGCCGGCCCAATCTGGGCGGCTATTTCCGCGCATATGAACAGAACGCCGCAGGGCGCGTGCGCGGTTATCACAAGCCGATCATGATCGCGGGCGGTATCGGCAATATCTCGGACCAGCATACGCACAAGATGGATCTGCCGGCGGGATCGTTGCTGATCCAGATCGGCGGCCCGGGCATGCGGATCGGCATGGGCGGGGGCGCCGCGAGTTCGATGGCGACCGGCGCGAACACCGCGCAACTCGACTTCGATTCCGTCCAGCGCGGCAACCCGGAAATCCAGCGGCGTGCGCAGGAAGTCATCAATGCGTGCTGGCAGTTGGGCGCGCAGAACCCGATCCTGAGCATCCACGATGTGGGCGCGGGCGGGTTATCGAATGCATTCCCCGAACTGGTCGATGGCGCCGACAAGGGCGCGCGTTTCGAATTGCGCCGTGTGCAACTGGAAGAGTCGGGCTTGTCGCCGCGCGAGATCTGGTCGAACGAAGCGCAGGAGCGTTACGTCCTGGCAATCGCGCCGGAAAGCCTGCCGGCCTTCGAAGCCATCTGTACGCGTGAACGTTGTCCGGTCGCTGTCGTGGGTGTTGCGACAGAAGAGCGCCAGCTCAAGCTGATCGACGACGAGAAGAACGCCGATCAGGCGCTCGAACCCGTCGACATGCCCATGGAAGTCCTGCTCGGCAAGACGCCCAAGATGCATCGCGATGTCAAGCGCGAAGCGCTGGCGTTCGAACCCGTCGATGTAACCGGCCTGGTGTTGTCGGAGGTCGCGGTGAGCGTGTTGAAGCACCCGACAGTCGCCAGCAAGTCGTTCTTGATCACCATCGGCGACCGGTCGGTGGGCGGCACGACGGCGCGTGACCAGATGGTCGGCCCGTGGCAAGTGCCCGTCGCCGATTGCGCAATCACGACCATGGATTACGCCGGCTTCCGCGGCGAGGCGATGACCATCGCCGAGCGTACGCCTTTGGCCGTGATCAACGCGCCCGCGTCGGGCCGCATGGCCGTCGGCGAAGCTGTGACGAACATTGCTTCGGCGCCCATCGAATCGTTGAACAAGCTGAAGCTTTCCGCCAACTGGATGGCCGCATGCGGCAGTCCAGGCGAAGACGCAGCGTTGTTCGACACGGTGAAGGCCATCGGCATGGAGTTGTGCCCGGCGCTCGGTATCAGCATTCCGGTGGGCAAGGATTCGCTGTCGATGCGCACCAAGTGGCAGGACGCAACGGGCGTGGCGAAGGAAGTCGTGTCGCCGGTGTCGCTGATCATCTCGGCGTTCGCGCCGGTTGAAGACGTACGCCGTCAGCTCACGCCGCAATTGCAGCGTGGCACGGATACCGTGCTGATTTCCATCGACCTCGGCCGCGGCAAGAACCGCCTTGGCGGGAGCATTTTGGCGCAGGTCACGCAGCAGATTGGCTACGCTGTACCTGACGTCGATGACGCCGAGGACCTCAAGCGTTTCTTCAACGTCATTCAATCGCTGAACGCGGCGGGCAAATTGCTTGCGTATCACGATCGTTCCGATGGCGGCCTGTGGGCGACCGTGTGCGAAATGGCATTCGCGGGACACGTGGGTGTATCGATGAACGTGGACATGCTGATCCTCGATCCGACCCACGAATCCGATTACGGCGATGCCAAGGACTGGGCGAAGCAGACCAGCGGACGTCGTGAGGACCGCACCATTCGTGCGTTGTTCTCCGAGGAACTGGGTGCGGTGATCCAGGTCCGTCTGTCAGAGCGCGATGCCGTGCTGGCCGCGTTGCGCGAACACGGACTGTCTGCGTGTTCGGAAGTCATCGGCAAGCCGAACGATCGTGACGTCATCGAGATCTATCGTGACGCGAAGAAGGTCTTCGATGCGCCGCGCCATGAATTACAGCGCGCGTGGAGCGAAGTGAGCTGGCGCATTGCACGGTTGCGTGACAACCCCGCGTGCGCCGACGCCGAGTACGACGCGTTGCTCGACGCCAACGATCCGGGCATTTCGCCGGTTCTCACCTTCGATCCGGCGCAGGATGTCTCGGCTCCGTTCGTTGGCAAGGGTACGCGTCCGCGTGTCGCGATCCTGCGCGAGCAGGGCGTGAATTCGCATCTGGAAACAGCTTACGCGTTCGATCGTTCAGGGTTCGACACCCATGACGTTCACATGAGCGATTTGCTGGAAGGGCGAGTCACGCTGGCAGACTTCGCGGGTGCGGTTGCGTGCGGCGGGTTCTCGTACGGCGACGTGCTGGGTGCAGGCGAAGGCTGGGCCAAGACGATCCGGTTCAATCCGCGTCTCGCCGACATGTTCGCCGAGTTCTTCGGCCGCACGGATACCTTTGCGCTGGGCATCTGCAATGGTTGCCAGATGATGAGCAGCCTTGCATCGATGATTCCTGGCGCCGACGCATGGCCCAAGTTCACACGCAACAAATCGGAGCAGTTCGAGGCGCGGTTTTCATCGGTTGAAGTGC
Organism: Burkholderia sp. PAMC 28687; assembly: GCF_001577465.1. NCBI lineage: Bacteria > Pseudomonadati > Pseudomonadota > Betaproteobacteria > Burkholderiales > Burkholderiaceae > Burkholderia > Burkholderia sp. PAMC 28687. The sequence goes on from NZ_CP014505.1 coordinate 1,501,797, forward strand.
AGAGTTCGCCGTCGATCTTCTTTGCCGGAATGGAAGGTTCGCGGCTTCCGGTCGCCGTTGCGCACGGTGAAGGCTTTGCAGATTTCTCGCAGCAGGGCGACAAGTCGAATGCCCTGGTCGCAATGCGCTTTGTCGATAACCAGGGTGCCGCGACCGAGCGGTATCCGTTCAATCCGAACGGGTCGCCGGAGGGCATTACGTCGGTGACCACACCGGACGGACGCTTTACGGTGCTGATGCCGCACATGGAGCGCGTGCACAGGAATGTGCAGATGAGTTGGACGCCAAACGACTGGACCGCCGATGCCAGCCCGTGGCTGCGTGTGTTCCAGAACGCGCGGCGCTGGGTGGGTTAAGGCGCAGTACGAAAAAAAGCCGCTCGAAGATCATCGAGCGGCTTTTTTACGTCTGCACTAAAGCGTTGCTACTTGATAACCGCTTTCTTGCGCAAATCCTCTTCGAACGCAGCCAGCTTCTCCTGCTGGATCTGCTGCGCAATCTGCGCCTTCACCTGCTCGAGCGGCGGCGGAGCGACATCGCGCACATCGTCCAGACGGATGATGTGCCAGCCAAACTGCGTCTTCACCGGCGTATCCGTCATCTCACCCTTCTTCAACTTCTCAGCGGCCGCACCGAACTCCGGCACGTAAGCCTGCGGGCTAGACCAGTCCAGGTCACCGCCGTTCTTGCCCGATCCCGGATCCTTTGAAAACTGCTTCGCCAGGTCTTCAAAGCTCGCGCCACCCTTGATCTTTGCGATCAGATCCTTGGCCTGTGCTTCGTTATCGACCAGGATGTGATGCAGGTGGTATTCCTTGCCGCCACCGGCCTGCTTGACCATATCGTCGTAACGCGCCTTGATCTCGGCGTCGGTCGGCGCATTGGCCTTCACGTAATCTTCGATCAACGCACGCAAAACCACCGTCTGCTGGGCCACTGCGATCTGCGCCTTCACGTCGGGACGCGTGGCGATACCGCGGCGGGCCGCTTCCTGCATCAGGATTTCGCGATTGACCAGTTCCTGGCGCACGGCCGCCTGCAATTGCGGCGTGTCCTGCTGGCCTTGCTGGACCAGTTGCGCCACGAGGGCGTCGACACGGGACTTTGGAATCGGTGTGCCGTTGACCACGGCAATGTTCTGAGCGAAAGCAGGCGCTGCCGCGAACGCGGCCAGCAATACCCAAATACGGGGGTTTTTTAGAATCATCGATGGTTCCTGATCAGGACGAGGGCTGGAAATTCTGGAATGAATTGAAGGTGTCTCGAACACGTAAGTCCGCAGCAACCCCGAGGGCTATTCGAACTGGTCTGCGAATTCTTCAGGCGTGTAAGCCTTGATGGCAAGGGCGTGAATGCCTCGCCGCATCTCGTCGGCCAGCGCATCATACACTAGCCGGTGCCGCGCCACGCGTGGCTTTCCGGCGAATCCGGCGGCCACGATGGTCACCGTATAGTGGCTTCCCGCCGACGCCCCGGCGTGCCCGGCATGCGCTGCGCTGTCGTCATCGATATGAACGGATTGCGCGTTGAGCGCCGCATTCAGCCGCGCTTCAAGGTGCGCGATCTTGCCTTCGGCGGACGCGTTGACGAAGTCATCTGTGGAGGTCGGATCGCTCATTTGCCTTCATCCTCTTTCATGTACTTCGCGAGCCACAAACTCTGCGCGACGATAAAAACGAGCAAGCACCCGGTCGCGCCGAACAACTTGAAGTTGACCCATTGGTCGGTGGTGTAGTTGTAGGCCACGAACAGGTTCACCACGCCGAGGATCGCAAAAAACACGGCCCACGCGAGATTCAACTGGCCCCACACGCGATGCGGCAGCACGATCTGCTTGCCCATCATCGCCTCGATGAGATTCTTGTTGAAGATACCTTGTGACACGATCAGCGCGCCGGCGAAAAGCCAGTAAAGCGCGGTGGGTTTCCACTTGATGAACGTATCGTTATGCAGCACGAGCGTTGCCCCACCGAACACGACCACGACGCCCAGGCTCACCCACAGCATGGGATCGACCTTGCGATGCCGGAACGCGACCCATGCAATCTGCACGAGCGTGGCGACAATCGCGACCGCGGTGGCGGTGTAGATGCCCCAGATCTTGAATGCGACGAAGAAGAGGAGGATCGGAAACAGATCGAACAGAAATTTCATGTCGTTGGGACGGGGAGGGGCATCGAATTGGAAGCGCAAGTGCGACGGACGTGCCCGGGATCGGATCGGATTCGGAGCCGGCACGAAACGACGCGCGCGTTTTTAGGGTGACCGTTAGTAAGCAGCCACTGAAGAAGCGTTGACAGTGGCCAGAAAAAAGGCGGCTTACCTGAGTAAGCCGCCCTTGTACTTACTTGGGTTCGAATTGTAGCGCAGCCGAGTTGATGCAGTAGCGCAGGCCGGTTGGCGCCGGGCCGTCTTCGAAAACGTGGCCCAGATGCGCGCCGCAGTTATTGCATTGCACTTCGATGCGCAGCATGCCGTGCGCGCGATCCGTCTTTTCCTTGATGACTTCGCCGTTGATGGGCTTGAAGTAGCTCGGCCAGCCGCACCCGGCGTCGAATTTCGTGTCCGATTCGAACAGTGGCGTGCCGCAGCACACGCAGTCATAGATGCCGCGTTCCGTGTGATCCCAGTATTCGCCTGTGAACGGCCGCTCGGTGGCGGCGTGGCGCGTGACCTGGTACTGGATATCGGTCAGCTCCTTCTTGTACGTGGCGTCGTCTTTCTGCAGCGGTGCAGCGGGTTCCTTCGTGAGGTCGTCTCGGTTCATAATTTATCTCCAGAGCGATAGAGCGGCTTTGATATCCGGCTCAGGTATTTTGGGGCGGTTTCAGGAAGAACAACTCACTTCCAGGTCGCTTGCCCAGTCGGGCGGCAGTCCGGCGTAGGCTTCGAACTCGGGTTGTTCATCAAAAGGATGGCGCAGCACCCGTGCCAGCCGCTCGACTTCCGAAAAATCCTTTTCCTTTGCAAGGCGTATGGCGTTTTCGGCCAGATGATTGCGCAGGATGAATTTCGGATTTACGGCGTTCATGGCCGCGGCACGTTCTTCGTCGCCGCGTGTTTCCTCCGACAAACGTTGCCGGTACTCGTTCGCCCAGACATCGAAAGCGCCGCGATCGAGGAACAGATCGCGCACGGGTGCGTCGCCGGAAGCATCTGCCCTGCGCAGTTTCGCAAGGTTGCGGAACGTCAGTGTGAAATCGGCGCGATTCGCGTTCATGACTTCGAAGAGGCGATTGGCCAGTTTGTCATCGCCGTCCCGGATTTCGGCCAGGCCGAGTTTCGCGCGCATACGCTGTTCGAGCGCCGGTGCAAACCGGTCCCTGAAGCCTTCCAGGACACGCTGCGCATCCTCGATGATTTTTTCGTTGCGCGCGTCCTCGCCATATTGCGGGCCGAACAGCGGCACCAGCGCCTGCGCAAGACAGAAGAGGTTCCAGTAGCCAATCTGCGGCTGCATCTTGTATGCGTACCGGCCCTGCGAATCCGAGTGATTGCAGATGTGATTGGCGTTGAAGCCATCGATAAACCCAAACGGCCCGTAGTCAATCGTCAGCCCGAGGATCGACATGTTGTCCGTGTTCATCACGCCGTGGCAGAAACCGACGGCTTGCCAGTCCGCCATCAGGTCGGCGGTGCGCAACGTGACTTCGCCAAGGAGCGCGAGATACGGGTCATCGGCTTCGCGGCATTGCGGATAAAACCGGTCGATGACGTGATCCGCGAGCTTGCGCAATTCGTCCAGCCGATCGTTCGTGTAGAAATGCTCGAAGTGCCCGAAGCGCACGAAACTCGGCGCGACACGCGTCACGACGGCCGCCGTCTCCATGGTCTCGCGGCGTATCGGCTGGTCCGATCCCGTGACGCACAAGGCGCGTGTGGTCGGAATGCCAAGATGGTGCATGGCTTCCGAGCAGAGATATTCGCGGATCGATGAACGCAGGACCGCGCGGCCGTCGCCCATGCGCGAATATGGCGTGCGTCCCGCGCCCTTGAGCTGCAGTTCGAGCCGTTTGCCGTCATGTTCGATCTCGCCAAGGCCCATCGCGCGTCCGTCACCGAGCTGTCCCGCCCAGACGCCGAACTGATGGCCCGAATAAACCGATGCATACGGCAGCTCATCGGCGGGCAGATCGCGCGTGGTATTGCCCGTGAAATAGTCGATAAACGCCGGATCCTGCGCGTGAGTCGAGTTCAAGCCGACATTGAAGCCGAGCTCGGCAGCGGTATCGGCGGAGAATCCGACCAGATAGGGCGCGGGCAAGGGCGAGGCGGGCAGGCGGGTGAGGAACGCGGAACCGAGCGCGACGAATGAATCACGCCGGTCGGTTTCGATCGACCCGATCAGCTTGCTTACCGGTCCCGAACTCGCATCCGATATCGCGTGCGAGTCCGTCAATTCGGCTTCTGCAGCGGCACTGACAGCCATACCGCTTGGGGAAAACGACATATTGAGCACCTCATGGTTAACCGATATTGTAAATCCGCGCCCGCGCCGCTGCTGGAGCCCGCTCTTAGCCTTATCCGCGTTGGCTTTGAGACAAAATCAGATATTGCTTAGTCGAGAAACACTCAACAAGAAACACCCAGCATCAAATCCCGTGCATCCGGACTTGTGAGGAACTTGCCCATGACGTCGCCGCTTTTAGGCCAGATGATGGATGTACCGCTACTCGCTTCATCGCTGATTTCCCATGCTTCCCGCCATTTCGGCGCTACCGAGATCGTTTCGCGCCGCATTGAAGGCGACATTCATCGCTATACGTGGCGCGATTGCGAAAAACGCGCGAAGCAGCTTGCGCAGGCGCTGATCGGGCTGAATGTGCAGCCGGGCGAGCGCGTTGGTACGCTGGCGTGGAACGGGTATCGTCATCTGGAATGCTATTACGGCGTGACCGGCATGGGCGCGGTCTGCCACACCATCAACCCGCGGCTTTTCCCCGACCAGATCGCGTTCATCATCAATCACGCCGACGACGAATACGTCGCCTTCGACATGACCTTCACGGCGCTTGTCGACATCATCGCGCCGCAGTGTCCGAACGTGAAAGGCTGGATCGCTCTCGGCGACGAAGCGTGCATCAGCACCCATCTCGCCGATATGGCCACGCCCGTCACGAGCTACGAAACGCTGCTCGCGAAACACGATGGCGACTACGAATGGCCCATGCTCGATGAACGTTCGGCATCGTTTCTCTGCTATACATCGGGCACGACCGGCAATCCGAAGGGCGCGCTGTACACGCATCGCTCGACGGTCCTGCATGCCTTCGGCGCAGCGCTTCCCGACGCCATGGCCTGTTCCTGCCGCGATTCGATCTTGCCCGTCGTGCCGATGTTCCACGTCAATGCATGGGGCATTCCGCACGCGGCGCCGCTGGTTGGCGCGAAGCTCGTGCTGCCCGGCAATTGTCTCGATGGAAAATCGCTCTACGAACTGATGGAAGCCGAAGGCGTGACGTACTCGGCCGGCGTGCCGACCGTCTGGCTGGGTTTGCTGAACTACGTGAAGCAGGCTGGCGTGCGCTTCAATACGTTGCAGCGCACGGTCATTGGCGGCTCGGCTTGTCCGCCGGCGATGCTGCGCACGTTCGAGGACGACTATGGCGTCGAGGTCATTCATGCCTGGGGCATGACGGAAATGTCGCCGCTCGGCACGCTCGCCAAGCTCAACTGGGAACAGCGCCAGCGTTCGCCCGAAGAACAACGCCATCTGCGCGAGAAGCAGGGCCATGTGATGTTCGGCGTCGACATGAAAGTCGTCGGCGACGACGGCAACGAACTTCCCTGGGACGGCAAATCATTCGGCGATCTCTACGTGCGCGGGCCATGGGTGATCGACCGGTATTTCCGGAAGGACGATTCGCCGCTCGTCGATGGCTGGTTTCCGACCGGCGATGTCGCGACCATCGATACCGACGGTTTCATGCACATCACCGATCGCAGCAAGGACGTGATCAAGTCAGGCGGCGAGTGGATCAGCTCGATCGATCTGGAAAACATCATGATGTCGCATCCGCAGGTCGCGGAGGCAGCGTGCATTGCGTGTTCGCACCCGAAGTGGACGGAACGGCCGCTGATCGTGGTCGTGCTGCGTCCTGAGGCAACCGTCACGCGCGAGGAACTGCTCGCGTTTTACGACGGCAAGGTGGCGAAGTGGTGGCGCCCGGACGACGTTGTTTTCGCCGATGAACTTCCCCACACGGCGACCGGCAAGCTGCAGAAGCTCCGGTTGCGCGAAATATATCGGGAGCATGTGTTGCCGACGGTCGGTGAAAGCGTCGACTAGCTTGCCATTCACCGGGCTGCCGCCGCGCAGCCCGTTTCTTGTTTTCCGCGTTCCGTCTCCGCCATCCCGCAACAACAAAATTGAACGAGCGTTCGTTTTTGTGTATTCTTGCCGGGTGGCTCAAACCCAAAGCATCACAATCACAGCATCACGCGAATCAGCGCCTTCCGGATTTTTGCCGGAAGATAGATGGCGCACCGAATGGAGGAAGACGAAATGGCAGTGGATTACACGACCCGCGACGGCATCGCCGTCATCACGCTGAATAACCCGCCGGTCAACGGCCTCGGGTTCTCCACGCGGCTTGGCATTGTCGAAGGCATCGAAAGAGCGCAGGCCGATGCGTCGGTCAGGGCCATCGTCCTGATCGGTGCGGGCAAGGCGTTCTCCGGCGGCGCCGATATCACCGAGTTCAACACGCCGAAGGCCACGCAGGAACCGACGCTGCATACGGTCATCAAGGTCGTGGAAGCCAGCTCGAAACCCGTCGTGGCCGCGATCCATGGCGTCGCAATGGGCGGGGGCCTCGAGCTTGCGCTGGGCGCGCATTATCGGATTGCTTCGGCGGGCGCGCAAATCGCGTTGCCTGAAGTCAAGCTTGGTTTGCTCCCGGGCGCCGGCGGCACGCAGCGCCTGCCGCGCGCGGTGGGTCTCGAAACCGCGTTGAACATGATCGTCTCGGGCGCGCCAGTGATGTCGGAGAAACTCGCCGGATCGGGCTTGATCGACCAGATGGCCGAAGGCGACCTGCTCGACGCAGCCATCAAGTTCGCCCAAGAAGCCGGGGCGCAAAACGGGCAGCATCCGTTGGTTCGTGAGCGCAAGATCGAGCATCCGAACGCGGAAGGGTTCATCCAGTTCGCGCGCAATATGGTCACGCCGCTGGCGAAAAATTTTCCGGCGCCGCTTAAATGTATCGATGCAGTCGCGGCCGGCGTAAAGCTCGGCTTCGACAAAGGCCTGGCGGTCGAGCGCGAGTGTTTCGTGGCGCTGGTGCAGACGCCTGAAAGCCGCGCCTTGCGCCATGCATTCTTCGGCGAACGCGCGGCGAGCAAGATTCCCGACGTGCCGTCGAACACGCCCGTTCGCAAGATCGAACGCATTGGCGTGATCGGCGCGGGGACGATGGGCGGTGGTATTGCGATGAACTTCATCAACGCCGGATTGCCGGTGACGTTGCTCGAAACGAAACAGGAAGCGCTTGATCGCGGCCTCGCGACCATTCGCAAGAACTACGAAAGCGCTGTGAAGAAAGGCCGGTTGACGGCGGAGAAACTCGAAGAACGGCTTGCGCTGATCACGCCGACCCTCGCGTATGAGGACCTGAAGGACGCCGATCTCATCGTCGAAGCGGTGTTCGAGGAACTCGGCGTGAAAGAACAGGTGTTCTCCAAACTGGATCAAGTGGCGAAGAAGGGCGCGATCCTGGCATCGAATACTTCCACGCTCGATGTCGACAAGATTGCCGCGTTCACCAAGCGCCCCGAAGACGTCGTAGGCATGCATTTCTTCAGCCCGGCCAACGTGATGAAGCTGCTCGAAGTCGTGCGTGGCGCGAAGACATCGAAGGACGTGCTCGCCACCGTCATGCAGCTCGCGAAGAAGATCAAGAAGACGGCGGTGGTGTCGGTCGTGTGCGACGGGTTTATCGGCAACCGGATGATCGAGCAGTACTTGCGTCAGGCGCTGTTCATGCTCGAAGAAGGCGCATTGCCGGCGCAAGTCGATCGCGCGATCGAAAAGTTTGGCTTTGCGATGGGACCATTCCGCATGAGCGATCTGGCGGGCAATGACATTGGCTGGGCGATTCGCAAGCGGCGCTATCAGGAGAAGCCGGACCTGAAGTATTCGAAGATCGCAGATCGTTTGTGCGAGACGGGGCGCTTCGGCCAGAAGACCGGCGCGGGATGGTACGACTACAAGGCCGGTGACCGGACGGCGCATTCGTCGAAAATCGTGGACGAGATGATCGTTGCGTATTCGCAGGAACAAGGCGTCGAGCGCCGCAAGATTTCGGACGATGAGATCGTCGAACGCCTCGTCCTCGCGCTCGTGAACGAAGGCGCGTTGATCCTGGATGAGGGGATTGCGTCGAAGGCATCGGACATCGATATGGTCTATCTGACGGGCTACGGTTTCCCGCTGCATCGCGGTGGTCCCATGTTGTATGCGGACACGATCGGCCTCTACAACGTCGAACGTGCGATGCGCAAATACGCCGCGCAGCCCAATGGCGATGCATGGAAGCCTGCGGCGAGCGTGACCGGACTGGCGGCCGCCGGTCGTGGTTTCAATAGCTGAAAACCGTAAAGCGAGGCATCAATGAAAGGCGCAGACGAAGTCCTTCTCGTGATCGATGTCCAGAACGATTTCATGCCGGGCGGCGCACTGGCCGTCGCTCATGGCGATGAAGTCGTGCCCGTGATCAACCAGCTTGCGCACGCGTTTTCGCATGTCGTCGTGACGCAGGACTGGCATCCGGCGAAGCATATTTCGTTTGCCGAGCATCACGCGGGCCGCGCGCCTTTCGACATGACCACGCTTCACTACGGCGAGCAGGTCTTGTGGCCGACGCACTGCGTGCAGGACACCGAAGGCGCGGCGTTGCATCGTGATCTCCATGTGCCGCATGCGCGGCTCGTTATCCGCAAGGGCCACCATGTGGGCGTCGATAGTTACTCGGCCTTCATGGAAGCCGATCGCGTCACGCCGACGGGCCTCTCGGGTTATCTGCGCGATGCGGGCGTGAAGCGCGTCTTCTGCTGCGGACTGGCGACGGACTATTGCGTCGGGTGGTCCGCGCTCGATGCACGCAGCGCAGGCTTCGAAGCGGTCGTCATCGACGATGCCTGCCGCGCCATCGATCTGAACGGATCGCTGGAACGCGCGTGGGCGCAGATGACGGCGGCAGGCGTGGAGCGGATCGTCTCGGCGGATCTGCTGCGCCCGTAGCTACGCCCGTAGTGATCAACATCAACATTATTCGTATTCGAAGTGGAGACAGGAATGACTGACGCGGTAATCGTATCGACGGCACGCACGGGTCTCGCCAAATCTTGGCGCGGCGCATTCAACATGACGCATGGCGCGACGCTCGGCGGTCATGTGACGCAGGCGGCAGTGGCGCGCGCGGGCATCGACCCGGCGCGTGTGGAAGACGTGATCATGGGTTGTGCGAATCCGGAAGGCGCGACGGGCATGAACATCGCACGGCAGATCGCGTTGCGCGCGGGACTGCCCGTGAGCACGCCAGGCATGACCGTGAACCGCTTTTGCTCATCCGGGCTGCAGACCATCGCGCTCGCGGCGCAACGCGTGATTGCCGGAGAAGGCGACGTTTATGTGGCCGGCGGTGTGGAATCGATTTCGTGTGTGCAGAACGAGATGAACCAGCACATGCTCTTCGATGGCTGGTTGAAGGAACATAAGCCGAGCATCTACTGGTCGATGCTGCAAACCGCCGAGAACGTCGCGAAGCGCTATGAAATATCGAAGGAACGCCAGGACGAGTACGGCGTGCAATCGCAGTTGCGCGCGGCCGCCGCTCAAGCTGCGGGCAAGTTCAACGACGAGATCGTGCCGATCACGGTGCTTGCCGGTATCGCCGACAAAACCACGGGCCGCGTGTCCACAAAGGAAGTCACGCTTTCCTCCGATGAAGGCATTCGCGCCGATACGACGCTCGAGGGGGTATCGAAGATTCGCACCGCGATGCCCGGTGGCGTGATCACGGCGGGCAATGCAAGCCAGTTTTCCGATGGCGCATCGGCTTGCGTGGTGATGAATGCATCGGTGGCCGAAAAGGAAGGGTTGAAGCCGCTCGGGATTTTCCGGGGCTTCGCCGTTGCGGGTTGCGAGCCGGATGAAATGGGTATTGGACCGGTGTTTGCCGTGCCGAAGCTGCTGAAGAAAGCCGGCCTCAAGGTCAGCGATATCGACCTGTGGGAACTCAATGAAGCGTTCGCCGTGCAAGTGCTGTATTGCCGCGATACGTTGGGCATTCCGGCGGATCGATTGAACGTGAACGGCGGGGCGATTGCGGTGGGACATCCGTATGGCGTGTCGGGCGCACGATTGACGGGGCATGCGTTGATCGAAGGGAAGCGGCGTGGCGCGAAGTTCGTCGTGGTGACGATGTGCATCGGCGGCGGGCAGGGCGCGGCGGGATTGTTCGAAGTGGTGTAGGCGGGCGGTTGGCTGGGGTTTAACCCGGGCAACCGGCTGTAGGGCGCTGGCGAAACGTGGGATAATCGCTACGGGTGGGGTTTGAGCACGAACAGCGTCGCGCAGCCGTCGATTTCGCATTGAAAATGGCGCGCGAACTCATCGAGACAAAAAAGAGTCTTGTGCCTTATACGCCACGTCATTTCAACAACGTCAAGGACACAAGCTCCAGGATGGTTTCACATCGCTTTGGCTGGGTCGGACACGGAACACAGAACAAGCCACCGACGGGTGGCTTTTTTATTGCTGCGTTGTTATTTCTGCGTTGTTGTTACCCAGCGCGTCGCAGGTTTTTGCGTCCACGCCATGAACATCGGAATCTGTTAATTTTATGCGTTGAGCAAGAACCCGCAAACGCTAACGAACCAAGGTGATCAAGTTGTTACGACACATCGTCATGTGGAAGCTTAAGGAAAGCGCCGAGGGCGGCACGCGCGCTGAGAACATCGTCAAGCTGAAGGCCAAGCTCGAAAGCTGCCGCAGCATCGTTTCAGGGCAGGGACACTTCGAAGTCGGCGTGGCTCAGGACGGCTACGAAGCCACGTGCGACGTAATCCTCGTTTCGGATTTCGATAACAAGGAAGCGCTGCATGCGTATCAGGTCCATCCCAAACACGTGGCAATCAAGGACTTCGTGGCGGCGGTGCGGGAATCGCGTCAATGCATCGATTACGAAGTCTGAACTCATGACTGACTCCTTCGCGCTTCCTGAAAGTCCGTTCGTCGACTCACTCGGAGTCCAGCTCATCTGCGCCGAAGACGGCGCGAGCGAAGTTTTGCTGCCGCTGACCGCCACGCACATGAACACGTGGGGCATCGCGCACGGCGGCGTCACCATGACCCTCGCCGATGTCGCTCTTGCAATGGCCGCGCGCAGCCTTGCGGGCACGGGTATCGGCGTGGTCACGGTCGAAATGAAAGTCAACTTCATGCAACCGGGCCGCGGCGAGCTTCGAGCGTTCGCACGCGTGCTGCATCGGTCCACCACCATGGCGTATTGCGAGGGCGAAATCCGCGACAGCGAAGGGCATTTCGTCGCCAAGGCACTTGGTACTTTCAAATACATGCGCCGGCTTGCAGTCGGGCGCGACATTGCACAGCAACGCCTTCGATCAGACCCGTCGGCGAAACCCGGTCCAAGCGACGCCTGATCCGCAGGGCCCGACCATAGACCGAACAGGAGTATCACGATGTCCGAAAACGCCGCAATCAATCGTCAGGTTCTGCTTGTCTCACGCCCGCAAGGCGCGGCAAGCGTAGATAACTTCAAGCTCGTCGAGACGCCCCTTGCACCGCTGGCCGACGGTCAGCTACGCGTGCGCAACCACTACCTTTCACTCGATCCCTACATGCGCGGCCGAATGGACGATTCGAAATCGTATGCCGCGTCGCAACCGCTCAACGAAGTGATGATCGGCGGAACCGTGGGCGAGGTGGTGGAATCGAAGAATCCGAAGTTTGCAGTCGGTGACAAGGTCGTCGGAACCTATGGCTGGCAGGAATTCGGCACGTCGGACGGCAAGGGTCTGCGCAAGGTCGACGATACCCATATTCCGCTTTCAGCCTATCTCGGCCCGGTCGGCATGCCCGGCGTGACGGCGTGGCTTGGGCTGAACAAGATCATCGAACCGAAGGCGGGTGAGACGGTGCTCGTCAGCGCGGCGAGCGGCGCGGTGGGCAGCGTGGTCGGCCAGTTGGCCAAGGCGGCGGGCTGCCGGGCGGTGGGCATCGCGGGGGTGCAGACAAGTGCCGGTACGTGACCGAGACGCTCGGCTTCGATGCATGCGTCGATTACAAGGCCGGCAACCTGTACGAGGACCTGAAGGCGGCCTTGCCGAATGGGGTCGACGGTTATTTCGAGAACGTCGGCGGGGAAGTGCTCGACGCCGTGTTGCCGCGCATGAACGCGTTCGGCCGTATTGCGTTGTGCGGGATGGTCGCGACCTACGACGGCTCGCCCATGCCGCTCAAGAAACCTTCGCTATTGCTCACACAACGGCTGAAGGTCCAGGGCTTTATCGTGAGTGAGTCGCCGGAAGTGTGGCCCGAAGCGCTCGCTCAGCTCGGGGGCCTCGTCGCGCAGAAAAAGCTGCAGTATCGTGAAAGCATCGCGCAAGGGCTCGAGAACGCGCCCGAAGCGTTTCTCGGCTTGCTCAAGGGCAAGAACTTCGGCAAACAGCTCGTCAAGCTGATCTGAGGCCGGGTGCACATCGAAGGGAGACACAGTGGATCAGTTCGACGGCAAGGTAGCGGTGATCACGGGCGCGGGCAGCGGCTTTGGCCGTGAGTTCGCGCTGAAGGGCGCGGCGCTCGGCATGAAGCTCGCACTCGCAGATATCGATGTCAAAGGCCTCACGGAAACCGTCGAGATGGCCCGTGCGTTGGGCGCGCAAGCGCTGGGCGTGCCGACAGACGTCTCCGATGCAAACCAGGTCGACGCCCTGGCACGCATGACCATGGACACGTATGACGCCGTGCACTTGTTGTTCAACAACGCGGGCGTCGGTGCAGGCGGATTCGTGTGGGAAAACAGTGCGAACGACTGGGCTTGGGTGTTCGGCGTCAACGTAATGGGCGTGGCGAACGGCGTGCGTGCGTTCACGCCGTTGATGCTCGCGCAGAACGAACCGGCGCATATCGTCAACACGGCGTCTGTCGCGGGTTTGTTGTCCGCGCCCGCAATGGGCGTGTACAACGCATCGAAGCACGCGGTCGTCGCATTGACCGAGACGCTTTATCACGACCTGAAGATCGTCGGCGCTCCCGTGGATTGTTCATTGTTGTGTCCGGCGTTCGTACCCACAGGAATCGCTCAGGCCGAGCGTGCGCGGCCTGAGGAATTGCGTAACGAAGAGCCCATGACGCCATCGCAAACCATGGCAGTCAAGCAGCTCACGAAAGCGGTAGAAGGCGGCAAGCTGAGTGCAAAAGAGGTGGCGGAAATCACCTTTGACGCCGTGCGCCAACGCCGTTTTTACGTGCTGACGCATCCGAAGATCCTGGCGTCGGTGCAACTGCGCTTCGACGATGTCGCGCAAATGCGCAACCCGACCGATCCGCTTTCGCTGAAGCCCGAGGTGAGAGGGCGGCCTTGAGCACCGATGTGTCATCATCGCGAGCTTTTACCGCCATCCCTTTCCCATGCCGCTGAATCCTGCCATTGCCCAGGTCCTTGAACTGATCGCGAAGGCGAAGCGGCCGCCGTTTCATACGCTGAGCGCTGCCGCAGCGCGGGCATCGTATGAACGCAGCGCCCTGATCATCGATATCGCGCCGGCACCCATGTTCGATATCCAGGATCTGGCTATTCCCGCGCGAGACGGCGCGTCCATTCGCGCGCGGCTTTTTCATCCGGTCGAACCGGCGTGGACCTCCCCGGCGCCGACGCTCGTGTACTTCCACGGCGGCGGTTTCGTGGTGGGGAGCATCGATACCCATGCGGCCCTGTGCCGGCGTCTCGCAGCAGATTCGGGGTGCGCGGTGGTATCGGTCGATTACCGGCTCGCCCCTGAGCACACGTTCCCGACCGCCGTCCACGATGCCTTCGATGCCCTCACGTGGCTCCACGCACAGGCCTCATCGTTCGGGCTCGACAGCGCGCGTTTCGCCATTGGCGGCGACAGCGCTGGCGGCACACTCGCCACGGTCTGCGCGGTACTCGCCCGCGATGCGGGTATCGCGTTGCGCCTGCAGTTGCTGATCTATCCCGGCGTCAGCGCGCGTCAGGACACGCCGTCGTACGCGCAATTCGCGGAAGGTCACGTCCTGACGGCGAAAACGGTCAAATGGTTCTTCGAGCATTATCTGCGCGAAGAAAAGGACCGCGACGACTGGCGTTTCGCGCCCCTGGATGCGCGAGGACCGATGCCATCGTTTGAAGGTATTGCACCCGCGTGGATTGCCGCCGCCGATCACGACCCGCTCTTCGATGAAAACGTCGCCTACGCGGCGAAACTCGAACGCGAGCACGTGCCCGTCGAACTGGTCCGCTACGAAGGCATGACGCACGAGTTCTTCAAGATGGGCGGACTGGTGCCGGACGTCGCGAAAGCGCATGCCGACGCGGCGAGTGCGTTGCGTCGTTATCTCGACGTCGAAAGTTGATCAGCGGGCGATCACAAACGCGTCGCTGATCTCAAAGTTGCCGGGGCGAACGATCTTGTGTGAACCGTCGTCGTCGCTGAGTTCCTTGATTTGCAGCTCGAGTTGATCGCCTGCAGATGAAACACGCAGCGCCGTCGTGCTCCGCGTCCCATACCCATCCGACTCGATAAACGCCGCCGACAACACACGTTCGCGTTCAAGCGAAAGGCCGGTCGAGGGCAGCAGGGCGTCATCGGCAATATGCGGGTTTCGCATCGTCCCGATCAGCAGATCCAGCGATGGCTGAACCCGGTCCCCGGTGTGACCGAGATCGCGAAGCGCATCGCGTTGGGCGACGAGCTTTGGCCACGGCGTATTCAGCAAGCTGTTCGATAAACCATGGATACCGGCCTCAAGGCGTGCGGGCGGCGCATCGGCGCGATTGCCGTACCACGCCAGTTCGCGCCGCGTGAAGTCGCCGACAATCAGGTTGAAGCCGTTGTACAGATGCCCGTTGCGGGCGACGTCGTCCAGATAAGCGAGCGGCGCGGCGATTTCTCCCGACAAGAAATCACTGACGAGCGTACCGCGGGTGGGCGCGCCAGGCCGCACCTCGGTCGGCGCCCGATAGTTGGTCAATGCAGCAAACCGGCCATCGCGGGTCACGCCCAGCCATGTCCCGCCGCCCGTGAGGTCGCGTCCGGCGAGCATGCCCGGCGCGTCCTTCCACCAATGCATCGGCTGGGTTTCGCGGCTGTAGAACTCATCGCGATTGGCGGCGAGCGTGAGCATCGGGCGATTCGATGCCGAAGGCCCCGCTTCCGGCTGCCAATCGAAGACGATCAGGCACATGAGCGCCTCAGACTTCTGTGGGGAAGGCGTACGGCAGCGGCGAGAACTTCAGCACGGGACCATCCGCCGCGCCCACATGCACCGATCCCTGTTCCAGCGCCGCAAGCTTGATTTCCACGAGCGCATCCACACCGCCATCGGGCGCGCTCGCTACGTTGACCACGAGGCCGCAGGGCTGGCCGGGGTCGTCGGAGTGGAACAGTTCGTCGCCGGCTTTGGCCATTTCCGCATGCGCGAGCGATGTGCGCCGCTTGATCGTGCCGCGATACTGGCTGCGCGCGACCACTTCCTGACCCGGATAACAGCCTTTCTTGAAGTTGACGCCGCCGAGCACGTCGAAGTTGACCATTTGCGGGACGAACTGCTCGGACACCGGCTGTGTGATGCGCGGTTCGCCCGCGTGAATGTCGAGCCAGTCCCACACTTCGGCGCTCGCGCGAGTCAGTTTCTTTTCCAGCGCGGCGAGATGCGAATCGACTTCTGCCTTCGGGCCGACCCACAGGAAACGCGGACGGCCGGCGGCATCGGGTACGCGGATCAGCGAACCGAGCGGACCGTCCACTTTCACGTGCACGCCGTCGGGCATGGCATCGAAGAGATGGGACAGCGCGTCGCGCACGTCGCCTGCAAAACCGACGGCGGTCAGCGCCGGAGTGGCATCCGCCAGCTTGGCTTTTGCGCGCATCACGAACATGGACAACCGCTTCTGCACGGTGGCCTGCAAGTCGGCGGCGATCATCAAACGCACTGCGTCCCCGGCACGCCACATCAGGAATGACGCCATCAAGCGGCCTTTCGGCGAGCAATACCCCGCCAGACGCGCCGTCGATGCATCCAGGTGCTGGACGTCGTTCGTCAGTTGCGTGTGAAGAAAGGCGGCGGCGTCGTCGCCGGTAGTATCGATGAAACCAAACTGCGTGAGCGGCGCGAAAATTCCGCCGCTGAGCACAGCCTTGAAAGGAGAAGCAGCGGGTGTACCGGTCGAAGAATTCATGGACCTGACTTGGACGATGGCGAACAAGTATTATATGGGTTAGTGTACGTACGGTAACTCTTTAAAATCAATAACTTAGAGATTTATCCTTGGTCCGTGGCACCCTTATGGCACACCGGCCACGCGCGAACGCTTATAAATCAGGCGTCCCACGGCACGATTCTATCCTTTTGACTGGGCGTTGCTTGAACATGCATCGACGGAGACCCGACTGCTGCGTAGCAGGCCTGTGTACGCGATATCGTGCAGGATCATTCAGCCTATCCTCCTTTTGTCCGTAGAAACAGTGTTTCTACGGTGCTGTAGAGAGTACAATCCTAGGTACTTATTCTACGCAAGGGTCATGTAATGGCTAAGAAGAAGACACCACGGGAGTCGCCGCTTGAGATACTGGCCGCGTCGCAGGCACAGTGGAAGGCGGATGAGGCTGAACTAGCGGCATCTAAGGCTGAAGCGGATGCTGCGGCGGCGCAGGAAGAACTTTACGATAGCTATTCCGCACGTGAAGTAGACAACGCGACGGCGCTAGACCATTTTCGGCGCAGAAAGGCGGTCGGATCGAAACGGCGGGTGCCTAGTCCCGAACGTAAAGTGGGCGTAGATATTGCCCAAAGGCTCAAAGTCATAGACGACGCGTACGAGCATGCAGACAAATCAAGGGTGGAAGCATTGCGCGTCCAGGCGGTTGCCGACAATCCCAAGCAGGTACTTGCAAAGGAGGCTGAAAAGGCTGCAATCCGCCAGGGCGTAAAGGCATCCGTAGAAACAGTGCCGATGCCAGTCCGCTTGGAAGTGGAGCAAGTCAGGATGCTGAAGCTTCTCGCGTCTTACGAACAAACAACCGCATCGGCAATTATTCGCGCGAGCATAAAGGAACGCTTGGAGCAAGCCCGACAACGGAATCCGGGGTTCGATGCCGCCGTGCGGTCTAGTATCGAAAAGTAAGGCGGGCAGATTTACAACAGGGGCGAGCAGGCCCCTAAAAATAAAGCTTGCTGTAGAAAGAGTTCACATGTACATTTCGGCACTGGGACTTGTAGAAAGAGTTCACGAAAAGCAGCAAGCCCTCCGGCAAGGCGACCGGTGAATGACTAGGGCGGTTCTTTAAGCGGTACCCGGAACGTAGGCCCCGCAGACTTTGCGGCACGCCTGCCGGTCTGACTCTAGATCGTTACGTAGTACGGAAATCCCCAACGGCTAGGCCAGAAATAGGGGCATCTGATAGCTACGAAAAGACTTACCAAGGCGCATTCCTGTGAGTGTTCCTTGGTAACTACCAAACAGGATATTTATGAAAATGCCTAATGCTCTGCGCCACAAGTTGAATAGCAGGAAAAGTAAGAAGGCTCCGGAGGTAGCGGGTGTGCCTGCTGTAATCGAAGTCGTGTCGTATGACCCAGCCAAATACGCGGGGAGGTCCGTGAAAACGCGCCTTACGATACATAACGAGATTGCAAAAGCGGGCTGGAAAGCGAGCGGTTCTAAATTGGTACGCGTGCCCTCGGAACCAAATACTGACGCTGATAGGAATCGACTCAAGAACGAGATAAGTGACAGCGAACAGAGTAAAGAGGACAACTGGGGGCTGGAGATCGCTGATCTTCGGGGCGAAGCAGAAAGACTGGCTGAGCACATGGACACCGTACTCT
The DNA here is from genome assembly GCF_001577465.1 of Burkholderia sp. PAMC 28687. NCBI lineage: Bacteria > Pseudomonadati > Pseudomonadota > Betaproteobacteria > Burkholderiales > Burkholderiaceae > Burkholderia > Burkholderia sp. PAMC 28687. Next base: position 1,519,888 of record NZ_CP014505.1, read on the forward strand.
CGCCCGTGCGTCAGATGCACGGCATTCGGTATTAGGGGTAACAAAATGATCACCTACGCACTCTGCCGGGGGCTTTCCTCCGGCGTGTACATCGAGACGTGCTGGCTGGACTTAGGATACCTACCCATTCAGCACCTCACTGAGGACTCTGCTCCTTACTCCGCCGTCCAATTTGCATATGCCGTTTAACGAGAGAGAACATGAAACAGTTTATGTGGGTCAATTTTGCACGGAATGATGGAAAGCCAGATAACACCGTAATGAGTATCTTCGAGGCGGTACGGCTGGCGGGTTTCACACTGTCCACGCCGCTCCTGTACAAGGCTGAACGGCGTCTGTATATGCGGTACGAGTACACGGGCGAGATGGATGTCGCGGACGCACTGGTGGCGCTGGCTAAGGAGCTTGGGCAGGATGCGACGCTCTTGGAGTTCGGTACTGCGGAGATGGTGGCTGCGTGATTTCCCAACCACAAATTGTGGATGTTATCCAACCGCCATTGGTGGACGAACAACTCCCACAAATTGTGGAAGTATCAGGGCTGTTCCCTGACCGGAGCGGCCCTTTTCTATTTTGGAGTCCTACATGAAAGTCCTCTCAGCGTTGTGCGTAGTGTGCTGGGTATGTGTCGGCGTACTGCTTTATCTCCCGGTTAGCGCGTTCAGCGTTTAACCCTTTCTTTTAATCGTAGGTCTACCTTAGGGCTGTTATGAACAAAGGGCATACGGGGCTTATTCCCGAAGCTCCTTATTCTGATTCCAGAGTATTGAGTACAAAGGTCGGTCCGGTATTGCACAAGCGCATCCGGGCATACGCTGCGGAAGTGGACGCCACCGTGTCTGCTGTTATCAAAGAAGCTGTATCCAACTATCTAAATTCCAAAGGTCATTAATGAAAAAGAGTAAATCCCTGAAGCTTATGTCTGAACTGGCTGTAGCTCGTTTCGCAGCACGTCGCGCTAATCTGGCTTTGCAGTATGCGGAGCTTAAACTTGACCGGTGTCTTTTCGAGTCGGATATGGTCGGTAGTGCAGAGGATGAGGTGGAGCTTGCAGCTATCCGGGGCCGTACCGCAGCACTGGAGGCGGAAGCTAATGCTTTGGATGCCGACGAAGCATTCCATGTGCGTTTCGGAGGTTCGGGAAAGAAAGCCCGTGCGCGTCGTGTTGCATGGTTGAAGGAGGGAAGTGCGCAGGCTCATAGCCTGGTGTACGGCCAGTAAGAGTAGTACCGCAGGGTCGATGCATGACATTCCGTTATGCCGACAAGTAGTAATTTAGGAATCCATACTTTGATCAATCCCATCATTAATGCAGCTATCCTTAAGCGTCTCAATACTACCCAGTCCCTCCAGTTTGCTATCTCGAAGGATTGGAACCTTGAGCAGACCCGTGCAGTTTTCGGAGATACCGGCGTTACGGGGCGTGTTAAAGCTTTGATTGAGCGCAACCAGCTTACGGTGGACGGCGTTCCGGTAGAGGACTATCTGGATACGGTCCTGCTTAACAAGGCCATCGAACAAGGCAACTCAGGTAAGCCGGGACTTATGCACTTTCCTATCCATAGCAGCGACCCCGTACGCGGCATGCGTGCCGCACTGGGTAAGGCTGTCGTGGCCCCGGCAACTACGGGTAACACGGGCGCACTGTATTACCCCTCGCAAGCTCCGGGCGTACTCCTCCCTCCGGTTACGCCCGCGTTGATTACCGCGCTGGCTAATGGTGGTGCTGCGGTTCTCCCGCCTAATACCCGCTTGCTTACTCAGGCCGCGTTGCTTTCAGCCAGTGAGATTGCCGAGGGCGCACCGTATCCGGCTGCTGCACCGTCGCTGGCTTTCACGCTCACCAATACGGACCGCAAATTTGGTTTGATCCTCGCCTACTCGCGGGAGATGGTAGCGGCTAGTAACTTCGATTCCCGCGTGCAGGATTACGTACAGGGTCAATTGGAGGCCGCAGCTAACAATGCGACTGACGCGTTCCTTATCGCGCTTATGACGAGTGGTGGCACGGCTGCGGCAAGCGTGGGCACGGCTGGTATTAATGCGGCTATGGCGACGTTTGCGGGAGACTTGCGGAGCGCCGTGTGGATCGCTAACCCGGCCACGTTGGTGAGCTTGCAGGACGCAGCTAACCCGAACATCGGCGCATCGGGCGGAGTCTATAAGGGCGCCCAAGCCCTGGCATCGCTCGCGGCCCCCGCGGGCAAGTTGTTCTTGGTTGATCGTGCGCGGCTGGCGGTGTTTGATGGTCCCCAGATTATCGAATCGACGGACGAGGCGTCTATCGTTATGGATAGTGCGCCGGGTGCTGCAGTAGAAGGGCCTACCCATCTTTTCCAATCTGAACTGGTCGCACTGAAAGTGACGAAATTTGCCGATGCCCGGCTCTTGTCCGCCCCGCTGGTTATCAATCTCTCGTAATTTCAAATAGGCCCTTCGGGGCCTTCAAGTAATCGTAAAGGAAGATCACATGTTCAAATTGTTTAAGCCCACCGCTCCGCAGCAGCATGATTTCAGTACGGAAGCTGGACAGCGTATTAACTTCGCATTTCCAAAGACTGAGTCTCAGCTTGTCGCAGAGAACACGCACGGGCATACCGTTACGTTAGCTGCAGCCGTATCGCGTATTCAAATGGAGTTGCGCCAGTTGCGTACCGTTATCGAGGGTGCGCAAGGTCTGCGGGCCGTAGGCGTGGTAATGCAGGATATCAGTATTACTAAGGACCTCGTAGAAGCGCATAGATTAGCGCGTGAGAAAGCGCAAGCCCAGGCCCGTGCCGGTTTGATTGCCGAGAAGGATATTTTGCCCGCGTTGCAGCTTGAGGACCAAACACGGGACACGTACCGTGCGTTGCATACGGAACTGGCTGCAGTCACTCAGGCTAACGAGGCTGGGAATGCACTCGATAAGCTGCTGGCGGACATCCAGTAATGGCCCGCTTCTCTCCAGAAGGCTATAACGAGGGCGATATGGAGTTCCCGGTGTCGGTATGGGCTTACGCGCGGCTAAAGGACTTCGCGAGGGACCGGGGGATTATGTCAGTCGGTCATGCAGGCCGGATTCTGGTCACACGGCTTCTTACCCACGCGCGGTTCGTTAAGTGGGATTTGTCCAAGCTCGAATTCAGTATGGGGCACGGCGCTACTGATCGGTCATTGATCACTCGGACGGGAGTTGACCCAGAGGACGTTACGCGGCTGTGTAAGGCTGGCTGGTTCGGGCCGGAGGAGTTGCTGGAAGTAGCCTTATCCCTACAGGGCGTGAAGGAAACAGCGTGAGCCGGGCTAGTCTGGTTCGCCATGCAAAGGCGCGGCACATTCCGCTTGTCGTGACCAAGGGGAAGGTCTCGTACCCTAAGTCGATTGATGATCTGCGCATTGAGCTAATGGAAAGTTTCTACGGGCCTAACCTTGGCGTTATCAAGGGTACGGCTCCTGATATCGATGCACGGATTGATTGGGCTGCAAAGACGCATGATGGTAAGTGCGGGCCTGATCTACTTAGAAGCCAGCTATGTATTTTCCTCGCTAACCGTGATCGGGCTGAGGCTAAGCGATTATCTGGAGAAAAGGTAAAGGATAGAGATGCTATTTCAGCTTTCTTAAATAGTTCGCGGCAGTATTTAGTGTTGGCAAACGTAGCGCTTAATCTGCATGGGATAGCAAAGGGCTTGCGTGGATACCCACCTGTGGATTATCGTGCTTCGCCATTTACAGAACCAGTTGTTAGTAACAAGGAGAATAATTAATGGCAACCAAGGCGCAACATACTCAGGCCGTATTATCTATGCGATTAGAATGGTCTGCTGGAGATAAAATCCTGGCTGTCCAATTGGCTAATCTCCGATATACCATTGAGCGTAAATCTAAACTGGCGGATAAGTCGGCTTTAACTGTCGTATCTGCTGCGGGTACGGATAAGTCTAATCCGCTATTTATGGTTCTGGATAAACTCAAAACGCAAGAGTTGCAATTGACGAAGCGCTTAGGGTTACAGGCCAGTATTAGAAACGCATCGCATAACTATGAGATTAACGCCAACCCTACGGATAAGCGCAGCAAACTGTGGGCCGAGTGGCGCGAGAACTGTATCAGTAACCTACTGCCGGGCTGCTGGGTAGGGATTACCCGAGATGAGAAGTGTGGTATTCCAGAGGATGAACTAGGCTGGCCGAACAATCCGCTGACGCTTCCAGTACCAGGGGAAGTCCACGAGCATGGCAATTACTACCCTGTATCACACGCACCACTGCGCCGGTGAGTGCTCGGAGGCACGTGCCTAGCCTAATCACTGAGAACCTCTCCACGGGCCTAGAAATGGGCCTATTTTCGATATGCTCTAATTCTGCAACAATCCACGTAGAATAAGGGGTTTCGGTAGCTGATTACCTCCAAAAAGAGGGTAAATTTGCCGTTGCCGTTAAAGTGAAGGGGAACTGTCGGCGCTGTGACCTTCGAAGCCTATATTTATCACTACCCCCCGTCATTAGGCTGCACCTATCATCTATCGGTTAGTTTGATCGATAAAGTTCACAATTTCAGTGCGTGATTTGATATTCCGATTACCCGCAGACCAACGCACGATAACCACATAAGGATCACAATGTCTGACTGTTTAAAGCATCCGGAGTATCAATGGTCGATGACCTCACTGAGTTGTCCACATTGCGCTACCACTAGCACGCCGGTACGTACTAAGCCACTCACTGATAAACAGAAGGTGCGATTAGCTAATGCTGGTACTGCTGCTCGTATTGATGACCTGAGTGGACACGCTTGGGCCAAGATTAGATTGCGGATTAGACAGCGTGATGGTTATCAATGCCAGTCGTGCAAGGTAGCAGTAACGACCGGTATCGTAGACCATAAGATCGCGCTTGTTAATGGCGGCAGTAATGACGACAGTAACCTTCAACTCATGTGTACCGAATGCCACCGCATTAAGACTGCTACTGATCTAGGCCATCGTGTTAAGACTGGGGTTAGTGATACTGGCATGCCTACTAATCCAGGCCACCACTGGAATACGTAAATTGGCACAGATCGTTATCGTTTCAACTAACCGATGGGCGGGGGTATAGCGCGTAACTAATCACTCTTGGGCATGATCGATAGATCAGTGTCGTTATAGTGCGATGTCCGAAATAAGGGTAGAAAACGCCATAGTCTCACGGTAGTTACTCAGTGGCCGATCCTAGCATAACCCTTACCTGCCGGGGGTATAGGCCATATATCAACTACTGGAAAGCCCACCGGTAGATCACGACAGTGCAGATTAAATACCTATTTTGCTCCCTTAAGTGGGAGTTATACCGGCCTATTTGGTAAGTTTAAGTAGTTAAAATTAATATGCGGACCACATTTAAGGATTATTTAATGCAGAACAGTTATGCGGACTGGCCTAATTACGAAATTGCAGCGGCCCTGCTTGAGACGGTAGACGAAGAGGAGTACTCGACTCACGTTAAAAAACCCAGTGTGGAGCGCGAGGTGATTACGGAACTCGTGGATGCACTCTTTGCACACACGCACGCAGGCTGGTCTAACCCATTGCGTTATACACATCTCTGATCGGTGGTCGCTGAGCGCAGAGAAACATGTTTACTTTCAATGACATGGAGTGGGGGCTTGTAAACTTTCGGCAAATCGCGTTTACTTTCGCTTTTTGAGTGAACGTATTGGTCACCGAAACGACGCCCTGGACCCAGACGGAATTCGAGCAACTCGAGCTCGGCGATGCGCGCCTGAACAAGCGAGCGAGGCTTTTGATGCAACGATTGGCGGCCGACCCGATGGCCAGTGTCCCCAAGGCATGCCAGGGTTGGGGCGAGACGATGGCGGCGTACCGCTTCTTCGACAACGAGAACGTCGACTGGCACGCGATTCTCGAGCCCCATTGGCAGCACACGCAAAAGCGGATGGAAGCGCATCGTGTGGTGCTGTGCCTGCAAGACACCACGGAGCTGGACTTTAACGGTCAAGGCACGTTCGGACTCGGACCACTGAGCTATGAGGCCCAGCGCGGCATGTATCTGCATCCGACCTACGCGGTCACGCCGCAGCGCGAGCCCTTGGGTATTTTGGACGCGTGGATGTGGGCGCGCGAGAAGAAGGACGAATCGGGCAAGCGCGGCGGGCTGAAGGAAAGTCTGCGTTGGATCGAGGGGTATGAACGCATTGCCGAGATGGCACCGAGCCTGCCATCCACGCGCCTGGTGTACGTGGCGGACCGCGAAGCGGACCTGATGGCGCTCATGGAGCGCGCCCAAGCACTGGGTACGCCGGCCGACTGGCTGGTACGTGCCACGCATAACCGCTGCTTGCCGGAGGGAGACAAGCTGTGGGACCGCGCGACCCGTGGCGAATCCATCGGGCAGATCAGCTTCACAATGGCCTCGCGTCATGGTGTCAAGGCACGCACGGTGCGCCAGCACCTGTGGATGCAGCGCGTAGAGTTGCCCACAGGCCGAGGCAAGTGCGTGGCGGCCACCTGTCTGGTCGCGCGCGAGTTTGATGCGCCCGCGGGAGTCAAGCCGATCGAATGGCGCTTGCTGACCAACCGCGTGGCGACGACCTCGGAAGAGGCGATCGAATTGATCGACTGGTATCGAGCGCGCTGGGAAATTGAGATGTTGTTCAACATCTTGAAGAATGCTTGCCGCGTCGAGGCGCTTCAGCTCGGCTCGATCGAACAGCTCGAGCGCGCATTGGCGCTGTTCCTGGTAGTGGCTTGGCGCGTGGCCTATCTGATGCGGCTGGGACGCACTTGCCCCGATCTGGACGCGCATCTTTTCTTTGATCCAGACGAAATTCGCAGTGCCTACCTGTTCACGAAAGTACCCCGTCCGACCCAGCCCAAGCTCAATGAAGTATTGCGCCTGATCGCACGCCTGGGGGGATTCCTCGGACGCAAAAGCGACGGCGAACCCGGCGCGAAAACGATCTGGCTCGGACTCAGGGAAGTTCATATTGCCGCAAAAACACTGCGCCTATTACGCGAAGCCGACGGCGACGACACTTGTGTATAACGCGATGGGTCTAACCCCGGTGCAGCGATTGAAGAGATTAATCAAGCCGATCTGGCGTGGAGTGGTGCGGGTATTGACATTCCCCACGCGTCCGACCTTCTGCGGAGTCTCCTTTGGACAGGTGTCTGGTATCGGAAGATGCAGGATAGATAATATAGAAGCGTGCTGCCGTAGGCGGCATGCGCAATAATCACGGGGATTTAAATGGTTGAAGTAAATCGCAGGGTTGTAATCGGTAGTGATGGTGAAGGATTGGCGGGTTACGCTGAGTTGGTCGGCGAGATAATGGCACGCGACGATACTGGTTTGTATTTATGCGGGGGACATGTGCATGTGTTACGGCGTACCAGTGCGGGCAGCGTTGAGTTTGATATAGCACGCGGTGGAAAGATTGCAGCGATATTGCAGGATGCTCGTAGAACTGGGCGGTATGTTGCCGCTGAGGATAAGAATGGTAAGCCTAAGATGCTACCTGATCCGGTTATTCGGCTCGCTATGGAAACTTTCCGGGATATCGCACGGGAGGAAAAGCGCATCGTGTATGCCCGCACGAAGTTTCCGATTATGGTCCGGAGTGCAGCAGGTAAATGGTCCGCGTTTAAGCATAAGGATGCGGGTGTGCACGTTGGAGTGTTCGTGTCGCCTGATGCGCGTTACGTTGATGTGCCTGACGTGGCGAGTGAGGAACAGTTTAAGAAGTTGGTCGGCACGGTTATGCGGCCCTTTCGAGAGTTTGAGTTTGCGGATAAACGGCATAAGGCGTTGGTGTTAGCTGCTGTGCTGATGGCGTGCACACGAACGACTATGCGCAGTGCGCCTGCAGTGATGATTGAGGCGCCTATTCCCCGTTCCGGTAAGACGCTATTCGCGGAGACTTTGGGAATGTTGACGCCTAATCGGGATGATGATGGCAGCATAGCGACTAGTATTCCCGATAAAGAGGAGGAGCTTGAAAAGAAACTGGCTGCGTTCGCCGGCGATGGTAGCGATGCTGTGCTGTTCGATAATCTCCGTAGTGGGCTTTATAGCGCGGCGTTGGAGTCGCTAGTGACTGCCGGGACCGTTACGGTTAGGCCAATGGGGCAGAATGATGCGATGGTGACGCGTGAGTTCAGGGCGCTGCTAATGTTCACTGGTAACAATGCCTCAGTCTCCGATGATATGCGTCGGCGGTCATTGAATATTCGTATCGATGCTAAAACGGGTAGGCCGCAGGATATCCGCCACGATTTTGATCCGCGAGAGAAAGCTACGGAAATGCGCGGTGAGATTGCGGCGGCGGCTATTGGCCTATTGGAGTTCGGGCAGACTGGAGACGTGCAGCGCGAGCAGTGGATGCGTGATGTATCGCCCGACTTTGCGGATTTGATTGCGCCCGTTATTCGACTGGCTTGTGATGCGATGCCGGGTAGTTTCGAGTGGCCGGACAAGGTTGTAGACGAGGCGCTTTCGGATAAGGGCGGCGGGGCAGTCGTGGAGGCTATCTTGCGCGGGTTCGTAGATTCTCCTCATTTGATCGCGCAGGCCGAAAAGACTATGCGGGTTGCGGATATGCTTGTTATGCCCCCGTTTAGTACGGTGAGGGATATGTTGGAGGGGAGGCAACCTCCGCAGCGATATAACGCCAACACATTGGGCCGGTTTCTGCAGAAACTCCGAGATAACCCGTCCGACCTAGGGACTTTGCGCAGGGTCAAGAAATCGCAGGCACGGGATACCGTAGGATGGCGCGTGGAATTCTCCGATGCGTTCAGAGCGATTATTGTTGAAAAGGACAGTAATTGAGAGTTGCTAAGGACGGTTAAGGAATTTATGGGCAATATCTCGGAATTCTGGAATCTAGTTCCCCTTGCGCCTTTACTGGAAAGGCTTTCGGCATTCCGAGATGTGGTAGGAATTTACACGGAATCGGCACGGAACAGCACGCATTATCCTCAATCGCAGGCCCCATTTTTGGGCATTATTGCATTTTTAATAGGTAATTGATATGAAGCACTGGCGCATGAACGCCGTTGATAAATCGGACTTTGTAACGGAGCTTTGGGTGTTTTCTGAGAAGTCCTGCAAGCTGTGCCTGCGACGGCTACCCAGGTCCAGTATGGTGAGCGATCACGATCACGTAACGGGGCTGACACGTGCGGCGATTTGTCGGCGCTGTAATGGATTCTTGGGCCACATGGAGACGTCAGGTAAAACGGAGTCTCAGGTGAGTGCGCTTATGCGCGAGCGCGGATTGCGTGCAGGTGTTGGGGAAACGGTTCGCCGGATGCGGTCGTATCAAGTCTACTGGCGACTAGTGGCGGACGAGTTCGTTATTGTTCAAAACGCGTATGGTTTAGCGGGATCCAAGGGCGGCGAGGCGGGGTGGGAAAAAGCGTGGATTGTTGGTACTGCGCGGGCAATGCTGAGATATAAACGCTGGATTCGTAAAACCTACGGGCGTGCGTACACTGTCGCCTGCTGGATGGACACAAAGCCCCACACACATAAGACCGTAAAGGATATGCGCAGGCGTCTCATAGAGGGGTTGCCCGAATCGATATAGGCATTCACAGATTGTGGAAGTTGAAAATCACCTTTGGGAGTAGATGATATCCGCAGCGCCTAAATCGGAATGGGTGCATACGGGATTCGGGGATATCGACAAAGCGGGCGCGGCATTGATCGGGAAGATTGTAGGCGTCACTGAGTATAACGGGAAGCGGTATCTGGACCCATACCGAACGCCTATTCAAAATTAACACGTGCAATTTAACTAGTAACTAATCCAGAGGGTAATGAACAATCAAAATAGTAATCGCTTCCTGGCGACAGAGAAGTAATGAACACAGTGTTTCTTCTCATGGCCCAATTTGGAGCCAAAGCAGTTATCCCAATTGAGGACGTAAGGCGGGAATACTTCTCGCACCTTGAGCCGGATAACATGACGCGTAAGCTTGTTAAGGGCGAGATACCGCTACCAGTCGTGAGAGCCGATAAGAGCCTCAAAGCAGCCAGGGGCATCTACGTGCAGGACCTAGCCGATTACATCGACGCACAGCGGGCAGCAGCAGTGAAGGAGCGTAATCAGCTTTGCGGCTTGACGTAGCCCAACGGAAGCTGTGGGAGCGGTGCGCAGATATCCATCCATTCCCAGTTTGCGTACTTATCCCCAAAGGCGTGTATGTGGGCGTATCTCTTTAGGTGCGTCCAAGACTTATGCCCCGACATCATAGCTACGGCTGGGATGCTCTTGCCCAGTTCAAATAACCGGCTCACTCCCTCGTGGCGCATATCGTGGAACCGCAAATCTTCGATGCCCAGCGCGTCGCATGCGTCCTCAAACTCCGTCGTTATCGCATTCAGCGAAACCGGGAACACTAACTCGCTGTCGGTCCTCGGCACTGCCCTAACTATGCGGACCGCCTCCGGTGTCAAATCTACCCATACGTGATTGCCGATTTTCTTCTTTGGGTCCTTCATATCAAATACGAGCAGCCGGGAACCCACTGGCTCAATGTCGGACCATCGCATACGCCCAATCTCGCCGCGTCTCCGCGATGAGAATACGGCAAACAATACGATAAGGTCATACGGAGTTAGGGCAGGGTTCCGCATTCTCTTGGCCCGCATCCAGCCAATGATCTTGCCTAGCTCGTCCAGCGTAGGGCGTCTGTCGCGTGTGTCGGATGTGCCGGTTATGCCCAGTTCGGCCAGGACGTCCAGAGCCTCTATAATCGTCGCTTTGGCGAGCGGATAGCCCCAGGCAGGGCGGGCAATCTTGTAGATCGTCTTGAGGTGCGAGAAATAGCCGGAGACGGTAACCGGTGCGAGATCGAGCGAGACGCCCCATTGAACTAGCGTATTGCTCGTAATGTCAGAACCCCGTCGCAGGCCTATGGTGCTGCGGCCAATGAGGAGCAGGGCGTTGCGTTTGCTCTTGCCTATCTCCCGCTGTGCTTCCTTGAGATAGCGGTCAATGATGTTGGATAGGGTCGGGTTCTCCGCTTTGGTTTCCTCCAGTGCACCCGGTTTAGCAAGGTCAGTCTCTCGCTTCTTGGTCCATGCTGTAGCAGCCTGCTTACGGTCAAACGTCTGGGTCTCCTGGTGGATTACCGTGCCGCCTCTGCGGATGCGTACCTGGGCCTTGTATGAGGTCGTCCCGTCCGCGTTCGTACGTGTTGTGATTGTTCCCATGCTGTGTATCCCCCGTGGCACCTATTTTGGCACACTGGCACACTGAGGACAACCGGGGAGGAGCGGTTACGCACGGCGAGAAACGGATGGGATGCCCAGTGTAAAAGCAATCCCAGTAAGGCAATACGGCTGGAATGCCCGGTGGATAAGGGCCTGAGGCTTGGCACCCTGTTTTCGTGAAATCAAGTATTATATGGGTCTTACCTAGAGCGTGTTTCGCATGTCCCTTTTGAAGAAATGTCTGGTCGCGGCGGTCGTCGCGGTCGTGGTTGCCGGTGCGCTCGTCGCGGGCATGTTCAAGTGGGCGAATAGCCCGGTCGACCTGGCCTCGCCCGAACTCGACATCACCATCAAGTCCCACAGTACGCTGAAAAGCGTGAGCACCCAGCTCGATCGCGGCGGCGCCCATATGCGCCCCGAGCTGTTCGTGCTGATGACGCGCGTGCTCGGCCTGTCGTCGCAGTTGAAATCCGGCAATTACGCGTTCAAGGAAGGCATCACGCCCTACGAGATGCTGCAAAAAATCGCGCGTGGCGACGTGAACGAATACGTGGCGACGATCATCGAAGGGTGGACGTTCCAGAAAATGCGCAACGAGCTGGACGGCAATCCGGCGCTCCAGCACGACACCGCGGGCATGACGGATACCGAGCTGCTGAAGGCCATCGGCGCGCCGGACGACGTGATTGCGAAGGCGACGGCGGAGGGTCTGTTTTTCCCCGACACCTACCTCTTCGATAAAGGCACGAGCGACATCGCCGTCTACAAACGTGCGTACAAACTAATGCAGATGCGCCTGACGGAAGCCTGGAGCACGCGTGCACAGAACCTGCCGTACAAGACGCCGTATGACGCGCTGATCATGGCGTCGATCGTGGAGAAGGAAACCGGGCGCGCCGCCGACCGGCCATTGGTCGCGGCCGTGTTTGCGAACCGGCTGCGCATCAACATGCCTTTGCAGACCGACCCGTCAGTGATCTACGGCCTGGGCCCGGCTTACGGCGGCCGGCTCAAGAAGAAAGATTTACAAACCGACACTCCGTACAATACCTACACGCGCATGGGCCTGCCGCCCGGTCCGATCGCCTTGCCCGGCGTCGCGGCGCTGGCAGCGACGGTCAACCCTGCGTCGAGCAGCGCGCTGTATTTCGTGTCGCGCGGCGACGGCAGCAGCTTCTTTTCAGACAATCTCGGCGACCACAATCGGGCCGTCGACAAGTACATCCGGGGACAATGATGGTGCGCGGCAAATTCATCACGTTTGAAGGCATCGACGGGGCGGGTAAGACAACGCACCTCGGGTGGTTCCGCGAACGTCTGGAAGCGAAGATCGCATCGGCCGGCCACTCGGTCGTGATGACGCGCGAACCCGGCGGCACGGCGCTCGGCGAAAGCCTGCGGGAATTGCTTCTCAACCAGCCGATGGACCTCGAAACCGAGGCGCTGCTGATGTTCGCTGCGCGCCGGGAGCATCTGGCGCTTGTGATCGAGCCGGCGCTGGCACGCGGCGACTGGGTGCTGTCGGATCGATTTTCCGATGCCACCTTTGCGTATCAGGGCGGCGGCCGGGGTCTGCCGCGCGACAAGCTCGAAGCACTGGAGCGTTGGGTGCAGGGCGGATTTCAACCGGATCTGACCGTACTGTTCGATGTCCCCACGAATGTGGCCAGCGAACGCCGGGGCGCGGTACGTGCGCCGGACAAGTTCGAGAGCGAGTCCGATTCGTTCTTTGCGCGTACGAGAGCCGAGTATCTGCGTCGGGCGGCGGAATCACCAAGCCGGTTCGTGGTGATCGATGCAACACGGTCGGTCGCAGATATTCAGAAAAAACTTGAGGAAGTCGTTTCAAGCATCTGATTTCAAAACGAATTTATTCAAGAAATGAAGTCAATTGCAATTTACAACAACGCAGCTTAAATTACTGATTTAAAAGACTTTTCATGATCTATCCGTGGCAAACCGACGACTGGGCTCAACTTGAGCAACTGCGCGCAAGCTGGCCGCATGCGTTGTTGCTGCATGGGCGCGCGGGCATCGGGAAATTGCAGTTCGCGCAACATCTCGCACAGAGCCTTTTGTGCGAAGCACCGACTGCGACGCGGGAACCGTGCGGTCATTGCGTCGCTTGCCTCTGGTTTAGCCAGGGCAATCACCCTGACTATCGGGCGGTGCTTCCGGAAGCGCTCGCCGGCGAACTGATCAGCGACGAAAAGCCGGATGCCGATGAAGGCAAGAAAACCAAGGTGCCGAGCAAGGAGATCAAGATCGATCAGGTGCTCGGCCTGTCGAATTTCTTCAGCCTCGGCTCGCACCGGGGCGGCGCGCGCGTCGTGATGATTTACCCCGCCGAATCCATCAACGTGTTTGCCGCGAACGCTTTGCTCAAGACGTTGGAAGAGCCTCCGGCGGGCGTTGTCTTTATCCTGGTGACGGCGCGTATCGACCGGTTGTTGCCGACGATCATCAGCCGATGCCGACAATGGCCGATGACCCTCCCGGCCGCCGAACCTTCCGTAGCCTGGCTCGCGCAGCAAGGCGTTCAGCAACCGGCGGCGCTGCTTGCGGAAGCAGGCGGTGCGCCACTGACAACGCTGGCGCTCGCCAACGACGAAAACCGCGCCCTCCGTGATTTCGCGCTGGCGCAGTTGGCGGCGGGTCCCGGCTGCGATGCGTTTGCATGCGGTGAGAACCTGCAGAAACTGCCCGTTCCGATGGTCCTCGGCTGGATGCAGCGCTGGCTCTACGATGTGCTGGCGCAGAAAACGGCGCGGCGGCCGCGGTATTTCCCGGCGGCATCGAAGGCGCTGGAACGCTGCGCCGCGCAGCTCGATGTGAACAGGTTTTCCCGCTACCAAAAGTCTGTGACGCGCCAGCGCGCGGTGGAGAATCATCCGCTCAACGCGCGGCTGGTTTTTGAAGAGCTGTTTCTGGGCTATCGCGACGTGTTCAACGCCGCCTGACTTGCCATTCACGTCCGTAAACATTCATTCGCAAAAGCAAAACGCACCATGACTCTCCATTTCCGCGACGCGGTTCTCGATGATCTTCCCGGCATCGTGGCCATCTACAACTCCACGGTGCCCTCGCGGCTCGTGACGGCAGATCTGGAGCCGGTGACAGTCGAAAGCCGTCTCGCCTGGTTCCATGCTCACGGGCCGAACGCCCGGCCGCTTTGGGTCGTGGAGGAAAACGGCGCGATCGTCGCGTGGCTGAGCTTCTCCGATTTCTACGGACGTCCGGCTTATTTGCGCACGGCCGAAGTCAGCATCTATCTGCACGAGAAAACGCGCGGACGCGGCCTGGGAACGCAGTTGCTGGACGCGGCATTGGCACGCGCGCCGGAACTGGGTATCGATACGTTGCTGGGTTTCGTGTTCGGCCATAACGATCCGAGCCTGCGCCTGTTCCGCCGCTTCCAGTTCGACGTCTGGGGCACGCTGCCGCGTGTCGCGGTGCTGGACGGCATAGAGCGCGATCTCGTGATTCTCGGCCGCCGGCTGATCCCGCAATCCGCCGGCTAATCAAAGCCTTGTCGGAAATCACCACGGAACCACCATGTTCGTCGATTCACATTGCCACATCAATTTCGAAGGTCTCGCCGACCGGCTGCCCGAAGTCCTCAGCAAGATGCACGAGCTGAAGGTGACGCACGCGCTGTGTGTATCGGTGGATCTGGAAACGCTGCCTTCGGTGCTCAAGATCGCGGAAGAAAACGAGCATATCTATGCATCGGTGGGCGTGCATCCGGATCACGAAGATGCGCAGGAGCCGAGCGTCCAGCAGCTCGTGGAACTGGCCCAGCATCCGAAAGTGGTCGCCATCGGCGAAACAGGACTGGATTACTACCGTCTGGAAGGGCGCAGCATCGCCGACATGGAATGGCAGCGTGAACGCTTTCGCACGCATATCCGGGCCGCCCACGAGACGGGCAAACCGCTGATCATCCACACACGGTCTTCTTGGGAGGACACGTTGCGGATCATGGCCGAGGAGCGTGCAAGCGTGCCAGGCGGCGTGATGCATTGTTTCAGCGAGCCGTGGCACGTCGCCCAAGCCGCGCTCGAGCAGGATTTTTACATTTCGCTGTCAGGCATCGTCACGTTCAAGAGCGCGAAGGACGTGCAGGACGTCGCGCAACGCGTGCCGCTCGAGCGTTTGCTGATCGAAACGGACTCGCCGTATCTCGCGCCGGTGCCTTATCGTGGAAAGTCGAATGAACCTGCGTACGTAAGTTATGTCGGACGTTTCATCGCGCAGGCGCGTGAAATGCCGGAAGACGCGCTGGCAGCGGCCACGACCCGCAATTTCTTCAAGCTCTTCAAGATTCCCGAGCCTGTCGAACACTAGGCTCGGCGGAAGCCTTCGACGCGAAAACTATTAGATTCAGCCAGTAATCCCCAAGGAACACATGCTCAAACTTTCGACGGATTCATTTTCGACATCTTTCAACCGCCAGACGGCCGCGCGCAGCAAGACGTGGCGCTCGCTGGTCACGGGCATCGTCCTGACGGCCGCAGCCATTGCTCAACCGGTTTTCGCGGCGCCTGAGGATTCCATGATCAAGGCGGTGAAATTCGACGATGTGTCGGCCGTCAAGAAGCTGTTGTCGCAAGGCATCGATCCGAATCTCGTCGATAACACCGGCGCGCCGCTGCTCGTGATCGCCGCACGCGAAAAGTCCGACAAGGTGGGCAAGCTGCTCGCCGAGAATCCGAAGACCGATCTCGAGAAGCTCGACCCCGCCGGCGAAAACGCAATGATGCTGGCCGCGCTCAACGACGACCTCGATTTGGTGAACATGCTGATCTCGAAGGACGCGGAAGTGAACAAGAAGGGCTGGACGCCGTTGCACTACGCCGCGACCAACGGCAATGACGATGTGGTCAAGGTACTGCTCGACCATTCGGCGTACATCGATTCGGGGTCACCCAACGGCACCACGCCACTGATGATGGCGGCGCGCGGCGGCCACCTGTCCACGGTGAAACTGCTGCTCGATGAAGGCGCCGACTTGCGCGTGAAGAACCAGATCGGCCTGACTGCGGTGGACTTCGCGAAGCAGTATCACGAGAAGGACGTGGCGGAAGGCCTGGCGGCGCGGCTGGCGTCCATGCAGGCGGCGGGCGCCGCGGGCGCATCCGGAACCCCGCAAACCGGTACAAACAGTGCAAAATGACGCACTCGCGAAGCGAGGCCGGAAAATCAAACCGGTTTCGCGCTCCGCAAAGCGTCATTATAAGAAATAGTCCAAACAAGCCGGGATCGAGCCAAAAGGCGCTGCAAGGCGCAGGGAGGGCCACACCCGGCGACCGCCAATCATAAAAAAGGATCATCATGCTGCGGGTTTTAGTCATGGCCGGGGTGCTTGCGTTTCCGCTCAGCGCGGCAGCGTTCACCGGCAACGATCTGAACATGCTTTGTACCAAGACGGACACCGCTTCGCGCAGCGCATGCGCGGCTTACATAGAAGGTGCCGCTGACGGCATCTACAACACGATCGAAGCAATCGGCGGCACTTCCGGTCCGCAGGTAGGCCAGTATTTTTGCCTTCCCGTCGATGTAAAACCGCAAGAGCTGACTGACGCGGTGCGCAAATTTATCGCCGAGAATCCCGCCCAAGGCACTTTCAACGCGACGACCATGGTTTCCCTGGGGCTGGGTAAAGCCTTTCCGTGCAAGGCGGAAAAGTAAGCGTTCCTTGGCTGTGCGCCCCTCTGATGCCCGCCGCCTGATCAGCCGGGCACAGCATTTGCTGCACTGCAATACGCCGGTCATGTAACCGGCCTTTTGCAAATCCCGTCGTATCCACCTTATCAAGGCTGATTCCACGACGAAGATGATCAATTTCGATACCTTCGAGCGCATCGCTTCGGCGCCGCTCAACACCTGGCCCGGCGCCATTGTCGTAGCAGCGCTCGCGGTCCTCTTTGCCATCGGCGTACATCGGATCGGCGCACGGATTCTCGTGCGCATCGCGCGGCCGTACCCGCTGATGAGCGTGGTCCTGCGTTTCATCGATAAACCCGCGCTCGCGCTCCTCTTCATCCTCGCGCTCGGCTTCGTGCTGGTCGAAGCGCCGGATTCGCTGCCCTTCGCCGCCGCGTTGCGCGACCTGCTGACCCTTTCGTTGATTGTCGCGCTGACGTGGCTCGCCGTGCGTTCGGTCGGCGCCGTGGCCGAAGCGCTGGTTCAGGCCCATCCGCTCGACTCCAAGGATAATCTGCAGGCCCGCCGGATACACACGCAGGCACGCGTGCTGGCGCGCTCCGTGATGGTGGTCATCGTAATCATTGGGTTTGGTGGCGCGTTGATGACGTTTCCGGCCGTGCGGCAGATCGGCGCGAGCTTGCTGGCGTCGGCGGGCGTGGCGGGGCTGGTCGCCGGTATTGCCGCGCGGCCCGTGCTCGGCAACCTGATTGCCGGCTTGCAGATCGCGTTGTCGCAGCCCATCCGGCTCGACGACGTCGTCGTGATCCAGGGCGAATGGGGCCGCGTCGAGGAAATCACGGGCACCTACGTATCCATCAGGATCTGGGACCAGCGCCGCATGATCGTGCCGCTGCAATGGTTCATCGAGAACCCTTTTACCAACTGGACGCGCAATAGTTCGCAGATCATCGGGACGGTGTTTTTCTACGTCGATTACCGCATGCCGATGGCGCCATTGCGCGAAGAGCTCGAACGCATCCTCGAGCATGCGCCGGAATGGGATGGCCGCGTGCAGGTACTTCAGGTAACCGACGCCACCGAAAAGTCGATGCAGATTCGCGTGCTCGTCAGTTCCTTCGATTCCGGCCTGAACTTCGACCTTCGATGCCGCGTGCGCGAAGGTCTGCTGAACTTTGCCCAAGCCGAGTTCCCGCAGTTCCTGCCGCGCACGCGGGCGGATTTGGCGCCGGAGGGCGAGCATGTCGATTTCGTCGCGCCGCTCGACCGGACGCAGGCAAGCAGCGCGATCCGGCCGCCAGTACGCGGAACGGCCAATACGGAAGCCGATCCGGTGGCTAGCCGCGGAGAGCGGCATGGCCCGGATCCGACGGCGCATTCGGCGGCATCGACAGCGCCCGAGCCTGCCAGCGCGGGCGAGCGGCGCTGAACGCCGCATCCGACTTCAAGTTCCGGACAAAGTTTGAACTGAGGCCGCCGTCCGGGGCCAAACTCACTACTATTTCGGGATGGACCCGAAAACCCGGACGTCACGAACCACGAAAGGAATTCCAGGAATGAGCCGTCTAGTCGTTGTATCGAACCGAGTTGCTTCACCAACAGAAACCAAAGGCTCCGCCGGCGGCCTCGCCGTGGGTGTATTCGGCGCGCTGAAGGACAGTGGCGGCGTGTGGTTCGGCTGGAGCGGCGACGTGGTGAGCGACACGGTCGCGAACCAGGGCCCGAAGCTCGAACAGGATGGCGCAGTCACATTCGCGACTGTCGGCTTGCCGAAAAAGGATTACGACCAGTATTACCGCGGTTTTTCGAACGCGACGCTCTGGCCGGTCTTCCATTATCGAAACGATCTGGCTGTCTACGACCGCGACGAATACGCCGGATACAGAAGGGTGAACTCGTGGCTGGCGCACCGTGCGATCAAGCTGCTGCAGCCCGACGATGTCATCTGGGTCCACGACTACCATCTGATCCCGTTCGGCGAAGCGCTGCGCTCTGAAGGCGTCACCAACCGGATGGGTTTTTTCCTGCATATCCCGTTTCCGTCGCCGCAGATCCTGCTCAACATTCCGCCGCACGAGGAACTGGTCAAGTCACTATGCTGCTACGACGTGGTGGGTTTCCAGACCCCCGGCGATCAGGCTGCGTTTCATGACTACATCGTGCGTCACGCGCATGGCACGGCAAGCGCCGACGGTCAGGTGGAAGCCTTTGGCCGAAAGCTGAAAACGGGCGTGTACCGGATCGGCATTTTCCCCGATGAGATCGCCGAGCAAGCCACGCGTGGCGAAGCACGTCAGGATGTGATGGATCTGAAGCAGAGTCTTGAAGGACGCAAGCTCATCATGAGCGTGGACCGGCTGGATTATTCAAAAGGGCTGGTCGAGCGCTTCAAGGCTTTCGAGCATTTCCTCGAGAAATCGCCGGAATGGCGCGGCAATGTCACGCTCGTGCAGATTGCGCCGCCAACACGCTCCGACGTCGATACGTACCAGCAAATCCGCCATAACCTCGAGTATGAGGCCGGGCGCATCAATGGCCGCTACTCCGGTCTCGACTACACGCCGATCCGCTACATGAACCAGCGGTATGACCGGTGGAAGCTGATGTCGCTGTTCCGCGAATCGCAGATCGGACTGGTCACGCCGTTGCGCGACGGCATGAACCTCGTCGCGAAGGAATACGTTGCGGCGCAAAATCCGGACGATCCCGGTGTGCTCGTCTTGTCCCAGTTCGCCGGCGCCGCCGACGAAATGACGGGCGCTATCATGGTCAATCCCCACGATATCGTCGGCATGAGCGAAGCGATCGGGCGCGCGTTATCCATGCCGCTTGCCGAGCGTCGCGAGCGCTATGAGACGAACATGAAAATGCTGCGCAAGTACGATCTCGGCGTGTGGCGCGACTCGTTTCTCGCCGACCTTCGCGGTGTCCCAAAGGGCAAACCGTCGTCGAAGACGAAATAAGCGGTAATCAAAAAAACGTTCTCACCACTCAAGAAACGGTCCAAAAACGCCGATGTAACGTTGCAAAACGTGTGTTTCGTGACTGTAACAGCGTCATGAAAGTGAAAGTTTTGCAAACGCCGGCGCATTCACGGCCAATAATGCGGGTGTCGTCATTACGAGAGGAATGCTCGCGCGTGACGACCGGCGACCGTGCTTATCCGGCATTGCACCGGCTAAAGATCACGGCGACGTAAGACCGAGTGGAGACGAGAACAATGAGAATTGCACAAATAGCACCCCTGACCGAGTCGGTGCCGCCCAAGCTGTATGGGGGAACCGAGCGGGTCGTGTCGTACATCACCGAGGCGCTGGTCGAGCTTGGGCACGATGTCACGCTGTTCGCTTCGGGCGACTCCGAGACCAAGGCCAAGCTCGAAGCCGTCTGGCCACGCGCGTTGCGGCTCGACCCGGCTATCCGGGACCGGATTGCGCCACATATGCTGCTGATGGAAATGGTTCGCCGCCGCGCCGACGACTTCGACGTCCTGCATTTCCACATGGATTACTACTCGTTCTCGCTCTTCAAGCGGCAGGACACGCCGTTCGTCACCACGCTGCATGGCCGGCTCGACTTGCCGGAGCAGCAGCCGATTTTCAACACCTTCAACACCGCGCCGGTCATCTCGATCTCGGATTCGCAGCGCCATCCATTGCCGCAGGCGAAGTGGTTGTCAACCGTGTATCACGGGCTGCCCGAAAAGCGATACATGCCGCAGCCGGTCGAACAGACCTATCTGGCCTTCCTCGGGCGCATATCGCCGGAAAAACGCGTGGATACCGCCATTCGTATAGCCGGACGTTGCGGCATGAAGATAAAGATCGCGGCGAAGGTGGACTCGGCCGATCGCGAGTATTTCGAGCGCGAAATTGCGCCTTTGATGAAGCTGCCGTATGTGGAGTTCATCGGTGAAATCGATGACCATCAGAAAGCCGATTTTCTCTCCGGCGCCCACGCGCTGCTGTTCCCGATCGACTGGCCCGAGCCGTTTGGCCTCGTGATGATCGAAGCCATGGCGTGCGGCACGCCGGTGATCGCGTTCAACCGCGGCGCAGTGCCGGAAGTGGTGGACGAGGGCGTGTCGGGGTTTATTGTCGAGGACGAGATTGGCGCGGTTGCCGCCGTGAACCGGCTGCACACCATCTCCCGCGCAGGCGTGCGTAAATGCTTCGAGGAGCGCTTCACGTCGCACCGCATGGCGCAACAGTACGTGGATGCTTATCAGGCCGTTGTGAGGGCGCAGAAGCGTTCACGGCTCAAGCTGATCGACAGCGCCACGAGCTAAAGGACCACGCAAGACAAAACCGCCGCGCAGTACGACCTTTAGGGTCGGGCTGCGCGGCGGTTTTTTTGCGGCATCAAGTCAACAAGACAGGCTTGGAAACCTCAGATGGACAGACGCGAGACCTTCGTGCCTTCCAGTGACAGATTGGCCATCAGGCCGGCGTTCGTCAGCACGAACACTTCGACCGGCGCGGTTGCTGTCGTCGAATCGATGTTGCCGTTTGCGCCCATCTTGACCAGTGCGACGGATGCATCGCCGCCCACCGACCAGCCGTCGGTATTGCGGAATTTGTCGAGTGCGTCCTGCGTCATGAACAGGAAGATGATCGACTTGGATTGCGCACCAGCCTGCAAGCCGATGGAACCCGAGGTCGTGCTGTAATAGCCGACCGAGCTGCCGCCCACTCGCAGCGCGCCCTTGCCGTACTGCGCGCCCACGATGAAGCCCGCCTGGATTACCGACGGGAACACCAGCACGCCGCGCGCCTTGCCCACGAGTTCGCGTGAGCCTTTGGCCGTAACGTACAGGCGCTGCATGGTCGCATCGATATCCGAGTCAATGGAACGGCGTGCGTCCGCGTCGCCTGCCGTCTTTTGTGCGCCCTGGTTCGACGTCGTCGTGCAACCGGCCAGCGCGAAGCCGCCCATTGCAAGTGCGGCGGTCGATTTGATCATGAAGTTTCGTCTTTGCATCGTTTTCTCCATCGTGGTTTTTTGGGAAACCCCATCTAACGAGTGTTCCAGCAGGGCGATTTATAACACAGCAGGTCGTTTAACAACACCTTCGCTGATCGCGCAAAGCCTTGCCCCGCTTGGGCTTGAGCACGATAGTACGATCCGGTGAGGTAATTTTGACCTGGAGCGGCCCGCCGCTTGGCCGAGCGAGAACCCGCTTGTTTGTGTGAAACATTTTGTGCTCCCGTCCAGCAGATCTGCACTGCGCAAAATACGGGCCACCTCAACCAGGAACGGGGAATTACGGTCAAACTTACCCGTAAAAATAAGTTTGAAAGATGGGATGATTTGGTCAAAAAGAAGCGAATTTGTTGTCACAACGCAAATGCGCAGTCTCATGGTTTGGCGACGTGCGTGGTTTTGTGAGCGGGTTCGTGCGTGGATTGAACGTCGTTTTGCTTCATCGGATGACGCAGTGATCGACGAATCACACCGATGATCGCGCCGAGTACGAAAAGCGTGATGGCCGGGACCACCCAGTATCCAATGAAGGCAGTCCAGAGATAGCCGAACAGCACGCCTTTGCGTGTCGCGTATTGGGCGATGGCCTGCTGGTCCAAAGCGGTTTTCGCAGCCAGCATGTCTTGAGGACATCCGGCGCTTCGCGCTTCATCGATCGGACCGTGGCAGCGTTGAGCTGCGGGCTGCGCGCGTTGGGTATCGGTGAACGACCAGGTTGAAAGCGTGTGTGACAGGTCCGCGGAGTCATAAGCGAGTTGCTCGCGGATTTCATTTGCTGCCACGATCATCACCGGGACCGCCCAGAAGACGATCAGCACCAGCCACCGCCTGAACCAGCGGTTTTTATATCGCCACACCATCCTCGGGCCTCCGTCCGTTGCAGTGCTGCAAACCGGCAAGACTGGCGGACCCACAGCGCTTGAATGTCGTATTTGTGTCTCAGGGCAGGGCCGCCTCCGCGTCATCTTATGAGATAAACCGCGTGGCGCGTAGCATGACCGTAGGTGCGCTGCAATAAGAGCGGGTGCGGGTTTTCCCGGCTTTGCGACCCTTTGCCACGCCTCGCGATGCTTTGTGACGTTCTGCCGCGGGGGGTTTTAGTCGGTCGATCGATAAAAAAGCCGCGGGCCCGAAGGCGCGCGGCTTGCGCGGTAACGACCCGCGTCACCTCGCTGCGGCTTATCCCTTGTTGCTCAGGCAGTCTTTCATGAACGCCTTTCGCTCATCGCCTTTCTTGCCGGTAGCAGTCTTGTTGCATGCCGTCATTTTTTGCTGCTGGGTCATGGGTGCAGCTGCAGCAACTGGCGCCGATGAAAGGCAGTCCTTCATATAAGCCTTGCGGTCGTCGCCTTTCTTGCCGGCGGCTTGCGTGTTGCAAGTACTCATTTTCGACTGCTGGCTGTTCTGCGCGAACGCTGGCGTTGCAGCGAAGCTCCCGCTTAACGCTACGCCCAGTGCCAACGCTGTCATGGTTGCCCGGATCTTCATGGCGATGCTCCCTCTTTGGATGGATGACGTGCTGCAAGGTGACGCCGGTCGAAATCCAGGACTGGCGTTCGC
The DNA here is from genome assembly GCF_001577465.1 of Burkholderia sp. PAMC 28687. NCBI lineage: Bacteria > Pseudomonadati > Pseudomonadota > Betaproteobacteria > Burkholderiales > Burkholderiaceae > Burkholderia > Burkholderia sp. PAMC 28687. The sequence continues at coordinate 1,543,302 of NZ_CP014505.1, forward strand.
CGAACGACATATATGCTTCGGCGCCTCATTATGGCAAAAAGCCCTACAAATGCCGTACGGTTTCGTACCGATACAGCATGAAAACCTGCGCTCGCGCGTCGGCGCATGGAAGCGGAAGAACGGTCATCGCTGTACCACGATCAAGGTTGTAAGCTTGTGCTTCACGATGACGGCAATCGACTGTTGCAGGCTTACAATTTCGCCGGTGCTTGCCTCTGGCTGTCCGCACGCCATGCCGCGTTGCAGCGTCGCCACATTGCGGTTTTCGAAATGTTGCAGACCCGCTTGTTCCAACCGTTGAAGGAGTCGCGCATGACCAGCCCCTTGTCAGATCACTACAAAGGTTTTGAAATCAGCGTCCAGGCGTTGCGGCGCGCGAAGGAACGCGACGAGCCCGACGACGGCCCGCGCCATTTCGATATCGTCGTGACCATTTCGCGCAGCTCGGCGGGCGAGAGCGGCAGATCGGAGATGTTCGGCGTGCCGGACCAGGAACCGTTCGAAAGTCCTATCGAAGCAACACGGGCCGGGATCGACTATGCGCGCAAGATCATCGACAAGCAGGTGGAAGGCCAGTCCGTCGATGAACTGTGATGGCTGCGTCATGTGGATCTGGGTCAATGAGCGGGTGTGCTGAAATCAGGGGCAACAGCAATTGCGGCATGCCGGTGAAACATCCACGCTTGGGGCGCGCGGCTGTCGGCCAAACAGCCGGTTGAGCCGTTCTACAGGTTCTACGTGTCATAGGTTCAACGCCGTCCTACCCGACATCCGACAACTCGAACAATCCAGGAGATTCGTTGCATGAACTCACATGACAAAACCGCAAAACCAGCGCTGCGCCGCCGCTTTCTTTCCATCGCGCTGTCGCTTGGCGCATGCGCTGCGCTGCCTATGTCGATGTATTCGACCGGTGCCGCCGCTCAGACCGCGCACAAGCCCAAGGTCGCGCTCGTGATGAAGTCGCTTGCAAACGAGTTTTTCCTGACCATGGAAACCGGCGCCAAGGATTACCAGAAACATAATCCGAGCCAGTTCGACCTGATCACGAACGGCATCAAGGACGAAACCGATACCGCCAACCAGATCCGCATTGTCGAGCAGATGATCGTGTCGAAGGTCGATGCGCTCGTGATCGCGCCGGCGGATTCGAAAGCGCTGGTACCGGTGATCAAGAAAGCGGTCGATGCCGGGATCATCGTGGTGAACATCGACAACAAGCTCGATTCCGACGTGCTCAAGTCCAAGGACCTGAACGTGCCGTTCGTGGGTCCGGACAATGCCAAGGGCGCGCGTCAGGTTGGCGAGTATCTGGCGAAGCAGAAGCTCAAGTCCGGCGATGAAGTCGGCATCATCGAAGGTGTCTCGACGACGACAAATGCGCAGCAGCGCACGGCGGGTTTCAAGCAAGCCATGCAAGCTGCGGGTGTGAAGGTCGTGGCGCTGCAGTCAGGCGACTGGGAAATCGACAAGGGCAACGCGGTGGCATCGCAAATCCTGAACGCGAACCCGAATGTGAAGGCGCTGCTGTGCGGCAACGACAACATGGCGATTGGCGCCGTGTCTGCAGTTCGCGCAGCGGGCAAGGCAGGCAAGGTGCAGGTCGTGGGTTATGACAACATCAACGCCATCAAGCCGATGCTCGCCGATGGCCGCGTGCTCGCCACGGCCGATCAATACGCTGCAAAACAGGCAGTTTTTGGCATCGATACCGCGCTAAAAGCAATTGCCGAGCACAAGAAACAGTCGGAATTGTCCGGGGTGGTGGAAACGCCGGTGGATCTCGTTACCAAAAAGTAGTAAGTATCTGCATGGAAAATGGGATTCGTCTGTCGAAATCTGTCTAAAATCTCAAGAACCGGGCATCGCTGCCGATAATTGAAGCAACGGCCGGGTCGTCGATGCACCATGGAGATGACTGGCCAGGCGATGTTCAGCGTGGTTTTTACTGACGCGAAGGACCGGAGACGGCTTGTCAGAAGGGCTTGCCTGCAAACGATTGCGGCGTGCCTTGCGTGACAGCGTCCGGTCCGCAGCAGCGGGAAGGCGATGGACAACATTATGGAAACCGCTCCGGTTTTAACGGTGAGCGGCGTTGGCAAGACCTATGCGGAGCCGGTGCTGGCGGGCGTCACGCTGGACTTGCGCGCGGGCGAAGTGCTGGCGCTGACCGGCGAGAACGGCGCGGGCAAGAGTACGTTGTCCAAGATCGTCGGCGGACTGGTCGATCCGACTGCTGGTTCCATGACGCTTGGCGGCGAGCCTTACGCGCCCGCGAGTCGCAAGGATGCCGAAGCGCTGGGCGTGCGTATGGTGATGCAGGAGCTGAACCTTCTGCCGACTTTATCGGTGGCGGAAAACCTGTTCCTCAACCGTCTGCCCCAGCGCAAAGGCCTGAAATTCGGCTGGATCGACCGGGCGGCGCTGCGCGAGGATGCGCACCACGCAATGCGCCAGGTCGGACTGGACGCGATCGATCCCGATACGCTCGTGGGCGAACTGGGCATCGGGCATCAGCAGATGGTCGAGATCGCGCGGAATCTGATTGGCGATTGCCGCGTGCTGATTCTCGACGAACCTACGGCCATGCTGACCGCGCGTGAAGTGGATCTGCTCTTTGAGCAGGTCGAGCGGCTGAAGGAGCGGGGCGTGGCGCTGGTGTACATCTCGCACCGGCTGGAAGAGTTACGCAGGATTGCGGGGCGCGCGGCGGTATTGCGCGACGGCAAGCTGGTCCATATCGACGCCATGGCGAACCTGACGAGCGACCGGCTTGTCACGCTGATGGTGGGACGTGACATTGGCGAACGGATTGATCTGGGCGAACGGCGAATTGCCGATGTTGCGCTGAAAGTCGAAGGCATGCGCCGCGCCGACGTGGTTCGCGACGTGTCCTTCGAAGTCAAGGCCGGGGAGATTTTCGGCATCAGCGGGCTGATCGGCGCGGGCCGCACCGAGCTGATGCGGCTGATCTACGGCGCGGACAAGGCCGATGGCGGCGTTGTATCAGTGGCGCATCAAGGCGGAGCGCTCACGCCGGTGAAGATTGCATCGCCGGCTGATGCGGTGAAGAACGGCATCGCGCTCATCACGGAGGATCGGAAAGGCGAAGGTTTGCTGTTGCCGCAGCCGATCGCCGCGAATATTTCGCTGGGGAACATCGGGGCGGTATCGAACAAGGGTTTTGTCGATGGCCGGCGCGAAGCCGCGCTTGCCCAGACGCAGATCGACGCCATGCATATTCGTGCGGCGGGTCCGTCGCAGCCGGTCTCCGAGTTGTCGGGCGGCAATCAGCAGAAGGTCGTGATCGGCCGCTGGCTCGCGCGTGATTCCACGGTGCTGCTCTTCGATGAACCCACGCGCGGCATCGACGTCGGCGCCAAGTTCGACATCTATGCGCTGATGGGCGCGCTCGCGCTCGAAGGGCGTGCGCTTGTGGTGGTATCGAGTGATCTGCGCGAGTTGATGCTGATTTGCGATCGTATCGGCGTGATGTCGGCGGGGCGTATGACCGGGATCTTCGCTCGCGATGACTGGACGCAGGACATGCTGCTCGCAGCGGCGTTCGCGGGCTACGCGAAACGCGATGAGATCTTGCAAGATCCCATCGTGCCGGACGCAAAGGCGCCGCCGGCGGAGACGGGGGAAGTGCAACGATGAACCGGGTCCCGCGCTGCCTGGCACAGCGGGTGCTTTGTTGAGACGCTTCGGGCGGAATGGAAACCGTTCAGTGGTCAGAAGAACGACGCGTTACGTTACACGCTGCTTATTCGCGAGAAGCAGCGAGGTAACAAAGAGGACACACGCAGCTCGGACTGCGGACGTAGCGAGCTTGAAGCCGGCACGGGGATGCACGCCGGCTGACGGCCTTGAGGCTGATGAACTTGAGTCGGGGCCGCGAACCAGCGTGGAACGGGTGCTGCCGGGCGGACTGCCGAAAGGCAAGCGTTGCGAGTGCCAACTATAAGAGCAAAAGCAAGACCAAAAGTCAGAGAGAAGGACCAAGTATGGCGACGATCAAAGATGTAGCAGCCATTGCGGGCGTTTCGTTCACAACCGTGTCTCATGTGGTGAACAACTCGCGGCCTGTATCGGCTGAAGTGCGGGTCAAAGTAGAACGAGCAATCCGGGAACTGGACTATGTGCCGTCGGCGGTGGCGCGTTCGCTCAAGGCGCGCAATACGCTCACCATCGGCTTGCTGGTGCCGAATGCGACCAATCCGTATTTCGCGGAACTCGCGCGTGGCGTGGAAGATGGGTGCGCGAAGAACGGCTATTGCATGTTCTTCTGCAATTCCGACGACGACCCCGCCAAGCAGCGAAGCTACCTTCGTGTGCTGCAGGAAAAGCGCATCGACGGGCTCGTGATTGCATCGGCGGGAGAAGATGCGGTGCTCGCGCAAAGTCTTGCCGGCGCACGCGAACCGCTCGTGATCCTGGACCGGAATATTGAAGGGGTATCGGCCGATCTGGTGCAGATCGATCACGAAAAAGGCGGGTATCTCGCCACGCGCCACTTGCTGCAACTCGGACATTCGCATGTTGCCTGCATCACCGGACCGATTGGCACCGCGGTGAGCGCAATGCGCGTCCACGGCTTCATCCGGGCGATGGCCGAGCGCGGTATCGAGATCGAGCCGAATGCAATCCAGCAGGGCGCGTTCTCGGCGACAGGCGGTTATGAAGCGGCGTCGCAACTCTTCGATACGTTAAAGCCAACCGGCATTTTCGCGTGCAACGACATGATGGGCGTGGGCGCGTTGCGGGCGGCGGCGGAGCGGGGAATCAACGTGCCGAAGGACTGCTCGATCATCGGTTTCGACGATATCGAATTGAGCCGGTACACGTATCCGGCTTTGTCGACGGTTGGGCAATCGGTGCGGGAACTGGGCGAGCTGGCGGCTCAGACGCTGATTGACCGGATCGCGGGGAAGGTGCCGGCGAGCACACGCCGGCGCGTGGTCACGCCGCATATGATCCTGCGGGAATCGACCGGGGTCGTGCCGCAACAGGCTTGATGGGTCGGTTGGCGCTGCTTCGCGCTTAGGTCGAACGCCGCCCGTTTGAAATCCGCGTTGGGCACAACGAGTGTCTCAACGCGGCTCTCTGTTTCTCTCCAAAACGCTGGCTGCCAGCCACGCTTCTCCCAGTTCGCCCCGACCCTGCTAAATTGCGCTTCATTACACATCTCATTCATGCATGACCGCCGACGAGCGCAGCGTCCGTTTTAACGACTTACTAAACATGAACTTTTCAGGGTTTATCCGCGTCCTGGCGCAGAAAATTGCTAAGGGTTAATCCTCTGACGAAACATCATTTCAATTTTTCCCTAAAGTGCGTGGCTTACAGGCCGTAAATCTGACCAAGCAGGCGCATTCGGCCTCGTCGTGAAGAACGATGGGCTGGATACTGCCGCCGATCATTTCACACACGCGGTTCAAGGAAAATCATGAACATGAGTTTCACGATCAAGGCCCGGCTCGGCCTCACGATGGCTTTTCTCGGCCTCTTGCTGGTGGCGATCGGCGGCCTGGGCCTTTACGGCATGACGCAGTCGAACCACGCGTATCGCGACACGTTCGAAAATCAGATGCCAAGCGCGAATGCCGTGAGCAACGCAGAACTCTATACCGCCCGCGAACGCCTGGTGTTCGATCGCGCGGCTTTCCTCGCCGGTACGCCGGAAGCAGCACCGACCATTGAACGCGGTGCGATGATGCGCTCTAAAGCTGATGGTTTCTGGAAAAAATATACCGAACTTCCCGTGTTCAACGATCACGAAAAGCAGCTTGCGGAGGCATCGAATACAAAACGCCTCGCGCTTCAGAAGCTGATCGATGGCGGGTATGACGCGGTGAGAGCCAACGACCAGGCGCGCATCGTGGAATCAGCCAAGGCGATGCAGGCAACCTACAACGAACTCTCGGGCGCCAATGACGCGCTGCGCAAGTTCCAGTTCGATGCCGCCCGCCAGGGTTACGACGCGGCCCAGGGCGCTGCGTCGACTTTTGAAACGCTGAGCCTGACTGCGATCGTGATCGGACTCGCCGCAGCCGCGTTCTCGTGGTTTGCACTGCGCCGCGCCATCGGCCGGCCGCTCGACGAGGCGATCGAACACTTCGACGCGATTGCCGCCGGCGACCTGCGCCGCCAGGTCAACGTTGCATCGCGCGATGAAATGGGACTGCTGATGCAAGGCCTTGCGCGCATGCAGACGAGCCTCGTTGCAACGGTTCGCAGCGTGCGCTCGGGCAGCGAATCCATTGCGTCGGCGACCAAGCAGATCGCGGCGGGCAACATCGATTTGTCGTCGCGTACCGAGGAACAGGCGTCGGCGTTGCAGGAAACTGCGTCGAGCATGGACGAACTGACCGGCACGGTGAAACAGAACGCCGATAACGCTCGCCAGGCCAGCTCCCTTGCGGCCAACGCATCGGAAATTGCAAACAAGGGCAGCCGCGTGGTCGCACAAGTCGTCGGCACGATGGGCGACATCAACCAGAGCTCCGCCAAGATCGCAGACATCATCACGATCATCGAAGGAATCGCCTTCCAGACGAATATTCTCGCGCTCAACGCGGCGGTCGAAGCGGCGCGCGCAGGCGAAGAAGGACGCGGTTTTGCGGTCGTGGCAGGCGAGGTGCGCAGCCTCGCGCAACGGTCATCGGCGGCGGCGAAGGAGATCAAGGGTCTTATCGATACCTCTGTCGAACGCGTCCAGTCGGGCACCTCACTGGTCGATGAAGCCGGCCGCACCATGGCCGAGATCATCGGCGCCGTGCAGCGCGTAACCGACATCATGGGCGAGATTGCAGCAGCGTCGGAGGAGCAGAGCAGCGGGATCGAGCAGGTTGCGCGCGCCGTCACGCAAATGGACGAAGTGACGCAGCAGAATGCGGCGCTCGTGGAAGAAGCGGCCGCGGCCGCACAGTCACTGGAGGACCAGGCCGGGAAACTGCGCGAAGCCGTGGCTGTCTTCCATCTCAACGACGACGGATCAGTGGTCGTAGGCGCGGCTCGGACGGCTCCTCGTACTGTGTCGTCACCGGGCGCGGCGAAGTTCCGGCCTGCCGTTGCACTCAAGGCCAAAGGCGTTGCTCCGGCCAAGCCTGTAGCGGCTGCCGCGCGACCACTGGCGACGGCGGGCGGCGACTGGGAAACGTTCTGATGTCGAGTTGAATGCAGGGCTTTCAACGCGCCGCGAGTTTTCGCGGCGCGTTTTCGTTTGGCCTCAGGAAAACGTTCGCGCGTATCTCCGGGCGATGTATTAAACGATCGTGTGGAATGGTTATCACAGCGGGTTTCACAGCAGTATTCGAAGGGCGCGCATCCGATTCGCGGCCGTTGCCAACTTCCCCGTACACTGTGCGCTGCATCCGATAACTATTTCAGGACATGCCATGACCGAATCCACTCTCGCCGCGCAACTCGTGCAGGCCCGCCGGCAGCGAACGCTGATCGAGGACCTCGAGTCGGCAGATATTCCCGCCGATGCCAACGCGGCTTACGCCATCCAGCATGAAGTCCTGTCGCTCACAGGCGCCCGGATCGGCGCGTGGAAAGTCGGCGCACGCTCGCCCGGCGCGCAGGCGAACACGGCGCCTATCGATGCGGAGCTCGTCCACACATCACCGGCGCGTATTGCGCATGCGTCTTTCTTTCGCGTTTTGATCGAAATGGAAGTGGCATTTCGTTTTTCTCATGCACTTCCGGCGCGCGCGGAAGCTTACAGCCGCAGCGAAGTATTTGCGGCGCTGGGCGGCATGGCGGTGGCGCTCGAAGTCGTCGATAGCCGTTTCGCCCAATGGCCGAACCTTGCGCCGCTTGCGCAACTAGCCGATTCGCAGAACAACGGTGCACTGATCGTGGGCAAGATGGAGCCGTACGAAGTGATCTCACCGGGCTTCGACTTCTTGTCGCCACAACTCGAACTGACCGTCGACGGTGTCTCGATCGTTCCGCCGACCGCAGGCAACCCCGCTGGTGATCCACGTGAACTGCTGGTGTGGTTCGTCAATCATTGCAGCACGAACGGACATACTGTGCAGCCTTTCTGGACCGTCACGACGGGTTCGTACACGGGCGCACGCCGCATTGAAGGGCCAGGTGTAGTAAGTGGACGGATTGACCGGATCGGGGATATTGAATTGACGCTCGAATAGGCATGACGCATGCGGCCAAAGCGCGCATGAACGAAGCTCTAACAAGTTTGTAACGCTGAGCGCCAATGCTATGGCGTTGTAGAAACAGCACTAAATCAAGGCACTCGAATGAGTGCCTTTTTTATTCCGCAAATCCCTTTGCGCATATCGGGTATTGAATGAACAAGCACACATGCAACGCCAAAAAGCCGGGTAACGGAGGTCAACCGATGCCATTGCGACTCGTTGTGTAAGAAAGACCAAAAAGAACATTGCGTCTGCATCGTTTGGGCTTGGTTGTGCGTATGTACGCATGGAGCAAGGCAGTCGATGCGTCACACATGCTTCATCGCGGTGGATAACATGTGGATGAGTCTGTGGATGACCGGTAGATAAGCGATGGATAACATGGGGCATAAGCACGCTGCACAAACGCGGCGCGCGACTTATCTGCGGCAGCAGCAGCCGGGTGCTTCGGCTGCCAGCGTGCGCATGAGTCCAGGGCTTGTACAGCAAGGCTGTGCAGCTATTGCCGAAGACGTTTCGCGAGTCGGGATGATGATTGTAGGTGAACGAAAATATTCCACCAAGCTAGGAATACTTCGAAGCAAATCAGCAACGCATTTGCATGAAAAAAAATTCGAATAGGTTTAGGATGAACTGAAGCGATGTTGTTCTGATTAGGCGCGCCGCGCACACATTGCTTTCTGACTTCGGCGAGGAGGTAGCATGGATATCTACAGCAGTTTCGCGACCCGCTTCGAAAAAACCCGCGAGGAGGAATTCTCGCTCGAAGAGTATCTCGCGCTCTGCAAAGACGATCCTGCAACGTATGCAACAGCGGGCGAACGGATGTTGGCGGCTATCGGGGAACCGGAGTCAGTCGACACGCGCACGGACCCGCGTTTATCGCGTGTGTTTGCAAACAAGGTGATCAAGGTGTATCCGGCATTCCGTGAGTTCTACGGAATGGAGGAAGTGATCGAGCAGGTGGTGTCGTACTTCCGGCATGCAGCTCAAGGGCTGGAAGAGAAGAAGCAGATCCTGTATTTGCTGGGTCCGGTAGGCGGCGGCAAGTCATCCATTGCCGAACGTCTGAAGCAACTGGCCGAGCGTGTTCCTTTCTACTCAATCAAGGGTTCGCCCGTCAACGAGTCACCTCTTGGCTTGTTCGACTACGACGAAGACGGTCCCATTCTCGAAGAGCAATACGGCATTCCGCGCCGCTACCTCAAGAACATCCTGAGCCCGTGGGCCGTAAAACGCCTTCATGAATTCAATGGCGACATCCGCAAGTTCCGCATCGTTCGCCGCTATCCTTCCATCCTTCGCCAGATTGGTATCGCCAAGACCGAACCGGGCGACGAAAACAATCAGGACATCTCGTCACTGGTCGGCAAGGTCGACATCCGCAAGCTCGAAACCTTTTCACAGGATGATGCCGACGCCTACAGCTACTCCGGTGGATTGTGTCTCGCGAACCAGGGCTTGCTCGAATTCGTCGAAATGTTCAAGGCGCCAATCAAGGTCCTGCATCCGCTCCTGACCGCCACTCAGGAAGGCAACTTCAAGGGTACGGAAGGTTTCGGCGCGATCCCGTTCGACGGCGTGGTGCTGGCTCACTCGAACGAGTCCGAATGGAAGACGTTCCGCAACAACAAGAACAACGAAGCACTGCTCGATCGTATCTTCGTGGTAAAGGTGCCGTATTGCCTGCGCTATGGCGAAGAGATGAAGATCTACGAGAAGCTGCTGCGTAATTCTTCGTTGACGAACGCAGTGTGCGCACCTGGCACGCTGAAGATGATGGCGCAAATGGCGGTGCTGACGCGTCTTCATGAACCGGAGAATTCCAGCCTCTTTTCGAAGATGCAGGTCTATGACGGCGAGAACCTGAAAGACACCGATCCAAAGGCGAAATCCTTCCAGGAGTACCGCGATTTTGCGGGTGTAGACGAAGGCATGAACGGGGTATCGACCCGCTTTGCGTTCAAGATTCTCTCGCGCGTGTTCAACTTCGATTCCACCGAAGTTGCGGCCAACCCGGTGCACCTGATGTACGTGCTCGAACAACAGATCGAACGCGAGCAGTTCCCGCCGGAAACCGAACAGAAATACCTGTCGTTCATCAAGGACGTGTTGGCCTCGCGGTATGCCGAGTTTATCGGCAAGGAGATTCAGACGGCTTACCTGGAATCGTATTCCGAGTATGGCCAGAACATCTTCGACCGTTATGTCACCTATGCCGATTTCTGGATCCAGGATCAGGAATTCCGCGATCACGATACCGGCGAGAGTTTCGATCGTGCGTCGCTGAATGCGGAACTGGAGAAGATCGAGAAGCCGGCCGGCATCAGTAACCCGAAGGACTTCCGCAACGAGATCGTGAATTTCGTGCTGCGGGCGCGGGCGGCGAATGGCGGCAAGAATCCTGCGTGGATCTCCTACGAGAAGCTGCGGGTGGTGATCGAGAAGAAGATGTTCTCGAACACTGAAGAGCTCCTCCCGGTGATCTCGTTCAACGCCAAAGGTTCGGCGGAAGAACAGCGCAAGCATGAGGATTTCGTCAACCGCATGGTCGCAAAGGGTTACACGCCGAAGCAGGTTCGTCTCTTGTGCGACTGGTATCTGCGTGTTCGCAAGTCGTCGTAATTCGGTGCGTCGCGTTACGGTGCGTTCAGTCTTGAGCGAAGGAGGAAATCTGTTCCCAAGCGAAACCAGGCAAAACGTGATTGAATCAGGAATGTGTTGCTAGTTCTATAGTCATACGTTCGCGTGACGCCGGTATCTAACCGGTGAAACGCGAGCACCTTGGCGAGTGCTTGTCGGTCCGCGCCGCAGCGTGCGGTTGAGGCAAACGAGCGCTTCGCTTCCTCGCCAATTACGCGGGAGACTGGATGTGCTGCATCAAATCATCGACCGCAGGTTAGCCGGTAAGAACAAGAGCATTGCCAACCGCGAACGCTTTTTGCGTCGTGTCAAAAACTACATCCGCCGCGCGGTGTCGGACGCCGTTCGAGACCGCAGCATCAAGGACATTCAAAGTACGCAGAGCATCACGATTCCGAAAAAGGACATCGCCGAACCGTCGTTCCGGCATGGCCCTGGCGGAAAGCGCGAGCTCGTGCATCCGGGCAACGCCGAGTACATTCGTGGCGACAAGATCGCGCGTCCGAATGGCGGCGGAGGCGGTGGCGGCAAGAGCGCGAGCAACGAAGGCGAAGGGCAGGACGACTTCGTGTTCGAACTCTCGCGTGAAGAGTTCATGCAGTATTTCTTCGATGACCTCGAGTTGCCGCGCCTCGTCAAAACCCAGTTGGCCGCCGTGCCAACCTGGAAGAACGTGCGCGCGGGTTTTTCGGCGGAAGGCACGCCGAATAACATCGACGTCGTCCGGTCGCTGCGCAGCGCGCTAGGACGCCGGATCGCGCTGGGTTCGCCCCTGTCGCGTCAGTTGCATGAAATGGAGCGTCAGCTCGAAGTGCTTCTGGACGAGAAAGGTGACCCTGAAGAGATTGCGCGGCTCGAAGCCGAGATCGTGATCATGAAGGGGCGTATCACGCGGATTCCGTTTATCGATCCGTTCGATCTGCGGTATGTCAACCGGGCGAAACAGCCGACGCCCTCCAGCAAGGCCGTCATGTTCTGCCTGATGGACGTGTCCGGTTCCATGGACGAACAGCGCAAGGACTTGTCCAAGCGCTTCTTCATTCTTCTGTATCTGTTCCTGAACCGGAATTACGAAAAGATCGAAGTGGTCTTTATCCGGCACCACACGCGTGCAGAAGAAGTCGATGAAGAAACGTTCTTCCATTCAACAGAAAGCGGCGGCACGGTGGTATCGAGCGCGCTCGAGTTGATGAAAAAGATCATGGACGAGCGTTATTCGCCCTCGGAATGGAATATCTACGGCGCGCAGGCTTCTGACGGCGATAACTGGACGGATGACTCGCCCAAGTGCCGCAAGCTCCTGTCCGAAGACATCCTGCATAAGGTGCGCTATTTCGCGTATATCCAGGTCGCGCCTGAAGAGCAGAACCTTTGGGTCGAATATGCACATCTGGCGCAGAGCGCGCCGGAACTCGCGATGAAAAAAGTCGAATCGGCTGCGGATATTTATCCGGTCTTTCGCGAACTGTTCGAAAAACAACAGGCGGCTGCATGACGACAAGGCATTTGAACAACGAAGCACGCGGGTATCACCTGGAACCTGGCGAAGAACTGAAAGCACAGGACAGTGCGCCGCAAAAGGTCAGGAAGCCGCGCGCAAGCGCGACGCCGGAGGGAGACACCATGAACGTGGCGGAAAAGAGACCGTTGCCATGTCCTTCGGACTGGACGTTCGAACTCATCGAGGAATATGACACCGAGATTGCGCGTGTGGCGCAACGCTATGGGCTCGACGTCTATCCCATCCAGCTTGAACTCATCAGCGCCGAGCAGATGATGGACGCATATGCGTCGGTCGGCATGCCGGTGAATTATCGGCACTGGTCGTTCGGCAAGCACTTCTTGTCGACCGAAAAGAGTTACCGGCGTGGGCAAATGGGCCTTGCTTACGAGATCGTCATCAATTCGAATCCATGTATTGCGTACCTCATGGAAGAGAACACGATGACGATGCAGGCGCTCGTCATTGCGCATGCCGCTTACGGGCACAACTCGTTCTTCAAGGGCAACTATCTGTTCAAGTTGTGGACAGATGCCCATGCGATCATCGACTACCTGGTTTATGCGAAAAATTACATCGCAGAGTGCGAGGAGCGGCACGGGATCGATCGCGTCGAGGAGTTGCTCGACTCATGTCATGCGCTGATGAATTACGGGGTGGACCGGTATAAGCGGCCGCAGAAGTTGTCGCTGGCGAAGGAAGCTGCTGCGCGACGTGAACGCGAAGCGTATCTGCAATCGCAAGTGAATGAACTCTGGCGCACGTTGCCCAATAAAAAGGCGACGACAACCGAAGAGATCGAAAGCCGATATCCGCCGGAGCCGCAGGAAAACCTGCTGTACTTCGCGGAGAAAAATGCGCCCTTGCTCGAACCCTGGGAACGCGAGGTGATTCGCATCGTGCGCAAGGTGGGACAGTATTTCTATCCGCAGCGCCAAACGCAGGTCATGAACGAAGGCTGGGCTACCTTCTGGCATTACACGCTGCTCAACACGCTGTATGCGGAAGGCCGGCTCGAGGACGGCTTCATGATGGAGTTCCTCCATTCGCACAGCAACGTGGTGTATCAGCCGCCGGTGACCAAGCAGTATTACAGCGGCATCAACCCGTATGCGCTCGGCTTTTCCATGATGAGCGATATCCGCCGCATCTGCGAAAACCCGACGGACGAAGACCGGGAATGGTTTCCGGAACTTGCCGGCAGCGACTGGCTGGAAGCACTGCACTACGCCATGCGCAATTTCAAGGACGAGAGTTTTATCGCGCAGTATTTGTCACCGCATCTGATCCGGGAAATGCGCCTGTTCTCGATTCTCGATGACGACATGCGCGACTCGCTGGAGGTATCGGCGATTCACGACGAAAGCGGGTACAGGTACGTGCGGCAAGCGTTATCGCGTCAATACGACATGCATCACCGGGAGCCTAATATCCAGGTCTACTCGGTGAACACGCGCGGTGACCGAAGCCTCACGCTTCGCCACTTCATGACCGATAACCGGCATCTCACCAACGACAGCGAGGAAGTGCTCAAGCACATGGCTCGACTTTGGCAGTTCGATGTGTATCTGGAAAGTGTCGATGAAAACGGCACGGTGAGAAAACGCTTCGACTGCAAGTACGCGGGGGCAGAGCGGCGCTGAGTCGAACGGGTTCTCATGGAAAAAACGGCTCGCTGATCCAATCAGCAAGCCGTTTTTCATTCAGCAGGCAAACTCACACCTTGTCTATGGTCCGTGTTCCTTCCGCCTGGCCTTCTTCGTTCTGCGTGAACAGGTCCCAGGCCGCCATGAACAACGCGGCGATCAGCGGTCCGATCACGAAGCCGTTGATCCCGAACAGTCCCATCCCGCCCAACGTCGAAATCAGCACGACCCAGTCCGGCATCTTCGTGTCCTTGCCAACAAGAATCGGACGCAGGATGTTATCGACCAGACCGATGATGACCACGCAGAACGCGATCAGGATCACGCCTTTCCAGATGTCGCCGGTGAGCAGGAAATACGCTGCCGCCGGCGCCCAGACGAGTGCGGCGCCGATGGCCGGAAGCAGCGACAGGAAAGCCATCAGCACGCCCCAGAGCAGCGAGCCCTGGATGCCGAGAAACATGAAGATCATCCCGCCGAGAAACCCCTGAGCTGCGGCAACGGCGATATTGCCCTTCACGGTTGCGCGTACGACCGTTGTGAATTTGGCGATCAGGTGCTGCTTCGGCGCTTCATCGAGCGGCAATGCGCGGCGAATGCGCCGGCCGATTTCACCGCCATCGCGCAGCAGGAAAAACACCAGGTACAGCATTACGCCGAAGCTGATCACGAACTGGAATGTGTTCTGTCCGATGCTGAGGGCTTGCGTCGCGACAAACTGGCTGATCGCGGCGGCGCCATCGGTCAGCCGTTTCTGGATGCTCGGGATATCCGTGAGTCCAAAACGGCCGAGCAAGGTCTGCACGGACTTCGGCAGTGCGTGGATGCCTTCCTGGAAGTACATCGTGAAGTTGGGCTGGCCCGACTTGATCTGCGTGTAGGCGAGACCGATTTCCTGGACCAGCGTGGCTGCAACAAACGACAGCGGCAGGATCACGATCACGATGGTCAGCCCGAGCGTTGCAAACGCAGCGAGATTGCGGCGCTTGCCAAATTTGGCGGCAAGGTAGCGCTGCATCGGCTGGAACAGGATGGCGAGAATCGTCCCCCAGAAGATCGCGCCGAAGAACGGCGTCAGGATCCAGCAAAGCGCGACGGTAACCACGAACAGCAGGATGTGGAAAAACTTTTGGTGTACGGAGTGGTTGTTCATAAATGCCTTGAGGGAAGCTGGAATCGTGACGTAGGCGCGGCAAGCTCCCATGCCGGCGCCCTATAGCAAGAAGACGGCCCGATGCTAGCACGGGCAGGTTTTGGCCCGTCCGGAGCGATATTGCGTCAATCTCAAAATTGGTTATAATTGAGTATTCACTCATTTAAACTGCATGGTCTTCGATGGCCCGACCCAAAAGCGACGACAAACGCAACGCACTTCTTCTTGCCGCCGAGCAGGTCTTCGCCGAGCGCGGACTTGCCGCGCCTACATCGGCCATCTCGAAGCAGGCGGGCGTCGCGGAAGGGACGCTGTTCACCTATTTCCGCACGAAGGACGAACTGGTCAACGCGTTGTATCGGTCGATCAAGCTCGAACTCGCCGACGCGCTGATGGCGCAGTTCCCGCGGCGCGGGCCGGTGCGGCACCGGCTCGAATACTTGTGGAATGCGTTCGTGGACTGGGGTGTGGCCAATCCGCAGCGGTTGAATGTGCTCGACCAGTTATCGGTGGCGGATATTGTCACTGAGGAATCGAAGGCGGTCGGGTACGAACCATTTGCCGAAATCGAAGCGCTCGCGCTGCACAGCATCAAGACCGAGATCTTGCAGGCTTATCCGTGCGAGTTCATTGCGGCGAATATGAAGGCGCTGGCGGAGACCACGATGGGATTCATGAATGCGTATCCCGATGAAGCAGGGCGGTATCGGCAGATTGGCTTCGACGTGTTCTGGAATGGCGTCGCGCGCAACAAAGCCTGAAGTCCGCCTGATTCAAGCCAATTTGCCGCCGATTCAATGACTGATTACTCACGCAATCAAATACGAAAGGAATTCAAAATGAGCACATGGACGACTGCCGATATCCCGCCGCAAACCGGCAAGCGCGTTGTCGTGACGGGCGCAACGGGTGGACTGGGTTATGAGACCTCGCTGGAACTTGCACGTGCGGGCGCCGAGGTGGTTCTCACGGGACGCAACGAGGCAAAGGGCCGGGCGGCGCTCGACCGTATCCGCCACGAAGTGCCGAATGCGCGGGTCAGCTTCGAGATGATTGATCTGGCGAGTCTGAAGTCGATTGCGCGCGCGTCTGAGCGCTTGCTCGCGGATGGCGCGCCTGTCGATATCCTCGTGAACAATGCGGGCGTGATGATGCTGCCGCAACACGAGAAAACTGCCGATGGCTTCGAGCGTCAGTTCGGCACGAACTATCTCGGTCACTTTGCGTTGACTTCGCAATTGCTGCCGCTCCTGCAAAAGAGCGCCGCGCCGCGCGTGGTGAACCTGAGCAGCATCGCGCACAGGCGGGGCAAGATCGCATTCGATAACCTGCAGGGCGAGCGCGCCTACAAAGCGTGGCCCGCGTACGAGCAATCGAAACTCGCCATGCTGATGTTCGCGCTGGAGTTGCAACGGCGCAGCGACGCAAACGGCTGGGGCCTCATGAGCAACGCCGCACATCCGGGATTCGCACGCACGGACCTGATTGCGAATGGACCGGGAACATCGGGCATGCTGGCGCTCGCCGGTCGGGTGATGTCGCGGTTCCTGAGC
This sequence comes from Burkholderia sp. PAMC 28687, assembly GCF_001577465.1. Lineage (NCBI taxonomy): Bacteria > Pseudomonadati > Pseudomonadota > Betaproteobacteria > Burkholderiales > Burkholderiaceae > Burkholderia > Burkholderia sp. PAMC 28687. The sequence continues at coordinate 1,559,966 of NZ_CP014505.1, forward strand.
CACAGCGCGGCGGAAGGCGCCTTGCCCACGCTTCTTGCGGCCACTGCACCGGAAGCACGCGGCGCCGCGTACTATGGGCCAAAGGGTTTTCAGGAACTGATCGGGCCGCCATCGGAAGCGCGCATTTTCCCGCAGGCTACGGATGCGGCTGTCGGCGCGAAGCTCTGGGATGTATCGGCGAAACTCACGGGCACTGAATGGGGCCCGAAGCGGAACATAGAGCGGGACGCAAAGCCGGGCGTCCAAAGGCCGGAGAAACTATGAAAGTCATCGTTTTTGGCGCGACGGGAATGGTCGGGCAGGGCGTGCTGCGGGAATGTCTGCTCGACCCGGATGTCGAGCGCGTGGTCGCGCTCGGGCGCAGTTCCACGAAACAACTCGATCCGAAGTTCAACGAGATCGTGCATGGCAATCTCTTCGATCTCTCCGCAATCGAGGACCAGCTTACTGGATTCGACGCCTGCTTTTTCTGCCTCGGCGTGTCATCGTTCAGAATGAGAGAGGCCGACTACGCGCATCTGACATACGACCTGACGTTCGGCATCGCGCGGGTCTTGTCGCGAATCAATCCCGGGATGACGTTTTCGTATGTCTCGGGCTCGGGCACGGACACGACCGAGCGCGGAAACAGCATGTGGGCACGGGTGAAGGGGCGCACGGAGAACGCGCTTTTGCGCATGCCCTTCAAGGCGGCCTATATGTTCCGCCCTGGAGCGATCCAGCCGATGAACGGCATCCGTTCGAAGACGCCGATGTATCAGGCGGTCATTTCCGTCATGGGGCCGTTGTTTCCGCTGTTGCGGCGTTCGTTTCCGAATGCGATCACGACGACTCAGCAACTCGGCCGCGCAATGGTCGCCACGGCCAAACAGCGCGGGCCGTCGCGCACGTTCGAGCCACGGGATATCACGAGGTACTAGGTTTGCCCGTGCCGGCCGAAACCGGCACTTTCGCAAATCTAGCGGGCCGCATCGCCCCAGCGATATTCCTTCGTTGCATCGTCGAGCTTCGCTTTCAGCGCGTCGTCGAGTTTCAGGTCGACGGCGGCCAGACTGTCCGTGAGTTGCTCGGGTTTGCTCGCACCAATGATCGCCGATGTAATCGCGGGATTCGCCAGCACCCAGGCCACCGATGTCTTTGTCAGTGACTCGCCGGTTTCCTTCACGATCTGCTGCAGCTTCGCGATGGTCTCGAACTCGCGCTCGTGCCAGTAGCGCTGCGAATACATCTCGCCGGCCTTGCCGACCGTCCCGGTGAAACGGCCATCGGACGGTTTGGCGTCGTGCTTGTGCTTGCCGGTCAGCAGGCCTCCGGCGAGCGGGTTGTACGGAATCACGGCGAGGTGTTCGTCGGTCGCAAGCGGCAGCAGCTCGCGCTCGATCTGGCGAAACAGCAGGTTGTATCGCGGCTGGACGGAGATGAAGCGCGCGACGCGCAGGAAGTCCGAGCGGCCGAGCGCGGTCGCAAGCCGGTACGCCAGGAAATTCGACACGCCGATGTAGCGCGCCTTGCCATGACGCACGATGGTATCGAGCGCTTCGAGGGTTTCGTCGAGCGGCGTCTCGCGGTCGTCGCTATGCAACTGATACAAGTCGACGTAATCGGTATTCAGCCGTTTGAGCGATGCATCGATCGCATCCAGCAAGTGCTTGCGCGACGCGCCTTGATCCCATGCCGCCGGGCCCATCTTGCCGACCGCCTTGGTCGCGAGAATGAATTCGCTGCGGCGCGACGGCGTGTCCTTGAGCCATCGGCCGACGATCTCTTCCGTGCGGCCCGCGTGCGTTTCGTCGGCGCCGAGCGGATAGACGTCGGCGGTATCGATGAAATTCACGCCCGCTTCCGCCGCACGGTCCATGATGCTGCGCGACACGTTTTCTTCGGTCTGCAAGCCGAAGGTCATGGTGCCGAGACACAGGCGCGAAACGGTCAGGCCGGTCTTCCCAAACTTACGATATTCCAAGGCGAACTCCTCGAGCGATTTGACCAGGTTGAACATCGCACAAGCTTAAACGCTACAGCCGATGCTTGCAGACGAAGCCTATGAGGTTGCGGGCTGGGTCGAGGCACGCGGGGGGACGGCATCGAGGAACCGGAACACGATGGCCGACGCGAGCGTGACCAGGCCCACGCACACGAACGCGATGCGAAACGCCAGCGCGGCCGAGCCGAGGCTCGACGAGAAAACGGACACGAGGCCACCGCCTATCGATACACCCAGTCCGATCGCGAGCATCTGCACCATCGAGAAGAGGCTGTTGCCGCTTCCCGCATCCTTGATCGAAAGTCCCTTGAGCGTGACGCTGTTCATCGCGGCGAACTGCATGGAATTACAGGCGCCGAACACGGCGAGAATCGCAATTTCCAGCACGAGCGGCGTGCTCACCGAGAACGACGCGAAGCCGACTATCGATGCACCGACCAGGATCGTGTTCCACAGCAGGAAGTTGTCGTAGCCGTAGCGTTTGACGAGCGGCGAGATCCAGCCCTTCGCGATCGTTCCCGCGAACGCAGCGGGCAGCATCATCAAGCCCGAATGCAGCGGTGAATAACCGAGCTGCAATTGCATGAGCAGCGGCAGCAGGAACGGCACGGCGCTCGAACCAATCCGGCACAGCAAGTTGCCGATCAGCCCGACGCTGAAATTCGGTTCGCTGAACAAGGACAGGTTGAACAGCGGATTCGCACGGCGCCTTGCGTACGGAATGTAGGCGAGCGCGGCGATGGCGGACACCGCGAACAAACCGCCCGATACCAATATCTTGTGCGATTGCGCGGGGCTGTCGAGCGCCATCGAAAACGCGACCATGCAGAGCGACAACATCGCGCCGCCGATGAAGTCGAAAGGCGGGGCATCGGAGATGGCGTCATCGGGCAGGAAACGCTGCACCGCGAGCAGACCGACTGCGCCGATCGGCACGTTGATCAGGAAGATCCAGTGCCACGAAAAAGATTCGACGAACCAGCCGCCCAGGGTCGGGCCGAGAATCGGGCCCACTTGGCCCGCAATGGAGATCACCGCCAGCGCCGAAACATATGCTTCGCCGGTCACGCTGCGAAGCACGGCGAGCCGGCCGATAGGCAGCAGCATGGAACCGCCGATACCCTGGATCACGCGTGCCACGATCAGTTGGTTCAGCGTTTGTGCGTTCGCGCAGCACAGCGATCCGATCACGAACAGGAGAATGGCGACGAAATAGACGCGCCGCGTGCCGAAGCGGTCGGCGAGCCAGCCGGAGGCAGGCGTAAGCAACGCCATGGTCAGCGTGTATGCAACCACGATCGGTTGCATGGCGAGCGGTTGCGCGTGCAGGCTTCGCGCAATGGAGGGCAGGGCCGTATTGACGATAGTCGTGTCGAGGGCCTGCATGAAAAAGCCGACGGCCACGATCCAGAGAAGCGCCGTGTGTGAGTTCTTTGGGGTCATTCTTTTACTGACGAAGCGTTATAGCGCGGAATTCCGTGCAATGTGAAGATTTTAAGACGATGCATGGTTATCGGGAACCCCGCTGGCAACATTGACTGCTATCGGAGTAGTCGATAACAATGGCATATGCTCAATCCTGTCTGGCTGAACACCTTCGCGACGGTGGCCGCGTCGCATAGTTTCACTGACGCCGGCCGTCAGCTCAGTCTCACGCAGTCGAGCGTCAGCGAGCACATCCGGCGTCTCGAGGAACATGTGGGTCGCCGCCTGCTGGTCCGCGATACCCATTCGCTCGCGCTCACCGCCGACGGCGAAGCCATGCTCGTTCACGCGCGCGTGATCCTCGAGGCCATGTCCCATGCCGAATCGCAATTCCGCTCGCCGCGATTACGTGGCCGCGGGCGGCTGGGTTCATCGGACGATATGGCGCTCGGGCCGCTGCCGAGCGTGCTCGCTGCGTTCCGGCGCACGCATCCCGATGTCGAGCTGGAGATCACCATTGGCATGACGGGGCGGCTTTACGAGCGCCTGGATGCGGGCGCGATCGATCTGTTGATCGGCAAAAGGCGGCTGGGCGACCGGCGCGGCATACCGCTCTTTTCAGGAAAATTGGAATGGCTTGCGCGGACCGGCACCGAAGTGGATCTCGCGCAGCCCTTGCCGCTGATCCTCGTCGCCGAGCCGAGCGTCACTCGTGCCGTGGTGCTCGATGCGCTCGCGGCCGCGGGCGCCCAATGGCAAATGGTCTGCACGAGCAGCTCGTATGCAGGATGCATTGCCGCCGCGCGTGGCGGGCTGGGCCTGACAGTGCGTTCGAACTTTCTCTCGGGCAGGGGACTTGCACCCCCAACCAATCGTGCCGAGTTGCCGGAATTGCCGGAGGTCGAGTTCATCGCGCTGGCGGCGAAGCATTTGAGCCGGCCGGCGGAAACGCTGCTCGAACTCCTGCAGGACAGCGATCTTCGCGGTGAATGGGCCGGGGAATGACCCGGCACCGCCCGCAGGCATGCTGCGTGCGAAGGCGGTGGCGCGGCATTGCGCCGCCGCTTGTGTCGCTTTTCGCCACTTTTGGCTAGACCTAATCGTGGGATCAATCGCGTTGTAAGCGCGTGTGCTTCGGAAAACATTTGCAAGGTTGTGCAAACACAACGCGCGGCGGATTGGATTCGTTCCAATAAGAAGCTTCTTATATATTGTGCGGCGTCGGCCTGCAGTCAGCTTCAGGCAACAGTCTCGTGCCGTACACGGCAATCAACCTCTTATCGATGCCCCAAGCCACACTTCGTCTCCTTCGCCACCTGTTGCCCTTCGCTGCCTCGCTCGCGTGCAGCGCTCACGCGAGCGCTGCTTCCTACGTGGTCAAGCATTGCGCTGAACTGCAGGGCAAGGACGTGCCCGCGTCGGTGATCGGACTGCCCACGCGCGGGGCGATCATCACGGATGCATCGTTCGTTGCTGCTGCAGCGCCTCGCAACCGCAACGGCGATTACTGCCGGCTCGTCGGCGTGATCAAGGCGCAGCTCGACACCACGCCCGATATCCGCTTCGAAGTGAACCTTCCGGCGCGCTGGAATGGCCGCGCGCTGCAAATGGGCGGCGGCGGTTACAACGGCGTGATCGTGAGCGGAACGGAACCGACGGCGTTCGCGCCGGCGGCGTCTCCGTTATCGATTGGTTACGCGACCTTCGGCTCGGACTCGGGTCACGTCGGGAATTCAGGGCGCGCCGACTTTGCGATGAACGACGAAGCGGTGATCAACTTCGGCTACGGGCATTTGAAGAAGACGCACGATGTCGCGCTGGCGCTCATCATCATGGGCTACGGGCGCAAGCCCGAGCAGACCTACTTTGCGGGTGGCTCGACAGGCGGGCGCGAGGCGTACACGGTGATCGAGCGCTTTCCCGACGACTACGACGGCGTGATCGCAAACGCGCCCGCCATCAATTTTTCGGGCGTGCGGCTGATGGGGGTGAAAGTCGGGCGTGCATCGTACGGGACACCCGGCGGGTTTGTCGGACCGGCGCAGCAAAAACGCGTGGTCGAAACCGTGCTGCAGGAATGCGACGGACTCGACGGCGCGCTCGACGGCATCGTTGCGAATGTGGAAGCCTGCCGTGAACGCGAGCCGAAGATCATTGCGCAGTTGCGATGCGTCGGCGGACAGCGGCCATCGCAGCGGGACAGTTGTTTGTCGGAGGCGCAACTCGCGACGCTCGAGACCTTGCGCGACGGCTTCACGCTGCCCTACGAACTCGCGCACGGCGTGACCCGTTATTACGGCTACAACGTTTTCCAGGGCGTGGACTTTTCAAGCGGGCTGGGGCTTGGCAATTCGGCAACGCTAGTGCAGCCGCCGCGTTTCGATGTCAACGGCTACCTGTTCACGCAGGGCGACAGCTACATGAAGTACTTCGTCACGCATGACCTGCGCTTCAACACGCTCGACTTCGACCTGGATCACCCCGGCGAGTACAAAGGGCGCCTGGTGGATTTATCGTCGACGGTCGGCGCAATGAACCCCGACATGTCGGCGTTCATTGCGCATGGCGGCAAGCTGATCACCATGCACGGTCTCGCCGATGAAGTCATCAGCCCGAACCAGACCATCGCTTTCTATCAGTCGCTTGTCGCGAAGTATGGGCAGGCGATCGTCGATTCGTTCATGCGGCTTTACATGGTCCCGGGTTTTCAGCATGGCAACGGCGTGTTCATTCCAGCCTGGGACGAACTCGGCGCGCTGGACCGATGGGTCACGGGAAACATTGCGCCGGAGACGCTGGTCGGCTTCGATATCGCAAGCGCCACGAACGGACGCAGCCGCCCGCTTTGCCGGTATCCGGGATATCCGCGGTACATGGGGAAGGGGAGCATGAACAGCGCGGCGAGCTTTCGTTGTGAGAATCCCTGAGCTCGCCGCTTTCAAACGTGACGCTTACTTCGCCGCTTCGACCTGGCCGCGAATCTCGCCGCCCGGATTCTTCGCCGTGTGAACGTTGAAATACCAGTTGCCGGCGAGCAGGTCCTTCGCTTGTGCATCGGTCAATGTGGCGCTGCCTTCAATCGGGCTCGGCAGCTTGCTTGGATCGATAGGAATCACCACGCCTGCGTTCTTGCCCACCGGCGCCGGGCCGTGGAAATGCGCCATGCTCGCCGGACCCGTCAGGTCTGCGTAAGTCACTTTCCATTGCAGCAGCTTGGACGACGTGTCGTACGTGCCGTCGAGCTTGCCGTGACCCTGGCTGTCCTTCGGCGGGACTTCCGACGAAGCGGCGAGGTCGGCTTTCAGGTTGACCGTATCGGCAAAGGCGAGCGCCGGTACAGCCAGCGTGAGCGAGAGGGCGGCGGCAGTCAGCATGCGATTGAGTTTCATGAGCGGTTTTCCAGTTTTTATGGACTAATGGAACTTCACGACGATGCTCGACCAAAGCTGTCCTTGGATCCCGGCCGAGTGTTTCGATGATACGCGTTGCGTCGTTAGCTGCTTTGGGAAACGCCTGTGCTCACAGGTTTATTCCATGTGCGCATGCGGGATTTGCGACGCGTGAAAAAAGGCGCCGTCGGCGCCTTTTTCGTCATGATGGCTTTGCTGGCGAGTACCGTGCTTACGACCGCGTCGCTTCGAAGAGGAACCACACTCGCTCTTCTGTCTGGTCGATCCAGTTTTCAATAAGACTTGCCGTTGCGACATCTTCCTTGTCGTCGCAGAGTTCATGCAATTCGCGCATGTACTTCACGAGCGACTCGTTGTCGGTGCGCAGCTCGTTGAGCATGTCGATAGGCGGCACGAAGTCCGCGTCGTTATCGGCGAGGCGCTTCAACGTGCTGATTTGTCCGACGGAACGCAGCGTCGTGCCGCCGAGCTTGCGTGCGCGTTCGGCGATCGGGTCGATCATGTCGTAGACGAATTGCGCCTGGTCATCGAGCAGCAGGTGATAGTCGCGAAAGTGCGGGCCGCTCACGTGCCAGTGGAAATTCTTCGTCTTGACGAAGAGAGAAAACACGTCAGCGAGCAACCGGGTCAGGCCTTCGGCGACTTGCTTGCGTGCGTCGTTACCCAGGTCGGTCGGTGTGGTCAGAGCGGCAGATGCTGCGCTCGGTTTCTTTGTCGATGTAGCCATGTAAAAGCTCCGGAGTTGCAGATTGGCGGGAAAATCTTGGGTCAACTAGCGCATGCGTTGCACGTCTTGTGCCTAGCCGGATCCAATGGACACATCACGACCCGCGTTTTCCCCTACGTCTTATTTGTTGACTCAGGACCGCCGAGGCAACACACTTTGTCTCAAGGTGTGATCACAGGTCACAGATCGCGTAAGGAGTTGTTTAATTCATGGCACAAGGCACGACGCGAGACACCACGCGCGAAGCAAACGAGCCGCTGCCGCTCGAACTGGTGGCGCGCGAAACCATGGCAGGGCGTGTGTACGCCCAGTTGCGCGAAGCGATCATGACGGGGCGTTTTGCGCCCGGACAGGCGCTGAGCCTGCGCGGGGTGGCGGAGGCAGTGGGTTCATCGACCATGCCGGTGCGCGCCGCGCTGACACGGCTGCAGGCCGAAGGCGCGCTGATCGACGGTCCCGGCCGCGCGCTCATGGTCCCGCCCATGACGCTCGACTTGCTCGATGAGCTGCGAGATGTACGGATATCGCTTGAAGGGTGCGTCGCGAAACGCGCGGCCTCGCGGATGACGAAGGAACATTTAAGCGCGCTGCAAGCCGTGTTCGATGCAATGCACGCGCATGTGGAAGCCGGCGATGTCGCCGCGTATTTGCGCAGCAACTTCGAGTTTCACATCGCCATCTACACGCATGGCGCGAGCGATCTCACGCTCGCCACGATCCAGAACTTGTGGATGCGCATTGGGCCGTTCCTGAATCTCGTCGCGCCGGATATTCCGCACATGAGGTTATCGATGGCCGCGCACAAGAAGATCGTCGATGCGCTCTGGAAAGGCGATGGCGAAAGCGCGCGGGCGGGTATTGAAGAAGACATCGGCGGCGCTGCGGCTGACTTGCAGGACCGCCTGCAAAGCAGGGAGGCTGCACGCGCCTAGCAAGGCTTTCGAGGCTCAACGAACTATAAGAACATCAACGGAGACAAGCATGACGGTTCTGCAAATGTTGAAACCGCACGCGGGATTGCGCGTGCTGGTTACGGGTGGGGCATCGGGTATCGGACTCGTGATAGCGCGTGCTTTCGTCGATGCCGGTTCGCGTGTCCATGTCTGCGACGCAAGCAAGGATGCTATCGACACGCTACTCAAAGTCGAAGAAAGCGCCGAGCTGAACGCGATCACCGCGACGCTCGCGGATGTATCGGACAGGGCGGCGGTGGATCGCGTATTCGATGACGTCGCCACGCAACTTGGCGGCCTCGATGTGCTGATCAACAACGCGGGCATTGCGGGGCCGACGGGCGGTATCGATGAGATGGATGTCGGCGAGTGGGAACAGACCGTCGATGTCAATCTCAACGCGCAGTTCTATTTCGCGCGTCGGGCCGTGCCGTTGCTGAAAGAGGCGCGTGAGGGCGGATCGATAATCGCGTTGTCGTCGGTGGCAGGAAGGCTCGGATATGCATTCCGCACGCCGTATTCCGCGACGAAATGGGCCGTGGTCGGGCTGACGAAGAGCCTGGCCATTGAACTCGGACCGGACAACATCCGCGTCAACGCCATTCAGCCGGGCATTGTGAAAGGACCACGCATCGAGCGTGTGATCTCCGCGCGCGCCCAGCAGCTCGGCCTCTCCTATGAAGACATGGAGAAGGATTACCTGGCCAAGATCTCGCTGCGCCGCATGACCACGCCGGAAGAGGTCGCCGCGACCGCGCTGTTCCTCTGCTCGCCCGGCGGCAGCGGGATTTCGGGGCAGGCCATCTCGGTGTGCGGCAACGTCGAAGTGCTTTGAACACGCTTAAAACATTCGTCTTTTTTCACGAGGTCCGAAAGCAATGGCTACCAAGCGCAAGGTCATCATCACATGCGCGCCCACCGGCGCGATCCATACTCCTTCGATGTCGCCGTACCTGCCCGTCACGCCGCAGGAAATCGGCGACGCCGCGCTGGCCGCAGCGAAAGAGGGCGCGGCAATCCTGCACCTTCACGCCCGCGACCCCGTCGACGGCCGGCCCACGCAAGACCCCGCTGTGTTCCAGCAATTCCTGCCGCGTATCAAGGCCGAAACGAATGCGGTGATCAACATCACGAGCGGCGGCAGCCCGCATATGACGGTGGAAGAACGTCTGAAGCCGGCACATCATTTCCAGCCGGAAGTGGCATCGCTGAACATGGGTTCGATGAACTTCGGCCTCTATCCCATGCTCGACCGCTTCAAGGAGTTCAAGCACGACTGGGAGCGCCAGCATCTGGCCAACAGCCGCGACCTGATCTTCAAGAACACGTTCAAGGATATCGAATACATCCTGACGTCTTGCGGTGCGAACGGTACGCGCTTCGAGTACGAGTGCTACGACATTTCGCACCTCTATAACCTCGCGCATTTCGTTGATCGCGGTCTCGCGAAACCTCCGTTCTTCGTGCAGAGCGTGTTTGGTCTGCTTGGCGGTATCGGCGCGCATCCGGAAGACCTGATGCACATGCGGCGCACCGCTGACCGGCTCTTCGGAAACGATTATGTCTGGTCGATCCTCGGCGCAGGACGTCATCAGATTCCACTCGCAACCCTCGGCGTGGCGCAGGGATCGAATGCGCGCGTCGGTCTTGAAGATTCGCTTTGGATAGAAGCCGGGAAACTCGCTGAATCGAGCGCGGCGCAGGTCGTGAAGATCCGTCAGGTGATAGAGGGCCTGTCGCTCGACATCGCCACGCCAGATGAAGCGCGCGCCATGCTCGGGCTCAAGGGCGCGGACAACACGAACTTCTGACGCATCCTTTCAACCTTTGACGGCGGAGATCACTGTGACTGTGCAGAAGCTCAAGGTGGTCGCCATGCCTACGGGATGGCTGACTGTCGATCGTTCATCGCAGATATACGGCCGGTATTACGGCCAGCAGATCAAGGTGCCGGTCTGGTCGACGGCAATTGTCGGCGGCGACAAGAAGATCGTGGTGGATACCGGCATTCACGATCCGGGCTGGGTATCGAATTTCGTGTGCCCGTGCACGCAGGCGCCGGGAACGGCTCGAACGCGCGCTGAAAGAGTACGTGGGATGGAGTGCGGACGAGGTCGATATTGTCATCAACACGCATTTGCATTACGACCATTCCGGCGGCAATACGCTGTTCAAGAATGCGCGGTTCGTCGTGCAGGCAAGTGAATGGGAATACGCGGGCCGTCCGCTGCCCACGCAAGCCACGTTCTATCAGGAGTTCCTGATTGGCCGCGAACCGCTTGCCTATTTCCGCTGGCAGTTCGTGCACGGCATCACCGACATCGCTCCGGGCGTGCGTGTTGTGCCAACGCCTGGGCATACGCCGGGCCATCAGTCGGTCGCGGTCGATACCGCCGACGGCGTGGTGCTGATTGCCGGCGACTGCGCAAGCTGCATGGAGAATATCGTCGATCTCGTGCCGGTCGGAATCGTTCACGAGACCGCGGCCGAACTGGCTTCGCTCAGGCGAATCAGGCAGATCGCTGACTTCGTCATCCCCGGTCATGATCCGAATGTCGTGGCCGGATCTGCAGGCATTGAATTACCCGCAAGTGCACGTCTGAAGCACGTAGAAAGTTAGTAGTACACGTACATATAACCATATGCAGCATCGGAGGAAGACATGAAAACGCTGACGAACACCCTGCGTCGGGCGGCACGGCTTGCGCTCGGGGCCACGTTGCTCGCAACGCTGGCGGTATCGCAACAAGCAACGGCCGCCGAGAAATACAAGGTATTCCTTTCGATGAGCTATGTCGGCAACGACTGGCAAACCGAAGCCGCGAACATGGTCAAGGCCATGTCCGCAACGCCGGGCCTGAAAGACAAGGTCGATCTCGAAGTGCAGGTCGCGGGCACCGACGCACAAAAGCAGATCCAGCAAATCAATTCGATGGTACAGGCGGGCGCGAAGGCCATCGTGATCTATCCGATCTCACCGACGGCGTTGAATCGTGCAATCAAGAACGCGTGCTCGAAAGGCGTGATCGTGGCCGCGTACGACGGCGAAGTGACCGAGCCATGCGCGCATAACGTGACGATCGACCAGAAGCAGGCCGGTACGGTGACGGCGGAATGGCTCGCGAAGACGATCAATGGCAAGGGCAATATCGTGCTTATCAACGGCGTGCCGGGCACGTCCGTGGATCGTGCGCGCACTGAAGCGGCCAAGGCGGTGTTCGCGAAGTATCCGGGCATCAAGATCGTGGCTGAGGGCACCGGCATGTGGAGCCAGGCGACGGCGAAGACGGAGTTGTCGAAGATCCTTGCCACCAATAGCTGGGACAAGATCGACGGCTTATGGATGCAGGTTGGCTGCTTCACGGCGGCGTCCATGCAGCTCGAAGCCGGCATAGCCGACGACAAGGTGAAGCCATGCGCGGGTGAATCGTCGAACGGGCACCGCGTGCAGATGCTGCCGCCGGGCACCGTCAAGGGCGACGGTTCGTATCGCTCGATCGGGTACAGGTCGATCTCCTATGGATCGCCGCCGTACTCGGGCGCGCTGGCGTTGAAGATGGCTGTCGGCAAACTCGAAGGCAAGGACTTCCCGCCGCACGTGACGCTCAAGCTGCCGCTGGTCCTGACGGCGGAATCCAAGCTGTGCAAGACGGGTTCGATCGATGAACTGAAGGCAGGGTGTACCGCGTTCATGCCGGACAAGGTGCCGCCGGGCTGGTTCGCCGACATCTATTCGGCGGAGACGAGCGAGGTGGGGTTCAACGCGGCGCTGACCGGCAAGCCGGATTAAGGAGCGTTCCATGCAGAGCCACTCACAGGCAGCAGACGGCGGCTGGGCGATCGATCTGTCGAACGTGACCAAGCGCTTCGGCGCGACCGTCGCGCTGGACAATGCGTCCTTTCGGGTCAGGCGTGGTGCCGTTCACGCGCTGCTTGGCGAGAACGGCGCGGGCAAGTCGACGACCGTGAAGCTGCTTTCAGGCTTGATGCAGCCGGACGAAGGCAGTATCTCGATCCTCGGGCAGAGCGTGAACATGCGCGGTCCGAAAGACGCGCACCGGGCGGGCGTGCAGACCGCGTTCCAGGAAATGACGCTGGTGCGCGACCTGACGGTCGCGCAAAACCTGCTCATGTCGTATGAACCCACGGGCTGGTTTGGCCGCATCCGCCAGCGCGAAGCGCAACGTCAGGCGGCGGAGTGGCTCGACAAGCTCGAACTGGGCGATGTCCGTCCCGGCGCGTATATCCGCGATCTGGCTTTGCCGGTACGCCAGAAGATCGAGATTGCAAAAGCGCTCGTGCGCAAACCCGACGTGCTGTTGCTCGATGAACCGACTTCGGCGCTATCGGGCCGCGATGTGTCGTGGCTTGCGCGCCGTATCGAAGAGATGAAGGCGCGGGGCGTGACCTTCGTGTTCATCACACATCGCATGCAGGAAGTGCGCGAGTTCTGCGACAGCCTGACGGTGTACAGGAACGGCCACGACGTGGGCGCATTCGATACCTCCGCGATCTCGGACGACGAAGTCATCCGGCTTGTCATCGGCCGGTCGCTGGAAGCCAAATACCCGCCGAAGGTCGCTTCTCCCACCGTGCTCGACACCCCGGCGATGGAAGCGCGCGGCATCAAGGTGAATGCCGTGGTGAACGACTTCGACCTGACGTTGAAAGCGGGCGAGGTGCATGGCATTGCGGCACTTCAGGGCATGGGGCAGCGCGAAATTTTCGAGGCGCTGTTCGGGGCGGAGTTTATCGATGCAGGCCAGATCCTGGTGGATGGGAAACCGGTCACGCTGACGTCGACGGCTGATTCGTTGAAGGCCGGGATATCGACAAGTTTTCTGCCTGAGGACCGCAAGACCGAGGGCTTGTTTCTGCGGCTTCCCGGCGGAGAAAACGTCTCGTTGCCGGTCATCAAGCGCTTTACGCACTTCGGTCTGATCGACAGAAAACGCGAGCAGGCTGCCATCAAGCGTGCGCTTGCACAGATGGAAGTGAATCCGCGGGCCGTCTACAAACCGTGCCTCTCGTTCTCGGGCGGCAACCAGCAAAAGATCGCGATGGCGAAATGGCTGCTCACGCAAAGCCGCGTGTGGCTGATGTTCGATCCGACGCGCGGTATCGATGTCGGGACCAAGCATCAAATATTCGTGTTGATGCGTGCATTCGCGGCGGCCGGCGGGTCCGTGCTGTTTTATTCCACCGATGTCCCCGAGCTGGTGAACGTATGCGATCGCGTGACGGTGGTGTATCGCGGGCGCAATGTGGCCGAGCTCGCAGGCGACGCGCTCACGGAAGAAAACGTGATGCGCAAGATGCTCTCAAGCTGAAGCAACCAGAGGTCGATCATGAAAATTGCAATTGCGTCACCCGATAGCGAAATCGTGCGCCCAGGCGCGCACGTCGGTTTGCGGGCGCGCATCGATCATTATCGCGGGCTGATCATCGCCATCGGCGCGCTCTTCGCAATGCTGGTTGCGTGGGTGTCACTGTCGGCAACGCCGGTCGGCATGTACGACGTCGGCTCGGTGATCTCCAGCAGCACGACGCTTGCGCTTGCGGCCATTGGCCAGACTATCGTCGTCCTGAGCGGCGGCTTTGATCTGTCGGCGTCCGCGGTGGTTTCGCTGTCGAACGTGCTCGCCGTGCACTTTGTACAAGGCACGCCCATCCAGCAATGGGGCGGCGTTGCGTTGATTCTCGCGATAGGCGGCGGTATCGGGCTGATCAACGGTGCACTGATCGCGTGGTTCCGGTTGCAGTCCATCGTTGTCACGCTCGCGACCATGTTCATGGTGCAAGGACTCACGCTGCTGATCCAGAACAAGCCGGGCGGGAGTATCGGCGAGCAGTTTGGCGGCCTGATCACGTCGGATCTCATTCAGGACAAGGTGCCGATGTCAGCCGCCGTGCTGATTGTCGCGCTGCTTGTCTGGACCTTCGTCAAGCGCACGCGGTTTGGCGTGGGGCTCTACGCCCTTGGCAGCGATCCCGACGGCGCGTACTCGAACGGCATGCCCGTTCAAACATACCGGATTGCGACGTATGCGCTCGCCGGCATGTTCTACGCGGCGGCGGGCTTGTATGTATCGGCACAGACGGGCTCCGCCGATCCGCTCGTCGGCCGGCCGTTGCTGCTTTCCATGTTCACCGCGGTGGTGCTCGGCGGAACGTGGCTCGGCGGCGGGCGCGGCGGCTGCGTCGGCACGGTGTTCGCGGCCATGACGCTCATGATCACGGTGAACATCTTGCTGGTACTGAACGTGTCGGCGTTTTTCACGACTATCGCTGAAGCGATCATCCTGATCCTGGCTGTGCTCGGATCGTCGATCGGCAAGCAATCGGCGGCGCATCACTGCGCACAATACGCCAGCCGATGGGTCACCGCGTGGCGAACCGGAACGCGCGCCAAGGACGATCCAGGCGCGCGGCGCGTGAAATTTGAAGTCGAGGATTTTCGTCCGCTGGAAAATACCGAGCTCAAGGGCAGGGTGGTATTGGACTGGATCGAGCGCAATCGCGAATGGGTGAAGTACGTGGTGCCCGCGTATTTGTTGTTCTTTGCGGTCATCGCGATCACGGGCGTGGTATATGGGCCGGGCGTACTTGCGAGCTCGAACTTATATACGAGCTTGCTCACGCTGACGCTCTTCCTCGCCATATTGGGCCTGGGGCAAGGCGCGGTCATTCTCACGGGCGGACTCGATCTATCGGTGCCGTGGCTCATCACGTTATCGGGCGTGTTGCTTACGGGACTCACGCACGGTCTCAACGATGCCGCGATCTGGGCCGTACCGCTCGTGCTCGGCGCAGGTTTGCTCGTGGGTGTCTTCAACGGCGTCGGTGTGGTTGTGCTCGGCTTGCCGCCGATCGTCGTCACGCTTGCAGCCAATGGCTTGCTGCAGGGCATCACGCTGATCTACTGCAACGGATCGCCGCAAGGCTGGGCGCCTTCAGCGATAAGCAACTTCACGAACGGACACTTCGGGCCTTTGTCGCTCGCCGCGTGGTGCGTCCCGCTGTTCCTGGCGTTTGCATTGTTGCTGCTGCATCGCACGGCCTTCGGAAGACGGGTCTATGCGGTTGGGAATTCGCCCATCGCGGCGAAGCTCTCGGGCGTACGTGTGGGCGCCACGCTGATCGCCGTGTATTGTCTTTCCGGCTTGTGCTCCGCCGCTGTGGGCTTGCTGCTTGCCGGCTTCAGCAGCCAGGCGTTCCTCGGCATGGGCGACCCGTACTTGTTGCCATCGATTGCAGTCGTGGTCGTCGGCGGCGCTTTGATCACCGGCGGACGCGGCCATTATCTCGGCGTGTTCGGTGGCGCATTGCTGCTGACCGCGCTCGGAACACTGCTCGCAGGAACGACCGTACCGCCGGCCGTGCGCGACATCATCAACGGGCTCGTCGTGCTGGCCGCGGTGATCACGTTGCGCGACAAGAAGGCATAAAACCAAAAAGGAGTCGACTATGAGCAGCAAACGCGTTGCGGTGATCGGGTCGGGGCGCATCGGGCGCGCGTGGGCGGTCGTGTTCGCGCGTGCGGGGTTTGAAGTGCGTCTTCACGATGCCGACAGCGCAATGCTCGAAGGCGCGATTGCGTCGATACGTGAAAGCGTTTCCGATCTCCAGGACTATGGCCTGATCGATGAACCCATCGAACAGATCGTGTTGCGGGTGAGCACCTTCAACGCGCTCTCCGACGCCGTGCACGACGTCGATCTGGTGCAGGAGAACATCGCGGAAATCGTCGATGTGAAACGCACGTTGTTTGCAGAACTCGACAAGTTGACGCGTCCCGACACGCTGCTCGCGAGTTCGACTTCAGGCTTGCCCGCTTCGACATTCACCGAAGAGCTTGCCGGGCGCTCGCGATGTCTCGTGGCGCATCCCGTGAACCCGCCTTCGCTCGTGCCTCTCGTGGAGTTGTGCGGCGCGCCGTGGACCACGCCCGAGACCATCGCCCGCGCGCGCGCGATCTATGAAGAAGCCGGTCAGCAACCGGTCACCGTTACACGCGAGATACCGGGTTTCCTGTTGAACCGGCTGCAAGGCGTGCTGCTAGATGAAGCCCTGAGCCTCTACGCACGGGGTTCCGCAAGCGCCGCCGACCTCGATACCGTGATGCGCGATGGCCTCGGATTACGCTGGTCGTTCATGGGTCCGTTCGAGACCATCGATTTGAATGCGCCCGGTGGCGTGACGGATTACGCGACGCGTTATGGCGCGATGTATCAATCGTTCGCGAAGGACAGCGTGCCGTTCGACTGGTCGCCCGAAAGCATCGCGCGGCTCGATGCCGAACGTCGTGATGTCCTGCCGCGCGACGAGATAGAAAAGCGCAGCCGGTGGCGTGACCGGCGGCTGATGGCATTGCTTGCGCATCGTCGGACCACGTCGAAGTCCGATAAATAACAGGAGACAACCATGATCGAAACGCGCCTGATTGTTGATGCCAACAATCACCTTGGCGAAGGGCCGCTATGGGACGTGAAGGAACAGCGCTTGTACTGGATCGACAGCACGGCCGCCGAGATCAGCAGTTGCCGGGCCGATGGCAGCGATACCAAGCGTTATTTCGTGCCGCGCCATATTGGTTCGATGGCGCTGCGCGAGCAGGGCGGCGCCGTGGTCGCGCTTGCCAACGGTCTGCATTTCTATGACTTCGACGCGCAGACGGTGAAGCTCATCGCCGACCCGGAAAGCGACGATACGGAAACACGTTTCAACGACGGCAAGGTGGACCGGCGAGGGCGGTTTATCGCGGGGACCATGGCGTATGACTTCGACCGCTATGACGCAGACCGGGGCCAGCGTTCTAGCCGCAGCGGCGCGTTGTATCGGCTCGATACCAATGGCAAGGTCACGCGCCTGGACGGCGGCATCAGTTGCTCGAACGGTCCGTGCTGGAGCCCGGACAACCGCACCTTCTATTTCACCGATACCTACGACCGCCAGATGTACGCGTATGACTACGACATCGAAACGGGCGCCGTTGCGAACCGGCGCGTGTTTGCATCGGCGAGAGACATGGCGGGTACGTTCGATGGCGCGACCGTGGATGCCGAAGGTTACGTCTGGTCGGCGCTCGTGTTCGGCGGGCGCATCCTGCGCTTCGCGCCGGATGGAGCGCTGGACCGCGTGGTGCCTTTCCCTGTACGCAACCTGACGAGCGTGATGTTTGGCGGCCCGGACCTCGACATCCTGTTCGTCACGACGATGGGCCGTCCAATGTGGGGTATTCCCCAAAAAGAGCGCGACAAAGGTGGACTGTTCGCAGTCACCGGGCTCGGCGTGAAGGGCTTGCCGGAGCCACGGTTCGCGGGTTGAGGTGTTGGTGAGCGGCGGGATCAGACTTGAGCAAAAGCGATAGCGACATGAAATCTTGTCACTATCAACGCCGAAGGGGCCATGCCTATAATGCGGGACCAAAGCCGCGGAAGATGCGGCGGTCTGGTTAACCCTTTAGATAACGCTTGCTCACTGCCATGTCGCTCATCAATTACATCACGCAAATCCAGTTCGACTTCGGCGCAGTCAAGCTCATCAAAAGCGAGTGCGAGCGCATCGGCATCCGTCGTCCGTTGATCGTGACGGATCAGGGTGTGAAGGCTGCCGGCATTGTCGATATCGTGCTCGATGCCCTGGGCCAGGGCCCAGCCGTGCCGGTGTATGACCTAACGCCACCGAACCCGAACGAAGGCGCCGTGCGCGACGCCGTCGCCTTATACAAGCAATCGGAGTGCGACGGCATCATTGCGATAGGCGGTGGCTCATCAATCGATCTCGCGAAGGGCGTCGCCGTTTGCGCCACGCACGAAGGGCCACTGCAGAGCTTCGCGGTGATCGAAGGCGGTGCTGCGCGCATTACATCGGCGACTGCGCCACTGATCGCGATTCCGACCACGGCCGGCACCGGCAGCGAGGTAGGGCGCGGTGCGATCCTGATTCTCGACGACGGCCGCAAGGTCGGCGTGATCTCTCCCTTCGTCGTGCCGAAGTCAGCGATCTGCGATCCCGAACTGACGATGAAATTGCCCGCGGCGCTGACCGCTGCAACCGGCATGGACGCGATAGCGCATTGCATCGAAACGTTTCTTGCGCCGGCGTTCAATCCTCCTGCCGACGGCATTGCGCTCGATGGGTTGTGGCGCGCATGGCGTCATATCGAGCGTGCGACGCGTCAGCCCGATGACCGCGTTGCACGCCTGAACATGATGAGTGCGTCGATGCAGGGCGCGCTCGCGTTTCAAAAGGGACTTGGTTGCGTACACAGCCTGAGCCATTCGCTTGGCGGCATCAACCCGCGATTGCATCACGGCACGCTCAACGCCATCTTCCTGCCCGCTGTGATCGCGTTCAACAGCGAGGCCGCGAGCGTGAAGGAGGAAGGCAAGCTCGCTCGTCTCGCACAGGCGATGCAACTCGAATCCGGCGATCAGATCGGCGTCGCGATCCGCGATATGAGCCGCACGCTCGACCTGCCTTCGGGACTGGCCGAACTCGGTGTAACGCGCGACATGTTCGAGCGGATCATCAGCGGCGCGCTGAAGGATCACAGCCACAAGACCAATCCGCGCGATGCGTCGGTGGAGGACTATAGGGAAATCCTCGAACGCTCGATGTAATACGTCTTAGGCTTCTTGTTCGTTGAACGTTTCCGTGTTCGGGTCGACCGAGGCAGGTCGAACATACCCCACATCTCCAGGCAGGCCGCTCTGCCGCAGCGGCTCCGTTATGCGCGCCGTCCCCTCGTCACCAAATATCGGCCACTGTGCGAAGTCGTCGCACAGCGATACCTTTCGACTGCCGTCATGACACCGCGCGAGACGTGTTTTGATAGATCGCAGTCGTCAAAGATAAATGTGACTCTATCTTCAAGATCACCTGTCAGCAGATCTTCGATGCGCTAGAGTGAGAATTCGATAGCCCGGAATCTGGAGGATAACGATGTTCGAATTGAAAGAGCTTGAAGATGGAGACTTCAGGCTCATCGCCGCAACCAACGGCGGTGCGGCTTGGAAAGCTGACCGCGGCATCTGGAATCGATACCTTCAAGAATCGCGTAATGGTGAAAGGCACACATTGCTTGCCCTTGACGAACAAGGACGAGCAGTGGGCTATGGAAACTTACTGTGGGCCTCGGATTACCGCGCATTCCGTCAGGCGGGTGTGCCGGAAATCAATAATCTTGTCGTTGCATCTTCGGTCCGTCGGAGTGGCATCGCTACGCGACTCATTGCAAAATTCGAGCAGTACGCGCTCGGCCAAGGTAAAACAACCATCGGAATTGGCGTCGGCCTTTATGCCGACTATGGTCCCGCACAAAGTCTTTACGTGAAGCTTGGCTATCGACCCGACGGGAACGGGGTTTCTTACAATTATGAGCCGGTACCGCCGGGCTCGAACGTACCCCTCGACGATGACCTGGTGCTCTGGATGACAAAACAGCTGAAGCCGTAAGATTGTCTGCGACACGCATCTCGATTCCAATTTCAGGAATTGGTCAAAATACGAGCCAGGCTTTGACAGATTCCGGTCGCCCTAAAAATTCTTCTGCCAGCGGCGCAAACAGCGCTTCTTGCGGCACGAACCCGGATTGCGGGCAAAAGCGCCATGATCTGTTCGATAAAAAGGATCGCACACTTTGTTGCACATACCAGGGATCAAACCGCTCAGGTTAGGTCGATAATCAGAGTTGAGAGATCCCTTCCACGACAGTGTCGAGAGTGCATCGGCATTATTGGGGTACTAATTGAATATCGAATTCAAACGATTACCAGCTGTACGTCTCAGTGAGATCATCTCGTTGCTATCAGATCCTCTGGTTTTGCGGCACATGCCTCTTTCGGACGGAGTCTTTGACGAGGAAAGATGTCGCGCGTGGGTAGAGGGCAAGGAATTGCAATGGCAGCATCATGGATATGGTCCGTGGGCATTTTTCATCGATGGAAAATTTGCTGGATGGGGCGGGTTGCAGCTTGAGCATGACGATGCCGATCTGGCGTTGGTGCTTGCTCCAGAATTCTGGGGGCTTGGCCACGCCATTTACAAGGAAATTATCGAAAAAGCATTCGATGAAATGAAGCTTGAATCCATAACGGCTCTACTACCCACTAGCAGAAACCAAACGAGAAATATGTTGCGTCTTGGATTTGAGAAAGACGGTGAGACGGAACTGAACGGAAAGAGCTTTATCCGTTATCGATTATTCGCTCGTCAAGGGAAGTGAGCTGGAATTGATCCGGCCAGTCCCGAAGCAAGAGATCCGCAGATGCCTCGCCTGTGGACGAGGCTGGCGATTGAGACTGACAATCACATTTCGCCTTTCGGTATAGCAGAAGCGGATACAGGAAGTGCCAGACTCTTTTCTTGCATCCAGCCGTAGCAGCTCCCTGCTGCTTACGAGATTTCTTCGGGCATCCCGACGTCGATCACTGTTGTACCACCGCTCGGAATTGGATCAGCCGGGTCAGTGCAGGGGGCTGGTCGAACGATCGCCCTGCGCTAGCGTCGCCACCGCCCGCGGGCCGATCACCGCGAGGATCTCGGGATCGGTGATGAAATCCGCAGCCGATGTCGCCGCCAGGATCACCTCAGGCAATTGCGGCCGTGCGATGGCAAAGCCCTGCACATAATCCACGCCCATGGTCTGCAGGATCTCTAGCGTATGCGCGTCCTCGACCCACTCCGCGATGCTTTGCATGCCGAGGTTGCGCGCCAGTCCAACGATCGCTTCGACAATCGCCGCGTTCGCCGAAAATTCCCTGATACGCCGCACGAAACCGCCATCGATTTTTAACGCATCGGCAGGCAGCTCGGTCAGATACGGGAACGATGTGTACCCCGCGCCGAAGTCATCGAGCGCGACCTTGGCGCCAAGGCGCTGAACGCTGTCAATGAGTCGGCGCGTATTGTTCAGGTCACGCAACGCCACGCCTTCCGTGATCTCGATGCAAAGCATGGGCACCACGTGCTGATACCGTCGCAAGAGGTCGCTCACTTCCGCGACGAACCGTTCGTCGTTCAGCGATGCGGCGCTCACATTCACCGATACAAACCGGGTGCTCGATAGACGCGCCAGATTCCGGTCGATCCAGCTCAGCGTGGTCTCCATCACCCATTTATCGACGAGGGAAATCGTGCCGTTGGCTTCTGCCGCCGAGATCACTTTCACCGGCGGGATCACAGTGTTGTCGGGGCCGCGCATGCGCAACAGCACTTCGAAATCGAGCGCATCGTACGGCGTTTTCAGCGACATGATCGGCTGCATCTCGAGGAACAAACCGGTCAGTGGAAGATCGCCGCTGAAGCGTTCGATCAGGCTCAATTCGCTATGCCGTTCCACGAACATGGGCGCATCGCTGCGATACACCACCACGCGTCCGTTACCATTGAGCTTCGCTTCGCGGCAGGCGCTGTCGGCCGCAGAGATGGCTTCCTCGGCGCGCAACTCGGCAGGCGACTCGATCAGGCCAACCGATGCATGCACATGGAACGCGCGCTGGCCAATCTGATAGGGCTCGCTGTCGATGGTGCCGATGATCGCCTGCGCCGCGAGCGCTGCCGCGTCGAGCGATGTATCGCGAAACAGGATCACGAACTCGTCGCCGCCGATCCTGCACACGCGATCCACCGGCCGCAGTCCAGTTTCAATGCGCGTGCAAACTTGCTTGAGCACTTCGTCGCCAATGTGATGGCCGAACAAATCATTGATGAGCTTGAAGCGGTCGAGATCCAGATACGCAATGATCAGCGGTTCCGACTGATGTCCGGCTGCGGTGGTCGTATCTGCGATACATTTGTCGATACCGCGGCGGTTCAGTACGCCGGTCAGCGGATCGTGGTGCGCCAGAAAACTCAAGGTATGGATGGCTTGTTGCCGCTCGGTGACATCTTGCACCGACCCCTCCAGTTGCGTGCCGGCGGACGCGGCCTTGATCAGGTAATGATGCTGATGCACACCGGCCGAGAGGGGCGCAGCGACGAGGTCATCGGCTTGAACACCCGGCTTGCCGTCGAGCGTCATTTCGAATTCGACAGCGCCCGTTTGCATGGCTTGCTTGTAGATGGGCTGCCAGCTTCCTGCATCGAAAAAATCATCCCAGTGGCGGCGACGTCCGTCGCGCGCCATGCCGAGCATCGACTCGAGCGCCGGGTTCACGCGCACGAAGCTGCCGTCGGGATCGAGCGTGAAGAGTCCGACGGGCGTCACTTCGTAAGCGCGGCGAACTTCGGCTTGTGCCCGCAACCGTTCCGCACGTTCGGCGCGCATCTGTTCGGCAATGGCAAGTGCTGCCATCAGGCTCGAGACGAGCGCCGCTGTTACGCTGTTGAATGCGGGGATGAAAAAGTGCGTCTTGAAGGCGGCCGAAGCAACTTCCGAGAAGCTCGCGAGCATCGCGATCACGAGGGCGCCGCTGTACCAGAGTGCGGTACGTGATGGCGCAATGACCAGCAGGCGAACAAGTACAAAGACGATCACGGCGATCGAAAAACTCGCGATGCTCCACATCAGCGGCAAGTAAAACCTGACCGGCAACGCAATCGATGCAATCAGCAACACCGGCCCAAGCCATTGAATCGCGCGCAGCAGGCGTTTATGTCCGATACGCGGCAGATCGTTCTTGAACAGCGTCTGAAAAAGCGTCCACGTCAGGATGTAGTACACCGGGACAGTGATTTTGCGGATCAATGAAACCCAGTCGGGCGGCAATGCGGAACCGAGCCATTGTTCGTCCCAGCCCATGGAGATCGCGCCGAGCCGGAGATTGCCGAACAGCCACGCAGCGAACAGCACATAGACCCAGTCGCGATTGATGATCGCCATGATCAGCACGAAGGCGGCAAGCGTCGCGAGGCCACCTTCGAGCAACCCGGCATGCCGATAGAACGAGTCGTTCCTCTGCTTCAGATCACTCGACGACAAGCTCAACGCCGTATGCGCCGCGGGGCCGCTGAAGTGTGCCCGGCACACCACGCCATCGCGCGGACTTAATGTCACTGCAATGCCGCTGCCTGAGCGGGCGAGGGCACCCGAGGCCGGCGCGTCTTTCGATACGCTTCCGATCGGCGCAAGCGTCGATGGATCGAAGCAGGTGATCCGCTGGATATGCCGCGAAGGGAACAGGATCGCCTGGGCAGGCTGCGCTGCGTTCTCGAGGTTCCCGACATCTGAAGCGTTCGATGCAACCGAGAACCAGGTAGGCGCTTCACTCAGGCGGGAATCGTAACGGTCCTGCTGCGGCCGTGCACGCAGGGCGGTGACCGCGCTTGCGACGTCGAGCTGGTTTTTCGGATCGGTGAGGATGTGCATCGACAGCGGCACGCCGCCTTCGGTTTCTGAGGACGCGCCCGGATGCAGCAGCACGATCAGCGACAGAACCCCGATAGCCAGCGGAGTCGCGTAGTAAGAAAACAGAAATGAAAACGTATCGATCGTGAAGCGCGATCGTGCTCCCGTCCGAAACGGCTTTCGTTCAAACCCTTTCATTCATCCGTCCGTCAATGTGCGTGGCGGCAGTTCGTTCGTTCGCCGCTTATGCAGTGTGCCAGTGTGCATGCGCGGCCGGTACTTTACTCGTTAAAAGCCGCCTCTGCCCGGAGGCTGAGGCGGCTTTCAGACCTCGTCTTACTTTAAATGCACTGCCACGAATGGACAGCTAGTAGTGCAACGCCTCGCCGGTGCTTACGGATCCATTCAATGCTGGTCTGTGCTGACTCGTCAGGTTGCTTGCCGGGTCTGTTGTGCCGGGCCAGTTGAGAGAGGGCGCCGCGCTCAGGTCGATATCCGGATGATGTGTCGCCACCATGAAATCGTAAAGCGGGTGACGCGCCTCTCGCCAACGATGTTCGGCCGTAGCAACTTCGAAAGCCATTACACGGTGCGGGATGTTGGCGGCATGGGCAAGGGGAATGAACTCCTTTTCCCCATAAACATCACGAAAAAGCATTGCAGCGTATTGGCGGTCGAGCGGAGTTCGCGCGGCAATCACCATCCATTCGATCTGCTCAAGCATGCAGTATAAGTAGAACGCTTTGAATAGCGCAGTTTTAACCATGCGTCCGGCTTCCCCTGTCTCGACTCCCAGCCGTGTTGCACCGACCAGCCTCCCGGAAACCCAGTCAGGCAGATCCACCGATGTCTGAAGCGAGAGTTTTTGATACCGGTTGCTCTGGACGCGCATGGTGCCGACCGGCGCGCGGTTCAGTTTTGCTTCGGCGAGAAAGATGAGGCCGCCGGGATCGCGGTCATAGGCTTCAGGCTGGTCCATCGTCCGGGCGAAATCGGGAACGTGCCGCTGGTATGCCGCTTGGCGCATTTTCAGGGCGCGTTCTAGGGCGTCGTCGTCGGCGACGACGCGTATCGTGAACGGCAGACGGGCCTCTTGTCGGCCGGCTCGTGTCGCGGTGAGTTGGGCGGCCGGCGGCGGGCTGAACGGCGGACTTGAGGGAGTTACTGTTTGAAACTCGTGCGGTGAATCGTGCATGTGTTGCTCCTGGTTGAGCTGCCACCGGGTGGCGGCAGTAAGCGGAGCTTCGCACGGACGTTAAAATGTGTAGCTGGTGGGGGTGCCGAGGGACCTGGCGGCGGTTGAATCGGGGAATTGGACATCGCTAGAATGTCATTGGTCGACGAGCATACTTGAGTTGATAATTTTACATAACATAAATTATCCACTTTTCGACTGTAGGGGCAATATCCTAATGTCGTGTTTTAGCAATATAGAAATGTCGTGTTCTGCTGTTGGTGCCAAGCTGGGAACTTCCGATCAGACGATGGGAGTTCGCCATGAAACCAACCGGACTGGTGACACTAAATATGCGCGAACTCGATCGTCTCAAAGTGATTCAGGCTGTCGTGGACCGGATGCTCAAACCGGGCCTGGCGGCTGAGCGTTTGAATTTGACGGTGCGCCAAGTCGAGCGTTTGGTGCTGCGGTACAAGCAAACGGGCGCAGCCGGTGTGGGCTCGGCAGCGCGAGGTCGTCCAGGCAATCGAAAGCTTGATGAGGTAACGGCATGCCGGGCACTGGTTTTGATTCGCGACCGATACGCCGACTTTGGCCCAACGCTTGCCTGCGAGAAGCTGCGCGAATGCCATGGTTTAACGCTTTCAAAGGAAACGGTTCGCCACCTGATGACCGACGCCGGCCTGTGGATTCCACGCAAGCAGCGCCCGCCCAAGATCCATCAGCCGAGGAACCGGCGTTCGTGCCTGGGCGAGCTGATCCAGATCGATGGTAGCGATCACCGATGGTTTGAAGACCGGGCGCCAGCGTGCACGCTGCTGGTGTTTATTGACGATGCATTTAACGCGCATCGGGCGCTCAGGAGCGATGAAGACCTCGACCTGATTCTGACGCACCGGGTGTTGCGTTGCGTGTCGAACAGCCTGACATTGCAGTACGACCGGGTCATCTACATGCTTGACGACACGCCGCAAACACGTGCCCTCGCCCATCACTACATCGATGTCTATGAATACCCGGATGGGCGTATCGAAATCCGGGCACATGGCAGCGCGCTGGCCTATCGCCAATACGACAGGCTATCAGCGATGGGCCAGGGTGCCGAGGTCGACAACAAGCGCCTTGAGCATGTGTTGGCGCTATCGCGCCAGGTGCAGATGGAGCGCGACAACCGACGTATCTCGGGCTCGCCATCAAGGACCAATCAGGGCGAACCGGTGAAACCGAAGATGCGGGCCAACAACACGCGTAAGCAACGCGAGCTCAGGCAAATCGACATGAACGCGATGATGCTAAGAAGCGCCGAACTGCGGGCAGCCGCGGTGGGGAAATGAGCTTTTTAAAGAGAGATTAATAAAGTCAAAACCCGACATTTCTAAAAAGTTTGAACCCCGACATCTGAACTTAGCCTCGACAAATCGTGTAGCAGCTAAGTTGTAATGTCCGCTTCTAGCCAGATTCAAATGTCCGCTTCTCGGCGGCTTAAGCTTAGCCGGCGTCGATTCCCACGGCGCCGGAGGCTACGATGGCGGCGACGGACAGAATCACCATGACGATGCGCAAGTTGGACCGGTTTAAAGTGATTCAGTGCGTGGTCGACGGGCAACTCAAGCGTCGCCGGCAACCAACGGCATTCGGCAGCCGGTAAAGGTCGATGACCATGCGTTCCCCATCGAGTTTCTCGATGCATGCGCGAACGCCTATGCGTTCACGTTCGGTTGAAAAGAATCACGCGGCTTCCTCACACGCACGCATAACAAAGCCGCCACGGCGAGCGCTGCGGCTGCAGTTTCGAGCGACGTCGAGAACGAATGATGCGATGCATACATCGTATTCGCAACAAGCGGTCCGACGATCTGCCCGACACCAAAACACGCGGTCATCATCGCGAGGATGCTGATGCGCATGGTGTGCGCGACCCGGCGCGCGGCGAGCATCGCGATGGTTGCGGTCCCCATGAACGTCCCGCCCACGATCAGCGCGCTGCCGAGATAACCCACCTGATTGGCAAACACGACCGGGAATACAACGCCCACCGCTTGCAACGCAAGATTGAGAAACAGCGCGCGCCGTGTTCCAAGCCGCATGTGGACCGCGTGCCAGATGAAGCACGAAGGAATCGCGCCCAGACCGAACAACGCCCAGACCTGAATCGGATCGATCGAGCCGATCGCGTCCCTCACGAACAACGGCAAGTAGGTCGCGGTGATGATGTAGCCAAAGCCCGCAAGTCCGTAGAGTGCGATCAGCGGTCCCGCTCCGAGCGCCGGAAAGGACTCGTGTCCATGCAAAGCGGCACGCGTGCCGGAGTCGTGAACCGGACGTGCATCGAGACCCGGCAACGCGATGGCGCCAAGGATCAGCGCGCCCGCCGCCAGCACCCACCACAGTCCTGCGCTGTGCAGGCCGGAACTGCGTCCGGCGACGAGCATCTCGGATGACAGCACGATCCCGATGCCGACACCCGCATACAGCATCGGCGCACCGCGCGTGTGACCGCGATGTTGCAAGAGCCAGAGCGACGCCGCGACCATGGTGACCGCGCTGACGGCGCCGGTGATCCCGCGCATCGCGATGATGAGCCAGGGCGCAACCAGCAACGCCGTCACACCGAGACAAACCGCAATACCGGCAAGCGCAAGCATGCACAACCTGCGCGAGTGTCGCGGATGCACGGCCGCGGTCAGCAGCGCGCCGATCAGGTAACCCGCATAGTTGGCCGACGCGGCGAGCGTTCCCTGGTGCACGCTCAGCACGGCATCGCTGACCATGACCGGGTAGATGCCCGTGAACGCAAAGCGCCCGAATCCCATTCCGACTGCCATGACGAGGGCGGCCACCATCGCCGCCATGCCCTGGCTTGCAGTCGATGAAACCTGCCGTATCGTGCTCATGACATTTTCTCCTTCGCCGACAACTGCTTCGACATGAATGGCGTGAGCGCCTCGCGCAGTGCGTTGAACGCTGGCGTCTGATAACCCTTTCGATGAACCAGCCACGTGTCCACTTTCGCCACGACATGCGTGCGGAACTTCGGCGGTTCGCGCAGCAACTCCAGCACGCTGCGCGGCACAAGGGACACACAAGCGCCCGCAGCAACGCACGCAAGCATGCTGTGATACGAACCGACTTCCTGGATGTCCAGCAGCGCTGCGCCCTGCCCGAGCCACTCTTCGGCGAGCACGCGATAGCTGCAGCCCTGCGCAAACGCGGCGAGCGAACGCACGGTGACGTCCCCGCCCTTCCGAACGACGCCATGTCCGGGCGGCAACACGAGCAAGATCTCCTCGCGAAAAACCGCTTCGCCATGAAGTCCTGCGGCATCGAGATCCATTGCCGACGCCATGTCGCCACAGGGCGGCAACGCCGCAAACGCGCAATCGACAAGACCGCTGCCGACCTGTTCGAGCAACTGCCTGGAAGGCGCGGTCGAAATCCGCAACTGAACATCCGGGTACTGCACGTTAAGCGCCGCAAGCGGTCCGGGCAACCGCGCCGCAGCCGTGCTTTCCATGGTGCCGATCCTGAGTGTGCCTGAAGGCGCTTGCGGGGCAAGCACCTGCCGCGCTTCGTCGGCGAGAGCGAGCATGCGGTTCGCATAACCGAGAAAGCGTTCGCCTTCTGCGCTGAGCGTCAGGCGGTTGCCGTCGCGCCGGAATAGCGCAACGCCGAGCTCTTCTTCAAGCTGCTGGATTCGAGTCGTGACGTTCGACTGCACGCGGCCCAGCCGTCTGGCGGCCCGGGTCACGCTCAGTTCGGCGGCAACGACACAAAAAATATCGAGAGTCGTATGGTCCACGCGAATCTCTATTTGAGAACGATGTAAACATAATATTCCCAAATAGAGATAATATGCAAGTCAGGTATTTCTTTTTCCGGTCATTGGCCGGACGTCTTCCCGAACCATCGAGGTCTTCATGGATCAGCACGCAACCGTCTTGCCCAGCTATGCCGAACGCAACGCACCTTATTGGCGGCGCAACCTGTTTGTGTGCGTCTTCGGCTCTTTCACCACGCTGCTGAGCTTGAGCATGTTGCTGCCGTTCTTGCCGCTCTACGTCGAGCAACTGGGCGTGCATACGCCCTCCGCGATCGTTCAGTGGTCTGGCGTTGCCTTTGGCGCAACGTTTTTTGGTACCGCGATCACTGCGCCGCTCTGGGGGCGTCTCGCGGACCGTTATGGACGCAAGCCGATGCTGATTCGCGCGGCCGTCGGCATGGCTATCGTGATGTCGATGATCGGGCTCGCGCACAACCTGACCGAGCTTGTCGTGCTGCGGCTGATCGCGGGGTTGATCGGCGGTTATGCGTCGGCATCGATAGTCATGGTCGGCACGCAAGTGCCGCGTGAACGCTCGGGATGGGCGCTCGGCGTACTGTCTACCGGCGCGCTTGCGGGCAGTCTCATCGGGCCGCTCGTGGGCGGTTTCCTGCCGACATGGGTGGGCATCCGCGGCACGTTTTTCGTGGGCGGCGCAATCATCGCGGTCGCGGCGGTGCTGACCATCGTCGTGGTGCGCGAGGATTTCGACCGCACGGCCGATACGAAAAAGCGCATCGACGTTGCAGGCGCATCGCTGCCATCGATGAAGCGCGGGGTGATCCTCATATTGCTCCTGACAGCAATGATGGTGCTGCTTGCAAACATGTCGATCGAGCCGATCATCACCGTGTATATCGGGCAGCTTGGTGTGCCGCGCGATTATGTTGCGCGCATGGCGGGCATTGTGATGGCGGCCTCGGCGTTCGGCAGCATGTTGACCGCCCCGCGGCTTGGCGCGCTTGCCGATCGCATCGGCAGCGCGAAGGTGATCACAGGGTGCCTGGTTGCCACGGCCGTGGTCCTGGTGCCGCAGGCGTTCGTCACGCAATGGTGGCAGCTCGCCATTCTTCGCGGCCTGATGGGTATGACGCTCGCGGGCTTGCTGCCATCGATTGCGAAGGAAGTCCGGCACGCCGTCGCCGATCACAACTCCGGCAAGACACTCGGGTATCTGCAATCCGCGCAGTTCAGCGGACAAGTGATCGGTCCGTTGATCGGCGGACAGATCGGCGCGCATGTCAGTTTGCGCGCCGTGTTTTTCGTGACCTCCTCCTTGCTGCTTGTTTGCGCGGGTTTGAATCGATGGATGCGAGGCGCGTCATGAAGCGAATCGCTAATCGAACTCAGCCGCCGAATTGCGCGTTCAATGTCTTGCCTGGCGCCGCGCCTTCGAACCCGTCGAACCGTCCTTTGGCGAGCGACTCCGCCGCGCGCATGAAACCTCCCCAGGCTGCGCGGGCCAGTCCGCCGCCCACGCTTACCCGGCGCACGCCGAGCGCGGCAATCTCCTGGACGGTGAAGTCGCTCACCGATCCCACCAGCAGGTTCACCGGCTTCGGCGCAACCGCGGCCACCACGGCCGCAATCTGCTCGCGCGTGGTGATCCCCGGCGCATACAGACAATCTGCGCCCGCGTCCGAATACGCCTTCAATCTCGCGATGGTGTCTTCAAGGTCCGGCCGTCCCGCAAAAAAATTCTCGGCGCGGCCGACGAGCAACGTATCGCCACCGGTTGCATCGATAGCCTTTCGTGCCGCGTGCATCCGCTCGACCGCGACATCGATGCTGAAGAGCGGTTCGTCCGGGTTGCCGGTCGAATCTTCAATCGATAATCCCGCAACACCGGTCGCAACCGCAAGCCGCACGCTTTCGGCGACGCCGTTGGCATCGGACGCGTAACCGTTTTCGAAGTCCGCGTTGAGCGGCAGATCCGTCGATGCAACCATGTCCCGCAAATGCGCCAGGATCAGGTCACGCGCCACGGTATTGTCGGCCTGCCCGAGCGACCACGCGAAGCCGGAACTGGTCGTGGCGAGCGCCTTGAACCCGAGGCCCTCAAGATACCGGGCGCTGCCGGTGTCCCAGGGATTCGGAAGCATGAAGCAGCCTTGTTCATGAAGCGCACGGAAGGCAGCACGTTTTTCGGCGATGGAACGGCTCATTTGAAGTCTCATTGTTTGGCGCATGCATAAGTCGGGCGGATGCCCTGAGCGAAATAATACGCCTCGCACGTGTATCCGTTTCTCGTAACGAACGCGATACCGCCTGTGTTCACATCCCTCGGGCTGATTCCGTGTGAACACTATCTTGCGTCGCTAGCAGAACCTTGGCCAATAGACATGGTCTTGAAACAAGCGATCGACCTTTCGGAACCTCTATCAAACCGATAACGATTGTTTTGGGATAACCCTTGGGCTACAGTTTCAGCCCGTGCCATCCGTCAAGGTGGGCCCGCGAATCGCTTTGGCATCCTCAAGTTGATCAGTCAGCCTTTATTTCCCTTCCAATGATCTTTTAAAAAACGATCTCGCAAAACGGTACCAAGTCCAACATGATCTTCCTACCAGAAGGCTCGGCAAAATGTGGAAAAAGGGTTTTCACATAAGCCATCCCTTGCGAACAAAGACCTTCGTCGGCTTTCTTGCATTTGCGATTGCAATAATTCTGCACATATTTGTGCTGCTCGCTTTGGTTCATGAAGAACGAAGACCGCGCGCATCACGTCCACAACTTGCACCATTGCTCGCGCGATTGATTCCAGATGAAATATCGATGCCGGTGTCCCTACCCGGACGTACAGACAAGGCAACAGTGAACAGAGCCGTGCCGCGCAAGCAGAGTCGCAACGGGAGCACTGATCGTCGCGTGCCTGAAAGTCGAGCTCCGCCCAATGTTGCAAGTGCAGCCGATCTTGAGAGACGCGACCCTGACTGGCAAGCTGACTTGGGATCGATCACATCGCATCGATCAGTACGCTACAGCGACGAACCACGGATGCCCGAGCCAGCCGCTGGAACAAACGTCCAGCGAGAATCGCCGACTGAGACACTCGAACGTGAGATGTCCAAGGCCGTGCGCAACGATTGCCGCGACGCGTATTCTCGCGCTGGGCTGTTGGCGATTCCCATGCTGGCTATCGACGCAATGAATCGATCAGGTTGCAAATGGTGAACGCTGACGCGAGTTTGATTCAGTACGACCGGCAGCCATTTACGACCCATAGTTTTATGCACATTAGGAAAAAACCGATGTTTCATAACGGTGTTATAAAAATGCGTGTGTTTTCGTTAGTTGGCAAGGCCTGTGCAAGCGTAGCTTTTGCGCTGCTTTTTGGACTACTAGCCGGCGTCGCGCACGCTGCCGAAGTGCGGAGTGCAAGCACGACGAACCTTGCTCCGTTATTGACGTATTCGATTAAGCGGCCACATGCAGGAGATACTGACATTACCTATTACCTGAGCAGGCCGAAGGAAAAGATAGATTTCCCCATTGTTGTGTTGATCGGCGGCTCGTCGGATCAGAACAATGCAGCCAGCATCACGCAATTTCATCGTTATTTTTTAAGAAACTTCGATGCAGTCGGCGCCGCCGCCTTGACTGTTGAACAGTGGGGCATAACCGAGCACGCCATAGACAAAAAGATCTTCATGGCGCATTACACCCGAACCCAGCGCCTGCAGGATCATCGTGCCGTAATCGAGCATATCAGGCGTTACCCGCCATGTACCGGCTCCGGTTGTTTGGACACGCTTTTGCAGCTCAGGCGGCCAGCTTCATTAGCCGTTCCTGACGGGCTTCGAGGGGTGATTTGAAGCCCAGCTTTTCAAGACGCCAGTCGCGATTGTATCGGTCCTTGAACGCGATGGCGGCGGCACGAACCTCCTCGATATTTTTGAAGATGCGCCCATGAATAGCCTGTTCTTTCAGCGTCCGGTTGAACCGTTCGGCAACGCCGTTGGTCTGCGGCTCGGCGACGAAGGCGTAGCTCGGCGCAATGCCCCAGAACCGGATCTGGTCACGGAAGTCGTCCGAGGTGTATTGCGAGCCGTGATCCATGCGCAGCGACAGTCCGCGGCCCGAGTCTGCGACCACGCCACCGAACTCGCTATGCAGCCCCTGGGAAATCGGCTCAAGTGCAGCGAAGCGGTCACCGATTTTCGCAGCATGGATGCCGGTACACATGCCATCGCAATGATCGACCGCCGAGAAGATCCACACCATGCCGTCATCCACGGTCGCAATGCGCACGCCGTCGGTGCCCCACATTTCATTCGGGCAATCGGTCGTGATCCGGCCGTCGTGAAGGTTGGGTTCGCCCCGCGCCTGACGATGCGGCGAGAGCAACCCGTGCTCGTGCATCAACCGCAGTACGCGGGTCCGGGAGACGCGGATGTCGCGCACGATGCGCAGCCGCGCCCAGACCTTGCGGTGCCCCTCGCCGATGAAGGGCGAAGCCACCAAATCATCGCGGATGGCCTGCAGCAGGTCGGCATCTGGCATCTTCGGTTTTGGTCCACGCCTGCGCGGCAGCATCGGCGTAACACTTGCGCTCGCCCGGGCACGAACGGCATAGATCGTCGAGCGTGGGAATTCGAGGACCTGGCAAACCCGTTGCAACCCAAAGGGCCTGCCTGCACTGACGGAGATCGCGTGGCTCATGTCGACGATCTCCGAGCGGTCAAAGGGCGACGGGTCTGCAGTTCACGCTCCTTGCGCAGAATCTCGTTTTCCATAGACAGCTCGCCCACGCGGCGCACAGCGTCATTGAGCCGGGCTTCCTGTGGATCGCTGGTCCGTGACTTCAGGCCGGCCTCCATGCCGGCCAGTGCCAGCTCACGCCATTGCTCAAGTTCGGCGATCGTCACGCCCACTTCACGGGACACGGAGTCGACCGGTTCGCCGCGCAGCAACCGAAGGACCACGCTACGTTTGCGGCCGCTCGACCAGCGTTTGACTTCGGCCGCGCCAGAGGCGCTTCCAGTCGCGCTACGCGCGCCTTCCAGCGCCACTGGCGCAACCACTTTTGCATTGACTTTCTTCAACATCACCCGCTCCAGTTTGGAACACACGTTTTACCCCAAATCTGTGTCCAAAAAAACCGGAGGCGCCGCAGGCGTTACCCGCCACGAGGGTGGAATGGCAAGCTTGCGCTTTTGGCGGTGTCCGAAGGCGGTAACATTGCGGTAACACTCGCCGCCGATCCCAATGTCCCCGTTTCGGCCACTGCAATCTGGTCGGGCGCTGGCGACTGGTCCTGGCGTGATGAACTTTGGGCTTTTATGCGGCAAGCATGCAGCGAAGAATCTGCTAAAGACGAAGCGGAGTGTCAGAATGTATCGACCAGGCAGCAATTCGATTCAAGATTGGACGAGGTATTTTTACACCCGTCTTCTCAGCTCTATTACTCCAACATGACCAACATGTATATGTCCGATGCCATGACATACCCCAAGCCGGCCTATAAAAACATACATGGAAAGCTGCTTGTGGTGTCGGGAGTGAGAGACACGCTGATTCAATCAAGTGATGACTTCTACAAGAAGGCGAAGCAGGCCGGGGTAAATATCACTTACTGGCGCATTGAAGACATGGACCATTCAATCAGGAAGCGGCCTGAGCTGATCGAGCGTTCGTTTGAGTGGCTGAAACAACAACTGCAATAGTATCCCTTGCTTGATGCCTGCCACGCTGCTAATCACTCGGAGCAAGCTGCACATCAAACTACGGTTTTTCCGATCACGTTCCAATCGATAGAAACAACTGCACCATCGGCGCCTTTGATCCACCCGGCACCGGTGCACGCAGCGGCACGCCATACGTGCCGCGCAAATCCACATGACGCGACCACTGGACGCGCAAACCCGCACCCACGCTCACCAGCGATCCGTTGCTCGCTTCCGCCGGCTGGTCGATGCGGTTCCACGCGTGCCCGGCATCGAGAAAGACGAAGGGCTGCATCGCGATACTGCTTGCGCCTATGGGAATGCCCGGCGTACGCACTTCCGTCTGCACGTTCCATCCGCGGTCGCCCAGCACCACATACGGGTCGTATCCGCGCACGCTGGTCTCGCCGCCCAGCCCAAGTTCCTCGCTCGGCAGCAAGGTGTTCGGCGTCCACTGAAACGTGCCACGCGCGCTGAACGCGAAGCCTGCGCCGAGCGCGAAGTCGTGTTGGCCGCCAAGCTGCAAGTACGCATATCGGGCGGTTGCGCCTTGTCGCGCGGTGGTGAACGCAGTATCGCTGTTGTCTGAATCGAGCCCGCCCGGACTTGCCACGAGCGTGACGTTCGCACGCGCCAGTCCGAAATCATCGGGCTGGCTGATCGAGTACGAAGCCAGGAACTGATGCACGTGCACATTCGAATTGAAGACCTGGAAACCGCCGAACTCGAGATCGTTGTTGGTTCGCTTGAAGTCGTAACCAAACTGCATCTGCTGATTCCAGTCACCGGCCGGCGGCAATAGCCAGTCGTATCGGATACTTGCTTGCGCGGAGATGCCGGTCTGGCCGTAGCTGTCGGGCAGCCTCGGCGTGCTTTGGGCATAGACCCCGAACAGTTCGATGCGGTCATGCCACGGGAGCGGCGCCGAATAGCTCAGCGAATGCGCCATGAAGCGGGCGCGATCCGGACGCCCTTCTATGTCGGGATTGCCGCTGAAAATATCGTTGCTCGCGGTGAATTGATACGCGATCTGCTGATCGAGTCCAAACAGATTCCCATAGTCGATGCCGGCAAAAAAGCGGTCGCGACCCAGTTGCGGGACGCCGGCGTTGTCGTAACCGGCGTTGACGCGCAGCGGCAGGCGGTCATCGGTTTGAAGAAGGACATCGGTGGAATTTGCGGCCGTGCCCGGCGCGTAGACTACATCGACGCTCCGGTACGGATTTGCGTTGAGCATCGCGAGCCCCGCCGCAACCTGCGATTGCAGGATCGGCTCGCCGGGACGCAGCGGCATCTCGCTTGTCAACACGGCATCGGAAAAATAGCGGTTCCCGCTTGCACGCACTTGCCCAAGCCGAAACTCGGCAATCGCGATATGCACCACGCCGTTGGTCACGTCTTGCTCGGGCACGAAAACATCGACGAGCGGTTTGCCCGCAGCACGATACTGCGCGACGACCGCACGGCGGATCTGCGCGAGGCGCTCGAAGGTAAGCGGCTTGCCGATGTCGGGCTGGAAGGTCTGCAGGAAGGCGGCATCGAGAACGGGAAGTCCTTCGGCGCCGATCTGTGCTTGCGGCGCCGATGTGTCAGACGTACCAGCCGGCACGAAGATCAAGGCCGCAAGCGACGGCACCGCGACTTGCGTAGCCTGCGGCATCTCAACGGCCTGGGGCGGCGACGCCTCACGCTTGATCATGGAAGGCGGCGTTTGCGGCGCGACATCACGATACGACTGCGCATGTGCGGACACTGAGAGCGCAGCCGCGTACGAAGCCGTCAGCAGGCGTCGTACGTTACGCGACATGGCCTGGCGCTCAGTTCTCAATCTGCCGGCGCAACAGGGAATGCGCGGCGCCGGCGGGCGGTCCGAAGCCCGGTACGATGGACGTCGAGATCATTCGGCATACTGATGGAGACGGCATGGTGATCTCCGTGACACGAACGCGGGCGCGCCATGGGGTGGCACACCATCGCATCCGATTAGCCGGTCACCGGGTACCTTGCGCAATCGGCCAAAGGAGAATAGCAGATGGGTCGGAGATGCAAAGCACGTTAATCGGACAATCACTGTTCAAAAAGAGACGAAAGCGCCCTCCGCCAACGTGGGAAACGACCTGATACGAAAGCTCGGCGGATGTTCTTACCGTCCT
Source organism: Burkholderia sp. PAMC 28687 (assembly GCF_001577465.1). Lineage (NCBI taxonomy): Bacteria > Pseudomonadati > Pseudomonadota > Betaproteobacteria > Burkholderiales > Burkholderiaceae > Burkholderia > Burkholderia sp. PAMC 28687. The sequence goes on from NZ_CP014505.1 coordinate 1,596,573, forward strand.
CATGAGCGTTATGCAAAACCGATCAAACGGGCTTGCCCTCGCTCGATACCCAGTTCGGCATCAGCGTGTTGGTCGGGAGGGTTTCATCGATCATCTTTTTGGCGGTCTGGATGCCCGCGACCGGCAGACCCGTCGGATCGAGCACGCCGATCTGCACCAGCACCGAAGCCTGATCCCAGTAGATGTGCTCGTTGTAAAGCTTGTCGCCGCGAAACCGGATTACGGCCAGCATGGGAACCTCGAAGTATTTGCCCGTAGGCTTGAGTCCCGGCAACAGCCAGTCGATCTCGCGATCGTGCGTGGCGCAGAACACGAATTCATCGACAACCCGATCCGAGCCGATGGTCCGGGACACCGGAATCAGGCGTGTATCGGCGGGATTGGAATCGACGAAATGGTACTTGTAAAAGCGCTTTAATTGATCATGACCGACACCGCCCGTCATGGTCGGAACGTGGTTCACGTAAGGCTCGGCCACCATGGTCGGCATGACGGCGTCGACGTCGCGCGTGCCGAACTCGTAGTAGCAATGCATCTCCCACAGGCGGTTCAGGTCGTACACGGGACCCAGCACCTTGCGCAGCAATGACAGGGTCCGCGAATAGGCCATCAGGGCCGCGGGCTTGTCGTAGTGATCGCGCTCGGGCGTGGCGAAGGCGTGATCGCAACCCGCGTAGACGTAATGCTCGATCAGCGGTTTGCCCGCAAACGCGGCTTCGAGTTTCGCGCGGGTTTCAGGCGGCGTGAACGTATCGTTTTCGGCGAAGTGGAAAACCATCGGGCAGCGGATGGTGGCGATCTCGCCGAGATACGCATCGAGGTCCACGCCGTAGTAACTCACCGCGCAGTCCACGTCCATGCTTGCCGCTGTGCGCATCGCGAGACGGCCGCCGAGGCAATAGCCGATCACCCCGAGCTTGCCCGCTTGCTCGGGCAGCGCACGCAAGGCAGCGAGTGTCGCGGCGATATCGTCGAGCGCTTCGGGTTCGTCGAATCTCGCGTTGAAGTCGAGCGCAGCGGCGAAATCCGCTTCCCCGTAGCCCAATACCACGCCGGGTTTCATGCGCCAGAACAGATCCGGTACGAGCACGACGTAACCTTCTTCGGCGTAACGGTCGGCCATCGACTTCATGTAGTCGTTGATGCCGAAAATTTCCTGGAGCAAAACAAGGCCGGGACCCGAACCTTGCGCGGGTTTCGCGAGATACGCAGTAAATCGGCCGCCGTCCTGCGCCGTGATTTCAATCGTCTGACTGCTCATGTCGCCTCTCCTGGTTCGCTTGATGAACGTTACGTGCCTCGCGTGAAGAGCATATTGTGCACTGGGTCGATCGAGGAGATCATGCCGGTCAAATTAATCAACACCGCGTCATAGCCTCATAATCGACGACTGCGCAACGAACTCTTTATCGACCATGCTGATCAACGATCCCGCTACCCTCGCCTCCCTCGAAACCGCGTTCGACAAGTATGAAGTCGCGTTGACCATAAACGATGTCCCGGCGCTCGACACGCTCTTCTGGGACAGTCCGCATACGCTTCGATACGGCGCAACCGAAAACCTGCAAGGTTACGAAGCGATCCGCGAGTTCCGCGCCAAGCGACCGGGCAGCGCGCTGCAACGGACGATCATCGACCGGTCGGTGACGACGTTCGGAACGGAGTTTGGCGTGGCGAACATCACGTTTCACCGCAACGGCGAAACGCGGACCGGCCGCCAATCACAGACCTGGGCACGTGTTGACGGCGTGTGGAAAGTGGTCGCCGCGCATGTGAGCTGGATGGATGAACCGAAGCCGTGACGTAGACATGGTGATGGAACGTCTCGGTTATCGAACGCGGCGAGCCTGTCGCCGTGGCCAGGAAGAACGGCACCATCTCGCCCCAATGGCCGGCGAAGATGTTGAGCTTCGGATACTTTTCGAAGAAACCCGCCAGGATGGTTGTGGCGTACGCGGTGGGATCGTCCAGCGTCTGCGCGGCCCATCCCGCCATATGGTGCGCCGGCGCCGGACCTTTCTCAAACGCGTGATGCGGACAGTGCGCTCAGTATCTCGTGCAGTTCATTGGCAAAGATCACCGGGTCGCTTGCATAGCTCACGTGATGCCCGATCATCTCGATGCAGGGGCAAGGCAGTTCACGCGCCAGTTGGCGTGCAGTCTGCGCGTAGAATGCGTCGCCGCTCGCGCGGCCAACGGCGGTGACCATGGGCACGCCACCGCGGCGCAACGCATCGAGATCGGGAATTAAACGGTTGATGACATTGAATTCGTGTGCAAGGAAGCGCTCAAAGTCGCCGCTGTCCTGATCCGGTGGAGCGATTGCTGCAGAAGGAAGACCAACAAACGATGAGGCGAACAGCTTCATGGCGGGAGCACCACCTTGCGTGCGATAGGTGTCATACACGCTGTCGAAAAACTTTCGCCATATCACGCCGTCCGGCAAGATGTCGCTGACAGGCGGCTCGTGGTCCACCAGCCCTCGAACGAGTTGCGGATGATCCTCTGTCAGCTTCAATGCAATATTGGCGCCGGCGCTGTTGCCGAACACGAACGCCGGTTCACCGCCCATCGCATGGATGACGGCGGCAGCATCCCGGCCTTGTTGCGCCATGTTCATTTCGGCATGTTTGTCGCCGGTACTGCGCGAATTCGCACGGCGGTCGTAACGGACGACTGTGTAGCGATCGGCTAGTTGCGCCGAGAGTCTGATGAAACGACTGCTGTCACCATTTCCCCCGACGATCAACAAAAGCAACGGCCCTTGGCCTTCAACGTCGTAGGCAATCTCTGCATCTTCATTATGGACAGTGGCAAATCGATTCATGCGGAACTCCCTGAGTAATGGCTCGTGATGCCGGCGACTATGAACATGACCGCCGCCAGGACGATCCCAATCATGTGATAAATACCGGGTGAGGTCCAATAACTTTATCTAACCGATCAATCAGTTCACCTGACCCTTGAATTCCTGTCATGCGACAGATCACGCGGCTCTAGCCTCCCGCGAGCGCAACGGATGTTCAACCGGGGTATCGAGAACCAGACGCCCGAACTCCTTCGCCGCCAGCGTCTTTTCGCCCTTGCCCCACAGCAGCCTGAACTCGGCTTCGGGCAATGCGGGCAAACCGTATTGCCCATCGATCACGGCGATGCCCGGTTCAAGGTCGTCTCGTGTCAGCACGGTGATCGCAAGGCCGGCCATGACGGCTGCACGAATGCCCGACTGACTCGACGATGTGAACGCCACATGCCAGTCCACGGGCAAGCTATCGAGCGTTTCGACGGCCACGCGCCGGTTCACACAAGGCGCCGGAAAAAACGCCAGCGGCAATGACGCGCCTTCGCGTACCTCGAACGATTCGGCCGCCGCCCATATAAACCGCGTGCGCCGCAGCACAATGCCTTCGTCGCCACTTCCGTGCTTGTGGCTCTTCACGCATAACACCACCGCGAGATCGAGCTCCTGCGCGGCAACCATCGCTTCCGAATCGATACTCATGCCAACGCTGACATCGAGCCGCACGTTTGGAAATGCCCGCGAAAATTGCGTCAGCAACACGGGCAGGCGCTCGCCCATGAAGATATCCGGTGCGCCGAACCGCACCACGCCCGATGCCGGCGATGAATGAAAACGCCGCGTGACCGCTTGCATTGCATCGAGGATTTGCGTGGCGTAGCGCAGGAAATCCTCGCCGTCCTCGGTCAGTGTCAGCGTGCGCGTTGTGCGGTAAAGCAGCGGCCTGCCGACCTCTTCTTCCAGGCGCCTGATCTGGTGACTGATGGCAGATTGCGTCAGGTTCAGCCGACGGGCGGCCTTGGTGAAGCCTCCCGCTTCGGTGACGGCGATAAACGCACGCAGCAAGCCTGGATCGAGATTCATGGTCGCTCGAATGATGAAGTGATTTACTGGATGATAGTAAATTAAATCATTTCCGTCATGGAGACGAATTGCCGAGAATGGATTTATCCCTTCTTTAGGTAGCTCGTCATGGATGCTTTGCCTCGCGTCACCGCATCAAGGCAACTCGCGCTTACGTTGTTGCTTGCGGCCGTCATAGCCGCAACTTATGGCTTTGGTGTGTACTTGTTTCCGGTTGTCCTGCCCGCGATGAAACACGATCTTGGCTTCGGGTATGCACAAGCGGGTTACATCACCGCAGCCCGGCAAATCGCGAATGTGCTGGTGGCGTTGCTGTCCGGCCTTGCTGCTTCGCGTTTCGGCGCAGCAAGAGTCATGCTGGGGGCCACCGCGTTATCGGCTGTCGGGCTTGCGTGCCTGGCCTTTGCCGATCACACCTGGGTCATGGGAGTTGTGCTTGTTGCACTCAACGCGTTCGCAGCGGCGACGTGGGTGCCCATGATGGCGCTCGTCGCGCCTTTGATCGATGAACGTCATCAAGCGAAAGCCATTGGCGTGATCGGTAGCGGCACCAACTATGGCGTGTTGCTCAACGGGCTCATGGTGCCGGGGTTGATGGCAGCGTGGGGATGGCGTTCCGTGTGGCTTGTGAGCGCGTTGTTCACGGCATTGCTGAGTGTCGTGATCTTGCTGATGTTTGCACGGCTTGGACGACCGGAAACGCGCGTGAAAGCGCAGCCAGGAGTCAAGGGGCCACGGTTCGCCGCGCGGACGCTGTTCTCGCGGCGCTGGCAGCTCGTGTACGCAATCGCGTTGCTCTCGGGCTTTGCCGGCGTGCCGTTCATCACCTATTTCTCGGCTTATGCGCACGATGACCTGCATCTCGGACTCGATGTCACCGCACATGCCTGGGCGCTCGTCGGCTTCGTGGGTGCGGTAAGCGGCCTGACGCTCGGCATGATAGGCGATGCACGATCTTCTGCCTCACAACCGCAACGTGACGGCATGCGCACGGCGCTTGTCAGCGCAGGGATTCTATTGCTGTGCGCGTCGTTGATAGCGGCATCGCGTCCCGGCGTTTATGCGTTGATGATCGCAGCCGTTGCGTTCGGCTTTTCGTTCTTTCCGCTCTTCGGGTTGTTGCATGCGTATGTCGGCAAGACGAGTGAACCGGCGCTCGCGGCTATCGTGTGCGGAATTTGCGAAGCGTCATTCGGTGCAGGGGGCGCGCTCGGTAACGTGCTCGGCGGTTTGTGCAAGAGCGTGGCCGGGTCGTTTCAACCGGTGTATTTTTTCGCGGCAGGCGCGTCCGTCGTGGCAATCGCACTGAGCTGCTTTATGCCGGGCGTGCGGCGAGCGGAATCGACTAATCGATGCACACTCGCCGACGCGCGTTGACGCGCACAAGGAAAACCGCGCGCCATCTGGAATTTCAGGTGATCGCGCCGATCTGCCAGGGCACGAATTCGTTCTGCCCATACCCGTGCACTTCGCTCTTCGACAACGTGCCCGATGCCGTCGCCAGCATCAGTTCGAAGATCTCCTGGCCGAGTTCATCAATGCTCTTTTCGCCATCGAGAATCGAACCGCAGTTCAGATCTATGTCTTCTTCCTGGCGCTTCCACAAAGCGGTATTCGTGCTGAACTTGAGCGATGGCGACGGCGCGCATCCGTAAGCCGAGCCGCGTCCGGTCGTGAAGCAGATCAGGTTCGCGCCACCCGCAACCTGCCCCGTCGCGGACACCGGGTCATAACCCGGCGTGTCCATGAACACAAGCCCACGCGCGCTGACATGCTCCGCGTACTTGTAGACATCGACGAGATTGGTCGTGCCGCCCTTCGCCACCGCGCCGAGCGATTTTTCGAGGATGGTTGTAAGGCCGCCTGCCTTGTTGCCCGCCGACGGGTTGTTGTTCAGGTCAGCGTTCATCCGCGCACAATATTCTTCCCACCAGTGAATGCGCTCGACGAGCTTGTCGCCCACTTCCTTCGATACCGCCCGTCGCGTCAGCAAATGCTCCGCGCCGTAAATCTCCGGCGTCTCCGACAGGATCGCCGTGCCGCCATGTGCGACGAGACGATCGACCGCGGCGCCCAGCGCCGGGTTCGCCGTGATCCCCGAATACCCATCCGAGCCGCCGCATTGCAGGCCGATCACGAGGTGGCTGGCATCGACGCGTTCACGCACGACCTCGTTCGCTTCCACGAGCATGACCTTGATCGCCTCGATACCCGCAGCTACCGTGCGCGCGGTGCCGCCCGTTGCCTGAATCGTCATGGTCTTGAGCCGGGCGCCTGTTTCGAGGTGCTGCTCCTGGAGCAAACCGTCGATCTGATTCGTTTCGCAACCGAGGCCGACCAGCAGCACGCCGGCAAAGTTCGCATGCCGCGCGTAGCCGCCGAGCGTGCGGCGAAGCATCTTCAGGGCTTCGCCTTCGGAGTCGACCGCGCAGCCCTGACCATGCGTGAGCGCGACCACGCCATCGACATTCGGAAATGCGGCGAGCGCTTCAGGATGCACATCGCGGCGAAAATAATCGGCGATAGCCCGTGCGGCGGTAGCCGAGCAATTTACCGATGTGAGCACGCCGATATAGTTGCGCGTCGCAATGCGTCCATCGGGACGGCGGATGCCGAGAAAACTTGCAGGCTGCACCGCGTGTTGCGTGGGTTTTGCATCTTCGCCGAACGCGTAGTCGCGATCGAAATCGCCCATTGCGAGGTTATGCACGTGCACGTGTTCGCCGACATCGATGTCGCGCTTCGCAAAGCCGATGATCTGCCCGTAGCGTCGGACGGGTTGCCCTTGCGAGACTGCTTTGACGGCAACCTTGTGCCCCGCCGGGATCAAACCGCGCACGGTGATGTCGCCATCGGCGAGCTGCATGCCCGCGACGAGTTGATGGCGAGCGATGAGGACATCATCGATGGCATTCAGGCGCACCGTCGCAGTGTTTGCAGGAGCAGTTTCAACTACTGGTTTCATAATGCGTATCTCCGTATTTTGCGTGGGGTGCGCGAGGCTCAACGCGATGCCGCTTTCGATGCAGCCAGGTCGCCCGCTTCCTGCCGCCGCCCTTTCATGCCGATGCTCAACAGCAGCAGCACGCCGATCACACCCGCCACCGCAAGCGCGCCCATGCCGGCACGCTGACTCTGAAAGAAGCTTTCGACAGCGGTCTTCAATGTCGGCGCAATGAAACCGCCGAGATTGCCCAACGCACCGATCATCGCAATACCGCTTGCCGCCGCGGTCCCGCTCAAGTACGCCGTAGGCAGTGTCCAGAACAGCGGTTGAACGACCACAAAGCCGACCGTCGCAATGCAGAATGCAAACAGAACGGGGACGAGATGCGTGCCCATCGTCGAGAGGCCAATGCCCGCTGCCGCCATGACCAGCATCACCACCGCGACCTCGCGATGCTTGCCGCGGGCATCGGCGTAACCCGTCACGAAGCGCAACGAGACCAGCGCACAGAACCATGGAATCGCGGTGAGAAAGCCCACCTTCGCGCCAATCGCGGTCCCCGTCAATTCGGATATACGCGTCGGCAGATAGAAGATCACACCATACACGCTGACCTGGATCGCAAAGTAAATGGCGACAAACCGCAGTACGTTCCAGTTCGCGAGCGCGGCAAGCGCCGTCGACGGACCATGGGCGACCTTCAGCCGGTCCTCCGCGGCGATCGCCGATTCGAGCGCATCTTTTTCGGCATCGGTCAGCCATTTCGCCTGACGCGGTTTGCTCACGAGATAGAAGAATGCGATCACGCCGACCACGGAAGCCGCGAGCCCTTCGATCAGGAACATCCATTGCCAGTTGCGCAGCCCGAGCAAACCGCCCATGACTTCCATGAGGTAGCCGGATAACGGACTGCCGAGCACGAGTGCGACCGGGACGCCGAAATAATAGATGCCGAGCGCCTTGCCGCGCTCGCGTGCCGGAAACCAGTAGGTCGAATAAAGGATCACGCCGGGCGAAAATCCCGCTTCGGCGACGCCGAGAATGAAGCGCAGCACATAGAACGCGGTCTCGTTGTGCGCGAACATCATGGCCGCCGACGCCAGCCCCCACGTCACCATGATGCGGCTCAGCCAGACCTTTGCACCCACGCGATGCAGCATCATGTTGCTCGGAATCTCGAACACTGCATAACCGATGAAGAAGATCCCGGCGCCCAGTGCAAACGCTGCGTTGCCGATATTGGAATCGACCTGCAGCGCCTGCTTGACGAAGCCGACGTTGGAGCGGTCGAGCATGGAAAGCGCGAACATCAGCGCGAGAAATGGCGTAAGGCGCAGCCGCGCTTGGCGCACCGCGCTCGCCAACGGCTGGGACGAGAGGGCCTGAGTCTGCATGTGTGTTGTCTCCATCGTGAGGACGCCGGATCCGCCCGGTCTATTTCATCTGGCACCACTCTATGCATTGGCGCGATAAACATCCAATCGATTATTGACTACAATCGATTCCATCCGGTTATGAGTAGATGCAGGTTTACCCTTCACTCGTCCCTATGTCCCGACCTTCGTCACTGCTTCCATCGACCGTCCTCGCCCGCCTGCGCTACCGGCACCTGCAATTGCTCGACATCCTCGGCCGCACGCGCAACATGCGGATCACCGCCGAGCAGATGCACATGACACAGCCTGCCGCCACGAAAATCCTGGGCGATATAGAAGGCATGCTGGACGCGCCGCTCTTCGAACGCCTGCCGCGCGAGATGCGGCCGACCGAGCTGGGGCATCTCGCGCTGCGTTATGCGAACACCGCGCTGGGCGACCTCGGGCGCTTCGTGAGCGAATTCACGACGCTGAAGAACGGCGGATATGGGCACATCACGGTCGGCGCTATACCGGCATCGGCGGCGCAACTGGTGACGGCGGGTATCGGGGAGATCCGGCGGCAACGGCCGCAACTCGTCGTGAAGCTGTTTGAACTCAGCAGCGATCAGCTTGCAATCTGGCTCGATGAAAAAAAGATCGACGTGATGGTCGGCCGTCTGACCGAGCCGCGTCATCATGCGTTGTTCGACTTCGAGGTGCTCGCGGCGGAGCCGGTTTGCGTGGTGGCGGGAAGCCATCATCCATTATTGAAAAAGCGAAAGCTGGAACTGGCCGATCTCGCGGAATGGCCGTGGATTCTTTATCCGCAGGTAACGGCGATCAGGCAGTTATTCGAGGAGACGTTCGCAGCCGCGGCCATTCCTGTACCGGTCGGGATGGTGGAGCTGACATCGATATTTTCCGCGCTGGAACTCTTGCAGGCGACCGACATGATTTCGCTGCAACCACAAGCCGCCGTCGAGAAGTATGTGAACAATGGCTTGCTGGGACAGCTTCCTGTTCCGATACGCCGCGTCATGACAAGCTATGGGATCGTCACGCGCAAGCACGAATTCCCTGCGCAACCGGTGCAGGAGTTTATCGGCATCTTGCGTTCGCTTGCGGCCGATAAAGAAAAGCCTTGAGCGTTACTTCGATGTCACCTGGACCAGCGCATCGATTGCGATGGCATAGCCCTTCACGCCCAGCCCCACGATAATCCCGCGTGCCGCCGGCGAGATGAACGAGTGATGCCGGAACGATTCGCGCGCATGCACGTTCGAGATATGCAGCTCGATCAACGGAACGCTCGCGCCCTTGATTGCATCGTGTAGCGCAACCGATGTATGCGTATAAGCACCCGGATTCATCACTACGCCCAGCATGGCGCCGGCCGCGACCTCGCGCCCGGCCTCATGAATCCAGTCGATCAGCACGCCCTCGTGATTCGACTGCCTGCATTCCACCGCGACGCCCAGCTTGTCGCCTGCCTGCACGCACAGCGTTTCCACCGTATCGAGCGTGTCATGGCCGTACTGATCGGGCTCGCGCAAACCCAGCAAGTTCAGATTGGGCCCGTTGATCACCATTACCTTCTTCATGACTTCGCCCTCAGTATTTGATCTGGGAAACTGCGCGCAACTCGTCCGCCGTGGCTGTGCCAAAACCGAAGAATTCCAGATACGCCGGGATCATCTCGAAGAGCATGTCGGTGCCGACCTGCACTGCACAGCCCTTCTCTTTGGCTGCATGCAAGAGCGGCGTGTACTCTGACTTCATCACGACCTCGCCCACGAACGTGGACGGTGAAATCCGGTCGATATCGAAAGGCAGCGGATCGTTCGCGTTCATGCCGATAGGCGTTGCATTGACCACCACGTCGTAGCCCGCCGGGTCTTTCGAGCCTGTCGTCACTTCGAGCTCGGGATAGTGCTTGCGCAAACGGGCGGCGAGTGCATCGGCGGATGCGCTGCTGGTGTCGAAGAGCGCTAGCGCCGATACCCCGGACGCCGCCAGCGACGCAGCAATGGCAGAACCCACTCCGCCGCTGCCCAGCACGAATGCACGCGCGCCTTGCAACGGACGGCCCTTGCGTTCGACGCCACGCGTGAAACCGGCGCCATCGAATTGATCGCCGAGCAAGCTTCCATCCGAACGCAGCAGGATGGCGTTGCAAGCGCCTGCAATGCGCGCGGTGGGCGTGAGTTCGTCGACAAGATTCGTAGTCGTCACCTTGTGCGGCATGGTGACCAGCGCGCCGCGAATGTTGCTCAAACGGAAGAGCGACTTCACGAACGCGGCGTAATCGTCAGGCTTGACGCCCATCGGCACCACCACTGCGTCGATGCCCTTCTGCTCGAACCACGGGTTGTAGATCATGGGCGCCTTGAAGGTTTCCGTGGGATAACCCAGGTGCGCAATAAGGGTAGTTTTTCCGCTGATCATCGCTGCATGCCTTAAGAAGTTGGAACTGCGGAACACTCAGTCTGCAATTTCAACGCGGCGAACGTCGCCGACTATGAAGATGTACGACAGCGCGCCAACGAGCGCCGCCGCGCCTACGTACGACAGCGCGTAGAAGAACGAGCCCGTCTTCGCCACGATCAGGCCGATCACCAGCGGCGTAACGATGCCCGCAAGGTTCGCGCAAAAATTGAAGATGCCGCCCGTCAGTCCCATCAGATTTTTTGGCGCGATATCCGAGATCAACGTCCAGCCGAGCCCGACCATGCCTTGCCCGAAGAACGCGATCGAGAGAATGGTGATGACGAGGGCGTCGCTGCTGACGTAGTTCGCGGCAATGATCGTCGATGCCCCCAGCAAACCGAAGATGATCGGCAACTTGCGTGCAATGTTGGCCGAGCCGGTGCGCTTGAGCAGAAGATCGGAGATCCATCCGCCGAACATCACGCCGACCGCCGCCGCAAGAAACGGCATCACCGCGAAGAAGCCGACCTTGAGCCAGCCCATGTGACGTTCCGTGGCTAGGTAGGTCGGGAACCACGTCAGGAAAAATACGAGCGTGGTGTTGCCCGCAAACTGCCCGAGGCATGCACCCGCGATCTGACGGCGCTTGAGCAGCTTGCCGACGTTGCCCCACGAGAAAGCCATGGTCTGCTGACCGCCCGCCGGCTCGAGGCCGCCGCCCGCGGAAATGTAGTCGAGCTCAGCCTGGTTCACCGACTTCGAATCATGCGGCTCGCGATAAAACAGCCACCAGACCATTCCGAACACAATGCCGATTACGCCCACCACAATGAACAAGGAGCGCCAGCCGAAGTTGCCCATGATCCAGAACAAGGCCGGCGCAAAACACGCGAGGCCGAGGTATTCGCCAACGGTATAAATGCCCGTGGCGCGTGCCCGCTCATGCTGCGGGAACCATGTAGCGACCACGCGGCTGTTGACCGGGAAGCATGGCGCTTCGCTGACGCCGAGCCCGAAGCGAAACAGCAGCAACGACTTGAGTCCGACGGCGAAACCCTGCATCAGCGTGAAGAACGACCAGAACGTCAGCGCGAGAAAGTAGGTGACCTTGCTGCCGAAGCGGTCAAGGAAAACGCCGCCCGGGATCTGCGCCAGCGCGTATGTCCATGAGAACGCGGAGAACACGATCCCCATCACGGCCGCATCGATTCCGAGCTCCTTCGTCATGGTCGGCGCTGCAATGCCGAGGACCGTGCGGTCCAGATAGTTGATCATCGTACCGACTGCCAGCAGCGCGAGGATCACGAAGCGCGTGCGCGACCGTGTGCGAACTGCGGCCGGCGCGGCCGTATGAACCGCGTGGGATTGGTGAACGTCTTGCATGACGCGTCTCCTGAATCAAAATATTGGATCCCGCCCTGCGGTTTTATGCGCGAGCGATGTTATTGGACCGATGGTCCGCCCATTAAAAGCGGTGATGATACCTACGCCGCAGCTCACTGCTGGAAGCCGTTGCTGAAAACTGCCGCTATAACGCTTGATGGACACTTTGATCAGCGTTCCTAATCTATTAAATTGATTTCTTGCTTACGGAAAAAGGCACTGCATGTGCGAGTGCCTTGTTGATCACTCGCCGCTTGTTAGCCGTGCCGGTATGTCGTCACAATAGAGCGAAGGCCGAGTCCGGGCAACGGAATATTAGAAAACACGTATGTTTATCGAACGCATTCGTTCGGTAATCGCGCATTATTCGGGTTTGCACTAGACGGTGCTCGACGTTGACGAATCAGACTTCTCGTGCCTTCCCGAGCGCAATCAGATTCCCTTCGCCGAACCCTTCCCCGCCGCGCCGCTCCACGATTTCGAAGAACATGTCCCCGGCCTCGTGCTGGATGAAAGTCTGCAAGAAGAGCAACGGCTTGCCGTCCTCGGCTATACGGCCATCGACGAGAATGCCGCGTGAGCGCAATGCCTCCACATCCAGTCCATGACCGGGCAAGCGCGCATCGAGTTGCTCGTAGTATTTCGCCGGCGGCTGCACGAAGCGCATGCCGCGTGCACGCAAGATGTCGACGGAAGCAAAGATATTCTTCGATGCCAGCGCGATATGCTGCACGCCTTCGCCGCTGTGATCGGGCAGATAGTCCTGCATCAGGCTCGTACGATACGTGCCTTCTTCATACACCGGAATGCTGAACGTCTGGCATGGCGAGACGATCACGGGCAGATCCTGTGCGACTTTCCAGTCGGGATGTATCGCGTGGATCTCCTTGAAATGGAGCACCTGGAGATAGAACTCCAGCCAGTCCGGAAGCCGGCCAGCCCCAACGGTCTGCGTAAAGTGATCGACCTTGACGAGCCCTGCGTCGTTGTCATGCAATGCAGATCTTGTGGTTTGTGCATCGAGCCACTTGAAATCGATGTCGTAGATGGACTTCGCTTTCTCGCTCGGTGGCGCGTCCCGGCCCTCCCAATGATCCACGAAATAAATATGCGAGTCGCCAATGCCCTGGATCGCGGGAATCATCAACTCGTTGGGTCCAAGCCGTTCGCCTTCGAAATCCCAGGCCCCAAACTCGACGGCGCGTTCGTGCGAGATAGGCGCATCCAGCACGCGAAGGCCGATTGCACATATGCCCACGCCATGCGTCTGCGCAAAGCGGGTGGCGAACGAATCGTCGTCGGCATTGACAAGGAAATTCATGTTCCCTTGCCGGTACAGCGTGACGTCCTTGCTGATATGGCGAGCAACCTGCGTAAAACCGAGTTGCTCGAAGAGCGCACGCAGCCGGTCAGGATCCGGGCTGGAAAACTCGACAAATTCGAGGCCGGCGACGCCGAGGGGGTTGTCGCCCTGCAGCATTTGCGCCGAGGCAGCGCCAGGCAGGGAAGCATCGTTGTTCATCGAAAATCACCTCAGAGAAAGTCCGGTCACATTCGCCTGAGGCCTGGTCATCCGTAATGTCCGATGTCCAGTCGCAGCAAGCGCGTGAACAGATTATCGCCTCAGGCGGCGAGGCGTCAAACTCTCTGCACGTGTCCCCATGCCTGCGCGCGCCGCTGCGCATGGGCGGCAAGGCGCACGGGCGCGTTCGCCGCGCCGTATCCTTCGTAGCCGCCACGGCGTTCCACGATCTCGAGGAAAAAGCGTTCGTTGAATTGCTCCGTGTAAACGTGTAGAAACTCTCCGCCATCGGGATCGCGATCATAGAGGATGCCGCCCTCGCACATGCGCTCGATCTGCGTATCGTCGAATCCAAAACGGGCTTGCAGGTCGTCATAATAGTTGCGCGGAATGCGCAGCAATGGCACGCCTTGCGTACGCAACGCAGCGACGGTCGCAAAGATATCGCGGGTCGCGAACGCGACGTGATTGAGCCCCGAGCCGTGGTACTTAGAGAGCGATTCAACCACCGATGTATGCCGGTCTGCCGACGCATTCAGCACGATCCGCACAGACCCGTCGCGGCTGCGCAGCGACCGGCTTCTGACAAGGCCGTACGGGTCCGGCAAGAGCACGGAAGCTTCTGCATCAAAACCGAAGGTAGCCTTGAAGTACAGCACCCACGTGTCGAGCGTATCGGCGGGGATGTTCAGGCAAACGTGGTCAATACACTGCAGCGGATCCGCACCGCTCCTGCTTTCGATATTGCCGAGATTGAAATCGGTTTCGTAAAGCGTGGGTTCGCCGCGCGCTTCATCGACAAAATATTGCAGGCTTCCATCCGGCGCCTGCACGCTCGGCACCACACGTTCGTTCGGCCCCACCCTGCCTGAAAACGGGACGAAGCCGAATGCCGCTGCGCGCTCGAAGGCTTGCGCGGCATTGTCGACCCAATACGCCGATGCACACACGGACAACCCATGCGCCTCATGAAACTCGCTCGCAAACGAGTTGGCCTCTTCGTTGAGCAGAATGCTCGCGTCGCCCTGCACGTAGAGCGTCACCTGCTTCGACCGGTGCCGCCCCGCTGCGCGAAATCCCATGCGTTCGAGCCATTGTGCGAGCGTCCGGCCGCTGTTTGCATCGACGGCGAATTCTAGAAACTGGAAGCCTGCGTGCGCAGGCGCGGCCGGCGGATGGAACAACGTCTCCTTCGATGCCCCCGCGCATTGCTCCTCGAGAAAGAGCAGCGAACGATAACCATCGACAGCAGTCGCCGCATTGGGCGCTGCGCGAAAGCCATCGTTGAAGATTTCGAGCGACAGGGGTCCCACGTAACCGGATGCCAGCACTGCACGCGTGAAGGCCGTCACATCCAGATCGCCTTGCCCGGGAAAACAGCGGTAATGGCGGCTCCATTCGAGCACGTCCATTGCCATTCTGGGGGCATCGGCGATCTGCACGAACGTGATGCGATCGGCGGGATGCTGGCGATTTCATCAAGCGAATCGCCTATGGACAGCGTATGGAAGCTATCGAGAATCAGGCCGAGGTTGGCGTGATCGAGCGTATTGACCAGGCGCCATGCGTGCTTGTAGGAGTTGACATGCCGGCCCCACGCGAGCGCTTCGTAACCTGCGATCACGCCTTCGGCGCGCGCAAGGTCGGCGAACTCTCCAAGCTGATCGATGATCAGCGCATCGTCGCGGATCGTATCTGGTGATGCATTGCTGCAGACCAGAATGCGATCCGTGCCCAGTTGATGCATCAGGTCGAACTTGCGGCGGGCGCGTTCAAGGTTGCGCGCGAGTTTGTCGGCGCTGACGCCTTCGAAGTCGCGGAACGGCTGGTACAGCATGATCCTGAGTCCAAGATCGGCGCAGATGCGTTTGACGTCAGCGGGAGAACCGTCGAAGTAAAGGAGATCGTTTTCGAAGATTTCGACACCGTCGAAGCCGGCTGCGCTGATGGCTTTCAGCTTTTCGATGAGCGTACCGCTGATGGATACTGTGGCGATGGATCTTTGCACGGAAGTCTCGGTGTGGTTGTTCGGGCGGTTTTTTATGCTGGCGCTTGAGTCGCGGGGTTCGGTACAGTGGGCGGGGTTGATGCCGGGTTGTTGCTTCTTACGCTACCGCGCGGTCTGTTCTAGCTGATTTCTTTAACACTATTAGCCACTGTGCGTGGCGGCACTTCATTTCTTTGTCCAACGGCGACAAAGAAACGAAGCAAAGAAAACGCCTTCCAACCGCTAATTCTTAAGTGTCCCGAGCGTGCATGTACAACTGTTTGGTACTTCACAAGAACGCTCGACGCCATAACCACCAACACTTGAAACCCTCCCCCTCCGTCAACAGATACCCACACGCTTCGCCACCAGTAACCGTGGCAGTCAATACGGAAACCTGGCCCGAGTAAACAACGGGTTGAGCACATGACGGCGCTACAGCATCCTGAACTTGCCGAGACTTCGCCGCCGGTAATCCCGGGCAAGTACGGGCACAACAGAACCAGTACAGCAACCTCTTCGTTTGGGCGCTAGCGCGCGCAGCGCGGAAGCCTGATTAGCGGATTCCCACACTGGTGGCGAAGCGTGTGGGTATCCGTGTTCGGAGGGGAAGGGTTTCAAGTGTTCTTGATTGCGGCGTCGAGCGTTCTTCTGAAGTACCAAACAGTTGTACGTGCACGCTCGGGACACTTAAGAATTAGCGGTTGAGAGGCGTTTTCTTTGCTTCGTTTCTTTTTCGCCGTTGGAAAAAGAAATGAAGTCCCGCCACGGACAGTGGCTAAAAGTGCTAAAAAAATCAGCCAAAACAAACCGCGCGGTAGCCTAAATAGCAGCAACCCGGCATCACCCCCACACCACCTCTTCCACACACAACCCTGACGCCAATCACGTTCACGAAAGCCCCTAAACCTCAGGTCTTTTTCATCTTCGCGGCAACGACCACCGACAGTGCACATCCAATGGCGAGATACGCCGCCACCGGGTGCCACGAACCCCCGGCGAAACTCACCAGCGCCACCGCGATGAACGGCGTAAACCCGCCTCCCACCACGCTAGCCACCTGGTACCCCACGCCCGCGCCGCTATAACGATATTCAGTGCCGAATAGCTCCGTGAACATCGGCTGCTGGACGCTCACGACCATGTCATGCGCAATGTTCGCAAGCATCACCGAGAAGACCACGATCCAGACGGTCGAGCGTGCATCGAGCGCAAGAAAGAACGGCACCGCGCTCAACATGCCGATCACCGCGCCAATGATGTAGATACGCCGGCGCCCGAAGCGGTCAGCGAGTATTGCAAAACACGGAATGGTGAGAATGCTGACGGCGCCCACCAGCAACCCGATGTTCAGGAAAAACTGCCGGGGCATGCCGAGGTTGCTCGTGGAATAACTCAGCGCGAATGCAGTGACGATATACATCGTGAAAAGCTCGGCAAGACGCAGCGCAATGATCAGCAGGAACGCTTTCGGGTGCTGGCGCAGCGCTTCGAAGATCGGCAGGCGTTTGGGCTTTTGTCCCTTTTCGATGACCTTGTGCACGAACTCCTGCGACTCCTCCATGCTCGATCGAACCCACAACCCGATCAGCACCAGCACGACACTGAACACGAACGGAATGCGCCAGCCCCAGCTCTTGAAAGTGGCATCGTCCATGGTCTGGCTGAGAATGGAGACAATCCCCGTCGCGAGAATCAGCCCAACGCCATAACCCACTTGCACGCCGCTGCTATAGAACGCCTTCTTTTTGCTCGGCGCACTTTCCACGGCCATCAATGCTGCCCCGCCCCATTCGCCGCCCACGGCAAAACCTTGAATCGCACGCAACGTGATCAGCATCACCGGCGCCCACCAGCCGACGGACGCGAACGTAGGCAACAAACCGATCATCGCCGTCGACAAACCCATCATCATCACGGTCAGCACAAGCATGCGCTTGCGGCCCAGCCTGTCGCCGTAGTGCCCGAACACGAAGCCGCCCAGCGGCCGGAACAGGAAACCCACGCCGAAGGTGCCGAACGCTGCGAGCATGCCCATGGCCGGGCTCACTTTCGGAAAGAACTCGGTGTTGAACACGATCGCCGCGATGATCCCGTAGAGCAGGAAGTCATACCAGTCGACCACAGCGCCTACGAAACTGCCGAGTGCCGCCTTGCGGGCGCGGCTTTTATCGAGGTCCACACTCGCGACGCCGACAGGCTGGATTGCGATAGTCATTGCGTTGTCTCTGATATGTATTGGTTTGACTGTCCGATGTTTTTTTCATGCTGCTCGCGTAAGCGAGTCGATCGGTTCCGGAGTGGATGAAGCATAGGATGGCGTCTTTTGCAGGGCAACGGTTTCTATAGATGTGAACGCGATTATCGAACGAGAATGTGCGATCAGCGATTGTTTATCGGGTTAGCACTAGGGCCTGGAACGGCGTCCGCGAGGCGCGCCATCCGGATTCTGCATTATGAGTGCGTGAAACATCAACGCGCTCATGTGAGCGATAATCGCTCGTATGCCATCACTGATCGCACGGATTTAGGATTGATGCTTATGACCAAACGACCGCCTCTCGACAAACGCGACTGGATCGCGGGGCTCGAAAAAGGTCTTGCAATACTCGAGGCTTTCGACAGCGACCATGCACGCATGACCCCGACGCAGGCCGCGGCTCGCACGGGAATGACGCGCACGGCCGCGCGCCGGCATCTGCTCACACTGGAGCATCTCGGCTATGTGGAAAGCGACGGCAAGCTCTTTGGCCTCACCCCGCGCGTGCTGCGAGTCGGTTGGTCGTACTTCGATTCCGCGCGCTTGCCCAAGCTCGTTCAGCCCTATCTGCAACAACTCAGCGCGACGCTCAACGAGTCGGTCTACATGAGCGTGCTCGATGAATGGGAGCTTGTGTTCATCGCGCGCAACGGCACCTCGCGTGTGATGACAACGGGCTTCGTGCTTGGTGCGCGAGTGCCGGCGCCGCTGACATCGCCGGGGGTGGTGCTGCTCGCCTACAAACCTGATGAAGACGCGGTGCACGAGTGGCTCAACACCACGTCGCTCGCGCCGTTCACGCCCCATACGCTGACCAACAAGGTGCGGCTGCAGGAGAAGATCCGTCAGGCGCGCGCCGATGGATTTGCGGTCATCGAACAGCAGTTGCAGGTTGGTGTGCGCGGGATTGCGGTGCCGGTGAAGGACCGGCATGGCGAAGTCGTCGCGGCGCTCAGCACCAACATGCCGATAGGACGCGAAACCACCGAAGCCGCCGTCAACCGAGTGGTGCATCACCTGCAAGAGACCGCGCTCGCCATGCTGAACGTTGTTTGATGTGGTCTGAGCGAGCCCCGACATCATGAATCTCCGGCACCTGCATGCGTTTGTCGTCCTTGCGGAAGAACTCAACTTCAGCCGCGCGGCCGAGCGATTACACGTCGCGCAGCCTGCGCTCAGCCAGCAGATCCGCGCGCTTGAAGAACGGCTCGGCACACAGCTCGTGGATCGTGGCAGCCGTCCGTTGCGGCTGACCGAAGCGGGAAGTTATCTATGCATCGAGGCACGGCAGATCCTTGCATCGTTCGATCAGGTCGCGCTCGGCACACGTGAAATCGGACTCGGCTTGCGCGGATGGCTCGGCATAGGGTTCACGCGTTCATCGATGTATAGCGTGCTGCCTCCCGCGCTCAAGGCGTTTCATCGCGCGTATCCGAACGTCGAGCTGAAACTGTTCGAGATGCTCACCGAAGAACAGACCGACGCCCTGCACGAAACGCGGATTCACGTCGCCATTGGGCGGCAGGTGCAGGCCATTGCGGGCTGCACCACGCTGCCGCTTCTGCACGAGCGGGTCGCGGTCGTGCTCTCACCGGACCATCCGCTTGCGGGCAAGAAATCGGTGCGCATCACACAACTTGCCAATACCCCGCTCGTGCTCTACCCCAAGCATTCAAACGGACTATATTCGCGCTTTGTGGAGTCGCTTTATCGCAATGCCGGCGTGACGCCGCATGTCGCGCATCAGGCTTACGAGATCCAGACGGCGATTGCACTGGTTGCGGCCGGGCTGGGCGTGACGTTCGTGGGTGAATCGGTTGCACGGCACGGTCGTTCCGATGTCGTCTACCTTCGCCTCGATGCACCGTTGGCGTCGCAGACGACGACGCTTTCAGCGAGCTTTCGAAGCGACGATACATCGTCTCATCTCCAAGCCTTTCTGAAGTGCCTCGCGCCCGTACTATAAGCAAATCATTATAAAAAGATAAAAACACGGTCTTGGACGCGCGGCGCCCGGGTTCGTAATATCACTCCATCAGTCAGGCATCCCGTGCAATGCACGATCTTGCCGCAGCTCGCTGCCAACACATTCCGGACTTGATCGAAGCAACGCGGGCACCGCCCTGTGCGTATGCGTCCGTCCGCAAAAAAGCGATCCGCCTATACGACACCCGGTCCACGGGCGCTAATAAAGACAGGAGACGTTGATGATCGACCCGATCGAAAGCTCGACCATGCGCAAGGTGTACGGCCGCCTCATGCCGTTGCTCTTCGCGATGATGTTCTTCAACTATCTGGACCGGATCAACATCGGTTTCGCCGCGCTCGACATGAACAAGCAGCTCGGCTTCAGCCCGGCCGTGTTCGGTTTCGCAGGCAGCATCTTTTTCTTCGGCTACATGCTGCTCGAGGTGCCGAGCAACCTGCTGCTGCATCGTCTGGGCGCGCGGCTCTGGATCGCACGGATCCTGCTGACATGGGGCGCGGTTGCAGCCGCTACCGCTTTTGTTTTCAGCGAATCCAGCTTCTACGTGCTGCGTTTCCTGCTAGGCGTGATGGAAGCGGGCTTTCTGCCCGGTGTTGCGGTCTATCTGACGAAGTGGTTCCCGGTGCGCTACCGGGCGCGGGCGGTGGGCGGCTACATCATCGCGGGATCGTTTTCGGCGGTGCTTGGCGGACCTATCTCGACTGCGCTGATGACCTACGCGAACGGACCACTCGGCTTGCAAGGTTGGCAATGGATGTTCATCCTCGAAGGCGTCCCCGCCATGCTGCTCGGCTTGCTGACCCTGCGGTTGATGACAGAACGTCCGACCGAAGCAGCCTGGCTCACGCCTGAACAAAAACACTGGCTCGAATCCACGCTCGCGAGAGAACGCGAAGCGCTCGGCGCCGATAAACACTTCCCCATGCTGCGCGTCGCGAGCGATATCCGCGTCTGGAGCCTTGCGTGTCTCTTCGGCTGCGCGCTCGTGGGTATCTATGGCCTCTTCCTGTGGTTGCCGCAGATCGTGAAAAGCCTGGGTCATTTGAGCAATCTGGAAGTTGGATTTCTTTCGGCCGTGCCGCCGCTTCTCGGTGTGGTCGGGACGCTCGTGATCAGCCGCAGTTCCGATAGAACCGGCGACCGCAAGAAGCATCTGGCCTTCGTGTATGGAATGAGCGCGCTTGCAATTGCAGGCAGCGCCTACGCGCCGAATCCGGTGATTGCCTATGCGCTGCTTTGCGTGACCGGCCTCTTCATCTATGCAGGCAATCCGCTGTTCTGGAGCCTTGCTTCGTCATTCAGAACGGGCGCGGCGGGCGCGGCGACCATCGCGCTGATCAACACCATCGCGCAATTCGGCGGACTGGTCGGCCCGTGGAGCATCGGCCTCGTGCGCAGCGCGACGGGCAACTTCAAGCTGGCGCTCCTGACGATCGCAGCGTTTCTTGTCGTGGCGACTGTCATTGCGCTGGTGATGCGCGTGAAGCCCTCTGAAGACGAACTCGAAGCGATGCCTGCCGGCGATACCCCTGCGGGACATCTTCATTAAGCCTTGATCTGGAACCCAGCGATGATTATCGATTGTCACGGCCACTACACGACGTCTCCACCCGAACACGAGGCATGGCGTGCTGCGCAAATCGCCGCGCTGAAGGACGGCCTGCCGGCTCCTGCGCGTCCGGTCATCACGGACGACCAGATCCGCGAGAGCATTGAAGGCGGACAGTTGCGCATCCAGCGCGAGCGCGGCACCGATCTCACGATCTTCTCGCCGCGCGCAGCCGGCATGGGCCATCACCTTGCCGGCGCCGATGCCAACGCACATTGGTCGCAAGAAAGTAACGACCTGATTCACCGCGTGTGTGCGCTTTTTCCGCGCAACTTCGTGGGTGTATGTCAGTTGCCGCAAGCGCCGGGGGTGGCGCCTGCGAATTGCATTCCCGAATTGCGCCGATGTGTGGAAGAGCTTGGCTTCATAGGTTGCAATCTGAATCCCGATCCATCGGGCGGCCACTGGACCGGACTGCCGCTGACCGACCGTTCGTGGTATCCGCTGTATGAAGCCTTGGTCGAGCTGGACGTGCCCGCGATGATCCACGTTTCGTCGTCGTGCAATGCGAATTTTCATGCAACCGGCGCGCACTATATCAATGGCGATACGTCCGCATTCATGCAGTTGCTGACCGCGGACCTGTTCGCCGATTTCCCGACTTTGCGCTTCATCATCCCGCATGGCGGCGGCGCTGTTCCCTATCACTGGGGACGCTACCGCGGGCTTGCGCAGGACATGAAAAGGCCTTTGCTCAAGGACTATCTGCTCAAGAACGTGTTCTTCGATACCTGCGTGTATCACCAGCCCGGCACCGACTTGCTGGCAAAAGTAATACCTGTAGAAAACATTTTGTTTGCATCGGAAACGATCGGCGCTGTCCAGGGCATCGATCCCGAGACAGGCCATTATTACGACGATACCCGCCGTTATATCGACGCCATCGAATGGCTCACCGACGCCGACCGCCAGCGCATCTTTGAAGACAACGCGCGCGCCGTTTATCCACGCCTTTCGAATCAGATCACCCGCCAGTTTTCCTGAAGGAGGAGCAATCATGAATCAACCTGGATGGCGCCGGAATGCATCCGCGCCGCAAGCGAGTCCCGAAGTGCTCGAGACGTTGCGCGGCCTTGCCGTTTCGCTGTTGAGCGACAACATGGCGCGTGCGAGCGGCACGGTAGGACTTCTGCCCTATCACAAGCCCAAGCCTATGGCCGGAACGGCCGTAACCGTACACACCCGTCCGGGCGATAACCTCGCGATTCATCGTGCGTTCGATTTCTGCCGCCCCGGTGATGTCCTCGTGATCGATGGCGGCGGCGAACTCACGCAGGCGCTCATGGGCGAGATCATGGCGACGTATGCTGAAAGCCTCGGTGTGCAAGGTCTCGTGATCGATGGCGCCATTCGCGACGTCGGCGCGCTGAGCGCACACGATTTTCCGGTCTATGCACGCGGTGCGACCCATCGCGGGCCGTATAAAAACGGCCCTGGCGAGGTCAATGTGCCGGTGACCGTGGGCGGCATGGTAGTGCATCCAGGCGATATCATCGTTGGCGATGCGGACGGTGTGCTTGCAATTTCCCCCGACGATGTAATGACGGTAATCGAAGGCGCGAAGCGTCAGGCGGACAAGGAAGCCGCTGCGCTGCGCTCCATCGCCGAGGGACATTTCGATCGCGACTGGATCGAGGCACAGGAGAAAAAGATGATGGCTGTCTAAAACGATGCGCGGCGCCGCTTGAACGATTCGATGAACAGCGCGTTATCGGCGGCGCTGCCTATGGATACACGCATGCAGGTCTCGTAGCCCGCTTCGCGCCACGGCTTGACGATCACGCCATCAGCAAGCATGCGCGCGGCGAGCGCGGCAGCGTCTTCACCGCAGTCGAAAAAGAGAAAGTTGGCAAGAGAGCGCGCCGGACTGATGCCGAGCGCTTCGAGCGCAGCATGCATTTGCGTTCGCCCTGCACGCGTGTCTTCGACGCTCGCGGCAACATGAGCCTGATCCGCGAACGCAACGGCCGCGGCTTCCTGAGCAATCTGATTGATGTTGAAGGGCGTGCGAACGCGGTCCATCAAGCTGGCGAGTTCGGGCGCCGAAGCCACGCCATAACCCACGCGCAAACCAGCGAGCCCGTAAGCCTTGGAGAACGTGCGCAGCAACAGCCACGGCAAACCAGATTCGCGCAGTATCGCGAGGCTGTCGGGATAACCGTGTTCGCCGGCGGCATATTCGAAATAGGCTTCGTCCCACAAAACCAGCGTATTCGGCGATACCGCGCTCAACAGCCTCCGCATCTCATTCGCGTTCATCGCGCAACCGACCGGATTGCTCGGATTACTGATTATCACCATCCGCGTTTGCGGAGAGATTGCCGCGATCAACGCATCGACATCGAATTCCAGATCGGCGCGCATGGGCACAGTGATCACCTTCGCGCCAGCGCTCTGCGGATAAATGATATGCAAGCCAAACGACGGAACCACGGTGACCACTTCATCGCCGGCGCCAAGAAACGTATGCGCTGCAATCGCAAGCAAGTCTTCGGAGCCGTTTCCGAACAGCAACTGCTCAGGAGCGACGTTCAGCTTTTCAGCGATCATCGTGCGCAAGACGCTGCATGATGGATCGGGATAGAGCGAAAGTGAAGCGGCGGTCGTCCACTGCGCCAGATGTGCCAGGACGGCCGCACTGGCCCCGCGCGGATTTTCATTGCTGCCGAGTTTGGCAACATGCGTCACGCCATATTGCGCACGTACGAGATCGCTCGATAAACCCGCGTTATAGGCAGGCAGGTTGCGCACTTCGGCACGCATGCCGTCGATAAATCCGGTAGTGCTCATCAAGTACCTTCCGCAGGCAATACCTTGCCCGGATTGAGAATGCCGTGCGGGTCGAGCGCATGCTTGATCGCACGCATGCACGCAAGTTCGGCCGGACTGCGCGAATAACCGAGGAATGGCCGCTTGAGCAAGCCGATCCCGTGCTCCGCGGATATCGATCCCTTGTAATCGCGGACCATGCCGTAGAGCGCGTGATCGACCTCTTCCACCGTCACGCCGGGTATCGATCGCGCATCGAGCGTGACATGCAGGTTCGAGTCGCCTATATGCCCGAAATAGAACCCGCGATGCGTCGGCCAGCGTGCGCCAAAGTCCTTCCGGCATGCATCGACAAAATGACCGATCGCGCCTATCGGCAAGCTCACGTCGAAGTTGATCGGCTCCAGTTTTACCGGCAATTCCGCGGTCGCTTCGCGGATCGCCCAAAGCGCTTGCGTCTCGGATTGCGATTGCGCAATGACCGCGTTGAGCACAACGCCCGCCTCGAGTTGCGCATTGAGCGCAGCGGCGAACCGCTCGCCGTGGTCATCGGAGAAACCGGCTTGTTCGATCAGCGCATACACCGGATACGCTTCGCCCAGCGGCGATTGCTTCGATTGCGTCAGCGACACACCGAAGTCGTAAAACTCCGGCCACATGATTTCGAATGCGCCGATTTCATCGCCGAAAGTGGATTGCAGCGACCGCAGCAACGCAACCGCGCCGTCATAATCATTCAGCGCGCAAAGCGCTGTGCTGCGTGCCGCCCGACGCGGCTTCAGCTTCAACACTGCACGCGTGATGATGCCAAGCGTTCCCTCCGATCCAATGAACAGATTGCGCAGGTCGTAACCCGTATTGTTCTTGACCATCTTGTTCATGGAACTGAGCACGGAGCCATCGGCGAGCACGACTTCGAGTCCAAGTACCTGCTCTCTCGCCGTGCCGGATTGCAGCACGCGAATACCGCCGGCGTTCGTGGCGAGATTGCCGCCGATCTGACACGAGCCGCGCGCGCCGAGATCCAGTGCGAATTCGAAGCCGGCCGCCTGCGCAGCTTCCTGCACGGTCTGTAACGTGGTGCCGGCGAGTACGGTCATGGTCGCGGCCGCTTCGTCGAGTTCTTCGATGCCGACGAGACGTTCCATCGAAATGCAAACATCGCCGCCTGTGGGAATCGAGCCGCCGGCGAGACCTGTCATGCCGCCTTGCGGCACGACACTTTGACGCGCTTCATTGCAAAGGCGCAGGACGGTCGCGACTTCATCGACCGAACGCGGCAGCACGACCGCCAGCGGCGGCACCGGCGAACGTCCGCTCCAGTCGCCAAGATAGCGCGGCTCGATCGCGTCGCCAGTGCGCACCGATGCCGGACCCAGTGTATCGATCAACTTTTGTACTATCTGGTTCATTCCGTGTTCAGCCATTCGCGCGTTTCTTTCTGTAACCCATCGAGTCATTGATGCGGCCGAGTATGTAGTCGCCGGCCGCGACCGGGTCATACAGTGGCGGTGTATCGCTCAAGCCGAGATCGCGGGGATCGACACGGGCGCCGTAAGTCGGATCGTAGAAGGTCGCGATTGAATAACGCTCTTGTCCCGAACTATTGATCACGCGATGCAGCGTCGAACGAAATCGATCGTTCGACCAGCGCGCGAGCAGATCGCCGACGTTCACCACGAGCGTGCCGGGAATGGGCGGCGCGTCGATCCAGCTATCGGTCGCCAGCTCCTTCACTTGCAGGCCGCCCACGTTGTCCTGCCACAAAAGCGTGATGCATCCGTAATCGGTATGCGGCGCGACGCCGAACTGATCGGCGTCGGATTTGGGCGCTTGCGGCGGGTAATAAACCATCTGCGTGCGCTGCATGCGCTTGGTGTATTTATCGGTGAAAAACGCTTCGTCTATATCCAGGCTCACCGCGACCGCGCGCAGCAAATCTGCGCCGCATGCACCAATCGCTTCGTAATAACCATACAACGCCGGTCTCAGCGACGGCATGAAGTCCGGCCAGTTGTTCGGACCGCGCAATGCTTCGCCCGCGAGGACGCTGGGATCGTCCTCAGCCAGTTCCAGGCCAATGCTGAAGAACTCTTTGTAATCAGGCTTGGTCGCCTGATACATGACGGCATCGCCAAGCGCATTAAAGCCGCGATGCCGATGATTCACCGCCACGCGACGCTTCACTTCCGGCGCATGCGCGAAAAATTCGCGCGCACCTTTAATGGCGCCGTCGAGCACATCGGCAGGCACGCCGTGATTGCTCACATAGAAGAATCCGATGCTCGTGCAGGCGTCGCGGATTGCCGCAGCGGCTTCGCGCAAGCCGACGGGGTCATGCGCGCGAACGGCCGCCATATCGACGACAGGAATGTGGGAAGCCGATCTCATCCGTGACTCCAGAGATTTGAATACCGTCTGTTCATAGCCGCGAAAGCACATCAAGATCGCGGCAACATCGTCTGTATATACCGCCAATTACGCGAGCGCAACCCGGCGTTTGTTCGAACTTGATCACGCTTTCCTACAAGGCCGACACTGCCTCTCAAGAAGTATTTTTGACACGGTTGGCACCGCAAATTGACGGTATATACTGAATTGCACCATCCGGATTTCAGCGCTTCTGCCAACCCAACGCCCATCAATCCGCTTGCTCACCTGCGCAAACTCCATGAGGCCAGGTGCTCTTAAATCAGGGGAGTTCAACAATGAATGTGTTCTCGAAGTGGAAGGGTCGTTTGCTCGTGGCCGCGTTGGTCGCGACAGCGGTTTCGGTTTCGGCTCACGCGGAAGACCAGTTGGCGAAGGTCAAGAAGGCGGGTGAACTGGTCGTCGGAACTGAAATGCAGTTTGCGCCGTTCGACTTCCTGGAAAACGGCCAGCAACAGGGCTTCAATAAAGACTTCTTTGCTGAACTCGCGAAGGAAATGGGCGTGAAGGTTCGCTCGATCGACTTGCCCTGGCCGAGCGTGCTGCCAGGTCTGGAAGCCGGCAAGTTCGACATTGTCAGCGGTCCCGTGACCATCACCAAAGCGCGCATGGAACGCTACGAATTCATGCTGCCGATTGCGGATGGCACGGTTGCATTGCTCAAGCGCGCGAACGACACGAGCATCAAGACGAACGCCGATGTCGCCGGCAAAGCCGTTGGCGGCGGCAAAGGTTCGGCGCAACTCGACCAGTTGAAGCAGTACGTCGCGACGTTGCCGGGCAAAACGAACGTTCGGGAATACATCGACAATAACCAGGCCTATGCCGACCTTGCTGCCGGCCGGATCGTCGCCGTGGGTAACTCGCTACCGAACATTGCCTACGTGGCGCGTCAGCGTCCGGATACCTTTGCCGTGGTGCAGCCGCCGTTCGGAACGAAGGTGTTCTTCGCCTACCTCGGCCGCAAGGACCCGGACAGCAAACCGCTTATCGATGCAATCAACAAAGCGATCATCAAGATGCATGGCGACGGCCGTCTCGCAGCACTGCAGAAGAAGTGGTTCGGCGTAACGATGGATACGCCGACAACCATGCCAACGCCTAATTATTGATCCAGGAGCCGATGGCGCCGTGGCGCCTTCGAATCCCCTGCCGGACAGCACATGTTCAGCCTTCATGCATTGTTGGACGCCCTGCCGCTACTCATCAAGGCCGCGCAAGCCACGGTCCTGATTTCGCTTGTCGGGCTGGTGGTGGGCTTTGTCGTTGCGATCGCCGTGTGCAGCGCGAGGCTTTCGAAGAATGTTTTCATCTCGAAGCTCGGCGGTGCGTACGTCGGATTCTTCCGCGGCGTGCCGCTGCTCGTGCAGCTTCTGCTGACCTACTATTTTTTGCCATTCATCGGTATCAATGTGCCGCCGCTCGTCGCCGCTGCCGCAGCGGTGTCCTTGTGCGAGGCGGCTTATCTCGCCGAGATTCTGCGTGGCGGGTTCATCGGGATTGCGCATGGGCAACTCGAAGCCGCGCAGTTGCTCGGGCTGTCGCGCATGCATGCCGTGCTCCGCATTCAGGTGCCTCAGGCATTGCGCACGACACTGCCGTCGCTCGTCAATGAAATGGTGATGCTCGTGAAGGCCTCGTCGCTGATCTCGGTCGTCGGCGTCGCCGATATCACGCGCACCGCACAGAATATTGCAGCGAGCACATACCGGCCGCTTGAAGCGTATGTCGCGGCTGGGCTCGTGTATCTCGTGATCAACGGCGCCTTGTCGCTCGCCGGGCATCGCGCGGAACGCCGGCTCGCGCAGGCATAGGCATAGACAACGCCATGGCCCTTCACTTCGACCCATCGGTCCTTACCGATTCCCTCCCTGCCCTCGCCGAAGGTTTCGCGACGACCATCGCCGTGTGGATAGGCGGCGTGCTGATCGGCATGGCGATAGGATTCGCCATCGCGTTGCTGCAGATTTTTTGCGGCAAGTGGGTGCGCGGTTTTTTGCGCGCGTATATAGAGGTCTTTCGCGGCACGCCGTTTCTCGTGCAGCTATTCGTGCTGTATTACGGCGGCCCATCGTTCGGGTTATCCCTTGAACCGTTGACGGCGGGTATCGTTGGATTGGGCCTGTATGGCAGCGCCTATTTTGCGGAAGCGTTCCGCTCGGGTTTTACGTCGGTGCCGCGCGGTCACATGGAGGCGGCGCAATGTCTCGGCTTCACGCGGCTGCAAGTCATCATGCGCGTACAGTTGCCGCAGATGCTCGTGATCATCCTGCCGGCGCTGACGAATCTGATCATCGTGCTGAGCAAGGAGACCGCGGTGTTGTCGGTCGTTACCGTACCGGAACTGACGTTCGTGCTGACGGGTATCGGCTCCGAAAAATTTGCGTTTGTCGAAACGCTGCTCGCGTTGTGCGTATGTTATCTCGTGCTGGTGGAAGCGGCTTCGCGCGCCGGGCAATGGGTCGAATTGCGTGTCGGCCGTTTCCTGACCCGATGAACGCATTAAAAACGCCGACCTCATTGTGAGTGCTGAATCATGAAGAAACCGATTATCGGCAACACGCCGGCGCAGGCTGAATATCTCGTCGATGCCCGGCATGTCAGCAAGCATTTCGGCACGCTCAAGGTACTCGACGACGTTTCGCTCGCCGTGCGCAAGTCGGAGGTGACGTGCATCATCGGGCCGTCGGGTTCGGGCAAAAGCACCCTGCTGCGATCACTCGCGTTCCTCGAGGAATACAGCGAAGGCGAGATTTACATCGAAGGCGAGTTGCTGGGTTATGTGACGGAGCGCAACGGCAAACGCGTGCGCGCACGCCAAGCCGAGATCAATCGTGTGCGCCGGAATGTCGGCATGGTGTTCCAGCAATTCAATTTGTGGCCGCACATGACGGCCATGGAAAATGTCGCCGAAGCGCTGGTGCGCGTGCGCAAACTTCCGAAGGCGGAAGCACATAAACGCGCGCTCGCCATGCTCGACAAAGTCGGCCTCGCCGATCGTGCGAACAACCATCCCGCGCGTCTTTCCGGCGGCCAGCAGCAACGCGTCGCAATCGCACGCGCGCTCGCCATGGAACCGCACATCATGCTCTTCGACGAACCCACGTCCGCGCTCGATCCGGAGCTCGTCGGCGAAGTGCTGCAGGTCATGAAGAACCTGGCGAACGACGGCATGACGATGGTCATCGTCACTCACGAAATGGGTTTTGCAGCGCAGGTTGCGGATACGGTCATGTTTATAGATCATGGCAAGATTGCCGCGCAGGGCTCGCCCGAGGACGTGTTTCACAACGCCCAGCAGCCACGCCTTCGACAGTTTCTGCAAAACTATCTCGACAGGAACGCGTTCTGGACGCGTCGTGAGGACCCCGCTGCCGGCAGCATGCCGGTCTTGACAGAATCCAGCAGGATGTAAAAACATGAATACAAACGGGCTTTCGAACCCAGCATCTGCAGCGCAGGAAACAGCCGTGCCACTCGCGCGCTATGAGCGCGTGAAGGAACATATCCGCACGCGCATTCTCTCGGGGGAATGGCGGCCGGGCGACCGCATTCCGTCGGAGATGACGCTGGTCGGCGAGCTGGGCGTATCGCGCATGACGATCAACCGCGCGTTGCGCGAGCTAACGGAACAAGGGGTATTGACGCGCTTTTCGGGCGTCGGGACGTTCATCGCGGAAGAGAAGCCGCAGTCCACGTTGCTGATGATCGCGCATATAGGCGACGAGATTCGTGCCAGAGGTCACGAGTACGGTTATTCGATCATGCTTGCCGTGCGTGAGGCGGCCGCAAGCGATGTGTCCGCCGCGCTAGGTCTGGCGCCTGGTGCGTCCGTGTTTCATGTGGTGTGCGTGCATCGTGAGAACGGGGTGCCGGTGCAACTCGAAGACCGGTATGTGAATCCGGAAGTCGCACCGCATTTTCTGGAGCAGGATTTCTCGACGGTGCGGCCTTCGGAGTATTTGTACAACACGGTGCCCGCACATGAAGTCGAGCACGTGGTCGATGCCGAACTGCCTTCCCGCGCCGATGCCCGCTTGCTCGAGATCGGCCCCGATCAGCCGTGCCTGACGCTGGTGCGCCGGACGTGGGCAAATAATGTTGCGGTGACGTTCGCGCGCTTCGTGCATCCAGGTACACGATACAGATTGGGATGCCGCTTCAGCAGCGACAACCTTCAGCGGCAGAGTTGAGAACGACCCGGCCGCCGTAGGCTTGAAAACGACTAAACCGTGCCGTGCGACGCGAATTGCAGCGGGCAGAATCCGGCAATCTTGCCGCTCCTCACCTGCTTCGCCACGGCCACGATATCCGGCGCGAAGTAATGATCGAGCTCGTAATGCTCGACATCGGCGCGGATGGATTGCATGACCGGCTGCAAACGCGGACTCGTCAGATGCGGCGCGCGCAAGTCCACGCCCTGCGCCGCCGCGAGCAATTCGATCGCGAGGATATGGGTCACGTTCTCGGCAATATCGCCCAGCTTGCGCGCGGCGAACGTCGCCATGGACACGTGATCTTCCTGATTCGCCGACGTCGGCAGCGAGTCCACCGATGCCGGATGCGCGTAGGTCTTGTTCTCCGATGCAAGGGCGGCCGCCGTCACATGCGCGATCATGAAGCCCGAGTTCACACCGCCATCGCGAACGAGGAAAGGCGGCAAGCCGGAGAGCGTGGCATCGATCAGTAGCGCAATGCGGCGTTCCGCCAATGCGCCGATTTCCGCCGCGGCAATCGCGAGGTTATCGGCGGCAAACGCGACGGGCTCCGCATGAAAGTTGCCGCCCGAAAGCACTTCGCCCGTGTCCGGGAAAATCAGCGGATTGTCCGATACGGCGTTCGCTTCGATCAGCAACACGTTGCCTGCATGACGGATCTGGTCGAGACACGCGCCCATGACCTGCGGCTGGCATCGAAGGCTGTACGGATCCTGGACCTTGTCGCAATCCTGATGCGACAGGTTGATGCCCGAGCCTTCCAGCAAGGTGCGATACGCAGCGGCTGCATCGATCTGCCCCTGGTGGCCGCGCAACGCGTGAATGCGGGCGTCGAAGGGAACGACGGAACCCTCGGCGGCATCCACCGACAGCGAGCCCGACACCAGACCCGTCCGGTAGAGGTCTTCGATTGCGAACATGTTGTATAACGCGAGCGCGGTCGATGCCTGCGTGCCGTTCAAAAGCGCGAGTCCTTCCTTGGCTTGCAGGGTCAGCGGTTCGAGGCCGACGGACTTGAGTCCATCGATGGCAGGCGCCAGCTTTCCGTCGAGGAACACTTCGCCGATACCCATCAGCACGCCCGACATATGCGCGAGCGGCGCAAGGTCGCCCGATGCGCCGACCGACCCCTTGACCGGAATGACGGGCAGCACGTCTGCGTTGAACAGCGTGATCATGGCGTCCATCACCTTGCGGCGAATGCCGGAATGACCACGCCCCAGGCTCGACAGTTTCAGCGCCATCAACAAACGGACGACGGGCGGCGACATTGGCTCACCGACACCGACCGCGTGCGACAAAACCAGATTGCGCTGCAGGAGTTCGAGCTGGTCTGCGGGAATATGCGTGTTCGCGAGGCGGCCAAAACCCGTGTTGATGCCGTAGGCCGGCAGACCTTTCGCGGCGATGTCCTCGACGGCTTTTGCACTGGCATCGATAGCCGCGTGGCTTGCCGGGTCGAGTTCGAGCTGCACGCGTTCGCGTGCGATCTGGCGCAGTTGCGGGAGGGTCAGTTTGCCGGGGGTGAGCTTCATCATCGGTGTTGTCCTTGGGCGTCAGGCTTGCGCGTTTGCACGCAGGGGCTATCTTGTCTATACAAGAGCATAACCGCGAGTCTAGGACAACAAAATCGGTATATACAAGTATTTTCTGATTCAGGACGAACGAAAACCAGCGCCGTACCGGCCCTGGAGCCCGCAACAGCGGGGAATGCCGCGTGAAACTGGTGAAATCCAACCGTTCGTCGAATTTTGATCGCAACGCCGAGCCGGTCCATTCCGCATCCTGAAAAACTTCTGTCTATACCGCATCCCGGGAGACATCCGAGATCACGGTCTCGAGCAGCGCGGCGCAATAAATGAACGTGCGGCACATGAGCCGCGCATTAGTCGACACCTGACGCGGGTTGCGGGTGCTGTTCGAGCGAGATAAAGCTGCCGCGTTCGGCCGAGGCACAGGCGGCCCCGCGCTCAGCGGCCGGCCGACCGTGGATGATCAGTCACTAGCCGTGCACGACACCGCGTGTCAAATGCCCGCTTTGTGCGCCGCGAATATGAGCCGCAAACCGAGCGCGGCAACGGCCGTTGCAGCAATCCGGTCAACCCATTTCTTCGCGCGCAGATAAACCTCGCGCGGACGGCGGCTGGAGAAACCCAATGCTACGACGGTGTACCAGCCCGCCTCGATGCCGAATAGCAAAGGCGGCAGCACGAAATAACACCAGAGTGGCGGATGTTGCGGCAACAGGGCAGCAAAGATACTGCTGTACCAGATCGCGGTCTTCGGGTTGCTGAGTTGCGTACTCAGGCCCATCCAGAACGATTTCCGAAGATTGCGGGCGTGTGCGGAGCGCGTTTGGTCGACGGATATGGGACTCGATGCACCCCGCCAGATATTGAACGCAATGTAGATCAGGTAGAGGCCACCAGCAATTTTTAACGTGACATAGAGCCATGCGACGGCGGACAGCAGCGTGTACAAACCCGCCAGCGCGATGCCGCTGAAGAACACACCGCCTACGCCCATGCCGAGTGCGGTCGCGAGTCCATCGGCGCGGGACAGGCCAATTGCATTGCGCGCGACCAGCACGAAGCTGGGACCGGGGCTCATGGCGCCCATCAGGATCGCGGCGAGGATGGCCAGGACAGCGGCTGAGGCAGTCATCGGAAAGCTCCTTTGTGTGACAACGAAGCGGTTGGAGGCTTGAAAAATAACACGGTACGGCTTAAGTGGCTCCTTTTCCCCGGCCAGATGAAATCAGGTCTCGGCTGGTGTCACGCGCATCTGCCATGCGGCAAGCAACTCCGCCTGCTTGCTCAACCAGCGCTTGGGCAATGCTTGCGATCCCCATTGATCGGTCCTGCTTGCGTACCCGCCCATGAACCAGAAATGGCGGACTGGTCGAAGGCACGTGAATATCCATCAGTGAAGCGCCGTCCCATTCAACGTGACTTTCGTGACCGCACTCGATTGCAAGCTCCACTTCGCGACAATCGCTGCGTACGTACCGTTTGCGATCAACGTATTGAGCGCACCGAGCACGGCATCGCGCAATTTTGGATTCGACTTGGCGAACGCAATGCCTTCAGGCGATGTCGCGAACGGCTCGCCGATAGGCTTGTACGTATTCGGTTCAAGCTTCATTGCGTACGGCAAGGTCTCGCTGCCCTGCACGCCCGCTGCAATGCGTCCTTGCTTGAGTTGCATGCGCGCGGACGCGGTATCTTCGGTTCCCGCAACGGTGATCGCGCCCTTGCCCGCGCCTTCGCAGTTTTTCGCGCTCCACGCGGCGGTATCGGCGGGAAACGATGTGCTGCGGCTCGTACCGACCGGCTTGCCGCACAGGTCCGGCGCCTGTTTGATCTCATGCGCCCGCGACGCAAGGATATAAAACTGCGCGCCCGAATTCAGGTAGTCCAGAAAATCCGCGGTATCGCGACGACCGGGGACATCGCTCAGGCCGCTCAGGATCATATCGACACGACCCGTCGCCAGCGATGGCAACAACTGTTCAAACGCCGATTCCTGCCAGTCGAACTTCAGGCCGAGTTGCTTGGCAATCGCGTTGCCGAGGTCGATATCGAAACCAACCAGGTCCCCGCTTTCCGGGTCCTTGTATTCCATCGGCGGATAGATGGAGTTCACCGCGACCTTGATCACTTTCGACTTTGCGAATGCATCGGGCAAGGCCTGCGCGTGCGCGCCGCTCGCGAACAGAAACGTCGAGAGGCACAAGGCCATCAGGCTGGAAACGGCACGCATCGGGTTCAGCTTGTTCATGAAAGACACACCTTATGAAGGTCTTGTGAAGTTGCGAAGGATCGTTACGAAATCTCGGGACGTAGTGGCCTAACGCACTACAGGTCGTGCATCGGCATCGCCGCCGAGCCATTGCGTCAGAGTCCGGACATCGGCGAGAGTGTCCAGATCGAGCAGCGCCGTTTCAAGCGCATCGACTGAGGCTTCCGGAATCGTCATACCGGCCAGCGCGCGGAATTTCGCAACCAGAGCCGCGTCCGAAACCGGATTGCGCGGATCGCCGAGCGGTATGTCGACGCGTCGCGAACGCGGTTCGGTATCGGATATCGCGAGGGTGATCACGGGTTCGTCGAGATCCGACATGGCAGGATCGATCTCGAGCGTGATGCGTCGCATGGCCGCCGCGATACGCGGGTCGTGACGTTGTGCGTCGAGATATGCGCCTATGCCAGCCTGGCCGTTCACGAGCGCCGTGGCGATGGCGTACGGCAAGCTCATTTGCGCCGATGCAAGCGTGTTGAGATCGCGTCCGCCGCACATCTGGTTCACGAACGCGCTCAGGCTCACATGCACCCCGGTCAGCTTGTCCAGGTCCGCAGCGCGTCCTTGCAGGAGTTCAAGCGTGGCGTCGATCGCCGCATGCGTACTCCGGCATGCGGCGTGTGGCTTGATCGAACAGCGCATCAGTTTCCATACCACGCCAATGTCCGCGAGCAATGCCTCGGGCTGCTGTGTTTCACGCGCGAAGGCATTGAAGAAACCGCCCCATACGTCTTCGAAGATTTGTGTCGGACCACTGACGCCCTGGCGCGCGAGCAGCGCGGCAAGCAGGCCGCCTTCCGCAGCGCGTCCCGTATGCATGCGCTTGGTCTGCGATGCATCGTGTATGAAGCCCCACAACCCGCCGCTGAAACTTCCGGCGTGGCCGAGCGCGGCGGCGGTCTGAATAGCGTCGAGACCGAGCAGGCGCGCGCTCGCCGCAGCCGCACCGAACGCGCCGCATGTCATGGTGGAATGCCAGCCGTAGTTGTTGTGTGGCGAATATCCGCCGCACGCTTCGAGCACACGCCGGCCGACGTCGTAGCCTAAGACGACCGCCGTCAGAAATTCGCGCCCTGATACAGCGCGATCGGTGCAGGCAAGCGCCGCGAATGCAGCGGGAAGGACGACTGCGCCGGAGTGGTCGCAGCCGCCGGCGTCATCGAGTTCGAGCGCATGTGCTGCAACGCCGTTGACGAACGCCGCGTCACGCGCGTTAAAACTCTGCGACGTACCCCATGCGCGTATTTCGCCTTTGCTTCCCAGGCTCATCAGTGCACGCACGCTGCGCGCTTCAACTGCCGTCGCACCGCCCAGAGACACGCCGAGCGTGTCGAGTATATGGCGCTTCGCTTTATGCACGACAGCGGCCGGAAGCGTCTCCCCCGAAGTCTCTGCGACAAACCCCGCAAGCCGTTGCGACAAGGTCGATTTGCCAGCGTTCATGCCTGCTCCTGCTTGTGCCGTGCATACACTTCGACCGGGTGACCGGGCTCGTTGCTCGTGACGCTTTGGCGCCACCACGCGGCCATCTCGGCGCCCGTCGCGAACCAGACATCGTTGCGTGAGCGGATGTCGGCGAGCAGTTCACGCAGCACATCGATGCGCCCTGCCGTGCCGATGATCTCCGGATGCAGCCGCAGCACGAAGCACAATCCAAATCGATGAAACGCCGCGAAATCATGCTTCCAGTTCTTCAGCACTTCACCGTACGACGGAATGCGGGGCTGCCCAACAGGAACCGCCGGCGACAGGTTGTATGCGAAGTAAGGCTCGTCTTCGAGCTCATAGTGAAGCGGCAGTTCTACGAGCGGCGGTGTAGTGATCGTCGTGTCGGAATCCGGCAAATGGAAATACGGCAGGTCATCGCCACGCCACGACGACGACCATGTGACGCCTTCATCGCGAAGAAAGTCCGCGAAGCCCGGCGCCCAGTTTCCAGTGAACGAACGGAAGCCCTCGGCGCGGTGGCCAAGCACGTTTTCGAGCGCGGCTTGTCCCTGCCTGAAGACGTTCTTCTGAGCGTCGAGCGTGAGCGTATCGAAGTCCTCGCAGACGTAGCCGATATTGCCTATCTCGTGCTTCTGCGCATCAATGCGCGCGACCAGTTCGACATGCGTCTCGGCAACACGGCCCGGCACGAACCAGCTTGAACGGACATCGAATTCTTCCAGCGCATCGAGCACGCGATCCACCCCGCGCTTGGCGCCGTAACGCCATACGGATAACGATTTTTCGCGGCCCGCGATGCGCGGTTCCTGCGTGAGGATGCCGTGTTCGTCGTTGAAATCGACCGTGATGACGACGGCGCTTCGCGCATTGTCGGGCCACCGTATTGTGTTCATCGTTCAGGCCTCCGTGTGGTTATCGTGCCACCATTGCGCCACATCGCGACACGTGGCGAACCACACGTCGCCCTTCGCGTGCATGTGATCGAGCAGGTTTTCGAGCAGCGCGATACGCCCCGGCTTGCCCGAGACTTTCGGATGAAACAGCGTCGTCAGGCACAACCCGTCGCGATGCGAACCATCGAATTCACGACGCCAGTTGTCGAGCGTCGTGTCGTAGCTTGCAATGCGGTCGAGGCTCGCCGGAAAGTTTGGATTGCGGTGATATGCAAGCGACGCATAATCGTCCATCTCCCAGCGTCCGGGGATCTCGACCATGGGAGTGTCTCCGTTTTCTGCCGGCAGGAAGTACGGACGGTCGTCACCGCGCATGGAGCTCGAGTAGCGCACGCCGGCTTCCATCAGGACGCTGATGGTGTCAGGACCCCAATCGCCCGATGGCGTTCGGAAACCGACCGGGCGCATGCCGAGATGTTTATCGAAGGCTTGCGCGGAGCGCTCCATGACCGCGCGTTGTCCATTGCGATCGAGCGTCCAGAATGCTTCATGCTTGTAGCCGTGGTAACCGATCTCGTGTCCGCCTTCCAGGATCGCCGCGCATTGCCTAGGCCAGTTTTCCAGCACCCACGCAGGCACGAAGAACGTGGCCGGGACCTTGCGTTCCGCGAGCATGTCCAGCAGACGGCCCAAGGCACGCCACGGCCCGTAACTGCCCAGCGTGAAGTACGAAGGGTTTTTCCAGATGGACCCGTCGAGCATCGCGTCACCCGTGGGTCCGTCGAGATCGAAGGCCAAGGCGAAGCAGGATCGCTTGCCATCCGGCCAGCGTGGTTTGCTCAAATCAGTTGTTGGCATCGATGACGGCCTTTTTCACTGCGTGTTCCTGCCAGCCCCATTTCACGGGGATCTTTGTTACGTGCCATCAATCGACGCCGACGACGGCCCCGTCTTGAAGCGCCCGCCCCACAACCGGTTTGAATGCTCGCTCATGCGAATC
Source organism: Burkholderia sp. PAMC 28687 (assembly GCF_001577465.1). Lineage (NCBI taxonomy): Bacteria > Pseudomonadati > Pseudomonadota > Betaproteobacteria > Burkholderiales > Burkholderiaceae > Burkholderia > Burkholderia sp. PAMC 28687. The sequence continues at coordinate 1,634,495 of NZ_CP014505.1, forward strand.
GCCGCGAAGCTGATTGGTATGCGGCGGCGGATTGCGTCGAGAAACCAGACCTACCCGCACGATCCAGCCGATTTTATGAACGCCAATTTTTTACCGACAAACGGTAAAATCTCATGGTTACCATGCACAACTTGCATAAATGAAAATCGAGCGATATCCGCCGTTCAATGTGCTGCAATCGCTGCTGGTGGTCGCGCGTTGCGGGAACTTCACGGCCGCTTCGCAGCAGCTTTTCCTGAGCCAGAGCGCCGTCAGCAGGCACATCCAGCAGATCGAGGAGTATTTCGGCTGTGCGCTTTTCGTGCGCCATACGCGCATGGTCGTGCCAACTGCGGAATGCCAGCGGCTGGTTCCCATCGTGGAGGAGTTGCTTGCGACCGCACGCCGATCCATGCATGTCACGAGCACCGGCGGGCAGACCGTGACCTTGCGCGTGACGCCGACGCTCGCTGCGCGCTGGCTGATGCCGCGGCTGCCGAGCTTCTACGAGGATGTGCCTGGCACGCAGCTCAATATCGATACCGCGTGGTTCCTGCCGACGAATTTCGGCGAAGGCACGCTCGATGCCGCCATTCTCTTTGGCAACGGCCGCTGGGACGGGCTGGAGGCGACCTGCCTGATGCGGGAAAGATTGACGCCCGTGTGTTCGCCGCAGACGGCGCTGGGCGAGCCGCCCTTGCGCGACCCGGCAGACTTGAAGAAGCACACGCTGCTGCATTCGAGCTTCGGGCGACGCGGCTGGATGTTATGGCTGCAGCAGGAAAGCAGCGAGCTTGCGGCTCATACGTATCGCGAGCAAGTCTTCGATACGCTCGATCTCGCGTTTGGCGCAGCCGTTCGCGGAATGGGCGTGGCGTTGGGCGATCTGAATCTGGTCCAGGAAAATCTGTCGAACGGCGCGCTGGTGGCGCCGTTCGATCGCGTGCTTGAATCGGGCTCGGGGTATTACCTCGTGCATCCGCCGCGCAATGAGTATCGCGAGAAGCTCAGGCCGCTTCTGGCGTGGTTGCAGGGGATTGCGGCAGCGAATTAACGCGTCAGGATTTCATCCACGGCCTTGAGCACCAGACCAAAAAACTCATCGGCGTGGGCGGAATTCAGCCAGCGGACGATCACCGCCATCTTCCGCTCCGGCTCGATCCACATGAACGAACTCCCCGCGCCGATAGCGAAATAGCTCGATGCCGGCACGCTCGGAAATACGCGCCCCTCGTGGTTCAGCCACACGAGATACCCGTAATAAGCCGCGAGTTTGCACGGCGTCTGCATGCGGGCGATCCAATCGCGCGAGATAACCTGGCGCCCGTCGATCATCCCTTCGTTGACGAAGAGCTGGGCCACCTTGAGCTGGTCGTTCGCGCTGATCGATAACCCGCCGCCCCAGTGCGTTCCACCCGGCACCGACTGCACGCGCTGACCGTTGATCTCCACCCATGCGTTGTCGTAACCGACCCATTGCCAGTTCTCGCTCGCTCCAGCCGGTCGCATGATCGCTTCGCGGAATACATCGGGCAGTGGCCGGCCGAACAAATACAGTAGCGCCAGCGACAACTGGTTGATGCGCACATCGTTGTATTCCCAATACGTGCCGGGCGTTTGCACCGGCCGCAGGTCGCCCTTCTTGCCATTCGGCGGCGTGCCGAACGTCACCGCCCGATAATGATCGGCCTGATCCGACAAGCCGAAGTACTCGCCCGTCCATTCGCTCGTCTGCTGCAGCAACTGCGCCCATGTGACCTGGGCGTTGTGTTCATCGTCGAAACCGATGCCCGGCACGCGCACATGGACCGGTTCGTTCACATCGGGCAACAGGCCGCGATCGTGCGCCACGCCTGCCAGCAGAGCGAGGTACGTCTTTGCGATACTGAACGTCAGGTCCGCACGATCCGGTTCGCCCCACGTAGTGAGCACGCGGCCATCGACGGAAATCGCACCCGACACCGGCCCGCGATCATGCACTGGCCCAAGCAGCTTGTTCCAGGGCGGGGGGTCGTTCGGATGCACGCCCCACGCGCCCTTCACGCTGCGATCCCAGACAGTTTCGTGGTCGGTTGAAAACCGGATGGCGTCCTTCATGGCCTGCGATAAATCGTTTTGCATATCGTTTGATTCCAAGGTGTTCGTCGAACTGAATCAGTGTACTTTCAGGCGCCTGCGCGCCCATACCAGAGTGAAAAGACTGATGATGGCGGCGATCATCAGATAGAAACCCGGCGCCAGATTGTTGCCCGTCAGCGCGATCAGCGAAGCCACCGCAAGCGGCGTGAAACCACCGAAGACGGTCGTGCCGACGTTGTAGCCGACCGCCATCCCCGTGGTCCGAGTACGAGTCGGAAACAGGTCGGACATCAAGGCGGGAATCGGCGCGAAGTAGATGGCCTTCAGCACCGCGACCCAGATCACGGCGGCAAGCAGCGTCAGCATGGAGGGATGCGCATTCATGAACATGAACGCCGGATAGATGGTGACGAAGAATATCGAGCCGGCCCCCAGCATGATCCGGGTGCGGCCGACTTTATCGGACCAGTGACCCACAATCGGCGTGAGCACCATCACGATAAAACCGGCCGCCAGCGTCGCGATAAAACCGGACGACGGCGAGAGCCCGAGCTGGCGCGATGCATACGTCGGCATGTAAAGCAGCATGTAGTTGGCGGTCGTCGTCAACACCAGTGATCCGATGGACACCAGCAGCCGCTCTTTCTGCGTCGCGAGGACTTCGCGTATCGGCGATTCGGCCGTTTCAGCGCGCTCGAACTCGGGTGTCTCATCGACATGGCGGCGGATATACATACCCACCGGGCCGATCAGCAAACCGAAGAGAAAAGGAATCCGCCAGCCCCAGCCTTCGAGTTGCGCGGGCGTCAGCGTGCTCGTCAACACTGCGCCAAACGCCGATGCAACCAGCACGCTCGCGCCCTGGCTTGCGAACTGCCAGCTCGCCATGAAGCCGCTGCGCGCGGGTGCATGTTCGGTCAGGAACGCCGTCGAGCTGCCGAACTCGCCGCCCGCCGAGAAGCCTTGCAACAACCGCGACGCAAAAATGCCGATGGGCGCCAGCACGCCGATCGCCGCATAACTCGGCATCAGCGCGACCATGCCGGTGCCGAGCGTCATCATCGCGATGGACAAGGTCAGCGACGCCTTGCGGCCCTTGCGGTCGCTGTATGAACCCAGCACGAAGGCCCCGACCGGCCGCGCGAGATACGAGAGTGCGAAGGTGCCGAGCGTGAGGAGCAGCGAGACGGTTTTATCGGTGGTCGGGAAGAACAGCTTTGAAAGCGTCGACGCGAAGTAGCCATAGACCACAAGGTCGTAGAACTCGAGCGCATTGCCTATCGATGTCGCGGCGATCAGCTTGTAGATGCTCGCCTGTGGTTTCCTGCCCGGTATGATGGTCGCGGCCGTGTCAGTGCTCATCGCGTGTTCCCCACCTGGTTCATGATGGCCGCGTGCGGAACATCTCGCTCGCCCAGGTCCCAGAAAAGCCCCGCCATGATGCCGAGACCCTCGCGCACGACCGGTCCGAGCATGTGTTCGTCGGGCGCGTGCTGCGAGCATCCGGGGTACGAATGCGGCACCCAGAGCGTCGGCATGCCAATGACCTCTGCAAAGACATCGTTGGGCAGCGTGCCGCCGAGATTCGGCAAGAGGACGGGCTTCTTGCCGGTGGTCTCTTCGAGGGACTTGAGCCCCCATTGGACCCATGCGTTGTCCGGGTCCACGCGCGTTGCAGGCGCGCCGCGATCCACATCGATATGAACCATGCCGAACCCGCGTTCGTCCAGATGACGACGCACGATATGTTCGAGATCCTCCCAGTTCGTGCCAACCACGAAGCGGATTTGCATGAACGCGAAGGCGTGCGGCGGGATTGCGTTGACGGGCTTCTCGGGGTTGCCGGTGCGAAACGCCAGCACTTCGAGATTGTTCCAGCCAAACACGCGTTCCGATGGCGTGAGGCCCGGTTCGCCGTAGTCGGTATCGACTTCCGGCTCGCCCGGGTTCCCGCCTACAACGATGCCCTCCAAAGCACGACGCACCGCTTGCGGGACTTCGGGGGGACGCAAGCCTTCAACCAGAATGCGGCCGTTTTGATCGACCATCGATGCAATTGCGTTCGCCAGCACCACGCCCGGATTGCGCAGCAAGCCGCCCCAGTTGCCCGAATGATGGCCGCCTTCGCGCAGGTCCACGGTGAGCTTGAAGTTCACGAGACCGCGCGAGCCCAGAAAGATCGTGGGACTCGATGCGCCCAGGCGCGGACCGTCGGAGGCGATCAGGACATCGGCTTTCAGTTCGTCGCGCAAGGTCTCGCACACAGCGTGCAGACCCGGAGAGCCGACTTCCTCGCCAGTTTCGAATAGCAGCTTGAGGTTGAAGCCGAGCCGTCCATCGCGTGCGTCGAGCACGGCTTTGAGCGCTGCAAGGTTGATGCTGTGCTGGCCCTTGTTGTCGGCGGTGCCGCGGCCATACCAGTGATCATCGACGACGGTGACTTGCCACGGCGACAAGCCCTCGCGCCACTGCGCGTCATATCCGCGGACGACATCGCCGTGACCGTAGGTCAGCACGGTGGGCAACCCGTCGCTTTCCTTGCGATGCGCAACCAGGAACGGCCCCGCGCCGGGCGCCGGGTTATCGACCAGCCGGAACGTGAATCCCATTCCGGCCAGAACCGGCGCGATTTCGTCGACCAGGTAAGCGCTCAGAACCGGACCGCTTTCTGACTCCTGACTCTCCGTGCGAAAAGCAACCCGGCGACACAGGTCTTCGAGAAAGGCGCCGGAATCGTACAGATTGGCAGCGGCTTGGATAGCGGACTCGCGTGTCACTTCTTTCTCCAGTAAAACGCGCCCTAAGCAGCCCAGGCACGCCGGTTCTTCTTCAGGTAGAAAAAATCGATGACGCGATCTTGATACCGCCGATATTTATGGACAATGACAATATTTGGCAGTTTGCGTTGCCGAAACGGCAAAGCTACCGGGCTATCGATTTGTCTTTACTAGAGATGCATCATGCAAACCACCGCGCTGCGGTACTTTCTGGAAGTTGCACGAAGCGGCTCGCTGAGCAAGGCGTCGGAGCGCCTGTTCGTGGCGGTATCGGCGATCAGCAGGCAGATTGCCAAGCTCGAGGACGAAATGGGCGTGCCGCTGTTCGAGCGCCGGCCGCGAGGCATGGTGCTGAGCGAAGCCGGTCGTTTGCTTGCGGCGCACGCTCACAGAAGCCTGATGGAACAGGAACGTGTCACCGAGGAGATCCGCGGCCTGACTACGGAAAGCCGCGCGACGATTCGCGTGGCAAGTTCGGAGGGCGTGGCGCGCGATTTCCTGCCGCAAGTCTTCGCACATTTCCTGAAGAGCTGGCCGGCCGCGCATTTTCAGCTCGATGTCGCGGCGCCTACTGAAGCGACCCAACGTGTACGCGATGGCACCGCCGACATCGCCGTGTGTTTCAGCGTCGCACCCGAGAAAGACGTGAACGTGCATTACGCCCAGCGCGCGCCGATATTTGCATTGGTCACGCAGGATCATCCGCTGGCGAAAAAAGAGTCGGTGTCGCTGGCAGACCTCACACCGTGGCCGCTCGCAATCTATGGCGAAGGCGTGACCGTGCGTCAGCTATTCGATATCTCCTGCAGCCTGGAAGGTTTGAACTTCGAGCCGGTATTCGTGAGCAACTACGGCGGTGCGCTGCAGAGCTTCGTGCAGCAGACGAAAGCGGTGACATTCGTGGGTTACCTGACGGTTCGCAGCCGGCTGAAGCCCGACAGGATGGCGGCCATTCCGATCAGCAACCCCGAGTTGCATCAGCGTACGCTGCAAGTGCAGACCATGGCCGGACGCACTTTGCCTAAAGCGGTGGGCGCATTCCTGGATTTGCTGATCGCGGCGATTCAGGACCCTGCATGCCTTGACTGAAGCATGCCGCAGCGCCACGCGCATCCGGTTTTCGCGCGGAACAGAGTGAAGCCGTGGGACGCTTCGAGGCGCATGCGCGCATCGATTACATCGGCCGGGAGGGTGTTGAAGTCGAACAAGCCGCAGTGATGGGCGATCAACGCACGAGCACCACTTTGCTTCGCGAGCGCGATGCCTTCATCGAGCGTGAAGTTTCCGGGCACGCCATTGCCGCTGCGCTCGGCGTCGCGGCCATTGACGGGTAGCAGCGCCACGTGCGGTTCGAACCTTGCCAAGGTTTCAGCAAGTCCCGCGTAGGGAATGCAATCGCCCGAGTGATACAAACGAATCGGGCCGGCATCGATCACATAACCCAGCCAGGGATAACGCCCTTCGGCATCCCTGTCCAGCGACTCGTGTGCCGAGGGAACCGGCGACACGAAGCAGCCTGGAAGGACCTCGATGCGTTCGCCCGCGTTGACCGGAATCAGCCGTTCGATACCAACACCGCATCGCGTGATGGCTTCTTCAGTGACCGCAGCAGGAACCACGAACCTGAGATTTGGGAATCGCCGCGCAAGCGGCTGCAAGGTCCCCGGGTCCATGTGGTCCGTGTGCCGATGCGTGCACAACACAAGGTCCAGCCGATCCAGTTCACCGGGCAGCACAGGCGCGGCCATCATGCGCGTATGCGGAAACTTCGTGCCCTTGTATTTCTCCGCGAGCGAGTCGGAGAGGTACGGATCGATCAGCATCCTGTAACCGCCGGACTCGATCACAAATCCCGCCTGCCCGAGCCAGTACAGCACGGCCTCGCCTTCACGAGGTGCCGCATCATGATCGGCCAGGCGGTCACGCAACGACGTCGCGAACGTCTCGGTCAGCAGCGAGACATCACCAGCAGACATAACCGCCGTCGGCGAGAACGATCGATCCTGTCATGAGGCTCGATGCATCGCTTGCGAGGAACAGGATCACCGACGCCACTTCATCCATGCGTCCGAGGCGATTCATCGGCGTACCGCCGACCCACTTGTCGAACATCTCCTTGTTCTGATACACATAGGTGTTCATCTCGGTATCGATATACGTCGGCGCCACCGCATTCACACGCACGCCACGCGCGCCCCATTCGGCCGCGAGCGACTTCGTGAGGTGATGCACGCCCGCTTTCGACGCGTTGTAGTTCGCCTGCTCCTGCGGCCGATTCACAATGAACCCCGACATCGACCCCACGTTCACGATACTGCCGGCGCCACTCTCCAGCATGCCTTTTCCGAACGCACGGCAAGCCCAGAATACGCCGTTGAGATTGACATCGATCACCTTGTTCCAGATCTCGTCCGTCATGGTCTCGGCGGGATGGTTCGAGATCGCGATCCCCGCGTTGTTCACGAGTACATCCACGCGTCCGTGCCGCGCGACGACCGCGTCGTTCACGCGTTGTGCCGCGGTCGAATCGGTGACATCGAGCAACTCGGTTTCGACGCGATGTCCCTTCGCTGACAAATCCGACGCGGCCTTGTCGAGCAATTCCGCATTCATATCCGTGAGCACCACGAGCGCGCCAGCTTCGGCCAGCGCCTCGGCCGTGGCGAAACCGATACCGCGAGCCGACCCGGTGACAACGGCAATCTTCTTGTCGAGCTTGAACTTGTCGAGATACATGCTTGGCGTCTTCCTTAAGCTGTTCTTGTTGGCGCGGGTTTGCCCGCTTGTGCCGCAATGCGGCTGATTTCATCGAAGCCGGGACCGCTCACCGGAATGTCGACGTGAAAGACTTCGGCGATCACGCGCGTCCATCCGTAGATGAAGTAAGTCCAGCCGTCTTCGATCTGCAGTGTGCGCGTGCTTTCCTGCGCGCGCGCCTGATCGAGAAAAATCAGGTCGCCGCGATAGTTCAGGTCCCACACAACCGCGCGTTCGGGGAACACCGCCGCGTTGCTCAACGGCGAACCCGGCGCGTCCTTGCCCAACCCCGTCGCATTGATCACGAGCGCACCCGGCGACAGACGAGCAAGCACGGCGTCGTTGTCCTCGGGCTTCGGTGCGACGACATATTCGCACGGTACATCGAATTCGAGTTCGCGATGAATGCGTTCGATTTCCTCGAGCCGTCCCGCCGACCGGTTCGATACGATCACCTTCGACGGCCGGTTCGCGCCGCGTTCCTTCTGCATCAGGTGCCAGGTCAGTGCGATGGTCGAACCGCCCGCGCCCATCGAAAATACTTCCGCGCCGGTATCAGCAAAGTGATTGGCCGGCAAGAATCCATCCAGCGATAACCCCGATGTAATGGGATCCTTCGCGTGACAGATGAATTTTCCATCCTGCTTCGAGAGGCAACTGGTCTCGCCCATGACCTCGGCGGTCGGATCGATCACATCGAAAAGATCCTTGCACGCGGCGTACAGGTCGATCTTGTGCGTGGTGACGAGCGCGCCGACCGACAACGGATCATGCTTCAGGAACTCGACCGCTTCACGATACGCCTCGGGCGCCGCATGCGGCGGAAAATCGATGCCCTTGATCTCTACATCACCGAGACCGAGATGCTTCGCCCACTGCGGGAACACACGCATTATGGAACTCTGCGCAGTCGTCACGCCGATGAAATAAAAAGTCGGACGCGTGGCGGCCCGGTACCGAGTGGAAGCGCTCATCGCGTCGCTCCTTCGGTTGCCAGCGCACCGCGCGCCAGCAGCGCTTCGATTTCTTCCGGCGTGCGTTCCTTGTAGTCCGGATTCGGCTCGGTGCGCCACGCGCCGGCGCCGTCATCGACTATGCGCAGTTTCATGCCGTTCGATTGTTCGATGATCGCGTAGTCCTGCCCCGAATCGGCCGGATAACAGAACAGCATCACGAAGTCCTCCTGCCCCAAATTAACCGAACGATGAATCCAGCGCGGCGGCACATAACATGCCGTGTTCGCCTTGATCTCGACCACGCGTGTATCGCCTGATGGCGACTCCATCAGCATCACGCCATGACCCTTCAGCCCGAAGTAAAGCTCCGGGCGGTCGATGGCCGCGTGAATGTGCCCGCGCGTCATGAAAAATTCGTCGCCGACCTTGCCCGCGCTCATGCGCGTCACGCCGGTAATCAGGTCGCCGGGATTGCTGTTCGGCTTGTGGTCGGTGACTTCATATACGACTTCGTCACCGCGCGTTGCAGCGAGCGCATTGAAGGCGGCGCTGTTGGCATAGAGCCCGCTCAGGTCGCGCAGGAACTTCTGGTAGCGCGAGCCGGTGCCGTTCATCAGGCCCGTCTGCAGGTCGACATCGAAGGAACGTGGTTCAGGCCATTGCATCGGGTCCATCTCCTGGAAAGTGCAAGTCGCCTCATCCAGCGAAGCGAACGTTAGTTTTAATAATGATAGCTTTAACTTAAATACAAAACATCAGGGTTTTCCCCGCCATTCGACGCCTGTATTTCAGATAAATGATAGCTATACTATCGTTCAAGATATGCGGAAACAACGTTACTTCCTCTCAACTTGGGGTTAAGCGAAATGCTTGCTGATTCAACGCGACCCCGATTGCTGGAGACATTCAATGCAAGACAAGCAGCCCTCCGAACATGTTCAGCCCAGCGCCGCTGTTGCAGCGCTGCGTGAAGCGCTCGGAGCCGACGTGGTGAGCCTTCCGCACGAATTCGCCGGCCGCAGGAACGCGGACTCGAGCCGCATGCCCTGCGATGAACCGGTCGCACTGATCCGGCCACGCACGACTGAACACGTCGCCACCGCAATGCGGATCTGCCACGAGCACAAGCAGACGGTCGTGACGCAAGGCGGCCTGACGGGACTCGCCGGCGGCGCGTGCATGCTCGGCGGTGAAGTTGCGTTGAGCCTGGAGTTGATGAACGGGATCGAAGCCATCGATGAAGTCGGCGCCGCCATGACGGTCTGGTGCGGCACGCCGCTGCAAGTCGTGCAGGAAGCCGCCGACGCAGCCGGCTTCATGTTTCCGCTGGATCTGGGCGCACGAGGAAGCTGCACGATTGGCGGCAACCTCGCGACCAACGCAGGCGGCAACCGCGTGATCAAGTACGGAATGATGCGCGACCAGGTGCTGGATATAGAGGCAGTGCTGGCGGACGGCAGTATCGTTGGCGGGCTGCGCAAGATGATCAAGAACAATACGGGTTACGACTTGCGCAACTTGTTGATCGGCAGCGAAGGAACGCTCGCGATCATCACGCGCGCCGTGCTGCGCCTTAGGCCCAAACCACGGGCGGTATCGACGGCATGGTGCGGATTGCCCGGCTACGACGCGGTCACCACGTTGTTGAGACGCGCTCAGGAAGGCTTGCCTGCGGGTGTGTCGGCGTTCGAAGTCATGTGGCCGGGTTATTACGATTTTGTGTTGTCGCGCCTGCCGGAATTGCGCGCGCCGCTCGAAGGCAAGCATGCGTATTACGTGCTGCTCGAAAGCAGCGGCGCCGATCCCGAGCGTCAGGCGGACGCGTTCGAAGATTTCCTGGGCGGGATGCTCGAGGAAGGCTTGATCAGCGACGCCGCCCTCGCCTCATCGGAGTCCGATGCCGCCGCGTTCTGGGCGATCCGCGATGCCCCCGGCGAATATCAGCGGCTGATTCCGGGCCGCGTTTCCTTCGATGTGAGTTTCTCCATCGCTGATGTAGGCCGCGCCGCGCATGAATGCGACAAGCAGCTTCGCGAGCGCTGGCCCAACGCGACCATCCTGATCTACGGACATCTCGGCGACGGCAACCTGCATATCGTCGTGCAGGAACCCGACTGGCCGCCAACCACCGCGCCGCAAGTGCAGGAAGTCGTCTACGGCGTGACCGGCGCAATGGGCGGCTCGGTATCGGCGGAACACGGCATTGGTACGAAGAAACTGAAGGTGCTCGCGTTATCGAGAACACCGGCCGAACTGGCCGCCATGCGCGCCGTGAAAGCCGCGCTCGATCCGCTGAACATCCTGAACCCAGGCAAGTTGTTGTTGAACGTTGTTTAAAACCGCCAAACCCCAACAAAAGGAGGAGACATGACGCGGTTCGTGAAGAAGGTGATGTGTGGTGTAGCGCTGGCAGTCGCAGGTGTAGTGGCAGCAGCCCCGGCGATGGCAGCCGACAAGATGAAAGTGGGCATTTCCATGAAGGTGCTCAACGCGCCCTACTTTTCGGCCGCAATGGAATCGGCCAAGGCGCGAGCCGCGGAACTCGGCAACGACGTGATCACCGCGGATGCCCAAGGCAAGATGGGCAAGCAGATCTCTGACGTGGAAGACATGCTGACGCGCGGCATCAAGGTGCTGATCATCGATCCGGCCGATCCCAAGGGTCTCGTCAACGTGGTCAACACGGCGACCGCCGCAGGCGTGAAAGTCGTCGTGATCGACAGTACGCTCGATCCGAAAGCCAACTACCTGACGCTCGTGCAATCGTCCAATCGTGAGAACGGCGCGCTGGTTGGTTCGTGGGTGGTCGACACCATGGGCGACAAGCCGCTGAAGATCGCGTTGATCTCCGGCGAGAAAGGCAACCCGGTCGGCAAGGAACGGCGCGACGGCGTGATCGAGGGCATCGTCGAGGCGCAGCTCGCAAAGACCGGCAAGGTCAACATGCAGATCGTGGGCCAGGGCTGGGGCAACTGGTCGGACGAAGGCGGCCTGAAGGCGATGGAAGATTTGCTCGTCGCCAACAAGGACATCAACATGGTGCTCGGCGAAAACGACAGCATGGTGCTGGGCGCACGCCGCGCGATCGAAAGCGCGAACCGTACGGGCATCACGCTGGTTGCCGCCGCCGATGGCCAGAAGGAAGCGCTCAACCTGATCAAGCAAGGCAAGTACGGCGCAACCGCGCTGAACGACCCGGCGCTGGTTGCGCGCACGGCAGTCGATATCGGCGTGAAGGCGGCGAAGGGCGAAGCCACCAACGTGCCGAAGATTTCGTACACGCCGTCCGCCGCGATCTACAAGAGCAACGTCGACAAGTACTACAACCCCAAGGCGATTTTCTAAAGCCGGCGGGTTCATGCGAGGCGCGCCGGCCAAGTACGGTGCGCCTCGCATTCTGGAGACACCTTCATATGATTCCCTTTATAGCCCTCACCGGCGTCGACAAACGCTTCGGCGGCATTCATGCCATCGAAGGCGTCGACTTCGATGTCCTCAGTGGCGAAGTCCATGCGCTCGTCGGCGAGAACGGCGCGGGCAAGTCGACGCTGATGCGCATTATCGGCGGTGGTCATCAGCCGGATTCCGGCACGATCAAGCTCGAAGGCCGCGAGACGTCCTTTCGCAATCCGCATGCGGCGATGGAAGAAGGCATCGCGGTGATTCATCAGGAAACCGCGCTGGCACCGGATCTGTCCGTGGCGGAAAACGTATTTCTGGGTGCGTTGCCGGCTGTCATCGACTGGGGGACGCTGCGCAAGAACGCGCGTGCCTTGATCGCGAGCCTCGGCTTCGATATCGATCCTGCCGCGCTCGTCGGCGATCTCTCGGCGGCTCAATGCCAGGTGATCGAAATTGCAAAGGCGCTCAGCCGCCAGGTGAAGCTTCTCGTACTCGATGAACCCACCGCGGCCCTCGCGCCATCGGATGCAAACAAGCTGCTCGAGATCGTGCGCGAGTTGCGCTCGCGCGGTGTGGGCATTGTCTATATTTCCCACCGGCTGGAAGAAGTGTTCTCAATCGCGGACCGCATCACCGTGCTGAAGGACGGCAAGCGCGTGGATACCCTCACGCCCGCCGAGCTCACCATGGACGGCCTGATCCGCAAGATGGTCGGGCGCCCGCTGTCCGTGCTGTTTCCGCAGCGCCGTGCAACGCTTGGCGCCGAAGTCCTGAAGGTCACGGGCCTCATGCGAGGTCATGCCGTGCGCAACGTGTCGTTCACGCTGCGCGCCGGTGAAGTAGTCGGTCTCGGCGGCCTGATCGGCTCGGGTCGTACCGAAGTCGCGCGCCTGATCTTCGGCGCCGATACGCGCGATTCCGGCACCATCGAATTGAACCAGAAGGTCATGGCGATCCGCTCGCCGATGGCCGCAGTCAAGGCCGGCATCGGCTTCGTGCCTGAAGACCGCAAGGGGCAAGGCGCCGTTTTATCGATGCCGATTCGCGTCAACGCCACCCTCGCCGCACTGAAGTCGGTGAGCGGTCCGGGCGGCTTTCTCGCCTTCGGCCGCGAGCGCGCATTCGTGCAAAAGCTGATGGAACAACTGCGCATCAAGGCGCGTTCCATGGACGCCGATGTCTCAACACTCTCTGGCGGCAATCAGCAAAAGGTCGTGCTGGCGAAGTGGTTCCACGCGGACGGCGACCTCATCATCCTCGATGAACCCACGCGCGGTGTGGACGTCGGCGCGAAGGTCGAGATCTACACGCTCATCAACCAGCTTGCCGAACGCGGCAAGGCAGTGCTCGTGATCTCGTCGGAACATCAGGAACTCATGGGCCTGTGCGATCGAATCCTCGTGATGGGCGAAGGCGAGATTCGCGGCGAACTTCAACCTGCTGATTTCAGCGAAGAACAGATCCTGTCGCTGTCGCTGCGCCGCGCGCCGGACGAAGCGCCGGCCACGCTCACTCATTAAATGCATCGTGAATAATCCGGAGACTCGCACCATGAATCCCAGCGCCGTCACCCCGAAAACGCATCAGGCGAACTCGGCACAGGCCCACGCAAAACACTGGTGGTCTGTTGCGCGCCGCTTCAACACGGTCGCGATCCTGATCGTGCTCGTGATCGCAGCGTCGTTTGTATCGAGCGACTTTTTATCCGTGCCCAACCTGTCGAATATTTCGCGGCAAGTGGCGGGCGTCGGCATCATGTCGGTCGGCATGTTGCTGGTCGTGCTGACCGGTGGTATCGACTTGTCGGTTGGATCGATTGCGGCGCTTGGCAGCGTGCTGTCGGCGTTGCTGATTCCGCAATACGGGCTGACGGTCGCCTTGCTCGCCACGCTGGTTGTCGGCGGCTTCTGCGGGTTTATTTCCGGCGCGTTGATCGCGTGGTTTCGTCTTACGCCCTTCGTTGTCACGCTGGCCATGATGACCGTTGCGCGCGGCGTTGCGATGATCGTGTCGAACGGCTCGCCCATCCTCGTCGATGACCCCGGTCAGGCCCTGCTCGACTTCGGCCGTCATTCCTACTTCGGCATTCCGGGTCCGACACTCGTGATGCTGATCGTGTTCGTGATCGGCGGCATAGCATTGAACCGTCTGCGTGCCGGCCGCGTGGTTCGTGCAATCGGGTCGAACGAGGAAGCCGTGCGGCTTTCCGGCGTGCCCGTCGCGCGCCATGTACTCGGTACCTATGTCAGCTCGGGATTGCTCGCGGCGCTGGCCGGGATCATCTCGACATCGCGTGCGGGCGTCGGTGCGCCGACAGTCGGCGTAGGCGATGAACTGACCGTGATCGCGGCGGTGGTGATCGGCGGCGCGAGTCTCGCCGGTGGCAAGGGCGGCGCGCTGAATACGCTGATGGGCGTGCTGATTCTCGGCGTGATCGGCAACATCATGAATCTGGCGAGCGTGCCGGGCTACCATCAGCAAGTGGTGATGGGCGTGATCATCGTGGCGGCTGTCCTGTCGCAGCGAGGTGCGCGTTTCTGGCGCCGGTGATGGCCCGAATCCAGGCCGCCCCCGCCGATCCGATACACTTGGAACGCTTGCCACTTGCATGAAGCTCGGGGCGCCGCTTGCGGCGCCCCGTTCATAATGAACGAAGGAATATCGAGTGCCCGATTACAATATCCTCGAACTGATCGACCGCGCGCGTCCCAATCTGCGCCGCGGCAGCCGGCAAGTGGCCGAGTACATTCTTGCAAACCTCGGTTCCATCTCCGATATCAACCTCGCCGAACTCGCGCGCAACGCGAAGGTGAGCGAGCCGACCGTGCTGCGTTTCTGCGCGTCCCTCGGCTGCAGCGGCTTCAAGGACTTCAAGATTCGCGTGGTGCAAAGTCTGGCGCTCGGTGCGCCCGCCACGCATTCAGTGCTCGGTAAAGGCGATGATCCGGAAACCGTCGCCACCAAGATCTTCGACTACACCATTACGAGCCTCGACTGGGCGCGCAAGAAACTGGATTTTGCGGCCGTCGGGCGCGCGGTCGATCTGCTGGCGAAGGCGCGGCGTATCGAGTTCTTCGGGTTCGGTGCATCGGGCATTGTTGCGCTGGACGCGCAGCAGAAGTTTCCGCTCTTCGGCGTGCCGTGCGTCGCGCATCAGGATTCACATCAGCAATTCATTGCGGCGTCGATGCTCAAACCCGGCGATGCGGTCGTCGCGATCTCCAATACGGGATCGACGCGATCATTGATCGAAGTTGCAAGGACCGCGAAGGAACGCGGCGCGAGCGTGATCGTGATCACGGGTTCGAATAGTCCGTTGACGAGCTTTTCGGATGTCGCCGTGATAGCCGAAACGCTGGAAAACACAGACGTCTATACGCCGACGACTTCTCGCCTTGCCGCGCTCGTGATCATCGATATTCTTTCCACCAGCGTCGCGTTGCGCAAGGGCGAAGCGCACACCCTCGAAGTGCTGGACATGAAAAAGCGCCTCGCCGATATGCGGTCTACGGGCGTGATCTGAGTTGAGGGGACGGATCAGCCTTCGCCATCAAGCAAAAACGAGCCTTCCATCACGTTCACACATTTCCCGCCGATACGCACGCGTGGCTGACCGTCATGGACATCGACGGTCGTGATCAACGTGCTCGGACGGCCCATGTCCACGCCCTGCCGAACGCGTAACGACAGTTCCGACACTCCCCGCACATCAGCGATCAATGCAACGGCCGCAGCAGTCGCGCTGCCGGTTGCCGGATCTTCGGTCATGCGCGGCGTGAACATGCGCGCCTGGATATCGCCCGAGGTGTCGTCACCGACATCTCGCGTATAGGCATAGATGGACGTGGCGCCATCAGTGGGCAACACCTTCTTGTAGTCCACGAGGCTCGGGATAGATCGGCGCAACGCTTCGCGCGATGCAAGCTCGACCACGACAAACGGCAAGCCGACAGACGCCACTTGCGGCGCGTGGGCGTCGGTCCGGATGTCAGTCACGTCGAGCGACAGGCACGCAGCCACGCTCTCAACTGCTAGCGTCGATGCCCGCGTCAGACGCTCCGGCACCGTGAGTTCCGCACCCACCACCCGGCCGCCGTCTTTCATTTGCGTAACCGGCACGAGACCCGCGGCTTCCTCGAACACGAGCTGATCCGGCAAGGGCGTGCCGCTCGCCGCAGCACGCGTCGCAAGGACAAACGCCGTGCCGATGTTCGGATGTCCCGCAAACGGAATCTCGCGGCTCGGCGTGAAGATGCGCACCCATGCAGTGTGCGCGGCGTCGCGCGGCGGCAAGACGAAGGTCGTTTCGCTATAGCCGAATTCAGCGGTAATCGCCTGCATCTGGATGGTCGAGAGGCCTTCGGCGTCCAGCACCACGGCCACGGGGTTGCCCTCGAATCGGTTGCTGGTAAAGACGTCCGCTGTGACATAACGACGGTTCATGACTGTTGCCCCTGTTGGAAGAAACGTATTGGCGACGAACTTCATTGTCACCTCGATGCACCGCCTTGCACCATGTACAGTTCGACCGGATTTCATACGGCCGGCAACTTCGAAACCCATGAACGGACACTGATCCGCGACAATCTCACCCTCCCAATGCAGGGCCGCGCTTCCTGCGGCGCCCCACATCAAGAGGGTGACGGACATTGCGCACACTGCCTATAACAGAGCATGAGTTGCAAACGCGGATGCGCCGTCCGTGCTTGCGAGTCACTCCTGAAAACGGATCGTGCTTCGAGGTGACCACCATGCGCGTCCTGATCGTCGACGACCATTCTTTACTCAGGGCAGGACTCACTCTGCTGCTCAAGGAGCGCGACAGCGACGCACAGGTGTTCGAGGCGGAATCCGTTAGCGACGGGGTGGAACAGGCGCTGACTCATTCGCCCGATGCCGTGCTGCTCAGCCTCGACATGAGCGAAAACCGGGGCTTTGCCGCACTTGCTGCATTGTGGCAACGTATGCCATTGGTTCCAGTCGTGGTGATTTCGTCCGACGAGCGCGCGGAAACGGTGCGGCGTTGCCTCCAGATGCATGCAATGGGGTTCGTGGCGAAGACCGCTCGTGCGCACGTGCTGCATCTCGCGCTCGAGGTTGCAATGATCGGAGGTGTGTTCGTTCCCGCCGCGAGCGTCGGGAAGACCTTAGCCTGTAGTGAAACGTTCTGCGCGCCCTGCGCTGATCCTTCCGCTCACTCGTTCGACCGCAGCCCCGTTGCGATGACACCGCGAGAAAGAGAAACGCTCTCGTGGCTGCTTCGAGGTCTTCCGACGAAGTCGATCGCGTCCAAGATGGGCGTAGAGGACATCACCATACGCAAGTACGTAAGTCACTTGCTGGCGCGTTTCAATGTGCACAGGCGTACTGAACTGATCGCGATGATGTCCGACCACGGCACCCGCGCGCAACCCGGGTGCGCCTTTGCTACTGGCGACGTCAATGCCGAAGCTGCAGAGGCGCTCCTGGCAGCTCGTTTTGAGTCGAGCCGCGTTACTACATTTGTTGCATGAATTAAATCAGGCGTGGCGATACACCTGTGGGTAGCGCCCTTCCATTGACCGGCGAACAATACACCGGTCGGTCAAGCTTGAATGTCTCACAACTGCCTTGGGCGGCCCTTTCAGTGAGGGTACAAATGAAATGCTATCTGCTTGTTTTGGTCTTGCTGGCGAACGTCGCCTGCTTTGTGAGCCAGATGTGCGTTCCGTTTCAAGCTGCGGGTCCTGTGACACAAGCTGCGACCGCTCGGAGCGCGATACCAGCGGTAACGCCGCGTGCCATGAAATCCGCGCACATCGCCGCACGTTCCACGCAACTATAAAAAAACCGCGCAAAGGCGCAGATGAATCCAAGCGAAAACGCGGCCGTCTAATAGTACGTATTACTAATATAACTGAGTGTGAATCTGGATGCGCCCGCTCGCGCCGGGTACTCGCGCCAGCCGTCAATCCGTCCCTTCAAAACGAGGTAAGCCATGAGCACCGTACCGAATCCGATCGACTCGATTTCCATCGACCTGCAAGAGATCCAGGGAAATATCCTTGCGGGCTTCAACAAGGATCATCAACGTTTCGTGTTCTTCACCATCGAACATGTGGGGCGCGCCAAGAAGTGGCTTGCCGGGTTTGCCAGCCACGTGGACAGCGCTGCCGCCGTCGGGGCGTTCAACGACGTCTTCAGGGCGAAACGCAAAAAGCACAAAGGCGAAGTGAACATGCCTACGGCAACGTGGCGCAACATCGCGTTCAGCTATGCCGGTCTCGAGAAACTGGGCGCACCGGATCATGCGACATTCCCGGACGACTTCAAGCAAGGCATGGCTGCTCGCAAGACCCTGGTCGGAGACCTCGATCGCAGCGATCCATCACGCTGGCACAGCCCTTTTAAAAAGCCGCAGGAACTGCACATCGTGGTGATGGTTGCGTCGGACATCCCTGGCGAGCTCGCGCATACAACGGATCAGATCATCGCGCACGCACAGCTGAATGGTTTGCGTCTGCTCCATGTGGAACATGGTGAAGTCCGTCCCGACCTGCCGGGTCACGAGCAATTCGGTTTCAAGGACGGCGTCTCGCAACCCGGGAT
Organism: Burkholderia sp. PAMC 28687; assembly: GCF_001577465.1. Classification (NCBI taxonomy): domain Bacteria; kingdom Pseudomonadati; phylum Pseudomonadota; class Betaproteobacteria; order Burkholderiales; family Burkholderiaceae; genus Burkholderia; species Burkholderia sp. PAMC 28687. The sequence goes on from NZ_CP014505.1 coordinate 1,653,033, forward strand.
CAAGGGATTTACGCTCTCGGTGAATGACCAGCCTGATCCGAATTCCGGACATCAGGGCGTGCCTGGCCAAGACTTGCTGTGGCCCGGCGAATTCGTGCTGGGATATCCGACCCAGATCCCCACCACGCCACCGCCGCCCTTCGACGGGCCAAATCCCGGCCAGGGTCCGATCAGCGCCAGCGGTCCGGACTGGACGAAAAACGGTTCATACCTCGTGTTTCGCAAGCTCCGTCAGGACGTTGCCGGCTTCATGGCAAGCGTGGTCGCGCACGCTTCGACTCTCGGCCTGAGCGCCGACGTGTACGGAGCGAAACTCGTCGGGCGGTACGCGAGCGGCTGTCCGCTCGCGCCAACCTCGTACGAGGTCGACTTGAGCAAGCTGCCCGAACTCGCGCCATCGAGCGCTAACGGCTTTCCCTCGGCGTTCGATCCAAATGATGGCGATCCGTCTGTCCAGCATCCGGAGTTGCTGGACGACAACCTCATCAACAACTTCGAATACGGTCAGGATCTGCCCGGGACGTGGGTGCCCCGCGCAGCGCATATCCGCAAGGCGTATCCGCGTGACGAAGAGTTTTTGCTGGCTGACGGCACCGTCGATCCAAACAGCGCGCTGCAGGAAAGCTTCACCCAGACCCGCCGGCTGTTGCGGCGCGGAATTGCCTACGGCGCGCCGCTGGCGCTGCCCAAAGATCCGGGCACACCGGTACAGGATGACGATGTCGACCGCGGCCTGCTGTTCCTCTGTTATCAGAAGAGCATAGAGTCGCAGTTCGAGTTCGTACAAAAGACGTGGATCGACAACCCGGACTTTCCGCAGTCAGGCGACGGCGAGGATCCGCTCATTTCGCAGACAAAATCAGCGACCATGACGTGCCCCATACACAGCGCCTCGACAACCGAAACGCTTTCGCATTTTGTCGTCACCGAGGGCGGAGAGTATTTCTTTCAGCCATCGATCACAGCGCTTAAATTGATCGCCAGCAGCTAGCGCGCAAGAACAAAATGGCGGCTCACAGGTAAGCGTGAGCCGCCATTTCTTGCTTTGCTCCTTTAGTTTCTACACCCCGCTCGCATACCCTCCATCGACCGGCAACGTCACGCCCGTGATGAATGCGGACGCCGGCGACGCCAGGAACAACGTCGCGCCGACGAGGTCATCGACTTCGCCCCAGCGCTTGAGCGCACTGCGCGCCGCGATCTTGTCCGCGCTTGCCGGAACTTCCCACAACGCGCGTGTCATGTCCGTCCGGTGGTAGCCGGGCGCGATCGCATTCACGCGCACGCCCGCGGGCCCGAACGCGTGCGCGAGCGAACGCGTCAAACCCAGAATGCCCGTCTTGCTCGCGCAATACGCGGGCACTTCCACATCGGCGATATAACTGAGCATCGACGCCACATTGACAATTGCACCATGCGCGCGTTCGAGCATGTCGCGCGATGCCATTGCGAGGCGCATGGCGGCGGTCAGGTTCACATCGATGACTTCGCGGAACACATCATCACGATACTCATCGGCGGGACGCGCCACGCCTGCCGCATTCACGAGCACATCGAGTTCACTCAGGCTCCCAACGAACGCCTTGATCGCGTCGTTATCGCGGACATCGAGTTGTTCGAAGCGAATGCCTTTCAGTGTCGTGTCCGCGCGCAACGCTTCGAGCTTGCGCGTGGAGCTTCCCGTGGCGATGACCTCGGCGCCCAGCGCGGCGAACCCCTGCGCGATCGCCAAGCCGATACCGCTCGTTGCGCCTGACACAAGCACGTTTTTTCCATCGAAGAGGCCGGGACGGAACGCCGCTGTTTCCTGACCTTTGAGTTCAGTTGCCATGTTGTTTCTCGCGTGAGTTCAGATTGGGTTATCGAAGCGCTGTGCATAGCGGTCCATCGCTTTCAATGCGGCGACGACCAGCGCTGCATCGACGGGATACGGTTCGTTGTGGATGATCTCGCCCGCGCGGCACGCACGCTTTGCCACGGTTTCGAGCGCGGCCTGATCAGTGACGTCCACGTTGATTTCAGCAAGCCGCGTAGGCAATCCCACGGCGCGGCAGAACTTGAAAACGCGCTGACGCTCGTCATCGGGCACCGCCGATAAAAACAGTGAAGCCAGCACGCCGATCGCAACCTTCTCCCCATGCAGCAAACCATGTGACGAAGGCAAGTCCGCGAGACCGTGATGGATCGCGTGGGCCGCCGCAACGCCGCCCGACTCGAAGCCAACGCCAGAAAGCAGGACCGTCGCTTCGAGCGTGGCATCGAAATCCGGCGTGACGATCTGCGCACGGCAATCGTCCACGGCCTGCACGGCATGCGCGAACAATGTGTCGCGGCAGAGCTTCGCAGCTTCGAACGCGAGCGCCGTTCCGCGGCCGCCGCACAGGTTCTTCGCATAAGCTTGGCGGCACGCGTCGGCTTCGTAGAACGTCGCGAGAGCATCGCCGATTCCCGCGATAAAAAACCGCACCGGCGCACGCACGATCAGGCTCGTATCGAGCAATACGAGATCCGGATTGCGCCGCACGAACCGGTCACGCACCACGCGGCCTTCTTCGTCGTAGATCACGGCGAGCGCCGAACACGGCGCATCGGACGCAGCGATGGTCGGCACGCAGACGAACGGCAGGCGCAGGTCATCGGCTGCGGCGCGGCCGGTATCAACCACCTTGCCGCCACCGAACGACACCACGATGTCCGCCCCGCTTTCGCGAATCCACTCGGCCGCAGCGGCGACCGAGCGCTCGGTGCAGGCGGCGTCGACGGAACGCACGACGAGCTCCACGCGTTCCGCCTTAGATAAAGCCGGCTGCAACAACGCCGCGACGTTGCTGTCGACGAGACACGCGGCATGCGTGCCCAGGCGCGCGAGTTCGGTATCGAGGGAATCGAGCGCCCCTGCGCCCTGGACGTATCGCGAGGGGAAAATGCTGGTTCGGAGCATGGTCTGGGTTTCAGGTGTCAAGTTGAACGCCGAGTGCTGCGGCGATGGCGGTGGACAACTCGTGTTCGGAGAAAACGAGTTCGGCGAGTTCGGGGAAAGACGACGCCGCGCCCGGATGTTCGGGCCATGCGAGCACTCGCATGCCTGCCGCGATGGCTGCACGTGCGCCGGTCGGACTGTCCTCCACGACAATCGCTTCTTCCGGCGAAATGTGCAAAAGCCACGCGGCGCGTTCGTACGGTTCGGGATGCGGCTTGCCGGCGCGGACATCGTTGGCGCTGATGGATATGAGTTGCGGGTCCTGCAAATCCAGCGCGCGAAGTCCGGCTTCGAGCAGCATGCGCGGCGAATTCGATACGATCGCCTGATGGATTCCGGCTGCACGCACGGCGTTATAAACGCTCAACGCGCCGGGCCTGGGTTGCATGTTGATGGCTTCGGACACGTAGTGGCGCGCACGCGCCATCGACCATTCGTCGTAGTCGAAGTCGATGCCAAAAAGCTTGCAACATAATGTATGCACTTCGCGCGCGGTCATGCCGAATATCGATGCATGCAGATCGTCGCCCGCCTTGATGCCGTGATGATTCAGCACGGTGACGAGTGTGTTCAGATGCAGCGCTTCGCTGTCGGCGAGCGTGCCGTCCATGTCCCACAAAACTGCTTTGATTGCGTGCGTCATGCATGAGTCTCAGCGAGACGATCGAGGTCGTCGTAGAACTGTTGCGAGCTCGAATAGAGCCGCTCGAAGAGCGGCATCATCCGGTCGTAGATATCGCCGGCGCGCGGGTCCGGCAGGACTTCGCGCTCGAATTGAACGAAGGCGGAGACGGCATCGCCAAGGCGCGCAAACTGGCCATGCGCGGTCGCCGCGAGAATCGCGCAGCCCATCACGCCGCATTCCACTTCAGCCGGCACGAGAATCGGCGTTCGGTACATGCTCGCCTTGATGTCGAGCCACAGCGCAGCCTTCGCACCGCCGCTTGCAGCGACGAGCCGTTCCATGCGCACGCCCGCGGATTCGATCACGCCAATGTGACGCCGCACGCCGAAGGCAACACCCTCCAGCACCGCCCGATGCAAGTGCGCCGTCCCATGTTTGGCACCGATGCCAAAAAATTGCGCGCGCGAATTCGAGTGCTCGCCAAGGCGTTCGCCCGTGAGATACGGCAGGAAAAAAAGGCCTTCGGAACCGACCGGCGCTTCGGCCGCTTTTTGCGCGACGGCGTCGTAGCTCAAGGCGTTTTCGTGGAACGCACGACGTGCCCAGCGCATGGCGTCGCCGCCTGAATCGAGCAACATGAAGCGTCCCCACAAGCCCTCTGCGGTCGCCACGTTCGAGACTTCGGGATGCAGCATGGGGGTATCGGCGATCACGGTGATGATCGATGACGTACCGGTGATGTCCGACCCGAGACCCGGTGCATACACACCCGAGCCGAGCACCGACAGCGGATAATCCGCACCGCCTACCAGCACCGGCGTGCCTTCGCGCAAGCCGGTCGCCTGCGCAGCTTCAGCGGTGACGCTGCCGAGGATTTCCTGCGGCGAACGGATGGGCGGGAATTTGGTGATGTCGAGGCCGAGCGCATCGAGCATCGGTTGGGACCAGGTCCGCGTTTGCGGGTCCATCAAGAAGCTTGTCGATGCATCGCTCCAGTCCCACGCGCGTTCGCCCGTCAGACGGAAGTTGACGTAGTCCTTCGACATGAAGACGGTCGCGGCGCGCTCGTACGCTTCGGGCTCGTTCTGCTTGAGCCATTGCAGCTTGAAACCGGGCCACGCGGGCGTGGCGGGGTTCGCTGTCAGCGGGAGGTAGGACGTGGAGTCGTGCGCTGCCCGGAAGGCTTCGACTTGCGCGAGCGTGCGTTTGTCATTCCAGAGCGGCGCGGTTTCGCGGGTGAGCTGGCCGTCCGCATCGATCAGAACCGTGCCGTGCATTTGCCCGCACGCGCAGATTGCCGCGATGTTTGCAGCCGCATTCGGCACGCTTTCGAGCACTTCACGAATGGCGCCGGCAGCGCCCTGCCACCAGTCCGCGGGACGTTGTTCGGACCAGCCGTAGCGGAGCACGATCTGCTCGTGCTCGCGCGCCGCCATGCTTGCTATTTTTCCACGTCCATTGACAAGGGCAGCGCGAACGCTGCCCGTGCCAACGTCGATGGCAAGGTAATACGTCTCCATGACTCGAGTCCCCAGGTGTTGCCTGAACGAGCGAATTCGTCGTGCGAAAAATGCGCCGAACTTCTAATTAACGTTATCTTGACTACGTTTTGTAGTCGTGTCAATTAGCTGCTCACGCTTATTGCGCCGTGATTTCGCCGTTCAACTACCGTGGAGTCTCGTTTTTAGCTTCCGTCTTTCGTTGTTTTCACTAACTTTATTTCTCATTGATGCGGAAAGCGCTCCCGCATCGCGTCCAGCCAAAAACCGTCAATACAATACGTTCTTTGCAACCGGCTGATCGATGTTGCCCTTGTCGACCATGACCACGCCCGTATCGACAAACTTGGGCGGCATTTTCTTCTCGATCACGCCAACCACCGTTTCGATGCCCTTGTAGCCCATCTGGTACGAACCCTGCACGGCGATCGCCTGGATGGTCCCGTCCTTCACGAAGTTCTGCAGATCCTGGTTGCCATCGAAGCCGATCGCCACGACCTTTCCGGCCTTGCCCGATTGCGCGAGTGCGCGGCCCATGCCCACTGCCGTCGGTTCATTCGCGCCGAAGATTCCTTTGAGATCAGGATTGGCCGCCAGCACGTCGGTCGTCTGGTTCAGCGCGTTCGCCATTTGCGATTGCGAGTAGAACGGACCCACCACCGTCAGCTTCGAATGCGCTTCCAGGTACTTCCGGAATCCGCCCACGCGCGCAGCCTCGGAGCCGGCGCCGGCCACGTACGACATCAACGCGATCTTGCCCGTCTGCCCAACCTTCGCGATCAGCGCCTGAGCGCACATCTCGCCGGCCTTGGCGTTATCGGTGGAAAGGAAAGCCTGGTAGTACTGTTTGCCCGAATCGGCCAGTGCCGAGTCGATGATCACCACCGGAATGTGCGCTTCCCACGCCTTCTTCACAGCCGGCACGAGCGCATCAGGATCTGACGCGGCCAGCACGATACCCGAGACCTTGCGGTTCACCGCATTCTCGACCATGTTCACTTCGGCTGCGATATCCGATTCGGCGGTCGGCCCCTGGAAGGTCATCGTGTAGCCCTTCTGCTTGGCCATGGCCGCAGTCGCGCCCTTGTTGACGTTTTGCCAGTAGTTGGAATCAGCGCTCTTCACAATGACCGCAATCTCGCCGCCCGCGGCAAATGCGGTGCTCGCGGCAACGGCCAGTACAGTGGCAAACATCGCCTTCGTAGTCAGTTTCATGTCTCGCTCCTTTGGTTTTATAAGCCTCTGCGGCCCGCTTCGCTTCTGCCCTTCGGACGCTTGAGAAAGACCCCTCGCGCCCGATGAAACTCATCGCCGGTTGCGAATCTGGTCGATCCACACCGTGCCCAGAATCACGAGGCCAATGATGATCTGCTGGATAAAACTCGATACGCCGTTCATGTTCAGGCCATTGCGCAAGATGCCGATCACGAACGCGCCAATGGCCGTGCCCGAGATCGTCCCGACGCCGCCCATCAGCGACGTCCCGCCGATCACCGCACTGGCGATGGCATCGAGCTCATACATCACGCCTTCGTTCGGCTGCGCGGTCACGAGCCGCGACATCAGCACGCAACCCGTCAACCCCGCGAGCGCGCCGGACAACACATAGGTGAAGAGCTTCACGCGATTCACGTTCACGCCCGACAAGCGCGCTGCTTCCGCGTTCGATCCGACCGCATAGATATGCCGCCCCAGCGACGTCCGGCTGAGCATGATCGACACCAGCACGGCGAGCACGACCATGATGATGACGGGATAAGGAATGCCCGGAAAGACGACGTCAGGAAAACCATCCGAACCCATGCGCACGATACGAAACAGCGACCCGTTGCCGAGTTCCGCGAACGAATCGCCGAGACCCGAAACCGGCCGTGCGCCGGTGATCTGCAGGGCAACGCCGCGTGCGACCAGCATCATCCCCAAGGTCGCGATAAACGGCGGCAAGCCCATGCGCGTGACAAAGATCCCGTTGAACGCGCCGCAGATCGCTCCGACGATCACGCCACCCAGCATGCCGATCGGCACCGGAACGCCCGCCTTCACGAGCAGCGCGGCGCACACGCCGGAGAGCGCGAGCACCGACCCCACGGACAGGTCGATACCGCCCGTGATGATCACGCAAGTCGCCCCGAGTCCGAGATACGCAATCGATGTCACCTGCAGCGCCACCGTCATGCCGTTACCCAGGGACATGAACGCGTTGCTCGTCGCGGAAAACACGATCACGAGCATCACCAGACTGCCCAGCGCGGCAAACTTCTGTATCAGATCGCGGCGCCGTTCACGAGCGCGTGCGCGATCGGCATGAGCGGGGTCGGTAGTCATCTCAAGCATGGGTCGTCCGTCCTGATGCGTAGTGCATGATTTCTTCCTGATTGGTCTTGCGGGTCTCGAGTACGCCCGCTATTTCGCCTTCGTGGAACACCGCCACGCGATCGGTCATGCCCATGATCTCGGGCAGCTCGGAACTGATCAGGACAACGCCAATTCCCTGCGCTGCCAGCCGGTCCATCAGTTCATAAATGGCGTATTTCGCGCCGACGTCGATGCCGCGCGTGGGTTCATCGAAGAAAAGAATCTTCGATTCGCGGAACAGCCATTTGCTGATCACGACCTTCTGCTGGTTGCCCCCGGACAGATTGCGCGTGATCTGGTTCGCGCTCGGCGTACGGATGCCGAGCGCATCGATATATTTGCGTGCGACCTTCCCTTCTTCCTCGAAACGGATGAAACCGCCCGCGCCGGAAACCGCCCCCACGTTCGCAAGCGTGATGTTCTTCGCGACCGTCATCTGCAGCGCGAGCCCGTTGCCCTTGCGATCCTCCGAGAGATACGCAATGCCGTTGCGAATTGCATCGATAGGCGAATGAATCGACAGCTTCTCGCCTCGCAAATGCACTTCGCCACTGTCCACGGGGTCCGCACCGAATACCGCGCGCGCCACTTCGGTACGACCCGAACCCATCAGGCCCGCGAAGCCAAGAATCTCGCCGCGACGCAATTCGAAGCTCACCGGCCCGAACACTTCGCGGCGCTTGAGGCCGTTGACGCTCAAGAGGACCTCGGTAGTCGGCTGCGATTTGCGTTCGGGGAACACATCGTCGAGATCGCGGCCAACCATATGCGACACCACTTGTTCGATGGTCGTGGCCGCGAAGTCGTCGGTGGAAATCGTGCGGCCATCGCGCAGCACTGTCACGCGGTCCGCGATCTCAGCAAGCTCATCCAGCCGATGCGAGATGTACACGATCCCCACGCCGGACTTCCGCAACTCCTTGATGATCCGGAAAAGATGCACGGTCTCGGATTCGGTCAGCGACGACGTGGGTTCATCCATGATCAGAAGCCGCGCGTTGAGCGACAACGCCTTCGCGATCTCGATCATCTGCTGCTGCGCGACCGACAGCGATCCAACCAGCGTGCGGGGTTTCAGCGGCAAGCCGATCCGGTCGAGCGCGGCCTGCGAATCGGCGGCAAGCCGGGCGCGGTCGATAAATATCCCGCGCTTCGGCTCCCGCGCCAAGAAGATGTTTTCCGCGATCGACAGATGCGGGATCAGGTTCAGTTCCTGATGGATGATCGCGATGCCGGCGGCTTGCGCATCGAGCGTGGACGCGAAATGCTGCACGCGACCATCGAGATAAATCTCGCCTTCGTCCGGCCTGTACTGCCCGCTGACAATTTTCATCAACGTGGATTTCCCTGCGCCGTTCTCGCCGCAGATGGCGTGGACTTCGCCCGCACGGACATCGAAGCTCACGTTTTGCAGCGCGATCACGCCCGGGAAACGCTTGCCTACGCCGTTCAGGCGCAGCAAGGATTCCGCTGAACTGGCGGAAGGGGATGACACGTCCGGTTCGGCCGTTGCGTTCATTGCACGGCCCGACAGACTGACTGGGACGGATGCATCGGCTTTTGTCTCCTCGATGTGGGGCCTTCGCCCATGTCGTACCCGCTATCAAAGTGGTCAAGCCAATTTAGTGTTCGCGGCAATGGTTTGAAGAAGCGGCCTGACCTGCCGCTAATGATAATGGCGTTGGGCCTGTACTGGAATCGAGGTATTTACCCTTATATCCAAAGACATACGCTCCAAGCGATGCTGGCGCGAAATGGCGGCAAATTGGTCAAGCCACCTTACACGTTTTGACGCGGACAACGCATCGGACTCCATGACTTCTCTCGTAAAACCTGTTGAAACACGGCGGCTGTATCAGTCCATCGCCGATCAGATCAACATGCTGATCCGCCACGGCAGCTTTCAGGCCGGCGCGCGTTTGCCGCCTGAACGCGAACTGGCGCAGCAACTCGGCGTATCGCGTCCGTCGCTGCGCGAAGCGTTGATTGCGCTGGAGATCCGAGGACAAGTCGAGATCCGCATGGGTTCGGGCGTGTACGTGTGCGAAGTCGGCAGCGAAACGTCGCCTTTGACTGCCATGGGAGAAAGCCCGACTGAACTGATGCAGGCGCGCGCCGCAATAGAAGGATCGGTGATCGTGCTGGCGTGCACACGGCTTACTTCCGATGGCACGGCCAAACTGCAGAAAACAGTCGATGTCATGCGCGAGTTGATCGCAGCAGGCCGCTCGCCACTGGAACCGGATCGCCAGTTCCATATGACGATCGCGGACATAGCGGGAAATTCGGTGCTCACACGGCTCGTCGGCGAATTGTTCGATGGCCGCAACGATCCCATCGCAGCCAAAGCGAGTGTGCTTTCGGAAAACATCACGACGTGGGGCGTCGCGTTATCCGAGCACGAACGCATTCTCAGGACGCTCGAAGCGCGCGACCCAATTGCCGCGCAGGCGGCGATCCGATCGCATTTGAAGGCATCGGAGGAACGGTGGGTCGGCGACGCCTGAACCTCAACCGCAAGATGTTTCTTCTCCGGAACCGCTCCCAACCTTCAGAAAAACCTCTGGCCAGAGCCGTTATCAATTGTGTCGTTTTTTTTGCGCGACAAATGATAACGATTCGCATTCGTGTATAATCCTCTCGTTTGTCAGGTCTTGTAGTCCAGTTGTAAATCCAAACTCGCAAGTCCACACATAAACCCACTACAAAGCAGCGCTCCGTTGCCCGCCATTTGCCTGGCGGATGACGGGGCGAAATCACGACCGCTTCGCTACTCCGCTCCTTCGATGCTTCCAAACAAACCGCAATCGCTTCGCGTCCGGCCCGTATCGGCCGCCGTCCGTCAGGTCTTTTTCCGCGCAGCGATGCCGCTCGCCATGGGTCTCGCCGGCGCGGCCGGTATTGCTCACGCGCAAAGCGACCCGACGACAGATGCCACCGACAAGACCCTGCCGGCCGTAAAAGTCCAGGGTGCCGCAGAAGCGCTCCCAGGTGACTTCGCGCCGACGTACAGTGGCGGTCAGGTCGCGCGGGGCGCGAGTTTCGGTGTGCTGGGCGACCAGAAGATGATCGACGTGCCCTTCAGCATGACCACGTACACCTCGAAGCTGATCGAAGACCAGCAAGCGCGAACCCTCGCCGATGTCCTCGACAACGATCCGTCCGTGCGCTCGAGCCTGGGCTTTGGCAACCAGTCGCAAGTGTTCGTGATCCGGGGCTTCCAGTTGAACGGCGACGACATCTCGCTCAACGGACTTTATGGCATTACGCCGCGTCAGCTCGTGGCAACCGAAACACTCGAACGCGTCGATGTCTTCAAGGGCGCAAATGCGTTCCTGAGCGGCGCGTCGCCGACCGGCTCCGCCATTGGCGGCGGCGTGAACCTGGAGCTGAAACGTGCCGGCGACAAACCCCTGACGCGCGTAACGGTGGAAGGCACGGCATCGGGCGAACTCGGCACGCACGTGGATGTAGGCCGCCGTTTTGGCAGCGAAGGCCAGTTTGGCGTGCGCGTGAACAGCTTCGTGCGCGACGGCGAAACCAGCGTCGACGATGAACACAAGCGCAGCACGGCCACGTCGGTATCGCTGGATTATCGTGGCGACAAACTGCGTCTCTACGGCGATTTCCTGTATCAACGCGAACGTGCGAACGAAGCGCGCCCCACGGTCAACCTGAGCGGCACGGACATCCTGATCCCGGCGGTTCCGTCGGCAACGCACAACTACGCACAGCCCTGGTCATTCACCGCGCTCGAAGACACGGTCGGCATTGCGCGCGCCGAATACGACTTCTTGCCGGGATGGACGGCGTATGTGGCGGGCGGCGTGCATCACGCGAACGAGCATGGCGATTATTCTTCGCCGAACTTCAACGGCGATACCGGATTGACCACGGCGTATCGCCTGGGCGTGCCGCGCAAGACCGATGCATTTTCGACCGAAGGCGGCGTGCATGGCCGCTTCGACACCGGCCCGGTCTCGCATTTCGTGACCCTGGGCGGGTCGCTGACCAGTATCGAAGACCGCTCGGCCTTCGACTTCTCTGGCACATTCAACACCGACCTCTACAACACGCCGCAGGTGCCGCGCCCGGGCGCGAGCCCGGTCGGCAACTTCGCCGATCCCTTCGTTACCGACCGCGCGTTGATCCGAAGCGTGGCGGTATCGGACACGCTGGGCTTTTTGCATGACCGCGTGCTCTTCACACTCGGCGCGCGCCGCCAGGAATTGCACCAGAACAACTACGCAACCGGGACCGGCGACCTCACGTCCTCGTATAACGACTCCATCACCACGCCGATTCTCGGACTCGTGATCAAGCCATGGGAAAACGTCGCGATCTTCGCCAATCGAAGCGAAGCGCTGGCCCAAGGGCAGGCGGCGCCGTCGACCGCGGTCAACTTCGGCACGAACCTCGCGCCATCGCGCTCGAAGCAGTACGAAGTCGGCGTGAAATACGACACGAACCATTTCGGCTCGACGTTCTCGGCCTATCAGATCGAAGAACCGACTGCGTACACGAACAGCGACATGGTGTTTGCAGCGAACGGGCGCGAGCGGCATCGCGGGCTTGAAGCGTCGATCACGGGTGAACCGTACAAGGGCGTGCGGCTGCTGGCGGGCGCGTCCTACATCCAGGCCGAGCTGCTCAACACCGTGGGCGGCCTGACCGACGGCAACCGTCCGACCGGCGTGCCCGCGTTCCTGTTCAATCTCGGCGCTGAATACGACCTGCCGATGGTGCCCGGCCTGACGTTCACCGCGCGCTACCTGCACACGGGCAAGCAATACTTCGATGTCGCCAATACGGCGTCGCTTTCATCGTGGAATCGCTTCGATGTCGGCGCACGTTACGCGACCAACCTGTTCCGCAAGAACACGACCTTCCGGGTCAGTGTGCTGAACGTGGCAAACAAGGCGTACTGGGAATCAGCCGCGACCTCGGGCCAGGGGTATTTGACGCAAGGCGCACCGCGCACGTTCTTGTTCTCGATGACGACGGACTTTTAAAGCAGGTTCGACTTCGCGTTTCAAAGCGCCAGCGCAAACCTCCGCAAATGCAAACGGCCCGCTAATAGCGGGCCGCTGGAGTTCAAAGCGCTGCAACAACGTGATGTCGGGAGCTTCCATGCCGGATGGTTGTTTCAACCGAACCATCGGCCGTATATCTGCTGCTTACACGGTCATTGCACTTACTGGCGCTTGGTCGCCTCCTTCTTCAACTTCTTCGCCTCTTTCTTTTCCTTCGGCGACTTGAGGGCAACCTTTTTCTCGGTTTTCTTTGCGTCCTGGGCTTTACTCATGATGTGCTCCGTGGTTGACCTTAAATTTTGCCCGGGTTTTGCCCCAGGCTGGCTGTGAGCCTTTGTTAATCGATCCGTGAACGCAGTTCTTCCGCGCTCACAAGCAGCGCCTGATAGCCCGAGCGTGCATGCTCGGGCAAATCCGGATCGCCGACAAGCGTGCCCAGCGTCTCGATCACGCTGTACAGAATGCCTTTCGCAGCCTTGGCGGCCAGCACGCCCGACGAATACGAACTGTCGACGTGGTTGATGGCGGCATCGAAGTGATCCTGCTCGGGCCGTTCATTGACGTTGACTGACGGCGTGCCGCGATCTTCTGCCGGGTTGGGTTCCATGATGATCGACCTCTTTGGTTATTACTTGACTACCGGCACGTTACTTCCAGCCGCTCTCTACGATATCAGCCAATCTCAATCTGTAACGGGCTGAATGATGTGCACGCGACGTTCCAACGCAGGCTCGCGAACCGGCGCGCCGCATTCGGTCAGCAGCGACCGCAATTCGAGGATGACCGGAAACACCTCGTGATTATGATCGCCGCCTTGCCGGTCATGCGCTTCCTGTTCGCGCTCGACGATCCACCGGTCTTCCTTGAAGATACGCTCGGTGAACCACACCAGCAGCGGCCAGGCGGCATCGAGAATGCCCGGAATCTTCGGGCGGCGGATCGACAGCAAACCGAACGTGCGGTTCGTGCGCTGCTCGGCGTCGAGCGGCACATAGGCAATCCACAGATCCATCACCATGGTCTGGTCCTTGGTGCGGATCCTGAGCGTCTGGTACGGATATTCCGTACGAATCGTCATTACGTCCTTGTTATTGTCGTCGGGCTTCGTGCCGCGTTTCTGGCTGAAGACGAGCGCTTCGCCTATCGGCTGCTTGCCCTCTTCGCGCGCGAACGTGTAATTCACCTCCACCCAGTCTTCGCCACGACTGCGTCCGACTGAACGCGCCTTCATCTGGCCCATTTGCTTGCGATGCAGGAACTGATGGTTCATGTCCATCAGGTTCTCGTGCATGAAGGTGTAATGGCACTTCACCGCGCGGCCGAAGCGGCGGGTTTTATAGGCTTTGTCGCCGGCGGAACCGAGCGCCGGGAACGGCACGCTCTCAGCGAGCAGCGGATCGCCCGGGAAGATGAAGATCAGGCCGGCTTCTTCGCGGCACGGGTACGAGCGCACGCCGTTGGGCAGACGCTCGCGCCCGAGATAGGGCACGTCGATACACTTGCCCGAGCAGTCGTAAGTCCAGCCGTGGTAACAGCAGCGGATGGACTCGCCGTCGACCACGCCCGCATGCAACGGCACTTGCCGATGCGCGCAGCGGTCTTCCAGCGCGAACACCTTGTCGCTCTCGGTGCGCACCAGCACGACGGGGTCGCCGGCGAACTTGACGCCATGCGCCTTGCCGCGCTTGACTTCGCGCGACCACGCGACGGGATACCAGTGATCGGGGTGAATGTCGACACGGCGCAGATCACGCGGCGTTTTTTGAGGTTGTTCGGCGGGCGTGCCGCTCGTGACGGCTTCCTGCTGCAGCGCTACATGCATGTACGATGCCTCCGCTTGAGGGTATCGGCGAAAAATCGGCCCGATAGTGGCCGAAATTGGCGAAAAAATGTGTTGGGGAGTCGATGCAACCAACGGGTCTAACGCAGTCTACACGTGAGCGGCCCTTTGAGGCGCAAACGCCCTCCCTTGAAAGTTCGGCGAAGGCGTGCGGGGCGGGCATCGGAGCAGAAAATTTTGCGGATTTTCCCCGATGGTTCCACCTAGATTCGCGCCCGCCTGAACACCAGGCTGAAATTGTTGGCGGGCATGGGCACGGCTTCTTCCATCACCAATCCCGCGCGGCGGCCCAGTTCCGACACGTCCTCCATGTTGCGCACGCCCCAATCCGGGTTGGTGGCGCGGAGCTGGGCATCGAAAGCTTCATTCGATACCGCCGTGTGCGCGCCGTCGCGTTTGTAGGGTCCATAGAGGAACAGCACGCCGTCGTTCGTCAGACGTTCGGCCGAGCCACGGAACAACGCTTCGGCCGCCGCCCACGGCGCGATATGAATCATGTTGATGCAGACGATCGCCGCGAGCGAATCCGGCACGGGCCACGGCGCGCTGCATACGTCCAGTGCGACGGGCGCGTTCAGGTTGGCGAGCGCGGCGTGGGCGCGCCATGCGCTAATGGAGGCGCGCGAGGCTTCGTCCGGGTCGCTCGGCTGCCAGGTGATCTCCGGCAGTGCGGCGGCGATGTGGACCGCGTGCTGTCCGGTGCCGCTCGCGATTTCGAGAACGATCCCGCTCTTCGGCAATACGCGCACGAGGACATCGCGGATCACGTCGCGGTTGCGCGTGGCTGCTGGTGCAATACGGCGCAGGGGGTCGGGATTGTCGGAATGACTGGCGTTCAAAGATGCGTCTCCAGAGGAATTGGTGGCGAGCGTAAGCGCGCGGTTTGCGCGGGTCAAGAAAAGATCCGCAGCAACTCAGAACCATACGCCTCGGCTCACGCGCTCTCACGAGGCCCGAATCCTGCTACCTCGTGCGGCCCTCGATCAAATCTGTGTATCCTGACGCACTTGAGGCGCAGGACCGAATGCAGCACCGAATACCAGCACCCGAAACCCTGAGGAACGACCCGCCACGGGCCAGTGCATCGTGCCCGGCCGCCTGGTCCATCCCACTCCATGGAGCCTTTCATGCCAACCGATACCCCTTCCGGCGAGCAGAAGCCGAATCAAGAAACGATGAGCGAAGAACTCATCAACTTCGCGGCTGAAGTCTTCGATACCGCCCGCCGCGGCGACGCCCCCATGCTCGACGCGCTGCTGCACAAAGGCCTGCCGCCGAACATGCGCAACGACAAGGGCGACACCCTCGTGATGCTCGCGAGCTATCACGGCCATGCCGACGCCGTGCGCGTGCTGCTGCAACACAAAGCCGATCCGAACCTGCGCAACGACAACGGCCAGACACCGATTGCGGGCGCGGCGTTCAAGGGCTACAAGCCGGTCATCGAAGCATTGCTGGAGCATGGTGCGGACGTCGAGGGCGCATCGCCCGATGGCCGCACGGCGCTGATGATCGCGGCCATGTTCAATCGTGTGGAAATGGTGGAGTTCCTGATCGCGCACGGCGCAAATCCGGACGCAAAAGACGCAAACGGCTTTACCGCACGCGACGCTGCCGCGAAAATGGGCGCCCCCGACACCGTCGCGCGTCTCGCCCAGGCAACCGAAGCGAAGTCGCGGCCGCCGGGCGTCTGACTTTTCCGAGTCAGCGTTTTACCGATAAACCCGCGCCATCGATCATTCTGATTGGCGGCGCACGACCCTTTTGAAGGCGATCCGGCAACATGGAGCTCTTGTGATGAGTGGCGGCTTCCCGCGGGGTGGCTTCCCGCTTCGAGCGTACGACTGGCACTGGCGCACGATGGCCAGGATGCTTGCCATACTTATCGGGCTGGCGCTTGTCTCGGTCATGTCCGGGTGCAGCCTGTTCCCGACACAGCCGGCGGCGCCGATCATCGATTTGTCGACGCCGCAGCCGGCGAGCGAGCCCGAAGCCGTCGAGCCGGAAGAAGAGCCTGCCTCCACACCGGTCGCCACGCAACCGCCGACCGAGCAAAGGGCGCCGCGTCCGAAGCCCAAGCGCCGCGTTGTCGTGCCGAAGAAAGCGCCGCCTCCGCCGCCTCCGCCCGTTGAAGAGAAAGTGCCGGCGCCTCCGCCGCCGCTGCTGACCACGCGCATCATGCAGCGCGAGCAGATCCACGGTCTCCTCGACAGCGAGATCCAGCGCGACGGCAAGATCGTCGGCCGCGCGGTCGACATGTACGTGGATGCCGCCGCCAAGCCGAAGCTCATGATCGTCAACCTGTCGGGTTTCCTCGGCGTGGGCGACCGCAAGGTCACGTTCCCGTGGAGCGCGTTCCGCTTCAACCCGGCGGACAAGAAAGCGCCCGTGACCTTTGTCATGCCGCAACCGGCGACAGGTAAATCGAAGGCGGAAGCGCCGGCGAAACCGGGTTCTGTCGCCGATGTCCCGCCGACCCTTGCCCAACTCGTCGATTCCAACGTCACGCAAAAGAGCGGCGCGCGCATGGGCCGGGTGGTCGACGTATTGATCGATTCGCAGGCGCAACCGCAGGCGCTCGTCATCGACCTTTCCGATTCCCTCGCCGGCGACAAACGGCAAGTCGCGGCCAACTGGCCGGACCTGCACGTGGTATCGCGCAACAAGGTGCTGCAATTGCAACTGGATTTCACCGATACACAGATCAAGGCCGCACCGACCTATTCGCCTGACCAGCCGATCAAGATCATCTCTCCCGTCGTGCCGCCGGCCGAACCGGCGGCGGCGTCGGAGCCCTCATCGGCATCGGCGGCGGTTGCGGTACCCGCTTCAACGTCCTCTGGACCGGTCGCGGCTGCATCCGCCGCTCGGCCCTCGAAACAATGAGGACGATCTGAAATATGGTTACTGCACGAAGTCTGCGCGCGCTTGACTGGCTGAACTTTTTCGTCGCGAATGTGCAGACCGGCTTTGGGCCGTTCATCGCTTCCTATCTCGCCGCGAACAAGTGGACGCAAGGCGAGATCGGGCTGATGCTGAGCGTCGGCACGATCAGCGCGATGGCAAGCCAGTTACCGGCCGGCGCGCTCGTCGATGCCTTGCGCAACAAGAAAGGCGCGGCTGCCGCTGCGATCATCGCGATCATCATCAGTGCGCTGCTGCTCGGCGCGAGTCCCACATTCGTCTCCGTCTTCGCGGCCGAAGTGCTGCACGGGTTCGCGAGCTGCATGCTCGTTCCCGCGATGGCCGCGATCTCGCTCGCCCTCGTCTCCCGCGCCGATCTAGGCACGCGGCTCGGGCGCAATGCGCGATGGGCGTCCATCGGCAGCGCGCTGACCGCGGCGTTGATGGGCGTGTTCGGGGAGTACCTGTCGCTGCGCTCGGTATTCTTTCTGACGGCTGCGCTCGCATTGCCGGCGCTGGTCGCGCTGAACATGATCCATCACGAGATGCCGCCGGTCGTACCACGCATGAAAAAAGCGGCGGCGAAGGCAGGATCGAATATCGCCGATGCACTCAGTTCAGCTAGCGGCGAACGCCCCGAAAGCCTGCGCGACTTGGTGCGCGATCCGCGATTGCTGACGTTCGCGGCGTGCGTGGTGCTGTTCCACTTGTCGAATGCGGCGATGCTGAATCTTGCCGCCGGCGAAGTGACCGCGCACATGGGCGACAACGTTCAACTGGTGATTGCGGCGTGCATCATCGTGCCGCAATTCATCGTGGCAGGGTTGTCGCCGTGGGTCGGGCGGCAGGCGCAGACGTGGGGACGGCGGCCCGTGCTGATCCTTGGTTTCTCGGCGTTACCGTTGCGTGCGCTGTTGTTCGCCGCGGCCAGCAGCGCGAGCAGCCCGTATCTGCTCGTGCCGGTGCAGATGCTCGACGGTATCAGCGCAGCGGTGTTCGGCGTGATGCTGCCGCTGATCGCAGCCGACGTTGCCGGCGGCAAGGGCCGGTATAACCTGTGTATCGGCTTCTTCGGGCTGGCGGCGGGAATTGGCGCCACGCTGAGCACGGCGATTGCGGGGTTTGTCGCGGACAAGTTCGGTGTGAACACGAGCTTTTTCGGGCTTGCTGCGGCGGGCGCGCTCGCGGTTGCGCTGGTTTGGCTGGCAATGCCGGAAACGCGCGATGCCGCCGCCAACGACGAAGCTGCAAAGAACGGCAAGGACAAGGAAGCCACGCCTGCGGGGTGAACGAGCATGACCGAAACGAGCGTAGCCGATGGTTTTTCATGGTCGCGGCATGAGGGCGTGGTCACGGTGCGGCTGACGCGCGAAGCGCAGCACAACCGGATCGATCCCGCGGATATTGCGGGCTTGAGAGGAGCGATTGCCAATGCTTCGAGCGATGCGGCTTCAATCGCGCTGGTGGTGACCGGCACAGGACCGGCAACCTTCAGCTCCGGCTACACGCTGTCGGCGCTCGCGGCAGGGAACATCGACGATTCGTTCGAAAGCCTGCTCAACGAACTCGAAGCGTGTCCCCTGCCTACAATCTGCGCGCTGAACGGAAGTGTGTATGGCGGCGCGACGGATCTAGCGTTGTGCTGCGATACACGCATTGGCGTTGAAGGATCGCGGATGTTCATGCCGGCGGCGCGTATCGGCTTGCATTACTACCCGGATGGCATGCGCCGGTATGTCCGCGAACTCGGGACTACGCAGGCGAAGCGGCTGTTTCTGACCGGCATTGCAATCGATGCGCCGGAAATGCTGCGTATCGGCTTCCTGACTGATCTTGTCGCGGCCGACCAGTTGACCACGCGCACGGCGGAATACATCGATGCATTGCGCGCCTGCGAACCCAACGTGGTGCGCTCGATGAAGCGCCAGTTGAATGCCATCGCGGCAGGCGATCCCTCCGCTTTGACAAATAGAATCGCCTACGAAGCCTCGCTTCAAAGCCCGGCGATCGCCGAGCGGATCAAGCGGCGCCGGAGTTGATCACTCCAGCGGTTTCAACATCCCCATCAGCGTGGGAATCAGCTCGCTCACCGTCGGATGAATATGCATCGCGCGTTGCAGCGTGGTGTACGGCGCGTCCGCATTCATGATGTCGATGAACGTATGGATCGCTTCGTCACCCTCGATGCCCAGAATTGCCGCACCGAGAATCTTCTTCGTCTGCGCGTCCACCAGCACCTTCATGAAGCCATCTGTCTCGCCACGCTCGCGGGCTCGCCCAACGCGCGACATCGGCATGGTGGCGATCAGCGCGGCGCGTCCGTCCTTGCGGACATCGGCTTCGCTCATGCCCACTCGCGCAAACGGCGGATCCACAAAAACCGCGTAGCACATGATGCGGGAATCGACGCTGCGCGATTCGCCATCGACCACGTTCGACGCAATGATCTCGTAGTCGTTGTACGACGTATGCGTGAACGCGCCGCGCCCGTTGACATCGCCGAGCGCCCAGACGCCCTCCGCTTTGGTGCGAAGCTGACCATCGACACTGATCAGGCCATGCTTGTCCGGCACGATGCCCGCATGCTCGAGCCCGAGGTCGTCGGTGTTCGGCGTGCGGCCCGTGGCGAACAATAGATGCGACGCATCGATGCTCTTCCCGTCGGTGAGGAAGATCCGCACGCCCTCGCCCGCCGCCTCGACCTTCGACGTCTGGGTGTTGAAGCGGAACTCGACGCCATCGCGCGCCAGAACCTTCTGAACCTGTTCCGCGAAATCCTTGTCCTCGCGTGCGAGCACGCGCTCGCCCCTGACAAGCACCGTCACGCGGCTGCCGAAGCGCGCGAACATCTGCGCGAATTCCAGCGCGATGTAACTCCCGCCCACGATCGCCAGATGTTCAGGCAACGCGGTCAGTTCCAGGATCGTGGAATTGGTCAGATATGAAATCCCCGCGAGTCCTTCGATTTCCGGAACGGTCGCACGCGTGCCGGTATTGATGAAAATCGAATCCGCCGTGAGTTCGTGCTGCTGACCGTCGTTGCCCTGCACGCTGATGGAATGCGGCCCGCTAAAGCGCCCGTGACCGTTGGACACCGTCACGCCTGATGTCCCCCGCAACCACTTCTCCACGCCTTCGCGCGATTCGCCGATGACCTCGTCCTTGCGCGCCTTGACTCGCGCCAGATCCACCCGAACGCCGCCATCGAGGATCACACCGTAATCCCCGGCATGGCGCGCGACGTGCGCCGCCCGCGCGCTCGCCACATATGTCTTGGTCGGCGTGCACCCTACATTCACGCACGTCCCGCCGAACAACGACCGTTCGATGATCGCCGTACGCTTGCCGCTTTCTGCAAGCTTCACGGCCAGCGGCGCGCCGCCTTGTCCGGTGCCGATCACGATGGCGTCAAATTGTTGCGACATGTTCACGTCTCCTCGGCGGTGTTTGCGGACTTTGCATGGTAGCTCGCCGGGGAAACCGGTGCAGCAGGAAACCTCCCCGCCGTGTGTGCGTTTTACGCATGGACAGGTCGAGATTTAATCGCTTGTGGCCCAGTGTCGCGCCCGCTAAAACTAGCGCCATTCACGTCGCGGACCCGCTGCGGCGCTTCTTTCCGGGCTATCACGATGCGCACCTACCGTAATTTCATCGACGGCCGCCTGATCGACTCATCGTCCGATCGGTTTGCCGATGTCGACAACCCCGCCACCGCTGAGATCATCGCCCGCGTCACGCTCGCGTCCCGGGACGACGCGCTCGCCGCCGTGGAAGCCGCATCGCGGGCGCAGAAAACGTGGCGCAAGCTGAGCTCCATCGAGCGCGGGGAGCATTTGCGCCGTTTCGCCGATGCCATCGTTCAGCGCGCGCCGCGAATTGGCGCGGCGCTCGCGCTGGAATCGGGCAAAAGTGTGGCGGATTCGGAAAACGAGGCCCGCTACGCCGCCGATATCACCCGCTATCACGCCGAATGGGCACGCCGGATCGAAGGCGAAGTCATTCCCAGCGACACGCCCAACGAAAACCTTGTGCTGCATCGCGAGCCGATTGGTGTGGTCGCCTGCCTGATCCCGTTCAACTACCCGGTCTACACGCTCTTGCGCAAGGTCGCGCCGGCGTTGATCACGGGCAATACGGTCGTGGTACGGCCGAGCAACAACACGCCCACGTCCGCTTTCGAAATCGCCGAAGCCGCGCGTCAGGCGGGACTGCCGGCCGGCATCTTCAACGTGCTCGCAATGGATCACGCGACGGCCGCCACGGTCTGCACGCATCCGGCCGTCGGCATGATCACGCTCACCGGCAGCGTGAACGCCGGGCGCATCGTGCTGGACTACTGCAAGGCGAACATCGCGAAACCTTCGCTGGAACTCGGCGGGAAGGCGCCCGCGATCATCGAACCGGATGCCGACCTCGAAGCGGCAGCGAGCGCGATCGTCGGATCGAAGACCACGCATTGCGGCCAGTTGTGTACCGCCATGGAACGCGTGTATGTCCACGCAAGCGTGCACGAGCGCTTCGTCGAATTGCTGCGCGCGAACATGAGCGCCGTGAGTTTCGGCGACCGGTCGATGGACGCATCGAAGATGGGACCGCTGGTGAGCCGCTCCGCCCAGCAAGACATTCACGCGATGGTCCAGCGCGCCGTGGCCGAAGGCGCTACGGTCGCGACCGGCGGCACGCTGCCCGACACCGCCGGCTATTTCTACCCGCCTACGCTGCTGCTCGATTGCCGCCACGACATGGAAATCGTGCGCGAAGAAATCTTCGGCCCGGTGCTGCCGGTGATCTCGTACGGCACGCTCGACGAAGTCCTCGCGATGGCGAACGACCATCAGTACGGGTTGTCGTCGGTGCTTTATACGGAGAACTATCGCACCGCCATGCGCGTGGCCAATGAGATCGAAGCCGGCGAGCTGTACGTGAACCGCACGCCCGCCGATCCGTATCAAGGTTTTCACGCTGGCTGGAAACGCTCGGGACTCGGCGGCGATGACGGCAAGCACGGCATGCTCGAATTCACGCAGACCCGCCTCGTCGTCATGAAGTACTGATTTTTCCTCAACCTGCATGAATCGATAAAAAAACAGCGCGCCTCAAAGCGTGCTGAAGGAGACGTATCGTGGATAAAACCTTGACCGGCGTCACGCCGGCAGTCATCGAGACAAGCCGGTCGCAGCGTTACATCCAGCTTATGTTGCTGGTTGTCGCCGCTGGCGCGATCTACCCGTTGCTCTATCTGCGTCAGGTGTACCAGACGCCGATGCTCGAGTTTTTTCACATCGACAATAGCCAGCTCGGGTATCTGTATTCCATCCTCGGCACCGTTTTCCTGCTGAGTTATCTGCCGAGCGGCTGGCTTGCCGACCGCATCGCTCCGCGTTTCCTGATCTGTTTTTCATTGATCGCAACCGGCGCGCTCGGGCTCGTTTATTCGACCGCGCCGAGCTTCGGGATCCTGCTGGTCGTATTTTGCTGCTGGGGCTTGACCACCGGCCTGACCTTCTGGGCATCGATTCTGAAACGCGTCAAGACCATCGCCGCGCACGACGAACAAGGCCGTTTCTTCGGCTTGCTCGATGGCGGCCGCGGCCTGATTGAAGCGCTGCTTGCGACCATCGCGCTCGTGATCTTCGCCACCGCCACCGAAAAACACGGCTTGCCGACGAACGTCGGTTTCCGCTACGTGGTCTATTTGTATTCGACGTTTTGTATTGGACTTGGGTTGCTCATGGCGCTGGTGAAGGAACCGCCCGCGACACCGCAGGAGCTTCAGCAAGCCGCCGACAACCGCACGCAGAAACACAACCTGTGGCGCGATCTCGTCACGCTGATGCGCATTCCGCAACTCTGGCTGATGGCGGCCATCGTGTTCTGCGGATACCAGATTTTCTGGGCGACCTATAGCTTCTCTGCGTACCTGCAAGTGGGCGACCTGAAGATGACCGTCGTGATGGCGGGCACGCTCACCACGCTGAAACTCTGGATGCGGCCGGTTGGCGGTATCGGCGGCGGCTATCTCGGCGATCGTTTCTCCACGCTCGGCGTACTGACCACCGCGCTCTTTCTCGCCGCGATCGGGCTCGTGGCGCTGGCCGTGCTGCCGACGCTGCATATAGCACCGCACGTGGGCGTCGCGGTGATCGCAGTTGTCGTGCTGGTCATCGGCATTCTGACCTACGCGATTCGCGGCCTCTACTGGTCGCTACTCGACGATTGCGGCATCCCATTGCGCATCACGGGCCTGGCGATCGGCCTGGTTTCGTTGATCGGTTATTCGCCCGATGTCTTCCTGCCGCTCGTGAACGGCTGGACCACCGAGCATTTCCCAGGCCTTCCCGGCTATCAGATCTATTTCTCCTATATCGCTGCAATCAGCGTGGTTGGCGGTGTGGCCGCCCTCGCCCTGACGCGCATGCGCAAGACCGTCACAAAGGACGCCATCCGATGAAAATCGTCTCCCTCGAAACGCATTTCGTAGCCGTGCCGCCGCCGCATCTCGGCGGCATGTACTGGATCTTGTTGAAGCTCAAGACGGCTTGCGGCATTGAAGGCGTGGGTGAGATCTATTCGGCGACGTTCCATCCGAAAGCGATGGCGCACATCATCGACGACGTCTTCGGCCGCTATCTGCAGGACCACGATCCGCATCACGTCGAGCGCTTCTTCCGCGAAGCCTATTCGAGTGGCTTCACGCAACGCCCCGACCTCACGATGATGGGCGTCGTCAGCGGCCTCGAGATGGCATGCTGGGACATCATCGGCAAGGCGGCGGACAAGCCGGTCTACGAGTTGATGGGCGGGCTCGTGAACGAACGGCTGCGCTCGTACACCTACCTGTACCCGAAAAACGCCGCCGGCGAATACGATTACGACGACGTCGACCTGGCCGCCGACTGCGCAGTGAAGAACGCGGACCTCGGCTTTACCGCCGTCAAGTTCGATCCCGCCGGTCCCTACACGGCCTATTCGGGCCACCAGATATCGCTCGACGTACTGGAACGCTGCGAGACCTTCTGCAAGCGCATCCGCGAAGCCGTCGGCAATCGCTGCGACCTGCTGTTCGGCACGCACGGGCAGATGGTTCCATCGTCGGCAATTCGTCTCGCCCAGCGGCTCGAAAAGTACGACCCGTTGTGGTTCGAAGAACCCGTTCCGCCCGGCCAGGAAGACGCGATGGCGCAAGTTTCGCGGCATACGAGCATTCCAATTGCAGCCGGCGAACGGCTCACCACCAAATATGAATTCTTCAAGCTGCTGCAAGCGGGCGCGGCATCGATTCTTCAACTGAACGTTGCGCGCTGCGGCGGTCTGCTCGAAGCCAAGAAGATCGCGACGCTCGCCGAGGTCTACTACGCGCAGATCGCACCGCATCTCTACAACGGGCCCATTGGCGCTGCCGCGAGCATCCAGTTGGCCGCGTGCACGCCGAACTTCCTGATCCAGGAAAGTATCGGCACGTGGGACGGGTTCCATGCGGAGATCTTGAAGACGCCGATTCAGTGGGAAGACGGTTACATCATCCCGTCGAAAGCGCCGGGACTCGGCGTGGAACTGGACATGGATGTCGTGCGCGCGCATTCCCCTTACACCGGCGAACGTCTGCATTTGCAGATGGCGTCGAAACCCGCCGATGTACGGGATTCTTCTCCGGCCAGAGGCTGAGGCGAGCGATCAGATATGACTTACGACTACATCATTGTGGGCGCCGGATCGGCGGGCTGCATCCTGGCTGAACGGCTGTCGGCATCGGGACGACACACCGTGCTGGTGCTCGAAGCCGGCGGCAAGGCCGATTCGTTCTGGTTCAAGATACCCGTGGGTTTTGCAAAGACGTACTACGATCCGGACTGCAACTGGATGTACTACTCCGAGCCGGAAGCAGAACTCGCCGGCCGCAAGATCTATGCGCCGCGAGGCAAGGTCCAGGGCGGCTCCGGCTCCATCAACGCCATGATCTTCGTGCGCGGCGCACCACGCGACTTCGACGACTGGGCGGCCGCCGGGAACGCTGGCTGGTCGTACAAGGACGTGCTTCCGTACTTCCGCAAGCTCGAGACGCACGCCGCGGGCGACACCGCCATGCACGGCTCGAACGGCCCGATTCACGTGACATCGATGAAAGATGGCATTCATCCCGTCACGCGTCATTTCCTCGATGCCTGCGACGAACTGAAGTTTGCGCGCAACGATGACTTCAACGGCGCGCACATAGAAGGTGTCGGCGTGTACGACGTGAACACGCATAACGGCCAGCGTGCATCGAGCAATGTGGGTTATCTGGAGCCGGCATTGAAACGCGCGAACGTGAGCATTGAACATCATGCGCTGACGACACGCGTCTTATTCAATGGACGGCGCGCCACCGGCGTCGAAGTTTCGCAGAACGGCGTCACGCGCATCTTCAATGCAAAACGCGAAGTGCTGCTGTGCGCGGGCGCCGTCGATACCCCAAAGCTGCTGCAACTTTCGGGCGTGGGTCCGGCCGCGCTGCTCGCGCGCCACGGGATTCCTGTCGTGCATGCGCTGCCTGCCGTCGGCCAGAACCTCCAGGATCATCTGTGTGCGAGTTACTACTATCGCGCGAACATGCCGACGCTCAACGGCGAATTCGGCTCGCTTCTGGGCAAGCTGAAACTCGGTCTGCAATATCTGCTGACGCGCAAGGGACCGCTTGCGATGAGCGTGAACCAGGCCGGCGGTTTTTTCAGCACGGATCCAGATAGCAAGCACGCAAACATGCAGCTTTACTTCAATCCGCTGTCGTACCGGATTCCGAAGTCGAGCCGCTCGCAACTCACGCCCGAGCCGTATCCCGGTTTCCTGCTCGCGTTCAATCCGTGCCGTCCGACGAGCCGTGGATCAATCGAAATAGCATCGGCGAATCCCGCCGATGCCGCCCTGATCCGCGCGAACTATCTGACGACGCAAAAGGATATCAATGAAGTGATTCAGGGCAGCCGCCTGATCCGCTCCATCATGCAGGCGCCTGCATTGCGCACGGTAACGGTCGAAGAAACGCTGCCGGGGCAATCGGCTGTGCCCGAAGGCGACGACGCCGCCATGCTCGAATATTTCCGCGAGAACAGCGGTTCGATCTACCACCTGTGCGGTTCATGCGCGATGGGCCCGGACGCGCGGACCGCCGTGGTCGATAACCGCTTGCGTGTGCACGGCATGGAGGCGTTGCGGATCGTGGACGCATCGATCTTTCCGAACGTCACGTCGGGCAACATCAATGCGCCGGTCATGATGGTCGCGGAAAAAGCCGCGCAAATGATCCTCGACGACGCCACCGCGCCAAGCTTCGTTCAGCGCGAAGCACTCGCCGCCGCTTCGGCCTGAAGCCACTGCTGGAACAGGCGCTGCGTCCCGCTTGCACGCTGCTCGGGACGCAGCACGAACCAGTATGACTGGCGACCCTCGATCTCCACATCGAGCACTTGCCGCAACTGTCCCGAGGCCAGTTCGGCCGCGATCATATGACGATCGGCGATGGTGATTCCCATGCCGTCAACTGCCGCTTGTATCGACAAGTCGAGCACATCGAACTCATGGCCGCCGTCCGTATCCACGCCTTCGATACGCGCCGCATCCAGCCAATGCTGCCATGTGAGATAGCGCTGGTCTTCGCCAGACAGCACATGCAACAGCGTGAAGCGGTTCAAATCGACCGGCGTGCCCTCACTCTCACGATCGAGCAAAGCCGGCGACGCCACCGCAATATGCCGTTCGTGCATCAGCAAGGTGCTTTCGAGGTTGTTCCATTCGCCATCGCCAAAACGAACCGCGCAATCCAGCCGGTTCGAATCCGCGATGCCGTCATCCACGCGCGTCGTAATGCTCAGGTCCAGTTCCGGGAAAGCCTCACGCAGCCGTCCGAGCCGCGGTACGAGCCAGCGGGCCGCAAAGGTAGGCGGAACGTTGATGCGAAGCCGGTTGACATCGTTTTTCTGGCTGATCGCGCGCACTGTCAGCTCGATCTTGTCGAACGACTGCTGCAACGCGCGCAGAAGCACACGGCCGCTCGGCGTCAGCACCAGATGCTGATGACGGCGCGAAAAAAGCGTCTCGCCGACCTGCTCCTCCAGTTGCCGGACCTGCCGGCTCACGGCGCTCTGCGTAACGTTGAGCAGCGTGGCGGCGCGGGTGAAGCTGCCGGTCGTGCCGGCTGCTTCGAAGGCTTTTAGCGCATTGAGCGCAGGCATTTTGCGTTTCACAGGGATTCGGTGATTCGATGGTTCGATGGTTCGTGGTTTGGGAACGCTGGCATGTCCCGACGTTCGCGTGATCTTACGCAGGCCGCCGCCCGAACTGTGACGATTTCATAATCTCATGCAAGAAAGACCGAACACGCCTGACGGCATTATTCGCCTGGTATGGTTTTGTGGCACGCACCTTGCTCCCAAATGGCTTACGTCGCATCCACCTCAGGCTCTCATGACCGAAACGATATGGTTTCTCGTCGTTGGCGGTGTGCTCATCTTCATGGGGCTTGCCAGCTCGACGTTCAAAGAACTCCCCATCAGCAGTGCAATGGTTTATCTCGCCATCGGCTTCGGCCTTGGCCCGTTTGGCTTCGGCCTGCTCAAGATCGACCTGCTCGGCGACGCCACGCTGCTGCGCCGGATCACCGAAGTCGCCATGCTCGTGTCGCTTTTTGCGATCGGCCTGCGCCTGCGTGTGCCGCCGACCGACCGAATCTGGCTATTGCCCCTGCGTCTGGGCCTGGTCGCGATGGTCGCGACCGTCGCCATCATGACGCTCGCCTGCGTCTACCTGCTGCATATGAGCTGGGGACCCGCATTGCTGATCGCCGCGATGCTCGCGCCCACCGACCCCGTACTCGCCCACGACGTGCAAGTCCAGGTCCCGGGCGATGTCGACCTTCTGCGCTTTTCGCTCACTGGCGAAGGCGGCCTGAACGATGGCATCGCGCTGCCGTTTGCGCTGCTGGGTATTGCGGTGTGCAACTACGAGGCATCGCCGCAACAGGCGTTGAGCTGGCATTTCGCCGCTGATGCAATGTGGGGTGTCGCGGGGGCGCTGGCCGTCGGCTGGCTTCTGGGTGACCTTGCCGTGCGGCTGATTGCGTACCTGCGCACACGCCACAGCCTCGCGCTCGGGCCTGAGGGCTTTTACGCGCTCGGCCTGATCGCGCTTTCGTACGGCATCGCTGAACTGATGCATACCTACGCATTTCTCGCCGTCTTCGCCGCCGGCCTCGCGATGCGCCGTGTCGAACAAAAAGCAAGCGGCGATAAATCCGTCCACGAAGCCGTCGGCAAGATCGATGCGCAGGACGTGGGCGCAACGGCGTCCGATCCCGACCGCGCGCATGCGTTCGTCGCGGAGCGGGTGCTCGGCTTCACGATAGAACTCGAGCGCATCGCCGAAGTCGCGGTCATGCTGATGGTCGGCAGCGTGCTCGCCGATGTCTGGGATCACCTCTTCACGTGGCGCGGCGCAGCCATTGTCGCGCTGCTGTTCTTCGTGGCGCGGCCGATTTCGGTGCAAGCGTCACTGATCGGCTCTTCGGCAACACGATCACAGAGGCTGCTCACGAGCTGGTTCGGCATTCGCGGCGTGGGCTCGTTTTATTATTTGCTGTACGCGCTGGAACATGCGCCACGAAGCGCCGCACAACCGCTGGTACCGCTGGTACTTGCGGTGATCGCGGCGTCGGTCATCATGCATGGCATTACGTCTACGCCGTTGATGAACCGCTATAAGGGTTGAAGTCAAGGGCGGCGTGTCCAGCCGCCCCCGGCTCTCCTCAAGCTTCGACAAGCTCCCGCACGCCGGCTATTTCCCGCGCCCCTTCATACAGCCGTCCGAAACGGTTATCGAGAAACGCCTGCAGAGGAACCTGTTCCTGCCGGATAAAACCGCTTTCCGGCAAGACGCCGTCACGGAACAAATCGAGTTCTGCGCAAACGGCTCCAGCGGTCGTGATCTGGATCGCGCTCATCGATACACCGCAGACCTTCTTCGCGAAAATCTTCCGCGTGAAAACGTCCTGCACCAGACGTCCGTCGCGCATGCCGGTGGCCGTGACAAAAACCAGCACGACGTCCTGCGCCGTCGCGGGGACTGCGCGCCGCAGCATCGCCTTCAATCCGTCACGATCGCTCGACATCCGCAGGTCATCGAGCAGGAACTTCATCAGCTCACGATGCCCCGGGTAACGCACCGACTTGTAATCGAGCGATTCCACTTTCCCCGCCAGCGTCTCGCACAACGTGCCAAGGCCGCCTGAGGTGTTGAACGCCTCGTACTCGGTGCCATCGAGAGAAAAATGCTCCAGGCCTTCCAGTGGCTGCACCCATTGTGTACTGCCGTCGCGAATGGCTTCGCAGGGCTGACAATATTCGTTGATCAGGCCGTCGATACTCCACGTCAGGTTGTACTTCAATGCGTTCGTCGGGAATTCGGGCAATGCGCCGACGCGCATCTTGACCTCGCGCAACTCGGTGAACCGCTGCGCCAGTTCATTCGCGACAATGCCGATAAACCCCGGCGCCAGCCCGCATTGCGGCATGAATGCATGCGTGGAATCCTCGGCGATTGCGCGGATTGCGTGGGTGGCGCGCACGTCTTCGGTCAGGTCGAAGTAATGCACCCCGGCCGCCTTCGCAGCCGTGGCAACAGTTACGGCAAGGTAATAAGGCATGGCATTGATGAGCGCATCGAAACCTTGCAGGGCGAGGCGCAACGCATTGGCATCGGCGGAATTGACGCGCCGGGTCGGGATGTCCTGCGCTTCGAGCAGGCTGAGCGCGTGGGCGTCTCGGTCGAAAACGACGACTTCATAGTCGCCGGTTTCACGCAGCATCCGGGCGATGCTCTGGCCAATCAGGCCGGCGCCGATGAGGGCTATTTTCATGTTCATCTCCTTGATGGGCGTCCTGGGGGCAAATCCCTGGACACCAGTTTAGGAGCGCATGAATATTGATAAAAGGCACAAAAAGATGCGATTCGACATCTAATTTCGACATTTTGACGATCTTTCGATACAAAACGTCAAGGTGTCATTCAATTCATGCCACCTCGGTCCACCTTGCGCGCAAGAATGATGGACGTGGTGGTGCGCTCGACGCCCTCAAGACCGCCGATTTCATCGAGCAGGTCGTTGAGTCTGTCAGGCGAATCGGCCCGCAGCCACGCAACGTAGTCAAACTCGCCGCTGACCGCGCAAAGCAGTTGCATTTCGGGCATCCTGGCGAAGCGCTTTTGCACGTCGCGGCCGTACTTCGGCGCGAGTTTGATGCCAACGTATGCCTGGATGCTCGCGTCGAGCACGTCTTGTCCGAGCCGCACGCCATAACCCGCAATCACGCCGGTCTTTTCGAGCCGCGCGAGCCTGGCAATCACTGTAGTGCGTGCGATGCCAAGCTGGCGCGCGAGTTCCGACACGCTCTCGCGTGCGTTCACCTGCAATGAAGCAACGAGGTTGCGGTCGATATCGTCAAGTTGATCGAGACGCGGCGGTCGCATGGAACAATTTCCTTTTGTTATTACAACGCGTTAGGGCTTCCAGGTATTAAAGCATGAGGCTCAACCTGCGCACGATGCATCAGGTTGGTTAAACTCCGTGGTCTCGCGCGAATTTTTCGCAGTCGTATCGGTTGTAAGCAGTTGTGGCAACCAAAGCAGAGCCGCGCGCTAACGTGATATTAATAGCGCGTTGCCAAGCAGCACATGCGGTATTTGTGTGTATCGCTTGCCCCTTCTTAATGGACCCAAGGTGTCACCCATGAAAAAAACACTCGTTGCACTGGCCGCCTCGCTCGCTCTTTCGACCGCATTTGCACAGTCTTCCGCGCCGGCCGCCTCGCCTGCGGGAGCGTCGGCGCCTGAATCGGCGCGCGGTCAGGCACGCGAAGCACGCGTCGAGCAACGCATTGCCGATCTGCACAGCAAGCTCAAGATCACTTCGGCACAGGAAGATCAATGGAACAAGTTCGCCGATGTCATGCGTGAAAACGGCCACACCATTGGTGAGTTGTATCGCCAGCGTATCGCGCTCGGGACGAACACCACGGCGGTCGACGACATGAAGCAGTACGCGCAGATCACGCAAGCGCAAGCCGACGGCACGAAGCGCCTCGTCGATGCATTCGAGCCGCTTTACTCGAGCCTTTCGCCGGAACAGAAGAAGCTCGCCGACGCCAGCTTCCATCAGACGGCGCAACGCGGCGAGCACAAGGGCCGCCGCGCACCGCGCAGCAAGGCTACGCCGGACAGCATCGCGCCGGACGCAGCGTCTTCAACCAAGCCGTAAGTTGGAGAAACAAGCGCTTGTATCGGGTTACCGGTGCAAGCGCTCTTTGTTTTTGTTGTGTGCGAACTGCAAGGCTTGGCGTTACGATTCCGGTCTCCAAAGCTTCCGCCTCTCCCGGCACCGTACATGACATCGATTACCCACCTTGACCTGACTGCCGACTCCGCCACCCAACGCGTGGTGAAGGACGAAGCCGTCCATGTCCAGTTCGCGCATGAACCGGGCTCGCTGATGAGTCTGGAAGGTCCGAACCGCTATGAAACCGGCGATGCGCTGATCACCGGCGCGACGGGTGAACGCTGGGTGGTTTCGCGAGATCGTTTCAATGCGAAATACCTTCCGCACGATGGCGTCGAGCACGGCGACGCGGGCGTGTATCGAAACATTCCGGTTGTCGTGCTTGCGAAACAAATGCACGAGTCGTTTTCAATCGCGAGATCGGAAGCCGGCGATGTATTGCACGGCGTGGCAGGCGACTGGGTCATGCAGTACGCGCCGGGCGACTACGGTGTAGTCAAAGCAGCGCGTTTCGCGAAGGTTTATAAGCCGGCTTAAGCAATCAAGCGTCCGGGTCACGCGAAATCGTCGCCCATGTCGATCTCCACGTTACGCGGCACTGTTTCCCCGTTCGCGTACATCTCTTCAAGCGCGCCCAGTTCCGTTTCCACATACGCCCGCAGCACCGCGTAACTGCGCGCGTGCATGCGCGGCTGCATCGCCCGATAGCGCGCGAGCGCGGCGGGATCGAAGCGGATGTCGATGGCAATGCGGCGCGCCGTTGTCCCGAAACGCATCGCGATGTAATGGACGACGAGCGAAAGCCGGCCATCGTCGCCGGGGCGTTCAACGAATTGCGTCTGTTCCGGGAACAGGTCGCTGATCACGCGCGCCAGGATTTCGATGTCGGCGCTCGGACATTCGAACTGATATTCGTCGCTCATCTCAGACTCCGTTCTTCGCTCGCGCCGCACGGTCGGACGCAACCCTCACGCCGATAAAATACCGGCGCAACGCACGCATCACGATCAGGCCGAACACGAGATACACGGCGTCTGCCGCGAGCAGTGGGATCAAGCGCGCCTGATACAGCGCAATGGGCAACGCAATCAGCGCATGCGCCACGATCATGAACGGCAGCGTGAAGCGGAAACGCTCGCGCAACATGTGCCACATCACAACAGAGAAGCCGATCTGGAACACGAACGCCGCAGCGCGTTCGACCAGGAACAGTCCCGCGGATTCAGGCGTCAGGCTGCCCAGCACCATATGCAAGCGCAGCAGCGATTCTGCGGGAACACTGGTGAAATATTGATCGAGCATGTTGCGATCGGCGAGCGTGGCATACAAAAGCCACTGAAGCTGAACCAGCACGCCGACAAGCCACGCTTCCGCGCCACCATGCCCGATTCCGTAACCCAGCGCCGTCCCCGGCTTTTGCAGCGACGCAGGATCGCGCCGGATCAGCCATTTCATGCCGGCGAAGCGGCCCACTTCTTCGCAGATACCAGTAGCCAGCGCGCCATAGATCACGAACAACGCGGGGTTCATCAACAAGCCGACGGTCGTCGCATTGCTCAGCATGAGGCCATGCAGGCCCCGTTCGATGACCATCGAAAAAAGCGCGAATACCGCAATCCCGACGATCACATCGCGCCGCCCGAACCCGTACTGCGGCCGCATTTTCCGGTAGAGCCAGAAAGGCAAGGCCGCAATCAGCAGCGTTGCAAGCGTGAGGCAAACCAGCGTCAATACACTTACCATGAATCAATATCCTCAAAAACCATGTTCGGCCAGATGCTAGATGTTGCCCGCAAGCGTCGACGTGCGCACGACCAGTTCGCCCGGCAGCAGGCATTCGCGCGGCGCCATGACCGCGCCCTCGATGCGCTCGTGCAGGAATTCGACGGCGCGCTCCCCTATGGTATAGGTCGGCTGGCGCACAGTCGTCATTCCGGCTAGTTCGGCCCACTCGGAATCATCGATACACATCAGCGCCACGTGCCGCTGCCACGCGGCGCCATGGCGCTCTTTCATATGCAGCGCGACGCGCAACGCAACCGGCGCGTTCGCCGCGAACAACGCAATGCGGCGGTTGCGTTGCCGGTTCTCGCCGATACGGGTATCGATTCCGGCAAGCGCCTCGGCCGCCAGTTTGTCATCATCCAGGTCGAGCACGACTGTCGCGCCCGACACTCCAAGGGCGCCGATAGTGTCACGAAACGCCGTCTCGCGCACGCGGCGCGAACTCACATGCGTGAAAGGCTGCACCACGAATACGAGTTCATCGAAACCCTGCTCCGCCAGATGGCGGATCGCTGATGCGACCGCTGCGGTGTTGTCGAGGCCGACCATGTCGGTCACCAGGCCATCGATCGAACGATCGACCAGCACTACCGGCACCCCGCCGCTTGCGAGCGTTTCCAGCGTCTCCTCCTTCACGCCGAGCGCATTCACGATCACGCCTTCCACACGATACGTACTCAGCAATTGCAAGTACCGCCGTTCGAGATCCACCTCGTTGGCCGCGTGGCAGATGAGCGGCATATACCCGAAAGCGTGGCACGCCGCCTCGACGCCCTGCAGCACTTCCACCGAATACGGATTGGTCAGGTCGGCAAGCAACATGCCGATCAGCCTGTTGCGCCCGCGTTTCAGCCCGCGCGCCATCTGGTTCGGCCGATAATCGAGCTTGGCAATCGCCTCCTCGATGCGCTCGCGAAGGTCCGTGGACAGCACGCCCGTCTCGCCATTCAGATACCGCGAGATGCTGGTCTTACCGGTGCCGGCTTCGCGGGCGACATCCGTGATGGTCGCGCGGCGTTCGGTGGAAAAGTTGTCTTTTGGCATGGTCTCGTGCAGTAAAAATAAAGCGCGCCAGAGCGCGCTTTATCTACCAAGGCGGATTGAAGGCAACGCCGCTCAGCGCTTCAGTGCTTCCGGATTCACCATGTTGTTGGTCAACGTGCCGTCGAGCGCGCCGATCAGGTTCTCGGCGGCGTTCTTGTTCATCGCGTGCCGGGTTTCGTGTGTGGCCGAACCAATGTGCGGCAGTGCGACCACGTTCTTCAGCTTGAGCAACGGCGAGTACGCGGCAAGCGGTTCTTTCACGAACACATCGAGACCCGCGGCGAGGATCGTCCCGTTTTGCAGCGCTTCGATCAGGGCGTCTTCATCGACGGTCGGTCCCCTCGATGCATTGATCAGGATCGCGCTCGGCTTCATCTTCTTCAGTTGCGCCGCGCCGATTAGATTGCGCGTCTCGGCGGTCAGCGGCACTTGCAGCAGCACGAAATCGGAGGTCGCGAGCAACTCGTCCAACTCGACTTTCTTCGCGCCGTAATCGCGTTCCGCTTGTTCATTCCGGCTGCGATTCGTGTACTGCACGTTCATCCGGAAGCCCAGCGACGCACGCCTTGCAACGGCGCCGCCAATCCGTCCCAGGCCGATGATTCCCAGCGTCTTGCCTTGCACATCGACACCGAATTGTTCCTCGCCAATGCTCTTGGTCCATTTGCCCTCTTTCACCCAGTCGGCCAGTTCCACGACACGGCGCGCGCTCGCCAGAATCAACGCGAAGACGGTATCCGCGGTCGATTCGGTCAGCACGTCGGGCGTGTTCGTCAGCACGATGCCGCGGCGATTCAGGTCGGCGATATCGAAAGCATCGAAACCAACGGACACCGTTGCGAGCGCCTTGAGCTTCGTTGCGCCTTCCAGCATTGCGGGCGTGATCTGCGTACTGGCGCCAATGGCGCCATCGGCATCTTTCAATGCGGCGACAAATGCGTCGTGCTGCTTCGGATCGACGGTGGTAACGTCCGCGTGTTCCTGCAAGTAGGCAAGCACGTCCGCGGGCAGCGGCTTGTACGCGACGATTTTCTTTTTCATCGAACGGGTCCTGAAAGTCAGATTTAGTGCGCTGCGAATTTGGCGGCAGGCGCAACGGGTTGCGGTTTTACAGCCAGGGTCAGTATGACGGCAGCGACGAGCGCCGCACTCATGAACACGTACGATGCCGCAGGCGACCCCGTCGCGCCGTTCAGATACCCGACGACGTAGGAACCCACGAACGAGCCGAGCGCGCCCATGCTGTTGATCAGCGCCATGGCGCCGCCTGCGACGTTCTTCGGCAAGAGTTCCGGCACGATCGCAAAGAACGGGCCGTAAGGCGCGTACATGGCGGCGCCGGCAATCACGAGCAACGCATACGACGCCCAGAAATTCGTCGATCCCAGCAAGTACGACCCCGCGAAAGCAAACGCGCCGATCAGCAGGAACGGCCATACAAAAAGCTTGCGGCGCTCCAGTTTGTCCGATGCCCACGACGCCGCGATCATCGCAATGGTCGCCGCGAGATAAGGCACGGCGGACAGCCAGCCGGTCTCGACCATGCCGAACGAGGACGCGTTCTTGAGAATCGACGGCAGCCACAGCACGAAGCCATACACGCCGATGCTCCAGCAGAAATACTGCGCCGAGAGTTTCATCACGGCCGGCGACTTGAACGCCTCGCCATAGTTCTTGACCGGTTTGATGGCGGCTTGTTCCGCGCGCAGGGTTTCGTCGAGATCGCGCTTTTCCTGATCCGAAAGCCACTTCACCTGCGCCGGTTTGTCTTGCACGATAAACCACCAGATCACTGCCCAGATGATTGCCGGCGCGCCTTCCACGATGAACATATGGCGCCAGCCAAAGGAGTTGATCAGATAACCCGAGACCACGGACATCCACAGCACCGTCACCGGATTGCCGAGAATCAGGAACGTGTTGGCGCGCGAGCGTTCGGACTTCGTGAACCAGTTCGAGATGAAGATCAGCATGGCCGGCATCACGGCTGCTTCCACGATGCCGAGCACGAAGCGCAGCGCCATCAGCGACGGAATGTTCGTGACTACACCGGTCAGCGCCGCGCATCCGCCCCACAGGACCAGGCTCACGAACACGAGCTTCTTGACGCTGCGCCGTTCGGCGTAGATCGCGCCGGGAATCTGGAAGAAGAAATAGCCGAGGAAAAACAACGCGCCGATCAGCGATGCCAGCCCCTTGCTGATCCCGAGGTCATGGTTTATCCCCGCCGCCGATGCAAAACCGAAGTTCGCCCGGTCGAGGTAGGCAAGGCTGTAGGTGATGAATACGATCGGCATGATCGTCCACCAGCGGCGCACCGCAAGCGTGGGTTTGTTCGTCGTGCTGTCGCTGGCTTGTTGCATGACTGTCTCCGTCCGTGGGCGTGCGCGCGTTATGAGGCGACCGTGGTGGTGGCGGGTGCTTGTTCCAGCTTGTCGAGTTCCGCGCGGGTCGGCAGGCCTTCGCTGTCGCCGATCACCTGGATTGCCAGCGCGCCGATGCGGTTGCCGCGCGTCAGCGCGTGACGTACATCGCGTCCTTCCAGCAAGGCGCTTACCACGCCGACGGCGAAACCATCACCGGCGCCTACGGTGTCCACGACCTTCTCAACCGGAATCGCCGGCACGGTGCCCTGGTCGTTGTCCGCGGTGCGGAAATACGCGCCATGCGCGCCGAGCTTCACCACGACGCCCTTCGCGCCCTGATCCAGATAGAACCGGGCAATGTCCTCCGGCGTCGTGTAGCCCGTCAGGATCTTGCCTTCGCTCACGCCGGGCAACACCCAGTCCGCGTGCGCGGCGAGCGCGTTGAGCGCCTCGGCCATTGCTTCTTGCGACGGCCAGAGCGTGGGGCGCAGGTTCGGATCGAAGGAAATGGTCTTGCCGGCCTTGCGCATTTCGGCCGCCATGTGGAACGCGAGTTCGCGCGATGTGCCCGAGATCGCAGGCGCCACGCCCGTCAGATGCAAATGGCGCGCGCCGAGCACGTAGTCGGCGACGTAGTCATCGAGCGACAAATGGCTCGCCGCCGAACCCTTGCGGAAATACTCGATGGCCGGATCGCTGCCGTCATCGTTCCTGGACTTGAGCTGGAACGCCGTCGGATAGCGCTCGTCGATAGTCACGCGGCTCGAGTCGATGCCCTCCTGCGCGAGTACATCGAGCACGTACCGGCCGAATGAATCGCGGCCGACGCGGCTCATCCAGCCGACCTTGAAGCCGAGCCGCGACAAGCCGATCGCCACGTTCAGATCGGCGCCGGCAACGCGTTTTGCAAAGTGGCCGACCTTCGCGAGATCGCCGGTTTCCGTCGCGACGAACAGCGTCATTGCTTCGCCGTAAGTCACGACATCGAGTGCTGGATTCATGTTCGGTTTTTCTTGGGTCATGTTCATTGATCAGTCGATGCTATTTGTTTGACGTAGCGCGCGGCGTCATCGGCAAGATGCGCAGGGTCGAACGGAAATTCGATACCGCGTGGGACGTCGCGCGGGAGGTGTTTCAGTAGCGTGGCGAAGGACGTGTCGCCGATTGCGGGCGCGGTTGCGAAACGTCGCGCGCCTTCGCCCTGGACCGCCTTGCAATGCACGTAGGTGACGTAGCTGGACAGGCGCCGCGCCGCCTCCATCGGATCCTGATCGGCCCAGCGCCAGTTGCCGGTATCGAAGGTCATCGACAGCGCATGCGTGCGGGGTTTCAACGCTTCGAACAAGGCCGCGAATGCGTCGATCGTGCCGCCTGCTTTCAATTGGCCGTTCTCGACCACGACCTTGGCTTTCGAGTCAGCGATTCCTGCAATCAGCCGCTCGAGCGTGTCTGCAGCGGTCGCCGTGCCCGTGGTTGCCGACCCGCCCAACTGAAACTTGACGATGCGCGCGCCGAGCGCGTCGGCTTCGGCAAGCGTTTGGGTCATGGCGGTTTCATCGAGCGCGCCATGGTCGTCAAAGAGCGTTGCCGGCGTGGAATACACAGGCCAGATCCCGGCTGCGCGGATTTTATCGCCGAGTTCGCGGAGGGAGTCGGGCTGGGATTGCGTGTTATCGGCAAACAGTTCCCGACGCACTTCGAACCCCGCCGCACCCGCTCGCGCCGCGACTTCGGCCCATATTGCGTGACCATCGCGGCGGATCGATTCGACGCCAAAAGCGCTCGCAACGATCACAACGGGGACATTTCCGGCAATAGCAGTATTTTTGGTCAGATTCACGGAATGACTGGATTCCACGGTCAGATTTGCCTGAAATGTCGCCTTGGAACCGGTTCCAAAGACGATATTTAAAAAAGACGCGTGAGCGTCCGTGCATTTCCGAGATGATCCGCCAGCGACAGACGGGTTGCCATCATGGAAATCCCTTACGGCAGCCGACTACCGGTGATTTTCCCCGTCGCCTTCCATACACAACGCACGAAAGCTCGCCGCTACCCGCGATGGGGCCGCCGCATGCGGCATCAGAATCGAAAACCGGCGCGTGAGTGGTTCAGGCGCGATCCGCAAGCGTTGCAAGGCGTCGTCCTCGTGCCGCATCGACATCGCCGATACAAAACCGATCCCCATTCCCGCCCGCACCGCTTCCTTCACACCCTCCACGCCCGCGATTTCCAGCGCGACACGCATCTGCACGCCAGCCCGCGCGCAAGCACGCTCGACCAGTTGGCGCACGCCAGACCCCGCTTCTCTCAAGACCAGCGGCCCGGCACAGAGCGCTTCAAGCGTGGCCTCGCCATTCCCCGCAATCAGAGGATGGCCACTCGGCGCAATCGCGACAATCTCGTCCTCGCGCCATTGCGCAACTTCGGTTCCGGGCGGCAGATCGGCGCCAACCGGCCCTTCGATCATTGCGATATCGAGCGAGCCGAGCGCCGCGACGATCTCGGTCGTGTTGCCGTCGATGGTATGGATTGTCACGTCCGGATGCTGCCGATGAAACGCCGCTATCAGATAAGGCAGGAGATAACTGGCGGGCGTGGTGCTCGCCCCGATTCGCAGGGTGCCGCTTTCGAGGCCACGCAGCGCATTCCGGTATGCGTGCGCCTGAGCGAAGGTTTCGCGAATCCGATTGGCATACACGACAAGCTGCTCGCCGGCACCAGTCAGCTTTACGCCACGGCCGTCACGCTGGTACAGCGGCTCGCCGAATTCGTCCTGCAACTGCCGCAATTGCCCCGACACCGCCGGTTGCGACAAATGCAGGGCGATCGCTGCCCGGCTGATATTTCCGTGTTCGGCAACAAACGCTAGGGTTATAAGCTGGTCAGGGGTCATTTGAAGAAAAATATCGGCTGGACTGATACTTTACATCCTAAATGACGATTTTTCATATCGATATATCGAGAATAGGATTGGCAAATCAAACCAAGGTGAAAAAACCATGTCCTCCGTCACTACGCCCCTCTCACCGAATGCCGCCCTCGCCGGCCAGACTCGTGGCCAACTGAACGGTATTTTGTTCGTCGCACTCTTCGCCGCAGCGGTGACGCAATTGTCGGCGTTGCCGGTCATTGCAAATCTGGGCTTGAGTCAGCTGATCGTCGGGATCGTCGCGGGTGCGATCTATGGCAACGTACTGCGCGACGGCATGCCGGAGAGCTGGGCATCAGGCGTGAATTTCTCCGCCCGTAAATTGTTGCGCATCGCCGTGGGCTTCTTCGGGCTGCGCGTCAGCCTGCAGGAAATCGCGCAAGTCGGCTTGCCGGGGTTGACGGTATCGGTGCTGGTCGTGGTGAGTACGCTTGCAATCGGCACGTGGGCCGGCATGAAGCTGATGAAACTCGACCGCGATACCGCCCTGCTGACCGCCGCGGGAAGCGCGATATGCGGCGCGGCGGCCGTTCTTGCGTTCGAATCGACGCTGCAATCCGAGCCGCACAAGAGCGCGATGGCCGTTGGCAGCGTGGTGCTGTTCGGCACGCTCTCAATGTTCCTCTATCCGCTCGCCGTGCATCTCGGCTGGCTGCATCTGGATACGCTGGGAGTCGGCTTGTTCTTCGGCGGCACGATTCACGAAGTGGCGCAGGTCGTGGGCGCCGCGAGCAACATAAGCCCGGAAGCAACGCATATTGCGACCATCGTGAAGATGACGCGCGTGATGTTGCTCGTGCCGGTGCTGCTCGTGATCGGCATGTGGGTGAACCGCTCGCGCAATGCAGCGGATGGCGCCGATGGCGCGGATGGCACAAAGCGCAAGCTCGCGATTCCCTGGTTCGCGCTTGGGTTCCTCGCACTGGTCATCGTGAATTCGCTGCACGTTCTGCCCGCCGCGGCCACACATTCGCTGAACACGCTGGATACGTTCGCGTTAACCATGGCGATGACGGCGTTGGGTATCGAAACGAGGGTCGCGCAGATTCGTCAGGCCGGGCCGCGTGCGCTGGTGACAGGGGCTATTTTGTATGCCTGGCTGATTGGCGGCGGCCTGGCGATTACGGTGGGTGTGGAGCGGTTGCTGGGATAGTTAGCGCCACAACTGAGGAATTTTCGATTAGAGACCGAGAATTGACCGCTTTTGTTAAGATATTTCGAATCCGGTTAAAAAATTTCGAGTCTTATGGCATTTATCGGCTACGCACGGCTTATCGAACAATTCTCATTGCAGGTTCGCCCCTTGGATGCGCCTGCATCGACCAGCGGCTCCGTCAATAGAAGAGTCGACACGCACGACCGGATTCTATTTCCTAGAAATGTTTCAGTCGACGACTCGCCCGTAGGCCATCTCGAATTCGCGCTGCGACATGAAGGCGTCAATCTGGAAGTTATCGATGCCGCGTTCCAGCACATCTCGCCAGTTGATCTTGCGACCCGGCTTAAAGCTGCGCCAACCGGAAATCACATTCGACGGGCATGCTACTTGTGGGAGTGGCTTACCGGCGGTGACCTACCGACCACAGGAATCGCCATGGCCGGGGGATACGTTGATCTGTTTCCAAGAGAGGCCTACGTCACCGCTGAGAAGCCAGTCAACAAGCCGAAATTCCGCGTTCGCGATAACGCCCTGGGTACGGCCGACTTTTGCCCCATCGTCCGGCTCGACGTTGTGCCCCAGGCGCCGTCAATGATCGAACTATTCGATGAAGCCAGGCGCACTCTCGAAACTTTATCCGACCCGGCGCTTTATGAGCGCGCCGTCAACTATCTGAACTTGTCCGAAACGCGCAGCAGTTTTGCCATCGAGCGCGAGCAACCGAGCTCGGAAAAACAAGAACGGTTTATCCAGCTCTTGCGCCGCGCGGGTGAACCGGTAGTCGTTGACGAAGACTGGCTGGTCGACTTGCAAAATACCGTTGTGCGGGATGTATTCAGCCAGGAAGCGTCGTATCGGACGACACAAAACTGGCTCGAAGATGCGACCGGGAAAATCTCATTTTTTCCACCACCGCCCGAAGATTTGCGACGCCTCATGGACGGGTGGGAAGCGTTTGTCAGCGAACGAGGCCGATGCAATGACGTATTGGTGAAAGCGGCCTGCGCTGCATTTGGATTTGTATATATCCATCCGTTCCTCGATGGCAACGGCCGGCTTCATCGTTTTCTAATTCAGCATGTCCTGGCAAGGTCAGTTCCGCTTCCCGGAGGCGCCATCGTTCCGGTGTCTGCAGTCATCCTGAAGGACATCCCGGATTACCTCGCCGTGTTGACCCGGTTTTCGCGTCCTGTGACTAATCTGTGGCGCTACACGCGCGGTGATGTCAGCCCAATGGTGATCGAATCGCCGCCGAGCCGGGCTTATCGGTTTTTCGATGCAACCCGGGAAGTCGCGTTTCTGCACAAAATGATTCGACTTGCCGTCCAAGAGGAGATACCACGCGAGCTCGCATGGCTGACCGGTTACGACGTCGCCTTTCGACAAATCGATACCGAGTTCGACCTGCCTCAAAAGGATATTTCCGCTTTGATACGGATGATTCAGTCCAACCAAGGGAACATCTCGGCGAACCGGCGCAAGCAGTTCAGCCATCTGCCAGCTACGGTGCTCGACCGGATCCAGGAGATTGTGCGAGATACATTTTTTAGCGCTATT
Source organism: Burkholderia sp. PAMC 28687 (assembly GCF_001577465.1). Classification (NCBI taxonomy): domain Bacteria; kingdom Pseudomonadati; phylum Pseudomonadota; class Betaproteobacteria; order Burkholderiales; family Burkholderiaceae; genus Burkholderia; species Burkholderia sp. PAMC 28687. The sequence continues at coordinate 1,695,414 of NZ_CP014505.1, forward strand.
GGTAGCAAGAACGAAAACTAGGCTGATCTTTTTTCAATAATCGCTTCGAAACTCGCGGAAAATATGGCTTTTACGAATTAAACGAGTTTTTTGCGAGCGGGGGGCACCGCAATCCCCTCTTTTGCAACTACGCGGCGCGATTTATTGGCGAGTTCGCCAAGGACACTCCTGCAGCGCTTCCACCGGCACAACCGTTGCTACCCTTCCCAGTTCACCCCGCCAACATTCAGACATGAGGATCTTACGAATGGCGTACGAGCTCTATTACTGGGATGGCCTTCAGGGTCGCGGCGAATTCGTTCGGCTCGCACTCGAAGATGCGGGTGCGGACTACATCGATGTGGCGCGCGGCGCCAAGAAAGACGGCCAGGGCACGGGCGCGATGATGAAGATCATCGAAAGCGAGAGCGAACCACATATTCCCTTCGCGCCGCCCTTTCTCAAAGACGGCGAGCTGATCGTGCCGCAAGTCGCGAACATCCTGTTTTACCTTGGTCCCAAACTCGGCCTTTCGCCCAAGGACGAAAAGCTGCGTTACGTTGCCAACGGTTTGCAACTCACCATCGCGGACATGGTGGCCGAAGTCCACGATACCCATCACCCGCTCGCCTCCGACCTGTACTACGAGGACCAAAAGGACGCGGCGAAAACGCGGGCGAAGGATTTCATCGACAACCGGATTCCGAAGTTCATCGGTTACTTCGAGCGTGTGCTCAAGCAGAATCCTCACGGTTCCAGACACATGGTCGGCGATCAAATCACCTACGTGGATCTGTCGGTATTCCAGCTTGTCGAGGGCCTTCACTATGCCTTCCCGCGCGCAACCAGGACATTCGCAAAGCAATACCCGCACGTGCAAGCGCTCCACGACGCCGTTCTGGATCGCCCCAACATTGCCGCATATGTCGATTCGGAACGCCGGATTCCCTTCAATGAATCCGGTATCTTCCGGCATTATCCCGAGCTGGATCAGGATGCCTGAGCGCGCCTGGACTCGCTCGGCCCTTGAATAACCGTACTCAAAGGAGCATCAGATGGTTGAAACGATTCCCTCATTTGGACTGGGTACTTTTCGTGTGGATGCCGAAAAGACCGTGAACGCAGTCAAGAGCGCGCTGCAGCTCGGCTATCGCCATATCGATACCGCGAAGTTCTACAACAACGAAGAGTCCGTCGGCAAAGGCGTGCACGATTCGGGCATTCCGCGCGAGGACATCTGGGTCACGACGAAGGTCTGGCACGACCAGTTGCGCAGAGAAGATGTGGTGAAGAGTCTCGTCGATAGCCACAAGAAACTGAACATCGGCACGATCGATCTGGCGCTTGTCCACTGGCCGTCGCCCGACAGCGTGGTGCCGATCGCAGAAACCATCGCGGGATTCCAGGATGCGCAGAAGCAAGGGCTGATTCGCCATTTCGGCGTGTCGAACTTCACCGCACCGCTGCTGGAAGAAGCGCTGAAGGTGCCGGGCGGCGAAGGTATCGTGACGAACCAGTTCGAGATCAGCCCGTTCCTCGCCAACCGCAAACTGGTCGAAGCGACGCAAAAGCTCGGCGTAAAGGCGACAGCGTACATGCCGCTTGGCGAAAGCCGTGCGCACAAGGATCCGACGCTCAACGAAATCGCGAAGAAGCATGGCGTGACGGCCGCGCAAGTGACATTCGCGTGGCTGCTGTCGCGCGATATCGTGGTGCTGTCTGCATCGACGAATCCGGAACATCAGCAGGTGAACTGGGACTCGCAAAAACTCAAGCTCGACGCCGACGACATCAAAAAGATCGATGCCCTCGACGAAGGCGAACGCCACGCCAAGCCGCCTTTCGCGCCCAAGTGGTGAATTAGCGGTTGCATGCTGGACAGCCCGGTCTTGTGCAGGCACGACCGGGTTTTTTATTGCCGCGACACCCGCAGCGCGTGAAGTCCCCGCGCCCGGTCGCCGGTGATATCCTTGCCCCCGCAAACCTCCGCCTCGACCCGATCAAACCCAGCTCACGTGCTTTCATTCCTCCTCAAGCTGCGTACCCGCGCACAGCGCCGGTTCCGGTTCTCCGAAGCCCATACCATGCTCGTGTGGGCGGTGATCGTCGGCGTGGCCGGGGCGTTTGCGACGGCGGCGTTCCGCAGTGGTATCGACGAATTGCAGCGGCTCTTTGGCGGCACGAACGGGAACTTCGTCGAGATGGCCACCCGCCTGCCGTGGCCCGTGCGCGTTACGTTGCCTGCAGCGGGTGGTTTGATCGCGGGACTGTGTCTTCTGATGGCGCGGCGTCGGCCGACCAGTCAGGCGCATGCGGACTACATGGAAGCAGTGACAATCGGCGACGGCGTCGTGCCTGTGTCGCAAAGCCTGTGGCGCAGCGTCTCGTCGCTGTTCACCATTGCGAGTGGCGGGTCCATCGGGCGCGAAGGTTCGATGGTGCAACTCGCCGCACTCTGTTCTTCCCTGATCGGCCGCTGGGTTCACTTCGATCCCCCGCGCCTGCGCTTGCTCGTCGCGTGCGGCGCGGCGGCCGGAATCACATCGGCGTACAACGCACCCATTGCCGGCGCGTTTTTCGTGACCGAGATCGTGCTCGGTTCCATCGCGATGGAAAGCTTCGGGCCGATCGTCGTCTCGTCGGTGGTGGCGAACATCACGATGCGCGAATTCGCGGGGTATCGGCCGCCTTACGAAATGCCGGTGTTCCCGACAGTGACCGGCGTCGAAGTGCTGCTGTTCGTGCTGCTCGGATTGATATGCGGCGTGCTCGCGCCGTATTTCCTGCGCTTGCTGTCGGCATCGAAGGAACGCTTCGCACTCTTGCCCTTGCCGGTGCCCATCCGGCTCGCGCTCGGCGGGTTGATCGTCGGCGTGGTTTCGATCTGGTATCCCGAGGTCTGGGGCAATGGCTACGAAGTCGTCAACTCGATCCTGCATCACGCGTGGACCTGGGAAGCACTCGCCGCCGTGCTGCTCTTCAAGATCGTCGCGACCGCAGCGACTGCCGGCTCGGGCGCGGTCGGCGGGATCTTCACGCCGACGCTGTTCGTGGGCGCGGTCGTCGGTTGCCTGTTCGGACTCGCCGCGCACGCCATCTGGCCGCACTCCACCTCCGCGCCGTTCGCCTACGCCATGGTCGGCATGGGCGCGTTCCTCGCCGCCGCCACGCACGCGCCGCTGATGGCCATCCTGATGATCTTCGAGATGACGCTGAGCTATCAGGTCATGCTGCCGCTGATGCTCTCGTGCGTGGTGGCATTTTTTATCGCGCGGGCCTCGGCGCAGACATCGATGTACGAAGTCACCTTGCGCCGCAATCGCGATGAAAAGGAACGCGTGCGCCTCGCTGCCACGCAGATGCGCGAACTCGTCAAGCCGGCTGACACGATCGTGCAACTCGATGCCGACGTGAAGGCCATGACGCGCGTGTTCCTCGAGTATCCGGTGAAATACCTGTACGTCGTCGATACAGACGGTCTGTTTCGCGGCGTAGTCGCGCTGAAGGACATCACGTCCGACCTGCTCGACGAACGCGATACCGCAGTCAAATCGGCTGCGGATTATCTGCAACCGCATTTCGATGTGCTGACGCCCAACATGTCGCTTGGCGAAGCATTGCAGCACTTCATGGCATTCCAGGGCGAGCGTCTGCCGGTCATCGACTGCGCGGCGCGACCGGTCCTGCTGGGCGTGGTGTACAAGACGTCGCTGCTAGATGCTTACTTCCGCCTCAATCCTGCCTCGCGCTAGGTCAGGACAAACTCGCGTTGAATTTGCGCGCAGCGTGCAAAAACGTGGCGTCCACGGCGGCCAGGAAAAGACGCGCTGCATCTAGAAATCACGCGAAGAACTTCTTGCCGCGTCCGGCCTCGGCTGGCTTTGCGCTACATCTGAAATCGTCAGTCGATTCGCTAAAGAGTGGCGGCCACTGATTGGCATAACCCTTGCTCGAGTCATCGCTGATAATCTTGTACTGCCTTGATCTGATTCGTTTTGTTGTCAGGAGGGTTGGGCGATGAAAACCTCGACGGTGTTATCCATGGCGCTGGTCTCCGTGTCCTGCTACGCGGCCCCGCTTCACACGGGAGACGGAGCTGCCGACGCCGCGCGGCAAGAGCAGGCGACGCGCGTGGCGCTGGCCCTCCGGGCAAACGCAGCGCCAGTCTCGCCACCCGCGCCCGACATCGCCGCACAGGAAATCGATCACGCGCGCTGGCGCCACGTGCCGTTGCCGAAATCGCACTCGCCTAGTCACGGCATGGTGAGTCAGGTAGTGCAAGTCCGTACATGACTCAACCACAACCCAGGACACAGATGACCGATACACGCATTAGCGAAGGCCTGAACTACGAACCTATCAACGATGAAATTGCGCAGGTTCTCCGCGACGTTAAGTTCCCGGCCAACAAGGACGGCATCGTCGATGCAGCACGCGCCGCGGGCGTGAGTAATGACGTAATCAGTGTGTTCGACGGCTTACCCGAACAGGACTACGCAAGCGCCGATGCAGTCGAGCAATTGCTCGGCAGTGGCGCAGGCCCGGGAATATCGGCTTGAAATAAAGCACCAGTTCAGGCGGTCCCGGCCTTTTCAGTCCCAAACACCACCCGGCTGAAGAACTTGGCGAGCACCGACTCGGACATCTCGGCCCCGCAGCCTTGCGGGTCCGAAGTATAGAAAAACTGCATTCCATCGATCAACGCCGTCAGGCCCAGCGCCAGTTCTTCAGCCGGCATGGGTAACGGCGTTCCCGCACGCTCCGAAAACGCGACGATGTACGCCGTCGTCATCTGCAATAGCTCCCGGATGAATGCATTGAATTGCGCGCGGAATTTCGCATCGCGGCTTGACTGCAATTTCGCTTCGACCCAGAGCAAAAAACACTTGTTGTCGCGATAACAGACGCTGTAATACTGCAGGAGGCGCGCTTCCATGTCGGCGCGCGTCGCCTCGCCCTCGAAGATGGAATGCAGCCGTTTCATGATGACGTCGTGATCACGCTTGAGAAGATCGAGGAACAACGCCGACTTGCTGCCGAAGTTCGAATAAAAAGCGCCGCGCGTATAACCGGCCGACGCCGCGATGTCCTCGACACTTGCCGCAACAAATCCCTTCTTCATGAAAACCGCTTGGGCAGCGTCCATCAAACGCTCTCTGGTTTGATCGCGGCTTTGTTCCCGGGTCAGGCGAATTCGTTTCATCCGCGAAGTTTATCATCTCAAAAATTTAGATACAGAGTCGATTCCAGATACAGTGTTGTATTAGAATGCAACCCGTATCTCGGTATCAGCACACTCCAAAGCATGTGGGCATTGGCTTTCGGACGCTTCGATCACCGCAACCAAACTGCTTGAATCTCATGAAAACGCGCTGCATCAGGCTGAGTCGGCGCTGCGCGTTCACCGTTTTGCGTCGAGGTCATCCGTGATTCTGCAAGTCTGTCGTCGCATGTTCTCGCTGTTACCGCGGGTTGAAGGCCGCTCGGTTTCCTTCCGTGCAGCGCTTGTCGGATCTATTGGCGTGGTCGCCGTCGTGACGTTGGCCGCGTGCGGCAAGAAGGACGCGCCGGCCGTTGTCTTGCGTCCGGTGGTCGCCGTCGCAGCACAGGCCGATACCCGCGCGTCGCAATCGTCGTTGCCCGGAACCATCGAATCGCGTTATTCCACGCCGCTGTCGTTTCGTGTCGGCGGGAAGATCATCGAGCGCCGCGTGCGGCTTGGCGACCGGGTGAAAGCAGGTGACGTCGTGGCGCGCCTCGATCCCGCCGACAACACCAAGAACGCCACTGCAGCCGCCGCCCAGCTCTCCGCGGCGCAGCACCAGTTGATCTACGCCGAGCAGCAGGTCACGCGCGACCGGTTACAGGCACAGGAAAACCTGATCTCGCGCGCGCAGCTCGAACAGACCGAAAACGCGTACGCCGCAGCGCTCGCGCAGCGCAATCAGGCGCAAGCGCAGTCGGCGTTATCGCAGGATCAGTTGAAGTACACCACGCTCATCGTCGACAAAGCCGGCGTCATCACCGCTGAACAGGCCGACACGGGGCAGAACGTGTCAGCCGGACAAGCCGTCTACAACCTCGCATGGAGCGGCGAGACCGATGTGGTGGCCGATGTGCCGGAGACGGCGCTTGCCTCGCTTGCAGTCGGGCAGAACGCTACGGTCAGCATCGGCGCGCTTGCCGGCAAGAAATTTGCCGCACGCGTGCGCGAAGTGTCCCCGGCCGCCGATGCACAGAGCCGCACGTACCGCGTAAGGCTCACGCTCGAAGCGCCCACGCCGGAAGTCCGGCTCGGCATGACCGCCGATGTCGCCTTCGCGCAGAGCACAGCTCCAGCTTCCGGCACCCCGGGACAGTCATTCACGCTGCCTTCCACGGCACTGTTTCATGCCGGAAACTTGCCCGCCGTGTGGGTCGTGAAGGCGGACAACGCGCTTGAATTGCGTCGCGTGGAAGTGTCGCGTTATGGCGAGCGTACCATGACCGTATCGCAGGGAATCGCGGCGGGCGAGCGCATCGTATGGCAAGGCGTCCATACCGTTTCCGCCGGCGAAAAGGTTCGCGTGGTCCCGCCCTTGCATCCGGAAGATTTCGCGTCATGAGCGATCAAGAGGGCAAACAGACGCGCGACACCTCCGCCGCCGAGGCAGCGGCGGCAGCGGTGGCTTCCGGCGATTATCGTCACGAAGAAGGCCGCTTCAATCTCTCCGCGTGGGCGTTGCGGCATCAGGCGCTGGTCGTCTTCCTGATCGCAATGGCAACGATCTTCGGCGTGCTTGCGTACGCGCGGCTCGCGCAATCCGAAGACCCGCCGTTCACGTTCCGCGTGATGGTCATCCAGACCTTCTGGCCGGGCGCAACCGCGCGCCAGATGCAGGAACAGGTCACCGACAAGATCGCGAAGAAGCTGCAGGAAACGCCATCGACGGACTTCCTGCGCAGCTACTCGCGCCCCGGCGAATCGCTTCTGTTCTTCACGATGAAAGACGGCGCACCGGCGAAGGAGGTGCCCGAAGAGTGGTATCAGGTGCGCAAGAAAGTCGGCGATATTGCGTACACGCTGCCCCGGGCGTGCAAGGCCCCTACTTCAACGATGAATTCGGCGACGTCTTCACCAACATCTACACGCTGGACGGCGACGGCTTTTCGCCTGCGCAGCTTCACGATTACGCCGACTCGTTGCGCACGGTCCTGCTGCGCGTGCCGGGCGTCGCGAAGGTCAATTATTTCGGCGATCAGGACGAGCGCGTTTATGTAGAGATATCGAATACGCAATTGACCCGGCTTGGCATTTCGCCGCAGCAGATCGCGCAGGCTATCGACGGGCAAAACGCCGTCGCCCCCGCCGGCACCATGAACACGCCGAATGACCGCGTATTCGTGCGCCCGAGCGGCCAGATCACCGACATGGCCGCGCTCGCCGACACGCTCATTCGCGTGAACGGCCGCTCGTTCCGCCTTGGCGACATCGCGACCATCAAGCGCGGTTACCTCGATCCACCTTCCACGCAAATGCGTTCGGGCGAAAAGCCTGTACTCGGCATCGGCATCACGATGCAGCCCGTCCAGGACGTCGTGCGTCTGGGCAAGGCGCTCGACGCACAAGTGGCGCAACTGCGTACGCAACTTCCCGCCGGCCTCGTGCTGAACGAAGTGTCGAGCATGCCGCACGCGGTATCGAAGTCGGTGGACGACTTTCTCGAGGCAGTGGCCGAAGCTGTCGTGATCGTGCTGATCGTGAGTCTCGTGTCGCTGGGTTTTCGTACCGGCATGGTCGTCGTGATCTCGATTCCGGTCGTGCTCGCCGTGACCGCGCTCTTCATGTATCTCTTCGATATCGGCCTGCACAAGGTCTCTTTGGGCACGTTGATTCTCGCGCTGGGCCTCCTGGTCGACGACGCGATCATCGCGGTCGAGATGATGGCCGTAAAGCTCGAACAAGGATGGAACCGCTCGCGCGCCGCGGCTTATGCCTACACGAGCACCGCCTTCCCCATGCTCACCGGCACGCTCGTCACCGTCGGCGGCTTCCTGCCTATCGCGCTTGCAAAATCGAGCACGGGTGAATACACGCGCTCGATCTTCGAGGTATCGGCGATCGCGCTCATTGCATCCTGGTTCGCGGCGGTCGTGCTGATTCCGCTGCTTGGCTACAAGCTGTTGCCCGAACGCAAGCGCGAGGCACATCACGCGCATGATCACGAACACGATATCTACAACACGAAGTTCTATACGCGGCTGCGCGGCTGGCTCGCGTGGTGTATCGAGCGGCGCTTTGTCGTGCTTGGCATCACGCTCGTGCTGTTTGTCATTGCCATGGCGGGCTTCACGCTCGTGCCGCAACAGTTCTTCCCGAGTTCGGATCGTTCGGAACTGCTCGTCGATGTCCGCCTGCAGGAAGGCGCGTCATTCGAAGCCACGTTGCGCGAGACCAGGCGTCTGGAGAAGGTGCTCGAAGGACGTCCCGAGATAGATCACATCGTGAACTTCGTCGGCACCGGCGCGCCGCGTTTTTATCTGCCGCTCGACCAGCAATTGCCGCAACCGAACTTTGCGCAGTTCGTGATCACCGCGAAGTCCGTGGAAGACCGCGAGAAACTCGCAAGCTGGCTGGGACCTGTTTTGCGCGAGAAGTTTTCATCGATAAGAACACGCCTTTCACGGCTCGAAAACGGTCCGCCGGTCGGCTATCCCGTGCAGTTTCGCGTGAGCGGCGACGATTTGCCGACCGTGCGCGGCATCGCGGAAAAGGTTTTCGCCGAAATGCGCGCCGACAGCGGCACGACCAACGTTCAATACGACTGGGACGAACCATCGGAGCGCTCGGTGCGCTTCCAGATCGACCAGAAGAAAGCGCGTGAACTCGGCGTCAGTTCGCAAGACGTGTCCAATTTCCTCGCGATGCAATTCACGGGCTACACGGTCACGCAGTATCGGGTGCGCGACAAGCTGATCAGCGTCGACCTGCGTGCGCCGCAAAGCGAACGTGTCGATCCGGCGAAACTCGCCACGCTTGCCATGCCCACACCGAACGGTCCCGTGCCGCTCGGGACCATTGGGCATGTGGTGAACGACCTGGAATACGGCGTGATCTGGGAGCGCGATCGACAGCCGACCATCACCGTGCAATCCGATGTCAGCGCGGGTGCGCAAGGCATCGACGTGACGCATGCGATCGAGAAAAAACTCGATACGCTGCGTGCGAGCCTGCCGGTCGGTTACAGGATCGAAGTCGGCGGCCCGGTCGAAGAAAGCGGCAAGGGCCAGGCTTCCATCAACGCGCAAATGCCGATCATGGTGATCGTCGTGCTGACACTCTTGATGATCCAGTTGCAGAGCCTCGCACGCGTGATGATGGTCGTGCTGACCGCGCCGCTCGGGCTGATCGGCGTGGTGATCACGCTGCTGCTTTTCAACAAGCCATTCGGTTTTGTCGCGATGCTCGGCGTGATCGCCATGTTCGGCATCATCATGCGCAATTCCGTGATCCTAGTGGATCAGATCGAGCAGGACATTGCGGCGGGGCATCCGCGTTTCGATGCCATCGTCGGTGCAACCGTGCGGCGCTTCCGGCCGATCACGCTGACCGCAGCCGCCGCCGTCCTCGCGCTGATCCCGCTCTTGCGCAGCAACTTCTTCGGGCCGATGGCCACCGCACTGATGGGCGGCATCACGAGCGCGACCGTGCTTACGCTGTTCTATTTGCCGGCGTTGTATGCGGCGTCGTTCAGAGTGAAGCGCCATGAGCGCGCGGATTACCAGGAACCCACTACGCCCGATGCTGGAAACGGAGGCCGGTCATGATGCGTTATTCCCTGGCTGCCCTTGGGGTTGCAGCCGCCCTGTCCGCCTGTTCGTTTGGCCCGGACGGAACGCCGCCCATATTGCCGCCGGTACCGCACTACGGCGTATCGGCGCAACCCGCGCGCACCGTGATGGCCGAAGGCGTGACACAGACCTTCGATGCCAACGCGAGACCCGTCCCCGACTGGTGGAAGCTCTACCAGTCGGACGCGCTGAACGCTCTTGTCGATGAAGGCCTGCGCAACAGCCCGAACCTCGCCGCCGCCGATAAAAGCCTCGCCGCCGCCCGCGAACAACTGCGGGCGCAAGTCGGCTCGTCGATGCTGCCGAGCATCGACCTGGGCGGACAGGCCAACCGCGAACGTGCGATCGGCGTGCCGAATTTCGGGCCGCCGACCGTGCTCTACAACCTGTTCGTCGGCCAGATCCGCGCGCAGTACACGTTCGATCTGTTCGGCGCGGCGCGGCTCGCCGACCGCGCGCTGGCGGCGCAGGTGGACAGCCAGTCCTGGCAATTCGATGCCGCTCGTCGAGCGCTCGCGGCGAACATCGTGACCGGCGCAATCAGTGCGGCCGCGTTGCACGCGCAGATCGACACAACGGAGCGCCTCGTCGTTCTCGCCGATGAAGACGCGCGCGACACGCAACGCCGCTTCGAACTCGGCTCGGCGTCGCGTTCGGACGCGCTCAATGCGCAATCGGGCGCGGCTTCGTTGGCCGCGTCGCTTCCCGGCTTGCGCGCCCAATGGCTTTCGACGCGTCACGCGCTCGCCGTCCTGCTCGGCCGCACGCCGGATCAGGCGCCCCCCGATCTCGATCTGGCGGCGCTCACGGTCCCGGCGAACGTGCCGGTCGTGGTGCCATCGGAACTGCTTGCCAGCCGGCCGGACATCCAGGCCGCCGATGCCCTGCTCAAGGCCGCCGCCGCGCAGGTCGGCGTGGCGACCGCACAGATGTACCCGAGCCTGTCGCTGTCGGCGCAAATGGGGAAAGCCGGGTTTAGCTGGCCCACGGCGCTGTCCGGCGCGGGCGCCATCTGGGGTATCGGCGCATCACTTTCGCAGCCGCTCTTTCATGGCGGCGCGCTGCTCGCGCAAAAGCGCGCGGCGCAGGCGAGCTACGAAGCCGCGGTCTCGCAGTACAAACAAACGGTGCTGACCGCGTTTCGCAACGTCGCCGATTCCCTCGCAGCGCTCGAGCAAGACAACCAGGCGCTGAATTTCGCCGATACCGCCAGCCGCACCTCCATGAACGTCTTCTCGGATTCCGCGGCCCGTGCGCGGCTCGGCGCAATCCCGCCGTCGTCGGTTCGGGCAAGCGAGCGGCAGTATCGAAATGCCAGGCTCGATGCAATCCGCTACGAAAGCGCACGCCTGACCGATACCGCGCTGCTCTTCCAGGCGATGGGCTCGCCGAACGGCGGTACAGCGAACGTGGCTGCGGCGAACGCCAAATGAATGGCGTGGCCGGGAGAAAACCACTCACTATTCGGATAAATCCCGTTATCTCGGACTGCCGTTTGCCATAGGCTTGCGTTCTTTCGTGCAATCCGAGGAAATGCCATGTCTCGCCCACCGATCCGCGACGTCTTCCGATTCGCTCATTTGGGACTGGAAAAAGTCGCGCTGGCATGTGCTGCCTTCAGCTTGATGCACGCAACGGCCCGCGCCGATGAACCGGCACCGCCTGAACCCGCGGTTGTCGATCAATGGGCCTTGCCAGCGGGCGTTCAACCGGGCGTCCCGGACGCCGATCAAACCGTCCGGAATACTGTTCGCGACGATCCGTGGGCAAACCCGGCCGCAGTACACATGGTGCAGGACGATTCGTGGAGCGCACCTTCTGGCAATCAGGTCAGATCGGGAGAGCAACTGCACGCAGTCACACCCGCTCGACAAACAATGGCGGCAGCCGACCAGCCGGGCCGACCGGCGCACCCCGCCAACGTCCTTGTGATGGACAGCTCGAACTGGAACGAAACGCCGCGCGGACGTTCGCCCGGCCTGATCGCCAGCAACAATGCATGGCGCAAGCGCGTAGCGCCCGATTCGGCCGCGACGATCGAACGCGACGCCACAAAACACAATCGGGGGACTCAACCGGCCGCAGTGTTGAAACTTGATGGCAGTGCGCAATCCGATCCCTGGATCACCCCTGCAGCAGCCTCCAAAGGTGCCGACAACGCCGCAGACTGGCAGAACCTCAGGCTTGCATCGGCGCATCAGCCACGAAGCTGCAATCGCGACTGGAGCATCTTCTCCGGCCCGGGTTGCCCGGATTCCAACAACCCTGCCGATTCAGCGAAGGGCACACAGGTGCAGGCAAGCGGCAATACCGTGCGCCGCCTGATCGCCATAACGCCGGACGGTCGCTGGCGCGCTCCGCTGGTTATCGACGCCGAGGCTTCGCCGCGAAAGTAAGCGCTTATGCGCCGCCGACCTCAACCCGGTTACGTCCATCGCGTTTCGCACGATACAACGCCAGATCAGCCGCTTCGATAAGCTGCTTCACGTCTTCGCCAGGTTCCGGCACTTGCGTTACGCCACCCACACTGATGGTGACGCACTTGGCAACCGCGCCGGCATGCGGCACGGCAAGCGTCTCGACCGCCGCGCGAATTTTTTCGCCGAGGAGGCGCAATCCCGCAGCCGACGTAGACGGCAGCACCACGGCAAACTCTTCACCGCCAAAGCGCGCAGCGAGATCCGCAGGTCGGTTCAGGCAAGATTCAACGGCGCGCGCGACGTGCTTGAGCACATCGTCACCGGCGACGTGACCGTAGGTATCGTTGTATGACTTGAAGCTGTCTACATCGATCATGAGGAAACCAAGCGGCGACTTGTCGCGCGCGGCGCGTTTCCATTCGGCGCTCAGATAATCATCTAGGCAACGCCGGTTCGACAAGGCCGTCAGCCCGTCCGAATTCGTGAGGCGCTGCAATTCCAGATTCGTTTCCAGCAGCTTCTGCTGCGACGTACGCAACGCGCGATACGCCTCGTCGCGCTGCGTGAGGTTCAGGTACGAGCGCGAGTGATAACGGATCCGCGCGATCAGCTCGATGCTGTCCGGCAACTTCACCAGGTAATCGTTGGCACCTGCCGCAAACGCCGCGCTCTTGATGCGCGGTTCCTCTTTCGTGGACAACACGATGATCGGGATATCGCGGGTCGACTCATGTTCACGATACTGCCGCACGAGCGTCAGTCCATCCACGCCGGGCATCACCAGGTCCTGCAGGATCACGGTCGGCCGCGTGGCTTGAGCCACGCGCAATGCGTCCTCCGGATTCGCGCAGTAATGGAAATCGAGCCTCGGCTCATCCACCAGCATGCGGCGCACGGCTTCCGCGACGATCGTCTGGTCATCGACGAGCAGCACCATGACTGCGCTTTCCGCCGCGCTCGGCATGTTCAGGGCGTCGTTGAGCAGGTCGGCGGCGTGTGTAGCCGCGGCCGAAGTGTCCTCGCTGGGGCTTTCCGGCGCGGCGTCCCGGCTCTGCGCCTCACGTCGGGCACGCTCTGCCAGCGGGTCTGCATTTCGATGTTCCATGACTGTCCTGTGTGATCCTGAATACTCAATCGGTTCTCAAGCGCGAGCTCATACGCCTCGCTTGCGCGACGATGCGAACGCATTGACGGCAGCATTCGCGATGTTCTGAAGCGGCAGGATGGAAACAGCCGCATTGATTGCGGCGGCCGCCTTCGGCATGCCATATACAGCGCACGTCGCCTCGTCCTGGGCGATCGTGTAAAACCCGTTGGCGCGCATGGCCGCCAACCCCGCGGCGCCGTCGCGGCCCATACCGGTCAGCAGCACGCCGACCGCGTTACCGCTCCAGCGCGCGACGACGCTGTTGAAAAATACATCGATCGAAGGCCGGTACGGCGTCGCCTCCGGATCTTTCGTGTAGCCAAGCCGGTTACCGCCGCCAAAATGCAGGTGGTCGTTGGTCGCGGCCAGCAGCACCTTTCCCGGCTCCGGACGATCGCCCTCGCGGGCAATGTACACCGGCAATTTCGACTGTGCGTTCAGCCATTCCGCCATCCCGATGGCAAACGCCTGATCCACATGCTGCACGATCACCGTCGCCGGCGTGAAATCGGCCGGCAGCGCGGCGAGCAACACCGCAAGGGCTCCGGGACCGCCGGCCGACGCGCCTATCGCCAGCAAATCCGTACCGGGTGTAATACGCGGCGCGGCACCCAGCGGATTCGCAGCGGCTTTTGCCCGCTGCTGCGCCCCGACCTGGTCGATCTTCGCGATCAACGCGGCGATCCCGCGCTTCGCGTCGGGGCCGGCGAGCGCGGGGGTATCGACGGCATCGAGCGCGCCTGCGCCCATTGCCTCGTACACGCGCCACGAGTTCGCACCCACGTCAACTGTCACGATCAGGATCGCGCACGGCGCCTGACGCATGATCCGCCGCGTGGCTTCCGTCCCGTCGACGTGCGGCATCACGAGGTCCATCAGCACGACGTCCGGCTTCTGCGCCGTGCAGTAATCCACGGCCTGCACGCCATCGGTCGCCACCCAGATCACATCGAAATCAGGCCGCGTCGCCAGCGCCAGGCGCGTGGCTTCCACCGCAAGCGGCATGTCGTTCACTATTCCGATCTTCATTGCCAGCCCCCAGCTCTCTCGTTTTTATAACTGCTTCATCATGGCTGCGCCTCGCCAATCAGATCGCGCACAGCATCGAGCAGCGTCTGATCGTGGAAACTGCCCTTTGCCAGATAGTAGTCCGCGCCCGCGTCCAGCCCCCGCTGGCGGTCTTCCGCACGGTCCTTGTACGACACGATCATGACCGGCGTGTCGCGCAAATGCGGATCGCGCCGGATCAGCGTCACGAGCTCGATGCCGTCGAGACGCGGCATGTCGATATCCGTGATCACCAGGTCGAAGCGCTCTCCGCGCACCGCGTTCCAGCCGTCCATGCCATCGACGGCAATGGTCACGTCGTAGCCGCGGCCGGCCAGCAGCTTGCGTTCGAGTTCGCGCACGGTCAGCGAATCGTCGACCACCAGCACGCGCTTTTTCGGCGCGGCGACCGCGCGGGCAGTACCTTGTGAAACGCGGCCGAGTTCGCCATCGACGACGAGTTTTTCGACCGCGCGCAGCCAGTCGTCGAGATCGGCGATCAGGAGCGGATCGCCGTTTTCCATCAACGCGCCCGCCGCGATGCTCGGCACCTTGCCGAGACGTTTGTCGAGCGGCTGCACGACCAGCATGCGCTCGCCGAGGAACCGGTCGACCACCACGCCATAAGTCGCCGCACCCTGGCCGATCACGACCACGTTGAGCGTGTCGCTGACCGTGTTGAAGGTGCCGGCGCGCAGGATCTGGTGCGCCGTCACGATGCCAAGACGCCTGCCCTCGAACTCGAAATGCTGATGGCCCTCGAGCAGATCGATCGATGCACGCGGCAACACGAGCGTGCGCGCCACATGCGCGAGCGGCAGGCCGTAGGGTTCGCCATCGACCTCCACGATCAGGCTGCGGATCACAGACAGCGTGAGCGGCAATTGCATCACGAAGCGCGTGCCGACGAGTTCTTCCTGCGTGACACGCAGGCTGCCACGAACCTGGCGCACGACGTCGTGGACCGCGTCGAGACCGACGCCGCGGCCGGAGACATCGGTGACGGTATCGCGCATCGAAAAGCCGGGGAGGAACAGGAATTCGAGCAATTCCGCTTCCGACAGACGCGCGGCCGTCGCTTCGTTGGACAGGCGTTTTTGCACGATCGCCCGGCGCAGCGCGGGAAGGTCGACGCCGCCGCCGTCATCGCTCACGCTGATGAAAAGCGATCCCGCGCTGTGGCGTGCTTCGAGCGTGATCGTGCCTTCGGGCGGCTTGCCGAGCGCGCGGCGCAGCGACGGCGCCTCGATGCCGTGGTCAACGGCGTTGCGCAGCAGGTGACCGAGCGGCGCTTCGAGCATGTCCAGAATGTCGCGGTCCACCTCCGTTGCTTCGCCCGCGATCGCGAAGCGCACTTGTTTCTCGAGCGCACGCGCGACGTCGCGCACCATGCGCGCAAAACCACCGGTGGCATCGACGAAAGGACGCATCCTGCATTCGAGCGCTTCGTCGTAGAGCTGTTGCGAAAGGTGCGTCGTACGGCGGTCGTAGTTCTCGAGCTCGGCCAGGCGTTCGCCAAGCTGGCGCTGCGCCTCGGCGTTGAGGCGGCGGATTTCATCGAGGGCGGCGAGCGTGCGCACGTCGAGCGCGGCGGTCGACGTAACGTTCGAAGCGGCGCCCGAAGCGGTGCCCGAACTACGCGAAGATTCAGTCAGCGATTCATGCAGGAAGTCGAGCGCGCGGCTCGCGTCGCGCTGAATGCGCTTCACGCGCAGCATGGATTGCGCGAATGGCTTCAGCCAGCGCGATTCCACCAGCGACTCGCCGGAATGGCTGAGCAGGCGATCGAGGGTTTCCGTGCGAACGCGCAGCATGCGAGTCGTTTCACGTTGTTCGGCCGGCGACCAGACGGGCAACGGGCGCGCGGGTTCGGGTTCCGATTGGGGAACCGGCGCGGCGAGCGTCAATTCCTTCGATAAATCCAGAAAGTCGTCCGGTGCCGGCGGCTTGAACGAAGCCTCCCCGGAGTCCCCGGCTTCGCCACTCATCCGCGCATTCAACTCATCGACGAACGCGTCGACGTCGGCCTGCGGGATGGTTTCGTCGCCGGAAGCCTGGCCGATGCGCACGATCAGGTCGACGCCTGCCAGCAACACATCGATCATGGCGGCATCCACGTTCACGCGGCCCTGCTGCGCGCCGACGAAGCAGTCCTCCATCACGTGCGCGAGGCTCACGCCGACCGGCACGCCGACAATCCGCGCCGCGCCCTTCAACGAATGCGCGGCACGCATGCACGCTTCAAGCGTGACAGGATCGCGCGGCGCGCGTTCGAGCGCGAGCAGGCCGTCGCTCAGGATCTGCGCCTGTGCCCGCGCTTCCTCGCGGAACAGATCGACGAGCGAGGCGCCGCTCATGTCAGGCTCCGGTTGAGGGTTTCGAAGAGCTTCGCGGCGTCGAGCAAACCGACCGTCACGCCCTTCCACGCCGTGACGGCGATCGCGTGCGAAGCCGACATGCTCGCGACCGTAGCCGGGACTTCCTGGAAGTCGGCACGGGCAAATCGATGCACGCCATCGACGGCATCGACGGGAAACACGATCGGGTTCGCGAAGTCGCTGCGCGGCGCGCTATCGGCGGCGGGTTCGACGACCAGCAGGCGGCCGAGATCGCGGGCATCGACGACCTGCTGCGCGGCGTCGCGCCGGCCATCCTGCGCAAACTCCGATGCAATCCCGAAAAGCCGTGCAAGCGATGCGCAAACCAGCAGCGCGCCGCGGATGTTCACCACGCCGAGCACCGCCCGGTGACGCCGGTGCGGCAACGAGTGGATCGGCCTTAACTGCGCGACCTGCTGGAAGATGGCCGTGGGCAAACCCAGCCATTCTTCGCCGATGCGGAACACGAGCCATGACGTGGTATCGGCTTCACGCGCGGTACGGTCGGCCAGCGAATTCAGCGGCTGGCGTTCGCCGATCGAATCGACGGCGTGCTCACGGTCGAGCACGAGCGCAGCCGCGGCATCGTGCACGGGGCAATTGCGGCAATGGATGTAGCCGGCAAGACGTGGACACGAACCGTCGCCACGCACGCCGACCCGGTTCCAGCAATCATCGATGAGCACTGTCTGGGACGCGTCGTGGACTTCACTCATCGCGTCCTCCCGAAGCACGACCCGGATGACTCGCCCGCGCCGCACGAGCCAGCAGCAATTGCGCGCCCGCACGATCACCCTCCAGTCCCAACACCGCTGCGAGATGCGTCAACGCTTCGCCATGCTCGGGATCCAGATACAGCGCACGTTTGTAATGACCGCGCGCCTCGGTTTGCGCGCCCTGAGCATCGGCAATGACGCCCAGCAGGTAATACGCGTCTGCGCTCGACGGATGGGTCTCGAGGAACCCACGGGCAAGAGCGGCGGCTTCGGACAAGGACCCGCTGTTAGCGAGCGCGTGTGCCTGATCGAGCGTGCCCTGCCCGTCCGGCGCCGGTCTCGCGGCCGCGTGGACAGATGCCGCCGGCGCTGCGGTCTTCGCTGCGGGCACCGATGCAAAAGGACGTGCGTTCGGCTGCAGGCCGCTCAACAATGACCCGGCTTGCGATGCAAACACATTCGCTGCAGCCAGATTCGCGCTTGCCGAGACAGCCCGTGGCGCGGCTTGGCGCGCCGAAAAGCCCATCTCCTCTTCCGCTTTCGCGATTGCCGAATACAGCGCCCGCGTCTTCGCGTCTTTCAGGCGGGTATCGTCAAACGATGGCCGGCCGTTCTCAGGCCGCCGGAACGCAAACGCAAGCGCGAGTTTCGCCGATGTCATTCCCTCACGCATCATCAGCCCGGTTTCCGCCGGCCCGACGAACAGGGTCGCGCCAGGCGCAAGCAGATCGTCCAGCACGCGCACGGCGGTGCGTTGCATTTCCCGATCGAAATAGATCAGGACGTTGCGGCAGAACACGAAATCGAACGGCTCGAATGCCTGGGTTTCGAGCGTCAGCAAGTTTGCCTGCCGAAAACGCACGCGTTCGGTAACGTCGGCGGAAAGGCGCCAATGGTCGCCCGACGGCTTGAAATGGCGGTCGCGAAAGCCGAGCGCCCGACTGCGGAATGCATTGCTGCCGTATCGCGCCTCGCGAGCGATGGTGAGGGCGTGATTGCTGATATCGATGGCATCGATGGTGAAACGCTCGGGCGCAATCCCCGCGTCGAGCAAGGCCATGGCGATGGTGTACGCCTCCTCGCCCGTCGAGCACGGCATGCAGAGGATGCGCACCGGCTTGAACGGCTGTTGGGCGAGCCGTGCGCGTGCGAGGGTCACGAGCGCGTTGAATGCCTCGCTATCGCGGAAAAACCACGTCTCGGGCACGACCACCGCCTCGATCAGCGCCTGCAACTGCTCCGGCGCACCGCTCACCGCAATCCAGAAATCTTCGATGCCGGCCGCCGGGAATTTCACGGCGTTCGCCGCACGCCACGCGGCATAACGATCGGCTACGGCCCGCTCGATTGCTTTGTCGCCGATAGACGCCGCATCCAGCCCGATCGTTTTATGCAGCAACGCCGCAAAGCGCAGGATCTGCGCACGGGGGAGCGGTTCGCGCACGCTTTCATGCAGCGCATCGAGCGCGCGGCGCGTCTGAACGGAGATGAAGTCGTGCTTCATGCCGCGCTCTCGGTGAAAAGTTGCGCCTGCACGTGCTCGGGCAACAGATGTTCGATCCGGACCCACTGCACGAGTCCTTCCGCGTCGCGTGCAAGCGGCCCCAAATAGCGCGCATCCGCCGCTTCGATACCAGCGGGGCTGAACGCGCTTGCATCGAAGGAGATCGTGCGGGTCGCGCGTTCCAACAGGATGCCCAGCCGGCGCATTTCGACGTCCGCGCCGCTTTTGTGCGGGTAATACACCAGCGCAAGCCGCGTCGAAAGCCGGTCATGTGAATGCCGCCCGAGCGCGAGCGCCGCCAGATCGATGACCGGCACCGGTGCGCCCTCGTACTCGAAAATGCCGGCCACCCACGCGGGCACGCCCGGCATGGTCTTCAGCGGCGCGAGCGGCAACATCCGCTCGATCTGCGAGCTGTCGAGAACGTAGCGGTCTTGATCGAGCGTGAACTGGACGAAGAGCATGATTATTCGGTCCGTCAGACCGTCGCGACCTTGAAGCGCGACACACCCGTGCGCAGGCCGTTGGCGGTGTGCGTGAGGTCGTCGATGGCTTGCGTCGACTGCCGCAGCGACTCAGCCGTCTGCTGCGCGGCCTCGGACAGTTGCGCGAGCGCCTGCGTGATCTGGTCGGCGCCCGTCGCCTGCGTCTGCATGCCTTCGTTGACCATCACGAAACGTGGCGCGAGCGTCTGCACCTGCATGATGATCTGCGACAACTGGCCGCCGACCTGTTGTACGTCGGTCATGCCGCGCCGCACTTCTTCGGAGAACTTGTCCATGCCCATCACGCCGGCGGCGACCGCCGACTGGATCTCCTTCACCATCTGTTCGATATCGAAGGTTGCAACCGCCGTCTGATCCGCAAGCCGGCGGATCTCGGTCGCAACGACCGCGAAACCGCGCCCGTATTCGCCCGCCTTCTCCGCTTCGATAGCCGCGTTCAGCGACAGCAAATTGGTCTGGTCGGCGACCTTCGTGATGGTGGCGACCACCTGGTTGATGTTGCTCGCACGCTCGTTCAGGATCGCCAGCTTGCCGTTCACCGAGCCGGCCGCCTCCATTACCAGGCGCATGGTGTCTTCCATGCGCGTCAAGCCGATCTGACCCGTGCCGGCGAGTTGCGCCGACTGTTCGGCGACGCCGGAGACCTCGTTCATCGTGCGCACGAGATCGCGGGACGTCGCAAAGATTTCCCGCGATGTCGCGCCGATCTCCGTGGTCGTGGCCGCCGTTTCGCTCGCCGTGGCTTGCTGTTCGCGCGCGGTCGCGGCGATCTCCGCCACGGACGTGGTCACCTGCACCGCCGACTTCTGCGCCTGGCCGACGAGACCCGTGAGTTCATCGGTCATGCGGTTGAAACCCGTGCCGAGCGTGCCGAATTCATCCCCGCGCTCAAGGTGCAGGCGCTGCGAAAGATCGCCGGTACGCATGGCATCGACCACTTCGACCAGGCGCTGCATGGGGATCGTGATGGCCTTGAGCAACAGGAAGCCCGCCCAAGCCGCCACCACGAACGTCACGAGAAGCACGACCAGCAGCGTTATTTCAGCTTTCGTGACCGACTGGCGAATGCTCTGCGCCGACCTGATCTGCTGTGAATTGTTCAGCTCGACCAGCTCGCGGATCGCGGTCCTGCCCGCTTCCCAGATCGGCGTGAGCCGGGTGTTGAACGCCGTTGCGGCCGTAGCCTTCGATACCGCCAGGTCATCGAGGATCTGCCCCTGGACCGGCGCGTAGAGCGTGCGTTGCTGCTTGAAATTGTTGAAGAGGCGACGGTCCTCGTCGTCGAAGATCGTGGCTGCGTATTTGTCCATCAGCTTGTCCAGCGAGTCCTTCGTCTCCGCTGCACGCTGCGTGTCGCGCTTGATCTGATCGGGCTCGGTATCGATGTAGATCAACCGCTGCGTCACCGTGTAGTTCTCGAACCACGACGCGCGGATCGTCGTCGCGAGATAAACGCCCGGTGAGGAATCGACTTCCTGGCTATGCGCGTCACGATCGATGTCGCTGAACAACGCGTACGACACCACGGCCATCACCAGCATTAACGCCAGGATCACGCCGAAGCTCGCAAGAATCCGGTTTCGAATGGTCAACTGCTTCACGCATGAACCTTTTCAGTAATGGTTGGGACGGGCGCGCGGAGGCGACGGACACGGAACGTCGGCGCAATTTTAAGACGGAAAACAAAACGGCTAGCGGATTAATGCGTAGATCTGTCTGTTATCTGCTAATGGCGCCCGGCTGCGGCTGTTTCCGGCAAATATTGCGTGCACGAGCTCGACAAAACTTATGCACAGAAACTGGGGAGCACCCTGTTGAAAACGTTCTGACAAACGCCGGATGACATTGATAGCAAACGGTTTTCAGCCGTCGCTTCATAGCGATCAAAGCGTGTGGTTGGCGTGTCGACGGTTCATCGACTTGTGCACACAAACTGTTGATGGCCCTGTGGACAAGCATGAGCTTATGTCTGTAAGCCTCTGATTCGAATTGGGAATTGAGCTGCGACTGGTTTTGATACACGTTTGCCTGCTTCAGGCGATCCGTGTCACCGCAGGCAAGTTATCCCCAAAAATTGTGGGCAGGCTTGTTGATAAGTGCGGGACCGGAAACTTAGCTGCTGATGCAGCACGAATTAACACGTCTGACTCAATGCGCGCTTTCGGCATGGCGGCCAGCGCTCAGCGAAAACCACCGGCGGGTCTTCTTGGATTGGTAAACGGCAACGGGCCCGTTCGACGAACCTCGCCACGGATGCGGGAAAGGAGGTCATCGGCTCGATATCGTTCGTCGGCGGCGAGATGGTCGGCGACGGCGTCGAAAGCGGTATCGATGCGCAACAGCACCGCTTCCGCCTCGCCGCGTTTCAGGCCCAGGCGTTCACCGTAAGCCACGAGCTGTTCGGGCACCGGGAACACCTTGGACTTGTTCAGGTTCAGCGCCATGCGGCCATCGAGCGACGGATAGATGCCCGTACAGACGACATCGTAAATAGGCGAAAGGCGGCGCGGTCCGGTTGGATCCGAATACAGCAGGCCGATGTTCTTCATGTGGGCATCCCCGTCACGCAGAAAGCACGACAACGCCACACGCTCGAACAGCCGGATGGCCTGTGCGCGGAAATCCGCACCCGTGTACACCTCCACTGCACGCGCGATCATCTCGTAACTGCCGCGATACTTCTCGTTGCCCGTCAGCACGCTCATGTCCTCGAAACCGAGCGCCGCGCCGTCCGGCGTGCGGTCGAACCGGGCCATGACAAATAGAAGACCGTCGTCGGACAGCCAGAAGTCCGGCACTTCGAAGCCCGCTTCCCGCGCCACCGACATGCAAAGGAACTCGTTGCGCGCAATGCCTGGATAGTCGTCACCCTCCGCTTTCACGATCACCGTCTTGAGCGGCAATGCAGCGTGTGAATTGACGGTAGCAGGCTCGGCCGGCGCCGGAAGCAGCGGCACGACCGTCTTGGGTTGCACGCCCGAGATACCAGACCCGAGCGCGTACTTGCTCACGAGCCGCTCGAACAGTTGCCCCGAAGGCGAAGACAGCAATTCGTCGAGCTGCTCGCCCTCGCCTTCGGGCACCGCTTCGCCGCGCAGCGCATAGGTCAGCCGTCCGATCTGGTTCCGGCCGGCGAGAAACAACAGGAACATGTCGCTCGGCGTGCCAAAGCGCGCCAGTCTTTCTTCGACGATGTAACGCAGATAGCCTTCCGGCCGGTTCATGGCGAAGACGCTCATCAACGCGCCGCTGCTGTAACTCTTGCGGCGAACGGGCATGGTCAGCGAGACAGCCGCGCTTGGCTCGACGTCGCCGTAATTGAAGACAAACGTGCTTTCCTTCGCCAGCAACCCGGCGATACCCTGTGGCGTGTGGACATCGAGTTGACGGATTTTGTCGAAAAGCTTTTCGATGTCGAAAGTGGAGGCAGGCGTGTTCATTCCTCCTCCCGGAAAAAGAAATCCAGGTCCTCGTAGACCACAGTATCTTTCGGACGCAAGGTCAGGTCGTAACCCAGCGCGTTCGCCATTCGGCAGAACTCATGAAGACCGACGTTCTGCGCGGTCTCCGCGTTCGTGATCGTTCGCCGCGACACGCCTGCGCGGTCGGCGAGCGTCTGCTGATTCATACGAAGCTCACGCCGGAGCTTTCTGAGCTCAGCGGCGACTCGCTCTGAATTACTGATAGGATCGGATTTTTTGCGCGTCATGATGCTCAATTATAGGCTTTATTACTTTTTTGAGCATTATTTTACGCATTACCATGTTTTGATATGCCTGCGACGCCATAACTTGAAATTGCGCGTTATCTTGCGCTTTTTAGATGTGAAAACGGCAAATGCGCATTTTGATGCGCATTTGCCGTTTTACGTACGCTAACCAAAACCAGCAATCAACTCCCCCGATAAGCCGCCGCACTTGCCGGTGAAGGCGCTACCGGCTGAGCCTTGGCTTTGCCTTTCGCAGCCGCCGCACCGGGAGCCGACGCCGCGGCCGGGTTCGACACCCCCGGCTCCATATATCCGGGCGCACCTTTCGCCACTTGCTTCTGCCCGGGCGGCGGGGCCGACGGCGCCTTGCGCATGTCAGCCAGCATTTGCGTGCACGGCAGCGGCTGGTTGTTGCTCGGCGCAATCAACGGAATCAGTGCGGCAAACGGATTGATCAATCCGAGCCCGACCGCCGCCGCGCCACGCGCGGCTAGTGCACCGGCATCCACGCCCACGTGCGGGTCCTTGAATGTCCCCTTCACGTAGAGCGGCGAGCGTAGCGAAAACACCCGGAAGCCCTTCGTGTGCGGATGAATGCCAAGATTCATCTCCTCGGTCTTGAGGTTGATCGTGCCGTCCATGTTGATGACGGCGTCGTCGGTATCGAGAGCGAACACGCGCGATTCAAGTACGCCGTTCGTCGCCACGAAATCGGCGGCAGCGCAGTTGATCTTCACGTCGCGTTTGCCAAAAAGCTTCTCGTACACCGCATTCGCCACGTTCAAGCCGGCCGCTTCCATGTACAGGCGGCTGACGGTGCCATCGGTAATGAGCGTCTTCACTTCGCCGTTCATCGTGCCGGCGAGCGCAGCCGGGGAATTGCCGGTCGCGGACAACGCGGCGTCGCCGTTCACTTCGCCCAAGGCGGACTGCATGGTCTTGACGGTCGGCAGAAGCTGCTTGAGCTTCAAATGCCGCGCCGAGGTCGAGAAGCGGCCCTTGAGCGGCGTCGTGCTGCCATCGAGGTGAATATCCGATGACAACGTCCCGCCCGCCACGCCGAACTTCAGCGGCTCGAACGACAGTACGCCATCCTTCATCACGACATGCGTGTAGAGGTCCGAAATTGGCAGCGCCGGATCCTTGACGATCTTGCGGCCGGTGAACTTCACGTCGGCGTCGACAGCCTTCCATCGGTCGGTCTTGAACTCTTCGGCAGGCAATGCCTTGGCCGACGGCTGTTTCTCCGTCTCTCCGCGCTTGGCTTTGCTGGCGTTGGAATCGGCGCCGATGATCGGTGCCAGATCCGAGAACTGCAGCAGGTTCGATACAAGCTCGCCCGACAGCAACGGCCGAGGTTTGCGCCCGACGAACGTCAGCGAGCCGTTCAGGTCGCTGCCGCCGACGCGGCCGGTGAAGTTCTCGTACTTGAAGACGTTGCCGTCCTCGCGGAACTGGCCGACGAGCCGTCCTTCGGTCGCATACGGCGGCGTGGTCGGCAGCGTCACGCCAACAATCGGATAAAGGTGATCGAGACTCACACCCTGCAACCAGAGGCGCAGATCGAGCGCGCCCAGATGCGCCGGGTCGGTCACCGTCCCGACAAACGCAATATGCGTGTCGCCAATACGAACATCCGCCTGCACCGGGAACGGCCGCGTGGCGTCCTGCAACGCGAACACGCCGCCCACCTTGCCGTCGCCGGACACTGCCACATTGTTGTACTTGCCCTTGACCGACCAGCCAATGCCATAAGGCGGCACAGGCGGTTTCGGCGCGTTCTTGGTCGTGATGCTGTTGCTGGCGGAGACGCTCGCCGGATTCGGCGCGCTCGCGTTGGCCGCGGCCGCGGCAGAAGCCGCCGATGCCGCCGCCGCTTCCGATGCCGCGGCTTTATCGACTTGCTGGTTGAGCTTGTTCGCGCCGCTCTTGCCGACCTGTTCGGCCGATGACTTCTGCGACGCCGCTTCCTGCTGCTTCATCACATCGCCGATAGGAATCATCTGGCCGAGCGTATTGACGACTGCCTGCATATCGGCTTTCGTGATTTCGTCGGCGTAGCCGATATTGCCTTTATTCAGCGCGATGTCATGAAGCTGCAAGTTCCACGTGGACGGCTCCGTGGATTGCTTGAACTTGAACGTCCAGTTATTGCGGTTATCTTTCAGGCGTTCGAGATCGACCGAGGGGTTCACCAGGTTGATCGATGGAATCACGATATTGCGTGCGAGCAGCGGCAGGATCTCGACCTGAAAGTCGATCTCGTCGAGCGTCGCAAAGTACTTTTGTTTCGTCCAGTCCGGATTGGCGACCGTGATTTTTTCAGCGGAAAAACAGGGCCATGGAACCCATCGGCGCCATCCGGTTTCATTGGGCGGACGCTGCCAGCCGACCTTCAGGTCGCCGGTAATCTGGAACTCCCGGCCGATGGCTTGCGAGACCTTGTCGTCAACCCATGGCCGCGCGCGATTCCAGTCGAAGGTGAGGAACACGATCACCGCAACGACGATCAGCACGATCAGAACCGCAATGATCCAACCGACTATTTTTCCGATTTTCCGGCCAATTGCCATCGCGGCATCCTCGTTTTTTCTGTTGAATAACGGGGTCAGCACGTCGCGTGCCCGGCGTTTCCATGCCTTATCGGTGGCTTATGATTGCGCTCAAACAACAATCCCCGCCGTCAGCTCGATGCCCACACACGCAAATTCGCCAATGCTTCGCACCGTCGCGCTCACGCGCCAGGACCCAGCTCGCGGCGTCACCCTGCTTCATCCGACCAGCTTCACCCTTGCAGCCGGCGAGCGAGCGGTAATCACGGGGCCATCGGGATCGGGCAAAAGCGTGTTCTTGCGGGCGTTGGCGCTGCTCGATCCCATCGACGACGGCACGATCCAGTGGCGCGGCCAGCCGATCGCGCGCGGCGAAATTCCTTCGTACAGACGCCGGGTGGCCTACATCGCGCAACGCCCCGCCATGCTCGATGGCAGCGTCGAAGACAATCTGCGCTATCCGTTTTCGCTGAAGGTTTATCGCGATATCCGGTTCGATCGCGAGCGCGTTGTCGAGCTTGCGAACCACGCTGGCCGCAGCACTGGTTTCCTCGACAAACGCGCAAGCGACCTTTCGGGCGGCGAAGCGCAGATTGCCGCGCTGATCCGCGTGCTGCAGGTCGACCCGGACATCCTTCTCCTCGATGAACCCACGGCTTCGCTCGACCCTGCTTCGGCGCTGGAGATCGAAGCGCTGGTCGGCGCATGGTTCGCCGAAGGCCATGGCGCGCGCGCGAGCATCTGGATATCGCACGATCCGGCCCAGGCGCAACGCGTGGGCGAACGCCAGCTCGTGATGACTGCCGGAGTCCTGGCATGAGCGGCTACCAGACGCTAAGTCTTTTCGATATCGGCATCGCGGCCGCGCTGATCGTGGTGAACGGCGTGTCGTCGGTGATGTTGAAGCTCGATCTCGAACGCAAGCTGGCGTGGGCGGCGGTGCGAACCGTCGTGCAGTTGCTGGCGATCGGCTATGTGCTCGGCTGGGTGTTCCAGTTCGCGCGCTGGTATGTCGTCCTGCCTTTGATGGCGTTAATGACGCTGATCGCGGGACTGTCGGCATCCAATCGTGGACGGCGGACCTATGCCGGGCAGCGGGCAGACAGCATCATGTCGATCTGGGTGAGTTCGTGGCTCGTGGCGGCTGTCGGATTGTTTGTCGTGATCCGCATTCATCCGTGGTACGAACCGCAATACGCGATTCCAATCCTCGGGATGATCCTCGGCAATACGCTCACGGGCGTGTCGCTCGGGATCGAGCGGATGACGGAGGAACTGACCTCGGGACGCGGCGTGGTGGAGATGTCGCTTGCACTGGGCGCCACGCGCTGGGAAGCGGCGCAGGGTCCAGCGCGGCAGGCGGTGCGCGCGGGCATGATCCCGACGTTGAACCAGATGACCGTGGTCGGCCTGGTCAGTCTGCCCGGGATGATGACGGGACAGGTGCTGGCCGGACAATCGCCGTTGCAGGCGGTGCGGTATCAGATCGTGATCATGTTTTTCATCGCGGCTTCGTCGGCGCTGGGAACGGTCGGCGCTGTATTGATGACGTACCGGCGATTGTTTTCCGCCGAGCACCGGTTCATGGCATCGAAACTGGTCGAGAGGAAAACCAGAAGCAAATAAGGCAGCTAAATAAGGCAGCTAGATAAGGCAACTAAGCGCCCGGCCGCCGCGCGAACGTATGAATCAGCGACTCGAGCCGTGCAAAATTCACCGGCTTGGTCAGGTGATCGAGGAAACCGGCTTCGCGGCATCGGCGGATATCCTCGTCCATGCCATAACCCGTGATCGCAACCGACGGCTTGCCGGGCTGCAGCTCGGTCCAGGCGCGCGCGACGTCGAGCCCGCTGCCATCCGGCAAACCGATATCGCTGACGAGCAGATCGAACACATCCGATCGCGCGAACGACAGCGCTTCGGTTACGGTCGTCGCGACGGCGACCTGATGCCCGAGCACTTCCAGGACCTGCGCCATCGCCGACGACGTGTATTCGTTGTCCTCGACCAGCAACACCTTTAGCGACCGCACTATTTCATCGGGGTCCTGAGTGGCGCTCGGCGACGCCTCGTCTTCAGCGCCGGACTTGACGAGCGGCAAGGTCAGCGTGAAGCGCGCGCCCTTGTCGCGTCCGTCGCTCTGGGCGGTCAGCGTGCCGCCATGCTTCAACGCCAGCGTGCTTGCAATGGCAAGCCCCAGTCCAAGTCCGCCGAACGCGCGCGTGATGGAATCATCGGCTTGCTCGAAAGCCGAGAAAATGCGCGGCAACGCTTCGGCGCTGATGCCGATGCCGCTGTCGGTCACCGAAATCGCAATCGTCGATGTGTCCGGATTCCACGTCCGCACCGCGATATGTCCACCCGCGGGCGTAAATTTCACCGCGTTCTTCATCAGGTTCCAGACGATTTGCTGCAGCCTGGCGGCATCGCCGAAAACCAGCGTCGAGCTCGCGCCCAGCGTGGTTTCGAGCGTCAGGCCCTTGCCGCGCAGATCGGACTCGGACATATCGAGCGCGCTCGACATCAAAGTCTCGAGCACCACGTTCGCAAAATTCAGCGATAACTTGCCGCGCGCAATGCTGGTCAGATCGAGCAGATCGTCGATCAGGCGCGCTTCCAGTTCCACGTTGCGCCGGATCAATTCGAGCGTGGGCTGGGCTTCGGCCGGCAGCGTATGACGCATCTCGAGCAGCCGGACGGCAGCCACGATCGGCGTCAAAGGCGTGCGCAATTCATGCGACAACACGGCGAGGAAGTGGTCCTTCGCGCGGTTCGCGGTCTCGGCCTGCTCCTTCGCAACGCGCAGGGCGTCGGCGGCCATGTGTTCTTCGGTGACATCGCGGATGATCGTCGAATAGCCGATCAGGTCGCCGTTATCCGCGCGGATGGCCGTTGTCACGCCCGATGCAAAAAACGAGCGCCCGTCCTTGCGCCATAACCACCGGTCGGCGCTTCCACTACCTTCGGCACGCGCGATCGCCAGTTCCGCGGCAAAGACATCGGCGTCACGATCTTCCTGACCGTAGAACACTTCGGCCGAGCGGCCGATCACGTCATGTGCCGTAAATCCCAAAATGCGTTCCGATGCCGCATTCCACGTCCGTATCCGGCCCTCCTGATCGAGCGTGATGACGGCGTAGTCCTTGAGTGCATCGACGAGCAGCCGGAAATGCGTCTCCGTCTCCCGCAACGCGCGTTCAACCGCAATGCGTTGCTGGCGTTCGGTGCTTTCCGTCAGCGCACGACGCACGACCGCGGGCAAGCGCTGCAGGCGCTGCTTGAGCACGTAGTCGGTGGCGCCGCGCTTGAGCATGTCGACCGCATGTTCCTCGCCGAGCACGCCGGACACAAAAATGAATGGCGTCTGCGGCACGCGTTCACGCGCGATCGCGAGCGCTTCCACGCCGGAGAAAACCGGCATGACAAAGTCGGCAAGGATGACATCGAACTCGGTGGTGTCCAGCGCCGCGATGAAATCCTGTTCGGTATAGACAATCTGTACGTCGACCTCATAGTCGGCGCGCTCCAGCTGGCTCAAGGTCAGTTCCGCGTCGAGCGCGTTGTCTTCTACGAGAAGCAGGTGCAAAGGCTGCATGGTCTGGGAGCTCAGGCGAACCGGCGCGCGCAGCAAGGCGCCGGGCGGACAAGATTGTGCTTATGGTTCATTCCGAAGCCGGCTGACGGCGTACCCGCATGGACCCGGGCGGCGGCTCGTTCAGCACGGCCCAGAACACCCCGAGATCCGCAATGGCCTCGACGAACTCATTGAACTCGACCGGCTTGACCACGTAGGCGTTCACGCCAAGCGCGTAGCTGCGAACGAGGTCCTGTTCTTCACGCGACGAAGTCAGCATGACGACGGGAATCGCCTTGAGTACCTCGCTCGCGCGAATGGTCTCGAGCACTTCCAGGCCGTCGATTTTCGGCAGCTTCAGGTCAAGCAGTATGACCGCCGGATTACCCGGGTTACGCGTGTTCCATTCGCCCTCGCAGCGCAGATAATCGATCGCTTCCTGGCCGTCGCGCGCCACGATCACCTCGTTGGCGAGCTGGCTTTTATCGAGCGCGACGAGCGTCAGTTCTAGATCGCTGGGATTGTCTTCGACAAGCAATATGGGTTTCAGCATGGTCTGGTAATTGACTGGTTTTGAGCGGGTGCTGCCTGGGTGCGTTTCAACCGGACGACGGCGCCGCGCGAGACTTGCGCCGCCTGCCGTCGGCATCTACGGAATCGGTCCTGAACACCTTTGGCAGCGAGAAATGGAACGCGGCCCCTTCGCCTTCGCGCCCTTCGGCCCACGTCCGGCCGTCGTGCCGCTCGATGATCCGGCGCACGTTCGCAAGCCCGATTCCGGTGCCGTCGAATTCCTCCGCACGGTGCAGCCGCTGGAACACCCCGAACAGCTTGTTCACGTACTTCATGTTGAAGCCGACGCCGTTATCCCGCACGCTCACGATGTATTCGTCGGTTGTCGAATTGACCGACAATTCGATTCTCGCCGATTCCCGCGTACGCGTGTATTTCACGGCGTTCGAGAACAGGTTGCGCAGCGCGATCTGCAGGAACGCCGGGTCGCCCGTGACACTCGGCAACTCGGGAATGATCCATTCGACCTTCCGGTTTGCGGTTTCCGCGCCGAATTCCTGGACCACCGACTGAACGAGCTGATTCAGGTCGACCTGTACCGGCCGCAACGCCGCACGGCCCATTTGCGAAAACGTCAGCAGATCGTCCACGAGCACGCCCGCAAGCCGCGCCGAATCCAGCATATTGGTGAGAAAGCGCTTGCTGCGCTCCGATAGCGTCTCGCCCTCGGTCTCGCGCAGCAGGTCGCCGTATCCGGCAATGTGGCGCAGCGGCGCGCGCAGATCGTGGGAAACGGAATACGAAAACGCTTCGAGTTCCTTGTTCGCGCGGCTCAGTTCGCTTGCGAGTTCCGCGAGTTCTTCGGCCCGGCGCAACACGATGTTAAGCATCGATGCACGGAATTCAGCCGCTATTTCAAGTTCCACCGGCCGCCAGCGCAGTGACCGGTTGCGCACGATTTCGAGCCATGGCGCAAAGTCCTTGCGCGGCGCTACGCTGCCGTCCTGACTCGATACACGCTTGACCGGCTCGCCCGCCCATTTGATCGTGCGCGCGGTTTCGGGCCGGAACCAGATCACGTAATTGCGAAAAATCTGCGAGATGGGCACAGCGAGAATGCCGCTTGCCGTATCGATATGACGGGATGCGCGCGGCCACTCTTCAGGCAGTGCGTCGGTTGCATAAACGCCCTTCGTGCTCGATTCGAGCCATTGTGCGAGTGCGAGCACGGTATCGGCGTCGGGCGTGAAACCGATCAGCGTCACCTTGCCGTCCGCGACAATGGCCGCGCCCCGCGAGCCGGCGAAACACAACAGATCGTCGGGCGACGATTCCAGGGCCACACGGTAATCTTCGTGCTCCGAAAGCCTCGCGATCAGACGTGACATCGTGCTGCGCAAGCTTTGCAGGTAAGCGGCCTCGGCGCGCTCTTCCTTCGCCTCGATCTGCAGCGACACAAGCTGCCCAAGATGCTCGATCGCCATGCGCACTTCGAACGGTACGAGCTGCGCGTCGTGGTCGTGGCAGGAAATCAGGCCCCACAGCTTGCCGCGCACGATAAGCGACACCGACATGGACGCGTACGTGCCCATGTTGCGCATGTATTCGAGATGAATGGGCGAGAAGCTGCGCAGCGAGGTGTAAGTCAGGTCGGGCGGGCGGCCTGTGACAGGGCTGACCGGCGGCACGATCCGCACGGGTTTGGCATCGACGTCCGCGACCAGCCGCACGCGCTGCTTGACGTAGAGCGCACGCGCCTGACGCGGGATATCCGAGGCGGGAAATGTCTGGTTCAGGAACGACACGTAGCTGTCGTCCTTGCTTTCGGCCAGCACGTGGCTGCGGCCTTCTTCGTCGAAATTGTAGAGAAGCACGCGGCCAAAACCGGTCATCCGGCGCACTTCCTGGACGGCGAGTTCCGCCAGCTCGGTCACTGTCTCCACATCCTGCAGGCTGCGTGTGAAGGTGCGCACGAGCGGATACATGGATGCAAAGACATCCGAGTTCGAATGCCGCGCGATTTCGAGTTCGACGATCAGGTTGCCGTCATGCCGGTGGATGGTGATATCGAACTCGGGTCCATCGACGGATGCAATCGGTCGTTCCTGTGCCGATGCCGCCGGCAGATAAAGCACGTTTTCCACCACGCCGATGTAAAGCGGCGTCTCATCCAGCTCGGCGCTCGCCACGGCATGCGCGATCTGTTCTGCGGCAGTCATGCCGAGCAGTACATCGACCGGTTCACCCAGTAGCTGCTCGACAGGCCGCTTTGCAAGCACTGCAAGATTTTCGCTCGCCTGCAGGATAGTCAATGTGTCGGACAGACACAGCAGATAGCCATGCGGCTGGATGCCACCAGGGATATGGATGGGCTCGGCGTCGCATTGCGCATTGGCAGCGCCGGCTGCTAATGCGAGCTGGCGCGCCTTCATGTCAGGCAATGAAGAAGAATATGCGATGTCGCTGACCGCCGCGCGCGCTGTCGCATCAACGCCCGGCGTTGGCTCGGACCCACTGCTCATGCCGTTGCCCCCGAATCTGCGCGAACCGCGCCGAGCCAGTCGTGCAGTCCGTCGAATGTGGCAATCGCAGCCTCGAGCGCAGCATCGTATTGGTCACGCGGCACTTCACCGCTCGCCGTTTCGCGAAACGCATTCCACATGCTGCCGGTTCGCGGGCCGTAACCGTCGAAGTACGCGTTGCCCAAGCCGGCATCCAGGCTGAAGAGCTTGGCCACGTGCGGCGCGATGAAACGTCCGCCGAGCGTCGAGCCTTCCATGACATACATGGAACCGAACACACGGCCAATGGTGTTCATCGCAGGCAAATGGTCCACTGAAGGCGCTGTTTGCGCGCGGGCGGGGTCGCCGGTGAGAAACGACAGGTCAGCTTCGAGAAGCGCTGCCTTCCGACGTGCTTCAAAGAATTGGCGCAAGTGCGCCGGCACGGACCACGCAGCCAGGTCTTCCCACGGCGCAACATAGCCATAAAAGCCGTCGAGCAGCGCGACATAGTCTTCACGCGGCCATTCGGGGCGCATCAGGTCCAGTTCGTTTTCAAGCCGCGTATGACTCTCGGCGGTTGCAGCCTTCAGAAGGGACAGAAGTTCGTATTGCATGGTCCGTTCATGGTTTTCCACGGGGTTGCGGCGCATTGGCCCACGTCGCATTACGACGATGCATGAGATCCGCAGCTTTTTAGCGGACACCTCGTTGCCGATGCAAGGCCGGCCGGCGTGCGCGAGGATATCGGCAAGGATTACCGAAAATCAATTTTTGCCAACTGCAAAAAGGTAGGAATAACTGCAGCGAACTCCCGCGAGCGCCTTTACCAGCTTGACTCACGCGCTGTCGCGTCAATTTTCGATACCGCGCGCCCATTCTACGCAAGAGGCGCTTTGTTGACCACGGGCAGTGATTACGTGTTGCGGATCAGGGCTTGCGAGGGCTGTTCGTGTTCGCGTGCTCGTCGGTTTGCGTCCGCTCCTGATAGTCTGCGCCGCCACGGCGATCCGTATCTTCGAGTCCCCGCTCCAGATCCTCATGCGCCTGTTCCCCGACCTTGCGCGGCTCGCGATCATCTTGCGAGGCCGGGCTTTCATCGGTTTCATGCGGAAGCGGCGCGGCCGTATCGACCGCGCGCTTGCTTTCCAGTTCGCGGCCGTCGTCAGTCGGACCGGCTCGCGTGGCTTCGTCGTGGGATGTCTTGCCTTGCTGCGTCATTGCAACCTCCGGGCGGTTTATTTGATATCGAGCCGCTTTTTCATGGCAGCGGAGATGCGTTGTTTCGTCTTCCAGTACTCGGCCCATGGATCGGCGTCGAGTTCGTCCAGCCGCTCATGCAGATTGCCGATGTTCCATTGATCGCCGGCCGTGGTGGCATCGAGTTCATCCCAGCCGATCGGCACCGACGCCCCCATTCCCGGCCGTGCGCGCAATGAGTATGCGGCGACCGTGCTTGAGCCGCGGTTATTGCGCAGGTAATCGACGAAGATCTTGTCCTGACGATTCTGCTTGCCCATCTTCGCCGAGAAATATTTTGGCAACGCGCCGGCCATGTGCTGCGCGACGGCTTGCGAGAAACCCTTCACTTCATCCCATCCGGCTTGCGGCGTGAGCGGTACGACTACGTGCAAGCCCTTGCCGCCGCTCGTCTTGCAAAAGGAGGCAAGGCCGAGTTCTTCCAGCAGTTCGCGCGTGAGACGCGCGGCTTCCTTCATGCGGTCCCAGCCGAGTCCTTCGCCGGGATCGAGGTCGAAGACCATGCGGTCAGGTTTCTCCAGCTTCGCCGCAAGCGCGTTCCACGTGTGCATTTCAATGGTGCCCATCTGCGCCGCGCCGACGAGCGCGCCGACGTTTTCTATCGTGATGAGCGCCGGGTGTCCAGGATCGATACCCGGATGCTGTTTCACGTTCGGGATCGTGAGTTTTTCGCTGTGCTTTTGAAAAAACAGCTCCCCGCCGATATCCCCTGGTGCTCGAACCAGCGACACGGGACGGTCCTTCAGATGCGGCAGCATCCAGGGCGCCACGGCTTCGTAGTAAAGGGCAAGGTCGAGCTTGCTGACACCCGTCGATGGATCGAGCACGCGCTCCGGATGGCTGATCTTCACGCCGGCAACCAGTTCAGCGCCGGCGGTTTTTTTCGCGGCGGCTTTCTTGGGCGGGGCTTTCTTGGCTGGGGCTTTCTTGGCGACGGCATTGGTTTTGCTCACCGACTTCGCCGCCGATTTTTTCGCGGGCGCCGCTGCGACTTCGTTTTCGTCGTTCAATGCGACCTCCTTCGTCAATTTCGGCTCTTCCCTCACGATCTCTTTCGCGGGTTTATCGGTTCTCAAACTGACGAACGATGCCTGCCGGACAATCCGCTCAGACGTCCACTCGGCAAAGTTGCACTCGGCGACGAGCTCCGGCGTGACCCAATGCACCGGCGTACGGCTGCGCTCTTTTGGCGCCGACGCAAACGGCATCTTTTGAATCTCGCGTTTATCGAGTTGCTTCTTGATATCGCGCAGGGTTCCGGCATTGAAGCCGCTGCCCACGCGGCCAGCGTATTGCAGCTTGCCTTTTGCATCGTAGACGCCAAGCAGCAAGGCGCCGAACTCGCCACGGCTGCCAGTAGGCTCCGAGTATCCGCCGACCACGAACTCCTGCCGCCGCCTGCATTTCAGCTTGATCCAGCTATTGCTGCGCCCAGACGTATAAGTGCTGTCGCGACGCTTGCCGATGATTCCTTCCAGCGCCATGTCGCACGCACTTTTCAACAGATCGTCCGCGCCGAATTCGAAGTCCGCCGAAAAGCGCAGTACGTCGTCGTCCAGCGGTTCCAGTAGCGCTTGCAGGATCGCCCGGCGCTGGATCAGCGGCACGTTGCGCAGGTCGTAACCATTCAGAAAAGGGATATCGAAGAAATAGATCGCGATGTCTTGCGGACGGTTTGTATCGAAGGCGTTCTGCAGCTTCTGGAAATTCGGCAGATCGTTGTCGTCCAGCACGACGGCTTCGCCGTCAAGCCATGCGTTCTGTACATCGAGCTTGTCGAGCGCCTTGACCTGACGGCTGAACTTGTCGGTCCAGTCGTGGCCGTTGCGCGTAAAGAATTGCGCTTGCGCTGCCTTTGGCTTTGCACCGCCCTCGCGGTCTATGCGGATCATGATCCGATATCCATCGAACTTGATCTCGTACGTCCAGTCATCGCTCGAAGGCGACGCGTCCACGAGCGTCGCAAGTTGCGGTTTCATGGTGGCGGGGAGTTTCGCCTTGACCGCGTCCTGGATGGCGGGGTTATCGGCGAGGGTGCGCAGCGATTCAGCGCTGCGGTTCGCGACGATGTCCGGCCGCGGCCGCTCGGGACTCGTTCCCTTGTCCTTGACGGCAGGCCGCTTTGGGGATGGCGCCGCTTTCGTCGTCTTCGCTGCGCTCTTGCGCTCGGCGCGCTCGCGCACCTCACCGCTTTTCGTGCGCGCGCCAAGCGAATCGCTCATCACACTGCCGGGCTTCTTGAGCAAAACGTCGTAGTCGGCTTCGTTGCGGGCTTCGTCGTCGCGTTCCTTGATCAGCAACCACTGTTCTTTGTCGCCATTGCCGCGCATATGGCTGCGCACGAGCGTCCAGCCGCCCTGCAGCTTGTCGCCATGAAGCACGAACTTGAGCTTGCCCTTTTCATACGTGGCGCGCGCTTCATCGATACTCCCGCTTTGCGGCTCCCACGTCCCGCGATCCCAGACGATTACGCTGCCCGCGCCGTAATTGCCTTCGGGGATCGCGCCTTCGAACGAACCGTAATCGATCGGATGGTCCTCGACATGCACGGCAAGCCGTTTAACCGATGGATCCAGGCTCGGCCCCTTCGGCACGGCCCACGACTTCAGCGTGCCGTCGAGTTCGAGCCGGAAGTCGTAGTGAAGCCGGCGTGCGTCGTGCTCCTGAATGACGAACGAAAGCTCGCTCGCCTGCGCCTTTTTCGATGCGCGTCGGGCTTTAGCTTTTTCAGCAGCGTCGCCGGAAGGTTCCGGCGTCTGGTTGAAACGCCGCATGCGCTGATAGGTTTCGAGTTTTCCAGCCATCGGCGGGTCCGCTTGACGGTTGCGTGCTTTAAGCGCGCTTGCGGCGCGTAGCCGTCTTGCGCGCCGGTTTCGTGGCGGCGGCCGGTTCTTCGGTGTCAGCCGCGTCGTCGCCTTGGTCAGCGGCCGCTTTGGCGCCGCGCTTCGCCGCGGGCTTGCCCTTCTTCAGGCTGCGTTTAAGCAACTCCGACAAATCCAGAATCTCCGCCGATGACTTCCGCGGCTTGCCTTCCTCGACCTCGGACACTTCCTCCGTGTGCCCTTCCTTCACCTTCTTTTCGACGAGCGCCATGATGTCTTCGCGGAACGTATCGTGGTAATCGTGCGGATTCCACGAATCGCTCATGTCGTCTATCAGGCGCTGCGCCATCTCCAGTTCTTTCGGCGTGACGCCGGCTTTCTTCGGGTCTTCATCGGGTAGCTTGAACTGGTCGAAATCGCGCACTTCGTCGGCCCAGCGCAAGGTGTTGAGCGCGAGAGCCGGACCAACCGGAATCAGCGCGGCCAGATGCTGCTTGTTATGCAGCACCACGCTCGCGATACCGACCTTCCCCGATTGTTTCAGCGCGTCGCGCAAAAGCGCGTAGACCTTTTCGCCCTTGCGGTCGGGCGCAAGGTAATACGGGGTGTCCAGCGACAGAAACGAGATGTCGGGCGCTTCGACGAACGCGAGAATATCGACGGTTTGCGTCGATTCTGGATTGGCCGAGCGGATTTCGGCATCGCTCATCACGACGTATTTGCCCTTCTCGTACTCGAAACCG
The DNA here is from genome assembly GCF_001577465.1 of Burkholderia sp. PAMC 28687. Taxonomy (NCBI): domain Bacteria; kingdom Pseudomonadati; phylum Pseudomonadota; class Betaproteobacteria; order Burkholderiales; family Burkholderiaceae; genus Burkholderia; species Burkholderia sp. PAMC 28687. The sequence goes on from NZ_CP014505.1 coordinate 1,732,616, forward strand.
CGCACGATGTTGTCGCGCGTCACGTCCTTGCCGGTGTTCTTGTTGAACTGCTTGTAGCCGATGGGATCCATCGAGCGTTTATCGAGCAGGTTGAAGCCCACTTTCTCCGACTGCGTGGCCGGGTAGAGTTGCACGGGGACGTGGACCAGCCCGAAGCTGATCGCGCCTTTCCAGATCATGTGTGGCATCGTGCTTGACCTTCCGACGAGCGGTTTATCGACGTTGCGGTTGACGGTGTTGGCCCGCGCCAGCGGGCGCGGACCGTCAACGCTCCGCAGAAAACGTGCCAGATGGGAAAGCGCCGTGGCGCCGTGGTTTTACTTGCGGCTTGCGCTCACGGTGAGCTTCGTACCGTCGCTGAGCGTCACCGATTTTTCGGCGCCACCGGTCGGCATCGTGAAATGTGTCATCTGGCTAAAGGAATTATCGGTGGGACATTGCAGTTTTTTGCCGGCTACAGTAACCGCCGTCGCGGCACGCGGCGTGTGGCCCTGGAAATTCATCTGGACATCGGCGTCACCGTTGCTCGCAATCACCGCCGCAAAGCGGATCTTCACCTGGCGCACCGTGACGCCGCTGGCGTTGCGGATGGAACCCACGTCCGGACAGGCGTCCGGCACGTTTTGCGCGCCGCCGGGAGGTTTGCTCTGCCAGGTGAAGTCATCGGTCTGGCCGGAGCGGATCGTGCGTGTTTCCTGTTCGTTACCCCACGCCTTGGACGCCATCTTGACCGTGTATTTGATCGGGCCGTCGTTGGCGACTTCGGACATCACCTTGATGCCGGGCGTTGCATGCGCCGACACCATACAAAAGCACAGCGCGAATGCCGTACCCGCAGGCCGGCAAAACTGAGCGAAACCCGAACGATCGATCATGCGTTGCCCTCCGTTTGCACCGTCACGCGAGATGAACACGACGGCGCCGAGGAGGCTCGGACCGCGCGCGAGGCGCGTCCAGTCTAGCGCGACGCGCGCCGCGGGCTTCTCATGGGAAACCCGCGGCGCGCGCAGCGTGCAACGCAATGGCAGATCAGTTCAGACGGCGAATCAGAACCCTGTCATCACCAGCTTGCCGATCGCACGCCCTTCTTCCAGAAGGCGATGCGCCTCGCGCAAGTTCGCTGCGTTGATCTTGCCGAGATCACGGCCCAGCGTCGTCTTGATCGTGCCTGCGTCGATCAGTCGCGCCACTTCGGTGAGCAGTTTGTGCTGTTCGATCATGTCGGGCGTGCCGAACATAGCGCGCGTGAACATGAATTCCCAATGGAACGCGGCACTCATCGCCTTCAGCAATTCGACCGCAATCGGCATGCTGTTTTCGACGATCGTGCAAATCCCGCCTTGCGGGGCGATGACCTCGGCAGCCGCGGGGAAATGCTTGTCGGTATCGTTGAAGATCAGCACGTAATCGACCTGCTCAAAACCCGCGTCCTTCAGTTGCTTCGGCATGTCGCCGAAGTGATCGACTATATGATCCGCGCCCAGCTCGGTCGCCCATTTCGCCGATTCCGGCCGCGACGCGGTCGCGATCACCCTCAGCTTCGCCACTTTCTTCGCGAGCTGAATCCCGATGGAACCCACACCGCCCGCGCCGCCCACGACCAGCACCGACTTGCCCGCGTCCTTCCCTTCCGCCGATACCCCCAGCCGGTCGAACAACGCTTCCCAGGCGGTGATCGTGGTGAGCGGCAACGCGGCGGCATGCGAAAAATCAAGCGATGCCGGTTTCTTGCCGACGATGCGTTCATCGACGAGATGAAACTCGCTGTTCGTACCCGGCCGCGTAATGCTGCCCGCGTAAAACACAGGGTCGCCCACTTTGAACAGCGTGACGTCCGGGCCGACCGCCTCGACTGTGCCCGCTGCATCCCAGCCGAGCACGCGCGGCGACTCTTCGACCTTGTCCTTCGGCGCGCGGACTTTAGTATCGACAGGATTCACGCCGATCGCTTCGACCTTTACCAGCAGGTCGCGTCCAGTTGGCGCGGGTTTGTCGATTTCGACGTCCATTAGCGATTCGGGGTTGGAAATCGGCAGGTAACGGGTCAGGGCAATGGCTTTCATAGATTAGTTCCTTCGAAGGTTTCCAGCTTCAGGCTGCAAGGTGTGAACCCGATCCTAGGGGCTTTCGGCTTCACAAAGAACCCAGCAATCGATAAAACATCTTCGCTTAAAAGACGAAAATTCGCCCGCAAGAGTTACCTGGAACGAGCTCTTTCAGGGGCAGACGCCCGTTCCTGCGGGGATAAAGCGGCCAGCGAAGCTGCAATTTACATTTCTCCTGTCAACCCGCCCGATTATCTCAATTCATTCGTTTTTTTAAGAACCTTCGATAAATCAGCCGTGGTAGCATCGTTCTCTATATTTATTGAGCGCGTGATTTGTTAAATTAATTAATCAATTTTTTGATTTAAACTTGAATTATGCAAGACGAACAAAACACGCTTCACGCTGCTTTTACAGCGCACCAGCGCGGTGACTATGCGTTAGCTGAAGAACAGTACAAAGCAATCCTGGAAATTAACAAGCAATCAATTGCGGCATTGACCAACTATGGCGTCTTGCTAGCCCAGTTGAAGAGGTCAGCCGAAGCACGTGCCCACTTCGAGGCGGCGCTAAAAATCACGCCGAACGACGTCGGATTATTAAATAACCTTGGTCGATTGACGCTGGATCAGGGTGATATTGAAGCCGCTGAAAAGCTGTTCCGCAAGGCGTTTGCACGCAACAAGACAGACGTGACAACACTAGGCCATATTGGATTGATCAAAAGCTGTTTATCGGACCTGGCTGATGCGGAAAAGTGGTATCGGCGCGCGCTTGAGATTGACGAATCAGCCGACTGGGTAAGTTACAACCTGTCCGTCAATCTGCTTGCACAAGGTCGCTTCGACGAAGGATGGCCCTTGCATGAAGCCCGATTTTCAAAGCGGTGGGATGCCCGTCCAGTCAATGCGCCAGAGTTGCCGTTTCCACCATGGCGCGGGGAAAACCTAGTCGGCAAATCGATTCTGGTCATTGGCGAACAAGGGCTGGGCGACGAAATCCAGACGGTCCGTTACGCAGCTTCGCTCGCCGCGGCCGGCGCAAGCAAGGTTACGTGGGCCTGCAAGCCCACGCTGGTTAGCCTGTTCGCGAGCATTGGAGAGGTTGATTTTCTTCCGTTATCTCCTGGCATGTCGGTAAATCGTCACGACTATTGGGTGCTCTCAATGAGTCTGCCGTACCGTTTTCATACGGCAGTCAGCACAATTCCGGAAACCGTTAATCCATATCTGCGCGCGCCAACCATAAGAACCGGCGTCATTCCACAAAGCGATATGCTGCTTAAAATTGGATTGGTCTGGAAAGGAAGCAAGCAGTTAAAGAACGATATCAATCGTTCAGCGTCGCTGGTCGACTTCAAACTCTTGTTGGAATTGAGCTCAATCAAAGCAGTTCATTTCTTCAGTTTGCAAAAAGGCGAAGGTGAAAGTGATGCGCGTGAGGCAGACGGTCGGGGAGAACTTGTCGATCTGAGCGGTGAGCTCCACGACTTTGCAAATACAGCGGCACTAATCAACCAGCTCGATTTGATTATCACGGTCGATACCGCGGTCGCCCATCTCGCGGGGGCCCTGGGCAAGCCGGTCTGGATCATGTTGCCTCACTTCGGAACTGACTGGCGCTGGATGACAAAAAGTGAAACGTCAGCCTTGTATCCAAGCGCCCGGCTCTTCCGTCAGCCCCGGCCGGGTCGAGACTGGTCGAGCGTCATTGCTCAAATGCGACGGGAACTCATCTCGAGGCCAGGTGCTTGACGACGCTATGCGCTGCGCGTTGTTGGCCACGCGAGGCGCGAGCGGCGCTTCCGCAGACCCACGAAAGCGAGCACGCGCGTCTCGTGTTGCGGCGTCGGCCAGCCGATACGGCGTATAGGCGGCAACACAATAGTCGCCCGCTCGCCTTACGGGGCGAGGGCGACAAGCCTGCGCACCGATGAATGCCGAACAAGCGGAGAATCAGAACCCCGTCGTCACCACCTTCCCGATCGCACGCCTTTCGTCCAGAAGGCGATGCGCCTCGCGCAAGTTCGCTGCGTTGATCTTGCGGAGATCACGGGCGCTTCGGCATGTCGCCGAAGTGATCCACGTTGTGATCGGCGCCCAGCTCGTTGCCCATTTCGCCAATTCCGGCCGCGTGATGCTCCCCGCATAGACGACCGCGTCGCCCATCTTGACCAAGCGTGATGTCCGGACCGACCGCCTTCACCGTACCCACCGCATCCCAGCTGCGCAAGCGCGGCGACTCTTCGACCTCGTCCTTCGGAGTGTGGGTCCATCTTATGGACTTCCACCTTTGCGGAAAAATACGGTAATCGCTAAAAAATCTTCTTCCGAATCGCGAAGATCGATAAACGAAAGTGACCTTCTAGGCCAACACGTATAGGACTAGGCCAAAGTTCATCTCAAAGAAATGGGAATAAGAGTTTTCCGATTTTAAATAATTTTTAGCCCTCAGATTATTGCTAACGAGACATCGATACGGCCTTTAGACCGGCGCGATCCATAGTTCGTGGGTGTACATTAAAAGCTTGCATATCCAGATTTTTGGGGGTACATTATTAATGCCAATCTCGTACAACGTACTGAAAAGCGAGACGAACATTCGGGAGCGTGGCCTGTCTTTCGAGGCGGTCCGCGACCTGGATATGACAACGGCGCTGGTTGTCGAAGATATCAGGAAGCTTTACGAGGAGCGGCGCTTCCAGGTGCTTGGCTTAATTGAAGGCAGGTTGCACATGCTGGTTTTTGCTCCGCGCGGCGCGAAGATGCACGTGATCAGCCTGCGTAAAGCAAATTCTCGCGAGATAAACAGATATGAACAAGCAAATCAAAGAAGTTAAGGATCTGGCGCCGGAAGACAATCCAGAATGGGGTGATACCGAATTCGCCCGCGCGCGTCCGGCCTCGGAGGTCTTGCCGGAGCTTTATGGCCAGGAACGCGCGCAGGAATTACTGCGTCCGCGCGGTCGGCCCAAGCTCGAGAACCCTAAACTGCCCGTCAAGTTGCGGATCGATCCGGATGTGGTCCATGCGTACAAGGCACAAGGCGACGGCTGGCAAACACGCATGAACGCCGCGTTGCGCCATTACGCCATGTCGCACGGTCTGATGCGTTGAAGCTGCAGCAAGTCCGTCATTCAACCAGAACCGGCGCTTCCACAAACCCGCGAAAGCGAGCACGCGCGGCTCGTGTTGGGTCGCCACTCAGCCGATACGCCGGAAAGCGCGCCACGAATCGTCCGATCGCGATTCGGGCCTCAAGACGCGCGAGCGACAAACCCGCGCACTGGTGAATGCCGAATCCGAACGCAAGGTGGCGGTTCGGCTCACGGGTGATATCGAATGTTTCGGCATGATCGAATTGCTCCGGGTCGCGATTCGCCGCACCAATGCACAAGGTTACCGGCGTCCCGCGCGGTACTTCAATGTCCGCGATCTGCGTATCCGCCGTTGCTATCCGGTTGCCGAGCTGATTCGAACTTTCGTACCGCAGGCATTCCTCAATCGCGCTTTCAATCAGCTCCGGCCGGGCCCGCAGCCGCGAGCGTTGCTCCGGCCACTGTGCCAGCAGGACAATGCCGTTGCCGATCAGATTCGTGGTCGTCTCGTGGCCCGCGTTCAAGATGAAGATGCAGTTATGCAGCAATTCGGCTTCGTCGAGCGTTTCGCCGTCGGATTCACTTTGGATGAGACGCGTCAACACATCGTGCTGCGGATCGCCGGGATTTCTCCGGCGGCGTGCCACCAGCGTCACCAGATAATCGATGAACTCCGTCACCGCGCGATTGCCCTTCTCGTGCTGCTCCACGGTGAGCGCCGGCTCCAGCGCGCCGAGAATCGCGAGGGACCAGTCGCGCAGCGGCGCGCGTTCGTCGTGCGGGACATCGAGCAGATTGCCGATCACTTCAACCGGAATCGCCGATGCAAACTCGCCGATCAAATCGATCTCGCCACGCTCGGCGGCCTGATCGAGCAGAGCATCGACAAGCCTAACGAGGCCGGGTTCCATCGCGGCGATGGCGCGTGCCGTCAGCGCGCCCGCAATGAGCTTGCGCACCCGGGTATGCCGCGGCGGATCGTTGAAGACGAGGCTGGTCGTGTGATGTGCGAAAAGGGGACTGTCGGCGCCGTACTTCGGGCCGAACTCTACGGTCTTGTCCGAACTGAAGGTCTTCGGATCGCGATATACCGCCTGCACGTCTTTGTATCGTGTGAGAAAGAGCGAACCGTCCGGCATTCTCTTGATCGGCTCGGTGGCGCGCAACGCATCGTAGACCGGATAGGGATCGGCGTAGAACGCGGCGTCGAGCTGGCGCAGGTCGAAGGCGCGTGCGTGGTCGGTCGGGGTCATGCGGGTCTCCGTTATGTCATCTGACGTTCATGATAGCGGCGTGGCGCGTGCGTTCGCCATCGGTCGGGACCATTACAATGACGGTCTTTCGCCGCTTAATATTCCCTCCCGCCATGAATCTCGTCATCCAAAGCCTGGAACCGATCGCCGATACCCATCTGAAACCGCTCGCCGCCCTCGCCCGTTCGCGGCAAACGGAGCGCGCGGCCGCTGACGGCACGGTGTTGCGGTTGAGCGGCGCTGATCCGCTGCAGCGTCCGGACATCGATGCCTATTGCGGCACACATCGGCTGGATTACGCGTTCGTGGCACCGGACGCGCGGCTTGCCGACTTCGGCCTGGTTGCAATGGACATGGATTCGACGCTGATCACGATTGAATGTATCGATGAAATCGCCGACTTCTGCGGGCTGAAAGCGGAGGTCGCGGCGATCACGGAAGCGTCGATGCGCGGCGAAATCAAGGACTTCAACGAGAGCCTGACACGGCGCGTCGCGCTGCTGAAAGGACTCGATGCAAACGCGCTGGAGCGCGTGTACGAGGAGCGCCTGCGCTTGTCGCCGGGCGCGGAAGTCATGCTCGCGGGCGCCCGCGCCGCCGGCCTGAAAACGCTCCTGGTGTCCGGCGGTTTCACGTTCTTCACCGGAAAATTGAAAGCACGCCTCGGCCTGGATTTTTCGCGCGCGAACACGCTTGAAATTATCGATGGGAAGCTGACTGGCAAGGTGACCGGCGAGATCGTCAACGCCGAAGTGAAAGCCCGCACGTTGCGTGAAACGTGCGCTCAGCTCGGGATTGATCCGAAGCGCGCCATCGCGATGGGTGACGGGTCGAACGACCTGAAGATGATGGCGGAAGCGGGGTTGTCGGTGGCGTTCAGGGCAAAGCCGGTGGTCCGGGAATCAGCGACGCTCGCGCTCAATTTCGTGGGACTCGATGGCCTGTTGAAACTCTTCTGAACGCCGCCGTTGGTTGTTCTCAGTCGCCCAGGCCGTCCAGCGCGCTCTCCAGATCCGCGCGCAGATCGGCCTCCTCCTCCAGCCCGATATACAAACGCACCAGCACGCCCTCATGCGGCCACGCGCCGGCGGTGCGCATCGACTTGATGTTGTACGGCATGGCGAGGCTGTTCGCGCCGCCCCAGCTCCAGCCAATCGCGAAGTTTGCCAGCGCTTCAACGAAGGTATCGATTTGCGCCGGGCTGTAGCGCTTATCGAAGACCATGGAAAACAGGCCGCCCGCGCCCGTAAAATCGCGCTCGAAGAACTCATGGCCCGGACAATCCGGCAGCGCCGGATGCAGCACCGCCGCGATTTCCGGGCGTGTCTTCAGCCAGCGCGCCAATGAAAGCGCCGTCCGGTCATGCGCTTCGAAGCGGATTTTCATGCTCGGCAAGCTGCGCAACACCAGCGAACAATCGTCTGACGACACACCGATCCCCATGCGCATCCGCGCGGCTTTGATCCGGGCGTGGAGGGATTTATCGACGGTGATGATCGCGCCCATCAAAATGTCGCTCCCGCCCGACTGGTACTTCGTCAGCGCCTGCACCGAGATGTCGACGCCGTGTTCGAACGGCTTGAACGCGAGGCCGGCGGAGTAGGTGTTGTCGATAGCAGTCAACACCTCATGTGCGCGCGCAACCTTCGTAATGGCCGGCACGTCCTGCACTTCCATGGTCACCGAGCCCGGTGCTTCCAGCCAGATCAGCCTGGTGTTCGGCTGGATCAATGCGTCGATACCCGCACCGATCAGCGGATCGTAATACGTCACTTCGAGCCCGAAATCCTTGGCGAGCCAGTCGGCGTGTTCGCGATTGGGCGAATACGCGTTGTCCGGAATCAGCACGTGATCGCCGGATTTGACGAGCGCGAAATACACATTCGATATCGACGATAACCCCGACGGTGCCAGCAACGCATGCTGACCGCCTTCGATCGCGGCGAGGCGTTGCGCCAATGCAAGCGATGTCGGCGTGGCATGCAGGCCATAGCGCCACTGGCTGTCGTCGTGCCAGACGAGGGCGCGCATGGTGGCGAGATCCGGAAACACGACCGTCGACGCACGCGCGACCGGCACCGAAAACGACTGGAAACCGGGCGTCAGCTTGTCCTCGGGATGGACGATGCGAGTCTGCAAACTAAGTTCTTTCGACGAATGGCTGGAATCGGTCATGGAAATGTCCTGCATGTCTGGGCTAAAAGAAAAAAGCGCCATCGCGAGAAGCCGATGACGCCGTATCACGCTGGACGGCTAAGTGCAAATCACTCGCCGATGATCACGTTGCTCGTCCCGCCCACTGCGTTGTTCGGCGGCACGGGCGCGGGTTCGAGCGACGGCGCGGCGGGCGGCGCGGCTCTCGGCGCGAGCGGCGCATTCGCACCGGCCGCACGGGCGGGCGGCAATCCGGCGCCGACCGGCTTGAGCTCGAACGGCACCGGGTTGGAATCGTCGGCGTTCATCCGCTCACCGGATACGCTGCCGTCGGCGGCAAACTTGCCGACCCAATTGCCCGTGATGTGCGTGCCATCGGTCGACTCTTCGATTTCGAGCGTATCGCCGTCGCGGTCTCCCGCCACCACGATCACCGTCGGACTTCCTGCGAACCGGTATTCGCCGTGAACGCCCGACGCTTCATCCGTCTTTGCGCCGAGCTTCATCTCGATCTGTTGGTCGCCGAGCGTACCTGCGTACACCGGAAACCGCGCAAATTCGGGGTTGGGCGTCAAGGGTTTTGCCGGCGGCAACGCCAGCGTCTCGATGGCTTCCGACGTCCCCGGCGCCCGCAGGCCCAGGTCGCCCGGCGTGGCCGCTGCGCGCGCTGCTGAAACCGAGCGCGATCCGTCAGGCGGCATGGCTGAATTACATCCGGCAAGCATCAGCGCTGCCGCCGCGAATGCTGCCACTTTCAATTGCGTCATCGAATGGTCTCTGCTCAATTGCTACTTACACGTTCAAAAATTGCCGCGATACCCTGCCCGCCGCCAATGCACATCGTCACGAGCGCATATCGGCCGCCCGTGCGCTGCAGCTCGTACAGCGCCTTCACGGTGATCAACGCGCCCGTTGCGCCAATCGGATGGCCGAGCGAAATGCCCGAGCCGTTCGGATTGACCTTCGCGGGATCGAGTGCCAGTTCCTTCGATACCGCACATGCCTGCGCCGCAAATGCTTCGTTGGCTTCGATCACATCGAGGTCGGCCACGCTCAATCCGGCGCGCTCCAAGGCCTTCCGCGTGGCCGGAACCGGTCCGATGCCCATGTATTTCGGATCGACGCCCGCATGCGCATACGAGACCAGACGCGCAAGCGGCCTGAGGCCGCGCTTCTCGGCCTCATTGCGTTCCATCAACACGACGGCAGCGGCGGCATCGTTGATACCCGATGCGTTGCCCGCCGTCACCGTGCCGTTTTCTTTCGCGAACACCGGCTTGAGCTTCGAGAAGTCTGCGAGCGTTGCATTCATGCGGACGTGTTCGTCGGTATCGAAGACGATGTCACCCTTCTTCGACGCCTGCGTCACCGCAAGGATCTGCTCCTTGAAATAGCCCCCTTCGATGGCCCGCGCCGCCCGCCCGTGGGACTCCACCGCAAGCTCATCCTGCGTCTCGCGCGAAATGCCGTACTTCGCCGCGACGTTTTCAGCGGTCACGCCCATGTGAATGGAATCGAAGGGATCGTGGAGCGCGCCGAGCATCATGTCGACGAGACGGGCGTCGCCCATGCGCTGGCCGAACCGCGCGGCCGGCGCGAGATACGGCGCCCGGCTCATGCTCTCCGCACCGCCGCCGATGGCGATATCGGTATCGCCCAGCAAGATGGATTGCGCGGCGGAAACTATGGCCTGCAATCCCGATCCGCACAGCCGGTTGACGGTCAACGCCGGTGCGTGTTGCGTGACGCCGCCGTTCAACGCGGCGACGCGCGCCAGGTACATGTCCCTCGGCTCGGTCTGGATCACGTTGCCGAACACGACATGGCCGACGTCATCGCCGGACAGATCCGCCCGCGATAAAACCTCGCGCACCACACGTGCGCCAAGATCGGTCGGGCTGAAGTCCTTCAGAGCACCGCCGAAATCGCCGATTGCAGTCCGTACTCCACTGACCACCACCACTTCACGCTGCGTCATGAAAGCTCCTTTGTCCCGTTGTTAAACTTCGCCCCACAGGTCGTGGCCATCGGCGCCAGTGATCTTTACCGACACGAAGTCGCCCGCTTTATATCGTTTGGACGCTTTTTTCGCCGGTTCGATATACACCACGCCATCGATCTCGGGCGCATCGGCCGCAGTACGTCCGACGCCGCCTTCGGCGCTGAGTTCATCGACGAGCACTTTCAGCGTCTTGCCCACCTTGCGCTTCATGCGTTCCGCCGATAATTCCTCGGCCAGTTCCATGAACCGCGCACGGCGTTCCTCGCGGACTTCGTCGGGCAGCGCGCCGTCGAGATCATTCGCCGTCGCGCCTTCGACCGGCGAATACGCGAAGCAGCCGACCCGATCCAGATCAGCGATACGAATGAAGTCCAGCAGCGTCTGGAACTGCTCTTCCGTCTCGCCCGGGAATCCCGCAATGAACGTGCTGCGGATCGTCAGGTCCGGGCACATTGCGCGCCACTTCTGCACGCGTTCGAGCACTTTCTCGGCGTTCGCCGGGCGCTTCATGCGCTTGAGCACTTCGGGATGTGCATGCTGGAACGGAACGTCGAGGTACGGCAGCACGTGCCCTTTCAGCGGTCCCTCCGCCATCAAAGGAATCACTTCGTCCACACTCGGATACGGATACACGTAATGCAGGCGGACCCACGCGCCATATTGCGCCGCGAGTTCGCCCAGCGCACCGACGAGGTCCGTCATCCGTGTCTTGACCGGCTTGCCGTTCCAGAAGCCGGTGCGGTATTTGACATCGACGCCATAAGCGCTCGTGTCCTGCGAAATCACGAGCAGTTCCTTGACGCCGGATTTGAAAAGGTTTTCCGCTTCGAGCATCACGTCGGCGATGGGACGCGAGATCAGGTCGCCGCGCATCGACGGGATGATGCAGAACGTGCAGCGGTGATTGCACCCTTCCGATATCTTCAGGTACGCGTAATGGCGAGGCGTGAGCTTGATCCCGGCCGGCGGCACCAGATCGATGAACGGATCGTGCGGCTTGGGCAAGTGCTGGTGCACGTGGATCATGACTTCGGCCGTCGCGTGCGGACCGGTCACGGCCAGCACCTTTGGATGCACTTCCTCGATCAGGCCTGTCCCGCTGGCGCTCTTTTTCGCGCCGAGACAACCGGTCACGATCACTTTGCCGTTTTCATGCAGCGCTTCACCGATGGCGTCGAGGCTTTCCTGCACGGCTTCATCGATAAAACCGCATGTGTTCACCACCACGAGATCGGCGCCATCGTAGGAGCTGGAAATCTCGTAACCTTCGGCGCGCAGTTGCGTGATGATTTGCTCGGAGTCGACCAAGGCCTTCGGGCAGCCGAGGCTGACAAAGCCGACTTTAGGCGCCGAATGAGCCTTAGCCGTTGTTTCTAAATGATTTTTCACGGGACTTCCAGATGTGGGGCAGGCCGGGACCGCAACTCGCGTCAAGCGGTGTAGACCAATCCGATATTTTACCCGCAGACGGGCGCGTGCACGTTCGACGAGATCGAACCGGTGAGATTGACGGCGGCACACCTTAACTTTATTTCGAGATAAGCGATCGTCGCAAGGTCCCGTCATACAATTTGAGGCGATCGACCCGACAAGGCCCAAAGCACCAAGTGGCCGAACTGGAACAGGAAACAACCGTCATGAAAAATGCTTCCATACATATCCGCGTCGCAACCATCGAAGACGTGCCATCCCTTTTCGACGTTCGCACCAGCGTGCGTGAGAACCACATGTCCATCGCAGACCTGGCGTCTGTGAATATCACGCCGGAGACAATTGCCGCCATGCTGACCGGCGAAGGTCGCGGCTGGGTCGCAGAGGACCTTGGAAGGGTTGTGGCATTTGCCATGGCCAACGCGACGGAAGCGACGATCTTCGCGGTTTTTGTTCGACCCGAATATGAAGGAATTGGAATAGGCCGCCTGCTCATGCACGAAGCGGAACAGTGGTTGTCGACTCGAGGCTGCGGTGAAATCTGGTTACGCACAGACCGGAATCCGAACGTCCGCTCGAATGGCTTTTACCAGCGACTTGGCTGGAAGAATGAGGGCGTTCAGGAAGACGGGCAGAATCAGTACACAAAGCGCGTCGATAACGTCGACCAGCAATGACGATGGCGACACATGGAACGTTGCGCAAAAGCTAAGGGGCCGCAGCCCGTTACGTCACCGAGCCGGCGATGAAGCGCCCGGTCAAATAGCGAGGCTTTACCGGATCGGGCGACCCAATGGCCGCACAGTGAACGACCGGTGTTGAATCGTCGAGTGCCATAGCGCGCTCGATCACTTCAAGAATTTCATACGCATCATGCAGGCGCCGAATCGCTGCGTGCAGCTCGGCAGCCTGTGGCCAGGTCCGCTTGAGATAGCCGAGCCACATCTTGACGCGGCCGTGCTCATGACGGGATGCCACCCGGAGTTGCAGTTTCCTCAGGTAATCGGCGAGTAGACCCTGCACGGCCGGCCATTCGTCGTCGGAAGGCGTCCGGTCCATCAATCCGCGGATGCGCAAAGCCAGGAACGGGTCCGAGACGGCGCCCCGCCCGATCATCACGTCCGCGCAGCCGCTGACCGCACGGCATGCGTCCCAGTCGGCCACGGTCCAGACTTCTCCGTTGGCTACAACCGGTACGTCCACGGCGGCGTCGATACGCGCGATCCATTCCCAGTGCGCCGGCGGCCGATAACCATCGTCCCGCGTTCTGGCATGCACCACGAGGGAGGCAGCGCCGCCCTCCGCCAGCGCCGTGGCGCAGTCGATCGCGAGCGAAGTATCGGATACGCCAAGCCGCATTTTTGCCGTCACGGCAATGCTGCGAGGGACTGCTGCACGAACGGACGAAACAATCCGGTGCAACTGTTCAGGGTGCGCCAGCAGCATCGCGCCGCCACCGTGCCGGTTGACGATCTTTGCGGGACAGCCGAAGTTCAGATCGATGCCATAAGGCGACAGACTGGCCGCCGTAGCCGCATTCAACGCCATCCATTCAGGATCGCTGCCGAGCAACTGGATCACCATCGGCGTGCCGTTGGGTGTTCGGCCTCCGTGGAGGACTTCAGGCGTCTCTCTCTCGTAGACACCCCGGGGAAGCACCGACCCCGTTACCCTGATGAATTCGGATACGCAGCCGTCGAATCCGCCGGTGCTGGTCAGCACATCGCGCAGCACGTAGTCTGCGAGCCCTTCCATGGGCGCAAGAAGCAGCCGGCTCATGCGAAAGCCTCGCCTGAGCAGCGTCTGCGAATTTTACAGGCGTCCAAGTGAACTCAACCCCACCTTGGGCACAGCGGGATTAGCGATCAGGGACATTTTTTACTCTGGTGTTGTAAGTGACGTATGGCTTGCGGCAAGCCGGCCTGGAACGAAGCTGACCAGCCGGGCAGCGCGCGCTGTCGCTGGCGTCACCGCTGGAAAAGCAGGACAGAAGACGCTTGGAAGGGAAAGACCCGGCGCGGCTGTCGTCACAAGGCGACTGTTCGCCCAGGCGCCGCACCGCAAACCGTCATTGTACTGTGAGCCAGGAATGGCTCACGGACGGCGTCAACCGGTCGGGTTCTGTTACTTCTTCTCCCCCGTCCCACTCGCGCCCGGCGGATTCGGAAACGGAAACGTGCTGAACATCGATTTCGCCTGGCTTTGCATCTGCTCCTGCATCTGCACGAACATGTTCTTCGACTGCTCGATATAGCTCGTCATCATCCCCTGCATCATCGGCGCCTGCATGTTCATGAACTGTGACCACACTTCCGGGTTCAGTTGCGTCCCGTTCCCGCCATCGATCAAGCCCTTCGACTGATCGGTGAGCTTGTGCTGGATATCGATGAACGCCTGGATATTCTTCTCCAGGTACGTGCCCATCATTCCCTGCATGGCGTTGCCGTAGAAACGGATGATCTGCGAAAGCATGACCGATGAAAACATCGGCAGCCCGCCGCTCTCCTCCTCCAGGATGATCTGCAGCAAGATGCTGCGCGTCAGGTCCTCGGACGACTTGGCGTCCATCACCTTGAACTCTTCCTGGTCGAGCACGAGCTGCTTGACGTCGGAGAGCGTGATGTAGGTGCTGGTTTCGGTATCGTAGAGCCGGCGATTCGGATATTTTTTTATGAGCCGTTCAGCGGATTTCTTTGTAGTGGTCATGTAACGCCTTTAAACGCAAAACTCAAACTGTGCCGGCGGACTTCATGCGCTTTGAGCGCCGGGAAGCCGCCGGTTCGTAGTGGGCGCCGGGGTCGGAAGGTCAAGCCATTCGCGGCACGGCGCGCAAGGTCTCCACGTTCTGTCGCGCGCAGTGCCTCGCGCCCTCAACCCATGTGCAGGCCGCCGTTCAGCGAGAAGTCGGCGCCGGTCGAGAAACCCGATTCCTCCGATGCCAGCCACGCCACGATCGACCCGATTTCCTCAGGCCGCCCGAGCCGGCGGACCGGAATGGTCGCGACGATTTTTTCGAGCACGTCCGGGCGGATCGACTTAACCATGTCCGTGCCAATGTAGCCCGGCGAAATGGTATTGACCGTCACGCCCTTGGTCGCCACTTCCTGCGCGAGCGCCATCGTGAAGCCGTGAATGCCGGCCTTCGCCGTCGAATAGTTCGTCTGGCCAAACTGCCCTTTCTGGCCGTTCACCGATGAAATATTGATGATGCGCCCGAAGCCGCGCTCGACCATGCCGTCGATCACCTGCTTGGTCACGTTGAAAAGACTCGTCAAGTTGGTATCGATAACCGCGGTCCAGTCCTCATGCGTCATCTTGCGGAACACCACGTCGCGCGTGATGCCGGCGTTGTTCACGAGGATGTCGATCTCGCCGACTTCGGCCTTGACCTTGTCGAACGCATTCTTGGTCGACTCCCAGTCGCCCACGTTGCCTTCCGACGCGATGAACTCGTACCCGAGCGCCTTCTGTTCCTCGAGCCACTTGACCCGGCGCGGCGAATTCGGTCCGCAACCCGCGACGACCGTGTAGCCGTCCTTGTGCAACCGCTGGCAGATGCTCGTGCCAATGCCACCCATACCGCCCGTTACATACGCTACTCGTTTAGTCATTGCTCGCTCCGTTTATCGTTATGCGCGCTGGTACAGCGCACCGTGCCCGCTCGCACGGCCTCCCTACGGGCGCTCGAGTGCAAGCGCCACGCCCATGCCGCCGCCGATACACAGCGACGCCAGCCCTTTCTTTGCATCCCGTTTCTGCATTTCGTGCAGCAGCGTGACCAGGATCCGCGCGCCGGACGCACCAATCGGATGGCCGATCGCGATTGCCCCGCCGTTCACGTTCACTTTCGATGTATCCCAGCCCATCTGCTGATGCACCGCGAGCGCCTGCGCAGCGAACGCTTCGTTGATTTCCATCAGGTCGAGATCGCCTGCAGACCAGCCCGCGCGTTCCAGGCACCGCTTCGATGCCGGCACCGGACCCATGCCCATGATCTTGGGATCGACGCCCGCATTCGCGTACGCCTTGATGCGCGCGAGCGGCGTGAGGCCGAGCGCGTCGGCTTTTTTCGCGGACATCACGATCACGGCTGCAGCGCCGTCGTTCAGGCCGGACGCATTCGCCGCCGTCACCGTGCCTTCCTTCGAAAACGCCGGTTTCAGCGATGCAAGCGACTCGGCCGTCACGCCGTGGCGCACGAATTCGTCGGTAGCAAAACGCACGGGGTCGCCCTTGCGCTGGGGAATCTCGACGGGCACGATTTCATCGTCGAAACGGCCGGACTTCTGGGCCGCTTCCGCCTTGTTCTGCGACAACGCAGCGAACGCGTCCTGGTCCGCGCGCGAGATGCCGTATTCCTTCGCGACATTTTCTGCGGTCACACCCATGTGGATGGAGTTGAACGCATCCCACAGGCCGTCGACGATCATCGAATCGATCAGCTTGGCGTCGCCCATGCGAAAACCATCGCGCGAACCCGGCAGCACGTGCGGCGCCGCGCTCATGTTCTCCTGTCCGCCTGCGACCACGATGTCGGCATCGCCGGCAATGATCGCGTTTGCCGCGAGCATCACGGCCTTCAGGCCCGAGCCGCACACCTTGTTGATGGTCATGCCCGGAACCGAATTCGGGAAGCCCGCCTTGATCAGCGCCTGACGCGCTGGATTCTGGCCGGAGCCGGCCGTAAGCACCTGGCCGAGGATCACTTCGCTGATCTGCTCGGGCTTCAGGTTCGCGCGCTCCAGCACCGCGCGCAGCACGATTGCACCGAGATCAGGCGCGGCGATCTTCGCCAGCGACCCGCCGAATTTGCCGACTGCCGTCCGTGCAGCCGATACGATCACTACGTCTGTCATTTTCCGTTTCCTTTGATAATCGAAAGTGGTAGCCCGCTTCGGGAAGCCCGCTTGCCTCTCTGTCTGACGATGCACGCGACGCCCCGGAGAACGTTCGCGTCATGCGTAATTACCCGCCTACTGTTGACCTGTCGCAGTTGAAATGCAATCAGGTCTGGTCCGCATGCCGGTCACTGGTCCCGCTGCAGGACGTAGCGTCCCGGCGCGGGCTCGATCACCGCGAAATCCGCTGACCCCAGTTCCGGCTTCGGATTCACTTTCTTGCCGCCGTGACCATCGAGCCAGGCGGTCCAGGTCGTCCACCAGCTTCCCGGATGCTCGGTCGCGCCCTCAAGCCAGTCGTCCGGGTTCTCGGGAAGGGTTTTATCGGTCGTGTCCAGCTTCCAGAAGCTGCGCTTGTTTTTCGACGGCGGATTGATCACGCCCGCAATATGCCCAGATGCGCCGAGCACGAACGTCTGCGGGCCGGTGAGCAACGGCGCCGATGCGTAGGCCGCCGTCCACGGCACGATGTGATCCTCGCGCGAGCCATACAGGAACGTGGGCACGTCGATCAGCGACAAATCCACCGGTTCGCCGCAGGCGGTCAACTCGCCGGGATTGCGCAGGCGGTTTTCCAGATACGTGTTGCGCAGATACCAGACGAACATCGGCCCGGGAAGATTGGTGGAGTCGCTGTTCCAGTAAAGCAGATCGAACGCTTGCGGCGTGCGTCCCTTGAGGTAGTTGTCGACCACGTAGTTCCACACCAGGTCGTTCGGGCGCAGATACGAGAACGTGTTCGCGAACTCCACTCCGCGCATCAGGCCCGCCGGCGTACCGTCTTTTCCGCCGATGGTCTGTTCGCGCATCTTCACATGCTGTTCATCGATAAAAACATCCAGCACGCCCGTATCCGAGAAATCGAGCATGGCGGTGAGCAAGGTCATCGATGCCGCCGGATGTTCCCCGCGCGCGGCCAGCACGGCCAAGGCCGTCGCGAGCATGGTGCCGCCCACGCAGAAGCCGAGCGTGTTGATCTGCTCGCGTCCGCTGATCTGCTTCACCACATCGATAGGCGTAAGCACGCCCTCGTCGATGTAATCGTCCCACGTCTTGTGAGCAATCGATGCATCCGCATTGCGCCACGAGATCATGAAAACCTGATGACCGGCATCGAGCGCGTGGCCGACGAGCGAACCTTCGGGCTGCAGATCGAGGATATAAAACTTGTTGATGCAAGGCGGCACGATCAGGAGCGGCCGCTCGCGCACCGTCGCGGTATGCGGCGTGTACTGGATCAATTGCAGCAGGTCGTTCTCGAACACGACCGAACCCTGGGTGGTCGCGATGTTCTTGCCGACCACGAAGCCCGATTCATCGCTTTGCTGAATCTTGCCGCGCTGCATGTCCGCGAGCAGATTCATCATGCCTTTCTGCAGGCTCTCGCCGCGGCTTTCGATCAACGCCTTCTGCGCATCCGGATTCAACGCAATGTAATTACTCGGCGATGCTGCCGCCGCCCATTGCTGCACGGCGAAGCGAATGCGCTCGCGCGTCTTGGCGTCGCCCTCGACCGCTTCCGCAAGTTCCTGCAGATAACGCGCGTTGAGCACGTACCACGCGGCCGCGAACGCAAAACCCGGTGTGGCTTGCCAGGCGGCGCCGCTGAAACGCCGGTCTTTCAATGTCGACAAATCGATGCTTTGCGCGCCCGCCTGCTTCATCAGTTCCGTGGCGTCGCGCGAGAAACTCGCCTGCAATTCCTGCAGGCGTTGCGGCGCAATCGCGGCCGTCGGAATCTTCGGCATGGCCGGCATACCGGGCATCGACGCAAACATGGATTGAATGTTGCCGTTACCGCCGGGAAAACCCGCAAAGCCAGGGATGGCGCCGAAAGCCGCAAACGGATTCGCACCCGGCGCGCCCGATGACCCCGCATTGGCTTGTGCCGAGAGCTTTTGCCACGACGAAGGATCGGCGACTGAACGCCATGTGTTGAGCCATTGCTCGAACATCTTTTGCATGGCGGCGGGGTCCGCACCTGGCACGCCGGACGGCGTGCTCGCTGCTGTATCCGCAGCCCCGGCCTTACCCGAAGGACGCGACGAACCCGATGAAGATGAGGAAGAAGATTTGGAGGCAGCCATATCCGCGTTTGACCTAAGCGTCCCGAAAGACTGAGTTGCTGATAGAGGCGTGACGTGGAGCCGCGTCGGATCCATCGCGAGTGAGGTGCCGGAGGTTCAAACGCCCGACGAACGCCCGACCGCGATGATTTGACTTTGCTTACGCCATGCGCTTTTGTGAAACATTCTTGCTCCACGGTGCAAGGCGTGTCAATGCGTCACCTTGATTTTGACGCAGTGCGATATTTTTTTCATCATCGTTTTCCCGATGTAATCAACGGTCCGGACAATGAATTATGTTGCGCAACATATAAGTCGCGATAACGCCTCAATGGCGAGCAAGAAATGCGCACTTCTAAGCGCGCGCTGGCCGGGTGAAAAGTTCAGTTGGCAAGCCAGATCATGGCGGCCATACGCCCGGTTGTCCTTTCGCGCCGATACGAAAAGAAACGCTCAGCCTCCGTAACCGTACAATGCGTTCCGCCGTGGACGTGCTGCGGCGCAACGCCCGCCAGTTCGAGCCGCAAACGCGCAAGCGCATAGATATCAGCGAGATATTTGTGTTTCTGTTCGCGCGGCGCGAAGGCGGCCATGACTGCGTCGCGATGCGCAGGACTGGCGGGGCTTACAAACGCATCGAGCACATCTTCGCCGACCTCGAATGCGCTTGGACCAATTGCCGGTCCAAGCCATGCATGCAGCGTTTCCATGCGAGCGCCTGCGAGACTGGCGACGCGCATCGCCGTCTTCTCCACAATGCCGCCAGCAAGTCCGCGCCACCCCGCGTGCGCCGCGCCCACGGCACGGCCGGCGGTATCGCAAAACAGCACCGGCAAGCAATCGGCCACCATTACCGCGCAGACCACGCCAGGGCGATCGGTCACGGCGGCGTCGGCCTTGACCGTCGATGAGGGAGAACCCGCGCACCGGTCGATCACTTCGGCCGCGTCTTCGATATCGACGCCGTGAACCTGCTCGAGCCACGCGACAGGCGCGCCCGTCAACGCGACCACGCGGCGCCGGTTTTCAAGCACCGTGTCAAGAACGTCGCCGGTATGCAACCCGAGGTTCAAACCGCCCTCGCCCTTTGCTCCGCCGTAAGGCGCTTCGCTCACGCCTCCGTTGCGCGTGGTCGCGAACGCATGAACGCGCTTCGATACCGCCGCAGGCCCGCTCGACCAGTCAGGCCAGAGACAATCGTCGTGACGAAGCGGCCGAGCTGAAAAACCCGCACGGGAAGTTTCGCTCATCGCCCTTATTCCTCGTCGTCATCTTCGTCGTATTCGATCGGCTGCGATTCATCCCAGCCACCGCGCGCCTGGGCGTCATACCCTTCTTCCTCGATGAAGTCCTCATCTTCCGGATCGAGATCGGTCGATTCATCGCGGCCGAGTCCGAGTTCAGCCGCCAGCGCCTCGATGTCCTCCGGAACGTCCGCGCGCCAGCTTATCTCGCGGCCCGTGGTCGGGTGAATCAGGCCGAGACGCCAGGCATGCAGCGCCTGCCGGTTGAAGCCATCGGGCAAAGGCTGCACCGAGCGCTTGCCGCGCGCGTGGCCATAAATCGGGTCGCCGAGCAAGGGATGGCGGATATGCGCGCAATGCACGCGAATCTGGTGCGTGCGGCCGGTATCGAGATCGCAATGCACGGCCGAGACGGGCTGCTGGTTCCACATCGCCCGGTCGATGGTGCGGTAATGCGTGCGCGCGTACTTCCCCGATGCGCTCTCCACCACGGCCATGCGCGTGCGGTCGCGGGGATCGCGGCCGATGGGGGCATCGATCGTGCCTTCGTCCGGCATCGTGCCCCACACCAGCGCGACGTAGCGGCGCTTCACCGTGCGCGCCTGCAACTGGCGCGTGAGGATGGTCTGCGCCTCGAGCGTGCGCGCAACGACCATGAGCCCCGACGTCTCCTTGTCCAGCCGATGCACGATACCCGCGCGCGGCAGGCCGGCTGCGGCATCGCCGTATCTGTAAAGCAGGCCGTTGAGCAGCGTGCCGCTCCAGTTCCCGGCTGCCGGATGCACGACCATGCCGGCGGGTTTGTTGATGACCACGAGTGCATCGTCTTCATAAACGATGTCGAGCGGCACCGGCTCGGGCGTGAACGCAAGCTGCTCGGGCAACAGGTCGGGAATCAGCGTGATCGTCGCGCCCAGCGGCACCGGTTGCCGGATCTTTGCAGGCGCGCCGTCGACCTGCACGCGCTGTGCATCGATCCATGTCTGCAAGCGGCTGCGCGAGAATTCCGGGAACAGCCGCGCCATGACCTTGTCGAGCCGCTCGCCGGCGTACTCGTCGGGCACGGCAATCGTGCGTGGCGTTTCGGCATCGGCGCGGCGCGCGTGAAGGTTGGTGGATACAGGCGCACCATGCGTTTCGGTTGCAGAACCGGATGCCGCCGCGGATGCGGTCAAATCGTCCGGACGTGCGTCGTCGGCCGATGCGCTTGGGCTATAATCTTTGCTGCGATCTTTGGTACGACTTGTACTTGAGCGGGTCATTTAGACTGAAAGCTGGGAATTAGCCAGAAAGGCATGAGCTAGAAAATGCAAGCACTGATGCGAGCCGTGAATCAAGCTTTGAAAACCGTTTTGAACCCTGTGCGCCAGTTGATCAGGCTATCGTCGAATTCGTCTGTCAGGGTTGCTGCGCTGGCTGCGGGTGCCGTCATTGTCGCAGGCTGCCATGGCCTGCCCGAGAAAACCGACGAAACGGCCACGTGGAATAACGGGAAATTATACTCGGAGGCGCAGGATGCGCTGACCGGCGGCGACTTTGGCAAATGCGCAAAGTATTTCGAGAACCTCGAAGGCCGTGACCCGTTCGGACATTTTGCGCAACAAGCGCAGATCAACGTGGCGTACTGCAACTGGAAGGACGGCGAAACCGACTCGGCTGATGCTGCCATCGACCGGTTCATCAAGCTGCATCCGGATCATCCGGACATTGCCTACGCGTATTACCTGAAGGGCATGATCCATTTCAACGACGACCTCGGTCTGTTCGGCCGCTTCTCCGGCCAGGACATGAGCGAGCGCGATCCGAAGTCGCTGCGCGAATCCTACGATGCGTTCAAGATCGTTGTCGACCGTTACCCGCAAAGCAAGTATGCGCCGGATGCAGCCCAGCGCATGCGCTATATCGTGAACGCACTGGCTTCGCATGAGGTTCATGCCGCGGATTATTACTATCGGCGTGGTGCTTATGTGGCCGCAATCAACCGCGCGCAACTCGCCATTCGCGAGTACAAGAACGCGCCGGCAACGGAAGATGCACTGCATATCATGATGCTGTCGTACGGCAAGCTTGATCAGCCGCAACTGGAAGGCGACACGAAGCGCGTGCTGGCCGCTACGTTCCCCGACAGCCCGTATGTCACCGGCAGGTCGCGGCCGGGCAAGGACAACAAATCGTGGTGGCAGATCTGGTAAGCAGTTTGATTCGCTGACCGTACCAACAGAAAACCCGGCTTTAAGGCCGGGTTTTTTATTTATGTGTTCGGTTGAAAGAATGCGTGTTACTTACTCTTCCGCTTCGGTCACCGCCGTTTCAGGATCGGTGAAGAACGCGCGCACCACCTCTATTTCACGCGTGCGCTTGAACGGCGGAAGGCTCTGCCAGATGCGCCGGCCGTAAGGTTTATCGACGAGACGGGTGTCGCAGATCATCAGCACACCGCGATCCGTTTCTGCGCGAATCAGACGCCCCGCGCCCTGCTTGAGCGTGATCACTGCCTGCGGCAACTGGTGCACAGCGAAAGGGCTCAAGCCCTTCTTCGTCAGCGCATTGAGTCTCGCCGACAACACGGGATCATCGGGCGGCGCAAAAGGTAGCTTGTCGATGACAACCAGCGACAACGCATCACCGCGCACATCCACGCCTTCCCAGAAACTCTGGCTGCCAACGAGGATCGCGTTGCCATAAGAACGGAAACGATCGAGCAATTCAGTGCGGCTCGCGTCGCCCTGAACCAGCAACGGATAATCCCAGCCGCGCCGCTCGATGGTGTCGCGCAGGCGGTTGGCAATGCGATCGACGGCGCGCAAGGTCGTGCACAAGAAAAACACGCCCCCCTTCGATGCTTCGATGACAGGCAACGCAGCATCGAACACGGCGTCGGTGAAATTCGGCGACGATGGTTGCGGCAAGTTGCGCGGCACGTACAGCAAGCCCTGCTCGGGGTAGTCGAAGGGACTGGGCAGCGTCATGGAGCGTCGCGCGTTCAGGCCCATCTGCGCGGCGTAATGGGTGAAGTCGCCGCGCACCGACAAGGTTGCCGATGTGAAGATCCACGCACGCGGAACGCCCGCGCGCTGCTTCGAAAAGATCGGCGCGACGGACAGCGGCGTTTCGTGCAACTGGACCGTGTGCGAGAACACTTCGATCCATCGGACCATCTCGTTCGGATCGGCTTTGGCGGCGGCTTCCTTCTCTTGCGCGACGGCCTTTTCCACGGACGTTGGCGGTGCGGTCCAGCCCCCCAGCAAACCTTGTAATTCCCGTGCCCGGCGCTGCAGCGCGCCCAGCGATTCCGCGCGTTCGGCGTGAGCGTTCAAAGCGGCCGTGAGCGCATCGAGGTGTTCCTCAAGTGTGTCGAGGGCATCGAATAAAGGATGATCGTCGACGAGCTGGCCGAGCGACATGCGCACCGAATCTTCCCTGAATGCGAGCCGGACGTCCCGCGCCGCACGTTCGAGCGCGGCGCCGAGCTTGGTCCAGTCGGAGAAGTCACGCGCGTGGCTCAGGCCTTCCGCAACGGCATCGCGTGCGAGTTCCAGGAACTGCGTGGTCGATACGGTCTCGCCGAAAAACAGCGTCGCCGTCTCGGGAAGCTGATGGGCTTCGTCGAAGATGATGGTGTTGGCGGTCGGCAGCAACTCGGCCATGCCGGTGTCGCGGAGCATGACATCGGCGAAAAACAGGTGGTGATTCACTACCACGATGTCCGCCTGCTGCGCCTCGCGCCGCGCCTGCATGACAAAACATTCCTTGTACTGCGGGCACTCCTGGCCCAGGCAGTTGTCGCGCGTGGACGTGACCATCGGCCAGACCGGCGAGTTCTCGGGCACGCTCGCGAGTTCGGCTTTGTCGCCGGTGTGCGTCAGTTTCGCGAAGCGGATGATTTCCTGCAGATGCGCGGTGTCCTGGCGCGTGGGCAAACGGCCGTTATCGGCGGTGCGCTGCAGGTAGTAATGGCACAGGTAATTCGCGCGGCCCTTGAGCATCGCGACGGAAACCGGCACCGCGAGCGCGTCGCGCACGGTCGGGATGTCGCGCTGGAAAAGCTGGTCCTGCAAGTGCTTGGTGCCCGTCGATACGATCACCTTGCCGCCCCACAGCATGGCCGGCACGAGATACGCGAAGGTCTTGCCCGTGCCCGTGCCCGCTTCCACGATCAACGTGTTCTCACCGCCGTCGACGCCCGTGGTTGCGGTGGCCAGGCCGACCTCCTCGCCGCTTTCCTCGACCACGACCGGCGCATCCGATGGCCCGAGCTTGCGCGCCGGACGGCGTTGCGCGTCGAACAAGGCGGGTTCGGGCATGGCGCGGCCGGACGCTTCCATCGCGGCCGCGACTGCGCGCGCCATTTCGATCTGCGACGCACGCGAGCGATAACCATCGATTTGACGCGCCAGCAGGCCCTCGGCGGCAAAAATCGCGTCGAGTTCGGTGCGGCGCTTCGGTGCAAGTGTCAGCGAAAGCGATGTGTCGGCGCCACCCGCTTTCGCGGCCGGCTTCAGCACGGATTCCGCGTTGTCTGTGAGGGCGTTGTCGGGCGAATTCAAGGGGAAGGTTCCTGCTTGTAGCTTGGGCTTTTTTGCCGCGCGTAAGGCAAAACTGTTCGATGCACGCGCCGCTGAATCGCGCGACGCCATTCAGCGCGACGCCTTTCAGCGCGACGCCGTTCAGCGCGCGTCCGGTTCCAACTGTAACTGCAGCAGGATGATCGTGTCCTTGACCTTGAGCTTGCGCTTTTTCAGGCGCCTGATTTCCAGCTCATTGATGCCCGGCACGTCGGCCATCTTGTCGATCAGGCTGTCCAGGCCATGATGCTCCGCCTGCAACTGCACGATACGCTCGCGGATCGTGCCCGTGTCGACTGCTGCTGCAGGATATGCGTGCATGTTCGGCTCCTCTCGTCACGGCGGACGCCGGAAAAACGCCGGCGGCATCGCCCGAGGTTGCTGTCCACATCCAGACCTTCTTCAGCTTACTTCGATTGTTGTTGCTGTTGTTGCTTGAGCTGCTCCTGATGCGCGCGATCGGCGGCTTCCTGTTGCGCGCGCTGCTGCTGTTTCACAGCCGCTTCCTTCTGCCGTGCCTGCACTTCCGCCTGGTGCTCGGCAGCGTCGCGCTGCTTCGCCTCGTAACGCTCAGCCTTCGCGTCGCGATCACGCGCGTCCTGCGCGCCACGCGCGGCGGCGTCGTCGAGCTTCTTCTGGTAATCCGCCTGCTTGCGGTCGTACGCCGCCTGATTCTGGGCCCGTTGCGGCGCTTCTGCGGTGCGCTGCGCTTCTGACAGTGCGTTCTGGCGCTGCTTTTCAGCGAATGATTCCGCGCTCGCCTTTTCGGTCGTTGCGCGTTGCGGCGCATCTGCTTCGTACTGGGCGCGCTTGAGCGCCGTTTGCTGGTCCCGCTGTTGCGCGTGTTGCAGACGTTGTTCGTCGTCGAGCGCCAGTTGTTGCTTGCGGATTTCCTGGCTTACATCGCGTTTCGCTGCACGCGCGGCATTAAGACAATGATTGACAAAAAAATCGTTATAACAATCGTGCTGCTTGACCGCATACCGATAGTTGTTTTCCTCGCTGCGCGTGTCAAGCGCCTTCTGACGCGCGCCGAAACCGTTCGCGTCCGCGTCTGCGTCCGCCGGACTTGCGGCATTTGCGCCGGTCGCACGGGCGTCGTCGAGCGGCGATTCTGTGACCGACGTGCCCGGATTGATAGGCCTGGGCGTCTGCGCCGTGGCTGCCTGAACAAAACCCGCGCACCCCAGCACGGCCATTGCGGCGCGAAGCGGATGAAACCACCGCGAGCAAGAGCGCGCGGCGTGGCGCGTGGCGAACAAATCGACTGGTACAGTCGGCAAAACGGGCGAAAGGCGGGAGGTCGGCAACGTGATAGCCAGCGGGTTGGACAATGTATTGAAATGCAGCTTCTACGGTGCCGAAATTCTATCACCGTGCGCCGGAGGCCTCCGGCATTTATGGCAAAATGCCCCGCTTCACCAACCCGGCAAACGTGTTCGCGCGGATTCAAGTGAAATGCGCGGCATGGAAACGCCCCTGATGAGCCAGCAGGCAGACGCAGACACCCATGACGGAAACCGTAGCACTCAAGATTGTCCAGCGCATCGCCACCGAGTTGAGCGTGCAGCCGCGCCAGGTCGCCGCCACCGTGCAACTTCTCGATGAAGGCTCCACCGTTCCGTTCATCGCCCGTTATAGAAAGGAAGTGACAGGCAATCTCGACGATACGCAATTGCGCAATCTCGAAGAGCGGCTCGTCTACCTCCGCGAGCTCGAGGACCGGCGCGCGGCGATTGTCCAGAGCATCGACGAACAGGGCAAGCTCACGCCCGAACTGCGCGCAGCCGTGGAAGGCGCGGACAGCAAGCAGGTGCTCGAAGACCTGTATCTCCCGTACAAACCGAAACGGCGGACCCGCGCGATGATCGCCCGCGAGGCCGGCCTGCAGCCGCTTGCGGACGCCCTTCTCGCCGATCCGAAGCTCGACCCGCAAACCGAAGCCGCGCGTTATGTGGACGCAGAAAAAGGCGTCGCGGACACGAAGGCCGCGCTCGACGGCGCCCGCGACATTCTCTCCGAGCAGTTCGGCGAAACTGCCGAGATTCTCGGCAAGGTCCGCGAATATCTGTTCAAGCAAGGCAGCGTGATCTCGACCGTGGTCGAAGGCAAGGAAACCGAGGAAGGCGAGAAATTCCGCGATTATTACGACTACTCGGAAACCATCCGCACGGTGCCGTCGCATCGTGCGCTGGCGCTGTTCCGCGGCCGCAACGCGGGCGTCCTGTCCGTCAAGCTGGGGCTTGGCGGCGAACTTGATGCCCAGGTGCCGCATCCGGGCGAGACGCTGATCGCGAACCATGTGGGTATCGCCAATCAGGGCCGTCCCGCCGATAAATGGCTCTCCGACGTCTGCCGCTGGTGCTGGCGTGTAAAGGTGCAGCCGAATGTCGAGAACGACTTGCTGACGAATCTGCGCGAGGAGGCCGAAGGCGAGGCGATTCGCGTGTTTGCGCGCAATCTGAAGGATCTTTTGCTGGCAGCGCCGGCGGGTCCGAAGGCGGTTATCGGACTGGATCCGGGCATGCGTACCGGCGTGAAAGTCGCCGTGGTCGATCGCACTGGCAAGCTGCTCGCGACCGATGTCATCTATCCTCACGAGCCGCGTCGCGACTGGGATGGCTCGCTCGCGAAGCTCGCGCGCATCGCGGCGCAGACGCAAGCCGAGCTGATCAGTATCGGCAATGGCACCGCTTCGCGCGAGACGGACAAGCTCGCAAGCGAGCTGATCGCGAAACACCCGGAACTGAAGCTGCAGAAGATCGTGGTGTCGGAAGCAGGAGCATCGATTTATTCGGCATCCGAACTGGCATCGAAGGAATTTCCTGACCTGGATGTAACCTTGCGCGGCGCTGTTTCCATCGCACGGCGCTTGCAGGATCCGCTCGCAGAACTCGTCAAGATCGACCCGAAGGCCATCGGCGTTGGCCAGTATCAGCACGACGTGAATCAGCGCGACCTCGCCCGCTCGCTCGACGCCGTCGTCGAAGACTGCGTGAATGCCGTCGGCGTGGACGCGAACACGGCATCGGTGGCGCTGCTTGCACGCGTGTCCGGTCTGAACGCGACATTGGCGCGCAATATCGTCGATTTCCGCGATGCCAACGGCCCCTTCGCTTCACGCGATCAGTTGAAAAAAGTCCCCCGTCTCGGCGATAAAACCTTCGAACAAGCTGCGGGATTCCTCCGCATCAACAACGGCGCCAATCCGCTCGACCGGTCGTCGGTACATCCGGAAGCGTATCCGGTCGTCGAACGGATCCTGGCGAAAATAAAGAAACACGCCGCCGATGTGATGGGCAAACGCGAAGCGTTGTCAGGCTTGTCGCCGGCGGATTTCGTCGATGACCGGTTTGGTCTTCCCACCGTGCGTGACATTCTGGCCGAGCTCGAAAAACCCGGCCGTGATCCGCGCCCCGAGTTCAAGACGGCCACGTTCCGCGAAGGCGTCGAAAAGCTCTCCGACCTGACGCCGGGCATGATCCTGGAAGGCGTGGTCACGAACGTGGCGGCGTTTGGCGCGTTTATCGATATCGGCGTGCATCAGGATGGACTCGTGCATGTGTCGGCGATGTCGACGAAGTTCATCAAGGACCCGCACGAGGTGGTGAAAGCCGGTCAGGTGGTGAAGGTGAAAGTGCTCGAAACAGATGTGAAGCGCCAGCGGATCGCACTGACCATGCGTCTTGACGATGACTTCGCGCCTGAGGGCGGTACGGCGCAGCAACAGCAACGCGGCGGGCAGGATCGCCGCGGCGGTAGTGCCGGAGGTGGCAGCGCCCGCGATGTCCGCGGCAACAGCGGCAGCCGGCGCGAGCCGGAAGCAGCCAGCAGCG
Source organism: Burkholderia sp. PAMC 28687 (assembly GCF_001577465.1). Lineage (NCBI taxonomy): Bacteria > Pseudomonadati > Pseudomonadota > Betaproteobacteria > Burkholderiales > Burkholderiaceae > Burkholderia > Burkholderia sp. PAMC 28687. The sequence continues at coordinate 1,761,207 of NZ_CP014505.1, forward strand.
CAATGGCAGCGGCGTTCGCAAAGCTGAAGAAATAGGTCATCGCAATCGACGAAGCAGAAACAAGAACGGCCCATCTTTCGATGGGCCGTTTGTCTTCCTCAGTCAAACATGACGATCAAATCTCGATCTTCGTCCCGAGTTCGACCACACGATTAGCCGGAATGCTGAAGAAGTCCGTTGGCTTCGCGGCATTCTGATGCATCCACGCGAACACACGCTCGCGCCATACCGACATGCCCGGCAATTGCGTCGGCACCACCGTCTCGCGCGCCATGAAGAACGAGGTGTCCATAAGCTCGAATGTCATGTCATGTGTGCGCCCGATTTCCATCAGCACAGCCTTCACATCCGGCGTTTCATTGAAGCCGTACTGCGCCTTCACGAGGAACAAACCCCCGCCCGCGTCTTTCACTTCCACGCGGGTAGCATCGTCCACGTAAGGGACATCGCGCGTGGCGAAATTCAGGAATATCGTGCGCTCGTGGAGAACCTTGTTGTGCTTCAGGTTATGCAGCAAGCTCACCGGCACGAGCGAATCGCTGCCGGTCAGGTAGATCGCCGTACCCGACACCCGATGCGGCGGGTGCGCAAGCAGACCCTGCAGGAACGGCATCAGCGGAATGCCATCGGCGGCGGTCCGGTCCTTGACGATCATGCGGCCCTTGAACCACGTCATCAGCAGGAAGAACAACACTCCGCCGATACCCAACGGCAGCCAGCCGCCCTGCTCGATCTTGAGCAGGCTGGCGCCGAAAAACCCGACATCGATAATAAAGAACACGCTGATGATCGCGCCCACCAGGAACTTGTTCCATCCCCACAGCTTGGTCATCACCACCGACGCGAGAATGGTCGTGACCAGCATGGTCGCGGTGACGGCAAGCCCGTATGCAGCCGCGAGATTCTCGGAGCTCTTGAAGCCGATCACGATGCACAGGATGATGAACAGCAGCATCCAGTTCACGACCGGAATATAGATCTGCCCAATAGCCAGATCCGACGTATGCAGGATCTTCATGCGCGGCACGTAGCCGAGCTGGATGGCCTGGCTCGTCAGCGAATAGGCGCCGGAGATCACCGCTTGCGATGCAATCACGGTCGCAATGGTCGACAGGATCACGAGCGGCAGCAGCGCCCAGTCGGGCGCCATCAGGAAGAACGGACTTTCGCGCGCTTCGGGCGAATGCATCAGCAGCGCGCCCTGGCCGAAGTAATTCAGCAGCAGCGAGGGCATGACGAGGCCGTACCAGCCGTATCGAATGGGCTTGGCGCCAAAGTGTCCCATGTCGGCATAAAGCGCTTCAGCGCCGGTCAGCACCAGCACGACCGAGCCCAGCACGATATACGCTTGCAACACATGCGCCTGCATGAACGAAAACGCGTAATACGGATTCAATGCGACCAACACACGCGGTGCCTGAACGATGTGAAACACGCCCATCACGGCAAGCGTCACGAACCACACCAGCATGATCGGCCCGAACAGCTTGCCGACCACCGACGTGCCGCGCCGCTGAATCCAGAACAGCGCGATCAAGATGACGATGGTGATCGGAATCACGTAGTTAGCGAGCCGCGGCGAGGCAATTTCAAGCCCTTCCACCGCCGATATCACCGACATGGCCGGCGTAATCACGGCGTCGCCATAAAACATGCAGGCGCCGAAGATGCCAAGCATCATCAGCACGCCGGTGGCGCGGCCCGATTCCTTCAGCGTGCGCAGCGCGAGCGTCATGAGCGCGAGCACGCCACCTTCGCCGTTGTTGTCGGCGCGCATGACGAACAGCACGTATTTGATGCCCACCACGATCACGATCGCCCAGAACAGCAGCGAGATGACCCCGAGGACGGAAGCCTCATTGAGTTCGATGCCATGCGTTTTGCTGAACGCCTCTTTCAGCGCGTACAGCGGGCTCGTACCAATGTCACCAAACACGACTCCGATAGCGGCAAGCGCCAGAGCAGGAAGTGGTTGTTTGCGCTCATGCGCGTGGGTCACTGTTGTCATAAACGCGGCGGAGCCGTCCTGATCGGAAAAAACGAACGCCATTCTAACGCCGCGCCTGTCGCCTCACCGCCGTGTTGTGATACCGCGACGACGGGCGCATTTAGGCGATTTGACATTGCGGCGAAGTCACTAAGCTGCATGGGCGATGAACATGAAAATGCCGTTCGAACATCCTAACAGGCATTCGAACGGCATCTTGGGTGGAACGGCGTAACAGCCGCCGTGCCGAAATGGAACAAACGATCAGCTACGTTCGTCGTGCAGACCGCGCTTGATCCACGCACCGAGGTTGTGCGGCCGGACCGTATCCCATTCCTCGAACGGCTGATGAATCCACGGGTTCGTTTCGAGGAACTGAACGAAATAATCGGGCTTCACGGTCGAGCAGCCTTTATACCAAAGGACGGCAGAGCGCACGGCGGTTACCGCCGGATAACGCTCCTTCAGATGCTGCTGAACGCGCGAAAGCGTGACGCCTGAATCGACCAGATCGTCGACGAGCAGCACGTTGCCGGAGAGTTCCCCACGCGTCATCGTGATGTATTGACCGATGTCGAGCGCCCCCTGCTCCGTTCCCGCCGCCTCGCGATACGAACTCGTCGCGAGGATCGCGAGCGGCAGATCATAGATGCGCGAAAGCTGGTCGCCTACGCGCAGGCCGCCGCGCGCGAGACACAGGATATTGTCGAACTTCCAGCCTGAGTCGTGCACGGACAGCGCCAGCAGTTCGATCAGCCGGTGATATTCGTCCCAGCCCACCCACAGGTTCCGGTCGTCGTTGCGCGGGTCTTTCATCGCGATCATGGTCAAACTCTTTTAAATACGTGCAACGGTTGAAAATGCAAAGTGGCCGCACATTCGCGGCCACTTGGTCTTTGCCAGACGCCCGAGGTCTTAAACCTTGAACGGGTGACGCAGCAGGATGGTTTCGTCGCGATCCGGACCCGTCGACACCATGTCGATAGGCACGCCCGCCACTTCCTGCACACGCGACAGATACTTGCGCGCGGTTTCCGGCAAGCGGTCCCATTGCGTGATGCCGATGGTGCTTTCCTTCCAGCCGCCGAACGTTTCGTAGATCGGCTCGCAACGCGCCACTTCCGAGGCGCCGCGCGGCAGGATGTCGACGTCCTTGCCGTCGAGCTTGTAGCCCACGCAGAGCTTCACTTCTTCCAGGCCGTCCAGCACATCGAGCTTGGTCATGCACAGGCCCGAGATCCCGTTGATCTGAATGGAGCGGCGCAGCGCAGCGGCGTCGAGCCAGCCGGTGCGGCGCGGACGGCCGGTCACCGAGCCGAACTCCTTGCCGACGGTGGCAAGCGTCAGGCCAATCTGTTCCTGACGATTCACATTGTCCGCATCATACAACTCGCTTGGGAACGGACCCGCACCCACGCGCGTGCAATATGCTTTCGTGATGCCGAGGATGTAGTTCAGTTTCTGCGGACCCACGCCCGCCCCCGAGGTTGCCGCGCCCGCCACGCAGTTGCTCGACGTGACATACGGGTACGTGCCGTGGTCGATGTCGAGCAGCGTGCCTTGCGCACCTTCGAACAAGAGGTTGCGGCCGGCGTGGTTCTCGTCGTAAAGGCGACGCGAGACGTCCGTCACCATGGGCGCGAGGCGCTCGGCGTAACCGAACATGGTGTCGAGCGTTTGCTGAAAATCCACCGCCGGCGCGCCGAGATAACCCGTCAGCACGAAGTTGTGGAAGTCCAGCGTTTCGCGCAGACGTTCAGCGAATACGTCGCGGTCGTACAGGTCCTGCACGCGCAGGCCGCGGCGGCCGACCTTGTCCTCGTACGCCGGTCCGATACCGCGTCCCGTCGTTCCGATCTTCGCCGCGCCACGACGTGCTTCGCGCGCCTGGTCGATGGCAATGTGATACGGCAGGATCAGGTTGGCGGCTTCGGAAATGAACAGGCGCTTCTGGACGTCGATACCCGCCGTTTCCAGTTCGCCGATTTCCTTGAAGAGCGCTTCGGGCGACAAAACCACGCCGTTGCCGATATAGCAAGCCGTGCCGGCGCGCATGATGCCCGACGGAATCAGGCGAAGAATGGTCTTCTTGCCGCCGATAATGAGCGTATGGCCGGCGTTATGACCGCCCTGGAAGCGCACGACGCCTTGGGCGTGGTCCGTCAACCAGTCGACGATCTTGCCCTTGCCTTCATCACCCCACTGGGTGCCGACCACGACGACGTTGCGCCCCGGGTTCACATTCACTGCGCTGGCAGACATGTCAATTTGATAGCTGGTTAAAAAAGCATTTTACCTATGTTCGCCGAAGGTTCCGAGTTTTTCCCGGTATTTGCGAACGGATATCGACCGAAAGTCGATCGGATGAGGCTGAAGTTTTGTCTGCGGTTATGTGCTGCATGCGCGTGAAAAACGCTTGCAGCAAGCCCCGAAGCCGCTAGGAACGGGCCTCGACGACCCATGTCCCGTTGCGCTCGACCAGCACGCGGTCGAACGCGAACTCGTCGAGATCATGGTCGTGTCCGGGCAACGCCTGGATCACGACTTCGCCGGCATCGCGCAGTTTCGCGACCGCCGTCTGCAGCGGTTCGTCATGGTTCCACGGGGCGAGGACCGCGCTGCCGCGGGCATCGACAGGAGAAATGCGCGCGACTTCACGCAGATCGAGCGAGAAACCGGTTGCGGGACGTGCGCGGCCATAGGCCTGGCCAACGTCGTCGTAACGGCCGCCTCGCGCAACTGCGTTCGGCACGCCGTCCACGTAGGCCGAGAACATCACGCCGCTGTGGTACGCGTAGCCGCGCAGGTCGGCGAGATCGATCATCAGCTCGGCGCCGTGCGCCTGCGCCGCAAGGAACGCGAGGTCGTCGAGCGCCCGGCCGATGACCGGCAAATTCGGCAAGCGTGCGCGCGCTTCATCGAGTACCGATGCGTCGCCGTAGAGTGACGGCAACGCCCGCAGCGCGTCGCGGGCGACATCGCCGAGTCTGGACGTGAGTTCGTTCAGACGCGGTACGTCCTTCGCGCCGAGCGCGTCGTAGAGCGACTCACCGAGCGCGGCAGCGCCAGGTTCGAGGTCGAGCAAAGCCGCCAGGACGCCCGCGTGGCACAAGTCGAGACGCACCTTGTTCAAACCGCTCAGACGCAGCGAATCGAGCATCAATTGCTGGATTTCCAGATCCGCTTCCAGCCCGGCGTGGCCGTAGATTTCCGCGCCGATCTGGATCTGCTCGCGCGTCGCGTGCAAGCCACGCGGACGCGTATGCAGCACATTGCCCGCGTAACACAGGCGCGTCACGCCTTGCCGGTTCAGCAAATGCGCATCGATGCGGGAAACCTGCGGCGTGATGTCAGCGCGCAGGCCGAGCGTGCGTCCGGACAATTGGTCGACGAGCTTGAACGTGCGCAGGTTGAGGTCGCTGCCGCCGCTGGTGAGCAGCGATTCGAGGTACTCGAGCATCGGCGGCATCACGAGTTCGTAGCCGTACGAACGAAAACGATCGAGCAGCCGGCGGCGCAACTCTTCAATCTTGCGCGCCTCGGACGGCAAGACGTCGGCGATATTCTCGGGAAGTAACCAGGTGGACATCGGGGCGTTTCCTACGGAACGTTTTTGAGCGCGGCGATGCGAGGTGAAGGTGGCATCGCCGGTCGGTCAGGATAATCTTTTGATCTGCGGGTGGCTACGGACTCGGCCAGCCTCGACGCAATTCAGGTCGCAATCAGCAGCAGAATCACGCCGAGCGCCATCGCGATCAGGCCGCCGATCCGAATCTGGTGCGGCGGCCGTTGAGCGATCCGGCGGAACGTGTCGCGCCAGGAATTGGGGAAGACGAACGGAAACATCCCTTCGATAATCAGCATCAACGCAATCGCGAGCAGTAACGATGCAGCCATATCCATTCAATAGATGGCGCCGCGGCTCGCACCGCGACGATTGGAGCTCAGCGCTTGCGCGCGGGCGCCGGGGTGGTGGCATCGGCGGCGCTCGGCGCAGCACCGTTCGGGCTGCGCATGAAGCGGAAGAAATCGCTGCTCGGATCGACAACCATCACATCGCCGGCATTGAACGTCTTTTTATACGCTTCAAGGCTTTGATAGAACTGGTAGAACTGCGGATCGACGCCGTACGCATCTGCGGCAATCGACGCAGCACGGCCATCGCCCTCGCCCTTGATGGTCTGCGCTTCCTTGTAGGCATCGGCGAGAATGGCTTCCTGCTGACGATCCGCATTCGCCTTGATTGCGTCTGCGTCAGCCGTGCCCTTCGCGCGTTCTTCGGCCGCCGCTTGCTGGCGTGCTGCAATCATGCGCTTGTAGACGGAATCCGCCACCGCAGCCGGAAAGTCGATGCGCGTCAGTTGCACATCCACGAGTTCCACGCCGAACGCCGCTGCCGGCTGCTCGATCGCCTTCTGCGCTTCCGTCCCGATAGCCTGCTGCTCGCCGAGCACATCGGCCAGCGGACGCTTCGTGAACGACGACGTCAGCGCCGTGCGCGTGAGCGCGGCCAGACGGTCCTGCGCGGTCTGTGTGTTCTTTTCGTTGCTCACAAAAAGCTTGAGCGGGTCCGCGACACGATACTTGATGACCGTATTCACGATCACCTCGTTCTTGTCCGACGTATTGAAACGGTCAGTGCCCGCTTCGTCGATGGTGAGCGTACGGGTGTCGATCAGCGTCAGCGTCTGGAACGGCGGCGGCAGCTTGAAATGCAGGCCGGGCGTGACGAGCTTGGGGTCACCTCCGCCGTGCGCGGTGACTACGCCGGCATGACGTTCGTCGACCACGAACATCATGGAAGAGCCAATAAACAACACGACCACGACGGCAACTACCAGCGCAACGATTCGATTCATGATCGCGCTCCTCATTGCGTGTCGTCTTCACGCGAGCGCGAACGGAACGCGTCGCGCGAGCGCAATGGATCGCCACCGGTCGACTGCGCCGATCCAGATGCCGATGTCGACGATGCAGCCACGGCGCTGGCCGCAGTGCTGGCGGAGGCAGATTGCGCCGCAACGGCCGATGTTGCCTGCGCGCTTTCGCTGCGCGCATCCTGCGTGATCGACGTGCCGACGCTCGCGGGCGCTGCGCCAACCGGCTGGTTCGCTACACTTGCCGAAGGAGCCGAAGCGTCCGATGCACCGCTTGCCGGAGCGGCCGCGCTCGCACGCTGACGGTTTGCATCGACGAGCTTGTCGAGCGGCAAATAAACCACGTTATTCGAGCTCTTGCTGTCGACGAACACCTTCGTCGCCCGCGAATAAATCTGCTGCATTGTGTCCAGATACATGCGTTGACGAATCACTGCCGGCGCCTTCGAATATTCTGCATAAACCTGCTTGAAACGCTCGGCATTGCCTTGCGCCTGCGAAACGGCCCGGTTGCTATAACCCTTGGCTTCGTCGATCATGCGCGCCGCGTCCGTCTTCGCGCGGGGAAGCAATTGATCGGCGTAGGCCTTGGCTGTATCCACCGCGCGTTCGTTGTCCTGGCGCACCTTCGCCGCTTCCTCGAACGCGGGTTGAACCTGCGCGGGCACCTGTACGCTCTGAATGGTCACGCCGGTCACCTGCAAACCGGTCTTGTACGAATCAAGCGATGCCTGGATCCGGTCGACCAGCTTCGCACGCAATGCTTCGTGGTCCTTGAACAGCAGTTCGTCCGTGCTGTGCGTGCCTGCGATCTCGCGGATGGCGGCCTGCGCCGATTCCGTCACGTTCTGCTCCGGATCGAGATTGCGGAACAGATAGTCGGTCGCCGACTTGATCTGATACTGCACGGCAAAGCGCACGTCGACGATATCCGCGTCGTGCGTGAGCAGCGACGCGTCGCGAACGTTGGCTTGCGTGAGCGTGTTATTGCGGCCGATATCGACCGAACGGATCTGCGACGTATTGACGATCTCGTGCGATTCGAACGGATATGGCAGACGCCAGTGGACGCCCTGATCCGCCTGGCCTTCGTACTTGCCAAAGCGCGACACCACGCCCACGTTCCCGTCCTGCACGACAAACACGCCGCTGCCGAGATAGATCGCGATCAGCGCGCCGACAACAATGCCCAGTCCGATCTTCGCGGTGCGGCCGTTATCTGGACGCGGACCGCCGCCGGCCGGCTTCTTGCCGAACAGGCCTGCAAGCTTCTTGTTGAAGTCGCGCCACATTTCGTCGAGATCCGGCGGTCCTTCGCCATCCTTGTCCTTCGATGGACGCTTCTGTTCCTGCGGACGCTTCGGGTCCTGGCCTTTATTTTCGCCATTGCCGTCGCCCCGCCCCCAGCGCGGGTCGTTGATCGAAAAGACGGCATGCGAAAGCTGCCGGGTACTCCGCTCGTTGTAGTCGTTCACTCGGTGATTCACCATTAGACAGCCGGGTCAATGCAAATCGGAACAGATCAGTGCCCGTGCTCGGGGACCTTGCGGTCTTCACTTTCGTCGGCTGACCGGTGGTCTTCCGGTAGCGTGGTTCCGTCGTCGGATGTGCTATCCATGGACTCCGGCACGATTGTGCCGTCCGGAAGTTCCGTGTACTCGTTGTTATCTTTAGGTTCGGAAGCCGCAAATTCGGCGATGGCAGCGCGCAGCGCGTCGAGTCCCTGACCCGTTCGCGCGCTCAAAAATACGCGCAAAATATTACCATACTCGTCCCTTTCAACCGGATCGTTGCGGGCCGCGAGTTCAGGCACTGCATCAATCTTGTTGAATACGAGAATTTGCGGAACGCCGTCGGCACCGATACTGCTCAGCACCTTGTTCACTTCCTCGATCTGGTCGAGCCGCACCATGCTCGATGCATCGACGACATGCAGCAGCAAGTCGGCCTGTACCGTTTCCTCGAGCGTCGCGCGGAATGCCGCAACCAGTTGGTGAGGCAAGTCGCGAATGAACCCGACCGTGTCGGACACCACCGCCTGTCCCGCTTCCTCGCCGAGATACACCCGGCGCGAGGTTGTATCGAGCGTGGCGAACAACTGGTCCGCCGCATACGCCTGCGCCTTCGTCAGCGCATTGAACAGCGTGGACTTGCCCGCGTTCGTATAACCCACGAGAGAAACCGACGTGGTCCGGTTGCGCTCCCGCTGACGGCGCTGCGTGCCATGCTGGCGTTGCAGCTTCGCAAGCCGCGCCTTCAACGCCTTGATACGCTCGCCGATCAACCGGCGGTCGGTTTCAAGCTGTGTTTCACCCGGTCCGCGCAGGCCGATACCACCCTTCTGCCGCTCGAGGTGAGTCCACGCACGAATCAATCGTGTGGACAGATACTGGAGCTGAGCGAGTTCGACCTGCAGCTTGCCTTCGTGACTGCGGGCACGCTGCGCGAAAATATCGAGTATGAGACTGGTGCGGTCGATCACTCGGCGCTCGAGCGCCGTTTCCAGGTTCCGCTGCTGCGCGGGTGCCAGAGCATGATTGAAGATGACGAGTTCCACGTCGTTGGCAACGCAGGCGAGGCGCAGCTCTTCGACTTTGCCGCTGCCGACAAACATCTTGGCATCAGGGCTGGAACGGCGACCGGTCAGGGTGACGGCGGGATGGGCACCCGCACTTTGTGCGAGCAGACTGAGTTCTTCGAGACTGGCGTCGAAATCGATTTTTCCGAAGTCGACACCCACAAGCGCTGCGTTGATCAAATTGATGTTTTCATTTTGAAGCGACCGGTGAATTAGCAAGTTCATTCATGCCATTACACCGGACGCTGCGAGGTTTAGGGCGTTTCAGCATCCGGGTGGAAATTCACCGGACGCGCTGGCACGACCGTGGAAATGGCGTGCTTGTAGACCATCTGGGTCACGGTGTTACGGAGCAACACGACGTACTGGTCGAACGATTCAATATTGCCTTGCAGCTTGATGCCGTTGACCAAGTAGATCGACACCGGCACATGCTCTTTTCGCAGTGCGTTCAAAAACGGGTCTTGTAACAATTGCCCTTTGTTGCTCATAGCAAACTCCGTATTATTTTTGCAGGTTAACGTGATTGCGACGAAGAAAAAGAGATCCGCCGTCAATCGCTACACTATAGCCGATTTTCATTTTCGCACCAGCGCGCCCCGCCCGTCCAAATCCGCCGAAACGCTTGATGCACGCGGGATTCAGGCCGGCATCAGCCCTTATCCGCGTAAGGATTCGCACTCGAACGAAACTCTATTCGCAATGGAGTCCCAACCAGCCCGAAAGTTTCTCTGAAGCGTCCTTCCAGATAACGTTTGTAGGTGTCCGTGATCGCGTCGAGCGCGTTGCCGTGCACGACAATGATCGGGGGATTCTGCCCGCCCTGGTGCGCATAGCGCAGCTTCGGACGGATCGGACCACGGCGCCGGGGCTGCTGGAACTCCACTGCGTCAATGAGGGCGCGCGTGAGCTTCGGCGTGGGCAGCTTTGCCATGGCCGCGGCGTAAGCGTCATCGACGGATTTCATCAACTGGCTAATACCGGTTTTCTCCAGCGCCGAGACGTAATGGAATTTAGCAAAGTCCAAAAACTTGAGCTTGCGCGTGAGGTCCGCCTTGGTGCGCTCGCGCACATGCGAATCGAGTCCGTCCCACTTGTTCACGCCAACGACCAGCGCGCGGCCTTGTTCCACTACGAATCCGGCGATGTGCGCATCCTGCTCGGAGATGTCCTGTTGTGCATCGACCAGCAGGATCACCACGTTCGCGTCTGAAATGGACTGCAGCGTCTTCACCACCGAAAACTTCTCGATCGCTTCGAACACCTTGCCGCGACGACGCAAACCCGCTGTATCGATCAACGTGTACTTGCGGCCACTTCGCTCGAAATCAACATAAATGGAATCGCGCGTGGTGCCGGGCATGTCGAACGCGATCACGCGCTCTTCGCCAACCAGCGCATTGATCAGCGTCGACTTGCCGACGTTCGGGCGTCCCACGATGGCGATCTTCACGCCACGCGCGGCCTTTTCTTCGGGATCTTCTTCCGGCTGTCCGGCGTAAGCGATCTCGAGCGCATCGCCGATCATCTCCGTCACACCGTCGCCGTGCGCGGCTGAAATGGCGCGCGGGTCGCCCAGGCCCAGTTCGTAGAAGTCCGCGGCCACCGCGCTGTACTTCATGCCTTCGGCCTTGTTGACCACGAGGAACAACGGCCGGCCCGTCTTGCGCAGGTAGTCGGCGATCGCCTTGTCTTGCGGCGCGAGCCCGTTGCGGCCGTCGGTGATGAACACGACGATGTCGGACTCTTCCACTGCCTGGCGTGTCTGGCGAGCCATCTCGTGCAGGATGCCGTCCTTTGCGACAGGCTCGAAACCGCCGGTATCGACGACCAGATAAGGACGGTCGCCCACACGGCCTTCACCGTAATGGCGGTCGCGCGTAAGACCGGGCAAGTCGGCGACGAGCGCATCGCGCGAGCGCGTCAGGCGGTTGAAGAGCGTCGATTTCCCCACATTGGGGCGCCCCACGAGGGCAATTACGGGTTTCATCAGATGGTGTTCTTGGTTGAACGCAGGGCGGATCATTCCGGCCCGGCGCGCGCCGGATGTCACTCCGGAAACGGCGAACCGCGAGTTTGCGGTCCGGCGATGTGTCGAAAATTAGCACGGTTCCAGCGGATGGATCGCAGGATGCAGCGTTTCTGCTGCTCCGGTTCCTGGTTCATGGCCGCTTTCATCGCGTTCGGGACGCACTTGGAACGCCTTACGTGTTGTCTGGCGTTGCGTTTGCCGTTGCCAATACTGCTTGTGCGCTTATTTGCCGCACGACAGGTCCGTCACGTGCAGCGTTGATCAATCGATTCTATTCGCACGGCGCGGACTCAAAAAACATAAAAGTCCGTAAAACACGAGCGGCCGGCAAAACCGGCGCGCTCATCAGGTCAAACCAACGCATTAACGCGGGCGGAAACCATACAGGCCGCCGTCATGTGTCTGGATCACGAGCGTGTCGCCCGCCAGCACCGGAGCAGCCGTGATTGCGCTGCCGTCGGTCTTCGCGCGGCCAACGAACTCGCCATTGGTTGCCGACAGGAAGTGCACAAATCCTTGATAGTCGCCGACCACGACCGCGCGACCCAGGATGAACGGCACGCTGACCGTGCGATTCTTCAGCTTGTCGTTCTTCCAGAGGACGGTTCCGTCGATACCGCTAAATGCGTTCACCACCGACCAGTCGTCGCCTGCTGCCACGATCTCGTTGTCCTGCGCGAGACCGCTGTCGCTCGAGAAGTTCTTTTCCCATTGCGGACGGCCCGAATTCGCATCGAAACAGCCGATACGGCCCTGGAACGTCACCGCGCAGGTCACGGATCCGACCAGCGTCGGTGCGCCCGTCACGTCGTTGATACGCTCGACTTCGGTCACGCCCTTGGGGAACGAAACCGGCGCTTGCCAGTAAGCGTCGCCGGTCTGCAAGTTGATCGCCGCAAACGTGCCGCCCGGGAAACCCGCCAGCACCGCCTGCGATGCCGCGAACGTCATACCGGCAGCCACGCGCAGGTTCAGCGGTACGGCGCGCGTCTGGAACATCCACTTCTGCTCGCCGGTCACCGAATTGAACGCGACGATCTTGCCGTCGATAGTCCGTACAACCACGAGGTCGTTACCCACGAGCGGCGGCGAGATGATTTCGCCCGGCGCCGTAGCCGTCCACAATTGCTTGCCGTCGGGTCCGAGCACGTACACATTGCCCTTCAGCCCGCCGACCGCAGTCAGGTTGCCGTCGCTGCCCACGCCCGCCGACAGATCGTCTTTCAGCTTGATGCGCCACACGTCCTGACCGGTCTTCGCATCGATCTTCGCGACCGTGCCGTTCGCGCCTGCTGCATAAACAGCATCGCCGATGGCAACCGGCGAGAACAGGTAACGTCCGGCCTTGCCGACGCTCGCCTTCCAGGCCTGCTCCACATTCAGGACAGGCTTGATCTCGACAAGCGGAGTCGGCACCCGGCGCTCGTCCTTGGTGGCACAGGCCGTGAGCATGACCGACATCGCGCAGGCGAGCGGCAGAGCGTAGCGTTTCAGAAAATTCATCGGTGGACGCAACATGGATAAAATGAAATCGGTTGATCGGTGTGCGGCGCGAGACTCAGGACTGTTCAGGTCTGACCGCTGAGAACCCGCGACTTTAACCCAGTGAGCACCGCGCCCGCACAAAGACGACGTTGCTACACGCCTATTCCGGCACGAGCGGCATCAGCCGCCCAGCGCGTCGAGCTTGAACTGAATCAGCTGGCGTGCGGACGAATCGGATTGCGGCAACGAGGTGAGCGCCAGTTTATAGGCCGCGCGCGCGTCGTCGCGCTTGCCTTGCGCCGCCAGCAAATCACCACGACGATCCGATACCACGCCCTTGAACGCGTCGAGGGGTTCGTCGGCGAGGACTTTCAGGCCGGCGTCGTAAGCTTTTTGATCGAGGAGGATCAGCGACAGCCGCAGTTTCGCGATCTGCTTGTATTCAGCATCCTTCGCGTGATCGACAGCCCACTGAAGCTGCGTCTTGGCACCGGCGCTGTCGCCACTCATGTACAGGGATTTGGCTGCGGCAAGCGCGGTCATCTGCGCGTACGCGGTGCCGCCGAACTTGTCTTCCATGTCCGACGACACACGTGTGACCAACGCCTTGTCACCCGCTGTGACTGCTTGCTGGACCTGATCGTAGAGTACGGCGGCTTCGGCCGCCTGCCTGCGTTGCCAGAAATTCCAGCCGTTCCAGCCGGCCGCGACCACGAGCACCGCGAGCACGATCCAGGTCGTGGAGTTGCCCCATTTCGCCCACCAGGCCTTCAGGTTTTCAAGTGACTCTTGTTCTTCGTGATAGCTCATGCCCAGCGTATTCCTTGACTGCTTTTGTGTTCGCGTGCAATGCCGCGCGCCATTGTTTCGGGCCGCCGCACGGGGGTTTCCACGCGGCGCCGCCGGACAATCAGTCGGCGCTGTCGTCGGCGGTTGCCACCATCGCATTGATTAGAAATTCGGTCAAGTCTTCCACAGGCACGGTGGCCTGCTCGTTCTTTTGACCCGTCGATTCAAGCGATGAGGACCGCAACGGTTTCACGCCAACCATGCCTTGCGCGAGTTCGTTTTCGCCAAGAATGACCGCGAACGCTGCGCCGCTTGCATCGGCTTTTTTCATTTGCGACTTGAAGCTCGCCGGCGTGCCGTCCGGGCTGCAATGCAGGATGACGTCGAGACCGGTATCGCGCAAACGCTCGGCAATGATAAACGCCTGCTCCGCCGCCGCTTCACCCTGATGCACGACATAAATGTCAGTGCCTTCCGCCGCCGGCACGAGGTTTTCTTCTTTCAGCAATTCAAGAATCCGCTCGACGCCCATCGCCCAGCCGCACGCAGCCGCCGCCTTGCCGCCAAGCTGTTCGATCAGCGGGTCGTAGCGTCCGCCGCCTGCAACCGTGCCTTGCGAGCCGAGCTTGTCGGTCACCCATTCGAACACGGTCAGGTTGTAGTAATCGAGACCGCGCACCAGGCGCGGATTGATCTTGAACGGCACGTTGTTCGCCTTCAGCAAACGCTGAACGCCTTCGAAGTGCGCGAGCGATTCGGGCCCGAGAAATTCAACGAGCTTCGGTGCGTTCTGCGCGATTTCCTGCATCGCCGGATTTTTCGTATCTAGCACGCGCAACGGGTTCGTGTAGAGGCGGCGTTTCGCTTCTTCATCGAGTGCTTCGACGTGTTGCTCAAGATAGGCAATCAATTCTTTGCGATGCGCCGCGCGCTCTTCCGGCTGGCCGAGCGAATTGAGTTCGAGACGGATGCCGGTCAGCCCGAGGTCGTCCCACAGACGCTGACACATCATGATGATTTCAGCGTCGGTGTCCGGACCTGCGAAGCCCAGCGCTTCCACGCCTACCTGATGAAACTGCCTGTAGCGTCCGCGTTGCGGGCGCTCGTGGCGGAACATCGGGCCGACATACCACAACCGCTTCGGGCCGTCGTACAGCAGGTTGTGTTCGATCGTCGCGCGCACCACCGCAGCGGTGTTCTCCGGGCGCAGCGTGAGCTGCTCGCCGTTGAGCGCGTCGGTGAAGCTGTACATTTCCTTCTCGACGATGTCCGTCACTTCGCCAATGCCACGCGTAAAGAGTTGCGTATGCTCGAGGATCGGCGTGCGGATCTGCTGGTAGCCATAAGCACGCAGCATCGATTTGACGGTACTTTCGAAGAATTCGTAAAGCGCGGCGTGTTCGGGAAGGATGTCGTTCATGCCCTTCACGCCGCTTAGCTTTTCAAGCTTTTTCTTGACTTCAGTCATCTGTATTTAGAGTGTTTCTGCCTGCGCGGTTTCGCGCTTGCCGTAAGTCCGCGTGACGTACTCGCTGACGATTTGCTGGAAATCCTGGGCGATGTGTTCGCCGCGCAGCGTCTTGACCTTCACGCCATCGATGAACACCGGCGCCGCAGGATTCTCACCGGAACCGGGCAAGCTGATGCCGATATTCGCCTGCTTCGATTCGCCCGGCCCGTTCACGATGCAACCCATCACCGCAACGTGCATTTTCTCCACGCCCGGGAACTGGTCGCGCCAGACCGGCATTGAGTCACGCAGATACGTTTGAATCTGCGACGCCAGTTCCTGGAACAACGTGCTCGTGGTGCGTCCGCAGCCCGGGCAGGCAATGACCATTGGCGTGAACGAGCGCAGACCCATGGTCTGCAGGATTTCCTGCCCGACAATCACTTCGCCGGTCCGCGCGCCACCCGGTTCGGGCGTCAGCGAGATCCGGATGGTGTCGCCGATCCCTTCCTGCAAGAGCACCGACAACGCCGCCGTCGATGCCACGATGCCCTTCGATCCCATCCCTGCCTCGGTCAGCCCGAGGTGCAGCGCAAAGCTGCAGCGCTTTGCCAGTTCGCGATACACCGCGATCAGGTCCTGCACGCCGCTGACCTTGCACGACAAGATGATCTGGTCGCGCCGCAAGCCGAGTTCGACCGCGCGTTCCGCCGAGCCGATCGCCGATTGGATCAGCGCCTCGTACATCACGCTTTGCGCTTCCCAGGGCGTCGGGCGCGCGGCGTTCTCGTCCATCATGCGGGCGAGCAGATCCTGGTCGAGACTGCCCCAGTTCACGCCGATACGAACCGGCTTGTCGTACCGCGCAGCCGCTTCGATCATTTGCGCAAACTGCGTGTCGCGCTTGGCACCGGCGCCCACGTTGCCCGGATTGATACGGTACTTCGACAGCGCTTCCGCACACGCCGGATAGTCGCGCAGCAGCGTATGCCCGTTGTAGTGGAAATCGCCGACGAGCGGCACGGTCACGCCCATCCGGTCGAGTTGTTCACGTACCGCGGGGACCGCCGCCGCTGCTTCAGGCGTGTTCACCGTGATCCGGACCAGCTCAGAGCCGGCCTGCGCCAGTTCCTTGATCTGGATTGCGGTACCGATTGCGTCCGCGGTGTCGGTGTTGGTCATCGACTGGACGCGCACCGGTGAATCTCCGCCGATAGTGATGAGCTGGCCGCCCCAGCGCACGTCGACGGCATGCGATGCCCGCCGTTTCCACGATCCGCCGAAAACAGGCTCCGACGAACAAATCTTGCTTTCAATAAGGGGGTGTTGAGCTTCGGATTGCATCTAAGTGACCCTCTGCGTTGCCGGATGCCGCACGGAAGACGCGTTTCTGGAATGAATGAGACTCAAGGACAAGGATCGGCGTTTGACAATCTTTAACGCCGAAACGAAATCTTCGCACGATTTCGTGTCAAGCCTGAGGATCGAGGTCAGACGCCACGATCCGGCGCAACTTGTTACGAAGGCTCCGGCATACGATGCACGGAGCCTGCGGCACGGACTTCAACGGCTTCAGGGGAGCGAAAAACGCGCGACGTTACCCTTGGCCGGCCCGAACTTGGCGGCCTCGACCGGTTGTCCGTCGAACGTCAGCGAGTCGAGGCCTGCGCGATTGCCGATCGTGATCTTGAACGGCGCTTCGCCCGCCACACGCTGCACCGAATCGGCCTTGACCAATCCTGAGAACACTTCCTTGCCGTCCTTCTGGCGGACGCTGAACCAGCTGTCGGCCGCCACCTTCAATTCGAGCGTATTCGAGCCCGTGCCGACCGCAGCCGCAACGGATGCGGGTGTGGGCGCTCCGGCCTTCGCCGCATTCGTCAACGGAACTGCAGCGGGAACACCCGCGCTTCTGGCGGCGGCACCCTGAACTGCCGAAATGGTCGATGACGACGCCGGCAGCGCGTTCGTACCCAGCGGGCTCGGCATTGGCTGAGCGCCAGCTTGCTGCGTAGTCGCGTTGTTCTCTGCTGCGCCGCTTGCAGCCGTCGTATCGGCCGGCGCAACCGAACCGGCATTTGCGCTCGACTCTTCAGATCCAACTACGGCCGAACTCGTGCTCGTATCGCCGCCGGCTGACTGGCCCGTACCATTGGCGCTTGCTTTGAAACGGGCAAGCCACGCGGCGGAGTCACTGCCGGTATGCCACATTGCAAGCGCGATCACCGCAACGACTACAGCCGCCACGCCCCACAACCACGACCGGCGCTTAGGGGAACTGCCAAGCGGCACCGATACACGGCCTCGCGGCAATCCTGCACCCGACGATGCCGGCAACGACAAATTCTGTTCAACCGGACCGTTCGCCTGGCGCAACGCCGCAGTGAACGGCGCCGGATCGGCGCCCATGATCTTTGCGTAGCTACGCACAATGCCGGCCGCGAAATTGCGATCGGGAAAAAGACTGAGATCGCCGCTTTCAAGCGCGCGCAACTTTTGCGGCGAGACCTTCAACCGCGCGGAAACGTCGTCAAGCGACCAGTTCTTCGCCTCGCGAAGCTGCGTCAGACGCGCCCCTACCGCTGCGACCGATTCAAGGCGCGCGGCCTGGATTCCACCCTGCGCGGCGCTCGCGGCCCGCTCCGGCTGGCTTCCCGGCACATCGCCGGCTTGGCCGCCCGACTGGCCACCTTTATGAGCGCCAAACGGCGTCGGGTGCTGCGGCTCACTCATCCCAATTTCCTCGCATCGATTCTTTTTTGTCGCTGCTCAGCTTCGTTGCCAAGCACGGCGCTACCGCACGGACTTGCCGCGCCGGCGTTGCAGACCGCTTTATAACAAAATGCGCGGTGTTGTGCGCCGACTTTGATCGTTTATTGCTGATTATTCCGATTCCGTAACCGAATGACACGTATCAGCCTGGAGCGCTCGTCTTGCGGCGCCGGCGTGGCTGATGAAACGAATCAGACAGCCCGAACCTCAATTACCTTCGATGCCTTGCCGATGCGCTGCGCAAGACGCGTACGGTCCTGGACCGCACCGGCCAGTTGTCCGCATGCCGCATCGATGTCGTCGCCGCGGGTCTTGCGCACCGTGGTCACTACACCGGCGTCCATCAAAACCTGCGCGAAACGCTTGATCTGCTCGTTCACCGAGCGCTTCAACCCGGATTCAGGGAACGGATTGAACGGGATCAAATTGAATTTGCAAGGCACGTCGCGCGTGAGCGCAACGAGCTCGCGTGCATGCGCTTCGCTGTCGTTCACGCCGTCGAGCATGCAGTACTCGAACGTGATGAAGTCGCGCGGCGCCACTTTCAAATAGCGCTGGCATGCCGCCATCAGTTCGCGCAACGGATACTTCTTGTTCAGCGGCACCAGCATGTCGCGCAAGGGGTCGTTCGGCGCGTGCAAGGATACCGCGAGCGCAACCGGCAAATCCGCGCCAAGCCGGTCCATCATGGGCACGACACCCGAGGTCGACAAGGTCACGCGGCGACGCGACAACCCGTATGCGTTGTCGTCAAGCATCAGCCGCATGGCGGGCACCACGGCGTCGTAATTGAGCAGCGGTTCGCCCATGCCCATCATCACGACGTTGGTCACCACACGATCGGCCTTGCCATTGTTCGGCGCGCCGTAAGTACCGCTCTTCGATGCACGCAGCGCAAATTCCGCCATTCTCAACTGGCCGATGATTTCGCCTGTGCTCAGGTTGCGCGAGAAACCCTGCTTGCCGGTCGAGCAGAACCGGCAATTGACTGCGCAGCCCGCTTGCGATGAAACGCACAGCGTGCCGCGATTTTCTTCCGGAATATAGACGGTCTCGACCGCGTTGCTACCGCCCACGTCGATCAGCCACTTGCGCGTGCCGTCGGTGGAAACATGGTCGCTGACGATGGCGGGCATATCCAGACTCGCCCGCCCTTTCAATTTTTCGCGCAGTGACTTCGCCAGATCGGTCATGCCGTCGAAATCGTCGACGCCGAACTGGTGAATCCAGCGCTGCAGTTGCTTGGCGCGAAACGGCTTCTCCCCCAGGCTGTCACAATAAGCGACAAGCCCGGCGGCATCGAGATCCAGAAGGTTGACGGTGGAAGCTGTCATTCGATTTTCTGCCATTTCCCTGATGAGCGAAGCCAGGAAGCCGTTCAAAGCCGCACCCCAGTTCGCTTTTCGGTTATTTCGCGCCAATTCCTGCGATAAATCTACTCCGAATCAACGCGAATAAACGTTTACTTCGGGGAAGAAGAAAGCGATTTCCTGACGCGCCGTTTCTGCTGCGTCGGAACCGTGCACTGCGTTGGCGTCGATGCTGTCTGCGAAGTCAGCGCGGATGGTGCCCTTATCAGCCTTCTTCGGATCCGTCGCGCCCATCAGGTCGCGGTTTGTCAGGATCGCGTTTTCGCCTTCCAGCGCCTGGATCATCACGGGGCCGGAGATCATGAATTCAACGAGGTCCTTGAAGAACGGACGTGCAGCGTGGACTGCGTAGAACTTTTCTGCATCAGCACGCGACAGGTGAACCATGCGCGACGCGATGATCTTGAGGCCCGCTTGTTCAAAACGGCTGTATATCTGACCGATCACATTCTTTGCCACTGCATCCGGTTTGATAATCGACAGGGTGCGCTCGATCGCCATGAAAAACTCCAAAAAATTAACGGGTTACGAATATAAAGAATCGACAATTATAGCACGAAGCATTGTATGATTGCGATGGAAACCTTACGACATCGTAAGCATCAAAGCTCAAGTCTCGTGACGAAATGCGCGGTAATTTTACTGGTTGAGCCATTGCAGTGCAGCACTGTTGATTTCGGTGCAACATAGGTGCATATCGCGTCTGTAAGGCTCGCCGCGTCGCGAAGTAAATAAGTCGAGCCGGAATTTTTGAACCAGTTGGCTTTACACAAGTTTAGGCAAGGAGAAACCATGAACGAATCCCCTTACGGTTTTGGTCGCACAGGCAGTGTCACGTCGTCCGAAACCCGCAATCGCGTTTTACGGAACACGTACTGGCTGTTGGCGCTCTCCATGGTGCCGACCGTACTCGGCGCGTGGGTAGGCGTCGCGACCGGCTTCTCGCTGTTCGCGGCAACCAGCCCGGCCATGAGTTTCATCGCCTTCATGGCGATCGCTTTCGGCTTCATGTTCGCTATCGAACGCACCAAGAACAGCAGCCTGGGCGTGCTCGTCCTGCTCGGTTTCACGTTCTTCATGGGCCTGATGCTGTCGCGTCTCCTGAGCTTCATTCTCGGTTTCTCGAACGGACCGCAGCTCATCATGATGGCGTTTGGTGGCACGGGCGTGATCTTCGCGGCCATGGCGACCATCGCAACCGTGAGCAAGCGTGACTTCTCCGGTCTTGGCAAGTGGCTGTTCATGGGCGTGCTCGTGCTCCTGCTGGCCGCGTTTGCAAACGTGTTCCTGCATCTGCCGGCATTGATGCTGACCGTGTCGGTCCTCGCGATCGTGATTTTCTCGGCCTACATGCTGTTCGACGTCCAGCGCGTCGTGAACGGTGGCGAGACGAACTACATCAGCGCCGCACTCGCAATCTACCTCGACCTGTACAACGTGTTCACGAACCTGCTCGCGCTGCTTGGTATTTTCGGCGGGAATCGGAACTGACGCGGCGGAACTGATCCGGACAGCGAAAAAGTTTTATCGATAAAAAAAGCCGGCCTCATTTGGGGCCGGCTTTTCCATGTCCGCGACGGGGCTAGTTGCGGGTTAGTCGCGCTCGAACAGCGCGATCGATTCGACGTGCGACGTATGGGGAAACATGTTCATTACGCCAGCGCCCTTCAGCCTATAGCCCGCCTCGGTCACAAGCACGGCGGCGTCGCGAGCGAGCGTTGCCGGATTGCACGACACATATACAATGCGCTCAGGCATCAGATCATGATCGCCGTTCTGCGCCAGTTCCGCGAGCGCCTTCGACACCGCAAGCGCGCCGTCGCGTGGTGGATCGATGAGATATTTATCGAAGCGTCCAAGCGCACGCAGATTGTCTGCCGTAATCTCGAACAGGTTTCGGCATGCGAACGATGTGTGCCCGTCCACACCGTTTGCTTTCGCATTTTCAAGCGCGCGTTGAGTAAGGCTCTCGCTACCTTCAATGCCCACCACCTCGCGCGCAACCCGCGCAAGCGGCAGCGTGAAATTGCCGATACCGCAAAACAGATCCAGCACGCGGTCCGTGCGTGCGGAAGCCAGCAGCCGCAGCGCGCGGCTGACCAGCACGCGGTTGATCTGATGGTTGACCTGCGTGAAATCAGTCGGCTTGAACGGCATCCGGATGTTGAATTCCGGCAAGGTGTACGCCAGTTCTTGTTCGACCGGATGGAACGGATAAGCCGTCTCCGGCCCTTTGGGCTGCAGCCACATCTGCACGCCGTGCTCTTCGGCGAATGCACGTACCAGCGATTCGTCGGCTTCGGTCAATGATTCAAGAATCCGCAACACCAGCGCCGTAACCTCGGCGCCAACGGCGACTTCAATCTGCGGCAGGCGATCGCGAACGGAGAGATCCTGAACCAGCTTGCGAAGCGGCATGAGCAACGCCGACACTTGCGGCGTTAGAACGTCGCAAGTCTGCATGTCGGCGACGAAGTCGCTTTTTTTCTCATGAAACCCGACCAGCGCCCCGCCCTTGCCCGCGATCAGCCGCACAGACAAGCGCGCCCGGTAACGATACCCCCACGAAGGCCCGTGAATCGGCCGATAGATGGTCTCGGCGCTCAGCTTGCCGATCCGCTCGAGGTTGTCCTCGAGCACGCGTTGCTTGACCGCGATCTGTGCGCGAACATCGAGATGCTGCATGGAGCAGCCGCCACATTTGCTGAAATAGGGACATTTTGGACGCGTGCGCATCACGCTTTCGCGCAGCACCTTGACGAGCAACCCGTTCTCGAATGCCGCTTTCCGGCGAAAGGTCACATACGAGACACGTTCACCCGGCAGCGCGCCTTCCACAAAGATAACCTTGCCCGGCGAGCCGTCCTCGGTGGCCGCGCGGCCGACTCCCTGCGCCTCCATATCGAGTGAATCGATTTCGATCTCGACCGGTGCGGCCGTCGGGTCCAACGGAACGATTCGGGCCGGCATGCTCCAGCGGCGGTTGGATTTTTTACGAGCGCGAGGCACCTGCGGACTTCCTGACTGATATTTGAACTGCGATGGGGACTGACGTCGAAGGGCAGGATTGTAAACGATGCGGGTGCGGCACTCGCCTGATGCTGCGGAAGGCTTATTGACCGAACGCCGCGAGATATTCCGCCCAGTGCGGCGCCGGCTCGAGCGCAAGGGCGTTCTTCACGACGTTGATTTCATCCGCATATTCTTCCTGCGAAAAACCGCCGCGCATCAACTGGAACCGGCAATACATCAGGTACGTATTGACCACGTCGGTCTCGCAGTAATTGCGGATTTCTTCGAGTCGTCCCTCCGAGAACGCTTGCCAGACCTTGCCACCGTCCATGCCGAGTTTTCCCGGAAAGCCGCAGAGCTTCGCCAACGCATCGAGTGGTGCATTCGCGCGGGCCTGGTACATCGCGAGCACGTCCATGAGGTCGGTGTGACGCGCGTGGTAGCGGCTGATGTAGTTGTTGTAGCGGAATTCGCGGTCATCGCTTCCGAGGTCCCAGTACCGCGAAGCCGCTACGCCGTGGATCATCGCGCGATAGTGCAGTACCGGCAGATCGAAACCGCCGCCGTTCCACGAAACAAGTTGTGGCGTGTACTTCTCGATCACGCGAAAGAACGACTGGATCAGCGTGGCTTCGGTGTCCGTCGTAGTGCCGAGCGAGCGCACGCGAAATCCCGTGTTATCGCGAAACACGCACGAAATGGCGGCGATGCGCTGCAGATGGTGGGGCAGGAAGTCGTTGCCCACACGCTCCCGGCGCGCGGCGAATGCGTGCTCGGCGACTTCGGCGTCGGTGAGCGTGGCGGAGAGATCTTCGAGACGGCGAATGCCGTCGACATCGGGAATCGTCTCGATATCGAAAACGAGAATGGGTGTCATTGCTTTATTCGATGCTGCGTTTTTAAGGAAAGCGCTGACCGGGTCGCCGCCCGAATTGCGAAAGGCTAGAGAACAGCGTCTTTGCGCACACCGTTCGATGCAAAAAATCGCTTTAGCCGCACTAGCGCTTCTTGCTGGATCTGGCGCACGCGTTCGCGCGTCAGGCCCATTTCGTCGGCGAGTTCTTCGAGCGTGGCCGGCTCGATGTGGTTCAGGCCAAAACGTCGCTCGATGACGTGCCGGTGTTTGTCGGAGAGACGCGAAAGCCAGAGCTTGGTCAGCGTTTCCAGTTCACGATGCTGAACTTCGGAATCGGGCGACTGGCTGGCGTCGTCGGATAGAAGGTCCAGCAAACTGCTCGCCGGGTCCAGATCGAGCGGCGCGTCCAGCGACGCTGTGTGTTCGTTCAGCGCGAGGATGTCGGTAACTTCTTCAGGCGTCTTCCCGGTGAGATGCGCGATGTCGTCGATGCTTGCGTCGCGCCTGTCCGGCGCGATTGCCGCAGTGGAATTCGCCGAGCTTTTCTCGAGATGACGTTTCGCGCGCAGCACCTGATTGAGCTCGCGAATCACATGCACCGGCAAACGCACCGTACGCGCCTGATTCATGATCGCGCGCTCGATGCTCTGGCGGATCCACCACGTGGCATACGTAGAAAACCGGAAACCGCGCGTGGGATCGAATTTTTCGATGGCGTGCATCAGGCCGAGATTGCCTTCCTCGATCAGGTCGAGCAACGGGACGCCCCGATTCAGATAACCCTTCGCGATGCTGACCACCAGCCGCAAATTGCGTTCGATCATCACCTGCCGCGCCTCGAATTCGCCGGCTTTCGCAAGCCGCGAATAACGCTGCTCTTCTTCGACCGTCAAGAGCGGCTTGACGCTGATGCGATTCAGATAATGCTGGATGGTGTCGGCAGTGAGTTCCGCCTGCAGGATCGATTTGAAGTCGTCAACGTCGGGCACGGTATCGTTTGCGCCCTCCACTGCTTCCTTGCGGTTTGATCCGCTGTCTTCGTCGCTATCCAGCTCGGCTTCAGCCGCTTCGGATTCCGACTCGTCAGCGTGGTTCGAAGCGCCGTCTTCCACCGTTGTCTGCGTGGGTCTGATTAAATCAGTCTCGGCTTGCGGCGGATGGCGCTTCGATTTAGGCATGATGATTTCGCTTATTGCGGCGGCAAATACGTCAGAGGGTCGACAGGTTTGCCCTGCCGGCGAACTTCGAAATGCAACATCACACGGTCCGAATCGCTGCTGCCCATCTCGGCGATCTTCTGCCCTTTTGTCACCGCGTCACCTTCTTTTACCATCAAAGCGCGGTTATGTGCGTATGCGGTCAGAAAAGTTGCGTCGTGCTTGATGATGATGAGATTACCGTATCCGCGCAGACCATTGCCGGAATAAACAACCCGTCCATCCGCCGCGGCATTGACCGGATCGCCCGGCGCGCCGCCAATATTGACGCCTTTGTTCTTGGCGTCGTCGAACGTGCCGAGAATCGGTCCGCGCGCCGGCCAGATGAACGCGGGTTGGGCCGCCGGCGCAGCCGCTGCCGCGCCGTTATCGATTCCGGTGGCGGGCTGGTTCATTGCCAGCCCGGGCGTCGCGCCCGGTACCGGAGGTTGCGGCGTTCCCATGCCGGACGATGAACCGTAAGCCGGCGCCTGCGGCAGCATGGTGCTGCCTGCGCCGTTGGTGGTGGCAGCACCGTTCGCGCCATTCGCGCCATACGTGCTCGTCAGCGGCTGCGCCTGCACGCCGCCGCCTACGATAGGCGCGGTAGACACGCCCGGCGTTGCGGCGGCAAGATTTGCACCCGGAGGCGCTACCCGCAGCAACTGGTCAACTTCGATTTGATTCGGGTTCGTCATGTTGTTCCACGACGCGATATCCCGATAATTCTGGCCGTTTTCCAGCGCAATCCGGTATAGGGTGTCACCCGGTTTTACGCGGTAGTAGCCTGGCGGCGGCGGACCCGGCGGCAGGACGGCACCGTCCTGAGCGGCTTGCGTGCCGATCGCAGCTCCGGTCCGGTCGACGACCGGCGCATTGTCCATCCGTGTCGCGCACGCCGCCAGCACGGACAGCGCCGCGACACACACCATGCGCTGAACCACGGTCAAACCAGGGTTCGCGCTCACTTCTCGTTTAGCACGCAACATACTCATCGGTGTCAAATCACTCCGGATTTTAAAGGTACAAAGAAAACCCGATCAAGCTGCGACTCGCGCCATTGCGTGGGCGAAACGCGCTCGACGAGCGTCAGGATTTGCGCTTGCGCGGTTTGCGATCCGACCGGCGCAACCAGCCTGCCGCCAACGGCGAGTTGATCGAGCAGCGCTTGCGGAACATCGAGCCCCGCGCACGCTATGACGATGGCGTCGAACGGCGCGGCTGCCGGCAGTCCGAGCCGGCCATCGCCGTAATGCAAACGGATGTTCGGTACACGCAAGGGGCGCAAATTCAGCTTCGCGCGCTCCGACAACGGCCGAATCCGTTCAATGGAGTACACATCAGTTGCGACCTGCGACAACACGGCCGCCTGGTAACCACAGCCGGTGCCGATTTCCAACACGTTTTTCAGCGTTCGCCCCGCAGCAACCAGTTCGATCATTCGCGCGACAACCGAAGGTTTCGAGATCGTCTGGTGATGACCGATTGGCAACGCCGCGTCCTCGTAGGCCTGCGCCGCAAGCCCGGGGTCCACGAACAAGTGCCGCGGCACCGCCGACATGGCCGCCAGCACACGCAGGTCTGTGATGCCGTTTGCGCGCAGCCGTTCGACCATACGTTCACGCACCCGTTCCGACGTCAACGCGTGCGTGCTGCCATGCGTTCCGTGCAACGCCGTCTTCCGGCCCGTACCGGACTTGACGTCCGGCTGCTGCACCGGCTTCGTATCCTGCGCCGCCTGAGCCTTCACGCTCGCGGCGAAGTCCCGCGTTTCGTTCAGGCGCGCACCGGAACGCAACGCCCCGGACTGATGGTGAGCCACAACCGCAGAAGGCTTCGGTGCGGCATGCGGCTTTCCTGCTGTCGTTCCCGGAACGCCGGCCGGCTTGACTACAGCGTTGGCCTTCGCTCCGGGATGAAGCGCCGTCGACAATTTCGCAACCTTTGCAGCCGCGGGTTTCAGCGTCGCGGCGCCGGCCTTGTGCGTTGCCCCCGCCGGCCGCGCTGCGCCGTTACCGCCCGCGATCGACTTCAGGACCGGCTTCGCGACCGGCCTGGCGTTCGATTTGCTGCTTGCATCGGGACGCGCAGTCGCTTTGCGCGGCTCGCGCACCAGGTCGGCGAGTGCCAGCGGGAAGCGTTTTGCGCGTTCTTCCGTCATGAACGGCTGCTCCGCGCCTCGGCCCACTCGCGCGTGGCGGGCAGCAGCTTGGTATGCGTGAGATCGAGTTGCAACGGCGTGATTGAAACATGTCCGTTCGCAATAGCATGAAAATCTGTGCCTTCGCTTGCATCGAGCGCGTCGCCTGACGGCCCGATCCACCAGATCGGGTTCCCGCGGGGATCGATTTGCCGGATCACCGGTTGCGAGGGATGACGCTTGCCAAGCCGCGTGATGCGCCACTCTCCCATTTCTTCGTAAGGCAGACTTGGAATGTTCACATTCAATAACGGATGGCCCGGCATGGGATGCGCCAGAAAATGCGCAACGATGTCAGCGGCAACGCGCGCTGCGTCTTCAAGATGCAACCAGTCGCGCCCGACCAGCGAGAACGCGATGGCCGGCACGCCGAACATGAAACCTTCTGTCGCCGCCGCGACCGTTCCGGAATATAACGTGTCCTCGCCCATGTTCTGGCCGTTATTGATACCGGAAACGACCAGGTCCGGCTGCTTTTCCAGCATGCCCGTCAGCGCGATATGCACTGAGTCGGTGGGCGTACCGTTCACGTAATTGAAACCGTTCGGCGCCGTGTGAATGGTGAGCGGGCGCGACAGTGTCAGCGAGTTAGAAGCACCGCTGCAATTCTGCTCAGGGGCCATGACCGTGACCTGCCCAAGCGGCTCCATGGCCGCGTGCAGCACGTTGAGCCCGCGGGCCAGATAACCGTCGTCGTTGCTGAGTAGGATTTGCATTCGACGATTGTAACCGAGGAAAGTAGGCCCGCGGCCCGGCCGTGGGGTCCTCGGCCGAACGGCCAGGTTTTCCGCGCAATGCTGGTTGATCTCGAGCGTTTTTCGTGCGTTTTATTAGACCGGATGGCTAACGCTGCGTCTCTGAACGCACGCCCGGGCAACGTCGTTTTACACTGGCGCATAGCGGATTTTTCAATGGAGACCCCATGCGCGCCATTCGATGCAACCAGTACGGACCGCCCGAATCACTCGTGCTCGAAACCTTGCCGGATCTCCGTCCAGGCGCCGACGAAGTGGTGATCGACGTACGGGCGGCCAGCGTGAACTTCCCTGATGTGCTGGTTATCCAGAACAAGTATCAGACGAAGCCGGCACTGCCCTTCACCCCGGGCGCCGAGTTCGCGGGTGTCGTGCGAGAGGTCGGCATGAACGTCAGGCGGCTCAGCGTAGGCATGCGGGTCGCTGCTTACACCGCGCAAGGCGCGTTCGCCGAACAGGCGGTTGCCCGCGAAGCGGCCTGCATTGCCCTGCCCGAGGACATCGACTTTGCGAGCGCGTCGGCCGTCACGCTCGCGTACGGCACGTCGCATCACGCCGTGGTCGATCGCGGCGGCCTGAAAGCCGGCGAAACCATGCTCGTGCTCGGCGCGGCCGGCGGCGTGGGGCTGGCAGCGGTTGAAATTGGCAAGGCGCTTGGAGCACGCGTGATCGCTGCGGCGTCCAGCGCGGAGAAGCTGGCATTGTGCGTTGAACATGGGGCAGATGCGACCATCGACTATTCGAGCGAGAACCTGCGTGAGCGCATCAAAGAGCTGACGGACGGAAAAGGTCCGGACGTCATCTACGATCCGGTTGGCGGCGAGTATGCGGAACCGGCTTTTCGCAGCATCGGATGGAGGGGGCGTTATCTGGTGGTGGGGTTCGCCAACGGCGAGATACCGAGGTTGGCCCTCAATCTGACGCTGCTGAAAGGCGCCAGCATCGTGGGCGTGTTCTGGGGCCAGCACATACAACACGAACCCGAGCTCGCAGGCGCAGCAATGAAGCAGATCTTTGGTTGGATCAAGGAACGCCGGCTTCGCCCGCACATCACGAAGCGTTATCCGCTCGCGCGAACCGCCGATGCATTGAGCGACATGGCGAGCCGGCGTGTCTCGGGCAAGATCGTGATCGAGCCGTGAACGATCGGCGTCAAGAGGGCCGCGTCACATCTTTTCGGTATCACCGGCGCTCGGCTGCCACTTCATCAGGCGGCGTTCAACGAACGCAACTATCCCGTCCAGGATCAGTGCGAATGCCGTGAGCACCAGAATGCCTGCGAACACGGTATTGATATCGAACGTGCCTTCGGCTTGGAGAATCAGGTATCCGACACCGCGTGCCGAACCCAGATATTCGCCCACCACGGAGCCGACAAACGCAAGTCCCACCGACGTGTGCAAGCTGGAGAACACCCAGCTTGTCGCGCTCGGCAAATACACGTGCCGCAGCAGATGTTTGCGATTGGCGCCGAGCATGCGGGCGTTGGCAAGAACGACCGGGCTCACTTCCTTCACGCCCTGATAGACGTTGAAAAACACGATGAAAAAGACCAGCGTCACGCCGAGCGCCACTTTCGACCAGATGCCGAGGCCGAACCAGACGGCGAAGATCGGTGCAAGGATGACGCGCGGCATCGAGTTCGCGGCCTTGATGTACGGATCGAAGAGCGCGCTCATCATGGGCGCCAGGGCAAGCCATAAACCAACCCCGAGACCCATTACCGTTCCAATCACGAATGCGAGCACGGTTTCGATCAGCGTGACCCAGAGATGCACGTAGATCTCGCCGGTCGTGAACCATTGCCAGATGCGCAACAGCACTTTCTGCGGTTCGCCAAAGAAGAATGCGGCCTTGCTCGAATCGTCGAAATAAAAAGCCGGCAACAGCGTCGGGCTGGTCAGCACATACCAAAGTAAGAAACACAGCACGAGCAGCAGCCACTGCCATACAACCAGGTTTGCGCGGTTCGGGCGCAACGTTTTCCACATGATCGATCTGCTCTTGTTAGCAAGCTAATTGGTGGATCAAACGGCTGTGAGCTGTTGCTTGTAGCCTTTCAGGACTTCTTCCCGAAGCACGGACCAGATCTGTGAATGCAATTCCA
Source organism: Burkholderia sp. PAMC 28687 (assembly GCF_001577465.1). Classification (NCBI taxonomy): domain Bacteria; kingdom Pseudomonadati; phylum Pseudomonadota; class Betaproteobacteria; order Burkholderiales; family Burkholderiaceae; genus Burkholderia; species Burkholderia sp. PAMC 28687. Next base: position 1,790,673 of record NZ_CP014505.1, read on the forward strand.
CGAAGCGCGGATGCGAACGGATTTCGGCCACATCACGCGGACGCGGCAGATCGATCACGAACTCGCCGATCGGATGCGTGCCCGGCCCTGCCGACAGCACCACCACGCGATCGGACAGCGAAATCGCTTCGTCGAGGTCATGGGTGATGAAGAGCACGGCTTTACGCTTGGCTGCCCAAAGTTCGAGCAACTCGTTTTCCATGAGCTGGCGCGTCTGGATATCGAGGGCTGAAAACGGTTCGTCCATCAGGATGATGTCCGGATCGAGGATCAGCGTTTGCGCCATGCCCACGCGCTTTCGCATGCCGCCGGACAACTGATGCGGATAACGGTCGCCGAACCCGCCAAGACCGACGCGCTTTAACCACTCTTCGCCTCTCGCAGACGCTTCGTCTTTGGGAACGCCGCGAAACGACAAACCGGCTGTGACGTTGTCGAGTGCCGATCGCCAGGGCATCAGCGCTTCAGCCTGGAACATGTATCCGGCGCGGCGGTTGATCCCGTCAAGTTCGGTACCGAAGACGTTGACCGTGCCCGACGAAGGCGCGAGCAAACCGGCGCCGACGTTCAACAGCGTGGACTTGCCGCAGCCCGTAGGACCGACGACCGAGACGAACTCGCCCGGCGCGACGCGCAACGTCGTCTCCTTGACCGCCGTGTAGCGGGAACGGCGGTCATCGCGGGAGACGAACGTGCAAGTGACATTCTCCAGCGCGAGCGCGGGGACCGGTGTAGTTGTCGGCTGCACCGCTTATGCCTTGACCGAGGTCAACGCCTTCTTCACGAAGTCGTTGGTCCACGTCTTCGACAGGTCGATCGGCTTGCTTTTTACGGTTTCGTCGAAGGCTTGCAGCGTCTTGAGCGACGTCGCAGGGCCGTTTGCGGGCATCAGGCCATCGGGCGACATGGCTTCCTTCACGTGCTGCCATGCATCCAGATAAAGCGAACTGTCGCCGAGCAAGTATGCCTCGGGCACCGTCGAGATCAGGTCCTTGCCCGTTGCCGTCTGAAGCCACTTGAGTGCACGGACCATCGCGTTGGTGAGCGCCTGGGTAGTGTTCGGATTCTTCGTGATGAAGCTCTGCGACGCATACAGGCACCCTGCCGGCATGTCGCCGCCGAAGACCGCGCGGGTATCGGCGAGCGTGCGGGTGTCCGAGATCACTCGGATGTCGCCGGAGCGTTCCAGTTTGGTCATGACGGGATCGAGGTTCGCCATGGCATCGATCTGTCCCGACTGCAATGCAGCGACCGCACCCGCTCCCGCGCCCACGCCGATGAACGACACGTCGCTCGCGGTGAGCCCGGCCTTTGCCAGAACGAAGCTCGCCATGATCGACGTCGACGAACCCGGCGCAGTCACGCCGATCTTCTTGCCTTTGAGATCGGCGATGCCCTTGTAGTTCGGCATCGCTTTCTTCGACACAGCCAGCACGATCTGCGGCGCGCGCCCTTGCAGCACGAACTCGCGGAACATCTGCCCCTTCGCCTGCAGCAGCAGCGTATGTTCGAACGCGCCCGACACCACGTCCGCGCTGCCACCCACCGCGGCTTGCAACGCTTTCGCACCGCCGGCGAAGTCGGAGATTTCGATCTCGAGCCCTTCGTCCTTGAAGTAGTTGCGGCGCTCCGCAATGGTGAGCGGCAAGTAGTAGAACAGGTTCTTGCCGCCGACCGCGATCAAAACCTTTGGATGCTCGAGCTTCGCTTGCGCGAACGCGAATGGGGTGTCTATCAATGTCCCGGCAGCGAGCGCCGCGCCGCTTGCGATGAAAGTCCTGCGTTGCATCTTGTCTCCTTCGTTTTTATTTTTCGAGGCTTTGGTTTGAACGCCGAGATATTTTGCGGAGGCTCAAATCACCCTGTCCGCCCGCAATCTTGCAATATTGTCAGGATCATACCCGAGCGATTGCAGGACTTCATCGGTGTGTTCACCAAGTTGCGGTCCGAGCCAGCGTGTTCCGCCAGGCGTTTCCGAGAGCTTTGGCGTGACGTTCGGCAAGGCGATCTCACGGCCGTCCTGCCACGAAAATCGCTGGATCATCTGGCGCGCGATGTACTGCGGGTCGGTGAACATGTCGGCCACGCTGTAGATGCGTCCCGCGGGAACATCGGCAGCGTTGAGCACGGCGAGGGCTTCGTCGATCGTGCGCGTGCACAGCCACACGCGGATGGCATCATCGATTTCCCGCGTACGTGGCACACGTCCATCATTCGATGCCAGCGTCGGATCGTTGCCCAGATCTTCGCGGCCGATCGCCAGCATCAAACGCTTGAAGATAGGATCGCTGTTGCCGCCGATCACGATGCTGCCATCGCGGCACGGATACGTATTCGACGGCACGATACCCGGCAGCGACGCGCCCGTGCGCTCGCGGATCATGCCGTACACACCATATTCCGGCACCACGCTTTCCATCATGTTGAAGACGGCTTCGTAAAGCGCGACATCGACGACCTGCCCTTTGCCACCGTTCGCTTGCCGGTGATGCAGCGCCATCAGTGCGCCGATCACGCCGTGAAGCGCAGCAATGGAATCCCCGATCGAAATGCCGATCCGGGGCGGCGGCAAATCGGGATAGCCCGTGATGTGACGTAATCCGCCCATGGATTCGGCGATCGCGCCAAATCCCGGCCGGTCGCGATATGGCCCGGTCTGCCCATATCCGGACAAACGCACCATCACGAGGCCAGGATTTTCAGCGGACAAGACTTCATAACCGAGCCCGAGTTTCTCGAGCAGACCCGGCCTGAAATTCTCGACGACGATATCGGCTTCCTTGGCCAGCCGGCGGACGATTTCCTTGCCTTCCGGGGCTTTCAGGTTGATGGTCACCGACTTTTTATTGCGCGCCTGAACGGCCCACCATAGCGACGTCCCGCCCACTTCCGGATAGAGCTTGCGCCATTTGCGCAGCGGATCGCCGCCGTTCGGATCTTCGATCTTGATGACGTCAGCGCCGAACTCGCCCATGAAGCGCGAGGCGAACGGCCCGGCGATCAGCGTGCCGAGTTCGAGCACCTTGACGCCGGCGAGCGGTCCCGAGGTTGCGCTCATGGTGTCTCCTGCGTTGTTGTTTGTGACTTGTTAAAGCGGAATCTCGAGCGCCTGGAAACGCGGCGAACCGTTTGAGAGCGTGTCGTTGAAGATCGCGGCCGGCCGCACCCACAAGCCGTGGTCGTGAGGCCACAGATGTTCGTAGACGATCATGGGCTCTTCAGTTTCGGAATGCCGCGCCACGCCAATCACACGATACAACCCGCCCTTGTAATGGCGATGTGTGGCCAATGCCAGTGCTTCTGCTTCGGTCATGTCGTTGTATGTCCTCGGGTCTATACCGAACGGCGATCCAGCATCGCGCGCGCGATCGTGCCTGCATCGACGTACTCGAGTTCCCCGCCCACCGGTACGCCGCGCGCGAGCCGCGTCACCTTCAGGCCCTTGGATTTCAGCGTCTGCGCGAGGTAATGCGCGGTCGCTTCGCCCTCGTTCGTGAAGTTCGTGGCGAGCACGATCTCCTTCACGATGCCATCGGTGGCGCGCTGGATCAGGCGATCAAAATGAATTTCCTTCGGCCCGATACCATCGAGCGGACTCAGCCGCCCCATCAGCACGAAATACAAGCCGCTATAAGTCAGCGTCTGTTCGAGCATGATCTGGTCGGCTGGCGTTTCGACCACGCAGAGCAATTCGGCGTCGCGCTCGGGATCGCTGCAGACTTCGCAGATTGCCGCCTCGGTGAACGTGTTGCATTTCTCGCAGTGCTGCAGATGCTCGGTTGCAAACATCAGCGACCGGCCGAGCTTTTCAGCGCCTGGCCGGTCATGCTGCATGAGGTGATAGGCCATGCGCTGCGCCGACTTGGGACCCACGCCCGGCAGAGCGCGCAGCGCTTCGACGAGCGCCGACAAGGCGGAAGGTTGTTTCATGCGCGGTGGCCGTTGCTCTGAGAGTTGGTGTGCTGGCAGCTTAGAACGGCAGCTTGAAGCCCGGCGGCATCGGCATGCCGGCGGTCATGCCGCTCATCTTTTGCTGCGTGGTGGCTTCGGCCTTGCGCACGGCGTCGTTGAATGCTGCAGCAACGAGGTCTTCCAGCATGTCCTTGTCGTCGGCGAGCAGGCTCGGATCGATCACGACCCGGCGCACGTCGTTCTTGCAAGTCATCGTTACCTTCACAAGGCCCGCGCCCGACTGACCTTCCACTTCGATCAGCGCGAGTTCGTCCTGCGCCTTCTTCATGTTGTCCTGCATTTGCTGCGCTTGCTTCATCAAGCCGGCGAGTTGGTTCTTCATCATGATCGGGCTCCTTGGGGAAAACGGTATAGAAAATAGGTGTCTATTGCGTGGCTGGCGTTCAGTACATGGCCATGCCAGCGAAGAATGTGCGCTTCGTTGCGCTTGAAACGATGTTCTCTAAAAGCTCAATTCGCCGATGCCGCATTCTGCCCGCCGCCCTGTGCGCTGCTGCCGTTCTCCGGCGAGATCGGCTTGATGGACCCCTGCACGATACTCGCGCCGAAATCGCGAATCAGGGACTGCACGAACGGGTTCTGCGTGATTTCCTTTTCCGCTTGCTGCTGGCGCTGGGCGCGAAGAGCCGCATCGACGGCCGCAGCCGTACGGCGCGCCGCCCCGACGCTCACGACCACTTCGAGCGGCCGGCCAAGCTTGTCGGCCAACGCCGCTTTCAACTTGGCGACTTGCGCACTTTCCGCGTATTGCGGAACCGGCACGACCAGTGTGATCGATCCGGCGTCGCATGCGGTCAGCTCGCTATTGAACGCAAGCTGATAAGCGATGCCCTTCAACGGCAAGTCCACGGCCAGCGAAGGCCAGTCGCCTGTGACGCCAATAGCATCGAGCGGGACGGCCGGCGGGAGCGGACGGGTGTCGGCCTTGGCTGCGGGTTTGGTCTCGGTCCTCGAACCAGGCGAGTCATTGAAGCGTACGTCGTCGGGGCCGCTTTCGAACGAGGGCACGAAACCGTCGTCCGGCGCCATGAAATACCCATCGTCCGATGAAGCCGGCTGATAATCATCCAGTGGAATCTCTTCCCACGGCGCAACGGCGCTGCCGTTATTGGCACCGGCGGGCTCGTTTGCGTTGCGCGCGGACGCGTCGGGCCGGGCATCGCTCGCGGGCGCAGGCTGCACGGGCGGCGCGGCTGGCCGCCGTGGCACCGGAACCTGGACGACCGGCGCGGCCTTCGGCATTACTGACTTGCGCGCCTGTTCTGCCGGACGCGCGCCCCGGTCCGACGATACCCGCATGCCGGCGCTGCGCAGTACATCAAGCGCCGCACTCGCGCCACCGGGAGTCCGCAGAGAAGCTGTTGCCACTTTTTCGAGCGGTGCGCTTTCGCTGGGCTCCGCTACCACGCGCTCCACGAGTTCCTGTGCAGCAGCAGCCATGGGCGCCCGCTCAGGCTCGGGAACTTCCGCAACAGCAGGTTCGCTGTTTAAAGGAACTTCCGGTCCCGCGGTTTGAAGCGAAGAGGTATCGACGGGAGTTTGCGCTTCATCAGTGCCTTGCTCGACCGGCGCATCCTGATCAGCCGGCGCGGCTGGCAACGTGCCGGAAACATCGGCCAAACTACCCTCGATACCCTTCGCGGCCTGCGCTTCTGATTCAGGAGCGTTGGCGGAAGCCTCTGCACTGGCCAGGGGCGCCTCGATCGTCTTCGGACTGCGTGCATCAGCATCGAGCTCCGGCGCGGCCGCCGCCTTCGGCGTCACGTCGGCCGCAGCGCGAATACCACTGGCTGTCACCGCGCCCGGCGCCGCGCTGCGAACGCTCGTGGCGCTCACGCCGGCTCCCGCAGCCTTGACACGCGCGCCGCCCCCTCCTCCCGGACCACCCGCTGGTTCGAACGCCAGCATCCGCAGCAGCGTCATGGTGAACCCGGCGTATTCATCGGGCGCGAGACCCAGTTCACCACGCCCGATGGTCGCGATCTGATAGAACAGTTGCACGTGCTCGGCGCTGAGGGCACCGGCAAAACGGCGGATATCGCCGGCCTCCGGCCATTCATCGAGCACCGATGCCGGCGCAAACTGCGCCCATGCAACCTTGTGCAGCAATCCGGCAAGATCCTGCAGCGCCGTGGAAAACGACAGGCTGCGCAACGCCATTTCGTCGGCGATAGCCAGCACGCCCGGCCCGTCGCCGATCGCGAGCGTATCGAGCAAACGGATCAGATAACTCTGGTCGAGCGCGCCGAGCATTCCGCGCACGGCTTCCTCGGTCACCTGGTTCGCCGAGTATGCGATGGCTTGGTCAGTGAGAGACAGCGCGTCACGCATGCTGCCGTCAGCCGCACGCGACAACAACCGCAACGCCTGCGCCTCGTAAGGGATTTTTTCCTCGCCCAGCACGTGTTCCAGATGACCGACGATATGTCCCGCCGGCATCTGCTTCAAGTTGAACTGAAGACAGCGCGAGAGCACGGTGACCGGGATCTTTTGCGGATCGGTGGTGGCGAGGATGAACTTGACGTGTGCGGGCGGCTCTTCCAGCGTCTTCAACATGGCGTTGAATGCGTGGTTCGTGAGCATGTGCACTTCGTCGATCATGTAGACCTTGAAACGCGCATCGACCGGGGCGTACACGGCACGCTCGAGGAGCGCCGCCATCTCGTCCACGCCACGATTGCTGGCCGCGTCCATCTCCACATAATCGACAAAACGTCCCTCGTCGATTTCCTTGCACGCCCGGCATACGCCGCACGGCGTTGAGGTCACGCCGGTCTCGCAATTGAGCGCCTTGGCGAAGATACGCGACAGCGTCGTCTTGCCGACACCGCGCGTTCCTGTGAACAGATAAGCGTGATGCAGCCGCCCGCCGTCTAGCGCGTGCGTGAGCGCGCGCACCACGTGCTCCTGGCCGACGAGCGAGGCGAAAGATTTGGGGCGCCACTTGCGTGCGAGAACTTGATAGGTCATGCCGAAATTGTATCAGCAACGTCAAGAGCCCAAAGCGTTTCCAAGGCGGGACGGCACGGGTTCGAACGGCGTTCGGCGCGCTGCGGGAAACGCATTGAAATGCGATTCAGGCGGCCATACATTTGACGCAAAGGAAGTAAGAGCTGGAGCGAAAGATGCGAGGAAACAGCAGAGATAAAAACAGGGGAGATGAAGCGAAGGTGACGAGCCCGACCCTCGGCACTGGTAGAAAACGGCTGTGGCTGCTTCGTTCCCGACCTGACCAGGTTGACCGCGCCACCATGCGAGGAGGCCCGTCACGCAGAATCATATCAGACCTGGTACGCATTGCGTACCCCCATCCTCAAGCGCCCTCGCGTTCCCCCCCGTTCACCCCATCACCTCATGGCTCGCCGCGCTCTTTATCGACGCAGAAAAACCGGCTTGGAGATCTTGAAAAACGCAGGTCCGGGTACATCCTATCGGTAGCCGGCAACGGATAGCAAAGTAAGCTAAGATGACATTTTGAAGCACCGGCTAAACACCGTGTGGCGGGCAGAAGCGGCATACCGGCAACGGTTTCGCGCCCACCCAAGCGAGCGGTTCTACACCCCGCGGCGCGGGAGAACAATTTCCTTGTTTTGGTGTATCGTGGCGAGCATTCAAACGCGGGCCTCGAATTCCGAGAGGTATCTACATAATGAGCGAATCGATCAAACATATTAGCGACGCATCCTTTGACCAGGACGTCACGAAGTCGGATAAACCCGTTCTGCTCGATTTCTGGGCTGAATGGTGCGGTCCCTGCAAGATGATTGCGCCCATCCTCGACGAAGTTGCCAAGGATTATGGCGACCGCCTGCAAATCGCGAAGATCAATGTGGATGAACACCAATCCACGCCCGTGAAGTTCGGTGTGCGCGGCATCCCCACGCTGATCCTCTTCAAGAACGGCGCGGTTGCAGCGCAAAAGGTCGGCGCCTTGTCGAAGTCGCAACTGACAGCGTTTCTGGACAGCAACCTGTGAGATCGAATCCGGGACGCCGGCGTCAGGCAACTTATTCGGCGACCCGGATTCAGCAGCAAGTCTGTATTGGTGCACGGCCTGGCTTCGGTGCCAGGCCACACAAGTGAAAAGCAAGTAAAAGCGATTAGCTGCACCTGTGGGATTCCCGCTAAATGTTGTGCGACCACAACATGCGCGCGTTCCATCGCCACCAGGCCTTTTCGAGGCTCCGTCGGCATGTGCTATGCTAGAATCCTAAGACTGCAAGACCAAGACGGTTTAGGTCCTTGAGCGTTCAGCTCACTTCTCCTCCCAAATTCTCTGTTGTACCTCTTCTCCCTGGCGGGAAATCCGTATGCATTTATCCGAGCTCAAGTCTCAGCACGTCTCCGCATTGATCGAAATGGCCAATGGCCTGGAGATCGAAAACGCCAATCGCCTGCGCAAGCAGGAATTGATGTTCGCGATTCTTAAAAAGCGCGCCAAGACCGGCGACACGATTTTCGGCGACGGCACGCTCGAAGTATTGCCGGACGGCTTCGGCTTCCTCCGCTCACCCGAGACTTCATACCTCGCCAGCACGGACGATATCTACATCAGCCCGTCGCAGATCCGCCGCTTCAACCTGCATACCGGCGACACCATCGAAGGCGAAGTGCGCACCCCGAAAGACGGCGAGCGTTATTTCGCGCTGGTCAAGGTGGACAAGGTCAACGGCCAGGCGCCGGAAGCCTCGAAGCACAAGATCATGTTCGAGAACCTGACGCCGCTGCACCCGAACAAGCCGCTGCCGCTCGAGCGCGAAATGCGCGGAGAGGAAAACGTGACGGGCCGGATCATCGACATGATCTCGCCTATCGGCAAGGGGCAGCGCGGGTTGCTGGTGGCATCGCCGAAATCGGGCAAGACCGTGATGCTGCAGCACATTGCGCACGCCATCAAATCGAACCACCCGGATATCGTGCTGTTCGTGCTGCTGATTGACGAACGCCCGGAAGAAGTGACGGAAATGCAGCGCTCGGTGGTCGGCGAAGTAATCGCCTCCACCTTCGACGAACCCGCCGCGCGCCACGTGCAAGTCGCGGAAATGGTGATCGAAAAGGCCAAGCGCCTGGTCGAAATGAAGCACGACGTGGTCATCCTGCTCGACTCCATCACGCGTCTCGCGCGCGCCTACAACACGGTCGTGCCGGCTTCGGGCAAGGTGCTGACCGGTGGTGTGGATGCCAACGCGCTGCAACGTCCGAAGCGGTTCTTCGGCGCGGCGCGCAATATCGAGGAAGGCGGATCGCTGACCATCATCGGTACGGCACTGATCGAAACCGGCAGCCGCATGGACGACGTGATCTACGAAGAGTTCAAGGGCACCGGCAACATGGAAGTGCATCTGGAACGCCGTCTTGCTGAAAAGCGGGTTTATCCGTCGATCAACCTGAACAAGTCGGGCACGCGCCGCGAAGAACTGCTCATCAAGCCTGACCTGCTCCAAAAGGTCTGGGTGCTGCGTAAGTTCATTCACGACATGGACGAAGTCGAATCCATGGAATTCCTGCTCGACAAGATCCGCCAGACCAAGAACAACGCTGAATTCTTCGATCTGATGCGCCGCGGCGGTAGTTGAGCCCCGACGGTCCAACCGAACACGAAAGCCGTCCGCATTGCGGGCGGTTTTTTTTCGCCCATCGAAACCTATACCAGGATTCCAAACGTGTACGTTCACGTTCATGTTGATCTATAATTCAGGGAAACCTTTCTCACCGGAACGCAAACCGGCCAACGTCATGTCCGAAGAACTTCTGACCGTGCGCGACGCCGCCGAGCGGCTCGGAGTCACCCCCCGCACGCTGAAATACTACGAAGAACGCGGCCTTGTTGTGCCGAGCCGGAGCGAGGGGCGGTATCGGCTATACGACGCAGACGATCTGGAACGGTTTGGGCGCATTCTCCGGCTTCGCTCGCTCGGATTCTCGCTGCACGGGATTGTCGAGATGCTCAAGCGGCCGCTCGAAAAAACCGATGCGGGCCACAACCGTTATTCGCCGGATTCGCTGGCCGGAATCAAGAACGGCTTGCAACAGCAACTCGATGCCATCGATACCCGTATCGAAAACGTGCGTCGAGAACTGAAAGAAGCGCAGACCGTACGCGCGGAGCTGCGGCTCGATCTGGATTACGTGGAAGCGCGGCTTGCGGGCCAATCCGCCGAAGCGCTCCTCGAACAACAATCGAAGACGCGCGCCAAACCGGGGAGCAAGAAGTAATGAGCGCGCGGGCGCCGGTATTTGCAGTCGAGCGGCTGCGAGGCGACTTCTTCCCGTGGGTGCTGGCGCTGGTAACGGGCCTCGATTACTTCGATAACGCCATCTTCTCGTTCTTCGCGAGCTACATTGCGGGCGGCATCAATGCATCGCCGGACGAGCTCGTGTGGTCATCGAGTGCTTACGCGGTCGCGGCCGTGCTCGGGATCTTGCAGCAGCAATGGTGGGTCGACCGGCTGGGGCATCGGCGATACGTGGCTGGTTGCATGTTGTTCTACGCGTGCGGCGCGATCCTGTCGGCGCTCGCAGAAACCTCGCTGGAACTCACGTTCACACGCGGCCTTCAAGGCTACTTCATCGGTCCGATGATGGGCGCCTGCCGCATCCTGATCCAGATCAGCTTCACGCCGCAAAAACGCGCCGGCGCGACGCGCGCGTTCCTGCTGCTGATCGTGGGCAGCAGCGCGATCGCGCCGTTGTTCGGCGGCTGGCTGGTATCGCATTTCGACTGGCGCGCGTTGTTCGCATGCACGGCGCCGGTGGGTTTCGCGTTCGCGGGCCTTGCGATGCTCGCGTTGCCCGATTCGGGCAATGTTCATCGCGATGAACGCGGCGCCACGTCCTTCTGGCCATATCTGGTGTTTGCGTTCGCCCAGGGCGCATTGCAAATCGTGATGCAACAGGTGCGCTTCGAGCACTTCACCACCTCGCCGACGCTCGTGATGCTGACGGCAGCCGGCATCGGCACGCTGGTCTGGTTTGCGTGGCATCAGTGGCATCACCCGGCCCCACTCGTTCGCCTTCACGCGCTGCGCGAGCGTTCGTTCCAGGTTGGCCTCGTGCTGTACATGCTCTACTACTTCGAGTCCACGGGATTCAGCTATCTGATCTCGCGGTTTCTGGAACAAGGACTGGGCTATCCAGTTCAGAATGCCGGACGGCTCGTGGGGATGACGTCGCTGATATCGGGTTCGGCGCTCTTCCTTTATTTCAAATATACGAAGTACGTCACGCGGAAGAAATGGATCATCGTGCCGGGGTTTGCGATTGCAGCGCTGGTCGGGTGGATCATGACGCGCATGTCGCCGGGCGTGGCGCAAATCGATCTCATCCTGCCGATGCTGCTGCGCGGCTTGCTGTTGCTGTTCATCGTGCTGCCGGTGGCGAACCTCACGTTCAAGATCTTCGCCATAGAAGAGTTCACGCATGGCTACCGGCTGAAGAATATCGTGCGGCAGTTGACGCTCTCGTTTGCGACGGCGGCGGTGATCATCGTGGAGCAGCACAGGCAGGCGCTGCATCAATCGCGGCTCGCCGAAGCCGTGAATCCGTACAATCCGGAGTTCCAGAACGCCGCAGGCACGCTGGCGCACGGGTTTGCCGCTGCCGGCCATACGGCCGGTGAGGCTCACGCGCTCGCCCTCGTGACGATTTCCCGTATGGTTACGCAGCAGGCGAGTTTCCTGGCGTCGCTCGATGGCTTTTATTTCCTGATGGGCGTCGCGATTTGCGGTGGTCTGTTCGCGGCATGGCAAAAACAGATTGACTGAATTCGAGAGACTGACACGGACCTCATGGCCAATTTTCTGACCCGGCTGATCGGCGGGAATCGTCGCGAACGGGCGCTGCGCAAGTACGCGATCGATGACGCGCTATGGCAAGCCACGTTCGACCGGCTGCCGTTTTTCGGCCATCTTAGTGCTGGCGACCTGGAGCGTCTGCGTGAGAACACGACGCTTTTCATCGCCGAGAAGGAATTTTCGACGGCGCACGATCTGCCGCTGACCGACGCGATGATCGTCTCCATCGCCTTGCAGGCCTGCCTGCCGGTGCTGAACCTGAGCCTGGAGTTGTATCGCGGATGGGTGGGCGTGATCGTGTACCCGGGCGAGTTCGTCATCAAGAAAACGGTCGAGGACGAGGACGGCGTGGTGCATGAGATCGAACACGACGCCAGCGGGGAGGCTTGGGAAGGCGGCCCGGTGGTGTTGTCGTGGGAGGACGCGCAGATGACCGACGGGGAGGACGCGTACAACGTCGTGATCCATGAGTTCGCGCACAAGATCGACATGCTCAACGGCGAGGCGGATGGACACCCGCCGCTCTACCGCAAATGGCATGCGCCGCTCGATTCCGTGGCCTGGAACGATGTCTTCGATCATGCCTACGACCATTTCTGCGCTCAAGTCGACGCCGTTTCCGACCGCCGATGGAACCGTTTCGAGCGCGAATCCCTGATCGATCCGTACGCGGCCGACCATCCGTCGGAGTTTTTCGCGGTGTGCAGCGAGGCCCTGTTCGTGAAACCGGCGGCCTTCGAACGGGACTATCCCGAGTTGTATCGGCTGCTCGCGCGTTACTACCGGCAAGACCCGGCGAACGTGGGCGCGCTTTCGTAAGCGCCTGGCCAGAGGGCCCCAAAAACATGCCAGGCGACTGATTTTCTGGCATAATCCACGGTTTTCGACCTCAGGCAAGTGGCTCGCGCTCGGGAAAAGTGACAAACGTCATACTGAGCGCACGTTGAGCGGGCTGGCTACCAACAGATACCAAAGGAAAGACCATGAAAGAAGGCATTCACCCGAATTACCGCGAAGTGCTGTTCGTCGACATGTCGAATGATTTCAAATTCATTACGCGTTCGACCATCAACACGCGCGAAACCGGCGAGTTCGAAGGCAAGCAGTACCCGCTGGCAAAGATCGAAGTGTCGTCGGAATCGCATCCGTTCTACACCGGTCAGCAAAAGATCATGGACACGGCCGGCCGTGTCGAGAAGTTCAACAAGAAGTTCGCAGCGTTCTCGTCGAAGAAGTAATTCAGCAGAATTGCAGCACTGAAGAAAGGCAGCGAAAGCTGCCTTTTTTTTCGCTTGAATTTTCGTCGGAAGCCCGTCGTCTACGCACCGCAACGACGCACGCGACGGCTCCCGTCTACAATGCCGGATTCGTTAAAAATTGCACTAACTAAAAAGTGACGAAAAAGCGTCACGAAAACCGCGCGCTCCCGGGCTTGCCAGCCTTGATCCAGCGCCGCCGCTTCGCCCAATCCGTTCTGTTCCCTGTCGCCACCGCATGCGAAATGTCATCCGTCTGACCGCCTCCGCAACCAGCGCCCTGCCGCGCTGGCTGCTGCTGACCATTTGTATCGTCTATGCGTCGTTTGGCCTGTTCGGCCGCGATCCGTGGAAAAACGAGGACGCGGCAGGTTTCGGCGTGATGTGGACGATGGCCAACGGCAGCGTCAAGGACTGGCTATTGCCGAATCTGGTCGGCAAGGCGCTGACCTCCGACGGCCCGTTCATCTATTGGTTCGGCGCGGGTTTCATTCGCCTGCTGAGCCCTTGGGTCGATGCCAGCAACGCTTCGCGGGTCGTCACCGGCCTGCTCTTTTGTATTGCGTGCGCGTTTGTCTGGTACACGGCGTATCTGCTCGGCCGCCGCGACGAAGCGCAGCCCTTCAAGTATGCGTTCGGCGGCGAACCGGAACCGCGTGACTACGGCCGCACGCTCGCCGACGGCGCCCTGCTCATTTTGCTCGCCTGCTTTGGTCTTGCCGAGCGTGGCCACGAAACCACGCCTCAGCTTGCCCAGTTCGCCGGTACCGCCATGCTCGTGTACGGCCTCGTGCGCAGTTGCGATAAACCCATTCAAGGCGCGCTCATCTGGGGCGCGGCGATCGGCCTTGTTGGTTTGTCGAGCAGTCCGGTGCTGGTGCTTGCACTCCTGATCTGCACGCTGGCCATGACCGTGATCGTGCGTGAAGTGCGGCCGTTTTATCTGCTCGTGCTCGGCGTGCCGGTCGCGGCCATTCTGATCGGCGCGTGGGTCTGGCCGGTGCTGCATCTTTACCCGGACGACGGCGAGTGGTGGCTGCGCCAATGGTGGCGTCATAGTTTCGACGCGTTCTCCGGCTCGCCGATCCCGGCGCTGTCCTACGCAATCAAGAACCTGCCGCTATTCACCTGGCCCGCATGGCCGCTCGCCATCTGGACCTTCGTGAGCTGGTCGGGACTGCGGCGTTCGCCGCACGTGGCAGTGCCGGTATCGGTGATCGGGCCGTTGCTGGTGCTCGTGATCCTGCAAAGTCATCAGTCGAACCGGCTTTTCATGTTGCTGCTGCCGCCGCTGTCGGTGCTCGCCACGTTCGCCTTGCCCACGCTCAAGCGCGGCGCGATCAACGCCATCGACTGGTTCGCCATGCTGAGCTTCACCCTGCTCGCCACCTTCGTCTGGCTGGTCTGGACTGCCGGCTTGTACGGTTTCCCGGCGCCGCTCGCGCGCAACCTGGCGCGCCTCGCGCCGGGGTTCCAGCCTGAATTCAAGATCCTGTCGTTCGTGTGCGCGGTCGCCGTGACGGTCTGCTGGTTCTCGCTCGCGCGCTGGCGCCTCGCGCGGCATCCGAAGGTCTTGTGGCGCAGCGTGGTGCTGTCGAGCGCCGGCACGACGCTGATGTGGGTGCTGCTGATGACACTGTGGCTGCCGGTCGTGAACTACAGCCGGACGTATCGCGACGTGGCGGAGCAGATTGCCGATCATCTCCCGGCCGACTACACGTGCATTTCCCCGGTACGTCTGGGCGATGCGCAGATCGCAACGTTCGCGTATTTCGGCGGCATGCACTTCGCCTTCGATGAAGACTGCGACGTCATCCTGCGCCAGGACACGCAGGACTACGGCGAGCCGTCGTCCATTTCCACGTTCGTCTGGAAGCTCGTCTGGGAAGGCCGCCGCGTCGCCGACCGTGACGAACGCTTCCGGCTGTACGTGCGCATCGAGCGGCCGGTTCCGCCCGTCAGAAGGCCTGGGCCGAAGCCGTTGCGCCGGGGCACGAACTGACCATGTGGCCGGACGTCCGCAAGATCGCCGCGTTGGCGTGGCCGGTGCTGATCGGGCAACTGGCGATCATCGCGTTCGGCGTGATCGATACCGCCATGGTCGGCCGCTTCTCCGCGACCGATCTCGCCGCGCTCGGCCTGGGTTCATCGATATACATTTCCGTCTACATTGGCCTGACCGGCATCCTCACGGCGTTGCAGCCAATCGCCGGGCAACTGTTCGGCGCGCGGCAGGAAGCCGAGATCGGCGAGGAAGTGCGCCAGGCGTTGTGGCTGGCGGCGGTGTTATCAGTGATCGGTTTCGTTTGCCTGTACTTCCCGCAACCGCTCCTGAGCATCGCCGATGCCCCACCCGTCCTGCACGAACGCACCCTCTCCTATTTGCGCATCCTGTCGCTGGGGTTGCCCGCGAGTCTCGCGTTTCGCGTCTATAGCTCGCTGACCAATGCGGTCGGCAAACCGCGGCTCGTGATGTTCCTGCAAGTCGGCGCGCTGGTGGTGAAGGTGCCGCTCAATTTGTGGTTCATCTTCGGCGGCTTCGGCATGCCGGCGCTTGGCGGCCCGGGCTGCGCGATCGCCAGCACGCTGATCAACTGGCTGATCGCGATCGTCGGAATGACGGTGCTCGTACGCGTCGGATTCTTCCGGCCGTTCGGTATCTTCTCGCGGTTTTGCTGGCCTGTCTGGCGACGCCAGAAGGCGCTCCTCAAGCTCGGGATTCCGATGGGACTGTCCTATCTCATCGAAGTGACGTCGTACACGTTCATGGCGCTTTTCATCTCGCACTTCGGCACGACGACACTGGCCGGGCATCAGATCACCGGGAACATCGGCGCGGTGCTGTACATGACGCCGCTCTCCATTGGCGTAGCCTCCGCCACGCTCGTCTCGCAGGCAATCGGCGCGCATCATTTCGATGCCGCCCGTTCCCTCGCACGGCACGGCATCGCGCTCTCGTGCGGGATCGCTGTTGTATATGGCGTCGCGCTGTTCGTGCTGCGGCCCTACGTGCTGATGGCCTACACGCCGGACGCGAAGGTCATTGCCGCAGCCATGCCGCTGCTCGCAATCGTGGTGTTCTACCACCTCTTCGACGCACTCCAGATCACCACGGCCTTCGTGCTGCGCGCCTACAAGGTCGCCGTCGTGCCGACGGTCATCTACGCCGTTGCGTTATGGGGAATCGGGCTGGGCGGCGGGTATTTGCTTGGCTTCAATATAGGGGGTTTTGCGCCTGAATCGCTACAAGGCGCGCGCGGTTCTGGGTCGCGAATTCGGTGAGCCTGGGAGTGGCGGGCATCGGTCTGTTTCTGTACTGGCGCCGCGTCAGCCGCCGCCATATCCCCGCCGACGCCAAACCCGCATAGCATCTCCACGTAACAACGCGCACCCGATGCAAACAATCATCAAATCTTGTCGCACGATGGAAACAAATGCTTAGCTTAACGTAAGGCTCCGGTAAAATCGCCAGCGGTTTTGGCTTTTCCCGGAGCGCATTCGATGATCAGCGTCATAAAAAAACAAACCTGGACGCTGGCTTCGGCCGCTGCCGTCTCATTGCTGGCAATAGGCTTTCTCGGCGCGACGCATCGCGCTGACGCCGCCCGGACGGTGAGCGTCTCGCCGCAAGGCAAGATCACGCAGGTCCGGCAAGTCGTGGTCAAGTTCGACGAACCCATGATCGCCTTCGGCGGCGCCGCCGCAAAGGCGCCGGCTGAGGTGCATTGCAGCGGTGGCGCGGCCCCGGGTGCCGCGTCAGGCTCGGCCCACTGGGTCGACGATAAAACCTGGGCCTACGATTTCGATCAGGACCTGACGCCCGGCATGCGCTGCTCGGTGGCGCTCAACGACGGCCTCAAATCAAACGCTGGAAACGCGCTTACCGGACCGCGCGAATATCGCTTCGAGACGGGCGGCCCGTTTGTCCTGAGCGTGATGCCGGGGTATGGCGACATCGAAGAGAACCAGTTCTTTGTGGTAAGGCTCAACGGCCCGGCAACGGAAGCCTCCGCGCTGCAAAACATCTGGTGCGAATCGAACGGCTTGGGTAACCGCATTCCCGTCAAGTCCATCGATGCCACCGCACGCACCGCCTTGCTCAAGCACTTCCGCCTTGAAAAAGACAGTGCACGCGTCCTCACGCTCGCCTGCCAGCAGACCCTGCCCTCGGCCACGAAGATGCAACTCGTCTATGGCCGTGGCGTCGCGGGCCCGAGCGGTCTCGCGAACGACGTGGAAAAACGTTTCGACTTCGATGTCCGCGCCCCCTTCACCGCAAGTTTCTCTTGCGAACGTGAAAACGCAAAAGCGCCCTGCACGCCGCTGCGCCCGTTGCGCATCCGCTTCAACTCGCCTGTACTGCGCACCGACGCCGCGAAGATCACGCTGCGTGGCCCGGGCGGCAACGCAACGCCGACCTTCGATCCCGACGAAAAGGATAGCGAGATCAGCACGGTCGAGTTCGCGGCGCCGTTGCCGGAACACGCGGATCTATCGATTGAACTGCCTGGTGGGTTGAAGGACGCGAGCGGCCGTGAGTTGTCGAACGCAGATCTCTTCCCGCTGAGGACCGCGACCGCTCCCATGCCACCGCTGGCGAAGTTTTCATCGTCGACATTCGGGATCATCGAGCGCTTCGCCGAACCGAACATGCCCGCCATGTTGCCCGTCACGCTGCGTCATGTAGAAGCCGACCTGAAGGTCAGCGGCTTGAACGCGGGAGCATCGAGCGTGACGAAACTGCGCGTGGACGCCGATACGGATATTCGCCGATGGATGAAGACCGTCGACCAGTTCGACGGCTTTTCGATGTCCGTTTCGCAGATCGAGAAGCAGATGCCGCAGGCGCTGCACAACGGCATCAAGCCAGTCTACGCGGTGGGGAGCACAGCGAAAAATCCGCAGATCGATATCCGCTCGTTGTCGCTGCTCGCAAAGCAACCCGGCGTCGAGACGTTGAGCGTGCCGCAGGCCGATCCGAAGTCCCTGCGTCCGTTTGAAGTGGTCGGCATTCCGATCATGAAGCCGGGATTTTACGTGGTCGAAATGGCGTCGCCGGCGCTTGGCGCGTCGCTGCTCGGCAAGCCGCAGGCCATGTACGTGCGTACGTCGGTGCTTGTGACAAACCTCGGCGTGCATTTCAAGCAAGGGCGCGAGAACAGCATCGTTTGGGTGACTGCGCTCGACAGCGGCAAGCCGGTGCCCAACGCGCAGGTCGACATCAGCGATTGCAATGGCGAACAGATCGCCACGGCAACGACGAACGCGCAAGGCATTGCAAACGTGAACAAGCCGCTCGCCGCGGCTGCCGAATGCGATGAACAGAGTCTGGAATGGTCGGGCTTTTTCGTCTCGGCACGTGTGGACGATCCGAAGACCGGTCCCGACATGGCGTTCGTGCGCTCGGACTGGAATCGCGGTATCGAAAGCTGGCGTTTCAACGTTCCGACCGACATGAGCCGCGACCAGACCACCCGCGCCACGACCGTGTTCGACCGGACGCTCTTGCGCGCCGGCGAAACGGTATCCATGAAGCATTTGATGCGCGAGGAAACGCTCAGCGGTTTTGCGTTCCCGTCGCATATGCCGTCGCGCGTGACGATCCGTCATCTGGGCAGCGGCCAGACCTATCACCTGCCGCTCAAGTGGGCCGCCGATCACAGCGCCGATTCGACCTTCCCGATTCCCTCCGCCGCAAAGCTCGGCGAATATAGCGTGACGCTCGACGACGGCAAGGCCGACGCCGGCGACGATGACGAGGATTCAAGCGCCGGTTCTGGCCGAATGAGCGTCGATACAGGCAGTTTCCGCGTAGAAGAATTCCGCCTTCCGGTGTTCAAGGGATCGATCGGGATTCGCGACCAGAAGACGGGCGCGCTTGTCGCCGCCAAAGAAGCGCCGCTCGCGGTGCAGATCGAATATGTATCGGGCGGACCGGCATCGAATCTGCCTGTCCAAGTGTCGGCGTTGATGAAAGACACATCGCCGCCGTTTGCATCGCAATTCGATTCGTTCAGCTTCGCGCCGTACAAAAAGCCTGCGGACGATGGCGCAAGCGCGCCCGCAACGGAAGGCGACGACGACAACTCGAGCGCGCAGGAAGATACATCGACGGCAAAACTCGTCGCCGATAAAACCGCGCTCACACTTGACCGTAACGGCACGGGCACGCTCACGCTGAAATCGCTGCCCGTGGTCGAGGCGCCCAAACGGCTCGCGCTGGAAGCGACCTTCGCGGACCCGAACGGCGAGATCCAGACGCTGCGCGGCGACGCGACGCTCTGGCCTGCGGCGGTGGCTGCTGGCATCAAGGCGGGCGACTGGGTATCGGTCGGGAACGCAGTGCCGGTGCAGGCGCTCGCCGTCGATTTGCAGGGCAAGCCGCGCGCCGGCGTTGCGCTGGAAATACGCGGCGTTGCGCGCACCATGACGAGTTCGCGCAAACGCATGGTCGGCGGTTTTTACGCCTACGACAACCACACCGAAATCAAGGACCTCGGCACGCTGTGCAGCGGCAAGAGCGATGACCACGGGCTGCTTTCCTGCGATGCAAAACTCAAGGAAGCGGGCAACGTCGACCTGATCGCGATTGCGAAAGACGGTGACGGACGTGTCGCGAACGCGACGACATCGGTTTGGGTCACGCGGGAAGACCAGCTCTGGTTCGGCGGCGAGAACACGGATCGTATCGACGTATTGCCCGAGAAGACCAGCTACGAACCCGGCGAAACCGCGCGCTTCCAGGTGCGCATGCCGTTCCGCTTTGCGACCGCGCTCGTGGCCGTGGAACGTGAAGGGATCGTGGAAACGAAGGTCGTCGAACTGGACGGAAAGAACCCGACCATCGAATTGAAGGTCCAGGACACGTGGGGGCCGAACGTGTATGTCTCCGTACTCGCGATTCGTGGCCGGATTCATGAAGTGCCGTGGTATTCGTTCTTCACGTGGGGCTGGAAAGCGCCGCTCGACTGGGCGCATGCGTTCTGGTACGAAGGCCGGCAATATGAGGCGCCCACGCCGCTCGTCGATTTGTCGAAGCCCGCTTTCCGGTACGGTCTCGGCGAGATCAAGGTGGGTACGGCCGTGCACAAGCTGGGCGTCACGGTGACGCCCGACGCAAAGTCGTACGCCGTGCGTT
The DNA here is from genome assembly GCF_001577465.1 of Burkholderia sp. PAMC 28687. Classification (NCBI taxonomy): domain Bacteria; kingdom Pseudomonadati; phylum Pseudomonadota; class Betaproteobacteria; order Burkholderiales; family Burkholderiaceae; genus Burkholderia; species Burkholderia sp. PAMC 28687. The sequence goes on from NZ_CP014505.1 coordinate 1,810,832, forward strand.
CGAAGGCGCATGTGAAGGTTCGCGTGACGTTGCCGGACGGCAAGCCTGCGCCGGCCGGCACGCAGATCGCGCTCGCCGCTGTCGATGAAGCCCTGCTCGAACTCATGCCGAATCCAAGCTGGAACGTGCTCGACGCCATGCTGCAACGGCGCGCATATGGCGTGGAGACATCGACGGCGCAAATGGAGATCATCGGACGGCGTCACTTCGGGCGCAAGGCGGTGCCGGCGGGCGGCGGCGGCGGACACAGCGCCACACGCGAACTCTTCGATACGCTCCTGCTCTGGAATCCGCGCCTGACGCTCGATGCAACCGGCGAAGCGTCGGTCGACGTGCCTTTGAACGATGCGTTGACGAGCTTCCGTATCGTTGCGATCGGGGCGGTTGGCGCCGGGCAGTTCGGTACCGGGAGCGCATCGATACGCAGCACGCAGGACCTGCAACTGATATCCGGCCTGCCGCCGCTCGTGCGCGTGGGCGACCAGTTCCGCGCGCTCTTCACGCTGCGCAACACGACCGCGCGCACCATGCAGGTTGTCGTCACGCCGAACGTGCCTTCGCTCGATCTGAAGGCGCAAACGGTGGAACTCGCGCCGGATTCATCGAAGGAAATCTCGTGGGAGATCAACACGCCGGACGCCATTGGCATGGCGGCGACGGGCGCGTTGAACTGGCAGGTGAACGCAGCCGAGCAAGGCGGTCCGAAAGCCGCCGATGCGATCAAGCTCACGCAACGCGTCGTGCCGGCCATCCCCGTGACCGTCCAGCAGGCCACCATGACGCAAGTCGATGGCACGTTCACGCTGCCGGTCGCGCCTCCGGAGACTGCAGTGGCATCCGCCGACGGGCAGATTCGCGGCGGGATTGCTGTGACCTTGCAGCCAAGACTCGCCGATGGCCTGCCCGGCGTGCGCCGCTGGTTCGAGCGCTATCCGTATAGCTGCCTCGAGCAACAGACATCGCGATCGCTGGGTCTCAACGACCTCACGCAATGGAAGACGGTGATTGCACGCATGCCGTCGTATCTGGACAGCGACGGCCTCGCGAACTACTTCCCGCCGTCCGATGATTCGCGCCCATACGGCAGTCCGACGTTGTCGGCGTATCTGCTTGCGGTCAGCGACGAAGCATCCAAAGCGGATCGCCGCTACGCCCTGCCTGATGACCTTCGCGACAAGCTCGCGGGCGCATTGACGAACTTCGTGGAAGGCAAGATCCAGCGCAAGTTCTGGTCGCCGCGTCAGGACCTCGACTTCGTGAAACTCTCGGCCATCGAAGCGTTGTCGCGATACGGTCTCGCAGAGCCGCGCATGCTCGGCTCGATCACCATCGCGCCGAACCAGTGGCCGACGTCCGCGCTGCTCGACTACTACGCGATCCTTTCCCGCGTGGACGGCATTGCCCAGCGCGACGACCAGCGCGCGCAAATCGATCAGATCCTGCGCGCCCGCATGACGTATTCGGGTACGCGCCTGACGTTCTCGACCGCGGCTGATGACGACCTCTACTGGCTCATGACCGGCCCGGAAACGAACGCGGCGCGCATGGCGCTGCTTTTCGCCGACAACCCTTCCTGGAAGGACGAAATGCCGAGGCTGATCGGCGGATTGCTGGCGTTGCAGAAGAACGGCGCGTGGGACACCACGACTTCGAATCTGTGGGGCAAACTTGCTGTCGAACGTTTCTCGCGTGTGTTTGAAAGCACGCCGGTGACAGGGCAGACGCACATTGCGTTAGGCAGCGTGGATAAAGCGATCGCGTGGAACACACCGGGCTCGCACAGCGTGACATTGCCCTGGGACAAGGGTGCGCTCACCCTCACGCAGGACGGAACAGGCAAACCATGGGCGACCATGGAAAGTCTCGCGGCCGTTGCGTTGAAGGCGCCGTTCGCGGCGGGGTATCGGATCACGAAGACTGTGACGCCCATCGATCCCGCCGTCAAAGGCACGCTGTCGCGCGGTGACATTGTGCGCGTGCATCTTGATATCGAAGCGCAAAGCGACATGACGTGGGTTGTCGTGAACGATCCGGTCCCGGCTGGCGCGACGATCCTCGGCTCCGGCTTAGGCCGCGACTCGGAAGCCGCCACCGAAGGCGAAAAGAGTGCGCAAGGCGCGTGGCCGGCATTCGTGGAACGTGGCTTCGATGGATACCGCGCGTATTACGACTATCTGCCGAAGGGCAAATTGCAGGTCGAGTACACGGTCCGGCTGAACAACGCGGGCACGTTCGGGCTGCCGCCAACGCGCGTGGAAGCGCTGTACGCGCCGTCCGTGTTCGGTGCAGTTCCAAACGCGACCGTGGTCATCTCGCCGCTTGCTTCATCACCGACCGCTGCAAAATAGACCCATGAAACGCGCCGCCCTCGCCCTTCTCGGATGCATGCTCGCCAGTTCGGCCTACGCGCTGCCGAGCTTCGACGAGGTGCGCTCGGGCTGGCGCAGTTCCGACTGGGTGTTGCTTGGCCGCGATGGCGAGCCGCTGCAGCGCACGCGCATCGATACATCCGAACGGCGCGGCGACTGGGTCGCGCTGCAGGATGTATCGCCGGCGCTGCGCGAAGCGATCGTGGTCTCGGAGGACAAGCGCTTTTACGAGCACAGCGGCGTGGACTGGCGCGGCGCCGCGGCCGCGGCATGGGCGAACTTGTGGAACACGCGCACGCGGGGTGCGTCGACGGTGACGATGCAACTGACCGGTTTGATCGATGACGATCGCCGGCCGGGCAGAAGATCGGTTACCGAAAAAGCGACGCAAACAGTCGGCGCATTGTGGCTCGATCACGCGTGGCGCAAGGACCAGATCCTGGAGGCGTATCTCAATCTCGTGCCGTTTCGCGGCGAGATCGTGGGGCTGTCCGCGTTATCGCAGACGCTCTTCGGCAAGTCGCCATCCGGCTTGAACGAGCGCGAAGCCGCTGTGACCGCGGCGCTCGTGCGAGCGCCGAATGCGAATTACGCGAAGGTCTCGGCGCGGGCGTGCGGAATCCTGCGCGACATGAACCGGGCTAAGACGCCGACTTTGGACCCGTGCGTGAATCTCGACAGCTACGTGCAGTTGACGCTCACGCGCACGGCATCGGCGGCGCAGCGTTCGTTCGATTCAGAATCGCTCGCGCCGCATTTCGCGCGTCGTATCGCGAATGAAGTCCATCCGCAAGCCGGCGCGCGCATCAAGTCCACCATCGACACCCGCCTGCAGCGCTTCGCCCGCGATTCGCTCGCGCGCACCCTGCTCGAACTCAACGCGCGCGCGCATCAACGCAATGTGCACGACGGGGCGGCCATCGTGATCGATAACCGCAGCGGCGAGATCCTCGCGTGGGTGGGCTCGGCGGGCGAGTTATCGAATGCGCCGGAGGTCGATGCGGTCGTCGCATTGCGGCAGGCCGGCTCGACGCTCAAGCCATTTTTATACGCTCAGGCCATCGATGAAAAACGTCTCACGCCTGCCACCTTGCTCGATGACGCTCCACTCGATCTCGCGACCGGCGGCGGCCTGTATATCCCGCAGAACTACGATCACGATTTCAAGGGCTGGGTGAGCATGCGCACGGCGCTCGGGTCATCGCTGAACGTGCCGGCCGTGCGTACGCTCGTGATGGTCACGCCGCACAAGTTCGCGAAGACGCTGGTCTCGCTCGGATTGCCGCTCACGCAGGCCGGCGATTACTACGGCTTCAGCCTCGCTTTGGGGAGCGCCGACGTGACACTTGCATCGCTCACGAACGCGTATCGCACGCTTGCGAACGGCGGCACCTCCGGTTCGATGTCCGACGCGGCGGTGCATCCTGCCGCCGTGCCCGGAACACGTATCTTCAGCCCGCAGGCGAGCTTTATCGTGACGAACATCCTTGCCGACAACAACGCCCGCACGCGTACGTTCGGCTTCGACAGCGTGCTCGCCACGCGCTTTTTCAGCGCCGTCAAGACCGGCACGAGCAAGGACATGCGCGACAACTGGGCGGTCGGTTATACGTCGCGCTATACGGTCGGCGTGTGGGTCGGGAACGCCGACGGCGCGCCGATGTGGGACGTCTCCGGCGTGACGGGCGCCGCGCCCGTGTGGGCCGCGCTCGTCAACTACCTGCACCGGCAGACGCCGAGCCGCGCGCCCGCTGCGCCCGAAGGCGTGGTGCGCACGAAGATCACGTATCAGAACGATATCGAACCGGCGCGCGACGACTGGTTCCTGAGCGGCACGCAGATGTCGCGGATCGGGTTATCGGCGAATGCTGAGGGAACCATAAAGGGTGCGGATAACTCCGGCGCGGCGCGAATCTCTACGCCGACCGACGGCACGATCTTCGCGCTCGACCCCGACATTCCCGCGGCCCGCCAGCGCGTCTGGTTCGAAAGCGGACAAGGCGCGCCTTCGGGCAGCACGTGGCGTCTGGACGGCAAGCCGGCCGGACGCGCACAACGCATGGCATGGTTGCCGTGGCCGGGACATCACACGCTGGATCTCATCGATAAACACGGCGAAGTCGTCGACTCCGTGAAATTCGAGGTTCGCGGCGCATTCGTGAAAATCAAAACCAAGGGCTGATCGAGGCGGATTTTGTCGATAATTTTTATAAGACAAAAGACAGATTAATCGCAGCGACATTCAGAAACTGTTAAATCTCGACAGGACCGTCCCGATCCGCCACGCGTCTGGTGATAATCGCAAAAGAGAATTGAAACGCTGCAGCGAAAGCGCTGCCGCAGCAAAATACTATCCGGCGATGTTGTCAAAATTAATGCTGCCCGAACCGATTCACGGTTGCCGCCATTATGCTGGCGGTCGTTTTGTCCTATGCTAGTTGGACTTTCTGGCCAGGCTTCCAGTAAAGTCGGGGCGGCACTGAGACACTGATTTCTCCTTCTGTTTTCAACCTGGAGCACTTGTCATGCTTAAAAAGCTGTTGATGTTGTTTCTGGCCTTTTCGTTGTCGATGGGCGCGGCATTCGCCGCCACTGACGTGAACACCGCCGACGAGGCCTCGCTTGAAGCGATCAAAGGGCTCGGGCCGGTGAAGTCGAAGGCGATCATCGACGAACGGACTGCGAACGGCCCGTTCAAGAACGCCGACGATCTCGCCAATCGCGTGAAAGGGCTCGGCACGAAGTCCGTAGGACATCTGGAAGAAGCCGGGCTGACCATCGGTGGTTCATCCGCGCCGCCAACCGGCGTGAAGCCCTCCAAGACGCCTGCAACCAGCACGAGCGCCGCGCCGGGCAAATCGACGGTGAAGTCTTCGGCCGCCGCCACCGCCGCAACCTCTCCTGCAGCGACCACGGCCACCACGCCTGCCGTCACGCCGGACGCGGCATCGGCTCCGAAAGCGAAGAGATCGAAGAAAGCAAAAGCCGCCGACGCCGCCAGCGGGTCGACCACCGCCAGCGCCGATGCAGCATCTGGCGCGAGCGGCGCCAAGGCATCGAAGAAGTCAAAGAAGAAGAAAGCCGCGAGCGACGCGGCTGCAACCTGAGTACAGCGGCGCGTTTCTTTCGCGCGCCGTTGACTTGATGCAAGGGCGTGTCGTTCGTGAAACGGACACAAACACGACGCTTGAGCTTCAGCGCACTCAGGTCGTTTTGCAGCAGAACACGCGTTGTCCTGACGGACGGCGCCTTGTTCGCCCGGTCACTGCAACACAACCGGGCGATATACTCAACCCGTATCGCTTTTCAGAGAGACAGCCATGAGCCTACTCGATACCCTCGCCTCCTCCTTCGGCAAATCGTCACCGGAAGGTGGCGGCGCAGCACCGGCCGGTCTGGTCGCTGTCGCCATGGAATTCATCAACAACCAGCCAGGCGGCCTGACCGGCCTGATCCAGCGCTTCCATGAAAATGGCGCAGGTGATGTGGTGTCGTCATGGATCGGTCATGGCGAAAACAAGCCGATCAGCTCGGACACCCTGACCAACGTGCTCGGGTCGGGCGCAGTCAGCGATCTCGCACAGAAGGCAGGTGTGTCGGGCGATCAGTTGAGCGGCATGCTGGCCTCCGTGCTGCCGCAACTCGTCGACAAGGCAACGCCGAACGGCGAAGTGCCGGCGGACGGCAAGCTTGATCTCGGCAGCGTGCTGGGTTCGCTCGGCGGTCTGGGCGGCCTGTTCGGCAAGAATGAAGAGCCGAAGGCTTGAGGGTTCTTCTCTTTATTGTGTTTGCTTGAAGTGACGAAGGGGCATCGGAGTAATCCGTTGCCCTTTTTCGTCAATGCTTGAAACCCTGGCGCGCGAGCAGCTTCCAGCCGTTGCCGCCCTTCTTCCAGACCATCAACTGATCGAGTTCGACATCGGTCTGCTGGCCGTCGCTTTCCACCGTTGTCGAAAAATGATCCCGGACGATGGCGTTATCGCCCGCGAGCGTCACGCTCGGCTCGGTCAGGTCGATGCGCTTGTAGTGCGTCTTCCCGCTCGTGATCGTATCGATATAAACCTGCTGGTTCTGAACCGAAGCGTTCGAATGACCGTAGCTCAAAGTCGAGGTGGTCAGCGCTTTGAGTTCGGCGCCGTTGGCCGCGATCATCGCGGCATGCAGGCGCCTGACGGCAGAGTCAAGGGACGCCTGATCGCTGGTCTTGGCGTAGACGTTCACCGACGCGGCGCACGCGACTGTCGCTGCCAACAAGAAGTTCAGTTTCGTCATGAGATGATGTGAGTTGGAGGTGATTAGAACGGACGTCCTATGACTTTCGCCTTTTATAACGGAGGACTTTCAAGTATGAGAGACGCTTTTTAGATACGACGTCAGATAACTTGGTCGCAGATTATCACGATGCCCAAAGTTCGCTAACGGGGTATACCCAAACACGCTCTTGCTCCAACCACGAAAAAAAACGCCCGATAAACCTCATCGGGCGTTTCATCGCATCACCAAAGCGTCTTAATGCACGACGCGATCGAACACCAGCTCCCCGTCCCGAACATCCACAGGGATCACGTCCTTCGGCCCAAACTTGCCGGCCAGGATCAGCTTCGCGACCGGGTTCTCGATCTGCTGCTGGATCGCGCGCTTCAAGGGCCGCGCGCCGAACACCGGGTCGTAACCCACCTTGCCGACCAACTCGAGTGCCGCGTCCGATACATCCAGCTGCATCTCCAGCTTCGCAAGCCGTTCATGCAGCCGTTGCAACTGGATCTTCGCAATCGACTGGATGTTGCTGCGGTCGAGCGAATGGAACACCACGACGTCATCGATACGATTCAGGAACTCCGGCCGGAAGTGCAGCTTGACCTCTTCCCACACGGCATCCTTCACCGCTTCGTGCGGCTCGCCGACCATCGACTGGATCACGTGCGATCCAAGATTCGATGTCATCACGATCACCGTATTCTTGAAGTCCACGGTGCGCCCTTGCCCGTCGGTCATGCGACCGTCGTCGAGCACTTGCAGCAGCACGTTGAACACGTCCGGATGCGCCTTCTCGATTTCATCGAGCAGGATCACGCTGTACGGTTTGCGCCGCACGAGCTCGGTCAGATACCCGCCCTCTTCATAACCGACATAACCCGGCGGCGCGCCGATCAAACGGGCGACGCTGTGCTTCTCCATGAACTCGCTCATGTCGATACGAATCAGGTGATCCTCCGAATCGAACAGGAACGCGGCGAGCGCCTTGCACAACTCGGTCTTGCCCACGCCCGTCGGCCCGAGGAACAGGAACGAACCATACGGCCGGTTCGGGTCCGACAAACCGGCGCGTGAGCGGCGGATTGCATCGGCCACGGCGCCAATCGCTTCGTCCTGACCGATGACGCGTTCATGCAGCTTGGCTTCGATCTGCAGCAGCTTGTCACGCTCGCCCTGCATCATCCGCGACACAGGAATGCCGGTCGAACGCGACACGACTTCCGCGATCTCTTCAGCACCGACTTGCGTGCGCAACAGGCGCGGCCGCGTGGGATTGCTTTGCTCGGCGGTCTCGGCCTGCGTCACCTGCTTCAATTGCGCCTCGAGCCCGGGCAGCTTGCCGTACTGCAATTCGGCGACCTTCTCGAGCTTGCCTTCGCGCTGCAAACGCACGATATCCGCGCGCACTTTCTCGATCTCTTCCTTCAGCGTCGCGCTGCCCTGCACGGCGGCTTTTTCTGCCATCCAGATTTCCTCGAGGTCGGAATACTCGCGATCCAGCCGCTCGATTTCCTCTTCGATCAATTGCAGGCGCTTCTGCGATGCTTCGTCCTTCTCCTTCTTCACAGCTTCGCGCTCGATCTTCAACTGGATCAAACGACGGTCGAGCCGGTCCATCTCTTCAGGCTTCGAATCGATTTCCATCTTGATGCGCGACGCGGCTTCATCGATCAGGTCGATAGCCTTGTCCGGCAGGAAACGGTCCGTGATGTAGCGATGCGACAACTCCGCCGCTGCGACGATCGCGGGATCGGTGATCTCCACGCCGTGATGCAGTTCGTACTTTTCCTGCAAGCCGCGCAGGATCGCAATGGTCGCTTCCACCGAAGGTTCGTCGACGAGCACCTTCTGGAAACGGCGTTCGAGCGCCGCGTCCTTTTCGATGTACTTGCGATATTCGTCAAGCGTGGTCGCACCGATGCAATGCAGCTCGCCGCGCGAGAGCGCCGGCTTGAGCATGTTGCCCGCGTCCATCGCGCCTTCGGCCTTGCCGGCGCCGACCATGGTATGGATTTCATCGATGAAGACGATGGTCTGCCCTTCGTCCTTCGCGATGTCGCTCAGCACGGCCTTGAGCCGCTCCTCGAACTCCCCGCGATACTTCGCGCCGGCCAGCAACGCGGCCATGTCGAGCGAAAGCACGCGCTTGCTCTTGAGCGATTCCGGCACTTCGCCGTTCACGATCCGTTGCGCAAGCCCTTCCACGATGGCGGTCTTGCCCACGCCCGGCTCGCCGATCAGCACCGGATTGTTCTTCGTCCGCCGTTGCAGGATCTGGATGGAACGGCGGATTTCGTCGTCACGTCCAATCACCGGATCGAGCTTCCCGGCGCGAGCGCGCTCGGTCAGGTCGACGGTGTATTTCTTCAGCGCGCCGCGCTGGCTTTCGGCGTCCTGACTATGTACCTGGCCGCCGCCGCGCACGGTGTTGATCGCGGCTTCGAGCGCCTTGCGCGTCAAGCCATGCTGCTTGGCAAGACGGCCCGCGTCGCCTTTGTCATCGGCGACTGCGAGCAGGAACATCTCGCTCGCAATGAACGTATCGTTGAGCTTTTGCGCTTCTTTATCCGCGCTGTTCAGCAAGCCGGCAAGGTCGCGGCTGACCTGGACGTTGCCGTCCGTGCCCTGGACTTGCGGCAAACGCGTCATCGCGTCTTTCAACGCGGTTTCCAGCGCCTGAACCTGAACGCCCGCCTGCGAGAGCAGCGAGCGCGCCGAACCGTCCTGTTGCGCAATCAGCGCAGCAAGCAGATGAACCGGTTCGATGTATTGATTGTCGTTGCCGACGGCGAGACTCTGCGCGTCGGCCAGTGCTTCCTGAAACTTGGTCGTGAGCTTGTCGATTCTCATATTGAGACCTCCAAATGGGATGTATTCAAAATGAGGCGCGATCCGGCACTTTCAAGCGCTTCGGTGCCCGAAAACGGCAATTTTTTGGATAAATCGTCAAATCGGGCGCGAGGGAAGCCGAGGATGCGGGAGCTTTGGAGCAGGTAGCAGAAGGCCTAAGTTCGACCGGCGCTCTGACCCGATCCGCCTTTGTCCGAGCTTGGGTGAGGCATGAACCGCACGATACCGAGCAAACCCGCCAGCTCGTCCGCCGGCGACGCCAGATCCCCTATGGTATGCCGGTCGAGCTCGGCGAGGAAAGCATCGCGCGCCGCCGCAAACACGCCTCTCAACTGGCAGTGCGACTGGATCACGCAATGCCGGTGCGCTTCATGGTCCCCGGCGAAGCAACCGACGATGGAAAAATCATTTTCTGTCTTGCGCACTACCTCGCCAATGGTCAGAAGCGGCGTACGAGGGTCGAGCCTCAGGCCGCCGTTACGGCCGCGCAGCGTTTCGACCCAGCCCAGTTCTCCAAGCCGCTGCACCACTTTCATCAAATGATTCTTCGAGATGCCGTACGCCTCCGAGATTTCCTGGATCGTCGCCAGTCCTTCCGGGCGCACGGCCAGGTAGAGCATGACGCGCAGGGAATAGTCGGTGTAATCGGTTAGTCGCATTAGGGTAATCGCGTAACAATCGCGTTATTCAGTCGCGCTTCGATGCCGCATGGGCGGGCGCATCGATTTGAAAGGTGGCGCGTTGGCGGCGCCGTTCACGCGCAGGGATCGCGCGCCAAGGGTAGTCGGGCACGCACACGGGCAAACCGCGCGGCGCGGCGATGGAAGGCTGAACGTAGGGGCCGGAGCCGACATGCGTATGTCCGGACTCGGCTCGAGCGTCATCGTCGCCGCGGCAAGCCGTCGCTGACACGACGGAGGTTTCACGCTAAAACGTCGATTATCATGAGACGCCAACTCGCAGGAGAACGTGAAACCGTATTTCACGGCATGGGCGCTATTCTGCGACAAATTTCCCATTTATTCACTTTTCTTCGAAATCGCCCTTGTTCTGAGGCTTGGTCCGCGAATAAAGGACCGGTATAAAACGCGGGTTCAGCCGCTTCAACCATTGCACGAAACGCATTCAAGCCATGACCGATCCCGCAGTCCAGCCCACGCCGCCTGTTCGCTCCTCGCAGGCTAGCGAAGCCAACATCCGCGAACTCGTCGAAGTTTTTTACCGTCGTGTAGATGAAGATCCGCTGCTCGGCCCGGTCTTCGCGCGTGAGTTGGCAGGGCGCTGGGACGCTCATCTCGCGAAGATGACGACTTTCTGGTCGAGCCTCGTGCTCGGGACGAAGGACTATTGCGGCAACGTGCAGGAAGCGCACCGGCCACTTGGCGATATCGAACCGCAGCACTTTGCGCGCTGGATCACGCTATTTCTTGATACCGTCGAAAGCCGGTACGAACCGGCCGCCGCAGTCCAGTTCATGGAACCGGCGCTGCGCATTGCGCAAAGCCTGCAGTTGAGCAAGTTTGGCTGGGACTATCGCATTCCCGAGGCACAGGTTGCGCTGCTGGCGTCGCTCAGGCGCTTGCGCAGAGGTGAGCGGGAAACGGAAGCGGCGGAGCATCTGCGCGATCGCAGCGGTGCTACGTCGTTTCCCGTGAATGTGACGGACACAGGCAGCGAGAAGTCCTGATCAGCGGGCCGCGGCGCCCCATCGCGCACGCGCGGCGTCGTCGGATTCGCGTGCATCGACCCATTTCTCGCCGTGCTCGGTCTTCTCTTTCTTCCAGAACGGCGCCTGCGTTTTCAGGTAATCCATCACGAACGCGCACGATTCGAACGCTTCCGCCCGATGCACCGCGGTCGTCGCGACCAGCACGATCTGATCGAGCGGCAGCAGCTTTCCCACCCGATGCACGATCAACACATCCGATCCTGGCCAGCGCCCGCGCGCCTCGCCTGCAATCGCTTCGAGCGCCTTTTCGGTCATGCCGGGATAGTGTTCCAGTTCCATGGCCTGGACGGTATGGCCTTCGTTCAGATCACGAACCGTCCCGACAAAACATGCAACCGCGCCGACCTTGGGGTTGTCGGCACGTAGTGCGGCGACCTCGGCGCTGATATCGAAATCGGTTTCCTGCACGCGAATCCGGGTCATCTCAGCCGCCTGTGACCGGAGGGAAAAACGCGACCTCGCAGCCGTCCGTGATGCGCCGCGACGGGTCCGTCATCTCGTGGTTGCAAGCCATGCGCAGCGACCGCCCTTCCCCCAGCGTCTCGGCCCACACGCCGCCGCGCGCGCGCAGCCAGGCACGGACATCGCCAACGTTGGCAACGCCGTCCGGCACTTCGACACTTTCATTTGCCACACCGAGCGCTTCACGCACGCTCGCAAAAAACCGCAACTCGACTTTCATGATTGCCTTCAACGCATCAGTTCTGAAAACGGGATAAAACGCACGATTTCGCCGGCCTGGATGGCGTGGTCCGGAGGGTTATCGATCAGTCCGTCACCCCATACCGTCGATGTCAGCACCGCCGAACTCTGGTTGCCGAACACGTCGAGACCGCCGGCGGCGTTCACACGGGCGCGCAGGAATTCGTTGCGGCGATCACCCTTTTTCTGCGTGAAATCCGCCCGCATGGAATACACGCGCGGTTCGACCGCGTCCACGCCCGCCAGTCGCAGGATAAACGGCCGCACGAACAGCAGGAACGTGCAGAAACTCGAAACCGGATTCCCCGGCAAGCCGATAAAAAACGCCTCGTCTTCCGCCCGGGAAGCCTCGCGCCTGACCGCGCCGAACGCGAGCGGTTTGCCGGGTTTCATCGCGATTTGCCACATGGAAATGCGCCCTTCGGCTTCCACGGCGGGCTTGACGTGATCTTCCTCTCCCACCGACACCCCCCCGCACGTAAGAATCAGGTCGTGATCGCGTGCCGCCCGCCGCAGCGTCTCGCGGGTCGCGTCGAGCCGGTCCGGCACGATTCCGAGGTCCGTCACCTCGCAGCCGATCGTGGCGAGCAGCGCGCGCAAGGTGTACCGGTTCGAGTTGTAGATCGCGCCCGGGCGCAGCGGCTCGCCGGGCGTGGTGAGTTCGTCGCCGGTGAAAAACACAGCCACGCGCACGCGCCGCGCGACCTCGAGCGCAGCACATCCCACCGATGCTGCCAGCCCCAATGCCTGCGGTGTGAGCCGCGTCCCGGCGGCCAGGATGACAGCGCCGCGACGGATATCAGCGCCTTGCCGGGTGATCCACTCGCCTTCTGCCGGAGCCTGCGAGAAGCTTGCGCCGTTGTTATCGAGACGAACCATTTCCTGCATCACGATGGCGTCCGCGTCCGGCGGCACGGTCGCACCCGTAAATATCCGCGCGGCCGTGCCGGCGGCCAGCGGCTCGGCTATGGCGCCGGCCGGAATGCGCTGCGACACGGGGAGCGTCACACCGTTAGAGCCGGAAGCCCCGGCGAGATCCGCCGCCCGCACCGCGTAGCCGTCCATGGAGCTCGTGCGCATGGGCGGCACGTCGAGCGGCGACACCACGTCGGCGGCGAGCACGCGGCCGAGCGCGTCGAAGCAGTCGACGGTTTCCGTGCCGTCCACCCGGCGCGCGGCCGCGAGCAAGGTGGCGAGCGCGTCGGCGGTGGACAACATCGGCGGGCGTGATGCGGCGGGCGTGGTGGACATCGGCAGGATGAGTTAGTGACCGTGAAATGGACGACGCAAAAAAAGCGCCGCATCCGAAGGACTTATATTGTAGCCAGAAGCGTCCGCCCGCTCGCACCCGATCCGGGGCCATAGACCATCCGGACAAGTCGCCGATGCAACCGCAACGCGGCCGCGACCCGTCCGCGCGCCCCGGCCTCGGTGATACACTCGCACGACACTTTCAGACTTCTCCCCTATGAAATTCTGCTCCGTCTGCGGCCACGAAGTTAGCCTGCTTGTGCCTCCCGGCGACAACCGCGAACGTTTCGTCTGCGGCAACTGCGGCACGGTGCATTATCAGAATCCGCGCAACGTGGTCGGAACCGTCCCTGTCTGGGACGACAAGGTTCTGCTGTGCCGCCGCGCGATCGAACCGCGCTACGGCTTCTGGACGCTGCCGGCGGGTTTCATGGAAATGAACGAGACGACCAGCGAAGGCGCCTCGCGCGAGACGCTGGAAGAGGCCGGCGCACGCGTCGAGATCCAGAGCCTCTTCACGCTACTGAACGTGCCGCATGTGCATCAGGTGCATCTGTTTTATCTGGCGCGTTTGCTCGATCTGGATATCGATGCCGGCGAGGAAAGCCTCGAAGTGAAACTCTTCGATGAAAGCGAGATTCCCTGGGACGAAATTGCGTTCCCGACCGTCGGCCAGACGCTGCGTTTCTTTTTTGCCGATCGCGCCGCCGGCACCTATTCGCTGCACACCGGCGACATCTTCCGCTCACTGCGCGAAGGCTGAGCGCCGCCCCGCATCATGGTTCCATGGCTCGCATCCGACGATCCGTTTCCGCCCGTCGAGCGCGCACTCGGCGAGGCGAGCGGCGCGCCCGGTTTGCTCGCGGCGAGCGCCGAATTGCAAAGCTCACGTTTGATCGATGCCTATCAGCACGGAATTTTCCCCTGGTATTCCGATGGCCAGCCCGTCCTCTGGTGGAGCCCGGACCCCCGCATGGTCCTGATTCCGGATGAATTCAAGGTCTCGGATTCACTTCGCAAGACGCTGCGGCGGGTGTTAAAAGACGCAGCGTGGGAAATTCGCGTCGATCACGATTTCGCCGGCGTGATGCGCGCGTGCGCGCAGACGCCGCGTGAAGGCCAGCGCGGCACGTGGATCACGGCGGACATCGTGGAGGCGTATTCGTCTTTACACCGCGACGGACGCGCGCACAGCATTGAAAGCTGGTTCGAGGGCAGGCGCGTGGGCGGTCTTTACGGCGTGTCGTTCGGGCGGATGTTTTTCGGCGAATCGATGTTCGCGCACCGCACTGATGCATCAAAAATCGCGCTCGCGGCACTCGTCGGACACTTGCGCCACCATAAAATAGAGATGATAGACTGCCAGCAGAACACGTCGCATCTGGCCTCGCTGGGCGGGCGCGAGATCACGCGGAAGGCATTTCTGCGACACCTTCGCTACGCCGTGTTCGAGCCGCCGATTCCCTGGCAGTTCGACAAGTCGGCACTGCTCGCCACGCTTGGGGTCAATGCGGAAAGCTGAGAGCGCCCGAGCCAATCGCGACGGCAAGACAATTCAACGCAGGATCGAGTATTTCGAACACAGTGCCTTGTTTGGCCGGCAACGTCAGGCCGGCAACACAACGAGGCGACAGACGTTTAGAACGAGAGCTGCCAACGTGACTCACCCCAATGAGCTGCCGCTTTCACCGCTTTCGGCGTTGCAATTCTATGCAACGGCGCCGTATCCCTGCAGCTACCTCGACGGGCGCATCGCCCGCTCGCAGGTGGCGACGCCCAGTCACCTGATCAACTCCGACGTCTACACCGAACTCGTCAAGGCCGGCTTCCGGCGCTCGGGCGTGTTCACGTACCGGCCTTATTGCGACGGTTGCCGGGCGTGCGTGCCGGTGCGTTTGCCTATCGATGGATTCAAGCCCAACCGCACCCAGCGGCGCGTCTGGAAACAGCACGGCGACCTGGTCGCGAGTGTGGCTCCGCTTCACTACGACGAAGAACATTACGCGCTCTACATGCGCTATCAGTCGGCGCGGCACGCAGGCGGCGGCATGGATCGCGACAGCCGCGACCAATACGAGCAATTTCTGCTGCAAAGCCGGATCAATTCGCGCCTGGTGGAATTTCGCGAGCCGGTGGCGCCGGTCGAAGCTGCCGCGAGCACGGAAAGCGACGACGGCAAGCCCAGCGACGATCCACCCGCGAAAGGCGTGCTGCGCATGATCAGCATGATCGACATCCTGGGTGACGGCTTGTCTTCGGTGTACACATTCTTCGAGCCGGACATGCCGCACACGAGCTTTGGCACCTACAACATCCTGTGGCAAATCGAGCAGGCGCGCAGCCTCGACCTGCCTTTCGTGTACCTTGGCTACTGGATTCGCGAGAGCGAAAAGATGGCATACAAGGCGAACTTCCGGCCATTAGAAGGATTGATCGATGGCCGCTGGGATCTGCTCGATCCCCTTACGATGCACTCCGCCGGAACGCCGCCGATGCCCGGCAAGATGGCCGCTGACAAACCGCGTCGCTAACGGCGGCACGCGCCGGGTTACTGCCAGGTCCGCCCCAAACGGATTTTTCCGCGAAATTCAACGTTCCGACACAGCTTTTCGGCCGTCGCCATTAAAGCCGCTAAAATGGCGCGTCTCAATTTTTGCCGTTCCGGCCTCTCCTCGTGTTCAGTTCCCTCTACCCGCTTGCCCGCGCGCAACTTTTTCGCATGGATGCGGAAGATGCCCACCATCTGACGCTGCGCATGCTCGGCGCCGCCGGCCGCACCGGTTTGTCCGGCATGCTCGCCGAGCGCGCGCCCGACTCCCCGCGCACCGTCATGGGCCTGAACTTCCGCAATCCGGTCGGGCTCGCGGCCGGGCTGGACAAGGACGGCGCGTGTATTGACGGGCTGGCGTCGCTGGGGTTCGGGTTCATCGAAGTGGGAACGGTCACGCCGCGCGCCCAGCCCGGCAATCCGCGCCCGCGCATGTTCCGGCTGCCGGATGCGCAAGCGCTCATCAACCGGCTCGGCTTCAATAACCGCGGCGTCGATCAGTTCGTCGAGAACGTGCAGGCGGCGCGGTATCGCGGGATTCTGGGGCTGAATATCGGGAAGAATGCCGATACACCCATCGAACGGGCCGCCGAAGATTATTTGTATTGCCTCGAGCGCGTGTATCCGTTCGCGAGCTACGTGACCATCAACATCTCGTCGCCGAACACGAAGAACCTGCGCCAGTTGCAAGGCGCGGGCGAACTCGACGCACTGCTCGGTGCGCTGAAGGACAAACAGCAACGTCTTTCCGACATGCACGGCAAGCTCGTGCCCCTCGCGCTCAAGATCGCGCCCGATCTCGACGACGAGCAGATCAAGGAGATCGCCGCCACGTTGCTGCGTCATCAGATCGACGGCGTGATCGCCACCAACACCACGCTGTCACGCACCGCTGTGACCGGCATGAAACACAGCGATGAAGCTGGTGGTCTGTCCGGCAAGCCGGTGTTCGAGGCGTCGAATGCGGTGATCCGAAAGTTGCGCGTGGAATTGGGCAATGCCGTGCCGATCATCGGCGTGGGCGGCATCATGTCAGGCGATGACGCGCGTGAAAAACTGGCGGCGGGGGCATCGCTCGTGCAGATCTACACGGGCCTCATTTATCGCGGACCCGCGCTCGTGACAGAGTGCGTGGAAGCGCTGTCGCGCCAGCCAGCCGCTGTATGACGCGCGAAGCATCCCTACCCGTTCTCATAACCACATGAGGAATCGATCTGAAGCGGTCGTGGCGTTTTCGCTATCATCGCGGCACTTCAGATTACCGATAAAAACTCGGACAAAGGCAAACAACACATGAAATTGACTCTCTTCAAGAAAGTGCTCGTGGCAGCACTGATCGGCGCGTCGCTCTCGGCGGTCGCCCACGCAGAAGATCTGCTGGATTCGGTCAAACAGCGCGGCACGTTGCGCATTGGCCTGGAAGGCACGTTCCCGCCGTTCAACTCGAAGTCGCCGCAAGGTGAACTGGTCGGATTCGATGTGGATATCGCCAAGGCTATCGCGGCGAAACTCGGCGTCAAGCCGGAGTTCGTCACGACCGAGTGGAGTGGCATCATCGCCGGTTTGCAGGCAGGCAAGTTCGATGTGATCGCGAACCAGGTCGGCATCACCGATGCCCGCAAGCAGACGCTCGATTTCTCCCCGGCCTACACATATTCGAACGCCCAGCTGATTCAGCGCAAGGACGACACGCGCGACTTCAAGACGCTCGACGACCTGAAGGGCAAGAAGCTCGGCGTGGGCCTCGGCACGAACTACATGGACATGGCGAAAGCTGTTCCGGGTATCGATGTCAAGACGTATCCGGGCGCGCCTGAATACTTGCGCGATCTGGCATCGAACCGTCTGGACGCCGCGTTGAACGACCGACTGATGCTCGCGTACCTGATGAAGAATTCGCAGTTGCCGCTGCGCACCGGCGCGAACGTCGGCCCGGGCAACCCGTCGGGCATCCCGTTCAAGAAGGGCAATCCGAAGTTCCAGAAGGCCATTGATGACGCGATGACCCAGCTCGAAGCCGATGGCACGTTCGCCAAGATCTCGGACAAGTGGTTTGGTATCGACGTGACCAAGCCGGCTGTAAAGTAAAACCGGGCGCTCCGCGTTCGGCATCGGGGCGGCGTCTTGACGATGCCGCCCTTGGCTTTTGATACCCGCCTCGATCGATAAGAAGCCAACTCAATCCCTCATGTCCACGACATCCCTGCTCGTTCAATCGATACCGGCACTGGCCCAAGGCGCCGTGCTGACGATCAAGTTCGCGGTCTACTCCATGTTCTTCGGCCTGATAGCCGCCGTCGTGCTTGCGGTCATGGGCATCAGCCGCAGCAAGACGCTGGTGGGGATCGGACGCGTTTATGTAAGCGTGATGCGCGGGACGCCGCTGCTCGTGCAGATCTTCGTGATCTATTACGGGCTGCCGAGCCTTGGAATTTCGCTCGATCCGACCCCGGCTGGGGTGATTGCGTTATCGGCGAATGCGGCCGCGTATTTGTCGGAGAGCATGCGCGGGGCAATTCTCGGGATCCAGAGCGGGCAATGGCTGGCGGCGTATAGCCTTGGGCTTTCCAGGTCGCAGACGCTTCGATATGTGATCGGCCCGCAAGCGTTGCGCATCGCCGTGCCGAGTCTTTCGAACAGCCTGATCAGCCTCATCAAGGATACGTCGCTGGTTTCCGTGATTACGGTGACCGAACTGCTGCGCAGCGCGCAGGAAGTGATCGCCGCCACATACCAGCCCTTGCCGTTGTATCTGGCCGCCGCCGTGGTTTATTGGGTGCTGTGCAGCGTGCTGGAATTCGTGCAACGGCGGCTCGAGCGGAGACTGGCACTGCCGGGAAGGCATTAAACGGCACTTAGGCTTAGCCGTCTCCTTAGCCGTCCAGCCGCGCGCCGAATCTTCCCAGGCGCGGAAAATAATGTTTTTCCGGGTCGAGCGAATACGCAACCCTTCTCGCCCTTCCCATCAGTTCATCGCGCGGAAAAAAACCGAAATAGCGCGAATCCGCGCTGTCATCGCGGTTGTCTCCGAGCATCAGATACTGCCCCTTCGGAACGGTCACCGGCCCGAACGAGCGCCGTGGACTCGGCGCGAGTACCGACAACCTGACCACATGCGAAACGTGCCCGAGCTTCTCATCGAGATACTCGCCCGGTGACGATGAATCACCCGCCACGCCCGCAATATCGACAGGCTGGTAAGCAGCGCGTTTGCCATCGATGTAGAGCACGTTGTCACGCATGGCGACCACGTCCCCAGGCAGACCGATCAACCGCTTCACGATCAGTTCCTTCGCCGCCGACGAATCCACCGTCACGATGTCCCCACGCTGCGGATCGTGCAGATGCAGGATCGCTACATGGGTGAACGGGACGCGCAGATCGTAAGCCATCTTGTCCACGACGATCCGGTCGCCTTCGCGAATGGTCGGCAACATGGAACCGCTCGGCACCACGTTCCAGTCCGCAATCGCGCTTCGAAACAGGGCCATCAGAACCAGGAACGCCACCAGCTTGCGATTGTCGCGCCAGAATCGGGATAAGAATCGCATGGTAAAAATGCCCTGCATGTGAAGACGTCGCAGCGTATCGCGACAGTCTGAAATGACGCTTAAACAAGTTGGTGCGCGGCGAGACCGGTCTGTCAGTCGGTCTCGAACGGGAAATGCACGCCGAGGTCGCGGCGGGCGGCGTCGGTGATGAAGATCATTTGCATCGATACCGCGTGACGCATGACCGGACTTTCAATCGCCCCAGCGCGCAGCAGCTCGCAAAAGTGCGCGGTTTCGTAGTTCAGGCCACCGCCTTCGAAGGGTGCATCGAGTTCGACCGTGCGGCCATCTACGTAGCGAACCGTTGCGCGCGCGGGGTTCCACCAGTTCTCGTGAATCGTGACCGTACCGCCGGTCGCGGCAAGCAACGCGTCGCCCTTGCCCTGAAGATCCATACCGCAAAAGATCTGCGCGACACCGCGTTCATGGCGCACATTCAGGCTCGCAAAACTGTCGACGCCGCTTTGCCCGAGCCTGCCGAACGTCTGCACTTCAAGCGGTTCGCCGAGCCAGTCGACCGCGAGGAACGCTTCGTAAATGCCGATATCGAGCAACGCGCCGCCGCCCATGTCCATCGAATACGAAGGATGGTCGAGCGGGACATTTGCAATCGAACACCCGGCGCGTACAAGTCCAATCTGGCCGATGGGGTCCGCCGCCAGATGCTCGCGCAATTGCGTGTAGAGCGGGTAGAACGGCGGTTTCATGGCTTCCATGAAGAGGAGCTTCGAAGACCGGGCGGCGTCGATCATCTGCTGCAACGCGCGTGCATTGACGGCGGCCGGCTTCTCGCAAAGCACGGCACGCCCCGCCTTGAATGCACGCAACGCATACTCGGGATGACTGTTCTGCATGGTCGCAATGTAGAGCGCGTCGATATTTTCGAGCATTGCGTCGAAGCTTTCGAAGGCCTTCGTCTGGTATTTGTCGGCGAATGCGCGCGTTGGCTCCCCCCGGCGCGACCAGACGCCTGCGAGCTGCGTGCCCGGTACGAACGCCAGCCCTTCGGCGAAGCGGTGTGCAATGCGTCCCGCGCCGACGATACCCCAGCGAATCGTGCTCTCTTCGTTCATTTGCTGCGCTCCGTGATTTGATGTCGATGACTCAATGACGCTCATTGTCCACTAAGGGAGCGATCGCCGGGAAGCGTGAACAAACGGCAGGGAGTTAAAAAGACGAGAGGGAGTGAAACGTTTGCGCAGGGAAGAACCCCGGAGACGGCGCCTGAAGCGCCCGGTCACGAGAAACGTGACCAGAAATCTCCCGGAACCGTTCCGGGATCAAGCATGCAGCACGTGCCGAAATCAGGCGCCCGCTGACTGTGATTCGTCGATCGGCGGAGACGAACTGTCCTCGCGTCGTTCAAACGAAAACGCGCGGCCGACTTCTTCAGCCGTGACATCGATCAGGCGGCTCATCGCACGTTCGGCCGCGGCGGCATCGCGTGCACCGATGGCTTCCACGACTTCGCGTTGCGCGCCGAGCGTAGCTTCACGCATCGTCGCAATGCCTTGCACGATCGGATATACCGTCACCAGCGCCCCACGCACGATAGCCGTCATCTGCTGGAAGAACTGGTTTCCGCTCGCCGCAACAATGCGTGTATGAAGCGCGACATCGGCCGCCTGGAACTCGGGCTCGCCCGTTTCAAGCGACGACAATGCGTCGAACGCTTCGCGGATCCCGGCAAGCTCGTCGGGTGTCGCGCGAGCCGCAGCCAACGCAGCCGCACGCGGCTCGATCAGCATCCGGAACTCGATCACGTCGCGTAAAAACGCCTGGTCGGGCGTGGCCCTGAAACGCCAGCTCACGACGTCTTCATCGATCAGCCGCCAGTCGCTCATCGGCCGGATTCGCGTGCCCGTCTTGGGGCGTACGTCCAGCATGTGACGCGCGAGGAGCATGCTGAGCGCCTCCCGCATCACGGTCCGACTCACGTCGAACTCCTTCGACAAAACATCCTGCGGCGGCAGGATCGCGCCGTACTTCTGTTCGACGATGCCCGATACGAGCCCGTCCATCACCTTGGCCACCAGTGACCGCTCTTTATTTTCGTCCATCACCCCTCTCCCCTTGCGCCCCACATTGTGTCCCTGCGTATCCGGAAAGCTTCCCCAAGCTCCCGGAACCGCACGCCCGTGCAAAGCCGATGAACCAGCAGTGCCGCTACGTGCTCGATAAATTGCGTGTTCAATACCGCGAACGCCAGTCGGAATGTCCCTCTCAAGGGTTATCCCTTTGCCTCTCTCGCGTCCGCGGCGCTGCTTCGGCAACCGCTGTATTAAGTACTCCGTGATTCCTGTTGCCTTGTTGCCCTGAGCGGTGGCCTGTGTTCTTTTTTGCTTCGCCGTTCAGTTCATGCATTCGTCTTGCGGGTCTTTTTTTCCGCCACGCGTCCATACTGATCGTCGAAGCGAACAATGTCGTCTTCGCCCAGGTACGTACCCGATTGAACTTCGATCATTTCCAGCGGCGTCTTGCCGGGATTTTCCAGTCGATGCGTCGTGCCAAGCGGAATGTAAGTGGACTGGTTTTCGGTCACGAGGAATGTCTCTTCACCTCGGGTAACAAGTGCCGTGCCGCATACGACGATCCAGTGCTCCGCGCGATGATGGTGCATCTGCAGCGACAGCCGCTGACCCGGCTGCACCACGATCCGCTTCACCTGGAAGCGCTCGCCGTGATCGATCGAATCGTAGAAGCCCCACGGACGCTGTACCTTGCGATGATCGTGCGCTTCTGCGCCCTTCGCTGCTTTCAGACGGCCGACCATCGCTTTCACTTCCTGCACGCGGTCCTTCGATGCCACGAGAATCGCGTCAGCCGTCTCCACCACGACCACACCGCTCACGCCCACGCATGCAACGAGCCGTCCGTCGGAATGCGCAAAGCTGTCGTGCGACCCTTCAAAGAGCACGCGGCCACGCGCCACGTTGCCGTCTTCGTCTTTCTTCGACATGTCCCACACTGCGTCCCACGCACCGACGTCGGACCAGCCGGCTGCAAGGGGCACGACCACGCCCGGGAAACCCGGCTCGTGTGCGATGCGTTCCATCACGGCGAAATCGATGGAGTCCGAAGGGCATGCTTCGAAGGCGGCGACATCGAGTTGCGTGAAGCCGTCCTGGTGCAATCCGCGTTCGAAGGCCGCGATGCACGCCGCGTGAATAGCCGGTTGAAAGTGCTCGATCGCGGCGAGCCACACGGATGCGCGGCACACGAAAATGCCGCTGTTCCAGAGATATTCGCCCGATGCAAGGTACTGCTCCGCAATCTCGCGCCTGGGCTTTTCGATAAACCGTTCAAGCACGTGCGCTTCGATCGCGCCAGTGATCGAACCCTTGAGCGCCGCACCCGCCTTGATGTATCCGTAACCTGTTTCGATCTTGTCCGGCACGATGCCGAGCGTGACCAATGCACCGCCTGCCGCGTGTTCGATCGCGGTCGCGATGGTGCGCTGGAATGCGTCGGGATCGGAGACTGCATGGTCTGCGGGCATTGCGACAATCACGGGATCGACGCCTGGAACGGTTGCCTGGGCAGCCCATGCAGCGAGCGTAAGCGCCGGCGCCGTATTGCGCGCACACGGTTCGAGCACGATGCGCGCATGGCGCCCATTACGCTCGATCTGCTGTGCGGTCAGCAATTTGTGTTCCGATCCGCATACAACGATGAGTTCGTCGGCAGTCTCGAGTTGCAGGGCGTGGTCGTCCTTGCCGGATGCTTCAAGACCATCGAGACCGTCGAGACGACGCAGCGTGGCCTCCAGCAAAGACTCCGAACCCATGAGTTCGATCAGTTGCTTGGGGAACTGCTGCCTCGACAAAGGCCATAGCCGCGTGCCTGAGCCGCCTGCAAGAATGACGGGCTGCACACGCACGCTCGCGGCACTCTCCACGGCAGCGCTCCCGAGGGGATGGCTGGACACGTCCACGGTGACTCCTGATGCGTAAAAGCTGATTGGGGGCTGAACGCGTCGAACAGGTGCGGACGCGCGGAACACACGCATCGATTGATGCGTCATTTAAACAGGCAAATATTTTTAGTTCTGTGCGCGCGCGAACGCCCGCACGCTGTTACGTCTTCGGCGCTTCATGACCAGGACCCGCGAATCTCGCAGATGTCACGCAACGCAAAGTCGACGCTGGGCCCGTCACCCCGCGCTAGGGAGCAAGCGCTGCCGCAACCGCGCCGCGACCTCACGCAATTCGCTCGATTCGAACAACGACCATCCGAGGTTGCCCACCACCAGCGCCACGCAGATTGCTGCCATGCTGCTCAGCGAATCCATGTAGTCCGCGCACAGCGTCGCGACGATCAGGAACGCCAGATGTCCGGCCATGTTGCGCACGATGGGTTGCGGCTTGAGCTTCGAAAAGTAGAGGAACGCCGCGTAGTCGAAGAAGGTTTTCGCGACCACTGCAACGCCCGCGCCCAGCAACCCGTACCAGCGAATTCCCAACCACAGGACCAGCGCGAACACCGGCAATCCGATCCAGCCGACCCGCGCCACTTGCGCCGGATTGGCCTTCGCCTGTATCAGCACGCTCATGATGCTTGACTGACCGGCAAGCCACACGCCAATCACAAGCACCCGTCCGACAGGAGCAGACTGAACTGCCATCTCGTGGCCAAGCCATACGTTCAGGAACGGTGCGAGGGCGAACAGTGCGACCACCACGCAGGGCGTGAACGCACAGTTGAGGAACGCCAGGGCCTGATGCGACAACGCGCCGGCGTGTTCACTGCCCGAGGCGGAAAAGCGCGGGAAGAGCGTGCGCAACATGGCGCTTGGCAACAGGTTCAGACGCGTGACGAGGTTCTGCGGCGTGGCGTAATAAGCCACGGATTTGGCACCCAGCATGGAGCCGATCACCACGCGGTCCAGCGTGGTCGCAATCATGTTCGCGCCCGAGAACAACAATAGCCAGCGCCCATAATTGAAGAGCTCGCGGATCAGCGGCCATTCAGGTTTTGCGACACCGGTGATGCCGAGCGCGCGGAACGTGCCATAGCCCAGCAGTAGTGCCGCAAGGAAGCGCGCGATGACCGCAGCCGGCACGACCACCGCCAGCGACGGCGAGATCAGGTACAACGCTGCAAGCGGAAGCAACTGGAACATGAACGTGCCGACAGTCTGGTTCGTGTTGTACAGCGTAAACTTTTCCATGCCGCCGATCGCGCCGCTGAAGACCCACGACACATTGGCGATCGGTACGGCAATCGCAATCCAGGGCAGCGATTGCAGCACTTCGCGCTGGAACGCCGGCGCGATGGTCGCGATATGCACCACGTAGATATACGCGCCGAACCAGATCATCACGGCACCCGCGAACCCGGTCGCGAGGTTCAGGAAGAACGCGCTCCAGAAAATGCGCTGGATGCTGCCGTCGTTTGCATCACGCGCCTTGGCGATGTAGTTTTCAGTCGCCATCGAAATGCCGAGATCGAGCACGCTGAAGTAGCCAATCAACGCCCACACAAGATTGATCACGCCATAACGTTCGATACCCATGCCATGGATATAGGCCGGCACCGTCGCGAGCGAGACGAACACGGGCAGGATGAGCCCGGCGAAGTTGATCGCGATGTTCTTGAGGAGACTTTTTTCCATTGAGCGACGGACCGATTACAACAAATCAAACAGGATGAACCCGGGGACCGCGGACAGCTTGCGGTGATGCGCGACACGTCCAGGACGTGCCGCGTAGTGCATGAAACAACTGTCCGGCCTGCGAGTTTCTGATGCACCGGAACAATCAGACAATTGACCGCTAGGGTAAAACCCTTGCGCCCTGGGGTCTGTGCGAATTCGAACGCATCAGGGCGCGCTTTGCAATTGGTTACATTCGCTGCGCCTGACGTGGCTCGAGAACCTCCGTATGGCGCTCCTTGGTGCGTTCAACTGGCGCCTGGAAGACAGGCAGGATCGAGCGAAAGCGCGGACGCCGACGCTTGTGACCCAACGTTTGTTGCGACTCGTCACGAACGAATGCAGCAAACGAAGCCATCAGTTCCTCGCGCGCCGGATAAGAAAAACAGGCGTGGTCGAGCGTCTCGCTGTGGATCGTCTCCACGTTGCGCCATTTGCGCATGCGCCAGCCGCCCGCGCCAAAAAATATCGCGAACTCTTCCAGGCCGGCATCGGCATTGCCGTACACAAAGCGCACCTGGACGCCGCGCTCGCCGAGGCCGCGCACCATTGCCCGGACACGGGAGCCAACCGAGTTCACGCCCACTGTGCGTTCCGCAAGATACGCGATGCTCGCCGTGAACCGTGTACCCATGCGCCGCACGAGTTCCTTTGCGATCGGTGCGACCTCGCGCTGGCCGCGCAAGACACGCTTCCATTTGCGCGCGTTCACGAACGAACGGATGAACGTGCTGGTTGCCGTTCGCGGACGGTCATCGTTGCTGAAGAGCGGCACCGGATCTTCCGGGGAGTTGAATTTCGGCGTATTCACGAGGGTCAGCGACCGGATATAGGGGCTGACCGTTGCCGCTTGCAGGCAAAGATATGCGCCCGAACAGACGCCGAAGCACGAGACGTCGTCAAGACCCCGCGCAGCCAGATAAGCCGCGGCGGCAGCCACGTCGTCACAGCTTTCGCGCATGAAAAGCATGGAGACCGGACGTTCGTCGACGGGCGCTGCGC
This sequence comes from Burkholderia sp. PAMC 28687, assembly GCF_001577465.1. Lineage (NCBI taxonomy): Bacteria > Pseudomonadati > Pseudomonadota > Betaproteobacteria > Burkholderiales > Burkholderiaceae > Burkholderia > Burkholderia sp. PAMC 28687. Next base: position 1,836,744 of record NZ_CP014505.1, read on the forward strand.
TGTCGCCGAGGGCGCCGACATCGAAACGAAGCGACGTTACGCCTTCCCGCGCAAGCCGGCGTGCGAGCGTCACGGAAATGCGCGCGTCGCCAATGCGATGCGTGGCGCCCGGGTTCACGAAAATCACCGAGCGGCGCGACGCCGTGCCTGATACCGGCTCGCAAAGAATGCCGAAGAGACGGCCGTTGTCGAAGATTACTGGGGTTTCGCGCATGCCGTTGTCGACGAGCACCGCTGCCGGAATGTCTCTCGCGATCGCCGCGCCGGAAAACGCGGGCGCGCCCAGCCATTCGACGATGCGCGCGATCGCCGCACGCGGCGTTTCCGTCACGCCGGATTCCTGCATGAACGCGCTGCATTCATCAAAGCTTTCAAACGATGCGTCGGCGCCGGCAGCCGAGCAGGCATCGACGAGTTTCCTGGCGCGCACCGGATCGTACGAATCGAGCACGAGCAGACGGCGCGGCGGATGCTCGACGAGGCGCGCGTCGCGCAACAGGTCGAACTTGCTCAGCTTCGCCACGCTCGATGCCACCAGACGATGCCCCACGGCTTCTGCATAAGCAGCGTCGGCGGGCGCCGGATCCACATAGATGCCGCCCGTCTCGAGCCAGTTCTGTTGCAGCAAGCGCAACTCGCGCAGATATTGACGGCCCGATGCAACTGGCGCCAGCAGCACGAGCTCACTGATCTCTTCATCAGCCGCGACCATCGCAGCAAGCGTTGCCCCGAGGCGTAACCCGCACAACGCGACTTCGGTCACGCCGGTGGTTTGCTTGAGGAAAGCGACTGCCGCGCGGATGCTTTGCAGCCATCGCTCGAGCTGTTCCCGTCCATCGCCGGGATTCTCGGATTCACCGGCGGAGTCGCCCGTGCCGGCGTAGTCGAAGCGAAGTGTCGGCGAACCGGCTGCAGCAAGTTCTTCGGCCAGCACGCGCCAGCCCTTGTGTATCCACATTGCCTCGCGGCCAAACGGCTGACACAGCACGACCCCTCGTGCGGCGGATGGCACGCCCTCGTGTAGCCAGCCAAAGCAGTCATCGAAAGTTACAGGCTTCATCTCGGCATTGCGCCCGGAAAGGCGTCGTTATTAAGTTGTTTGCGTATTACACGTTTTGTAAGACTTCGGTTCAGTGCGCCCGCACACACACTTTCGACCCGGCCCCGATTTTTTTGCTGCGCGTTACAAAACATGGGTTGATCGGCCTACCTTGCGCCGTCCGATGTTCGATGTCCCACAGACGCATATTTCTGCGGCAAGTCAAATAGCGCATCACGCCGTGCCGTACAAAAGACGGAACAACGACAAAAAAGCCGGGGAAACACATGGTCAACTCATTTCACGAATCCAGTCAGTCTGCAGCGCCGAGTTTCTCGGTCTGCATCTGTACGCGCGACCGGCCGGAAGACCTTGCCCGGGCGTTGCGCTCGGTCGAGGCATCGACGTATCCGGCGCATCAGATCATCGTGTCGGACGACAGCAAGGAACCGCATACGCGCGCCATGGTGAGCTCCGAGTTTCCCCAGGTCGTGTTTCTCGAGGGACCGCGCCGCGGGCTGGGCGCAAACCGCAATAGCGCGCTCGATGCCGTCACGGGCACGCACGTGGCATTCATCGACGACGACGCCACCCTGTCCCCGGACTTCCTCGCGCGGATGGCAAAGTCGCTTCAGAACGGCGGACAGCATCCGGAAAAGCTTATTGTTACGGGATACGAACTGAATCACGGCACCAAGGTTTTCGCCAACGCGACCACGTTCTTTGGTTTCCAGTCACGACCTTACAGGAGCGGGGATTTCCAGGACACAGTCGTCATCAACAGCGCAGTGTTTCCTGCATGGCTTTTCAAGGTGATCCGCTTCGACGAGCATCTCATCTATGGTTACGATGAGGTCGATATCGTGATGCGCGCCACGCTCCAGGCGAAATGCGTCGTCCGGTTGCTGCCCGACGTGTTCAACTCGCATTTCCCGTCGATGGTGAATCGCGACTACTACAGCTCGTTCACAGAAGCTTCACGTATCTACGTGACGCACAAGCGCTACCGCTGGTTCGAGCGCAATCGCGCGAAGGCGGCCCTGTTTCTGACGCTCGCCGTGGCGCACAACTTACTGCACAACGTCCGTGCGCATGGTCCGAAAGGCCTCGCGCGCAGCGCGCGCACCGTCTCGCTCGCACGCGGCTACATTCGTCGATACACCCCGGAAGGACTGGCTCTGCAAAATGAAAATAACCGTACTAGTACCCACGTATCGTCGAACCTCGGATCTCGCTCGCTGCCTTGATGCGCTCGCGCGCCAGAAGCGCGCGCCTGACGAAGTCCTGGTGGTGTGCCGTGGCGCCGATGAAGAAACGCAGGCATGGCTCGCCATCGAGAAGTCGCGTGCGCGGTTGCCGCTCGTGAAGGTCGAGGTTTCGCAGGGCGGTCAGGTTGCTGCGTTGAACGCGGGGCTCGATGCTGTCACCGGCGACATTGTTGCGATCACCGACGACGACGCAGCCCCGCGTCCCGCGTGGCTGCAGCGCATTGAAGCGCATTTCGCGAGCGCGCCTGATGTAGGCGGAGTGGGCGGGCGCGACTGGGTGCATGAACATGGCGCAACGCTCGATGCGTCCGAGCCGGAAGTCGGGCGCTGGCAGTTTCCGGGCCGCGCGATCGGCAATCATCATCTGGGTGTGGGCGCGGCGCGCGACGTCGATTTCCTGAAGGGCGCGAACATGAGTTATCGCGTGAGCGCGGTTCGCGGCAAAGCCATTCGCTTCGATACGCGTTTGCGCGGAACTGGCGCGCAGGTCAACAACGATATGGCGTTTGCATCGGCGGTGCGGCGTGCGGGGTGGCGGCTCGTCTACGATCCGGCAGTGGAAGTGGATCATTATCCGGCGCAACGTTTCGATGAAGACGCGCGTGCGGTGCGCGGCAGCCGGAGTTGGGTTGCTATCGAGAACGAGTCGTATAACCTGCATCTGGTCATACGCGATGAGTATCGCGGCGTACGTCGGCGGATTGCGTTGATGTGGTTGACGGCGGTGGGGCATGGCGCGTGTCTGGGGTGGCTCAATCTTGCGCGCGCCCGGGTGGTTCATCGCGAGGGGACGGCTTTGCAACGGTGGCGGGCGGCGCGCAGCGGCGCTGCAATCGCCAAGAAGGATTTTTCGCAGCGCCGGTTGAGGAATGCACAAGGGGAATTTGCGGGGTGATTTTTGCTGGTGCCTGGGGGAGGGTTTCAGTGGTTGGGGCAGATGCCGGGTTGTTGCTGCTTGGGCTTGCTCGCGTTTTCGTCCCGACTGCTCTCTTTAGCTGCGAAAGACCGGCGAAGGGCCGGTCGAGCTACGCGTGAGGAGTTGATTACCCGGGCGCATCGCAGAGGCGTGGGAACGGCGGTACGAAAAGCGCGGCGCGAACGATGATGCGGACCAAGCGGCGGGTTAATCGCTTTTTGGCTGACGGGTAATCTTTATGTACGGCTCCAGCATCGGGTAGGAGATAGCGAGCGTCGTCAAAATGCTTGCTCCTAATTTACGCGCAAATTCGTCATCAAGATTGTGCTTATGTTCCTCAAGAAAAACAGGGTACGTAAGTTTCGTGGCGTCAAGGCCGGCAATTGCCATTGCATCGACAGTCTGAATGTTGATCGCCTCATTGTCTTGCGAGTAAGACAAGACAACGGATTTTGGTTTCCGTGGTGACATTAAAATCCCCTGCAAGTTTGGTGATCTTCAAACCCGTTTTGTTTGCACAGCGCATAACCCCGTGCGCCTCCCATCAAATGGGCGAGATTGTCACAGGTGCGCATTGCTGATTCATATTCGTAAAAACAATCGGCGTTCAGTTCTTCGCCTACGCCGCGCGCTGCTGCAGACAATACATCATCACCCGTCGCGCTCCTGAAGTACTCGAACGGTGCGGCGTCGCCTAACGGCGTGCTGCCCGTGCCGACTTCCGACACATTGCCCAGGTCAAAGACCTCATGATCCATCGACGGCAACGCAGAGGCAACGACAGACGCCGCCGTCGATGCAAGCGCGGCAAATGCATCACGCGCCGCCCACGCCGCCCGATTGCGCACCGCCGCCTCTGCGATGGTCTCGATGTGCCGGAAGACTTGCGGCGGGCGCGCTGCGCGTTCGGCGTCCTCGACTTGTTGGTGATATTCCGCTAACTCCTGCTGATACCATTTCGTGCGAGCCTCGAAGATCGCGCCGCGCTCGGCCATATCCGCCATTTCGCGCCTATACCGTTCATCCTCGAAAAGCGCCGGGGCGAAACCGCTATGCGCGATATAAGCAGGCTTCGCACGCACGATCAACGCTGCCCCGTTTCGCACCTCCCAGCACAGCGCGTTGATCACGTCGCGCGGCCTATTGCCGTAGGGACTCGGACGATATGACGGTACCGCACGCACAAGGAAAGTCTGGATACACTCGACAAGCTCCGGCTGGCTCGCCCAATGTTCGAAATTCGCGGCCTTGAATAAAGCTTGCCCGGCATCGAGCGCTTCCTGCTGCTCTTTGGTTCTGCCGTGCGGCGCGTAGTCCCATCGCTTATAGAGCATGAACCGATGGCCTTGATACTGCATCAACTCCGTTGTCATCCTGATTATTTTTGTTGTCGAAACGCCTACGCTAGCGCACTTTTCCGCGCGCCCATCTCAATAAAAGACGGACGCGCGGGCGGTACGTTTCGATGGTGTCTGCATCGAGCGCTTTGCAGCAACGCGCCGATACACACACGCTTCGCCACCAGTGTGGGAATCCGTTAATCAGGAAACCCTCCGCGAAAGCCCTGGAAACAACAACTCGGGATCACCTCCGACCGTTACCAACAGCCCCACCGGCGCCTGCGGCCCTGACAGTTCGTTGCCCTCCTCTTTCCTGCCGCGCTTCCTGAAGCTTGCGTTCCTCGATCGCGCGCTGGTACACCGCAAGGTGATCCGCGCAGACACGCTCCACCGAAAACTTCTCGAGGTCCCGGCGCGCCCGCTCCTTGTATTGCGCCCGAACCGGCGAATCCATCAACAACCAACCAATCTTCGACGCCATTTGATGCGGCTGACCCGGCTCCACGAGCACACCCGTGCCCTTGTCAAGCATCTCGGGAACACCATCCACTTTCGTCGCGACGATCGCACAACCCGCTTCGCGCGCCTCGCTCAGGATCAGCGGTCCCGGCGCCTGGTGCGGCGCGAACACAAACACGTCAGCGGACGCAAGATACGAGCGCGGATCTGCCACGAACCCCGCGAACGTTACATACTTCGCAATCCCAAGTTCTTCGGCGAGCATTTCCATCGCGCTGCGGTCCGGTCCGTCGCCCACCAAGTAAAGCTGTGCATCGTGCGTATGACGCACGAGCGCAAACGCGTGCAAGATATCGGCGATGCCGTTGCGCTCGAACATGGACGAAACGCTCACCACAGCCGGACGATGGTGGTTGAGCGGCCGCGGCGCCGGACGCCCGCAATGACGCGGCGTTCCCACCGTCCCGCTCGGGATCACGCTGAGGATGTCGCCCAACACCCCACGCTCCAGCATGACGTCGGCCACCGCGTGACTCACCACGATCACACGATCGCCAAAGCGCATCAGGGATGCACTCTTCTGGATATCGTGATGAATGGTCGTGACGAGCGCAAAGCGGCGGCGCATGCTGCCAAACCGCGATATCAGCGCGCCGGTCATCATGTGCGCATGCACGACATCAGGATTGAAGCGCTCGATCAGCCGGCCGAAACCCGCGATCATCGCCGGCACGCGCCATGGCTGGCGCGACTGCTGCAACAGCACGTGCGTGACGCCATGACGGCGCAGCAACGACTCGTAGCCGCCGCCCGAGGACGCAACGGCAACGTCGTGTCCGTTACGCGCCTGTGTGCACGCGAGATCGATCATTGCATTGACAGTGCCGTTGCCGTTGCACTGCGCATGTGTAGCCAGGTGAACGATTTTCATGACTAGGTTCGCTTCGAGGTTGGACGGCGCCTGGGGCGCCGAGGCCCTTCTTTCTTCTTGCTGGCTCTTGCGCGCGCTGAAACAACGCAACATCAATATGAGTCGATTGCTTCGCGATACACCGCCGCAGTCTGCGCCGCAATCACGGGCAGGTCGAAGTGAGCGCGCGCGTATGCACGGCACTGTTCTTCCGTGGGCAGCGTCCGGCGGCCGAGCAACGCGCTGCTCAATCCTGCGCCCAAGGCCTGGAACCCCCCTGCTTCGAGCACAAGCTCCGAACTCAAAGGCGCGACAGCCTCGGGCAAACCGCCGACCGGCGTCACGATCACCGGCGTGCCGCTTGCAAGCGATTCGATGGTCGTCAGTCCAAACCCTTCGAGCGCAACCGTGGGCACCACCGATACATTCGCGGCGCGATACCAGAGCGGCAGCGCTTCGTCGGCGACAAAACCCGCGAGACGCACATGCTGCGAAAGCCCGCGATGTTCGATTCGCGCCTGCAACGCAGCCATGAGCGGTCCCTTCCCGGCAATCGTCAGGAGTACGTCCGGTATGGCCTGGCGCACGATGAACATGGCATCAATAAGATCTTCGAGGCCCATGCGCGAAACCAGCCGGCGCACGCAAAAAAGGATGGGACGGTCCTGCGGCAAGCCGAGCGCGGTGCGCGCGGCATGCTGGTCGACACCGGTGCTGAAGTGATTCACGTCCACGCAGCCCGGCACGATGCGTATCGTGTCCGGCTTCACGCCGTACTGCTTTTGCAGGACGTTGCCAAAGGCCTGGGACAACACGATATGCCGGTCGCCGCGCTGATAAACATGCCGTTCCAGCGCGCGCCGTGCGCCGGCGCTTGCCTGTCCGCGCGCACCGTGGGCCGATTCGTCGCCCCAGGGCCCGTGAAAATGAATCACCTTGGGCACGCGTTTGAACTTGCCGAGCACGGGTGCCGCATACAGCGCAAAGTGCGCCGCCACGACGTCCGGCATGCGTGCATCGCGCAGTTGGACGGCCGAGCGGCGCACGGCGAGCAGACGCTTCATCAGCGGCGCGTCAGCTTCGGCGAACGGCGTGACGACGCCATCCGTGGACGTGCGCACGTTATCCGTGCCCGCAACCAGTCCGCGAACCGACACACCCTGCGCCGGCAGCGACTGGATTAGCGCAGTCACCATGCGGTCGAGGCCGCCGGGACGCTCGAAAAACCAGTTCATGCCGATCTGCAGCGAATCGATGTTCCGCTCGCCCAGCTTGTCTTCCGAGGCCTTGTTCATAGGTGCTTTGACACTTGGAGTCGCCCCGGGGATCATCGTGGATTTCAATACCGTACTCATGTCTTCACCGAAACAGTCTCGCGATGCGTCCGCGCGTTGTGGTTTGCCTTCTTGCCGATCTTTCGGTTGGCGGCGATCTCTTCGAATAGCGAAAGATAACGGGCCGCCATGGTCTGCCACGACAAGGTTGCAGCGAGCGCCTGCGCTGCGTGCCCCATGTCACGCGTGCGCAGCGGATCGGCTGCAAGCCGCGTGATCGCGTCGGCGAGCGGGCGTTCATTGTCGGGGTCGTCCAGCACCACGCCGCATTCGGGCGTAATCACTTCCGCACCGCCCGACGTATGCACGGTGATCACCGGCAAGCCCGAGGCAAGCGCTTCGAGCATGACGAGGCTCATCGCTTCGTAACGCGACGGGAACACGAACGCATCGGCGCAACGCATCAGTGCAGGCATTTCGCGGGTCATGCCCACGAAGTGCACGCGGTCAGCGATGCCGAGTTCTGCGGCCATTGCCGGATAGGGACTCTTGTCCGTGCCGGCCGCGACCGTCAGATGCACGCTCGGCGAGCAGGTCACCATGGCGCGAAGCACGGTATCGAGGTTCTTGCGGGCTGTGCGGATATCGCCCGCGAAAAGCAGCATGAACGGCGCTTCAGGAAGCTTGAAACGCGCACGCTGCGAGGTTTGCGACGGGTCCGGCGAAAACTCGACGTTGTCCACTCCGTTATGAATCACGCGGATCTTGTCACGCGGCATGCCGAGGTCCACCAGTTCGGCGGCGACTTTCTCCGATACCGGCACGAGCACGCCAGCACGCTTGAACGCCCAGCGTTCGCACCACGCGTTCAGGCGCGTGAACAGCACTTGATAAGCCCCATACGGACCGCCGCTCAGGCGAAACGGGTAATAGCCGCTCTTGAACCAGCCGGTGTGAACAAAGTGAATGGCGTTGACGTCGGCACGCGTCCACGCAATGAAGCCGTTGACCTGCACGACATCGAACTCAGCGCGGTGAGCACGAATCCAGGCCGCTGCGCGCAACGCGAAAGACTGGTATTTGAGCAAGCGCGTCGGCACGCGGCTTGGCGCAAGCCGAACGACGGTGATACGCGGATGACGGGACAAGGTTTCATCGACTGTCGTGCTCAGCAACGTGACGGAGTGGCCGGCGGCGAGTGCGGCCTGGACAACCTCGTAGTTGACGCGCCCTTGTCCGTCGTTCTTGCCGACAGTGTGGGTGACGATAAGCAGGTTCATGCGATCCTCGTTGAATACTGGAAGGTCGGCCTTGCGATCGGCCCGCTCGATAGTGGCGCTCATGGGACCAGCGGCGAAGGCAACGCAATGCTTTGTTGAGCAGCGGTTCCGGAAGGTGCCGGCGCTTCGGCACTGGCGGCGGCGCGCGCTTGCGCTTTCACCTGCTGATCGGCACGAGTCTGCATTTCGAGCGCGTAACGCCTTCCGGCGACCGGCAACATCACCCCGATGAAAAAGAACACGCCGCCGCCGCCGACCAGTGTGTTGAGAAACACCATCATCGCGAGGATGCCGAATGCGGCGGCTGTACCCGCCACGGCAAAGCGGTCGTTCTTGCGGCTGAAACTCGTGACGAACGCGCGCAGCACCAGCATCACCACGCCCGCGGCATACAGCAGCGTGCCCGGCCAGCCCAGCACGAATGGCACTTCCATCAGGCCACTGTCGAAGTCGACGCTGCCCGACGACGAACCATCGCCGGAAAGCTTCGACCCGAGACCCGTCATGCCGAGTCCCTGACCCGCGATGTTGGTAGTCATCTCCGAGAGGAAGTGCTTGTAGATCTCGGTTCGCGTCTGATAGCTGTCGTCCTGGTTGAGTTGCGTGACCGTCGAGAAGCGCGCCGTGGCCTTCTCGGTAATCTCGTCTACCATCAGCGCCGGCGAACAGAGCAGCACGATCACCGCAATTGCGCCGGCAAGGCGCAACCGGCTGCGGCCGTCGAGCATGATGAAAAGATAAATCAGCCCGATGGCGAGACCGCCGAGCACGCTGCGCGACATCGTACCGATCAACGCCGGAACCGCCAGCCCGCCTGCAAGCATCGCCATCTTGTTTCGCGCGGCGAGCGTCATCAGGAGACAGACCATCATCGCTATGGCGAACGGACCGGACGAATTCATCGTGCTCGAGACACGCATGGAATACGGCGCCGCGACGCCTTCGGAGACCATCCCCGAGTTTTGCAGCCAGAATGCGTCCCATGGTGGCGGATTGACGTACTGGAACACGCCATACGCCGCGATCACCAATCCGCCGAAGACAAAGGTCTTCAGCAGGACGCGGTGATATTCGGGGTAATGCCGCCATGTGATGAGCACATGAAAACCGATGAGCACCGGAAACAGCCACGAGATCAGCATGTATGACGCCGCTGCAATGCCCGCCCCCACCATGCCGATGAAATAGCCGTATAGCGTGGCGAGCACGATCAGCGTGAGGGGAATGGCGCGCCGTTGCATCAGCACGCGAAAGTGGGTCAGCAGGTTCATGCCGCAGATTGACGCGGCCATTACCGGTGCCAGCATGATCAGGCTGCGTTCGCTGAACGCGCCGTTGAAGAAATCGGCGAAGCGTCGCACTTCTGGCGTGAGGAAAAACAGCCAAAGCACGAATGACAGGTAGTGTGCGGGCGAACGCCTGAAGAGCAACGCGGCCACCACGAGCGCGCCGGCGGGGAAGATGAATTCGACGAGGCGGCCCTGATGCAGTACGAGCAGCAATATCGTGATTGCTGCAAATCCTATCGGGGCGATCATCAGACGGCGACGGCGGCCCGCTTCGGCGCGCTTTTTTGCCTTGGGCGAACTGGCGGCGTTCATAGCGCGTGCGTCCTCGGCAGACGCGGAGTCGTTCGCGGCCATCTTTTCGCGCTGCGCCATCCAGGGCGTTTTCCATGTCTCGACGCGTCCATCCTGCGACTCGTCTCGAACATTCGTGATCGAAACACTCGACATCGTGCAATCCTGAAAAGTAGAGGTCGGCTCAGTGAAGCGTGCAATGCACGCAGCTGCGCGTCCTCTGTGTCATTTGGAAACGTCCAATGCCGACGTTGGGCACCTGCTTGATCAAACTTGCTGCTACGGCTTCAAAACGTTTCGACGGTATCGATGCAACCCGCCGTCCTCGCGAGGCCCAGGTTCAGACGGCTTTTACGTACCAGGCTGATCGTGCGGACTCCGCGATCGTCGAAAGGCCCATCGTTCTTGCGAAAACCGAATGCTTCATAAAACCCGCGCAAACTCACCGGCGCAAGTAACCGGATGCTGCGTCCGGGCCAGCGTTCGCCCGCCGCTGCAATCACCCGCTCGATCAGCACGTGCGCCGTGCCATCGCAGCGCCGCTGCGGACTTGTCAGGATCTTGTCCACCACGACTTCCGCCGCTCCCGTCCCGCCCTCATGCAAGCGCGCGTAAGCGATGACGGGCATCGAACGGGAAATGTCTTCCGCCGCGAATACATGAACCGATGTCTCGTCGCGCCCATCCGGATCCAGATGCACGCAGGACTGTTCGACAACGAACACAGCGCTTCTCGCGCGGAGGATCAAATACAGTTCCCGCGCGGTGATCTGTTCGAAGTCGAGGGCTTTCCAGTTCATGTCCGGGTCCGGTCGTGAGAACACCGGCAGCACCGGCTTGTTCCATGTTCATACGATACGTCGCCAACCGCGCAGCTTCCGTGCGCCATCGCACCGACGCCACCCCTTGTCAATTCGTTAAATACGGTCATCGGAGAGCAATCCGGCATTGAGGAACGGCAGCGAGAAAAAGCCCGGCATCCAGACACTTGGAACGACCGATCAGGCTTCACAACAAGCGAGCCGTTATGGATTGCAAGACCAACCCGGTCCGTGAACGCGACAAGCCAGTACGAGTGGCCGCGTCCGGTTTTTAGGTGACACACCTTTAGTGACGCTTCTTTGGGGGCTATTAAATGAAATCCGCACTGCGCCGCATCCTTACCGAATCCGCCCGGCTCGACGTTCCGGCCGAATCACTTGCTGATGACGCCGATCTTTACGCCGCGGGACTGTCGTCGCTCGCAACCGTTCATCTGATGCTCGCCGTGGAAGACGAGTTCAACATCGAGATTCCTGACCGCATGCTCACGCGCCGCCTGTTTTCGTCCATCGACGCGCTCGCTGCAGCGGTTACCGAATTGCAACAGGCACAGGCGGCCGCATGAACGCCCCGGTGCAGGCCGCTGTTTTGACAGCGAACGCCGACCGGGCTGCAGTCGCCGCGGCGCAGATCGTGGAGGAAGTCCGGCAGGCATCGGCCGAACCTTCCTGGCTTGCCGCCACCCGGCGGGTCGCGCAGGTCGCGGCGCAGCATGCGGCAGCAGTCGATCGCGAGGCACGCTTCCCCGTAGAGGCGTTCGAAGCCATGCGCCGCGAACGGCTTTTGTCGGCGATGGTTCCGGCGGAACTCGGCGGTGCCGGCCTGACGCTCTCCGAAGTCGCGCGCATTTGTGAAACGTTGGCGCATGCGTGTTCGTCGACGGCAATGGTCTACGCGATGCATCAAAGCCAGGTGGCGTGCCTGTCCGATCAGGGCAACGACGTCCCCTGGATTCGCCAGATGATCGCCCGCATGATCGATGAACAATGGCTGCTGGCGTCGGCAACGTCGGAGGAAACGATCGGCGGCAACATGCGCACCAGCGCCTGTGCGGTCGAATTGACCGATGGTGCGTTTCGCATCGAAAAGCTTGCTCCGACCATTTCATATGGCGCGCACGCCGACTGCATCCTGGTCACCGCGCGCCGCAGTGCCGAGGCAAGCGCGTCGGACCAGGTGCTGATCGTGGCGCCGCGCGACACCCTCGTGCTGGAAAAGCGCGGCGGCTGGGATTCGCTCGGCATGCGCGGAACCTGCAGCGAAGCTTTCCGTCTGATCGCGACGGGCCGCGCCGAGCAGATCCTGCCCGTGCCGTTCGCCCAGGTCGCGGACCAGACCATGCTGCCGGTGTCGCACACGCTCTGGGCCGCGGTCTGGGTGGGCATCACGTCCGACGCCGTGAACCGCGCGCATCAGTTTTTCCGCACGCAGGCACGCGGCAAGCCGGGTGCGCTGCCGCCATCGGCGGGACGGCTGGCCAATGCGGTTGCGCAGTTGCGCATGATGCAGGCACGTCTGAAGGACGCACTGGACGCCGCCAGCGTCGCATCGTCCGAACGCGTGGCGCGCGATGCACGTGAAGCGTGTGACTTCGATACGCCGCTTGGCGCGTCGTTGAGCCTGGCATCGGACATGAATACGCTCAAGCTGAGCATTTCGTCCGCAGCGCTCGAAGTCGTGCAGGAAACGCTGATGATCTGCGGCATGGCAGGATACAAAAACAACACTGAATATAGCGTCGGGCGTCATCTGCGCGATCTTTTTTCCGCGCCGCTGATGATCAGCAACGACCGCATCCAATTGAACACGGCGAATCTGCTGCTCGCGCAGCGCACGCCGGCTACGGGGAGAATCTAGGACATGAACACGCTCACGGATAACGCGGCCATTGAAGCCGCCAGCGCAACGAACACCTACAACGCTTCGGATGTGACGCTGCGAGCGCGCATGATCGAAGCGGGGATCCTGATTGAAACCGGTGAAGACGGCCTGTACGGACGCAGCCACGTGTTCGAGGATGTGATCGAACGCCTGAACAACGCCATTTCGCTGCTGGGCGCGGATCAGGAAGCCGAAGTGCTGCGTTTCCCGCCGGCCATGCGCCGCCACGACTTCGAAGACAGCGAGTATCTGAAGAGCTTCCCTGACCTTGCCGGCACGATCCACTCGTTCCAGGGCAACGACCGCGGTCATCACAGGCTGCTCGCGGCGCTCGAAAAGACGGTTTCAGTCGGCGAAGAAGAACGTACAGACGAATGGATGGACCAGCAAAAGCCCACGCGCCTCGTGCTCACGCCGGCCGCCTGCTATCCGATCTACCCGGTGGTCGCCAAGCGCGGTGCGCTCGCTGAAGACGGCGCAACGGTCGACGTATTCGCGTACTGCTTCCGTCACGAACCATCTATCGATCCGAGCCGCATGCAGATGTTCCGCATGCGCGAATACGTGCGTTTCGGCAGCCCGGAGCAAGTCATGGCGTTCCGCCAGAAGTGGATCGAGCGTGGTTCGCTGCTCGTGAACCTGCTCGGCCTGCCGTTCGAAATCGATCTGGCCAACGATCCGTTCTTCGGTCGCGGCGGCAAGATCGTGGCCGACAGCCAGCGCGCGCAGCAACTCAAATTCGAATTGCTGATTCCGGTTGCGACGCCCGACCGTCCTACCGCATGCCTGTCGTTCAACTATCACATGGAACACTTCGGCGAAATCTGGAAGATCGCCCAGGCAGACGGCGAAGTGGCGCACACAGCGTGCGTGGGCTTCGGCATGGAGCGCACCACGCTCGCCCTCTTCCGCCATCACGGTCTGGACGTCAAGGCGTGGCCGGCTGAAGTGCGCGATTTCCTCTGGGGCGATACGCAATCACGCATCAAGACCGGACTCGAGGCACTTTCATGACAGCCGTTCACACAAGCGGCGCGGCAGATTCGAATCGCGAGCGTGCCCGGGTAATTCAATTGCTTCCGCAGCATATGCGCGTACGTAAGCACCAGTCGCACTCGCTGCATCAGGGCGATCGCGTCTGGGCGGAAACGAACTGCTACGTCGACTTGTGGATTGAGTTGCTGCACGGCTACGGGCTCGACCCGCGCGCCGCGCTTGGCTTCACTGTCATGCAGGACTTCGAGGGGGACCAGTTCACGTTCTTCAAGTTTCCTCTCGAAGACCTCTACACGCTTTATGGCATGCAGGTGCAGGAACTCGCAATCTACGATTCACTCGAGGACCGCATTCGTACGCAAACCCAGCGCGGGCATACCGTGCTGGCTGAAGTCGACGCGTTTTATCTGCCCGATACCCGTGCGACTTCGTACCAGCAGCAGCATACAAAGACGACCATCGGCGTGGATTTCATCGATCCGCGTTCGCGCCGGCTCGGTTATTTCCACAACACCGGTTATTACGTGCTGGACGGCGAGGACTACCAAGGCGTGTTCCGGCAGCTTCCTGAATTCGCGGACCGCCCCGAGATCCTGTTTCCGTACGTGGAGTTCTGCAAGCGCGCACGGCCGGCGCTGAGCGGCACGGCGCTCGCGGAGGCATCGGCGGATTTGCTGGTCGCGCATTTGCAGCGCCGCCCGGCGCGCAATCCGATCACGCAATGGCGTGCGGCGTTTCCCGAGCACCTGGAGATGCTCGTCGAGCGCGGAGAAAGCGCTTTTCATCTCTACACATTCAACGTGATGCGGCAACTGGGATCGAACTTCGAGTTCCTTTCGCGTTATCTCGTGTGGATGCGGGAACGTGGTTTCGCGATTCCGGACGCCATGCCGACCGCGGCGCAACGGATCGCGACCGAATCGATGGTCATGCAGTTCCGGCTCGTCCGCGCAATTACGCGCGGACGCCGCGACCCGTGCCACGAGTGTTTCGATGTGCTCGAAGAGTCCTACAATCAGGTCATTGGACCGCTTGCCGCACTGATTCGCTAACAGGTTTTCACAAGCCGGTGCCGCGGCCTGATACGCCAACAGGTCGCGCCGCGTTCCGGCTGGACACACTATAAAAAGAAGGCCGTCCCGATATGGCCTTCGATAGTCATACGGGGAAATAACCATGCGCGTCATAACGCCTGGCGTACTCACGCCTTGCTCGTCCACGCCCGCCGAGCCCACGCCGGCCGTCCGCACGCCGGCCTCCTATCTCCCACAACGCTTGTCCGAAGGCTGGCAGTGCATCAGCACGCCGGCAGGTGCATATGCAACGCCGGCCGAACTGCCCTCCACCGACAACACCGCACACTGGATCGACGCACCCGTGCCCGGCACGGTTGCGTCGGCATGGAGAGCAGCCGGCAAACTCGATATGGAGTCGCCTCCGGCTTTCGCTTTCGATGACCACTGGTATCGATTGGTCTTGTCGGGACATGGCGCGCGCCGCGTGCGCCTGAACGGACTTGCAACAATTTGCGAAGTCTGGCTCGACGATACAAAATTGCTCGATACGGATTCGATGTTCGAAGCGCACGACATCGATATCAATCTCGATGGTCACGCAACGCTGTACCTGTGCTTTCGCTCGCTCACCGCCGCACTCGGCGCAAAGCGGGGACGTGCGCGCTGGCGCCCGAGGCTCGCGCAGCCCGCGACATTGCGCAATGTCCGCACGACGCTGCTTGGCCACATGCCCGGTTGGTGCCCTTCCGTGCAAGCCGCCGGACCGTGGCGCGCGGTGCAATTGCTGGGTGAATCGGCTACGTCGATTGATCGCGTGGATCTGCAATCGAGCCTCGATGGCGACGATGGCATCGTGCACTTAACCATTCGCTTCGTGCATCCGCAGGCGTATCAAGCCGCGCGTGTCATGTGCAGGGACTCGGCGATCACGCTGCAATGGCAGGATGCGCAAACGATCAGCGGCACCTTGCGCGTGCCCGATGTTCCGCGCTGGTGGCCGCATACGCATGGCGATCCGGCCTTGCACGAGGTCACGCTCGAGTTCGCGAATCTCGATGCCATTTCCCTTGGCCGTATCGGCTTCAGGGAGATCACGGTGGACCGCGGACCCGCAGGCGATGGCTTTCAGCTCGTCATCAACGGTGTACCTGTGTTCGCGCGCGGCGCGTGCTGGACGACCGCAGATCTCGTGTCCCTCGACACGTCGGCTGAACAGGCGCAAACGTTTTTCCGGCTTGCGCGCGATGCTGGCATGAACATGTTGCGAGTGGGTGGCACCATGCTTTACGAGTCCGATGCGTTCTATGCTTTGGCCGATGAACACGGACTCCTCATCTGGCAGGACTTCGCGTTCGCTAATTTCGATTACCCGACCGATCCGGCCTTTAAAGCCAGTGTTCAGCGCGAGGCAGAACAGTTTTTATCAAGAACGCAACGCTTTGCGTCGCTTGCCGTCCTGTGCGGTGGAAGCGAAGCCGACCAGCAAGCGGCCATGCTCGGACTGCCGCCGGCAATGCGCACGCAAACGTTGTTCACGCAGCAATTGCCTTCCATCTGCGCGGCGAAGCGCCCTGATGTGCCTTATGTCGTCAACTCGCCGAGTATCCCGGCATCCGATGACAGCGAGAACGCCTGGCCCTTCGCCACACGTGCAGGCATCACCCATTACTACGGCGTGGGTGCGTACCAGCGGCCACTCGATGACGCACGACGCGCAAACGTTCGTTTCGCAAGCGAGTGCCTCGCGTTCGCCAACGTTCCCGACGATGTCGCGCTCAACGCGGTGCCGCTTGCATCGATGCCGCACCAGCCGCGCTGGAAGGCCGCCGTACCGCGTGATCCGGGCGCAAGCTGGGATTTTGACGACGTCCGCGAACACTACCTGCGCACGCTCTATTCGGTCGATCCACTGCGTCTGCGCTATGAAGACCCGGAGCGGTATCTGGCCTTGTCGCGAGCCGTGGTCGCCGAAGTGATGGGCGAAGTCTTCTCGGAATGGCGCCGGCAGGGATCGTCATGCGCGGGCGGGATCGCGTGGCAGTTGCAGGACATCAGGGCGGGCGCCGGCTGGGGCTTGATCGATGCCCTGGGCACGCCCAAAAGTGCGCTACACGGCCTCGCACACGTTTTACGTCCGGTAACGGCACTCATCACCGACGAAGGCCTTGACGGGCTCGATATCCATCTCATCAACGAAACGGCGACGCCGATCAATGCGCATCTCGAACTCGTGTGTCTTCGCGACGGCGCCACGAAGGTTGCGAGCGCCTCGCGGGACGTAACGCTTTCGCCCCGCAGCAATACGCGCCTGCAGGCATCCGATGTCCTCGGCCAGTTCTTCGACTTTACCTACGCGTATCGATTCGGCCCGCGCGCCCATGAAGCGACCGTCATCACCTTGCGAGACAAGGCGACAGGCGCCGTGCTGTCGGAAGCATTCCACTTCCCCGAGCGGGAACTGGCGCAACGCCACGACCTCGGCTTCGAAGTACGTCTTGAACACGACGCGCAGGGCGAATGGGCGCTCGTGATGCACGCCAAACGTTTGGCACGATGGGTACATGTAGTCGATCCGCACTATCGCGCACGCGATGAATGGTTCCATCTCGCGCCCGGTGTCGAGCGTCGAATCGCCCTCGTTGCTCGTGAGCGAAACACTTCGCATACGCCGCAAGGCGAGGTTCGTGCGCTGAACGCAACGTTTTCAGTTCAGTACCAGCGCATGCAACGCGCGTTGTCTGCAAGGGCTGCATAAGCCCTGCGCGCCCTTGCGGGTGTGTCAAGCGGGCGTCGGCGGCACTTGCGTTCGTTAGCACACGCAGATCGTGGAACAGTTCTGAATCATTTTTTAAACAACCGATGAATGCCTGTTAAAGCATTCGCGGTTCGTGCGCCAGATGCCCGTTTTGTGGTCAGGAATGAAACGTGGACAGGCCACCAGTAAGGCATTGCGCAGACGAAAGGGTGCGTTGCATCAATCAAGGTGGAAGTCCGGGTCAAACAGGGCTGCTGTTCAAGAGTGAAACAAAAACATCCATCTGCAGATTTGCCGCTGGCACCCGCCACGCACGACCCCATGATGGCATTGAGATTGACCATCGCTGGCACGGTCCTCGCTAAATGAGTTGCGCAACGCGGTAACGTCGAAAAAACAAACCAACTAAACGACGATGCTGCGCTGCTTACGGGGCTGGTCGCGAACCGTTTCGATGAATGCCGTCAGATGCACTCACGGATCGTTTCGCTGGCCGGTAAATAAAAAGTAAGGCGCAATGCGCACAGTCACGAGAGAAGAACATCATGCTGACCCTTCAGTCCGACCTGCACGGCAATCATCTGTTGGGTGCGCTTCCCGCGCACGAATGGCAAGCTCTTACACCTCACCTTGAACTGGTTCAGCTTCGCACCGATCAATTGCTGTGCGATTCGGGTCAGCGTATTCATCACGTGTACTTCCCCACCACCGCCATCATCTCCCTGCTTCACACGATGGAAGACGGCGGTTCAGTCGAGATCGCAGCAGTCGGCCGTGAAGGCATGACCGGCGTGCCCGTTCTGACTGGCGGTGAAACCATGCCGACGCGCGTCCAGGTGCAATGCCCGGGCTTCGCTTATCGCATGAGCGCATCTGCTTTGCGCGAACAGTTCGGCCGCTCGGATTTCCTGCGCCGCCTGATGCTGCTTTATATGCAAGCCCTGCTCACGCAAGTGGCGCAAACGGCTGCATGCAATCGTCACCACTCGCTCAACAAGCAACTGTGCCGCTGGCTCCTGATCGAAATCGACCGCACTTCTTCGAACCAGCTTCAAGTCACTCAGCAACTGATTGCCGACATGCTTGGCGTACGCCGTGAAGGTGTGACCGAAGCCGCAGGCAAGCTGCATGATGCAGGACTGATTCATCACAGCCGTGGTTGCATCAAGGTGCTGGATCGCGAAGGCCTCGAAGCGCGCGCATGCGAATGCTACGGCATCGTCAAGCGTGAATTCGACCGGCTGCTCCCGCGTCTGCGCCAGGCTGCCGAAGAAGTTCATTGAATCCGCGGACCATGCGATCAGTGTGAGCGTCACGCAAGTCAGGTCATGGCCTGCCGCGCGCCCTCCTCTTCCCGCAGTCACAGGTTCAACGTGTCGACATTTGCGTACGCATTAAGCTGCGATCATGCGTTTCATAAAAACATAATCATGCTTTCGATATTTATTGCATCGAACGGATTTTGCACGCGTGTGGTGGTCGGATCGCGTTAATCGCCGCGCAGTTTTAAAAAGTGGTTTTGATTTGAAGCATTACATGTCAAGGGGTCACGGCGCTATTTGTGTGAACTAAGACGCCCACGTGCGGAAACGCACTTACCGGCCCTGCCGGAAACGCCACGATGTCACATCGAACGGCCAGAAGCGCGCCTCGACCATCGCATCACCGCGAGTCAGTGCAAGCAGCCGCAAAGATGAAGCGAAGCAACGTAGCCAATAACAGTTTTCAAAGAGGCGCAGCGGTCTCCTGCCATGCGTCTTTCAACCTGCAGTTCTTCCTGTGTGAACACCCGCCAGATTCTCAAGGCAGGGAGCGTTAGCTGTTGTTTCGAGTGGCTGCTGCGAATGGGTGGACCGGGGAGAAACCCGTTCGCAGCGAAACCCGGATGACGCTATCAAGGCGCTTACGTCATGCACAGGAAGGACTACCTACGCGCACTGCGCGTTGACGGTCAGGAGACTTTGCGCTGGGGACATTCAGCGTATCCGTAACGCGAGGACCACTAATATGAATATCAAACTACTCGTTTCACTGCTGGCTGGCGCAACCTTTACAGCATCGTTGACCGGTTGCGCGATTGCACCGGGACCTTATCTCGACACCGATCGTCTCGACCAGACACCGGCGCCGGACAGCGTCGCCCAGGCGAACGTGAAGTATCACGTGACGCCTATCGATGTCAGCTACTTCGAGACCCATCCGCAACTCAGCGATGAAACGATCGCAAGCGTCTGCCCGCTCACCTGCCTGACCAAAGATACCCGCAAGCTCTATGCGTATCACATTGGCGTGAACGACCAGATCAGCATCACCGTCTGGGATCACCCTGAATTCAGCTCGAGCGGTATTTCGGCAAGCACGGGAGGCGCGGGCGTACCGCCGCTGCCCGCGGGCACTGCAGGCAACGCAGGCGCGCCGCTGAATGCGTCGGCTGGTGCGGCCAGTCCGGAAGCCGGCGGCGTGACAGTGCGCGTCGCCAACGACGGCACCATCTTTTTCCCGCGTGTTGGCCGCGTGCAGGCTCTCGGCAAGACGCCGCAGCAATTGCAGGCAGCGCTTACGCAAGGTTTGTCGAAGACCATCCGCAATCCGCAGCTCGACGTACGCGTGTCCGGCTTCTACAGCAAGCAGGTACAAGTCACCGGCGACGTGAAGACACCTTCATCCATGCCGATCACCGACGTGCCGCTGTCCGTTATCGATGCGATCAACCGCTCGGGCGGTGCAAATGCCGACGCCGATCTGCAGAACGTAGGCGTCACCCGTGACGGCAAGCGCTATGCAGTCGATGTCGCCGCCCTCCTCGATCGCGGCGATATCCAGCAGAACGTGTTGCTGCAGGATGACGACATCATCGATGTGCCGGATCGCACCAAGAGCCGTGTGTTTGTGCTCGGCGAACTCGCAAAGCCGCAAACCATTCCGATGAACCGCGGCCGCTTGACACTCGCCGATGCACTTGCGAACGCCAACAGCATCGACCCGCGTTCGGCTGACCCGCGTCAGATCTACGTGATCCGCGCACCGGAACAATCGGCAAAGGGCGGCATGATCAAGACCGCCGCATTGACGCCGGCCAATGGCAGCGCAATGCCGGGCGCACGTCCGCTCGATCTCAGCGTGTACAAGCTCGACATGACGCAAGTCGATGCGCTGATGCTGATGACACAATTCGAGTTGCATCCGCGTGACGTGATCTACGTGCAAGTTGCCAGCGCTGCCCGCTTCAACCGCGTGCTCGAGCAAATCTCGCCGACGATCCAGACGCTGTTCTACACCATCCAAACGACCCGCTAACAACGCGTCATGTGTCATGCCTGGAGTGCGACATGAGTACTTATGAAATGCTGGAGCATTCGCCCGCGCAAGCCAAGGACGAAGAGTTCGTCTTGCGCGACCTCGTGCGGATGATCACGGACCAGATCTGGTGGGTGCTGGGCATTGCGCTTGGCATCTTGCTGGCCGCCGTGCTGTATGCAAAGCTGTCGACCCCGATCTATTCCGCCGATGCCCTCGTGCAGGTCGATACGCCGAATACCAGTTCGACGAGCAACAATCAGGGTTCGCTTTCCGCAGCGTTGACGCCGAGCGGCGGATCGTTGCACGCGGACTCCGAGATCGAGATCATCAAGAGCCGCACGGTGATCGAACCTGTTGTCGATCAGTTCAACCTAAACTTCAGCACCGAGTCCAACGTGATGCCGTTTATCGGGCGCATCACGCCGTTGTTCGCACGCAGGGGACATCCGCTGCCTGCGGTGTTGGGACTCGACACCTACGCATGGGGCGGCGAAGAGTTCAAGGTGGACTCCATCACGGTTCCTGCGATGCTGCAAGACCAGCGCCTCACGTTGCGTGCGCTGGGTCAAGGCCGCTACGCATTGCTCGATGCACAAAACCACGAACTGCTTCAGGGTCTCGCCGGCAACATGGCGAAGGGTAATGGCATCACGCTGCTCGTAAGCCAGCTCGTGGCTCGCCCTGGCACCGAATTCTTCGTGACGCGTGCCTCGCAGCTCGAAGCCGTGCAAGCGTTCGGATCCGGCATGCAGGTGGCCGAGAAAGGCAAGGACACGGGCATCATTCAGATCTCGTACAGCGGCTCGCAACCCCTCTATATCACCCAGGTCGCAAACGCGCTTGCCGCTTCATACTTGAAGCAGCGTACGGAACGTGCGCAGGAAGAAGCGAACCGCATGCTCACCTTCCTGAACAACGAGCTGCCGCGAGTGCGTGACGAGTTGCATGCAAGCGAGACCGCACTGGCGCAGTATCAGACGGCGGCCGGCTCGTTCCAGCCGACGCAGGAAGCGCAGACGTATTTGTCGGGTGGCCTCGATTACGAACGCCAGATCGCTGCGCTGCGTATGCAACGCGTTCAGTTGCTGCAACGCTTCACTGATGGCGCCGACGAGGTCCGTGCAGTCGACGCGCAACTTGCCGCGCTCAACGTCGAGAAATCGCGCTTCGATAACCAGTTCAAGACGCTGCCGGGTTCGGAGCGTCAGGCGGTATCGCTGCAACGCGAAGCCAAGGTCAACTCGGAGATCTACGTCGCGCTGCTGAACAAGACGCAGGAGCTTTCGATCAGCCGTGCGGGAACGGTCGGCAACGTGCATATCGTCGATATGGCGCTCGTGCCTTCGCAACCCGTGAAGCCCAAGGCTGCGCTGATCATTGCCGCGGGCGGTCTGCTTGGCGTGATTGCCGGTGTTGTGTTCGCCTTCGTGCGCCGTTCGTTCTTCGCTGGTGTGGATGATCCGGAACTCGTCGAGCGCCGCTTCAACCTGCCGATTTTCGGCGCGATTCCCTTTAGCGCAGAACAAGCCAGGCTGGATCGTGTGCGCCTCGATCGTCCGATGGCATTGCCGTCGTCGTCGGCCAAGGGTGGCATGAAGCGTCTGGGCACGCAGTCTGTAGGCGATTCGATGGGTACCACGCTCGGGCTTTCCACCAAGACCCCTGAGGCCATGGCGCTTCAGAACGCTACGGTGCTGCCGGCGGCCAACACTGGCAAGCAACCGCTGCTCTCGACCACGCATCCCTTCGATACATCCATTGAAGGTCTTCGCGGACTTCGCGCCACGCTGCAATTCGCACTGGTCGATGCGCCGAATCGCGTGATCGCGATCACGAGCCCGGCGCCGTCGGACGGCAAGAGCTTCCTCGCGGCCAACCTTGCGGCATTGCTCGCCGAGTCAGGCAAGCGCGTGTTGCTGATCGATGCCGATCTGCGCCGTGGCCGTCTTGCTCACTATATGGGGAAGTCATCGAATGGTGGTCTTACCGAGCTGCTTACGGGACAGACCGACTTCGAGATGGCTGCACGTGAGACCGGTGTGAATGGACTGCACTTCATTGGTTCGGGTGCACATCCGCCGAATCCGTCGGAGATTTTGACGTCGAGCCGGTTCGCTACGTTGCTGCAGGCTTTTGAGAAACAGTTCGATCTGGTGATTGTCGATACGCCGCCGTTGCTGGCTGTGCCGGATGCTGCGGTGATCGCGAGCCTTGCTGGATCGACGGTGTTGGTGATGCGTTCTGGTGCCCATTCGGAAAAGAATATTGCGGATGCGCTGAAGAAGCTCAAGCGCGCTCGCGCCAGGGTTGTGGGTGGTGTGTTGAATGCGATGCCGGCTAAGAGCGGTGGTCGTAAGGGGACTTATGACTATGCCTACGCTTATACGTATTCGAGCGATCCGGCCGCTGTTGATGTGAAGCATTGAACGCAGGTGGGGGAGTGTTTTTTCATTAGGTCATGAGATAGCCAGAAGGCTGCTAGTAGCCAAGGGTGCCCGCGGAAGCGGGCATTTGGTTTTTGGGGGGTGATGCGATGTGCCTCATTTTTTGGACTGCCTACTCGGCCAAGCAATGCCGAATTGTCGTTCGACACCGGGATATCGTGGCGGTAGCTGCCTGCACGGCAGCGAACGAAACGCATGTCTCAGCTCCTCGCGGCTCATCCGCCGGCATCGTAGCGCCGACGCAGAACAGGGTTAAGTGTGATTCGCAACCTGAAGCAGTTGGGACACCATGCCCCACGATTAACCACATTATTCGGCGAGCTCTCCCAGACATGGCCGAGCTTGCATTGCCACGTTAGTTTGATTTGATTTCCAAGGTAGGCAGTACTGAGGCAGCGGCCTCCCCGCTCTCTCCCAATGGCTTGCATCTGCTCCAGTGTGCGGCGCTTCGCCAGGTTAGCGCAACGTCCGCACCATGTCCCGCCGAGCACCAGATTTCCGACTGCCGCCCATTCGTGTCCCCGCTCGCAGCGAAACCGGTATTTTAGATTCGCGCCCTCATAGAGATCGTCCAGACATTCTCCGCGGCGAGATCGCGCAACTGCTCTCAAACGCTCCAACCCGTCGCGACTGCGCCGCACTTCGCCATGCCGCGCCCTCGCACAATGCGGACACCAACTGCCCTCAACAATTTTTGCCGCGACGGCTTGCCACTGGTGTCCATCGGCGCACTCCCATAGATGCCGCCGTCTCATTCCAAGATAAGAAGGGGAAAGGCACCGGCCGCCGCGTTTTAGCGAAATCTCCTGTAATTTCGTCAATCCATCAGGCAACCTGTTGCAAATGGACCTCTGTTCAATAGCGCAACGCGGACAGCCCGACCCTTCCATGATCTTGCGCGCCTGCACTTGCCACGCATGACCCTTGCTGCAAGTGAAGGAATGCGGCGTTGTCAATCCATGGAATACATCGCGATCGCACTTGAAGTCGCGCTCGGTCAAGACATCGAAAAATCGTTTGCTTATATCGTCAGCCTTGCATTCCAGGCAGGTTGTGTTGCCCGTCAGCAAGCGCGAGCCATGGCGCGCAAACCGATGTCCATTCTGGCAGACAAGAGGATAGACCGCCGTTCGGCCTGCCCACTGGGTTGCCAGGAGTTGAAAACCTTGAGCTGCAATCGTATCAACCAATGCCTGAAATGCCGTGTCGAGCATACTTATTGTCTCCATAGTAGAACCGCGCTCAGAGTGTGATTAGGATCGCTTATTACATGGAAGGTGCGTAGTAAGAATGTGAACCCCTCGATGCTCCTAGCTCCCTCCACTCGGAGTGTAATCCCCGCACGCAAGCAGGTCTGGGACACGGCGGGTTGACCATCACGCCAGCACAAACCACTCTCCACGGACGCCAAACCCGACCACGGCGCGTCCGAATTGGAGAACGTACCCGCGCCGCCCGCAGCCGTTGCGATGACGTTCGCTATGATGTTCGCGAGTGCCTAACTGACGTTCGCATCACCGGTCGGGTTTGAGCCTGCAACCGAGTTTCCAAGTTAGGTTCATCTATTTCTTAGAGATTTACGAGTATTCCGAATAAAAAGCAAAATACGCCAGCTAAAATTTGCGCGTTCACCGAGGTTGACCAACCGGGTTCGAGCGGACTGATTATGCCGTATCTTGTTTTACACGGTCGTCGCAGTAATCGCGTTCGTAACGCCCCCAAAAACATGATTCCGCCGACCGCAGGAAAGAGCACGGGCGCCACTCGATATGTATCTAAACCGCGTGGAAGGCCGAACACATAGACAGCAAACAAAATTACGGCCCCCACTGCCAAACCAAACGTAAAAGAGGAAATATAAAATGGTAGTGATGGTCGAGACAAGGTCGGACCGACTCGTGAAAAAACGGGACATTGCTATAGTTCGTCGTTGCGGTGCTTGCATATCAGAAGTGCTATTGAACCGCCCCGGGAATCGTGGAGGCTGGTTGGTTTAAGTTGATGCGGGTTCAACGGCAGGTATTTCAAGTTGCCGGTAGTAGTTTGCCTCAGCTTCAACGGGCGGGATATAGCCGAACGGTTCCATCAGCCGATGGTGATTGAATTAGGCCACCCATTCCAGCGTTGCCAACTCGATGGACTCGCGTGTTTTCCAGGTGCGGCGATGAATCAGTTCAGCCTTGTACAAGCCGTTGATCGTTTCAGCGAGGGCATGATCGTAGCTGTCGCCCCGACTGCCGACTGCCGACCTACGGTTCGATGCCCGCTTCGGCGAGCCGCTCGCAATAGCGAATGCTGACGTATTGCGAACCTCTGTCGGAGTGGTGTATCAGCGTTCCGTCGTCGCCTGGTCGCCGCGCGTAAAGCGCCTGTTCAAGCGCATCCAGAACGAAGTCCGTGGTCATCGACGTGCTGACGCGCCAGCCAACGATCCGCCGAGCGAACACGTCGACCACGAACGCGACGTACAGCCAGCCCTGCCACGTCGAGACGTAGGTGAAGTCCGAGACCCAAAGCTGGTTTGGCCGCGAAGCGTTGAACTGGCGATTGACCCGATCCAGCGGGCGCGGGGCGCAGGCATCGGGGACCGTCGTGCGAACACGCTTGCCTCGCATCACGCCACGCAAACCCAGTCGCCTCATCAATCGTTCAACGGTGCAGCAAGCCACCTCGATGCGCTCCCGGTTCATCTGCTCCAGACCTTATCCGCGCCGTAGACCTGCATGTTGGCCTGCCAGACACGCTTGATCTCGGGTTGCAGACGTTCATCGCGTATCGCGCGAGCACAGCGCCGCGACGGATCGCGAAGCTGTGCGGCATGACGCCAATAGCCCGACAGGGCAATCCGCAAGACCTTGCAGATCGACTCGACCCCGAAGGCGTCGCGATGTTGATCGACGAAGGCCTTCAGGACTTCAGACGGCGGTTGAGCTCCGCCTGGGCGAAAAACGCGCTCGCCAACTTCAGAATCTCGTTGGCGCGGCACAGTTCCTTGTTCTCACGTTCCAGCGTCTTGAGGCGTTCGCGTTCCGACGTGCTTACGCCTTCGCGCCCGCCGCTGTCAATCTGGTCACGCTTGACCCAGCCCAACAGCGTCTGGCTCGAACAACCGATCATCGGCGCAATGGTTTCAACAGCTGCCCACAGTGACGAATGCTCGCCACGCTGCTCGCGCACCAGACGAACGGCGCGCTCTCGGACTTCGGGGAAAAATTGGCTTGGCTTGCTCATGGCTCCATTCTCTCAAGAGTTGGAGCCTCCATCAAACCCGGGGCGGTTCACGGCAGTCTCACCATACTGGCTACTGCTCGCCCCGCGCATGGAGTTTTCAATCTGTGCGATCGTGATCGCTGATCCATCGACGTTGGTTAGTCCTTGAGCCTTTGCCGTTGCTGCGATCTTCTGCGCCGTCGTCTTTTCCTGCGGATGCAACTGCCGGTTGTAGCGGTCCACGTTCATGCTTGCGCATGCAGCCGCTGAGCCGCTCGATCAGATCAGGGGCGCGGGTGACTCATCATAGGACTAAAGAAATATATGCCGATGGCAACAATGATGAGGATCGCCAGAATAAGCATAAGAAGATTTCGCCAACCTTTGCCAGTTGTCGGAAGGTCCATACCCGCGCCTCCGCTGAGAAGATTGAGAACAACGAGAAGCAGAACGGCAATGACCATCGTCGCCTTCGCGATCGTACCGAAGAACAATTCAGCGAATCGATAGGGCCACGCGGAACGGCGCGGTCCTACCAGGGGACGACGAAACTCCGGATTTTCTTTTGAGAACATGGTATTTCCACAACAATGTGGCCTCGTCAGTAATGAACATCAAACCAAGCTCTATAAACAACGAACCCACCCACGGCCGGGTTCGTTGTTACTACTCGCCCTTATTGGCCGGACTCTCTGTGCTTTGCTCCTCCCGCTTTAAAGCCCGAAGCTCTTTGATGAACTGATACGTTATCCCGGAGAAGACCGTTAGATAGATTGCAGACCCCGTCATAACTGGTTTCCACCCGCCCCCTTGAGCTAGCGAGAACACTAGTACGAGCAAAGGCAAACAAAGCCAACATGCTTATGCGAATGCAAATCTCCGATACAGCCCTCTTCTTCTATCAAGCAAACTTTCGCTCATTTCTTCTTCCCTTGCGATTCGATAGCGGTTTGCGCTGGCCCTAGCAGAACCTGCATGAATGCTCCCACCGGTCCTGGCAAAGCATATTGAAACCCTGAGCCAATAATCCCAGCCCCCGCACCGAGCGCGCCGGACATCATAGGATTACTGCTTGAATTCGTTATAGCAGTCGCTCCAAAGGCTCTCACGCCACCAACCGCTACGTTGTACCCACCCATCGCAACTTTTCCGGCAACGCCGGTACCAAGCGTAGTCAATGGCGGAAGAAGCGGTGCCATTGCGCCCGTCACACCACCAACCGTGAACGACTTCGTAAAATTCGGAGCGTCCGGCGACAGTCCCATGCCATGGCTGATCGCATCACCAACGAAGTCATACACCGTGCCCGCCCCCCACGCCGTGGCGACCGTCGGTGCAACGGCACCCAGCGCAACCAGGCCAAGCCCCGCACCCACAGCAACGCCAATCTGTGGATGTGCCTCATGCCCTGGCATCGTCAATTGCTCCGGCGTCAAGGAGCCATTCTTGTTACCGCCCATGAACGGACTGTTGTACTCGGCCGATGTTGCGCTAAACAGTGTCCCGGCATATTGGCTGATGTAGGCCACCGCCACTGCATCACCGCCCGGCCCCTTGCTGGCCGCTGCATCGACCAACCGATAACCGTTCGCCAGCAACATGCTTTGCGCCTGATCAGGCGTCAGGTCCTGCCCAGTCTGAGCCTTGTAAACCGCCGCAAAGTCCATCGCGTTTCTCGTGGCCCACTGCCTCTCATCCAGGTGAAGTTGCCGATTGAATCGGTCGTCGTTGTATCCCGCGATCGCGCCAGCATTGCCGCCAACCGCTCCGCCCGCACCCGTGGCAATGACGTTCGCCACGATGTTGCCCAGCGTTCTATCGATATCCGCGTTACCCGTCGGGCTAGAGTTGGCAATTGAATCGCTCAGTGCGTTGAGCTTGCCTGCCGATATCGATGCCAAACCGCCTCCCGCTGCTGAACCTGCCGCACTCGCTATGCCTCCACCCAAACCACCCACGAGCGCCGCGCCCGCCGCCTGCATTTCCGCTCGATACGTACCGCCTTCTTTCCACCCCCAACTCACAGAAGGAGTTGACCATGGTTGACGCCAATCTTAAATCGAGCTCGACCTCTACCGAACGCTTTATGGCCTACGAGCGCGCCACTCGATGGACCGTTTACCCGCCGCACCGGCCACCGCCCACGCAACGGCCTATCCCGCGTATCAGGCTTATGGGCCGATGGCTCGAGCAAGCTGGATTCAAACCCGACGGTCGTGTCTGTATTCATGTTCAAGAGGGCCCATTGATCATCACGCCAGCGTGAACCACGCTCGTAAGAACAACGAACCCGGCCTTAGTCGGGTTCGTTGTTACTGAGACTTGTCTTGATCGTCGTCTTTGTAACTCTCCAAGCCTTTTTAAGAACCGTTATATTTTCTAAGGTCTAGAACGCGGATATCTTTGTTGTAGCCCCAGCCGAAGATGACGCCGATGATCAGGCAAACAAAGCCAACGATGTTGATCACTAACTTTGCCTCCTCGGTGTGAGGCTGACGGACGACCAAGATACAAGCTACGACACCGGCCAACGCTACATACGAGAATAGGCGATATGCGCGCTTCTCGAAGGATGTCAAATTGTCATTGTTTGGCTGATCGCGCATTTTAGGTTCTCAAGGCAAGGAAGCGTGAACAAGTTATTTCTGATTCGGAATAACGTACGGCTGTGCTGCCGACGTTCCAAACGTAAAGAGCGTCTGCACGCCGCGGCCTTGCGGAATAGCCAAGCCCGCAAACGTCGTAGCAATGTCATACAGAATTGATGACGAACTCGGTGGACTAAGTGCGTAGTTAGCGGATTTCATCCCAGCAGCCCCGACTAAGGCGCCAACATCAAAGGGCGGAGGGAGCCAGATGGCAGCCACTCCCATCGCGGTAGAACCAAGGTCCGTTGCCGTTGCCAGTTGCGCCCTCGTCGGAGGATTGACTGTGGTGTTGATCGTTGTATTTACAACACCGCAATCGCCACGCGGACAAACGCTCCCCGTCGATCCCGACGAATCATACTGCGGCCCGATCTGCGGCTGCGTAGACGAAGCTGTGTAACCGCTCACGGTGCTCGGCACAGCGCCAGGCGCCGCCGACGCATAGTTCTTCACAATGTAAGCCTGGAGCTGTGGATCGGCCGCGACGGCGGTCTGGGTCCGGATCGGCTTGCCGTCAGCAGTCTGACCAGCGCTCATCCAACCTGCACTGGCGTCGCTCGGGGCTTGACCAATCAGCGTCACTGCCGCGCCGCTCTCGACCGTGCCGTTCACCGTCGCGCCCATGATCCGCAATTGATCTTCGACTTGAGCCTGCGTGTAAGCATTGGCGCAATGCCGCCGGTGTTGCTGCCCGATGTATTGCCGTGTGTGGCGTACGTGTTGCCACCGTTGCCCGTCGACGCGCCACCGCCGAAACCACTCGATTTCGCATCGTAGCTCGAACTATTCTGGATGTCCGAGAAAGTGAGCGTGCCGGTAGTCAGCGTGTTTTTATCGGGTGTAGCATCGCTGGCAATTAACCCACCTTTCAGGTCAGTGCCGCCCTTGACGGTAATGTCGAAACCATCCGTTCCCGCATGAATCACAGTTTGTTCCGTCACGCCTGCATAGTTGCCGTTCGCACGACCGCTGCTGTGATTGAAGCTACCCGATGCACCGCCCGCGCTGATCGCAATGCCTCCGCCCGTGCTGTCCTGCTTCGCCGCGCTCGTGCTCGTATCCTGAGTCGGTGCGATATTTAAATTCCCGCCCACATCCATTGATACCGACTTGCCATTCACATTCGCGCCGATCAGGTTGGTATCTCCGCCGCTAATAATGGTCGCGTTGTTCGCAGCGTTGATATGCGTGTTGTTGCTTGCAGTTGAATCCGAGTTTGCATTCCCATGCGCCTTGGACATCGACGCATCGACACCGATTCCACCCGTTCCCACCGATACCCCCACGCCCGTGCTCTTCGATTCATTCGTGCTGCGCGTGCTGTCGGTATCCGTGCTGTTCGTGAGATTCACCTGATTCGCCGCGCTCAGGATCACATTGCTGGCGTTCACATCGGAACCGGCGATATCGACGTTCCCGCCCGTGGCAACAAACGCCGCGGTGCCGCCAGCCTTCACCGTCGAACCGGTGGTGTTCGAGCTGTCCTGCGTGAACGTCGACTTACTGCTCGATGAACCCCAGCTCAGTTCGAGCTTCGCGTCAGGCATCTTGCCCGCAGCCAGATCTTGCGCCGCACCGTTCGCTGCGCCTGCTGCATCGTAAGCACCGCTTGCCGCCGCCATTACGTGCAAGGCACTCGCGCGATCATCTTGACTTCGTGCGCCTGAACTGGCTTGTCGAAGTGTGTTCTGCGCGGCATCGATCACCGGCGCACTGGCCGTGATCGAGAACCCGGTCGTCCTCGACTCGTGCGTTTCATCGTGATGACGGTTCGTCTGCGAGCCATCGATGACGACATTCGCCGCCACGCCCGTCACATCTTGCGCCGCAACGATATCCGACCCCGTCACGTGCAGCGTGCTCCCGGCCTGCATGTGCACGCTGCCATCGGTACTGCCGATCAGACTGCCTTGCTCAGCGTGGCCTGCGCGTGCGCTACATCGATGAGAAGCGGTTGCAGACCGAACAGGCAGAGCGCGGCGAAGGTGGACTTGCGAGTGGCGAACCAGGTGGCGCGCGGCGGTACCGCAACGACTTTGGGCGCGGCCTGATTGATCGCTGCTTCGCTTTTAGCTTGAGCGCTCGCGGACTTTGCAACGGGCACCATCGTGCGCATGCGGGTGAGCACTGACCTCAAACGACCCTGATTCATGCTTCTCTCTTCTTATTACTATTGTTTTTACGCGGACTCGGACCGCGTGCTGGACCGGAATATCAGCGCCATGCCGTTCGAGAAGCAGTTCGTTCTGGCGCGCTACGCGTCATAACCGTGAGCTAATGCGAGCTGTGCTAAATCCTGTCGCACCAAAAACGCAGGCCTTCAGCTACGGCGAAAGTGGGCGACACGGACTGCGAATCAAAATTCCGTCATCCGGGGTCAGAATTGTTCCTACTGCGAAGCAACGGTACGAAACCTGTTGTGCCACAGATAGGAATACTCCGAGCGGGGCGAAATCTTAATGCCCAAGCTCACATTAGCAAGCTCAGTAATTTCTTAAATTACGTGAAGTGATTCCACCAGTTGTTATCAACGTCAAGTTGAAGTAATCAATTTCGATTGATCTCGACGAAGGATCGCGGTGCGTTCAAAACTGGTGCGTTCGCGTGCACACCTCTGATGGCGCAGCAGCCTTCGAGCACAGTGGGTTCTGAGCTGCCTGTGCGGCAGCAAACAAGGGGTACGCCGATTCGCAGAACAGTAAATATTTCTGAACTGCCTGTGTGGCAGCAAACCTCACGCATCGCATCAAGCGCGTTGTTAGCCCTTTCTGAGCTGCCTGCGCGGCAGCGAACTTGGACGGGCTTTGCTTCGCGGCTCGGATTGATTTTCTGAGCTGCCTGCGCGGCAGCGAACAAACCACGGGAACGGCCTTAGTCGCCCTAGTCTTTCTGAGCTGCCTGCGCGGCAGCGAACACGCGAAAAATTCGCCTCTTCTAAGATCGTGGATTTCTGAGATGCCTATGCGGCAGCAAACTAACTAAAGACACGGAGCTAGCTGAGGCGGTATTTCTGAGCTGCCTGTGCGGCAGCAAACATCATCGGCCGCTGCTTTGCGCTGTTGAGGATTTTCTGAGCTGCCTGTGCGGCAGCAAATTGTACGTGCGCGCCTCTGGTGGCCCCGTCATCTTTCTGAGCTGCCTGTGCGGCAGCAAACCGCAGAAATCCGTACCGCCGCTGAGATTTCAGTTTTCTGAGCTGCCTGTGCGGCAGCAAACGGAGTGGTCTTGAACCCGCAGTGGGTCGACGGTTTCTGAGCTGCCTGTGCGGCAGCAAACCGATGACTTCGCCGCTTTGCGGGTCCGGCTCGTTTCTGAGCTGCCTGTGCGGCAGCAAACATGAAGATCCCGCGCGCGCCGAGCGTCATCGATTTCTGAGCTGCCTGTGCGGCAGCAAACCGTACGACGGCCTTCAGTGGACGACCTGGGTTTTTCTGAGCTGCCTGTGCGGCAGCAAACAGCGATCATGAAATCGCGCGCGATACCCTGTTTTTCTGAGCTGCCTGTGCGGCAGCAAACGAACGACTATCGACGCTACCCGATGAGGCAAATTTCTGAGCTGCCTGTGCGGCAGCAAACGTGAATCCATTGCGCAGCACGAGCACGCATATTTTCTGAGCTGCCTGTGCGGCAGCAAATTCTGGCGGCGCTTTCTCGTCCGCGCTCCACTCTTTCTGAGCTGCCTGTGCGGCAGCAAACTAGACGAGCCTTACCTTAACGCATTGATTTCAAAGAATATCCCGACTGGCCCTGCAATTTACCCAAATCGTCGCCTCATCGCTAACTCATTGATTTACCAACAACCTAAAACCAGTCCAGAAAAAAGGGGCTAGAAACATGGCACGCTCGCTCCCTGACTCAGCCCATAACTATTAAACGGTCCCAACGCTCCTGCTGGCACCCCAACCTGCTCAATAAACAAACAAAACGGCTGCCCCGTACTCGCGCTTCGTATCTGTACGTAAGGCAGATTCGGCGTTCGCTCAACGCTATCGGGAATTGCCTCGGCCGCTTGCTCCATGCTTTCGCCCTTGCGTTGCATACGGCGGCGGCGCATGCGATCAGCATTCGTCTTGAACTGACGGCGTTGCACGATCTGATGCGTCGCTCCAGCCGGTACCAACCCGACCGCCGTCACTGCCACATGATCGCGCATGCCTTGAAGCCAGGCGTGCTTCATCAAACCCAGCAAAGCCGGTTCACCGCCGTGCAGCCGTAGCACCCGCCCGAGCGAGCGCGGACGCAAGCTATATTCGGGAAAGCTGATGCCGATGTCGTCGGTCCGAAGCTGCACCAGCGCCCTATGCAGTTTCGCCACAAGCGCGCCGAACAGATGCGCCTGGCTAAACTCTGGATCGGGCAACAAGGTTATATCGATAAAATGTGTCGTCATGGCTATCAGCTCGTGGCGCCAAACACCCCGCCGCGAATGAGCACGGCCATGACAAAATGTTGCTGCTCCAAAGGCGGCGCCTGGTCTTTGAGCAGCCAGTCATCCAGCAACGTGTAGAAGTCCTGCTTTTGCTTAGGCTGACGATACGCCTTGCCTTGCGTGGTGACCGATCCATAGGGCTCCACCGCGATCGGACCAAGTTCCTGCGCGTCCTCATACCAGGTATCGATTGTTCGCACAGCATTGCCGATCTTTTGCGAATGCATTGCCGCCACGTCCTGCACGCAATACAGCGTCCGACTTTTTTTGCTGTCGTTCTTGTCGAGAATCAGTTCCTGCGACGGAAAGACTTCCTGCCCGCACCCGAGACGCACGTAAGCAGTCACTTGGAGCAATACATGCATACGCCCTGCCAGGCCTTCGGCGATCAGCCCGCCCAGCGTTTTGACGTTCTCATCAAGTTCGTTCAGCGCACGTAGGTTTTGGGTCAGTGCATCGAATGACCAGACTTGTCCGGGCTGGCCGTTCCGCAGTTGCGCCACTTCAACCTGAACGCTCTCCGCTCCGATCCGGTTACGCCAGAGAAAGCGTCCATTCGCCAAGTTGGCTGCGTAGCGATTCGCCAGTTCGATGAAGCCGTGTTGCCCGACATAGTCATTCACCGCACCCAGCAGTCTGGTCCGATACGCGGCGCTGTTGCACGCCGAAGGCGTACCCGCACCGGCGAGCACGCGCAAGGTGAACTGCACTTTGAGCGTGTCGGCTTCAACTGGCAGCGTGGCGACATCCACTGTCTGCAAGTTGGGGTTCGTTATGGAAGC
This sequence comes from Burkholderia sp. PAMC 28687, assembly GCF_001577465.1. NCBI lineage: Bacteria > Pseudomonadati > Pseudomonadota > Betaproteobacteria > Burkholderiales > Burkholderiaceae > Burkholderia > Burkholderia sp. PAMC 28687. The sequence continues at coordinate 1,871,093 of NZ_CP014505.1, forward strand.
ATCCAGCTTGGCCGGATCTTGATCCTTGGTCTTGAGTCGATTCGAGATCGTGCCGCGCACCGATTTCTCACGAAGACGAATCGGTGGCCAGGCCGCTGCGTTAGCGCGGTCATCCCAATTGCCTGCATTAAAAACGGCATCGGACGGATCAAGTTTGCGTTCGAAAGCGAGAACAGAAGCGGTAATCAATTTTTCAGACACGATAAACATCCTGTAAAAAAGGTGATGGCAGACAGATTCAGTCGAAATCGGGAATGTCGTCGCCGGCCAAACTGGTGGCGGACCCGGCGTGGACATAACCGCTGCGGCAGCGATACAAACCGATAGCCGCATCGGTTTCGGGCCGCCACAGGATTTCCTGCACGTGGTTGAGCCGATGCGGACTAATCCATTGACCGAACGAATAAACCGACTCAACAAACACGCAGGGCGTGGACGCATCGCGCGTGTTGGCGACGGCGCCAGCCGGCAATGGTTTTGTCAGGGCGGCATAGCCGACGGGTATGGGTACCGTCCAGCCGTCGCCCTTTTGTTTTGACGGATCCGCCCAGCGCTGCTTTTCGGCTTTGGAATTTCCCGGCGTGCTCTTGGACGGATCGCCAGGCACAGGTTTGAAGTTGAATCGCGCTGCGTCGAGCCAGGCATCGAGCAACGTGGCATCAGGCAGTGCGTCGCGCATAGTCCGATGACGTTCCGCCAGCAAATCATCGCGTCCGACCAGCGCATAGCCGGGCAACCACTGATATCGCCAGCGCGCGAATACCAGGGCCTGTGCCTCTTCGTCCTCCGAGATCGGTTCCATCCACGCTCGCGTGCGCCTTCCCGGCATGGAACCTGTTGGCAGCAGCGTCCCGCCGGCAATCCGCATGCACGCCACGATCTCTGCAACGCGCGCGGCCCATTCGGACATCTGCGCTCGCTGATCCGCCGTGGACCCGGCGCCACTCGCCAATAGTTGCGACGCAGGCACCGTCAACTGGAACATCACGGTCAATTCCAGGTGAATATGGCCTTCCTCCACGATGGCCGCCGTGGCTCCATCCCTGTCCACAGGATTGCGGGTCAACCGAAACGTTTTCACATAGCCGTCTGTCAACTGCTCCTCATGGTGATGACAGATCACTCCTACTTGCCGCAGCTTCAGTGGTAATCCAGCGGCTGTCAGCTTGCGCTGCAACGCCCACATCAGACCGGTAAATGCAGTGATGGATGGAAAACCATGAGTAAGCGGACTGGAGATTGCATTGGCGTTTTGCACTCGCAGATGTGGAAGGACAAGCAGTGCTTTTGTTGTGACGTCCTTTGTTGAATGGCTCATTTGTTCTTCCGCAGTACAGTCAGCTCATCATGTGTCTTGCGCACAGGAATGTATCCGGGTGCATCTTGCAGATCGCGAATACGGCGCAATTCTTGTATCCAGGACCCGTCCTCGCCCATGCAGATCCGGCGCCATTCCTTGGACTCTATGTATTCGACCTTGGGCAGCTTGTCCCGCAGTTGACCATTGAGCCAGTTGCCGAACCGCTGAGCAATAAGAGCGGGCCAGTCCATGAATTGCCATCGACTGGCGAACGCGGTTTCTTCTAGCAGGTCCGCCCGATACGGGTCCAGCCATAGCTTCTCTTCGTCGGCCAGATCATCGAATAGCGACTCCGTTGTCCACCCCGCGGGTTGGTGCGACAGTTCAGCGCCATAGATGACCAGCTCGTCTACAAGACTGTTCACGAGGCTCTTGACACGTTTGCGCGTATCTTCATTTGGTCGCGGATTGCTGAGCAGAAACGCAGTTAAATCCCGGACGATGGCGCGCACCGGAGGGCGCGCGCCAAAGGCTCGATCGAAAATCGATTTTGCGTTGACCGGACGGAAGTTGCGCTGCTTTTGCCAAACCGGTGGCAGCGATGCCAGCAGATAATTGATGCCTCGACGTTCGCTGTTTAGCTGGGAGATGTTTTGAGGCTTTGTGCCTCCCAGATGTCGAGCTGCAAGACCTCGGTATTCCCGATAGACCCCATCGTGCGGCACGCCGTCGCGACGAGCTTGACGCGCCGCTTTGTTCGCATCGCCAAACCGCGCGTCCTGTATCTCTTCATGCACGGCTTGAGCCAGCGACGTGGGGTATAGCGGTGACAGGAGGTAATATTGCGCATCGTCGTTGGCATCGTCGCCTACCAGCCAGTAGACCTGCTTCGCACGCACATGTGAAGTCGGCTGGCCTTCCCGTTCAGCAGTGAGACTGACGAACGCATCTCGAAGAGCAGAAGCCTTAAGCGGGTCGGTGCTGAGCGCTTGCAAAGCATCATCGTCATTGGCACTCAACGCCTGCAGCAGAGTAGTCCCGCTGGCTTCTATCTTTAGCAACTTGTACACGTCGAGCGCCGCGGCGTTGCCGACTACGTCCATTGCAAAGACGCTGCCAAGCGCATGGCTGCCCAGTTCGGCGAGCGGCGACAGACTCGCAGGCGAGACAAAAAGGTTGGTGCCGCGTGCCTCCGGATGAATGGGCTTGAGCGAATGCGTGACGGCCTGAATCTGTTTGACACGCACGGCTGCATTTTCAAGCCAGGGACCGCGTTGGTGTTCCGCAATCAGTTCTGAGCGTTTTGGGTCGTCAGGCGGGAGCTTGTCGAGCTTTGCCTGGAGCCGGTCATGCAGGAATGCATCGATGGCGGCACGGAAACGCCGGCGGTTTGGCGTTACTGGTGATTCAGACATCAGTTTCCTTCCGAACTAAAATCAGGGAGAATCCCCGGTTCGTGACTATGAACCGGGGAATGAAGCTGATCTCCAGCCTCAAGCTCTTCTGAGCACGCGACAGCTAGCCACGATAGGCCCTCCTCTTTATAAATGTTAATTTTTGTTAGATACCCTAAGCTTTTCCCCTGCGATCTGATCGCTTGGGGGAATGCTTAAGCCACAGTCGAATCCGATTAGAAGTTTACTTCTCTCGGCATCTGGACTCACCGCGCATAATCATAATGCTCTGTCCTTTAACGTTGGTCCGCAATGTTTGTAAAATTTTTAGTTACTTCGTATAACTACCGAAAAGGTAGCTTAGAAAGATTAAAAGTTGGCTTCCCAAGACCCCTTTCTGCCGAACAGGCAGCACCAGACCTCAAGCCGGTTTAAACCCCAGCACCGGATGAAACAGCCACCCTTGATCCGACTCCGAGGCCGGCAAACTGGCGGTAGCAACCTGTTTCGCACTGTCGTACAAACTCTGCCCCTGCGAATCCGCCCATTGCCGCAGCAGGTCCATCAAATCGACGTAGCACCACGGACCAATGCCTCGTCCATCCGGAGAGCAATCACGAACCGGTCTCAATAAGTGGCGAATGTCAGCGTAAGGTGTTTGCCCGCGCTCGCGCCGATCTATGACTCGATGCATGCGCAACTCATCCTCGTCCTCAGTCGGTAACAACACAACGTCGTCCCGCTTCTGCGGGTCGTCCCGAAAGCGCTGGAGCTGGGGCAACAGTCCAGTCAGCAAGATTCGCTGCCCTTCGTCAGCATCGCGGACATACCAATGCCGCGTGGCATCGCGCTTGACCGGTGTAATTAGCTTGCTGGTCTCATCGCGTGGCAACATGGTGTCGCGCATCCGGGCATGCTCCAGGTCGATCAGGCTACCCTTCGGCTGCAACTTCTCCCCTTGCCGAATGCGTGGCCGGGCATCGATGGGCCAGTCGCTTCCGCCGTCTGGCAAGAGATCAGTCAGACGGTGCGACTGCAAGTGAAAGTGCGTTAAAGAATCGTGTTGCTCCGTTCTTTCATGCTTCCCTAATGACGACGTCGAGTTCTTTTCGAATCCCGGCATGCAAAACACCGCATCCTTATCGCTGCTCCTTTCGAAATTTCGCAGGTTTGTATCGAACACCAGCATGTTCCGCCGCGCAACCGCCCCACTCCGATGACGGCGCACCCGCCCGGCAAGCTGGATCAACGAACGCATCGATGAAGGTTCGACGATTGCCCAGTCAGCATCCCAGTCGCGTCCGACCTCGCAGACCGGCGAGGCCAGCACCACGAACATTTGGTCCGGCTCCGGATGCGCGTCGAGCAGCGCCCGGACCGAAGGATGCAGTAACGCAGGATCGTCGCCGGTTTTGCCCGGACGTCGATCGAATACCGCATCGAGTTGTTGCTCGATATGCGACCGTGCCAACAGCGGAAACTGCGAGTGATACACACACAGATGCACACGCACGTTCGGCACTGGCGCGCCCTGCCGATACATTGCGATCGCAACGTCGAAAAGCGGACCAATATTGGCCATGCGCACCAAACCGAAACTCACTCGCTTGCCGCTCCCCGAATCGACGCAGTGATTTTGCTCGTCCTGATGCAGCGCCCAACCGCGTTCGAGCGCCATGCAAGCAAACGCTTCGCGGCGCGTTTGTTTTTGCATCGATTGCCAGGCAGCCGGGAGTTGCACGAGCCCGGCTTTGCGCCGGACTTCGGCGCGTGCCAGTTGAGCGCAACGCTTGTTCACGAAGATTTCGTGTGCATCGGCGAAGCTCTCGCCATCGCCACAGTCGGCGTGCGACTGCGCGAACTCGTCGATCCACAGACACGCAACGCGCGGCGGTTCTGTGGGTCGTTCCCCACGGTTACGCTGGTAATGAGACCTGCCGTCCAGATAGGCCAGATACAGTCCTCGCACCAGCGCGGGCGGCAACGTAGCCGACGAAAGCAACACCCGCGCGCCCAGGAGTCCCGCCCAATGCACCAGCCGCATCAAGGCGGGCAGGTCGTCCATATCGAAATCGTCCGGCTCGTCGAGGACCAGGTCGCCGGTCATCAGTCGCAGCATCGGTGCAATCTGGCGTCCGCCACGTGTGCTCTCAGTGGCGGGCGTCAGATGATCCACTGTGCAGACCAGCACGGGCGCTGCGATCAATGAGCGTACTTGCGCATCGTCGGTCAGGCGTTCCAGTAGCGGATGCTGATCATTGCCTTCGAACATGACCTGGCCGCCTTCGTCGAGCAATGCCTGCGCAGAGGCCGAACCCGTGGCTTCAGCCTGCATTTCCCAGTAATCGAACACTGCACGGCTCGCCGCTCCGCCCACTTTGATGGCCAGTTGCTCATCGTTTAGCCCCAGGTCGTGCTGGAAACTGCGTCCGGTTTGCATCGTGAGCGTACGCAGCCCGATTGCGAACACACAACGCATGCCGCGTTGCGGCTCCGCTAACGCGTTCATGATGCGTGCGTTTCCCAGCGTCTTGCCGCAGCCGGTAGACGCCATATTTACGATGAAAGCACCGTGTTCAGCCGCGCGCGGACGCACACCGACAGCCAGATCCGCTGCCTTGTCCTGCCAATGAAAACGTGCATTGGCACTGCGTTTTCTAAGACCGCGATGGTTCTGCAAGGCCGGCAAGCTGCGCACGAGCGAAGGTAGCGAGCGAGCAATCAGTGATGCGTGGGCCTGGACGCCGAGCAGATGCTCATCGAGCGTCTGGTTGAAAAATGGTCCCGCGCCAGTTTGTTGCAGGCGTTCGATGCTCCGATTTCCGAGCGTGTTGGCATAGAGTGGATAGTGCGGATTACGAAAACGTTTGCGGCGAGGTTCGTCTTCGATGCTTGAGTAGTGGTGATCGGCCAGCATCAGGCACAACCGCGAGACGTGCATTAAGAATGGATCGTCGAGCGCGCTCCGGCTGACCTCGGGCCGGGAAAGCTCCAACAGCTTGCAAGCATATCGAGCCGCCTGCTTGCGCCAAGGGGCCAGGACAACCGGTAGGCCCGAGGGGAACCGCCAATATCGCGCGACCGTAGCGCCAGGAACGTCTTCACAAGGCTCATTCCAGTCCGCACTGATCTTCTCAAAGAGTCCTCTTAACTGATATGTCTCAATACTGTCGAGATGGGCGCCGAAGCGCCTCCAGCGGCTTTTCGGTTGGTCGTCATCGGCGTCCGTGCTGCACTCTTTTTGTGAAACCGGACGGCATGGCAACCGATGATGCGTGAGCACCAGCCACGCTGCGGCTTGCGCGAGCGGCGGCATGGTCGCGAACGGTAAGCTAAGTGCGGCCTGCTCATCCATTCCATCCCGCAACAGGCGACCCGCCCGATGATCGAGCCATTGCGCTTCGAAGGTCTTGCCGTCCATCTGCGCGTCCGCGCAAGCTGCAAGGCGGCTCAGCCAACTCGCGTCGTCGCGTGCTTCTCCGACGAACGCCTGGAAAAGCCGAACCGAGACCCATTCGTGGCGATAATGGTTGCGCTCCCGCGAGCCGTGTCCGCGAAGTCGGGTCTGAAACGCCTGCGTGGCCTTGCCCAGATCATGCAGCAGCGCGGCCAGCGCAATCATGGCCGTGATCGTGGGCAGGTTGTGCCACGTGTTTTCATCGTCGGCACGCAGCACGTTTTTCGCCGTCGCATTGGTGGGCACGGCCCCTTCTGAATTGAATCGGCGTGCATCGCCCACAATCCACAGCAACTCGCTGCGATCTCTTCCGCATATCCAGTGACAGGCAACCGCGGTGTTTTTGCGTGCGTTCTGTCTGAGCAGTTTGCGCACCGTGTCGAGTCCTGCCTGTGTAATCGGCGTCTGCCAAGTACGCTCACCGCGCCGCTCAGCAAACTGATCGAGGATGCGCCGGGTTTCGGCAAGGGCGCGTTTCGTGCATTGCGAAACGAAAAGGACGTTCATGTTTCCGCCCGCGCTGCAGTTACCAAACCTGCCGTATCGAGCGCGATGGTCTTGAGGGTGTCGATCATGAAGTCCAGCGACTCGTCTCGCGTCAGCGCCTCGATGCATTGGCGGCGGAACTGCTGCTCGTCGTCGCCGCGCATGGCTGAAATAAAGGCCTGCGGCAAGATGACGGCGTCCTTGACCAGATCGGCCGCGTCGAACACCAGGCCGCCGCGCCGCGTCTTGCCGTGCAGAACGGCCAGTCCGTGGGGCAATCCGAGGACCCAGGTCGCGGTAGCGCCCAGGCCGTAGCCAAGATAATTGCCGTGGTCCAGATACCGGTTGGCGGCGTCAGTACCGGTACCGCGCTTGGCTCGTGTGAAATCGCCATAATCCACGGCTTCCACTGCAAGCTTGAACAACGCTTTGGTCAGGCGTGCTTCGTCGGTCAGCAACGCAGTCAGATCATGTGCATCGGCAATGCGCTTGCTGAAACTGGCTGTCAGCGCCTGCACGCGCTGCACGTCGACTTTGAACCCGGCGTCGAACAACTTGCGCGCGCGCCAGGCTTCCCGTAACCGTTGCAGGCGGAACACTTGCAGTTGCTTCGCGGCGTGCAGTCGCAGCGCATCATCGAACCAGAAGCGTGTCCACGCTTGCAGGTATTCGGTTGGCCGATATTCGCTTTGGGGCAACATCCAGGCTACTTCGACATCGACCTCAGTGGCACTGAACAAGGGCGTGCCACCGCCGCCGCAAAAACCGACCAGGACGCCGGCCTTGGCCAGTTCTCGCATGGCCGCCTGGGTAATGGAGGTTCCGGTACCCAGCAGAATGCTGGTTGTATTGGCAATGGGAATGTTCCAGTACAGGCTTTGCTTGCCCGCATCTGTGACATATTCGACGCGGCCGCCGTTCAGAAGCACCCGGCAGTGTTCAAGGTAGTAGAGATTGGCGCGCTTGGAATGCAGGATATTTTTAAGATCTGATGCTTGAATCGATTCCACTGAGACCCCGGACTGCTCTCGAAATCGATACAGGTACATCAAATCGCAGCGCTGCGAGTTGCGGAAGCGCAAAACCTGGACGAATAAAACCGCAAACACAAAAAGCCCGCGCTTTCAAGGCGCGGGCGAACGTCCTGCTTACGTTTTCTGTTGACTAAGCCGCTTTAACAAACGCCCGCGCGGCCATCGCCGATACATCCCTGTCGGCGCCAGGATTCGCCTTCGCCATCGTATTCAACACCTCGACAATGAACTTGCGACGAAAGTCCGCAGCACTGAAACGCTCAGCATTCTTCCGGCATGCCTGCGCCGAAAACGCATGCGGCGAATCCTCAAATCGCTCGACCGCATCGCACAGCGACGCAGCCGTCTGCTGAGGAAAATGAATGCCAGTCGCCCCCGGCATGCCAAGCGGCACGACCGACTCCAACGCCCCACCCTTGCCAAACGCAATCACCGGCGTGCCGCATGCCTGCGCTTCCACAATTGCAATGCCAAAGTCTTCCTCAGCCGCGTAGACAAATGCCTTGGCGCGCTGCATATGATCCTTCAGAACATCAAACGTCTGATAGCCAAGAACACTCACGTTGGGCGTTGCCTTTGCGCGCACCAGATCCATCTGCGGACCGTCGCCAATCACCACGAGCTTGCGATCCGGCATCGACGCAAACGCTTCAACGATCATATCGATGCGCTTGTAAGGCACCATGCGCGAAGCGGTCAAATAGAAATCGCCCTTCTCGCTGCCAACCTCGAAAGCCTGCACGTCGACCGGCGGCGCAATGACCGCCGACTCACGCCTGTAACTCTTCATGATCCGGCGCGCAACGAACTGCGAATTGGCAATGATCCTGTCAACGCCGTTAGCCGAGCGCGCGTCCCAATTGCGCAAGTAATGCAGCAACATGCGCGCGACCCATGACCGCGGACCGCGCTCGAGGCGCGCTTCACGCAAGTATTGATGCTGCAGGTCCCACGCGTAGCGGATCGGCGAGTGCACATAACTCACATGCGTCTGATCAGGACCAACCAACACGCCCTTGGCCACGGCATGTGAGCTCGAAAGAATGAGATCGTAGCTCGATAAATCAAACTGTTCGATAGCAAGCGGCATTAACGGCAAATACCCGCGATATTTCTTTTCCGCATATGGAAGCCGCTGGATAAAGGACGTCTTGACGGGCTTGTTATGAACAATCGAACGGTCTTCGAGAAAGTCCACGAGGCTGAAGATATCCGCCTGCGGAAAGCACGCAATCATCTGCTCAAGCACCTTCTCCGCGCCGCCCGACACCACCAGCCAGTCGTGAACAATAGCCACTTTCATGATGAAACCCGTGTGCCGCAGCCTATTGCTGCCGATGAAGCGAGTTTAAAGAGAGTCCTTTTATGGTTTCGTGCGCACGCCCACACACCAGAAGCATCGCAATGCGAATAATGGGTCCTGTGTTCATGTCGTCTTAATGCTCTTCATTTACCCATGGCCGCCGGGTTAATCGGCCTCGGGTTTGCTCAATGCTCATACCTGTCATCGATGCCCACAAAATCCGCAGCCAGCTTATCGATTCCAGCCAACACGCTGCTGCGTGATCAGGGCCTGGCGCCCGCGGCCGCCGCACGTGACACGAGCCATATGCGTGCAGACCCGCCTTCGCAAGTCCAGGGTGAACCGAAAATTCTTTTCATCGATCAGAGCGGTCAGCTCGGTGGCGCTGAAATCTGCCTGCTGCCTCTCGCTGTTCGATGCACCCCGCGAAGCGAAGTGCTGCTGCTCTCCGATGGCCCGTTCCGCGACCGGCTTCGTGCTGAAGGTGTGACGGTATCGGTTGAGTCGGACGCGCGCATTCAGGGCATCAAGAAAGAGCGCATGAAGTTCGGCACGCTTGCCGCCCTGCCCGGCATCTTGCGTCAGGTACGCATGATTGCCGAGCGCGCAAAACCATTCGACATGGTGTTCCTCAACACGCAGAAGGCGCTGATCCTTGGCGCCTTCAGCCGCGCGTTGCATGGCAAGCCGACGGTCTGGCATGTGCATGACATCGTTTCGCGTGAACATTTCGGCCGCTTGCATTTAACGCTGATCAAATGGGCCGTGAAAGTCGGCGTCGATCATGTCGTTGCAAATTCACGCGCTTCCGCAGACGCGCTGATCAAACTCACCGGCTTGCCGCGCAGCGCCGTACCCGTCGTACATAACGGCGTGGACATGACACGCTTTGGCGACGATGCGAGTCAGGCGAGCGCGGTCATCGAACAACGCCGTACCGCGCTCGGACTTCCCCGCGATGCATTTCTCGTCGGACTGTTTGGCCGCTTCACGCAATGGAAAGGTCAGCATGTTGCCATCGATGCAATCGCCCGCGTGCCAGACGCGCATCTGGTTCTCGTCGGCGATGCGCTTTTCGGCGAGACCGCCTATGCGCAAGGTCTTCGAACACAAGCCGAGGCGCTTGGCATCACTGACCGCGTGCACTTCGCCGGCTTCCAGCACGACGTTGCATCGTGGATGAAAGCCATGGACGTGATCGTTCATGCATCGACACAACCCGAGCCCTTTGGTCTTGTCATCATCGAAGCAATGGCTGCAGGCAAACCCGTGATAGCGTCGAACGGTGGCGCGGTGCCGGAGATCGTGAGGCACGGCGAGAACGGCATGATCATAGAACCCGGCGATGCATCGAAGCTTGCCGTTGCCATCAGCACCTTGCAGCGCGAGCCTGAAATGGCGAAGCGTATTGCCGCTCAAGGTCACGCGGATGCGGGCCAGCACTTTTCCATCGATCGATATTTGCAGCAAATGACGCGCGTGCTGTTCGATATCGCAACGCTCGCAAGCAGGAACGATGCGCCGGAATCGACGAACGTCATCGAAAATGCGCCGGCCAGCGAAGCCGGATTAACCAGATAGTTAAAAATGGAATCAAAAAAATGGCCCGGCATGAATCAATGCCGGGCCATTTCCATGATCAGTCGATAAGTGCGTTACCGAGTACTGAAGTTGCCGGGCACGCCCAGCTTGATCTCATACATCGCGGCGAGCATCGCAAGGTAAGCGCGTTCGCTCTCCGCTTCTTTCATTGTCATTCCCCTGCAGGTTTGTCCACCCATGATCACGCCGAGGCATAACGCGTAGTTGCCGGCGAACGCCGTAGGCGACGGTTCCATGCTTCTCAGGCGGATATAGGACGCGTCGAGTGTCTTGCGAAGATTGTTGTGCATCGCTTCATTCCCGTAATTGTTAAGACTTTGATGCCGCGCCCAGCGAGAGATGAGATTCAACCTGTTGAGGCTGTCAATGCGGACGAAACGTTCGCGGTCACTCTGATTGACGGGCTTGAAGCACTGGCTCCAGCGACGTACCTAGTTTGAATGATCGCCTTTGTGCCACGCATCGGATTGATCTGACTATGAATGTAGTTTAGCGAAACAGATCATTGAGCGTTGGCGGGAATAAAAAAACGCGCGGCAGCCGTGAAAGGCTGACCGCGCGCCTGACCCGTGCGCATCCTGCGTTTTTATATTCAAGCAAGCATCATCGAGCGATGTAATCGATCCGCTCGACACCGCCCGCCGTTCCCAAAAGACAAACATTCGCACCGCGCGCCGCGAAAAGACCCACGGTCACCACGCCCGCCCAGCCGTTGACCGTCGCCTCGAGCGCGATCGGGTCGGTGATCTTGAGCGCCTTCACGTCGATGATCTCGTTGCCGTTATCCGTGATGAAGGGCGAGCCGTCCGTGTTCACGCGCAGCACCGGCACGCCGCCTAAGGCAATCACGCGACGCCCGATTGCGGTACGCGCCATTGGCACGACTTCGATTGGCAACGCAAAGTTGCCGAGCACGTCGACGCGCTTGCTGCCATCGGCAATACACACAAACACGTCCGCAACCGACGCCACGATCTTCTCGCGCGTCAGCGCCCCGCCGCCGCCTTTGATCATGGCGCCGTGTGCATCGATTTCATCGGCGCCGTCCACGTACACAGGCAATGACTCGATTTCGTTGAGTTCGAGCACCTGGAACCCGTGCGCTTCGAGCCGCGCGGTGGTTGCAAGCGAACTCGATACCGCCCCGCGATACCGCGACTTCGTGCTCGCGATGGCATCGATAAAACAATTCGCCGTCGTGCCCGTGCCGACGCCGATCACCGCGCCTTCAGGTACGTTGGCGTGGACGTAGGCGGCCGCTTCGGCAGCGACCAGTTGCTTCAGTTCATCTTGGGTCATGGCAAGGGTGACAGCTTGGAAGAGGTAAACCTGAATTCTAGACGCTCAGACGTGCATCAAGAAGCCGAGCGGATTGTGCGTGCGCGCGACCGACGCAATAAACGCGAACACGAGGATAGCGAGCACGCCGAACACCGCACGCGCGCCTTTTGTGCGGCCGCGTTTCAGGGCAAACGTCCCGAGCACGATATACACGATCAATCCTGCAATCTTCGCCGAAAGCCACGCGGCGTTCGGCCCGAAACCGATGATGCCGACAAGCACGATGGCGCTGAGCAGCAACAGCGTATCGACGATATGCGGCACCACTTTCACGGCGCGTTTTTGCAGCATCGGCGAGTCGCGCAGCATCCAGATCCAGCGGATAAAAAATCCGAGGATGCTAAGCGCGGCGCACGTCATGTGCACCGAACGAAAGGGAAGGAAAAGTTCTGACATGGGCGGGATAAGCCTTTAGGGAAGGTACTTGTCGAGCAAGGCTGAAGCGATGGCGTCGGTTTCCGCGTCCGGATTGCCGGCGTAATCGGTAGCACGAAAGTGCATCTGGAACGCAGCGATGACCTTGCGCGTCTTGTCGTCCAGCACGCCGTCGGTTGCGACTTCGTAGCCGTATCGATGAAGTTTTTGCTGCAACGCAGCCACGTCGACCAAAGACTTCGGATCGCGGCCCGCGAGATGCTGCGCGACGGTTGCGTCGTCGGGCCAGGCACCTATGCCGTTGTCGTAGAGTGTGCGCCACGGGAACGCAGGCCCCGGATCGATCTTGCGTTGCGGCGCGATATCGCTGTGGCCCACCACGCGCGTGGGCGGAATCTTGTAGCGCGTGACGATGTCCTGCGCGAGCTTCACGATCGCGTCGACCTGAGCCGGCGGGTATGGCGCCCAGGTGCGGCCTTGGCGGGTATCGATGGGACCGACGTTCACGTTTTCAATGCCTATCGATGCCGCATTCAGTTCCGTCGTGCCCTGCCATTCGCTTTTGCCCGCGTGCCACGCGCGCTCGGTTTCCGGCACGAGCTGGTACACCACCGGCTCGCCATTCTCGATACGCGGCGCATCCGGCACCACGTAATGGACGCTGACATCGTCACCGGTGAGCACCGCGAGCGATCGCGCTTCACCGCTTTGCGTGTAGTGCATCACGAGGAAACGCACGCGTGAATCGACGCTCGGCGCGTGATAGCGCGTGTCGGCAATGTACGCGCCGCGATCGACCTGGGTGGTGGAACAGGCGGCGAGCAGCACACATAACACGCCGCCCGCAATCGCAGAAATGAACCGCTTCACGTGCGCTTACTTCTTCACCGACCGCTGACGCACCGCTTCGAACAGGCAAATCCCGCTCGCCACCGATACATTCAGACTCTCGACACTGCCGGCCATCGGGATCTTCATGATTTCGTCGCAGGTCTCGCCGGTCAGGCGGCGCATGCCCTCGCCTTCGGCGCCGACCACGATCGCAACGGGTCCATCGAGCTTCGTCTCGTAGACGCTCGCCGTCGCATCGCCCGACGTGCCGATCACCCACACGCCGGCATCTTTCAACTCGCGCAACGCGCGCGCCAGATTCGTCACCGTGATGTACGGCACGGTTTCGGCCGCGCCGCTCGCGACCTTCGCGGCCGTTGCGTTCAATCCCGCTGAACGATCGCGCGGAGCGATCACGGCATGGGCGCCGGCCGCATCGGCGACACGCAGGCATGCGCCGAGGTTATGCGGATCGGTCACGCCATCGAGCACGAGCAGCAAGGGGGTGCCGCTCACGCCATCGAGCAGCTCCGCCAGGTTTTGCGCAAGCGGCATGTCGGACGCGCGTGCGACCACACCCTGATGACCGACATTGCCAGACAGGCCCCAGAGGCGCGCTTCGTCGGCGGCGATCAGGCGAATGCCCGCTTCTTTCGCGGTGCGCAGGAAATCCGTCATGCGCCGGTCCTTGCGGGTCGGATCGTAGAGAATTTCTTCGATCGTCGATGCATCCGCGCGAACCCGTGCGGTCACCGCGTGAAAACCATACAAAACTTTGAGACGTGACATGACTGGACCAGACCGTATTCAAACAAAACAAAATGGAAACGCGGCCCGGATGCATCGTGCATCGGGCCGCGCATTTCAAACCGAGGCGTGCGGCATCCTCATTACTCGATGAAAAGCCGCGCCGCCTCAGTACTTCTTTTAGCGCTTCTTGCGCGGCGGGTGACTTTTCGCCGCCGGCTTAGTGACAGCGCCGCGCTTTTTCGCCACCGCTAGATCTTTCGCGATGGTCGGCGGCAACGCGGCGGCTGCCGCCTTGCCTGCCGCTTGCGCCGCGGCCTTCTTGCCGCCGCGATCACGCCGGCGCCCGTTCACGCTGCTGCCTTCGTCGGCCGGCAACGAACGGACACGCGGACCGGCACCGTTGACGCCCGCGTGCTCAACCGCCGCAGCCGGTGCCGATGAACGGCCGGGCGGCTTGACGGGTGTATCGCGGACGAGACGGAAGTCGATCTTGCGCGAATCCAGATCCACGCGGCTCACCTGCACGCGGACACGATCCGACATGCGGTAGCGGATGCCCGTGCGTTCGCCGCGCAACTCGTTCTTGATCTCGTCGTACTGGAAGTAGTCCGCACCGAGCTCGGTGATATGCACCAGCCCTTCGATGAACAACGAATCCAGTTGCACGAAAATGCCGAACGTCGTCACGCCGTTGACCATGCCGCCGTACTCTTCGCCGAGCTTGTCGCGCATGAAATAGCACTTGAGCCAGGCTTCCACGTCGCGCGAGGCCTCGTCGGCACGCCGTTCATTCGACGAACAATGCAGTCCGAGTTCTTCCCAGATCGCGACGTTGTTGCGCTGACGGCTGCGCGACTCGTCGTCGGACTTCTGCATGGCGCGTGCGGCTTTCGTCAAGCCGGTGCTGAGCGTGACGTCGTGACCGACTTCAGGCTGGTACTTCTTGCCTTGCAGGATGGCGTAGATCGCGCGATGCGTGAGCAAATCCGGATATCGGCGAATCGGGCTCGTGAAGTGAGCATACGCTTCGTACGCGAGTCCAAAGTGGCCGATGTTGTCAGGGCTGTACACGGCTTGCTGCATGGAACGCAGCACCATGCTTTGCAGCATTTGCGCATCCGGCCGGTCACGAACCATCGCCATGAGCGCGGCGTAATCGCTTGCGTGCGGCTTCTCGCCACCGCCCAACGCCAGCCCCACGCCACGCAGGAACGCACGCAGATTCTCGAGCTTTTCCGGCGTAGGCCCGGCATGCACGCGATACAACCCCGGGTGCTTGTTGCGCTTCAGGAAGTCCGCGGCGCAGACGTTCGCGGCCAGCATGCACTCCTCGATCAGCCTGTGCGCGTCGTTCCGGTGACGCGGCACGATCTGCTCGATCTTGCCCTGCGCGTTACATACGATGTAGGTCTCGGTGGTATCGAAGTCGATCGCGCCGCGCTTCTGACGCGCCGCGTGCAGCGACTTGTACACGCCATAGAGATTCTGCAGTTGCGGCAGAAGATCAGCGCGCTTCGCAGCTTCGGGTCCCTTCGTATTGGTCAGGACAGATGCAACTTCCGTGTACGTCAACCGCGCCGCCGAATGCATCACAGCCGGGTAGAACTGGTACGCCTTGATCTCGCCACGCGCGGTGATCACCATGTCGCAGACCAGCACGCAACGATCAACCTGCGGATTCAACGAACACAAGCCGTTCGACAGCTTCTCCGGCAACATTGGAATCACGCGGCGCGGGAAATACACCGACGTGCTGCGATCGAGCGCGTCCACGTCCAGCGCTTCATTCGGGCGCACGTAATGCGAGACGTCGGCAATCGCGACCAGCAAGCGAAAGCCCGTACCCCGACCGACATTCATGGGTTCGCAATACACGGCGTCGTCGAAGTCGCGTGCGTCTTCACCGTCGATGGTCACGAGCGGCACATCGCGCAAATCCACGCGATGCCGGATGTCAGCCGGACGCACTTCGTCGGGCAGCTTCGAGGCTTGCTCTAGCGCGCGATCGCTGAACTCGTGCGGCACGCCGTATTTGCGCACCGCGATCTCGATTTCCATGCCCGGGTCGTCGATATCGCCGATCACTTCGACCACACGCCCGAGCGGCTGCGAGTGACGGCTCGGAAAATCGGTGAGATCCACCGATACCACCTGCCCCACTTTCGCCTTCTTCGGGTTCTGCGTGATCAGGATGTCGTGACCGATACGCTTGTCTTCGGGAACGAGAATCAGCGCGCCGTTTTCGCTGATCAGCCTGCCGATAATGCGTTTATTCGCGCGATCCGTGACTTCGACAATATGGCCTTCCGGACGTCCGCGGCGGTCATAGCCGACGATCCGCGCGAGCACGCGGTCGTTGTGCATGACTTTCTGCATTTCGCCGTTGGGCAAAAACAGGTCGTCCTGGCCGTCGTCGCGAATCAGGAAACCGAAACCGTCGCGATGGCCCTGGACCCGGCCCGCCACGAAATTCGAGGGATGCGTGAGTTGGTAGTAGCCGCGTTTGTCGAGACGGACCTGGCCGTCGCGCTCCATGGCTCCCAATCGCTTGAAAAATCCTTCGCGCTCCTGGCGCTTGATCGACAGAGCTTCAGCGATGTCGTTCGCAGCAAGCGGGGCTTCGCTCGTGCGCAACACGCCGAGAATTTCTTCGCGGCTCGGAATCGGATACGGATATTTGTTCAAGGGCTTATCGATGATCTCTTCTCGTCTAACTGAATGTCGCGGTTAATCGGGCAACGCACGGGTAACGCGCTCCGGGCTTCCCGTCCTGACTTTACCCGCCGTCCTGAAAGCGGTGGGCCGGCGCGTTGCCGGGACGTTGCGCTTAACGTTGTTCCGGTTCGTTCACGAATAGTCTGCGAATCATTCTAACACCCGCAAACGAGGCCATATCGGCGCTTAAGCCATATGGACAATGGCTCGCGGCCCCGTTTCACTTTGGGTCTCAAAATGCTTGACAGGGCGACAAGCCCGGCTATAATTACGTTCTTTGCTGCATACGCACACTGCCCAGGTGGCGGAATTGGTAGACGCACATGGTTCAGGTCCATGCGCCGCAAGGTGTGGAGGTTCGAGTCCTCTCTTGGGCACCAAAAAGCTGAAGCAAGGCTTCGCGGTTCGTAGTTGACGTTGATGCACGTAGTTTCTGCTCCGCAAAAGCAGCCTTGTTTTACAAAAAGCCTTCCCTAACCGGAAGGCTTTTTCGTTTCCGGCTCCAAGCCCCAGCCATAACGACAGCTCGAATGTCAGTCGATACACCTACGCAAGCGCATTAATACAAAAACAAAAACTGCGCGCGCGTCGTTACGATAGTGGCAATCCCTACGATCCGGCGCTTCCGGTCCCGCCTGGCTTGCCTTCGGACAGAACGCGATCCGCCCCTGACGGTTTCCACTCCCCACATACTCCTCTGCCATGCCACGCCCGATCGTCGCCGAAATCCACCCAAACGCCGTCAGGCACAATCTCGAAGTCGCCAGACAGAAAGTTGCCGGGGCGCGCATCTGGGGCATTGTGAAGGCGGACGCCTATGGTCACGGCATCGAACGGATTTATGCGGGGCTGGACGCGGCGGACGGCATCGGTCTGCTCGACCTGAACGAAGCAGTCCGCGTGCGCGAACTCGGCTGGACCAAACCGATTCTCTTGCTCGAAGGCATATTCACGACAGAAGACGTGCAGATTGCCGATCGATACCGCCTGACCACCGCCGTCCATTGCGATGAACAACTCGCACTGCTAGCGAGCTGCAAAGCAACGCGTCCCATCGATATCTATCTCAAGATGAACTCTGGCATGAACCGCCTGGGTTTTGCGCCGGACGTCTATCGCGCCGCGTGGGACCGCGCGCGCGAATGCGTGAATATTGGAGAGATCACGCTGATGAACCACTTCGCCAACGCTGACGAAGGCGAAGTGGACTGGCAGATGGACCGCTTCGATGCCACCACCGCCGGCATGCCGGGACAACGCAGCCTCGCGAACTCGGCATCGGTGCTCTGGCATCCGCGCACGCATCGGGACTGGGTCCGCCCGGGAATCGTGTTGTATGGCGCGTCGCCGACGGGTATGGCCGAACATATCGCCGATGTGCCGCTTCAGGCGTCCATGACCCTGCGCAGCGAATTGATCGGCGTCCAGACACTGCGCGAGGGCGAAACCGTCGGATACGGGCGCACCTTCACGGCGCCGCACGCGATGCGCATCGGCGTGGTCGCGTGCGGTTATGCCGACGGATATCCACGGCACGCGCCAACCGGCACGCCGGTCGCGGTGGACGGCGTGAAGACGCGCCTGGTTGGACGGATATCGATGGATATGCTGACCGTCGACCTCACGCCCGTTCCCGCCGCACGCGTGGGTTCGCGCGTGGAATTGTGGGGCGGCCAGATCCGCATAGACGATGTCGCGAGCAGCGCAGGCACGATCGGATACGAGCTGATGTGCGCGCTTGCGCGCCGCGTGCCGGTGGGCATCGTTTAGGGTCTTGAACAGCCGGCAACCGGCTAGTTCTCACTCGCCCATTGACAGCGCGGGACGGTTGGCTACAATACCGGTCTTCGCTGTACCGCTTGGCCCAGGTGGCGGAATTGGTAGACGCACATGGTTCAGGTCCATGCGCCGCAAGGTGTGGAGGTTCGAGTCCTCTCTTGGGCACCAAAGATTCAGGCAGTAAGGAAACATCGAGAAACCCCGTGATGCTTTTGGCTCGCGGGGTTTTTTGTTGTCCGCTCGTTTCTGCCCGACTGCTTCCGTTCAACGCCTCCGTGTCATATCTTCGCCACGCGACGCGGTTACGGTGCTGTACCACCACAAAAAACAGTCCCCACGATGTCGTCGACGTCCGAGTACGGCCGCGAAAAGCATGACACTGCCTCTGCCTTCAGAGCAGCCCAAGCGAGTGTCCTTTTGAATGCGGTGCTGATGACGGTGCAGATCGTCATTGGATGGATGGCTTTTTCGGATGGACTGCTCGCCGACGGCGTTCATACCCTGGCCGATCTCGGCGCCGACGGCATGGTGCTGATCGTGTTGCGCCTGAGCGCAGCGGCAGCGCATCGCCGGGCAGGTTACGCATTCAACCAGTCCGATCGATATGAAACCGCGGGGTCCCTTCTCATAGCGATCCTGCTGATTGCAACCGGAATGCAAACGCTCTGGACGAGTCTCAGCCACATGAACGACGCTGGCAACGGCGCCTCCGTTCATGCAGCCGCACTCGTGGTCGCGGTGTTCGTGATCGTCGCCAAGGAGGCGCTGTTTCGCTACATCATGGGCGTGGCCAAACGCACCCGCTCGAGCGTTCTCGTTGCGAGCGCGTGGCATGCGCGCTCGGATGCGATATCGGCGTGTGTTGCCGTGCTTGGGATCCTGGGCAGCATGGCCGGCGTGCCGATGTCGGACCGCGTCGCCGCCGCGCTGATCGGCTTGATGATTGCGCGCATGGGCTGGACGCTCGGCTGGAAAACGTTCAAAGGTTCCTTCGCGCGAACCGCCGCCGAAACGACCGGCCAATAGCTGACTGATTCAGGCGCGCCTCAAGCGATCCTGAACACCGCGACCGCCGCTTTCAGATGACGCGTTTGCTCATGCAGCGACGTCGCGGCAGCGGCCGCCTGCTCCACCAGCGCGGCGTTCTGCTGCGTCATTTCATCCATCTGGACGACCGCCTGATTCACTTGCTCGATACCCGTGCTTTGTTCAAGCGATGACGCGCTGATCTCGGCCATCATTTGCGTGAGGCGGGATATGGATGTCGATACTTCACGCATCGCCTCGCCGGCGCGTTCAGCGAGCGCGGAGCCGTCGTTCACTTGCGAAACCGATTCGCCGATCAGCGCCTTGATCTCCTTCGCCGATTGCGCGCTGCGTTGCGCGAGACCACGCACTTCACTTGCGACCACAGCAAATCCGCGGCCCTGCTCACCCGCACGGGCCGCTTCGACCGCCGCGTTCAGCGCGAGAATGTTGGTCTGGAACGCAATGCCGTCGATAACCGAAATGATCTCCGCGATCTTGTCCGAACTCTTCGCAATGCTGCTCATCTTCTCCACCACCTGATCGACCACGCCCGTGCCTCGTGAGGTCGCGGTCAACGCGTCGCCAGCGAGACTGTTGGCATCGCGGGCATGATCGGCGTTCTGGCGCACCGTGGCGGTCAGCTCTTCCATGCTCGACGCTGTTTCTTCAAGCGATGCCGCCTGGTTCTCCGTGCGTGCCGAAAGGTCGGCGTTGCCGGTGGCGATTTCATCGGCGCCGAGGTTGATGGAATCGGACGATTCGCGCACCGTCCTCACGGTATGGGCCACGCTTGCCTGCATCGCGGAGAGACTCGCGAAGAGACGGCCGATCTCGTTGCTGCCGCGATCGGCGATGCGCTCGTCGAGCTTGCCCTCTGCAATCTGTTCGAAGTGACGCCCCGCTTCTTCGAGCGGTGCGATCACACCCCGGCGCAACGCGATGTGAACCAGCACCACGCCCGCGACCAGCGCCACGAAAATCGCCAGACCGACGCCGCGGAAAAGGTTCAGGCGTGCATCGATGGAATCGAGATACGACTGGCTGGCGGCATCGCTGAAATTCGCGAAGGTTCGTTGTTCGGCGAGATAACGGTCCTGAAAACCTTGCGTAGGCTGATCGAGGAACGCCTGGATGTTGTTGCCATCGAGGAATTGCGCCAGTTCGCTCAGCGCGCCGTGATACGCCTTGAATTTTTCCTGCAGTGCGACGGCGCGCGCCTGGTTTTCATCGCTGGTCTTGGGTGCGTTCAGGAACGCGCTGAACGATTTGTCGGCGAGCGTGAGTTGTTCGCGCGCGTGCTGGACGATCTCAACAGGTTCCGTGCCGCCACGGACCATGCGCGTGCCGGCGCGCGACAGGTTGATGCGGGCGTCCATCAGGCGTTGCGTGGTTTCGTTGACGGCGTTGGCCTGCCTGAGTGCGATGTCCGAGAGGTTGCTGACGTCGGCATGCGTGGAGGTAAGGGACCAGAAACCGAGGCCCTCGGTCAGGACCTGGAACAGGCAAAACACGGCGAGCACGAACAGCAGGCCGGATGAGACACTTATTTTTTTAAGCATGTTGACGACTCATTAAAACGAGATATTCGATGTTGTCCGCGTGCATCCCGGCCTTCCTGTCGATGAACCCGGTGAAACGCAGCCGATTGAACGCGATTCGCTGCGGCGAAGGCAGCGCGATGCGTCCCGATGAAGCGTGGAAAGCGAAACACGTTCGCGGGAATAAGCGTCGAGTGGTCGAAGGCGAGATAGAACGTGCGTAGGGTGACGCCGGTATTAACGGCCAATCACAGCGATACTTGAGGCACGGTTCGCGCCTCCTGAAACAATCTGACAGGCGTTGCGGCTATGCTTTGCAGTCTCTACCCCCAAAAACGATAACGATGACGGTCACCGAAAACCCCGCGCTCAAGGAAATTTTCAACGAAGCCCGCTTTCGCCTGGCTGCACGAGAGGTCAAGGCGGTCCATCCTTCATTCGATACGCGCCGCTTTTTGAAGGTCGCGCTCGCGGACCTTGAAACCCTAAGCCTGATGCAACGCCTGCGCCGCATGACGCATGCGTTGCACGCGACGCTTCCGGAAGATTTCAGCGAAGCGCTAAGCATTCTTCGCGCGCTCGCACCGAACATGCAGCAAGGATTTTCGACGCTGGTTCTTCCCGATTATGTCGGGCAGTACGGCCGGGACGACTTCGAGCTTTCCATGGATGCGCTCAAGTACTTCACGGGATTCGGTTCGTCCGAATTCGCCGTCCGCGAGTTCCTGCGCCAGGACCTGAAGCGGGCGCTAGCCATCATGAAAGTCTGGTCGCGCGATGAAAGCGATCACGTGCGCCGGCTTGCAAGCGAGGGTTCACGCCCGCGCCTGCCCTGGTCGTTCCGGCTCGACGCCATCATGGCCGACCCGGCGCTCGCCGCCCCTATTCTGGAGAATCTGCGCGCGGACCCGAGCCTCTATGTGCGCAAGTCCGTCGCCAACCATCTCAACGATGTCACGAAGGTGCATCCTGAATGGGTCCTGGACCGGTTGAAGACGTGGCCCATCGATCAAGCGCATACCGCGTGGATCGCAAAACGTGCGTTGCGCTCGCTGATCAAGGACGGTGACGGCCGCGCGCTGGCGTTGATCGGCGCGGGCGGCACGCCCGAAGTCAAGCTGAGCAAGTTCATCGTTTCGCCGGCTGCGCTAACGCTTGGTGAGCGGGTCACCTTGTCGTTCGAACTGGCATCGAAAAGCGATGAAAGCCAGCGCCTCGTGATCGACTACCGCATGCACTATGTGAAGAAATCCGGCGCAACAGCCGCGAAGGTCTTCAAGCTCAAGGAACTGACGCTCGACGCACGCCAGCGCGTTTCAATAGAACGCACGCAGAACATCCGCGACTTCACCACGCGCGTGCATTACGCCGGAAGGCATGATGTGGAGATCCTGGTCAACGGCGTATGCATGGCGAAGGGTTATTTCGATTTGACCTGTTGAAGCTGAATCAGACCATCGACAAGCGCCCTTTCCGGCCGTTGCAGGGCGTCCAGATCGCGCACGACGATCAGAAGCTGGCGCGGCGCCCAACGATCAGTCAATTCCACGATCCGCACACCCAATGTTCCTCGATAACGCCGCGCCGCAGTGACCGGAACGATCGCGATTCCGGCTCCATGCTCCACCATGCAGCAGATGTTTTCAAAGGTCCGCATGCGCGCACGGAAATAGAAATTCTGCCCCGCGAACAACGCCTGCTCGCCGAGATATTCCGAGAGCGCGCTGCCCGCGCTCAGGCCGATGAAATCTTCCCCGACCACGTCCCTGAGCGCGACCTTGCGTTGGCCGCTCAATGCATGGTCACGCGCGACGATCAGCACGAGTTTATCGGTGGCGAACGGAAACGCCTGCAGCGAACCGTGCTCCACGGCGTCGGCCACGATACCGATTTCCGCCGAGCCGTTGAGCACCGCCTTGACGGTTTCAGCGCTTTGCCGCTCCTTCATATCGATGTGAACATTCGGGTGATCGCGAAGAAACTCGGCTAGCGGACGCGGCAGGAATTCGGTGAATGCAGCAGTGTTCGCCCATAGCCGGATGCGGGTCTTGCGGGCCTCGGAATGCTCGCCCAGTTCACCCTGCATGCGTTCGATTTGTGCAAGCACGAGTCGCGCGTGGTGCGCGAGTGTATCGCCGGCGGGGGTGGTCTCCACGCCTCGCCGACCACGCTCGAGCAGCGGCATGCGCAACGCCTCTTCCATGCCTCGCAGACGCGCGCTTGCAGATGGCAGCGACATGTTCGCCTGCGCTGCGCCATGTGTGATGCTGCCGGTTTCCAGCACGTAGAGAAAGAGGCGTAAGTCGATGAGGTCAAAGCGCATCGAGAGGATTGTTCGAGTGGATCAGCCTTAGTTATACCCTAAGGCACAGTTCGCATCATCCACATTGTGGTGGCTGGCAATCCCGGCAGAATGACATCGATTGATCCTCTGCTCGCAATTGGTCCAGGTTGCTTCTACAGCAGGTCTTCCAGAATCATCAGGAGATCCGACGCGATGTTGTCTCCACTACTCGAAACACTCGGCGCCCTAGCGATACTGCTGAGCCTTGCCGTCAACCTTCGCGCGTTGTTCGACCGGCATCGATAGCCGCTGCGGCCGCCGTGTTGCGAACAATCAGCCGATGCACCGTCTTGCCCGACGAAACGCTGGTCTGCTCGGTATCGGACAGGATGGCATGTTGCGCACCGAGCTGATCGAGGACCACTTGTTTATTGAAAGCGGCGTACAGGCGGCCGGTTTTGTCGCGTTGCGATGCGTGTTGCGTAACTCGCCAGCTCAGGTAAAGCGTGCCGCCGGGACGCAGCAGATCGAGCAGACTGCGTACCGCGTCGGGAAGCGTTTCAGGATCCAGGTGCATGATCACCGTCTCGCACAGGACGTTCTCATAGACGCCCCTTTCAACGCCGGCGAGATCCGGGAGCGCGGCGAAACTGAAGCGAATCTCCGGGTGCGTTGCACGTGCGTGTTGCAGCAGGCTTTCGGATGCATCGAAGCCGTGTGCGTCGTAACCGTTCGCCACGAGCCACGCAACGTCGCGGCCGGAACCACAACCTATATCGACGGTCGGTCCGGGTTTGAAATGATGTCGCAGCAAGTCGTACATGTCGACAGGCGCCGCTTGCTCGTGCCATTCCTTCGCGAAGCCGGCAGCGTCGGTGTCGTAAGCCTGTAAGGTTTGTTTGTCCATTCTTGCGTGTCCGTTTGTCTTGATAGCGTTTCGCGAACCTCTGCGCTGATGAGCGACGCGTTGTTGATTGACGCAATTATGTACGACACCGCACATACACCCCGCATCGACGTGCGAACCTTTCGAGAGCGCGTGCGTCCGCCGAATCTCGGCGCCATTTTCGCTGAATTGGACGTCCAATGCTTTTTGACAGGCAAAAGGGGAGCGGTAATTGAAGATCGACTTTTGTGCCGCCCGTTCAAAACCACAGCGAAGACACAGGCTTCAACCGCTTCTACTCATGATCGTGTCGTGTTGCGTGAGCACCGCGCTTCACGCGACAGAAGCAGCATCGAGTGTTGCCCGCGAGTCGAGCGCGAAGGGAGCCCATCATAAAAATCTCGATCGCACCGGCAAGGCACGAAAGGGAACGGCTTCGTACTACGGCCGAAATTTCTACTCGAAAAAGATGGCTGATGGTACGCCGATGAACCCCCAATCCAATGTCGCCGCGAGCAAGACTTTGCCGCTAGGCACCAAGGCCCGTGTCACGAATTTGGAAAACGGCAAAACCGAGGTGGTCGAAATCCGGGATCGCGGCCCTTACGTGAAGGACCGGATCGTCGACGTGTCGCCCAAGACCGCCGATAAACTCGGCTTGAAGGAAAACGGCACCGCTCCCGTCGAGGTCAAGCCCGTGGAAGTCCCGCAACCCGACGGCAGCGTGAAGCCCGGCGCCGGCGCAGCGGGTAGCCAGTAGTGTTGTTTAGATCGTGCCGCTTACCGTTGCCAGGGCGCAGCCTGCCCATTACCCGCTTTCCCATACTTCTGCGAAGCCGCGCGCACCACTGACATATCGATTTCGCCTTCGTCTGCAAGCGCCTTTAGCGCAGCAATGACGATCGACGCACGATCCACCTCGAAGAATTCGCGCAACGCCTGACGTGTGTCGCTGCGACCGAAACCATCGGTGCCCAGAGCCACGTAACGTCGCGGCACGTATGCACGAATCAGTTCAGGCACGGCGCGCACATAATCAGTCGCCGCAATCACCGGACCGCGCGACGATCCCAGCGCCGTCGTGACGTAAGGCGCAGGCACATCCTCTCCAAGCCGCGCCAATCGTTCGGATGCCATACCATCGCGTTGCAGCTCGGTGAAACTCGTCACGCTCCACACCGCCGCATCGATCTCCCAGTCCTCATGCAACATCCGCTGCGCCGCGATCACTTCGCCGAGGATCGCGCCGGCGCCGAGCAATTGCACCCGCGCCGAACCGTCCGATCCAGTCGCGAGCGGATACATGCCCTTCAGAATCCCCTCGCGCACAAGCGCGAGATCGCCGCCGGGCACCGACGGTTGCGCGTAGTTCTCGTTCATCGCCGTGATGTAGTAGAAGACGTCGTGCTGGCGCTCGACCATTTCGCGCATGCCTTCGTCGACAATCGCCACGAGCTCGTACGCGAACGCGGGATCGTAAGCGCGGCAATTCGGTATGGTCGATGCCACCAAATGACTGCTGCCATCCTGATGCTGTAGCCCTTCGCCGCCGAGCGTCGTCTTGCCCGCCGTTGCGCCGATCAGGAAGCCGCGCGCACGCTGGTCAGCTGCTGCCCAGATGATGTCGCCAATACGCTGGAAGCCGAACATGGAGTAGTAGATGTAGAACGGCAGCATGGGCAGATCGTGCACGCTGTAAGAAGTCGCGGCGGCAATCCACGACGACATCGCGCCCGCCTCCGAAATGCCCTCTTCCAGGATCTGCCCCTTCGTGTCCTCGCGGTAATAAAGCATGGACCCGAGGTCTTCCGGCTCATACAACTGGCCAAGCGGCGAATAGATGCCGACCTGGCGGAACATGTTTGCCATGCCGAAGGTACGGGCTTCGTCGGCGACGACCGGTACCACGCGCGAACCGAGCAACGGGTCCTTCATCAGGCTGCCGAACATGCGCACGATCGCCATGGTCGTCGACATCTCCTTGCCGGCGGCATCGAGCGCGAACTGGCCCCAGCTCGAAATGGAAGGTACGACCAATCCCTTCGATGCCACCCTGCGCCGCCGCGGCAGGTACCCGCCGAGCGATCCACGTCGTGCGTGGAGATATTGCATCTCGGGGCTGTCGTCGGCGGGCTTGTAGAACTTCACCGCCTCGACATCCGCGTCGGAGAGCGGCAAACGGAAACGATCGCGAAATGCCTTGAGGTCATCGAAGCCGAGCTTCTTTTGCTGGTGCGTCGTCATGCGGCCCTGGCCCGATGTCCCCATGCCAAAGCCCTTCATGGTCTTCGCGAGAATCACCGTCGGCTGGCCGCGGTGCCCAAGCGCCTTCGCGTACGCTGCGTGAAGCTTGCGCACGTCGTGACCGCCGCGGCGCAAGCGGTCGATGTCTTCATCGCTTAAATGCGATGCAAGCGCGGCAAGCTCCGGGTTCTGGCCGAAGAAACGTTCGCGGTTGTACGCGCCGTCGTTCGCGGAAAAGGTCTGGAACTGGCCGTCGACGGTATGCGCGAATGCACGCAACAACGCGTTGCCCTGGTCGCGCGCGAACAGCGCATCCCAGTCCGATCCCCACAGCACCTTGATCACGTTCCAGCCCGCGCCGATAAACTGCGCTTCGAGTTCATCGATGATGCGGCCATTGCTGCGCACCGGGCCATCGAGCCGCTGCAGGTTGCAGTTGATCACGAAGACGAGGTTGTCGAGCTGTTCGCGCGAGGCCAGGGACAACGCGCCGATCGACTCGGGCTCGTCCATTTCTCCGTCGCCGAAAAAGCCCCAAACCTTTCTGTCCTGCGTTTTTGCGAGACCACGGTTGTGCAGATAGCGCATGAAGCGCGCTTGATAGATCGAGTTGATCGGACCAATCCCCATGGAACCAGTCGGGAACTGCCAGAAGTCGGGCATGAGCCACGGATGCGGATATGAACACAACCCCGGCCCCGCGATTTCCTGCCTGTAATGCTCGAGATGCTCTTCGCTCAGGAAACCTTCAAGGTACGCACGCGCATAAACGCCGGGCGACGAATGCGGCTGAAAATACACGAGATCGCCACCCGTGCCTTCCCCGGCATCGGGCGCGGCCGCGCGGAAGAAATGGTTGAAGCCGACTTCGAACAGATCCGCCGCCGATGCATAACTCGCAATGTGGCCGCCCAGTTCACCGTATGCCTTGTTCGCACGCACGACCATGGCGAGCGCATTCCATCGCAGCGCGGCGGCAAGCTTCTCTTCGATCTCCAGATTGCCCGGATATCGGGGCTGCTCGGCGAGCGGGATGCTGTTGGTGTAAGGCGTGACTCGCGCGCGCGATGACTCGATTCCGATCGACAACGCGTGCTCCGCGAGCCGGTCGTACAAATACTGAGCACGGTCACGGCCGACGTGTTCCGTGACCGCGTCCAGCGCCTGCAGCCATTCGGCGGTTTCGGCCGGATCGCTGTCGTCGCGTCCCCGCGAAATGGAAATCAGATGTTCGGTTCCGCTGGATAAATCGGTCATGGCGTGGCTCCGCGTTTCGATAGGGACAAGTCCGCTGCATATCACTACAGCTTAGCTACCGTTGCACAGAATGTGCCTCTGATTTGCATTTCAGGCGGTCTACGGATAGTGTATTTATTCTGCGCCGTCCCACTTTCCCAGAATATTCGAGTTATGACGACATCGCCTAAACGCCTGGACCGGATCGACATCGGGATCCTGAACCAATTGCAGCAGAACGCGCGCATTACCAATGCCGAGCTGGCGCAGGCGGTGAACCTGTCGCAGACGCCATGTTTCAACAGGGTTCGCGCGCTCGAAAAACTGGGCCTTTTCAAGCAGCAGGTGACGTTGCTCAACCCCGAATTGCTCGGCTTGCGCATCAATGTATTCATTCAGGTGAGTCTGGCGAAGCAGGACGAAGACGCGCTGCGGCAATTCGAAGAAGCGATCAGCGAACGGCCCGAGGTCATGGAGTGCTATCTGATGACGGGTGATGCCGATTACCTGTTGCGCGTGATGGTGCCGGACATTCAGGCGTTGCAGCGTTTTATCGTGGAGAGGCTGACCAAGATTCCAGGGGTATCGAACATTCGGTCAAGCTTTGCGCTCAAGCAGGTGCGGTACAAAACGGCGCTGCCGTTGCCATCGGCGGGCATGACGCTGCAAGACCCCGACGAAGGCGCCGATACCGAATGGAGTTAGACGCTTCATAGATCGATCTGCGGGACACGAAACGAACTCGTCAAGGACCGGAGTTCCGCGCGATGCAGCTCCGCCAGTCGCGCAAGCAGTTTCTCGCCGGTCTTGAGCAGGTGCACTTCAACCTGACGGCGGTCGGTCTCGCTGGCCTTCCGCTTGACGAGCTTCAGCGCTTCGCATCGTGAGACTAACGCTACAACGCCATGATGTTGCGCCTGGAGCCGTTCCGCCAGCTCGCCAATGGTCGCCCATTCGCGCTCCGGATAACCCTTGATGTGAAGCAGCAGCA
Source organism: Burkholderia sp. PAMC 28687 (assembly GCF_001577465.1). NCBI lineage: Bacteria > Pseudomonadati > Pseudomonadota > Betaproteobacteria > Burkholderiales > Burkholderiaceae > Burkholderia > Burkholderia sp. PAMC 28687. The sequence continues at coordinate 1,899,668 of NZ_CP014505.1, forward strand.
AGTACTGCAGTGGCGTGACGCCTTTGCTTTGTGCGGCCTGCTCGGACACGTCGAAGGCGGTGGCGGCACTGTACTTGTCCATCAAATCCGAGCGCGTCACGATACCGATGACCCGATCTGCGTCATCGATCACCGGGAGCGCCTTGACATCGTGGCGCTTGAGCAAGTCCCGGGCAGACGTCGCGGGCGCAGACGCCACGGCCGTGAGAACGGGGCTAGACATGATGTCCGCACACGCCAGTTCGCGAAACGAGCGCGCGTACGCGAGCATTTGCGTGTCGCGCATCAGCGATTCAAGATCGTCCAGGTCGATGTCCAGAAGTTCGTCGCGCTGGTTGAGAGCGGCTTGGATGTATTGATTAATACAAAATCAATTCAAAATACTTTCATTATATTTAAACCGCTGAATACCTCGAAAGCCATCCGATTGCCCCGCAGTGCATCCCGCTCACAGAATTAGCGGGGTTAATACCAATCCGGCCGATCGTTTCAAGCATCCGCTTAAACAGCGGCGTACACTTCCTCGTGCCGACGCAAGCCGGGCGCCTTATGCGGCGCGGCGCAAAGGAGAGCGCGGCCTCGTCGTTCTTTTAATTAGATTATGCGAATAGGGGAATACGGCAATGAGCTGGACGCGAGAACAAAGGAACGTGACGATAGCGGCCTATTTGGGCTGGACACTCGACGCCTTCGATTTCTTCCTGATGGTTTTCATACTGAAAGATATTGCCGCCGAGTTTCATACAAAGATTCCGGAGGTCGCATTCGCGATTACCTTGACGCTCGCAATGCGTCCCATAGGCGCATTGATCTTTGGCCGTCTCGCTGATAAATACGGCCGCCGTCCCACGCTGATGATAAACATCGCGATCTATTCACTGCTCGAGTTATTGTCCGGCTTCTCTCCAAACCTCTTCACGCTGCTGGTACTGCGTTCGCTGTTCGGCATTGCAATGGGCGGCGAATGGGGTGTAGGTTCTGCCCTCACCATGGAAACGGTGCCGACCAAAGCGCGCGGATTCGTTTCCGGCCTCTTGCAAGCGGGATATCCAAGCGGTTATTTGCTGGCCTCGATCGTGTTCGGCGTTGCCTATCAATATGTCGGCTGGCGCGGCATGTTTTTCATCGGCGTGGCCCCGGCTCTCCTGGTCCTTTACGTGCGTGCGCATGTACCTGAATCGCCCGCATGGAAAGCGATGGAGAAGCGGCCTCGGCCAAGTTTGCTGAAGACGCTCAAGCAAAACTGGCAACTGTCCGTCTATTCCATCATCCTGATGACGGCATTCAATTTCTTTTCGCACGGCACCCAGGATCTTTACCCCACCTTCCTGCGCGAGCAACATCACTTCGATCCCCATACGGTTTCGCTGATCACCATCGTCCTGAATATCGGCGCGATTTGCGGCGGCCTCTTCTTTGGGTCGATGTCCGAAAAAATCGGGCGTCGCTGGGCAATTTTCATCGCCGCGCTGATCGCATTGCCGGTATTGCCGCTGTGGGCGTTCTCGAGCGGTCCGGTTGCGCTCGCGGCCGGCGCATTTCTCATGCAGATATCGGTGCAGGGCGCGTGGGGTGTCATCCCCGTTCATTTGAACGAGATCTCCCCCGACGAAATCCGCGCCACCTTCCCTGGACTCATCTATCAACTGGGGAACTTGCTGGCATCGGTGAATGCGACCATGCAGGCGTCGATTGCCGTCAAGAACGGGGATAACTATGGACTCGCAATGGCGCTCGTTGGCGGCACGGTCGCCGTGGTGATCGCTGCGCTGATTTTCTTCAGCCGCGAAAGGCGAGGTATCGACATGACCGAATCCGCCGAGCAGGTAGTGGCACGCGCTTCCACTTAAGCTTCCTTATAGGCTTCCATAAGGCTTCCAGCTCCTTCCGGGGTGCCGTCCGGCACCCCGCTTTCCGCTCCCCTTCGCCGCACGATCGTTCTCTTTCTAGAGAGCACGCTCCATTAAATGGCTTGTCCATCCGGCCAAAGGTTTTTATCTTCGGTTAAACGCCCGTTTCAATCAGAGGCCAAAACTATTCCGGAGACGCCAGTGCCCAGTCGTTCCATCCCGTCCATCCGCCCCGCCGACACCAAGACCCGACTGCTCGATGCAGCCGAAGCGCAGTACATCGACTCGGGCTACGAGGCCATGTCATTGCGCCATATCACGGCGCGCGCAAACGCGAACCTTGCTGCAGTGAACTACCACTTCGGCGGCAAGGACGCGCTGATCCACGCCATGCTGACGCGGCGTCTCGACGGTCTTAACCGCAATCGCCTCGTGTTGCTTGAACGCTTCCAGTCGATGCACGGCGCGCAACTCACATGCGAACACATTCTCGGCGCGATGTTCATTCCGGCGCTGCAGCAGTCGCGTTGCCCTGAGAGAAGCGGCCCGGCGTTGCTGCGTCTGCTCGGACGCGCGTACACGGACCCGTCGCCGTTCATTCGAGCTTACCTGCGCACGATGTACACCGACGTCGCCGAACGTTTCTTCTGCGCCTTCCAGAGCGTGCTGCCACACTTGCCGCGCGAAGAACTCGGCTGGCGGTTGCACTTCTGCATTGGATCGCTATCGGGCATTCTCGCTGGTGCCGACACGAACAGCCTGATCGATGACTTTACGCAGGGGCGGCGCCTCGAAGATCCGCAATTAATAGGACGTCTTGCGCTCATCATGGTGGCGGCGCTCAAGGCGCCGCAAGCCGTGACACGCGAGATGTGTCCGTTCCAGTCGATGTTCGCCGAATGCAACGCGGCGCCGATCGATACGAAGGAAACGCAACCAGCGTTGGCATGAAACGCGGACCGAGAGACGGGTACACAATGTGCTGATGAATGTGTATTTGGCGCACTGGCACACTGGTTCTCCGTCGTCACCGCGTGACCCGGGCATCGGACATCATCAGGAGAGGTCTTCATGACAGCCAGCTTCGTGATTGCATTGTTCATCGTGAGCGGCGCGTTGATCTATATCCAGGCGCCAGCGACCGCATGGCTCGTGTGGGCCTTGATCTGGATCGCGGCCGGATGGCTCGCCGGCATCGCCGGGCCGGTTGTCACCACGCTTCTCGCCATCGTTTTTGTGGTGCCCGCGTTGATACTCGCAATCAAGCCGCTGCGCCGCGTGATCCTGACCCGATCCATCTTCGATCTCTTCCGCAAGATCCTCCCGCAGATGTCCCCGACCGAACGCGACGCCATTGAAGCGGGAACGGTCTGGTGGGACGCGGCGCTGTTCTCGGGACGCCCCAAGTGGGACACGCTGCTTGAAACCGGCGCGCCGGTCTTGACGGCGGAAGAACGCGATTTCATCGAAGGGGAATGCACCCAGCTCTGCGATATCGCCAACGACTGGGAAACCACTGCCGTCTGGCAGGATCTCTCGCCAGAGGCGTGGGATTTCATCAAGTCGAAAGGGTTTCTCGGCATGATCATTCCGAAGCAGTACGGCGGCAAGCAGTTCTCCGCCTATGCCCATTCACAAGTGATCATGAAGCTCGCCACGCGTTGCTCGGCGGCCGCCGTTTCCGTGATGGTGCCGAACTCGCTCGGACCTGCCGAGCTGCTGATGCACTACGGCACGCAAGCGCAAAAGGACCACTATCTGCCGCGTCTGGCGCGTGGCGATGAAATCCCCTGCTTCGCGCTCACCAGTCCTTATGCGGGATCGGACGCGGCTGCGATTCCGGATATCGGCATCGTGTGCAAGGGTGTGTTCGAAGGCCGCGAGACGCACGGCTTCCGGGTGACCTGGGAAAAGCGTTACATCACGCTTGGGCCCATCGCAACCGTACTCGGTCTTGCGTTTCGTGCGCTCGATCCCGACCATCTTCTTGGCCCCGCCGACGAACCCGGCATCACCTGCGCGCTCATCCCGACCAAGCATCCCGGAGTCAACATCGGGCGTCGTCACTGGCCCCTGAATGCGGTGTTCCAGAACGGGCCGAACTGGGGCCACGAGGTGTTCATCCCGATGGACTGGGTCATTGGCGGACGCGATCAAGTGGGCAACGGCTGGCGCATGCTGATGGAATGTCTTGCGGCCGGACGGGCGATTTCGCTGCCGTCGTCGAATGTCGGGATGGCCAAGCTCGCTGTCCGCGGGACGGGCGCGTATTCGGCGGTGCGCCGGCAGTTCCGTACTGCGATCGGCAAGTTCGAGGGGGTGCAGGAAGCGCTCGGACGCATGGGCGGCAACCTTTATGTGATGGACGCGGCACGGCGCTTGTCGGCGCAAGCGGTGGATCTGGGCGAGAAACCGTCGGTGATATCGGCGATCGCGAAATATCACATCACCGAACGCGCGCGCAAAGTCATCAACGACGGCATGGACGTGGTCGCAGGAAAAGGCATCTGCATGGGGCCATCTAATTTCCTGGCTCGCGCTTATCAGCAAGTGCCCATCTCCATCACCGTGGAAGGCGCGAACATTCTCACGCGCAGCCTGATCATCTTCGGTCAGGGCGCGATACGTTGTCATCCGTACGTGCTCAGGGAGATGGCCGCAACACGGGATTCGGACCGGGCCAAAGGCCTGCGCGATTTCGATAACGCCTTCTTCGGCCACGCCAGTTTCACCGCATCGAACATGGTTCGCAGCCTTGTATTCGCGCTGGGCGGCAGCGTGCTGATTCCGAAACCCGCCCGCGCCGATGCACGTCTTGTGCCCTACTACCGCGCATCCACACGCATGGCGACGGCGTTTGCCCTGCTCGCAGATGTCTCGATGTTCGTGCTCGGCGGCGAACTGAAGCGGCGCGAGCGTTTGTCGGCAAGACTCGGCGATATCCTTTCGCAGCTTTACCTGATCTCGGCGACGCTCAAGCGTTTCGAAGACGACGGCCGCCGCGACGCCGATCTCCCGCTCGTGCGATGGGGCGTCGAAGATGCGCTGCATCAGGCGCAATCTGCTTTCGATGCCGTGTTGTCAAACTACCCGAACCGCGTCGCCGCAGGCCTCGTGCGCGTGCTCGCGTTCCCGTTCGGCCTGCCGCATCGCGTGCCGGGCGACCGGCTCGGAACACTGATTGCCGAGTTGATGACCACGCCCGGCGAGGCGCGCGAACGCCTGATTGCGGACTCATATGCGCCTGATGCGAGCGTCGACCCGATTGGTTACGGCGAGCTGATGTTCGCGCTCAATCCGCGATACGCTCAGATCGAGCTCAAGCTGCGCGACGCGGTCAAATCAAAACACATTCCGCCGATGCCCCAAAGCCTGCCCGACCTCGATGCCTGGGCGGCAGATTGCCAAGCGAAGGGTTTTATCGATTCAGAAGAAGCTCAGGTACTCTCCGACTACGCGCGTTACGGAGTGGAAGTCGTGAAGGTGGACGACTTCGGAGCGGATTTCGGTATGCTCGATGCGTTGCAAAAACGCCATGAGGCGCTCGCGAACGAGCCGGAGGCAATCCCGGCATGATCCCGAATGCATCTAAAGCACTTGATACACCTTAATGCACGCGCCCAGGCGCACATCAGGCAGTGATGACAGACCGTTATCTCGACTTCGTCAACAAACCGTTCGGCGCGAGCGTCGCGCGTTCCATCGGGCTGCCCCGGCCGGAAGTGCTGCGGCGGCATGCGCAAGGCCGCGCGGAATTCGGCGGGATCGCAGCAATTGGCGCGGGGCCATCGCCTACGTTGTTCGAGCCGTTGATGACGCTGCTGGGTTCTGTCGGCATGACGAGTGTTGCGCATGAAAGCGCGTTGAGCTGGCTGCCAGTGGCGGCACGCCATAACGCAATGAGCGGCCGCTTCGAACCGCGTTCGCCCGATGCGCCGCCGAACGATCGCGTACAAGCGCTCATCTTCGATGCCACGGGCATGGCCGACAGCACGCACTTGCATGCTCTCTACGGCTTCTTCCACGATGCCATCCGGTCCGTGGCAAAAAGCGGCCGCATCATCGTGCTCGGATTGCCGCCGGAATCGTGCGCGTCCCCGAAGATGTGGACGGCGCAGCGCGCCCTGGAAGGCCTGACGCGTTCGCTTGGCAAGGAGGCGCGTGGCGGCATCTCGTCGAATCTCGTGCAGGTGGAACCCGGCGGCAACATGGAAGGTGCGTTGCGCTTCCTGCTGTCGCCGCGCTCGGCGTATGTATCGGGACAAGTCATTCGTATCGATGCGACGCCCGCTTCGCCACCCGCAGACTGGAATCAGCCTTTGGCGGCCAAGCGTGCGCTGGTGACGGGCGCGGCGCGCGGCATCGGGGCAGCGATCGCGCATGTGCTGGCCGAACGCGGCGCGCATGTGATCGGGCTCGATGTAGCCGAGGCGCAGGATGCGCTCGACCAGACCATGCTCGCGCTGGAAGATGCGTGGCCGTCGCAGGGCGCGCATACGGCGCTGCTTGCAGATATCGCCGCGCCTGACGCGCCTGCCACGATCTCGGCCGCGCTGGCGGCGTTCGGCGGTATCGATATCGTCGTGCATAACGCCGGCATCACCCGCGACAAGACCATCGCGAAGATGACCGGGGCTGCGTGGGACAGCGTGATCGACGTGAACCTGTCGGCGCAGGAACGTATCGATGAAGCGCTGCTCGAAAAGGATGTGCTGCATATGGGCGGCAGGATCATAGGCGTATCGTCGATAAGCGGCATCGCCGGCAACCTCGGCCAGACGAACTATGCGACCTCGAAGGCCGGCGTGATCGGCCGCGTGCAAGGGATGGCGAAGCTCCTCGCTGCGCGAGGCATCACGATCAACGCGGTAGCGCCGGGGTTTATCGAAACGCATATGACCGCGAAGATTCCGCTGGGGCTTCGGGAAGCGGGACGGCGCATGAATTCGATGAGCCAGGGCGGCTTGCCTGTCGATGTCGCCGAGACGATCGCGTGGCTTGCGAGCCCGGCATCGAGCGGCATTACCGGCAACGTCGTGCGCGTATGCGGTCAAAGCCTGATCGGAGCGTGAACATGATGCTTGCGTCAGGCGCGGCGCGCATGCGCACGGTGATCGTGGACACCTTGCCGCCGCCGGCGAAACTCTACGGCCGCGCGTTGCAAGGCATCTTCAAGCGTGGCGTCGGCGCGGCAGAGTTGCCCTCGCTTCGGCTCGTGCGGCCCAAGGTGCCGCTCGATCCCGAGCAGATCGGCCGGTATGCGCGCGTGTGCGGATTCATTCCCGAACATGGCGTGCCGCCCACGTTCCCGCACGTGATGGCGTTCCCGCTGCATCTGATGCTGCTCACCGATACCGCGTTTCCGTGGCCCGCAATCGGCCTCGTGCATATATCGAATACGGTGCATATGCGACGTACCTTGCATTCTGGACAGACGCTGCGCATTGAAGTGGAAAGCGGCGCGCTCGTACCGCACGACAAAGGCCAGGCCTTCACGCTGCATACGCGTATCTATAGAGGTGGCGAAGCGGTGTGGGACGCCGACAGCATTTATCTGAAGCGTGGCGTGGCCAATCGTGCGGGCGGTGCGAGCGGTGCTCCCGTTGCGGAAGCATCCGGCATCGAAGCGCCCGTGCTGACACGTGAAGCACGCTGGCAACTGCCCGCGCAACTCGGGCGTGACTACGCGAAGGCATCCGGCGACTTCAATCCCGTCCATCTGCATGCACTCACCGCAAAAGCCTTCGGCTTCCCGCGCGCCATCGCTCATGGGATGTGGACGCTTGGCCGAACCGTCGCGGCGTTGCAGCCCTGCAAGCAACTTGGTTCTGCAAATATAAGCGGCGAGTTCAAGTCGCCCATTTTCCTGCCCGCCGAAACCACGCTGTGGACCGCGGCATCATCGACCGCGGCGCGCGACTTCGAAGTCCGCGATCTTGCCGGCGAAAGGCTGCATCTGCGCGGCCGCTTCGATTGGGAATTGTCATGACTACGAGCGCCCTTCCCGCTGTGCGTCGCGTGGCGATCATCGGCAGCAACCGGATTCCGTTTGCGCGCTCGAACACGGCGTATGCGGCGGCATCGAATCAGGACATGCTGAGCTTCGCGCTGCAAGGGCTCGTTGATCGATACGACCTCCATGGCCTGCGCCTGGGCGAAGTCGCGGCGGGCGCGGTCGTCAAGCACTCGCGCGACTTCAACCTCACGCGCGAAGCCGTGCTCTCAACCACGCTCGCGAAGGAGACGCCCACGTACGATGTCAGCCAGGCATGCGGCACGGGCCTCGAAACTGCCATCCTGGTTGCGAACAAGATCGCGCTTGGACACATCGATGCAGGCATTGCAGGCGGTGTCGATACGACGTCCGACGCGCCTATCGGCGTCAACGAACGGATGCGCAAGATCTTGCTGGAAGCCAACCGCAGCAAGTCGGCGGCGCAGCGCATGAGCGCGCTTGCGAAGCTGCGGCCGGGCATGCTGGTGAAACCCGCGTTGCCGCGCAACAGCGAACCGCGCACGGGTTTGTCGATGGGCGAGCATTGCGAACTGATGGCAAAGCGCTGGAAGATACCCCGCGAGGCGCAGGACGAACTTGCGCTCGAGAGTCATCGCAAACTCTCCGCCGCTTACGAGCGCGGTTTCTTCAACGATCTCATGACGCCCTACAAGGGCCTCTCGCGCGACAACATCCTGCGGCACGATCTCACGCTTGATCGCTTAGCCGCGCTCAGACCTGTCTTCGATCGTGATGCCGGCACGCTCACTGCCGGCAATTCCACGCCGCTCACCGATGGCGCGTCGGCCGTCCTGCTCGCATCCGACGAATGGGCTGCCGCGCGCAACTTGCCCGTGCTCGCGTATTTCACTTACTCGGAAACGGCGGCCGTCGATTTCATCGACAAGAAGGAAGGCTTGTTGATGGCGCCTGCCTATGCGGTTCCGCGTATGCTCGAACGCGCGGGACTCGGCCTCGCGGACTTCAGCTTCTATGAAATCCACGAAGCTTTCGCCGCGCAAGTACTGTGTACGCTCAAGGCATGGGAAGACGATGAATACTGCTGCACGCAGCTCGGTCTCGACGGCCCTTTTGGTTCGATCGACCGGTCGCGAATGAACGTGAACGGCGGGTCGCTGGCGGCAGGTCATCCGTTTGCCGCCACGGGTGGACGAATCGTGGGCGCGCTTGCAAAGATGCTCGCGGGCGAGCCGGATAGGCCCGGCGCAACCACGCGCGGCCTGATATCGATTTGCGCCGCGGGCGGCCAGGGCGTGGTCGCAATCCTCGAACGATGACCGTCAGAAACAGGGCCTTGCAGCGCCCAAGCACATAAAGTGCTGCTCCGTGGAATTTCGGGCGCTCCGAAGCGTTGTGTCACAGATAAATACCCGGCGAATAAACCGCCGTGAACCGCACGACGCCGAAGCAGCCAACAGCCAGAACGCCGAACGCCGAACGATTGGACCACGGAGAATCTCATGCATCGAGTACGACAGCGTCGCCCGCGCGTGTTATCGAATCACACGGCTACAGGCGTGTGGAGCGTGCTGGGCGCCTTCGCGCTGAGCGCGGCCATGTCAGGACCGGCCGGCGCCCAGGAACCCGCCAGCGCGGCTTCTGCCGCCAACACGGCCACGCCGTCTCTCCCCACCTCCGCCGCCACATCTGCCGCCGGGCCTGCGCTTTCCGCCAACGCCACGGCCGAACCGCCGAAAACGCCGGCATCGCAGGTCGGAAAGCTTTCACTCGATCGGCAGGTCCGCTGGCTGAGACGCGCGGCGCTATCCGGCATGCTCGCGAAAATGAGCGACACGGCGCTGGTGTCTTTGTTTCAATCGCTCGATCCGCTTGCGTTGCCGCGTTATCTGAAGGAAGGTCCGAACGGGTACCCGTCGTATGAGTTCACCATGCTGCGGCGCGAGCGCATCGAGGGAAGATGGCCCGACCAGCCCGATCACATGCTCGTGCGTGTCACGCGCGACCCCATGCGCGTCTACGCCAAATGGCTGCCCGACGGCGACCACGCGGGCCAGGAAATCCTCTACGACGAAACCACGCGCCCCGACGAAATGCTCGGCCACCTCGGCGGCATTCTCAACGTCATGACGCTCTGGACTGCACTCGACGGGTCGCTCGCGCGCTCGCAATCACGTCATTCCATTCGCGACCTCGGCACCGAATTCATCACGCAGCAGTTCCTGGCAGAAGGCAAGAAGTTCGCCGAAGCGGGCGTGACCCGAGCGAACAATATCGAGGTGAAGACTATCGACGGCGCGCGCGTGGTGGCATTCACTTACGAAACGCCATCGGGTCAGCCACAGTTCTATGCGAAAAAAGAGGTGCTCGGACTCGACCTGAGAAGGCCGTATTTCCGCACCGCCGAATCCTTCGATAACGACGGCAATGTCTTCGAAAGCATCGTTTTCCAGAACATCGCGCCGAAGGTTTTCGACGAGGACACCTTCAATCCGAAGAACCCGGACTATCACTTCTAGGCGTGCACCGTCTCAGGCGGTAAGCATTCGTCACATGCTTTATTTCGGTTTTAAGTTTCGCCTAAGACTTCGTCGATACCCTCGCCCCACTTGCATCATGACTGTTGCAGTCAAATCGCCCGCAAAGCACTACGCGTAAAGCATCAACGAAAGGAGTTCGTCATGAACCTCCGCGACGCATCGGCTCCAGTGCGAGCCATCAAGAGATTATTGAGCCATCACGAAATTGCCACGCTGCTGTTGCTGCTGCACGCGCCTATCGATGTGCGTGCAGCCACGCCCGATGTCGCCTCGCTCAGCGAATACGGCTACGTGGAAATGGTGACGCCGGAACCGGGCGAAGCCAAGTTTCGCCTGACCGCAGACGGCAACGCCGTCCTGCGCGGGCTCGGCATCAAGTAACGCACCCCGCTACCCGACAACGCGATCTCTGGAATAATCGATTGACTTGTACTTCCGTCAATCGACAAGGAGATCTGCAATGCCTGCCGCTTCATCGTCTACTTCATCGTCTACATTCCGACCGCGCATTCAACGCGTCCTGCTGACCAACGACGATGGTATCGATGCACCCGGCCTCGCCGTGCTCGAAGCCGTCGCAGCGGAAATCGCCGATGAAGTGTGGGTCGTCGCGCCCGAGCACGATCAAAGCGGCACGTCGCATTCCATCAGCCTGCATTCGCCTTTGCGTGTAAGCCAGCACGGCCCTCGCCGCTTTGGCGTACTCGGCACGCCGGGCGATTGCGTCGTGATGGGCGTGCGACACCTGATGCGGGATGCGCGGCCTACGCTCGTGCTATCCGGCATCAACCGCGGTGGCAATCTCGGTGCGGAAACCATGTTCTCCGGCACGGTTGGCGCGGCCATGACGGGCTTGCTGCTCGGTTTGCCGTCGATCGCGCTGAGCCAGACATTCAGCGATCGCGAGAACGTGCGCTGGGATACATCGCGTGCGCTCGCGCCCGGCGTGATCAGTCAACTGGCTACCACCGCACACGATGCACCCACTTGCCTCAACGTGAATTTTCCCGATGTCGATGCCGCTTCAGCGGGTCCGCTCACGCCTACGCGTCAAGGCGTGGGACTGGTGGAGGGTATCGATGTATTGCCGCAAACCGATCCGCGCGGACTGCAATATCACTGGCTGCGATTCCAGCGCGGCCCGCGTGAAAATACGCCCGACAGCGAGACGGCAGTGGTTGCATCGGGACGCGTGTCGGTCACGCCGCTGCACTTCGAACGCACCGATGAACGCACCTTCGCGACGTTGACCGCGGCATTGCGTTAAAAGCCTGAATCAGTCGACGGCGCGCGTTTCAGGCTCTTCGTCGAAGATCTGGAACTTGCGCATCTTCTCCCACAGGACCTTGCGGCTGATACCAAGATGACTTGCCGTGTCCTGCCGGCGCCAGCCGTTGGCATCGAGCGCAGCAAGCACGCGATTGCGCTCGTTCATGTCCCACTTGCTGCGGTCCACGACCACTTCCGCGTTGAGGTCCGGCGGCAACGGCTGCGAGGTCCGGGCGAGTGCCAGCAGCCGCTGCAGGCGCGCCGTATCCCACGATCCCACCTGACGCACCGTCACGCCGATACGCTCAGCGAGATTGCGCAACTCGCGGACATTGCCGGGAAAATAACTGTCGGCGACTGCATCAGCGAGCCAGTAGGGAAGCTCGGGTAAGGTCGCGAGTTTTTCTTGTCCCACCACCTGTGCAATGAACGACTTGAATAACGCAATCTTGTCGACTGCGCCGCGTTCCTCGAGCGACGGAATCTTCAACTCGATCACCGCCAGCCGATAATAAAGGTCAGCGCGAAACTCGCCGTCCTTCACGAGCTGCGGCAAGCTTTTGTGGCTCGCCGCGACCAGCCGGAAATCCACCTTCGCGGGCGTAGCCGAACCAATGCGCGTCACCGCGCTGTCCTCCAGAACGCGCAGCAATTTGACCTGTTGATAAAGCGGCATGTCGCCGATTTCATCGAGGAACAGCGTGCCGCCATCGGCCTGTTCGAAGTAGCCCTTGTGGGCGATCACGGCGCCTGTGAACGATCCTTTTGCGTGACCGAAGAAAAGGGATTCAAAGAGACCATCGGGGATGGCACCGCAGTTCACCGGCACGAACGGTCCCTCTGAATAACGCGAGTGGCGCTCGTGCAGCATCTGCGCAATGCGCTCCTTGCCCACGCCGGTTTCGCCGTGCACGAGGACGCTGGTATCGCAATCGGCGAAGGTTTCCACTTCACGCAGCAAGGTCTGCATGCACTCGGCGTTTGCTATCAGCGCGCTCGATTCCTGAACCTCTTCGCCATGCGCGCGAAGCTGTTGCGCAAGCTTCGCCACCATGCGGCGCAGTTCGGCGCCGGTGAAGTCGAGCGGCAGGATATGCGAGTAGTCGGTGGGGAAAACCGCGGCGTCGCGTTCGCGCGGGGCGGCGCCTACCCAGACGACCGGCATGCCGCGATGCGCTTCCCAGTCGCGCAACGCGAACGCGCCTGTGTCGATCACGCTGACACTCACGATGGCAATCGCCTGGCGCTCCGACGTCTGGCTCGAGGCGATCGACATGCCGTCGGCGCGAATCACATCGACTTCGAAACTCGACATGCAGCGCACCACCTGCTCGACGATATCCGCCTTGCCTTCCCACACATAGATATCGAGGTCGTCGATTTTTGTCGCTGGTCTCATTGATCGAATCTCATGGCTTTGATGCGTGTGGTACTTGATAAGGTTATCGGCGTCGATGAAGCGAAGCTTCAGTACTGCAGTTGCGATTGCCCGCATACAGGCGGCAAGCCGTGAACGGTGCTGACGCCGATCTGTGCGCCGAGTAGTTGCAGTATCGGCGTGAGGATGGAGTCAAGCGCGTTAAAAACGGGCTTCAGCAAGGGCAACAGAATGGCCAGGACCGGGCCGACAACAAGCTGTCCAAGTACCGAGCCCAGGAGAGTCTGAGCGCCGAACACTTTAAGCGTCAAACCGGTCGGGCTGGAAAGCTGTGTCGCCAGGCCGAGCGTTGCGTTGTATAACACGCCCCCTACCTGGTTCGAATTGGTCGTCTGATAGTCGTCAGTGTTTCCGGAAATACCGTCGAACGTCATGTTCACAGCACTCGATGCCGGCACTGTCGCCGGAAGACCTGCCGCAGTCGTGATGGTCAATACATTAAATACGTTGATCAACGTCGCGGGCGAACAACTAAACGGTGTCGCTGCGAAAGGATTGGTGATCGAATCCCCCACGCAAACCTGCGCGATACCAGTCTGGACACCAACCACCGAATTGCTTGCCGCCTGCGTCGAGGCACATTGTGTTGAAACCAGCCAGGCTTGTCCCGGCGCCACGGCAATGTTCACAGGCAGATAAAGGGCTGGTGAGCCCAATCCGAGGGCGGCAAGCGCCGGCACCTGGCCGAGGGAGACTTTTATGGACGCCAGCAACTGTCCCGAACTGGCCACCGTGCGCCACGCGCCAGCCGGCGTCTTGCCGGCCTCGCCGACCGCCAGCACCGGCGGCTGGATGATCTGGACCTGCAGCGACGCAGTCGCCACGCCCAGGTTGAGCGCGGTTCCCACATTGATAGCCGCCTTCCCCGCTTGCGCAACCTCGGCGGTGACCATCAACGCATCGAACGGACTGATGGTGGCGTGCAAGGCGGATTGTGTATCGGCTAGACCGATTTGCAGCAGCCCCGCCGAGCCGTTTACCGCGCCTATCGCCAACGTCCCCGAACCCTGGATGTTCGCGTTGACAATGGTCTGCAACGCGCCCACCGCCGCCGACAAATTCGCGTTCAGCACATGGGTATTCTGCAATGCGGTGAGCGTCAACTTGGCGATCTGGGCCGCGGTGAGATTCAGTGCGAGCAACTGATTCACGGTGCCGACGCCCGCCGCCGTTACCAGGTCGCCGATTTCGATCCGCGATTGCGCAAGCCCCGCATAGCCCGCCGCCGATATCTGCAACGAGTTGATATTCGTCCCCAGCATGGAGTTCAACAAGCCGGTGATGACTGTTGGATCGACGCTTGCCGTAGTCGTGCCAATACTGAACGCGCCCACGTTGATGGCCTGCGCGGTCGCTGTCGCCGTGACCATGCGTCCCGGTCCGGCAAAGAAGTACGGCACTTGCTTCGCCACGGTGACCTGTACCGCGTTCGCGGGCGTACCGGCTGCAGCGAAGTAGGTCGGTCCGGCGTAGAGCGTCGAGTCCCAACGGCCGCATGTCGTCGTGATCGTATTGCTCGTTCCCGAGGCCGTGAAGCCGTTTGCACCGGCGCTTCCCGCAGCGGTTGCCGGAGCCCTCGAACAGGCGTCATCGATAACCTGCACGCCTGCGCTCGCCGCCAGATCCGCCACGCCCTGCAACAGGCGTCGTTGATAGAACACGTTGCCAATATCGATAACGCCCAGCAAGATGACCGCTGCGACCAGCCAGATCGAGGCGATGACGCTCGCAATCCCGCGCTGACGGCGGCGGGATACGGGTCCGGTTGTTATCGATGAGCGGCGCATGTCAGTTCTGTGCTCCGCCACCCGATCCAGCACCCACCTCGCCCACCGACGAATTCAGTTGCGCCGGAATCGGATGATCGAATGACTTGAGGTATCGGCGAAACGCGGCATCGGCCTCGACGCCGAGCATGGGCTGTGCGGGCGCCGCAAGGCGGCCCTGACGCTGCATTGCGAGCCACGCGACAGTTGAATCGCCTATGCGCGTCACAGGCGCCTCGACTGGCTGCTCCATGACGGGCGGCCGCGCAACAGTCTCGTACTGCGGTTGTGCCTGCGATTGCGCTTGCGCTTGCGCGGTCAAAGGCGTTTGAACTTGCGTCTGTGCCAGAACGGGTGACGCAAACGGCAACACGCAGATTGCGATCGCAATCATGATCGCGTTATTGCGCATCGATCGAATCCTGTTCATAAGCTTCCCCTTAACGCGCAACGAGTTGCGGCTGGATCGCCGCCGTCGCGCCAGATTGACCGAATGCCTGGCCGCCCAGCGTCTGCGTCAGCGGCAATTGCGCATGAAGCAGCGAATCGACCGTCTGCGGCGCGTTCGATACCGGCACGCGCGCGCGCTCGGTCGTCGCGGCAGCCACCGCCGCGACGCGTGCTCGCGACGCCTGTGTGGAAGCTGCGGTGATCCGCTGGGCATCGGTGCGAATCGCCTGCTGTACTTCCGGCGAAAATTTCTGTTGTGCGATCAGACCTTGGGCTGCGGCCGGCTGTCCGTCGACCAATAGAAACAACGCAACGTTGCTCAGGATCTTCGGGTTGTTCTGCGCAAGCTCAGCGGCTTTCATCAGCGGCACACGGGCGCCGGCGATATCGCCGAGACACAGGCGTGCATACGCGAGATCGGAAAGCGTGAGCGCATCGGTCGGTTCGAGGCGCGATGCGGCATCGAGAGATTCGGATGCCTTACTGAAGTCGCCCGCGCTTCCCGCAAGCAGACCCAGTCCACGATATCCGCGAGCCGCAAGCGGCGTATTGATGAGCTTCGTATAGGCATCGGCGCTGGCTTGCGACTGGCCGGTCTGGCGCAAGGCGTCGGCGCGCAGCAAGATGGTATCGGGGGTGGAACCATATTGTCTTTCGTACGCATCGATATGCGCCAGCGATGCATAAAACAATCCTTGCGACTGCATCTTGTCGATCAGCGCGAGATACATGCCGGGTGTATCGGGCGCATCCTGCTTCTGTTGTGACTGACGCACTGCAGCCTCGCGTTCAGCCTGGATGCCGACGCCATATCCGCTGTCGATCTTCGACGCGCAGCCACCCAAAGCGGCCAAACCGCCACTTGCAAGAACCATCAATACGATTGCAGCATTTCTCATGACTCACTCTCTTCAACGTCATTCGACGTCATTTGTGCAGCGTGGACAGCGAGTGGAACACAGCAATGAACCCCGGCCCCGCGGTGATGATCAACAGCGCGGGCAGCAAAGTCACGACCATGACGCCGGTCATCTTCACCGTCAGCGCTCCGATGCGTTCCCGCAATGTCGCCCGGCGCGATTCGCGCAACCGGTCGCCGAACTGGCGCAGTGGCTCCTGAACGGCGCCCCCGTGTTTATCGACCTGGATCACGAGACGCATCACGGCCGTCAGGTCGTCGTTTTCATAGCTGGTGGAAAGACGGTTCAGCGATTGCTCGCGCGTGCGTCCCGTGTTGAATTGCCGATGCGCGAGCGCCAGTTCCGTCGATAACACCGGCAGCACAGTCGCAAAGTCACTGATCATGACCTGCAGGGTCTGATCCAGCGAAAGTCCCACGCCCTGCAGCAGGCGCAACAGGTCCACGAACATCGGCAACTCGCCGACGACCGCGCGCTGACGCGCCTTTGCGCGACGCCGGATGAGCCACTTCGGCAGCATGAACCCCGTGGCAAGCGCGCCAAACACCCACAACGCGACGCGCGGCTCGCCGCTGCGCCAGATGACCATAATCAGCGGCAACACCACAGAACATCCGATCCGCGCCGCGAAAAAGCGCGCGCGTGCGGTGTTGTCGAGGAAACCGCAGCGTTCGAGCAAGCGGCGATCTTCATCGGCAACCACGATTTTTCCGAGCGGCGTGTCAAGCCATCGCGCAGCGGTTCGGCTCAGCGTCTGTACTATCCGGTCGAGGCTCGTAAGCCGTGATTTGTCCGTTTCGCCAGATACTTTGGGATCCTTCCTTTCATTCGATGCAGGCGTGGCTGCGCGTGCAGCAGCCGCGCTTGCGGCGCGCTGGTCGAGCGCATGGTCGAGGGTGCGCACGCTGCGGCGATTACGGCCGAGACCGGCGAACACGAGCAGTCCGATCAGCGCACAAGCTGCCGAACCGCACATCAGCGCAACAACGAAGAATGAGTCTGCGTCCATGTCAATCCTTCAGCCGTGCAAGCGAATAAAGCAGGAAAACGCCAAGCAACTGCAGTCCAATTGCGACGAACACCAGGCGCTGGCCGACGGGATCAGCCCACATTGCGGCGAAGTACGACGGGTTGGACACGATCACGAAGCCGCCGACCACAACCGGCAGCAAGCCAAGCACCCATGACGACAAACGTGTCTCGGTGGTGAGCGCAACCAGTTCGCGTTCGGCTTGCTCGAGATCGCGCATCAGCGCGGCCATGCGGTCGAGCATGACGTCGGAGCGCCCGCCATAACGCACCGACACCCTCAGCACAGAGCCGACCAGCTCGAGTTCGCGGACGCGGTAGACGAGCGCCACGTGCTTGAGCGCGACATCGATGTCCACGCCGGAGCGCAGCATGCGCGATACGCGATCAAGGCATTCCCGCAAGGGTGTATCGGTCGTGGTGAGCGCCGCCTGGAACGAGGCCGGCACGCTGTTGCCGATGATGATCAGGCGCACGATGCCATCGAGGAAAACAGGCAATTGGCGCGCAATGCGCTGGTAGCGTTTTTGCGCGCGCCACGAAAGCGCCGTGTAAAGACACACGCCGCTGACAACGACAAACCCCGCTCCCAAAAGCCAATTCGTTCTCAAGCCAATAGTGATCGCGCCGGCCACGAACACAGTACCCGCGATCAGGAAAAGCACACGTGGATTCGCAACGCCCGCGCGGCTCATCAGGTTGCCGGACGCATACATCCAACGCTCGCGCTGATGCTTTACGTGTTCACGAAGGCCACGCGGCACGCTCCGCGAGGGCATCGTGGGCGGTGCATTGACACGCGGCCGCTGAGCCGGCGGCGCATTGGACGGCTGCATGACGCCTTGTACGGAGGCCACACGCCGGCCGACGAACTGGTCCGTCATCGCGCGATTACGCGAGTCCTGCGAGCGCTGCCACAGCAACAACCCGCCCGCTGCGCACAACAGCGCGACCATCAGCACGAAGCCGATACCGCTAGACATTGAAGCCCCCGCCCGAGCGTCCGAAACCGCGGCCAAACCCGTCGTTGAAACCGTCGCGTTCGCGCATGTCGTTGCCGAGCGCCTGCCGGTACTTCGCGAGCTTCGGCGAACTCGGATGAATGCCGAGCGACACCCAGTTGTCCTGTTCCTCGCCGCCTTCGAGCAAGACGGGTTCGTATCTGTACAACTCCTGCGTCGCGACAATGTTGTCGGAAAGCCCTGTAACCTCGGTGACCGACAGGATCCGTCTGCGCCCGTTGGAAAGCCGGCCAATCTGCACAATGAAGTCGATCGCGTTCGCGATCTGCCGGCGCAAGCTCGATTCGGTGCCCTGAAAACCGGCGAACCCCGCCAGCATCTCCAGCCGGTAAAGACATTCACGCGCCGAACTTGCGTGCACGGTGCCCATGGAACCGTCGTGGCCGGTGTTCATCGCCTGGAGCATTTCGAGCACTTCGCCGCCGCGCACTTCACCCACGATGATCCTGTCCGGCCGCATCCGCAACGTGTTGCGCAAGAGGTCGCGGATCGACACCACGCCCGCGCCGTCGAACCCGCCGGGCCGGCTTTCGAGGCGCACCACATGCGGATGATTGAGCGAGAGTTCTGCCGTGTCCTCGATCGTCACCACGCGTTCATGCTTTGGAATGAAGAATGCAAGTGCGTTGAGCAAGGACGTCTTGCCCGAACTCGTTCCGCCCGAGACCAGCACGTTGCATCGTGCGGCGACTGCTGCGTCGAGCAAACCGCTGATCTCCTGATTGAACGTGCCGTTGGCAAGCAGATCGTCAGGGCGCAATGGATCGCGGCGAAACTTGCGTATCGATACAACTGGTCCGTCCAGCGACAACGGCTCGATCACCACGTTCACGCGTCCACCGTCGGGCAGGCGTGCATCGACCATTGGGTTCGATTCATCCAGCCGCCGCCCGATAGGCGCCAGAATCCGCCGCACGATGCGCAGCAGATGCGCGTTGTCGGCAAACCGCACGGGGATTTTAGCGAGCATGCCGTGACGCGATACATAGACATCGTCAAAGCCGTTGATCAGAATGTCCTCGACGGCGGGGTCCGCGAGCAGATCCTCGATCGGCCCGAAACCCGCGAGTTCCTTCGTCAACGCCTCGCCAACCAGACGCACTTCGCTTTCGTTCAACGGAATGCGCCGCATGCGCACGAAGCCATCTATCTCGAGGTCGACAAACTGTTGGATCGCCTGACGCGACCATCGTCCGAACTCTGCGCCGAGTTCCTCGATGCGCGTAAGCAGATGTTCGTGGGCCGCGTGCTTGATGTCCTGGAACTGCTGCGTGTGCGCAAACGAAGTGGCGTCGTCGGCGAATTCGATGTCTTTTGCCATCTTCTATGACCGCTTTTTAAAAGTGGAAAGGAACCGCTTGACGCTGCTCGCCGCGTCGGTGGACGCAACGGGTGTTGCGCTCTCCGGTACAGACCCTGGCGCACCCGCTTCCGGCGCTTTGCCGCCGCCAAGACGCGCGAGCAGACCATCTAGCGCCCGCACGTACGGATCGCGCTCGGCAATATCCGCGAGCAATTGTCCCTGGTTCACGGCTCGCCCCAGCGCCTGCGTGCGCGAGGGCAACACTGCAAGCAACGGCAAGCCCAGCCGCTCGGCGATCTGGTCGGCGCCGAAATGCAGCGTCGCGTCGAACTTGTTCACGACCAGATGCATTTTTTGCGGTGCATCTGTCTGCGACTGCGCGTCATGTTCGCGTATTCCTTCGAGCAGTTCGACAGCCGACACTGCCGACGCCACGTTCGGGTCGCAGACGAGCCACACGTTGTCCGCGGCTTGCACGACCTGGCTGATGAATTCAAGGTTGGTGAAGCCGCCGAGGTCCACCAGTTGATGATCGAAAAACGTCCGCAACCGGTTGAGCAAACTGACCGCCGATGCATACGACACCTCGCGCATGGAGGCAAGGTCTGTCGGCAACGTGGTGACGGCAAGACCACTCGCGTGACGGCCAAACGCGGTATGCACGAAGGTCTGGTCGAAGCGGCGCAGATTGCGCACGGCATCGACGAAATTGAATTCGCTTTGGGTGTCGAGCAGCACGGAACTGTCCGCGGCGGGAATGCCGAGGTCGAGCAGCGCCGCAGTTTTCAACGCAGTGACATCGCGCTTTTGCAGCTTGACCGCGAGGTTTGCGGCCAGCGTGCTGACGCCCACGCCTATACGCGCGCCGAGTAGCACCGTAATTTTTCCGTGGCGGTTCGCGGTGCGCTGGGTTTGCGCAGACAGGCTCGCCTGTTCCAGCAATTGCTGCGTGATCCGGGCTGCTTCTGCGGGATCGCCATCCATATCGATGAAATCACGCACGCCTGCACGCAGCGCTGCAACCGCGCTGTCGGAGCCTTGCAGCGATCCCAGCGCGACGATCGCGAGGCCCGGAAAGGCATCGCGCACGGCGGCGGCCATGGCTGTTGCGCTTTCCGCGCTTGCCTGCGGCGCTTCGAGCGGCGCCCGTCCGAAGTCGATAAAAACCAGCGACGTGCCAAGTGTCACGATCTTGGGTACGAGCGCAACTGGATCGAATGGCACATGCTCGATCTGGCCCAACGTCCCGAGCGCACGCGTGAGCCACGCACGTCGTCCTGCATCCGCGCAGACGCACAGGAAGCGCGTGTTTTGCACCCGTGTTTCAACCTCAGTCAAGGAAAGTACTCTCGCGTTCATCGCGCGCACCTCTGCTGGTTTCCACCGCTGGAATATCTCTGCCCTTGCGCTTCATTTTGAAAATCCCGGCGCCATATCGCTCGATGCCACACCGCCCATGAACGAGCGCCACACCGGTCCGTCGCGCTGCTCGGATTGCTCGCCCGGCGTGCCGGGCAGCGGCGCGCCCTTGGCTATCGGCGAAACCAGGTGCGGCGTCACGACGATCACCAGCTCGCGATCGTTTTGCGTGTATTGCAGGGTCTTGAAGAACGAACCGATGATCGGAAGATCGCCGAGCATCGGCACCTTGTCGACGTTCGACATCGTCTCGCGATCGATGAGACCGCCTATCACGTAGCTCTCGCCATCGCCGAGCTCGACGGTCGTATCGGCGCGCCGCGTGGTGATCGCAGGCACCGAAATGCCGTTGATGGTCAGCGCGTGCTGGAAGTCGAGCTGGCTCGCCTCAGGCGCTACCTTCAGCGCGATGCGATTCGCTCCAAGCACGGTCGGCGTGACCGTCAGGCCGATCCCGTACGGCTTGTAGATGATGCTGATCGTGCCGAGCGTCTGCGGCACCGGCACCGGGATCTCGCCGCCCGCGAGAAAACTCGCGCTCTGGCCGGACAACGCGACGAGCGTCGGTTCAGCCAGGACCCGCGCGAGATTGTTCGACTCCAGCAAGCTAAGGTTGGCGAAGATGCCGCGCGTGCCCAGATTGACGATGAGGTTGAAGGCGCTGCTGACGGGCGATGTTCCCTGGACCTGCAGGTTGGTCGTCGCACCGCCTGTGTAGGACGTCAGCGATGAAGGAGAGAACGTCCCGAATGCAAACGCGTTGTTTTGCTTGAAGAGGTTGAAGCCTGCTTGCTTCAGCACCGACTTGCTGAACTCGACGACCTTCACGTCTACCTGGACCACGGGGCGCACGGCCACCGTGGATGCATCGTAGACGCCTCCGCCTTTAGTTGCGCTTGCGGCTGCATCGGACGATCCATTGTCCTGCTTTCCAGCGTCTTTCGAGTCGGAGCCAGCCGCGCCGTCCGCGGACTTGCCTATCGCATCCTTCGCCACCGCCAGCGCCCGCTGATGCGATTCCACGTTCGCAGCAGACCCGGTGAGAACCGCCGTGCCACCCAGCACATCGACCGCCGGTGTATCGCTGCCAAGCAACTTGCGCGCGGCCTGCGTGGTGACGTTGACAGTGAAGGTGCGCGGCTGCGTGCTGCCCTTCTCCCACAGCATCATTTCCGTGCGTCCCGCGCTTTTCCCGACCAGCAACAAGCCGCTGTTGACGCCGCCGCTGCTCTTGAGCCAAAGAACATCGGCGACGGCGGGGTCCCCCACTGCGACGCGTTGCAACGCGTGCCCAGGCGCGATCTGCCGCTGTGCGCCAACCGCGATATCGAGCACGCGGGGAACAGGTTCCGGTGCGTTGTCCGCGCTCGTGGCACGTGTGGTTTTTGCATCGACCATGCCTCCCGGCGCAACGGCGCACAGACAGGCCAGCATGGCGAACAACATTCCCCGCATGCTGCGAGCACACTGCCTTCGAACAGAACCTTTGGTTTTCGTCATTTTTTATATCGACTGCGTACTGCGTTGTCGCCACACGGCGGCATGGCCCCGAACTTCCATTTACTTATTCGCACTTCTAACCACATTAACGTCACACGCAATGCTTTTCAGTAGGCAATCTTTTCCCTATGCGAGCCGCGGATCAATTCCAGATCGTTCGATGCCGCCTGAACCCGAGGCGCCTTGAAAGCCGCTGTGGCCGGCACCGGCGACGACGAGGGAATTTGCTTCGGCGGTTGCGCTCCAGTCCCGCCCGCAAGCGCCTGCAACGACAAACCCGCGGCTGCGCGTCCTTTGCCGTCGTTCGTAATCCTGAGCGATGCCAGAAGCGGCGCCATCGCAACAGGCTCTGTCACGTCGTTATCGGCGGGATTGCGCAGCGCGAGAACCAGGCGGCCGGCGCCTTCAGCAAGCGTCAATGCATCGATGTCGGCCGTGCGCACCGCCAGCACCGCGGTCCGTGCCCCACCACCGGCGCTCGAGGCGCGCGTTGCGCTCGACGCGGCATCAGCGCTATCCGATGTACCGGGCAGCGTGGCATCGCCGAAACTCAGTACACGTACCCTCGACAACAAAAGTCGCGCCTGCGTGGCCGCGACCTCGGCGTCGGTGCCGGGACCCGCGCTCATATCGCGCTTGAGCATGAAAAACACATCGACGAAATTGCCCGGCCGCACGCGATTGCCTACGGCGTTACCTTCGTCGATGCGCACCGCGACAGCCCGCTCGCCGGGTGCGATGGCATCGGCGAGTCCGGTGGTAAGGCTGGCTTCGGTGAGAGTCGTGTTCGCAGCAACCGCAGTAAGCGGCACGCGGCCGACCAATGGTGCGGCATCGCCGAACTCGCCTGCACCACGCGATGGCGCCATGCGCAAGGTCAGCGCATCGGCTTCTATCGGTTTGCCTGCAGGCAAGTCACGCGAAGCCACGACTACGGGAAAGCTTGCCTGCCCTTGCACGACAGGCGCAATCGTCGCGGGCGCACGGCGCGAAAGCGACCAGGCAAAAATGCCGAGCAGCACTGCAAGCGCGATCAGACTTCCAGCAAGGATACGAGTGATATTGGCCATGTTCATGTTCGTTCGGGGCGCGCTTGGCGCTCAGAACAGGTTCTCCGGGTTCAGTTGCACCATGGCGTTTGCGGTAAGCGTGGTCGGCGTTGGCAAGCCGATAAGCGGCAAGACAGGCACGAGCGGCTTGCTCCCGTAGTCGTAGTTGAGCGAGACCTTCACGCATTGCATCGATGCATCGAACGTACAGGGCGCGTAGGTTGCCGTGCATGGCGTGGTGGTCGCGATCCAGTTCACGAGTCCGGTCGCCGTAGCACAGGCCGCGCTTGCACGCAGCGTGAGCGCGCTTGCTGCACTGGTCGCATTCGGCTGAAACTTCAACGCGGCGCGCGCTCCTTCCGATGCCGCAAGCGCCAGCGATTGCTTCGCGGCGAAGATGATGCTGTAGGTGACGATCGCGTAGAAAATCAGGAAAAACAGCGGGAAGATGAGCGCGAACTCCACGGCCGTGCTGCCGCGTTGTCCCCGCTGTTGCTGTCGTGCACACACGGCTCGCTTCAGATGTTTCATCGCGCGGCCCCGAGTGCATTCAGTGCGAAACTCGCCAACGCCGATACCGCGAGCAAGGCAGCGTATGGCGTCGCGCGGCGGCCACCGACCATGAAGGTCGCATGATGTACACGTGTGTTGCCGCCATCGGTGCCAACGACATGTGCTGCGTTGGCTCGTCTTGTCTTGATCAACGCGGGCACGATCAGGCAGAGCGCGTGAATGCCCGCAAAGACGCTCGCGGCCATCCATAGGCCGAGCAGTGCGTGCACGCCGCACCACGCGCCCAAGGCGGCGAATACCTTGACGTCGGCAGCGCCCATCACGCCCATCAAATAGAACGGCATGAGCGCGATAAGCCCGACTGGAAGCCCGAGCGCGGCATCCTTAAAAGCGATATGAAATGGTGAATATCCACTTGCTGCAAATGCGCACGCAAGCGCCACCCCGGCAATGACGAGCCAGTTTGGGATGCGGCGCCAAAAGCAATCGAATAAAACGACCGCGAGTGCCCAGCTAACGAATAACGCGGCGTTAATCACGATAATGATTCGCTAACGCCAGGCACAACTTTCCAATCGATTGCGTTTTATCGCATTCGAATAAAAAGCACAGCGACACGGCCGCGCATAGCCACGCTCAGCCTGCGTTAATGCGTGTTAACGCGATTAGCAGGGAGCGTCCTGTATATACCGGCACAAATGCCGATATATACAGGAGCTGATACGCAGCAAGAATGTGGCGCTCTAAGCCTGACAGCGCGAAGCCTCAGTTATCAGATCGCCGCAAGGATGGTTGCAAACACGGACGTGAGCTGTTTTGCGATCGGCGCTAACGACGCAGCCAGTGCCACTACAATGATGCCGGCAATGAGACCGTATTCGATCGCTGTAACGCCGCGTTCGTCGTTGGAGAAACGTTTGATGAAGTTCGACATGATGTTGCCCTCGGATATTTTTTAATGGCCTTAAAGCAAGTGTTCCGGCATTTTGGTGGATCGTAGCCCGCGGGTTCTCTCTTCCCCGCAGTCATGTGTCCGTATGCCTTGTTGCGCGTCTTTGCGCGCTGGTTCACTCGCTGCTTCTCTCAGGTTCTAGATATGTAATCGATGTAGCCTCCATCAGTCCGGATGTTAAATGATGCATCCATGAAACGATTTATAGCTGAACGCTATCTCGAAATCAACGGGTACGCGCAATAAATTCATTAGTTGATACCCTTGATCGGTAAGCATAGTGCAACAACAACACTTTTCGCTCAAAGGTTTGGCGTCGTTTGTAAAATTCAGTGCCTCTTCTTTCAGTGCGTTGTTAGCGTTCTCTGAATTAGCGATCTTTCTATTACGTTTTCCGACTTTGTAATGTGTCGTAATGAAAGACGGTTCACTATCTAGTTAACGGCCGGTTTGACGCCGGCTTGAGCCTAGCCAGTAGTGCAGTTACTGCAGAAAACAAGCGTCGCCGCGATTTTTAATGACCACAGCGGAACGTGTTACGTCCGCGTCCGTAACGGCATCGGTCGCACGTTACGTTACGTGACACGTTACGTTGCACACAACGCGTGGTGCCTTGATCCTGCCACCTCCCCGCAAAGCCCCACCCCGCCTTGTACCATCTGGTTAACCCGGCCACATTTCGACGTACGTCACACGGCTCCATTCAAAATGGCACGCGTCCTGCAATAAGACGATGGCAGTTCAAACACAAAACTAAATACCATCCGAGGGCGTTATGAAGACCGCACACAATCGCACGGGCGCATTGCGCGTCACCATTCTCACCGCTGCTATCGCGACCATGCTGACGCTCGGCGCATGCGGCGGGTCAGGTTCCACCAGCAAACAACTCGGCAGCTCCGGCTCGACCGGCGCAATCCCCACCACCGGTGGTGACGGAAGCACATCGGCGGGCACCGGCGGCGACGGCAGCACATCGGCAGGCACTGGCGGCGGATCAGGCGCCGGCGGCAGCGGCAGCGGATCCGGCGCGGGTGGCGGCGGTTCGGGCTCAGGCGGCGGCACTGTCGTGGGCGGCGGCGGTACGGGTGGCGGTACGGGTGGCGGCACCGGCGGCGGCACCGGTGGTGGAACTGGCGGCGGTACGGGTGGTGGAACTGGTGGTGGAACACCGACAGTGACCCCCGTTGCAGGCGTCGCCTCCAACGCGGGCAATCTCGTCACGGCGGTGGGCAATACGGTCTCCGGTCTCGGCTCGGTCGTCGGCAATGCCAACGTGCCGGGCGTGAGCCCCGCCACGACTCAGGCGGCAGGCGACGTCGTATCGAATCTCGGCGGGGCCGTGGGCGCGCTCGGCAACGGCGTATCGCAAGGTCTTGGCCAGATCGGATCGAGCGCCAATCCTGTCGGCACGACACTCGCGAGCACGGGCAACGTCGTGCAGAAAGCAGGCGATGCAGTTTCAAGCGCAGGCGATCTGGTGACCAGTGTCGGCAGCGGCGCGCTGTCCCCGCTCGCACCGGTCACGACACCTGTCGGCACGCTGGTCAGCGGTGTCGGCGGCGCGGTCACGCAGGTCGGCGGTGCGCTCGGCACCACGTTGTCGACGGGCGCTGTCAGTCAGGTCACGCAAGGTGTCAGCACACTGATCACCCCGATCACGACGATGGCCAGTTCGCTCACGCAAACGGTCGGCTCGGCAACGGGCCTTGGCGCACCGGTCAACAACCTGCTCACCACGCTCGGCGGTACGCTGAACTCGGCGGGCCAGACGGTGGCATCGACGGGAAACAATCCGCTCGCAAGCGGCCTGGGCGGCGTCGTGTCCAGTACCGGAACGACGCTGGCATCCGCCGGCGGACTGGTCAACGGCACGCCGGGTGCAAATCCGCTGTCGCCGATCACCGGCGTCCTCACGGGCTTGACAGGCGCAACCGGCGGCGGTGGCACGGGAAGCCCGCTCTCCCCGGTGACGGGCCTTGTCAGCGGCTTGACGAATACGGTCGCTGGCCTGGGCGCTGCGCCGGGAGCCGCGGGCCCGCTTGCTCCGATTGCATCACTCGTGAGCGGCGTGACGGGTGGATTGACCAGTGTTGGCGGCACAGGCGGCGCAACGGGCGCACTGGCTCCCGTGACGGGTCTCGTCAGCGGCTTGACGGGCGCACTTGCCGGCGCAGGCGCAACGTCTGGCGGTGCGGGTTCCCTCGCTCCGGTATCAGGTCTCGTCGGCGGCTTGACGAATACCATCGGTACGGTCGCCACGGGTGTTGCCACACCGGTCGCAGGCACAGTGGGTGGCGCGACGAGCGCGCTGACCAGTGCGACCTCGGGCAGCGGCTCAGGCTCGACAGGCAACCTGCTTGCGCCGGTGACCGGTCTCGTGGGCGGCCTGACCGGAGCGTTGGGTGCGGGCACGCCCAAGTCGCCGTCGGCCGGAACGACAACGACTACGGCCGCAGTCGGCGTTGGCGTGGGTCTCTCGAGCACCACCGGCGGCACATCGAGCAGCTCACCTGCTAACCCGCTGGGCGGCGTGACCACGCTCCTCGGCGGCTTGCTCGGCGCGCATAACAAGTAAGACTGCAAACTCTGCAGCCGGGTCCATGATCCGTCGCCCTCCCCAGGTGACGGATCATGGTGAAACTTCCTTCCATACGTCCGCGCGGCGAGGAGGTACGGGTCCAGACGCCCCCTTCACGATCCCCTTCTGCGAACCTTTTGAAGCCCCGTAGCACTTTGATCTAGCCGGCGCCCTTCGCGGCGCCGGTTTTACATGGAACACAACATACGATCCATCGATGCAGCCCTCCGGCCAGACGGCGCACGAAGGACACAAGATTGACGCGAGGATGACCACCCGCTACCCAAAATTTGTTATCGAGAAGACAAAAAAACCAAAAGTTAAGGCCGCAAAGAGCCGTAATACAGAGGTCTGCAATTGCATCAGCAGCAAACGATGACGAACGCGAGCAAGACGCCGGATCGATTCGATCCTCACTCCACTCGCAGTTCGCACGATAAAAGCCAACGAGGGCCGTACCGTGAAGATCAAGGAATGGAAATGGACGCTGCTGGCCGCGGCGGTGGCGGCGCACGCCGCGCAAGCGCAGACCAGCGGGCAAGTCGCGCGCCCGTCCGTAGCGGGCAATCCGCTCGACGCGCTGCCACAAGTGAATGCGCCGCAAAAACCGCCGTCGGTTACGGTCGACGTCCAGACGCAGACGCCGCATATCCAGGAGCTGCTGGCGCGCCACCTGACGCCGCAGAAAATTCAGATCGAAGGCGCAAAGACCATTCCCTTCGATGAAATCGCCCAACGCTTCACACCGCTCGTCGGCAAGGACGTCACCATCGGCGAATTGATGGAGACCGCGAACGGCGTGACCGCGCTCTACAAGGAACGCGGTTACGCGCTCTCCTTCGCCTTCGTGCCCGCGCAAACGTTCGAGGGCGGCGTGGTCCACATTACGGTGGTTGAGGGTTACGTAGCCGACGTAAAGATAAAAGGCGACCCTGGTACTACGGAAAAACGCATTCGTGCGATCGCTGACCGGATCCGCGCCGATCGTCCGTTGAAACAGGATACGTTCGAGCGCTACGTCAACGTTCTTGGCCTCACGCCCGGCGTGAAGATCGCGGCGACCGTCGCGCCGCCGCAGACCACAGATGGCGCCACCTCGCTCGAACTCGATGTCGACCGCAAGCCGTTCAACTTTGCAACGGGTATCGACATGAATCACCCGGGCTTGCAAGGCATTGTGAGCGCAACCGAAAACGGCCTGCTGGGACAAGGCGAGACCATTGGCGCGTCGGCGTTGTTGCCGAAAGGCCGCAACGATCAAACCTACTTCGCAGTCAACGGCGCACTGCCCATAGGCACGGACGGTTTCACCGCAAAGGTCGATGCTTCGCATTACTACGGTCATCCCGTCGATAACCCCGGCCTGCCCTCCTTCGTCGAGCGCACCGTAGTCAACGACAAAGTCGGCTTGTCGGCGTCGTATCCGTTCATTCTGAGCAATTCGCGCAGCCTGGTCGGAACGGCCGGCGCATACGCGTCGCATGACGAAGACCGCTTCAAGAACACGATAACGGGCGCGCTGCTTGGACAGCGTTCGCAAGTCCGCGTGACGACGCTGCAGCTCGACTACACCGGCGTAGACACCGGCACCGTGCGGCGCGCAAGCATCAACGTGGCGAAGGCGTTCGATGTACTGGGCGCATCGAAGACGGCGGAAACCAACATTCCCGGCGTTGTCACGACCAACCCGATTTCGCTCACCTTCGTGCGCACGGGCGCGACGATTTCGCAAACCAACGAATGGCCGTACAAGATCGGCACGTCGATCGCCGCGACCGGACAATACAGCCCGGACTCGCTGCCGACGTCCGAGCAGATTGCGTTCGGCGGCCAACGTTTCGCACTCGGTTATCAGCCGGGCGAAGTGTCGGGCGATTCCGGCTGGGCGGCATCGGCCGAAGTGAACCGGCCGTTCGCCATCGGGCTTGCGTTCATGAAGAGCGTCACGCCCTACGTTTCAGTCGACACCGCCCATGTGTACCTGCACGGCGGCACGGCGAAACCGAGCCGGCTGGCATCGGTGGGCGTGGGCTTCCGCGTGTCCGATGCGAAGTACTACAGCCTGGATTTATCACTCGCAAAACCGGTGGGCGATGCCCCCGTAGAAGGCAACGGTTCTCGCAGCCCGCGGGTGAACGCGACGTTCTCCTACCAGTTCAACTGACCGGTACCCAGGGCATGCATGGCACACGCGTGGTGTGCCATGCATGCCCGCCATGAACCAACTAGAGGAAGTCCTATCAAACGTCCTTGTTGCTTTGACGTATTCTGTGCGCCAAACAATGGCGCATGAAGCGGCCAGCACATCAAGAGACGTTTCACCTCCAGGAGGAAGCATGACGAGTACGACTGAGCGCGCGCATCGGCAATTCAAACGCATCTTGCTGGCCGGCGCATTGCTCGCATCGGCTGCAAGTACGCTTGCACAGGCGGCATCGCCGGCGGGACTCTGGCAAACCATCGACGATGCAACCGGCCAGCCCAAAGCCGTGGTTCAAATCGTCCAGGAAAGCGACGGCACGCTTTCCGGCAAGATTCTCGAGGGGATTGGCAGCAACAATGACCCTACCCGCCGGTGCACAGCCTGCACCGATTCACGCAAGGATCAATTGGTCAAGGGCATGACGATCATCAACGGCATGAAGCCTGATGGCGATGCGTGGGATGGTGGCCAGATTCTCGACCCGGAGAACGGCAAGTCGTACAAGTGCAAGATGCATCTCGACGACGACGGCCAGAAGCTCGTGGTCCGCGGATATATTGGGGTGTCGCTGCTCGGGCGCTCGCAGACCTGGATCAGGCAGCAATAAACTTGTGCGGCTTTGATGCATAAAAACCCGGCTGCAGATTCAGATCTACAGCCGGGTTTCTATTTGCAGGATTACGCTGCGCGACGCGCGCCGTCGGTGTAATCTGCCGGCGCCGGATTGGGCGCCTGCACGATCGGAACGAACACCACACGGGCATCACCATTCACTGATGCGCCAGTTACCGGATCGGCTACGTGATCGCCAAGGCCTGCGGGCAGTTCAACTGGCACGCGCATACGCGATGTCATCAGCGAATACAGACCTTCACTCGCGCCGCCAAACAACTGCTGCATCACACGAGCCAGTACGCCCGAATCATGCCACGCCTTGAAGCGGCGATGACACGTCTGGTACGACGGATATTTGCGCGGCAGCGTGGACCATGAAGCGCCGCTGTACATCACCCAGAGCACGCCGTTGAGCACGGCGCGGGTGTTGGCGAGCGGCCGGCCGCGCAACTCTGAACGGGGACGCAATTCGGGCAGAAGCGGCGCCACCAATTGCCATTCTTCGTCGGACATATCGCGGTAAGGCTTCATGGTTTCCTCCAATCACAAGTAAGTGATTAGAAGATACCCATCCGCCCGAAACGCCGGTATCAGACATGTCCGAATCTTGAAATAGCGCGCCAAGCCTTGCAGCACTAACCTGACGACGAAATTATGAGTCTCGCATTGTCAACTGTCCTGTCGGCTAACGTCATCAGGTCAGCGACGTATCGACGAGCCTGCGTTCGGACTCCAGATATTCCTTGGACTGCATCTCCGTGATCCGCGAGACCGTGCGCGCAAATTCGTTCGCCATCGGACCTTCCACATACAACTCTTCGGCTGGCACTTCAGCCGACATCAGGAGCTTCACCTTGTGGTCATAGAACACATCGATCAGCCAGGTAAAGCGGCGCGCCTCCGACGCATTGCGCGGCGACATCTTCGGGACTTCGGACAGGATGACCGCGTGAAAACGGCTCGCCAGTTCGAGGTAGTCGTTCTGCGATCGCGGGCCGCCGCAGAGCGTGGCGAAGTCGAACCAGACAACGCCATCGGCTTTGCGCAACGCCTTCAGTTCACGCTTCTCGATACGCAGGATCGGGCTTTCGTCGGGCACGGCGGCGAGCTTCGCAAAGTCGGCGCGCAGCGCCTGGTCAGCGGCCGCACCGAGCGGCGTATGGTAGGCCTTCACTTGCGACAACGTGCGCTTGCGATAATCCGTGCCGGCATCGACGTTGATCACGTCGAGCTTCGACTTGATCAGCTCGATGGCAGGCAGCAACCGGTCACGATGCAAACCATCGGGATACAACAAATCCGGGTCATAGTTCGACGTCATCACGAACTGCACGCCCGCGCCAAACAAACGGTCGAGCAGGCGATACAGGATCATGGCATCGGCGATATCGGAGACGTGAAACTCGTCAAAGCAGATCAGCCTGTACCGCTTGGCTACGCGCCGCGCGAGTTCATCGAGCGGATCGGCCGTGCCCTTCAGTTCTTCCAGTTCGCGATGCACCTCGCGCATGAACTCGTGAAAATGAAGACGCGTCTTGCGCTGCACCGGCACGACCGCAAAGAAGCTGTCCATCAAAAAGCTCTTGCCGCGCCCCACGCCGCCCCACATGTACACGCCGCGCGGCAAGTCCGGGCGCGAGATCAGCTTCTTGAACGCGTTAGAACGGCGCGCCTTGTACGCGACCCATTCGTCGTAGCAGCGCTGCAGACGTTCGACCGCCGCGAGTTGCGCGGCATCCGACTGATAACCCCGCGTCTCTAGTTCGTGTTCGTAGTATTCGGTGACGTTCATGGTGCGCGGTTTCAAGACCAGGGAGACTGAAGACGACGGACAAAACAAAGGCGAGCGGGATAACTCCCGCCCGCCTTCGTCATGCTGCTCAAACCTGCTGCAATTACATGTTGAGCGCGCGCTTGTCGACGGCGAGCGCGGCTTCGCGCATCACTTCCGACAACGACGGATGCGGATGGCAGATCCGGCCGATATCTTCCGATGCCGCCTTGAACTCCATCGCCACCACCGCTTCGGCAATCAGGTCCGACGCATTTGCCGCGATGATGTGGCAACCGAGCAATTCGTCGGTCTTGGCGTCGGCGATCATCTTCACGAAACCGTCCGCCTTGCCAATGCCGAGCGCGCGGCCATTGGCCATCATCGGGAACTGGCCGGTCTTGATCTCGCGGCCTTCGGCCTTCAGTTGCTGCTCCGTCTTGCCGACCCACGCAATTTCCGGTTCGGTGTAGATCACCCACGGAATGCAGTTGTAGTCGATATGCGGCTTCTGACCGTCGATGATCTCGGCCACCAGCACGCCTTCGTCTTCCGCCTTGTGCGCGAGCATCGGGCCTCGCACCACGTCGCCGATTGCGTACACGTTCGGCACGCTCGTCGCGCAGTGGTCATCGACGGGAACAAAACCGCGTTCGTCCGTCTTGAGGCCGATTGCTTCCAGGCCGAGATTGTCCGTATTCGGCACGCGGCCGATCGACACGATCAAACGGTCGGCGTCGAGCGTTTGCGCGTTGCCGTCCTTGTCCGTGTACGCCACCGAGACGCTCGAATCCGTCGTCTTCACTTCGCCGATCTTCACGCCGAGATGAATGTCAAGACCTTGCTTCTTGAACTGCTTCGCGGCTTCTTTCGAAAGCGATTCGTCGCATGCGCCGAGGAACGCGGGCAACGCTTCGAGCACCGTCACGCTGGCACCCAGGCGACGCCACACCGAACCCAGTTCCAGACCGATCACGCCGGCGCCGATCACGGCCAGCTTCTTTGGCACCGAATCAAATGTCAGCGCGCCTTCGTTGTCCGACACGATCTTGTTGTCGACCGGAATGGCCGGCAGGTGACGCGCCTTCGAACCCGTCGCGATGATCACGTTCTTCGCCGTCACGGTTTCGGTTTCCGCTTCGCCACTCACTTCGATCTGCACGCCGGCGTCCGTCTTGCCGGTGAACTTGCCGTGACCCTTGAGCCACGTGATCTTGTTCTTGCGGAACAGGAATTCGATCCCCTTCGTCATCTTCTCGACAATGCCGTCCTTGCGGGCAAGCATCTTCGAGATATCGAGCTTCACGTCGCCCACGTTGATACCGTGATCGCCAAGATGATGCGAGACGTTTTCAAACTCTTCCGACGAAGCCAGCAGCGCCTTCGACGGGATGCAACCCACATTCAGACACGTGCCGCCGAGCTTCAGGGTACCCGCCGGGTTCTTCCAGCTTTCAATACATGCAACCGACTTGCCGAGTTGCGCCGCGCGAATCGCCGCGATGTAACCGCCAGGGCCTGCACCAATCACGACGACATCAAATTCTTTGGACATGACTATCCTTCTCTTGTTGGATACATGGCGCGCCCGAGCCTATCGAGCGTGCCACGAGTCCTAAATAAGGTCTTAATGCTGGATTAAAAGAGCAACTGCGAGGGCAGCCGCAAGGATCACAGGTCCAGCAGCAAGCGAGCCGGATCTTCCAGTGCATCCTTCATCGCAACCAGCGACAACACCGCTTCACGACCGTCGATGATCCGGTGATCGTAGGACAACGCCAGGTAGTTCATCGGGCGGATCACGATCTGGCCGTTCTCGACCACGGCGCGTTCCTTCGTTGCGTGCACGCCCAGAATGGCCGATTGCGGCGGGTTGATAATTGGCGTCGACAACATGGAGCCGAACACGCCGCCGTTCGAAATCGAGAACGTGCCGCCCGTCATTTCTTCGATCGACAGCTTGCCGTCGCGTGCCTTAGCACCGAACTCGGCGATCTTCTTCTCGATCTCGGCCAGGCTCAGTTGATCGGCGTTGCGCAGGATCGGCACCACCAGGCCACGCGGCGAACCGACCGCGATACCGATATCGAAGTAACCGTGATAGACGATGTCATTACCGTCGATCGACGCATTCACCAGCGGGAACTTCTTGAGCGCATGAACGGCGGCCTTCACGAAAAACGACATGAAGCCGAGCTTCACGCCATGTTCCTTCTCGAAGCGGTCCTTGTACTTGTTGCGCAGGTCCATCACCGGCGCCATGTTCACTTCGTTGAACGTGGTCAGGATGGCGTTGGTCTGCTGCGACTCGAGCAGACGCTCGGCAATCCGTGCGCGCAGACGCGACATCGGCACGCGCTGTTCCGGACGGTCCTTCAACCACTGGTCGGCACCCGGCGCCTTCACGTCCGGCAGGGACGGCTTGGCGGCAGCCGGAGCCTTCGCGGCCGGCGCTTTTGCAGCCGGCGCGGACGCAGCGGCAACGGCCGGCGCGCCTTGCGTGGCAGCCAGTGCATCGCCCTTCGTGACACGGCCATCGCGGCCCGAACCCGATACCTGGTCGCTCGCAATGTTCTTCTCAGCCAGGATCTTGGCGGCCGAAGGCGACGCCGACGTGTTCGTGGCCGAAGCGCTCGCCACAGCGGGCGCAGCTTCCTGTTGCGGTTGCGGAGCCGGAGCTGGCTTCACTTCCGCGTCGCCTGCGGCGGCTGCAACCGGTGCTTCGCCGGCCTTGGCTTCCGTATCGATCATCGCGATCACTTCTTCCGCGGCGACCACATCGCCGTCATGCTTGATGACTTGCGCGAGCACGCCCGCAGCCGGTGCCGGCACTTCCAGCACGACCTTGTCCGTTTCGATTTCGATGAGGATTTCGTCGATGGCAACTGCCTCGCCCGGCTTCTTCTTCCACGACAGCATGGTGCCTTCCGACACGGACTCAGAAAGCTGGGGAACCTTGACTTCTACGATAGACATTATGTTTTTTCCTGAATGTATCTGGGTGCGGCGCGTGACCAATGGGTTCGACGCCGTTAATTCTTGGGATTTCCAGAGCGTGTGAATGCAGCGCGCATCTAACTTACGGCGAGCGCTGCTTGTGCATTCCACGTTCCGAATCGACTCACAGCGAATCACAGGACAGCGCATGAACAACCGGGGAGCCGTTTTAAGGACGCTCCCCGGTCAGAACCGCTTACTTCGAGATCGTCTGCGCGCCCTTCAACCGGCCAAACGCGCCTTCGATCAGCGCCTTCAGTTGCTCGTAGTGCTTCGCGTAATAGCCGACTGCCGGGGATGCCGATGCCGGACGGCCGCTGTAAGCCAGCTTCTGTCCTTCACGCATGCCTTCACGCAGATGGTGCTCGACGTAGAACCAGGCGCCCTGGTTCTGCGGCTCGTCCTGTACCCAGACCACTTCCGTCGCGTGTTCGTATTTCTTGATTTCCGCGTCGAACTGCTTATGGGCAAACGGATACAACTGCTCGATACGAACGATGGCGATGTCGTTCGCCTTCGCTTCGCGGCGATGGGCGATCAGGTCGTAATAAACACGGCCGGAACACACGATCACGCGCTTGACCTTCTTCGGCTCGATCGCAGCATCCGTTTCGCCGATGATCGGCTGGAACGAACCCTTCGCCAGCTCCGAAAGGTCCGACACTGCTTCCTTGTGGCGCAGCAGCGACTTCGGCGTGGCGACGATCAGCGGCTTCCTGAACAAGCGGATCATCTGGCGGCGCAACAGATGGAAAATCTGCGCCGGCGTGGTCGGCTGGACCACTTGCATGTTGTGATCCGCGCAAAGCTGCAGGAATCGTTCAATACGCGCCGACGAGTGCTCCGGACCCTGGCCTTCATAGCCATGCGGCAAGAGCATGGTGAGACCTGAAACACGGCCCCACTTCACTTCGCCCGACGAGATGAACTGGTCGATCACAACCTGCGCGCCGTTCACAAAGTCACCGAATTGCGCTTCCCATGCAACCAGCGTGTTCGGCTCTGCAGTGGAGTAGCCGTACTCGAAACCGAGCACTGCTTCTTCCGACAACACCGAGTCGATCACCGTGAACTTCGCCTGACCATCGGCGATGTTCTGCAGCGGAATATACGTGCCGTCGTTCCAGCGTTCGCGGTTTTGATCGTGCAGAACAGCGTGACGATGCGTGAACGTGCCCCGGCCCGAATCCTGGCCCGTCAAACGCACGGCATAGCCCGATGCCACCAGCGACGCATACGCGAGATGCTCGCCCATGCCCCAGTCCAGCTTCGCTTCGCCACGGCCCATTGCACGGCGGTCGTTGATCACGCGCTCGACCAGCGGATGCACCTTGAAGTTTTCCGGGATCGTGGTGATACGCTCCGCCAGACGCTTCAGTTCAGCGAGCGGCACGGCAGTGTCGGCTGCATCGGTCCACTTGCGGTTCAGGAACGGAACCCAGTCCACCGCGTACTTGCTCTTGTAGTTCGAGAGCACCGGATCGACCGTGTGATGGCCGTCATCCATTGCCTGGCGATACGCCTTCACGTAACCATCGGCGTCTTCCGCCGTGATCACGCCTTGCTGCACGAGCTTTTCAGCGTACAGCGCGCGCGTGCCCGGATGCTTCGCAATCGTCTTGTACATCAGCGGCTGCGTGACCGCCGGCGTGTCCTGCTCGTTGTGACCCAGCTTGCGGAAGCAGATGATGTCGACAACCACGTCCTTGTGGAACTGCATGCGGTAGTCGATAGCGAGTTGCGTACACAGCACGACCGCTTCCGGATCGTCGCCGTTCACGTGCAGCACCGGCGCTTCGATCATCTTCGCCACGTCCGAGCAATACAGCGTCGAGCGCGCATCGCGCGGGTCCGACGTCGTGAAGCCGATCTGGTTGTTGATGACGATATGCAGCGTGCCGTGCGTGCCGTAACCACGCGTTTGCGCGAGGTTCAGCGTTTCCATGACCACGCCCTGACCAGCAAACGCCGCGTCACCGTGAATCTGGACCGGCAGCACTTGCAGGCCGTCGACGTCGCCGCGACGATCCATACGCGCCTTCGCCGAACCTTCGACCACAGGGTTCACGATTTCGAGGTGCGAAGGGTTGAATGCGAGCGAGAGGTGGACTGGGCCGCCGTCGGTCGAAACGTCCGACGAAAAACCCTTGTGATACTTCACGTCGCCGGCCGGCAGGTCATCGACGTGCTTGCCTTCGAATTCGGCGAAAAGATCGGCCGGCATCTTGCCAAGCGTGTTCACCAGGACGTTCAAGCGTCCACGGTGAGCCATGCCGATGATGATTTCCTGCACGCCTGCAGCGCCCGCGTGACGCACAACTTCGTCCATGGACGCGATAAAGCTTTCGCCGCCTTCCAGCGAGAAGCGCTTCTGTCCGACATACTTGGTGTGCAGGAAACGCTCGAGCCCTTCCGACGCCGTCAGGCGCTGGAGGATGTGCTTTTTCTTGTCGGCGGAAAAATTCGGAGTCGAACGGATCGATTCGAGCCGCTCCTTCCACCAGCGCTTCTGTTCCGGGTCGCTGATGTACATGAACTCGGCGCCAATCGTGCCGCAGTACGTATCGCGCAACGCCTTGACGATTTCACGCAACGACGCCTGCTCGAGCCCGAAATACAGGTTCTGCGCATGGAACGTCTGGTCCATGTCGGCTTCTGTGAAGTCGTAGAAAGCGGGTTCGAGCTCGGGAATGGCCGGGCGCTCGCGGCGCTTCAGTGGATCGAGGTTGGCCCATTGGGAGCCGAGGAAGCGGTAAGCACCGATCAGCGACTGAACGAAGACCTGCTTACGAGCTGTCGCCAGATCAGCACTGCTCTCGCGCGGCACAAAGCCGTTCGATTTCGCGCGCTGAGCGAACGACTCCACGATCGGGCCGTGGGCCACGTCGTTGTGATTCGACCCATCCGATGCGGGCACGTTTTGCAACGCATCGAAATAGGTACGCCAGGTCTCGGGCACTGACGCGGGATTATCGAGATATGCCTCGTACTGTTCTTCGACATACGGGGCATTACCGCCGAACAAATAGGAGTTCAGCTGGGATTGCTTCATCATTTTTACGCTCACCTTTCTTCGAGTTTCTCGAGAAATAGCGGGTTACTCAACCTTCCGCAACACGGCCTGACCGTTTAGCGGATTGCGCGAATCAAGTCTGCTTGGAAGGACCTAAAACTGGCAATGCATCCGTTAGCATAGCACATATCATTAATTCGACGCGCCGATGGTCGCGCCCGGAAAGCTTGTCCGGCGGGCTTTCGAGGACCTTTCGCGAATAAGGGACACATGTCAATGGAAGTTGCGGCGCAATAGAAAAGCCACCCAAGGGTGGCTTTTCTCTTCGCACGTCAACGGACTGGATCAGTCCACTGCGCCCTTGCGGCTGGCGCTGCGACGCTCGTGTTCCTTCAGGTAGCGCTTGCGCAGACGGATGGATTGCGGCGTGACTTCGACCAGTTCGTCGTCATCGATGAATTCAACCGCGTATTCCAGCGACATCTGGATCGGCGGCACGAGGCGCACCGCTTCGTCCGTTCCCGACGAACGCACGTTGGTCAGTTGCTTGCCCTTGATCGGGTTCACAACCAGATCGTTGTCACGGCTATGAATGCCGATGATCATGCCTTCATAAAGCGCATCACCCGGCGAAACGAACATGCGGCCGCGATCCTGCAACTTCCACAATGCGTAGGCGACAGCAGCACCGTCGTCCTGCGAAATCAGCACGCCGTTACGACGCTCGCCAACACCGCCTTCCTTCACCGGCTGATACGAATCGAACGTGTGGCTCATCAGGCCAGTGCCGCGCGTGAGCGTCAGGAATTCCGACTGGAAGCCGATCAGGCCACGTGCCGAGATACGGTACTCAAGACGCGTACGGCCACGGCCGTCCGACGCCATGTCGAGCATTTCGCCCTTGCGACGGCCCAGCTCTTCCATCACGCCGCCCTGGTTTGCGTCTTCCATGTCGACGGTCAGGTTTTCATACGGCTCATGCTTCACGCCGTCGACTTCCGTCATCACCACGCGCGGACGCGACACGGCGAGCTCATAGCCTTCACGACGCATGTTTTCCACGAGAATGGTCAGGTGCAGTTCGCCACGGCCCATCACTTCGAACGTGGTTTCGTCACCGGTTTCATTCACACGCAGTGCGACGTTGTGGTTCAATTCCTTCATCAGGCGGTCGCGGATCTGACGGCTCGTGACGAACTTGCCTTCGCGACCGGCCAGCGGTGACGAGTTCACCAGGAAGTTCATGGTCAGCGTGGGTTCGTCCACGGTAATCATGGGCAACGCTTCCGGGGTATCCACGGCGCAAATGGTCACGCCTATGCCGATTTCTTCAATACCGTTGATCAGCACGATGTCGCCGGCTTCAGCCTCTTCAACCTGGACGCGCTCCAGGCCCTTGAACGACAGGACCTGATTGATCTTGCGGTTCAGGATTGGGCCGTCAGCACCCGTGCGCACGGCGACAGCCATGCCCGGCTTGATGCGACCGCGCGTGATCCGGCCAATGCCGATACGGCCGACATACGACGAAAAGTCGAGCGAGGTGATCTGGAGTTGCAACGGCGCGTCCGGATCCGCCGGGCGAACCGGAACGTGTTCCAGCACGGCGTCGAACAGCGGACGCATGTCGCCTTCGCGCACGTCCGGGTTCAGTCCGGCATAACCATTCAGGCCCGACGCGTAGACGATCGGGAAATCGAGTTGTTCTTCCGTGGCGCCCAGCTTGTCGAACAGGTC
Organism: Burkholderia sp. PAMC 28687; assembly: GCF_001577465.1. Lineage (NCBI taxonomy): Bacteria > Pseudomonadati > Pseudomonadota > Betaproteobacteria > Burkholderiales > Burkholderiaceae > Burkholderia > Burkholderia sp. PAMC 28687. The sequence continues at coordinate 1,939,579 of NZ_CP014505.1, forward strand.
GAACGTCTGGTTGATCACCCAGTCGATCCGCGCGCCCGGCCGGTCGACCTTGTTGATCACAACGATAGGCTTGAGGCCGAGCGCCAGCGCCTTCTTTGTCACGAAGCGCGTTTGCGGCATCGGACCTTCGACGGCGTCGACCAGCAACAACACCGAGTCGACCATGGACAGCACGCGTTCGACTTCACCGCCGAAGTCGGCGTGTCCCGGCGTGTCCACGATATTGATGTGCGTGCCTTCGTACTCGACCGCGCAGTTCTTCGAAAGGATCGTGATGCCACGTTCCTTTTCGATGTCGTTCGAGTCCATCACGCGCTCGACCACAGCCTGGTTCTCTCGGAACGTGGCGGTCTGGCGGAGCAATTGGTCGACGAGCGTGGTCTTGCCGTGGTCGACGTGGGCAATGATGGCAATGTTGCGAAGGGCGCGGGTCATAGGAGCTTGAGGAGCTTGTACAGATAGTTGAGCGCCGTGGGTGCAAGCTAGCTATTAGCCGTGGAACGAACCTGAAGACAAATCCACTTCCCCGCACTCGGCGCGATGGGAACCCAAGATTGTAGCACGGCGGCGTGTCCTCTTCCGCCCTGTTAAGCAATAGGACGAAACCCGGAAGCCTTTTCCCCTCGTTTTCCTATTTCGGGACAGCCGAAAATCGCCGTCAAGTCCCGCTGTCAGGCCCCTGGCGAGCGCAATCAAATCTCAAAATAACAACAGTCGGCATCTCACAAGCGCATTAGGAGGAATCTGAAAGTACTTGCCGCGTCAACGAAACGCCTCCTATAATCTTGCATAGTCAATTATTGCAAGCGCACGAGTATCCATGAGCGACGTCCATCAGCCGGTTCCAGAAATTGCCAATTACGTACTTTGCGAGAGCGTCGGCTACCTGCTAAGCCGGGTTCGCTCGACGCTCTGGAACAACGTGACGCAGCTCACCATGGCTGACCTCGGCATCACCAGCACCCAAGCCAGCATCATGTTCATGCTTGCGAGCGGCCGCAATCTGGCCGCAGCGGACCTTGCGCGCGAATATGGCATTGATGCAAGCGCGGTTACACGCCTGATCGACCGGCTGGAGAAGCGCGGACTGATCACGCGCGTGCGCAGCGAGGAAGACAGGCGGGTCGTGCGACTCGCGCTGACGCCTGAAGGCCGCGAACTCGCGGGGCAGATACCGGCTATTTTCACGAAAGTGCTGGACAAGCTTCTCGGCGGTTTCACTCCCGAGGAAGTCGGTTTTCTGAAAAGCATGTTGCGCCGGATCCTGCTCAATTCGGGCGATCCTGCCGCCATCGCACTGATCAGCGGATACGAAAGCTCAACGCCGAAAGCATCCTCCTGACCAAGCGAGCGTGTTCTCCTGAATCCGGGTTCCTATCTTGACGACGCACATCGGCGACCGCCCTTTCCGGGTAATAAAACTGAAAGAAATGGTTGCTGCGTCCATCTTTACATATCATCTCTGAGAGTCGAGCGATGAAACTCCCTTATTCGTCCGCGCCTGTCTTCGCGGCGTCTACGATAACAATGAAACGCAGCGCGCTGGCCGCAGCCGTGTTCGTGCTCGCGGGTTGTGCCAATTACGCCGGCATCAGCAGCGACAAGCAGATCACCGCGCCACAGAACGACGCACTGCAGGCCACGCAAAGCGTGCCGTCGCAAGGCGGCCAGTGGCCGTCGCTCGACTGGGCGAAGCAATTCGGCGATCCGCAATTGCCTCAGCTCATCGACGAAGCGCTGGCGGGCAATCCATCGATCGCGCAGGCGCAAGCCCGGATCGCGAAGGCATCGTCCTATATAGAAAGCTCACGTGCGGGCCTTTTCCCGAAAGTGAACGGCTCGTATTCGTGGAGTCGCGAGCTCTATTCGGCAAACGGGCTGTACCCGCCTCCGTACGGCGGCAGCTGGTATAGCGAGAACAATGCGCTCGTGAGCGCTTCGTGGGACCTGGACCTGTGGGGCAAGAACCGCTCGCGGCTGAATCAGGCGGTGTCGCAGCAGAAGGCCGCCGAGGCCGACATGCAGCAAGCCCGCGTGACGCTGGCGGCATCGGTTGCGCAGACGTATAACCAGCTCGCACTGCTCTATGCCCTGCGCGACGTTGCACAGCGCGAGATCGCAAACCGCTCCGACGTAGGCCGGATCACGAACGGCCGCGTGAGCGCCGGACTCGATACCAACGTCGAAATCCGCACGGCCGAAGGCAATATTGCGACGAGCCAGACGAACCTGTCCGAGCTCGACGGCCAGATCACGACCACGCGCTATCAGCTCGGCGCGCTGCTCGGCCAGGGCCCGGATCGCGGCTTGAAAATTGCGAACCCGGTGCTGAACTCGAAGATCGAAGTCGCGCTGCCGGACAACGTGCCGGCCGACCTGATCGCGCGCCGGCCGGATATTGTCGCGGCGCGCTGGCAGGTGGAAGCGGCGACATCGGATGTAAAGGAAGCCAAGGCCGAGTTTTTCCCCGACATCAATCTGTCGGTGGCAGCGGGCTTCGATGCCTTTGGCTGGGGCCGCTTCTTCACTTCGAGCAGCCGTCAGTTCAACGCAGGGCCGGCCATCCATTTGCCGATCTTCGACGCCGGCGCGCTGCGCGCGCAGTTGAAGGGCCGTTACGCGGACTTCGATCTCGACGTCGCGAACTACAACCAGACGCTGATCAATGCGCTGAACGATGTGGCGACGCAGATCGCATCGATTCGCTCGGTCGATCAGCAAACGAGCGATGCCACGCGCGCCCTCGACGCTTCCTCGCACGCCTACCAGCTCGCCGTGATCCGGTACAAGGCCGGCTTGTCGCCACAACTGCAGGTGCTCACCGCCGACCAGAACCGGTTGTCGAACGAGCAAACCGTGACGAACCTGCGGATGAGGCGCCGCGATCTCCAGATCGGCCTGATCAAGGCGCTGGGCGGAGGTTTCGATGCCGCCGACACCAACCTTGCCATCGACGGGCAAACGTCGAAAACCGCATCGGTCGCGGCGAAGACCGCCGACTGAATCAAACCAAATCGAATCGATTAGCAGCAACTCGAGACAGGGAATACGGAGCCATTCATGAGCGACTCTCAACAAAACGCCGCAGCAGCACCGGCGCCTAAAACCAGCAACACGAAGCGCCGCGTGCTGATGTCGCTGATCGTGCTGGTCGTGATCATCGCAGCCGTTGCATACGGGCTGTACTACTTCCTCGTCGCGCGTTTTCACGAAAGCACCGACGACGCTTATGTCAACGGCAACATCGTGCAGATCACGCCGCAAGTGGTCGGCACGGTGATCTCGGTGAATGCCGACGACACGCAAACCGTGAAGATGGGCGATCCGCTCGTCGTACTCGATCCGGCGGATTCGAAAGTCGCGCTCGATCAGGCCGAAGCGAATCTTGCGCAGACGGTGCGCCAGGTCCGCACGCTGTTCGTCAACGACAATCAATACCAGGCGCAGGTCGCGCTGCGTCAGTCGGATTTGTCGCGTGCCCAGGATGACCTGCGCCGCCGCTTGACGATTGCGCAGACCGGCGCGATCTCGGGCGAGGAAATCTCCCACGCGCGTGACGCCGTGCGCGGCGCGCAGGCTTCGCTGAATGCGGCGCAGCAGGAGTTGCAGGCGAACCGTTCGCTGACTTCGAACACGACCATCGCAAATCATCCGAACGTGCTGTCGGCCGCCGCCAAGGTCCGCGATTCGTACATCAACTTTGCGCGCAACACCATGCCCGCGCCGGTGACGGGTTATGTCGCGAAGCGTTCGGTGCAGGTCGGCCAGCGCGTGTCGCCGGGCAATCCGCTGATGGCGATCGTGCCGCTGAATGGCGTATGGATCGATGCCAATTTCAAGGAAGTGCAGCTCACGCATATGCGCATCGGACAGCCGGTTGAACTCACGGCTGACGTGTACGGATCAGGGGTCGTGTTCCACGGCAAGGTGATCGGCTTCTCCGCCGGAACGGGCTCCGCGTTCTCGCTCTTGCCGGCGCAAAACGCGACTGGCAACTGGATCAAGGTCGTGCAGCGCCTGCCGGTCCGTATCGCGCTCGACCCGCAGGAACTTGAAAAGCATCCGCTGCGCATCGGTTTGTCGATGAACGTGGACGTGACGATCAAGGACGAGAACGGCGGCCAGCTTGGCACGGCGCCCAACACCGTGTACCAGACCGATGTGTTCGCCAAGTACGGCGATCAGGCCGACGCTGAAATCGCGCGCATCATCGCCGCGAACGAAGGCACGTCGGGGCCGGGTACGGGCGGCGGCTCGCAGAAGACATCGAAGGAAAACGTTCAGCCCGCGACCAGGCAAGACCTCGCGAAGCTGATGTAAGCGCTCTTCAAAGTTTTCCGGAACCGTTCTTATGTCTCAACCCAACGCCGTTCATCCGCCGCTGCAAGGCGCGAAACTCGTGATCGGGACGATCGCGGTGTCGCTCGCGGTGTTCATGAACGTGCTCGATACATCGATCGCAAACGTCTCCATCCCGTCGATATCCGGTGACCTCGGGGTATCGTCGGATCAGGGCACGTGGGTGATCACGTCGTTCGCGGTCGCCAACGCGATCTCCGTGCCGCTCACCGGCTGGCTCACCCAGCGCTTCGGGCAAGTGCGCTTGTTCATGACGTCGATCGTGCTGTTCGTGATTGCGTCGTGGCTCTGCGGGCTCGCGCCCACCCTGCCCTTCCTGCTCGCCGCCCGCGTGCTGCAAGGCGCGGTCGCCGGCCCGATGATCCCGCTTTCCCAAACCTTGCTGCTCGCCAGTTACCCGCGAGCAAAGGCGCCCATGGCGCTTTCCATGTGGTCGATGACCACGCTGATTGCGCCTGTTGCCGGCCCGATCCTGGGCGGCTGGATCTCCGACAACATCTCGTGGCCGTGGATTTTCTACGTCAACATTCCGGTGGGCATCGTTGCCGCGATCGCCACGTTTGCGATCTTCCGGGAACGCGATTCGGTGATCCGCAAGGCGCCTATCGATACAGTGGGGTTAAGCCTGCTCGTGATCTGGGTGGGTTCGCTGCAGGTCATGCTCGACAAAGGCAAGGACCTCGACTGGTTCAATTCCACTACCATCGTGGTGCTGACATTGATCGCGGTCATCGCGCTGGCGTTCTTCATTGTGTGGGAACTGACCGAGGAACATCCGGTCGTCGATCTTTCGCTCTTCAAGCTGCGCAATTTCACGGGCGGCACGATCGCGCTGGCGATTGGCTATGGGCTGTACTTCGGCAACCTCGTGTTGTTGCCGCTGTGGTTGCAAACCGATATTGGCTACACCGCTACCGACGCCGGCCTGGTCCTCGCGCCAGTCGGGTTGTTCGCGGTCCTGCTCTCGCCCGTGGTCGGGAAGTTCCTGCCACGTATCGATCCGCGCAAGATCGCAACGGGCGCCTTTCTTGTGTTCGCGCTGGTGTTCTGGATGCGCTCGCGCTACACCACGGGCGTCGATACGTTCACGCTGATGCTGCCCACGGTGATTCAGGGCATCGGCATGGCGGGGTTCTTTATTCCGCTGGTCTCGATCACGTTGTCGGGCTTGCCAGGCAACCGGATTCCAGCGGCGTCGGGGTTATCGAACTTCGTGCGGATCATGTGCGGCGGCATCGGGACATCGATATTCTCCACAGCATGGGATCACCGGTCGAACGTGCACCACGCGCAGCTTGTCGAGCAGGCCAACCTGTACAACCCGAACTTCAACGCGTCCATGCAGCAGTTCGGCGCGGCCGGGTTCAGCAAGGAACAAGGGTATGGGCTGTTCAACAGCATGGCGACCCAGCAGGCCGCGCAACTGGGCGTGAACGATCTGTTCTATATATCGGCGGCGATTTTTGTCGCGTTGATTGCGCTGATCTGGATCACTAAACCCGAGCGCTCGGGCGGCGGGGATTCGGCCGCGGCGGCTTCGGCGGCACATTAAAACCGGTTTGATTCATGTGAAAAAGCCACGGCATGCCGTGGCTTTTCTCATCCCGCCGATACCACCAGCCGTTCCGGCGCCAGCACGCCCTCGCCGGCTCGAGCCACGCCCAGCAGACGGTGTTCGTCGCGCGAATATACGCGCACACGATCCGCATTCGCCGGCGCGTCGCTGATATCCGCGAGCTTGAGCCGCTGACCTTGCGTGAAGCGGCGGCTGGCATCGGCGTCGAGAAGAACGGCCGGAAATGTCGACAGCAGCGCATCGACCGGTTGCAGCCAGCTATCGCGTTGTTCGGGCGTTGCCTCCGAAAGCGTATCCAGCGTCACAGCGTTTTCGAGCGTCAACGTGCCGACGCCCGTGCGCCGCAGCGCTATCAGATGCGCCCCACACCCGAGTTTTTCACCGATATCCTCAGCAAGCGTGCGTACATACGTGCCCTTGCTGCACGTCACGCGAAACGTCACGTTCGGCAACGCGCACGCGATCATCTCCAGCGCGAGGATGGTCACGTTGCGCGCTTCGCGCTCGACGGTTTGCCCCGCTCGCGCGTATTCGTACAAAGGCTTGCCGTCGCGTTTGAGCGCTGAATACATCGGCGGAATTTGCGTGATGTCGCCGCGGAAACCGGTCATTGCCGCATGGATCGCGGCTTCGTCGCAGGTGACCTCGCGCGTTTCCAGCGCCTCGCCTTCCGCGTCGCCCGTGGTCGTGCGAACGCCGAGGCGCATGGTGGCTTCGTAGGTTTTATCGGCTTCGAGCAGATCCTGCGAAAACTTCGTCGCCTCGCCAAAGCACAGCGGCAACAAACCGGTCGCGAGCGGATCGAGCGTGCCGGTATGCCCGGCTTTTTTCGCCAGATAAATTCGCTTGGCGCGAATCAGCGCGTCGTTGCTGGAAAGGCCGAGGGGTTTGTCGAGCAGCAACACGCCGTCGAGCAGACGACGCGGGATCTTCGGACGAGCGGAACCGTTCATCGATCAAGCGCCCTTTTCGTCTTGCTCAGGCTCTTCGTCGTCCTTGGCGCGTGTGGAATTCGCTTCGTCGATCAGCTTCGACATTTCCACCGCGCGCACGACGGTCTGGTCGTAGTGGAAATGCAGCGTCGGCACCGTATGGATATGCAGGCGCTTGAATAGCAGGTTGTGCAAATGGCCCGCTGCGTGATTCAGGCCAGCTTCGGTTTCCTTCGGGTCGCCGGTGAGCGTCGTGAAATACACCTTTGCATGCGCGTAGTCGGGCGTCAGTTCGACGCTCTGAAAGGTCACCATGCCGATGCGCGGGTCCTTCACGTCGCGCACCAGCTCGGCGAGATCGCGCTGGATCTGATCCGCAATCTGCACGTTGCGGTTAGGGGAAGTACGTTTCTTGGCCATGATATTTCCGATAATGTGTGTATCGCCGGACGCCGCAAATAAAAAGGGCGGAGCGGGCGTGAAGCCCACTCCGCCCTCGAGTCCAGCGGTGAATCTTTTATAGCGTACGTGCGACTTCGGTCACTTCGAAGATCTCGAACTGGTCACCCTCGACCATGTCGTTGTAGTTCTTCAGCGAGATACCGCACTCGAAGCCCTGGCGAACTTCCTTGGCGTCGTCCTTGAAGCGCTTGAGCGAATCGATCTCGCCCGTGTGGACAACCACGTTGTTGCGCAACACGCGAACCATCGAGTTCCGCTTGACCACGCCGTCGGTCACCATACAACCCGCGATCGCGCCGATCTTCGGCACACGGATGATCTGACGAACCTCGACCATACCCGTGATGACTTCGCGCTTCTCCGGCGAGAGCATGCCCGACATTGCCGCTTTCACTTCATCCACAGCGTCATAGATGATGTTGTAGTAACGAATGTCGATACCGTTCGACTCCGCCACCTTGCGAGCCTGAGCATCCGCACGCGTGTTGAAGCCGATGATGACCGCCTTCGACGCCGTCGCCAGATTGACGTCCGACTCGCTGATCGCGCCAACTGCGCTGTGTACGATCTGCACGCGCACTTCGTTGGTCGAGAGCTTCTGCAACGACTGCACCAGCGCTTCCTGGGAACCTTGCACGTCGGCCTTGACGATCAACGGCAGGTTCTGCACGTTGCCTTCCGTCATGGACTCCAGCATGTTTTCCAGCTTCGCGGCTTGCTGCTTTGCCAGCTTGACGTCGCGGAACTTGCCTTGACGGAACAAGGCGATTTCACGCGCCTTGCGTTCGTCCGGCAGGACCATGACTTCTTCACCCGCGCCCGGCACTTCCGAAAGGCCTTGAATTTCGACCGGAATCGACGGACCCGCCGACTTGATCGGCTTGCCGGTTTCGTCGAGCATGGCCCGGACGCGCCCGAAAGCCGTACCTGCCAGCACGATGTCGCCACGATTCAACGTACCCGATGTCACCAGGATCGTTGCAACCGGGCCCTTGCCCTTGTCGAGCTTTGCTTCGATCACGAGGCCCTTGGCGGGTGCATCGATAGGCGCCTTGAGTTCCATGACTTCCGCTTGCAGCGACAGGTTTTCCAGCAAGCTGTCGATACCGACACCCGTCTTCGCCGACACTTCGATGAACGGCGAATCACCACCGTACTCTTCCGGCACGACGCCTTCAGCGACCAGTTCCTGCTTCACGCGCTCGGAAGCGGCACCCGGCTTGTCGATCTTGTTGATCGCCACGACGATAGGCACGCCACCCGCCTTCGCATGAGCGATGGCTTCCTTCGTTTGCGGCATCACGCCGTCGTCTGCAGCGACCACCAGAATCACGATGTCCGTTGCCTTCGCACCGCGGGCACGCATGGCCGTAAAGGCTTCGTGACCCGGCGTGTCCAGGAACGTGATCACGCCGCGCGGTGTTTCCACGTGGTAAGCGCCGATGTGCTGCGTAATCCCACCCGCTTCGCCCGATGCAACCTTCGCACGGCGAATGTAGTCAAGCAGCGAGGTCTTGCCGTGGTCGACGTGACCCATGACCGTGACCACCGGAGGACGCGGCAGGCGTTCGCCCACTTCTTCCTGCGTTTCGCCTTCGACCAGCAACGCTTCCGGATCGTCCAGCTTGGCCGCAACCGCGCTGTGACCCAGTTCTTCCACGACGATCATCGCGGTTTCCTGATCCAGCACCTGGTTGATCGTGACCATCTGGCCCAGCTTCATCATCACCTTGATGACTTCCGAAGCCTTCACCGACATCTTGTGCGCCAGATCCGCCACCGATACCGTTTCCGGCACGTGCACTTCGCGCACCACTGGTTCCGTCGGCGCCTGGAAGTTGGTCTGGTCCTGATGCTTGCCACGACCCTTCGGGCCGCCGCGCCAGCCACGGTCTACGCCGCCGCTGGTGTCGCCACGCGTCTTGATGCCGCGACGCTTGGCTGCATCGTCCTGCCAGCTGCTCTTGCCACCGGCCTTCTTCTTGTCCGGTCCGAGCGACGGTGCAGCCGTAGCCGGTGCGCCGGCAGCAGGCTTTTTCGCCGCTGCAGGACGTGCCGGTGCCGAGCCTTCCGGACGCGCCGGTTTGTGCAGCGTGCCCTTGGCTTCGGCAGCCTTCACGCCTTCCGCCACCTTGGCGGCAGCCGCCGCAGCAGCCACGGCAGCCGGAGTCGGCTCGGGCGGCTTCGCCTGCTGGGCCTTGCGCGGGGTATTCATCATTTCGCGGATGGCGCGGGCTTCGGCTTCAGCCGCGGCACGGCGCTTCGCAATCTGATCGTGCTCGGCACGCGCCTTTTCAGTCGCGGCACGTGCAGCGTCTTCTGCCTTCTTCGCAGCTTCGCGTTGAGCGGCGCGCTCGGCGGCGGCCTTCTCATCGACTTGCGGCGCAGCCGCTTCAGCTTTCACAGGTTCGTCAGCCACGTTTTCCGTCTTCGATTCGGTACGCGTATCCTGACGAGCAGTCGCCGCAGCACGCGAGATCTCGGCGGCTTCCGCTTGCGCGGCAGCACGTTTCGCTTCTTCTTCCTCAGCGCGGCGGCGTTCGGCTTCTGCCGCCGCTTCGCGCGCAACACGCTCCGCCTCTTCGCGCTCGAAGCGCTCCTGGCGTTCCTTCAGTTCAAGCGCTTCTTTTTCAAGCAGCTCGGCAGCATGGCGCGCTTCTTCATCGCGACGCTGCAATTCGGCTTCATCCACTTCGTCTTCGACGTGGTTCGCACCTTCGGCTACCTGTTCGGCACCGCTCTGATCGCGCTGCACGAACACGCGCTTCTTGCGGACCTCGACCTGAATGGTGCGAGCTTTACCCGTAGAGTCGGACTGTTTGATTTCCGACGTATGCCGGCGGGTCAAAGTGATCTTGCGTTTGTCGGCATCGGCGGAACCGTGCGACTTGCGCAAGTGTTCGAGCAGGCGCGACTTGTCCGTCTCGGACAAATCGTCATCCTCGCTCGCTTTCGTGACGCCAGCCGCCTGCAACTGCTCGAGCAGGACGCCCGCAGGCATTTTGAGTTCCGCGGCAAATTGGGCTACGTTGTTACTCGCCATTCATTCCTCTTGATGCAAGGACAAATTCCCTGCTGTTTGATCGGGGTCATGCGGCCAGCCGGCCGCGATATATCAGTGCGCCATGGTCATTTCTCACTGGAACCAGTGTTCACGTGCTTTCATGATCAACGCCTTAGCGGCATCCTCTTCAATACTGGTCATCTCGACCAGCTCATCTACGGCCAGCTCCGCGAGATCGTCGCGTGTCCGGACTTGATGTTCTTCAAGCTTCGAAAACAACTCGTCGGTCATGCCTTCGAGGCTCTTCAGGTCGAGCGCAACGCCTTCGACCTTCTCTTCATTCGCAATCGCCATTGTCAGAAGTGCGTCACGAGCGCGGTTACGCAGTTCGTGAACGGTGTCTTCGTCGAAGGCTTCGATTTCGAGCATTTCGTTGAGCGGCACATAGGCGATCTCTTCGAGGCTGGTAAAGCCTTCGTCGATGAGAATGTCAGCGACTTCCTCGTCGACGTCGAGACGCGCCATGAACAGGCCGCGCAACGTGCCACGCTCTTCGTTCTGCTTCAGCGCGGACTCGTCCGGCGTCATGATGTTGATCTGCCAGCCGGTCAGCTCGCTGGCAAGACGCACGTTCTGGCCGCTACGGCCGATGGCGACCGCCAGTTCATTCTCGTCCACGACGACGTCCATCGAATGTTTTTCTTCATCGACGACGATCGACTGTACGGCAGCCGGCGCGAGAGCACCGATCACGAACTGGGCGGGATCTTCCGACCATAGCACGATGTCGACGTTCTCGCCACCGAGCTCGTTGCGCACCGCCTGCACCCGCGAACCGCGAATTCCGACGCACGTACCAATCGGGTCGATACGCTTGTCATAAGCGATCACCCCGATTTTCGCACGCACGCCAGGATCGCGCGCAGCCGCCTTGATTTCGAGCAGCCCCTGCTCGATTTCCGGCACTTCCATTTCGAACAGTTTCATCAGGAACTCGGGCGCCGTGCGCGAGAGTTCGATCTGCGGGCCGCGTGCGGTGCGGTCGACCTTCGCGATATAAGCGCGAACCCGGTCGCCGACCCGCAGGTTTTCCTTAGGAATCAACTGGTCACGGCGCAGCAACGCTTCGACACGGCCCGATTCGACGATGAAATTACCCTTGTCCAGACGCTTGACCGCGCCGGTCATGATCTTTTCGCCGCGTTCCAGGAAGTCGTTCAGGATCTGCTCGCGCTCGGCGTCTCGAACCTTCTGGAGAATCACCTGCTTCGCAGCCTGCGCACCAATCCGGCCGAACTCGATGGACGGAATGGGTTGCTCAATGTATTCATCGATTTCCGCGTCGGGCTTTTCTTCCTTCGCTTCGAACAACAGGATTTCCTGGTCCGGCTCCTGAAGACCCGCTTCGTCCGGCACCACTTTCCAGCGGCGGAACGTCTCGTGCTCGCCGCTTTCACGGTCGATCGCCACGCGGATGTCCACATCTTCCTCGAACAGCTTCTTCGTTGCCGAAGCAAGCGCTGCTTCGAGCGCTGCGTACACCACGTCCTTGTTGACGTTCTTTTCGCGCGCCAGCGCATCCGCCAGCATCAAAACTTCGCGACTCATTGTTTGCGGCTCCTAAAGTCAACTTTGGGGACGAGACGTGCTTTATCGAGGTCTGCGAGCGTGAAATCGAGCATCGCAGCGCCGCCGTCCTTCCCTTCAAATTCCAAACCGATCGACTCGCCGTTCGGTGCATGCAGGATGCCCCGGTACGACTTGCGCCCGTCCAGCGGCTTCTTCAATGTAATGGTGGCTTCGCTGCCCGCGAAGCGTTCGAAATCCGCCAATTTCTTGAGCGGACGATCGAGACCCGGCGACCCGACTTCAAGACGCGAGTAATCGATATTCTCCACTTCGAACAGATACTGAAGCTGACGTGTGACTTTTTCACAGTCTTCAATCGCGATTCCGGCGGGCTGGTCGATCGAGATACGCAGCAAACCGCCTCCCGCGCGCTCGATTTCAACAAGTTCGTAACCCAGGCCCGAGACCGTGGTTTCGATGATTTCCGTCAGTTGCACAGTGAAAGACTCCAAGATGTTCGCGCGCTCCACGCCGAACACCTGCGGACCGCGCCTTGAGCCGGCGCATTCACTTACCCAAGATGCTGAACCGAAAGCCCAAAAAAAAATGGGCGCAACGCCCATCCTTCTGTACCGCGATCACATCCGGGCGGCGAAACAATCACCATGCCCATCGACTTCGTGATTTTAGCCATTTTTCGGGATAAACGCAACCAATACGCCCTGTGTGCAGGCGTTTGACGGCCATTTACAAGGCAAATCGAAGGTGTTTATCGCGCATTCGCCGCACTTTCGTGCGCTTTCTTATTAGCAAAGGCACGCGGATATTGCTGCTGGCCAGTTGGGCGTGCGTTGCACGCTCGGTTGCATTTCATTTGCCACGTCGTCAACGCGCTGTTCAGCCGACGAGCGTGGCCGCAAATCAACAACCGGTCAGCGTCCGCGTGTGCGGTTGCGCGGCGCGGGCCGTGCACCATCGCGCGCAGGTCCGCCGCGCGAATTCCCGCTATTGCCCTGCGGACCTGTACCCGGGCCGCCTTGGCGGCCGCCCTGACCGGACCGTTTGCCGCCGGCGTTCGCCGGACGACCGCCCGGTGCGCCGTTGCCCATGCCGGGACTCCCCGGCGGACGGCTGCCGCGCGGACCGCCGGCCGAGCCGCCCGGACGCGGCAACGCGCGGTTTCCGTTCGCTTCACCGCCGGCGCGGTTGCCGTTCGGTTCGCGCCCGCCGTTACTGCCGCGCGCACCATAACCGCCGCCAGTTCCAGCGCCGCTGCCGTTGCCGGCGAAACCGCCGCCGCCAAAACCGCCCGGAGCACCACGACGGCCGCCGGGGGCGCCAGGGCCGCCGCGTGTCGGCGTTTGAGCAAAGCGGTTATGTGAACTCAGCACCGGTTCGCGAGTGATGATACCCATGGATGTTTGCAGCGGATCCGGCTGAACGCGGGGCGCAGCGCTGCGCGAGCCGCGTTCCTCCGCCGGCGCCTTGAGTCCCACCGATGCCAGCAGGCCACGCACCTCGTTATCTTCCAGCTCTTCCCAACGGCCGCGCTTCAGGCCCTTCGGCAAGGCGATCGGGCCGTGACGCGTACGAATCAGACGGCTGACCATCAGGCCGGCCGCTTCGAACATGCGGCGAACTTCACGATTGCGGCCTTCAGCCAGCGCCACGTGATACCAGTGGTTCGTGCCTTCGCCGCCGCCATCGCGAATCCGCAGGAAGTTTGCCGGACCGTCTTCCAGTTCGACGCCGCTCAGAAGCTTCTGGCGCATGCCTTCCGACAGCTCGCCGACTACCCGGACCGCGTATTCACGCTCGACGCTATAACGCGGATGCATGAAACGGTTTGCCAGATCGCCGGAAGTGGTTAGCAGCAACAGCCCTTCGGTATTGAAGTCGAGCCGGCCGACTGCAAGCCATTTGGCCGTCTTCATGGGCGGGAGGCTGTCGAACACAGACGGACGTCCTTCAGGATCGGCATGACTCACGATCTCGCCGGTCGGCTTGTGATACAGCAGGATACGCGGCGGCTTGGTTGCGAGCTTGCGCTTGACCGGCTTGCCATTGATGCGAACCTGGTCGGTCGGCATGATCCGCTGGCCAATATGTGCCGGCTCGCCATTCACCGATACCCGCCCTGCCACGATCAGTTCTTCCATGTCACGGCGCGAACCCATGCCGGCCTCGGCCAGCACCTTGTGGAGCTTCGGCGTGTCGTCATCGGCTTCCAGGACGCGTTTTTGCGGCGTGGGCTTGCCCCGGCGCAGCATGGGAGCGCGAACGCCGCCTGAGGTGTTGTCGGCATCGAAAGCGGGCGATGTCACGTATTCGAAAACATCGTCGACTGCAGCGGCCGCGGGCGTGGGATTGATCGCGGCTTCGTCACGACGGCCACGCTTTTGACCCTGGCCGGCTTGCGCCTGACGCGGTTGACGGCGGCCGCCTTCACGCGGAGCCTGTCCTTCACGTCCTTCACGCGGGCCATCGCCTTGCGACGGCCGCGGTCCGCGAGGCGGTCGGCCACCCGATGCTTCGCGGGCGTTTTCTCCATTCGGCGCCGCCGCTTCGCGCGGTGCCCGCGGCGGTCGCGGGGCGCGCGGACCGGCGTCCTTGCGCGGTGCGCGTGTGGGCGCAGCAACTTCACCATCCGAGGACGCTTCCACGCTTGCATCCGGTGACGGCGTTGCGCCGTCGGCGCCCTTAGTCTTCGCAACAGCGCGACGGCGCGCGATCAGGCTGCGAGGACCACGGCGCAAGCCGCGACGCGGACGCTCCTCGCCGTCGGCGGGTTCGTCGGTGCGTGTGCGTTCGCCTGCGTCGGCCTGGTCATGTGCGTCATCGGCACGAACGGGGCGCTCGGATTCGGGCGAATCGCTGTCGTGGGAATGTGTCAAAACAACCTCAAATGTGTCGGGTCGCGCGCCCGTCGCGAGCGCGTCAGAAAAATCCGGCCGATGGTGTAAATAGCCGAATGAAGGTTTCGTACAAACGAGCTCGCCGTTACGGCTAGCCGTAACGGCTGGCGATCAACGGCGTCAGGCCCTGCGCGCAGTCCGGTCGTCCGGTGCGTCGAGTTCGTCGGTTTCATTTGCTTCGTCAGGCGCTTTCGCCGCGCCTGCACTGTCCGATACGCCTTGAACGGACGTAACGTCGATTTCATTTACTGCGGGCGATGCATCTTCCTGCCCCGCGGGCGATGCGTTCGTTTGCACGTCAGCAGGCGCATCGTCGCGCGAATCCAGAATCGGAGCCTCTTCAGCGTGGACCACCGCGTCAGAACCGGGTTCCTCAGCTGGCGGCAGCTCGACCGCGGCAACCCGCACAGCATCCGATGCTCCCGGCTCGCCGTCGACATCGACATTGGCATCGGCGGCATTGGCCTCAGGCTTGCTCGCTGACTCCGGTCGCACGCCTTGCGCGAGCGCAGCGACAATGGCAGCCGTCGGGTCGTCGCCAGGAAAATCGATTGCATGCTGCGCGAG
The DNA here is from genome assembly GCF_001577465.1 of Burkholderia sp. PAMC 28687. Classification (NCBI taxonomy): domain Bacteria; kingdom Pseudomonadati; phylum Pseudomonadota; class Betaproteobacteria; order Burkholderiales; family Burkholderiaceae; genus Burkholderia; species Burkholderia sp. PAMC 28687. Next base: position 1,954,963 of record NZ_CP014505.1, read on the forward strand.
CAGCGATGCTTCCAGTTGCGCCGACGGGTTATCGAGCGCGGGAAGTTCGTCGAGCGCGCTCAAACCGAGATCATCCAGGAACTGCTTGGTGGTTGCGTAGAGCGCGGGCCTGCCCGGCACATCGCGGTGGCCGATCACCTCGATCCAGCCGCGATCCTCGAGCTGCTTCACCACCTGCGTGTTCACGGTCACACCGCGAATTTCTTCGATATCGCCGCGCGTGACCGGCTGCCGGTAACCGATGATCGCCAGCGTTTCGAGAACCGCGCGCGAATACTTGGGCGGCTTCTCGGGGTGCAGCCGATCGAGATATGACCGCATTGCGGGCTTGCTCTGAAACCGCCATCCGGACGCGAGAGCCACGAGCTCCACACCGCGCCCCGACCAGTCCTGCTTGAGGGTGTCGAGCAAGGTGCGAACCGTATCCGCCGAGATATCGTCGGCGAAGAGCTTGCGCAACTCGGCGAGTTTCAGCGGCTCCTGCGCGCAGATCAAGGCTGTCTCGAGGACGATCTTCGCCTCTTGGGTATTCATGCAGCTAGATAGGACCCTGTTTGGTCTATGAACCGGTCAAGTCAGGCCGAAACGAAGGACGCCGATTACTCGAACCATTCGCAACGCTCAGACTGGACAATCGTGGACGAGGATACTGACGACGCGCTCGCCCGATTTATGATCGGTCATATTGATTGGGAGCACGCACCGGGGGGAGGCACAACACGGGATCAGATCCTGATCGCCGAGTCAATCCCAGCCGGACGAAGTAGCACTTTCCAAGGCGGAAGCGCGTGACTGCACGCATAGTACGCAAAAAAAAACGGTGCGTAAAGGTGAAACATCGCGCCGCGTCCGGCCTCACATCTGCAAGCTTTACAGGCTCGGCCTGCGGCCTGCTTTGCCGCCATGCCGGTACGACGCGCCGAACGGCCGTTTTCGCGCGGTCTTGCTTCCCCGGGCAAGGTCGAGCCGCTCCAGCCCCGCGCCTGCGGCCGGCTCACACTGTGGACCGCGTTTCCATGAAGCTGCGCAAGCGCGCGACGCCGGCATCCAGACGCGCGGTGTCGCAGGCATAGCACCAGCGCACGTATCCCTCGCCCTCCGGACCGAAAGCACTGCCTGGCGCCAAGCCGAGTCCGCTCTCACGCACCAGGGTCTTGCAAAGCTCGAGGCTGTGATCTGCCCCTGGAAGCTTGAAGAACAGATACATGGACCCCAGCGGCGCACGAACATCAACGCCGGGAATGGCCTGCAGCGCCGTCACCAGATAGTCGCGGCTGGCACGCAGGTCTGCGACCACGGATTGCGTAAACTGCTCGCCATCCCGTACGGCTGCGATTCCGGCTAACTGCACGAAAGACGGCGCGCACGACGTGTTGTATTCAACGAGCTTGCCCAGATCCTCCATCACGCTTTCGGGCGCGACGATCCAGCCAAGCCGCCAGCCGGTCATCAACCACGCCTTCGAGAATGAATTCACCGCGATCACGCGTTCGTCGCGGGAGGCGAGGTCGAGAAACGAGGGCGCGACGGTTGCGTCATTGCCATAATAGAGGCGTTCGTAGACTTCATCTGCGATCAGCCAGGTGCCGTTATGGCGGCATCGGTCCAGCACTGCTTGCTGCTGTTCACGCGTCATCACCCAGCCCGTCGGGTTGTTTGGCGAGTTGATCATCAGCATGCGTGTATCGGGCGTCAGGGCCGCCAGCAAACGATCCAGGTCCAGCACCCAGCCATCTTCCCCGTACGTCAGCGAGACAGTTTCGACAGTCGCGCCAAGGATCTTGGGAATTTCCACGAGGTTGGGCCAAAGCGGCGTCACGGCCACCACGCGATCGCCGGCGCCCACCACGAGTTGCGCCGCGAGCATCAGGGCATTGACGCCCGCGCTCGTCACGGCAACCTCCGCCGACCGGGTCGCACCATGCAATCTACCGACGTAACCGGCAAGCGCTTCGCGCAACGGCGCAATACCCAGGTTGTGCGTATAGAAGGTTGCGCCGTCGGCGAGCGCCTGACTGGCGGCATCGCGGATGAACTGGGGCGTCACCTGATTGGACTCGCCAAACCAGAAAGGCAGGACGTCCGGGACACCAAAACCCGCGTTCGCCACCTCGCGAATCTGGGACGGACGTAGTGCGCGCACCGCGTCGCGCGCGTTGGGCGTAAGCACGCCTGACGCGCCGTTGGTACCGGCTTGACTGGACAGCGCGCCAAGCTCCGAGATGACCGCCCCTTCTGATTCGCTCATTACCTTCCCCGCAGATCGAAACCAAAAGTCTAACGCGACGGCTCCCGAAACGCGCGATACGGCTCGCACGTTAGCCATCAGGCCAGTTTTTCGAGGGTTTCATCCTGCTCACTTCGGTTACTCCAGTTCCTCCACACGCTTGGGCAAGCGTGCAACCAGCGTCCACACCGACTCGGCCGCGGGCGAGAGCGAGCGATCGCGCCGGCGCACCAGTTCCACCGTCCGCTCGATGCGCGGCATCAACGGCAACGCCACCAGCGACGAATTCGCCGGCAACGGCAAGGCGAGCCACGGTAATACGCTAATGCCTACGCCCGCCTCCACCAGACCGAAAACCGTGGCCGAGTGGCCGAGTTCCTGCACCACGTCGGCGACCACGGAGTGCTCACGCATGACGGCATCGATGATCGGACGGCTTCCCGACGCGTGGTCGAGCATCACCAGCCGCTCGCCCGAGAGTTCCTCCCATCGAACCTGCCGGGCGCCCGCGAGCGCATGGTCGCGCCTCAGGACTGCGCAGAAGGAGTCGGTGGTCACGACCTCCGCATGCAAGTCGTCGTGAGCAAAGGGCCCGATGGCGACACCAAAATCCACTTCGCCGGACTTCACTTTCCGGATGACGTCGGCCTGGAGATCGTCACGCAAGCCCAGCGAGATCAGCGGGAATTCCTTGAGGCAGGCGGCTAGCACAAAGGGCATAAGGCGGCATGCAACGGTCGGACTCGCCGCCACGATCACGCGGCCACGCTTTTGCTGACCAAGATCGCGGATTTCGCGCAAGGCTTCGTCCAGGTCCAGCAACAGCCGCGACACACTGCCCACCATATTCGTCCCGACGTCCGTGAGCTGGACTTCGCGCGTCGTTCTGTCAACGAGCTTCAGACCAATTTCTGTCTCCAGTTCGCGTACACAGCGGCTTACTGCCGACTGGGTCAGTCCGATTTCGTCGCCCGCGCGGCTGAAACTTTGCAGCTTCGCCACTTCGATAAACACCCGCAGCTGCCGCAAAGTCACGTTCAGCGCGCGATTCATAATATATCCTCATCAATTGATCCTTTAAATGCAAATTGTAGATCACTGGCCCCGAAATCGCTCTGGGGGACCGTTGCGCTGCGGTGCAGCAGAAAGGCATTCGCGCACGCGGGATGGGCTTGCTGCACATGATTGGTGATTGTCCCGATTTCATTAACTGCACTTATAGCGTCTCATACGGCCCATGCTGGCAGTGCGCCAGCCTACTGCCACGAGGCTTTCCGGCCGATCAGTATTGGCATGGCACGGTTCTCGCATTTACTTGCGCAGAGGTCGGCGCCATTGCAGTTTTAACGCAAATCGTCCGTCGCAATGTCTGCTCCGACCTTACCTGGGTTCGATCTTCGAATTCCGACCAGAGTGCGCGGCGCGGGGCAGCGCACCGGGGTTAGCTTCGCTGAGGTGAAACATGATGTTCGACGATTTAAGAGATAACGAGTGGGCGCTGGTCGAGGCCTTGTTCTGTGCAGAACCTGCACGCAGCGAACGTCGCGGTCGTCCGCGCGTGGAAGCACGCGCTGTTGTCAACGCCGTCTTGTGGGTGTTGTCGACAGGCGAAGGCTGGTCGAAACTGCCGGGACGCTACCCGTCGCCGCCGACCTGCCGCCGTCGTTTCGACGAATGGCAAGCTGACGGTACGCTGGCCGAGATCGTGAAACGTCTTGGAAACAATGGCCGTGAAGTGTCGTTGCGCGGCCGGATCGGCTCGACCGCTGCAAAACCGCCTGCACCGCCCAGCCGCGACCGCCTCCGTGGCGCGTTCTGGACGAATCCGGAATCGTGGCGCGCTCCGGTCAAGATGGCGTGATTTCGGGCCTGTCTCTACCGGCTTGATTCAGATCAGGAAAGTGCATGTCGAGGCATCACGGTCGAGGTAAATCAACCGTGGTCGGCCCGGCAGAATCGCGAAGCACCCGCGCGCAGATTTTTTCTGCGCTTGAAGCACGGTCCCATCCGATGACCTTTCTCCGTTGGATGCGGATCATCGGTCTGCTCCCTCGCGGACCGTTCCATGCCACCCAATCTGCCAGGAAGCGCCCGGCCTGCACCTTTACGGCCGGGCGCATGGCGCACGTTCTCAGGGCACGATTGGCGCAATCAGTGCGCATGCGGTCGCTCGCCGCGAAACAACTCTTTACCATTATTTACAGCGCCCTTTCGTGCACTGGCATAAGTTATGAAGCTAGCTAACAGACCGCGAAGGTCTGAAGGGAGCTCATCATGAAACCAATGTCATTCGTAGCATGCGGCATTGTGATTTCATCGCTTGGCGTGACCATTCCGGTGCAGGCTGAATCACCATCGGGCAATTTCGCGTTGCGCGCTGATACCGAGGCAGACATGCAGGCGTGGAAAAAGGAGCCCGTGCGCAGCAATCAGCCGGCAGAACCGGCGCCTCGTGGCGATTTGCGCGGTGATATCGCGAGCAACGTACATACACGTCCGGAACCGGAGCGCGGAGCACGTCCACGCCGACATTGATCGCGGCATGAGGGAACGCGGTTTTAACGCAATGAACAGTCAGGGAACCGTTCTTTAAATGACCAGTCGGACTTGTTGCCATGAGCACAGCGTGGCAGAAGTAAATCCGGTAAGCCCGTATCCTCGTGGTACGGGCTTTTTTTTGGCGGAGAACGATATTGGCCCCTGACGGGCGGCAATACGGCCAAACAAAGCGCCGCAACCGTTTGCGTGGCTTGATACGTCGCGATCGATTCCCCGGCAAACAGATTTAGAATCAACAGGTAAGGAAAACTGATCGGATCTAGGCGCGCGCTTCGGCAAAAGGCTCCTGCACGATCGCCAGTGCATACGGCGCCGCACGGTGCAATTCCCAATCCATGGAGCGCTCATCGCGCGAAAGGCGGGAAAATTCGAGTTTGCCGCGCTCAGTGACAACAGCTATATCGACCGGAGCATGAAACCCCGGGGCCGGGGCAACGGTGCGCTGCCTGACGAGTTCCAGAAGGCCCAAGTCGCGCAGATGGCTGAAAACGTTTGGGCGCCTTGCCCACGGAACTTGACGATACTGAGCTCGCCGGAGCGCTTCGAGTACGGCTTCGTTTGAATACGTGGTCATCTCGTTATGTCTTCCAGTGCAGCCGTGACGGCGCCACTTGGCAGTAAAGTCGCCTGCCAGCGGCGCCGACTAAACGCGGCACGCCCCGAAACCAGTCAAAATGCCGACAGTGCGGCACCTGACAGGAACTCGCAGCCGCCGCTTGCGCTAGGTGCTGCTTGATTCTTACCGCTGCTTATAATTCCGAGCTCCCGTTAAACGCGCATTACATAACACGTCCCGCAGTTCCGGCGATGCATTCTCCTGAATGCGATGACCACGAAGCGGATTATCTCGAAAACCTATACGTTACCTCAAACCAAATTGGTTCTTATAACTTTATTGCTGCTTTTCTTTGCACTGTTTGCCGTTTGGCGTCATCACAGGCTTCTCGTTGCTGCGGTATGCGCGTTGGTCTTCTGGGCACTTGGCGCCGGCTGGTTAGGAAAGCCCCTGCTGCATCTCGCCCAAACCGGTTTCGAGTCGCCGTCAGCACCGCAAAACGTGCGTTTCGCATCGCGAACAACTTTTGTGTTGTTGGGCGGAGGCACAACTTATGACGACAACAACCAGCTCGTTCCCCGGCGCGATGCATTCACGCGCGTAGTTGCGGCTGCTGATTTGTACCGGGAATGCCGACGCGCCGGCGGCGTCTGCCGCGTGATCGTGAGCGGAGGCAATCCTGAGCATCACGAACAAGCTGAAGCCGATAACTACGCGCCCTTCTTATTCGCGCGAGGTGTCGACGCCAGCGACGTGCTGCTCGAGAACGAAAGCGTCAACACCTATGAGAACGCGCGTAACGTCGCAAGGCTGCTTGGACCCGAGCGCGACGGGTCGTTCGTGCTGATCACATCGGCGTATCACATGCGGCGCTCGTTGGCCGCGTTCAGCGCCTTCGGCATGAAGGCGCAACCGTTTGTCAGCAACGTGAGACTCCCGCATGTCTCGCTTTTCCCGCGGCGGCGTGGGTTTGTCGACTCAGAAACTGCGCTCCATGAAATGGTCGGTCTTGCGCGCTTTTACGTGTATCGACTTGTTGGTCTTTATTGAGACACGAATGCATTAAGCGCCCATCGAAACGGTCGTTGCATATCTCGAAATTCAGTACTAGAAAGCATTGAGCTTCGCCGGTATTATCGCCGGCGCGGTCAACCGACTGTCCGGGAAGGCGTGCAGTTGAAACGAAGAGCATGATTGCAGCAGCTAGGCACACGAACCGTAACGATATGTAACAGCCGCGCTGGAGCAGCACTTGCTGACAAGCGTTCAATGTCACGGATAACGTGACAGGCCAACCCGGGTTCAACGAATCTATGGAGGTAACAATGAAGAAAATTTCTCTGGCAGTTCTGGTTTCCCTTAGTGCAATAACCGGTGCGGCTTTCGCCCAGTCGGACCAAGGCGTCTCCATGAGCACCGATCCAGGCAAAATCTCTGATATCGAGCAGCGCGCACAAGCCCTGCAATCGAATCAGGCGAACATGCAGGAAATGCCGGCCCACAAGACCGGCGAGCACCACAAGAAATCAGGCTCCAAGCATTCGAAAAAGGCGGCGCACGCTGCCGGCGCGAGCCAATAAGCCCTTGGGGCAAAACGTAGAGGCGGCGCGCAAACGTTAGCCGTCAGACACGAAGCCGGATAAATGCACGAGGCGTTTATCCGGCTCTTTTTTGGCCAGGGTTTTTCCGCAGGGAAAGGTGCCTGGTCAAGCCGCCGATACATGATGCGGCCTCCAATCCGGCGGTATGCTACATTCCGCGTCGATAAATTGAATCGCACCCGTGTGCGGAGGATCGTATGAGCAACATCCAGCTGGATATTGAATGGACCGAAGCGGCATCGCGCAAGATTGAAAAGCTGATGCCGCGCAATGCGAAGGACAAGGACGCCTACCTCGCCCTACCGCCCGTGGAATGCCTGCCTATGGAAGGCGACGTGCTGTTCCTGGGCCCGGACGGCAAGCAGCAGCCGTTTATCGTTGCCGAGCGCCAGTATCACCACGACGGCGACGCCGACTGGACCATCATCCTGATTCTCGACGTCCCCCAGGAAACGCACTGACGAGCGGCTTGGCACGGCGCCTGGGGCTTCTTGCCGCCCGAAGGCACCGGTGAACGCTCAGAGCTTTGCAACCACGTTGATTTCGCCGCGTTCGATCAAGTCGGGCAAAGCCTTGCTGAGCGCCTTGATGTGAGGCGTCTGATTGTGCTCGGCGAGCGATGCTTCGCTTTTCCATCGCTCGAAAAACACAAATCGGCGTGGCTCCTTGATGTCGCGATGCAGGTCGTATTGAATCGCGCCCGGTTCGGCGAGCGTCGGCGCCACGATGCCCTGCAGCAGTTCCTTCAACTTCTCCTCGTTGCCAGGCTTGGCTACGAACGTTGCGACCACCGCGATTTCCGTCATGTTCAGACTCCCAGATCAAAGGGGCAAGCATAACGTTCGCGCAGCACTTTCGCAGAAATCAAGCGCCGCAAGAAAAAAGCCCGCGTTCCCATTTGGGAGCGCGGGCAAAAGCCGTCGCCCTACGAGGATAGGCGACGGGGCCATCGAGATCCGCTTGGCCAGCGGATCGCAATTCGTGAAAGATAAGACAGGTCGGCACGGACAATGTGGAGCGTGGCGCACTACATCGCAGGCGTCACGCAGATTACATGCCATGGATGCAATGTAACCCCTATGCGGTTGATTCCTATAAGCTTTCCCGCACATAAAAACGCAGAAAGCGCTTTGCTCCGGTTCGTGTAACGCTCAGCCGTAACGTGACATCGATTACATGCGGCTCGCTCGATATCTTCGACGAAGCTTAGGCGCCCACAAATGGGTTCCGCGCGTGCTACCGCGCATTCCAATACGAGGGTTTGCTCTAAATCGCCATTGGCGTTTCGCAGGCGTAAAAAAACCCGCCTGGGCTCAGGCGGGTTCGTTCGAGACAGTCCGAAGATTTTTACTCCAGGCTCAGCGCAATTGATCGTCGAGCAAGGCCATGATCTGTCGTGCTTGCGGCGACGAGTCCACATTCCCCTTGCTGTCGATAATCGACACCCGGGTTTGCGTTTCCGTGAGCGCACGGACGTTGACTTCGTAATTTTTCGGAAGCTTTTCTTTCTTGCCGTGAAACACCTGGTTCCAGAAGCCCTGCTCCGCCGCAGTCATGTCCTTCGGATCGACATAACGGACAAAATAAATTCCGCGGCCACGATCACGGTCATCGACCGTGAAGTTGGTCCGGTCGAGCGCAAGACCGACGCGCAGCCACGCGCGGTCGTACGCCTCCGGCAACGTGATCTCATCCGAAGTGGCTTCGGGAATCACGTCTTCCTTGATCGGCGTCTGTGCCGCCAGCGCAACGTTCTGCGCCGCGCGCGACGATGCCGTCGCCGCCGATGGTCCACTTGCCGCCGCTGCCGCCATGGCGGCGTCGCTCATGCCTGTCTGTCCGCTTGCCTGCCGCGCATCTGCCAACGCGAGCGACGACATGAGGCGCTTGAGGTACTCGCCTTCCAGGGCCGGGTCGTTCGGCTTGGCTTGCCATTGGCTGTTGTCGTTGTTCGTGCCCGTCAACGCCTCACGCATGCCCTTCTGGCTTACGAACACATAAGTGCCACCGTTCGGACCTGCTTCCAGACGCGTGCGGTACTTGTTGCGCTCGGCAGCCACGTACGAGTTGCCCGTTGCCATGGACAGCGTGTTGCGAATCAGGCCGTCTGAAATTTGCGGATGCGTTTCGTTCCAGTCGGTTTCCATGACGCCCTTGTCACGCGCGTCCACAACGAGCAGAAAACCCTGTTCCTGCCAGAAGCGGCGAATCTGCGGCCACGCTTGTTCCGGCGACTTGTTGTCGATGACCAGCCACCGCTCCGTACCGTCGCGCTGGATATGCATGCCGGAAACCGGCGGAATCACCGTAGGCGCGCTCGGCGCGACCTTCTGCGTCTGCTGGAGGTCGGACAGCGACGCCTGGCCACCCTGCGGCGGCAACGAGCGCTGGTCGCCCGATTCCTCGAGGAGATTGGGCGGGACGGCAAGGGATGCCTGCTTTGACCGGGAATCGCTCTTGTAATTGATTGCGTTAGGCGACGACGTACCACATCCGGCAACCAGGCCACCCGCCAACAGGAGGGCTGCCACCTTCAAAGCCGGCTTGTTCACACGAAAATCTGTCATGTTTGGGAAATCCTTCCGCTACGCCACGGCGTTTTCCGTGGATCAACCAAGCATTTTACCGGTCCCGCGCGCCGCCGTGCAAAAACAGTGCTCTCGCAGGTCTGCAATGGTCGTGGGCTGGGCCGGATATTTACCTTCGAGGATGAAATTTGCGCGCCGAAACGCTCACATCGTTGCGTCGCGGGGCACCCTCGACCGCAACGTTTCGAGATCCACTTTTCGTGTCTTCTCAGAGCATCGTTTCAGTACCGATTCAGACCGCATCGTTTGCCTCCAATCTCAAAAATAGCCGCACCCACGCCTTAAGCGACAATTTATGACAATCGATCTTGTATTGTCCTAGTCATTAATTCATCACCAACACTTTGTTTAATAAGCAGTTTTAACTAATTTTTTAAGCCGCACGAAAGACCCTACAAGATAATTCCTAACTTGATTCCTGATTACTTCGTCATCTTAAAATTAAGCCTCAATAACAAGAACGGCCACGAGAACGGAGTACATCATGTCTTACCTACATACGCTCACCTCACTTCGGGCAGCGAGCGCTGTCTTGCTTGCTGCAGCGGCTGGCTCAGTGCAAGCACAACTGGGATCGACGCTCGGCAATGCTGCGATTGGTTCGGGTACCTCCAACGCGCTTGCAGCGGTGATTCATCAAGCCGATAACAGTGCGGTGCGCTGGCAGGAAACAACCGATGCCAACCAGATCCGCGTGCGGCAATACTTATCGCCAGCGACGGGACTGGTCTACGCGGTCAGTTGGGATGGGCCAGCCATGCCCGATGTATCGGCGTTGCTCGGCACCTGGTTCGACCGGTATCGGCAAGGCGCGAGCGCTGCGCTGGAGAGCGCAGGCGGACTGCATTCATCGCGGGTGGACGGCAGCGATTTTGTCGTGGAGACGCACGTGCGCCTTCGCGACTTCAGCGGCCGCGCCTGGCTTCCCGATGCGCTGCCCGCCGGCGTTGCTGCGGCCGACATCGAATAAGGAGGAATCATGCGAAATAGTCCGACCCGCCTCTTGTTCCCGATGCTGATCGTCGCAAGTTTCATCCTCACGGCCTGCGGTGGAGGAGGTGGAGGCAGCGACTCCACCTCCTCTACCGCCGCCGCGCCTGCAACTGCCAGTGGTGCTCCCGCTGCCAGCGCACCTGCTGCTGCCGCGCCCGCTTCTGCCGCCACCTCCGCTTCCGCGCCAGCGGCTGCATCGAGTCCGCCAGCTAACACCGTCGCTCAGTCGACCACACCCAATGTCTTGCCCATCACGGTCGCGGCGATCGCAACGGGAACGCGCAACATGTTGCAGACAAGTGTGACGATCTGCGTGCCCGGAACGACCACCTGCCAGACCATCGACAACATCCAGGTCGATACGGGTTCGCAAGGACTTCGCATTCTTGCTTCAGCACTCACGCCTGCTTTAGCCCTCCCTGCTGTGACAGGAACCAGCGGTGCTCCGACGGCTTCCTGCACCGTGTTCGGTTCAGGCTATACCTGGGGATCGGTACGTACCGCCGATGTCCATCTGGCGGGCGAAGTGGCCGCATCGACATCGATCCAGATCATCGCCGATCCAGCGGTTCCAGCCGTTCCCGCGAGTTGCAGCAACTCCGGCCTGCCCATGCTTACAGCTACCGCGCTGCGAAGCAACGGCATTCTTGGCGTCGGCCCGTTCACCGCCGACTGCGGCAGCGGCTGCGCCACCACCGCCCTGCCTCGCTGGTACTACAGTTGCACATCTGGAGTGTGCGTGTCTGCGACGTTGCCCGTTGCTCAGCAAGTGACCAATCCGATCAGCAATTTCGCCACCGATAACAACGGCGTCTTGATCGAGTTGCCAGCGGTGGCCGACACAGGTGCATCGAGTGTTTCCGGCACCATGACGTTCGGCATAGGCTCGCAGTCGAACAATCAATTGGAAAGCGCGCAGGTTCTGCCCGGCAACGGCGTCACCGGATTTGTGAAAACGATGTTCCAGGGCAGTACCTACGCCACGAGTTTTATCGATAGCGGTTCGAACGGCTTGTTCTTCCCGTTGACTTCCATGCCGGGATGCGGTGTGTGGTTTTGTCCGACAGCGCCGCAGAGTCTTACTGCCAGCATTACTGGCACCAACGCTGCGACGACAAGCGTGACATTTGCCGTAGGCAACGGACTATCGCTTTTCGCGACCGGCAATAATGCGCTCAGCAATCTAGCCGGTCCCGCCAACGGCTACTTCGATTGGGGCTTGCCTTTCTTTTACGGCAGACGGGTCTTCACCGCGATCGAAGCTCAAGTGACGCCAGAGGGCCAAGGGCCTTACTACGCGTTTTAGGCTTGGGCGAGCGCATCGGCACTGCGACTCCCTGATGCGGGAGTCGCAGCGTTCAATCATGAGCGTTTTCGCCGCTGTCGGCTTCAGTCCGCTGGAAGCGCAACTCCACACGCCGGTCACGCGCGAGACAAGCGACCAGCGCATGCCAGTCGCGCATCTGGCATTGCGCACCCGGCGACGCTCGCCCGAAGCCCTGCGCCCTCACTTCCGCCTTCACACCGCCGGCGAGCAAATAGCGCCGGACAGCATCTGCGCGCCGCTGTGATAATCGAAGGTTGTAGGTATTGCTGCCAAAACGATCGGTAAATCCCGAAACCGAAATCAGTTTTACAGCGCCGTCGTCGTTCAGGCCGTTCATATCGGCGATCACACCGTCGAGCTTCTGGCGTCCGTCCGCGGTGATCGATTCGACCTTGCTGCCGTTGAAAGCGAAAAGCATGTCGGTTGGCAACGCGACAACGGTCGGAGCAGAAGTTGAAGCAACACTTGGCGCATCGGCGTGTTCCGCAGGAATGCCGCAGCTTTGAAGGCTGAGCTGAACATCAGCAAGCGCCGACTGTACTTCGTCGACTTTTGCCTTGGCAGCTTCGAACTGCCGTGTCCAGGCGTCGTGCCCCGCGTGCATCAATTCGACCTCGGCACACGCAATCTGCTTTTGAGCCTGCGGACATTGCAGAACCCGCGGATCAGCGAGCGCCGCGCGCAGGCCGTCCGCCAAGTCGCTACGTAAAGGCGTGACGGTGCGCAGTGGCGGATTATCGACTGTCAGCGGTTGCGCGCCTTCCAGTCCCGCTGTGAGTCGCGCCGCTTCGCCGATGGACTCTTCCACGAAGCCCCATCGATCCCCCGCTTCAAGTTCTTTTTTCGCTGCATTGATCCAGCATTGGTCCTTGAATCCGATATAGGTGCTCTTTCGCTCGTTCATTCGGTCGAGTCGCGCCTGCAAGAGTCCGATCGCCTCATGCGGGTTGCCTACACGACCATAAAGCTCGATCCACGGCTCGACCGCTGCTCCCGCTTGCGCACTCTGCTGAACGCCGGCACCGGTTTGCAATACGGTTGCATCCTGAATGCCAAGTGTGTCGCGCACCGCTGTGTTGGCGCAGCCTGTCAGGACCAAAAGACAGGCAACGCCGAGATTGATGTTTTTCATTATTCGACAAGTTGAGCATTCGTCGCGATCCCTGCGACGAATTGGAGTTACGCGCCGCGACGTGTTCGACGTGTTGCGACGTGTTGCGGCGACGAGTGGTGGCTGGGTGGCCTGCTGTTCAAGCCGGCCTCAGATGCCAAATACGTAACCCACGCCCGCCCTGACGATGGTGCTGTTGCCACCCGAGGACGAAACGCCACCATTGAAGTTGATGTTTCCCTTGTCGTTCCAGCGCGATACACCAATGCCCAACGCCGCCTGCCCTCGATACGCCGCGACACCCGCATTCAATGTCGTGCGTCCCGGCAGATACGGCGTGACCACGTTGAGCGCCGAGGCGGACGCAATACCTTTGCGCGTGTTGCGATCGAGATCCCGGATTTGCTGGTCGGTATTGCTGAAACGCTGATCCGTGTAGCTGTTGGCCTGACTGAGCGTTGAACTGGCTGACTTGCTCAATTGATCCAGGTTGACGGCATCGGTCGAGGAAGTACCGGCTGCCACATTGGTGATCTGACGCTCACTGCCAGGTGCGCCGACCGATACCGACGACGCCCGGTCCGCAACCGAACCCGCTCCAAGCGCCACGGAACTGGCAGCAGTGGCTGTGGCGTTCGCTCCGAACGCTACAGCGTGATTGCCCGTAGCAACGGCTGCTTCCTTCGATGCATCGCCGTCGGCCGCGAAAAACGCGGTGCTTGACGCCGTGAAGTTGTTGACCCGTGACACGGCGTCATTGAGCTGACCGAGATTCACTCCGTCCGTAGCAACGACGCCGCTCGCGACGTTATGAAGAAGGGCGCCGCCGACAATGCCTTTTCCCAGCGTAACGCTGCCGAAGTCCGCAGCGCCGCTCGCATTCTTGTCGTAGGTGAGCGCCGTTTCCGCCTTGCCCGTTTCGTCGACGAGACCCGCGCTTTTCAATTGCGCGACGTTGACTGCATCGGTGTCGGATGTGCCCGCCCTCACATTGGTGATCTGCCTTTCATTACCCGCCGCGCCCACCGACACCGTGTTCGTGCGATCTGCCACAGAGTTGGCACCAAGCGCGACCGCATTGCCGGCGCTCGCCTGCGCGTTGCCCCCAATAGCGGTAGCGTCGGTGCCAGTCGCCGATGCCGCCACGAGCGTTGTATTGGCGTTGAAGTATTTGAGCGCTCCACCATTGCGCAAGCTGTCGACGAGTTGCGCTGTCTGGAACAACTGGTCGCCGTTCACTGCGTCCGTGCTGCCCGCCCTGACTGCCCCGGCCGCAACGTTGCGCAACGCGACCGGAACGGCTGCACCCGCCCCGCCCAGCGTCGCACTGCTCCGATCAACAGTACCGTCTGCTTTCATGTCGTACGTGATTGCTGCCGCCGCGTTGCCCGATGCGTCGATCAGGCCGGCGCTCTTCAGTTGAGCCACGTTGACCGCGTCCTGATCCATCACCCCGGCTTTCACATTGGAGATGACAGTACCGTTCGTTCCGCCGAGCATGACGTTCGCTTTGGACTCGTCCGTGTAGCTCAGCTTCAACGGTTCCGCACTGGTCAATTGCGCAAGCGATGTGACGACGTCATGCACATTCGAATTGGTCGCATAGAGTTGTGCGCCGTTCACCGCGTCGCTGCTCTGCGGGTTCAGCGCACCGGCCGCGACATTGCTGATCCGTACTGCCTGACCCGACGTCCCGCCAAGCGCAATCGTCGTCTTGTCCAGGTTGTCGTATGCGACAAATGCATTCGTCGCGACTCCCGCCGTATTCGTTGTTGCGCCAAGCGCCTTGAGTTGATTCAGGTTGACGGCATCCGTACCGTCACGCGCCCCGGCGACATGCACGATCCGCCGCTCCGAGCCGCTATCTCCCACAGAGACCACGTTGCTCAATGAGCCGTCGCTGCCCGCGCCCAACACGACGCTATTGCTTCCTCTAGCGGTGACGTTGCTGCCGAGCACAAACGAGTCGGTGCCGAGCGCCTTGTTGCTATTGCCGACGACATAATTCCCGGACCCGCTCACGAAGTTACCCATGCCAATGCCACCAGCGGCGAGGCCAGTGACTCGCGTGAACGAACCAATTGCAAGCGAATCGTCGCTGGATGTATTGACTGTGGTGCGCCAGCCGATTGCAAGACTTCGATCCGAGTCAGCTCGAGCACCGACACCCAACGCAGTAGATTCGACACCGCTCGAGGAAACGCCGTTCCCCACCGCTACGCCGCCTGCAGCCGCATTTGCATATGAGCCGACGGCGACTGCGTAGTCGCCTGTTGCGCGCGCGTTCACCCCCACGGCAACGGCGTTCATGCCAGACGCTCCAGTCGAGTTCGTACCGTCGATTGGTCCTGAAATAACCATCTGGTCCGGAGGAAGACCGGATGTGCCAGACCCGGCGCCTAACGCCGGCGTGGCAGCCGCCAGCATGTTCGATGCCGTCAAGGTTTGCGGCGAAAGAACACCGAGCGCCTGACGAACTTGCGCTGCATAAGCCAGGTTATCGACAAGCGCAGCATTCGCCGTTGCCGACAACGTCAGCAACGAAAGCGGTGTTAGCGTGAGCACGGCAGCCGTTCCAATCCGCATCCGTTGACTGACGAATGAAGGTCGCTCGCGAGACCCACGATACGCACCGCCACCACTTTGTTTATTCCATACGACACGCTGGGTCTTGTTCATTTTTTTGGATTCTCTCAGGTCTTGAGACACGCGTATGCGCACTCGGATTGCATTGACTGAGCGTGCGCGCGCATGCGACCGGTCATCGATCAGTGCCCGTATCTGCATGCGAAAAAGCCGTTGCACGCTCGTGTGACACTGTGACAGATCAAGATAAATTTCCCCCATCAGTAAACTCTTAAAACGGCCAGGACTAGGCCATTCGATATAGTTAAACCGCTTCAATCAAGCATATTTGTGTTTTTTAAGCATCATGAAGACGTTCATCCCGGTGGGGCATGAGCACCTCCTTTATCCTTATCGCGCTATTTCTTGAAGCCCTGATCAGGCGCACGTCACCGATCAAACTCAGGAGCCCAACGCAAAAGCGGCGACGTTGTTTCCAACGCCGCCGCTTCGCGACCCCCGGTCCCATCAAAATATCGTCTATAGAGGCCGCCCTTTCATTTCCACCCGAGCGCTTCGCGAGACGCCGCGCTTGATCATCAGCGCAGCCGCCGCGATCAGCGACGGCACCGCGAGCAGTCCGAAGATGGTGCTGAACCCCACGCCGGCTTGAAGAAGGAAGCCGCCCGTCGACGCCCCGAGAATCCCGCCAAAGCGGCCGACGCCCAGCATCCAGGCAACGCCGGTCGCACGCCCGCTGGTCGGATAAAACGCCGCGGCAAGTACCGGCAGCGAGGACTGCGCGCCGTTCATGCAGACACCGGCCACGAACGTCAGCGCACCGAGCCACATGATGCTCGCCGATTGCTGCCCGACCAGCCACACGAAGAATCCGGTCAGCACATAAGTAACGGCAATGACCCTGTGCGGCTCGAAGCGGTCCATCAGCCAGCCGACACCAATGGCGCCAATACCTCCGCCAAGCGGAAACAGCGCCGTCACAATGGACGCTTCGCGGATCGTGAAGCCGGTATCGCGAATCAAGGTCGGCAACCAGCTCGTCAACAGGTAATAGACGAGCAGCCCCGCGAAGTAAGTAATCCAGAGAAGCACCGTCCCGGCCCGAAACCGCCCGGACAGCACCACGGCCAGTCCACTGCGTTTTTGCGAATCCGAATCTTCGGGCAGCACGAAACGCAGGTTATGCAGCGAGACCTCGGGCGCCATCCGGCGCAAAACCGCGGATATCTTCTCGACGTGCCAGCCACGCAGCACCATGAAGCGGATCGATTCCGGCAACACGATCAGGACGACCGAAAGCGCCAGCGGCAGAATTCCGCCGACCACAAATACGCTGCGCCAGCCGAAGTGCGGGATGATTATCGCGGCAACCAGACCGCCGGCGGAAGCGCCGACGGTGAAGCCGCAAAACATCGTGTTGACTATCAAAGCACGCATGCGGGCCGGCGAATACTCGGACATGAGCGTGGTGGCGTTGGGCATCGCGGCGCCGAGGCCAATGCCGGTCAAGAGCCGCATGACCGCAAGCATGGAAAGCGAAGAGGAAAACGAGCAGAGCACGCTGAACATGCCGAAGGAAAGCACCGAACCGATCAGGACACGCTTTCTGCCAATCCGGTCAGCGAGCGGTCCGGCGAACAGCGCACCAATGGCAAGTCCGAAAAGCGCTGCGCTCATCACCGGCCAGAGCGCGGCCTTGGTCGGATGCCATTCCTGCACGAGTGCCGGCGCCACGAAGCCTATGGATGCCGTATCGAAGCCATCGGCGGCCACGATCAGGAAACATAAAATCAGGATCATCCATTGATACGGGGAAAAACGCCGCTCATCGATGAACCGCTGTACATCCAACGTGCCGTCAAGCTGGGCCATGTCTGTCTCCTGCCGTGTTTTTTATTGGTGACTACAACGTGCAACGCGCTCAGTCATGCCGGGCGGTCTTCTTCATCGAAGATCTTCTGAGCCAGATGAAACGCCGAATTCGCCGCCGGCACGCCGCAATAGATTGCCGTCTGCAGCAGCACCTCCTTGATCTCTTCGCGCGTGACGCCGTTATTCTTGGCGGCCCGCAGATGCAAGGCGAGCTCTTCGCTGCGATTGAGCGCAACCATCATCGATATGGTCAGGAGGCTGCGCGTATGGCGCGGCAGGCCGGGCCGGGTCCAGATGTCGCCCCAGGCGTACCGCGTGATCAGGTTCTGGAATTCCGTGGTGAGATCGGTACGGTTTTCGAGCGAGCGCGTGACGTGTGCATCGCCGAGCACGGCGCGACGCACGGCGAGCCCTGCTTCGTAACGTTCGTCTTCGGTCATGTCAGTCTCCCAGGAACTCGAGCAGCGTCTTCGTAAAGTCGCCGGCTCGTTCAATGTTCGATAAATGCGCGGCATCGAGTTCAACGTAACGCGCGCCTTCTATGGAGCCGGCCAGTTCGCGCCCTTGTGCCGCGGTCGTGGACTGGTCGTGCGTGCCGGCGATCACGAGTACCGGCGCCTTGATGGTCCTGGCTTCCTCACGGGCATCGGCGTCGCGCAGCGCTTCGCAATTCGCCGCGTAACCTTCGCCCGATGTATGGCGAAACACGTCGCGAATACCCGCTAGCAAAAGCGGATGATCCGCAATGAACCCCGCCGTGAACCAGCGTTGCAGCACGGGATCGACGAGCGCGGACATGCCGCCTTCCTCGCGCGCCCTTGCGGCACGCGGGCTCCATGTCGCGGCCGACCCGATCAACGCCGCCGTGTTGGAAAGCACCACGCGCCCGAAACGCTCCGGGTGGCGCGCGGCGAGCGCGATGCCGGTGATGCCGCCCATCGACAGGCCGCAATAGTGCGTGCGTGCAATGCCGAGCGAATCCAGCAGGCCGATCACATCGCCGGCAAGCTGGTCGAGCGTGTACGGGCCGTTCGGCGCGTCCGAGCGGCCATGGCCGCGCGTGTCGTAGCGCAGCACGCGAAACTTCGCTGCAAGCGCTTCGACTTGCGGCGTCCACATCGATACATCGCTGCCAAGCGAATTCGACAGCACGATCCAGGGCGCGTTGCTGCCGGCCGAAGCATCGACACGATAGAACAATTGAATACCGTTGACGGCGGCGTAGGGCATTACGAAAAGCTCCCGAATGGATTTGACCGATGCCGCTTCAAGACGGCATCGACGAAAGCAGTTGCCTGGCCCGCATAATTGGCCGGATCCAGCAGCGCTTGTAATTGAACAGAAGACACGTGTTGCGTGACGCGCGTGTCGTTCGAAAGCACGTCGTATAGCGTCGTGCCTTTGGCGACCGCTTCCTTCGATGCATGTTCCACGAGGGAGTGGGCATCGAGCCGGCCGATGCGATCGCCGAGCGCAAGCATCACCGCTTCGCCGAGGATCAACCCGTGCGTGAGATCGAGATTGGCGTCGAGCCGCTCTGTGTTCACATCCATATTGGACACGATGGCCGTGATCTGCGCGAGCGCTCCGCCGGACAACCGGGCAAGATCCGGCAGCGCTTCCCACTCCGCCTGCCAGCCGCCGAGCGCCCGTTCATGTTCCTGCACCATGCCGCTGAAAACGGTCGCGACCAGATTCGGCGCGCGCATCGCGGCGCTCAGAACGGCTGCGCAGCCGACGGGATTGCGTTTGTGCGGCATCGTCGATGAACCGCCCTTTCCCGCCGCGGCCGGCTCGGCGAGTTCGCCGACCTCTGTCTGCATGTGCAACGAGATGTCGCGGGCGATCTTCCCCAGCGTACCGATGAGCATCCCGAAACACGCCGCCGCCTCCGCGATCCGGTCGCGCTGGGTATGCCAGGGCAGTGCAGGAAGCTGGAGCTTGAGGTCGTCGGCCAATGCCTGCGCCACGTCCGGCGCCTTGTCGCGCAGACTTGCCAGCGTTCCCGAAGCACCACCGAATTGCAGGACGAGCACGCGCCCACGGCAGTGCGCGAGACGTTCGCGATGCCGCGTCAGCGCGTCAAGCCACTGAGCGAACTTCAGACCGAGCGTAATGGGCAAGGCTTGCTGAAGCCATGTGCGGCCGATCATCGGCGTCGTTCGATATGTGCCGGCTTGAAGTGCGAGCGCTTCGGACAATTCGTCGAGTCCGGCTTCCAGCAAGTCAAACGTAGAACGCAATTGCAGGACCGTACCGGTATCGATGATGTCCTGGCTCGTCGCGCCCCAATGCACGAACTTCGCGGCATCGGCATCTTTGATTTTGACGGCGGCCGTCAGTTGCTTCACCAAAGGAATCGCGAGGTTGCCGCCGGATGCGGTGCCTGACATCAGCGCACCGGCATCGATCAGATCTGCATTGCATGCAGCAACGATCGCCCCGACCGCGTCCGCTGGAATCACGCCATGCAAGGCCGACGCCCGGGCGAGCGCCGCCTCGACATCGAGCATCGACTGCACGGTCTCTCGCGCCGACCACACGGCATTCATCTCGGCCGTGCCGCAGATCAGATCGGTCAGACGTCCGGCCGCAGAAAATGTCGGCTCAGGAGACGACATCACACGCGCTCGATGGCGATCGCAATACCCTGCCCCACGCCAATGCACATCGTGCACAACGCAAAGCGCCCGCCCGTCCGATGCAACTGATACGTCGCGGCCGTAACCAGCCGCGCGCCGCTCATGCCCAGCGGATGGCCGAGCGCGATCGCGCCGCCGCTCGGGTTGACGCGGGGATCGTCATCGGCAATCCCAAGCAAGCGCAGCACGGCCAATCCCTGCGATGCAAATGCCTCGTTCAGTTCGATCACATCGAATTGATCGATACTCATGCCCAGGCGCTTCATCAATTTCTGCGATGCCGGCGCCGGTCCGATGCCCATTACGCGCGGCGGCACGCCTGCCGTCGCGATCCCCAGCACGCGAGCGCGCGGCGCGAGGCCAAAACGTCTGGCGCTGTCTTCGTCGGCGAGGAGCAAGGCTGCGGCGCCGTCGTTCACACCCGATGCGTTGCCCGCCGTCACCGTGCCGTCCGGCCGCACCACGCCTTTCAGCTTCGCGAGCGCTTCAAGACTCGTTTCGCGCGGATGCTCGTCTTGTGACACGAGCACCGGATCGCCTTTCTTCTGCGCGATGGAAACCGGCACGATTTCCTGCGCGAACGATCCGTCCTTCTGCGCGCGCGCCGCTTTCTGCTGGCTGCGCAATGCAAAGGCATCCTGATCTTCGCGGCTTACCTTATAGTCGGTCGCCACGTTTTCCGCGGTCTCGGGCATGGAATCGACACCATGCATTTTCTTCATCAGCGGATTGATGAAACGCCAGCCAATGGTCGTATCGTAGATCTCGGCCTGCCGCGAGAACGCGGTCGTCGCCTTGCCCTGCACGAATGGCGCACGGCTCATGCTTTCCACGCCACCCGCCACCATCAGCGCCGCTTCGCCCGATTTGATCGCGCGCGCCGCAACGCCGATTGCATCCATGCCCGATCCGCACAAACGGTTGATCGTCGAACCCGGCACTGAATCGGGTAGACCGGCCAGCAACGCCGACATCCTTGCAACGTTCCGGTTGTCTTCGCCGGCCTGATTCGCACAACCGTAGATGAGGTCATCAAGGGCGCTCCAGTCCACTTCCTTGTTGCGCTCCATCAAGGCGCGCAATGGCACGGCGCCGAGATCATCGGCACGAACCGATGACAGCGCACCGCCATATCGGCCAACCGGCGTGCGGATTGCGTCGCAAATGAATGCTTCTTTCATGCCCATCTCCTGAGTTGTCCTTCAATGCGCCGAGAGCGCCGCAGCCGCTTCTTGCGGCTCGTACGTCAAAGGTACTTGCGCCAGTTTTTGAAGCTCGTCGAACGACAAGCCTTCGATGATTTCCCGCACCACGAATCCGTTCGGCGTTATATCGAACACGCCGTGATCCGTGTACACACGGTCCACGCAGTCCACGCCCGTCACCGGATAGGAGCACTCGGCGACCAGCTTGCTTTCGCCCTGCTTGGTGAGCAGTTCCATCATCACATAAACCTGTTTGGCGCCGATTGCCAGGTCCATTGCGCCGCCGACAGCGGGAATTGCGTCGGGCGCGCCCGTGTGCCAGTTCGCAAGATCGCCTTTCGCCGATACCTGGAACGCGCCGAGCACGCAGATGTCCAGATGGCCGCCGCGCATCATCGCAAAGGAATCGGCGTGGTGGAAAAACGCGCCGCCCGTGAGCAGCGTCACATGCTGCTTGCCGGCGTTGATCAGTTCGTCGTCTTCCGCGCCTTTTTCCGGCGCCGGGCCCATGCCGAGCAAACCGTTCTCGCTATGCAGGAAGATTTCGCGGTCCGCCGCGAGGTGATTGGCAACGAGCGTCGGCACGCCGATGCCCAGGTTCACGTAGGCGCCTTCCTGAATGTCGCGCGCCACGCGCTGCGCCATTTCATCACGAGTCAGTTTTTTCATGTCGATGTCCTGTCGATGTCCTGTGTTCACGCCGCCAGCTCGGCAGCATGCGCAACCTGGGGCACTTCGATCACGCGCTGCACGAAGATACCCGGCGTCACGATGTCCTCGGGATCCAGCGCACCGAGCGGCACGACTTGCGAGACCTGCACGATCGCGGTTTTGGCGGCCGTGGCCATGATCGGCCCGAAGTTGCGCGCGGTCTTCCGATACACCAGGTTGCCCCATCGATCGCCCTTGAACGCCTTGATCAGTGCGAAGTCAGCATGCAGCGGCGACTCCAGCACGTAATGCCGGCCATCGATGAAACGCGTTTCCTTGCCCTCCGCCAGCTTCGTGCCGTAGGCAGTCGGCGTGAAGAATCCGCCGATGCCCGCGCCCGCCGCCCGAATGCGCTCCGCGAGATTGCCTTGCGGCACGAGTTCGAGCTCGATCTCTCCCGCCCGATACAACCCGTCGAACACTTGCGAGTCGCTTTGCCGCGGAAACGAACAGATGATCTTGCGCACCCGCTTGGCTTTGAGCAGCGCGGCCAGCCCCGTCTCGCCATTACCAGCGTTATTGTTGACGATGGTCAGTTCGCGCGCGCCCTGTTCGATCAATGCATCGATAAGTTCGGAGGGCATGCCCGCCGTGCCGAATCCGCCGATCATCACGGTTGCGCCGTCCTGAACGTCTTTCACCGCCGAGCTCAGCGAGTCGAAAATCTTGTTGATCATGATGTTCCTTCCTTTGACTGAATCGAAGTGCGCCGCTTGCAATTGATGCACTGCTTGCAATTGAATGTTCGTTGTGCGAACATCGATTCGTTTAGCGAACAAATGTCATGGTATTCCCGCATTCGTTGCGCTGTCAATGAACCTCGGGTTTGTCCCGATGAGTTTCGAATTTCAGGAGGGCTTCAGAATGAATCCTCTCGCTTTGGCGACCGACCTGCCCGAGCCGGACCCGGCCTCCCGTCCCGGCGATGCGTTCGTGCAATCGTTCGCACGCGGTTTGTCGGTGATTCGTTCGTTCAGTGCGTCGCGTCCTGCGCAGACATTGTCCGAAGTCGCGGCTGCATCGGGCCTCACGCGCGCCGGCGCACGAAGGATCTTGCTGACACTGCAGGCACTCGGTTACGTCGAAGCCGACGGCCGCCAATTCACGCTTACGGCCAAGATCCTCGACCTCGGTTTCGCATATCTCACCTCGATGCCCTTCTGGAATCTCGCCGAACCGGTCATGGAAGAGCTCGTCGGCCAAGTACACGAGAGCTGCTCGGCCGCCGTGCTGAACGGCACGGAAATCGTCTACGTGCTGCGCGTACCGACGCACAAGATCATCACGATCAACTTGTCCATCGGCAGCCGTTTGCCGGCGTTCTGCACGTCGCTAGGCCGCGTGCTGCTCGCGTCACTCGATGACGACAAGCTCGACGCCCTTCTCGACGCCAGTGCGCTCGAAGCCCGCAC
Source organism: Burkholderia sp. PAMC 28687 (assembly GCF_001577465.1). Taxonomy (NCBI): domain Bacteria; kingdom Pseudomonadati; phylum Pseudomonadota; class Betaproteobacteria; order Burkholderiales; family Burkholderiaceae; genus Burkholderia; species Burkholderia sp. PAMC 28687. The sequence goes on from NZ_CP014505.1 coordinate 1,978,353, forward strand.
GCCCCGCACGATCGTCGATAAAACCGCGCTCAAGGGAGCGCTTGCCCTAGTGCGCAAACAAGGCTGGGCTATCGTCGACCAGGAACTGGAAGAAGGCCTTATTTCGATGTCCGCGCCCATCCGCGACCGCCAGGGCCGCGTGATAGCCGCGCTGAACATCAGCGGCAACGCGCAGCGCAAGAACGCGAAGCAAATGGTGAAAGCGTTCCTCGAACCGCTGCTCGACGCAGCGCAGCGCGTGTCCGAAATGGTCGCGAGGCGCGGCTAAACCATGGCGGCGTTAAAACCCGGCGACCTCGCGCTCCACGACCTCGATCTGAACCTGATCCCGTATCTGGTCGCCATCGAAGAGACGCGCAACGTCAGCCGCGCAGCCGAACGGCTCGGCGTGAGCCAGCCGCGTGTCAGCACCGCGCTCGGCCGGTTGCGCACGTATTTCAACGATCCGCTGTTCGTGCGGACATCGCGCGGCATGGACCCCACGCCGCGCGCCCTCGCCCTTGTGCCCGTGGCGCGCGAGGCGCTGAACCGCATCGAGCGCGGTCTGCTCGACACCCAGCACTTCGATCCCGCCGTGACGACCGATACCTTTGCCATCGCGTTGTCGGATGTGGGGGAAATCGTCTTCTTGCCGCGCTTGTTGCAAACACTCGCGGTCGCGGCGCCACGGGCGAATTTGCGGTCGGTATCGTTGAAACACGATCAGGTCGAACGTGCGCTGGAAAATGGCGAAATCGATCTGGCCGTCGGTTATTTCCCCGATCTCGATGGCGCCAACTTCTTCCAGCAGCGGCTCTTTTCGCATCGGTTCATCTGTTTGATGCGGCGCGATCATCCGTGCGCACGTGGACCGCTGACGCTCGCGCAGTACATTGAATGCGGCCACGCCGTGGTGCGCGCGGAAGGCCGCAGCCAAGAACTCCTCGAAGATTTCCTCCATAAAAAACGTCTCCGCCGCCGCGCTGTGCTCGAGACGCCGCACTTCATGAGCCTGCCCTTCATCCTCTCGCGCACCGACCTGATTGCGACCGTGCCGCACGCGATCGGCTACGCGTATGTGGAGGAGCACGCGTCCATCATGCTTGCCGAGCCGCCGCTGCCCTTGCCCCACTTCGACCTGAAACAGCACTGGCACCGGAAGTTTCACAACGATCCCCGCACCAAGTGGCTGCGCGGCGTAATTGCATCGCTCTTCAACGATGAACTCGATGAATGGCCGAAGCGCCCGACCACACCCCGTTCCATCGATAAACGCCGCTAAACTGAGCGTTTTGTTTCCTGCCGGGAAAGTCTCATGGACGGATTGACCAGCTTGCGCGTGTTCCGCGATGTCGTTGAAGCCGGCAGCTTTGTGAAGGCAGCCGAGCGGCTCGACATCTCGACGGCGATGACCAGCAAACACGTCGCGAACCTGGAGCGGCAGCTCGGCGTGCGCCTCTTGAACCGGACCACGCGGCACCTGAGCCTGACTGAAGCAGGCAGCGTCTATTACGAGCAATGCCGCGAAGCGCTGGACATCCTGCAGGCCGCTGAATCCGCGGTCGGTTCACAAACAGACAAACCGCGCGGCGTGCTGAAGATCACGGCGCCGGGCTGGTTCGCCAATGCGAAATTCGCCGATATCCTTGTGGCTTATCGTGCGCGATATCCCGAAGTGCTGATCGATCTGCGGCTGGAAAACCGCTTCGTCGATCTCGTCGAAGAAGGTTACGACATGGCCTTGCGCGCGACCTCGGAACCGTCGCCGACCATGATCGTCCGCCCGCTTTGCAAGGTGCCGTTCGTTCTCGTGGGTTCGCCCGATTATTTGCAGCGTCGTGGTCAGCCACAGCATCCGCGCGACCTCGGCGAACGCCATGAAATCGTCTTGCCGACCTACACCAGCGTGGACAGCGTCGAATTCACCGGCCCGGACGGTGTATTCGCCGTCAAGAACAACGCTGTGCTGAAGACCAACGATAGTTCCATGTCGCTTCAGCTCGTACGCGCAGGTCTTGGCCTCGCCTATTTGCCGGAATGGATCGTGGAGCACGATCTGGCGTCGGGCGCGCTGACGCATCTCTTTCCTGCTTACACGACCTTCGCACCAGGCGTCTACGCCGTCTACACGAGCCGCAAGTACATGACGACCAAGGTGCGGACATTTATCGATTTTGTCTCCGAGACGCTTTCGACCAACGATTTCACCGACACGCGGGGCCTTCAAACCCGCCCCTAAAACTAGGATAAATCGTATTCAAAACGTGTCACCGCCCGTGTGAAGATCGCGCCGATTCGCAATTTGTTTCGTTGAAGCGACCTTTTACTCTCAAGACAACCCCGTCGGGCTGGTGATGACTTTCCCCTGGTTTCCGTTGATCCTCAATTTCGTGCTGCTGGCCGCCGCCATCCTGATCTGCAATGCGTTGAACAACGCGCGGCGAGAGCTTGTCTGGAACGGCGCACTGCTCTTTGTTAGCTTCTCCATTCTCGCGATGGTGCTGGACTTCGTGCTGACCTTCGTCTTCGCATCAGCGACGACGACGGACAAGGAGCACTACATCGATTTATCGTCGTTATCCGCCTGCGGAGAGCGCGCGATTGCTTACGTGATTCCGTGCGTGGTTGCGGCCATCATGGCGCTGAGATTCCGTCTGCGCGACCGCAGCGAGGAAGAGCCATCCGTGATGATCCAGACGTCCGAATACACGCAGTCCGAATTGCGTTATTGACTGGCGCTTGTTCGGCGACCGATTGTGCCTTGACAGAATGAACGCCATTTGCTTCGTGCAGGAGTGAATTGCTCGGAACTTCGCTCGAAAATGAGTCCGCCGGTTCAAAATTTCGAAAGTCTCTGATATACTTTTCCTCTTTCGGGCGTAGCGCAGCCTGGTAGCGTACCTGCATGGGGTGCAGGTGGTCGGAGGTTCAAATCCTCTCGCCCCGACCAGAACACATAAGGCTCTTCGGGTTTTGCCCGGAGGGCCTTTTGTCTAACTTGGGTGGCGTTGTCTAACTTGGTTCGTCTCCATGAAACGAATGCCGGCCGTTTGTGACTCCTGTAATCGCACGTTTCCGTCGGGCTTCGCCATGGCGCCGGGCGCGTCCGGTTCGTTCGTCGGCACTCGGTCGGGTCCTTGCCCTTTTTGCGGCGGCATGGGAACCATCGTCGACGGCGAATACAAAAACGACGGGAAGAGAATCAGGTTGGTGAAGCTGCTGGCTTCTCCCGGCATGACCGCTGAACGTCTAAGGAACGTCCAAGATGTACTTGAGCAGGCTTTAAGCGGCGAGGTCCCGCGTGAAGAACTTGAGCAAAAACTGGAAGCCGAGGGAAATGGACTTTCGCAATTGCTGGATTTTGCCGAGGAACACCAGGGTTTAGGCGGTTGGCTCAGCCTCCTGATTGCGATCATTGCTCTGGTCTACCAGATTGCGAGTTCATCTGCATCGGTGTCTGAGACTGACGTCGGCAAGATCGTCGATCAGAAACTGGAGCAGCAGGCATCGCCTCAGCAACGTTCGGCACGGTTCGGCGCTCGCGCGTTTAAGCTGAAAGCAGACCAACCGACATCTGGTCAAACATCACAAAATTCTTTGTGCCCATGCAAAAGTGGCAAGAAATTCAAACATTGCCACGGCGTTAAGCGCTGGTCTCTATAGAGGTTGCTTGGTCAAGCGCGCTTAAAGGCGACGGGCGTTACGCGTTCGATCTCGCGCGACTTCGTGTAGTGCGCCGTCATTTCAGCGGTGGTGTGTCCCGCCAGCGCTTGCGCAGCTGACGCGCCATCCGTGCGTCCCTTGTCGGTCAATGCCTTCGCCCGAAGATCATGGAAGTGCATTCCAGCCAGATGCAGCGGATCGACAACAATACCTCGCTTCTTACAATCTGCCTCGTACCGAGTACGCGCCCGGGCGCATGCCCTCTTCCACGCCGTTTGCGCACCGCTGTAAGTGAAGCGCGCCCCGCCCTGGGTGCAGATAACCGGTCCGATCGCCTTTACCTTTCCTGACTTTGCCGAGTCGAGCGTCGCACGCAGCTCGGGCGTCATTGTGATCAACAATCGCACGCCGCTGCTATTCACCGTCTTGCTCGGGTGGAAATAGATACCTTCGTCGCTGACGTCCTGCCAGTTCAGGGCGAGCAAGTCCCCGATGCGCTGGGCCGTCTGATACGCGAGGTAGATCAAGCAGGAAATCACGGGCCCGGACGCCGTCGGCAGATTGTCCATGCCGAGCTGTGCAGCGGCGATAACTGCCTGGAACTCGTCGTCGGTGATATAGCGGTCGCGCTTTTTCTCTGCGGCGCCGTCGACTTCCTTCGCTGGGTTTCGATCGCGCAAGCCTTTGCGAACGGCGTGGTTGAAAATGAGCGAGAACAGGTTCTTGTATTTGTTGCTCATGTTCGGCTTAGTGGCGAAATGCTTGTCGAGGAACCGTGCGATATCGGTCGGGCGCACGTCCTCGATTAACCACTGGTCGCCGAACTCCGACTTGATGAACGTTGCCATGCGCCGGTATTCCTCGCGGGTCGACAGCGCATACTTCGGCAACTTGACCACAAGCCAGTCATCGACCAGTGCCGGCATGGTATCGACCGCGCTGCGCTCGTCGGCCTCGCGATTAAACTTGGCGAGCGATTCGTAAAGCTTCGTCAGACCGTCAGCGACACGGCACAGCTTGTGCCACTTCCGATGCAGATCCACGAACCACCAGGTGCCGTGCTTTTCATACACGCGCGCGGGCAACGGCGAAGCTTTCTTACGGCGGCCGATCATGCTGTGGTCATGTCCGATGTGAGCTGCGGACGCTTACGCGACTTCTGCTGCTTGGGTTCGGCGATGCCGGTGATGTGGTGGCGCCACACGCGCACACTGCCGTCCGGACGGCGATCGGCCGGGATCCCGGCGCGCGCAAGCGCTTCTAACTGGCGAACTGGCTGCTTATAGCCGGTGGCCACAACGATCTCTTCCTCCGACAGCGTAAGTGATTCCATCACGCACCTACCTTTTTGAATTCCACCACCCATACCCAAGGATTGTTAGTCCATGACGGTATGCCATTCAAATCGCACCACAAATCGCAGAATGACGCCTTGTGCGTCTTTCCAAGACAGCCGATGTCCTCGCAACTTTGCCGGGCGTGGTCGCACGGCTCTGTATCACGCTCGACGCCTTCGGCCATGGCATCGCCCTCGGTGATGGCCTGCACTCGCTCGACGCGCACGCCGGTCACTTCCAGGAGGATACGCGACGCATCGCGCGGCATATGGATACCCGGAATGTGCCCGAACCGCCGCGCGTAGACATTTCGCGCAATGATCTGCTCGGCAAACACAAGAGCGCTGAGAAGATCGCGGTTCCTTTCCTCGACTTCGGCAGCTTTCGCCGCGATCTTGTTTCGAGCGTCGTACCCGTGCTCTGCCTTCCACGATTCATCCCAGTTGTCGCCCGCAAGTGCAACACCGGCACGCGCATAAATAAATTGGAGGCGGTTGGTAAGTTGCATTGCAGTGCCTGCGGCTTTCCGGATGGAGCGAAGAGCGGCTTCCAATTGCCTGATGCGCAGGGCGGCGTGTTGGTCGGCGCTCATGCTAGGATTCCAAAAAACCGAGGAAGGTAGAAATGAAATTCCAATACACGCGCACAAAGGGCAAGAAACGCACTTATGAAGTAACGGCAACAGTCGAGGTCGATCGAAACGGAATAGTCCGTTACACCAGCAGCATCCAGTGCGACGGATTGAACATGGGATCTGGTCTCACCGGACGGGCTATCAAGGTGACTAATCCGGAAGCAGCGGAGCAAGCCGTTCGAGACGAAATAATTTTCGACATTGAATCGCTTTCCGGCGTAGTCGAGTGAAACCGCGCGCCGTTCAAATGGCGCGGTTTTGACATCATCTAGATTTTTCATATCCTTCCTTATTCCGCAAACAATTCGCGGTTCAACTTCTTCGAGCGCCGCGTGGCGGCCGCGTTTGTCCGGTGATGCTTGGCGTCATACGCCAGGTGGTGCCGCTGACACAGCGCGCGCAGGTTCGACGGTTCGCAGTTCTCCGGCGTGTGGTCGAGGTGCGCGATGGTCAGCACGATCACGATGTACGGCCGCTCGGGCTGCTCGCTTGCGTTCAGACGGTCGGCAATCTCGCGCGCCGCCGCGTGGGACAGCGCGTAATAGAGCTGCTCGGGAACGGCACCGCCGCGGGCGAGCAGGAAGCGCTCGCCGACCCACTGCCCTACGCCGTACTGCGGCGCGCCACAGCATTCGCACCGATGACAGGCGCGCACGAGGATCTGCTCGCGAACGGTTTGCCAGTTCGACGGGTAGCGGGCGCGGTTCGCAGCTTTAATCGGCATGACGGCTCCGAGGCGCGTCGCGTGTAATCAGGAACAAGCGCGTACCGGCGCAGTCGCTGATCCTAGAAGTGGTTTTGCCGAATCGTCGCCTGGCCGTGTTCGATGACGGCCTGCGCCTCGCGTTCTATCGCGTGCCCGAGGGCGACGAGCCGCAGCCGTCGCTCGGCATGGATCCGGACGATCTCGAAGGCCTGACCGAAAAGCGGTTTCCGTGGATGAAGCAGGACATCGAGATCGAGCGCGAGTTGTCTGGATACGTGCTGATCATCGACTTCGGGCTCGGTGGCGACAAGTCGAACATCGAGCTCGACGTGAAGAAGATCACCGATTTCAAGATCGGGATCCGCGATCACGGCTTGTTCTCTCTGCGCCATCGCTTCGTCGTGCATCCGTCGACGATCGAGAAAGGCCACATCGAGGAGATGTTGCAGCAGGAAATCAAGGTCACGCTGCGGCCGCCGAAGCCTGACGGTCAAGGAAGTCTGCCACTCGAACAGCAGAAGAAGGGCCGCGGGCGTCCGAAGAAGACCGTCGTCGAGAAGGTACAGGAAGAGGGCGATCCGTTCGCCAATAGCGATCTGGCGCAGGACGAGACGTGGATCGAGGGCGAGCAGGCGTCACGCGATGGTGGTGAGTGGCCGTTCCCGCGACCGAAGGTTGATGAGACCAGCGACGCCGATCAGGACGAGGAAGCCGAGCAATGAAACCCGAGCGCCGCGCGGTGGAGAAAGCTCTCGCCCGTTACGACCAGGCTGCGACCAAGACCGCCGCGCTCGCGCTCGAAGTACTCGGCGCGACAGCGCGCATGGTGGCCGTCGACATGGACAGGCAAGTTTCGTTTGTGACCGACGGGTTTCCACGGCTGCATTCCACTGCGCACGACTTCGTCGAAGTACTCGCGCACGATCACGGGTCGCGCCCGGTCCTTGCGGAAGATGTGGACTTCCATCCAGATCGGCACGTCCTTGTTCTCGAAGGTGCGCGTGTCATCCGCGTACTTGAACTCGAAGCCGTCGCACTGCGGGTGCTCGTTGATAATTCGCGCCCACCCGTCCACGCCCACGACCGGCACGATGCCGCCCTTGTCCGGAAACGCGTAGATTTCCTTCGTGAACGGGTTCAGACCGTACTGATCAGCAACGATCAGCAGCGCGGCCATCTGCTCGTTCGACACTTCGCCGTTTCCACCTTGGCGAAATGCCGTGGACTTGAGCGTGTCGAGCAGCCGCGTCGGCTCGATGGAGTACTTCGCTGCGAACTTCGCGACAAGGCTTTGCGGCTGCGTGGTGACTGCGTTGGACATGGTGTTCCTCGTGGTTGTGGCGGGATTTACTGCTCGTCGACCGGCGCCGGTGACATCTTCTCGATGCACACGTACGGATAGCGGATGTCGTACGGCTTGATGTGCTTGTAGAAGTGCGAGCCGATCGAATCAGCATTGCGCAGCTCATCGAACACGGCGACAGGCACGTTGCTGTAGTGGTAGAGCGACGTCGGCTTGCCGTCTTTGTTCTTGAAACGGATGGCAAGCTTCTCGATCTCAGCGTCGTGGCCGATGCTGTGGATCTGCGAGGACTCGACAGCGTCCATTGCGATAACGGGTACTGCTGCAGGCGTGTTCATGGGCGGTTGATCCTGATGAAATGTCCAAGGTAAAAAGAGATCGGCACACTAGCTGCGCACCAGACCCCAACGATGTGAAGCGCGGTGTTCACTCAACCCGCCTTCACGTATGCGAAGACCTTCGACACCGCGCGCGGGACGAAGCCCTGACCAATTGCGATTGGCTTGAGTCCGCGGCGCGCATTGCGTGCCTTCTTCTCCGCCAGCTGCGCATCGTTCATCGCCGCGTGATGGCGCATCTGTGCTGTCATCCGCTCCGCTTGCGTCAGCCGCACGCGCGTCGGAATGGTTGTCAAATCCGTGTTCTTTTCCATCACACCCCCCTACCGTTGAGAAAATGATTGCCGCGGTGACGGCGACACAACATGCTGCGAAGTAAGCGACCGGCCGTTTCAATTCAGTTCCCTGCGACGCGCGTGCTGGCCGGCTGATCGTCGGTACGGGACATGAGCGAAGCAGGCTTGCGCTTGCAATCGAACCCGGCATCGCGCATCGCGTTGTAGACCTCGGCGCTCACCTGGCAACGCACGCCGATTGCGGCACTTACGAGCGCGTCGTGGTTGAGCGGATCAACCGTTGCCTGACGCGTGAGCTCGGCGGCCGCAACTTCAAGCACACACGTCGCGCTGTCCTTGCTCGAACCGCCGCCGGCGCTGAAACCCGCGAAGGCGATCCCGCCCTGCGTCGTGCTCGAGCAGTTCATCTGGCTGAAGCTCGATGCGTACGCGCCGAGAATCGGTGCGCTAACATTGCGAACCGTCTCCGACGTGTGCTCGGGATTCGATGCAATCGTCAGCGCGCCGAACGACTTCGCATCAGATGACGCTTGCTGCTGAGCGACGGCTGTCGATTGCGCTTGCGCATGTCCGGCGATTCCCAGTGCTAAGATGGCAACTGCTATGAGACTTGTTTTCATGGTGACGCTCCCCTCGGGCGTGGTAGGAAAAGGCCGTTACGTGTTGACGCACGTAACGGCTTTCGCTTTAGTAGGCGTAGCTCGCTGCGATGTTGGAATAACCACCCGCCGAATAATCGACACCCGCGCCGCCCTTCGTGGCACCGTATCCGTCGCCGCTCGTGTAGCCGGTGCTCGCGCTGTTCGTGTTCGAGCCGCCGACTGCACCGGAACCCGAGAAGCCACCAGCCACACCGCCATAACCGACCGGCAATGCGCCTGCACCGATCACCGTGCCGCCAGCTGCGTAACCAGCGCCGTTGCTGAACGACGATTGCGCGCTGTAGCCGTTGCCGTTCGAACCACTGGTCGCCGACGAGCCACCCGACAACGACACCGAAGAACCAAATCCACCGCCGACCGAGAACGAGTCAGATGCTTGTGCGTGACCTGCGAATGCTGCGAGAACTGCTACTGCGATTGCGATGCGCTTCATGATGTAAATCCCCTCGTGTGTGCACAAATCCGTGGTGCGCGGTACTACGAAATCAGTGAATGAAAGTCCAGGCGACCATCGCGACACACACCAGGCCGCACAGCTGGCCCACTCGTGCGTGCAACCTGTCGGCTGCTTCGTAAATCGAATCGTTCAAAACGGCACCTCTGACTGCACGATCGATTCGGACGGATTGAATTCGAGACACTGCAAGTTCGATATGCGATCGTTGATCTGCTGAACTCGGGCGTTAAACTCGGCCTGAAGCTTCTCTTTCGCACGGTTCAACGATTCGACTTCCGCGGCGATCGGGTTGAAGTCAGCGGGAAGCTCACAGACCACCGTGTGCTCGCAAATGCTGATGTAACCGTGGCTTTCCATGCCGCCCAACGTGCCGCCGAAGAAGGTGTAATCGAGGCCATTCCCTAAGGCTTCCTTGCGGCCGTAGATGCCGCCCTTGATCGTGATCGTTGCCATCTCATTCCCCTTGTTGAACTGAAGCGACCGCTTCTTTGAACGCGATCACAGTGGCCGGGTTGTTCCAGCTCGCACGGACCAGCTCGACGAACGCGGCTTCGAGTTCAGCCTCAGTCGTGTGTTGTTCGTGCTGGAGTTCGGTGGTTTGCATTTCGCACCCTGGCTTTTGTTAAGTCACGCTACACATGTGGCAAGTATAGCGACGCCTATCAAAGTGTCAAGCGATACTACACACCAAGAGCAAAAAAAACCCGCCGAAGCGGGCTGAGCAACTGTTAGAGGATCAAGAACGCGGTTTAGAGGCCGGAGCAGTAGGAGGAGCAACCGGCGCAGCTTGTTGGGGAATTTGAATGATGATAGGCGCAGGCGCCTGGCTTGGCTGACTAGGAGGTGCCGACGCCCGAAGACCAGCGTATATCGCAATCGCCAGCCCTGCGGCTGGAATGACGATAGTGGCTATCCACTTATAGATGTCTGTGTGGGCCTTCTCGACGTTTGCACGAATTTCGTCGATATTCATCTTCGAGTTGAGATCCGCAAGAGCAATACGGATCTCCGACATGTCCGATCGCATGCCTCCGAATTCGGTCCTCATCGATCCGACGTCGGCCTTAACGCCACCGATGTCGGTTTCGAGTCTACCAACCGTCCGTTCTAGTACGTCGAGTCTATCCATGCCGCCATCATCTCCGCCGCCTCCTCCGCTGTCAAATGGCATGGTCGGTGCGCCGCTAACCTTTGGAGGGAACCACTTGTCAGAGGTTAAGACGTTTGTCGGTGCTACGGGAGCACTTATCTCGACGTCGTCGTCTCCAGTCGACGATGTTATTTCACCTGTGTTTTGTGCCATGACTCTATGAATTGTGCGTCGTATGTCTCAAGAAGTCCGCATGAGTTGCAACGAGCGAACACTACTCCGAGCACAGATGGATTGGCAAAATGCGCTGGGTAGAGCGCCCCAGTATGGTTACGTTTCGCGGCGTAAAACATAACGAACCCGCTTGCCCCAGCCGGTGGAGCGATGATGCTCCAAGACTTACTTCCACATGAGGGACATCCGTTTACGTGCTTCTCCTTCACATATTGTCCTGCCCATTCTGCTGTGATGGTAGGCGGATCGAGAACAGGCGGCGATGATGGAGGAGGCGGCGGCGGCGGTGGGGACGGCGGCGGGGACGGCGGCGGTGGGGACCCGCCCGGAGGCGTACTCATATAACTTCCTTTCTAGATTTGGTTTGGGGCAGTCGATTCTTATGGTGCTGGAATTACGACGAATTCGTTCTTGTCAAAACGCATGGGATCGGGGAAGACGCGAATCTCACGGTAACGCCGCGTTTATCGATCTTTACGTTGCACGTCAGATCTCGTCGCACGCCTTGAGCGTCCGTAACGAAAGCGGTTGCATTACCATTGCATGACACGCCATGATCCATCACGGTAAGCGCCAAGCCATCTGCGATTCTCGCAGTCCCGGCAAAGCCGGCAGCACTAGCGGTTGCCGGTAAAACCAGCAAAGCAAGATAAAAAAGATTTCTCTTCACTGTTCTCCACCCTGCCGATAGACAAACCGGCCTTGTATTTTCAATAACTCAGCTTGGTCCAGTCCGATTCGTTCGTCCGGATACGCCTGTTTGTTAGGATTTCGACTTTGCAGGATCCATGATCCGTCGATGCTTCGATTCAACTGCTTGATGCGCAGCCCGTCGGGGTGATGGAGCAAAAAGATTTTTCCGCTCTCTGGGGTCGTCTTGGACGTGTCAAAGATAACAATGTCACCGTCCACAATAAAATCGGCCATGCTGTCGCCGTCTGCGTAGATCGCGACGGCGTTTTCTGGCCTGAGGTCGTACTTTCGGAAAAACGTGGCTTCTTTTACCAACGTGCCTTTTGGCTGTTCCTCGTAGTTCAAAAACCCTCCTCCGCATGACCCACGGGCTTCCCAATAAGGAATTTCGCCGGTCGCTCTCTCAGTATTTTCGGAGCTTTCAAGGGTAAAGGAATTTTTGCTCTCGTTGCGATGTTCTACCGCACGGTATGGCCGACGCGGCTCGTCAAACCGGGCCTCGCCGGTCAGCAGATAGTCAACTGAAGTTTTCAGCGTTCGCGCCAAAGCATCGAGCTTACTTTGATCAGGGCGTGTGTCACCCCTCTCCCACGACGCCACAGCTCCCCGGGAAATTCCAAATACATCACCAATTTGTTGAAGGGTGAGACCCAACCCTTTGCGCTTTTCGCGAATTATCGAACTCATATCCATAGTGCAGTGAAACTTAACACTTGCGTGTGTAGTTTTGCTTCGCCTATCATGTGTAGCATCTCTTCACATACCGGAGCCAAATCGTCATGGACGAAACGACTACGGCCGAACCTCGGCAGGTCGAGCTGCGACACGCGATCAAGCTGGCGGGCGGTGCTGTTGCCGTGTCCGATCACCTGAAGCTATCTCGTGGCGCGATTTACGACTTCATTCGTCGCGGAAATTTCCCGCCCGAACACTGCCCCGAGATCGAGAAGTTCTCGAACGGGAAGGTCAAGTGCGAGGTCTTGAACACCACCGTTGATTGGGGATTCCTGCGTCAATCGACCGACGCAGGTGCAGACCAATCAACCGAACAGACAAGCGCCGCCTGACGATTCCCCTTGGCTACACGTCGTTTTGATGTGTGGCCATTTTTACGACTAGCAGTGACAACTAGCGACAAAAGGTTTTATCAATGAATGTCACCGACAAAAAAAGTGTCCAGATGACGCTCGATTTCGAGCCGGGGCTGACGGACCGCTACACCTCGCTGCGTGACTGCGTGGCGACAGCCGTGTACCAGCGCGGCCTTTCGAAGTGCGCGATCGATCTCAACGAATCGCCGGGGAACTTGAGTAACAAGCTCTCGGAGAACCCGAACCGTCACTTCAACATCGATGACCTGGAACGCTTCCTCACGGCCAGCGGCGATATGACGCCGCTGTATTACCTCACCGAGAAATTCCTGCGCCAGCGTTCGGACGCGAAGAAAGCTGCGACCGAGAAGATTCAGCAGCTCGGCCCGCAGCTTATTGATTTGCTTCGGCAAGCCGGGATCTCTGCCTAATGGCGGGTTGAAATGGCAAGAATTCGCAGTATCAAACCCGAGTTTTGGACGTCCGAACAGGTCATGGAGCTGTCGCGCGATGCGCGCAACTGCTTCATCGGCATGTGGAATTTTTGCGATGACGCGGGGATCCATCCGGCAAGCCCCAAACGCCTCAAAGCCGAGGTGTTCCCGGCTGACGATTTGACTGCTGCTGACGTTCGACGACTAGTCGACGAATGCATAAATGTCGGACTCGTCGAGGAGTACACCATTGGCGACGAATCGTTCTGGATTGTCACGGGCTGGCACCACCAGAAAATCGACAAGCCGACGTTTCAGCATCCCCGTCCTGATGGGTCCGTTCCTGACGGTGCGGCAAAACGCCGTGTAACCCGCATAAATACCCAAAATTCGACAACCTCTCGCGTAGGTGTCGGCGAGGACTCGTCGAATGGTAGCCGAGGACTAGTCGAGGCCTCACCCCCGGAGTCGAGTCGAGTCGAGTCGAAGGGAGTCGATAAAGACAAAACCATCGTTCCTGTCATCGCTACAGGTAAACCCGCGCGCAGCGCGAGTGATGATTTCACCCCGAAAAACGAAGGCGACTGGCAGCGGTATTTCCGCGAACAGCACGGCGTCGAGCTCGATGCGACCAGCCTCCACGATCGGAAGAAAGCGTGGCCCCTTTTCGCGAAGTGGGCGAAAGCAGGCATCACCACAGCGCAGATGGACGCCGCCATCGCCAAGGCTCACGACGAAGCCACTGACACGATCGCGTTTCTCCCGGCATACGCCGATCGCGTTCTCGCATCGATGAGCAAACCCGAACGGCTTAACCCTGATCAACAGCGCCGCGCCATCAGCGACGCCAACGCTGCCGCATGGCTCGCCGGTGAAACGACCGATCCCAACGTCATCGACATGGAGCACTGAGCCATGACCCCGAACGATAAAGCCGCTTTCCTCGCTGTGCTATCGCGCACGTTCCGCACGCTGCGTCAGCCTGTGCCCGAGCCTGAAATTCTGGATGTGTGGTGGGCAAAGCTCGAGCCGTTTCCGATCGAAGCGATTGCGTCAGCGTTCTCGAAGCACCTCGACGTGAGCGAATTTGCACCCACGCCTGCGGCAATCCTCCGGCACCTGCCACGCGAAAGCGACGGTCGACCGGGTACCGACGAAGCATGGGCAATCGCACTGCGCTCACGTGACGAACGGGACACGGTCGTGTGGACCGAGGAAATTGCAGAAGCGTTCGAAGTCTCGAAATCCGTGATTGACGGTGACGAAATCGGCGCACGAATGGCTTTTCGCGATGCATACACGCGCATTTGCGAACGAAACCGGGTGGCGAACCTGCCAGCGAAATGGGTCATTTCTCAAGGTTTCGATGCTGCGCGCCGGGAAGAGGTTGTGCGGCAGGCAGTACGCGAAGGGCGATTGCAAATTGCGCATGCGGTGGCCGTCGTGCCTTTGCTGGCAAGCGAAAGCGACGGTCCTGCTTGCGTCGATGTCGAGGCAAATCTCTCGCGGCTCAAGCGGCTGGTGTCGGGGATTGAAGAATCAAAAGCCCGCGCACTCGCCGCCAAAGCGCAGCGCGCACGTGAGGATCAGGAAGCGCTCATCGCAGCAAAGGCCGAGACCGCGCGGCGCGTTGCCGAGTACGAGGCGAACCATGGCAGCTAATCCCGACGGCACCGTCTGGGGCATGTGCGCGGCCTACGGTTGCCCGCTTGCCGGATCGTTCGGTGTTGCCGGCAAGTGGCTGTGCTGCTGCCACTTCCGCGCGTCTGGCTCGACGAACGACGCGATCACGGCCGAGATCCACCGTCATCGCAACCTGGTCGACGCGGCGCTGCTCGCACGTCGCACCGGTGACGGCCATGGCGTGAAACACGCCGAGGACCAGCTCGTGATCCTGACCGCCGAGATTGGCCAACAGCAAACCATTCCCACGGCGCCCGTCACGGGCCCGACGCACGCCGCCACGCCCTACGCGGAGACAGACGCATGAACTGCAAACCCGGAGACCTTTGCTACGTGGTGGGCGTTGCGCAACTGCCCCCGCCTTTGAGCCTTGCGCTCGGCCGTGTGGTTCGCGTGACGCATCTTTCGAAACCGGACGTGTGGCGCTTGGAGCGCGCGATGCAGCTGCAATGGGGCTTCTTGCACCTCGAACTATTCGGCATCGAAGACCACTACCTGCGTCCGATCGCCGGCCCGTCCGTCGACAAGGTCATCGAAACCGAAACCCTCAACCCGCTTGAGCTCGCGCTCGGCATCACCGCAAAGGCCTGGCTATGACCGCAATCAAGGTCGAAAAGAACGTTCCGATTCCACCGCAGATGCGCCCTCGCTCGAGCGCAATCCCGTTCGAAAAAATGGAGATCGGCGATTCGATATTCATCCCGTGCAAGGACAAGAAGGCGAAGGGACGCGCGACCAGCAGCGTTGCGATGTACGCCAAGAAGCACGGCGTCAAGTTCACGACGCGCACGGTGCCCGGTGGCATTCGCGTCTGGCTGATTGCCATGCCCACGACTGCAGCGGAGGCCGCATGAACAAGCCCGCTATCCCTGTCGACTTCGATGACTACGCGCTCGACATGGCGCGCCGCATTGCGAGCATCGATCGCGCTCGCCTGCCCGGATCAACCGCTCAGTTCACTGCCGTGATCCAGGCCACGATCGTCGACGCCATGCTGTTCGCCTCGGCCTATGCCCGTGAGCCGCACGTGATGGTCAAGGGCAACAGCATCGTGATGTCGCCGGCCATGCCGATGGCGGACCACGAGATGGACGTGCTGCGTGCGATCGCTTCACGGTTGAAGTTTCCGCGTTGCGACTGGTCTCCCGTAAGCGGCAGTTCGCTCAGCCTTGGTGTGGTCGTGTCCCTTAACGAGGAGACGAAGCCGTGCTAGTCGTCACGCTCCCCTACCCGATCTCGGCAAATCGCTACTGGCGCTCGTTCCCGCTGAACGGTCGCACGATGACGGCGCCGACGAAGGAAGCGAAAGCCTACAAGACCGAGGTGGGCTGGTTGTTGCGCGCCGCCGGCGTGCGTACGCCCTGCCCGGGCCGCGTGCACATTCACATTGACCTGTACCCGAAGCGGCCGCAGGACTGGCAAGCGCGGATGCGCAAGCACGGCGAGTTTTGGGACGACACCGTCCAGTCCATCGACCTCGATAACGCACGCAAGGTGCTCTACGACTCGTTCACTGGCGTGGCAATCATCGACGACAAGTGGGTCTGGTCGGATAGCGCACAACGGTGCGAGCCGGACGGCGAAGCGCGCGTCGTGGTTTCCATCAAGCCGATCAAGCGCCCGATTCGACAGACCGCGCTCGACCTTCCCGAACCCGCGCCGTTGCGCGTCTTTGATCCACTGGACGTCTGAGTCCGCCATGGCACCGAAAATCGAGATCGGACCGATGACAATCGTTTTGACTTACGCCGAGTCGGTCGCATGGTGGGTGACGCCATACCTGCAATCGGTCTGGTACTTCTCCCAGATTACCGGCTTTGACTACGACTCTAAAAAAGTCATGCGGATGGCGTCGAAGGGCATCAAGGTTAAGGAGAAATCATGCGAGTCAACGTAACCGTCCGCATGACCCTCGCCTGGTGGCTCATGCCCTACCTCAAAGCCGTGTCGATCGCCTCGCGCATCCCCGGCGTTCGCATCGATCCCGACAAAGTCGCCTACCGCGCCATGAAGGGCGTGCGCGTCAAGGTCGAAAAGTAACCCGTTGCACCCTCAATCAAATCGGAGAAAACAGACATGCGAAGCCGCAACAAGTACAAGCCACACCTTGGCGCGAAAGAACAGGAGCGCGCGAAGCGTCTGTGGGAATCAGAATTTCTCAATGAACCCGTGGCGGCGATCGACCTGAGCATCGGACACAAACGTTCGTCGCCCACTTTGTGCCAGTCGAGCAAGCGTTTCTACGCAGCAGAAGAACGCGCGATGTTCAACGTTTAAACCGCAGCACCAACCCCAAGGAGAAGCACATGACCACCACGGTCCGAATCAAAGTCGAGCACGTCCACCAGGATGCACACGTCGAGATCCACTACGTCGACAAGGCAACCGGCCAGAAGACCGGCCGCGCTGCGCTGCTGCAGGCCGGCGAAGAAACGACCGTCGCTTGCCACGCCCACGGCGACATCGTGATCGAGGAAGTCGGCGGCACGTACAGCTGAGCGTTGTCCGACCTGCCGACCGTTAGCGGCAACCTACGCCGATGGGTACTCGGCCGCTGGCCTCGCGTACGGGCACTTCCGCTTTTCCACCTGCTACACGAGGTCGCAACATGGAATCATCGTCACTCGCATCTGCCTGGGCTGTCGTCGAGCGCTCCACCCTCCTGATCGGTGTGTCGCCGGTGGCCAAGGTCGACGCGCAGGTTTGCTTTTACATGGGCGTCCATGCCGCGCTCTCCGCGCAGCTGGCCGCCGTCAAGATGCCCGATGCGATGACTGCCGACGCCCTCGCCTGCCTTCAGCTCGAAGTCGAGGATTTTTTCGACCTCTTCGGATTATCGACAGCCACGTCGAACTGAAAGCTTCAGGACCGGAGATAATCCGGATTATGATTAATCGACCTAGACCCGATTTATCGGGATTGAGAACGGACAATGCCAGCCAGCGGTAATCCAGCCACCCAATTTTCAAAAGACCGGCAACCTACGAAGCGTCGGGGAAAAGACACGCGCACTAAAATCCTTGACGCGATTAAAAAAGAAACGAAACTCACCGAGGATTTGTTTTATCGGGAGGTTTCAAAGCGCGCGATCACGAATAACGACGTCGTGATGATGAAAGAGCTGCTGATGCGCGTGGCGCCGGTGTCCAAGCCCGTCGCACCTGATGTGCGCTTCGACTTCCCCGAAAGCGGCAGTCCCGTGGAGCAGGTCGACGCGATCATGAAGGCCGTATCTGAAGGCAAGGTGCCCGCTGACGTAGGGCAAATGCTGGTGAACATGATCCGCGCAAAGCTCGATGTGCTGGAAATCAGCGAACTGGCTGACCGGCTCGCCGCGATCGAGAAGCAACTCGCGGAAGGAAAATGAGCCGCCGCAGGATCTCGCACGCCGCGATCGCCCGGGTCGAAAGCTATTTCAAGGGCATCGCGACGAAGGCAAAGCCGGCCGTATTCGGCATTTGCGACATGCAGCGCGAGGTCATTCGGTGCGTGGACGTCGACGGCAATCCGACGGACGCCGAGCCGACGGTGTTCATTCCGGCCAAGCTCGAACGGCTGATTCCCCACAAGCGGCTGAAAATCATCTACGGCGGGCGCGGCTCAGCCAAGACGCGAACCGTCGTGTCGATCATGACGGCCCAAGCATCTGCCCGCCGGGAGCGCGTGCTCTGCCTTCGCGAGATCCAGGCGTCCATTGAGGAATCGAGTTATCAGGAGCTCGCCGAGGAGATCGAGCGGCGCGACCTTGGCGACTCGTTCGTGACCGGGAAAAAGAATATCCGGGTGCCGGCCACACGCAGCAGCTTCTCGTTCCGAGGCCTCTACCGCAATCAGCGCGGCATCAAAGGCTTCACGAAGGCGACGAAGGCATGGGTCGACGAAGCCGACGGCGTCTCCCGCGACTCGTGGGAAATCCTGATGCCGACAATCCGCGAAGCGGGTTCGGAGATTTGGGTCACCTTCAACCCGAACAAAGAGACAGATCCGACGTGGGTCGACCTGATCGGCCCATACGAGGCTTTGCTCGACGCTGACGGCTGCTACGAGGACGATGACACCCTGATCATCCGCGCGAACTACACGGACAATCCATGGTTCACCGAAGAGCTGGAACTCGAGCGCGCGAAGATGGAGCGCACGAACAAGGACCGCTACAACTGGATCTGGCTCGGGAAGTTCAACAAGCGCAGCGAGGAAGTAATCTTCGCTGGCAAGTGGCGCGAAGAGGCATTCGAGACGCCGGCGGGCGTGCGCTTCTTCTTTGGCGCGGACTGGGGCTTCGCGCAGGACCCGACCACGCTCAACCGATGCTGGGTCAAGGGCAACACCCTATTCATCGACTACGAAGCCCACGGCGTGCGCACCGAATCAACCGACATCTGGAAGCTGTTTTCCGGCAAGGAAGGCGCGAAGCGCGAGCAGCTCAAGGAATGGGAAGCGGCCGACACCCTGAAGTACCCGGGCATTCCCGGCGCTCGAAAATGGAAGATCAAGGCCGACGGCGCACGGCCCGAGACGATCAGCCAGGTCGCGCGTCAGGGCTTCAACATCGACGCGGCGAAGAAATGGGGCGGATCCGTTGAGGACGGCATTGCGGTGCTGCTCGGCTTCGATGAAATAGTCGTTCACCCCCGCTGCGTTCACACCATTGCCGAGTTATCGCTTTATTCCTACAAGGTCGATAAACAAACTGGCGACATTCTCCCGATAATCGTCGACAAGCATAATCACCATATCGACGGCATTCGCTATTCGCTCGATGGCTATATACGCGGTCGCGGACAGGGTATTATCATTTCCGCCGAAGCATTACAGACAATGCAGGCCGCTTAAAATCGGCATTCTCGGGATTAATAACCCTCACCGGAGTGAATCAAAATGTTTAATTTGCGTCGTTCGATTATCTCGGCGTTGCTCTTTGCCGCCCTTCCCCTGCATATGTCCGATGCTGACGCGGCCGCCGCGCAACCGGGCCAATGCCTGTTCTACAACGAAACCACGAAGGTGGTGTTCGCCGACGTATCGACCCGCGATGCGCAAAGCGACGTGATCGCGATCGCCGCTGCTGACGTGCCGAATCTGCTCGCCGAAGGCGCGACGGTGGATTCAAGCGCCCAGCCGTTGATCGACGCGGGAAACGATGCCCCGGCTGCATCGGACCCGGCTGCGTCTGCGACTTCCTCGGTTACGGACGCTGATGTCGGTGGCGTGGCCGCTGACCCAAACGCCGGTGTCTCGTCTGTGGCAAGCAACCCCGAAAGCGACACGACATCGTCTGCGACGTCTGCCTCGCTCTCCGACACCGCCGCAGCGGACCAAAGCACCGATATCGTTCCGCCGGTGCCTGGCGCTACGTTTGAACCGGCTCCGCAAGTGGTCGACGCACCGACCACGGGCGAACTGACCGCGGCGGCTTCGCTGCCGACGCCTGCCGCACCTGGTGTGCCGACGCTCGCTGAAGTGCCGGCAGCAGATCCGACCGCCGCACCTGTCGACGACAACACCGGCAAGGTGGTGATCGATGCCGGCGCTCACACCGAGGCAAAGGATCGCTTCGCAGGCATTCTCGCCGCGCTGCACTCGTTCGAGGAAGACACGGTCGAGAAGCTGAAGGAAGAAATGCAGGCGATCGGCGTGTTGCTGCATCTGCACTCGAAGGCGTCTGCACAAGCCTCGTCAACCGGCGACTATCAAGCCGGCGACGCTTCGTAATCCACCTGACGGCGCGCCATGCTGACACGTATCCGCTCTCTTCTCAGCGGCGCGCCGCTTCTCCCGGTCGCCCCTTCTCAGGTCACGCTCGAGCAAACGCCTCGCGTTGAGCCTCATTGGCCGTCACTCGAAGGGCCGACACGTAAAGGCCTGAAGATCAATCCTTTGGCGCTTTCGGCATTTGGCGACCCGGGCGGCGCCGTCGATTGGGCTAAGAAGTTCAAACCGCCTGAAGTCGCGCCCGGCACCATCCCGAAAGATCACAAAACGCAAGTCTTGGCGATGGACTCCATGTGCGACAACATGGCAAACATCGTCGGCATGCACAGCGGGTTCAACAATCTCGCTGGCGTCGATTTCTTGGGCTACGCTGCCCTCTCCCTCGTTGCTCAACACCCGCTGATTCGCGCGATCGTGCAGACCCTCGCCGACGAGATGACGCGCAAGTGGATTGAGTTCAGCGGCAAGGGATCCGAGGCAAGCGACACGAAGCGCGTCCAAGACCTCGACGCCGCAACGAAGAAATTCAAGACGAAAGAATATTTCAATGCCGCCGCCTGCACGACCGGTTACATGGGCGGCGCGATGTTGTTCATGGACATGGGCGACGACACGAACACACCCGAAGGTAGGGCCGAAGTCGCGACGCCGTTGACGCTTGACTCTGCCAAGATCCCGAAAGGTTCGTTCAAAGGTTTCCGGCTCATCGAGCCGATCAACTGCTACCCGGCGCCGTACAACGCTGACAACCCGCTCAACCCAGGCTATTACAAGCCGAACGCCTGGCTGATCCAAGGGCGCACTGTGCACGCCTCGCGCCTGTTGCGCTTCGTACAGAACGATCCGCCGATTCTACTCAAGCCCGCATACAACTTCTTCGGAATCCCGATGGCGCAGATGGCGCTCGACTATGTCGACCGATTCGACACTGTGCGCATCGCGGTCGCCAAGCTGGTCAAACGCTTCTCGACATCGATCCTGAAAACGGACATGAGCCAGATGCTCAACGGCGGCGGGTACGAGGATGCGCAGTCACTCAAGGGCCGCGCTGCCATCTGGAGCGCGCAAGCCACGAACGACGGCCTGCTAACCCTCGACATGGACGGCGAGGAATTCGTCCAGGTCAACACACCGCTTTCCGGCCTCGGCGACATCGTCTCGCAGCAATTGGAGCTGCTCTCCGCGATCGCTCGCACGCCGGCCGTCAAATTGCTCGGCATCTCGCCCAAAGGCTTCAACAGCACGGGCGAATACGACGAGTCGAATTGGTACGATCACGTGTCGAGCCAGCAGTCGAGCATGTTCGGCGACAACCTCGACACTGCGGTCAAGGTCATCCAGCTATCCGAATTCAACAAGATCGATCCGGATTTGACACACAGCTTTGTGCCGCTGCATGAGCTGAGCGAGACCGAGAAGGCGCAGAACCGCAAGAGCAACGCTGATACTGATGCCATCTATCTTGATCGAGGCGGCGTGTCCATCGAGGAAGTTCGCACACGTCTCGCGGCTGATCCGGACAGCGGATACGAGTCGCTCGACGTCGATGACTTGCCGACGCCGCCTGACCCGACCACCGATCCGGATACGGATTCTTCCGGCGACGTCTGATGGGCCGCGCCGCCAAAACGCGCGGCGAGGCGCGCCCTACTCTGCCGAGTGCTGCGCTGCGCATCGCATACCAGCGCAAGCTCGACGACCTCATCTACCAGATGCACCGCTCGACGCTCTACTGGCTGCGCGCTACCTATGCGGCACGTGAAGGTGAGATTGTTCGGGATTCGAGCCCAGCGCGCGATCTCGCCGACCAGCTGGCCAAGCGCGCCGCCCAGTGGAAGAAGATGTTCGCCGAGCACGCCCCGGATCTCGCGCGGTGGTTCATTGCCAAGGTCGACCGGCACGCCAGCAACGCCACCAAGCAAGCCGCTGTCTCCCTGACCGGTTTCGGCGTCTCGATGAAAGACACG
This sequence comes from Burkholderia sp. PAMC 28687, assembly GCF_001577465.1. Classification (NCBI taxonomy): domain Bacteria; kingdom Pseudomonadati; phylum Pseudomonadota; class Betaproteobacteria; order Burkholderiales; family Burkholderiaceae; genus Burkholderia; species Burkholderia sp. PAMC 28687. The sequence continues at coordinate 2,000,632 of NZ_CP014505.1, forward strand.
CTGATCACGAACAACGTCTTGCAGGCCTCGATCGTCGAAAACGTCGGGCTGATCAAGTCGATCCAGTCGGAGTACTTCAGCGAGGTCGAGGGCATGGTTATGCGCAGTGTCACCTCTGGGCGCGACCTCCAGACCCTGACGAACAACCTCGAAGCCCGCTACGGCATCACGCGAAAACGCGCCAAATTAATCGCGAACGACCAAAACAATAAGGCCACCGCGCAAATGGCGCGCGTCCGGCAACAGGCATTGGGAGTGACAAAAGCGAGGTGGTTGCACACCGGCGGCGGTAAAAACCCGCGACATTCGCATGTTTTGGCAAATGGAAAGATATTCGACCTCGATAAAGGTCTTAAAATCGACGGCGAGTATGTATTCCCCGGCGAGTTGATTAATTGCGGCTGCGTCGGGGCACCTATTATCCCGGGCGTGGACGATGAAACCGAATAAATCCGAAGTGGTTTTGGCTTTCGACAAGGGCAGCGTGCGCCGAGTCGACACCGATGGCCGGCTGTTTCTCGAATCTAGCCACATTTCAAAAGCCGGAGTAAATCCGTATTACGGGCGCGAGATTCCCAAGTGGGACGAGCTCGGCCTAGATCCGGACAAGGTCTACCAGGTGTTCCGTCCGCCCGAGGAGCTTGAGGCGTCGGCGCACACGTTCAACAACATTCCGATCCTCGCCGTCCATACCCATGTCACCGCCGAGAACCCAAAAAAAGAGGTGATTATCGGGAGCACCGGTAATTCCGCCACTTTCAACGGCGAATATCTCGACAACGGGCTGGGTTTTTGGGACGCGGATTATATCGATAAAATCGACACGGACGAGCAAAGGCAGTTATCCGCCTCATATCGCTATATTCCCGTGTTGATTAAAGGTGCCTATAATGGCACGCCATACGATATTAAAATGACGCAGATTGAAGGTAATCACGTCGCTTTAGTCGTTGAGGGTCGCGCCGGGCCTGATGTTCTCGTTGCCGATTCCAAACTCCACCATCCTGTAAAGGTTAAAACCGTGAAACTGAATCCCAAGCAAAAGGCAGCGCTTAAAGCGCATATGCCAAAGCTCAAGGTGGCGATGGATGAAGGCATCGACACTGAAGGCGTTGAAAGCGCGCTCGAACAGGCACTCGAAGAAGTCCAGGCGCTCGGTGAAACCACCGACACCACGACCGACGCCGATGCCGGCAGCGCTGAAATCGTGGCTCTGCTCAAGCAGATCATGGAGAAGATGGAAGGCACGTCGACGGCCGCCGCTGACGAAACCGCCAAAACCGCCGAAGAAGCGAAAAAGGCCGAAGCCGCCAAGAACGCGTCGGCCATGGACGAGAAGATCAAGTCCGCGACCGACGGTGTGAAGGCTTCGATCGAAGGTCGTTTCAAGGCCGCCGAGAAAGTCGCCCCGCTCGTTGGCAAGCTCGATGCGATGGCCTTCGACTCAGCCGAAGCGATCTTCGCGCACGCGCTGAAGACTTCTGGCATGAAGCCTGAAGACCACGCGGCACCCGCCTATGCCGGCATCGTCGAAGTGCTGATTCAGCAAAAGTCGGCGACGCCCCACTACGTTGCGAACGACGAAAAGAACGCGGGCGAATTGCTCACGACCTTCGGTGCGCTCGCCAATATCCGCCAAGCCTAAGGATCCGTCATGCCTTTCCAAACAGCTATTCAGCAACAACCGGAAATCGGCGTGCCGGGCGACCGCGCTTCGATGAACCCGATCTCAGTGATCGCTCGTCAAGTCGGCACCGGCGGTCTCGCAGTCGCGCGCTTTGTCTGGGAGTCGGCCGACAGCACCGTCCTCAATACCGGAACCGGTCTGCCGCTGGGCTTCGCCATTCGCGACCAGGTCGGCATCATCCTGACGTACTTGCAGGAAGCCGGCATGACGTTGCCCGCCGGGTGGGCCGTGCAGGTTGCACAACGCGGTGAGTGGTTCGCCACTTCCGCCAATGCTTCGACGCTTGGCCAAAAGGTTTTCGCCACCCTCGCCGATGGCACGCTGCAGTTCGGCGCGAAAGGCGCAACCGTCACGGGCGCGATTGAAACACCGTTCGCCGTGGAACGCGGAGGCGCTGCCAACAGCGTCATCAAGATTTCGACCTGGAGCAACTACGCATGAAACTCGATCAATTGGGGGAATTCGGGATTCATCTCCCGCGAGGTGCGGAGTTGCTCGACGCGCCGGCCAAGACCAAACTCGTCGCAGCAATGGACGCTGCCGGTCCCATGGTCACCGTCCCGAATAACGGCATCCCCGCGATGCTCACGAACTACTTCGACCCGCGCATCATCGAGATCCTCGTCTCGCCGATGAACGCCGAGCTGCTCTACCCCACCGTGCAGAAGGGCGATTGGGCGATGAACACAACGACGTTTATGACGGTCGAGTCGGTCGGTGAAACGGCGACGTACGGCGACTTTTCCGAAAACGGAATGTCCGGTCACAATGCGAACTTCCCGGATCGCCAGAACTACGGCTTCCAGACGAGCACGCAATGGGGTGACAAGCAGATGGCGGTCGCTGCTAAGGCGCGCATCGACTACGCGTCGCGCCAACAGATCGCATCGGCACTCATCCTGCGTAAGAAGGAAAATCTGATCTTCTTGTTTGGCGTGGCCGGCCTGCAGAACTATGGCGCGATGAACGATCCGTCGCTGCCTGCTCCCATCACGCCGACGACTGGCGTGGGCGGCGTGACCTGGGCGCTGAAGACCGCCGACGAGATCTATGCCGACTTCGTGAAAATCACGAACCAGGCGATTGCGCAAGGCAACGGCCTGATCAACGTGAAGACCAAGTTCAAGATGGGCATGCCGCCCCTCTCCGAAGGTCAGCTCACGAAGCAAAACAGCTACGGTCAGGTGCTCAGCGACCGGATCAAGCTCGCATGGCCGAATATGGAGATCGTCACGATCCCCGAATTCGCAACCACAGGCGGCAACCTGATCCAGCTGATCGCGCAGGACGTCGAAGGTCAGCCGACAGGCGAACTGGCTTACGCCGAGCGCATGCGTGCTCATGGCGTGGTGCGCCACTCGTCGTCGTTCTCCGAGAAGAAATCGGGCCATGCATGGGGCGCAGTGATCTATTACCCCGTGTTCGTCGTTCAAATGCTGGGAGTCTGAGATGGCCGAAACCAATCCAAACCCGAACGCGCCGGCTGTTGCCGCGCCGAAGAAAGCAAGCGGTACGGTGACCGTGTATTGCAAGCTGCCGCACGGCATCGTGTACGACCTGCGCAACGGCAAGAAGGTGAAGCTCGTTGGCATGTACGGCCTTGAGCGCTCGCCGTTGCAAGTGAGCGGCTTGGCTGGGCGCGACAGCGTCGCAGGCTTCGGCGTGACGCGCGGCGTGGATGCTGCCGCATGGGAAGAGATCGTGGAAGATCACGGCCTCTCAGCTGCGCACGAGAATGGGCTGATCTTCGCGAAGAGCGACGAGAAGTCCGGAGCAGCGGCCGCTGCCGAGCGCGAGAAGGAAAAGACGGGCTTCGAGGCATACGATCCGGACGCGCATCCGGAAGACAAGACTGTCGACGGCACCCGCAAGGCTGTGTAATGAGCGACGTCCCTGGCATCGTCGTGTTCGACCCTGCAGCGTTCATCGCGCTGTATCCGGCGTTCACGGCGGTGCCGACCGGGACGCTCGGTATGTACTTCACGATGGCTGAGTCGTTCCTCGACAACACGCCCTGTTCGATCGTCCAAGACCTGGACAAGCGCACCACCCTTCTCTACCTGATCACCGCACACATTGCGTTCCTCTTTGGGCGTGCTGGCAGTGGTGACGGTTCAAGCGCGGCCATCGTTGGACAGATGACGTCCGCCGGCGAAGGCTCTGTGAGCATCGGGTTCGCAGCCTCTGCCAGCAGGAGCGCAGCCTTCTGGATGCAGTCCATGTACGGCGCCATGTACTGGCAAATGATCCTGCCGTTCCGCTCGTTCCACTACTTCCCGGCGCCGTGCTATGTGCGCTACTAGAGTCGTAGGCGGCACGAAGCTCGACGCTGCTCTCGCGCGATACCTCGACGGTGCGACCAAGACAATGCGCGCCGGGATCCTCGAAGGCTCGCGCTATCCGGACGGCATGCCTACCGCGATGGTCGCCTTCTGGAATGAGTACGGCACGACGCGCACGGTCGACGGCCACACGATCGTCACGCCTCCTCGCCCTTTCATGAGATCCACGGCCGCCGCTAAAGCTGAGCGCTGGGCCAAGATCGTCGGTGTCACCTTGCAGCGCAATGGTGGCAACTTCGAGGAGGCGCTGAAGCTCGCCGGCGAAGCGGCCATGACCGACATCAAGCAGACGATCGGCACGTTCTCGACGCCGCCCAATGCGGCATCAACCATCGCCAAGAAAGGCCACGATCAGCCGTTGCGCGACACGAAGAACATGCTGAACTCGGTCGCCTACGACCTGGTCGACGGACCGGTGAGCGAAGAATGAATATCCGAGGCATAGCGAACGCTGCAATCAGCGTCATCAATTCAAACACCGCCGCGACGCTTAAGCAAAGCGCCGGCTACACGACATCAGCCAGCGGCAAACGCACGCCGACCTACACCAGCACGCCGGTCGTGGTTCAGGTGCAAGCCCTCTCCTCGCCGCAGATAGCGCACCTCGACGGCCTGAACATTCAAGGTGTGCTGCGCAATGCGCGGCTCGATGGGGACTGGCGCGGCGCGTACCGCCCGGGTGACCAAGGCGGTGACCTGTTTGTCTTCGGCACAACGGAAGATGTGCGCGCGGATCTGCGCGGTACCACGTGGCTTGTCGTGCAGGTGATGGAGACATGGGCCACCTGGTGCTCGCTTGCCATTCAGCTTCAGAAGGATTCGACACCGTGACCACTACGATTAGCATCACCGAAGACAACGTCCTAGCCGCCTTGCGCGGCTTTTTGCTTGGTATCGTGCCCGATGGCGTCGAGGTGATCAGCAGCCAGGACAACCGCGTGCCCGAGCCCGAGCGCGATGATTTCCTGACGATGACTGTGCTGTATCAGAGCCGGTTGTCGACAAACTCGTCCACCTATACCGACCCGGGAACAAACCCCGGCACGCGCAATTATCAGCAGTCGAAGAAAATCACGATCCAGATTGATATTCACGGTCCTGCTTCAGCTGATACGACTGCGATGATATCGACGCTGTTTAATGACCAATATGCGTGTGACGTGTTTGCCGCATCAAATTTTGATATTCAGCCGTTATATTGCGATGACGGAAGGCAAATGACGTTCATTAACGGTGAAAATCAATTTGAGCAGCGTTGGTCTATTGAGGCCGTACTTCAGTACAACCCTATAACAAGCGTTCCTCAGGATTTCGCAGATGCGCTGAACGTCAATATAATCAGCGTCGACGCGACTTATCCGACTTGACGCTTTTCGCGTGCCCGCGCTTTTGATTCGGTTTGCTGAGCACGGTAGTAGGTGTAGTTTCGCGCGATCCAGGCTTTATTTGATGCCAAGACCTTTTGCGGGTCCGCTGCATACCGGTCTCGCTGAGCTTGCTTGAAACAATTCTTGCACGTGGCGCGCAGCAGATCGGCGGTTTTTGGATGGCTGTAATAATCGCTTGCCGGTTTCCGCTTCTGGCAAGCCTTGCATGTTTTGATAATCATCGATCGATTAACCCGTTAGAATCCCGATAACGCAGTAAATCACATTTAGCCCGGAGCCTTCAATGTCGATCCCCGCCTCCCTAATTGCGAGCGCAATCCCGAGCGTTATTAGCGCTGGTGGGTCTGCTCTCGACCTCGTCGGCATTATGTTGACGAATAGCACGCGTCCGCCGATCGGAACTGTTCCGCGATTTCCCACGGCTCTTGCCGTTTCAAATTACTTCGGTCCGGCTTCAAATGAAGCTGCATTGGCCGCAGTTTATTTCGGTGGGTTTAAAAACTCGACGAAGAAACCCGGTCAACTCGGGTTTTATCAATATCCGACCGCGCCGGTTAGCGCTTATTTGCGCGGCGGCTCACTCGCCAGCATGACGCTCGCGCAGCTCCAGGCGCTCACCGGCATTCTGACCTTGACGGTCGACGGCGTCGTGAAGACTTCCTCGGCGATCACGCTCACCGGTGCGACGAGCTTTTCGAGTGCGGCGGCGCTGATCTCCGCGGCGTTCACCTCCGGCCCGGTCGTTGCCTTTGACAGCCAGTCCAACGCATTCACGTTCACCAGCGCCACGACCGGTGCCACGTCGACGATGAGCTTTGCCACTGGCTCGCTCGCCGCTGGCCTGCTGCTGACCCAAGCAACTGGCGCGGTCACTTCGCAAGGCGCAATCGCAGCGACGCCAGCGACGGCGATGGCAGCGATCGTAAAGGCGACCACGAACTGGTGCTCGTTTATGACCACGTTCGATCCGGACAACGGCGCAGGCAACACGCTGAAAATGGCGTTCGCCGCCTGGACTGTCGCACAGGGCAACCGTTATCTCTATGCAGCGTGGGACACCGACGCAAGTCCCACCGTGACTGTCCCGGCGACGACGTCGCTCGGCTATGTCGCCAGTCTCAACGCGATGTCGGGCGTGGCACCGATTTGGGGCCCGGCGAACAAGGCTGCGTTCCTGATGGGCTACGTCGCATCGCTCGACTTTAGCGCGACGAACGGCCGCGCAACTGCGTCGTTCCGCTCGCAGGACGGTCTGACCGCCGACGTCACCGATGGCACGACATATTCGAACCTGATCGCCAACGGCTACAACTGCTACGGCGACTTCGCAACTGCGAATCAGGACTTCCTCTTCCTGTCCGATGGCCAGGTCGCCGGGCAGTACGACTGGATCGACTCCTATGTGAACCAGATCTGGTTGAACAACCAGTTCCAGCTCGCGATGGTCACGGGGCTCACGACCGTCAACTCCATTCCGTACAACGCCGACGGCAACACCCTGATCGAAGCGTTCCTGACCGATCCGATCAATCGCTTCCAAAACTTCGGCGGCCAGCGCGGCGGCGTAGCTTTGTCGGCGGCTCAAGTGGCCGAGGTGAATGCGGCGGCAGGACTCGCCATCGACGTATCTCTTTCGACGCGCGGCTGGTATCTGCAGGTGCTTCAGGCTGCCGCGCAGGTGCGCGCAGCTCGCCAGTCGCCACCGATCAACTACTGGTACATGGACGGTCAGTCGCTCCAGGTGCTTCAGATGGCTTCCATCCTGGTCCAATAAAGGCGAACGAACATGGACATCACATCAAGCAACGCCGTGGTCATGTTGTCGATCACGAACCTTTACCCGGTGCCGCAGAAGCTCGTGAAGTTCGGCGCCGATGCCATGTTTGCGACCGACGATATCGAACCGGCTGAGCATGGCAAGGGCGTCGACGGCAACATGTTCGCGGGCTACGTGCCATACAACACGCCGCAGACCTTCACGATCATGCCAGACTCGCCTTCCCTTACGCTCTTCGAGACGTGGCTTGCGACCATGAAGGCGAACAAGAGCATTCTGTCGGCCAATGCCACGATCGCGATTCCATCGATTGGCAAGAAGTACACGCTGACGAACGGCGTGCTTGGCCGGATCCGCTCAATTCCGACGGCGAACAAGACGCTGGCGGCCATGGAATACCAGATCATCTGGGACAACATCGATCCGGCGGCGTTCTGACATGAGAAACACGCGCATCTACACCGTGCCGGCCGCAGGCCGCGACAAGGGCAAGCGTTTTCTCATCACCGAGATGCCGGCGTCGGTCAGCGAGGATTGGGCCGCGCGCCTGATCTTCGCGATGATGAATTCGGGCGCGGACATTCCCGACGAGGTCGCGGGCGCGGGCCTCGCTGGGCTCGCCGCCATGAACATCGGAACGCTGATCAAAGCCATCTCGCGCGTGCCGTACACGATGGCCAAGCCGCTGCTCGACGAGATGATGGAGTGCGTCCAGGTGATGCCTGACCCGACGAACGCCAACGTCGTGCGTCCGTTGATCGAAGATGACTGCGAAGAGGTCGCCACGCGCCTGCTGCTGCGCAAGGAAGTCTTCAGCGTGCACCTCGATCATTTCATGAGCGCCGCCCGATCAGAGGCCTCCGGAGCGGCAGCTTCCACCCCGGCCTGATTGATTATCCCAATGTGCCTCGAACGGTCGGAACTGTCGTATCTCGTGGTCTGGCAAAGCTGCACGAGATGCAGACGATCTACGGGGCGCGAGACCTGCATGACCTGCTCGAGCTGATCATCGTCGATAGTCACAACGAGCAGGTCCTCAACCCACCGAGGAAGTGATTGTGGCTACTGTGATCGATGCGCTGGTTGTAACGCTTGGCCTTGACCCTGCGCAGTACAAACGCGGTCAGGCCGACGCCAAGAAGTCGATCAAGGCCACGTCCGACGAGGCCGCGCACGCCGCCAAAGAGATGGAGGCGCGCGGCCAGCAAGCCGCGCTCTTCTTCACCAAGATCCGCAACGAAGCCCTGGCTCTCCTCGCCGTCTTCACTGCCGGCATGGGCCTGAAGAACTTCACCGAACACACCATTCTTTCGACGGCTGCGCTCGGGCGCATGTCCGAGAACCTCGGCATGAGCGCGAAGGATCTCGCCGAGTGGCAGCTCGCAGCCAAGAATGCCGGCGGCACCGCCGAGGGAATCACCGCGGCGCTGCTCGATTCGCAGAAGGAAGTCGCGAAGTTCAAGCTGACGGGTGTGACCGAGGGCATCAACAAATTCTTGCAGTACGGCGGGAAAGCTTCGGATCTGAAGGACGGCAACACCTACCTGCTCGCCCGCGCACGGATCATCTCGAACCTCGCGAAAACTGATCCCGGTCGCGCGCAGCTGGTCGCCTCGCAGATGGGCATCACGCCGGCCGAGTTCAATTTCCTGAAGCAAGGTCCTGAAGCCATCGAAGCGGCACGCCGTGCTCAAGCCGGACTCGCGACTGCACTAGGAAACGCATCTAAGCCAGCAGAGGAGCTTAGGAGAAACTTTGATTCGCTGGAAAATCAGCTACAGGTAACGGGCGTTACTCTGCTCACGGCACTTATGCCGGAGATAAAGCAACTCGTTGCTTGGTTAGAAAAGCTTGCCGATTGGATCGTTGATCATAAGGAAGACATCGTTAAGTGGGTCGACGATACTGTTAAAAAAATTCAGAAGAACGCGCCTCTTGTCAAGGCCTGGGTAGACAGCGTTATCAAAGACTTTGAGCGTATTGCGCCGGTCGCTGAGCGGATCTTTACTGTGATCGGCAACATTATGGGCGTCTTCCTTCGACTTGCTGGCCTCGACCCGATTGATTGGGAGGCGAAGCTCGGAGATCCAAAAGCCGCCAAGGGACCGACGCCCGCCGAGAAGACCACGAGCTGGATAGACGATAAGGTTTCGTCTGCAACGGCTTGGGTCCACTCGAAGACCGATGGCGACGGCCAGAAGCGCGCGAAGGCAGCGCTCGCCTACTTCCAATCTCAGGGATGGACGCGGGAACAGGCGGCCGGCATCGTTGGCAGCGTCACGCAGGAAAGCAACGTCGACCCGAACGCCGAGAACAAGACATCGGGTGCTTTTGGGATCGGTCAATGGCTGGGCGACCGAGTCAAAGCGTTCAAGGCTTGGTCCGGCCACGACCTGAAGGGATCGACGTTCGACGAGCAGCTCGGCTTCATGCAGTACGAACTCACGCACGGCATCTACAAACGCGCGGGCGATCACATCAAAGCGGCCAAGACCTTCGCCGAGGCCGCGGCTATTCACTCGAACGAGTACGAGATCCCGGGCAAATCCGAGGCGATGATCCCGCAGCGCCAGGCGTATGCCGCGCAGCTTTTGAAAGACACGGAAGGTAAATCCGTGATCGATCCAAAGATCGTCGCGGTTCCTAAATCCGATGTCGACCCGAAGATCGTTGAAGTGCCATCCGACGCCCGCCGATATGCAGCTCGGGCTGCGACTCAATATCCAATCGGTGCGCGCGCGATCGCGCCAAGCATGACCGACAACTCGTCGGTCTCGCACTCCTCCACCGAGACGCACGTGAACGGTCCAGTGAATATCTACACGCAGGCGACCGACGCCAAAGGCATCGCGAGCGCGTTCGGTTCGGAAGTGAAGAAGTTCAACTTCACCGTCTCCCAAGAAAATAACGGGTTGGGTTGATCATGCCGATGCCGAATCTTCCCGTGCCGCAGTTCCCGAATGTGCCTAATGTGCCGGGCGTGCCGGCGCTTGTCCGGACAGTAGGCGCGCCGGTCCTCGCCTCGGTCAATTCCGCGCTGATCTCGGTAGGCCTCGGACAATTCGCCTTAGGTCTGAGCCAGCCGGTCTGGGGCATCTTCGATGCGAACAACGATCCGATCGCAGTTTCCGATTCGGTCGGCGCGCTTGAGTTCGGCAGCGATTCGCACATCTCCAATGCACCAATGGAGCAAGGCGCTTTCCAGTCATACAACAAGGTTCAGCTCCCCTTCGAAGCACGGGTGCGACTGCATTGCGGCGGCGCGATTGAGAAACGCCAAGCGTTTTTGCAGGCTATTGAACTGGCATCGAAGTCGACCGACCTCTACAGCATCGTGACGCCCGAGGCGTCGTACTTTCAGGCGAACGTCGCCGGCTATCGATATCGCCGCGAGACGAGAAACGGTGCGACGCTCCTGACGGTCGAGGTGGCGCTCTCGCAGATCCGCGAGGCGACGGCCGCGCAGTTCAGTAATACCGGAGAAAGCGCGACAACAGGGTCGGGTGCGCCGGTAGCGTTCGGGTCATCAAGTTCGCTTCCCGCCAGTCAGGTGCAAAACCCCGCTTCCGCTGATCCGATCAGTTTGGGACAGGTCCAGGGAACGACGCTGACCCCTGCTCAAAATTTCGCGCTTCTCCAGTCGGGCACGACGATTAGGTAAATATGAAATCTATCCCGATCTCGGCAACGCCTTCCCAGAAGTTGAACAGCGTGCTCGGCGGCCAGAACTGTCAATTGAAGGTCTACCAGAAGACCACCGGGCTCTATGTCGACGTGTATGTGAACAACGCGCCGATCGTTCAAGGCGCGATCGCGCGTGACCGCGTGCGCATCGTCAGGCACGCGTATCTCGGCTTCGTGGGCGATCTGGCATTCGTGGATACACAAGGCACGTCCGACCCGCAAAGCACGGGACTCGGCTCGCGCTACAGCCTCATCTACCTTGAGGCGAGCGACCTATGAGCTTCACGAAGAAACGCATCGACGTGACGCTCTCGCTCGGACTCGGCGAGTTTGGCGACACGGGCGCGAACACCGTGACACTCACAGGCCTGCGCGTGCAGGCCTCGGTCGTCGTGCCAGGCGGCGACGCGATGGCGGCAGCGCAGGTGCGGATCTTCGGCTTGCCGCTCGACATGATCAACCAGCTGACGGCCGTGGGCCCGATCAACTCCACGGTCCGCCTGCAGAACTCGATGCTGGTTGCCGCCGGCGACAGCGAGACCGGGCTCAAGACGATCTTCTCCGGCACGATCGACCAGGCGTGGGGCGAGTTTCAAGGCGTGCCCGATGTTCCGCTCAACGTGATCGGCGCGGGCGGCCTGGCGGCCCTGGTCAAGCCCGTGGGTGCACTCAGCTTTCAGGGTGCTACCGACGTCGCCACGATCATGCAGGGACTCGCCACCACAATGGGCCTGACTTTCGAGAACAACGGCGTGACCGTGCAGCTCTCAAACCCCTACTTCCCCGGTACCGCTCTGATGCAATGCCGCGCCTGCGCGCGCGCCGCCGATATTAGCTTCGCAATCGACCGCGGTGTGCTCGCCATCTGGCCGAAGACCGGCGCGCGCGGCGGCGACATTCCCCTGATCTCGGTCGACACCGACATGATCGGCTACCCGACCTTTTCGAGTAATGGCCTCGGGCTCACCACGCTGTTCAATCCCGACATCAAACCTGGCGGTTACGTCCAGGTGCAAAGCACGCTGAAGGTCGCGTGCGGGAAGTGGTACGTGCCGTCCGTCGCCCATTCGCTCGAAAGCGAGACACCAGGTGGCAACTGGTTCACTGAAATCCTCGGACAGCCGCCCTATGACCAATAGCTCTTTCGGCTACAAGGGCGCGCAGCGGCAGACGTCGGCCACGTCCGACTACAACGCGCAATCGTTCCTGATCCGCCAAATCCTCGGCAGCGCGAGCCATGCGACGCTTGTGCAGATCGTCGCGGTGACGAACGCCGGCGGCGTGTCACCGGTAGGCTACGTCAACGTGCAGCCGCTGGTGAACCAGCTCGACGGAGACGACAACGCAGTGCCGCACGGCGTGGTGAACAACATCCCCTATTTCCGGCTGCAGGGTGGCACCAACGCCGTGATCCTCGACCCGCAGGTCGGCGACATCGGCATCTGCCTGTTCGCTGATCGCGACATCTCGTCGGTAAAAGCGAACAAGGCGCAAGCGAACCCGGGCAGCAAGCGGCGCAACGACATGGCGGACGGCCTCTACATCGGCGGCATGCTCAACGGCACGCCCGTGCAATACGTCCAGTTCTCGGCCGGCGGCATCACGCTCGTTTCGCCGACGCAGATCTCGCTTCAGGCACCGGTCATCGTCGCCACGGCGTCGACCTCGTTCACGGTCAACTCGCCGACGTCTCGCTTTAGCGGCGCTGTGATCATTCAAGGCCTGCTGTCGTGGCTAGCGGGTATGACGGGCAGCATCGTGAGCGGCGTCGCGTCGAGCATTAGCGGTGCCGTCAACTTCTTCGGCACGATTACCTCGAATGGCAAGGCGATCGATAGCACACACCAGCACACCAGTTCGGGCGGTACCGGATTGGGCGGACCGCCACAGTGAGATCGCGACCATGAACACACTTTTGCTTGACCAAACGACGTGGGATCTATGCCTTGACGCGTCGGGCAACGAGGCTGTTGCAAGCGACCCCTATGCGATCGCGCAGGACGTCGCGACGGCCGTGCGCACGTTCCTCAGCGAGTGCTGGTACGACACCACACTCGGGATTCCGTACTTTCAGGACATCCTCGGCCAGCAACCGCCCTTGTCCTTGATCACCGCGCAGATGCAGCGCGTGGCGCTGACGGTTCCCGGTGTCGGAACTGCCGTGTGCGTGATCGGTTCGTTCGACCAACGCACCGTTACCGGTCAAATCCAGCTTACTGATACCGATGGCAATCCGTTGCCGTCCGTTGGCTTCTAACGAGACTCGCTATGTCCACACCTGCCACCAGCGTACCCGGCTTCACCTTCGGCCCGACCGGCTTCGTCGCGCCCGATGAGGCCGACATCCTGACCGGCGTCATCGCCGACACAAATGCCGCTTACGGCGGCAACATGAATCCGGCGCTGAACACGCCGCAGGGGCAGCGCTCTTCCAGCCTGACCGCGATCATCGGCGACTGCAACGATCAGTTCCTCGAGCTCGCGAACGGCGTGGATCCCGACGTGGCCGATGGGCGCATGCAGGACGGCATCGCAAAGATCTATTTCATTGAGCGCAATCCTGCACAGCCGACTTCGGTTATCGCAACCTGCTCGGGCTTGGTCAACACACCGATTCCGGTTGGCGCGCGTGCGCAGGCGACCGACGGTAACGTCTATTTCTGCACCCAGGCCGGGACGATCCCCGCGAGCGGCAGCATCAATCTCGCGTTCGCGTGCAGTGTCACGGGCCCGATCGCCTGCCCCGCTGGCCAGCTCAACCAGATCTACCAGGCAATTCCCGGCTGGGACACGATCACAAACGCGGCACCCGGCGTCATGGGCAACGTGGTTGAAAGCCGCTCGGACTTCGAAGCGCGGCGCCGCGCCTCTGTTGCACTCAATGGAAAGGGGTCGGTGCCGTCCGTTCGCGGCGCGGTCCTGACCGTGACGAACGTGCTGGACGCCTATGTTGTCGACCAGCCGCTCGGCACCGCGCAGACCGTGGGCGGCGTCCTGCTCGCGGCGAACTCACTGTATGTATGCGCAGCCGGCGGCGCGGCCGCTGATATCGCGAACGCCATCTGGACGAAGAAAGGACCAGGCTGCAACTACAACGGCAACACGACAGTGAACGTGAACGACACCGATGGATACACACCGCCCTACCCGACGTATGCGGTCACGTACCAGACCGCCATCCCGCTGCCCATCCTGTTTGCGGTCCAGATCTCGAACCTTTCGACCCTTCCCGCTAATGTGGTCAGCCTGATCCAGGCGGCGATCGTCTCGGCGTTCGCCGGCGGCGACGGTGGCCAGCGCGCTCGTATCGGCCGCACGATCTATGCAAGCCGGTTCTATGCGCCGATCGCGGCGGTCGACCCGTCGGTCGAGATTCTGTCGGTGCTCATCGGCACGGCCTCGCCGACGTTGAACCTGTTGCCGGTGAACATCAACAACGTCCCGACGATCTCGGCGGCCAACATCTCGGTGACACTGGTATGAGCGGCATCATCACCACTCCGCAGCAGTTCGGCGTCGGCGACGGCTCGACTGTCAACTTCAAGCTCTCGGGGCTTGCCGGCGAGCAGCTCGTGCAGATGTTGCTCGCGACTATCTTCCGGACTGACTGGCAAGGCACACAGCAGCTGTACCCCACGCCGCGCACGAACAACGCTCCCTCGATCAATAGCTTCTCCTCGTACCTCGGCACGACGATCGCGCAGAACGCGGCGGCAGCGCCCGACGGGACGAACAATGCGTCGGTGGTGACGTTCGGGTCGAGCGCGGGCGGCAACCTTTATTACCTACTGAACAACGCGCCAGGTGCGCAGGCGTATTCGATCTTTGCGAAAGCCGGGACGGTGGGCGCGCAGTTTGTCATTACGAACGACAAGCTGTCTCCCGCAATGTCTGCGACCTTCAATCTCTTCACCGGAACGATCGTTGGCACGACCGGCGGCGCGAGCGCGGCGATACAGTCGGTGGGCGGCGGCTGGTATCGCTGCTCGCTGCTCTTCAATGAGCCGAGCGGGATCGCGCAAGATTCGATTGCCGTACTTCCGCTCGATCGACCCGGTACGCTGTCGCTCTTCGATTTGCAGATCGAGCAGTCGACTGTCGCGACTTCCTACATTCCGCCGGGCGCGGCGGTCACTGACTATGTCGTCGATTCCGGCGGCGATGTTACGCTCGCTTTCGCGCCCGCCACAGGCGCCGTGCTTTCGTGGGCAGGCACTTACATTTACGCACCGGTAGATATTGCGCCCGACTTCCCGCTGAACACCGTGATCTCGCAGTTTGCGAACAGCCCGACACTTATTCAGCTAATCGAGAATTACAGCCAATACATCGATCCGTCCGCGAATATCAATGCGTTTTACGAAATGGTTTGGGATTTGGATACGGCCGTCGGCAAAGGACTCGATATCTGGGGGAAAATAGTCGGACTCGAAAACGGCCGTTTGCTTAAAATCCCTTCAAGCGAGATCAACTTCGGGTTTTCTGAAGCCGGCAATGCGAGCGCAACGCCATTCGGGTCAGACGTCTTCTATTCGGGCGCGCCAGTATCGAGTAATTATTATCTGAGCGACCCAGCTTTTAAGACTCTGATACTCGTGAAAGCATTGGCGAATATATCGGACGGGTCGGCTCGAAGCATTAATCAGCTTTTGCAGAGGCTTTTTGCCGGACGCGGTCGGGCTTACGTAAACGACCTCGGCAATATGCAGATGCGTTTTACGTTTGAGTTTTACTTGCAGCCCTACGAGCTCGCGATCATGACGAACTCTGGAGTACTGCCGCGCACGACCGGCGTGCTCGCCACTGTCGCGCAGATTCCGCAGGGCAGCACGTTTGGATTTTCTGAAGCAGGCACTGCCAGCGCTGCGCCGTTTGGGCAAGGCACATTCTTCACAGGGACGTTAAATGCAAGCTAGCAACGCACCAACTAAAGTACCGCTTCCCTTCGCGAATGCGGGCGCTAAGAACGCCATTCCCACTGCGTCACAGATCGGCGTCACGCCCGGCGCCGCGTCGCTGACCGATGGCTTTCCACCGCTCACGCGAACCCCAGTTGCAGCGGGTGGCGTGCCGCCCTCAGGGCAGGACATGAACGGCATTCTGAATCTGCTGAGCGCGAACATTCAGTGGGAGAACGCCGGCGCTTTCTTTCCCTACGACGCGACTTTTTCAACGGCGATCAGCGGCTATCCCAAGGGTGCTCTGTTGGCGAAGGCGGCAAACAATGGATTTTGGTTGAACACAGCCGATAACAATACGACGAACCCTGACACCGGCGGCGCTGGTTGGGTCGACCCGTTAGCCGGGCGCCTCCTAAAAACGACTGTCTTCGCCACCGCAGGAGCGTCCACCTTTACGCCGCTTGCCGCTACAAACGCGGTCGATGTTGAAGTGGTTGGCGGCGGAGGGGGTGGCGGGGCGTGCGGAGCGACTACCTCCGGTCAGGTTTCGGCAGGGTCTGGCGGCGCCGGCGGCGGTTACGCACGGAAGTTCCTGACGACTGGGTTTTCGGGAGTCGCCGTCACTGTTGGCGCGGGAGGAGTTGCAGCTGCAAGTTCTGGCGGGGGACCTGGTGGGACTTCAAGTTTTGGTTCTTTGGTGTCCGCCACTGGAGGAACTGGCGGTAACTTAGGCCCAGGTGCTTCCCCCACAACCAACAGCCTTGCCGGGGGCGCGGTCGGTGGCTCCGGCTCCGGCGGAGACATCAACGGCATAGGCGGCTATGGTCAGCCCGCTTTTTATGCAGCAACTCCAGTCTCTGGAAAAGGTGGATCCACGCTCTTTGGAGAAGGAGCGTTCTTCGTGTCCTCGACGAACGTGGGCCAAGTAGGATTAAGTCCCGGGAGCGGCGGAAGCGGCGCAAGTTCCTTGGGAGGCGGTTCCAGTAATTCGGGCGGCGTAGGCCACCAGGGCATCGTTATTGTCAGGGAGTACGCATAAATGAAAATCTACGCGCGTGTAATGACTAATGTCGTCCAAGAAATAATCACTCCTGCGACTGACGATGAAGGAAACGAGATACCTATTGCGGATCGTTTCACGACCCAGCTGGTAGCGCAGATGGTCGACATTACAGGGGTGACGCCGGAACCCGCTTGCCTATGGACTTACAACGGGTCCACGTTTTCCGCTCCGGTCGTCGAAGTTCCCACGCAGGATCAAATCGTCGCCAGTAATGCGGCAGAACAATTGGGCCTGATGTCCGCAGCCAATGCCGCCACCTTTGGACGAGCCGACGCATTTGTTGCCGGGTTGCTTGACGATGCAGATATAGCGGCTTTCAAGGGGTGGGCTGCGTACAAACTCGCCTTAAGTAAGGTCGATCTGACCCAAGCATCGCCAGCATGGCCAGCCTCGCCGAACGATGTGTAATAGAGGGATGCTGGCGCGCTAGTCTGTTATTCTCCCGGTTTTCCGAGGCCGGTTCGAATAATGAAATATCGCGCGGACGTAGATGGCCTGAGAGCTGTCGCCGTAGTCAGCATCGTCGTTTTTCACCTCACAGCGAGATTTCTGCCAGGCGGCTTTGTTGGCGTTGATATCTTCTTCGTCATATCCGGATTTCTAATATCGAAAAATATTTACGATAACGTCGGCGCGTTCTCGATACCGGATTTTTACATTCGACGAGCGCGCCGAATCCTTCCCGCGCTCATCGCTGTGCTTATCGTGTCCTCAGCGTGCGCCGCATTCCTCCTTTATCCGTCCGAGCTTGTGGCGTACGCGAAGTCAGTGATCGCGTCGACTCTGTTTTCCGCGAACATCTATTTCTATTCGACACTGAACTATTTCTCACCAAACGCGGACGAAATACCACTGCTGCACCTGTGGTCCCTCGGGGTCGAGGAACAGTTCTATATATTCTTCCCATTGATCGCCGTCGCACTGGCAAAGCGCTCCATGCGCCTCCTGACGATCTCATTGTTGCTATGTGCCGCCGTGTCGCTCGCAGCCTCCGCGTGGATGCTGAAGAGCAGCCCGTCAGCGGCCTTCTACTTGATTCCATTCCGCGCGTTCGAGCTATTGATCGGCAGCATCATTGCGTTGCCGACCTTCAGGGCTGCTCAGCCTTCAGGCACGGTTACAGTACTGTCCTTCGTGGGCGTTGCTGCGCTTTTGTGGTCAATCCTACGTTTCGACAACCTTACTGTATTCCCCGGATTTGCCGCCCTATTGCCCTGCGCGGGCGCGGCATTGCTGATTTTCTCGGGAGAAGCAAGCAAGGGCTTTGTGGCACGTCTGCTGGCATCGCGTTCCTTTGTCTATATCGGGAGGATCTCGTACTCGCTATATCTGGTTCACTGGCCCATTCTGGTTTTCGGCAAGCGAGCGTTTCCCCACGCTGATCCTAACTACTTCGCGCTGAGCGCCATCGCGGCGTCATTTCTGCTCGCGGCCCTCTCATACCACTTGGTCGAACAGCCGTTCCGGCATGCGCGTCGCGCGTACAGCGGACGGACTGTGTTCTCGATCTCTGCGGCCTCTATGTGCTTTATCGTCTTGCTGGGAGGCTGCGTTATAGAGCGCAACGGTTTTCCGGGAAGTGTCGACTCACGAACAGCGAAAACGCTCGCTTACCTGAGTTACGACTTGAAGCCATCATGGAAAGAGAGAACATGTTTCCTAGATCCGGAACAGATAGCCAACGCACTTGACGTCTCATCTTGCTTACCGCATGGCGAGGGTAGGAAGGTGGTGCTTTGGGGAGACAGCCACGCAGCGCAGTTCGCTTATGGACTTGAGAAGACGATGGCCGCGCGCGGCTACTTGTTTGGTTTTATGACCGCTTCGGCGTGCGCTCCTGCTATAAACTACGACGCAATAAATCGACCAAATTGCCGTGCACTCAACGACATAGTATTTCAAGATATCGTCACCATGCATCCCGACATCGTGATCATGACGGCGTCTTGGCGTATCGAAAATAATTCGCAGATGGATCAACTCGACGAGACGGTGAAGGCACTTCACGTGAAGGGCATAAACGTTGTACTTTTGGGCGTCTCCCCTCAGTTCAAACAGCCACTCCCCGTCATCGTCGCTGACCGAATCAAAGCTGGGAAGGATTTAGCGGCAGCTCCGGAAGAGCTGGAACTGGGCTATTTGAACCCGACCGAGAGCTACATGGAGCATCGCTTCGCGAACCGTCCGGACGTGAAATACGTCTCGGTGATGCACGCGATGTGCCCTGACTACAAATGCCCAATTGTCACCGCCGACGAGACCCCTGTGCACTTTGACATAGCACACCTGACGACAGCAGGTTCGGATCTATATGCCAAAGACCTCACTCCGCTGATCCTCGAGGCAGCGGCGAACCAAAGCCGCGCGCGCTCAGCGTCTTTGGCGCCGGACTCGGCGAATAAGGAAGCAAAAGCTAGCGGTTCCTAACTCATATTTGACCCGATCTTTTTACAGCTGAATAAGGCCACCTTCGGGTGGCCTTATTACATTGCGCGCGCATTTTCATTATCAACAGCGGTTTTAGCGGATAATCCGATTCATCTGATATTCGGCGTCGTTAAAATACCTTCCAAATAATCGAACGGTATTCGGGCCGGACAACCCTGATTATCGAAGCGCATTTATCCAATGGCCGGTGCTGATACTGATTTAATCAAGATTTTGGGCGGCGCCGCGGCGGCATTTGCGAGCGTCGCTACCATATTTTCAACCGGCTATTTCAGGACGAAGAAGCAGCTTTCCGATTTGAAGGGCGACGAATCTCGCGTAAAGCGGGATATGGCTCAAGACGATGTCGACACGCAAAGTCTAAAAATGCTCTTGCGATCTGCTGAGCAATGGGAAGCGCAGTACAACAAATCGGTCGCGCGTGAAACACGCTATCGCCGATTACTCGCGGTTTCAGAAGCAAAGATGCGACGCCAGATTATCCAGGCGGCAGAAGACCGCCAGCAAGACCGTTTGAAAATCGAGGCGCTGGTCGCCTTAGTTGCCGAGAAAGACCGCCAAATCATGAACCTTGAAGCCGAAATCGGAGGCCGTCGACAGACGGATCGCAAATGACGCGTGGGCAACGACTAAAAGCCTTCTGGCATCGCTACGACCTCTATGTCGGCAACGCACTGCTCGTCGCCATCTCGCTCGCCGTCGGCGCCGGCCTCATGAACTGGTTCAACGCGCGGGAGCGCTCGGTACTGATCGATCGGTTCCCCGTTGTCCGGGCTGAAGAACGCGCCGCGTGCACTCGCGAGTTCTCTGCGCAGATCTCCGGACTCCAGGCAACGGGCAGCGCACGCGACGAACTCATGCAGCAAGTGAAAGGCGACATGACCGACATTAAAACGCTGATGAAAACCACGAATGAGCTGGCCGCCTACACGCTGCGCTTCCTCGGTGATCGCGCCAAGGTCAACGATCAGCGCACGACCGCAATGCTCAAGCAAACAAAAGAAGCCGCGCAGGCGGCCACCGTCGCAGCACAGAAGACCGAAGCCGTAGAGCAGAAGGTCAACGTCGTCGCCGGCGAGGCGCACGAGGCCGCGAACACCGCGAAGGCCGTCGACAAGAAGCTCGAGACCGCTACGCGCCCTGCTCTACCTGCCAAGCCGTGGATCGGTAATCAACGTTAGGAACAACTATGCGACTCGAACTCGTCGGCGAAGCGAAGAAGGTTTGGCTCATGTCGTGGTCTTCGCGCTTCGCGATGCTCGCCACGGCGTCCGAGCTGCTCGACCAGCTGCGCGACAACCTGCCTTCCCTTCAGGCCTACATCAATCCGCACCTGTTCGGCACGCTCACGATCAGCCTGACCGTTGCAGCGACCGTGGCACGGGTGATCAAGCAATCCACGCTGCGAGCCGCTACCGGCCCAGCGAACGGTTTGCGAGGCGAGCATGAACCTCAGTGAGATCTTCTCCGCCATCTTAGGGATGTTCAAGCGGCCGACGCCGCCCGTTCCAGCGCCGCCCGTGCCTGACATACATCCTGCGCCCGCTGGAACATCGGACACCCCGGTCGTTCCACAAAACGTTCCATCAATCAACGACGCTTGGCGCGCGCTGTGCCGCCCGCTGGTCCAGCACTTCGAGAGCTGCGCGCTCGAGGCGTACTGGGACGCAACTGGCAAGGTCTGGACGTGCGGTTGGGGAACGACCGGCAAGGACGTGATTCAGGGAACGGTCTGGACGCAGGCGCAGGCCGAAGCGCGCCTCGATGCCAGTCTAGATGACGCGGCCGCGATCGTCGACCGCGCCGTACAGGTTCAGATCTCGCCGCAGCAGAAAGCCGCGCTTGTCAGCATCGTCTACAACGTCGGCGCTGGGCGCGCCGCCAGCAGCAGGGATCCCGGCCGCGACGGCATCGTCGTGCTCGCGACCGGCCTGCCCTCCACTCTGCTTCGCAACCTCAACGCGCTGAACTTCGCCTCGGCCGCCGATCAGTTCCTCGCGTGGAACAAGTCCGGCGGCCAGGTCCTGAACGGTCTCGTTCGCCGGCGCACTGCCGAGCGTAGCCTCTTTCTCACCGGAGCATGGAAATGATCACTCTCATCAACGCATTCGTCGCTGCACACCTTGGCGCGATTTTCGGCTTCGTTCTTGGCGCGGGCGGCGTCGTCTTTGGCATGTTTCGCCATCAACAGGCGAAGACAGTTGAGGCGCAAGCTGCCAGCACTGTTGCAGCGTCGAAGAGCCAGGACGATCTAGCGAACGCTGCAGCGTCGGCAGCGACCACCCAGGCGGTCGTGAACCGGTCAGACGCGGATGCCGCAGCGCAGGCCGCCACGCCCGCCGATATCAATGCGCAGCTCGCCGCTATCGGCGCTCAACGGAAGGATTAACCATGCGCGTCTTGCTCACACTCTGCGCGGCGCTCGCGCTTTCTGGATGCCCGGCAACCGTCACGCCGGCGGATCCGCCGGCGAAGATCATCGACACGGCGTGCACATGGGTGAAGTTCATCACGACTTCGCCGAGCGACACGTTCGAGACGAAACAGCAAGTTTTGGCGCACGACAAGGCGTATCTCGCAAACTGCCGTTGAGACCGAGGGGTCTCTTACTGGCCCGTTGTTCCGCCATCCTCTGCTGGCAACGGGTAGCGCAGATTCATGGAGGGCGGAGAAAGCCACGCAAAAGTGGTCATCTTCTCGCCATCAAACTCACATTGCACGGCTGCCGACAGGTCTACTTCCTTCAACTTGATCATTGTCACGCCAAGAGGCGTTGGCAAGCGAAATGGGTATGTCCCTTCAACCACAACTCGTCTTCCGTTGATGCCACTTCGGGGGAGCGAGTAGGAAAGTTTTGGAAGGTCTGACGGGTACGTCTCCACCATCTTTTGCTTGCAAGTCTGACCGTTTTTGTACGTGGTTGTGCAACCAGATAGCGATATCAAAAGGACCGAGACGCCGACGACGTAAAAGGAAACTGTTTTCATTGTTGAGATCCTTGCATTAGGCAGCGCGCAGTCTACCAGCGTCCGGCGAACGCTCAGTGCGCTGACGCCTCAAGGTGAATGTGCTTAAAGCTACCCGTTCAAGATCGCAATAAACTTGGCGTCATCTGCCGATTTCAACGTCCCGGATTCCACCGAGAAGTGATACCACCGCTCATAGATCTGCAGCGCGGTCCCGCGGATTCCCGCGGCGACCGATTCATCCTCCTGCTCGTCCGCCATTTCCATAAACCGCTGCAGCTTCTCGGCGAGGCCGCGCGTTGCCCGGTCGTAGTCGTATGGCTGGGTTGTCCAGTAGTCGTGGAACGGCATTTTTACTTCCAAAAACGTGTCTAACTTGCTCATTCAACCGGCCGCAAAGCCGCGCCAGAAGCCGCCTATTTTTTAAGCGCCAAGTTAGACAAAATCAGCTAAGTATATGAAGTGTATAGCGAAGCGCAGGGAAATGGGGTGCAGGTGGTCGGAGGTTCAAATCCTCTCGCCCCGACCAGTTTGATGAAGGACTTAGGCTTGACCGCCTAGGTCCTTTTTTCGTTTACTTCCTGATCGGTCAACGATTTTGCTGCGCTGCACGCATCCGAGTGCGCCTTCCCCGCGTATAGACATTTGTGAGCACCATTCGAGTTTCTTTTCAAGGTGCTCACAACGCTAACAATCAACTAAAAAAAGCCAAGGCCAGACAAGCCGGCGCAGTTGCGCCGCGATTTGCACTGCCGCATTCCGGGGAAACACACATGTCAGCCAGCAAAAGCAACAAATTACGCAAGCCAGCCCGCAAAAAGACAAACAACCCCGCTTTCGACAGCAAGCTCTGGCCCGTTCACGCCATGATCGTGTCCAGAAGCGCATCCCATATCGCAAGCACGTTGTCCGCGCAGCCGCGCATCAATGCGCTCGCCGAAGCGCTCGCGGAAGTCGCGCAGGATTTCGGCGATGACGCCATCGACGGCTTCCTGATCGCCCTGAAAAGCTGGTTCGTCCAGCGGGAATACGGCGCCGCCATAGAATTGATCGGGTACTTCCAGAAGCATGGCCGCCTGCCCGAAATCGCGCAGCCGTCGCAAACAGGAGGTCGACGTATATCGCGGCGGAGTTCGAAGGACGACAACGTCACTTCGCTGCGCGCAGCATGACCCAATCGCGAAAACGCCCGGTTATCGTCTAAATAACCGGGCGTTTTTCGAACAGCTTCGCTTATCAACGCAATGCTGAATAAGCCGTCGGCGCCAAAAAGTGATTCTCGATGCGTTCGACGATCGGCGACTTCGCCTCGGTCTCGGCGCGCTTGGCGATCCACTCCGCATCGGCTTGGAACGCGTTCCACTTTTCTTCGCGCTCAGCGAGACTTTCCCACTTCAACAGATAAGTCAGGGCGTGATTGCTCGGGCCGGCGATCGTCGTCCAGAACCCGATCGGTTCGATGCCATATTTCTTGAAGAAATCCAGCGTGATGTTGGTGAACCGGTCGTTCAACGCTGGCAAACGGCCCGGCGCGCAATGATAAATACGCATTTCAACGATCATCTTTTCCCCGTGAACATAAAGTAATGCAGCCGTAAAACAAGCCGCGTTTGGACTCACCACGAGCAATCGTACCGGCGTTTCATCTCATTCGCACGCGGTGCTGCATCAAGCCATCACTGAGCCGCAACCAAGCCAGTATCAAGCCTGCTTGGCCGGCCCGAAATCCTCGGCATCGACGTCATAACCTGACGGTTCCCATCGGATGGCAAGCAACGCGATGAGCCCCGCCAGCGGCGCAACCGCTATGATCCAGAAGACCTTCGTGCCAAGCGCTGCCGAGAGCACAGGAAACAGAAAGAGCGATACAGTCGAACTGGCACGCATCAGCGTCTGGTTGAAACCCACGCCAACGCCCCGCAGCGACGTTGGATAGCTGAGCGACGCGAAGGTCATGCTGTGCGAGCCGGGACCGAATCCCTGGCCGAGCAGGAACACGGCGAGAAAGCCGATCGCCATGACGACTTGTGCGCCGCCGGCCGGCCGCCCGACCACAGCAAGACCGATCAGCGCCGCCAGTTGGAAGGCATAGCCCAGCACGGTCAGCTTCCACGCGCCGACCTTTGGCACGGTGCGCACGGCGATCAGTCCACCTACGAACGCAAAACACAGGTTCAACGCGAGCGAGGCAAGGATGGTGGTGAGCATCGACTGCGCGAGGAAACTCGAGATGATCACGGGCAGGCCAAATGCCACGGCGTTATACGCAAACGATGAAGCCACGGCAATGATGGTCGCGAGCACGGTCCGGCGAAGATAGACACCACGCAACAACGCGCCGTAGTTGCTCCACGTTGCCTTGTGCACCGGCGCCTTTGTGCCCTGGAGCGCGGTGGCATCGACTTCGACATCGATGCCGTACGAGCGCTTCAAAATCTGGGCAGCGCCGCGCAGATCACCCTGGTTTGCGGCCCAAACCGGGGATTCGCTGATGTAGCGGCTGCGGATTGCGATGATCACCAGCGCCGGCAATGCGCCGAAGCCCAGGGTCAGGCGCCACAACCAGCCCGAGTGGCTGGCCGGGAGCACGGCGTACAAAGCGAGCACGAGCAGATAAGACACGCTGATGGCGGCGTACCACGTCGGGCACCACATCGCGATGCGCGCCGCCTTGTTGCCGCGGCCGTTCAAACGCGAAAACTCGGCGAGAAACGCCATCGCGACAGGCAAATCGATACCGACGCCCAACCCCATCACGAAACGCGCGCCGCCCAGCACCCAGGCATTGGGCGCGAGGCCGCACGCAATCGCCGCGACGACGAAGAAGAACATGTCGGCCATGAAGACGCGGTATCGGCCGATCTTGTCGGTGAGATAACCGCCCAGGAACGCACCG
The DNA here is from genome assembly GCF_001577465.1 of Burkholderia sp. PAMC 28687. Lineage (NCBI taxonomy): Bacteria > Pseudomonadati > Pseudomonadota > Betaproteobacteria > Burkholderiales > Burkholderiaceae > Burkholderia > Burkholderia sp. PAMC 28687. The sequence goes on from NZ_CP014505.1 coordinate 2,025,784, forward strand.
ATGATCGCCCCGAAAGTAATGGCCGACGCGACAAAACCCGTTGCCGCCGGCGTCAGCGAAAACTCGCGGGCGATATCCTTGACGCCGAACGCTAGCGCGCCGAGATCGTAGGCATCGAGGAAAACACCACCCAACGCAATCGCGATGACGATGCGCGCATCGCTTCCCACCGCAGCGCCGCGATTGACGAGCTGGGAGACATCGGCGGCACTGCGGATGACGGGACGCGCTGCGTCGGAGGCCGAAGACGCAATTGCGGGCTCTGCCGCGAAGGAAGTAGACATGGGATGGGCTACGCTGAATGAAGCCGGAAAATAAGCTGTAAAAAAGCTATCAAGCGCGCGATGGTACCGGCGCGCGCGCCTCATCCCAAATTCATTTTTGTTATTTGATGAATGAAGGCGGAGCCAACCCGCCTTTCGTTTCGAATTACTGTTGCGGCATTGCCGCCATTGCTTCCCGGATCTGTTCCGGGCTCAAATCACGGGTATGCGTTGCGAGCGACCAGCGGTGACCGAACGGATCTTCGACCTGGCCATACCGGTCACCCCAGAACATGTCGGTCACCGGCATGATCACCTTGGCACCCGCGTCAACGACTTGAGCGAACGCGGCATCTACGTCGTTCACGTATAAATGCAGCGTCACCGGCGAGCCTTTCAATGTGAGCGGACTATGATTGCCGCAATTCTCGAACTCTTCGGCAAGCATCAGCGTGGAATCGCCGATACCCAGCATGGCGTGCATCACCGTGCCGCCAGGTCCGGGCAGCCGCGTGTGTTCGACTGCATTGAACGCCTTGATATAAAACGCGATTGCGTCGGCGGCGCCTTTGCAAACCAGATGAGGCGTAATCGTATGCATCCCGTCCGGGATTGGCTTGACTGTAGACGTGGGCATTGCAGTGCTCCTTGATTGAGAGGATTTGACCACCAGAGCCGGCGCAGCTCGAGCGCCTGCCATAACGCGACGTGCCAAACCCTGATAGATCGACAAACTCAGTCAAAAAAACTGGGTTAGCCATTCGTGCTGCGCCGCCATCTTCGAATTTATCGTATCCATGCAAACTGCAGTACTTTTTGCCATCTAAAATTACGTTCGAAGTACATACATGAATCACTTTTACCGTTAATCCGCGCATTGCAGGCAATCTCGATGCATAATCCGGTTCGGCTTGAAATCCTGAACAAACGCGTGGTGAGACAATTCAAGGGTTGATTACGTTAATTGCCTGATTCAATGCGAAGTTTATTTCTCTGACCATTTACCTTTCTTCTGATTGAATCGCCTGTTGTTTATATGGCTTGGGCTGCTTCTCTCTTTCAGTGAAGCGCGATACCGTTCTACGTTTACATACGCAGCCTCGCTTCCGTCCCTTTAAATAAAGCTAAAGTTTTACTGCCGGTGGCCGAAAGCCCATCTATGGACCACGAACTTAACACTCCCGACAACTCCAATGATCCGACCTTTCTACGAGCTCGGGCGTTGAGCATCAGTGTCGGCGCAATTCGCAAGGCGCAAGGAAAGGCGTCTCCCGCTGACTTTCCAGTAGGAACTGTAGAGTGGCATGCAGTCGTCGAAGATTTCGCCAATGATGTGTTGAAGGCAATGCTCTCGGAACCGGATTTACCGCTGATCGAAATCCGGCGCGACAATGCGAGAAAATGACGAGGCGTGAAGCCATTAACAATCATTTTCCAATTCGTCAGTCCGATAAAGCCAAAAGGCGTCGCTGATTAATCAGCGACGCCTTTTCGCGTACATGAAACTGGCCTTTGACCCAGCCTCTCAGTCAGCCTCTAACTTATCCGCCCAATAAATCGATCACTTTAAGCAAATCTTTACGCAACTGATCGACATCGACCGAGACATTCATCTCGGATACTCCACGCGACTCTGCAATGTCGTCAGTATCGGCGGCATTCCCATTCGGACGTCCGTGTGAATCGAGCCGGTTACGCGCGCCGTTGATGGTAAAACCCTGTTCATACAACAGTTCGCGAATGCGGCGGATCAGCAGGACTTCATGATGCTGGTAATAACGACGATTGCCCCGCCGCTTCACGGGCCGCAGTTGCGTGAATTCCTGTTCCCAGTAGCGCAGCACATGCGGCTTGACGCCGCAAAGCTCGCTCACTTCACCAATGGTGAAGTAGCGTTTGGCAGGGATTGGAGGCAGGACGACTTTTTCCATCGTCAATCAACCGTGGTGGTGAATGTCACGAAACTTGCGGATATCGCTAATAAGCGCTCGGGCGATACATACCGTATGCCCGTCACTTCAGCGGCCGAAACTGTTTTCAGCACCAGCTTCCACCAGCGCTTTCAACTTCTGACTCGCATGAAACGTGACGACACGGCGCGCCGCAATGGGAATGGCTTCTCCCGTTTTTGGATTACGGCCGGGACGCTGCGGTTTGTCGCGCAATTGGAAGTTGCCAAAGCCGGATAGCTTGACACTGTCGCCGCTTTCAAGGGCGTCGCGAATCACCTCGAAAAATGCTTCCACCATGTCTTTGGCTTCGCGCTTATTCAACCCGACATGGTCGAATAGCATCTCCGCCAATTCGGCTTTGGTGAGCGTAGGCGTTTCCGCCGTTGCTGCACCGTTCGAAGTGGAGACGTCTCGGATCATGGCGCTGCGTTGCGCCGAAAGAAGGGCTTCGAAATCACTCGAGTTCATTTGGTTCATATCGAAAAAATGGCGTGACGATGAAGACGGAGGGGGCCAGCAACTGGCTATCCGCGCAATCGCGCGCCATGTACTCGAGTCAAGCGTTCCACCAATGTTTTGATGGCCGTATCGACCGTTTCGTCCTGAAGCGTCCCGCCAGTATCTTGCAACGTTACACGGAAGGCAAGGCTTTTCTCATGCTCACCCAACCCACCGGAAGTGCTTGATTTTGGACGGAATTCGTCGAATAAAGCAAGCTTCGTGATGTACTTGCAGGCGGGCTCCGAACGAGCGCTTTCGAGCTCGTCGAGGAGCGCCTGAACCTCCACTTTCTGGTCAACGACAACCGCGATATCACGGCGGACCGGCGGAAATTTTGTCACGTCGGCGGGCACCGGCAGCGCACGCTGCATCAGTGCTTCAGCTTCGATTTCGAACAACACCGGCGCGTGCGGCAAGTCGTACTTTTGCATCCAGCGCGGATGCAGGTCGCCGACCCAGCCCACCGCGCGGCCGTCGATCTCGATGCGGGCACTGCGCCCCGGATGCAGCGCCGGATGTTCCGCCTTCACTAAACGCGGCGTTACCGGCGCAAACAAGGCCTCGACGTCGCCTTTCACATCGAAGAAATCAACGGCGCGCGACGGCGCGCCCCATTGTTCTTCGAGCGCCGGGCCATAAGCCAGGCCACCGATCATCTTCGGTTGAGCGAATCCTTCAACCGCCAAATCGCCCGCCTTGATCGACGGGTCGTGCAGGAAAACGCGACCGGCTTCGAACACACGAATCCGGTCCGCGCGACGGTTCAGGTTGTAGCGCAAGACACTGATCAGGCTGCCGAACAGCGTGGTCCGCATCACCGAGAGCTGGCTTGCAATCGGATTGAGCAATTTCACCGGGTTCGCATTTCCGGCGAAATCGGCTTCCCATTCGGCATCGACGAAACTGAAGTTCACCGTTTCCGCATAATCGCGCGCGGCCACAGCATGACGCAGCACGTGAATGGACCGCTTGGTCTCGTTCGTCGGCCGCATTTCACTAATCGCAACAGGCGGACGCGCCGGAATCTTTTCGAAACCGTAAATGCGCGCGACTTCTTCAATCAGGTCTTCTTCAATCTCGATATCGAATCGATACGGCGGCGGCGTCACCGCAAATACATCGCCGTCGTGCGCAAATTCCAGGCCGAGCCGCGTGAAAATCTGCGCGATCTCTTCAGCACTGATCTTCACGCCGATAATCCGGTTCGCGCGCGTGACACGCATGTTCACCGGCTTACGTTTGGGCACGTTGAGCGTCTGGTCATCGACTGGACCAGCGTTACCGCCGCAGATATCGAGAATCAGGCGCGTAATGCGTTCGATATGTTCAACCGTGGTCGAGAAATCCACGCCGCGTTCGAACCGATGCGCCGCATCCGTCGAAAAGTTGTACTTGCGCGCGCGGCCGCGAATGCTGTCCGGCCACCAGAACGCGGCTTCAAGATAGATGTTCGTGGTATCGAGCGACACGGCCGTGCTGTCACCGCCCATGATTCCGGCAAGGCTTTCGACTTGCTGGGCATCCGAGATCACGCCGACGGATTCATCCAGTTCAACCGTGTTGCCGTTGAGCAGCTTGAGCGTCTCGCCCTTCTTGCCCCAGCGCACTTCGATTCCGCCGTGGATCTTGTCCAGGTCGAACACATGCGACGGACGGCCGAGTTCAAGCATTACGTAATTGGAGATATCGACGAGCGCGGAAATGCTGCGCTGTCCGAGCGTTCGAGGCGTTCAATCATCCAGGCCGGCGTTTTAGCGTGCGCGTTTACACCGCGGATCACGCGGCCGGAGAAACGCCCGCACAGGTCCGGCGCCGACACTTTGACCGGGAGGATTTCATCGAGGGTCGCCGTCACCGGCTTGATATCAAGCGCGTGCAGTGGCGCACCCGTGATCGCAGCCGTTTCGCGCGCCACACCAAACACCGACAAACAATCAGCCTTGTTCGGCGTGAGCTTGATTTCGAAGACGGTGTCATCGAGATTCAGCGTCTTGCGGATGTCCTCGCCAATTGGCGTCTCGGCGGACAGGATCATCAAGCCGCTATGATCTTCCGACAATTTCAGTTCACGCGCCGAGCACAGCATGCCCTGGCTTTCCACGCCACGCAACTTGGACAGCTTGATCGCGAAAGGCGCACCACCGGCTTCAGCCGGCGGCAATTCCGCGCCGACCAGGGCAACGGGCACCTTGATGCCCGGCGCCACATTCGGCGCGCCGCACACAATGGTCAGGGTCTCGCCTGTACCGGCATCGACCTGACAAACATTGAGCTTGTCAGCATTGGGGTGCTTCGCCACTTCCAGCACTTGCCCGACAACGATCTTCGTAGTCGGCGGCGCGACCGGCGCGAGCCCCTCAACTTCGAGACCGGCCATGGTGAGCGCGTGCGAGAGTTCGTCGGTCGACAGCTTCGGATCGACGAAAGTTCTAAGCCAGGATTCCGGGAATTGCATGTGTGTCTAGTTCGAAATGAGGTGTGTCTGCGTCTGGACGACGGCCTGTTGCAACATGCTCCAAGACAGATTTCTCAGGCAAATTGCTCAAGGAAACGCAGATCGTTTTCGAAGAAAAGGCGCAGATCCTGCACGCCGTAGCGCAGCATGGTCAGGCGTTCGAGACCGCTGCCGAACGCAAAGCCGATATACCGTTCCGGATCGAGTCCCATGTTGCGGATCACGTTCGGATGCACCTGGCCCGAGCCGGAGATCTCCAGCCATTTACCTGCGTTCTTGCCATGCTCGAACATCATGTCGATCTCGGCGGACGGCTCGGTGAACGGGAAATACGACGGCCGGAAGCGCACGAGAATGTCATCGCGCTCAAAGAATTTCTTCAGGAAGTCCGAGTACACGCCTTTCAGGTCGGCAAAGCTGATGTTCTCTTCAATCCACAGGCCTTCGACCTGGTTGAACATGGGCGAATGCGTGGCGTCGCTATCCACACGATACGTCCGGCCCGGCACGATCACCTTGATCGGCGGCTTGTTCATGCGCGCGTAGCGCACCTGCATTGGACTCGTATGCGTGCGCAACAACAGTTGCCGCCCGTCGGCATCTTTCCCGTCGATATAAAACGTATCCTGCATCGAACGCGCCGGATGATTTTCCGGGCTGTTCAAAGCAGTGAAGTTGTACCAGTCCGTCTCGATTTCCGGGCCGTCGGCCACGTCGAAACCAATCGTGCTGAAAATCTGCTCAACGCGTTCCCAAGTGCGCATGACCGGATGCAGGCTTCCGGCGCCAGGACCACGGCCGGGCAACGTGACATCGATCGATTCCGATGCAAGCCGCTGGTTCAGCAACACGTCCGCCAGCGCCTGACGGCGCGCGTTCAGCGCTGCTTCCACTTGCTGCTTGACCGCATTGATGCGCGCACCCTCGGTCTTTCGGGTATCGGGATCGAGCTTGCCCAAGCCCTTCAGCAGATCCGTGAGTACCCCGGACTTGCCGAGAAAGCGGGCCTTTTCGTTTTCGAGCGTGACCGCGTCTGCGGCGTGTTCGAAGGCATTTCGCGCGTCGGCGACAATCTGGTCCAGATTCATTGATCCCATCATTTCATCGTCAAAATTCTTCTGATCGTTCCCGGGCAAGTTTTCAACCCGGCTTCACCAACAAAAACGGGGCTCTTGTCGAGCCCCGTTTTCTGTTGAAGCACTGTCCTTGATCACAGCCGGACAACGCTCCAACGAACCACGCAGTACCAATCTCGCCAATAAGCTCGATCAGGCTGCAACGGCGGCTTTTACCTGCTTGACGATCGCAGCAAAAGCAGCCTTGTCGAACACAGCCATGTCGGCCAGCACCTTGCGGTCGAGTTCGATCGAAGCCTTCTTCAGGCCATTGATGAACACGCTGTACGTCATGTCGTGCTGACGCACCGCAGCGTTGATACGCGTGATCCACAAAGCACGGAACACACGCTTCTTGTTGCGGCGATCGCGATAGGCATATTGCCCTGCGCGCATGACCGCCTGCTTGGCGATGCGATAGACGTTATTGCGACGGCCGCGGTAACCCTTGGCCAGCTTGATGATCTTCTTGTGACGGGCCCGTGCGGTAACCCCACGTTTGACTCTAGGCATAGTGCGCTCCTGTGAGTGTCAGTTAAGGGTTAAGCGAACGGCAACATTGCGCGCACAGAATTCATGTCAGATGCATGAACTTCCGTGGAACCGCGCAGATGGCGTTTTACCTTGGTGGTCTTCTTGGTAAGAATGTGACGCTTGAAGGCTTGACCACGCTTGATGGTACCGCCCGGACGCACCACGAAGCGCTTTGCAGCACTCTTCTTGGTCTTCATCTTCGGCATGAACTACTCCAGTTTATTAGATGGATATGGGTGTGCGGTCGATCCAATCGATCCTGACCCGCCCTTCGAAACCCACATACCACTTATGAGCGGCGAACTTTGACAATCACCGCTTTTTCATGAGCGCCGCCATTATCAGGCAACGCCCTGAAACCTGCTCATTCGATGCCGCGCAGACCCAAGAACCTCCGGTCGCGCGATCCATCGACATTACTTCTTTTTCTTCGGGGCCATGACCATGATCATCTGGCGCCCTTCCATCTTCGGCATTTGCTCGACCTGGCCATGCTCTTCGAGGTCAGCCTTCAGCCGCTCGAGCACGCGCATGCCAATTTCCTGGTGAGCCATTTCCCGGCCGCGGAAACGCAACGTGATTTTCGTCTTGTCGCCGTCTTCGAGGAAGCGCGTGAGGTTGCGCAGTTTCACGTTGTAGTCACCGTCGTCGGTACCAGGACGGAATTTGACTTCCTTGACCTGAACGATCTTCTGCTTGAGTTTCGCCTCGTGCTGCTTTTTGGCTTCCGAATACTTGAACTTGCCGTAGTCCATCAACCGGGCGACAGGCGGAACAGCCTGAGGCGCGATTTCCACGAGATCCACGTCTTGTTGTTCCGACATGCGGAAAGCATCGGCGAGCTTCACGATTCCTAGCGGCTCATTGTCCACTCCGACCAGGCGCAACTCAGGTGCCGTGATTTCCCCGTTGATGCGATGTGCAGACTTATCAGTAGCGATGTTACGTTTCCTCTAAAAATTCAAAAAAACTAACCGCGCTGCGGGTGGGCTTACTTGTACGCCTGCACGTCCTGCTGCAGACGCTCAAGGAATGCATCGACCGGCATAACGCCAGCGTCGATACCGCCACGAGCACGCACGGCTACGGTTTGGGCATCACGTTCTTTGTCCCCGACTACCAGCAGATACGGGACCTTTTGCATCGTGTGCTCACGTATTTTATAACTAATCTTCTCGTTGCGCAAATCGCTCTCTACTCTAAGCCCTTGTTTTTGCAACGATTGGGTCAGTTTCTGTGCATAGTCGGCCTGACTTTCCGCGATGTTCAGGACCACAGCCTGCACTGGCGCGAGCCACGACGGCATTGCACCAGCATGGTGCTCGATCAAAATACCAAGGAATCGCTCCATGGACCCGACGATTGCACGATGCAGCATCACCGGACGCTTGCGGCTATTGTCTTCAGCTACGTACTCGGCGCCCAGCCGCTCCGGGAGGACCATGTCGAGTTGCAGCGTCCCGCATTGCCACGAGCGGCCAAGCGCGTCCTTGATGTGATATTCGATCTTCGGACCGTAGAACGCGCCTTCGCCCGGCAATTCTTCCCAGGTAAGACCGCAGGCCGTCAGAGCGTCGCGCAGGCCTTGCTCGGCGCGGTCCCAGGTTTCATCGGTGCCGGCACGGGCGTCAGGACGCAGCGACAGTTTGATGTCGATGTGATCGAAGCCGAAATCCTTGTAGATGCTCATCGCAAGCGTGTTGAACGCGATCGATTCTTCAATGAACTGGTCTTCGGTACAGAAAATGTGTGCGTCGTCCTGAACGAAGCCACGCACGCGCATCAAGCCGTGCAGCGCGCCGGACGCTTCATTCCGATGACACGAGCCGAATTCCGCGTAACGCAGCGGCAGGTCCCGATACGAACGCAAACCATGATTGAACACCTGCACGTGGCCAGGACAATTCATGGGCTTGATGGCGTAGTCGCGCTTTTCGGATTCCGTCGTGAACATGTTTTCACGATAGTTCTGCCAGTGACCCGACGCCTCCCAGAGCGAGCGGTCCATGATCATCGGCGTCTTGATTTCGAGGTATCCGACTTCGTTCAGGCGGCGGCGAATGTATTGCTCGACCTGTTGCCAGATCGCCCAGCCCTTCGGATGCCAGAACACCATGCCCGGCGCTTCTTCCTGCAGATGGAACAGATCGAGCTGCTTCGCGAGCTTGCGGTGATCGCGCTTCTCGGCCTCTTCCAGCATGTGCAGATACGCTTCCTGGTCTTCCTTCTTGGTCCAGGCCGTACCGTAGATGCGCTGCAGTTGCTCGTTCTTCGAGTCGCCGCGCCAGTAGGCGCCTGCAACCTTCATCAGCTTGAAGACTTTCAGCTTGCCGGTCGACGGCACGTGCGGGCCGCGGCACAGGTCGGTGAACCCGCCATGTGAGTAGAGCTTGATGTCGTCGGTAGACGGGATCGATTCGATGATCTCCGCCTTGTATTTCTCGCCGATGCTCTTGAAGTAGTCCACCGCTTCGCCGCGCGTAACGACCCGACGTGAAACCGGTTCGTCCTTCTTTGCGATCTCGGCCATGCGCTTCTCGATCTTCTCGAGGTCTTCCGGCGTGAAGGGACGGCTGTACGCGAAGTCGTAGTAGAAGCCGTTTTCGATTACGGGACCAATGGTGACTTGCGCTTCCGGATACAGGTCCTTGACCGCGTAGGCAAGCAAATGCGCGGTGGAGTGACGAATGATGTCGAGACCGTCCGCGTCCTTGTCCGTAACGATCGAGAGCGATGCATCACGCTCGATCAGCGTGGAGGTATCGACGAGTTCGCCGTCGAGCTTGCCGCCCAGAGCGGCCTTGGCAAGTCCTGCGCCAATCGATGCGGCAACTTCCGCAACCGTCACCGGGTGGTCGTACTGGCGAACTGACCCGTCGGGCAAACGTATCGAAACCATTTCGTTCTCCAAGACGCCGAAAGCCGGCGTCCAAGTTCATTCAACAATGCCTTGCAAGACGCGAAAATACCGCGCGAAGACAAAAAAAATGCGGCCCCACATTCGAGGGGCCGCATTCACTTTTCCTACAACTGCAAAGGCGAAAGTGGTCCTCGACTAGCGTCGCTCCGAAGTTGTATCGGTCAACGTTCGCGGTGCCATCTTGTTCATTTGCCTTTCGCGCCAAGACGCTTGCTGCAGTTTTGAAAATCCGGCGAACCGGACTTTCACTTTCGTTGGTAGGCTCGATTGGACTCGAACCAACGACCCCCACCATGTCAAGGTGGTGCTCTAACCAGCTGAGCTACGAGCCTGAAGAAGCGAAATTATATGGTGCGTTTTGAATCCTGGCAAGTGCTTTCATGCGATGACACTGAAGATATTCGTCGATACGTTTAAGAAGCCCCAACAATGCGCTGCTGATTCAAAGCGTTAAGCCGCATGACCACAAACGAAAATGTGTTAGCCGCGCCGCGTTGCCCGCACGACGCCCTGCACTTCACTCAGCAACGAGCAAGCGCGCTGGATCTGCGCGGCACTTGATACCTCGACCGTGAACTGCATATAGGCAACGTTGCGCCGGCTTTGCGTCTTCACGCCGGTCACATTCATCTTCTCGCGTGCGAACACTTCGGAAATGTCGCGCAACAAACCTTGGCGATCGTTCGATTCGACAGCAAGGTCCACCGGATAAACAGACGAGCCGCGCCCGCTCATGACATCGGCGGACCAGGCCGTTTCAAGCACACGCTCCGGAGCATGTTCGGCCATCCGCTGGAACGTCGCGCAATCACTGCGATGGATCGACATACCCTTGCCACGCGTCACAAACCCCGAGATGCGATCGGGCGGCGCCGGCCTGCAGCAACGCGCAAGCTGCGTGAGCAATGCGTCTACACCGACGACCAGCACACCGGTGGACGCACCCTGTGCAACGCTTTGCCCGCTGCTGCGCTTTTCGAACTGCGCGGGTGCCTCAGGTTCGGGTTCCGGCGGCGGCGTGTCGTGCAGCGCCTGCTCGATATTGCGCAGGCTGAACTCTTCCTTGCCTACAACCGCATACAGTTCTTCCGGCGTCTTGAAGCCAAGCTTCGATGCCAGTTGATCCAGATTGACGGACGTCTTGCCTTCGCGCTGCAACGTCTTTTCAACCAGTGCCCGGCCGTTTGTGATGTTCTCTTCGGAATCAACCGAGTTGAACCATGCGCGCACTTTCTGCCGCGCGCGCGGACTGTGCAGATAGCCGAGCAAAGGGTTGAGCCAGTCGCGCGACGGGCCGCCCTCCTTCACCGCGACGATTTCCACCGTCTGGCCGTTTTGCAAAGGCGTGTTGAGCGGCACCATGGCGCCATCGACACGCGCACCGCGGCAACGATGCCCTAGTTCGCTATGCAGGTGATATGCGAAATCCACCGGCGTCGAGCCGTGCGGCATCGCAATCACGCGCGCCTGCGGCGTGAGCACGTAGATATGGTCGTCGTCGAGGGTTGCTTCGCGCAGATGCTGCCAGGGTTGCGCACCCGGTTCTTCGCTTTCGGAAACGTCTTCCTTCCAGGCCAGCAGTTGCCGCAACCACGCGATCTTCTCGTCGTATTTTTCAGCCGCCGTCACCTGCCCGCCGTAGGCTCGCGTGCCGGCTTCCTTGTAACGCCAGTGCGCCGCCACGCCATACTCAGCGAAGCTGTGCATTTCCATGGTGCGGATCTGGACTTCAAACGCGCGGCCATCGTCACCGACCACCACCGTATGCAGCGACCGATAACCATTGGGCTTCGGCCGCGAGATGTAGTCGTCGAATTCCCGCGGAACCGGCTGCCACAGGTTATGGACAATACCCAACACCGTGTAGCAATCCTTGATATCGTCGACGATCACGCGAAACGCGCGCACGTCGTTCAGCTCGGAGAAATCCAGCTCCTTGCCGCGCATCTTCTTCCAGATGCTGTAGATGTGCTTCGGCCGTCCGCTCACCTCAGCGCGGATGTGCGCCGTAGCCAGTTCTTTCTGCAAGCGTGCGATGGCACTGGTCACATACGCTTCGCGCTCGATGCGTTTTTCGTCGAGCAGCTTGGCGATGCGCTTGTAAGTAGGCGGTTCCTCGAATCGAAACGCGAGGTCCTCCAGTTCCCACTTCAGTTGCCAGATGCCGAGGCGGTTTGCCAGCGGCGCATAGATCTCGAGCGTCTCGCGCGGTACATCGGGCGACGGATCAAGCTTGTTCGCCGCGTAAAAGCGCAGCGACTGCAGCCGCGATGCGAGACGGATCAGCACCACCCGAATGTCTTGCGCAAATGCCAGCAACATCTTGCGCAGCGCTTCGACCTGGGCGCGACGCGCCGCTTGTGCGTCGCGGCCCGTCTCGGGCAATGTCGCCTGCGTGGCGCGCGAGCTGACGGAGCCCAGACGCCACAGCTTGCGGACATCGGCGACAAGACTTTGCACTTCTTCGCCGAAACGTTCGGTGATCACACGTTCCGGATCGTCGATATGCGGCGCGATGGCAAACAGCGCCGCCGCCGCGATTGCCGCCGGATCTACGTTCAACGTCTGCATGATCCGCGCCGTGCCGGCTGCGTGTTCGGCCAGCAACTCGCCGCTCGTCAACCGCGCGTCGCCAGCGTGTTCGCGTACGAACGCGAGCGCGTCGTCGAAGGACGGCTCGGGGTTCAATGCGGGAGAAACGGCGGTATCGGGCATGCGATCGATCAGGTGCGAAGCAATGTTTGACTATCAGTCATGCACCTTGTCAAACAAGGCGGCGATGACAACCACTTCCACGAGGCACGCCGGGTTGGCAAGCTTCGCTTCTACGGTCGCGCGCGGGGGCGCATTGCCTTCGGGCACCCACATGTCCCACGCCGCGTTCATGGCTGCGAAGTTCGCCAGGTCCGAAATGTAGATCTGCACCGACAGCAGTTGCGTCTTGTCGCTTCCGACTTCAGCGAGCAAGCGGTCGATGTGGCCAAGCACTTCGCGAGTCTGACCCGTGATGTCCTGATCGGTGTCTTCGGCAATCTGGCCCGCGAGATAAACGGTGCCGTTGTGGATCGCGGCTTCGGAAAGACGCGCGCCGACATGGAGACGGATAACTGCCATGAATGCCTCTGAAAAGTGATTTGTCAAAAAAACCGTGCGAAGCCCAATATTATGCCTCGTGTGTTTCCGTATCGAGGAAGAAGCGGTAGGCGAGGTCTATCTGTTCCGGCGCGAGAAATGCCGGGGCGTGACCTACACCCTTGACCTCAGCGCTTGTCACGGCCTGGCCTGTGGCGACCATCTTTTCGGCCGTTTCCCGCGATAACAGATCCGAATTCTCGCCGCGTACGACCAGAACCGGATGTTTGATCGCCGCAAGCGAATGCCAAAGGATCGCCTCCCCAAGCGCGGCCGCATTTGCATCTGCAGCGGCAAAGGGCACGGCGATCTTCGGATCGTATCTGTAACCCCAGCGCCCATCGCGCTCGTGCATCAGCGGCGTATTGATCGCGCGCCATTCCTCGGCGCTCAACGGGCCGAAGGACGCCGCGAGTTGCGCCGCATTGTCGATTCCATCCTGAAGCGTGGCGAAGGTTTCGTCGCGGCCCAGATAGCTGCCAATGCGCTCTAGCGCCACCGGCTCGATGTGCGGCCCCACGTCGTTGAGCAGCAACTTGCGGATGGGCGTGTTCGGCAGCCCGGCGAGTCCCAGCCCGATCAATCCGCCCATGGATGTTCCGAACCAGTCCACCGTTTCCACATTCAGGCGTGCGATCAGCGCGACCATGTCCGAAACGTATTGCGGCACGCCGTAATGTTTCGGGTCGGCAAGCCAGTCGGAAAGCCCTCGCCCGACCACGTCCGGACACACCACGCGATACTCCCGCGCGAGCACCTTCGCCACCTCGTCAAAATCGCGGCCGGACCGTGTCAGCCCGTGAACGCACACGAGCACGCGCGGGTTTGCGGGATCGCCCCATTCCGTATAAGCCATGCGATGCAAACCGGACGGGCTGATGCATTGCACGTGGCGTTGCCGAGGCTCGGAAACGAAGGAAGGCGCAGCTTCGACGATGGTCGCGGACATGATTTTCCTTGGGCGCAGTAGCGCTGCTGCATGACGGATGGATCAATGGAAATCGATTGTAAACGCTTTGCGCGCCGCATTTCTTCGTCAGACACAAGGTTGGCCAACCGGTCTATGCGCGGCGTCGTACGGCCAACGAACAGTTACGAAAAAAGGGCTGCACCAACGCGAAGTTGGAACAGCCCTTTCCGGCCGGCAGACCGCGCCAGCGCTCAACTCTTACTTGACTGCGCTCACATCCAGCGGCGCGCCGGTTTTCTGTTGAATCTCTTCCACACTGACGCCAGGAGCCAGTTCGATCAGCTTGAGGCCCGCGTCCGTCACGTCGATCACGCCTAGATCCGTAATGATCCGGTCGACCACGCCCTTGCCCGTCAACGGCAAGGTGCACTCTTCCAGAATCTTGTGCTGGTCGCCCTTCGCGACGTGTTCCATCAGCACGATCACGCGTTTCACGCCCGCTACCAGGTCCATGGCGCCGCCCATGCCCTTGATCATCTTGCCAGGGATCATCCAGTTGGCGAGGTCGCCGTCCTTGCTGATCTGCATGGCGCCGAGGATGGCGAGGTTCACGTGGCCGCCGCGGATCATGGCAAACGAATCCGCCGATGAAAATATCGACGATCCCGGCAATGTGGTCACCGTTTGCTTGCCGGCGTTGATCAGGTCGGCATCGACTTCTTCTTCGGTCGGTGACGGCCCGATGCCGAGCAAGCCGTTCTCCGATTGCAGCCACACTTCCATGCCGGCCGGCACGTGGTTCGCGACCAGCGTGGGCAGCCCGATCCCGAGGTTCACATAAAACCCGTCCTGCAATTCTTTGCCCGCCCGCGCGGCCATCTGGTTCCGGTCCCATGCCATGATCAGTCTCCTTTTGCGCGCACGACGCGTTGTTCGATGCGTTTCTCCGGGTGCGCATTCAGCACGATGCGCTGCACGAAAATCCCCGGCGTGTGAATGGCGTCCGGATCGAGCTCACCGACTTCCACGATTTCCTCCACTTCGACGACCGTGATCTTGCCGGCCATGGCGCACATCGGGTTGAAGTTGCGGGCCGTGCGTCGATAAATCAGGTTGCCGGATTTGTCGGCTTTCCATGCTTTCACGAGCGCTACATCGGCCGTGAGCGAGGGTTCGAGCACGTAGAAGTTGTCACCGAACTTGCGCGTCTCCTTGCCTTCGGCGATCACCGTGCCATAACCCGTGTTCGTGAAAAACGCCGGGATGCCCGAGCCGCCCGCGCGCAGCTTTTCAGCCAGCGTGCCTTGCGGCGTGAATTCGAGCTCGAGTTCGCCGGCCAGATATTGCCGCTCGAACTCCTTGTTTTCGCCCACATACGACGAAATCATCTTCTTGACCTGGCGGGTTTCGAGCAGAAGGCCAAGGCCGAAGCCATCGACGCCCGCGTTATTGCTGATACACGTGATTCCCTGGACGCCCGTGTCGCGCAATGCCGCGATCAGCGCTTCGGGAATGCCGCACAGGCCGAATCCGCCGACGGCAAACGTCTGGCCGTCCTTCACGATGTCTTCGAGCGCCTCTTTCGCGCCGGGATAGACCTTGTTCATTTGTCCCTTCCTGATCTGGATGAAATCTGATTATTCGAGTCGTTGCGCCGTTCGTTTCTCCGGCGATAACGACTTTCTGACGTTGCAAAAGAGTACGACGATGCATCGATCCGGCACAATACGCAAAAATACATAAGTAATTGCCGTAGTGCGCGGCGATGCAAACATCAAACGCCCGTCGTCCGAGCCAAAATGCCTCAATTGGATTATCAAACTGCGTTTCATCTTGCGCCAGTCGGGCTGGTGTTGTCACGGGAACGGATCATCGAAGACTGCAACGCGCAGCTTTGTGCAATCTTCGGCGTAAAGCCCGAGGCGCTGATCGGACGCTCGTTCCAGGTGCTGTATCCGTCGCCGGTGGAATTCGAGCGGATCGGCGCGCGCATTTCCGCCTTGATGCAGCGTCAGGGCAGCTACGCCGACGACCGCATCATGAAACGCGCGAACGGGGAATTGTTCTGGTGCCACGTGACCGGACGGTCGCTGGATTTGAGCGCGCCGCATGCCGCGGGCGTCTGGACGTTCGAAGACCTGAGCGCGACGCGGCGAGTCGCCATCGAACTCACACCGCGTGAGCGCGAGATTGCCGCGCAACTCGTGACGGGCAAGACCAGCAAGCAGATCGGCCGCGCGCTCGACATCAGTTCGCGAACCGTCGACATCTACCGCGCGAAACTCATGCGCAAATACGACACGGGCAACGCCACCGAATTGCTGCAGCGGCTGCTGGGCGATTGATTACTTGTGCGGCGCCGCCGTTTCAATGGCATGACGCAGCAGATCCGGAATCGGCACCGATTTCGCGGCCGCGTAGTCGACCCACACGCATTTGGCGGTGCCGCGTGCGTAAAGCGTGGCGGAATCGTCCGCTCGATACAGCTCGAAGCGCGTATCGAAGCTGCTGCGTCCGGGCGCGCCGACAAACATGCTGCCAATGACGTCGCCCGGGTAATGGAGTTGCCTGAGGAATTCCATCGATGCATTCACGACCACCGGCCCCTGCCCTTTGGCGTTGGCGCCGGCAATGTCCAGCTCCCGGAACCACGTGATCCGCACTTCTTCCATGAAGCGGAAATACACCGTGTTGTTGACGTGGCCGAATGCGTCCATGTCGCCCCACCGGATAGGCATGGACAAGTCGATGACGCGATGAAACCCGCCATGCGCCGCGCCCGACGCTTGTTCGACAACCTGGCTCATAAGCCGAATCCATCGTCGGCGGCGATCACCGAGCCGTTGATGAACTGCGACTCGTCGGCGGCGAGCAGGAGCAACAGTCCATCCAGGTCTTCAGGCGTGCCCACGCGGCGGCGCGGCAAGATGGACAGCAGTTTCTGCCCCGCTTCGCTCTTCCAGTGGTGATGATTCAGTTCGGTATCGATATAACCGGGACAGATGGCGTTCACGTTGATCCCATGACGGCCCCATTCCTGCGCCATGGCTTTTGTCATATGGACGACGGCCGCCTTGCTCATGGAATACACGCCGATCTGCGGCAGCGTCTTGAGTCCGGCCATGGACGCGATGTTGATGATCCGGTACCCGGGCTTTACGGTCCCGTTGCCGCGCATGATCATTCGCTTCGCCACTTCCTGCGCGACGAAAAACGCGCCGCGCGTGTTGGTATCGAAGACGAAATCGAAATCCGATGGCGTCACGTCCGTCAGCTTTTGCTGGGTCGATACACCCGAGTTGTTCACCAGAATATCGATAGTGCCCGCTTCCGTCTCCGCGTGGGCGACGGCGGACTTGATGCTCTGGTAATCGGTGACATCGAGCGATACGACATGCGCCGCGCCGCCCGATGCCTCGATTTCAGCCCGCAATTCCTTGAGGCGCTCAGTGCGGCGGCTTGCCAGCACGACCCGTGCGCCGGCCTGCGACAGCACTTGCGCAAAGCGTTTGCCCAGTCCGCTGGAAGCGCCGGTAATAAGCGCGCATTTGCCTTCCAGGTTGATCGAACGGCCCATTGTTTTTCCTTGGTTGAAAGCGATTGAGTTGTTCGGGATCGGTCCGTCTTGCGCTCGTGTGATGCTGTTGCTTTGTACGAAATCTGCGCGGAACTGGACCAGGTCCAGCGAGCCAATATGCTATCGTTAAATAATACGGTCGTGCTAATCGCCGGAACGTTAGTTGCACCATACCTATCGTTCCCTGACAATACGCGATCCCCAAAAAAGCATTCTAACGTTAGACAGGAGCATTGGATGACCCCGGCGAGTCTCATCGAGCAGTACGGTCCCCGTGAGTCCATGGAGTACGACGTCGTAATCGTGGGCGGCGGCCCTGCGGGACTTTCTGCGGCCATCCGGCTGAAACAGCTTGCGCAGGAAAAAGGCGTCGAACTCGGCGTATGCGTGCTGGAGAAAGGCTCCGAGATTGGTGCGCACATCCTCTCCGGCGCCGTCATGGACCCACGCGCTCTCAGCGAATTGCTGCCCGACTGGAAGACACAAGGCGCGCCGCTCGACGTGGAAGTGACCGAAGACCGCTTTCTGTTCCTGTCGCAGGACAGCGCGAAACAAGTCCCGAACTGGTTGCTCCCGGACAACTTCAAGAACCATGGCAACTACGTCATTTCGCTGGCTAACGTTACCCGCTGGCTCGGCCAGCAGGCGGAAGCGCTGGGCGTCGAGATATTCCCGGGCTTTCCTGCAGCCGGAGTGCTCTACACGGAAGACGGCGCCGTGCGCGGCGTGGCGACCGGCAACCTGGGCGTGGGCAAGAACGGCGAGCCGACCGGTAATTTCCAGCTCGGCATGGAATTGCACGCCAAATACACGCTCTTTTGCGAAGGCGCGCGCGGCAATCTCGGCCGGCAGTTGATGGACAAATTCAAGCTCGGCCGCGACGCCGATCCGCAGGTCTATGGCCTCGGCATCAAGGAACTCTGGACAATCGACCCGGCCAAGCACAAGCCGGGTCTGGTGATTCATACCGCCGGCTGGCCGCTCGAAACCGATACCTACGGCGGCTCGTTCCTCTATCACATGGACAATAACCAGGTAATGGTCGGTTTTGTCGTGGGCCTCGGGTACTCGAATCCGTATCTGTCGCCGTTCGAGGAGTTCCAGCGCTACAAGACGCATCCTGCAATCCGTACGTTCCTGGAAGGCGGCAAGCGCGTGTCGTATGGCGCGCGCGCGATCGTGGCCGGCGGCCTCATGTCGCTGCCGAAGCTGGTGTTCAAGGGCGGCGCGCTGGTCGGCGACGATGCCGGGTTCCTGAATGCATCGCGGATCAAGGGCAGTCACGCGGCAATCAAATCCGGCAAGATGGCGGCGGAAGCGGCGTTCGACGCAGTGCAAGCCGGCCGCGAGGCCGATGAACTGACCGCATACCCGGAATCGTTCAATAACTCGTGGCTCAAGACCGAGCTGTATCGCGCCCGCAATTTCAAGCAGTGGATGAGCAAGGGCCTGTACATGGGCACGTTCATGGTCGGCCTCGAACAGAAGCTGCTGGGCGGCAACGTGCCCTGGACGCTGCACCATCAGCACGCCGATAACGAAACGCTCAAGCCGGCATCGCAATGCAAGCCGATTGTTTATCCGAAGCCGGATGGCAAGCTGACGTTCGACCGGCTCACGTCGGTGTTCATATCGAACACGAATCACGACGAGAACCAGCCGCCGCATTTGACGCTGAAGGATGCGTCGGTTCCGGTCGATGTGAATCTGCGCACGTACGCCGGACCGGAAAGCCGTTATTGCCCGGCGCAGGTGTACGAGTTCGTGAAAAACGACGACGGCACCGAGCGCCTGCAAATCAACGCGCAAAACTGCGTCCACTGCAAGACGTGCGATATCAAGGACCCGACGCAGAATATCGTGTGGGTTCCGCCTGAAGGCGGCGGCGGTCCGAACTATCCGAACATGTGATCGTTCGGCTGGATTGACGGTTAGAAGGCCTGAACGCTTGAAAAAAACGCCGGTTCTTTGTGAGAACCGGCGATTTTTTATTCGGGGATGTGCGCCGCGATGTGAGGCGTAGTCGTCTCGACATCGCCATTCTGCGCGCGATGTCGCAGCGCGTGATCGATCAGGACCAGCGCGAGCAGTGCTTCGGCGATAGGGGTCGCGCGAATCCCGACGCACGGATCGTGGCGGCCGAAAGTTTCGACGGTAGCTGCATGACCGGCTTTGTCGATGGATTCACGCGGCGTGCGGATACTCGACGTCGGCTTGATTGCGATAGAGACCGTAATGTCCTGCCCGCTCGAAATCCCGCCGAGCACGCCGCCTGCGTTGTTCGCGGCAAAACCTTCAGGCGTCATCTCGTCGCCGTGAACGCTGCCGCGTTGCGCGACGCTCGCAAAGCCCGCGCCGATTTCGACACCCTTCACGGCATTGATGCCCATCATCGCCTTGGCGATGTCAGCATCGAGACGGTCATAGAGCGGCTCGCCCAAACCCGCTGGCACGCCCGTTGCAATCACGCCGATGCGCGCGCCGATCGAGTCGCCGTCGTGGCGCAGCGCGTCCATGTATTCCTCGAGACGCGGCACGATCTCGGCATTCGGCGCAAAAAACGGATTTTCACGCACGTGTTCCCATGCCACGAATGGAATCGGGATCTCGCCGAGCGCGCTCATGAAGCCGTGGGTTTCGATGCCATACCGTTCCCGCAGCCACTTCTTCGCGACCGCACCGGCCGCCACCGTCGGCGCCGTCAAGCGAGCAGAAGAGCGGCCGCCACCACGATAGTCGCGGATTCCATATTTCTGCCAGTACGTGTAATCGGCGTGTCCGGGACGAAACGTCTCCGCGATATTGCCGTAATCCTTGCTGCGCTGATCGGTGTTGCGAATCAGCAAGGCGATCGGCGTGCCGGTCGTCCTGCCTTCGAAAACACCCGAAAGAATCTCGACCTGATCGGCTTCCTGACGCTGGGTCACATGGCGCGACGTGCCGGGTTTGCGTCGATCGAGTTCGATCTGGATATCGGCTTCGGTCAGCGCCATTCCCGGCGGGCAGCCGTCGATCACGCAACCGATCGCAGGACCATGCGACTCGCCGAAGTTCGTGACGGTGAAAAGCGTGCCGAGTGTGTTGCCGGACATGAGCGTCGTCCTGAAAATATCGAGAGAGCCGATATTATGCCAGCCGGGAGCCCTTCCAGCCTCGTTCCGCCCCTGTTTGCGCCTACTTGCGGGCGCCCCGGAGCGTCGCAACGAGTTGTTGCAAGTGTTCCGGGGTGGCATCGGCGGGATCGATCGGCTCGCCAACCGCCAGCGTCAGCCGGCTCATCACGCCGCGCTGGATCGGACGCGGCCAGCTCGTGTCCCCATAACGGGAAAAGACGCTGCCCCACAAACCACGCAGCGCCAGCGGTATGACCGGCGCCGACCGGCGTCTCAGAATCTCGCTGATGCCGTGGCGGAACGGGTTCAGTTCGCCCGTTCGCGTCAGCTTGCCTTCGGGGAAGATGCAGACGAGGTCGCCTTCGGCAAGCGCGCGGCCGCAGGCATCGTAGGCCTTTTCGAGCAGCGCCGCGTCTTCGTGGGCCGGCGCGATCGGAATTGCCTTTACATGGCGAAACAGCCAGCCGATCAGCGGCGAGCGGAAAATCCGATGATCCATCACGAAGCGAATCGGCCGGGGACTTTCCGACATGATCACAATGGCATCGACGAAACTCACATGGTTGCAGACCAGCACAGCCGCGCCGTGCTCGGGAATCCGCTCGGCGTTGACAAGCCTGATCCGGTAGAACGTGTGCACGAGAATCCACGCGAGAAACCGCAGCAGGAATTCGGGCACGAGCGAATAGATGTAGGCGGCCACCACGATATTGAGCAACGCCGTGGTGAGGAACAGTCCCGGAATGCCCACGCCCGCTGACGTCAATCCCGTGGCCATCAGCGCCGACACGATCATGAAAAACGAGTTGAGGATATTGTTCGCGGCGATGATCCGCGCGCGATGCGTCGGCTGGCTGCGCGCCTGGATCAGAGCGTACAGCGGGACGCTGTAAAAACCGCCG
Source organism: Burkholderia sp. PAMC 28687 (assembly GCF_001577465.1). Classification (NCBI taxonomy): domain Bacteria; kingdom Pseudomonadati; phylum Pseudomonadota; class Betaproteobacteria; order Burkholderiales; family Burkholderiaceae; genus Burkholderia; species Burkholderia sp. PAMC 28687. The sequence goes on from NZ_CP014505.1 coordinate 2,047,158, forward strand.
AACATGGCGAGCAGGAACAGGTCCGCCAGAATGCGCCAGTGGACGCCGATCTGGAGGAATTCGGCAATGCCCATCAAGTGACCGGCCGGAACGATCTTATGGCTCGCAAAAAACAGGTCGATGGCAAACACGCTGATACCAATCGATCCCAGCGGAACAAGCCCGATCTCGACGCGCCGCTTCGAGAGCTTTTCACACAGAAGCGAACCTGTGCCGATGCCTATCGAAAACGTCCCCAGCAACAGAGTGACCACGTCGGGATTCGCCGACAGCACATCTTTGGCGAAGTTGAAAAACGACGTGAGGAAAGTCGCGCCGACAAACCATAGCCACGAGATACCGAGCAGGCTCAGGAATACAGTCCGGTCCCGGCGTGCAAGCGCGAGATTGCGCCACGTTTCGGTGAAGGGATTCCAGTTGATCTTCAAATCGGGCTGAAGCGCCGCCGTGCTGGGCACGAAACTCGACGCCACGCGGCCAATCAACGCGACTGCGACGCAGCACACCGCGAGCAGAATCGCACCATGCTCCATCCACCCGGCCGACGCGCCGCCGATGATCGTGCCGATCAAAATTGCCACGAACGTCCCCATCTCGACGAGTCCGTTGCCGCCCACGAGTTCGGACGGCTGCAAATGCTGTGGCAGGTACGCGTATTTCACCGGGCCGAAAACGGTCGAATGAACGCCCATCAGGAAGGTGCACAGGTAGAGCAACGGCGCGCTGTGGAGCACGAATCCCGCGCCGCCAACCAGCATCACGGCGATTTCGAAGGTCTTCACAAGACGCGTGAGCGTGGCTTTGTCGTATTTATCGGCGAGCTGGCCCGATGTCGCCGAAAACAGCACGAACGGCAAGATGAAGATCGCCGAAATCAAAAAGGCAGCGGTTTTTGGATCGACGCCCGAAAAACGGGCGGCCTGAAACGTCACAAGTGACGTAAAGCCGACCTTGAAGACGTTGTCGTTGAGCGCCCCGAGAAACTGCGTCCAGAAAAATGGTGCAAAACGGCGCTCGCTCAAGAGGCGAAACTGGCCGTCGCCGTGTGCGGGCTTTGCAGGGTTCTCGCGGGTGGAAGCAGGCAATTCGCTCATGGATTATTGGAGTTGGTAGCTGAGAGACCTTGGCGCCAGGCCAAGCAATGCGGCGCCGGCTTCGAGACGAAAAAAATGCGCGCCGGACGGGGCGCGCATTGTTGCGAGCGTTTGACACGCGCTAACGGGCAAATCGCGATTGTGCGTTCGCCGGGTTCAGCGCGCTTCTTCTTGCTGCTCGGGCCAGTCGCGAATATAGGCCTTGAGCATCTTGTTCTCGAAACCTTGTTCTTCCACCACGGCTTTCGCGACGTCGTAGAAAGAAATCACACCCATGAGGATGCCCTTTTCCATGACCGGCAAGTAGCGCACGTGGTGCTCGAGCATCATGCGGCGTACTTCGTTCACGTCGGTTTCCGGCGTACAGGTGATGGGATGGTCGTCCATGACCTTGCGGATGGTGAACGTGCCTACGCTGCCGCCGTTCTTGCTCAGGATCTGGATGATCTCGCGGAACGTCAGCATGCCTGCAAGATCACCGTATTCAATGACCACCAGTGAACCGATGTCGTGTGACGCCATTGCGTCAATGGCTTCGCTCAACGGCGTATCGGGCGTTACCGTGAAGAGCGCGTTGCCCTTGACGTTCAAAATGTCGCTGACTCGCATGATTGTCTCCTCGCGAAAAGCCTGACTGTCTGTCGATCCTAGCGGAAAGACGGTTAAAAAGGAAGCGCGCAGGGCACCCGTGATTCGTCTGGGGAAGCATATCGGGCGGGCTTTTGCGCCGGGTCAACCCTTAGCTTTGCCGCACTGGGATGCTCACGCCGTTGAAGCGCGCCGACGCTCGCGTCTACCCCAAGTTTGTCCCGCCATACCCGATGTTACGATAAATGACCCTTTCCCATGGTAGCCCGCCCACGATGTCCGCCAACCGCTTCGATACCCTTGTACTGCATGCGGGCGCCGCGCCCGACCCCACTACCGGCGCGCGCGCCACGCCGATCTACCAGACCACGTCGTTCTCATTTCGAGACACGGATCACGCCGCGTCGCTCTTTAACATGGAGCGCTCCGGCCACGTTTATTCGCGCATTTCGAATCCGACAGTCGCCGTTTTCGAAGAGCGAGTGGCGGCGCTCGAAGGCGGCGTGGGCGCAATCGGCACGGCGAGCGGACAAGCCGCGCTGCATCTCGCGATCGCCACGCTGATGGGCGCAGGCTCCCACGTTGTTGCGTCGAGCGCGCTTTATGGCGGCTCGCACAACCTGCTGCACTACACGCTGCGGCGCTTCGGCATAGACACCACGTTCGTGCCGCCCCACGATCCCGATGCCTGGCGAGCCGCAATTCGGCCCAATACGCGCCTCCTGTTCGGCGAGACGCTGGGGAACCCCGGCCTCGATGTTCTGGATATCGCGACCATCGCTGAAATCGCGCACGAGAACCGCGTGCCGTTGCTCGTGGATTCGACCTTCACCACGCCCTATTTGCTGCGCCCGTTCGATCATGGCGCCGACTTCGTCTACCATTCCGCGACCAAATTCCTGGGCGGCCACGGCACGACCATAGGCGGCGTGCTGGTCGACGGCGGCACATTCGACTTCACCGCGAGCGCCCTTTTCCCCGAATTCACCGAGCCCTACGATGGCTTTCACGGCATGGTCTTCGCCGAAGAGAGCACGGTCGCGCCATTTCTGCTGCGCGCCCGCCGCGAGGGCCTGCGCGATTTCGGCGCATGCCTGCATCCGCAGGCCGCGTGGCAACTGCTGCAAGGCATCGAGACCCTGCCGCTGCGCATGGACCGGCACGTTGCCAACACGCGCAAGGTCGTCGAGTTCCTGCTCGCGAATCCGGCAGTCGAAGGCGTGGCGTATCCGGAACTGGAAAGCCATCGCGATTACGCGCTCGCCAAGCGGCTCCTGCCACGCGGCGCCGGCGCTGTTTTCAGCTTCGATCTGCGCGGCGACGTGGCGGCGGCACGGCGCTTCATAGAATCGCTGACCTTGTTTTCCCATCTGGCCAATGTCGGCGACGCACGTTCGCTCGTCATCCATCCTGCATCAACCACGCATTTCCGCATGGACGCAGCCGCCCTTGCCGCCGCTGGAATCGCGCCAGGCCGTATCCGGCTGTCGATTGGCCTGGAAGATCCTGACGATCTCATCGACGACCTCAAGCGCGGACTGAAGGCATCGCAAAAAAGCGAAGGGAGCCGCGCATGATGCTCGATGTCGGCGGCGCACCCGCCTACGCATACACCGGCGGCCACGCGTTCGAGGCCGGACGTCCCGTGGCCGTGTTCATTCACGGCGCGCAGCACGATCACAGCGTCTGGGCGCTGCAGACGCGCTACTTTGCTCATCACGGCCTGAGCGTTCTTGCCGTCGATCTTCCCGGGCATGGCCGCAGCGCCGGGCCGGCGAAGCCGAGCATCGCCGCGCTGGCCGACTGGGTCATCGCGCTGCTGGACGCCGCGAAGGTAAGCCGCGCCATGCTGATCGGCCACAGCATGGGCTCATTGATTGCCCTCGATACCGCCGCGCGCCATCCATCGCGTGTGACTTGCCTTTCGCTGCTCGCCACCGCATTTCCGATGACCGTGTTCGACGCCCTCCTCAGTGCCGCCCGTGACCACGAACCTGACGCCATTGACATGGTGAACCAGTGGTCGCATTCCTCGATCGCCGCGAAACCTTCGAGCCCGGGCCCGGGCTTCTGGCTGCACGGATCAAACCAGCGCCTGATGGAACGCATGGCCGTTCGCGGCGAGCCGCAACTCTTTCACACTGATTTCAACGCCTGCAATGCTTACGCGGATGGCCTTGAACGCGCCGCAGCGTTGCAGTGTCCGGTGCAGATAGTGACGGGCAAGCGCGACGCGATGACACCGCCCCGCGCGAGCCGCGCACTTGTCGATGCAATGAAACACGCGGGCGTTCCGGTGGACACCGTTTTACTGGACGCAGGCCACGCGCTCATGAGCGAACAACCTGATGCGACCCTTGCTGCGCTCTTCGGTTTTGCAAAGAAAAACAGCATGAACCAAGCTTAACGAGCGCGTCCGAAATGCGCTATCAGCCGAATGGGTGGGGTGCTGAAAATTCCCGCGACGGCGCGAGTTCCCGGTTGCGCCATTGCCGTGTTAGCCGGAGAATGAATTTTGCTCACCTGCTTTGCAGGCATCGCCCGACACGGAGATTGTCATGGCCCAGACCGCTCATTCGGATCACTTCGCGAGCTTCGCGGAGTTCTATCCGTACTATCTCGAAGAGCACCGCAACGTGGTGTCGCGGCGGCTTCATTTCATTGGTTCTTTGGGGGTGATTGGTTGCCTGGCCATGGCCATCGCAACGGATGACTGGCTCTGGCTTCCGGCCGCGGTCATTTGCGGCTACGGCTTTGCCTGGGTTGGCCATTTCTTCTTCGAGAAAAACCGCCCCGCCACGTTTCGCCATCCGCTTTATAGCCTGATGGGCGACTGGGTGATGTTCAAGGACATCTGCATTGGCAGGATTTCGCTTTAGGCGCCGGTCAAGCGGTCTGACGCGGCATTGACGCTGCATTTTCAGACTCATGCGCACGAGCTTCCCGGGAAGCAGTGCGCGCAGCAAGCAGCGTGGCAAGCGTGACATCCATCTTGTCGTTGCTCAGCGCGTTCATCAGGGTTGCATCGTCGATATGCGATGAATCGAGGCGCAACTGATAGTCCAATTCTTCGCGGTCGATCACGAACAAATCGAAGAGACTCGACACCGTGATCTGCTGCGGACTGGCGATCAGCACATAACGCGGCACGCGCAGGTTCTCGAGCCGCGCAACCCATTCCAGGTCATCGAGCTTGCGCACAAGCCGCATGGTGGTATCCATGTCACAGCGCAGCATGCTTGCGAGCTCAAGACCCGTATACCCGGGCTTGCCGGCATCGCGCGCTTCGGCGAGCCGCGCGAGCAACTCGAGGGCATCCAGCAAATCGCTGCCCGGGAAGTCCGCTCGATGAAACTGGCCGGTGCGAATGGCCGGCAACGCCGACGTGACCATCGCTCCAATCAACGTGATCATCCAGCAGAGATAGACCCATAACAGGAACACCGGCAACGCCGCAAACGCGCCGTAGACGGCCGTATAAGTGGGAATGCGTCGCACGTAGTAACCGAAACCGCGCTTGGTCAATTCGAACGCAATCGCCGCGATCAGGCCGCCGACCAGCGCATCGCGCCATGCCACCTTGCAGTTCGGCAGAAAGACATAAAGCATCGCGAACGCCACAACCGTAAATGGCAGGGTTGCACTCGTGAGTGCCCATTCGATCCCCGGCGGCAAAAGATTATGCGACCCGGCGAACGCGATGGACTGAGCAAACAAATAGGACGACATGGACAAACTCACGCCGAACAGGATCGGCCCGAGCGTGATGATTGCCCAATAAACCAGGATGCGTTGCGCCAGCGGCCGCGATTTGCGCACGCGCCAGATCACGTTGAACGCCGACTCGACTGTCATCATGGTCATCACCGACGTGACGAACAAGATGATCATGCCGACCGTGGTCAGCCCTTTCGCCTTCGATGCAAACTGGTTCAGGTACTTGAAGATCTGGCTGTTGATCTGCGACGGCATGAGATGCGATGCAAGAAAATCCTGCAACGACATCTGAAACGAGGCGAAGATCGGAAACGCCGTGAACAACGCGAACGCGACGGTGGCGAGCGGCACGAGCGACAGCACGGTGGTGAACGTCAGGCTGCCTGCCACCTGCGCGACGCGATCCTCACCCGTTCGACGCGCGACGAATCCGGCGAGCCGTTTCGTCGTGTCGAGATCGATGGGAAACTTCAACAAGAAACTCTCTCCTCAATCGTTACAACGAGTTTGCGATTCGGTACAAATAGTGGCGGACGACCACCAAAAGCACTTCGCACACCCGGTCCTTATAATACCCGTTCACCGAAAAGGCCCATGAACGACATTCTCGTGCTTTATTACAGCCGCAACGGCGCCACCCGCGAACTTGCCCAGGCGATTGCGCAGGGCGTCGACAGCGTGCCCGGCATGCAGGCGCGCGTGCGCACCGTGCCCTCCGTCTCGACCGTTTGCGAAGCAACGCAGCCGGACATTCCCTCCGACGGTCCGCCCTACGCCGAAGTACGCGACCTGGAAGAATGCGCGGGACTTGCGCTCGGCTCGCCGACGCGCTTCGGCAACATGGCTGCGCCGCTCAAATATTTCCTCGATGGCACCTCGCCGCAATGGCTTTCCGGCGCGCTCGCCGGAAAACCCGCGAGCGTTTTTACGTCCACCGGTAGCCTGCACGGCGGTCAGGAAAGCACCCTGCTTTCCATGATGCTGCCCTTGCTTCACCACGGCATGCTGATCGTGGGCATTCCGTACACCGAGCCAAAGCTGACCACCACGCAAACCGGCGGCACGCCCTACGGCGCGTCCCATTTCGCGCGCGCAGAAACGGCTGACATCGGCATTTCCGCCGATGAGAAGGCGCTCGCCATCGCGCTCGGGGCGCGTCTCGCTCAAACCGCGCTCAAACTTCTGCGCAACGCCTGATGAGCGCCACGCCTGCCAACGGGGCTTCCGCGCGCATCGCGTTCTTCAGCTTGATCGCGCTGATTGCGTTGTCGCTTGCGTGGGAGCTGTGGCTTGCGCCATTGCGTCCCGGCGGCTCCGCGCTCGCACTCAAGGCGATCCCGCTCGCGTTCGCGCTTCGAGGCACATTCAGGCGCAACCTGTACACGCTGCAGTGGGCGTCGATGCTCGTCCTGCTCTACTTCGCCGAAGGCATTGTCCGCGGCATGACAGACGGCGGGTTGTCGGCGCGCCTCGGCTGGATTGAAGCCTTGCTTGCGCTCGTGTACTTCGTCTGCGCGGTTGCTTTTGTCGCGCCGTTCAAGCGCGCTGCCCGCGCGGCGAAGCGCCAGGGAACCGGAGCTGCCGCCGACCAGAATGGTTTGTAGCATGGATCCGCCGGTGTAACGGAGCCCTATGCCATTCGGCCAGGTTTCGCCAGGGCCACGTTCGGGCAATACTGCATCAACGCCTGCCGCGCAAGCCAACGCTATTGAATCAACTGACACTCATGACCACAACCAACGACCGTTCAAAGTACTTCGTGGAAGCCTGCATCGAGGCGATCGGCGCCGCGAATGTCCTCACCGATTCGCACGACACCGCGCCGTATCTCACCGACTGGCGCAAGCGCTACCGCGGTGAAACATGTGCCGTGCTTCTTCCGGGCGACACAGAACAAGTGGCAAGGGTCGTGCGGCTTGCGCGCGAACATCGTCTTCCGATCGTGCCGCAAGGGGGCAATACAGGCCATTCCGGTGGAGCGACGCCCGACGCCAGCGGCACGCAGGTCGTCATCAGCTTGCGCAGGATGAACCGTATTCGCAGCATCGACTCGATCAACAACACCATTACCGTGGAGGCCGGTGTAATCCTCGCCGACATTCAGGCGCGCGCCGAACAGGAACAACGTCTTTTTGCGCTCAGCCTGGCGGCCGAAGGCAGTTGCACGATCGGCGGAAATCTTTCAACGAACGCAGGCGGCACCGCCGTGCTGCGCTATGGAAACACACGCGAGTTATGCCTCGGACTGGAGGTGGTCACGCCACAAGGCGACGTCTGGAACGGCTTGCGCGGGCTGCGCAAGGACAACACCGGTTACGACATGCGCGATCTTTATATTGGCGCGGAAGGGACGCTCGGCATCGTTACGGCTGCGGTGATGAAATTGCATCCGGCGCCCGTCGCTCGCGTGACGGCGCTGGCGGCCCTGGAGTCGCCTCATGCCGCACTCGATTTCCTCGCCACTGCACAGCGTTATGCGGGTCCGTTATTGACCGGCTTCGAATTGATGTCGGACTTCGCGCTGCATCTGGTGACCACGCATTTTCCGCAAATGCGGTATCCGTTCTCCGAAAAACACGGTCAGACCGTGCTGCTGGAACTATCGGATAACGAAAGCGAAGCACACGGCCGCGCTCTCTTCGAACGGCTGATGGAACACGCGATGGAGCAAGGCCTGGTTCAAGACGCGGTGGTCTCGGAAAATCTGTCTCAGACCAGGGCTTTCTGGAGTTTGCGCGAGCACATTCCGCTCGCGCAGGCCCAGGAAGGACTCAATATCAAGCACGACATCTCGGTGCCGATTTCAAGCATCGGAGATTTCATCGCGCAAACCGATGCCCTGATTGCCCGGTCAATTCCGGGCGTTCGCATGGTGACCTTCGGGCATCTCGGCGACGGCAATCTCCATTACAACGTGCAGGCGCCGGCAGGCGTCGACCCGAAAGTCTTTCTCGCCGAACATCAGGCGAGTGTGAATGCGCTCGTCTATGAACAAGTGAATGCCTATCACGGCAGCATCAGCGCCGAACACGGTCTGGGTCAATTGAAGGTAGCCGAGGCGATGCACTACAAGTCCCCGGTAGAAATACGCTTGATGCGTGCAATCAAGACCGCACTCGACCCCGAGAATTTGATGAATCCGGCCAAGGTGTTGCCGGACGTGCGCGCATCGTGAAGAGACCAAGGAGAATATCGCCGTGAAGATTCGCGTTCTGTCTGACCTGCACCTCGAACATGACGAACCGCTCGCCATTCCCTATGCCGAGTCTGATCTCGTCGTGCTTGCCGGCGATATTCACAGTCACGCGGAAGGCCTGCGCTGGGCCGCCGAAAACTTCGGTCCCGACGCACCCGTGATTTATGTCCCGGGCAATCACGAGTATTACGACGGCGAGTTCGGTGCGCTCGAAACGGCGATGAAGGATGCTTCGAACAGCTTGCCGAATGTGCATTTCCTGAACAACAGCGCGCTGATCGACCGGTACGGAAAGTGGCGCGTGCTCGGCACCACGCTGTGGACCGACTTCGCATTGTATGGGTCGAGCGATGAGGCGTTGCGTATCTCGATGCAGGAAGCCGAGCGTGTGATGGTCGACTTCAGGGGCGTGATCCAGGTGGCGTGGCCTGAACCGGAGGACGAACCGCGCTCCTTTGCCGCTAGTGATTCTCTGGCGCTGCACCAGCAAGCGCGTGCGTGGCTGCAAGAGGAGCTCGCCAAGCCTTTCGATGGCAAGACGATCGTTGTCACGCATCACGCGCCGCTCAGGGACAGTCTTGCGGAGAAATATGCGACGGACCGGGTATCGGCGTCGTTTATCAGCGACTTGCCATCGCTCGTGCGCGAGCCCGTTGCACTGTGGGTGCATGGCCACACGCATACGGCGTTCGACTACTTCGTGGAAGGAACAAGGGTTGTCTGCAATCCGCGTGGCTACCGGGACCGGCGCACGGGCTTGCCAGAGAATCCGTCATTTGAGTGGGACAAGGTAATCGAGATTTGATCGACGGACGCCGAGTGGCGTCCTGGAAGGTCGTTTGCCTGACACCGTGAGCGCGAAGACAACGGTAACGAATACCGGTTCCCACGTACCCGGAGCGCAGGTATCCCGGCTCGCTGCGAACCCGGCGTTTCTTGATCAAGAACGTCGCGTTATCGCGCCGTTGCTAACACCCAGAGACCGAAGACTCGGCCTTCCGAAGTTACCGGTTGCGCGACTGGCGGTTCTTGCGTTCGTCGATACGAATCGGGATGAGGCGCGCGCGCTTTGCGTTTTCGCGGGCGGTACGCAGCAGTTCACGAGTTGCGGGCACGGCGATCAAACCAAGCAGTGCATAGATAGCGAACATCAGCGGCGTATTCATAACCTTCCTCGGACTAAGTCGAAAATCGGTAAAAGTGAATCCATGAAGCCAGAAGCAGCTTGTCCAGCCCTTAAGCTACCAACATGAGGCTGAAATAGAAGTAAGCAAGTGTTGCGCCGCGGTAAAGCCAAAAGATCCGCATTCGGCAACTCCCATTCTCCTGCTCATAAGCTTACGCCGCCACAAATTCTTGCAGCAATTTTTCATCGGCGGCGAGTGCGCCAGGCAACTCACTGCGCAAAAAATCCACCCAGGTGCGGATTTTCGCGTCCAGATACTGCCGCGACGGATAAAGCGCGAATACATTGAACAATTGCATGGTGTGTTCCGGCAGCACCCGCACGATTGTTCCGGCTCGCAACGCAGGCAAAGCGGACGATGTGGGCAGCACGCCAACGCCCATGCCTTCGCTGATGGCCACCGCCATGGCTTCTGCCACATTCACCGTGAATGGTGTCGGGCCGAGATTGACGCTTTCCGGTCCGTTCGGGCCGTCGAAAGTCCATCGAGTTGGTGGAAAGGCCGGCGTCACGAGTTGCAGACACGTGTGCTCGTTCAGATCCGCAACTGAATGCGGCACGCCATGCGCTTCTATATACGCGGGCGAAGCGCACGCAATCGTGAAAACGCTGCCGAGACGTTGCGAGACCAGACCCGAATCGGGCAATTCGCTGCCAAGCACTATCGATACATCGAAACCTTCATCTAGCAGGTCCGGAATGCGCGAGGCGAGCGTCAAGTCTATCTGCACCGATGGATGCAGCCTTTGATAACGCGAAATCATCGGCACGATGTAATGCTGGCCAATACCCGCCATGGCATGCATTTTCAGCTTGCCGGAAGGCCTGGCGTGGGCGTCTCCCGCTTCGGCCTCTGCCTGATCCACATAGGCGAGGATCTGCTCGCAGCGCTGCAGATAGCGCTCGCCCGCCTCGGTGAGTGCTATACGGCGCGTCGTGCGATTGAGCAAACGGGTACGCAGATGCGCTTCAAGATCGGATACTGCGCGCGAAGCGTAGGCCGTCGTTGTATTCAACTGATGTGCTGCCGCAGTGAAACTGCCTGCTTCCACGACTCGCGAAAACACCCGCATGTTCTGGAGGGTATCCATTTAGCCCTGAATCTCTTTCAAGTTATGCGCCATTGTTGCGCTTTCGGCAAAATCGATTACATCGGATCGCGTATGGATGCTTTACATTTTTGCCGGTTTTTTCATAATCAGGGCAAAAATACCATTCGGCACACGTGTCTCAATCAGATTTGAGAAATAATTTTGCTAGACTGGATGCTGAAAAACAGCCGTCGCTCCGATGGTTCTTACATTTATTTTAACAATTGCAGGCTGCGCGAGCACTAAAAACGTCGGTCCCGAGGATTCCCTGAAGGCCCCGTCATCGCTCGATGCAGGCGCGACCCTGCGCGCGGCAAACGCCGACGCAGGTTGGTCCGCCTCCGCATGGTGGCGCTCGTACAACGATCCCCAGCTCGATGCGTGGATTGAACGTGCGCAGGCCGACAACCCATCGCTCGCGTTGGCTGCGGCGCGCGTGCGCGAGGCGCGGTCGCTGGCGGGTGTCGCGGCGTCGGCGCTCGTACCGCAGGTGGATGGATCGCTTTCGATCAACCGCAAGCACTGGCCCGAAAACGCCTACTACGGCCCGGGCAGGTTCAATACTTCGAGGAAACGAAGTTGCCGCACGTGCGTGTCGGCGACAATCCCGAAAGCCGTAAACTGCTCGCCGATGTGAACCCGGCCTTCAACTGGGTCCGGCTCGCGCAACGCGTGCCCGTGCGCACCCGCAACGACGAAGTGCCGGACGGCTTGATCCTTGCAGCCGGGACGACGTGTACGGTAACCGTCACGCCTTCGAGTTGAGTACGTTCAGCCCAGCGCCTTGAACGTGTCTTCAGTTGTATCGATGACCATCAATCCCGCTCGCAATCCCGGCTTCACCGTCGGGTTCGGGAACACGATCCGTTCTTCATTGCGCGTGACTTCGTAACGGTAATCGCCATCTTCCGCGAGCAACGTGCCGCGTTCGAAAGGCGTGAAGTTCGCGACGTCGCCGGCAACGTGCAGTTCGAGCGCCTCGCTTTGCTTGGTGATCTGGCCGATTACGGTGAAGACCTTCAATGTATCGCCCGACTTCGGCACCGGCGGCTCGGCGGCGATCAGGCGGCGCAAGGCTGCATCGGACGCCGCGAAGCGCGTCAGGTCGTTGTGCCCGAACGGACGCACCTTGCCGAGTTCGAGCGTGCAGGCAAGCGCCCCCGATTGTTCCGCCGTGAAATGCGTGAACGTGTTCGACTTCTCTTTGTGTAAAAGCACCGCCGACAAACCCGCGTCCTGCAACCAGTCGAACATCGCTCGCGACAACGGCGCGCCCGTGTACGGCAGCAAAGCGAATTGCTCGAACACAGAAGGACGGATGGCCGTATGCATGTCGATGTGCCACTTCGCTTGGGTGGAATCGGCCTCAGCAAAGAACGCACGCGTCACACCTTCCAGCTCGACCGCACGCGGCGATTCATGACTGGTTGCGAGCGTCAGATGCCGGCCGTTGAACAGGCGGTTCAGATCGTCATCGCGGTAACGGCACGATTCGCGCATCGCGTCGATGTTGCCGAAGATCACCAGCAAGCGGCTCTTCAACGGTGCTTTCCCGCTGGCAATGTCCGCCACGAGCATGGAAAGAATCTCGATGGGCGCGGTTTCGTCGCCGTGGATTCCCGCCGATGCCACCACGCTTGCCTTGACTTCATGATCCGGCTCGAAGCGCACCATGCCATCGCCAAGCCACGTCCACTTCACGCTGTTGGGCAATGTGCCCTCCGTCAGCGCAGGCTTTTTTCCATCGATGACAAAGTCGAGAAAGTTCGCGAACATGGTGGTCTCAGCGCTGGAAATCATAGAGTGTACCCAGCTTAAGGATACTGGTGAGCGCATCGAGGGCGGCACGCGACTCATCGAGCAGTTTGGGATCGGCAAGATCGGCTGGCGCAACACGATCACGATAATGCGTGTCGATCCATGCATCGAGCTGCGCGAAAAGTGAATCGTTCATCCAGACGCCGGGGTTCACCGCGGCGCGTTCCGCGTCGTCCAGTACGACGCGCAAACGCAAGCAGGCCGGACCGCCGCCGTTCTTCATGCTTTCGCGCAGGTCGAAAACGAGCACGTCATCGATCGATGTATGCCGCTCGCCCAACGCATCGAGGTACTTGGCCACGCGCACGTTCTCGCGGCATTCCTGCGGCACGACAAGCACCTGGCGGCCATCGGGACGCGTGAGCAACTGACTATTGAACAGATACGACGATACGGCATCGGCCACGCTGACTTCGTCTTGCGGCACTTCGATTGCGGTGAAGGCGCTGCCGTGTGCATCGAGCTTGACGCGGAGCTGGTCATAGACTTTCGTCTGGTCGAGAAACGCACGTTGATGGCAGAACAGCGTGTTGCGGTTGCCCACCGCAATCACGTCGTTGTGGAACACGCCGGCATCGATCACGTCGGGAAGCTGTTGCGCGAAGACCGTGGAGTCGTCGGAGAGGCCATGCAGCCGTGCAACCGCGCGGCTGGCCTCGAGCGTTTGACGTGCGGGAAAGCGCTTCGGCTCGGCCGCGCCCTGACCGTATTCGCTGCGGCCATAGACAAAAAACTCGACGCCCTTCTCGCCATATTCGCTGCTAAAGCGCGTGTGATTTGCCGCGCCTTCGTCGCCCAAAGCGGGCGTGCCGGGCAGCGCGTGATGAATCTTGAAGCGTTGTTCGTCGGCGAAAATCGATGCAAGCGAACGCCGCGTCTCTTCATGCTCGATCGCGCGATGCAGCTTCGTGCTGAGATTGGCAGGCGTGAAATGGACGCGGCCGTCGTTCGTATCCGCCGATGGGCTGACGGTCGCGGCGTTCGCCGTCCACATCGCGGACGCCGAACTCGCCGCCGCGAGCAATTCGGGCGCTTCGCGCGAAGCACGTTCGATGACTTCGGCATCCGTGCCCGTGAAACCCACGCTGCGCAGCAACTTGAGCGATGGCCGCTCGAGCGGCGGCAACACACCTTGATGAAAACCAAGGTCCGCAAGCTGCTTCATCTTGCGTAAGCCCTGCTTTGCCGCAGCCTTCGGATTCGCCGCCGACTTCTCGTTGTTGCGCGACGCGACATTGCCGAACGACAACCCCGCGTAATTGTGCGTCGGGCCGACCAGCCCGTCGAAATTCGCTTCGAATGCTTGCATCGTGGATCCTCAGAACTGAAGGCCGGGCGAGACGCTCGCGGGCATGAGCAACTGGGTGCTTTCGACCGACGCCATCGGGTACGAACAATAATCCGCCGCGTAGAACGCGCTCGGGCGCTGATTGCCCGAGCGGCCGATACCGCCGAACGGCGCCGCTGATGACGCGCCGTTAGTCGGCCGGTTCCAGTTCACGATGCCCGCACGAATGGTCCGCTTGAAGTGCGTCCACGTGGCGGCGTCATCGGCTAACAAGCCGGCAGATAAACCGTAGGCTGTGTCGTTCGCGCGTTCGATCGCCTGATCGAAAGTGGCATAGCGCGTGAGTTGCAGCATGGGTCCGAAGTGCTCTTCGTCAGGCACGTTCTGCGCGTTCGTCACGTCGACGATTGCCGGCGTGACATAACCCAGCTCCTTCGATTGCTGTTTCATTTCGAGGAGCGGCTTGCCGCCCGCTTCGAGCAACTGTTTCTGCGCCTGCACGAGCTTCGACGCCGCTCGCGCCGAGATCACGGCGCCCATGAACGGTTGCGGATCGGCATTGAAGGCGCCGGTCTTGATCTTCGTTGTCACATCGATCAGGCGTTGCGTGAAGCGTTGACCGAACGCGTTATCGGGGACGAATAAACGGCGTGCGCACGTGCAGCGCTGTCCGGCCGAAAGATATGCCGACTGGATCGTGTGATGCACGGCGGCGTCGATATCTTCGACTTCAGCCACGACCAGCGGATTGTTGCCGCCCATTTCCAGCGCAAGCACGATCTCGGGACGTCCACCGAATTGCCGATGCAACAATGTTCCGGTATCCGAACTACCGGTGAAAAACAAACCATCGATCTGCCGATGATTGGCCAGCGCAATGCCCGTGTCCTTTTCGCCCTGAACGAGATTCAGCACGCCTGAAGGCAAGCCAGCCTGGGCCCACAAACCAGTGGTAAGCGCGGCCACGGCGGGCGCGAACTCGGACGGCTTGAACACGACCGTATTCCCTGCGATAAGCGCCGGCACGATATGCCCGTTCGGCAAATGCCCCGGAAAGTTATACGGCCCGAACACCGCCACGACACCATGCGGACGATGCCGCAAGACCGCGACACCATCGGCCATGTCCTGCCGCTTTTCGCCGGTTCGCTCGTGGTACGACTTGACCGAGATATCCACTTTTGCGGCCATAGTCGCCACTTCCGTGCGTGCTTCCCACAATGGCTTGCCCGTTTCATGCCCAATGGTATTGGCGAGCGTTTCCTTGTTCTCGTTCAGCAGCACAGCGAAGCGCCGCGTGATTGCAATGCGTTCGTCGAGCGGCAAGGCGGACCACGAAGCAAACGCACGTCGCGCTGAGAGGACGGCGCGGTCAACGTCTTGCGCCGATGCGCTCGCCCCTTCCCACACCACTTCGCCGTTACCTGGATTGCGCGATGCCAACAGCGTACCGCCGCCATTGCTCCACGCGCCATCGATAAACAATTGAGTCGAAATCGTAGTCATGTTCCTGTCCTTAACTTGCGGTCAACTTGCGTTCTTCTGGCGCGGTTGCGAGGCCAGGACACGCACCGTATCGCCTGCTTTCACGCGCAACGCCGCGGCTTCGTCTTCGGTCAGCAAGAACGATCCATCTTCCGGAATGCCGAAGGTCGCACCGCATCGGAAGTCATCGAGCGATGTATTCGAAACAAGGCTTCGAGCGTCGCCGTTCTCATGGCGCTCGCCGATGCGCACCTTCACCAGCACGCTTTCGCGCACCGTGCGCAAGTCCGCCGTGTGGCATTCGAGGACGGGACCGGCATCGAAGATATCGACGTGATTTTCATAGCGCAGCCCTTCCGTTTCGAGCATCTTGCGCGCGGGCATGGTGTCGCGATGTGTGAGGCCGACCGCCGCTTGCGCGTCGTCCGGCAGCATCGCGAGATAGACCGGATAGCGCGGCATCAGCTCGGCCAGGAACGACTTCTTGCCGTGCGAACTCAAATAGTCCGCTGCGTTGAAATCGATCTGGTAGAAATGCGAGCCGACTGCCTGCCAGAATGGCGAGACGCCGTTTTCATCGAAATGACCGCGCAGTTCAGCGCACAGACGCTCCGGAAAACGCTCGCGAAATTGCGCGATAAACATGAAGCGCGAACGCGACAGCAAACCACCTACGCCTGCGGTTCTGTACCGCGGGCTCAGGAACAACGAACAGACTTCAGCGTACCCAGTCAGGTCGTGCGAGATGTTGAGCAGCGACATCTTGGTCCACACGCCAAGATCGCGGCTTGCATGAACGACGGTCGACACCCGGTAGTTATAGAACGGCTGCTCCAGTCCCACTTCCGTTTCGATGCCGCACACGCCGGCAATATCGCCGGTCGCCGTGTCTTCCATTGCGAACAGATAGCCGGCTTCGTAGGGTGCGGCTTCATTGGCGAGCGTGCGTCTCGCACGTTCAACGCGTGCCGTCAGCGCATCGCGATCCGGCTTGAAGGTGGTGAGTCCGGGTCCGGTTTCGTGCGCGAGCGCCACCAGCGCGTCGACATCTCCAGGCTGCACGCAGCGGACAACGATCATTGCAACTCTCCCGAAGCTTGATGAAGCGGCACGCAGCGCACCGTGCCGGATGCTTTCACGCTGAGCGCTTCGCGAATCTCTGCCGACAACGGCGCACCGCCCGCACGCGACGACGGCAGGTTGACCAGCGTGCAGCGAAATGCGTGCGCGCCGCCGGCCGCGACGAGATAAGGCGTGCCTGAAACGCCAGCGTCGTCCGAAGAATCGCTCACCGTGCGTACTTCATTTGCGAGCACCGACGCGCTGCGCTCGACCGCGACGGTCAGCACCGGACCGGCATCGAAGATATCGACAAAACGATCCGGCTCGAAACCTTCTTCAAGATGGATGTCATACGCGAGCAATGCGCCGTCGTCCGGCTCGCCCAGCACGCGTTGCGCTTCGGGCGGCAACAGCGGAACATAAAGCGGATAACTGGGCATCACTTCCGCTATGAAGGTCCGGCTCCGGCCGCCGGATTCAAGCTCGACTTGCTCGAAGTCGCGGCCGAAGAATTTGCGCCCTACCGCCTCCCAGAACGGCGATACTCCCGCGTCATTAGTCACGCCGAGCATCAGCGAGAAGACGTCCTCGGAGAAACGCTTGCGGTTCGCGGCAACGTAAATCATGCGTGCTCGCGAAAGCAGATGCGCGGCGGCATCGTGCGTGCTCTCGCGTATCGACGGATCTATATAGAAGCCCGTCAGGCGGCTCTTGCCCGTGAGCTCATGCGACATGGTGAGCGCGTGGATCTTGCGGTTCACCTTGAGTTCACGCGACGCATGGATCAGCGCGTCATTGCGAAACGCGTAGAACGGTTCGGAATATCCCGCCGATGCCACGATGCTCGACGTGCCGAGCAACGCACCCGTCGCCGTATTCTCGAGCACGAACAGATAAAACTCTTCACCGGGAAACTCGACATCGGCGCGAAACGAATCTTCGGAGAGCGCGACGCGTGTCTCGAGAACGCGCCGGTCGCGCGGCAGCGAATGCAGCACGGGATGCGCGGCATGCGCCATGCGTTCGAGCGCGTCGAGGTCGGCGAGTGTTGCAGGGCGGACGATCAGCATCGGCGATTCCGTTGGGTTGAAAGAGGCCGAAGACAGGCGCACGTTCACTGCGCCACGTCGGCGATAGCTTGTTCGATACGCGCGAACCCTTCGTCGAGATCGGCGATCGGCATGATCAGCGACGGCGCGAAACGCAGCACGTTCGGTCCGGCGATCAGCATGATCACGCCGCGTTTCGCGGCTGCGGTCAGCACGTCCTTTGCGCGATCCTTGTAGGCATCGGCAAGTTCGGCGCCGATCAGCAGACCCTTGCCACGGATTTCCTTGAACACTGAAAAACGTTCATCGATACGCTTCAAATGCGCCTTGATGGCATCGCTGCGTTGCTGCACGCCTTCGAGCAAGGATGGATTGCTGATCAGCTCGACCACTTTATCCGCGATAGCCGCGCCCAGCGGA
Organism: Burkholderia sp. PAMC 28687; assembly: GCF_001577465.1. Classification (NCBI taxonomy): domain Bacteria; kingdom Pseudomonadati; phylum Pseudomonadota; class Betaproteobacteria; order Burkholderiales; family Burkholderiaceae; genus Burkholderia; species Burkholderia sp. PAMC 28687. The sequence goes on from NZ_CP014505.1 coordinate 2,065,152, forward strand.
TTGCCGCCATACGTCGTGCCATGCACGCCGACCTTGAAATGCGCGGCGATCTTGGTCGTAGTGAGCATCGCGCCGATCGGAAAGCCATTGCCGAGCGCCTTCGCGGTCGTCAGGATGTCCGGCGTCACGCCATAGCCCATGTACGCGTAGAACGTGCCGGTGCGGCCCACGCCCGTTTGTACCTCATCAAAAATCAGCAGTGCGCCGTGTTGATCGCAGGCGTCGCGAAGACCCTGGAGGAACGCGGGGTCGGCAGGCAACACGCCGCCTTCGCCCTGGACCGGTTCGACGATCACCGCGCAGGTTTGCGGACCGATCGCGGCACGCGCCGCCGCAAGATCGTTATAGGGCAGATGGGTGATGCCTTGCGGCGTCGGGCCGAAACCTTCGGCGTACTTCGGCTGACCGCCGACGCTGACCGTGAACAGTGTGCGGCCGTGGAACGATTGGGTGAACGAGATGATTTCGACTTTCTGCGGACCACTGTTGTCGATTGCGTAACGGCGCGCGAGTTTGAGCGCGGCTTCGTTCGCTTCGGCGCCGGAGTTCGCGAAGAAGGCGCGATCGGCGAAGGTGAGATCCGTGAGGCGGGTGGCGAGGCGAAGAACGGGTTCGTTGGTATATCCGTTGCCGATATGCCAGAGTTTCTGGCCCTGGTCGTGGAGGACCTTGAGCAATTCCGGGTGCGCGTGACCCAGCGCCGTCACCGCGATACCGCCCGCAAAATCAATATAGTCGCGGCCTTCCGTGTCCCAAACGCGCGAACCGAGTCCGCGGTCCGGCACGAAATTCGCCGGAGAGAACAAAGGCACCATTACTTCATCGAAGGTACCGCGTGTCACATTCAGATCGGTCATGAATCGCTCCTTGGGCGGGATTTGCTGATCAGACCGATCGTAGCCCGCGGCGCAGTTGGCGTCTTGCGTGAACGCGACACGGTTCCACGGACATTTCAGCGCGCCATCAACGGGCGTTACGCTCGATCCAGTTGCGCCGCTCCTCCCGGGGCGTGACGCCGAATCTTTCGCGATACGCATTGGAGAAATGCGCCGCCGATGCAAACCCGCAGGCCAGGCTGATCTGCACGACCGACTGGCTGCTTCGTTGCAATTGAGTCCGCGCCTTGATCAGGCGGAGGTTGAGGTAATACTTCGCCGGCATTGCACCGAGATACTGTTTGAACAGGCGCTCCAACTGCCGCCGCGAGATGCCGACGAGCGCGGCGATCTCGTCGCTGGCGAGTGGCTCTTCAATGTTCGCTTCCATCAGTTGCAATGCATCATTCAAACGCGGATGGCGCTCGCCCGGAGCGGTCACGTATGGAATGCGCTGGCGTTCGTCGCCGGAACGCAACGTGGTTACGCCAAGCGCGTCGGCGATGCGCTCCACGAGTTCGCGGTTATGGTGACGCGCGATCATCGCAAGCATGAAATCGGCCGTGGCCTGCCCGCCGCAACATGTGGCGCGGTCGCGATCGATTTCGAAAATCTGCTGCGAGACAATGCAGCTTTCGAACTGTTCCGTGAACTGTTGCGCCATGTCCCAGTTCACGGCGACACGGTAACCATCGAGTAGTCCCGCCGATGCCAGCCACCACGCGCCATGATGAATGCCGCTGACAAGCGGGGTGCTGGACGCGACGCGAGTGAGCGACTGAAGAAACGCGCGTTGTCCGCCAAGCGGGTGCAACCCTTCGCTCAGCACGATCAGCCAGTCGCATTCAATGTCAGCGCCGAATGCGGCCTGCGCCTTCAATGTTGCGCCGCCGCCAAGCATGACATCGCGGCCATCGGGAGAAACGGTTTGCCACGCATATAGCGCATTGCCATCAATTTCATTTGCGAGCCGCAATGTATCGATGACCGGCCCCACACCGCTCATCGAACATGGAGCGATCAGCGCGATGACCACCCGCAACGGCTGCGGCCCGACTACTGCCGGCACGTTACTTGAGGCTGCCGGACAGGAATTGGCGCAGCCGTTCGCTGTTCGGCCGGCTCAGGACTTCGGCGGGCGCGCCCTCTTCTTCCGTGCGTCCCTGGTGCAGAAACATCACATGATTCGACACGTTGCGCGCGAAGCCCATCTCGTGCGTGACGACGATCATCGTGCGGCCTTCTTCCGCCAGCTTCTGCATCACCTTCAGCACTTCGCCGACGAGTTCCGGATCGAGCGCGGACGTGGGTTCGTCGAAGAGCATCACGTCCGGATGCATGGCGAGCGCGCGCGCAATCGCGACGCGCTGCTGCTGGCCGCCCGACAAATGCGACGGATATTGCTTCTCGACCTTCGGCGCGAGCCCGACTTTCTCGAGACACTCGCGCGCGCGTTCGCTGGCCTCTTTCTTCGATAAACCCAGCACGTGCATGGGCGCTTCCATGACGTTTTCAATCGACGTCATGTGCGCCCACAAATTGAAATGCTGGAACACCATCGCGAGTTTCGTGCGCACGCGCTGAAGCTGCTTGTGGTCGGCGACTTCGAGGTTGCCGCGGCTATCTGTTTTGGTTCGCACCGGTTCGCCGTCGACGATGATGTCGCCCGCGTTCGGCCGCTCGAGGAAATTGATGCATCGCAGGAAGGTACTTTTGCCCGAGCCGCTCGACCCGATGATGCTGATCACGTCGCCGGCGTTGGCGGCGAGGGAGACACCCTTGAGCACTTCGTTATCGCCGAAACGCTTGTGGATGTCGCGGGCGACGAGTTTGACCGCGGCGTTTTTCGCGGCGGCCGATGCTGCGGTATGTGCGGATGTGTCCAACGCATTCTCCCCGGAGGATGAGTCTGAAAGGTCCGATCGATTCGATCATGGCTGCGGATTCTACCGAAACCTGCCGGCGCACCGGCATTGGGGCAAACGCCCTCGCCTGTCGCGCGGCCGGAATGCATCAACGATTCGTCAGTCTTTTTCAGGCTCGGCGGGAAGTACCGCGCGCACTTGCTGGGCCACGCGGCCGTTGGCGAGCGCAATGTCGGGGCTGCTCTGAAGCATCGGCAAGTACTGGACGTCGAAGGCGGCGTTGCGGTTCTTCGCGCCGAACATCCGTGTCACGGCGTGCGCCATGTCGATGCGTGCGTCGGGCGTGGCGTCGGTGTCGTCGATCACGTCATCGAGCGCCGCGATCAGTGTCGACAAAGGCCCGAGCCATTTGAAAGCGCTGCCGTTGATCACGATCTGCAGGAACTCGGCCGGTGTGACTGCGCCGAATTCGGCTTCGTGCCGGGCGCGCAGTTCGTCGAGGAGACTGCGGTGCAGGGCCAGTAGCGGATGGCGTACATCTTTCAGGAAAGCGGTCGCTACGGAGTCGGTCAATCTGGCGGTCATGGGCGGGGTTCCGAAATAGGAGTTCGATGCCCAAAGCCTACACCGTCACCAGTGTCCGTCCCGCATAACGAATAAAATCCGGCGCGCAAAGCGGTTCGGAAAAAAGCCAGCCCTGCCCGAACTGCGCGCCGCGCGCATGCAGATAACACGCCTGTTCTTCGCGCTCGATCCCCTCGGCCACGACCTGCACGCCAAGCGTTTGCGCCATGTCCACGATATGCGACGCCACGCTGCTGGACGCTGCGTCCTGGCCGACGGTATCGACGAAAGACTTGTCGATCTTCAGCGCGTCGACCTGGAAATTCTGCAAGTGCGACAGGCTGGAATACCCCGTGCCGAAATCATCGATATACACCGGATGTCCGGCATCGCGAAACGCCTGAATGACTTCCTTGGCGGCTTCGGCGTCGAGGAAACAGCGCTCGGTCGCTTCGATCCGTACCTGTCGCGGCGAAATCCCCGCGTGAGCCAGCGCGGGCGTCAGACGATCAAGAAAGCGCCGCGTGACGAGATCGGGTGCGCTCAGGTTGATCGACACATACATCTCGCTGTAACGCTGCAGAAATTCGCCGAGTTCGAACAGGATGGTGTCGAACACCTGGTCGGTGATCGCCTGGATCAGCCCGCGATTCTCGGCGAGCGGAATGAAGTGGTCGGGACGCACGATGCGGTTGTTCTGCTTCCATCGCACGAGCGCTTCGGCGCCGATGCATTGCCGTGTATCGAGATCGACTATCGGCTGATACGCCACAATGAACTGATGCCGGCGCACGGCGTCGCTGAGCTGCCCGAGCGGCGAGAGACGCCGGACCATCAGGAGGCCGAGCCATGCAGAAACAGCCAGGCCGCCCGCCAGTCCCGCGAAGAGCCAGTTCCAAGGACGAGTGCGCAGACGCGTGGTGCCGGCGAAATTGAAAGTGTTCATCGTGCGCAATTCTTGATGTCCATCATGTCTCTCACGTGCCTCATGTACCTTTCGGTTCTTTTATGTCAGACGGAGTTGGCGCCCAAGGCGTCTTGCCGAGGCGATGGGATGAAACATTTGCGCTGAATGTGCAAGCTCGCGGCGTGTTCATGCCGTGCGGCAATTCACGTGCGCGTCACGCGGGCCCTTGCGCGCGACCGGATACCTTGCGATGAACTTGCAAACGACCCAGTGTAGCGGTCACGCATGCTTTGCTTCAATGCTTCTTCTATGACGAAATGCGCTCTTTGGTGGGCTGGCGCACGCCGGCTTCCATACTTTTGCCGCGCCGGTGTGCAGGTGTCTGGTAAATGGCGGATAAGGCCGGGAGTCGTGCGAAAATCGGGCATGTGTTTCATCGCTCACCGCTCCCTCACGCTCAACTCAAGGAGGCAATCAATGGCACTGGACGACGCCCGCGCTTTTACAATCCGCGACGCAACCGCCGATGACTTCGACGCGATCACGCGCATCTATGCGCATTACGTGTTGCACGCGCTCGCCACCTTCGAGGAAACGCCGCCCGACGCGAACGACATGCGCACGCGGCACGCATCCATCACGAACGCGGGCTTGCCTTACCTGGTTGCGCAACTGCAGGGCGAAGTGGTCGGTTATACCTACGCGACGGCGTATCGGCCGCGCTCGGCTTACCGGCATACGATCGAAGATTCGGTGTATATCGCCGATGGTCACGGTGGCCAGGGACTCGGCCTCGCGCTCCTGACTGCGCTAATCGAACGATGCGAGGCCGGCCCGTGGCGGCAGATGGTGGCCGTGATCGGCAACAGCGGTAACGCGGGTTCAATCGCGCTGCACACGCGGCTCGGCTTTGAACATGTCGGCGTGTTGCGCAAGGCCGGCTACAAGCATGGCCAATGGGTCGATACCGTCCTCATGCAACGTTCGCTTGGCGAGGACAAGCCCCTGCTCCCTTCTCGATAAATACGAAATCGGCCGCTTCACCCGCAATCACATTTTCCAGCCCGAGCTTTATTTGCCCACTTACACGCTTGCTGCCGCCGTCACCGCCGAGATCGACATTCGCAAGAGCCGTTTCATCGCGCTGGCGCTGCCGGTTGCCGACCGCGCCGCCGCGATGCTCGAACTCGACGCACTGCGTGCGCAGCACCCCGCCGCCACGCACGTTTGCTGGGCGTTGCTGGCGGGCGGCGAATCGGGCATGTCCGACGACGGCGAACCGTCCGGCACGGCCGGCCGCCCGATCCTCGAAGTCCTCCGCCATCACGAGGTGGACGGCGTGCTGGCGGCGGTCGTGCGTTATTACGGCGGCATCAAGCTCGGCGCGGGCGGACTCGTGCGCGCGTACACGGACGCCATCGCGACCGCCATGCAACTCGCCGAGCGTATAGAACGCGTGGCGCTCGGGTTGCTCGAAGTAGAAGTCGATTACGCCGATGAAGCCCGCGTTCGCCGATGGGTCGAACAGGAAGGCCACGAACTCGCCGAACCCGGCTACGGCATGACAGTCAGCCTGTCGATCCAGATGCCGCTCGCCGTTCGCGACGCCGCCGCCGACTCCATCCGCGACCTGACGCACGGGCGCGCGGTCATCGCAAAGACGCCATGACGGCGCGAGCCTTCACGATCACCTTGCTGCCATCGAAACGCGTTTTTGCGTCGACCGGCGAGACAAGCATCCTGGAAGCGGCGGCTCTCGCCGGATTGCGATTGTCGAGTTCCTGTCGAAATGGAACGTGCCGGGCGTGCCTGTGCCGGCTGAGAGACGGCGATGTACGCTACCGGATCGAATGGCCCGGTCTCAGCGCCGAAGAAAAAGCCGATGGCTGGATCCTCCCCTGCGTCGCAATACCGCTTGCGGATGTAAAAATCGAAGCCGATTTCGAAGAAATTCCCCCTCCCGCCGACACAAAACCCGGCCGCGGACGCGGTTTCTGAGATAGTGAACCGGCTCTCGCCAACACCCATGGTCCCACAGGATTGTTGTCTTTTATCAATGACCGACAAAGAACTTAGCCGGCGTCGCCGGGCGTCGGATTGTTGAGCCGCCTGCAATGGAAGTCTCAAAAAGTGTACAATTGCATTTCGTTTAATTTTCTGGCAGGGCCAGATCAACTGAGAACTCAATGACTAAAGTATTGTTGAAAGAGAACGAGCCTTTCGACGTCGCCATGCGCCGCTTTCGTCGCACCGTCGAACGTACCGGGCTGATTCAGGAACTGAAGTCGCGCATGGCTTATGAAAAGCCGACTACCGAGCGCAAGCGCAAGAAAGCTGCTGCTGTTGCTCGCCTGCGCAAGCAAATTCGCCGCGCACAGTTGCCGAAGAAATTCTATTGACGTAGTTGTATGGCTCACGGGCCATGTGTGCTACGCGTTGCACTGACGGCATGTTCCTGATGAGATGAACCCGGGCATTGACCCGATGATCAGGCAAGCCGCTCTACAAAGTCGCGCAATGGCAGGTTGTGTTTATCGCCTGCACTGACGGCCGCGCAAATCCCGAATTGAAGCGCCTGCACAATGTGATCATTGCGCGGGCTTCTGGCGTTGGTTCAGTGGATGCGTGACTTGCGGAAAAAGACTGGACTGCCCAAAATCGGCCGTAAACGCACAAAGCCCGGATAGACCGGGCTTTGTGCGTTTGAATCTTTGGTTGCGGGGGTAGGATTTGAACCTACGACCTTCGGGTTATGAGCCCGACGAGCTGCCAGACTGCTCCACCCCGCGAAAAAGATTATAGCGGGATGGGCATGTGCGGTCAAACGTAATCGAAGATTATTGCAGCTCGATGAAGCAGCGCCGAATCTGCCGTTTGAATCTAGCGCGTCGGCGCAGACGCTGATGCCGGCTTCTTTGCCGGATAAGCATCGACGCCGTTACGCGCGGCATCGACACACCGTCGATGCTCTCGCGACAAACGGTTCAAAAGCGGCAGCAGCACCACCGCAACCGCCGCCCCGCCCGCTGCGACCCAGCCAAGACCCATGAACAGCGACGTATAAAGCGGCAGTGATTGCAGCGGACCGAGATCGCCCGATGGCATGCGCGCCAGGTTGGCGACCACGCTGCCAAGATACTGCGACACGCCGGTCGCAATGTAATACGCGCCCATCATGAACCCGCTCATTCGCATGGGAACGTAGTGCGCGATCATCGCGAGGCCGAGACCGGAGACCAGCAATTCGCCGAGCGAATAGAGCCCGTAGCCTGCGACCATGAACCAGGATGACACGCGGCCATCGACTGCGTATCGGCCGCTGAATGCGAACACAAAAAAGCCCAGTGCCACGACGACGAAACCCAGCGCGTACTTCGCTGCGATCGGCAGGTCGAGGCCCTTGTTCGCGAGGCGCGTGTAGCCAATTGCGAGGAACGGACTCAGCAGCATGATCCAGATTGGATTGAGCGCCTGGAATTGCGCCGCGCTCCACGAGAACAGCGTCATGTTGAAGAGCGTGAACGACGGATCCACGTTGCGCAGCGCGAACAAGGTGAGCGAAGTCGACATCTGCTGGTAGAAGATGAAGAACAGGATCACCTGCAATGTCAGGATCAATGCGGCAAGCAAGCCTGCGCGTTCGCTGCGATCGCACTTCATCAGCATCCAGCCGAAGATGACGAGAACGGCGGCGCCCGCCGCGTACACGCAGATGGCCGCGACCTGTTCGTTCTGAAGCACGAACACGGTCGCCACGCCGAGCGCCACGGCGCCTGCGGCGACCGCGGCGAAGAAGCGCCATTGCATGGGTTTATCGTCGGGCGCCGAGCCGATGTGCCCCACCGTATTGCGCATCACCGCGAAGTTGATCAGGCCCAGCACCATGCCCGCGAAACACACGGCAAACGCGACGTGCCAGCCCCAATGATCCTTGATCCACGGCGTGGCGAGCATCGAAATGGTCGAACCGATGTTCACCGCCATGTAGTAGATGGTGAATGCGCTGTCGAGGCGCGCGTCGTCACCCTCGTAGATGCGCCGCACGAGGTTCGCCGCGTTCGCCTTGAACAAGCCGTTGCCGACCACGATCACGCCGAGCGCCGCATACATATAGCCAAGCGATTCGAATGGAATCGCGAGCATCAGATATCCCGATGCCAGCACGCACGCGCCGAAGATCATGGTGCGCCGCGCACCGAGCACCTTGTCGCCGATCCAGCCGCCGATGGCCGGCGCGGAGAATACGAGCGCCGTGAAGGCGCCCCATGTGAGGTTCGCGTGTTCATCGGTGAAACCGATCTTGTCGATCATGAACAAGACGAGCAACGCGGCCATGCCGTAATAGCCGAAACGTTCCCACATCTCGATCAGGAAAACAGTCGTAAATGAACGCGTCTGCGACGTGCCGGACGAGTGTGAAATCATGGTAAATCTCGATCAAGTTCAACAGCACTCGTGAACTAAAACTAAAGGAATGTTTGGGCCTGACTCATTCATGCAGGAGTCCGACTTATCGCGAGCGGCGATTATCCCAGCACGATCGGTAAATGTGTCGCAAAGCCTTGCACATACAGCGTTCAACATTTTGAGATGACGGCAGCAATGCAAATCAATTGGCCATCGTCAAGACGCGGTGCGATCGGGCGGCGGCGTTGCGCCGTTTCGCGGATTGCCGTGTGCGCGCTGTGAACGCTCGAAACTCGTGATAACTTTCCTGCTTCGCCTCACTCACTGGATTGCATTACATGAACACCATCAAGGCGATTCTCACGGGTCATACTCGCGGTCTTGGCGCAGCGTTGGCCGACACGCTGATCGCTCGCGGCATTGCGGTGCTGGGCGTATCGCGCACCCGGAGCGCGGTGCACGCATCGGGTTTGTTGAAGGAAGTGGAACTCGATCTCGCCGATATCAACGCACTGCAAACGTGGATTGAAACGGGCGCGCTGAAGCGTTTCGTGGACGGAGCGCACACCGTGGTGCTGATCAACAACGCGGGCATGTTGCAGCCGGTGGGTCCTGTCGAAGGACAGGATGTCGGTGCGATCGGACGGTCCGTGAGTTTGAACGTGGCTGCGCCGTTGATGTTGTCGGCGGCCGTGGCGGCGTCGGCGCCAAGCGTTTTGGACCGCCGGATCGTGCATATTTCGAGCGGCGCCGCGCGCAATGCGTATCCCGGCTGGAGCATCTATTGCGCGACGAAAGCAGCGCTGGATCACCACGCACGCGCCGTCGCGCTGGACCACAACCGTGCGTTGCGCATTGGCAGCGTGGCGCCCGGGGTTATCGATACAGACATGCAAGCCGAGATTCGCGGCACGGGCCTGGATGCGTTTCCGCTGCGTGAAAAATTCGATGACCTCAAGCGCAGCGGCCAGCTTTCCACGCCCGCCGACGCCGCGCGAAAAGTGCTCGACTATGCGTTGAGCGACGCGTTCGGCGAAACGCCCGTGACGGATGTGCGCGAATTGGCGTGATCGCCACGAATGGCCTCTTGCGACAATGCATCGGCCGCGGTGTTGCGGTGGCGCGGGATCCACTGAAGACGAACATCGGCGAGTTGCGAGATCAGCCCACGCGCTTGCGTTGCGTAGGAACTGAGCGCGGGCGCGCTGCGGGTCGCATCGCGCAACACGTCTTCTATGACAACCTGACTGTCACCGTGAATGACGAGTTTTTCCGGTGCCGGTTGCTGCGATAACGCCACTTCGAGCACCGCGATCAGCGCGAGATATTCAGCCTTGCAGCTATCGCCGTGACCGGCAATCGCGCTGATCGTGACGACCTCGCCATCGGGACTTTCGAGCATTCCGCCGATACCGATCTTCCCCGGGTTCGGATGCGCCGATCCGTCGAACCACGCGTGCCACGCGGTGGCATCGCGGGTTGAAGGCTGCCGGTTTCGTGCGAGGCGTACCACGCGGGCAGCCGAGCGTTCTTCACGCCGAAGCTGCGCAGCGTGAAGCGCCGCTGCCCTTTCCAGACGCCGCGCCTTCACCAGATCTGCGAGCGTTGCTGCGCCCGCCGACTTTTCGAGCGTCTGCGCCAACGCGGCGTGGGCGGAAAGCGCCGTAAGCTTCGCCAGGCGCCGGCTCATCGCGCGTTCGCGTTTGTAGGCAATCTGGAACAGCTCGTCGAACTCGAACATATCGGGAAATAAGGTGGCCGAATGCCGAGCTTAACAATTTTTTCGACGAACCTATCTTGGGGGCGCCGCGATCACCAGCGCAGCACGACGATTCTCGGCGCCCGTGACGTTGGTTTGCCCGCTGAGATTCTCCCCCGGCGTCGCTGTCACGACCCGCGCTTCAACGCTCACTTGCGGGTACGCGGAAAGCGAATCGGCGGGATTGATTGCAAACGTGTCATCGAGTATGACCGTGGCCGGCAATTCGCTCCGGATAAATGACGCTCGGCCAGCAACGTGTTCCCCGCACCCTGCGTGTGTGCGCTCAGAATCACGGTTGCATCGGGCGGGGCATGCACGCCGTCGGCGAGTTGCAGCGTCACGGTGACGGCGCTCATGCTCAACGCTTCATCGATATTCTTCTGCGCCTGGACCGCAGTCGGCGACGCAGCATCGAGTGTGGAAATCAGACGCCGCCAATAAGCGATCGCGATCGCAAAACGCCGCGCCTCGAACGCCGCCGACGCCGCCAGAGCCAGCGCTTTCGGATTCGACGGTTCGATGGCCAGTGCCGCCGCAATCTCATCGGACGCGCGGCCGTCGAGCCGGCCTTCGTCGGCGCTTGCGAGCGTGTCAGCGAAGTCGGTGCGTAGTTGCGCATCGCCCGGGTCGAGCGCTACGGCGCGTGTATAAGCCGCCGCTGCATCCGATGGCCGCTCGAGCGCCATGTAGGAGCGCGCCAACGTCGCCCATTTGGCGGCATCGCGGGGATCGGGCACACGGCTTTTCAAACCGAACGCCAGGCGCGAGACCATCATTTCCACCGACGCGGAACTCATGTCGTGCGATGCGCCGAACGAGTCTTCAAGATCGAGCGCGGCCGGCTGGCCAAGCTTCAGGTACAACGCGCACGCGGCCGCCGGAAACAGCGCGATCAGGAGCGCACTGGTGGCCGCGCGCGTGGCCGTCCCTTGCCGCTGCGGGCGCATCACCGACAGCGCTGAGGGCGTGCGGGTATCGGCGAGAACGCGCTGTTCTATTTCGCTGCGCACCGCGGCGTGCTGATCGGCCGATATCAGTCCTGCCAGCCGGTCGTGAGTGGCATCGGCGAGTTCGCAGCGATGCAGAGATACGTTCAGCGCGCGGTTTCTATATGCATCCGCGGCGGGTTCGCGCTGCATCAGCGGCACGACCGCGCACAAGATCGCGGCGATCAGCATGGCGGCCGCGACGATCCAGAAAGTGATCACAACCGGCCTCCCAGAAGACGTCGTGCGCGTCTGCGCTCGAGGTCGGTGAGTGCGGGCGGCGGCCTTTTCCTGCCGCCTGACACTACGAGAACAAGTGCGGCGAACCCAAGCACGAGCAAAACGAAAGGCCCGAGCCAGAGTGCCCAGGTCAGCGTCTTGAACGGCGGATCGTAGAGCACGAAGTCGCCGTAACGCGTCACCATGTAATCGCTGATTTGTGTGTCGGTGGCGCCCTGCTCGACTTGCTCGCGGATAATCGCGCGAAGATCCGCAGCGAGATCGGCGGTCGAATCCGCGATGGTTTCATTCTGGCAGACGAGGCATCGAAAATTCGATTCAAGCCGGTATGCGCGCGCTTTCATATCCGGGTTCGCACTTGCGTCCGGCACGACTTCCGCAGCATCGGCCCAGCTTTGCGTGAGGCATCCGAACACCAACAACAGGGACGCGAGCTTATTCATCGCAGTCCTCGCTTTGCAGCATTCGAACGAGCGGGAGGATTTGCGTATCGAGCGCGGCCTGCGTGAGCGGCCCCGAGCGCTTGAAACGGATCACGCCCTGCCGGTCGATCACGAAAGTTTCGGGCACGCCGTACACGCCATAGTTGATACCCGTCTGCCCCGAGCGATCCACCACGGTTGCAATATACGGATTGCCCGCCTGCCGCAGCCATTGTCGCGCAGCTTCAGGCTCGTCCTTGTAGTCGAGGCCATAAATGGGCACGACGTTCTTGCCCGCGAGCGAGATCAGCAGCGCGTGTTCATCGCGACAGGATTCGCACCACGACGCCCATACGTTCATGATCCACACGTCGCCGCGCAAGGTATCGGGCGAGAGGTTCCTGCCGGGATTGTCCAGACGCGGAAGATTGAACGAAGGCGCGCTCTTGCCGATCAACGCCGACGGCAACCGTCGCGGATCGTTCGATAACGATGCCGCCAGCACCGCGCTCAAACCCGCGAAAAAGATTAGCGGCAGCAAAAAACGTTTCACTTGGCGCGTCTCCCCGGCATGCGCTGCTGCAAGATCGCGGACTGTGCCTGAAGGCGGCTGCGTGCGGTCTCCGCGGAAGTGGAGGACGCTTCGCGCCGCGCTCGCACCGCCAGCCGATACCGCCGGTCACTCGCCGCGAGCAAGCCGCCGAGCGCCATCAGGAGGCAGCCCGCCCAGATCCAGTCCACGAACGGTTTGACCTGTACGCGTAACGTCCACGCAGTCGGGCTGTCGGCGGCGGCATCGCCAAGTGCGACGTAGAGATCGCGCAAGGGCGCACGGTCGACGGCGGCTTCGGTCATGGTCGTCTTCTGGATCACGAAGAAGCGTTTCTCCGGATGCATGACAGCGACGACCGCTCCATCCCGGCTCACCTCGACCGTGGCCCGCAACGCACGATAGTTCGGACCATTGACCGCCTTGGTGCCATCGAAGCGAAACGTATAACCGCCGGCGCTGATCGACTGGCCAACATCGAGTCGGCCATCGCCGGCACTTTCATAGCCTTTGACGAACGTCACGCCCGCGATAAAAACGCCCACGCCCAGATGCGCGGCGAGCATGCCGTAAAAGCCGCGCGGCATGCGGATGAACCGCATGAAAAACGCTCCGCGCTGTTCAGCGATGCCCACGACAAGCGCGGTCAGCGTCGCTGTTGCGCACCACACGGCAAGCCCGATTCCCAATGCGACCAGCGGTCTCCACCCGCCGGTGAGCAACGGCACCGCCACCGCTGACGCCACGCTCACCAGTGCCGCCCAGCAAAGCCGGACGGCGATATGCGGCAGGCGTGCGGATTTCCATCGAGCGATGGGGCCGATGCCCATCAGGAAAACGGCGGGCGTCATGAGGGGCACGAATACGGCGTCGAAATACGGCGCACCGACGGATATCTTGCCGAGCCCGAGCACGTCGAGCGCAAGCGGATACAACGTGCCTAGCAGCACGGAAGCGGCCGCCACCATCAGCACGACATTGTTCGACAACAGCAAGGACTCCCGCGATACCAGCGCGAAGCCCGCGCCCAAACCGATCTTCGGCGCGCGCCACGCGAACAGCAGCAACGCGCCGCCGGTCACTATCGAGAGGAACACGAGAATGAAGAGTCCGCGCGTGGGATCGGTCGCGAATGCGTGGACCGATGTAATCACGCCCGAACGCACGAGGAACGTGCCGAGCAAACTCAGCGAAAACGCGCAGATGGCGAGCAGCACGGTCCATGCGCGAAAGCTGCCGCGTTTGTCGGTGACGGCGAGCGAGTGCATCAGCGCCGTGCCTGCGAGCCACGGCATGAACGATGCGTTCTCCACGGGGTCCCAGAACCACCAGCCGCCCCAGCCGAGTTCGTAATACGCCCAGGCGCTGCCGAGCATGATGCCGAGCGTGAGGAAGGTCCACGCGGCAGTGGTCCACGGGCGAGACCAGCGCGCCCAGGTGGCATCGAGTTCGCCTGACAGCAAGGCCGATACGGCGAACGAAAACGCTACCGCGAAACCTACGTAGCCCATGTACAGGATCGGCGGATGCGAGACCATGCCGGGGTCTTGCAGCAAGGGATTGAGGTCGCGGCCGTCCATGGCGGGGGGCAAAAGACGGATGAACGGATTCGATGTCCACAGCATGAACGCCAGGAACCCTGCGTCGATCCAGCTCATGACGCCGAGCACGCGTGCGACCATCGGCACGGGAAGCTGTCTGCTGAAGATGGAGACAGCGGTCATCCAGACCGTCAACAGCAACGTCCAGAGCAGCAACGAGCCTTCATGTCCGCCCCAGACGGCGGCGAAACGATACGCGAGCGGCAACATGGAGTTGGAATTCGACGCGACGTACGCGACCGAAAAATCATCGTTGACAAACGATACCGCCAGGCACGCAAACGCCATCGCGACGAATGCACTCTGCCCCCGCGCCAGCGGCCACGCGCTGCGCATCCAGCCGGGAATGCCGCGCGCCGCGCCGATCAGCGGCAGCACGCCGCACGTCACCGCGAGCAGCAGTGCGACGATCAGCGCGAACTGGCCGAGTTCGGGGATCATCGAAGGGCTCCTGTCTTGTCCGATATCTTCATGGCAGGGCGGGCGCGCCTGACGGCCTCGACGGCTTCGGGCGGCATGTAGTTTTCATCGTGCTTGGCGAGTATCTGGTCCGCCACGAACACACCCTCCGGCGACAAACGCCCTTGCGCGACCACGCCTTTGCCCTCACGAAACAGGTCAGGCAGCACGCCGCGATACTCGACGGGAATCTCGCGGGCGGTATCGGTGATCATGAAACGCACGGTCAGGCCGCTCGCATCGCGCTCGACCGACCCGTGCTCGACAAGACCGCCCACGCGCAGCCGCGCCGTGTGCGCCATGCTGTCAGCCACGAGCTGGCTCGGCGTGACGAAGAACATCACGTTGGAATTGAACGCGTTCAGCACCAGCGCCGCCGCGCCGCCGAGCGTCACCAGCCCGGCGGCGACGCCGCACGCCCGCCGCGTGCGCCCCTTCACGGTCTCTCCGTGAGCGTGCTCGTGCGGGTGCGTGGCCGGACAATACGATCGCGCCGTCGATGCTTCCGGCCCACATTGATGGTGATTGCAATTTCAACGGCCAGCACGAGAAAGGTGATATCGAACGCGACCCATAGATACCAGAGGTCCCCGTTGGAACTGTTCAGTACGTTCATGGCCTTCTCCCCTTTTCCCGTTCATTCAGAACTCACGTTCGTCGATGATCCGCCGCACACGCACGAGCACGATCGCGATTGCATAGCACCAGAGGGCAAGCGTCATGACGAGAATGCCCGCGAGCATGGACGCGTCCATGGACACGCCGCTGCCAAAGGAAAGCGACGCGCCCTGATGCAGCGTGTACCACCACTGCACCGAAAAATAGATGACCGGGATGTTCACCACGCCCGCCAGCGCGAGCACGGCGCAGGCGCGATCGGCGCGGCGGGTATCGTCGATGGCGCCATGCAGCGACATGAAGCCCAGGTAAAGAAACAGCAGGATCAGTTCGGACGTGAGCCTCGCGTCCCATACCCACCACGCACCCCACGTCGGGCGGCCCCAGAGCGCGCCCGTGACCAGTGCGAGCGCGGTGAAAAGAGCACCGGTCGGCGCGATGGCGCGGGCCATCATCGCGGAAAGACGTGCGTTGAGAACGAGGCCGAGCCCGGCGTAGGCGGCCATCACCACGTAGAGCAGCATCGACATCCATGCGGCAGGCACGTGCACGAACATGATGCGATATACATCGCCTTGCACGGCGTCGGTGGGCGCGACAAACAGCGCAATCTGAATGCCGGGCATGACAAATAGAATCGCCGCGATTGCGAAGCCGGGAATCATCTTTCCCGCCAGCCGATGAAACGGTCTCGGCGACGCGTAGCGCAACCAGCCAGCTTGAGCAAGTGTGGAGATCATGTCAGGTTCATTCGGCGGAAATCCGCAAGGCTGCGGCGGTCGCGACAGGACACAACGCAAGGGCTGCGAGCAGGCCCGCGCCGAGAAGGGAAAAGTTCGCGGCCGACCATCCATCGGTACGCGATGAATCGGCGGCGTTCGCGCCAAAGATCAGCACCGGCGTTTCCAGCGGCAACACGAGGACGGCGAGCAGCATGCCGCCGCCGCGCACGCCGAGCGTAAGCGCCGCACCCACCGAACCGATGAGACTCAGCACCGGCGTACCGATCAACAACGCCAGCGTGAGGCGGCAGACCGCATTGAAGGAAAGACCGTATTGAAGCGCCATGACGGGCGCCAGCAACACGAGCGCGAAGCCGCTCGTGAGCCAGTGCGCGCCGATCTTCGCCATGACCATCGCGAGCAATGATTGCGGCGAAAGCAGCATCTGGTCGAGAGCGCCATCGGCGAAATCAGGGCCGAACAAACGCGCGAGCGAGAGCATCGCGGCAAATAATGCCGTAATCCATAACACGCCCGGCGCGATTGTCTGGAGCAGCGCGGACTCGGCGCCGACAGCCAACGGAAAGAGGCTCGCTGCGATCACGAAGAACAGCAGACAGCCAAGCGCCGAAGTCCGCCTGCGCCAGGTCAGCGCAAGCTCGCGTTGGACAATGCGCACGGTCAGTCTGAGCATCGGCCGCTCGGTTCGAAGTACAGATTGCGCGTGGCCGAGGGTGACGTGGTGATCAGCTTGTGCGTGGTCATCAGCACGATCCCGCCGCGCTCCAGATGGCCCTTGATTACGTCCTCGAGCACGCCGGACGACTCTTCGTCGAGCGCGGCGGCGGGTTCGTCGAGCAGCCACAGCGGCTTGTGTTCAAGCAGCAGGCGCGAGATCGCAAGCCGGCGCTTTTGCCCCTGCGAGAGTCCCCGCACAATGGCATCCCGATACCGGTCGAGGCCCACGCTCTTGAGCGCCGCCTCTTCGACCTCGACACGCTCTTCCGCGACATCGCCCAGCACCGAACTGAAGGCAAGGTTTTCGGCTGCGGTGAGTTCGTCGCTGACGCCGTTCAGATGCCCGAGATACGCGAGCGACTGGCGCCACGATTCGGGATGCGCATGCGCATCCCTGCCACGCCAGCGGATGGTGCCCGCGCTCGGCCGCAACAGACCGGCGAGCACGCGCAACAACGTGGTCTTGCCGCTGCCGTTGGGACCGTGGATCTGCAGCACCTGGCCGGCGTCCACATCGAAAGCCACGTTGCTGAACAGCATTTCCCCGGCGCGGTCGAAGCCGAGTTTATCGACGGACAACACCGCATTGTTGCGACTGGCTGGCCCGGAATCCGGCTTGATAAACAGATCTTGATTCATCGATAGTGCCCTCACTTTGGACGCGCTTCGCGCAACTGTTGATCCCGCATTGCCTGCGTCATGTCCGGTAGTTCATGCGCAATGCCCTTGTGACAATCGATACACGTCTTCTCGCCCGTAGCAAGGAAGCGCTGATGCGCGTTCTGTGCCCGCGGACTCTGGCGCGTGAAGTCCATCGACTCGAAGGAATGGCAGTTACGGCATTCCAGAGAATCGTTGGCCTTGAACCGGCGCCATTCGTGCTCGGCGAGTTCCAGCCGCTTGTCCTGGAACTTTTCGCGCGTGTTGACCGAGCCGAACACTTTTGCCCAGACTTCCTTCGACGCCTGCATCTTTCTGGCAATCTTGTCCGTCCAGTTGTGCGGTACATGGCAGTCCGAACAGATCGCCCGCACGCCGCTGCGGTTGCTGTAATGGATCGTGCCTTTCAGCTCGGCGAACGTGTTGTCATGCATTTCGTGGCAACCCGTGCAAAACGCCTCGGTGCTCGTCATTTCGAGCGCCGTATTGAACGCACCCCAGAACACCACACCGGCAATAAACCCGCCGAGCGTGAGAAAGCCCAGGCTGTAGTACGTACTGGGCCGGTTGATCGTTTGCCAATATCGCCTGATCAGGCCGAACATCGCGTGCTCCTACTTCTTGCCGGCCGGCTGCGGCGCGGCAGGCCCGGGCGCGACGCGCACATCTTCCACATCCGTGAACGTGTTGCCGACAAGCGGCTTCGCGTCGGCTTGCGTGACATGACACTGCGTGCAGAAGTAGCGCCTCGGCGAGAGACTTCCGAGCGTGGCATTGTCTCGGTTGACGTAATGCGATATGCCGATGGGCACCGCTCCGCTCTCGGCCGCGCGGCTACGCGCATGGCACGCAAGGCAGCGGTTGGCGTCCTTGTCGAGTTGATAGCCGTCGATCTTGTGCGGGATCGTCGGCGGCTGCTGTGCATAGGCGCGGCCACGGATCACATCCTTATTTTCGGTTGGGGCAATCAACGGCGGTTTCGCCTCTTCATCGACAGGCGTCGTGCCGCGCATGGCGTCGTGAAACGGTTCGGCGGGAATCACCGGTTGCGCCGGCGCCGCCTGCGAAAACACAAAAAGACTCACGGCGATGAATACGTCAATCACGGTCAGCGATCGCATGACTGCCTCCTCAGACCTTGACGATCTTGACTGCGCACTTCTTGTAGTCAGTCTGAAGCGATATCGGATCGGTTGCGTCCAGCGTAAGTTTGTTGACCAGTTGGCTTGCATCGAACCAGGGGATGAACACGAGTCCGCGAGGCGGCTTGTCGCGCCCGCGCGTCTCGATACGCGTACGGACAAAACCGCGTCGCGACATCACCTTCACTTCCACGCCGCGGCGCAGGCCGAGCGCTTTTGCATCGTCCGGATGCATGAAACACACGGCGTTCGGAAACGCCCGATACAGCTCCGGCACGCGCCGCGTCATGGACCCCGAATGCCAGTGTTCGAGCACACGCCCCGTTGCCAGCCAGAACGGGAACTCCTTGTCCGGCGCCTCGGGCGGTGGTTCATAGGGCAATGCATAAATCACCGCGCGGCCATCCTTGTTGCCGTAGAACTGATAGCCTGTTCCCACCTTGACGTACGGGTCCGATCCTTCCTTGTAGCGCCAGCGGGTTTCGTGGCCGTTCACCACGGGCCAGCGAATTCCACGCGCTTCGTGATATGCATCGAAGGGTGCGAGGTCGTGGCCATGCCCCGGCCGAAACTCGCGTATTCCTCGAAGAGGCCCTTCTGCAGATAGAAGCCGAACGCCTTTGCTTCACTGTTTTCGTAATGCGCGCTCGTTTCCTTCAGCGAATATTTGTCGACTTGTCCGTTTCGGAAAAGCACGTCGTAAAGCGTCTTGCCTTTCAGTTCGGGCTTCGTTGCAATCAGCTCGGCCGGCCAGACTTCCTCGACCTTGAAGTGCTTCGAGAACTCAACCAGTTGCCACAGGTCCGAACGGGCGCCGGTGGGTGCATCGACGAGTTGGTGCCAGAACTGAGTGCGGCGCTCGGCGTTGCCATAGGCGCCTTCCTTCTCGACCCACATCGCCGCAGGCAGGACAAGGTCGGCCGAAACCGCTGTTGCGGTCGGATAAACATCGGATACCACGATGAAGTTGTCCGGATTCCGATATCCCGGAAGCGTCTCTTCGTTCAGGTTTGCGCCCGCCTGGACATTGTTGTTGCACATGACCCAGTACGCGTTCAGCTTGCCGTCCTTCAACATGCGGTTCTGCAGCACCGCGTGATAACCGGGCTTGGGCTGGATCGTGCCGGGCGGCAGCTTCCAGATCTGCTCCGCGTGCTCCCGGTGCTCCGGATTCGTGACCACCATGTCCGCCGGCAGCCGATGCGAAAACGTCCCGACCTCGCGCGCCGTTCCGCACGCCGACGGCTGCCCCGTCAACGAGAACGGACTGTTGCCGGGCGTCGAGATCTTGCCTGTCAAGAGATGCAGGTTGTAGATCATGTTGTTCGCCCACGTGCCGCGCGTATGCTGGTTGAAGCCCATGGTCCAGAACGACATCACCTTGATGTTCGGGTCGGCATAAAGCTCGGCGAGCTGGTCGAGTTTCACCTTCGATACCCCCGACAGCTTCGTCACGTAATCCGCGTCGTACTTCGATACAAAACGCGCGAAGGTATCGAAGTCGATCGGCTTCGAGCCGTTCGGATCGCCCGCATTTTTAGCGGCCTTCTGCAGCGGATGTTCGGGACGCAGCCCATAGCCAATGTCCGCGTTACCTTCCTTGAACGTGACGTGTTTCGCGACGAAATCCTTGTGCACGCAATTCGTCTTGATGATCACGTTCGCGATGTAATTCAGGATCGCGAGATCGGATTGCGGCGTGAAGATCACGCGGTAATCGGCCAGGTCGAAACTGCGATGCTCGAACGTGGAGAGCACCGCGACCTTCGTCTTCGGCGCGCTCATCCTGCGGTCCGTCACGCGCGTCCAGAGGATAGGATGCATCTCCGACATATTCGATCCCCACAGCACGAAGGCATCGGCTTGTTCGATATCGTCGTAACAGCCCATTGGCTCGTCCATGCCGAACGTGCGCATGAAACCCGTCACGGCCGACGCCATGCAATGCCGCGCGTTCGGATCCAGGTTGTTCGTACGGAACCCCGCCTTCATGAGTTTCAACGCCGCATAGCCTTCGAAAACCGTCCATTGTCCCGAGCCGAACATGGCGACGGCTGTCGGACCTTTCTCCTTCAACACACGTTTGAACTGCTCGGCCATCGTGGCGAATGCGCGGTCCCACGAAACCGGCGTGAATTCGCCGTCCTTCGCGTATTTGCCGTCCTTCATCCGCAACAGGGGCGTGGTCAGCCGGTCCTCGCCGTACATGATCTTCGAGAGGAAATAGCCCTTCACGCAGTTCAGCCCGCGATTCACTTCCGCTTGTGGATCGCCCTGCGTCGCGACCACCTTGCCGCCTTTCACACCCACGCTCACGCCGCAGCCCGTTCCGCAGAAACGGCACGGCGCTTTCGACCATTTCACTTCGGTGTCGGCAACGGCGCCCGCCATCCGGTCCACACCCGAGGCGAACGCGGGGAGCGCCATCCCCGCAGCGGATGCCGCCGTGGCCGCAGCCGTCTGTTTAATAAAGCTTCGACGCGTCAGGCTCATTCCGGATCTCCTCATCGAGCGCGGCCACGTCTTCGTGATGCTGATATACGAGCGATGCCGAATACACGCCCTGCATTGCATGAATGGCGTCTATCTGGTCAGCGAGAACACCCGACCGGTCCGCTTCAAGCGTCACTACCATTTTTCCTTCCGGACTGATTGCGTGAATCTCGGAACCGGGAAACATTGAAATAGCCTGCTTGATTTTTTCCAGATCCAACTTACTTGCATGAACGACGATTCCCGCAATATGCGATTCGGGAATTAAAGCCATTTCAAGGAACGCGTTTTTCAGGCGTGCAGACATAACCCGACTCCTGTCGTTGTGTAACGTTAAACGGTTTAATTTACAAATAAGTCAATGAGGCGGACCACCGATCGCCATTTGGTAAAACCAGACCACAAAACCATACGCAGCAACGAACATGATCGTCAGAACCGGAACCATCACGACGGTCAGGAACAGGAAGCTGCGCAGCTCTTCCGTCTTTTGAGGGGACGTTTCGGTTTTGGTCATGATTATGCCGACGTTAAAAACACGTGCAATTGAAGCGGTGTTATTGAGATGCCGTTGTGAGATTGATTGTTGGCGCAGGAGAGAAAAGCGTCAAGCGGTTTATTATTTTGGTAACCGCGACGTCAAGCCGATCATTTCGGCGTTTTTATTTTAATAACAATGCGAGGAACAAGATCTTTTATTATCTCGCGATTGCTTATTAATCAGGGCATCGAATACGAAAAGAGGCGGCATGGGAGCCGCCTCGGGGAACCTGAAAACATCAACCCCGCTTCGGAATGTTCAAGCCTCTGTCGACTGCAGGCCGCGCCACGAACGCAGCCAGCACACGTTTCACGTTCGGGAAGTTTTCGATGCCCACCAGATCTCCCGCCTCATAAAAACCGATCAGGTTGCGAATCCACGGAAAACTCGCAATGTCCGCAATCGTGTATTCGTCGCCCATGATCCATTTCCGGCCGGCGAGCCGCTGCTCGACCACACCCAGGAGACGCTTCGATTCCGCCACGTACCGGTCGCGCGGACGCTTGTCCTCGTAATCCTTGCCCGCAAACTTGTTGAAGAAACCAAGCTGGCCGAACATCGGGCCGATTCCGCCCATCTGGAACATCACCCACTGGATCGTCTCGTAACGGCCCGCGGCGTCCTTCGGTATGAACTGGCCGGTTTTATCGGCGAGATAAAGCAGGATCGCGCCCGATTCGAACAGCCCGAGCGGTTTGCCGTCCGGTCCGTCCGGATCGATGATCGCCGGAATCTTGTTGTTCGGATTCAGCGATAAAAACGCCGGCGACGTCTGGTCATTCGTCTCGAAGCTCACCAGATGCGGCTCGTACGGCAGGCCGGTCTCCTCCAGCATGATAGAGACCTTGACGCCGTTGGGCGTCGGCAGCGAATAAAGCTGCAGCCGCTCGGGATGCTGCGCCGGCCATTTTGCCGTGATGGGGAACGCGGACAACTCGGTCATGGAATCCTCTGAACGATAAACATTGAACAGCGGCAATGATGCGCCGCCTGCATGGATTGATCGGTCAATTACAGCGTACAGGACGACAAATATAGTCATTCCGGCTTTGCTTGTCTTCGCGCGCCGGACGTCGGCGAACTCGTAGAGGCGATCCTCCACGCCCTTTACAACGTCACCAACCGGTCGATTGGGCCAAGAAGCGTTAACATGATGGCAATTACAATGCTGCATCGCGACGAATACAAACAGAGCTGGAGATACTCATGAGTCAAATGATTAAGCGAAACGGTTTGCAGGTGGCGGACGTGCTCGCCAGGTACGTCGATGACGAGGCGCTGTCGGGCGTCGGCATCGAAAGCGAAGCGTTCTGGAAAGGTTTCGATGCCCTCGTCCACGACCTTGCGCCGAAAAACCGTGCGCTGCTCGCCGAGCGCGACCGGCTGCAGGCGGAACTCGACACATGGCACAAGGCGAATCCCGGCCCGGTGCGTGATCTCAAGGCGTACCGCGGATTCCTGGAAAGCATCGGGTACATCGTCCCGTCGAGCACGGCCGTGAAAGCGACGACCCAGAACGTCGATACGGAAATCGCGACGCAGGCCGGCCCGCAACTCGTCGTGCCTCTTTCGAATCAACGTTACGCGCTCAACGCCGCAAATGCGCGCTGGGGCAGTCTGTACGACGCGCTCTACGGCACCGACGCGATCCCCGACACCGACGGCGCCGAGCGCACCAGGCAGTTCAACCCGGCTCGCGGCGCGAAGGTCATCGCGCGCGCCCGTGCTTTCCTCGACGAAGCCGCGCCGCTCGCGAACGGTTCGCATGCCGATGCAACCGCGTATCGCGTGGAAGGCGGCAAGCTCGCCGTCACGCTGAAAAACGGATCGTCAGCGTTGCAATCGCCGGAGCAGTTCATCGGCTTCCAGGGCGATGCAAACGCGCCGTCGGCCATCCTCCTCAAGCATCACGGCCTGCACTTCGAGATCCAGATCGACGCCGCGGATTCCATCGGCAAGACGGATTCCGCGCACGTGAAAGACGTGCTGATGGAAGCGGCAGTCTCGACGATCATCGACTGCGAAGACTCGGTCGCCGCCGTCGATGCCGCCGACAAAGTCCAGCTCTACCGCAACTGGACTGGCCTCATGAAGGGCGATCTGGCCGAAGACGTGACGAAGAACGGAAAGACGTTCACGCGCCGCCTGAACGCCGATCGCGAATACACCGCGCCCGATGGCTCGACGGTCAAGCTGCATGGCCGCTCGCTGCTCTTCATTCGCAACGTCGGGCATCTGATGACGAACCCGGCCGTGGTCGATCGCGATGGACATGAGATTCCGGAAGGCATTCTTGATGCCGTGATGACATCGCTCGGCGCCGTGCACGACCTGAAAAACAAGCTTAATTCGCGCACGGGCTCGATTTACATCGTCAAGCCGAAGATGCACGGCCCGGCCGAAGTCGCTTTCTCCGATGAGCTTTTTGGCCGCGTCGAAGACCTGCTTGGTTTGCCGCGAAACACCATCAAGATGGGCATCATGGACGAGGAGCGCCGCACGAGCGTCAACCTGCAGGCGTGCATTGCGGCGGCATCGGCGCGGGTCGCGTTCATCAACACGGGTTTCCTCGATCGCACCGGCGACGAAATGCACACCGCCATGGAAGCCGGTCCCATGATGCGAAAAGGCGACATGAAATCGTCGGCATGGATCACGGCTTACGAGCGCAATAACGTGCTCGCGGGGTTGAGTTCGGGACTGCGCGGGCGTGCGCAAATCGGCAAGGGCATGTGGGCGATGCCCGACCTGATGCATGCGATGCTCGAGCAGAAGATCGCTCATCCGAAGGCCGGCGCGAACACCGCATGGGTGCCCTCGCCAACGGCGGCTACGCTGCATGCGCTGCATTACCATCAGGTCGATGTTCAGGCCGTGCAGCAGGCGCTCGAGAAGACAGGATACGACAGCGCGCGTGACGCGTTGCTCGATGGCTTGCTGACCATTCCTGTCGTTGAAAAGGCCGAGTGGTCCGATGCAGAGATTCGCCAGGAGATCGAGAACAACGCCCAGGGGATTCTGGGTTACGTAGTGCGTTGGGTCGACCAGGGTGTGGGATGCTCGAAGGTGCCGGATATTCACGATATCGGCTTGATGGAGGATCGCGCGACGTTGCGCATCTCGAGCCAGCACATTGCGAACTGGCTGTATCACGGGGTCGTGTCGGAGGCGTTGGTGAACGAAACGTTCGAGCGCATGGCGAAAGTGGTCGATGCGCAGAACGACGGCGATCCGTACTACCAGCCGATGGCCGGGCACTTCGAGACCTCGCTGGCGTTCAAGGCGGCAAAGGCACTGGTGTTTGAAGGGCGCGCCCAGCCGAGCGGGTACACGGAACCGTTGCTGCATAAGTTCCGGCTGGAAGTGAAGGGGTTGCGGGGGTAGTAGCCCTGCGCCAAAGATTCGCTGGATTTGCGCGTCACTGCGCGATTTCAGCGAGTCCTAAGACCCAATGAGATCGGCTCCCGAAGAACCGATGCCTGGGACGCGTGCGTTCTTCGGACAAATTTGAAAGCTTGATCGAGTTTCGTTGGTCCTCGCCGCACGGACCAACGCGGCGATCAATGCGCGTCCTCAACAGTTATACAACTAGCACTTTCGGGCTCCGGTCACACAAACCAAAGCACTAAACAGCAATGCGCTTCACGAAGTCCGGCGCGCTTTTCATTTGCGATCTTTCCTTAAATATTAATTTTTCTTAAATATCTTTCAGCCTGGTCTGATGGAGATGAACTCGTTATTGCGGCTTGATGTTCGACCTAATCAAAATAAGAAAGGTCGTAGTCGTGAACGAGACAGAACGCGCATTCGATGGCTGTGCTGACATTTTTGGTGAAGCAAACCTGGGGCTTAGTACTTGTAAGGACGAATTTTCCGACAGAGGAGGCAAGCGAGAAAAAAAATCGGTCACAACGTCAATTAACATTGAAGCTTTGCCAGCAGCCTTCAATGGCGATTTATCGTTCAACGAGATTCGAAAACGCCTCTCGACATTCTCCCAGCAATGGAAAAACGCAACCCGTGAGAATGCTGATGCCAAACTTTTCTGGGCGCGCTTCTACGAATGCTATGGGATCAGACCTGAGTCCACGACGATCTATGAAAAGGCAGTAGACAAACTAGACGGGGCTCGTGGCTTCATTGATAGCTTTATTCCTGGTCTACTCATTGTTGAGCACAAGAGTCGCAACAAAAATCTGGATTCGGCTTTCACGCAAGCAGCCGACTACTTTATGGCGCTTCCAGAAAGGGAACGCCCTCGATACATCGTCACGTCCGATTTCGCGCGTTTTCGGCTGTACGACCTGCTGTCCGGAACGACAAGCGAATGCGCCTTGAAAGATCTGCCAAAGCGGGCTGGTTGGTTCAGCTTTTTACTCGAAGGTCCTGCGTCACCGAAGATCATGGAGGAATCGCCTGTCAATCGACAAGCGGCCTACGCGGTCTCGAAACTTCATGAAGCTCTGTTGCGATCAAACTTTAGAGGACGTGAGCTCGAGCTTTTCCTGACTCGACTGCTCTTTTGTTTCTTCGCTGATGACACTGGCATTTTCGGTGCCGATGGGCAAATGCGTTGTCTGATAGAAAGCACCCGCGAGGATGGTCGCGATACCGGCGCAAGACTATTTGAGTTGTTCGATGTGCTGGACACGCCAGATGACGAACGCCAGGCGAATCTAGATGAAGCGCTCTTGGGATTCAGCTACATCAACGGAAATCTATTTTCTGAGCGCACGCGCATTCCCGCGTTCAGCAGCGCTATGCGCGAGATGGTGATTCAATGCGCAGATCTTGATTGGAGCGGAATCAGTCCAGCTATTTTTGGAGCGATGTTTCAGGGGGTGCTGGAACAATCCACCGAAGTTAAGAAAAGAACATTTCATCAACAATGTTTTTGGGTCATGGGTTTATGGGGTTTCGGTTTCTTGCTGCGTGGTTTTGACAGATTTTCTTGATGACGATAGGTCTGCTGAGCGACCAGGCGCAGCACGTTATGGAGTAGTTTTTCGACCTTCATCCCGAGCAGCAACGCGGGCAGCAAAGGCTTAAGGGCGGTGTGGACATAGGCCCGGTTGATGCGCTGTGATGCGGGCAGTTCGGCGTGGCAGTGGGCGGTCAGCGTGGTCAATGCCTGCAAGTTGTCGGTCACGACCTTGGCCGCGACATCTTGTACGACGGCCTGCTGGGACAGACCGGAGACGTGTTCTAGATTGAGGCGATGCTTGAGTCGTTTGAATGCTTCTTCTATTCGCCAGCGCTGATGGTAGAGGTCACCGAAGCAACTGGCGGGAAAGCGTACCGAGTCGAATAAGGTGGTCATCAGGACGCGCACATTGCCGTTCGGGGCGACGTGGCGGACCAGGCGCACCGTTTGAGGTTCGCGCGGGCACTCGTAGTCGCGCGCGTCGCGGCAATTGGGAGCGCCCAGCGTGACGATCTGTTCCAGCAGTCCGGAGCGCAGGAATTTGCGCACGCAAGCAAACCCGGAGGAATCGACACGCATGCAAAACGGAAGTTGAAGCTGGTTCAACACGGCCACCAGCCAGCGGCAAGGATAGCCTCGGTCGAGGAGCAGCAAATCGGTGCTGGAGAGGCGATGGAGATGTTCGAACAACATCTGCCGCTCGCCACGCTCATGAACGCTGTGCAGCGAGGCGGCAAGCATCAATTCGGCGCCGGGGAGAAACAGGCCAAAGGCGATTTGATCGGCCAGCGCCGCGCGCTTGACATGGCTGGCCCGCAGACCGAAGCGCATGGTGGAGGCATCGGCGGCGACCAGTCGCAAACCACGCCAGCGCGGTATAAAACCATAATGTTCGGCGCGCTCGATCACCCAGTCGTTGAGCTGCGGGAGGGCGCGCAAGGATAGCTTGGCGCGCGCTTGCGCGAAGGCTTGCTCAGAGACGTGGCGCACCAGCTGCGCTTGTTGCCGTAGATGGGCGAAGAACACATCGAGTTCAGCCTGTACGCTCATGCGCATGCCGGTGAGTAGTAACGCGACCAGAGAGGGCAAGGGCAACTTGCGATGACGCGTAAACGCGCCGGGATGTTCGGAATGCCGGGCTATTTGGAGAAACTCGGCCGACTGCAATCGCGCGGCAAGATCGGTAAAAAAAGCGGGAAGAGACATGGTCGCCAATGAGGAAAAAATCTCACTGCGCGACGCGCTTTTTGAGGTGTGTCAAGCGGTTTTTGATCTATTTATAATTTAATGTACGGAATCCTTAACTTTGGTGGATTGGGTGCTGGAAGCGCACACACCATCCGACAGTCGACAGTCGAGTCGTCGCGAACTCGGTGCCCATTACACTTCAGAGCGCAATATCCTGCGTGTGATCGACCCGCTATTCATGGACGATCTTCGTCAAGAGTTGAAGTCAGCACGGCGCAGCAAGCCGCGCCTGCAATCGCTCTACGACAAGTTGCCAACACTCAACTTCCTGGATCCAGCTTGTGGATGTGGCAATTTCCTTGTCATCGCTTACCGCGAGTTGCGACGCCTTGAAAACGAGGTCATTGCGGAACTGTTCGACTTCGACCGGGGCCGTGGTCTACTTGATGTTTCGACGCTATGTCGCGTACGCGTCAGCCAGTTTTATGGCATTGAGATTGACCAGGCTGCAGCACATATTGCTCGTGTCGCGCTGTGGATTACCGATCACCAAATGAATTTGGAAGCGGCCGAACGGTTTGGCAACACGCGACCAACTGTGCCGTTGATGGATGCGCCGCATATTCATTGTGCGAATGCGCTGCGCCTTGATTGGGCAGATGTTTTGCCTCCGGCGCGTTGCAGCTTTGTCATGGGTAATCCGCCTTTTGTTGGAAAAACATATCAGACTTCCGAACAAAGATCGGATCTAGCCGCGGTATGTCACACCCTTAGGAATGCAGGCGTACTCGACTACGTTGCTGCTTGGTACGTGCTCGCGCTTAAATATCTAAACGGAAACTCGGCAATCAACGCAGCCTTTGTATCGACGAATTCGATTACGCAGGGCGAACAAGTCTCTGTGTTGTGGCCGACGCTCTTGAAACACGGCATGAAGATCCATTTTGCGCATCGGACTTTTAGGTGGACGAACGAGGGTAAAGGCAACGCCGCCGTGCACTGCGTCATCATTGGATTTGGCTTGTCCCAACCCGATTTGTGTACCATTTACGACCACTCCGTTGAAGCCAGTAGTGGTGGACGCGCTATCCAGGCAACACGAATAAATCCATATCTTGTGGACGCGCCCGATATCATTCTAAGCAACCGGCGCACGCCTATATGTGCGGTGCCCGAACTTGTGAACGGGAGCAAGCCCACCGAGGGCGGCAATCTGATCTTGTCCGACGAAGAGAGGGCAGCATTGATTTTGTCCCAACCAAGGTCGGAACGATGGATTCGCCGTCTAATGGGCGCCGAAGAGTTCATCAACAATCTGCCCCGTTGGTGCCTGTGGCTAGTTAATGTTTCTCCAGCAGACCTTCGATCCGTCTCCGACGTGTACCGACGCGTAGAAGCTGTGAGAAAGATGCGTCTCGCAAGCGTTGACTTGCAGACCCAGAGAGATGCCGGCACGCCGGCGCTATTTCAAAAAATACGGCAACCGTCCTCGCCCTACTTGTTGATACCAAACGTTTCATCTGAACGTCGCGACTTTGTTCCAATCGGATATGTTGCGCCAGATGTTGTCGCGACCAATTTGGTTCTGACTATGCCGAAAGCTACAAACTTCCACTTCGCTATCCTAAACAGCACAATGCACAACGCATGGATGCGCGCAGTATGTGGCCGGCTGAAAAGCGATTATCGCTATTCCGCAACCATCGTCTACAACAACTTTCCTTGGCCGGAACCAACTGATGAACAACGACTGCTACTTGAGGCCACCGGTCAAGGAATTCTGAATGCGAGGGCACTTCACTCGGATTCATCGCTCGCTGACTTATATGATCCGTTGACCATGCCCATCGAGTTGCGCAAAGCTCATGAAGTAAACGACCGCGCCGTGGATGCCGCTTATCAATACAAGTCTGGTCGAGCCGATGCATTGCGGGTTGCCTTCTTGTTCGAGCGCTATCAGGCCCTGACAAGTTTGCTGCCAACAGAAAAGACAAGAACACGAATGCCAGCAAAAGCAAAGAAGACCAGCAGTGAGTAAACTATTGGAGCCCCCGCTTGGGCAAAAAATGAACTGCGGAAGAGGCAGAACCCGTTAGCTCAAGGAATCGCTACATGCGACGCCATACTATGCCGACCCACCTTCGTTTTTATGGCATGAAACGACGGCTTGGCTGCCGACGAATGGGCTCGCGCGACCAGCAGCCTACTGCATGTCCGCGCGGCCGCGATTCAATTTCTGAACACGCAGCGAGTCTTTCTTCTGGTCAACCTGCCAAAGGTCAAACGCGGCCTGATGAGCCAGCCAAGACTCCGCACTCTTCCCAAACGCTATCTCGAGTCGCATCGCCATTTCAGGACTGACTGCAGCGCGTCCATTCACGATCTCGGACAACGTCTTGCGTGACACATCCAGACCGTCAGCGGCGTAAGTAATGGACAGTTCCAGCGGCTCAAGCCACAACTCTGAAAGTATTTCGCCGGGATGCGGCGGGTTATGCATGCGCATGATGTTCTCGATTAGTGATAGTCGATGTAATCAACTATGTACGCGTCGCCATTCTCGAATTGGAAAATGACCCGCCAGTTTGCTTGTACGGTCACGGCCCAGAACCCGGCTAAATCGCCTTTCAAGGGATGTAGCCTGAGCGCGGGGGCATCGATATCGTCAATGTCGATGGCGTCGTTCAACAATGCCAAGACCAAGCGAAGACGTTTGCCATGAATTGCCTGTATCCCAGCTTGGCTGCCCGTCTTAAAAAAGCGCTCAAGCCCTTTATGTTTGAACGATTTGATCATTGCTAAATTGTAACCCCATGGGTTACGAAAAGCAACAAGTTGATTTCATAAATATCCTATTGCTGCCGTTTGATTAAAGACTGGCATCTCCGCGCGAGGCAGGCAGGCAACGCTGACCGGAGATTCTGACCGGCGTTTGCGCCTGCAGAAAGTCCTGTCGCACAAGGGGCTGGCGCGATCGCGCGAGTTTGCTATAATCCGCGACTTGCTGGAGAGATGGATGAGCGGTTTAAGTCGCACGCCTGGAAAGCGTGTTTAGGGTCAAACCTAACCGGGGTTCGAATCCCCGTCTCTCCGCCAGAATACGTTTCGCATAGTTGAGCAGCGCCAAAACCCGCATCGAGCCTCGTGCCGACGCGGGTTTTTTACGTTCCCCCGCCCTCACGGATGCCGGATGTAATCGACCAGCGCCCGCGTATAGGCATCCGGCTTCCGGTCGCACAGACTCACGACCACCGCCACCAGAAACCCCGCCGGCACCCCGAACATCCCCGAACTGATCGACTCGATCCCAAACCACCTCGCGCCCGCAAACCCCGTGATCTGCGTGAAATACGGATAAGTCGAAACGATGTAATAAACGCAAACGCCCAACCCGGCCAGCATCCCGCAAACCGCACCGAGCTTCGTCGTCCGCTTCCAGAACACACCGAGCACCAGCACCGGAAACAGGCTTGACGCCGCCAGCGAAAACGCCGCGCCGACCAGAAACAAGATATTCCCCGTATTGAGCGACGCCACATAAGAAGCAAACAACGCGACCCCCAGCAACAATATCTTCGATATCGTCACCCTCCTCTGGCTGCTCGCGTTCTTGTCGACCATGCAGTAGTAGACGTCGTGCGAAAGCGCGTTCGCGATCGTCAGCAACAAACCATCGGCGGTGGAAAGCGCCGCGGCCAGCGCACCCGCCGCAATCAACCCAGACATCACATATGGCAAACCCGCAATCTCCGGCGCAGCAAGCACGACCATATCGGGCTGCATCTGAATGCCGGCCCAGCGCACGATGCCATCGCCGTTCACGTCGCTGATACGAATCAGATACGGCTCGACCTTGCGCCACTGCATGACCCACGTCGGCAGATCGGCGAACTTGTGCCCGACAATGCCAGTCAGCATTTCGTACTTGATCAGCACGGCGAGCACGGGCACGGTGACATAAAACAGCGCAACAAAAAACAGCGTCCAGCCGACCGAACGCCGCGCCGATGCAACCGATGTCGTCGTGTTATAGCGCGTCAGGATGTGCGGCAAACTCGCCGTTCCCAGCGACAAGCACAGCAATAACGACAGGAAATTGCGCCTGTGAAACCGGGCGTTTTCATCGTCGGATGGAGGGAAGGCCTGGGCCATCGGAACTGGCGGCGCGGCGCGTTCCAGCATGGCATCGCGATCGCGTGTCCATTGGATCGCAGCATCAGCAGCGTCCTTCGGAAAAGACGCCAGCTCGCGCTCACGTTCGCCGATATCGCGCAAAGGACCGTTGTGCCGGCGCAGGTCGGCGATTTCATCGGTAAGGCGCGCCTGTTCCGTGCGAAACGATGCCGGCAACTGATCGATCTGCGCCTGGATCTGCTGCGCCTGGCGCCGATAAGCATCGCGAACGTTCGCCCCCTCGGGCGAACCTGCGACTTGACGTTCAAGCGATTCCACGCGCTCGAGCAAGTGCCCATAAGAAAGTTGCGGCAGCCATCCAAGCCCTTCGCGATGCGCGATCATCGAGACGGGAATCAACATGGCGCTGATCAGGATGATGTACTGCGCGACCTGGGTCCATGTGACAGCGCGCATGCCGCCAAGAAACGAGCACACGAGAATGCCGGCAAGTCCACAAAAGATCCCGATCGCAAAGTCGATACCGATGAACCGCGATGCAATCAACCCGATGCCCTGGATCTGCGCAACGAGATAAACGAACGAACACAGGATGGCTGCAAACGCCGCAATGCCGCGCACGAGGTTGCTTGAAAAGCGTGTGCCGAGAAAATCGGGGATGGTATAGCGCGCGAGTTTGCGGACGTACGGCGCGAGCAGGAACGCAACGAGGCAATACCCTCCGGTCCAGCCCATCATGTAGGCAAGGCCGTCGTAACCGGTTGCGTAGATGGACCCGGCCAGTCCAATGAACGACGCCGCCGACAACCAGTCCGCCGCCGTCGCCATGCCGTTGAACGCGGACGGTACGCGCCGCCCGGCCACGTAATATTCCACGAGGTCGGACGTGCGCGACAACAAGCCGATCACGGCATACACGGCGATCGGCACGAACAGGAACACGTAGCCAATCCACATGCCCGGCCCGGTCACGCGTTCGATGCGTGTCATCACATAGATGAATGCAAGGAAGCCGAGCGTATAAAGCGCGTAGGCGCGTATCAGGCGATGGTTGAGCTTCATCGAAGGGTCATGGCCGCAAGCGTGCGCTGAAGGCGTGCATCGGCGAGTTGCATCAGCACGATATACACGACGATCAACGCCACATACACAAGAATCGCGCCTTGCGCGCCGAAGTAGAACGGCAGCGGAAAACCGGCGAAGCGCACGTTGGCGAGGCGCGTCGCAAAGAGCGGAATGCCGAAGGAGACTACGAACCCAATAACCATCAGCACCGATATCAGCGCGACGTTTGTGCGCCAGTACAACTGATGCGCGCGCGCCATCTCCGCCGTCACGGGCGGCGGCTCTGCAGGGTTTGGAGATGGTGGGACGCAAGCCATGTGCTTATCTACCAAATGCGTCGGATAGCGGCAATCGGGATCGACATTGTTCGGGGCGCGTGAACAGAAATCAGCAAATACAAAAACGGCTCCCTGAAAGCAGGGAGCCGTTCGCACAAGCCAGATACTACTCGAATAAATTAACGCGCTTCGCCGAGTTGATCGAGGATCGCGGGATTTTCCAGCGTCGAGACATCCTGCGTGATTTCCTCGCCTTTCGCCAAGGAGCGCAGCAGGCGTCGCATGATCTTGCCCGAACGCGTCTTCGGAAGGTTTTCGCCGAACCGGATGTCCTTCGGTTTTGCGATCGGACCAATTTCCTTCGCCACCCACGCGCGCAGTTCATTGGCGATCTGCTTCGCTTCATCGCCTTCCGGACGCGAGCGTTTCAACACGACAAACGCGCAGACGGCTTCGCCGGTTGTATCGTCGGGACGACCCACGACGGCCGCTTCCGCCACGATAGGATTCGATACCAGCGCCGACTCGATCTCCATGGTCCCAAGCCGATGCCCAGACACGTTCAGCACGTCATCGATACGGCCCATGATGGTGAAGTAGCCGGTGTCCTTGTCGCGCACGGCGCCATCGCCTGCGAGATACAACGCGCCGCCGAGTTCTTCGGGGAAGTAGCTCTTCTTGAAGCGTTCCGGATCGCCCCAGACCGTGCGCAATGCCGACGGCCAGGGCCGCTTGATCACCAGAATCCCGCCCTGCCCGTTCGGCACGTCCTGACCGGTTTCATCGACGACAGCGGCCATGATGCCCGGCAACGGCAGCGTGCACGAACCCGGCACGAGCGGCGTCGCGCCCGGCAACGGCGTGATCATGTGGCCGCCGGTTTCGGTCTGCCACCAGGTATCGACGACAGGACATTTCCCGCCGCCCACGTTTTCGTGATACCACATCCACGCTTCCGGATTGATCGGCTCGCCGACGGTGCCGAGAATGCGCAGCGTCGACAGATCGAAGCTTTTCGGATGGATCTTGGAGTCGGCTTCCGCGGCCTTGATCAGCGAACGGATGGCGGTCGGCGCGGTGTAGAAGATCGTGACCTTGTGCTTCGCGATCATGTCCCAGAAGCGCCCGGCATGCGGATACGTGGGCACGCCTTCGAACACGACCTGGGTTGCACCGATCGCCGTCGGTCCGTAGGCAATATAGCTATGCCCGGTGATCCAGCCGATATCCGCCGTACACCAGAAGATGTCGTCGGGCTTGGCGTCGAAGGTCCACTTCATGGTTTGCGCAGCCCACAGCAGGAAACCGCCGGTGCTGTGCTGCACGCCCTTCGGTTTGCCCGTGGAACCGGACGTGTACAAGATGAACAGCGGGTGTTCGGCGCTGACCCATTCCGGTTCACACTTGTCCGACTCATTCTCGACGAGTTCGTGCATCCACACGTCGCGGCCTTCGTGCCATTGCGTCTTGCCGCCGGTGCGCTTGTACACGATCACGCTCCTGACCGCATCGCAGCCGCCGGCGGCGATGGCTTCGTCGGCGATGCTCTTCAGTGGCAGCGCCTTGCCGCCGCGCATCTGTTCGTCGGCGGTGATGAGCGCAACGGCGCCCACGTCAACGAGTCGTTCGTTGAGCGACTTCGATGAAAACCCGCCGAACACCACCGAATGCGTCGCACCGATACGCGCGCAGGCCTGCATCGCGACAACGCCTTCAATGGACATCGGCATGTAGATCACCACGCGGTCGCCCTTCTTCACGCCGCGCTTTTTCAGCGCGTTGGCAAAGCGGCTCACGCGCTGCAGCAGGTCCTGATACGTGACGTTGGTGACAGTGCCGTCATCGGCTTCGAAAATGATCGCGCGCTTCTCGCCGTTGCCCGCTTCCACATGCCGGTCGATGCAGTTGTACGACGCATTGATCTCGCCATCCTCGAACCACTTGTAGAACGGCGGATTGGATTCATCGAGAACCGTTGTGAACGGCTTGTGCCAACTGAGCGTTTCGCGCGCGAGACGCGCCCAGAAACCTTCGTAATCGCGTTCGGCCTCGGACGTCAAAGCCTTGTATGCGTCCATGCCGGAAATCGCGGCGCCTTCGGACGCTTTGGCCGATGGCGGGAAAATACGGCGTTCCTGGAGTACGGATTCAATCGCGGACATCGACAACCTCTTCTTTGATGGTGATTCTGGAATCTGCGGTTCTTCGGTTCGGTCACTTACGATGCAGCGCAGCATGCGCGCATTCAGGTTCAATCCTTACCTTGCGAATGCTTCACCGGCGAAGATAAGCTCCGCGGCTTACCCGCTACTTACGCACTGCAATCAAAGGCCACGGGGTATACACGTACTTGCCGGCGCTTTTACAATGCGCCCTCGCCGCGCGCCAATACAATGATGCCCTTTGCAAGCGAGCGCTGCCAGAGCCAAGGCAATAAGCATGTTAACTGAACTCGTCGTCCGGATTCCAGCTTGAATCGTTACGCGCTCTATCTCATCGCGGCCATGCTGCTGGTCGGCAGCAATGTCGGCGTCGGCAAGTCGATCGTCGCTTTCATCCCCGTCCCGCTGTTCGCGCTGCTGCGCTTCGTGATCGCGATGGCAGTGCTCTGGCCGCTGCTGCGTCCGTCGAAAATGCGAAAGGTTCAGCGCGGCGAATGGGCGAACCTGTTCCTGCAAGCATTGTTCGGCACCTTCATGTTCACGCTCCTGATGCTCAATGGCGTGCAGCGCACGAGCGCCGTCGCGGCGGGCGTGATCACGAGCACCATTCCGGCGGTCGTCGCGGTGTTCTCCTGGTTGTTTCTCAAGGAACGTCCGAACGGGCGCGCGCTGATTTCCATCGCGCTCGCAATCGCCGGCGTGGTCGTGATCAACGTCGCACAGAGCACGAGCGGCGCGGGGGGCGCACATGAAGCGGGTCGCGCACATTCGGACGGCTCGCTCATCGGCAACCTGATGGTGCTCGGCGCGGTCTGCTGCGAATCGTTCTACGTGATCCTCTCGCGGCGCCTGACACAGA
Organism: Burkholderia sp. PAMC 28687; assembly: GCF_001577465.1. NCBI lineage: Bacteria > Pseudomonadati > Pseudomonadota > Betaproteobacteria > Burkholderiales > Burkholderiaceae > Burkholderia > Burkholderia sp. PAMC 28687. The sequence continues at coordinate 2,101,314 of NZ_CP014505.1, forward strand.
CGCTTCCGGCCATCGATATCTGCGCCTACACGCATTTCTTTGGTTTCCTGCTGATGCTGCCGCTGGGCTTTTCGGCGCTGCTCAGCTTCGACTACGCGAGCGTCACCCTGAGCGTCTGGACCCTCGTGCTGTGGTACGGGTTGTCGGCGAGCATCTTTTCGTTCTGGCTGTGGATGAAAGGCATCCGTCACGTCGATGGCAGTCTGGCCGGCGTCTTCTCCGGACTTCTGCCGATCGCAGCGGCGCTTTACGGCATCGTGTTCCTGGGCGAACGTCCGACGGCCGCGCACGGTATCGCGCTCGCCTGCGTGGTCGCGGGGATCGTGCTTGCGAGCCTGAAAACGAAGACCACGCCGCCGATGACTTCCTGACGGCTCCCGCCTGGGGATGACCCGCAGGCCGGTCGCTTCATCGCGCTACAATGTCGGACTTTTCTGGTTTTTAGCGCTGGTTCTGACCATGAGCCCGCTGTTCGCGCGTCCAAAGCCTCCGACCGGACCCCATTACTGATCCGATCATTTCATTCACCGACCCGGCACCGCTCATGTCCGCATCCCCGAACATCCCCGGCACCCCTTTACCCCGGCGTCCGATGAAGCCGCTCCCCGTCGTCATTTTCATGAGCCGCTGGCTCCAGGTCCCGTTGTACCTGGGCCTGATCGTGGCGCAAGCGGTCTACGTGGTGCTGTTCCTGAAGGAAGTCTGGCACCTCGTCACCCACATGACGACGCTCGACGAAACCAACATCATGCTGGTCGTGCTCGGCCTGATCGATGTAGTGATGATCTCGAACCTGCTGATCATGGTGATTGTCGGCGGTTATGAGACGTTCGTCTCACGGCTCGGCGTGGAAGGTCATCCCGACCAGCCCGAGTGGCTCGATCATGTGAATGCCGGCGTGCTGAAAGTCAAACTGTCGATGGCGCTGATCAGCATTTCGTCAATCCACTTGCTGAAGACGTTCATCAATCCGGACCAGTACTCGGAACACGCGGTGATGTGGCAAGTGCTGATCCACATCGCGTTCCTCGCATCCGCGCTGATCATGGCGTGGGTCGACCGCCTGACCACGCACACGCATCCTGAGCACTTTCATGAAGCGCCTGCAAAGGCACACGAATAAGTCGAAGCAGCACCGGTCGAGCGCCAATCAAAGCGCCGCTGAAAGCACCAAAACGTCACGATGAAGTTTCTAAAAAAAGTCCCAATCTAGCCCGTCCCCACAACGTTCAAGCCATGACCATCATCAAGCAGGAAGACCTGATCCAGAGCATTGCGGATTCGCTGCAGCACATCAGCTTTTACCATCCGCTCGACTACATCCAGGCGCTCGGCCGCGCGTACGAACTCGAGGAGAGTCCGGCCGCGAAGGACGCCATCGCGCAGATCCTGACGAACAGCCGCATGTGCGCCGAAGGCCATCGTCCGATTTGCCAGGACACGGGCATCGTCACGGTGTTCGTGAAGGTCGGCATGGACGTGCGGTGGGCGAGTGAGTCAGGTTCGGCCACCATGGGCGTCACCGACATGATCAACGAAGGGGTGCGCCGCGGTTACCTGAACCCGGACAACGTGCTGCGCGCGTCGATCGTGAGCCCGCCCGAAGGCGCGCGCAAGAACACGAAAGACAACACGCCGGCCGTGATCCATTACGAGATCGTTCCCGGCGACAAGGTCGATGTCCAGATCGCGGCCAAAGGCGGCGGCTCGGAGAACAAAACGAAGTTCGCGATGCTGAACCCGTCGGATTCCATCGTGGACTGGGTGCTGAAGACCGTGCCGCTGATGGGCGCCGGCTGGTGCCCTCCCGGCATGCTGGGAATCGGCATCGGCGGCACGGCCGAGAAGGCGATGGTCATGGCGAAGGAATCGCTGATGGACGCCATCGATATCCAGGACGTCATCGCACGCGGCCCGAAGGACTGGATCGAAGAACTGCGCGTCGAGTTGCATGAGAAAGTGAATGCGCTGGGTATCGGCGCCCAGGGTCTCGGCGGCCTCGCCACCGTGCTCGACGTGAAGATCATGGCTGCGCCAACGCACGCTGCATCGAAACCCATCGCGATCATTCCGAACTGCGCCGCGACGCGTCACGCACATTTCACGCTCGATGGTTCGGGCGTCGCGAAGCTCGAAACGCCGTCACTGGATGCATGGCCGAAAGTCGAATGGGTCGCGAACACGGAGACGAGCCAGCGCGTGGACCTGAACACGCTGACGAAGGAACAAGTCGCCGCATGGAAGCCGGGCCAGACGCTGCTGCTCTCGGGCAAGATGCTGACCGGCCGCGATGCCGCGCACAAACGCATTGCGGACATGCTCGCCAAGGGCGAAAAGTTGCCGGTCGACTTCACGAACCGCGTGATCTATTACGTCGGTCCGGTCGATCCGGTGCGTGAAGAAGTCGTCGGCCCGGCGGGTCCGACCACCGCTACACGCATGGACAAGTTCACCGACATGATGTTGTCGCAGACCGGATTGATCTCGATGATCGGCAAGGCCGAGCGCGGCCCGACGGCCATCGAGGCGATCAAGAAACACAAGGCCGCGTACATGATGGCCGTGGGCGGCGCGGCGTATCTGGTGTCGAAGGCGATTCGCGGCGCGAAGGTCATCGCGTTCGAAGACCTCGGCATGGAAGCCATTTATGAGTTCGATGTACAGGACATGCCGGTGACGGTCGCCGTCGATTCAACCGGTACGTCCGTGCATCAGACGGGACCCAAAGAATGGCAGGCAAAAATAGGTAAAATTCCGGTCGCAACGGCGTAGAGGGTTTAAACTCCTACCCCAGTAATCGGAAGCGATAAGAGCCGGGCCTCGTGCCCGGCTCTTGCATTTTGAGGACGCTGTGAAGAGAACTGTTGTCATTCTCATTCAACTGGCGCATGAACGCAAAACCCGGCGAATAACGGGAAAAACACCATTTTTCATATTGGCTTTTTAAACTCGAGCGGTTATGTTTAAAAGGCTATAACGCCCCACGAGGAAACACGATGAAAGGCGACGTAAAAGCGATCGAATACCTGAACCTGCAGTTGAAGAACGAACTGACGGCGATCAACCAGTACTTCCTCCACGCCCGCATGTACAAGCACTGGGGCCTGGAGAAGCTCGGCAAGCATGAGTACGATGAATCTATCGGCGAGATGAAGCATGCCGACTGGCTGATCCAGCGCATTTTCATGCTCGATGGCCTGCCGAACCTGCAAGACCTGCACAAGCTGTTGATCGGCGAAGAGACGCTCGAAATCCTGCAGTGCGATTTGAAGCTGGAACAGATTTCGCAAAGCACGTGCAAGGAAGCCATTGCGTATTGCGAGTCGGTTCGCGATTTCATCTCGCGCGAAATCTTCGTCAAGATCCTCGATGACACCGAAGAACATATCGACTGGCTGGAAACACAGATCGATCTGGTAGCCAAGGTTGGCATCCAGAACTATCAGCAGACCATGATGGGCGAAAACGAGTAAAACAGCCGCTGCAATGCCTCTCGACGCAATTCGTTCTTCTTTAGAATCGATCGATGCCAGCGCGTCGGACGTGAGCTCGCTTGGCGTAAATGCACCGGTCGGCATTTTCGATTCGGGACTCGGCGGTTTGTCCGTGTTGCGCGCCGTGCGCGCAGCGCTGCCAGACGAACAGTTGATCTACGTCGCCGATTCGCTTTACGCCCCGTACGGTGAACGCGATGAAGACTTCATAGCCGACCGGACGCTGGCTATAGGCGAATGGCTGATTGCGCAGGGTGCGAAGGCGCTCGTCGTCGCATGCAATACCGCGACGGCGCAGTCCATCGCCCAGGCGCGCGAACGGCTGCCCATCCCCATGATCGGCGTGGAACCGGGCATCAAGCCCGCCGCGCTGATGTCACAGACGCGCGTGGCCGGTGTATTGGCAACCGCCGTCACCTTGCGCAGCGCACGCTTCCAGGCGCTGGCCGAGCGTCACTCAACCGATTGCCGTTTCATCCTTCAGCCGGGCCATGGGCTCGTTCAGGCAGTGGAACGGTGCGATATCGACTCGCCTGAGTTGATCGAGCTGCTGAGAAGCTACATCCAGCCCATGCTCGATGCCAACGCCGACACGCTCGTGCTCGGCTGCACGCACTACCCTTTCCTGGATCAGGCCATCCGCTCTATCGCGGGCGACCGCCTTGCGTTGATCGACACGAGCGTTGCGATCGCGCGGCAACTCGAACGGCAGCTGGATCTGCACGGCATGCGCGCGGCGCCCTCGCGCGATGCGCATGCGCCACGCTTTTGCTCGACCAACGACGGCCGGATGCAGCAGAAACTGGTGGCGTTGCTGCTGGGTCTCGATATCGATGTCGAGCAGGTCGTCATTGCGTCCCGCCGCACCCGAGCGCTGGAATCCGGCAGGGCCTGAGCGCTCGCGAGTGCGACGCGACGACGCTGCCGGCAGCAGAATTCGCAGAAATTGACCTTATCCAGCTCGATAAAACCCTCTCGGGCATGCGGTTTCACCGCGCTGTCAGCAAGCACAAGCCCCGTCCATCAAGGGTCTCCGTCCCGTCCCTCATACGTCTCGTCCAAGCGTCCAAAAAAACCAACGCACCCTATTGCCAACCCTCGCATAAGGAATGATAATAATTCGCATTAACGTTAGCTATCGCGGTTGACCATGATCGTCTGTGTATGCAAATCAGTTTCTGACAGAAAGATTCGCGCTTCCATCGCCGACGGCGCTTCCACCTTCGACGAACTGCAATTCGAACTGGGCGTCGCCATGTGTTGCGGCAAGTGTGAAGAAAGCGTGCGTGATGTGATGCTGGAAAGCGGATGCGCGTCGCATTGCGGCGTTCGCGGCGACCAGCATCAGGCCGTGCCGCTGACGTTCTACGAACGCAAAGCCGCATAGGGGCGCCGCAAGCCCTCGTACTAGCGGTCTTCAGACGAAGCGCCACGAAACACGGCCCCGGCCGTGAAGCGTGGATCATGTGCAACCCCGGGAATCTCCGTTTTCCGCTCGCAAGCCAGGTCACATCAAGCCAGCACGCCAACCCCCATTCAAGGAGGGAACGATGGAACTGCTGATCGGTTTTGTGGCCACGCTGTTTATTTCTCTGCTCATCTTCCGAAAATGAAGTCCTCCAGTTCTACATGCTGCATGGGCTTTCGCTGTTCGTACGGCTTCGCGGCCGTGCAACCACGCTGATATGCCGTCTTCCTCCCTCACGCCGGGCAGCGCCTTCGGCCCCGCAACCACGGACAACTCGTCGATCAACCCGCGCGTCATCGCAGCGGGCGTTGCTGTCGTCGGGATTCACGTCGGCCTGCTCGCGATCGCGCTGACCATGCGCAACGAGCCGTCGCCGCGCCCCGTCGAGTCGAAGACGATTACCGCCGAGCTGATCAGCGCCGCGCCGCCGCAGCCTGTTGCCGCGCCCGCAGCCATCCAGTCGACGCCCGTGCCTCCGCCTCCGAAACCGGTTCCACCCAAGCCGACGCCCAAATTGAAGCCCACCGTCCAGCCGCGCGTAAAAGCTGCACCGACGCCGCTGCCGGAAACCACCGCGCCTTCGACGATTGCCGCAGCAGCGCCCGAAGCGACGCCGTCGCCACCCGCGCCGCCGGCTCCTGCAGCGCCACCCGCGGCCGCGCCGGCAATCGGCCGTCCGACGATGTCGCTCAACGCGCCAAAGGACGTCGCCCATCTCGAATGCAATATCGCGATGCCGGAATACCCGGCGCTTTCGCGGCGTCGAGGTGAATCGGGTACGGCGGTGGTGAAGTTCGTCGTGGGGCTGACGGGAAAGATCGAGAACATCGAACTGAAAAAGAGCAGCGGTTCGTCGCGGCTCGATGACGCCGCCCTCGACGCCATGCGCTCGAGCGCCTGCAAGCCATACAAGGAAAATGGCGAGGCGATCCGCGCCGCCTATTCCCAGCCGTTCGTCTTCGGGCTGAACGACTAGCGCACGTGCGCCGGCAAGCACACAAGAATTCGACCTAATTTTTAGATATCTACAGGAACTGCAATGCAAAGCTACGGTTTGGCCCACGTCTGGGAACAAGGGGATTTCGTCACGCGGGGTATCGCGCTTGCGCTGGCGATCATGTCGGTGCTGTCGTGGACCGTGATCGTGGTGAAGGGTTTGAACGTGCTGCGCCTGAAGCGCCTGACCAAGAACGCGGAACAGGCCTTCTGGCATTCCGACGATTTCGCCGATGGCATCAAGAAGCTCAGCAACCATTCGGCCAAGACACAGGACAACCCGTTCCTCGCGCTCGCCCTCTCCGGCCAGGACGCGGCCGACCATCATCACCAGACGCAACCGCATCTGCACGACCGCATGGATGTATCAGACTGGATCACGCGCTGCCTGAAAGACACCATGGACGAAGGCGTCGGCCGCATGCAGGCAGGGCTTGCCGTGCTGGCATCGATTGGCAGTACCGCGCCGTTCGTCGGATTGTTCGGCACGGTGTGGGGTATCTATCACGCGCTGCTGACCATCGGCGCGACAGGACAGACGTCGATCGACCAGGTCGCGGGACCGGTTGGCGAATCGCTGATCATGACGGCGTTCGGCCTGTTCGTCGCGATTCCGGCGGTGCTCGGTTATAACGCATTGACGCGCTGGAACAAGGCAATCGTGACGAAGCTGAACCGCTTTGCGCACGGCCTGCATGCGTTCTTCGTGACGGGTACGAAGCTGGCTTCGAGCAAGCGCGGCGATGGTTTGCGCCTCGCTACGCAAAACGCTGCAGGCACGCCGTCGGCCGTCAAGCCTGCATCGCGTGTGAGCTAAGGGGACGTCGTCATGGCCATGAGCCCTTTCTCCAGCGACGAGGACGACGGCATGATGAGCGAGATCAACATGACGCCGCTCGTCGACGTCATGCTGGTTCTGCTGATCATCTTTCTCGTTACGATTCCCGCGATCAATCACGCGGTGAAAATCGATTTGCCCAAGGCGAGCAGCCAGCCGCAGGACACCAAGCCGGCACACGTCGATGTCGCCGTGGAAGCGGACGGCACGGTACTGTGGAACGATGAAAAAGTCGACGATAACGCCCTGCAAGCGCGAATCGCCAATGCATCGAAACAGACGCCGCAGCCGGAATTGCGTTTGCGCGCGGACCGCAAGGTGCCGTATGAGCGGGTTGCCGATGTGATGTCGGCCGCCCAAGGCGGCGGGTTATCGAAAATTGGTTTTGTGACCGAGCCGAAAGCGGGCGCGAAGTAAGTCTTGAGAGCCCAAAGTAAAAGGCCTTCATCGCGACGATGAAGGCCTTTTTTTGTGTGCGCGCGGCACATTCGGGCTAGCGGTTACTTTGGGGTCGAGTAGCCCGATCCCGCAGCATCGCCACATGCGACAGCCGTGCTCGACACGGACAGCGCGATTAGCCCTATCAGGCCTACTATAAAAGTGGCCGTGAGTTTTCGCATAAGCAGCTCCTTAGCGAAGAGATTTCAATATAGCGCCGCGCTACGCCCCGTTCAAGCAAGCGCCGATTGAATCTCTGCATCGCAAGTGCACGCTTCAATGTCAGAAACTTGCAGCGGCTTAGCGTTTAGTCACACTGTTTCGTGAGCGGCCTCAACCGGGAGAGGACATTCTCCGGGAAAGCGATCGCCGTCGTTGATTGACTCCACCAGAAAGTCAACGAACGCGCGAATCGCCGGGACCATTCCCTGGCGCGACAAGAACACCGCGTACAACTGCGGCGTCGGGAACGTCCAGCCCGGCATGACGGGCGACATCTGGCCCGTGCGCAGCGCCGCGCCGTACAACATCTCCGGCAACGCCGCGATACCCACACCGCGCAGCACGGCTTCACGGATCATGCCCAGATCCGCCGTGACCAGGCGCGGCTCGTGTTCGAACTCATGGCGCGTGCCATCGGGCGCGATCATCCGAAATACATGGCGACCGTCGCTCGACGGGACATCGATGCTATCGAATTGCGCCAGTTCCGACGGCGCGAGCGGCGGCGCATTGGGCTTGAGCAGCGACGGCGCAGCAACCAGCATCTGCTCCGTGCGCCACAACGGCCGCGCGACTATGGTCGAATTGACCGGCGGCTCGGAGCGCACGCGCAGGGCGACATCGACGGGATCCTCGAACAGGTCGATCACGCGATTCGTCACGCTCATGACGACGCGAACTTCGGGGTATCGATGCAAAAAATCCGGAATCACCGCCGACAAAAACGTCTGCGCAATCGTCACCGGCACGCTCACGCGCACGCTACCGCGCGGAGAATCCCGAAGACTATGAACGATATCGACGGCTGCTTGCGCCTCGGCGAGCATGCCCTTGCAATGCTGATAGAACAGTTGCCCGGCTTCAGTCAGCGCGAGCTTGCGGGTGGACCGCTGCATCAGCCGCACGCCAAGCGATGTTTCCAGCTCCGATACACGCCGTGACAACCGTGACTTCGAAATGCCCAGCACGCGTTCGGCCGCCGAAAACCCGCCGTGCTCGACCACGTACGAGAAGTACATCAGATCATTGAGGTCGTGCGAGTCAGGTTTCATGCGGGCGCGGGATCGATGTTCTGGTTGTTTCAGTGGTGGGACAATGCATTGCGGATGAACGGCTTTTTCCCTGGAATACGGTCCATATAATAGCTCCATGTTTTGAATTTGGCGCTAATCACTGGCTGGCGCCCTATCCGGACCGGTCAAAGTGAGGACGAAAATGGACACCACACGCAGTATTGAACGCACTATTCCCGCGCTTCGCACGGTGGAGGGCGGCGGTTTTGTCGTGCATCGGCCGTTTCCCACGCGGCTGTTGATGGACTTCGATCCGTTCCTGCTCCTGGATGAAATGGGCCCCGTCGATTACGCCCCGGGCGAGGCCAAAGGTGCGCCTGACCATCCGCATCGCGGATTCGAGACCGTTACTTATGTGCTCGAAGGCCAGTTCGGGCACAAGGATTCGGCGGGCCATTCGGGCACGCTGCGTCAGGGCGATGTGCAATGGATGACCGCGGGCTCCGGCGTCGTTCATAGCGAAATGCCCGATCCGGAGTTCACGCGCACCGGGGGCCGCGTGCACGGGCTGCAACTCTGGGTGAATCTGCCGAAGCGCGACAAGATGATTCCGCCGCATTATCAGGAGATTTCATCGGCGAGCATTCCGGTCGGCGTGAGCGAGGACGGGCGTGTACGCGTGAAGGTGATCGCGGGCGAAGCGCTGGGCGTGAAGGCGGCTATCGAAACGCGGACGCCCATTCTTTATCAGCATTTCTCGCTGCAACCGGGAGCATCGGTCGTGCAGCCCGTGCCGAAGGATTTCCGCGTGTTCGGTTATGCGTTATCGGGCGATGGCTTTTACGGCTCCGATAAACAGCCGATCAAGGCGCGCCAGATGATCGTCTTCGCCGACGATGGCGAAACGGTCAGCTTCACTGCCGGCGATGAGCCCCTCGAATTGCTGCTGCTTGGTGGTGTGCCGCTGAAAGAGCCGGTCGTGCGCTATGGTCCGTTCGTGATGAACACGGAAGACGAGATCCGTCAGGCCGTTGTGGACTATCAGGCAGGAAGAATGGGCGCGATCAACCACTGATCGACCGACCAGGCCTCTGTTTCACCGGCGCGGCACGAAGGACACTATTTGCGTCACAATAGTCTTCGTGCCGCGCCGTTTTCTTGTGTCCAATTGTCGGACGGCGCTTTGTCTAACCCAAACGGAGTACCGCATGTCCGAGAAGTTTGTGTCGCCGGTTGTCAGCGCCAGTATCGGCGCCGAGGATTTTCAGGTTGCATTGAGCGACGGCACGCATGAATGGCTCGGCGACGAACCGGCATCGCACGGCGGCGCCGATACCGGTCCGACTCCGCACGGTCTTTTGCTCTCGAGCCTGGGTGCATGCACGACGATCACGCTGAAGATGTACGCGAAGCACAAGGGCTGGCCGCTGCAAGCCGTTCACGTCACCCTCACCTATCAGTCCACGCCGCCGGAAGCCACGGTGATCGACCGCCAGATCAAATTGACGGGCGAGCTGGACAGCACTCAACGGGAACGCCTTTTGCAAATTGCGAATGCGTGCCCCGTGCACAAGATCCTCTCCGGTTCGATCGCGATCAACTCCGGGCTCACGCCTCTTTGAAAGCATGCGATCCATTCATTCAACGATCATCTCAAGGAAACCGTCGTTTTGAATTTCGAACACCTTATCCAGATCAACGATCCGCTCAATCCGTTCGTGGAAGCAATGACGCGCGAACAGGTGTGGCAAGGGCTCGTGCTGCGCGCAGAACAGCCGCAACTGTTCGTGATCGGCCTGGATCGCTGCGCAATCCTGTCGCGTGAAGGCGATGTGATCGAACGTGAACTGCATTACGGCCAGGCGCGCGTGCGCGATCGCGTGACGCTGATTCCCGAAAGCAGCGTGCGCTACGACATTCTGCCGACGGAGGAACATGTAGGTGGCTCGCTGACCATGGCGATTGAACAGCCGGACGAGCTTCAGCTATTCCTGCGTTTCACGTACGCCACCACCTTGCCCGTCGCCGATGATCCCAACGCCAGCCCTGACGCGCTGCAGACGCAGGAGATCGTGAAGTCGGCATACAGGGAAGCGGATATCGATACCGTCAGGCTGATTCGTCAGTTCGCGCACGGCAACAAACTCGCAGGGCCGCTGCATTAAAACTGCACGACGTTTCGATAGGAAACCGATGACTATCGAAACGTAAAATCGATGAAGACATCGTTGTTGCAAATAAGAATGGTTATCATTAAGATTACTCCATCGACTCAACGAACGGACTCCTCGACATGACCGACATCCTGCGCTCCAACACGCTTCGGCTGCGTCGCCCAGTCGAGCGTTCCGCTGCTGCGACCATCGCCCGGCCGCGCACGGCGGCGGTGACAACGGCGCGCCCGGCATCGGCTGTTCCCACCGAGAGCGGCGAACGCACGCTGCGCAGCGACGCGTTGCTGCAAGGACAGAGTCATATCAGCATCATGCATAACGGTGAGACGTATCAGTTGCGCGCCACGCGCCTGGGCAAGCTGATTCTCACGAAGTAACACGCAAAACCGAATTTCAGTACCGAGTATTGTGGGGACCACCTCTTCGAGAGGTGTTTGGCACTAGCCAGCCACGACGGCTTGCACGCGAGAATTTAGACCCCTTCGTGCAAACACCAGCCAGTCGTCGATAGCCAGCGAAGCCGCTTTTTTTGGTTCCCGGCGAGTGCTTGTCAAAAGCACGGTCAACAAGGCAAAAAGCACGTTTTCGCAATGAAAACGTGCTTTTTTTGTCAGCTTCAGCGCGATGAACGCAAGACCTTCCGATCAGACGCTTTCGAGACCCAGCGCCGCGATACCCGCCTTCGCCACCGCAGCATCCTGATCCGACTTCACGCCCGAAACACCAACCGCACCAACGATGTCCGCGCCGACCAGGATCGGCACGCCGCCCTCAAGCATCGCTGTCATATGCGCGCTCAGGAACGCTACACGACCCTGTTTGATCATGTCTTCGTAGAGTTTCGTTTCGCGCCGGCCGACTGCCGCCGTGCGCGCCTTGCCCGTCGCCATTTCGGCCGTGCTCGGACCCGCGCCCTCAAGCCGGTGAAGATGCAGCAGGTGACCGCCGTCATCGACCACAGCAATCGTCACGTTCCACTTGTTCGCAAGCGCATGCGCTTCAGCGGCGGCCGCGATGATCTTTACGTCTTCATCGGTCAATACAGGTTTCGTTCTCATTGAGTCACCTCCGGGGTTGTAGTTGTGAATACCCGCAAGGTTACCGCGAGAAGCCCCAGAACATCAGGTACCACGCACTATCGACAACGGCGAGCGCCGCGACGAACCACAGCATCGCGGCAACGCCACGCGACATCACGCGGCCGGGAATGTACCTTCCGATAACCCGCCAGGCCAGCCACGCGCTCCACAGATTCGCAACGCCGAGCAATCCCAGGCGCAGGTCCGCGACCCACCAGAGCGGCACGTGCTCGGCGCGCAACAACGAAACCGTCGTCGCCGACAAACCGAGAAACACGCCCACGCCGGCCACGGGAATCAGTGCCTGCGTCAGATGATGCAATCGAGTGAACTCGAACCGGCCGAGCATGCGCGTGCCGGCTGCAAGCAGCCCGAGCAGCGCCGTGCCATAAACCAGACCCGTCACCACGATATAACCAATCACCATGCTGCCGTCGAGCCACGAGAATACGTCGTTTTGCTCGGGGTAATGCGTGAAGAGGAACCAGGGCGCGTTGGTATCGAGCGGCCAGAGAATGTTGTGATCGATCAGCCAGCCCGCGAAGATCTGCTTCAACTGGATGAACCACGGGCTGACGCTCCAGTGGAACGCGCCAATCGCGATGCCCAGCAAGCCGTACAGCACCAGCGCCGTGTCCCAGGGGTTTGCTTGTTTATCGCCGAGTTTGACGATCTCCGACGACGGCGAGCGCCACGTCAGCGCAATTGCATCGCGATGACCGCTGCACCGCCCGCACATATGGCAGTCCGACGCACCCTTCATGGCGCGCAGCGGCACGAGCGGCGCGCAGTTCACCGGAATCACCCGATGCCCGTGCTCACCCTCTTTATACGACTTGCGCCACGCGTCCTCGTTGACCTTGAAGTGGAACGGCGCAAGCCGCGCCAGCAACGAAAACACGCCGTTCACCGGGCACAGGTACTTGCACCAGACGCGCTTCTCGCGCCCATACAACACGCCGATGATCATCGCGCCGAGGGTCGATCCGCCGAGCACCAGCAGGACGGCTTTCGGATATTGATAAACGCTGACCATCTGGCCGTAGATGGTCGTGATGCCAAACGCGACGAACGGCCAGCCGCCCCAGCGCAACCAGCGCGGGATTGCCCAGCCTCGTCCAAACTTGCTCGCGAACTCCGTCAACGCCCCTTCAGGACACAAAACGCCGCACCAGACGCGGCCGAGCATCACCATGGACAACAACACGAACGGCCACCAGATGCCCCAGAACACGAACTGGGCCGCGACCGTCAGGTTGTTCCAGATGTGCGCAGTGTTGTCGGGTAACGGCATGACCGCAGGAACCAGAATCAGGAATGCATAGAACAGCACCACAACCCACTGGATTGCGCGGATCATGCTGCCGTGCTGTTGCATCCATTGCCCGGCCTGTTGAAGCCGGCCGGGCCGATTCAGGACATCGCTCATGCTGGGCGTCTCGCCGGTTTTTGCGCCATACGGTTCTTCGAGCGGCGCAGCAGCAGGAAGATCACGACCCAGTAGACCGCGTACGCAATCAAATTCATGCCGGCCGGATGCGCGCGATAACCCGTGAGCGTCGCGACCAGTGAGCCGAAGGTGCTGGAGTCATCGAGAAGCCAGGACGTATTCCAGACCTGGTTCACCACGACGGGCAGGATTTCCTTGTCGATCAGCTTGTCCACGCCGGTCTCGAACAGGCCAGCCGCGAGAAACAGCAGCATGATTTCAGTCACGCGGAAAAAGAGCCGCCACGAGAAGATCTTGCCGCCAAGCTGCAGCAGATAGAACGTGAGGAACGCCAGTCCAAGACCGATCACGACAGCAAGATATTGCATTGAATCGACGTGACCCGACTGCCCGAAACCCAGGCCGTAAAGAAAAATCACCGTCTCGCTGCCTTCGCGCGCAATCGCGAGCGCGACCAGCAGCGTCACGCCCCACCAGTTCGCGTCCTGTTTGCTTTTCTGCAGCGACGCTTCCATGTCGCGTTTCATTGAACGCCCGTGGTGCTTCATCCACAGCACCATCTGCACGATCAGCACGCACGCCACGAGAACCATGCCGGTCTGGAAATAATCCTGCGCGTCGCCGGAGAGCACTTCCGTGAAACCCACCAGCGCCGCGCCCAGCGCAACGGCGGCCAGCAAGCCAACAACCACGCCGGCCCACAGATAGGGAATGCCGCGACGCGCGTCGGCGTCGCCATTTTTCAGCCATGCGTACAGGATGCCCACGACCAGCAGCGCCTCGACGCTCTCCCGCCACACGATGAAAAGAACCTGACCCATTACCTTCTCTCCCGCTTAACTAGCCGATGCAACCACTACTTCGCAACGATGGCGCCTTGCGCCGACTGATGGAAATCATCGAAGAACTTGTATTCGCCCTTGTCCAGCGGCGCGATCACGACAAACGAGTCGGCGCCCGGCGCGAGCACTTTTTCCTTGCGCAACTGGATACTCTCGAACTCTGCCGCGCCCTTGCCGACGTTGTGGACTTCGATCTTGAAGCGCACGCCCGCGGGTACTTCGATACGCGCGGGATTCAGCTTGCCGTCATTCAGCTCCAGCTTGAAAGTCGGGAGATCGGCCGCTTGCGCTGAAGCCGCGCTTCCAAACCAGCCTGCAGTGATCGCGAGCGACGCCGCGATCAATCTGTATTTACGTTTCATGCATCCATCCTGGCTGCGGCGTCCGGCACAAAGTGCAGATCAAGTGCACCTGTTGCGCCGGACACCTGAGTCCAACTTCACGACCGCTTGAATGTTTAATAACCACCCTTCTTGCCGATACCGGCGAACGGGAAGTCATACTCGATCGTGTACGGCTTGAACCACGGACCCACGCCGGTTTCCTTGTCGACGTGACGGCCGAACGCCATGTGGCCGGTTTGCATCGGCGGCGCAATGTTGAGTTTCAAGTGATATTTGCCCGGGCCGAAGAGCTTCACGTTGTCGCCGTAGTGCGGGCCGTCGTTCGCAACCATGGCCATCAGGTCGCCCTTGATGCTTTGTGTCGTGCCAACCTTGGTCAGTTCGTACGTGACTTGCAGGTAAGGCATCCAGTCGCCTTCCGCAAAGCCGGTCGGGTTGTTCTTCACCGCGTGGATGTCGGCTTCGAGGTGAATGTCCGAGTCCGATGCCTTGCGCATCATGCCTTCCGGTTCCATCGTGATCGGCTGCAGATAAACGGCGCCTACTTCGATGCCGTTCTGGACATTCTGCTTGCCGATCGGATATTCCGCTGCCGATGCCGACGCCATTGCCGCAAAAGCGACCGCAGCTACCGAGCCGCGTACCAAAGTTGAAACCTTCATCCGTAACTCCTTGTTGTTATTGATCGATGCTTCCGATCCGACACGGTTGTTTCGCCAACGCCCCAGCGCTGGCATAAGAAATCCCGGATGAGATCCCGATCCGAAAGTTAATACGAACCATTCTCAATGATTGGGAAGTTTAGCACCGATCGAAATGGCTAACAATTCGACACCGCGAAACAAAGCCTCGTGGCGACAAGGGTTTTCGGTGTTTTCCAGCATGGGTTGTCCACATAAAAACAGCGGGCTCGGGGCCCGCTGCCAGGTACTGCGTTGCCACATCAGCTTATGGATGGTCGCTCACGTTCGCGCCGAAAACACGCTGACGCAGCAGCGACAGTTGGTCGCGCGTCTGCGCCGCTTTCTCGAATTCGAGGTTTTTCGCGTGATCCATCATCTGCTTTTCGAGGCGCTTGATTTCCTTCGAAATCTGCTTTTCCGACATGTCCTCGAACTTCGCACGCGTCTGCGCTTCCTTCAGCTCGGCGCGAGCGTCGTCGACGTTGTACACGCCGTCGATGATGTCCTTGATCCGCTTCGTCACGCCGCGCGGCGTAATGCCCATCGCGAGGTTGTGCGCGATCTGCTTCGTGCGCCGGCGTTCCGTCTCGCCAATCGCGCGTTTCATGGAATCCGTGATGTTGTCGCCGTAAAGGATCGCCTTGCCGTTCACATTCCGGGCCGCCCGGCCGATCGTCTGAATCAGCGAGCGCTCGGCACGCAGGAAACCTTCCTTGTCAGCGTCGAGAATCGCGACCAATGACACTTCCGGAATATCCAGCCCTTCCCGCAGCAAGTTGATCCCGACGAGCACATCGAAAGACCCCAGGCGCAAATCGCGGATGATTTCCACGCGCTCGACCGTATCGATATCGCTGTGCAGATAGCGCACTTTCACACCGTGATCCGCCAGGAATTCGGTGAGTTGTTCGGCCATGCGTTTGGTCAGCACCGTGACGAGCACCCGTTCGTGCACTTTGACACGCTCGTTGATCTCGGCGAGCACGTCGTCCACTTGCGAGCGGGCCGGACGTACCTCGATCTCGGGGTCGACCAGCCCGGTCGGCCGTACGAGCTGTTCGGCGACCTGCCCTGACGTCCGGTTTTCGTAATCGGCCGGTGTCGCCGAGACAAAAACCGCCTGGCGCATCTTGCGTTCGAACTCGCTGAATTTCAGCGGCCGGTTATCCAGCGCCGACGGCATCCGGAAGCCGTAATCGACCAGATTCTCCTTGCGCGCCCGGTCACCGTTGTACATGCCGTTCAACTGGCCGATCAGCACGTGCGACTCGTCGAGCAGCATCAGCGCGTCGGGCGGCAAATAATCGACGAGCGTCGGCGGCGGTTCGCCGGGAGCCGCGCCCGAGAAATGCCGCGAGTAGTTCTCGATGCCTTTGCAAAACCCCAGTTCCTGCAGCATCTCCAGGTCAAAACGCGTGCGTTGCTCGAGCCGCTGCGCTTCAACCAGCTTGCCGTCCTTGTGGAAAAACTCGAGGCGCTCACGCAATTCAGTCTTGATCGTCTCGATGGCGCGCATTACCGTGTCCCGCGGCGTCACGTAATGGGACGACGGATACACGGTGAAGCGCGGAATCTTGTTGCGCACGCGGCCGGTGAGTGGATCGAAGAGCTGCATCGACTCGATTTCATCGTCGAAAAGCTCGACTCGCACGGCCATTTCGGCATGCTCGGCCGGGAAAATGTCGATGGTGTCGCCGCGCACGCGGAAGCTGCCACGCGAAAAATCCGCTTCGTTCCGGTTGTACTGCATCGCGATCAGCCGCGCGATGATGTCGCGCTGCCCCATCTTGTCGCCCGTGCGCAGCGTCAAAATCATCTTGTGATATTCCGACGGGTTGCCGATACCGTAAATGGCCGACACCGTCGCTACGATCACCACGTCGCGCCGCTCAAGCAGGCTTTTTGTGGCTGAAAGCCGCATTTGCTCGATATGCTCGTTGATCGACGAATCTTTCTCGATGAACAAATCCCGCTGCGGAACGTAGGCTTCCGGCTGGTAATAATCGTAGTAGGAAACGAAATATTCGACAGCATTACGCGGGAAAAACTCACGAAACTCCGCATACAACTGCGCGGCGAGCGTCTTGTTGGGCGCAAACACGATGGCCGGACGGCCCATGCGCGCGATCACGTTCGCCATGGTGAAAGTCTTGCCGGAACCGGTCACGCCGAGCAGCGTCTGGAACGACAGGCCGTCCTCGATCCCCTCGACGAGCGTCGCGATCGCTGTTGGCTGGTCGCCTGCTGGCGGATACGGTTGATAAAGCTGGAACGGCGAGCCCTCGAAGGTGATGAACTTCGATTCATCGAGCGTTTCTGCGGCTTCTACTAGCGGGGTATCGGACATGAGGAAGCGGTGCCTTTGGCCGAGAGCAAACATCCATTCTAGCGGTTCACGCTGGAGCAGGCTTGACGGCGGATCAGGGTTGTCGGATGGATCGGGGCAGCGCCCTTCGGTTCTTAAGCGATCGCCCGATACTTCTCAGATGAGGCGTCCGCCTCCAAACGCAAGCGATTGTTTTGGTGGACGAAAGCTTCGTGGCGTTGAACCGGTAAGTCACGTTCTCACGGCCTCGTTTCTCAAGCAAAATGCCGAATTTCCAGCGAAATATCGCGAATTCGTCGATTGCATCCGCTTTGCCGGGCCAAAAAACGCTGCTCAATTCGTTACAATGCAGAACTGGGGTTTTCATCGATGGGAAGGAGTATTTTGTTCACTCCTCACGGCGCGGTCGAAGCACAGCATGCCGCGACTTCCATCCCGAACGCCCGTGCCCGCCTTTCCACTACCGTCGATAAATCATGTCCCTTTTTTCAGCCGTCGAGCTTGCCCCCCGTGATCCGATCCTGGGTCTGAACGAAGCCTTTAATGCCGATCCGCGCACCACCAAGGTCAATCTCGGCGTCGGCGTGTATTTCAACGAAGAAGGCAAGATTCCGCTACTGCGCGCCGTCCGCGAGGCTGAAAAAGCCCGCGTTGAACTGGCCGCACCGCGCGGTTATCTGCCTATGGAAGGCATCGCTGCGTACGACGCTGCCGTGCAGAAACTGCTGCTCGGCAACGATTCCCCCCTGATCGCCGATGGCCGCGTGATCACGGCGCAAGCGCTCGGTGGCACGGGCGCCCTGAAGCTTGGCGCTGACTTCCTGAAGCGCCTCAACCCGACGGGCAAGGTCGCGATCAGCGATCCGAGCTGGGAAAACCACCGTGCGTTGTTCGAATACGCCGGTTTCGAAGTCCTCAACTATCCGTACTACGATGCAGCCACGCACGGCGTGAAGTTCGACGCCATGCTCGAGGCGTTCAACAGCTATCCGGCAGGCACCGTCGTGGTACTGCATGCGTGCTGCCATAACCCCACCGGCGTCGACCTGACCCCGGCGCAATGGGAACAAGTCGTGGCAACGGTGAAGGCGCGCTCGCTCGTGCCGTTCCTCGACATCGCCTATCAAGGTTTCGGCGAAAACATCGACGCCGATGCAGCCGCCGTGCGCCTGTTCGCCAAGGCTGACATCAACATCTTCGTCTCGTCGTCGTTCTCCAAGTCGTTCTCGCTGTATGGCGAACGCGTGGGCGCGCTGTCGATCATCACGAGCGGCAAGGAAGAAGCCAGCCGCGTGTTGTCGCAACTCAAGCGCGTGATCCGCACCAACTATTCGAACCCGCCTACGCACGGCGGTTCGGTGGTCGCGGCCGTTCTTGCATCGGCGGAACTGCGCGCCACGTGGGAGCAGGAACTCGGCGAAATGCGCGACCGCATCCGCGCCATGCGCAATGGCCTGGTCGAGCAAATCAAGGCCGCGGGCGTCGAACGCGACTTCAGCTTCGTCAACAAGCAACGCGGCATGTTCTCGTACTCGGGACTGACCGCACCGCAGGTCGACCGTCTGCGTGAAGAGTTCGGCATCTACGCTGTAAGCACTGGCCGAATCTGCGTGGCCGCGCTCAATACGCGCAACCTTGAAGTCGTGGCAAACGCTATTGCGACCGTGCTGAAGTAAGCCTGTTCTTCGCGGCATCCGGAACGGCGCTCCTCGTGGGCGCCGTTATCTTTGCGCCGCCAAATCTATTCGCGCCCGTCGCGGTGAATATCGTGGGTGATAAAGCCTGAATCGTTTTTCGGCATGTCCAGCCAGTCGCGATGACCAAGTGTGCCGCGAATGTCGGCCAGGCCACTTTCCCAATGCTCCCGCATCGTCGATAAACCGAACTGGTAATCCTTGTAGTGCCCCTCGAATTCCTTGTGACGATAGATGAGGTGGATCACGTTGTAGCGCTTCGAGCACGCAAGTTCCTCGGCCGCCTTGCACCACGGATCGCTGTTGCGGACGTCTACCGGCACTTTGTCGAGCACTTCCCGTAGGACATTGCGGAAACGCTGCGAACGTTGCATGGTGTCGGTGACGAGTCGTGTCCGGCTGGAAAACTGCACGTCCTTCACGCGCCCCATCACATCCACAATGCTGTCCGGCACCGGACCTTTGGCGCTCCACAAGTCAACCTGGAACGCGAGCGTGTCACGGCGCGGCGTGGCCTGAGCAATCTCATATAGTGGCGTGTTCGACATGAGTCCGCCGTCCCAGAAATATTCCCCGTCGATCTCGACCGCGGCGAAACCCGGCGGCAGGGCGCCCGACGCCATGAAATGCTCCGCACGCAGCTTCATGCGCGTATTGTCGAAATAGGCGAAATTCCCCGTCGCGACGTTCACCGCACCTACCGATACACGCGTCTCCCGCGAATTGATACGGTCGAAATCGCAAAGCCCTTCGAGCGTCGCCTTCAATGGCCGCGTGTCGTAGTAACTGGCCGTGGCGGGATCCCCCGCTGCCAGTGGAGACGGTGGCGGAAAGCGCGGGACAAAGAATCCCTTCTGCCCTTCCACTACTGCGCTTGCTGCCTGCATGGCAGTAAAGGCTTTGCGGATCTCATCGGTGGAACTGAAAAATGCGTGTTCGACGAACGCCGGAAGCGGCGGCATGAACGCTGGCTGACAGATCGTCTCCCAGAATTCGAGGAGGCGCGGCACGCGGTCTTGTGGCGCATTCCCGGCGATGATCGCGGTGTTCAACGCACCAATCGAGATCCCCGCGATCCAGTTCGGATGAATTCCCGCTTCGTTCAGGCCTTGATAAACACCGCCCTGATAAGCGCCAAGCGCCCCGCCTCCCTGCAACATCAAAGCGATGGTTTCGTACGGCGGCAACTTGATCGCGTCACCCGACGCCGTGACTTCGGGTAGCTCCGCGATATCGAGCGACGTCGTCTTGTGAGGATCCTTTGTCACCTTCGCTCGTTTCGATCCTGCTCGCACGTCAACACTTTCTCTGCGCTCTGCCATTAAAACTCCTTTGACGCGTAACACGCCGAAGCAACCTTGCCTTTCACTTCGGACAATAAGACCACGCAAAGCTGCGCCGATCAACCTTCTCGACACCTCATACCCCATTCGGCCAGCTATTCGACGCCGCCCGGCCGCCGTACGCTATGAACCTGACGATGCCCCTTCACCGCGTGAATCATGAAAACCGATTAAGCTTTAAGACCAGAGCTACACCACCAAAAACCTGAAATTGGAGATATCGCATATGAACTATCGTCGGCTTGGACGTTCTGGCTTGCAGGTCAGCGAATTGTCAATTGGCTCGTGGGTAACGTACGGCACGCAGGTCGATCACCGCGCTGCACGCGAATCGCTTGCAGCAGCACGCGATCACGGCGTCAATTTCTTCGATAACGCCGAGGTCTATTCGAAAGGTGCATCGGAAGAAATCATGGGCCGCGCGTTGAAGGAGCTTGCCTGGCCGCGTGTGAGTTATGTGGTGTCGACGAAATTTTTCTTCGGTCTTAACGAAGGCACGAACCAGCATCAAACGCTCAATCGCAAATACTTGCATAACGCCATCGATGGTTCGCTTGCGCGCTTGCAACTCGATTACGTCGATCTCGTCTTCTGCCATCGGCCGGATCCGCACACGCCAATCGAGGAAACCGTCTGGGCGATGAGCGACATCATCACGCGCGGCAAGGCCTTGTACTGGGGCACGTCCGAGTGGAGCGCCGACGAGATTCGCAGCGCTTACGACATCGCCGAGCGGCATCATCTGCACAAGCCGGTGATGGAACAGCCCGAGTACAACCTGCTGCATCGTAACCGCGTCGAGAAGGAATATGCGCGGCTCTATGAAGACATCGGACTTGGTCTCACAACGTGGAGTCCGCTTGCATCGGGATTGCTCAGCGGCAAGTACCGCGACGGCGTTCCGTCCGACAGCCGCGCGCAACTTCAGGGTTACGAATGGTTGGCGAAAAAGCTGACGGACAAGGGCACAAACAACATTGTCGGGCGCCTCGCTGAAGTCTCGGACCAGCTCGGCTGCTCGCTTGCACAACTGTCGCTCGCGTGGATCTTGTTGAATCCGCATGTCAGCACGGTCATTACCGGGGCGTCGCGCGTCGAACAGATCCACGAAAACATGAAAGCGATCGACGTCGTGAAAAAAATCACGCCTGAGATCAAGGCGCGCATAGAGGAAATCGTCGGCGACGCGTTCGTCTGAGTCACGCCGGGGCGCGTACTGCGCGTCGGCTACAATGACGACCCCGCCGAGGTATATACGTCCACGCCTCGGCGACTAGTATTCATCTGGCCGGCTCAGCCCCGCTCCTTCCCGTTTCTCGTCTCCGCTCAATCATCGCCATGCTTAGTTATCGACACGCCTTTCACGCAGGCAATCACGCAGACGTGCTGAAACACGCGATCGTCGTGCAATTGCTTCAATACCTTGGCCAGAAGGACAAGGCGTTCTGGTACATCGATACACACGCAGGCGCCGGCGTGTATTCGCTCGCTGATGGATACGCCACCAAAACGGGAGAATACGAAACCGGTATAGCCAAGCTTTGGGGCAAACGCGACCTGCCCGGTTTGCTCAAGGATTACGTCAAGGAAGTCAAAGCGCTCAACGCAGACGGTACGCTGCAGTTTTATCCCGGTTCGCCCTATCTGGCGTATCGGACCATGCGCGAGCAGGACCGGATGCGCTTGTTCGAACTCCATTCCACTGAGATTGATGTGCTGCGCCACAATTTCCGTGATGCCGGCCGCCGCGCCATGCTTTTCGAAGGCGATGGTTTCGAGGGCATTATCAAGCTCTTGCCGCCACCGCCCCGGCGCGCGCTGGTGCTGATCGACCCGTCGTACGAGGACAAGCGCGACTACGCGCGCACGTTGAATTGCCTCGAGGAAAGCTTGAAACGGTTCGCGAACGGAACTTATGCGGTTTGGTATCCGCAAGTGACCCGGCTGGAGTCGCAACGCTTCGCCGATCAGCTAAAGCGTGTTCAACCAAAGAACTGGCTGCATGTTTCTTTGACCGTGAGCAAGCCGCCGGTTGACGGTTTCGGCTTGTTTGGCAGCGGCATGTTTGTCGTAAATCCGCCCTACACGCTGGCCGGAGAGCTGAAAGAGGCGCTCCCGTACCTCGTCGAGACACTCGGCCAGGACAGCAAGGCTTCCTTCAAGCTGGAGCATCGAGGCGGTTGAGAAGCACCTCGGCCGTTATTGCAGGGACGTGACGGTGCCCGTCGCCGTGTGCGGATCAGAGGAACGCGCTGGGGTTCTAGGCTTGGACCCGCCGGTTCTGGATATTGTCGCGGGGTCAGTTCCGGCCGATGTCGGGGCGGTCGAAGTCGTGGGCTGCGCAGGCGACTGAGACCGCGGTTGTTGAGCGGTCTGCGGTTGGGCGCGCGATGGCTGGGACCGCGGCGGCTGCGCATGGGGTTCAACGCTCGCGGGCATGCCTTGCAGCCCCCCCGGAATACCCCGCTGAAGAACGCAACCCATGGATCCCCGCTGAACCCGACCGGGACTGATTGCCGGGCGAAATGGCATAGCCTTGCGGGCCGCTGTATCCGCCTGGCTGCACTTCTATATAAGGCGAAACCACAATCGGCTGCTGCCCCTGCTGCGCCGACACTTCAGGCAGCGTCGCCAACGGGCGGGCGGGAACCATGCCCTGTCCGTTCAGCGGCCCAGTTTGCAAGACGGTTCCGCCGGCACCGCTCTGAATACCGGTTTGCGTGTCAAGAATGAGTGGCCGTCCTCCACCCTGCGCAAACGTGTCCGCTATCATCGCGCTGCAAATCAAAGCTGCGCAAAGCGGCGCCCGATATCCCTTCAACTTCGCTTTAAAACTCATGGCGCCCCCGCGTCAAATTTCCGATTGCCCTACTGGTCTCGATTGGAACGTTCATATCATATGAAAGCGCTTTACCTTACCGCGATGGTAAGGCTTAGGCTAGCTTTCTCGAAGTCGAAACTTAAGGAGATTTAATGACGATTCTCAAAAACTTCGGTGGCGCCGCTGCATTTGCTGCGTGCGTTGTCATATCGATGCCGGTTGCGTTTGCACAAGCATCAACACCCGCTGGCTCGATGTCAGGCATGGACATGTCGGCAATGAAAGGCAACCCGGCCGATGAGGCTACCAAAGCGTTCCAGGCGGCCGACCATTCGATGATGTCGGGCATGTCCGGCATCGAGTACACCGGCAACGCCGACCATGACTTCGTTACGCACATGATTCCGCATCACGAGGGAGCAGTAGCAATGGCCAAAGTCGAGCTGAAATACGGGAAAGATCCGAAGTTGCGGGCATTGGCGAAGGAAATTATCGCTTCACAAGATAAAGAGGTCGCGTTCATGAAGCAATGGCTGGCCGCCCACCCGCAGAACAAATAATCGCAGCGCCCAGAAACGACAAAGCCCCGCATGCGGGGCTTTTTAAATTTTCAACCAATCTGTCGGCTGAAATTTACAGCGAGTAGCCTTCAGTTTCCAGCGAACGGATACGCTTTTCGAGCTGAACGATATCCGACGATTGAGCCAGATACTCTTCGCGACGATTGCGTTCGGCGGTTTCAAACCAGACGCTGACTTTTTCGAGCAAGAATGCAAACATGATTTTTTCTCCAAGGATCTCAAATGAATCCCCGGCGGTTCGGGTCAGGGATATCCCTCGAAAGGGTTAACCATGATTATAGATGAACCTTGACTCGAGCGTTAGTGAAATGCCTGAATTGTGTGCATTCTGTTTTGGAATGGTGCATGCACTACGACCGAACAAGTCACTGATTCGTCTAGTTTTTTTGGACGAGCGCAGGTCGTTCGCGGAAATATGCACCATCCTGGTTCTTTTCGACGAGCCATGAAGTGTAATTGCACCAACCCGGTCAACCTGCAAGTCGCTCGAGAATCGGACAGTCTGGCCGGTCGTCGCCGTGGCAATTGACAGCGAGGTGCGCGAGCGTATCGCGCATATCGGTGAGCTCCGCAATTCGCCGATCCAGTTCTGCGACATGCTCAAGCGCAATAGCCTTGACCTCCGCGCTGGCGCGCTTACGGTCCTGCCATAGTGCCAAAAGCTTTCGAATGTCCTCGACAAGGAAACCCAGCCGCCGCGCCTGCCGCACAAACTGCAGCGCGTGAACCTCATGCGTCCCGTAGACGCGATAGCCGGACGTCGTTCGCCCCACTGGCGGCAAAAGCCCGACGCTTTCGTAGTAGCGGATCATCTTCGCCGTTACCCCCGATGCACGCGCTGCTTCACCGATGTTCATCGCCGATCCCCAAAATTTTATCCAACTGTACACCTTCCAACCGTGGGAGGGTATAGCATGGCTGGTTCTTGCAAACTCAACAAGGGGTTAGTCATGACCGAATTTCAAGTGGAAGGCATGAGTTGTCAGCACTGCATCGCGGCGGTAACACGCTCGATCCACGAAGTCGATGCAACCGCCGAGGTCCAGGTCGATCTCGAACACGGAAAAGTCGTGGTGACGTCGACCGAAACCATCGATGCGCTTAAAGAAGCCATCGATGAAGCGGGCTACACGGTTCTGTCGGCAAAAGCCGCATGACAATGGGAGGCTCGAACTTCAAGGTCGCGTTGATTGGCGCATCCGGACTACTTGGCCGCGCTGTTGCAAACGAACTCGTCGTTCAGAGGCAGTGGCAGGTTGCTCGAACGGCATTTCGGCATGGCGACGCGACCACTTTCATACTCGATATCCGAGACGAAGACGCTGCGCGCCGGTTCATCCTTGAGCAGAGGCCGGATGCCATCGTGGTAGCTGCCGCAGAACGGCGCCCCGATATATGCGAAAACGATCCCTCGCTCGCAAGGGCATTGAATGTGGATGCGTTGCGCTTCATCGGGACGGTCGCTGGCGAAATCGGGGCATGGGTACTGTCGATTTCCACCGACTATGTATTCGATGGCACTCAACCGCCCTATCATCCGGACGATGCACCGAATCCGCTGAACGCCTACGGCCGAAGCAAGCTCGAGGGTGAGCGTGCGTTGATGCAAACGACTGAGGATTCCTGTGTCTTGCGTCTGCCGCTGCTGTACGGGCCGGTGACTGACTGGGGTGAATCGGCCGTGACCAGCCTGGCGCCTGCGGTTGCGAAGTCAACCGGCGATAATGCTCCAGCACTCATGGACGCTTGGGCAACGCGTTATCCGACCTTTACGCCGGACGTGGCGGTCGTGGTGCGGCAATTACTGGAGCGCTGCGAGTCCGGCACGCCCGTCAATGGCGTGATGCACTGGTCTGGCAATGAGCCAATGACGAAGTTTGATATTGCAACGAGCATTGCTCGGGTGTTGCGGATCGACGCCAGGATTCTTCCCCAGTACACGCCGGCCGACGCAACACCTCGCCCGAAGAATTGCCATCTCGCATCGGCCGCACTGGAGTCGATGAATCTCGGTCGAAGGACGCCATTTGAGACTGGAATTCAGGCCGTTTTAAACAACTGGCCATTAGCGACAGTTGCACGGAACTGACAAGGGTATTCCGCGCGCCCTTGCGCGCTTGTATGGGTTGCGGACCCCTTCAATTTGCGCTGTAAACGCAAAAACCCCACCTTGATGGGGTGGGGTTTTAGCGACTGCGATGAGATGCAGAGGATGAGGAGCCTGACGATTACCTACTTTCACACGGGTATCCGCACTATCATTGGCGTGGAGTCGTTTCACGGTCCTGTTCGGGATGGGAAGGGGTGGTACCAACTCGCTATGGTCATCAGGCATTGAGGGGGTGTTCAGTCGCTGATGCGGTGCGACTGAACCAATCTGGGGAAGAAGTAGTCGAGTGCATGTGGGGAGTTAATCGCGCACGCCTCGTTGTTACGGGTAAAGCTTGGGGTTGTGTTTGCTACTACTTATATCAGGCACAACACTGATCTCAACCCATGCGTGTACTTAAGACCCCGCGCATGGCGCGGGATGGGGCATCCATACGTGCTTAAGCACTCATGGCTGCCGACACACACTGGTTATAGGATCAAGCCTTACGGGCAATTAGTATCAGTTAGCTTAATGCATTACTGCACTTCCACACCTGACCTATCAACGTCCTGGTCTAGAACGACCCTTCAAGGAGCTCGAAGCTCCAGGGATATCTCATCTCAAGGCGAGTTTCCCGCTTAGATGCTTTCAGCGGTTATCTCTTCCGAACATAGCTACCCGGCGATGCCACTGGCGTGACAACCGGTACACCAGAGGTTCGTCCACTCCGGTCCTCTCGTACTAGGAGCAGCCCCCTTCAAATATCCAACGCCCACGGCAGATAGGGACCAAACTGTCTCACGACGTTTTAAACCCAGCTCACGTACCTCTTTAAATGGCGAACAGCCATACCCTTGGGACCGGCTACAGCCCCAGGATGAGATGAGCCGACATCGAGGTGCCAAACACCGCCGTCGATATGAACTCTTGGGCGGTATCAGCCTGTTATCCCCAGAGTACCTTTTATCCGTTGAGCGATGGCCCTTCCATACAGAACCACCGGATCACTATGACCTGCTTTCGCACCTGCTCGACTTGTCGGTCTCGCAGTTAAGCACGCTTATGCCATTGCACTATCAGCACGATTTCCGACCGTACCTAGCGTACCTTCGTACTCCTCCGTTACACTTTGGGAGGAGACCGCCCCAGTCAAACTGCCTACCATGCACTGTCCCCGACCCGGATCACGGGCCAAGGTTAGAACCTCAAACAAACCAGGGTGGTATTTCAAGGACGGCTCCACCGAAACTAGCGTTCCGGTTTCATAGCCTCCCACCTATCCTACACAGATCGGTTCAAAGTCCAATGCAAAGCTACAGTAAAGGTTCATGGGGTCTTTCCGTCTAGCCGCGGGGAGATTGCATCATCACAAACACTTCAACTTCGCTGAGTCTCGGGAGGAGACAGTGTGGCCATCGTTACGCCATTCGTGCAGGTCGGAACTTACCCGACAAGGAATTTCGCTACCTTAGGACCGTTATAGTTACGGCCGCCGTTTACCGGGACTTCAATCAAGAGCTTGCACCCCATCATTTAATCTTCCGGCACCGGGCAGGCGTCACACCCTATACGTCCACTTTCGTGTTTGCAGAGTGCTGTGTTTTTATTAAACAGTCGCAGCCACCAGTTTATTGCAACCCCTTCACCCTTTGCGCGCAGGCGCATCAAGCTACAGGGGCGTACCTTATCCCGAAGTTACGGTACCAATTTGCCGAGTTCCTTCTCCCGAGTTCTCTCAAGCGCCTTAGAATACTCATCTCGCCCACCTGTGTCGGTTTGCGGTACGGTCTTGTTAAACTGAAGCTTAGAGGCTTTTCTTGGAACCACTTCCGATTGCTTCTTCACCTAAGTGAATGGCCTCGTACCCTTGAATTCCGCGCCCGGATTTGCCTAAGCGCCTTCTCCAATACAAGGACCGGGACTTCCAACACCCGGACAACCTTCCGCGATCCGTCCCCCCATCGCATTTAACAATGGTGCAGGAATATTAACCTGCTTCCCATCAGCTACGCATTTCTGCCTCGCCTTAGGGGCCGACTCACCCTACGCCGATGAACGTTGCGTAGGAAACCTTGGGCTTACGGCGAGGGGGCTTTTCACCCCCTTTATCGCTACTCATGTCAGCATTCGCACTTCCGATACCTCCAGCACACTTTTCAATGCACCTTCACAGGCTTACGGAACGCTCTCCTACCATGCGAGATAAATCTCGCATCCGCAGCTTCGGTATATTGCTTAGCCCCGTTACATCTTCCGCGCAGGACGACTCGATCAGTGAGCTATTACGCTTTCTTTAAAGGGTGGCTGCTTCTAAGCCAACCTCCTGACTGTTTTAGCCTTCCCACTTCGTTTCCCACTTAGCAATATTTGGGGACCTTAGCTGGCGGTCTGGGTTGTTTCCCTCTTGACACCGGACGTTAGCACCCGATGTCTGTCTCCCGTGATTGCACTCTTCGGTATTCGGAGTTTGCTATGGCGTAGTAATCCGCAATGGACCCCACAACCATGACAGTGCTCTACCCCCGAAGGTGATACACGAGGCACTACCTAAATAGTTTTCGGAGAGAACCAGCTATTTCCAAGTTTGTTTAGCCTTTCACCCCTATCCACAGCTCATCCCCTAATTTTTCAACATTAGTGGGTTCGGTCCTCCAGTACGTGTTACCGCACCTTCAACCTGGCCATGGATAGATCACTTGGTTTCGGGTCTACGCCCAGCAACTGAACGCCCTATTCGGACTCGCTTTCGCTACGCCTGCCTTAATCAGTTAAGCTTGCTACTGAACGTAAGTCGCTGACCCATTATACAAAAGGTACGCCGTCACCCCTTCGCAGAGGCTCCGACTGTTTGTATGCATGCGGTTTCAGGATCTATTTCACTCCCCTCCCGGGGTTCTTTTCGCCTTTCCCTCACGGTACTGGTTCACTATCGGTCGATCACGAGTATTTAGCCTTGGAGGATGGTCCCCCCATCTTCAGACAGGATTTCACGTGTCCCGCCCTACTTGTCGTACACCTAGTTCCACACATCCGCTTTCGCCTACAGGGCTATCACCTGCTATGGCCACACTTTCCAGAGTGTTCGGCTAACGGTCGTGCTAAAGAGTACAGGCTGATCCCATTTCGCTCGCCACTACTTTGGGAATCTCGGTTGATTTCTTTTCCTGCGGTTACTTAGATGTTTCAGTTCACCGCGTTCGCTTCACGTAACCTATGTATTCAGTTACGGATGACCCAGAAGGGCCGGGTTTCCCCATTCGGACATCTACGGATCAAAGCTCGTTTGCCAGCTCCCCGTAGCTTTTCGCAGGCTACCGCGTCCTTCATCGCCTGTGATCGCCAAGGCATCCACCACATGCACTTGTTCGCTTGACCCTATAACGAGTGCGTCTCCGAGACTCCTCCCGACTCCGAACCGAAGTTCAGCTTCGAGGCAAACCTCTTTCACACCGCTATAGGTTGAGTATTCGTGTTGCGCCGTATTCCAAAGCAATCTCTCGATCACTTTTTCATACATTGATACAATCACAACCCTGATTCACCTACTCACACACCCATCTCTAAGTATGCTTTCGTGAATCTCTTTACTACTTCTTCCAGATTGTTAAAGAACGACAGCATCACCTGAAGCGCTATGCTCCACATGATTTTACTGACTGGCTCAATCGCCAATGCAAATCACGCTCGACCGGCATGGCTCGGTCTAAACGTGCTTGGCATTGATGATTGGTGGAGGATGACGGGATCGAACCGACGACCCCCTGCTTGCAAAGCAGGTGCTCTCCCAGCTGAGCTAATCCCCCAAATACCTTGATGCTTGAGGGTCTGCATTTATCTTCGTTCGTTCTTTCAAACGTTCAAGAGTAAATGGTGGGTCTGGTTGGATTCGAACCAACGACCCCCGCCTTATCAAGACGGTGCTCTAACCAACTGAGCTACAGACCCTTAGCCTGTCTTCTTACAGCCGATAAGCGTGAGCACTTTAGTGCTTCGTTCAGAAGCGTTGAGCTCGAGAAAGGAGGTGATCCAGCCGCACCTTCCGATACGGCTACCTTGTTACGACTTCACCCCAGTCATGAATCCTACCGTGGTGACCGTCCTCCTTGCGGTTAGACTAGCCACTTCTGGTAAAACCCACTCCCATGGTGTGACGGGCGGTGTGTACAAGACCCGGGAACGTATTCACCGCGGCATGCTGATCCGCGATTACTAGCGATTCCAGCTTCACGTAGTCGAGTTGCAGACTACGATCCGGACTACGATCGGTTTTCTGGGATTAGCTCCCCCTCACGGGTTGGCAGCCCTCTGTTCCGACCATTGTATGACGTGTGAAGCCCTACCCATAAGGGCCATGAGGACTTGACGTCATCCCCACCTTCCTCCGGTTTGTCACCGGCAGTCTCCTTAGAGTGCTCTTGCGTAGCAACTAAGGACAAGGGTTGCGCTCGTTGCGGGACTTAACCCAACATCTCACGACACGAGCTGACGACAGCCATGCAGCACCTGTGTATCGGTTCTCTTTCGAGCACCCCAGCCTTTCAGCCAGGTTCCGACCATGTCAAGGGTAGGTAAGGTTTTTCGCGTTGCATCGAATTAATCCACATCATCCACCGCTTGTGCGGGTCCCCGTCAATTCCTTTGAGTTTTAATCTTGCGACCGTACTCCCCAGGCGGTCAACTTCACGCGTTAGCTACGTTACTAAGTCAATGAAGACCCAACAACTAGTTGACATCGTTTAGGGCGTGGACTACCAGGGTATCTAATCCTGTTTGCTCCCCACGCTTTCGTGCATGAGCGTCAGTATTGGCCCAGGGGGCTGCCTTCGCCATCGGTATTCCTCCACATCTCTACGCATTTCACTGCTACACGTGGAATTCTACCCCCCTCTGCCATACTCTAGCTCGCCAGTCACAAATGCAGTTCCCAGGTTAAGCCCGGGGATTTCACATCTGTCTTAACGAACCGCCTGCGCACGCTTTACGCCCAGTAATTCCGATTAACGCTCGCACCCTACGTATTACCGCGGCTGCTGGCACGTAGTTAGCCGGTGCTTATTCTTCCGGTACCGTCATCCCCTCACAGTATTAGTGCAAAGGTTTTCTTTCCGGACAAAAGTGCTTTACAACCCGAAGGCCTTCTTCACACACGCGGCATTGCTGGATCAGGGTTTCCCCCATTGTCCAAAATTCCCCACTGCTGCCTCCCGTAGGAGTCTGGGCCGTGTCTCAGTCCCAGTGTGGCTGGTCGTCCTCTCAGACCAGCTACAGATCGTCGCCTTGGTAGGCCTTTACCCCACCAACTAGCTAATCTGCCATCGGCCGCCCCTATAGCGCGAGGTCTTGCGATCCCCCGCTTTCTTCCGTAGATCGTATGCGGTATTAATCCGGCTTTCGCCGGGCTATCCCCCACTACAGGACACGTTCCGATGTATTACTCACCCGTTCGCCACTCGCCACCAGGGTTGCCCCCGTGCTGCCGTTCGACTTGCATGTGTAAGGCATGCCGCCAGCGTTCAATCTGAGCCAGGATCAAACTCTTCAGTTCAATGCCTGTTACTGTTTTCTATTCTTCCGAATAGGTCGCTCACTCAACGTACTGACAAGTTCCTCCCATCTTTCCATTTCTGAAAAGACGCTCAAAACCTACCTTAATACTAGTGTGAGACTTGATACTTTCGCTTCACGGCAGCATCCCGAAAGACACCACCACGCTCCAAAGCAAAACACCAAGCGCCCACACTTATCGGCTGTTAGTTTTTAAAGAACATTCGCTCCAAACCGCAGCATCCCGACCCTCAGAACACCACCGCTTTCGCGTCGCTGCGTTTGCAGCACAGAAACGAGATTATGTAGAACGTTTCGCTTTTCGTCAACAGGTTTTTTACTCAACCCGCGACTTCCGATTTTGCTGCAAGGCCCGTCCTGCTTGGCTCTGCGGCTTCCTCTTGCGCGCCACTGCACCTGCACTTTCTCACTTCCCTTCGCCTCGTTGTGAAGCGAAGGAACGGAATTCTAGTGCCCGTTTCAACACTGCGCAAGGGGTTCGGGAAAAGAATTTTACGGGTGCGTGCAGGTGCTCGCGTAACGCCGGTAGTCGGGCCTGACAAACCGCGGGTCGCTTTACGGCTCAAGCCCTCATATAGCGACTACAATCAAAGGTTCTTTGCACCTGATGAATATGCCTCCTATGCGCTCGCGAATCGCCAAACGACTTCCCCCTGACGCCGACAAACTAGTCGGCCTCTCGCTCTCGCTGTTTGCGTCGGGCAGCCGTATTGAAGACCGGTTTTGGGAAGCGCGCCTCGATACGCTTCTCGCAAAGATCGTCCGCAATGGGAACCAGACGGCGCTCGACGCCGCGCTCGACCACCTGCAACTCAAATTCCCCGATGCGTACGGCGCGCTCGCCGACATGGCCGAGACGCAGAGCGAGTCGTTCACCATCGATATCGACGGTGTCGCTCATGACGCGCTTCTGATTGCGGCGCCGGTGCTTGCTTGGACGAGATACTCGATTCCGTCTGGTCCGTTGAAAGCCGATGTCGCGGACGCGTTGCGCACTCAATTGCAGGCCCATGTAATGGCGGACGGCGCCAGGGTCGCGGTTTCGCCGTATCTGTACAGCATCGATCAGTTGCCGCGACACCATGTGGAAACGTCGCGCGTTGCGCAATTGCTGATCCAGACCGTGCTGGGCCAGGCGCCCGCTCGATTGAACCTGGCGGATTTGCCCGAGACATCGCCGATTCTTGCCGATCCGCGTTTTCTGCTCGCGATGGCGATCGTTCCCACCGGTTCAGCGCTGTTTCGCTGGCAAGAGGAGACAGACGGCGTTCGGGTCGAACGCGGTCAATGTCTTGAACATTGGGCAACCCAAGGCGGAGCGACCTTTGCGACCGTTCTGCCCGGCTGTGAATTCGAGTGCCTGCTGCCCGACGCGTATTACTCGGCGTGCCGCGACGCCGACGAACAGGTCCGCCCGCACTCGGTGCGCACCGCCGTTCGCTATCTCTTCGACACGTTGGGAACAGCGCCGGACGAACTGCGTGCGGTCATCGCGGGATTTGGCGAGCAGCGTATCGATGAATACAGGATTGGATTTACCCGCCGGGGCAGCAACGACGTGATCTACGGCGTTGTATGGCCACTCTATGGGCGGGAAAATGGCGAGCCTGGCGCTGAAGCGGACGATGTAGCGGAACTCGAAGGCGCGGATGGTCCGGTTGAAGCGATCGTTGGGCTGCTAAAGCGCTCAGGGTTGACAGATGTTCGGCGGCATTCCGGGCGCTTCGAGCCGGAATACTGCGAAGATTGCGGCGTTCCGTTATATGCCGATCCGTTAGGCGAGATCGTGCACGCCGAAATGCCGGAAGATGCTGAGCCTGCCCAGCCGCACTTTCACTAACTTTCCAACTCGGAAAAACCAACGGATTGCGATTTTCATAATAGAAACGACACAATCAATAACTAACCGACCGGATTGAATCGACGAGACAGCCGCTCCATTAACGTTGGAGCGGCATTTTTTTGCGAATTCGCTACATCACAAACTTTGGCGAATTAAAACCTACGACTTAAAAACGCAAATTCGAGGCGCGACAAGACTGTCGGGCCTTGGCGTTGATCGGATATGTCTCAATCTTTCCTGTCGTGCTCATCGCGCTTAAGAACCTTCTATAAATAACGCGCTGCGCTAAGAAACTATCTCAGACACGCCCGCATTTTTTACGAATTCATAAGATCCGCCTATGCCGTTCGGACAGGGCGCATTTTTCTCTGCAATTAGTCATCATGGGCTTAATCGCATATGCCCGTTCTTCACAAACGGGAATCGCGTGAAAATCAAATGACTAGGGGCAGACATGAAATTCACAATAGTTAATTCGGAAGCTGAACGTCGCGAAGGTTTGAAAGCGCTACTGCGGCACATAGACCGGCGGGCCCGCTTCAATGAGGCGAAAGATTGGCGGCAAGCTGCAAGCGCGGTCCTGAGACTCGAGCCGGATATGATCGTGATCGACTGGCACAAGGCCATGCGCATGGCCGACCTGCGAATGCTGCTCGAGGCTTTCCCGAGAACACCGGCAGCCATCATTGTTGACGAAGCCTCCACGCCCAAGGTCCGCTTGTTCCTGGCCGCAGGGGCGCGAGGCGTCGTGCCGCGCGACCTCGATCCGACGTTGATCGTCCGTGCGCTGGAAATGGTGCTGCTCGGGGGCCATTACGTCCCCGCAAATGCGCTCGATCCAACGTTGGAACCCGGTCTTGCCGCGCGCCGCGAAACTGAGCCACGGGAGTTTCGGAAGGGATTGAAGCGGTTCAACACGCTGTCGCTGCGTCAGCAACAGATCATGCGATGCCTGCACATGGGGAGCACGAACAAAATTATCGCGAAGACGCTGGGGATCAGCGAGGGCACGGTGAAAATACACCTTGGCAGTATCTTCCAGCAGCTCGGCGCGCCCAATCGCGCGGCGGCAGTGGCGATTTATAACGGCTGGCAGAACCGTCATTTGGAAGTATTGAGGCGGGAGGCTGATGCTTCGCCCCGCCCGTCGCTCGGCGACGCAGGCGTCATTCCGTTGCGAGCACCGGCCTCGGCAACCTACTCGCCGCGTCCGGAAGAGGACGAGGATCTGATGCCGATGGCTGCTCAACCCTTGCCGCGCTTTGGTGACTGACAGCACTGCATAACCACGAAACGGCGCACGGGCGCAACGCACAAGTTACGGCGTTGCGCCCGCTAAACCACGCTGGCACAGTCAATGCACACGTTTCCGGGCGCAAACGAGTAATATGAGATTTATGGGTTTCTTCTACACACCTCTCCCGCTGTGGCTTGCAATAGGTGGCTGGATAGTCACTGCGGGTGTGCTCGCGCTTTGCATCTGGAAGAACCCGTTTCGCCGGCTGCAGGACGGAACACTTCAGCATGTGTGGTTCGGGATCGTGGTTGCGGTTACGGTGCTGTGGGCCTGCAATACATGGTTCGAAGACGGTCCGGCCATTCATCTGCTCGGCGCAACGCTGATGGTCACGCTATTTGACTGGCAGCTCGCCATGGTCGGCATGGCAGTGGCGACGGGCCTGGCGGCTGTGGTGCTTGATGCGGCGTGGCCCGGGGTTCCGGTGACATTCCTCTTGTTCGGCGCCTTGCCAGTCGCCGTGTCTTCGCTGCTGCAAAAAGCCATTCAGGCGTGGATTCCCCGGAGCTTGTTCGTCTTTATCCTGGGTCACGGTTTTCTCACTTCCGCTGTTGCTGTCGCAGCGGCGTGTGCTTCAGGTCTGCTGCTCCAAATCATCCTTGCCGACGGGCGGCTGTTCATACCTGCGGGCTTTACGCTTGCCGCCACGCTGCTGGTTGCCGGCGAAGCGCTCTTCACCGGCCTTTTCACAATTCTCATCACCGTCTACAGGCCGACCTGGATCACGACTTTTGATGTCCGGCGGTATCGGCTGGATCGTGGGCCGCGAGTCTGAACGCAGCTGGCCGCGGCCAGCCTGCTAAAGAATTTGATATAAGATGGAACTCCTGCTCACTGTCAGGCATCTTACGTGCCTGATGTCTCTTTAGTGCCCAACCCGATGGATAGTATTCAAGTACCGCGTCGACTGCTTCGGCTGGTCGGCCGGCTGGTAGCAATAGCATCCGCAGCGACAATCACGTCAGCCCTTTTCAACGTCACTGCGTTCGCCGATACGGTCGACGACCGCAATGAACTCGTCAATCACTTCGTGACCGACTTCAACGCCAATCCCTTGATGGCCGATTGCGCCGCGCACGGCAGCTTCGTCGCGAGTACATCGACGGCGTTTGATCGCGTCGAATTTCCAGCGAGTTCGTTCGATGCCGCGCATGGCAGCATCGTCCCGTGGAATGATTCGTTCGATGATCACAAGCAGCGGATCAAGGTTGATAACGTGGTGACCGTCGAGGGGCTCGGCGTGTCGAAGGACGGCGACGCAACGCCACCGACACTCAAATTTCGATGCGGCTACGTAGGCAGCCAGATGCTGGCGTTCGGCTGGAATGACCCGGTGCCTGCGGCGAGGCCGCGTGCCGAACCACGATCCGGTCACAGCGCTCGCGGCAAGCACAGCGCCGTCAAGGGCAAAGCCGGATCGAAGGGCAAGGCATCCGCTTCGACAGCGAAGAAATCGTCCTCGACCAAGTCGACGAAGAAGAAGCACTGACGCCAGGCAAAACAAAAGGACGAGATCGTCGCTTACGATCTCGCCCTTTCTTGAACGCGCTCCTGAACGCGCATCAGCCTGTCCGCGCGAGTCAGAACGCCTGCAAATGGCGCAAGATGGCCTGCAGCATCGCCGCGCCAAGCGCCGCACTGCGTTCCCCGTTCCATCCCACCCGCTCGTCCGGCAGGTTCGCGTTGTCCTTGAACGGCATTTCGAGCGTCAGAGACAAACACCCGAACTCATTGCCAACGTACTTCGATGCGAGCTTCAGCGCGTCAGTCTGGTACTTGCTGGCTTCGTAACCGTACACATCCTGAAAGTCAGGACTCGCCTGCTTGAAGCATTCGATAAACGCCTTCTGCTCCTCGGCCTGCTTTTCGGTGAACCCCGGCAACATCTCCGAGCCCGCCACGAACACGTAAGGCAGTGCTTCGTCGCCGTGAATATCGAAGAAAAGATCGCAGCCTATTGCGTGCATGGCGTTGCGTACCGCGAGCACTTCCGGGCTGCGCGCGCCGTCCGGCTCCATCCATTCGCGATTCAGGTTGGCGCCTGCCGCATTCGTGCGCAGGTTGCCAAGAACGCTGCCATCGGGATTCATGTTGGGCACGATGTGAAACACGGCGTGCTCGAAGACCAGGCGCGCGACCGGATCGCCGGCCCAGTCGCCCCACCCTGCCAGCCGTTTGATCAGGCCTTCGACGAACCATTCGGCCATGGTTTCGCCCGGATGCTGACGCGCGATGATCCAGACGTTTTTCTTCGGCTCAAGTGTTATGTGATCTTCTTCGCCGTCTTCAGCTTCGTCTTCATCGTCTTCAAGCAAGCCCAGCGTCAAAAGTGCCATCGGGCGGCCTTGCACGGTGCGGCCAATTTCCGTGAGCGTGGCGTGCGGCATCTGTTGTACCGCGCCGATGAAACCTGCGTGCCGCTCTTCGCTGTACGGCTCGAAGTAAGCGTAATAGATGGCATCGAAATCGGGCGTGTGCTCGATCGTCATTACCCGGCCGTCATAACGGGTCGGCACCCGGAACCAGTTGATCCTGTCGTAGCTGGCGACCGCGCGATAGTCGCGCCAGCCGTCGGCAAACGCGCAGTCGGCGGCATTTTCGAAGGTCAGGGTGAGCGCTACATCGCGGACGTTACCCACGCGAAAGTAGAACCACTGCGCGAAATCGGCGTGGCTGTCCGGGCGGATACGCAGGCGGATGTCGGCGGGGTTATCGGCGGAAACGACGTTGATCGCGCCCGCATCGAAATGACTCGTGATTGAGATGCTCATGACGCTTCCTTGATTTGTCCAGTGCAGCAGCAGGTCATTGCATCAAGCCCCAACGCGCCGGCGATACACATACGTGGCGTCAGTCGATGCTTTTTTATCGAACGCGTAGCCTTCGCTGCCGAAATCCTTGAGGCCTTCCGGTTCATCGATTCTATGCTGCACGGCGAACCGCGCCATCAACCCGCGCGCACGTTTTGCGTGAAAACTGATGATCTTGTACTGGCCGTTCTTCCATTCCTGAAACACGGGCGTGACGATTGGCGCGTCGAGCCGCTTCGGCTGCACCGACTTGAAATACTCGCCGGATGCGCAGTTGATCAGCACCTTCGCGCCGCGCTGCTTTTTCATCTGCCCGTTGAGCGCCACCGTGATGCGATCGCCCCAGAACGCATAAAGATCTTTGCCCCGAGCGTTTGCGAACTTCGTGCCCATTTCCAGCCGATAAGGCTGCAACAGGTCGAGCGGCCGCAGCAATCCGTAGAGCCCGGACAACACCCGCACATGGTTCTGCGCGTAGTCGAGGTCGGCCGCATGAAGCGATTTGGCGTCGAAACCTTCGTAGACGTCACCGTTGAACGCGAGCATGGCCTGCTTCGAATTGTCCTCACTGAACGTCGGCGACCAGTCGGCATAACGCTGAAAGTTGAGTCGCGCGAGCGGGTCGGAGATATGCATGAGACTGCCGATATCCTGTGGCGAGAGTTTGCGCAGCGCCTTGATGAGCTCGGCGGAATCTGCGGTGAATTCAGGCAACGTGTGCTTCGTCACGTGCGGCGGGGTCTCGTAGTCGAGCGATTTGGCCGGCGAGAGAACGATTATCATAGGGGCTCGCCGGCACGCTTGCCAACGATGAAGACGGAAACCCTCGATTGTATCGAATGAAAAAATCCCCCGCGTGGCGCGCCGTGCTCGATTCGAATGTGTGGATCGACATTCTTGTTTTCGATGACCCCGATTCCCGCCCCATTCGCGCCGCGCTCGAAGCCGGCACGCTGGAAGCGTTGATCGATGCGCGTTGCCTGAAAGAACTGACGTATGTGCTGGACTATCCGCAATTCGTGCGCTTTGCCGTAGACAAGGCCCAGGCACTGGAAACGGTTGCGCGGCTTTCTCGCCTGGTTGAAACCGAACCGCTGCCCGAAGACGCCCCGCCGCTGCCAAAATGCAAGGACCGCGACGACCAGAAGTTCCTCGAACTGGCGCATGCAAGCAAGGCAGACTGGCTGGTATCGAAGGACCGGGCGCTGCTCAAACTTGCGAAACGCACCGCGCGTGATTTTGGCTTCCGGATCGCCCAGCCGGCGCCATTCGTGACCAGCTTCAACGCGCAGGTCGAGGCCAATGCGGAAACGAACGCAATCGACGTTTAAAATACGACACATTCTTCCAGCGCAGCCGATCGAAACCACTATGAACGCCTCGCACGACCTTCCGCATTCCGCCGCCGTTCCTGCCATCACGTCACGTCTGCCGAATGTCGGCACGACCATCTTCACGGTCATGAGCGCACTCGCGACACAGACAGGCGCGGTCAACCTTGGCCAGGGTTTTCCGGATTTCGCCTGCGATCCGCGGATCGTGGATGCGGTGGCGAACGCGATGCGGGACGGCCACAACCAGTATCCGCCGATGGCCGGCGCCGCGCCGCTGCGTCACGCGGTCAGCGAAAAGATCGAGCGGCTCTACGGTCGCAAATACGACGTGGATCGCGAAATCACGGTGACGGCCGGCGCCACGCAGGCCATCCTGACGGCCATCCTGTGCTGCGTGCATCCAGGCGATGAAGTCGTCGTGATCGAGCCGATGTACGACTGCTACGTCCCGGCTATTGAACTGGCGGGCGGCAAGCCGGTGTTTGTATCGCTGGAAGCACCCGACTACGCACTCCCCTTCGATAAGATCGCCGCAGCGATCACGCCCAAAACGCGCCTTCTGATCGTCAACACGCCGCACAACCCGACGGGCCGTGTCTGGCGCGCCGCCGACATGCAAAAGCTCGACGAAATAATGCGCGGCACCGACGTGCTGATCCTCTCCGACGAAGTCTACGAACACATGGTCTTCGACGGCGCGCCCCACGAAAGCGTCTCGCGTTATCCGGACCTGGCCGCGCGCAGCTTCGTGGTATCGAGTTTCGGCAAGACGTTTCATGTGACGGGCTGGAAGGTCGGCTATGTCGCTGCGCCCGCGGCTCTTACGGCCGAGTTCCGCAAGGTACATCAGTTCAACGTGTTCACCGTGAATACGCCAATGCAGGTCGGCATTGCGGAGTACTTGAAGGACCCGTCGCCTTATATGGATCTGCCCGCTTTCTACCAGCAAAAGCGCGACTTTTTCCGTGCGGGCCTCGCGAACTCGCGCTTCAAATTGCTGCCCTGCGACGGCACGTATTTCCAGTGCGTCGACTATTCGGCCATCAGCGACTTGCCCGAAGCGGAATTCTCGCAATGGCTCACGAGCGAGATCGGCGTGGCGGCCATTCCGGTATCCGCGTTCTATCACGAGAGCCACGAATCCGGCGTGGTGCGTTTTTGCTTCGCGAAAAAAGAAGCAACGCTGCGCACCGCGCTCGAAGGCCTCGCGAGCCTGTAGAACTTCAGATCTTCGGCAGTTCTTTTTTCTGCGCGTCCATGAACGCCAGCCGGTCGGCCGTCACTTTCTGTGCGGCCGGCCGTTCCCCCACGCGCCTGTTGTGCGCCTTCCAGTCGATACCCGCCTCCAGCAGGAAATCCGCGCCATAAACCGCTTTTGTCGTCAGCCCGACGAGCGGCAAATTCACGAATGCACTCACATCGGCGATACTGAAGGTCGTGCCAAGCGCGTACGGTTGGAACTTCGCAATCCGCTTGAGTCCCGCTACGCCGTGACGGAGCCGTTTTTCGGCGCGCGACTTCGTATAGTCGGTGACGGTGCCGCCAAAAAACGCCTGCTTGTAGAGATCTCGCGCGACGAGTTCCAGATGCAACTCGATGAACGCAATCATCTCGCGCTCCTTGGCGGCCGTGAACGGATCGGCGGAAAAGATGGGCTTGTCCGGATATGCGCTCGCCAGATATTCGATGATCACCTGTGACTCGCACAGCGATCCGTTCCCGGTCTCGATATACGGCACCTTACCGAGAGGCGACCGGGCGAGCGTCGCTTCATCCTGGCCAAAATTGGCCCGCACCTCCTCGAACGCAATGTCGTGTTCGAGCAGCACGAACTTCACCTTGTTCACGTAGTTGGACAGCGGAAAACCATACAGCTTGAGCATCGCGAGTCTCCTGAACGTCTTTCGTTTTTAATAATGCATGCAATCGACGGCCTTTGAGGCCATCTCACCAACAGCACGACCGTGCTAATCTAGCAAAATAAGGAGTGAGACACACCATGAGTTTTCGCGACACAGTGATTCGAACGTTGGGCGTGGTCGGCAGCGGCGCGATGGGACGCGGTATCGCGCAGATCGCGGCGACGGGCGGCCTGACCGTACGTCTCTTCGATGCCAACAAGGAAGCCATCACGGCCGCTCGCGAGTATCTCGCCGATACCCTGAACAAACTTGCCGCAAAAGGCAAGCTCACCGAAGCCGAAGCGCACGAGGCGCTGGCCCGCATTCATGCGGCGGAGGCGATCAGCGACCTCGCCGATTGCGATGTCGTGATCGAGGCGATCGTGGAAAAGCTCGATCCCAAGCGCGAGTTGTTCCGCGAGCTGGAAGGCATCGTTCGCGACGATTGCATCCTGGCGTCGAACACGTCGTCGCTTTCCATCACCGCGATTGCCGCCGGATGCACGAAGCCCGAACGTGTCGTTGGCCTGCATTTCTTCAACCCCGTGCCGCTGATGAAAGTGGTCGAGGTGATCGATGGATTACGCGGCGACCCCGCCGCCGGTGACGCGCTCATGGCGCTCGGCCGCCAGATGGGCCATACGCCGGTGCGCGCGAAGGACATGCCGGGGTTCATCGTGAATCACGCCGGGCGCGGCATGAACACCGAGGGCTTGCGGATCGCCGGCGAAGGCGTGGCGAGTTTTGCCGATATCGACCGGATCATGCGCGAGCAGGCCGGCTTCAGACTCGGACCGTTCGAGTTGCTCGACCTGACCGCGCTCGACGTTTCGCATCCGGTGATGGAGTCGATCTATCACCAGTTTTACGAGGAACCAAGATTCACGCCGTCGCCGATTACCGGGACGCGGCTTGCCGGCGGGTTGATCGGGCGCAAGGTCGGCGAAGGTTTCTATAAGTACGTCGATGGCAAGCAGCAGACGCCCGAAGAAGCGCCTGCGCCGACCACGCTGCCACGGCGCGTCTGGGTGAGCCGTGCGTCGGTCCAGGCGCGCGAGGAAGTGTTCCGGCTGATCGCGAAGATGGAAACGAATGTCACCATCGATACCGGCGGCACGCCCGCGCCGGATTCGCTGATCATCGTGACGCCGCTCGGCCACGATGCAACCACGGCATGCGTCGCGGAAAAGCTGGATGCGTCGCGTACGGTTGCCATCGACACGCTATTCCCGCTCGCCGATGCCACCCGCCGCGCCATCATGACCACGCCTGCGACCACGGCCGAGTTCCGCGACGCTGCGCACGCCCTCTTCGCTTTCGACGGCGTTCCTGTCACCGTGATCCGCGATTCCACGGGGTTCGTTGCGCAACGCGTGGTGGCGACCATCGTGAATATTGGTTGCGACATCGCGCAGCAACGCATCGCTTCACCCGCCGATATCGATCTCGCCGTGACGCTCGGGCTGGGGTATCCGCGTGGTCCGCTCGCACTCGGCGACGCACTCGGTGCGACGACCATCCTCACCATTCTGCGCAACATCCAGGGCGTGCTGGGTGACCCGCGTTATCGCCCGTCGCCGTGGTTGACGCGTCGCGCACAGCTTGGCCTGTCACTCACCTTCGATGAGGCAGCAGAATGAGCGCCGAACTGCTCTCCGCGCGGCCGGCCGAAAGCGACACTACGCTCGTTCTGAAGCTGTCCAATCCGGGCGCGCGCAACGCGTTGCACCCGGATATGTACGCAGCCGGAATCGAGGCGATGAACACGGCCGAGCGCGATACATCCGTGCGCGCGATCGTGCTGACCGGCGCCGACAACTTCTTTTGCGCCGGCGGCAACCTGAACCGCCTGCTTGAAAACCGCGCGAAGGATCCGTCGGTGCAGGCGGCGAGCATCGACATGCTGGGCGAATGGATCGTGGCGCTGAGGTCATCCACAAAACCGGTGATCGCGGCCGTGGAAGGCGCGGCAGCGGGCGCGGGCTTCTCGCTCGCGCTGGCGTGCGACCTGCTCGTCGCTGCCGATGACGCCAAGTTCGTGATGTCGTACGCCCGCGTGGGCCTCACGCCCGATGGCGGCGGCTCGTGGTTCCTGACGCGCGCCTTGCCACGTGCGCTTGCCACCGAGATCCTGCTTGAGGCCAAGCCGATCGGCGCCACACGTTTGCACGAAGCCGGCGTGGTGAATCGCGTGACGAAACCCGGCGCGGCGCTCGATACCGCCATCGCCTGGGCCGACGAACTCGGCCGCATGGCGCCGAAAGCGCTGGCGCAAATCAAGACGCTGATCGCATCGGCTGAAACGCAATCGCTTGCCGAACAACTCGACGCCGAACGCGACGGTTTTGTCGACGCGCTCCATAACGGCAACGCGCTCGAAGGCATCAACGCGTTCCTCGAAAAGCGGCCACCGCTCTACAAATGATGACCACGCCCTACGAACTCCCAAAACGCCGCCGCATCTTCCTGATGCGTCACGGCGACGTGACGTATTTCGATGCAACCGGCCGCGCCATCGACCCAATGGGCGTGCCGCTCAATGAACGCGGCCGCGACGAAGCGACCGCGGCCGGAAGCGAGTTCAAGGCGCAGCAGATCCGCTTCGACAAGGTCATTGTCAGCGGTCTGCCGAGAACGATCGAGACGGCACAGCGCGTGCTGGCTGAAACGGGTCAGGAAATCGCAATCGATGTCTGGCCGGAATGGGAAGAGATCCGCGGCGGCCGCTTGAGCAACCTGCCCGCGAAGGATATCGAGCGCGCGTTTCTCAGCGTGTTCGACGGCATCGTGCCGGAGACAACCGCGTTCCTTGGCGGCGAGACCATCGGCGAATTGCTGGATCGTGTGTTGCCGCCACTGCGACGGCTGCGGGACGATTCATCCTGGGACACCGCGTTGCTGGTATTGCACGGCGGCGTGAATCGCGCGTTGTTGTCGCACGCGATCACAGGCGGCGGACGCATGTTCTTCGGGCATCTGTCGCAGACAACGGGATGCATCAACGCGCTCGATATCGGCGACAAACCCGGCGACTGGGTCATCCGCGCGCTGAATCATTCGCCGCCGTCGCCCCTTCACGCAAGCGCGCGCAACACGACCATGGAATTGCTCTACGAACAATTCGTGCGATACACGTCAGCCTTGAAGTAACCGCGCAAGCAGCGACAACAGCGCTTCGAAGCGCGACGCTGCATGTGGACCAGCCTATGAACGCAATCCGGAGGAGACAACGATGGCTTCAAACGACGCGCCCTTGCCCGTACAGCAGGATTTCTCGGCGTTCGAAGGAACGCGGCCCGTCAACGAGCGCCAACAGTTCGACATGGAAGCGCTGTCAGCGTGGCTTGAAACGCATATCGAAGGTTTCGTCGGGCCAGTCAGTGTCGAACAATTCGCCGGCGGCCAGTCGAACCCCACGTTCAAGCTGATCACGCCCTCGCGCAGTTATGTGATGCGGTCAAAGCCGGGACCGGCGGCGAAGCTGTTGCCATCGGCGCATGCGATCGATCGTGAATACCGCGTGATGGATGCGCTTGCCGACACGGACGTACCGGTTGCGAAGATGTTCGCGCTATGCGATGACGAAAGCGTGATTGGCCGCGCGTTCTATTTAATGGAGTTCATCGAGGGCCGCGTGTTGTGGGACCAGGCGCTGCCGGGCCTGACGCCCGCCGAGCGCGGCGCCATCTACGATGAAATGAATCGCGTGATCGCAGCTTTGCATTCGGTCGATATCATCAAAGCGGGTTTGGACACCTACGGCAAGCCAGGCAACTATTTCGAGCGCCAGATCGGCCGATGGAGCAAGCAGTACCTTGCGTCGCAAACCGAACCCATCGAAGCGATGAACAAGCTGATCGAGTGGCTGCCGAAACATATTCCGCGCGGCGGCGAAAGCGTCTCCGTTGTTCATGGCGACTTCCGGCTCGACAACCTGATCTTTCACCCGACAGAACCGCGCGTTCTCGCCGTGCTCGACTGGGAGTTGTCCACGCTCGGCGATCCCCTCGCCGACTTTGCCTATCACTGCATGGCATGGCATGTCGATCCGACGCAATTTCGCGGTATCGGCGGACTCGACTGGGCGGCGCTCGGCATTCCGGACGAACAGACCTACGTCGCGCAATATCTCGAACGCACCGGCCTGAAGATCGAAGGCGACTGGAATTTCTACCTCGCCTACAACATGTTCCGCA
The DNA here is from genome assembly GCF_001577465.1 of Burkholderia sp. PAMC 28687. Taxonomy (NCBI): domain Bacteria; kingdom Pseudomonadati; phylum Pseudomonadota; class Betaproteobacteria; order Burkholderiales; family Burkholderiaceae; genus Burkholderia; species Burkholderia sp. PAMC 28687. The sequence continues at coordinate 2,146,158 of NZ_CP014505.1, forward strand.
TCGCCGCGATCCTGCAGGGAATCATGAAGCGCGTGAGCGAGGGCACAGCCGCGAGCGCACAAGCGATCGATGCAGGCAAACGTGCCAGGCCGATGGCCGAACTCGCATGGTCTTACGCGCAAAAAGTGACCGGATAAAACATCAGGAACAGGAGACGAGATGAATTTCGACTACACGCCAAAAGTGCAGGAACTGCGCCACAAGCTGGCCGCTTTCTTCTATGAACACATCTATCCGAACGAGCGCGCGTTCAATCAGGAAATCGCGGCGAACCGGGCAAAGGGCGATGCGTGGATACCGCTTGAGCTGATCGAAACGCTCAAGCGACGCGCGCGCGATGCCGGCCTGTGGAATCTCTTCCTGCCCGAATCGGAACGTGGCGCAGGGTTGAGCAATCTGGAATACGCGCCGCTTTGCGAGATCATGGGCCGCGTGCCTTGGGCGCCCGAAGTGTTCAATTGCGGCGCGCCCGACACGGGCAACATGGAGACCATCGAACGTTATGGCAGCGATCAGCACAAGCAGCAATGGCTCGAGCCGCTGCTGCAAGGCGAGATCCGTTCGGCGTTCCTGATGACCGAGCCGGACGTGGCTTCGTCGGATGCGACCAACATCCAGTGCAGCATCGTGCGCGATGGCGACAGCTATGTGATCAACGGTCACAAGTGGTGGTCATCGGGTGCGGGCGATCCGCGCTGCAAGGTGTTTATCGTGATGGGGAAGACCGATCCGGAAGCGCCACAACATCAGCAACAATCGATGATCCTCGTCCCCGCGGAATCATCGGGCATCACGGTGCATCGGCCGCTTTCGGTCTTCGGTTACGACGACGCGCCGCATGGCCACATGGACATTACGCTTGAGAATGTGCGCGTGCCGGCATCGAATGTATTGCTTGGCGAGGGGCGCGGATTCGAAATCGCGCAAGGGCGTCTTGGGCCCGGACGCATTCATCATTGCATGCGCTTGATCGGTTTAGCCGAGCGCGCGCTCGAACTCATGTGCAGACGGACATCGCAAAGGGTTGCATTCGGCAAGCCGATCGCAGCGCATGGCGTAACGCAAGAGCGCATTGCCGAGTCGCGGATCATGATCGAACAGGCGCGCTTGCTCACACTGAAAGCGGCCTACATGATGGACACAGCCGGCAACAAGGGCGCCCGCGGCGAGATCGCGATGATCAAGGTCGTTGCGCCGAACATCGCGTGTCAGGTCATCGACTGGGCGATTCAGGCGCATGGGGCCGGAGGTGTATCGGACGACTTCCCGCTCGCTTATGCGTATGCGCACGCACGGACATTGCGCCTCGCCGATGGACCCGACGAAGTGCATCGGAATGCGGTCGCAAAACTTGAATTAGCCCGGTACGCGTAAGCGTTGAGCAACGCGGTGGACTTCTTTGACGGCTCCGAAAAAGAAGTCACCTGAACGCGAACTTCAGAAATAGTGCCGTGTAATAAACTCAGCGACACAAACCGGTTTCTCAGCGCCTTCTTTCTGGATAGTCACGCGCCAGATCACCTGCACGCCGCCCTGCTCCACGTCAGTCACCTTCTCAGCCAAGAAACGCGCTCTCAACTTCGAACCAACCAGAACCGGTGACATGAACCGGACCTTGTTGGTGCCGTAGTTCACGCCCAGTTTCTGCTGCAGCGGAACGCATTGCTCAAGCCATTTCGGCACGAGCGCCAACGTCAGGAAGCCATGCGCAATCGGTCCGCCAAAGGGCGACTCTTTGTTCGCCCGTTCAACGTCGACGTGAATCCATTGATGGTCGTCGGTGGCATCGGCGAACCGGTTCACGCGCGACTGATCTATTTCCAGCCACCCGCTCACGTATTCCTCGCCGCCCTCCGCGGCTTTCACATCCGCTGCTGAGGCGAGCGTCATTGCGTATTTTCCGGACGACGCAGCCCGAATATCGCCGCCGAATCCACCGTCAATACCAGCTCGCCATTCTGGTTATAAGCTTCCCAACGCGTTCCGACAATGCCGCGATCCGGCTTGCTCTCGGAAACACGCTTGCTCAACACGCGCACCGTCAACCGCACGGTATCGTTCACGCGAACCGGCTTGAGCCAGCGGATGTTGTCGAGCCCGGGCGAGCCCATCGATGTGGAATCGGCCAGCATGTCGCGCACGAGAATGCCCATCATCGCGGAGCAGGTGTTCCATCCGCTCGCAACCAGTCCGCGAAACGGCGATGCTTCGCCGCCCGCTTCGCTCAGGTGAAAAGGCTGCGGATCATAACGTCCGGCGAAATCGATGATCTCCTCTTTCGAAAATGTATGCGCGCTGAGTTCGGCTACATCGCCGACGTTGAAATCCTCATAGCTGAATGTCATCCCCATTCTCCTTTTATGAAGCGTCGATTATTCAAACGTTAGTGTCGGCGAATCCTGGCAGCGATGCAAACCGCTCCAGATGATGATCGACGTCGCCCAACGTTGTCTCGATGATCGACAAGCGCTTGAACCAGTGTGCCGCCGCGACTTCATTAGTTACGCCCATCCCGCCGTGAAGTTGCACGGCCTGCTGACCGACGAAACGTGCCGCCTGACCGACCCGCGCTTTCGCCGCAGAAATTGCGCGACGGCGTTCGTCCGCGTCATTGCTCGTGTAGCGGGCAGCCGCCAGATACGTGATCGAACGTGCCTGCTCAGCGTGGATCAGCATCTCGACCATGCGATGCTGCAACGCCTGAAACCGCGCGATGGGCGTGCCGAACTGCTTGCGTTCCTTCGTGTACTCGACCGTCGCGTGATTGAGCGCATCGAGCACGCCGACGGCTTCGGCGCAGAGCAGGAACGTCGCGTAATCCGCGATATGTTCAAGTGTCGCGGCCCCGGTTTGCGCATTGCCCAGGCGTGTGGCCGGCGTGCCCGTGAATTTCAAGGAAGCGGCACGCTGGCCATCGATCGTCCGGTATTCAGTGATCGCCACGTTGCCCGAATCGCGCGCAACGGCGAACAGGGCAACTTCGCCGTTCAGCCTTGCGGGCACGATCCATACGTCGGCCTGTGCGCCGTGTTGGACCAGCGACTTCTCACCGTTCAAGGTGAATTGGTCGCCCTGGATCTGCGCCGTGGTTGCGATGGAAAACAGGTCATGGCGCGCATGCGGTTCATGAAACGCCACGGCAAGTTTGATCTCGCCGGCAGCCGCGCGCTCGAGCAAGGCGTTCGCGTACTGATCGCCAACAAGCCGCAACGCTTCGATACCCACCGCCGTCGACCAGTAGGGCTCGACGACCAACGCACGCCCGAGTTCCTGCATCACGACGAGCATGTCGACCGGACCACCATCGAATCCGCCACGCGCTTGCGGCGCGGGCAACGCCGTAAGGCCTAATTCGGTGAAGGCAGTCCAGTGTTTTGCATCGACACCTTCCCTGGATGCCACGATCTTTTGGCGGGCATCGAACGTGTATTCCTTGTCGAGATAACGGCGCAAGGCATCACGGAATTGCTGTTGTTCATCGGTGAAATTGAAGTCCATGTGCCGCTCCTCACAAGCCCAGAATCATCTGCGCGATGATGTTTTTTTGAATTTCGTTCGAACCGCCATAGATCGATGTCTTGCGGAAGTTGAAGTAGTACGCGGCGAGCGGCGCCGCGTCGTCATCGCCTGCGAGACTGTGCTCGCGTTCGCCTTCGAGATACTCGGGATCGAACGCGGCGGCCTGGGGTCCGATGGCTTCAACCATCAACTCGGTCAACGCTTGCTGGACTTCGGTGCCCTTGATTTTCAGCATCGATGCTTCCGGTCCCGGCCCGCGGCCATTCGCTTCGCTCGCGACCACGCGCTGCACGGTCACTTCAAGCGCCATGATCTCGATTTCGAGCGCCGCGATCTTTGCAGCGAACACAGGGTCCTTCAACAACGATGCTCCGCCCTTCTTCTGATCAGTGGCAAGTCGTTTGAGGAACACCAGTTCGCGCTTGGACTGCCCGACGCGTGCGATGCCCGTGCGTTCATGCCCAAGCAAATACTTCGCATACGTCCAGCCGCGATTTTCTTCGCCGACAAGGTTTTCCATCGGCACTTTCACGTCTTCGAAGAAGACTTCATTGACTTCGTGGTCTTCGTCGAGCGTGATGATGGGACGCACGGTGATGCCGGGCGTTTTCATATCGATAAGCAAGAACGAGATGCCTTCCTGCTTCTTCGCGCCGCTATCCGTGCGCACGAGGCAGAACATCATGTCGGCGAACTGGCCGAGCGTGGTCCAGGTCTTCTGGCCATTGACCAGATAGTGGTCGCCCTGACGTTCGGCGCGCGTTCTAAGCGATGCCAGATCGGAGCCCGAACCGGGTTCGGAATACCCCTGGCACCACCAGTCGGTGCCATCGAGAATGCGCGGCAAGTAACGGGCTTTTTGCGCATCGCTGCCGTATTTCATGAGGACCGGTGCGACCATCGATACCCCGAACGGCAACACGCCCGGCGCACCAATACGCGCGCATTCCTCATCCCAGATATGGCGCTGCGTGGCGTTCCAGCCCGGACCGCCAAATTCCTTCGGCCAGGCGACGACAGACCAGCCGCGCGTGCCAAGCAGCTTGTGCCAGCTCGCGTAGTCGTCGCGGCTTAAACGTTTGTGATCGAGTACCTTGGTCCGCAAGGCTTGCGGCAGATTGGCGTCGAGCCAGGCGCGAATGTCGGCGCGAAACGCGTTGTCCGCGGGGGAATAGTTCAGGTCCATGCGCTCTCGTCTCCTGTCATGACCCGGGTCGGCCACGAGGAGACGTGCGCTAAGCCAACGGGCGTCGGCTTATTGCAGCGGCTCTTTCAGTGCGGCCGGCACGGGCAGCGGCATCACGTCGATGCCTTCTTCCATCAATGCGTGCGCATCTTCAGGCGTAGCGACGCCGCGAATATTGCGCGCCGGCGCTTCGTCGTAATGCATGCGCCGCGCCTCTTCGGCAAAACGGTCGCCCACGTTCTCGGTCTTCGCGAGAAATTCCCGCATGAATTGCAGCGCACGCGCCTGGGCCGCCTGATCCGGCTGCTGCGGGGCCGCTTGCGGCGTAACGCTGCTGCCGCTGCTTGCCTGCTCGGTTCGGTCGGAACGTGTGGTGGACAGGTTCAGCCGCGGTGCCGATGGCAGTCGGCTTACTTCAGTCGTGGAACACACCGGACAAGCCACGAGCTTGCGCGACAACTGGGATTCAAACTCATCGGACGAAGCAAACCAGCCTTCGAACCGATGGTCGTGCGAGCACTTCAAGTCGAGAACCTTCATGCTAATCAGGGCTTGCCAGAAAGTTTAATCGCAAAAGCGCGTTTTGTGAACGGTCGTTCGTAAATTTGCGTCTGCGACTTTTGGATGAATCGAGAAAACAGGTGGTCGATTTTAGCCCGCTGGTCCTTCGCGTGCTTGATGGCGTTGTTTTTGATGAAACGCGCAAACGCAAAAGCGGCCCGCAGGCCGCTTTTTTTCTCTCGATTTGCTTATTCGCTGACCGGATCGCCTAGTTTCCACTCGCCCGACATCACCTTCTCGAGCCAGAAGCTGCCGATGATCGTTTTTACATCGCTGATCTGGCCGCTCTTGATCCACTCGAAGATTTGCGACCGATCCGCAATGAACGTCTCGAGGAACTCGCCCTCGTCCAGCTTGTTCTCGCCCGCAGTCAAACCGCGCGCCAGATACAGGTCGATGAACTCGGTCGAGTACGAAATCACCGGATGAATTCGGGTCAGGAAGAACCATTCACGCGCCGTGTAACCCGTTTCCTCGTGCAATTCACGTTTCGCGCAAGCGAGCTCACTTTCGTTGGGATCGAGCTTGCCGGCGGGATATTCGAGCAGCACCTTGCGGATCGGATACCGATACTGCCGCTCGAGCAGCACGCGGCCGTCGTCGAAAAGAGGCAGGATCATCACCGCGCCCGGATGCTCGACGTACTCGCGGGTGGCGTGTTTCCCGTCGGGCAGCTCGACTGTATCGAGTTTCAGCGTGAGGAATTTACCCTGATGCAGCAACTTGCTTTCGACCGTCTTCTCGATCAGGCCGGCATCGGAATCAGGGAAAGAGTCGGCGGAATGCTTGGGGTCGAGGGAAGAACTGTCAGCCATCATGCGCCTTGAAGGAAACGCGTCAAACGACGAACCCGGCGCCAAACGCGTGGATCAAGCCGCGACGGCCGTGGCCGTCAGCGGCGCTTGACGAGATATTGGAAAGCGAAACCGGGGAACGCGAGCACAAGAAAGAGGCTGAACGTCACGGCGTAAAACTGCCAGCCCTGCTCGAAACGGTTTCCGGCACGCGCCTCAAGCATAAAGCCGAGCGCGCCCACGACAAAATAAAGCACGATCAATTCCGCGAGGCGAATCCACGGGCTTTTCTTCGCTGCCTTGATTGGCACGACGGCGAAGATGCGTTGATTCGCAAACGGAAGGTTGGCGCCGACCAGCGCCAACAACACGATAAACCAGCCCGCAGCCGACATTACAACTGGAACGGCAAGGTATGGGTGATCGCCGTCAGGCAAGCGTTCATCAACGGACCCGGCACAATGCCGAGCACGAGCACCGCAAGGCCGTTGAACGCGAGCAGCGCGCGCTTGAGGTTGTCGGCGACGATCGGCGATGCGTCCGTCGGTGCATCGAAGTACATCAGCTTGACGATACGCAGGTAGTAGAACGCCCCCACCAGCGACGACATCACGGCGAGCACTGCAAGCCACGTCAGACCGGCGTTCATGGTCGCTTCCAGCACCGCGAGCTTGGCGTAGAACCCGACCATCGGCGGGATGCCAGCGAGTGAGAACATCATGATCATCATCACGAACGCGAACACCGGGCTACGCTGGTTCAGGCCCTTGAAGTCATCGAGCGTTTCGGCTTCGAAGTCCTTGCGCGCCAGCAGCATGATCACGCCGAAGGTACCGAGCGTGGTGATCAGGTAGATGATGCTGTAGAACATCGCCGAGCTGTAGGCACCGGCCGCGCCATCGGCCTTGCCTTCGACCACGCCCGCGAGCATGCCCAGCAGCACGAAGCCCATGTTCGAGATTGCCGAGTAAGCCAGCATCCGCTTGATGTTCTTCTGCACGATACCCGTGACGTTACCCACGATCAGCGACAGCGCGGCAAGGATCACCAGCATCTCTTGCCAGTCGACTGCCAGCGGCAACAGCGCCATCACCAGGAAACGCAGACCCCACGCGAAGGCCGCAGCCTTCGGGCCGCCACCAGTGATCAGCGTCATGGCAGTCGGTGCGCCCTGATAAACGTCAGGCACCCACATATGGAATGGCACCGCGCCCATCTTGAACGCAATACCCGCGACGACGAAGATCACGCCGAACAGCAGCACCGCGTCGTTGATACGGCCAGTTGCAATGGCCTTCGCCACTTCGTTCAGTTCAAGCGAACCGGTCGCGCCGTAGAGCATCGAGATGCCGTAGAGCAGGAAACCGGAAGCCAGCGCGCCAAGGACGTAATACTTCATTGCGGATTCGTTGGCCTGCGGCGAGTCCTTCCGCAACGCGATCACCGCGTACAGCGACAACGACATCAGTTCCAGCCCGAGATACAGCGTCAGGAAGTTGTTGCCCGAGATCATCACGCACTGGCCGAGCAGCGAGAACAGGCCGAGCAGGAAGAAGTCACCGCGGAACAGATCGCGATCTTCAAGATACTTGCGCGAATAGATGATCGATACCGCGAAGCCGAGCGTCACCACCGCTTTCATTGCGCTGGCGAACGGATCGACGACGTACATGCGCGTGAAGAAATAATGCGGCGTGGGATCGAGTGCCTGGACGGCGAACCACAGGCCGACCACGATCGTCGAAATGACCGAGATGAAATAGGACGTTTGCCGGCTCTTCACGCCGTAGATGGTGTCGTTCAACCACACTACGACGACCATCAACATCAGCAGTCCATCGGGTAACAAGGCACTCATTGGGGCATTTTGCATGATCTTTTATTTCCTCCGCACGCGTTACTGGGCCAGCGGCAGTTTCGACTGCGCGACGTGGGAGAGGAGATTTTCCACGGATGCGTGCATCACATCGGTGAAAGGCTTCGGGTACAGGCCCATGTACAGCGTAAATACAGCAAGCACGGCCAGCATGAAGAATTCGCGCTTGCTGATGTCCTTCAGCTTGGCGACGTTTTCATTGGCAATCGCGCCGAAGTGCACGCGCTTGTACATCCACAGCGTGTACGCCGCGCCGAGAACCAGCGTGAACGTTGCCAGGAAACCGATCCAGAAGTTGAACTTCACTGCAGCCAGGATCACCATGAACTCGCCGACAAAACCCGACGTACCTGGCAGGCCGCAGTTGGCCATCGCGAACAACATGGCGAATGCCGCAAACTTGGGCATGACGTTGACCACACCGCCGTAATCCGAGATCCGGCGCGAGTGCATGCGGTCATACAGCACGCCGATACACAGGAACATCGCGCCCGAGACGAAACCGTGCGAAATCATCTGGATGATCGCGCCTTCCATGCCGAGCGTGCTGAAGATGAAGAAACCGAGCGTGACGAAGCCCATGTGCGCAATCGACGAATACGCGACCAGCTTCTTCATGTCTTCCTGCACCAGCGCCACGAAGCCGATGTAGATCACCGCGATCAACGACAGCGTGATCACCACGGGCGCCAGGAAATGGCTGGCATCCGGCGCGATGGGCAGCGAGAAGCGGATGAAACCGTACGCGCCGAGCTTCAGCATGATCGCGGCCAGCACGACCGAGCCGCCCGTCGGCGCTTCCACGTGGGCGTCAGGCAACCACGTGTGGACCGGCCACATCGGCACCTTCACGGCGAAGGCCATGAAGAACGCGATGAACAGCAATATCTGCGGCGTGAAGCCGATCTTCAATGCATGCCAGGTGGCGATATCGAACGTGTGCGTCTGTGTGTACAGGTACAGCAACGCGATCAGCATCAGCAACGAGCCCATCAGCGTGTACAGGAAGAACTTGAACGCGGCATAGACCCGGTTCGCCCCGCCCCACACACCGATGATGATGTACATCGGAATCAGCGTGGCTTCGAAGAACACGTAGAACAACATGCCGTCGGCGGTCGAGAACACGCCGATCATCAGGCCCGACAAGATCAGGAACGCGGCCAGGTACTGCGACACGCGCACCGTGATGACTTCCCATGCCGCGATCACCGTGATGACGGTGATCAACGCGGTCAGCACGACAAACCACATTGAAAGACCGTCGACACCCAGGTGATACGAGATGTTGAAGCGCTGGATCCAGCTCACGTTTTCTTCGAACTGCAGCGCAGCCGATGAATTGTCGAAGCCGGTAATCAAGGGAATGGTGACGATCAGGCCCAGGATCGAGCCGATCAGTGCAAGCCAGCGCGACGGCGCCGGATTGCTGTCATTGCCTACCGCCAGTACAAGGATACCGACAATGATCGGTAACCAGATCGCGAGACTAAGGATTGGAAAAGAGTGCATAGATAGGTGTCCCCGCCTTATTTGCCGCCGAGCGTTACAAACAGGGTCAAGAGCCCCAACATGCCAATGATCATGGCGAACGCGTAGTGATAGATGTAACCGGATTGAAGGAAGCGAATCACACCGGCAAACCAGCCGACGAACTTCGCGAGGCCGTTGACAATCCCGTCGATAACGGCGACATCGCCTTCTTTCCAAAGTCCGCGGCCAATGGCAACCGCACCCTTTGCAAATACGACATCGTTGATCTTGTCGAGGTAGTACTTGTTATCGAGCAAGTTGTAGATCGGCAGGAAGCGTTGCTTGATCACGCCCGGCAGATCCGTACGCTTGAGATACAGGAACCACGACACCACCACCCCACCGAGCGCGAGCCACACCGGCAGACCCGCTACCGAATGCAGGCCCATCGCAAACCAGCCGTGGAATTCCTCGGCCATTTCATGCAGCGCCGGATGGTTTTCACCAATGAAGATCACACGATCGAACACCACGCCGTGCGCGAAGAAGTCGCCGAACAACATCGGGCCGATCGCCAGCGCACCAATGATCACCGATGGGATCGCCAGCAGGATCAGCGGCAGCGTGATCACCCAAGGTGTTTCATGCGGGATGTGCGGACCATGACCATGGCCGTGATCATCGTGGCCGTGCGAATCATGGCCGTGCGCATCGTGGCCGTGCGAATCATGGCCGTGCGCATCGTGGCCGTGCTGGGCCGCTTCGATACCCATTGGGCTTTCTGGATGCTTCGGACCGCGGAAACGCTCCTTGCCATGGAAAACCATGAAGTACATACGGAACGAATAGAGCGCAGTGACGAACACGCTTGCAACCACCGCGAAGTACGCGAAACCCGAACCCGGCAGATGCGAGAGTTTCACGGCATCGATGATCGAATCTTTCGAATAGAAGCCCGAGAAGAACGGCGTACCGATCAGCGCCAGCGAACCGAGCAGCGACGTGATCCATGTGATCGGCATGTACTTGCGCAGGCCGCCCATATTGCGCATGTCCTGGTCGTGATGCATGCCGATGATCACCGAACCCGCGCCAAGGAACAGCAGCGCCTTGAAGAATGCGTGCGTGGCCAGGTGGAACACGGCAACCGGATAAGCGGACACGCCGAGCGCAACCGTCATGTAGCCGAGCTGCGAGAGCGTCGAGTAGGCCACCACGCGCTTGATGTCGTTCTGGACCACGCCGAGGAAGCCCATGAACAACGCCGTGATCGCGCCGATCACCGTCACGAACGACAGCGCCGAGTCCGACAATTCGAACAGCGGCGACATGCGCGTGACCATGAAGATACCGGCCGTTACCATGGTTGCCGCGTGGATCAGTGCGGAGATAGGCGTCGGGCCTTCCATGGAGTCGGGCAGCCACACGTGCAGCGGGAATTGCGCCGACTTGCCCATTGCGCCAATGAACAGGCAAATACATGCAACCGTCAGCAAGCCCCAGTCGGTGCCCGGGAAGGTCATGCCGGCCAGTTGCGTCCGGTGCGCGAAGACATCACCGTAGTTCAGCGATCCGGCAAACGCCAGTAACAGGCCAATGCCGAGCAGGAAACCGAAGTCACCCACGCGGTTGACCAGGAACGCCTTCATGTTCGCGTAGATGGCCGTCGGGCGCGTGAAGTAGAAACCGATCAGCAGGTACGACACGAGACCCACTGCTTCCCAGCCGAAGAACAACTGCAGGAAGTTGTTGCTCATCACGAGCATCAGCATTGAGAACGTGAAGAGCGAGATGTAGGAGAAGAAGCGCTCGTAGCCCGTTTCTTCATCGGCCATATAGCCGATCGTGTAGATGTGCACCATCAGCGAGACGAAGGTGACGATCACCATCATCATCGCGGTCAGCGAGTCGACCAGGAAGCCGATCTCCATCTTGAGCGGGCCGACCGTCATCCATTCGTAAATGGTCGCGTTGAAGCTCGCGCCCTTCATGACGTCGAGGAAGACGAAACACGAAAGCACCAGCGATATCGCCACACCAAGAATGGTGATGCTGTGCGACGCGCGGCGCCCGATCTTCCAGCCGAACAACCCCGCGATCAGCGAACCGGCAAGCGGTGCCAGCGGAATCGCAAGCAGAAGGTTTTCATTGAGTGTCGTGGACATATCTGTCTTGCCTGAATTTAACCTTTGAGCTGATCGAGATCTTCGACGTTGATCGTGTCGAGGCTACGGAACAACGTGACCAGAATCGCGAGACCGATGGCCGCTTCAGCCGCCGCGACCGTCAATACGAAGAACACAAAAATCTGGCCGTGGATGTCGCCGAGATAGTGCGAGAACGCGACGAAGTTCGTATTGACCGCCAACAGCATCAGTTCGATCGCCATCAGGATGATGATCACGTTACGTCGGTTCAGGAAAATACCGACAATGCTGATCGCGAACAGGATCGCGCCGAGCACAAGGTAATGGGCAAGACTCAACATGGTTTTATATCTCCTCAGCCTTTGTTGTCGACCGTGCCGGCGCCGGCGTTGCCGGTAACGGGCGGATTGGTCGCGGCATCCGGCGCTTCCTGCTCGGACTTCATCTTCACGATCCGCACGCGATCTTTCGCACGCACCTTGACCTGTTCGCTCACCGACTGGCGCTTGTTGTCCTTCTTCTCGCGAATGGTCAGCGAGATTGCCGCGATGATCGCGACCAGCAGGATCAGGCCCGCGATTTCAAAAGCGAAGATGTAGTCGGTGTAGATGACCTTGCCGATCAGGTGCGAATTCGACATCACTTCGTTCGGACCCACGCCGGAACCTACCCCGTTGACCAGCATCGCGTCGCGCACCGGCGTGACCGTCGCGCCGTAGCCGTGCCACAGGATCAAAGCGGTCTCGATGATGATGATTGCGCCCACGATGCTCGCTATAGGCACGAATTTCTTGAAGTCGCGGTGCAGCACGTCGAGGTTGATGTCCAGCATCATCACCACGAACAGGAACAGCACCATGACCGCGCCGACATAGACGAGAACCAGCAAGATGGCGAGGAATTCGGCTTCGAGCAGCATCCAGATCGCGGCCGCGTTGAAGAACGCAAGCACGAGAAACAGCGCGGATGACACCGGGTTGCGCGAAGTGATCACCTTCAGCGCCGAAACAACCAGCAGCAGCGCGAAGATGTAAAACAGTACGGTCGTGAATTCCATGATTACCGGTTCATCGTTAGGCTTTGTGTTTTGACACAAGCGCGCCGTGTCGCATCTTTTGAAGGAAGCAACGTACAACCATGGCGCGCGGGCCGGAACAGCAGGTCAATTCAAATGCAGGAACAGCAAAAGGCGCGGTGAAGACGAGCGCCCCGCTCCGCTTTACCGATAAGGCGCGTCAGCAGCCTTCGCAGCAGCAATCTCCGTTTCATAACGGTCGCCCACTGCCAGCAACATGTCTTTCGTGAAATACAGGTCGCCGCGCTTCTCGCCGTGATACTCGAGGATATGCGTTTCGACAATCGAATCGACCGGGCAGCTTTCTTCACAGAAACCGCAGAAGATGCACTTGGTCAAATCGATGTCATAGCGCGTGGTTCGACGCGTATTGTCGGCGCGCGTTTCTGATTCGATGGTGATTGCAAGCGCCGGGCACACGGCTTCACACAGCTTGCATGCGATGCAGCGTTCTTCGCCGTTCTCGTACCGGCGCAATGCATGCAGGCCTCGAAAACGCGGGGAGATCGGGGTCTTCTCTTCCGGGAACTGAACCGTCACCTTGCGCTGGAACAGATATCCGCCAGTCAGCGCAAGACCCTTCAGCAACTCGGTCAGGAAAAAGGTTTTAAAGAAATTCTGTAATGCGTTCATGGTTTTTTCATCCGCCCATTATTTCCAGATGTTCAGCGGTGACATGATCCAGAACCCGACCACGACCACCCACACCACCGACACCGGCAGAAAGATTTTCCAGCCAAGACGCATGATCTGGTCGTAGCGATAACGCGGGAATGTCGCACGGGCCCAGATGAACACGGACAGCAGGAAGAAGATCTTCAGCACGAACCAGAAAATGCCCGGGATGAAGGACAGGAAACCAAACGGCGCGCTCCAGCCACCAAGGAACAACGTCGATGCGATCGCCGAGATCACGATCATGTTGATGTACTCGGCCAGGAAGAACAGCGCGAACGCCATGCCCGAATAATCGATCATGTGACCCGCGACGATTTCCGACTCGCCTTCCACCACGTCGAACGGGTGACGGTTCGTTTCGGCAATGCCCGAGATGAAGTACACGACGAACATGGGCAGGAGCGGCAACCAGTTCCACGAGAGGAAGTTGATACCCCAGTTCGCGAAGATGCCGTGTTCCTGCGAGACCACGATAGCCGACATGTTCAGGCTACCCGTGACCATCAGCACGACGACGAGCGCAAAGCCCATCGAGATTTCGTACGACACCATCTGCGCCGCGGCGCGCATGGCGCCAAGGAACGCGTACTTCGAGTTCGATGCCCAGCCGGCCAGGATCACGCCATACACGCCGATGGACGAAATCGCCATCACGTACAGCAGGCCGGCGTTGATGTCGCCCAGCACCGCTTTCGCCTGGAACGGAATCACCGCCCACACCGCGAACGCGGGAACCACGGTCATGATCGGCGCGATCAGGTAGATCCAGCGGCTCGCTTGCGTCGGCTGGATCACTTCCTTCAGCAACAGCTTCAGCACATCGGCGATCGGCTGCAGGAGTCCGAGCGGACCCACGCGATTCGGGCCAAGACGCACGTGCATCCAGCCGATGAGCTTGCGTTCCCACAGAATCAGGTACGCGACGCACAGCAGGATCACCACCGACACCACGAGAATGCGGATGACAGCCCACACCGTGGGCCAGGCGACACCGAGAATCTGCGTCCCGCCTGCGTTGATCGTATCGAACAAGCCCATTTACGCCTTCTCCACTACCAGTTCACCGAACAGAGCCCCGAGCGCCGCACCGACCGGTGTTCCCGCCGATACACGCACCACGCTTTCCGCCAGATTCGCGTCGCGAACGGCCGGCAGCGTGACCGAGAGACCGCCTTGAGCGACACGCACGGCATCGCCGTCTTTCAGACCGAGTTTTTCGAACAGCGACGTCGGCAGCGCAGCCACATTGGCGTCGCGCGCGGCAGCCGTCAGATGCAGCGATTCGGCGCGACGCGACAATGCGTCGGCATGATAGATCGGCGTGTCGGCGAGGCGCTCGAAACTGCCTTCGTTCAATGCAGCCTTCGTCACCGGCTTGATCGCCACGCTGCTCTTGTTCGACAGGCGCGAACTCAGATCGCCCTTGCCCAATGCTGCGTCGCGGACTTCTTCGGCGGTATCGAATTCGAAACCCTTCAGGCCCAGGATGCTGCCCAGCACACGCAATACTTTCCAGCCCGGACGCGTTTCGCCCAGCGGACGCACGACGCCGTTGAACGTCTGCGCTGTACCTTCAGCGTTGACGAACGTGCCCGATGTTTCCGTGAACGGTGCGATCGGCAGCAGCACGTCGGCGTAGTCCGACCCGTGCTTGAACGCCGACAACGCGACAACCATTTCAGCCTGCTTCAATGCGGCGAGCGCTTGAGCGGGGTTGGCGGTATCGAATGCAGGTTCGACGTTGAAGAGCACGTAACCCTTGCGCGGCTGCTCGAACGCTTCGCGTGCGTTCAGGCCGCCTTCGCCCGGCAGTGCATCGACGAGATGCGCGCCAACCGTATTTGCAGCTTCAGTCAGATAACCCAGCGTTGCGCCCGTCTCGTCCGCGATCCACTGGCAAACAGCATGGATCTGCGCGAACTGCGGATGCTGAACCGCGCTGTTGCCGAGCAGCAGGACACGCTTGTCGCCGGCCGACAGGGATGCAGCGATGTCCTTGGCCGCCGCCGATGCCTCGATGCCAGCGAACGCTTCCGGTGCAGCAACGCCACGTGCTTCGGACACTGCAGCAGCAATGCTGCCCAGGTGCGCGAGCCATTCCGAAGGCGCTGCCACTACGCGATGCGCAGCGGGAATCAGCGAATCGTCGTTCGTCGCGTTCAGGAACGTGAGCTTTGCGCCGCCCTTGGCAGCCTGACGCAGACGTGCTGCGAACAGCGGATGATCGCGACGCAGGAACGAACCCACGACGAACGCCGTGTCGATATTCGTCAGGTCTGCGATCTTCATGCCAAGCCACGGCGCGCTGTCGGAAACCGGCGCAGAGAAGTCGCTCTGGCGCAGACGGAAATCGACGTTCGGCGTACCCACGCCTTCGGCAAACTGCTTCAGCAGATAGAGTTCTTCAACGGTGCTGTGCGGCGTAGCCAAAGCGGCGATCTGATTCGCGCCATGGTCAGCCGTTATGCCCTTGATGCCCTTCGCCACGTATTCCAGCGCCGTTTGCCAGTCGGTCTCGACCCACTTGCCGCCCTGCTTCAGCATGGGCTGCGTGAGACGGTCGTCGCCGTTCAGCGATTCGTACGAGAAGCGATCCTTGTCCGAGATCCAGCATTCGTTGATGGATTCGTTTTCCATCGGCAGGACGCGCATCACGCGGTTGTTCTTCACCTGTACGACCAGATTGGCGCCGACCGAATCGTGCGGGCTGATCGACTTGCGGCGCGACAGTTCCCACGTACGGGCGCTGTAGCGGAACGGCTTGCTCGTCAACGCGCCGACCGGGCACAGGTCGATCATGTTGCCCGACAGTTCCGAATCGACCGTCTTGCCAACGAACGACGTGATTTCCGAGTGCTCGCCGCGACCCAGCATGCCGAGTTCCATCACGCCGGCCACTTCCTGACCAAAACGGACGCAACGCGTGCAATGGATGCAGCGCGTCATCTCTTCCATGGAGATCAGCGGTCCGACGTTCTTGTGGAACACCACGCGCTTTTCTTCGTTGTAGCGCGACTGCGACTTGCCGTAACCCACCGCCAAGTCCTGCAACTGACATTCGCCGCCCTGATCGCAGATCGGGCAATCGAGCGGGTGATTGATCAGCAGGAATTCCATGACGGACTGCTGCGCCTTGATAGCCTTGTCCGACTTCGTACGCACGATCATGCCCGCCGACACCGGCGTGGCACACGCGGGAACCGCCTTCGGCATTTTCTCTACTTCGACCAGGCACATCCGGCAGTTCGCCGCGATCGACAGTTTCTTGTGATAGCAGAAGTGAGGAATGTATGTATCGACCTTATGCGCAGCCTGGATCACCATGCTGCCTTCAGGCACTTCTACACTTTTGCCGTCGATTTCTAATTCAACCATGATGGGGAATGGTCCTTGGCCTGATCACTGATCACGCGGTAAGCGCTTCGGACGTGTGCGCATGATGCGCATGTCCGTCGACGAGACAATGTTTATGCTCGACGTGGTATTCGAATTCGTCCCAGAAATGCTTCAGCATGCCGCGCACCGGCATGGCCGCCGCGTCGCCGAGTGCACAAATGGTGCGACCCATGATGTTTTCAGCGACCGAGTTCAGCAGATCCAGGTCTTCCTTGCGCCCGAGTCCGTGTTCGATCCGATGCACCACGCGATACAGCCAGCCCGTGCCTTCGCGGCAAGGCGTGCACTGACCACACGATTCTTCGTAGTAGAAGTACGACAGGCGCAAGAGCGAACGCACCATGCAACGCGTTTCGTTCATGACGATCACCGCGCCCGAACCCAGCATGGAGCCCGCCTTCGCAATCGAGTCGTAATCCATGTCGGTGGCCAGCATGAGCTCACCCGGTACGACTGGCGCAGACGATCCACCCGGGATCACCGCTTTCACGGACTTGCCGCGCACACCGCCTGCCAGCTCGAGCAGCGTCTCGAACGACGTGCCGAGCGGCACTTCGAAATTGCCCGGACGATTCACGTCCCCGGCAACCGAGAAAATCTTCGTGCCGCCGTTGTTCGGCTTGCCGATCTCGAGATACTTCTGCGGGCCGATAGCCAGCAGGAACGGCACGGCTGCGAACGTCTCGGTGTTGTTGATCGTGGTCGGCTTGCCATACACGCCAAAGCTTGCCGGGAAAGGCGGCTTGAAGCGCGGCTGACCTTTCTTGCCTTCCAGCGACTCGAGCAACGCAGTTTCTTCGCCACAGATATATGCGCCGTAACCATGGTGCGCATACAGCTCGAACGAGAAGCCCGAACCTAGGATATTCGCACCCAGGTAACCGGCCGCACGTGCTTCTTCAAGCGCCTGTTCGAAGACCTTGTAGACCTCGAAGATCTCGCCGTGAATGTAGTTGTAGCCGACCGTGATGCCCATGGCGTACGCGCCAATGCACATACCCTCGATCAACGCATGCGGATTCCAGCGAAGAATGTCGCGGTCCTTGAACGTGCCCGGTTCGCCTTCGTCCGAGTTGCAGACGAGGTACTTCTGCCCCGGGAACTGACGCGGCATGAAGCTCCACTTAAGACCGGTCGGGAAACCCGCACCGCCACGGCCACGCAGGCCCGACGCCTTGACGTCGGCGATGACCTGTTCTTGCGGAATTTTTTCTTCGAGAATGCGGCGGAGCTGGGCGTAACCGCCGCGCGCCACATAGTCTTCGAGGTGCCAGTTTTCGCCGTTGAGGCCGGCGAGAATCAGGGGCTGGATGTGGCGGTCGTGAAGAGACGTCATTTCGAAAGTTCCTCGAGGAGCGTGTCGATCCGCTCGCGACTCATGAAACTGCACATACGATGATTGTTCACGAGCAACACGGGTGCATCGCCGCACGCGCCAAAACATTCGCCTTCTTTCAAGGTGAACTTGCCGTCAGCGGTGGTTTCGCCAAAGTCGATGCCGAGCTTTTGCTTCAGGTATTCCGCAGCACTTTCCGAGCCGCCGTCAGGACCGAGTTGGCACGGCAGATTGGTACAGAGCGTGATCTTGTGCTTGCCGACCGGCGCGGTCTCGTACATGGTGTAGAACGTCGCCACTTCCTGTACGGCCACGGACGGCATGCTCAGGTAGTCGGCCACGAACTGCATGATTTCCGGCGACAGCCAGCCATGCTCTTCCTGAGCGACAGTCAGCGCCGCCATCACTGCGGACTGCTTCTGCTCCACAGGATATTTCGCGATCGCGCGATCGATTTCTTTCAGGCCTTCAGCTGAGATCATTTCAGACACGACTCTTTCAGTTCCTACCGAACGAAAACCCGCCGCGCCCTTCTTCTGCGGCAGACCTGGCGTCCTGCTGTTGTTGGTTCGCCGGCACGTTCAGCGCTAATGCGCGACCGGGCCGGCGTAATGCGGGAGATTTCCGCGACTGCATGTCAGCGGTCGATCTCGCCAAACACGATGTCCTGCGTCCCGATGATCGTCACCGCGTCCGCAATCATGTGTCCGCGCGCCATTTCGTCGAGCGAAGCAAGATGCGCATAACCCGGCGCACGAATCTTCAATCGATACGGCTTGTTCGCCCCATCCGAAATCAGATAGATGCCAAACTCGCCCTTCGGATGCTCGACTGCTGCATACGTCTCGCCTTCCGGAACGTGGAACCCTTCCGTAAAGAGCTTGAAGTGGTGAATCAGCTCTTCCATGTTGGTCTTCATGCCCACGCGCGAAGGCGGCGCAATCTTGTGATTGTCGATCATCACCGGGCCCGGATTCTTCCGCAGCCACTCAATACACTGTTTCGCGATGCGCGTGGATTGACGCATTTCTTCCACTCGCACGAGATAACGGTCGTAGCAGTCGCCGTTGACGCCGACCGGAATATCGAAATCCAGTTGATCGTAGACTTCGTACGGCTGCTTCTTGCGCAGATCCCATTCAATGCCCGAGCCGCGCAGCATGGCGCCGGTCATGCCGAGCTGCAACGCGCGCTCAGGACTGACCACACCGATACCCACGAGCCGCTGCTTCCAGATGCGGTTATCGGTCAGCAGCGTCTCGTACTCGTCCACGCACTTCGGAAAACGCGTGAAGAAGTCGTCGATGAAATCAAGCAGCGAGCCCTGACGCGTCTCGTTCATGCGCGACAACGCTTTCGCATTGCGGATCTTCGATGCCTTGTATTGCGGCATTGCGTCAGGCAGATCGCGATACACGCCGCCCGGACGGTAATACGCCGCGTGCATCCGTGCGCCGGACACCGCTTCGTACACGTCCATCAGGTCTTCGCGTTCGCGGAAGGCATACAAAAACACGGCCATTGCACCAACGTCGAGTGCGTGCGAGCCGATCCACATCAGGTGGTTCAGCACACGCGTGATTTCGTCGAAAAGCACGCGGATGTATTTCGCACGAATCGGGACGTCGATACCGAGCAGCTTCTCGATCGCCATCACGTAGCCGTGCTCGTTGACCATCATCGACACATAGTCGAGACGGTCCATGTACGGCACGGACTGAATGAAGGTCTTCGACTCGGCGAGCTTCTCGGTTGCGCGATGCAAGAGGCCGATATGCGGATCGGCGCGCTGGATCACTTCGCCGTCGAGCTCCAGTACGAGGCGCAGCACACCGTGCGCAGCCGGGTGCTGCGGGCCGAAGTTGAGCGTGTAGTTCTTGATCTCTGCCATGGCGTTCTCTTAGTGTTTCAGACCGCCATAGCGGTCCTCGCGGATCACGCGCGGCGTGATTTCGCGCGGCTCGATCGTCACGGGCTGGTACACGACGCGCTTCTCTTCAGGGTCGTAACGCATCTCGACATAACCCGACACCGGGAAGTCCTTGCGGAACGGATGGCCGATAAAACCATAGTCGGTGAGAATGCGGCGCAGGTCCGGGTGGCCTTCGAAGACGATTCCGAACAGGTCGAATGCTTCGCGCTCATACCAGTTCGCCGATGACCACACGTCCACCACCGAGGCAACGATAGGTACTTCGTCGTCCGGAGCGAACACGCGCACGCGCACACGCCAGTTGTTGGCGATCGAAAGAAGATGGAGGACGGCCGCAAAACGCGGACCTTCGTAGGCGCCGTCGCCATACGTGAAGTAATCGACGCCGCACAGGTCGACGAGTTGCTCGAACCCGAGCGAGCGATCGTCGCGCAACTGAAGCGCTACATCCAGGTAGTTCGACGCCTTGACAACGACAGTCAGTTGCCCGAGCGACTCGGTAACGCTATGCAGGCGGTCGCCGAACGCCGCCTCGAGGTTCGCTTTCAGGGTCTCGAGTTTGCTTGCCATATTGGGGAGGCTCAGGCCTTGGTGACGCTAATTGGACTTCTGTGACGCTGACCGGCATGCTGAAGGCGTCACGACCTTGGATCAACCACGCTTACTGGCGGGCGATCGTGCTGGTGCGGCGAATTTTCGCCTGCAATTGAATCACGCCATATACAAGCGCTTCAGCCGTCGGCGGGCATCCGGGCACGTATACGTCGACGGGAACGATCCGGTCACAGCCGCGCACGACAGAATAGGAGTAGTGGTAGTAACCGCCGCCGTTGGCGCACGAACCCATGGAGATGACCCAGCGCGGCTCGGCCATCTGGTCGTACACCTTGCGCAGCGCAGGCGCCATCTTGTTGCATAGCGTTCCAGCCACGATCATCACGTCCGACTGCCGCGGACTCGGACGAAACACGACGCCGAAGCGATCCAGGTCGTAGCGGGCAGCGCCCGCGTGCATCATCTCGACCGCGCAACACGCAAGACCGAACGTCATGGGCCACAGCGAGCCCGTGCGCGTCCAGTTGATCAGTTTGTCAGCCGTGGTGGTGACGAACCCTTCCTTCAAGACCCCTTCGATACTCATTTGCTTTCACTCCAGATGGGCAGCCAGCCATAGCTACCCAGCAATCCGGTGATTCGACGACCCCAAATCCGCAACCCTTTGCACTTCACTCCCAGTCCAGCCCACCCTTTCTCCAGATGTAGGCAAAACCCAGCAGGAATTCGAGCAGGAAAACCATCATGGACAGAAAACCCGGCCAGCCGATGTCGCGCAAGGCAACGCCCCACGGAAACAGGAACGCGGTTTCAAGATCGAAAATAATGAACAGAATAGCGACAAGATAATAGCGCACATCGAACTTCATCCGCGCGTCTTCGAACGCTTCGAAGCCGCACTCGTAGGGCGCGTTTTTTTCTGTGTCAGGCTTGTTGGGACCGAGAATTTTACCGATGCTGACGAGAGCGATACCCAAACCGGTGCCCACGACGAGGAACAGCAAGACGGGATAATAGGCTGAGAGATTCACGACTATCCTCAAATCGGTTTGATCTGGTGTGCCGGTCAGGACGACTGCCCAACCGATTTTCAACTAAAGACGAATGATACGTAAGAACCCTTACATATTCACTCGCCAGAAGTGACAATGCCAGCCGAAGCAATGCATGCGGCTGGCATTGGATAACTTTTTTGGTGCCGACGGCGAGACTCGAACTCGCACAGCTTTCGCCACTACCCCCTCAAGATAGCGTGTCTACCAATTTCACCACGTCGGCACTGTCTTGCAATCCGGTAAATCAACTTCTAATTGCCGGGAATCGCTTCGAGAACAAAATTATAACTGGGTTAAGCAGTTTGTTCAACGCACAAAAGGTGCCTAAAGCGAAAATTATTTCGGAACGTCGGAGCCAGGGGCTGACGATGCAACCGGTGCCGAACTCGCGGTTGCAGCCGACGCGCCAAGGGTCGTGTTTGCAGCAGGCGCCGTTACCGAAGCCCCGCCCAGCACGCCTGCCGAAGCTGCAGGCTTGTAGCTTCCGAGGTAGGTCAGCGTCAACGTCGAGATGAAAAACACCGCTGCGAGGACAGCGGTTGTACGCGACAGAAAGTTCGCCGAACCAGTTGCGCCGAACAAACTGCCCGACGCGCCGCTGCCGAAAGCCGCACCCATATCAGCACCCTTGCCGTGTTGCAACAATACGAGCCCGATAACGCCAAACGCCGACAACAACTGGACGACAATAATCAAAGTCTTTAAATACAGCATTCCGTTCACCCGACTCTTTAATGTTCGCGCGACACTTCTGTGCCCCGCCTTTAATGCTTACACACTCGAAAGCTTAAACTCGGTTATCAAACCGATCCGTTTTGTGCCGCCTGGCAGATCGCAAGGAAATCATTCGACTTCAGCGATGCGCCGCCAATCAATCCGCCATCGATGTCCTGCTGAGCAAACAACTCTTTCGCATTTTCCGGCTTGACGCTGCCGCCGTAGAGCACCGGCGCCTTCGCCGCGCCTGCACCCTTCGATGCGAGTTGCGAGCGCAGGAAAGCGTGAACTTGCTGCGCCTGCTCGGTCGTCGCGCTTTTTCCTGTACCGATCGCCCAGACGGGTTCATATGCCACGACGATCTTTGCCGCTTGTTCTTGGCTCAGCACAAGCAGCACTGCTTCGAGTTGCGTTCCGATCACTTGTTCGGTCGAACCGTTTTCGCGTTGCTCCAGCGTCTCACCCACGCACACAATGGGCGTAAGACCGGCTTCCAGAGCGCGCTGCGCTTTCACCGCGACCAGGTCCGAATGCTCATGATGATAAGCACGCCGCTCGGAATGACCAACGATCGCGTAGGTTGCGTCGAAATCGGCAGCCATGCCGGCTGCGACTTCGCCCGTATAGGCGCCCTGCTTGTGAGCCGAGACATCCTGCACGCCCCACGCGACTTTCGAGCCTGCCAGCAACGCCTGCGCTTGTGCAAGGTATGGTGCCGGGACACAGATGCCCGTACGGACGTCGCTCGACAATCCAGCGGCGCCCGTGGCAACTGCTTGCAGCAAGGCCGCGTTCTCTACGAGCCGACCGTGCATCTTCCAGTTTCCCACTACCAGCTTTGCGCGTTTGGCTTGTTCTTTCGGCATTTGTCTCGTCATAGCAGCGAGGCTGCCGATCAGTAGGTGGAAAGGAACCAGAAAAATCAACCGGAAACGAAACTTTTGGACGCGTCGCCCCAGTACAACATGCGATTTTACTGTGCCTGGCAGAAAACGGTCAAACGCGTAAATCTCCCTGACAGCTTATTTCAGCTCCGCGCCGCGCTGGCGATCAGGCAACCTGGCTCCAGTCGAGCACGATTTTGCCGATATGCGTGCTGCCTTCCATCAGTTCGTGCGCTGCGGCGGCCTGATCGGCGGGGAAAACCTGGTGAATCACTGGCTTGATGCGTCCTGCCTCGATCTCCGGCCACACTTGCTCTTTCAACTGCACCGCGACCTTGCCCTTGAACGCAACCGCACGCGGGCGCAAGGTCGAACCCGTGATCACGAGACGACGGCGCAACACTTCATTCAGGTTGATCTCGGCTTTCGATCCGCCAAGCGTTGCGATGACCACCACGCGGCCGCCATCAGCCAGTGCTTTCAGTTCACGGGGAAGATAATCGCCCGCGACCATGTCCAGGATCACGTCCACGCCGCGGTCATTTGTGAGCGACTTCACGACATCGACGAAATCTTCCGTCTTGTAGTTGATCGCGCGCTCCGCACCGAGCTTTTCGCAAGCCTGGCATTTTTCATCGGACCCGGCTGTCACGAACACACGATGACCAAGCGCCTTGGCAATCTGGATGGCCGTCACGCCGATTCCGCTCGATCCACCCTGGATCAGCAGCGTCTCCTCGGCGCCGTTCTCGCCCTTGCCCAGGTGCGCGCGCTCGAACACGTTGCTCCACACGGTAAAGAACGTTTCCGGCAACGAAGCCGCTTCGATATCCGTCAAACCCTTCGGCACGGGCAGGCACTGCTCGAGCGGCGCGCATGCGTACTCGGCATAACCGCCGCCCGCGAGGAGCGCACATACGCGATCGCCCGCTTTCAGACCGAATGGATTGTGCTTCGGATCGAAGTCCCCGCGCACGATCTCACCCGCCACTTCCAGCCCCGGCAGATCAGATGCACCCGGCGGCGGCGCATAGCCGCCCTTGCGCTGGAATACATCCGGACGATTCACACCCGACGCTGCAACCTTGATCAGCACTTCGCCGGCCTTCGGTTCCGGCATTGGACGCTCGCCCAGCTTGAGAACGTCGGGCGCGCCAAATTCGGTGATTTCGATCGCTTTCATCTGCGGATTCCTTAAAGTCGGACTTCGTGAAACAGCGACGTAACCTCATGGCTTTGCGGGCTCGAATAACCAAACCTGCAAAAACATGCTTCACATTCGAACCATCACATTCGAAAACGGCCGGCACGCAAGCTTCTCGCGCCGGCCATTCCAACCTACCGCATTACTGCGGTTGCGTCGGCTGGATCGGTTGAATCGGCTCGCCGCCTTCAGCCAGCAGTGCCTTCGCCGACAAACGCACACGACCCTTTTCGTCCGTCTGGATGACCTTGACCTTAACGACCTGGCCTTCCTTCAGGTAGTCGTTGATGTCCTTGATGCGCTCGTTGACAATTTCCGAGATGTGCAGCAGACCATCCTTACCCGGCAGGATGTTGATGATCGCGCCGAAGTCGAGCAATTTCAGTACCGGACCTTCGTATACCTGACCCACTTCCACTTCGGCCGTGATGTTCTCGATACGCTTCTTCGCTTCCGCCATGCCTTCGCTGCTCGTGCTTGCGATGGTCACCACGCCGTCATCGGAAATGTCGATGGTCGTGTTGGTTTCTTCGGTCAACGCACGGATCACCGAACCGCCCTTGCCGATCACGTCGCGGATCTTTTCCGGATTGATCTTCATGGTGATCATGCGCGGCGCGTAGTCCGACAGGTTCGTGTTCGTGCCCGGGACCGCGGTCGTCATCTTGCCGAGGATATGCATGCGGCCTTCCTTCGCCTGCGCGAGCGCGACCTGCATGATCTCCTTCGTGATGCCCTGGATCTTGATGTCCATCTGCAGTGCCGTCACGCCTTGCGCCGTGCCTGCGACCTTGAAGTCCATGTCGCCCAGGTGATCTTCGTCGCCCAGGATGTCCGTCAGCACCGCGAACTTGTTGCCTTCAAGGATCAGGCCCATCGCGATACCTGCGACGTGCGCTTTCATTGGAACGCCGGCGTCCATCAGCGCGAGACAGCCGCCGCAGACCGAAGCCATGGACGAAGAACCGTTCGATTCCGTGATTTCCGATACGACGCGGATGGAATAACCGAATTCGTCGGCGCTCGGCAGCACTGCCACCAATGCGCGCTTCGCCAGACGGCCGTGACCGATTTCACGGCGCTTCGGCGAACCGACGCGACCCGTTTCGCCGGTCGCGAACGGAGGCATGTTGTAGTGAAGCATGAAGCGTTCGCGATACTCGCCTTCGAGCGCGTCGATATTCTGTTCGTCGCCCTTCGTGCCGAGCGTCGCCACGACCAGCGCTTGTGTTTCACCACGCGTGAACAACGCCGAGCCGTGCGTGCGCGGCAGCACGCCGGTGCGGATTTCGATGGGACGGACGGTGCGCGTGTCACGGCCATCGATACGCGGTTCGCCGTTCAAGATCTGCGTACGAACGATCTTCGCTTCGATGTCGAACAACACATTGCCGATGGTCGCCTTGTCAGCCGGCGCTTCGCCACGGGCAGCGGCTTCTTCGGTCAGCTTGGCAGTCGTCGATGCATACACTTCCTTCAGCTTGGCGCTGCGAGCCGACTTGTCGCGGATCTGATAAACCGACAGCAATTCGGCTTGAGCCAGCTCGGCCACGCGTGCGATCAGCGGTTCGTTCTTCGCAGCCGGCGCCCAGTCCCATTCCGGCTTGCCACCTTCGGCGACCAGTTCGTGGATTGCATCGATTGCGACCTGCATCTGGTCGTGACCGAACACCACAGCGGCCAGCATGACTTCTTCGGTAAGCTGTTGCGCTTCCGATTCCACCATCAGCACCGCGCGTTCCGTACCGGCGACGATCAGGTCGAGCGCCGATTCCTTCATCTGCGGACGCGTCGGGTTCAGCACGAATTCGTTGTTGATGTATGCAACGCGGGCAGCACCCACCGGGCCGTTGAACGGCAAACCGGAGATGGCCAGAGCCGCCGACGCGCCGATCAGCGCGGGAATGTCGGCGGGCACATCCGGATTCAGCGACAGCACGTGGATGACGACCTGGACTTCGTTATAGAAGCCTTCCGGGAACAGCGGGCGCAACGGACGGTCGATCAGGCGGGAAATCAGCGTTTCGCCTTCCGACGGACGGCCTTCGCGACGGAAGAAACCACCCGGGATCTTGCCGGCTGCGTAGGTCTTTTCCAGATAATCGACGGTCAGCGGGAAGAAGTCCTGGCCCGGCTTTGCCGTCTTCGCGCCGACAACCGTCGCGAGCACCACGGTATCTTCCACATCGACGATCACGGCGCCGCTTGCCTGGCGCGCGATTTCACCTGTTTCCAGGCGAACGTTGTGTTGTCCCCACTTGAATTCCTTGACGATTTTCTTAAACATTCTCACTCCTTCTTCGTTATGCCCCGCGGCTTTCTGATGTGTTGTCGTGCTTGCCGGACCATCCGGAACGCCCGCACACACCGATAAAAACCGCGAAGCCAAGCGATGACCGGAACCGCGCAAGAGAGGGGTGTATGTCATTCCAACGCAACACGATACGCGATGCGCATGACGCGCTGGAATGACACAAAGCTCTGCCGCGAGGCCCGGCCCTGTAGTCGAATCGGTTTCCGATCCGGATTGGCTTTAATGCAAGCCTTCGATATTTCCCGCCGTTTTCCTGCTTGCGCGCGCGTACAGAGCGCGCCGTTCAAAAACAAAATGCCTGTATCAGCAAACTGACACAGGCATTTCGTTGTGAACGCTAGCCGCTTACTTGCGCAGACCCAGCTTTTCGATCAGCGAGCGATAACGGTCAGCGTCTTTGCCCTTCAGGTAATCGAGCAGCTTGCGACGGCGGCTCACCATGCGCAGCAGACCGCGGCGGCTGTGGTGATCTTTCGTGTGGGCCTTGAAGTGAACGGTCAGTTCATTGATACGGGTCGTCAGCAGTGCGACTTGCACTTCAGGCGATCCGGTGTCATTTGCGGCGCGCGCATATTCTGCGACGACGTCGGACTTCTTTGCATGAGCAACTACGGTAGACATTTGATTTTCCTTTGATACGGACAGGCGGTCACGGAAGAAGGGCCGTGCCGTGGGTTTTCTGCATCTTTTCCTTGGCCTGAAAACCGGCTTCGGATTTCCTTGCCGGACGCATTTGAACCAGGATTGAGGCCCGGCCTTACATACGGCAAGTCGCGAATTATAGCACAGCGATTTTGCCCGTCGACACGGTCACCCCCGTCGAATGTATTTGCGCAATAGGCCGGGTCCCAAGCTTCTCTTACGAGGCGGGACGTTTCATCTGGCAGGTTGTCGGCATTGCGGTATTGGCTGCGGGGACCTTCAGCAAGGTCCGAAAGCCATAGCCCGAGCCTTCGTTATCGAAGTGCACGCCCGGCGTGCCCGACTTGTCCATCTCCATGACATACAGGGGTTGGATCAACTGATGATCTGCGGCGCGCATTTCCGTGGTTTGAAAACCCGTGTCGAGTTTCATGCCTTCCAGCGCGTGGGCGACTGCGGTCGGATCGGCGCTGCGGGCCTTTTGCATTGCGTTGGCGAGCATTTCGATCATCAGCGGCATGCGCAGGAAAAGGTAATCGTCGGCGGGAGCCAGAAAACGGGTCCGGAACGCACCGTAGTAAGCGTCCGACACCGCGCCGCCCGCGTTTGGATGCCAGTCCGCCACCGCGACCACGTGTTTCACGCCGGCTTCGCCCAGCGCGGCAGGCGCGCCGAGACTGTTGCCGTAGAACGTGTAGAAGTGCGTGTCGAGGTCCTGCTCCCGCGCCGCTTTCACCAACAGCGTCAGGTCATTGCCCCAGTTGCCGGTGATGACGGCGTCGGCGCCGCTCGAACGGATCTTCGCGATGTACGGCGCAAAATCCTTTACGCGCCCGGCCGGAATGAATTCATCGGCGACGATTGCTATGTCCGGACGGCGCTCCTTCAGCGCGCGGCGCGCTTCGCGGCTGACATCGTGGCCGAAGCTGTAGTCCTGATTGAACAAATAGACCTTTTTCACCGATGTCTCGCGCTGGATGACATCGGCCAGCGCGTTCATGCGCATGCCCGCGTGGGCATCGAAGCGGAAATGCCAGAAGCTGCAATCCTCGTTGGTGAGGGCGGGATCATCGGCGGAATAATTCAGGAAGACCACCCGATGTCCAGGATCGCGGACGTTCTGCTTGTTGATCGCATCGACGAGCGCGGCGGCCACTGCCGAGCTATTTCCCTGCGTCACAAAGCCAATCCCCTGGTCTATCGCCGCGCGCAGTTGCACAAGGCTCGCTTCGCTGCTGCCTTTTCCGTCGAGCACGACAAGCTGCAAGGGATGCTTGCCATCGGGCAAAACCACGCCGCCATTGGCGTTCACGCGCTCCACGCCGAAGCGCAAGTTACGCTCGACGGATGCGCCCGCATTGGCGAACGGGCCCGACATGCCTTCGATCATCGCAATGCGGATTGGCGCGAGATCGGCTGCCAGGGCCGGCGCAGCGAAAATACTCCCGAGAACGCCCACGACCACCGCCTTACTGCATTTCGCCAGCAAATCACGAAATCCCATACCGCCCATCCAAGATAAAAGCCGAACCGCGGATCATAGGCTGCAGGGTACGGCACGCGCAACATTTCGCCTGAATCCGCGATGAAATGGAATACCGGCACGGGTCCGCGCGTTTCCTGAGCAAGCGGGCGTGGACTGGACCGTGCCCCATGTCAAAATAACTACCACAGCAAAAACCCACGATAAATTGTGGACACGCACACGAAGGAGGCTTCAATGTTGATCAGTTCGATACGAAAACCGGCCGCAATGATTCTGGCCCTGTTGCTGACGGCGTGTGCGCAGCCGTGGCAGAACTATCAGGCGGGCGCGGATTCATCGACGGTGACAGCGCGCCTCGGTCCGCCGAAAGAGGTCTATGACCTGCCGAACGGCGGCAAGCGCCTGATGTGGCCGACCCAGCCGCTAGGCGAAGTGACGACGGCGGCGGACATCGATGCATCGGGGAGGATCGTGAACGTGCGTCAGGTCCTCGATGAAAACGAGTTTTATAAAGCGCAGATCGGCACATGGACGCGCAAGGACGTTCTGCTCAACTTCGGGCGGCCGGTCGAGACGTCCTACTTTCCGCTCATGAAGCGCGAGGTATGGACGTATCGGTACATGGAGGCGGGTTACTGGTACATGATGTTCAGCTTCTATTTCGATGACCAGGGCATCGTGCGCCTGACACAAAAGACGCCGGACCCGCTGCACGACCCCGATCGCCGGAACTTCTTCTGAAGACCTCACAGACACACGCCTCTCGCGCCCATCGGGCGATTTATTTCTCGTCCGAAAAAAATGCCGCCGCCGAACGCGGCATTTTTTTATGGCTGGACGTCCGGAACCTTTTCATAGAAAGTAATTCGTAAGCTTACGACTACGTTGTGTCAGTGAACCGGAAAATCGTTTCGTTGTAGATCGCCTACCATTACGTTTTTGGAGCTGGATTGGACTACACCCCATGACTCGACCCAAACGCATGCTTGTTGAAAACGTTGGCTGGGCGGCAGAAACCGCCGCCAGCGACCCGGCTTTCTTCGAAACCCTCGCGCAGGGACAAAGCCCGACCGTGCTGTGGCTTGGCTGCTCCGACAGCCGCGTGCCGGCCGAAACCATCACGCACTCGAAGCCCGGCGATCTGTTCGTCCATCGCAACATCGCGAACCTGTTTTCCGCCGACGACGACAACACCATGAGCGTCCTCGAATACGCGGTGAACGTGCTGAAAGTGGACGATGTGATCGTCTGCGGACATTATGGATGCGGCGGCGTGCGGGCGTCGTTGTTGCCCATGTCGCCCGCCCTTCCCCACGTCAACCGCCGCATTGCGCCGCTGTGCGCGCTGGCGCAAAAACACAGCGGCGAACTCGACGCCATCGAGCCCGGCGATGGCCGCATCGACCGGCTTGCCGAACTGAGCGTGCTGGAACAAGTTCGCGCGATCCGGCGCGTGTCGACCGTACGCGACGCAGAGCGCCCACCGCGCGTTCACGGCTGGATATTCGGCCTGCGCGATGGCCGCATCAAAGTCCTTTCATCCGGCGATCCGGCTGACGCAGAGGCTGAACCTGCCCCGAGCGCCGTCCAGCATATGACCGAAACATCCGGCGGCTAGCCGGCGAGACCCTCCCTGCTTAAAACCTCTTCTGTGCGACGCCCCTCGGGACATCGCATGGTTTAACTCGCGCCCCAAAAAGCCTATGAACCTACGCCAGACGTTTGCCAATTTCCCTCGCGACATGTTCGCTGGGACCGTCGTTTTCCTTGTCGCCATGCCGCTTTGCCTCGGCATTGCCAACGCTTCCGGCGTCGAGCCGTTCGCAGGGCTGCTGTCAGGCATTATCGGCGGGCTGGTGGTGGCGCTTTTGAGCGGATCGCAACTGAGCGTGAGCGGCCCGGCGGCGGGACTCGTCGTGATCGTCGTCGATGGCATTGCCAAGCTCGGCAGCTTTTCCACCTTCCTCATGGCTGTAATGCTCGCGGGCGCGATCCAGTTCGGCTTCGGCATGCTGAAGGCCGGGCGCTTCGCGGCGTACGTGCCGTCGTCGGTGATCAAGGGAATGCTCGCGGCAATCGGCTTGCTGCTCATCATCAAGCAAGTGCCGCTCGCCGCCGGTTTCGCCAACGATGGCGCCCACGTCGCCGCGGCAGCGCCAGGCACGATCGCCACACCCTTTGGCGCGATGTCGCTCGCCGCGTGCGTGGTGGCCATTGTGTCTATCGCGATCCTGGCAAGCTGGGAAACGAAGGCCATGCGCCGCTTCGCGTTCGTACGCGCGGTGCCCGCGCCGCTTGCCGTGGTCGTGCTCGGCATCGCGATCACGCTTGCGCTCGATTTCGCTGCGCCGGGTTTTGCGCCGCCGGCGGAGCATCGGGTTTCACTGCCATCGCTGGCGACGTTCGCCGCGTTGAACGCCGCGCTCGACTGGCCCAACTTCGAGCAACTCATCAATCCCGATGTCTGGCGGCTCGCGATGACGCTTGCCATCGTGGCGAGTCTCGAGACCTTGCTGAGTCTGGAAGCTGTCGAACAGATCGATCCCAAGAAGCGTACCGCGCATCCGGATCGCGAGCTGAAGGCGCAGGGCATCGGCAACATGATGGCGGGCGCGATCGGCGCGTTGCCCATCACCTCCGTGATCGTGCGCAGTTCGGCCAACGTCCACGCGGGTGCGCAAAGCCGATGGTCGGCCGTCATTCACGGCGTTCTGCTGCTGGCGAGCGTGTTCGCGCTGACGGCGGTGATCAACCTCATTCCGCTTGCCTGCCTCGCCGCAATCCTGATCTTCACCGGACTGAAGCTCGCTAAACCGTCGCTGTTCAAGGCCGTCGCGAAACAGGGATTCGAGCGGTTTGCGCCATTCATCGTGACGATTGCCGGCGTGCTGATGACCGATCTGCTGATCGGCATCCTGCTGGGAATTGCGTGCAGCATCGCGCTTGCGATCCACGCGAATCTGCAGCGGCCGATCACCATCGCACAGCACGACGATCACTTCCTGCTCTCGTTTCGCAAGGACGTGTCGTTTCTCGGCAAGGTGTCGCTCAAGCATCACCTGAAGCAGATCCCCGACGACGCAACGTTGATCGTCGATGCAAGCCGCGCGGATTTCATCGATCAGGATGTGCGTGAACTCATCGATAAATTCATCGCCGATGCCCCCGCCCGCGGGATTCACGTCGAGTGCCGTCAGCTCGAGCGCGCGGCCCGGGAACGGCCCGGCTTTCAGCAGCGCATGGCGCTTTTCAGACGGGCTTTCCGCTAAATAACATCGCAACGAAAAACGGCCCTCGCTTTTGGCGAGAGCCGTTTTCAATCAGCGAGGCGGCTGGATCAAGCGCCTTGCTGTGTGTGCATCAAAAATCACGAAAGCTGCGGGTTGAGCTTTTCGACTTTCGAATGGAGTTTGTTGAGCGCGGCAAGATACGCCTTCGCCGATGCCGCCACAATGTCCGGGTCCGTGCCCACGCCATTGACAATCCGGCCGCTCTTCGACAAGCGCACGGTCACTTCGCCCTGAGCCTGCGTGCCCGTGGTAATGGCGTTAACCGAATACAGCACCAGCTCGGCGCCGCTCGTCACTTTCGATTCGATTGCGTGAAGCGTCGCATCCACCGGACCATTACCACGCGACTCGCCGTGCACTTCGATGCCATCGACAGCAAACACCACGCGTGCATGCGGCTGCTCACCCGTTTCCGAACGCTGAGCCAGCGACACGAAGCGGAACGTTTCCTTCGCCTGCATTTCCGCCGACTCTTCGGAGACGATCGCCATGATGTCTTCGTCGAAGATTTCCGACTTGCGGTCGGCGAGTTCCTTGAAGCGCACGAACGCTGCGTTCACGTCCGTTTCCGATTCCAGCGTCACGCCCAGGTCTTCGAGGCGCTGCTTGAACGCGTTGCGGCCCGACAGCTTGCCGAGCACGATCTTGTTCGTTGCCCAGCCTACGTCTTCGGCGCGCATGATTTCGTAGGTATCGCGCGCTTTCAACACGCCATCCTGGTGAATGCCCGATGCATGGGCGAACGCGTTTGCGCCCACTACAGCCTTGTTCGGCTGCACGACAAAACCCGTGATCTGCGAGACGAGCTTGGACGTCGGCACAATGTGCGTGGTGTCGATACCCAGTTCCAGCCCGTAATAATCCTTGCGCGTTTTCATCGCCATCACGACTTCTTCCAGCGCCGTGTTACCCGCGCGCTCGCCGAGACCGTTGATGGTGCACTCGATCTGACGCGCGCCGCCGATATGCACGCCAGCAAGTGAATTGGCGACGGCCATGCCAAGGTCGTCGTGGCAATGCACGGACCAGATCGCCTTGTCCGAATTCGGCACGCGTTCGCGAATGGTCTTGATCAGGTTGCCGTAACCTTCCGGCACGGCATAACCCACGGTGTCCGGAATATTGATGATGGTCGCGCCTTCGTCGATCACCGCTTCCAGCACGCGGCACAAGAAGTCGAGATCCGAGCGGCTGCCGTCTTCCGGCGAGAATTCCACGTCGTCCGTGAACTTGCGCGCGAAACGCGTGGCAAGACGAGCCTGCTCGTAGACCTGATCGGCGCTCATGCGCAGCTTCTTTTCCATATGCAGCGCGGACGTCGCGATGAAGGTATGAATGCGGAAGTGATCGGCGGGTTTGAGGGCGTCGGCGGCGCGCTGGATGTCTTTGTCGTTGGCGCGGGCGAGCGAGCAGATCGTGCTGTCCTTGATCAGGCCGGCAATAGTGTGGATTGCATCGAAATCACCGTTGGAACTGGCTGCAAAGCCCGCTTCGATCACATCGACTTTCATCCGCTCGAGTGCTTTTGCGATGCGGATCTTCTCGTCTTTCGTCATCGACGCGCCGGGGGATTGCTCGCCATCGCGAAGCGTCGTGTCGAAAATGATGAGTTTGTCTGCCATGTTCGGGCTCCAGTAGGGAATTTTGGATTGATTAAAACGGCGGAGAAAGGCGATACGGAATTCGGGTGTTCGCGCCACCGCTGGCGTCGAAAACCACGAACGAGCAGACGGGAGGCGGGAAGCTCAGCGCGGCAGGCGCGCTAGTGGCGGTAGCGCGCGTAGCGGCGCACCGGCTAGGGACAACGAGAGGAGATGGGCGAAAAAATTCATTCGCAAACTATAACTACATTTTTAAGCGCGTGCAATTGGGCTTTCCGATCGGGGCGATTGGCGTTTTCGTCCTGGCGCAGTCGAAAAAAACGCGCACCGGCTGTAAGGACCGATGCGCGTTGACATCAATGCGCTTTTTCCGATGACCGGGCCGGATTCGGCCGGCCTCTCAAACTCATGTATCCCCACCAGGCGTAGCCCGAGAAGCCGTAGAGAACGAAGAGTCCGAACAGCATCAACGGCGGATCGGACGATACCAGCACGAACGCCACAACCACCAGCAACACGCCGGCGAACGGGACGCGGAACCTGACATCCAGCGCCTTGCCGCTGTAGAACGGCGCGTTCGAGACCATCGTCACGCCTGCATAGATGGTCAGCGCGAATGCCACCCAGGGCAGCCAGACCAGCTTGAGCGGCACGCGGTTATCGGTGGCGAGCCACACGAAACCCGCGATCAACGCCGCCGCAGCCGGGCTCGGCAAGCCCTGGAAATAGCGTTTGTCGACCACACCGACGTTCGTATTGAAGCGCGCCAGACGCAAAGCCGCGCCCGAGCAATACACGAAAGCCGCGAGCCAGCCCCATCGGCCGAGATCCTTCAGGATCCATTCGTACATCACCAGCGCGGGCGCAACGCCGAACGACACCATGTCGGACAAGCTGTCGAACTGCTCGCCAAACGCGCTCTGCGTATGCGTCATGCGAGCGACACGGCCGTCCATGCCGTCGAGCACCATGGCCACGAAGATCGCGATGGCGGCGATTTCGAAGCGCACGTTCATTGCCTGAACGACGGCGAAAAAACCGCAAAACAGCGCGGCGGTGGTGAATGCATTGGGCAGCAAGTAAATGCCGCGTTTTCTAAGGAACTGTTGCCGCTTCGCACGCCTCGTTTCGAGCACGCCGAGGTCCTGCGCCGATTTGTTGCGTCGAAACGCCCGCGGGGGTGTTGTCGTGCTTCGTGTCCGGCGCGGTTTGAGTGCCGCCATCGAGTCCTCCGTTGTGCAGCCTGGTTTTACCGCTTATCTATGCTTACTCTGCAAACTCGGCAAGAATCGTGGACGACGCCGATACCTTCTCCCCAATCGCCACGCGCGGACGGCTTCCAACCGGCAAATACACGTCGACACGCGATCCAAAACGGATAAAACCATAGCGCTGGCCACGATTGAGCGGTTCGCCCACGTGGACATAGCACAAAATGCGCCGCGCGATCAGGCCGGCGATCTGTACCGACGTCACCGTATGGCCCGCCGCGGTCTGGATCACGATGGCGTTACGTTCGTTCTCGGTCGATGCTTTGTCGACGGCCGCGTTCAGGTACGAACCCGGGAAATACTCGACCTTGCTGATCGCGCCATCGACCGGCGAGCGTTGCGAGTGGACATTGAACACGTTCATGAACACGCTGATCTTGAGCGCTTCGCGGTTTGCGTACGGGTCATGCGCCGTTTCCACAGCGACGATGCGGCCGTCCGCGGGACACAGCACGGCGTTCGCCTGAACCGGGATAGGACGCGCGGGATCGC
Source organism: Burkholderia sp. PAMC 28687 (assembly GCF_001577465.1). NCBI lineage: Bacteria > Pseudomonadati > Pseudomonadota > Betaproteobacteria > Burkholderiales > Burkholderiaceae > Burkholderia > Burkholderia sp. PAMC 28687. The sequence goes on from NZ_CP014505.1 coordinate 2,181,643, forward strand.
GGAAAAACTGCACGACGAAGATCGCAAGCAGCCAGAACGGCCAGGCAAACCCGAAGCCGCCGATGGCCTGGATCAACACGGCAATGACAACCGCAATGGCAATAAACGGCCAGCCTTCGCGCGCGATGATCGGATGTGGATAGTTCATGAACGAGTTCTATATTTTTAGTAAAACCGTAGGATAGCAAAAGCCGTCCGGCGCCAAGCGACCCCGGACGGCTTTCGGTCTTCACTAAGACCGGCAAACAACACCGGTCGTTCAAGCGATATCAGGCAATATTTAGTTCTTCGACTGATCGACCAGCTTGTTTGCGGCAATCCACGGCATCATTGCGCGCAGTTTGGCGCCAACCGTTTCGATCTGGTGCTCGGCCGTGAGGCGGCGGCGCGATTGCAGCGTCGGCGCGCCCGCACGGTTTTCGATGATGAAGCTCTTCGCGTATTCACCCGTCTGGATGTCCGTGAGAACCTGCTTCATCGCTTTCTTCGTTTCAGCCGTCACGATCTTCGGACCCGTTACGTACTCACCGTATTCGGCGTTGTTCGAGATCGAGTAGTTCATGTTGGCGATACCGCCTTCATAGATCAGGTCGACGATCAGCTTCAGTTCGTGCAGGCATTCGAAGTAAGCCATTTCCGGCGCGTAGCCGGCTTCGACCAGCGTTTCGAAGCCGGCCTTGATCAGGTCGACCGTACCGCCGCACAGAACAGCCTGTTCGCCGAACAAGTCGGTTTCGGTTTCTTCGCGGAAATTCGTTTCGATGATACCGGCACGGCCGCCGCCGTTAGCCACCGCGTACGACAAGGCCACGTCGCGCGCCGAGCCCGACTTGTCTTGCGCCACTGCGATCAGGTGGGGAACGCCGCCGCCTTGTGCGTAGGTGCCGCGCACCGTATGACCAGGCGCCTTCGGGGCGATCATGATCACGTCCAGATCGGCGCGCGGGATGACCTGGCCATAATGCACGTTGAAGCCGTGAGCGAATGCCAAAGCAGCACCTTCCTTGGCGTTGTCGTGCACTTCGTTCTTGTAGACTTCAGCGATCTGCTCGTCCGGGAGCAGCATCATGACGACGTCTGCGCCCTTCACGGCTTCGGCCACTTCCTTGACCTTCAGTCCGGCCTTCTCAGCCTTGCTCCACGATGCGCCGTTCTTGCGCAGGCCGACCGTCACGTTCACGCCGCTGTCCTTCAGGTTCAGCGCGTGTGCATGGCCTTGCGAGCCATAGCCGATGATCGTGACCTGCTTGCCCTTGATGAGGGAGAGATCGGCGTCTTTGTCGTAGAAAACTTTCATGTCGGTTCCTTTGCCTTGAATAGATTCGTTGATTCGTTTAAGGGGTACTGATAACTGCGAGTTCGTTGCGGCGAGTCTCAAACCTTCAGAATGCGCTCGCCCCGGCCAATGCCAGAACTTCCGGTGCGCACGGTTTCGAGAATCGCCGTCGCATCAAGCCCCTGAATAAAGGCGTCGAGCTTGTCGCTCGCGCCTGTCAGTTCCATCGTGTAGCTTTTTTCGGTGACATCGATGATCCGGCCGCGGAAGATATCCGCCATCCGCTTCATCTCTTCCCGCTCCTTGCCGACTGCCCTTACCTTGATCAGCATCAGCTCGCGCTCGATGTGGGCGCCCTCTGTCAGGTCGACCACTTTCACCACCTCGATCAGGCGGTTCAGGTGCTTCGTGATCTGTTCGATCACGTCGTCCGAGCCAATGGAAACGATGGTCAGCCGCGACAGCGAACTGTCTTCGGTCGGCGCCACCGTCAAGGTCTCAATGTTGTAGCCGCGTGCGGAAAAGAGCCCGACGACACGCGATAACGCGCCCGGTTCGTTTTCCAGCAGCACGGAAATGATGTGTCTCATGATTTGCGTTCCCGATTAATCCAGTTGGATGGCGTGTTCTCGTCAGACCCGCGCGCAATCGAACGTCTTTTGTGAAGACGGGCGCGCGCGAATCCGCACAGGAAAACAGCCGTTATAGATCTTCCGATCCGAGCAGCATTTCCGTGATGCCCTTGCCTGCCTGGACCATCGGAAAGACGTTTTCGGTGGGATCTGTCTGGAAGTCGAGAAATACCGTGCGATCCTTCAGGCGCAATGCTTCTTTCAACGCCGGTTCGACATCGCGCGTATGTTCGATGCGCATGCCTACATGGCCGTACGCTTCGGCGAGCTTCACGAAATCAGGCAGCGCGTCCATGTACGAACTGGAATAACGCTTCTTGTATTCGATCTGCTGCCACTGGCGAACCATGCCGAGATAGCGGTTGTTCAGCGAGATGATCTTGATCGGCGTGTTGTACTGCTTGCACGTCGACAATTCCTGGATGCACATCTGGATCGAGCCTTCGCCCGTGATGCACAGCACTTCGTCGTCCGGATGTGCCATCTTCACGCCCATGGCAGCCGGCAAACCGAAGCCCATGGTGCCGAGCCCGCCCGAGTTGATCCAGCGGCGCGGCTCGTTGAACCGGTAGAACTGCGCGGCCCACATCTGGTGCTGGCCCACGTCCGAACAGACGTACGCTTCGCCGCCGGTGAGCTCCCAGGCTTTTTCGACCACATATTGCGGCTTGATGATCTCGCTCTTGCGGTCGAACTTGAGGCAGTCCTTCGAACGCCATGCTTCGATGTCCTTCCACCAGTCGGCAAGCGCCGCGGTATCGGGGCCATGGTCGGCCGTCTGCAATTGCTCGATCAGTTCCTTCAGCACTTCCTTCACGTCGCCGACGATAGGGATATCGACCTTCACGCGCTTGGAAATGGACGACGGATCGATGTCGATGTGAATGATCTTCTTCGCGTGCGACGCAAAATGCTCCGGATCGCCGATCACGCGGTCGTCGAACCGCGCGCCGATCGCGATCAGCACGTCGCAATGCTGCATGGCCATGTTGGCTTCGTAAGTGCCATGCATGCCGAGCATGCCGAGGAACTGCTTCTTGTCCGCACGATATCCGCCGAGACCCATCAGCGTGTTCGTGACCGGATAGCCGAGCAGATCGGCGAACTGGTTCAGCTCGCGCGCCGCATTCGCCAGGATGATGCCGCCGCCGGTATAGATATACGGACGCTTGGCCGACAGTAAAAGCTGCACGGCCTTGCGGATCTGGCCCGAATGGCCTTTGGTGACCGGATTGTACGAACGCAGCGAGACGGATTTGACCGGCTCGTATTTGCACGGCGTCTTCGAAACGTCTTTCGGAATGTCGATCAGCACCGGGCCGGGACGGCCTGTGCGCGCGATATAAAACGCTTTCTTGATGGTGGAGGCCAGTTCACGCACGTCCTTCACGAGGAAGTTGTGCTTCACGCACGGGCGTGTGATGCCGACCGTGTCGCACTCCTGGAACGCATCCTGGCCAATCGCCGCAGTCGGAACCTGACCGCTGATGACGACGAGCGGAATGGAGTCCATGTAAGCCGTGGCGATACCGGTCACCGCGTTGGTGACGCCGGGGCCCGAGGTCACGAGGCACACGCCGACGTTGCCGGTGGAACGCGCATAGGCGTCGGCGGCATGAACCGCGGCCTGTTCGTGGCGCACGAGGATATGCTGGATCTGGTCCTGCTTGTACAACTCGTCGTAGATATAGAGTACCGAGCCGCCGGGATAGCCCCAAATGAACTCGACGTTCTCGTCAGCCAGCGCGCGCATGAGCACGGTGCCGCCAATGGATTGCGCTTCGAGTGGGGGAGTCGTATCCGACGTGGAGAATTCCGCGCTGGGCATATTCATACATTCACCTTTCGAATTTTCGGCAAAAAATTGATTGGGTGCTCTCTGCCGGGCTTATGGCTCGGGTTCAAGCGGCGCGTCTAAATGGGAAGCGGGCTTCTTGGGCTCGCCTCAAAGAGACAGTTCACTGATGATGCGAGTCGGAAACGATAGCCCGAGGCAATAAAGACAGTCAAGCAAAAACTTCTTGGACCCCAACCGGAATACGCTGAAAAGGGGTGGAAAACGGCTCGGAACTCTCCGAAATGATGCGGAAAAGTCTGCTTATTGGGCCGCCGTCTGAGGCATTTCCTCGCTGTTCACCCAAAAGTTTGTTAGCATCCGCAGGTTTTTAACCTCTCACCAACCCTTATCGACGCACACTCGTTGCGCCGGGCCTCACGGATGGCATCAGACAAGGAACTCGCCGATTTTCTGGCGGGCGTCGAAAGACGCGCGTTCAAGCAGACGGTGTACACCGTACGTGACGACGACGCGGCGCTCGACATCGTTCAGGATGCGATGATCAAGCTCGCCGAAAAATACGGCGACCGCCCTCCGGCTGAATTGCCGCTTTTGTTTCAGCGTATCCTGCAAAATGCAACGCACGACTATTTCCGGCGCCAAAAGGTCAGGAATACGTGGGTGAGCCTGTTTTCGTCGTTCGGGAACGCAGACGACGACGAATTCGACCCCCTCGAAACCTTCGAATCGCAGGATGGCACGGTCGGTGCGGAGAGCAGCGAAAGCCGGCTCGAGCGCGAACAGGTGCTCAATCTGATCGACGCGGAAATCCAGAAATTGCCAGCACGTCAACGGGAAGCGTTTCTCATGCGTTACTGGGAGGATATGGATGTCGCCGAAACCGCCGCTGCAATGGGCTGCTCTGAGGGCAGCGTAAAAACGCATTGCTCGCGGGCCACGCATGCGCTGGCACACGCGCTGAAGGCGAAAGGAATCACGCTATGAGCAACGCTCTCGATCAGAAAGAAGCCGAATTCGCGCTGAAGGTACGCCGCGCGCTCGACGAAAGTATTACAACGCTACCTGCCGCGTCGCTCGACAAGCTCGCGGCGGCCCGGCGGACGGCGCTCGCCCGCAAGAAGCCGGAAAAAGTCGCAGTGCCTGTTTTTGCCCCGGCGCTCGCAGGCGCGGGCATGGCGCCAAGCCTCGGCGGCCCGGTTCCCGGTCCGTCAGGCAAACGCGGCCGCTTTTCGCGGTTGGCGCTTGCGTGGCCGTTGCTGGCGCTTGCGATCGGACTGGCGGGCATTGCTTATTGGGAAGATCAGCAGCGTACCGCCGAACTCGCCGATATCGACGCGGCCATGCTGAGCGACAACCTTCCGCTCGACGCCTATCTCGACCACGGTTTCAACGCGTACCTGACGCGTAATCATTAAGTCTGCAGGAGTTATCGGGTGAGTTACAAGCGCGGCCTCGCGATTGTCTTTGGATGCGCAATTGCGGGACTCGTCGCGTTTGCCGCCACCTATCCGCGATTCTACTCGGCCGCTTCCGCGGTTACCGTTGCTGCCGCGCCTTCTGGCGCGAGCGCGGCGGACGTGTTGTCCCCGCTTTCATCGCTCTCCCCCGACAGCCCTCTCGCCTGGAATCGGCTCACTGAAACCCAGCGAACCGCACTCGCGCCCTTTGCGAAACAATGGGATCAGTTCAGTGAAGAACGCAAGCTGAAATGGATGAAGATCGCGTCGCGGTATCCCAAGCTCTCGCCCGAAGGGCAAAAGCGCTTGCATGAGCGGATGGCCGAATGGGTCCGGATGACGCCGGACCAGCGCAAGGTCGCGCGGGAAAATTACCAGGTCTCCAAGTCCGTGCCGGTTGAAAAACGCGAACGCGCCTGGGATGCGTATCAGAAGCTTCCCGAAGAGCAAAAGAAGAAATTGGCGGCAACCGAGAAACCGCGCCGGCCGACCGTCGTCAGCGCGCCGCCCTCCGGAAAAACCGAAGTCAAGGACATCAACCGGCTGATTACCGGCCGGGACCACGGGCATGCGTCCGACGCAATGGGAGCAGACATCAGCACGCCTGCGTCTGTAGCGCCCGCCATTCCGAGTGCGGCCAGTTTTGTTCCCGCCACGCCGATTCCGGTTTCGCCTCAGCAGGCGCCATCGATCTTCAACGGTTCCTGAGCCATGGTGAGTGCTTCGTTCGAGTCACTCGCCGCAGCCCCATTGGTCGCGCCCAAGTTGCGCCGCCGCCTCGCCACCATGGTCTACGAGGGCGTGATCCTCTTTGGGATCGTGTTTATCGCCGGATATCTGTTCAGCACGCTCACGCAGCAACGCAACGGACTCACCCATCACAACCTTTTGATGACGTGGATCGGGATCGTGCTCGCGATTTATTTCGTCTACTTCTGGACCCATGGCGGCCAGACGCTGCCCATGAAGACGTGGCGCCTTAAAGTGGTCGATGCCCGCGGCGCCAAGGTCTCGACGGCGCGCGCCGTGTTGCGGTTCGTTTTAGCCTGGTTATGGTTCTTGCCGCCGCTTGCGCTGCATCCGTTGCTCGGCTTGAGTGTGCCCGTCACGCTGTGTATGTGCGCCGGGTGGATCGTGCTATGGGCAGCGGCCGTCTGGCTTGATCCGTCGAGACAGTTCCTGCACGACCGGATGGCAGGCACGCGCGTGGTGGCTGTGTCGCCGACGGTCCCTGCTTGATCGATGGCCCGGCGCCTTCGTCCTTACTCCAAATCAACTCAGCCAGTCCGGATCATTGTTCAACGCCATATGCAGGTTGTCGTTGAAGTGATGCACACGAAAACCTTCCTGCGCGAATAACGTGTCCAGCGCGCGTCGCGTGTAAATGGTGATGTGGCCATTACGCGGCGCAATGTACCAGTGGTCCATACCGCGTGGCGGCACGTGATCGATGGTCAATGTCGAGAACAGCAGCACGCCACGCGGACCTAGCAGCCCCAAGGCTTCCCGGACGGTCGCGACCGGCTCCGGTGTGTGTTCGAGCACTTCAAAAGCGCTGACGAAGTCGAAGGAATCGGAGGGCGGCGGCGCATCGGCCGCGTCCATCGGGTCCCAGCTATGGGCGTCCAATCCATCTTTTCGTAACAGTCCCGCCAGCTTTCCATTCCCGCCGCCGTAATCCAGGCACTTCAGGTCTTTGCCCTTCTTGACGAAATCAAGAATGAAGGCGGCATTACTGGCCGGCCGTGCATCGACATAATCAGGGTCGATCAGCACGTATTCGTCGTTATAGATGTGCTGCACGTATTCGGCCTTGCTCCAGTCGTCGAACGCTCGTGTGAAGACAAGACCGCATTCATTGCATCGGTGGTAATAGATCGGCACGCCCGTGAGCGGCAGATAGTGGCCGCGCGCTTCTTCACAACTCTTTTGAAAATCGGTGACACCGTAAAGAGGCGCCTGCGCGTTGCAGATCTTGCAAGTCGATACGCATTCGACGGGACGTACCGTTACGTTAAGCATTAGTTAGGATTCCGCTGGAAACCAGCGAGTATAAAGTCGAATGTCGCTCCATTAGGCGACCGTATGCGCAGTTTTTACAGATCCTGCAATAGATGCAACAACTGTGTGTCGGACACCCGATCAAAAAGAAGTTTTTGTGACTGTCATGGCACCGTCACGCTGGCATGGCGCAATGGGCTCACTGCAACCCGTTGCGCGTGCCCATGGCCACCAAATCGTCTGCGAGTAACCTCAGTGATCTGTTAGGCGTTACCCTCCGCGATGCAGAAGCCATTGCGTTTCGCACCGGCGCCGCGCCATCTGCACCACCCGAAACGACCGGCGCGAACCTCGCGCCACAAGGCACTTCACGTCTCGACGATGCCCCCGCCGACCATCGGTACCGCACCATCTGGCTCTCCGATATCCACCTCGGCTCCGGCGGCTGCCAGGCGAACTACCTGCTCGACTTTCTTCGCTACAACGACTCGGAATACCTGTATCTGGTCGGCGACATCATCGACGGATGGCAGCTTCGCAAAGGCTGGTTCTGGCCGCAGGCGCACAACGACGTGATCCAAAAGATCCTGCGCAAAGCCCGCAAAGGCACGCAGGTGGTCTACATCCCCGGCAATCACGACGAAGCCGCGCGCCAGTTCTGCGACCTTGCATTCGGCGATATTCACGTGCGCCAGGAAGCTTTCCACACCACGCTTGCCGGCAAGCGCTTGTGGATCGTTCACGGCGATCTCTTCGATGGCGTCATCCAGCACGCCAAGTGGCTCGCCTACCTGGGCGACACGCTCTACACGCTCATCCTCTTGCTCAACCGCTGGTTCAATCGCGTGCGCAGCCGTTTCGGTTTCAACTACTGGTCCCTCTCGCAGTACCTCAAGCATCAGGTCAAGAACGCGGTCAATTTCATCTCGAAGTTCGAATCCGTGATGACCGATGAAGCACGCCGGCGCGGTTGCGATGGCGTGGTCTGCGGGCACATCCACAAAGCGGAGATTCGCGATATAGACGGCGTTCTTTATTGCAACGACGGCGACTGGGTCGAGAGTCTGTCGGCGCTCGTCGAGACGTTCGAAGGCGAACTGAAGATCGTTTATTGGACCGTATTGCGCGCACCAGAACACCACGCACAAAAGGCCGGGGCAACCGCCTGAGCATTTCACTTAACCGAGAGGCCATCGAATGAAAATCATGATCGTGACCGATGCTTGGGAACCTCAAGTCAACGGCGTCGTGCGGACGCTCAAAAGCACGAGCCGCGAACTGACGGCTTTGGGGCACCGCGTGGAACTGCTGACGCCGCTCGAGTTCAAGACCATACCGTGCCCGACGTATCCCGAGATCCGGCTGTCCTTGCTGCCGCGCCGCCGGGTGGCGCAGCGCATCGAAGAATTTGCTCCCGATGCGCTGCATATCGCAACGGAAGGTCCGCTCGGCATGGCGGCGCGCGCCTTTGCAATACGCAACAAGCTGCCCTTCACGACCGCGTATCACACGCGCTTTCCTGAGTATGTACAGGCGCGTTTCGGCATTCCGCTTGGAGTAACGTACAAGTTCCTGCACTGGTTTCACAAGCCGTCGCAAGCGGTGATGGCGCCGACGCCCGTGGTGAAAACCGACCTCGAGAAGTTCGGTTTCACGAACGTCGTGCTGTGGACACGGGGCGTGGATCTGGATATCTTCCAGCCGATGGACTCGAAGGTTCTCAACACCACGCGCCCGATCTTCTTGTACGTGGGACGCGTGGCGGTCGAGAAGAACGTCGAGGCATTTCTGAAGCTCGACTTGCCCGGTTCGAAATGGGTGGCGGGCGAAGGTCCTGCGCTCGCCGAGCTAAAATCGCGCTATACCAACGTGAACTATCTCGGCGTGTTGTCGCAGGCTGAACTCGCGAAGGTGTATGCAGCGGCAGACGTCTTTGTCTTCCCGAGCCGCACGGACACCTTCGGGCTGGTGCTGCTCGAAGCCATGGCATGCGGCACGCCGGTGGCGGCGTATCCGGTGACGGGTCCTATCGATGTATTGGGAACAGATGGACCCGGCGCACTCGATGAAGACCTGCAGGAAGCCTGCCTGCGAGCGCTTAAAATAGAACGTGCCGATGCGCGCGCGTGGGTGGAAAAGTTTTCGTGGCGCGCGGCATCGGAGCAATTTGCTTCGCATCTGAAACCGCTCGGCACACGCGGCGCGACGCAGGAACAGGCCGCCGCGTAGAGAGGTAACGCGCAACGCCGACGCAACATCAACGCATCACCACCGAAGCCGCAATGTGAAATCCAAACCTTCAGTGCAAGCGGACTCATTGCTCTATGCTCATCGCGAACCCTTCGACCAGGAAGAGGACGCCGGCGAACCATTGAGCCCCGACGACATGCTTGCCCCGCTGCCCTTCAACCCCTACAAGGGCAATCGCGGCCTGACACGCGCCTGGCACGCGATGAAAAACTCGCTGAACGGCTTTCGTGTGGCGATCCGCGAGGAAAGCGCGTTCCGCCAGGAACTGACGCTCGCGGCCATTCTCTTGCCATGCGGGATTTTCGTGCCGGTCACGCCGGTGGAACGCGCGGTGTTGATGGCATCGGTGCTGCTGGTGTTGATGGTGGAGCTGCTCAATTCGAGCGTGGAAGCGGCCATCGACCGAATTTCGCTGGAACGCCACGAACTGTCCAAACGCGCGAAAGACTTTGGCAGCGCGGCGGTGATGGTTGCATTGCTCGTGTGCCTGCTGACCTGGGGGCTGATAGTCGGCCCGCTTCTGTGGCAATGGACCCTCGCATTGTTTTAAGCCCGCGCCCGACTCCGACCCGTCCGGGAACCACCCGTTTATAATCGTCCGATATACAAGATAGCCTCCGGTTCCGGGGCTCGAAGCGCTGCCGTCCAGGCGACGCTCGGCCGGAGCCGGTCAACCAGGTCGGACGACATGGAAGCAAAACCTCCCCGCCGCACCCGTGAGCGCATTCTCGAACTGTCGCTGAAGCTCTTCAACGATATCGGGGAGCCGAACGTCACGACGACGACCATCGCGGAAGAGATGGAGATCAGCCCGGGCAATCTGTACTACCATTTCCGCAACAAAGACGACATCATCAACAGCATCTTCGCGCAGTTCGAGCAACTGATCGAAAAGCGGCTGCGATTTCCGGACGACCATCGTCCGACCATCGACGAAATGTGGTCTTACCTGCAGTACATGGCGGATTTCCTGTGGCAGTACCGTTTCCTGTACCGCGACCTGAACGACCTGCTCGCCCGCAACCGTACGCTCGAAACCCATTTCAAGCAGATCATCACGCACAAGGTCAACTTCGCGCAGCAGCTCTGTGACGCGCTTGTCACCGACGGCGAAATGGTCGCGACGCCCGCGGAAATCAAGGTGATCGCGACCAACATGGGGATCATCGCGACGTACTGGCTGTCGTATCAGTTCGTCATGAACCCGCGCAAATACAACGAGCAGGACACGATTCGCGCGGAACTGCATCAGGCAAGCCTGAATATCATCTCGGTGATGGCGCCATATCTACGCGGCCGGTCACGGCAGATTTTCGATGACCTCGTGTCGGGGAAAATGCCTGAGCGCGTCTTTGCCGACTACCGCGCGCCGAAGGAAGACGGCGCGCCCAAGGAACCCCTCTAATGAAAGCAGTTTGCGTATATTGCGGCTCCTCGAACGGAGCCCGCCCGATCTATGCCGAAGCCGCCAAGGCGTTCGGCCGCGCATTGGTTGAAGCGGATCTCGCGCTGGTCTACGGCGGCGGGAGCGTGGGACTGATGGGCACGATTGCCGACGAAGTGCTCGCGCACGGCGGCCGCGCGATCGGTGTGATTCCCGAATTGCTGATGAGTAAGGAAGTCGGCCACAAAGGGTTGACCGAATTGCACGTGGTGCCTGACATGCATCAGCGCAAGAAGAAAATGGCTGATCTGTCGGATGCGTTCGTATCGATGCCAGGTGGCGTCGGCACGTTCGAAGAGCTGTTCGAGGTTTATACGTGGGCGCAACTTCGATACCACGACAAGCCGGTCGCGCTCCTGAACATCGACAACTATTACGACCCGCTTCTTGCCATGTTGCGGCATACCGTAGAAGAAGGTTTCATGCGCGCACCGTTTCTCGACATGCTTCAGGTCGCGTCCGATCCGGTGAAGCTGATCGGCGCGCTCAAGGCTTATACGCCGCCGACGATCGATCGCTGGCCCGAGAAACGCGACGCTGTCTGAACGAGGACATTAATATGTCGAAGGTCGTTTTGATCACGGGCGGCAGCCGCGGTATCGGGCGTTCTGCCGCATTGTTGTGCGCCGCTCGCGGCTGGTCTGTCGGCGTGAATTACGCGACGAACCGCGCCGCGGCCGATGACACCGTCACCCGCGTGCAGGCCGCCGGCGGCCGCGCAATCGCCATAGAAGGCGACGTGAGCGTGGAAGCCGATGTCATCGCCATGTTCGATGCCACGGCGAAAGCCTTTGGCCCGATCGATGGCTTCGTGAACAACGCGGGGATCGTCGCGCCGGGCTCGGCGCTGGCCGACATGGACATGGCCCGCATGAAACGCGTTTTCGATACCAATGTGCTCGGCGCCTACCTTTGCGCGCGTGAAGCGGCGCGGCGGATGTCGACAAAGCGCGGTGGTACTGGCGGGTCCATCGTCAATATTTCGTCAGCGGCGGCGCGGCTCGGATCGCCTAACGAATACGTGGATTACGCGGGCTCGAAAGGCGCTGTCGATACGCTGACCATCGGCCTTGCAAAGGAGCTTGGTCCGGAAGGCGTGCGCGTGAACGCCGTGCGGCCGGGCCTGATCGATACCGAGATTCACGCGAGCGGCGGCAAACCCGATCGCGCGGCGCAACTGGGCGCGCTGGCCCCGCTCGGCCGTCCCGGCACCGCCGATGAAGTCGCGGAATCGATCGTGTGGCTGTTGTCGGATGCGTCGTCTTATGTCACGGGCGCGTTGCTGGATGTAGCCGGCGGACGGTAGGTCCTGGCGGCTTCAGAAGCCGCGATTCATCTTCAACCACTCAAGCTCCTCGGCCGTCGACTCTCGGCCGAGGATCGCATTTCGATGCGGAAAGCGTCCGAATTTCTCGATCACTTCAGCGTGAAGGATTGCGTACTTCAACCCTGATTCGATGTCCTTATCGCGGGTTTCATCGAAGAGGATTTGATGGAGGCGCACGGCTTCTCGCTGGCTTTCGAGGTTCTCGTCGTGCTCGAACGGCATGGCGACGAACATGCGGTGACAGGGTGTCGGCAAGCTGCGCTCTTTGCCTGTATCGACCAGTTCCCGGGCGAGTTTCAGCGCCATCATGTCGCCGGAAAACGCGCGCGGCGTTCCGCGAAAACAATTGCGCGTGAACTGATCGAGCATCACGATCAACGCCAATGCGCCGGGCGGCGTGGCCTGCCACGATGCAAGTTCTCCCCTCAACGCCGATTCAAGCATCTGGCCGAAACGCTCACGGAGTGAAGCATCGAAAGCGGGGCTTTTCTTGAACCACTGCCTGCGCGCATGGCCGAATTCGGGCGAATCCGGCGTGCCGAACCAGGCGTCCAGCACTGCCTGAGCGTCGGGATCAAGGGTACTCATGGGCGTTGCCTTTGCGCTCAGCCCGGACGATTGCGCATCCAGTCGGCGGTATCGAAGAAAGAGGTGAGCAGGCGCTCGCGCATGGGCTCGGTGAGGCCGATGTCCTCCATTGCCCATGCCATGCACCGCAACCACTGATCGCGTTCCGGCGATGCAATCGCAAAAGGCAGATGCCGTGCGCGCAAACGCGGATGGCCAAACTTGGCTATGTAGTAATCGGGGCCGCCCATCCAGCCGCACAGGAACCAGAAGAATTTATCGCGAGAATTGTCGAGCGTGGGCGGATGCAAACCGCGCAGCACGGCGAATTCCGGCTCCAGGTCCATCAGGTCGTAGAACCGGTCGACGAGCGCGCGGACACGCTCCTCGCCGCCAATCAGTTCGAATGCCGTCGGTTGCGGCGTTTCTTGAGTCGTTGCGTCGGAAGTTGCTTCGGTCATGCGTATCTTTTGAAAATATCTCAGGCATCGCGCAGCGATTGCAGCGCCGGACGCGACAGCACGCGGCGCAGGCTCAACCAGCCACCGAGCCCCGAACAGACCACGCCCGCAGCAATGCCGGCCGGCACGAGCCATGGATTGAAGTCGATGTGAAATTCGAACACGCGCGTCGCAAGCAAAAAGCCGATGCCTTGCGCGCCGAGCGCCGCCATCAGGCCGCTTAACGCACCCACCGCGATGAACTCCGCCGTCTGCACCGAGCGCACCTGCTTGTGCGAAGCGCCGAGCGCGCGCAGCAGCGCGGACTCGCGCATGCGTTCGTCGCGCGTACCGGCAAGCGCGGCGTACAACACGAGCACGCCTGCTGCCAGCGTGAAGATGAAAAGGAACTGCACGGCGCCAATGACCTGTTCCAGCACGCGCTGGATTTGCGCGAGGATCGGCGCGGTATCGATGGCGGTCACATTCGGATACTGCCCGACCAACCCGTCGATCAATCCCTGCTGCCCCGGCGGCAAATGGAAACTCGTGATGAACGTGGCGGGCAGGTCGCTGATGGACGGCGGCGGCATCAGAACGAAGAAGTTCACCTTGAACGAATTCCAGTCGACCTTGCGCAGACTCGTGACCGGCCCTTCCACCTGCATGCCGGCGACATCGAAACGCAGCGTGTCGCCGAGCTTCACGCCTATGGTCTTGGCGAGGCCCTGTTCTATCGATACTTGTGCCTTGCCGTCCGTGCCGTACCAATCGCCGCCAACCAGACGGTTATCGCTTGGCAGCTCCGTGGTGTACGACAAGTTGAATTCGCGGTCGACCAGCCGTTTTGCATCGGCTTTCTCGTAGTTGTCGGGGCTGACCGCTTTGCCGTTGACCGCGACGAGACGGCCTCGCACCATCGGCGACAGGGCGGCATCGGCCTGGCCATGCTGCTGAAGATAGCTCATGACGCCGGCGCGCTGGTCGGGCTGGATATCGATGAGAAACTGATTCGGCGCATCGGGCGGAGTGGATTGCCGCCATCCGGCGATCAAGTCGCTGCGTGTCATGGCAATCAGCAACAGGCACATCAAGCCGATACCCAACGCCGTAATCTGCAACGCGCTCGCGCCGCTGCGCCGTTCAAGCGATGCGAGCGCATACCGCCAACCCACTCCCGCGCCCACGCGCTCGCTACGCACGAAGCGCGCCGCCGCCCAGAGCGCCACACGCGCAACCAGGCCGAACACGAGCAAGCCGCCCGCAAAACCGCCCGCAACGATCCCGCCCAGCTTCCATTCGCCCGCCGCGACAACAAGCAATCCGGCGAAGAGCAGCACGCCAACGGCATACGCAATCCACGCGATCCGGCCTGCATCGCCGAGTTCGCGGCGAATCACGCGTACAGGCGGCACGCGTGTCAGCGGCAACAACGGCGGCACCGCGAAGCCGAGCAGCAGTACGAGTCCGGTCGCCACGCCCTGCACTGCCGGCCAGATGCTGGGCGATGGCAATTCGACATCGACGAGTGTTCCGAGCCAGCTGAGCAGCACCAGATGCCCACCGAAGCCGAGCACGACGCCAACCACGCTGCCCAGCACGCCCACCAGCAAGAACTCGCCTATGAACAACGATCGCAACGTCGCCTGGCTGACACCCAGGCAGCGCATCGCGGCGCAACCATCGAGATGACGGCGCGCGAACCGGTGCGACGCCATCGCGATCGCGACCGCTGCAAGCAGTGCGGTCAAAAGCGAAACCAGCGTAAGAAAGTGACTTGCCCGGTCGATCGTCTGGCGCACCTGCGGCTGGCCGTCCTGCAGCGACTCGAGCGCCACGCCGCGCAATTTGCTGCCTTCAGTCGCAGCGCCGTTCGCCCCGGCAACCGGTTTTCCATCGACCTTGTTGCGGGCAAATTCGGCGAATTGCTTGACCTGTGCGTCCGGCCCGGCCACCAACAGCCGATACGTCACGCGGCTGCCAAACGTAATGAGGCCGGTGGACGGGAGTTCATCGGCACGCATCATCAGGCGCGGCGAGAAGCTCACGAACGAAAAACCGCGATCGAGTTCGCGCGTAATGATCGCGGACACCTTGAACGCACGCGTGCCGACGCGAACCGTGCCGCCGACCGGGACTTTGAGTGCATCGAGCAAGGCAGGATCAGCCCATACGGTGCCGGGAGCGGGGATGGATGTGGCGAGGGCGTCGGGCTGACCGACCGCTGGCGCAATACGCAGCGCGCCACGCAGCGGATAACCGGGCGATACAGCCTTGAGCGCCGACAGTCGGGCGACAGGCGCGGAACCCGCACCGGCGACACCGGCGCTGATCATGCTGGGGAAAATTGCGGTGGTTGCGGTCTGGAGCTTGAGTTGCGCTGCTTCAGCGGCAAACGATGGATCGACGGGATGATCGGCGCGAACGACAAAGTCCGCTGCGATCATCTGGCGCGCATCGCGCTCGAGTCCCTGCCGCATCCGGTCGCCGAGGAAACCAACGCTCGCGAGCGCGGCAACCGCGAGCACGAGCGCAAGAATGAGCATGGTCAGCTCGCCGGCGCGCCAGTCGCGCGCCGTCATGCGTAGCGACTGCCGCGCAATTTGCCCGATACCCAGTCCACGCCGACTCAAATCCCGCCTCGATCCCTGCTTCGAATCCGAACCGCTGCTATCCACGCTGCTGGTGCTCAATCGTGCTTGCTCCTGAACGGTCCGCCAGAATTCACGCGTGCCGTGACGCTCGGGGCCGCCACCATGTGTTTGGCCATCCGGCCGAATCCGCCGCGCACGCCTCTCACGAGCCGCGGCAGCGCCCATCCGGCGCACAGCAGGAACGCGATGATCAATAGCAGACACAACAACGGCACGAATAGCGCGAGCGTGATGCCGAGCAGCGCGCCGAAGTCTTCAGTGGCGGAGGCAACCCAGTTCGATACCGGTTCCGGCGACAAATTGATGAGCGCGCGCGTTCCTGCCTTAGCCAGATGCGCCGCACCCGCGAGCGTCCCGCCGGCAAGCGCCGCGATGGTCAGAAGGGCCGGATCGGCGTGACCGAACGCGCCGACGGCAAGTACGGCGCCGGCAGGAATGCGGATAAAAGTATGAATGGCGTCCCAGAGGGAGTCGAATGCGGGGATTTTATCGGCGAAAAATTCGACGATGGTCAGCGCCGCTGCCACGCCGATCACCCACGGAGACGCCAGCACCGAGAGCGTTTCGGGCAGGTGGATCAGACCCAGCCGCTCGAACAGTCCCGCCACGAATACCGTCAGGTACAGTCGCAGCCCGCTGGCCCACGAGAGTCCCGCTGCCAGCGAAAGTGCTTCAAGCATCACCGCCTCCTTGCGCGCTGCTCACCCCGCGCCAGGCATCAGGATCGTCACGGCGTTCCTGAATCGAGTGTTTTACCCTTCGCCTGGATGAAGCATCGGGTGGGGATAATGGACAAAACATGAAGCATTCGGGCGCCTGGCACCGGTTACTCCGGACCCGCTGGCTGTCTGAACCCATTATAGCCACGGCTGGCCCGCCGATGCAGCGCGTCATATTTCCGATGTGTCGAGCACCCAAGTTCGCGATTCAACCCTTAAAGCCGAAGAACCGGTGAAGCGGAATGCACCACTGTTTAACGGCCGATTTATTGATTGTTTGAGCCGTTAATGCAGCAGAAACCGTTGCAAGAGCACTGCAATATCCGTTGCGATCAATGTCCCGAGGACAATTTCAACCCAATTTCAACCCAATAAGCCCGACCACGATCAACGCCGCGCTCGCGACCCGCGCCACGGTAAGCGCCTCGCCCATCATCACGATGCCGAAGATAAACGCGCCGACCGCGCCAATGCCCGTCCAGACTGCGTAGGCAGTCCCGAGCGGCAATTGACGCATGGCCATGGCGAGCAGCACGAAGCTGCCGGTCGCCGTCACGATGGTGAACACGGATGGCCACAGCCGCGTGAACCCCTCGGAAGTCTTGAGGCCCGCGGCCCACGCGACTTCGAGCAAACCGGCAATAAACAATAGAAACCAGGACATGGACATTCCCCTGAACGAAAATTGGGGCCGTCCCCGGTGTGATCGATGCGTGCGTGGTCGTCCACGCAGCGTGTAATGAAAGCGTAATTATATCAACGATGACAAAACGCCGCATGTGACGCGTTTGATTACGCTGTTACGCGGCTCGCCGGGTTCTCATTCAGAAGGCGCCCTAAATAAAACCGTCGTTTATCGAAATTCTGGTTTAATCTAAGTCGTCAAGCGCGCCATAGAAAACTTCTCATGCGGAGTGTTCATGGAATTAGATGCCGTTTTGCTGTCCCGTTTTCAATTCGCGTGGGTCATTGCTTTTCACATCCTGTTGCCGGCGTTCACCGTTGGCCTGTCGTGTTTTATCGCGACACTGGAAGTGCTTTGGTGGGTGACCAAACGCGACGTCTACAGGCGGCTCTCGGCGTTCTGGCTCAAGATATTCGCGGTGTCGTTCGGCATGGGCGTGGTGTCCGGGATCGTGATGCCGTTCCAGTTCGGCACCAACTGGAGCCGCTTCACCGATGCCACCGCGAGCGTGATCGGCCCGCTGATGGGGTACGAAGTCCTCACCGCGTTTTTTCTCGAAGCCGCGTTTCTCGGCGTGCTGCTCTTCGGCCGCAAGCTCGTGCCGCAATGGGCGCACGTGTTGGCCGCGTTTTTCGTGGCGTCGGGCACGGTGATCTCGTCGTTCTGGATTCTCGCGGTCAATAGCTGGATGCAGACGCCGCGCGGCTACAAGATCCTGCCCGACGGCCGCTTCGAAGTGACCAGTTTCTTCGACGCCATCTTCACGCCCTCCTTCCCATACCGCCTCGGCCACACGGTCAGCGCTTTTCTCGTCACAGCCGCATTCGTCATTCTGGGCGTGGGCGCCATGTACTTGCGCCAGCGACGGTCGCTGGAAGAAAGCCGCGTGATGACCAAGATGGCGCTGATCTTCCTGATGATCATGGTGCCGGTGCAGATGGTTATCGGCGATATGCACGGTCTCAATACGCGCGAGCACCAGCCCGCAAAACTCGCCGCCATGGAAGGACTGTGGGAAACCGGATCGCGCATTCCCGCCGCCATCTTCGCCATTCCCGACCAGGAGAATGAACGCAACCGCTTCGAAATATCGATACCCGTGCTCGGCAGCATTTATCTCACGCACGATCCAAACGGCGTCGTGCAAGGGCTGAAAGACTTTCCGCGCGAGGACCGGCCAAACGTTGCCGTGGTCTTCTTCGCGTTCCGGATCATGGTCGGCATCGCCGTGCTGATGTTCGTGCTGGTGCTCTCCGGCATCGTGCTATTTGCGCGCGGCAAGCTCGAAACCAGCCAGCGCTGGCTGCGATGCGCCACGTATGGCATGCCGCTCGGGTTTATCGCCGTGCTGGCCGGCTGGACCACCACTGAAAGCGGTCGTCAGCCGTGGACCGTCTATGGCCTGATGCGCACGAGCGATTCGGTTACGCCATCATTGAAGGCCGGCGATGTCGGGCTCTCGTGGCTGCTTTACGTGCTGGCGTACATCGTGATTTTCGGCTCCGGCTACATCCTGCTGCGACGCCTCGTGCGCCTCGGTCCCGCCGACGAACACATCGAAACCGATCACGACCTGCTGCAACCAGAGACACGTGCGGCGCGGCCTTTATCGGCGGCATCGGCGAGTGCTGCGGGGGCTTCGGGCGCGGTCAAAGCCGTCCGGGCCGACGATGTCGTTCCGCCAGCCAGGAGACCATGATGCTCGACCTCGTGCCGATGTGGGCCGCCATCCTGGCGCTTGCCGTATTCATGTACGTGCTGCTCGACGGCTTCGATCTCGGCGTCGGGATGATGTTCCTGCTTCGCCGCGACCCCGTAGAGAGGCAGTTGATGATCAACTCGGTCGCCCCGGTCTGGGACTTCAATGAAACGTGGCTGATCCTCGGCGGCGGCGGCTTGCTGGCGGTGTTTCCGCTGGCGTTTTCGATCATCGTGCCGGCGGTTTATTTTCCGATCCTGCTGATGCTGCTCGGGCTGATCTTTCGCGGCGTCGCCTTCGAATTCCGCGAGGTGGTCGGCGCGCGCAAGTGGATCTGGGACGGCGCGTTCGGATATGGATCGCTGATCGCGACGTTTTCACAGGGCGTGGTGCTCGGCATGTTCATCCAGGGCTTTCCGATACACGGCCGCGTTTTTATCGGCACGAGCTGGGACTGGATCGCGCCGTTTCCGCTCTTGACGGGCATCGGGTTGATCTTCGGTTATGCGTTGCAGGGCACGACGTGGCTCGTGCTTAAAACCGAGGGCGAACTGCAGGAATGGGCGCGCCGCATGGCAAAGAAGGTGTTGTTCGGCGTGATCGCGTTCATCTTGCTGATCAGCATCTGGACGCCGCTCAAGGACGCACGGATTTCGGAGCGCTGGTTCAGTTTTCCCGCAAACTTCGTGTTTGCGCCGGTGCCGGTGCTGACAGTACTGCTCGTATGGACGTTATGGTCGGCGCTCGGCAAGAGAAAGGAAGTCGTGCCGTTCATGTGTTCGATCGGCTTGTTCTTCCTCGCGTTCACGGGCCTTGTGATCAGCTTGTGGCCGTTTATTGCGCCGCCATCGGTGACGTTATGGGATGCGTCCACAACGCCGCTTTCACAGCAGTTTTTGCTCATCGGAACGATGTTCCTGCTGCCCGTGATCGTGCTGTATGTGGTCTGGTCGTACTGGGTATTTCGCGGCAAAGTGCGCGGTGACATGGGTTACCACTAGGCGGTCACAGTTTCTGATCCGTGGCCTTTTGCAAGATCCGGCTCCACTTGTGCGCCTCGCGGCGATCGCGCATGGGCAGTATCCACTGGGCTTGCGTGGTGTCGGCGACTTCGAGCACGACCTGCCACGCCTGGCCCGCAGAACCTGCTTCCATGCGCGCGCCGCGCAGGTCGGCAAAGATGTACATGCCGGTGCGCTCACCCACGCGAATCTCGCACAGGCGCTTGACCGCCGCCACCCTTATACCGCCCCAGTCGCCCTTGATCTCGTGCGTCCAGTCGCCGTCGCGGACATTGGGGGTGACTTCTTTCCATCGGAACCAGAAGTAGGCGGCAACGGCCACCACGATCAAACCCGCCACGATCGCGGCGCCGAGGGCAACGCCGAAACCGAACGCCGCCGAGATTTCGTGGAAGGACCAGAACGCGCCGTAAATCACAGCGACAAGAACGACAAGTGCAACGATGATCGGCATCGGCAAACAACCTCGAGTGCAAGGGATTTACTGCGTCTTGTGCTTCGCGTTCCAGTCCTTCAACGCCTGCAACGTATTCGCTACGTGCTGGTCCGGCGAGAGACTCGTGTATTCGTAGATCACCTTGCCATCGGGCGCGATCACGTATGAAACGCGGTTTGCCATGGAGTTGACGAGCGGCATGGACGCGTCATATTGCTTGATGATCTTCGAGTCGGCATCCGCGGCAACCGGGAATTTGCTGCGGCACTCGCTCACCGAAAACTTCTTCAGTGTGTCGATGTTGTCATGCGACACGCCAATCACGGTTGCGCCTTGCGCCTTGTATTCATCGACGGCATCGGCGAATTCATGCGCTTCAATCGTGCAGCCCTTCGTGAATGCGGCCGGATAGAAGTACAACACGACCGGACCCTTCTTCAACGCGCTCGCGAGTGAATAGTCGAAGACATTCCCGCCCAGCGACGCCTGCGTCGTGAAAGCCGGCGCCTGATCGCCCGGCTTCAGGGTTGCATAGGCAACCAGCGCATAAGCCCCGAGCGCGGCGCCTAGCGACAAACCCAGCAACTTCCCCGCAAACTTTCGTTTCATGACACTCCCTTCGTTTTGATTGCGTATTTTGTTCGGGTAATACGTGCGCGCTACTCCACCCGATGCGCGCCGAACCACGTGGCGGCCTCGAACTGCAACTCGGCAAGCACGACCGGCGTCAATACAGCAAACCCGGCATTCGAGCCGGTACTCGAATCGAGCTCCGGCGCATCGCCCCGTTCGGCTGCCTGCGAGATCCGCAACAACGCGCCAAGCGGTCCGCTGCCTTCAACGATCGCGTCGCAAATCTCCCTGGACAACTTCAGCAACTGGATGATCTCGACGGGCGGCAGATCCACGACCACATGCACGAGCGAAAAGATGCCGGTCATGAAAGCCGCATCGGCGAATTCTTCATTCGATGGCTGCATGACGCGCGCCGCCAGCTCCATGAAGCGCGCACGTGTGCCCACGAGCTGCACGAGCGGGTCCGAGCGCCACGGCAAATGGCGTCCATCGGCGTACAGCAGCAACTGCGTCCAGCGTGAAATCTGCCGCGTGCCGGTCGCCGCAATCGCCTCGCGCAGCGACGAAACCGGACGTGCCAGCTTGAACGCGCTTGAATTGGCAAGACGCAGCAACTGCACGACCACATTTGGATTGAGCTTGAGTTCGGCTTCGAGTTCCGCAATCCCGGGTTCGCCCGACAACACGCCGAGCAATCGCAACAGCGCGGTGCGCGATGGATTCGAGCGTCGCGTCACGAGCACCTGCGGACGCGCGAAGAAATAACCCTGGAACAGGTCGAAGCCGAGCTTGCTGGCTTCATCGAAGTCCTGGTGGGTCTCGATCTTCTCTGCAATCAAGGTCTTGCCGTGACGCTTGAGCGTGGCCGCGAGCTCCGGAATATGGGCACGGTCGGCGGCAAGAAAGTCGATCTTGACGTAATCCACGTAAGGCAGCGCTTCGTGCAGCGGTTCGGTCAGCGCGACGACATCGTCGAGGGCGAACTGAAAGCCTGCCGCGCGCAATTGCTCGCAGCGCTTGAAAAGCCTGGCGTCGAAGGTGACGGTTTCGAGGATTTCGAGCACGAAGCGCTCGGGCGGCATGATGTGGACGATGTCATCGAACAGCAGGTCGCGGTTCATGTTCACGAAGCCGCGATGATCGCCGAGCACGGCCGACAGACCGATCTCACCGACCGTTCGCGCCACGACATGAGCTGTGGCCTGGACATCGTCGAAAATGCGCGCGCGATTGTCGGGGCTGTCGCGAAAAAGCAGTTCGTACGCATGCAGCGCGCCCTTGCGATCGATGATCGGCTGGCGCCCCAGATAGACACTTTCCGGTTCGCGGGGTGCGGACGAATCAGCGGACAGGTCAGCCTGTCCATCAGCAGAATCGCCTGGCGGTGGCGTGCGATCAACCGGCTGCATTGATCGATCCGATGGCTTCATTCCGTGCCGCGTGCTTGCAGGCGTACCCCGGACACGCCGGAGACCGGCGCGGCGTGATGCTGGCGTTGGCGGCGCGCGGCTTGTGGTCCGGCTGTGACGATCGGCTTGGGGACACGGTCATGGCGTACGGCAAATGGAACGGTAACAACTGGATAACGGCGACGGAGGATGAATGATTCGTGCCTCCTCCAGCCCCACTCTACCCCAAATCCGGGTAGTGACAAATTGCTTCAAACCCGCTGGCATGAAGGCTTTCAGCCGCGCGGCCATTCTTCTAAAGAATTCAGCGACACAACCGTTAACTTGCAAAGAACAGTCCGACTCGCGGCTGCCGGCACTTCCGGCGGCTTGCGTCAGCATCGCCGGCAATTCTCCAGCACTACGATGCGGCGCGCGCGCCGGACAGCGCGTGCCGCGCTTCCGAAGGCCAGGCGCGCGTTCAGACAGGCCAAACCAGACAACATGCAAGTAAAACGGACACGCGCTCAGCGCTTCAATGCATGGCTTGCCGTCGCCGCCCAGACCCGCAGCGCAGTGCGCCGGGCTGCCGCGACGCTGGCCGCAGCCGCGCAAGCCAGTTGCATTCCCAAGCTCGCTACCGTCGATGCTCCCGCCGCCGGTGTGAAACCGTATGTGCCGCTTCCGCTGAACGCAGTGCGGCTCGTCCAGGTTTCGTCGGCGCGCGGCGAAGACGCACATCCAGTCGCCGCAATCGACGCGCCCGAGCGGGTCCCATCAGGCGTTGCAAACGAAGCGACGCTTGCCGCCGTCGACTTTCTCGCGCAAGTGGATGCGTCGCTGCAGGTCGGCTATGTATCGGAGAGAAGTGTCGAGTTCCTCGGCTATCACCGTGACTACCTGAGCTCCTTGACGCTTCACGAGCTGGTGGCAACGGAGGAAATCGATGAACTCGATGCCCTCGTCGTCCGTGCACGGCAAAGCGGCAAGCTGGAGACAGCGACACTCCACTTGCTCAAGTCGCTGACAACGCCGATTCTTGTCGAGCTGCGGATCCTCTCGACGCCCGACGACGGCTTCGCCGTCTCCGCCTTCGAAGTCTCGCACTGGCGTGAGACCGAAGCCGCCTTGCGGCACGCGCTCAATCACGATCCGCTCACGGGCCTGGAAAACCTGACAGCCTTGCAAGCGGCACTCGATGCCGCCCAGGCCGAAGCCGTGCACACGCAAACGCACGCGGCGCTGCTGCGGGTGGATATCGATGATTTCCAGCGCATCAACCGTGCGCTCGGTTACGACGCCGGCGACGACATGCTGCGCGAGACCGCACGCCGGCTGCAGCATGCGGCGCGTGCGGGCGAGCGCGTGGCGCGGGTTTCGAGCGACGAATTCGCCGTATTGATGGCGGCGGGGACGGCGCACGAAGCAATCGCAGCGGCCGAAGATCTCGGCCGGCGTTTGCTGAGCGCGGTGGCGCAGCCCTATAAATATCGCGGGCAGCACACGCATTTGTCCGCGAGTATCGGGGCGGCGATCTACCCCGATGCCGTCGAGCATACCGGCAGCAGCCTGTTGCGCATGGCCGATCATGCGCTCGCCCAAGCCAAGGGCTCAGGCGGCAATATCGTCATGTTCCATGCGCCCGACAACGATCCACGCGACGCCGAACGCCTGAACCTGGAAGCCGATTTGTACGAAGGCGTGCGCAACGGCGAGTTTGCGCTGCATTTCCAGCCGATCACCGAAAGCCGTCACGGCGGCGTGGTCGGCGTAGAAGCGCTGATCCGCTGGCAGCATCCGGTGCATGGCCTGGTGCCGCCGGCGGCTTTCATCTCGCTGGCGGAATCGATTGGCCTGATCAACTATCTCGGCAACTGGGTTCTGAAAGCAGCGTGCATGCAACTGGTGCAGTGGGACAAGGACGGCATCAGGCTGGATTACGTGTCGGTGAACGTGTCGCCGCAGCAGTTCCGCGACAAACGCTTCACCCAGAACGTGAAGGACGCGCTCGAGCTGACGGGCCTGGACCCGAGCCGGCTGGTCTTCGAAATCACCGAAAGCCTTTTGATGCACGATCCCGAAGAAGCCACGCTGCTGCTGGAAACGCTGGCGGCGCTCGGCATCCACTTTGCCGTCGATGACTTCGGCACCGGCTATTCAAGCCTGTCCTATTTGCAGCGCTTTCCGCTTTCGAAGCTCAAGATCGACCGGAGTTTCATCGAAAACTTGCTGACGTCCCGTAATAATCGGGCGATCGTCACCGCCGTGGTGGGACTCGCCAAATCCCTCGGGCTGGAACTGGTCGCGGAAGGCGTCGAGACGCAAGCGCAGCGTGATCTGCTGATCGAGATGGGCTGTGATCAGATACAGGGCTGGCTGATCAGCAAGGCGCTTCCCGCCACCGAACTGAAGCGTTGCTTTGAGGATAAAACGCTCTTTCTCCAGGCGTCTTTATGAGATACCGTCACGTGGTACGGCAAGTCTCGCGTCTCGCTTAAAGCTTGTGTGCTGTTGCGCCGTTATAAGGCATAGACGCTACGGACTTGCGTACCTGACTCATGCAAGTTTTTCCGCGCATTACACATCGGCTGAGTCAAACGCGCGTTGCCGGCCTCAACACCGCCAACGCGCCCGACCCAAGCTGGCTCAGCCAACTGGACTGGAACCTGCAAGGCATTACACCAATCGCATGGCAAGCAATACCAAAGCCGAATTACTGGACAAACTGTGGGCGCGCATGAGCGAGCGCGGGGATTTCCCCATGCTCTCGCAGGCCTTGCGCACCACGGTATCCGCCATGGGCGACGACGACCTGGACTTTACGGCCCTCGTCCAGGTCGTTCTGTCTGACTTCGGCCTCACGCAGAAGGTGTTGCGGCTCGCCAATTCCGCGATGTACATCTCGTTCGGCGGCAACATCACGACCGTCACGCGCGCGCTGATGGTCCTCGGCATGGACGCGGTCGGCCATCTCGTGGTCGGGCTGAAACTCGTCGATCACTTTCATCACAGCGCGCCGCGCCGTATCGATGCCAAGCTCGAACTGAACCGCACCCTGCTCTCCGGCGCGGTCGCGCGGCAAGTGACCGAGCGCAGTGAATTCCGTACATCGGAAGAAGCGGTGGTCTGTACGCTGATGCGGCAGATCGGCAAGCTCCTGGTTGCGTTTTATCTCGAGACCGAATGGGACCAGTTGCGCCGCAAAGCCGCCGCCGAGCACATCAGCGACAGCATTGCATGCGGCGCGCTGCTGGGCGTCACATTTGAGGAAATCGGCATTGAGGCCGCGGACCGCTGGCATTTGCCGGAGACCATCCGTACCGGCATGCTCACGCGCGACCCGCTTGCACCGATCGACGAAAAAACGCCGCGCCACGTGCGCTGGCTGCAGGCAGTCACGAACTATTCCACTGAAGTCGCCGATGCCCTCACCGCGCAACATGTCGATGAAGCCCATCGCGAGAATTCGTTGATCGACATTGCGAACCGCTACAGCCGCGCGCTTGCGACCGATGCGGCGACGCTTGCCGAGATGAGCCTCGCGCTTGCGAACGAGGATTCGAACGATGGCGTGATGCGCGAGATCGTGGAACTGCGGGCGGACGCCGATGCCATCGCGCGTGCGGAGTTGTCGGCGGAAGCGCGGATTGCGGCGAGCCTCGACGACTTGCGTTCGCTGCCATCGAAGAACGCATTGGCGCCCGTGCTCGCGCTTGCGTCCGAAGCCGTGCTCGCCGGGCTTTCGTTTTCGCGCACGGTCGTGTTCGTGCGTCAGGTCAACGATGAATTCCAGGCGCGGCTTGGACTCGGCCCGGGCGTGGAATCGCTGTTGCCGTCGCTGACATTTCCGGCGGCGTTCC
Source organism: Burkholderia sp. PAMC 28687 (assembly GCF_001577465.1). Lineage (NCBI taxonomy): Bacteria > Pseudomonadati > Pseudomonadota > Betaproteobacteria > Burkholderiales > Burkholderiaceae > Burkholderia > Burkholderia sp. PAMC 28687. The sequence goes on from NZ_CP014505.1 coordinate 2,207,874, forward strand.
AGCCGGACGTGTTCCATCTGGCAATCTCGAATCCGGTGGGGATTTTTATCGAGAATGCGCGCGACCCGCGTATCGATGCACGTCTGCCGCGCTGGTTCAAATCGTCTTTCAGCGATGCCCACGCGTTCGTCCTCCTGCCGGTGAAGGCAAACGGCTCGACGGTGGCAATGCTTTACGGCGACTGGACCGACGCGGATCACGTGCGGAAGATCACATCCATGGAAATGTCCGCGTTGAACGACCTGATGCGAGAGCTAAGCCGTTTTTTTAGCAACGCCGACTGGAAAGAAATGGAATTGATCTAGTCGGCGCGGCCGGACCTGGCCCGGCTACTCGCGCCAGAGGATTGCAACCGCCTGATCCCCGTACTCCACGATGTAACCCCCATGCTCGCGCTGCCACTCACGGCTTTCAGCAGCGCTTGCAAACCACACTTTTTCGTAATCTCCGAAAGCGCCGGCATCGAAGCGGTATCTGTCGATGACGGCGGGCGCTTGCGTATCCACCACGGCTTGACAGGCATCCCAGCCAAAATGTCCCAGCTCGACGGCGAGCATGTTCAGCACATGCTTGAGCTGGATCGCCGCGCGCTTTTCGTGCAGTTGCGTAAGCGTCGTTGCCTCGCGCATCACGCCCGCTGCGAGCAGACGGCGAAGGACGGGCATCGCGGTGCTCGTGCTTTCTCCGCGGGCGAGACGAAGCAGCCGGCGCGCATGGCGTCGAAGGAACTCGGTATTGCATGAATCTGTATTGGCAGTGCGAGGTGCGGATGTCGACCACATGACGTTTCTCCTTAATGCGCCGTTCTCGCTGCGGCTCAAGGTTCAACGTTGCGGTTTATCCAGATGAAGAGATAACGCGTGACAGGTGCTTTCACTTTCGCGAGACCGGGCGCCCTGCCGCGCCCGTCGCGAATTCTAGAACGAAGACCTGCTTTCGGGCAAGCCTTCGTTCTATCGAATACAACGTTACATCACTTCAACTGAAACTTGCCGACGAGTTGTTTCAACGCGTGCGCCTGATCGTCGAGCGATTGCGCCGCGGCCGCCGCCTGTTCGACGAGTGCCGCATTTTGCTGCGTGCCGGCGTCCATCTGCGTGACCGCGTGATTGATCTCTTCGATACCGCTGCTCTGCTCCGCCGACGCCGCCGATATCTCGCCCATGATGTCCGTCACGCGCTTCACCGCGCGCACGACTTCGTCCATGGTCGCGCCGGCTTCGTGGGCGAACGTGGAGCCATCGGATACACGCGAGACCGATGTATGGATCAAACCCTTGATCTCCTTCGCCGCTGCCGATGACCGTTGCGCCAGGCTTCGCACTTCACCCGCGACGACCGCGAAACCACGCCCTTCTTCGCCGGCCCGCGCGGCTTCCACAGCCGCGTTGAGCGCGAGGATATTCGTCTGGAACGCAATCCCTTCAATCACGCCGATGATGTCGCCAATGCTCTTCGCGCTGGCGTTGATCTGCTCCATGGTCGCGACCACGCGGCCCACGACCTCGCCGCCCTTCTCCGCGATCTCCGACGCGTTGTGCGCGAGCGAGCTGGCCTGCTTCGCGTTCTCGGCGTTCTGGCGCACGGTGGACGTCAATTGCTCCATGCTCGACGCTGTCTTCTCCAAGGCAACGGCCTGCTGTTCCGTGCGCTGCGACAAGTCCACGTTGCCTTGCGAGATCTCACCCGATGCCGATGCAATCGCCTCCGCGCTCGCCGCAATTTCGCCGACCGTCGTCGATAAACCCGACTGCATGCCCGAGAGTGCATAGAGCATGCTGGTGTTATCGCGCTTGGCAATGGTGATGCGGTTCGACAGATCGCCCGCGGCGATGCGGCTTGCGATCTGCATCGCGTAGACGGGTTCGCCGCCGAGTTGCCTGGAAAGACGCCGCACGACCCATTCGCTCACGAAAAACGCCAGCGCGATCAGCGCCAGCGTCAACACGGCAACCATCACGAACGACACGTGATAAATCGATGAAGCGGTATCGATGGTCGCCTTCGCCGCCACTCCGCGCTGCTCGATCAGCACGTTGACGAGTTTCTCGAGCTTGCCGGTCGCCACCAGCAGCGATACGTCCTGCATGCCGACCTGCCAGTTCATCTGCGACAAGTCGAGCGGCTGTTCCTTCATCAGCTTCACGAACGCGCGCAAGTCGCTGCTCCACGCGCCAACGGCTTTCGCCAGCGCCTTCTGGCCGCCGGTTGGATCGGCGAAACCTTGCAACTGGGTTTGATCGCGGCCAATGTCGGCCAGCGCATGTTCTATGTCCGCGCCGAGTTCGTCGCGCTCCTTCGCCGTCGTCGCGGTCAGCAACATCTTTTGCGAGCGGCTCGCGCGCAACATGGCCGCGCGCAGGTCCTCGGCCGCGCGGCTCGCCACATACCCTTCGCGATAAATCGATTCCGTCGAGCCGTTGAGCCGGCTGATCTGCGTCAGCGCAATCACGCCGATAACCAGCGTCCCGATCAACAGCAATGCGAAGGCGAGCCGCAGCGATGCTTTGACGGACAGCGAACGGCCGCTTGTCCCGACGGCCTGATGCAGCGAAAGCAATTTCATCGATTGAAATCCCAGGTTTGATTGGTCACTCGCGTAACAAACCGCCTTGTGAGCGGCAAGCGCGAGTACATCAATGGTCAACGGCGGGAACCGGCAGTTCTTTAGCGCTGTTTTCAGCGTTTCTTGCAAAGCCGGCTTTGATGAGCAAAACGCATGGAAAACCCGAATGAGATCGGCATCTACTGTCCTGTTCGCGACAAAACTTGGCCGGACAATGGATAGAGGACACTTTAAAATTACAAAAACGGGTTATCTGCTTCAGCTCAGGTGGATAACGAATGCAACGCGAGACCTCCCCAGCCCTTCACCATGCAGACGAGTATCGATAAAAACGCGCTTGGCGCCGCGCCGTCCTTGAGTCCGGCGAGTTCGTCGATCACGGCCGTTCCCCGCACCGTATTTTCAGTATTGGGCGCGATCAGTTTTGCGCATTTGCTCAACGACATGATCCAGTCGCTGATCCTTGCCATTTACCCGATGTTCAAAAGCGAGTTTTCGCTTTCGTTCGGGCAAATCGGGCTGATCACGCTGACGTACCAGATCACGGCGTCGTTATTGCAACCGCTAGTCGGGCTTTACACCGACAAACATCCGAAACCGTATTCATTGCCCATTGGCATGGGATTTACGCTGTGTGGCCTGTTATTGATGTCGATGGCAGGAAGCTTCCCGGTCTTGCTGATCGCGGCCGCGCTTGTCGGGTGCGGTTCGTCGATCTTCCATCCGGAATCATCGCGTGTGGCGCGCATGGCGTCGGGCGGCCGGCACGGCCTCGCGCAATCGGTGTTTCAGGTCGGAGGCAATGCGGGCAGTTCCCTCGGGCCTTTGTTGGCGGCATTGGTCATCATGCCCCACGGACAACGCAGCATTGCATGGTTCTCCGCCGCCGCGCTGCTTGCAATCGTGGTGCTGTTCGGCATTGGCCGGTGGTATCAGAGCCATCCTGCAGTCAGGAAATCGCGTCATTCCGCCGTGGTTTCTGCATTGCCTCGCAAAAAGGTGATGATCGCGATGACAGTCCTGATGCTGCTCACGTTCTCGAAGTATTTTTATCTCGCCAGCATCAGCAGCTATTTCACCTTTTATTTGATCAGCAAGTTTCATTTGGCCGTAGAGACGGCGCAGGTTCACCTTTTCTGGTTCCTCGCGGCAGTCGCGGTAGGCACCATTGTCGGCGGCCCTGTTGGTGACAAGATCGGCCGCAAGGTCGTGATCTGGGTATCCATCCTGGGCGTCGCGCCCTTCACCCTCATGCTGCCGTTCGCCAACCTGTTCTGGACCGGCGTGCTGTCCGTTGTGATCGGGCTGATCCTGGCGTCGGCGTTCTCGGCCATTCTGGTCTATGCGACCGAACTGGTTCCCGGCAAGGTTGGCATGGTTGCGGGGCTCTTCTTCGGCTTTGCCTTCGGCATGGGCGGAATCGGCGCGGCAGTCCTTGGCCATCTGGCTGACGCGACGAGCATCGACTATGTCTATAAGGTTTGTTCGTTCCTGCCGCTGATCGGAGTCCTGACCATCCTGTTGCCCAATACCCGCGAGAAACCGGTATCGGCGCACACGTGATGCTCCCGGTCGCGTGAGCAGGACAGGCACACGACCGGCGAAAGCACGACTCCAAGACGAGTTTTCGTTTCGATGTTCCAGCGCCGCCTCTGGTTGTCACTTGACAACCAGAGGCGGCGCTTCTATTATGGAGCTACGGATGACTCGTTCAAAGCATCACAAGAAGGAAATTGAAGAGGCACTGCGGCATGCTGAATCACACGGCTGGCGCGTTGAAGAAGGCGGAAGCCATGCTTGGGGACGGATGTACTGTCCATTCAACGAGGCCACCTGCCGTTGCGGCGAGTTTTGTATCACCAGTATCTGGAGCACACCTAAAAACGCTGTCAATCATGCGCGGGCTTTAAAACGCGTAGTGGACAACTGCGCGATCCAGATGGAAAAGCCTTCCCATCAAACAGTGGTCTTATTTAAAACGACGCCATGGAATACACGTTCACATTGAAATACCGGCTCTCGGAAACCGACTGCGATCACGAGGAGTTGATTGGGCGTCTTGCCGCCGCCGGATGCGACGACGCGCTGATTGGCATTGGACAACCGGGCCGCATCGCGCTGGCATTCACCCGGGAAGCGGACAGCGCGGAAGCCGCGTTGATGAGCGCGCTGAAGGACGTCAAGTCAGCCATTCCAACGGCCGCGCTCGTGGAGGCATCGCCTGATTTTGTCGGCCTGACGGACGTCGCCGATACCATCGGTGTCACGCGCCAGAACATGCGCAAGCTGATGCTCGCGAATCCCTCGACCTTCCCCTCGCCGGTTCATGAAGGCAGCGCCGTGGTATGGCATCTGGCGGAGATCCTGGACTGGCTCGACGCTCGCGGAACGTATCAACTTGAGCAAGCCGTGCACGAAGTCGCGGCCACCACCATGCAGATCAACCTGGCGAAGGAATCAGTGCATGGATCGCCGAAGACGCAATCGGTGCTGCAGAAGCTGGTTCGTTGAGAAAGCCGAAGCGTTCCGGGCGGCGCACCCGGAACCGCGGTCATTGGCGTGTCAAAGCCTCTTTCACCTGCACCAGCGCTCCGGCATCTTCGATCATCGGGAGATCACCCGGGTCGCGGCCTTCAGCGAGTGCCGCGATCGCGCGCCGCAGTAGTTTGCCTGAGCGGGTCTTCGGCAGCATCGCGAGGAAATGCACACGGGCGGGACGGGCGATCGCTCCCAACTGTGAGTCGACACTGCGCGCAAGCTCCGCTTCAAGCGCTTCGCGGGCGCCTTCTTGGTCCAGCGCCTGGACATCGCGCAACACAACGAATGCGAGCGCGACCTGACCTTTGACCGGATCGGCAACGCCTACAACCGCCACCTCGGCCACCGACCTGTGACTGCTGATCGCTTCCTCGATCTCACGCGTGCCCAGCCGGTGTCCGGCCACGTTGATTACGTCGTCGGTGCGACCGAGGATCGACACGTAGCCGTCTTCGTCGGTTACCCCCCAGTCGAAGGTCGAGTACAGCTGTTGCCCGGGAATGCTCTGCCAATACGTCTTGATGAAACGAGAATCGTCGCCCCATACGGTCTGCATGCAGCCCGGCGGCAACGGATAATCGAGCGCGATCACGCCCTTCTCTCCAGGCGCGCAAACCTCACCGGTTGCTTCGTTACGCACGGTCAATGCGAAGCCCATCGATGGCACGCCGGGAGAACCCAGTTTCGGCGGCAACGGTTCGATCCCTCTGGGAATCGCGATCATGGGCCAGCCGGTTTCGGTCTGCCAGTAATTGTCGACGACCGGTTTTTTCAGCGCGCTCTGGATCCATTGCGCCGTGGGCTCATCGAGCGGTTCGCCGGCCAGGAAGAGCGTTCGCAGACTCGATAAATCCGCTTGCTCCATCAGCTTCGGGTCCTGTTTCTTCAGCACGCGCAGCGCGGTCGGCGCGGTGAACATCAGGTTGATCTTGTGCTGCTCGATGATGCGCCACCAGATCCCGCCGTCGGGGCGAACAGGCGTGCCTTCGTACATGACCGTGGTCAGCCCGGCAATCAGCGGCGCGTAGATGATGTAGCTGTGCCCGACCACCCAGCCCACGTCGGAAGCGGTCCACATGGTGTCGCCAGGTTTGCCCTGGAAGATGTGTTCCATCGATGCCGCCAGCGCCACTGCATAGCCGCCCACGTCTCGTTGCACGCCCTTCGGCTTGCCCGTCGTCCCCGACGTGTAGAGCACGTACGAAGGTTCGTTCGACTCCAGCCATACGCATGGAACCTGGGCATCGAAGAATTGTGCGCGCAGCGGTTCGTATTCGACCAGATACGGCGCCTGCAACCGCTCAGGCGCGAGTTGCCGGTCGATCAGCAACACGTTTGCGACCTTGTGTTCGGCGCGCGCCAGCGCTTCATCCACGAGCGGCGTGTAGTCGATCACCCTGCCCGCACGCGCGCCGGCATCGGCGGTGACGATCAGAACGGGCGTCGCGTCGTCGATGCGCGCCGCCAGGCTCGGCGCCGCAAAGCCGCCGAACACGACCGAATGAACCGCGCCGAGCCGTGCGCACGCGAGCATGGCGAACAGGGCTTCGGGGATCATCGGCAAGTAGATCAGCACGCGCTCGCCCTGCTTCACGCCAAGGGAGCGCATCACGGCGGCCATGCGATTCACTTCAGCGTGCAGTTCGGCGTAGGTATAACGCCGCTCGATGCCCGTTTCCGTCGATACATATACGAGCGCATTCTGTTCGCCGCGCGAGGCGAGATGACGGTCGACGGCGTTGTAGCAGAGATTGGTCTTGCCGCCGACAAACCAGCGCGCAAACGGCGGATTGCTGCGGTCGAGGACCTGATCGAATGGCGTTTCCCAATGGATGCGCCGTGCCTGTTCGCCCCAGAACGATTCCGGATCGTCGATCGAACGGCGGTGAGCTTCACGATAAGTCGGCATTCGAACCTCTGTCGGGTAGCGGAATCGCCGCAGCCGGATCATCCGGGCGCGGCGAATTGCACCTGAGCATAGTTCAGCCGTCAAGGCCGTGCTAGAGAGGGACGGCCCTGATTCGTGCGGGTGTCACGGCATCTGAAGGCGGGGTTTAGCGATGGAAGGCGGTTTCGAGAGGTCCGGGCCCGAGTGCTTGAGCAGCACCGGCGCGAGTTCGTTTGCGACCCGCATGCCCGATACCACGACCAGGCGCAATCCGCTGCCGCTGCACATGCCGCGCACGATCTCCCGCGTCGATGCACGGGCCTCGATGCGCGGTTCGATCACGATCAGGCCGCGGCAGTACATTGCGAGGGCGCTCCGGTTCGATCGCAGCCATGCGGAGCGCAGGCGCAGATCGTCGGCGGGTTCGTCGGCGCAATACTCCGCGACGATCACGAACGGCGCTTTCAGCGCAAGCAGACGCTGCATATCGGCGCCCCAGGCAAATGCGTAGCCGGGCTGTACCGAGCGGCGGCGCAACCGCACGAGCGGGAAACGACTGGCGTCGTGCATGCGCTGATTCGGGACATCTGAACGATGGATTGTTTGCACTGCGGGCGTTGCCAAGGTGGCCGGCGTCGCAGTTTGAGATTGGGTGGCGATCACAGCGGTCTCGTACTCCAGAAATTCATTACCAGCGTCAGGTTGGCGATCATCGGGCGGTGCTGAAAGCGCGGCCGGCGAGCTTGCCTGGCCGTGTCTCCGAGCTGCGGCGTTGCGTTGCCGAGCCACGCATGGCGGGTGGTCTCGACCACACGTGCAGCGTTAGTGGATATAACCAGCGCTGCCCGGCCGGAATCAGACAGCGAATCAGCCAGCGAATCAGGCAGCGATCCGGGCGCGAAGCCGGTCAATCTATCGAGCGTCGTTTGGGTCAAAGTGGACCTCCTGTCGTCCGATGTATTGTAATTGCGAATCATTCTCAATTACAAGCAGGATTTTCGGGGCAGGACCGATGCAAAAGATCTGGGATCTTTGGTGAGCAACGCCGATGCGCGAAGCGCCGCCATGAGCGGGGCTACGGCCGTTGGAAAGACAAGATGAGGCGGATTGCCGCGTTCAGACGCGCGCCGTCAAGAAGCGCCGCAGAATCCCCGACGAATACGCGCCGCCGAGCGCGTGAAGGAACTCGAGGAATGACTCGGGCGCGTCGGCATCGGCGGTATCGGATACGGTGCGCACCACGGCGCACGGCACGTCGTGTTCGTAACAAACCTGGGCGAGCGCGGCGCCTTCCATCTCGACGGCGAGCGCTTCAGGCAAAGCGGCGCGAAGCGCGTTCACCTCGGCATGACTCGATACAAACCGGTCCCCGCTCACAATCAGCCCGCGATGCAACCGTGGAGGATGCACACCGAAACGCGCCTCGAGCGCCGCGTGTTCATCGGCGAGAAAGGCGGTGCAGGCGTGGGCCAACGCGTCGCTGAGCCCGGCGTTCGCGGCAAAACGCGCCATGCCGAGCAACGGCACCTCGAAGCGCGGAAACAGCGGCGACGCGTCCAGATCGTGCTGCATCAGCGTATCGCCGATCACGATATCGCCCACGCGCACGTCTTCCCGAACACCGCCCGCGACACCCGTGAACACGATGGAATCGACGCCGAACACGTGGATCAGCGCGCTCGCCGTCGCGGCCGCGGCCACTTTGCCCACGCGCGCCAGCGTTACCACGCACGGCACGCCATGCGCCGTTCCGACGTGATATTCGCGCCGGCCGATGATCTCGGTGCGGACATTCCCGGCAAGGCGCATTGCATCTGTCAGATCGCCCAGTTCCTGCGGCAACGCCGCCATGATGCCGAGCCGTTCCATCTTCATTCCACTGCCTGCAGTTTAGCCACCGCCAACGCGAGCCATTTCTCGCCATGGCGTTTGAACCGGACCTGGGCTTTCGCGTCCGTCCCTGCTCCTTCCAGCGCGATCACCGTGCCCTCGCCGAACTTGTTGTGGAACACGGGCTGGCCGATCTTGAATCCGGTGTCAGCCGCGCGCTGGTTGTTGGCGAACGCGGGCAACGGCTTGCCGGCATCCGGGTCCGTGTAAGCGGCGCGTTCTCCGCGTTCCTGCCCCGGACGCGCGAACCAGTCCCGGCCCCAGCCGGCGTTATCGGCCCGGCCGCCCCAGCGCGCGCCTGCTTCCACTTTGGGCGTGAGCCATTTGAGCGACTCTTCCGGAAGTTCATCGAAGAAACGGGAGCGGATGTTGTAGCGCGTCTGGCCGTGCAACATCCGGCTCTGCGCAAACGACAGATACAACCGCTCCTTCGCCCGCGTGATCGCCACATACGCGAGACGCCGTTCCTCTTCGAGCCCGTCGCTTTCCTGCGCGCTGTTCTCGTGCGGGAACAAACCCTCTTCGAGCCCCGTGATGAACACGGCCATGAACTCCAGCCCCTTGGCTGCGTGCACCGTCATCAACTGCACGGCGTCCTGGCCGGCTTGCGCCTGGTTGTCGCCGGCTTCGAGCGATGCATGCGACAGGAAACCCGCCAGCGGCGTCATGGTGTCGGGGTTTTGCGCAGGATCGGCGGGACTCTTGGGATCGAGCACATCGACAGCGGGATCATCCGTCGCCACGCCGATTTCCGGCGCGTTGGTCGCGCCCGGGCGCAGCGGAATGGAACGCGCGGGGGTATCGAGCCCGTAGCCTTCTTCCTGCACGAATGCAGCCGCCGCGTTCACCACTTCCTGCAAGTTCTCGAGCCGGTCCTGGCCTTCGCGTTCATTCTCGTAATGCGTCGCGAGACCGCTCGCGCGGACCACGTACTCCACCGTTTCCGGCAAGCTCATGTGCTGTGTTTCGGCGCGAATCTTGCCGATCAACTGCGCGAAATTCGCGAGACTCGAACCTGCCTTGCCGGCCACGTAGGGCACGGCCGCGGCCATTGAACAGTTGTAGAGACGGGCGGCGTCGGCGAGTTGTTCGATCGACCTGGCGCCGATTCCACGCGTCGGGAAATTCACGACGCGGGAAAACGCGGTGTCGTCGTTGGGGTTGTCGATCAGGCGCAGATACGCAAGCGCGTGCTTCACTTCCTGACGCTCGAAAAACCGCAAGCCGCCATACACGCGATACGCAATGCCCGCATTCACCAGCGTATGTTCGATGGTTCGCGACTGCGCATTGCTTCTATACAGGATCGCGATCTCGCCACGCGCCGCCCCTGCATGAATCAGCGCCTTGATCTCCTCGACGATCCACCCGGCTTCCTGCGTATCGGTCGCGGCTTCGTACACGCGCACGGGTTCGCCGTGACCGGCATCGGTGCGCAGGTTCTTGCCGAGCCGGCGCGAGTTCTTCGCGATCAGGAAGTTGGCGGTATCGAGAATATGACCATGCGAGCGATAGTTCTGCTCCAGCTTGATCATGTTGCGCACATGGAATTCGCGCTCGAAGTCATGCATGTTGCCGACGTTCGCGCCACGGAATGCGTAGATGGACTGGTCGTCGTCGCCCACGGCGAAGATGGCGTTATGCTCGCCCGCCAGTATCTTGAGCCACGCGTACTGCAGCTTGTTCGTATCCTGGAACTCGTCGACCAGAATATTGCGAAAACGCGCCTGGTAATGCGCGCGCAGCGGCGGATTGTGCGCGAGCAACTCGTAGCAGCGCAGCAGGAGCTCGGGGAAATCCACCACGCCTTCGCGCTGGCATTGCTGCTCGTACGCCGCGTACAACTCGACGAACTTCATGTTGAAGGCGTCGGTCGCGTCGACGTCTTTCGGACGCAGCCCTTGTTCCTTCGCGTTGTTGATGAAGTACTGGAGATTCTTGGCCGGATATTTTTCGTCGTCGATATTCAGGCCCTTCATCAGCCGCTTGATGGCCGAAAGCTGGTCTGCAGTATCGAGGATTTGGAAAGCCTGGGGCAGGCCGGCATCGCGGAAATGCGCGCGCAGCATGCGGTTGCACAGGCCGTGGAAGGTGCCGATCCACATGCCGCGTGTATCGATGGGCATCATGGCCGTCAGCCGCGCCATCATCTCTTTTGCGGCCTTGTTCGTGAACGTGACGGCGAGAATGGTCTGCGGCGACGCATAACCCTGCTGGATCAGCCACGCGATGCGCGTGATCAGGACGCGCGTCTTGCCGCTGCCCGCGCCCGCCAGGATAAGCGCCGGCTCGTTTGGCAACGTGACGGCGGCAAGTTGTTCGGGGTTCAGATTGGCAAGCAAATCGGGCATGGGCGAGTCTTCCGGTGGGTCGAACATTATAAGACCGCGCGGGCGGACACGTTTTCGAAACAACCGCTTTGAAGCGCGCTTGGCGCTCGATTGAGGCTGATCAGGCGCGCCTAAATCGGCTGCAGGTTCGGTAAGACCTTATAATTCACCGATGTCGCTGGTCGACCCCCGCTTCTTTTTTACGCAATTTTCGGCAGATCCCACCCCATGAGTGACAACACGCTTGCGAAGAGTTTCGAGCCCCAAAACATCGAGTCCCACTGGGGACCCGAATGGGAAAAGCGCGGGTACGCCGCGCCGAGCCTCGACGAAGGAAAAAAAGACTTCTCGATCCAGCTCCCGCCGCCAAACGTCACCGGCACACTGCACATGGGTCATGCGTTCAACCAGACCATCATGGACAGCCTCACGCGGTATCACCGCATGCTCGGCGAAAACACCCTGTGGCTGCCGGGCACGGACCACGCGGGCATTGCCACGCAGATCGTGGTCGAGCGCCAGCTCGACGCCAAGGGCATCTCGCGCCATGACCTCGGCCGCGAGGAATTCCTGAAACGCGTCTGGGAATGGAAACAGCAGTCGGGCTCGACCATTACGGGGCAAGTGCGCCGACTGGGCGCGTCCATCGACTGGTCGCGGGAATATTTCACGATGGACGACAAGATGTCGACCGCCGTGCAGGATGTTTTCGTCACGCTCTACAAGCAGGGCCTGATTTATCGTGGAAAGCGGCTGGTGAACTGGGATCCGGTGCTGGGCACGGCTGTGTCGGATCTTGAAGTGGTGAGCGAGGAGGAAGCCGGCAATCTGTGGCACATCAACTACCCGCTGACGGACGGCTCGGGACACCTGACAGTTGCCACCACGCGCCCGGAAACCATGCTCGGCGACACCGCCGTGATGGTCCATCCGGAAGACGAGCGTTACGCGCATCTCATTGGCAAGACGGTCACCTTGCCGTTGTCGGGCCGTGAAGTTCCGGTGATCGCGGACGACTATGTGGATCGCGAGTTTGGAACCGGCGTGGTCAAGGTCACGCCGGCGCACGATTTCAACGACTATCAGGTGGGCTTGCGTCACAAGCTGCCCATGATCGAAATCCTCACGCTCGACGCAAAAATCAACGACAACGCGCCGGAAAAATATCGCGGTCTGGATCGTTTCGATGCCCGCAAGCAGGTCGTGGCCGATCTCGACGCGCTCGGCGCGCTTGAATCGGTCAAGCCGCACACGCTGATGGTGCCGCGCGGCGACCGTACCAGCGTGGTGATCGAATCCATGCTGACGGACCAGTGGTTCGTGGCCATGAGCAAACCGGCGCCGGAAGGCACGTTCCATCCGGGCAAATCGATCGCGGAAACGGCGCTCGATGTGGTCCGCAGCGGCGAAATCAAGTTCGTGCCGGAAAACTGGTCGAACACGTATTACCAGTGGCTTGAAAATATCCAGGACTGGTGTATTTCTCGCCAGCTCTGGTGGGGCCATCAAATCCCCGCGTGGTACGGTGAGAACGGCGAAATCTTCGTCGCCAAGACGGAAGCCGAGGCGCGCGCGGAAGCCTCCCAAAACGGCTATACCGGCACGCTACGACGCGACGAAGATGTGCTCGACACCTGGTTCTCGTCCGCGCTGGTGCCGTTTTCGTCGCTTGGATGGCCGAACGAAACGCCGGAACTGAAGCACTTCCTGCCGTCGTCGGTGCTAGTGACGGGGTTCGACATCATCTTCTTCTGGGTTGCCCGGATGGTGATGATGACCACGCACTTCACGGGCAAGATCCCGTTCGACACGGTCTACGTCCACGGCCTCGTGCGCGACGCGGAAGGCCAGAAGATGTCGAAGAGCAAGGGCAACACGCTCGACCCCATCGACATTGTCGACGGAATCGATCTGGAAACGCTCGTCGCCAAGCGTATTACCGGCCTGATGAATCCGAAGCAGGCCGAGAAAATCGAGAAAAAGACCCGCAAGGAATTCCCGAACGGAATTCAGCCGTTTGGCACGGATGCCTTGCGCTTCACCATGGCGTCCATGGCCACTCTCGGTCGCAACGTGAATTTTGATCTGGCAAGGTGCGAGGGATACCGTAATTTTTGCAATAAGTTGTGGAACGCTACACGGTTTGTGCTGATGAACACCGAAGGCCACGATTGTGGTTTCGGCAAACCGGAAGAATGCGAAGCGGGCGAGTGCGGCCCGGGCGGCTATCTGCATTTTTCGCAGGCGGACTTCTGGATCGTCTCGCTGCTGCAGCGTGTGGAAGCGGAGGTCGAGAAGGGTTTCGCCGATTACCGGTTCGATAACGTGGCAAGCGCCATCTACAAATTCGTCTGGGACGAGTACTGCGACTGGTATCTCGAACTGGCGAAGGTACAGATCCAAAACGGCCTGCCCGAGCAGCAGCGCGCGACACGCCGGACCCTGCTGCGCGTGCTGGAAACCGTGCTGCGTCTGGCTCACCCGATCATTCCGTTCATCACGGAAGCCTTGTGGCAGAAGGTTGCGCCGCTGACCGACCTGTATCCGCAGGCGGGCAATGGCAGCGAAACGGCATCGATCATGATCCAGCGCTATCCGCAGGCGCAACCGTCGAAAATCGACGAATCTTCAGAACAGTGGGCGGCCGAACTGAAAGGAGTCATCGATGCATGTCGTAATCTGCGCGGCGAGATGAATTTGTCACCGGCAGTGAAAGTGCCGCTGCTGGCAACGGGCGACGAAGCGCAGTTGAAGTCGTTCGCGCCTTATGTCCAGGCACTGGCGCGTTTGTCGGAGGTAAAGATCATTACCGACGAAAATGCGCTCGACGCAGAGGCAAGTGGCGCGCCAGTTGCTATTGTAGGATCGAACAAGCTGGTGCTTAAGGTCGAGATCGATGTCGCCGCTGAACGCGAACGCCTCACGAAGGAAGTCGATCGGCTGACACAGGAAATCGGCAAGGCGCGCGTCAAGCTGGAAAACGAAAGTTTTGTAGCCCGTGCGCCGGCCGCGGTGGTTGAACAGGAACGCAAGCGGCTTGCCGAATTCGAGTCGACGGCTGACAAGCTGAAAGCGCAGCTTTCACGGTTGCCGGCGTAAACTTCATTCAGACGCGGCGGTCAGACCTGGAAACTAACCTATAGCTTGTTCCGTCTATAGCAAAGTGCAGTTTGACGCTGGAAGAATTCACTCGTCGCACTTTTTTATTCACGGATCAACCTGCATCATGGCAGTGGCTCTCGGGCGCACGAAATTCAGGCTTGACGTTTAAACACGATAAGAGGATCAGGGTCATCAAATGCTAAAAGTTACGAAAGCGGTTTTCCCGGTTGCGGGTCTCGGTACCCGGTTCCTCCCCGCAACCAAGGCCAGCCCGAAGGAAATGCTGCCTGTGGTCGACAAGCCGCTGATTCAGTACGCGGTCGAAGAGGCAATGGCAGCCGGCATTACGGAAATGATCTTTGTGACGGGGCGCAGCAAGCGCGCCATTGAAGATCACTTCGACAAGTCGTATGAGATCGAGGCCGAACTGGAAGCGCGCGGCAAGCAGAAGCTGCTCGATCTGGTCCGCAGCATCAAGCCGAGCCATGTGGACTGTTTCTACGTGCGTCAGGCCGAAGCGCTCGGTCTTGGGCACGCGGTGCTGTGCGCCGAAAAGCTGGTGGGCGACAACCCGTTTGCCGTCATCCTCGCCGATGACTTGTTGTACGGCACGCCACCGGTCATGACGCAGATGATCGAAGTGTTCGACCACTATCACAGCTCGGTAATCGGCGTAGAAGAGATCCCGGCTCAGGATTCGAAGTCGTATGGTGTTATCGACGGGAAAGAGTGGGAAGACAATATTTTCAAACTGTCGGGCATCGTGGAAAAGCCGGAACCGGCTGCGGCGCCGTCGAATCTCGGCGTAGTCGGCCGTTACGTGCTGAAGCCGCGCGTTTTCGACCATATCCGCGCGTTGAAGCCGGGTGCCGGCGGTGAACTGCAACTGACGGACGCGATCCAGTCGCTCCTCGCGGACGAACAAGTGCTCGCGTACAAGTATCACGGCACGCGTTTCGACTGCGGCAGCAAGCTCGGTTATCTGAAGGCGACGGTGGAATTCGCGCTGCGTCACCCGGAAGTTGCCGCCGACTTCCAGGAATACCTGGATACGCGCTCGCCGCATTTGGTTGGATAAGTCTAGATTCGGGCGCCCGTCGTGGCGCTTTGAAAATAAAAATGCCCATGATCTTCGTCATGGGCATTTTTTCATCCGGCTGACCTGCCTAACGCCGCCGCATCAAAAAAGTGAAGACCTTGTCGTGCGAGGTCGATTCCACCAGTTCATTGCCGGTCTGCTTCGAGAACGCGGCAAAGTCACGTTGGGAACCCGGATCGGTTGCAAGGACCTTTAGAATCTGACCGCTTTGCATGTCGGACAGCGCCTTCTTCGCCCGCAAGATGGGCAGCGGACACATGAGCCCGCGCGCATCGACTTCCTTGTGCACTTCCATCGAATGAGCCTTGTTCGAATCTGCTTTTCGTAAGAGTCCGATTTTACCCCACTGCCTAAAAATTCACCGCTTCTCCCTTGGCCAGGGATTCCCTCATCGCGATGCCGATGCGCGTGGCTTCCCGCGCGTCTTCAAGCGTGAGGCCCGTCGCGGGGCCACCGTTGAGCGACGCCACGAACGCCTCGGCCTCGTTCAGGAACGCGTGTTCGAAGCGCTCGAAGAACGTCGGCGTACATTCGTTGCGAATGCCCGTGGCATCGAAAATTTCCACGCGATTCAACCGCGGGTTGTTCCCCACCGATAACGCCCCGCCCGTTCCCACGACTTCCGTTTGCGTATCGTGGCCATGCGCACTGGTCCGCGATGCATGGAAAACGGCCATGCGTCCGCCCTCGAACTCGCAGATGGCAACGCCGTTATCAATGTCGCCACACTCAGCGAGGCCTTCGTGGATGGCAATCGTGCCGCTTGCAAACACGCGCGTGACGCGCGGATTGCCGAGCATCCAGCGCGCCAGGTCGATGTCGTGGACGCTGCAATCGAGGAACAAGCCGCCCGATGTCGGCGCGAAACGCACGAAGAAGCCATCGGGATCGTTTTTATCGACAGTTTGCGAACGGACCATGAACGGCCGGCCGATCGCGCCCTCGCGGACCTTGTTGAAGGCATCGCGATAACTGGCGTCGAAGCGGCGCACGAAACCGATCATGACCTGCAGATCAGGAAACCGTGCGCTTTCTTCGATAACGCGGTCGCACTGCGCCAGGTCCAGCGACAACGGCTTCTCGCAGAACACGTGTTTGCCGGCCCGTAATGCCGCGATGATCTGGTCGGCATGAAGCGACGTAGGCGTAACGAGCCAGACGGCATCAATCGATGTGTCCTGCAGCAACGACTCGTAGTCGTCGTAGAGCGCGAGTTCGGGCAGGTTTTCCACCGCCCATTCACGTTCAGCCGCGACCGGGCTGCACGCGCCCGCGAGCGTCGCGCCGGGCACATGCCACGCGAGATTGCGCGCATGGCGTTGACCAAGCCGCCCCAGTCCGGCAATGCCGATCCGCACCGGCGCTTTCATGCCGCGCCCAGCTTGATGATCGTTCCTTCACGCCATGAACGCGTGGCGGCATCGGCGAGTTCGAGCGCTTTCAGGCCGTCCGCGACCGTCGTGCGCACGGGTTTGCCTTCCTGGACGGCATCGAAGAAATGGGCGATCTCCAGCGCGTACGCCGCGCGGTATCGCTCGAGGAAAAATGCCTCGGGGACATCGTTCGATACCGCCGTCTTCGAGTACGCGGTGACTTCGGTGGGACGGACATTGCCCGCCTGCAGCATGCCTTTGCTGCCGAGCAATTCGAAGCGCTGGTCGTAGCCGTACGCCGCGCGCCGCGTCGTGTTGATCTGGCACAAGCGGCCGCGTTTGGTGCGAATGGTGACGGCCGTCGAGTCGATGTCACCCGCATCCGCAATCGCCGGATCGGTCAGGACGCTTCCGGTGGCGTGCAGTGTGTCGGCTTCGTCGTCGAGCATCCAGCGGAAGATATCGAAGTCGTGGATCAGCATGTCCTTGAAAATGCCGCCCGAATGTTTGATGTAGTCAACGGGCGGCGCCCCCGGGTCGCGACTCGTGACAATCAGCATTTCCGGATCGCCGATTTCACCCGCCTCCACGCGCGCCTTCAACGCAGCGAACGTCGGGTCGAAGCGGCGCTGGAAGCCGATCATGCAGACCACGCCGGCTTTCGCGACGGCATCGGCGCAAGTGCGTGCGCGTTCGAGCGTCAGGTCCACGGGCTTTTCGCAGAACACGTGTTTCTTTTGGGCCGCCGATTTCATGATCAGGTCGGCATGGGTGTCGGTGCTCGAACACACCACGGTCGCGCCGATGGACGCATCGCCCAGCGCGCCTTCCACGTCCGCCACTTGTGCGCCGTGCATCACGGCAAGGGCGGCGGCCGCTTCCTTGTTTACATCGACTACATATTTCAGGCGCACACCCGGCTGTTTCGCCAGATTCGCCGCGTGGATCTTGCCGATCCGCCCTGCTCCGAAAACCGCTACATCAATCGTCATAGCCGCCTGTCTCCCTTGATTCTTCTACATTCAGTTCAAGCCGGTACGCAAGCGCGATGAACAGCGCCTGGCACAGGCAGATCGTGCTCGTGAGCGAGCGGAACGCGAACGCGCTGCCCTCCTTCACGAACAAATGCGCGCTCGCGTGACGCGCGAGCGGCGAAAGCTGGCCATCGGTGATGACCAGCGTCTTGGCGCCGTGATGCTGCGCCGCGCGCACGCAGTACTGCGTCTCCTTGCCGTAGGGCGCGAAGCTGATTGCAATCACCACATCGCCCTTTTTCACGCTGCGAATCTGCTCGCGATACATCCCGCCAAAGCCCGACACGAGATGCACGCGCTTGGCCGTATGCTGCAGCGCGTACACGATATAACTCGCCACCGGAAACGATCTCCGCACGCCGATCACGTAGATGTTCTCGGCGTGCTCCAGCATCTTCACGGCGGCTTCGAACTGTTCGTCGTCGAGACCCGCTTCGAGCTCGGCGAGCCCGCTTTGACTCGCCGCGATGAATTCACGCGCGACCGATCCGCCCGACAACTTGCCGGGCTTTTCATCGATCAGTTTCCTGATGCGCTGCTGGTAGCTTTGCGCGGAACCGTTCTGGCCCGTGTACGCCTGCTTGAAAATCGCCTGTAGGTCGGAGAAGCCGGAAAAACCGAAGCGCTGCGCAAAGCGCACCACCGCCGACGGATGCACGCCGCACGCGCTCGCAATATCGCCAGTGCGATCCATCATCACGTTGCTGCGATGCTGCTCTATATACGTCGCCACGCTTTTGAGCTGGCGCGGAAGTGCGTCGTACGCCTCTGTGATGCGCTGCATCAGCTCGTCGACGGTCTCGGTGTCCGTGGCTGTTTCCTGTGTGTCTGATGTGTCTTCCTGCATGCGGTGCTCGTCATGGATTCCCGTTTCGATGCAACCGATTATAGATACCTCCCGGAACAAATGGAATGAATTTTCCAAACGTCGGGTAGTTAAACTTCCTATTGCATAGCGCTCAGACTTGTCCTAATCTTGGTCGTGAGCAAGGGGACGTGAGCGCTGTCCATCGCGCCTGATTGCTTATCCAGAAAAACAACCGTGATAGGTGGAGACAATGAGACTTTGCAATGGCCGAGCCGCCCTGCGCGTGCTCGCAGCGGCTGCCGCTTTGTGCGGCGCAGCGGCACTGAGCAGCCAGGCAGCCCACGCGGCTCCCGACGCCCATTTCGTTTTGATCAGCCACGCGCCAGATTCGGACTCATGGTGGAACACGATCAAGAACGCCATCAAACAGGCCGATGAGGACTTCAACGTCGAGACGGATTACCGCAATCCGCCCAACGGCGATCTCGCCGACATGTCGCGGCTGATCGAACAAGCGGCGGCGCGTAACTACGATGGCGTGATCGTGACCATCGCGGACTTCGACGTACTGAAAAGTGCGATGAACAAGGTGACCGCGAAGAAGATTCCGCTCGTCACGATCAACTCGGGCACCGAAGAGCAAAGCGCGCAGCTTGGCGCGATCATGCATATCGGCCAACCTGAATATGTTGCGGGTCACGCGGCTGGCGAGAAGGCCAAGGCCGCAGGCATCAAGTCGTTCCTGTGCGTCAATCACCTGGCGACCAACGTGGTGTCGTTCGATCGCTGCCGTGGTTTCGCCGATGCCATCGGTGTCGACTACAAACCGTCGACTCTCGACTCGGGACAGGACCCGACTGAGATCCAGTCGAAGGTCAGCGCGTACTTGCGCAATCATCCGAACACGCAGGCCATCCTGACGCTCGGACCGACGCCCGCTTCGGCCACATTGAAAGCCGTGCAGCAGATGGGCCTGGAAAAGAAGATCTGGTTTGCGACCTTCGATTTCTCCGATGACATCGCAAAAGCCATCCAAGCCGGCACGATCCAGTTCGCGATCGATCAGCAGCCGTACTTGCAAGGCTATATCCCCGTTGCCGTGCTGGCGATCGTGAAGCATGACAAGACCACCGATCCGGTGAAGATCCGCCAGATCCTGGAAGCGAATCCGAAGTTCAAGGCTCGGCTCGCAACCTACGGACTTCAACCATCCTACGGTCCGAAGAACATCCGTTCAGGACCGGGCTTCATCACGAAGGACAACATCGACAAGGTGTTGAAGTTCGCAGGCCAATACAGGTGATTCATCGCGGACGGCGGTGCAGATCATCCTCGACCTGACTACGCCGTTCGCAGCACCAGCTTTCTCTCAACGCGCCGCCGCCTGCGTCTGTCAGGCGGCTGGCCGCGCGCTTCAAGGAGCCATCATGGGCATAGCCGGCAAGCACGTTCCTCCCCTTTCCAACGCGGCCGATTCATCCAGTGCGCCGGCCACGGCCGCGCCCGCCGATGAACGCGTCAGGCGTCAATCGTGGTTCGGTCATATCCTGAATCGTCCGGAATTCGCGGCGATCTCCGGCGCTGTGCTCGTGTTCATTGTGTTCGGCGTAAGCGCCGGAAGCTCGGGCATGTTCAACCTCGACGGCGTGATGAACTGGTCGCAAGTCGCGGCGTACCTCGGCCTGCTTGCGGTCGGCGCGTGCCTGCTGATGATCGCGGGCGAGTTCGATTTGTCGATTGGCTCGATGATCGGTTTCGCCGGCATGATGGTCGCGATTCCGTCGGTGTATTTCCACTGGCCGTTGTCGGTTGCGATCCTGTTCGCCTTCGTCTGTTCCATGTTGCTAGGCGCATTGAACGGCTATCTGGTCGTGAAGACGCGGTTGCCGTCGTTCATCGTGACGCTCGCGTTCCTGTTCATCTTGCGCGGCTTGACGCTTGCGCTCTCCATTCTCTTTGCCGACCGCACCATCATCTCCGGCGTCGGCGATCTTGCGCAGAACGACTGGCTCGCAAACACCCTGTTTCATGGCGTCGCGTTGCATGGCCTCTTTTCATGGCTCGGGCATATGGGTATCGGCAAATTGCTCGATAGCGGCGAACCGCTCGTGCCCGGTATTCCAAAGGTCATCTTGTGGTGGCTCGCGCTCGCCGCGGTCAGCGCGTTCGTGCTTGCGAAGACGCGTTTCGGCAACTGGATCCTCGCAGTCGGCGGCGATGCAAACGCAGCAAAGAACGTCGGCGTGCCCGTGCGGCGCGTGAAGATTTCATTGTTCGTGCTGACCGCGTTTTGCTCATGCTTGTTCGCCGTGCTGCAAGTTTGCGACATCGGATCCGCTGCCGCCGATCGCGGCCTGCAGAAGGAATTCGAAGCGATCATCGCGGCGGTGATCGGCGGAACGCTGCTGACCGGCGGTTATGGATCGGTGATCGGCGCGTGCTTCGGTGCGCTCATCTTCGGCGTCGTACAGATCGGCATCACGTACACGAACGTCAGCTCCGACTGGTTCCGCGTGTTCCTCGGCGTGATGCTGCTGATCGCCGTGCTGTTCAATCACTACGTGCGTCGTCGCGTTTCACAAGCTCAATGAGGGGAACGGTCATGGCTGAACAAGACACCATTCTCGCGCTCGAAAACGTCAGCAAGTTCTTCGGCCGCGTGATCGCACTCAACGGTGTGACGCTGCGTTTGAAGCGTGGCGAAGTGCACTGCCTGCTCGGCGATAACGGCGCAGGCAAATCCACTCTGATCAAGACGCTTGCCGGGGTTCATACGCCCTCATCGGGCGAATATCTCGTCGATGGCAAACCGGTGCAATTCGGCTCGCCCAAGGAAGCACTCGATATGGGTATCGCGACCGTGTACCAGGATCTCGCGCTCGTACCCTTGTTGTCTGTCGCGCGCAATTTCTTCATGGGCCGCGAGCCGCAGAAAAAGCTCTTCGGTTTGCTCAACGTGATGGATCTGGACCTCGCGGCGGAAACATCAACGGCACGGCTTTCCGAAATGGGGATCAACGTACGCGACGCACATCAACCCATTGGCACCATGTCCGGCGGCGAAAAGCAATGTCTCGCGATCGCGCGGGCGATCCATTTCGGCGCACGCGTGCTGATCCTCGATGAACCCACGGCCGCGCTCGGCGTGAAGCAATCGTTCAACGTGCTGCGCCTGATCCATACGGCGCGCTCGAAAGGCATCTCCGTGATCTTCATCACGCACAACGTGCATCACGCGTACCCCATCGGCGATTCGTTCACGCTGCTCAATCGCGGCCGTTCAATGGGCACGTTCACGAAAGACACGATCACGAAGAACGAAGTCCTCGACATGATGGCGGGCGGCGCCGAGATGCAGCAAATGATGAGCGAACTGGAAGACGCCCCGGCCTGAACCCGGGCTCCTTCGCGGACTTCATCTACTCCAAGGATCGAACATGGCATTGCATTCATCAACCGGATCGCGGTTCGCCGAAGGGCGAACCCGCGACATCGTATGTCTCGGGCGGCTCGCGGTCGATCTCTATGCGCAGCAGGTCGGCGCCAGGCTCGAGGACGTATCGAGCTTTGCGAAATATCTGGGCGGGTCGTCGGCGAATATCGCGTTTGGATGCGCCCGGCTCGGCCTCAGGTCGGCAATGCTCTCGCGCGTCGGCAACGATCACATGGGCCGCTTCCTCACCGAGACGCTGGAACGCGAGGGGTGCGACACGAGTCACGTGCGCATCGATCACGACCGGTTGACGGGACTCGTGCTGCTCGGCATTGAAGATCGCGATACGTTTCCGCTGGTGTTCTATCGCGATGATTGCGCGGACATGGCCGTCGATGAAAACGACTTCGACGAAGCGTTCATTGCTTCATCGAAGGCGCTGTTGATTACCGGCACGCACTTCTCCACCGATCAGGTCAATCGCACGAGCCGCCGCGCGCTCGATTACGCACGTCGCAACCAGGTTCGTACGGTGCTCGATATCGACTACCGGCCGGTGCTATGGGGACTGACCGGCAAGGCCGATGGCGAGACACGCTTCGTCGCCAACGACAATGTCACCGCCCACTTGCAAGGCATCCTGCCGCTGATGGATCTCGTGATCGGCACGGAAGAGGAGTTCCGGATCGCGGGCGGCAAGGACACGCTGATCGATGCGTTGACCGCCGTTCGTTCCGTCACGGACGCAACGCTCGTCGTCAAGCGTGGGCCAATGGGCTGCTCGATCATCGAAGGCGACGTTCCGGTTTCGATGGACGATGCCCCCGTTCACGGCGGCGTCGAAGTCGAAGTGCTGAACGTGCTGGGCGCGGGCGATGCGTTCGCTGCAGGCTTTCTCGCCGGATGGCTGCGCGACGAACCCATGGACGTCTGCGCGCGTACCGCGAACGCGTGCGGCGGGCTGGTTGTATCGCGTCACGGATGCGCGCCCGCCATGCCCACGCCCGCAGAGCTCACTTACTTCCTCGATGCCGCACGCGCCGATCCTTTCCGCATGCGCCGTCCCGACCGCGATGCAACGCTTGCGCGCCTGCACCGCGTGACGCCGGCTCGCAAACAGTGGAACGAAGTGCTTGGGTTCGCCTTCGATCACCGCAACCAGTTTTTCGACCTCGCGCAGCAAACCGGCGCGGACGAAACGCGTATCGCCGAGCTCAAAGGCTTGTTCGTGCAAGCCGTCGCGCAGACGGAAAAGGAGCGCGGACTGGAAGGACGCATCGGCGTGCTGATCGATGACCGCTACGGCCAGGACGCGCTGAACGCAGCAACCGGACGCGGCTGGTGGATCGGGCGTCCGGTGGAGCTGCCCGGCTCCATGCCGCTTGTTTTCGATCACGGCCGCTCGATCGGAACCACGCTTGTCGAGTGGCCGCGCGAGCACGTTGCAAAGTGCCTGGTGCACTATCACCCCGACCATCCACACGATCTCCGCCTCGAACAGGAAGCCCAGATCCGCGCGCTGTACGACGCCGTCCAGGCAAGCGGCCACGAGTTGCTGCTCGAAGTGATCGTGCCGAAGAACGGGCCGCCGATTGCCGAAGATACCGCGCTGCGTTCGTTGAAACGGCTTTACAACCTTGGCATCTATCCCGAGTGGTGGAAGCTCGAACCAATGAGCGCGAAGCAATGGGAAGCCGTCGATGCGTTGATCGCCGAGCGTGACCCCGCGTGTCGCGGCGTCGTGCTGCTGGGTTTGTCGGCGGCGGTGGATCAACTGTGCGAGGGCTTCAAACCGGCGGCTTTATCGAAGACATGCCGTGGGTTTACCGTTGGCCGCACGATCTTCCATGAGCCGAGTCACGCGTGGCTCGCCGGGACCATAGATGACGCTGAACTCGTCGCACGCGTGCGGCGCACGTTCGAAACGCTGATCGATGCATGGACCGAAGCGCGCGCCGCCCGGCACCCGAAAGCCACCGCGCAGGAGCAGGCAGCATGAACAGCACGATCCGTTTGACCACCGCGCAGGCGCTGGTCCGCTATCTCGCCGCGCTGCAGACCGAGGACGGCGAAGCGCTCTTCGGCGGCGTCTTTGCGATCTTCGGGCACGGCAACGTAGCAGGTATGGGCGAGGCCTTGTATGCGCATCGCGAGACTCTGCCCACGTTTCGCGCGCACAACGAGCAGGCGATGGCGCATGCGGCTATTGCCTATGCAAAGGCGAATTTCCGCCGGCGGATGATGGCGGTGACGACCTCCATTGGCCCGGGCGCGACTAACCTCGTGACGGCCGCAGCATTGGCGCACGTGAACCGCTTGCCCGTGCTGTTGCTGCCCGGCGATATCTTCGTGTCCCGTGCGCCCGATCCCGTCCTGCAACAAGTGGAAGACTTCGGCGACGGCAACGTGTCCGCAAACGATACCTTGCGTCCTGTCTCACGTTATTTCGATCGCATCGTGCATCCGGCGCAATTGTTGAGCGCGTTGCCTCGCGCAATCCGCGTGTTGACCGACGCCGCGTTGTGCGGCCCCGTCACGCTCGCGCTGCCGCAAGACGTGCAGGCGATGGCGTACGACTATCCCGCATCGTTCTTCGAGCCGCGTCTGGTTTCGTTTCATGCGCCCTCGCCCATGGCCGATGACATCACCCGCGCGGCCACCGCATTGCGAGCTGCCAAAAGGCCTCTGCTCGTGTCGGGCGGCGGCGTGCTGTACGGCCTCGCGACCGGTGCATTGCGCTCATTCTCGGAACGTCATGGCATTCCTGTCGCCGAAACTCAGGCGGGAAAAGGTGCGCTCGAATGGGATCATCCGCTGAATCTGGGCGGTATCGGCGTGACCGGGTCGGAAGCCGCCAACCAGTTGGCAAGTGATGCCGATTGTGTTCTCGCGGTCGGAACGCGGCTGCAGGATTTCACCACGGGATCGAACACGCTGTTTGCGAAGGCACAGCTTATCGGCATCAATGCCAATGCATTCGATGCCTTGAAACAAGGTGCTTTGGCGGTTGAATCCGATGCACAGCTCGCGCTCGATGCGCTAAGCCGTGCGCTCGGCGACTGGCGTGCATCGCCGCCGTGGACCGTTCGTGCGCACGAACTCGCCGATAGCTGGCGCGCGACCGTCGATCACGTGACGAACGCGCAGCAGATCGACAACGCATTGCCACGTGAAGCCGATGTCATCGGCGCGGTGCAGCGTTCGAGCGTGCAATCGGCGGCCAACGACATCGTGGTCTGTGCAGCCGGAACCCTTCCCGCCGATTTGCAAAAGCTCTGGCGCACGAGCACGCCGGGCGGTTATCACGTCGAATACGGCTACTCGTGCATGGGCTACGAAGTCGCCGGCGCGCTCGGTGCGAAACTCGCGCGTCCCGAGCGCGAAGTGATCGTGATCGTAGGCGACGGCAGCTATCTCATGATGAACAGCGAGCTTGCTACATCGGTGATGCTTGGCGCCAAGATCATTGTCGTGCTGCTCGACAACCGCGGCTACGGTTGCATCAACCGGTTGCAACAAGCTTGCGGCGGCGCACCGTTCAACAATCTGTTGGCCGACAGCCGGCAAGGTCCGGAAGGCGCGCCTGCCATCGACTTCGCCATGCACGCGCGCTCGCTCGGCGCGACCGCCGAACACGTCGCGAATATCGGTGAACTCGAAGCCGCGATGCAACGCGCGCGGGCATCGACAAAATCGTATCTGGTCAGCATCGACACCGACCCGGCGCGCCCGACTGAAGAAGGCGGCTGGTGGTGGGAAGTCGCGGTGCCCGAGGTGTCATCGCGTGAAGCGGTGCGCTCGGCGCGCGCGGACTACGAACACAAACTCACGGCGCGTTCGAAGCGCACGAAGGAATAACAGATGAGCACCTTCGATGTACGGATCGGTATCAATCCGCTTTCGTGGATGAACGACGACCTTCCCTCGCTGGGCGGCGAGACGCCGTTGAGCGTTGCGTTGACCGAAGGAAAGAAGATCGGCTATGAAGGCTTCGAGCTTGGCAACAAGTTTCCGCGTGAACCGGAAGCGTTGAAAAAGCTGTTGGCCGAGTACGATCTGGCGCTCGTCTCCGGCTGGTATTCCGGTCGCCTTGCGGAGCGCAGCGCGGAAGAAGAGATCGCAGCCGCAGGCCCGCATCTCGACGTGCTTGCGAAAAACGGCGCGACGGTGATGGTCTACGGCGAAGTGGCGGACTCGATCCAGGGTTTGCCGCGACCGCTCTATCAACGCCCGCGTTTTTTCTCCGATGACCGCTGGAACGAATACGCCAGACGCCTCAACACATTCGCCGAATACACCTTGTCCAAAGGTGTTCGTGTTGCCTACCACCATCATATGGGCGCGTACGTGGAGACGCCCGCTAACGTGGACCGCCTGATGAGCCTGACCAACGATTCCGTCGGCCTGCTGTTCGATGCAGGACATATCACGTTTGCGGGCGGCGATCCGCTCGTCATGCTCGACAAACACATCGCCCGCGTTTGTCACGTACATTGCAAGGACGTGCGGCCGGAGATCATCAAGCTCGCGCGCAATCGCAACTGGAGTTTCCTCGACTCGGTCATCAACGGCGCGTTCACCGTGCCCGGCGATGGTGCCGTCGATTTCCCGTCGATCATCGCGCGATTGAAACGTCACGGTTATGGCGGCTGGCTCGTGGTCGAAGCCGAACAGGACCCGGTCATAGCAACGAGCTATACGTACGCCGAGAAAGGCTACAAGACGCTACGTGCGCTTGTTGATCAACAACTTCAGGAGGCAGCATGAGCCTGCTCGTCAAGGCATCGCGCGAAGGTCAGACCATCGCGCGTGTCACACCGGAAACTGCGTTATGGAAGCATGTGGGGTTCGCGGCTTATCGGCTCGAAACCGGCGATATCGTCCATGTGCATGAGGCAAAGCGCGAGGTCTGTATCGTCGTGTTGTCTGGAACGGTGAGCATTGAAGCTGGCGAACACAAGTGGGAGAAGATTGGTTCACGTGACAGCGTGTTCGAGGACACCGCGCCCTACGCCGTGTATTTGCCGCCAAAACTCGCCGCCATTGTGCGTGCGGATCGCGATGCCGAGATCGGTGTGGCGAGCGCGCCCGCTACGGGAAAATATCCGCCGCGGCTTATCGAGCCTTCGCAGATGAAACGCTCGACGCGCGGCAAAGGCGCGAATACGCGATACGTGTGCGACATTCTTCCGCAAACCGAACCCGCCGAAGGTCTGCTTGTGGTCGAGGTGAAGACGCCGGGCGGACATGCATCGAGCTATCCGCCGCACAAGCATGACAAGGACAACGTGCCGGTGGAGAGTTCGCTTGAAGAGACTTACTACCATCGGCTGAATCCGCCGCAGGGGTTTGCGTTTCAGCGCGTCTATACCGACGAACGCGATCTCGACGAAACCATGGCCGTGGAAGATCACGACGTCGTCATGGTGCCGCGTGGTTATCATCCGGTCGTGGTGCCGTATGGTTACGACAACTATTATCTGAACGTGATGGCCGGCGACAAACGCACCTGGCACTTCAAGAACGATCCGAAGCACGAGTGGATCGCGGAGCGCGACAGCAAGGCTTCCTGATTCTTCAAACGCCGACAGAAAGCCATTCGCGTGTGATGCGCTCGTTGGCGGCGAGCGCGTCGGGTGTGTCATCGAAGACGATTTTTCCGTGTCCCATTACCGCGATGCGCGTTGCCAGTTCACGTGCCATCGTCATGCGCTGTTCGATCAGCAGGATCGCCACACCGCGAGTTTGCAAGCTCTTCAGACAGGCTGCGACCTGTTTCACGATTTGCGGCGCGAGGCCTTCCGTGGGTTCATCGATAATGACAAGCGGCGGATCGCCCATCAAGGTACGGGCGAGCGCGAGCATCCGTTGCTCGCCGCCTGAGAGCAGTCCGGCTTTCACAGCCTTGCGTTCGTGCAGTATCGGGAAAATTCGTTCGGCTTCGGCCACGCCAAAATGCGATCCACCGCGCTTCATGCCGAGCAACAAATTCTCGCGGACGCTCAATGTCGGAAATACATCGCGTTGTTCGGGTACATAACCCATGCCCATCCGCGCGATTGCGTAAGGCCGCTTCCCTATCAGCGATACCCCGCGGAAATTCGCCGCGCCCTCCGCATGCACGAGACCCATCAGCGCTTTTGCAAGCGTCGAACGTCCCGACCCGTTGCGCCCCGCAAGCACGACGACCTCGCCTTCGCCGATGCGCAAGCTTACGCCATGCAGCACATGACTTGAACCGTACCACGCGTTGAGTTCGTCGATTTCCAGCAACGCGGTCATGGTTCGTCACCGAGATATGCGGAACGGACGCCCGGGTCTGCGGCGATTTCATCGGGCGTTCCGGTCGCGATCACGCGGCCTTGCACGAGCACCGAAATACGATCGGCAAGTGCGAACACGGCTTCCATATCATGCTCGACGATCAGCAAGGTCTTGCCCTTCGTGGTCTCGCGGATCAATGAAAGGGCCTGCGCCGCTTCCAAACGGTTCATGCCCGCGGTGGGTTCGTCGAGAAGTAAGGTCGATGCATCCGATGCCAGCACCAGGCCAAGATCGAGCGCGCGCAACGCTGCATAGCCAAGATTCGAGGCCGGCTCGCTGCTGCGCTCGGTCAAACCAATCGCTTCGATAACACGTTGAGTCTCGCGATCAATCACGTTCGATCCGAACCATCTCGCCGGCCACGACGCGTGAGAACCAAGCACTGCGCATCGAATGTTGTCCCATACGCTCAGGCCGGTGAATACGCTTGAAGTCTGGAAGCTGCGCGCGAGGCCCTTGCGTCCCAATCGGTGAGCCGGTAATCCTGTCACATCCGTGCCGTTTAGCATCACATGCCCGCTCGACGGCAATGTGCGCCCTGCGATGATATCGAACAACGTCGATTTACCAGCGCCGTTCGGACCGATCAACGCATGACGTCCGCCCTGGCGAACGGTGAGATCCACGCCTCGGAGAATTTCGGTGGCACCGAAACGCTTTGTGATTTGCCTCAGTTCGAGCGCGGTAGTCACTGTGCGTTCCGGAATTTTCTTGTGAGCAGCAACGCGACCATGGCGCTGAATAACGCGAAGCCCCAGGGACCGACACTGTGACCATCGAGCCGCAAGCCTGCGACGTGCGCAAGGCC
Source organism: Burkholderia sp. PAMC 28687 (assembly GCF_001577465.1). NCBI lineage: Bacteria > Pseudomonadati > Pseudomonadota > Betaproteobacteria > Burkholderiales > Burkholderiaceae > Burkholderia > Burkholderia sp. PAMC 28687. Next base: position 2,237,067 of record NZ_CP014505.1, read on the forward strand.
ATCGCCGTGGGTATCGAACTGAAGTGCGTAGGCGAGTTCGGTCGCGGTGACAATAGCCATGAGCCAGGCAACTGAAGCACATAAACCGAGAGCAGGATGATTCCGTGATCTTCCTGTCATCAAGCCCGCCAGACCCGTCGGCGCCGCGACCACGGTCCACACAAAAAACAGCCCGAGATATGCCACCCATGCAGGGGACACGCTTGCCACAGCCACACTGAAAAACGTGAGCAAGACGGCTCCCAGCACCGGCCCGAAAAACATTCCCGTGCCGCCAATGACCACAGCAATCAGCACGCTTGCCGAGCGCGCCAGCCCCACCCCTTCCGCCGATGCCAGTTCCACGTTGATCAGCCCCAGACCGCCTGCCACGCCTGCAAAAAACGCGGCCACGATCACCATGACGAAGCGCACGCGCCGTGAATCGAAACCGATGGCCGCGGCGCGCACGGGGTTATCGCGTACAGCATTGGCCACGCGTACGAACGGCGTGCGCGAAAACATGAACATCGCGAGGCATGCGAGCACGCACCAGACGGCGATCAACGCATAAGCCTGAATCGCAGGCCCAAAACCCAACCCCAAAACTGCAGGTCCGCCTGCACGATCGATGGAAACCCCGCTCTCGCCGCCGAACCAGTCCGGCACGAGCCACACGGCCGCCGCAACCAGTTCACCGATACCCAGCGTGATCATCGCGAACGTGGTGCCCGCGCGGCGCGTGGAGAAGAAGCCAAACACGATACCGACAAGCGCCGCTGCAAGGCCGCTGATCAAAGGTAATAGCGGCAGTGGCAAGGGGTATAGATTGAAGATTTGCGCGGCGGCGAACGCGCCGAGGCCGGCATATATGGCGTGACCAAACGACAGCAATCCCGTCTCGCCGAGCAGCAGATTGAATGACAGTGCAAACACGATCAGGGTCGCCGTTTGAGCGAGGTACGCAAGCAGCCAGCTTTGCGAGCTGAACACAGGCGGCAACGCGAGACCGGCCACAAGCAACAACCACGGCGTTACACGTCTGAGCTCAAGCATCGTCATCGCCGCGCTGTCCGAAGAGTCCGCGTGGCCGCAATGCGAGCATGGCGACGAGCAATACGTACGGCAACAAAGGCGCGATCTGCGCGACGCTCAACGCGGCCCATGCAGCCGGCAGCGTGGCGCCCATGAAGTTTGCGGCACCGCCGAGCGACATGTTCGTTCCAACAGCAAACGTCTGCACGCAACCGATCAAAAGCGATGCCACAAGCGCCCCGCCGATCGATCCAAGGCCGCCGACGACAACGACTACAAACACGATCGGCCCGATGTTCTCGGCCATTGAAGGCTCGATCACGAACAACGGCGCACCGATCACGCCGGCGAGCGCGGCGAGCGCCGTGCCTGCGGCAAACACAAGTGTGAAAACGCGCGGCACGTCATGCCCGAGCGTCTCGACCGTCGACGCATGCGTGAGCGCGGCCCGCACGACAAGTCCTATCCGCGATACCCGCAGCACCACGTACAACGCTACGAGCATCGCGATGGACACCGACATCATGAACGCACGATAACGCGGGAACGCTGCGCCGAAGAGCGTGAAGAGGGGGCCATCCAGGGATGGAGGAACAACAGCGTTGAACGGCGCGAGGCCCCAGACGAGCTTGACGGCTTCAGCAATCAGATACGCCGCGCCGAATGTCAGCAACAACTCGGCGAGCGCGCCGCGTGTTTGGATTCGTCGAAGCAGGAAGCGCTCGAACAAAGCGCCGAGTGCACCGACAACCAACGGCGAAAGAAGCAACGCAAACCAGAAGCCAAATCTTTCCGCGAGTGCGTAACCAACATACGCGCCGAGCATATAGAAGCTCGCGTGAGCGAAGTTGAGCACGCCCATCATGCTGAAGATGAGCGTGAGTCCCGCCGACAGCATGAACAACAACAACCCGACGCTCACTCCATTCAGAAGGTTGATCGCGAACCACTGAATGAACGTGTTCACGCGGCGCGCTCCTACCCGTTCACGAGCGGCTTGAGCGCCGCCACGAGCGCTTCGGGCAATGGCACCGGACGGCGGGTATCGCGATCCACGTAGACGTGCACGAAATGCCCTTGCGCGGCCGGCTGCTCCGACCCGGCGCTGAAGATGCCGACTTCATACCGCACGCTCGTTGAACCGAGCCGAGTGACACGCAAACCGGCATCGACACGATCAGGAAACGCCAGTGACGCGAAGTAGCTGCAATGCGTCTCGACCACGAGGCCGATGGTCTTGCCGGCCTCCAGATCGAGCGCGCCTTCGCGAATCAGATACTCGTTCACCACCGTATCGAAATAGCTGTAATACACCACGTTGTTCACGTGGCCGTACATGTCGTTGTCGGACCAGCGCGTGTTGATCGAGAGAAAATGCGGATAATCCGCGCGCTTCGTGGGTACAGGTCGCGTCATGAATCAGAACGACTCCTGCAACATGCGCCGATAATCCTCCTCACTCGCCTCGCGCGGATTCGTCTTGTGGCAATGATCAGCAAGCGCGCCCTTGATGATCTTGTCGAACATGCCTTCTTCCACGCCCATTTGCGACAGGCGCGTCGGCAAGCCAAGACGCTCCGTCATGTCGTGAACGGCCTGAGCGATATCTGCGTTGGCGGGGAGGTTCATCACGCGGCGCATGCGTGCGAAGCGGTTCTCGGCAACCACGCTCGGCGCGCTTTCGTTAAAGCGCAGCACGGCCGGCAGGACCACCGCGTTCAGCGTGCCGTGATGCAAGCCGGTGCGCCCGTTCACGACCAGTCCGCCCATTGGATGCGAGAGCGAATGCACGCATCCCAGGCCCTTCTGGAACGCCATCGCGCCTTGCATGGATGCGCTCATCATGTTCAGGCGCGCATCGCGATCCTGGCCATCGTGCGTCGCCTTTTCAATATTTGCCCACGCGCGTTCGAGCCCGTCGAGCGCAATGCCGTCGGCGGGAGGATTGAACGCGGAGGCAAGAAACGTTTCGATGCAATGCGCGATCGCGTCCATGCCGGTCGCCGCGGTCAGCATGGGCGGAAGTCCAAGCGTCAGCGATGGATCGCAGATCGCCGATTTCGGCAGCAGATGCCACGAATGGAAGCCGAGCTTGCGGCCGTCGTCGAGAATGATGATTGCGCCGCGCGCCACTTCGCTGCCGGTGCCCGACGTGGTCGGCACCGCGATCAGCGGCGCGGCGTCCGCCGTGATCTTGTTGCTGCCACCTTCGATGGTCGCGTATTCGGTCAGCGTGCCCGGATGCGTCGCGGCAATCGCCACGCCCTTCGCCAAGTCGATGGCCGATCCGCCGCCCACCGCGATCAGGCCATCGCACTTCTCACTCTTGTAGAGCGCGGCGGCTTTCATCACCATGGCTTCGGTCGGATTCGACGGGGTTTCGTCGAAGATGGGAACCGCGCCGGCGTCGAGCGTCATTGCCTGGACGGTCTGCGAGACGAGGCCGGCGGCGAGCACGCCCTTGTCCGTGATGATCAGCGGCCGCCTGATGCCGGTGCGCGCGCATTCTCCGTCGAGTGACGCAAGCGCATCGAAGCCGAGATGAATGTGCGTGAGATAAAAGATGAAAGCCATGACGTGTCCCCGTTTTTAGTCTGCGTCAGGCATGTTAGGAGTGCCGGGAGACGCCGTCAATCGAGTCCGTCGATGGCACAAAATGTCTCGATCCTTGGCGGCACCGCTCGCAGGACTATTGTCCCGGCCGGTCCACATACTCGACCGCGAGCCCGCGGCGGCGCATCCACTCCGCCACTGCGTGTCCCGTTCCCGCGCGCCACGGTCTGAGCTTCGCCGGCTCGACTAGCCGGTATTCGAGCAATTCCGGCGATAACGCGATCGTCCCGTTCGCCTTCACGTGGTACGCAATGATCAGCTCATTCTTGCGGATGAATTCGTACACGCCGACCAGTTCCACCGACTGCGCGACCAGCGCCGTCTCCTCCAGCACTTCTCTTGCAATCCCTTCTTCCGGCGTCTCACCGTTTTCGAGAAAACCCGTGATCAGCGCGAACATGCCTTCGGGCCACGCGGCGTTGCGCGCGAGCAGGATCTTGCCTTCGTATTCCACGATGGCCGCAACCACCGGCAGCGGATTGTTCCAGTGAACGAAGCCGCATTCCGGGTCCGGACACGCCAGCCGCACGCGGCCGCCCTCATGCGCGGCATCGGCACGTTCGACCAGCTTATTCGCATCGCGCGGACAGAAATGGTATTCGATCATGGTCAAATTCCGGGAAGTCGAGCGTTCAACGCGCGACGCAAAGCGCGCGGATTTCAGCGGTGAACTGTTCCACCGTTTCCGGCAGGGTGTCCCACGCGCACATCAGCCTGCAGCCACCCGAACCGATAAACTGATAGAACTTCCAGCCCTTGTTGCGCAGCGCCTGCGCCACATGTGGCGGCAGTTCGGCGAACACGGCGTTGGACTGCGGTTTGAACATCACCTTGATGCCTTCTATATCCGCAAGCCGGTCGGCCATCAACTGCGCCATTGAATTGGCATGGCGGGCGTTGCGCAGCCAGACATCGTTGTTGAGAAGGCCGAGCCACGGCGCCGAAATAAATCGCATCTTCGATGCCAGTTGCCCCGCCTGCTTGAGCCTGTAGGCAAAATCGACGGCCAGGGCTTTATCGAAGAAAATCACCGCCTCGCCGACCGGCAAGCCGTTTTTCGTACCGCCGAAACACAGCACGTCTACGCCCGCGCGCCACGTGATTTCCGACGGGTGCACATTCAGCGACGCCACCGCGTTCGCAAAACGCGCGCCGTCCATATGTACTTTCAGATGCCGGCGCTTGGCAATCGCCGCGATCGCACGGATCTCCTCGACGCTATACACGGTGCCCACTTCAGTAGACTGCGTGAGCGTGACGACCTTGGGCTTCGGGTAGTGGATATCGGCGCGGCGCGTGACGATCGCTTCGATGGCATCCGGCGTCAGCTTTCCATCGATACCCGGCGCGGTCAGCAGTTTAGAGCCGCCGGAAAAGAACTCAGGGCCGCCGCATTCATCGGTTTCGATGTGCGCGAGTTCGTGGCAAATCACCGAGTGATAGGACTGGCATAACGAGGCGAGCGCCAGAGAATTAGCTGCCGTGCCGTTAAATACAAAAAAGACTTCGCAGTCCGTCTGGAATAGATCGCGGATGCGATCGCAGACGCCTTGCGTCCAGGAATCGTCGCCGTAAGCAGGCTCGTGGCCGCTGTTATTGGCATCGATCAGCGCTGCCAGCGCTTCAGGGCAAATACCGGCGTAGTTGTCGGAGGCGAAATGTTGCATGCGGTCTGGAGCCAGGGCGATGTGGACGTGGCGTCATTTTAGCGGTTCGCGTCCGAATCCGCGGAGACGTCAATAAGACGCCGCTGCGGATCTCATGCCCTGCTACAGACGAATCTGATTACTTTGCGGCGGGTTGGCTGGCTGCCGCGGCTTGCTTGTCCTTCTTGTTAGCCTCGTGATGGCCGATCGCACAGCCGCCTGCCGCGCCCACTACGCCGTGCTTACCCGCTACGTGACCCGCCACGCCGCCGACTGCCGCGCCTTCGAGACATCCCTTCGCGTAGACTGCGCCGGTGGTGAAAAGCATCGAGGATGCGAGTGCGAGCGAGACAAATTTCTTGTTCATGAACGTGTTCCTTTTGTAGTCAATGCGCGGGACTTCGTGTCCGCGCTAGCCAATGGACCGCAAGGTGCGTACCTGTCGATAGTCTTTCAACCGTCCGCCCAGAATGGAAAAGCCCGTCGTGCTAAATACACGACGGGCTTGTGATCATGTCTCCAGGGCAGGCTTAGAGCTTCCCCTTCACCCACTCGTTGACACCGGCGAGCGCTGCTGCCAAGTTCTGCGGCTCGGTGCCGCCAGCCTGCGCCATATCCGGCCGCCCGCCGCCCTTGCCACCCACTTGCTGTGCGACGAAGTTCACGAGATCGCCCGCTTTCACTTTCTTCGACGCCTCCGCCGTCACGCCTGCAATCAGGCTGACCTTGTTGCCATCGACGGCAGCCAGGACTATCGCCGCGTTCTTCAGCTTGTCCTTCAATTTATCGACGGCTTCGCGCAATGTCTTGCCGTCCGCGCCCGGCAACTGCGCAGCCAGGACATGTACGCCGCCGATCTCGACTGCCTGCGACACCAGTTCGTCGCCCTGGCTCGATGCCAGCTTGGACTTCAGCGCGCCGAGTTCCTTTTCAAGCGACTTCACGTGCTCCTGAACCTGCATGATGCGCTGGGTCAACTCCGACGGCTGCGCCTTCAATACCGCCGATGCCGCGTTGATCCGCGCATCGAGTTCCTGCACGAAACGCACAGCGTTGTCGCCGGTAATGGCTTCCACGCGGCGAATGCCGGCCGCCACGCCGCCTTCCATCACGATCTTGAACAAGCCGATATCGCCCGTGCGATTCACGTGGGTACCGCCGCACAACTCACGCGAAAAGCCGAGATCCAGCACGCGCACCACGTCGCCATATTTCTCGCCGAAGAGCGCCATTGCGCCGCCCTTCACCGCCTCGTCGTAGGGCATGACACGCACGATGCCCGGCGCGTTCGCCAGCACTTCCGCGTTCACGATTTCTTCCACGCGACGAATCTGCTCGTCGGTCATGGGGGCGTTGTGTGCAAAGTCGAAACGAGTCTTGTCGGGATCGACCAGCGAACCCTTTTGCTGCACGTGACCGCCAAGCACTTCGCGCAGCGCCCGGTGCATCAAGTGCGTCGCCGAGTGATTGCGCGCCGTGCGCAGACGGCGGGTCGAATCGATCTCGGCCTTCACCACGTCGCCCACTTTCAGCGTGCCTTGCTCGACCGAGCCGTGATGACCGACCACGTCCGATTGCACTTTCAATGTGTCGGCGACTGCGAAGCGCACCGCGGCGTTCGCGAGCACGCCCTGGTCGCCCGCCTGACCGCCCGATTCCGCGTAGAACGGCGTGTGATCCAGCACGACGACGGCTTGCTGGCCGGCTTGGGCCTCTTTAACCGATGCCCCGTCCACGTAGATCGCGACGATCTTCGCGTCATCGAAGAACTCGTTCTCGTAGCCATGGAACGTGGTCTTCTCGCCCGCGTATTCCAGACCTTGCGCCGACTTGAACTTGCCCGCCGAACGGGCTTGCTCGCGTTGACGGGCCATGGCTTCGTCGAACGCGGTTTCGTCGACCGTGATACCGCGTTCGCGGCATACGTCCGCCGTCAAATCCAGCGGGAAGCCAAACGTGTCGTGCAACTTGAACGCGAGTTCGCCGTCGAGTTGCTTCGAGCCTTTGGCATCGAGTTCGGCGAGTGCTGTCTCGAGCATCGCCATGCCGTGTTCAATGGTTTCGAAGAAACGTTCCTCTTCCTGTTTCAGCACGTCCGTGACGCGCGTCTGCGCTTCTTTCAGTTCCGGGTAAGCCGCGCCCATCTCTTCGACCAGATCTGCCACGAGCTTGTTGAAAAACGCGCCCTTGCGGCCGAGCTTGTAGCCGTGGCGGATCGCGCGGCGCACGATACGGCGCAGCACATAACCACGGCCTTCGTTGCCGGGGATCACGCCATCGACGATCAAGAACGAACACGCGCGAATATGGTCTGCGATGACCTTCAGCGAATTGTTCGTGAGGTCCGGCGTACCGGTTTCGCGGGATGCAGCCTTGATCAGCGCCTGGAACAGGTCGATCTCGTAGTTGCTGTGCACATGCTGGAGCACGGCGGCAAGGCGTTCGAGGCCCATGCCGGTATCGACGCTCTGCTTGGGCAGCTTCGTCATGTTGCCCTGGGCATCACGATTGAACTGCATGAACACGAGATTCCAGATCTCGATGAAGCGGTCGCCGTCCTCTTCCGGAGATCCGGGCGGGCCGCCCCACACTTCCGGGCCGTGGTCGTAGAACACTTCGGAGCAAGGGCCGCAGGGGCCGGTATCGCCCATGGTCCAGAAATTATCCGACGCGTAGCGCGCACCCTTGTTGTCGCCGATGCGGATGATCCGCTCTTTCGGCACGCCGATTTCGTTTTCCCAGATGGCGAACGCTTCGTCGTCTTCCTGGTAGACCGTGACGGTGAGCTTTTCCGGCGGCAGGCCGTAGACTTTCGTCAGCAGTTCCCAGCAATAGTGGATGGCATCGCGCTTGAAATAGTCGCCAAACGAGAAATTGCCGAGCATCTCGAAGAACGTGTGATGGCGCGCCGTGTACCCGACGTTTTCGAGGTCGTTGTGCTTGCCGCCTGCGCGTACGCTGCGCTGGGACGTGGTCGCGCGTGAATACGGGCGCGATTCGGTGCCGAGGAAAACGTCCTTGAACTGGACCATGCCGGAGTTCGTGAACAGCAGCGTGGGATCGTTGCCGGGCACGAGGCTCGACGAGCGAACGATCGTGTGGCCCTTCGATTCAAAGAACTTAAGGAATTTCTCGCGGATGTCGGCGGCTTTCATGGCGTGCGGGTCTGCTTTTGTGTGCGGTGGCGACGCGCGTTCGTAGCTTGTGCGCGGCGCCGGGAGCCAGATTGGGATTGTCGATTATACGGGGTTTGGCGATGGATTCTGCCCGTGGCGGCGGACGATGGTGATGTGCGCGTGTTGATTGCTCCGGACGGGACGTCCGCGCAACGAACCTACGTGCGCAGTGCTCGCGCATGGACTGCAGACCAGCCACTGTTCAACGCCAATTCCGATTACAGACCGTGATCATGGTTCGGCATCAGCCATAATCAAAATGACCATTAACTTCTTTATAAAAACAAATAAAATTTCCGATACCGCGAAGCAATGCATAATTGTCGTCTAGCGAATTAAAATTTTCGCCGACGATGCGGCTGCACCGGAATACAATTTCACTTCCACCTCTAAAACTGGCACCTGGTGTATCTAATGGCAGCGATTATATGAAAATATATACTCAGTTGCGAAGACCACGCAGATATTGCGTAACGTTAATAAGCACTCAATCGTTCAAAGAAACGCGTTCAATGCATCCACGGAACAATATCTGCAAGGTCCTCGCCAGTGCGGCATGCCTGCTGGGGTTGGGCGCTGCCAGCTTGGATGCGGACGCATCCTGCTCCTTCGCGGATCCTCAAACTGCCCACGTTTATACGATCACCATTCCACCGCAGAGTCTCTCGCGAGATGTCCCGGTCGGCACCGTGCTTTACAAAGGCGAAGTCCCGACCATACCCGTCAGCGGCCTTTACGCATGGTGCGCGGCCCCCGGCACCTATCTGAAACTTGCACCCGGCTCGGCTCTGATATCGTCGACTAATAACGTTTTTACTTACGCCACCAATATCGATGGGATCGGCATACGGTTTTACGAGGGCTCCAACGGGAATCGCGGCAGTTATTACGGGCCGGGAATTACCGGCAACTGGGTGGGTTCATGGAATTACAGCAACTCATACTATGGCGTTGAAATAGTCCGCACGCAGCCCACCGGAGTCGGTCCGAGCTCAGGTACGGTTGCCGCAACAGCTTACGCAACGTTCACGCTCGATCAGTTACTGGTCGCCACCATCCAGTTCACGCCGTTCGAGGTTGGTGTGCAAACCTGCACTGTCACCACCCCGTCGATCAACGTCGACATGCCGCGCGCCCACACGCGTGATCTGCCCACGGTAAATTCCACTTATGGCGATACCACGTTCAACATGGGACTCAACTGCGCTGCCGGCATCAAAGTCGCCATGACGATCACCGACGCATCACAGCCCAACAATACGTCGACCACGCTGTCGCTGGGGCACGATTCCACAGCGTCGGGAGTCGGGTACCAGATTGTGAACGGAGGCGTCCCGATCGCGTTCGGCCAAGACTCTGCCGTCACGGGCACGGCAAATCAGTTTGTCATCGTGCCGCTGTCGGTATCGGGCGCCTATAGCATCCCGCTGGTGGGCCGTTACGTTCGAACCGGAACGATGGTCCCCGGAAGCGCAAAGGCCTACGCGACATTCACCATGTCATATCAATGAGCGCGCCACTGGCGGGAATCTGCATCGGCGGTAGATCTCACGAGCCGTGAAAACGGTTTTGTCGAGCCGACGAAGTTTTACCTCACGCCCGCCCCGACCAGTCCGCCCGCTGCCGCGCCCGCCACCGTCCCGAGCGGACCGCCGGTCAGCACATAACCCAACGCACCGCCGGCCGCCGCTCCAATCCCCGCGTGCGCCTGCGTACGGCTCATCGCACACCCCGACACTGCTGCAATCAACGTCGCAACCGCAGCAACCCGAATCGATACCCGCGTGATCTTGTTCATGTTGAGACCTTCCTTTTTATTGTCGATATGCCGCGCCCCGAACCTTTCAATTTCATTAATCCGGGACGCGACGCTATCTTAAAATCGTCTCATCATTGCCGACAATGCGATTTACCTCCCGTTACGCTCGATACATCCGGTATTGAAACGATGCTGGTTTGCACCAGATAAGGAACATGTCGCAACCGCGCCGCAGATCGCGGCGAAATCCCGGCCCGCGCTGCCCCGGGCGGATTGCTAAGGTAGAATCGTTCGATCGATTTGGTCTTACCGAACGCAAGCCGCACGTATCCGAACGCTAGCGCCCTCGTCAGCTCTTCTTCTCTTTCGCATGAACACTGATCGCAACGACGCCCCGGCGGTAAATAATTTCATCCGCAATATCATTGACGAAGACAATCGCAACGGCAAATGGTCGCAGCGGGTCGAGACGCGTTTTCCGCCCGAACCGAACGGTTATCTGCACATTGGCCACGCTAAGAGTATTTGCGTCAATTTCGGCATCGCCCGTGATTACGGCGGCGTCTGCCACCTGCGTTTCGACGATACCAACCCCGAAAAGGAAAGTGTCGAGTACGTGGATTCCATCGTCGATGCGGTCAAGTGGCTCGGCTTCGACTGGAACAAGGACGGCCAGGAATACCTGTACTTCGCAAGCGACTACTACGACCAGCTGTACGAATTCGCCGAACTGCTGATCGAGCGTGGCCAGGCTTATGTGGATAGCCAGACGGCCGAAGAAATGCGCCTGACGCGCGGCTCCGCACAGGAACCGGGCAAGAATTCGCCGTTCCGAGACCGTACGCCTGCAGAAAACCTCGACCTGTTCCGCCGCATGAAAGCCGGCGAATTCCAGGAAGGCGAGCACGTGCTGCGCGCGAAAATCGACATGGCGTCGCCGAACTTCAACATGCGCGATCCGGTGATTTATCGCATTCGTTTCGCGCATCACTACCGGACCGGCGACACGTGGTGCATCTATCCGATGTATGACTACACGCATTGTGTATCGGACGCGCTCGAGAACATTACGCATTCGCTGTGCACGCTCGAATTCGAGGATCATCGTCCGCTTTACGACTGGTTCCTGAACCAACTCGCCGACGACGGCAAGTTCACACGTCCGCTGCCGCAGCAAATCGAGTTTTCGCGCCTGAACCTCACCTATGCAATCACCAGCAAACGCAAGCTGCTCCAATTGGTGACCGAGAACCACGTGGAAGGCTGGGACGATCCGCGCATGCCGACTATCGTGGGCGTGCGGCGCCGTGGTTTCACACCGGAAAGCATCCGCCTGATGTGCGATCGCGTGGCCGTGACGAAGGTCGATTCGTGGATCGACATGAGCGTGCTGGAAGGCGCGCTGCGCGATGATCTCGATGAGAAAGCGCCGCGTGCGATTGCAGTGCTGGATCCGCTGAAGCTGATCATCGACAACTTTCCGGAAGGCACGAGCGAGGCGTGCAGCGCGCCCGTGCATCCGCATCATCCGGACCGCGGTGTTCGCGAGTTTCCGTTCTCGCGGGAATTGTGGATCGAGCGTGAAGACTTTCAGGAAGAGCCCAAGAAGGGATATTTCCGTTTGTTCCCGGGCAACAAGGTGCGGCTGAAGTACGGCTTCGTGGTCGAATGCACCGGCGCGGACAAGGACGAAAACGGCAATATCACGGCCGTGCACTGCAATTATTTCCCCGACAGCAAATCGGGCACCGAAGGCGCGAACGGCTACAAGGTCAAGGGAACGATTCATTGGGTCAGCGCGAAAGACGCGTACGAAGCCGAAGTTCGGCTCTACGATCGTCTCTTCAAGGAGCCACAACCTGGCGCCGGCGGCGCTGAATTCCTCGATGCATTGAATCCGGATTCAAAGCGTGTGGTTCGCGCGTATCTCGAACCATCGGCGCGCAACGCCAATGCGGAAGACCGGTATCAGTTCGAACGTCATGGCTATTTCGTGGCCGATCGGGTGGATTCGAAGCCGGGCGTGCCGGTGTTCAATCGTATCGTCAGCTTGCGCGATAGCTGGGGCAAACCGGCTTGAAGCCGGCGGGGCGTCTGCCGGTGTTCCTGGCTAGCAGTTGGATGCGCGCGTCGACGCGGCCGTCCGCTCGCGCAACGTGCGCGGCGGGCGCGCTCGCGCTGCTATTGGCGGCGCAGACCGTCTGCGCGAGCACGGCGGAACAACCTCAAATCTCGCCCACGTTGCGCAAGATCGCCGAGAACAACAGCATTGTTCTTGGCGTGCGCGAATCGTCGGTGCCGTTCTCGTATCTGGATTCGAAGCAGCAGCCTATCGGCTATTCCCAAAGCATCGCGCTCAAGATAGTCGATGAAGTCCGGCGCCGCTTGCAAAAGCCCCATCTCGCCGTGAGCACGGTGGTGGTGACATCGACCAATCGCCTGTCTTACGTGGTCAATCATCAGATCGACCTCGAGTGCGGTTCGACCGCCCATATCCGGGACCGCGAACAACTGGTTGCCTTTACCAACAGCATCTTCGACTACGGCATCCGGATGGTGGTGAAGCGCAAGTCCGGCATCCGGAACTACAGCGACCTCGCCGGCAAAACGGTATCGACGACCGCAGGCACGTCAGACGAGCAACTGATCCGCGAATTGTCGATGAACCAGAAGCTCGACTTGCGGATCATCGCCGCCCGCGATCACGCGGAAGCATTCGAGGCGGTCAAGACCGGCCGCGCCGTCGCCTTCGTCATGGACGATCCGCTGCTGTATGGAAAGATCGCGCAGGAAGGCGCCGCGCAGCGCGACTATGTGGTCACAGGCGACCCGCTTGCGCATGAAGCGTATGCGTGCGTCATGCGCAAGGGCGACCCGGTCTTCAAGAAACTGGCCGATGACGTCATTGCCGGCATGCAACGTTCAGGTGAAGCGGAGACGTTGTACGACACGTGGTTCATGCAACCCATTCCGCCCGACAACATCAACCTGCGTTTTCCGCTCTCGCCCGAGATGAGAGCGCTGTTTGCGAATCCGAACGACCGGCCATCGGAAAATTGAACGGCTGCATCAGCCCATCAGGCTCGACCCGTCAGTCCAGCGTTTGATGCAGTTCCGCAAGCGACAGCGTGGTCTGGAATAGCCGCGCGAGACTGCGGCTTGCATACTGGTCGACGTCGGCCAGCGACACCCACCGGTAGGCATCCATTTCGGGGATCATCGTGCCGTCGCGCCGCCGGGGAAAGTACGATTCGCAAACGCACTCCTCGATCTTCACTTCGTCCTGGCTGACGCGCACGGCGAACAAATGCAAATCCTTGTCCCGCCGATACACAAAGCGCCCCAGATCCTTCAGCCGCTCCGCCGGCAAGACGATGCCCGTCTCTTCCACGAGCTCGCGCAACGCCGCTTCGACAGGCTCTTCGCCTTCTTCGCCCTGACCTTTGGGAATGTCCCAGTGCGACGTCTCGGTCGCGTGACAGAGCAACACGTCGCCTTGCGTGTTGAGTATCACGACGCCGCACGAAACCGTCCGCTCAGCCATTGATCGATCTGCTGCTTCGAGCTACGAAAGGCTGTTCGCCGCGAAGCTTCAATTGGAGACTGCTCACTGCTTGAGCAGCGCCCATTTGCCGCCTTCGGTCTTGCAGACGGTCGGCGCCCAGGTCTGCGTCTGGCCCTTGGCATGCGCGACCATGGTCAGCTTCCGGCACGTCCTGTCGCCTTTCTTGTCCGTGTCCGACGGCGTGATCGTGCCAGTGACTGCTACCGGATTGCCGGCGCCTTCGTTGTTCCAGTCGAGCGACTCGCCGTCCTGCTTGGTATCCAGCGCGGTGTGCGCGGACTTGTTGAGTATCTGCAGATCACGCTGCTTCATGTACGTGATGGGCGTGTTGTTCAGGAACCCGAGATTAGCCGCTTGAGCTGCGCCGCTGGCCAGCAGCACGCAGCCCGCGACCAGTGACAACGTGATTTGCGTAGAGACGCGTTTGAGCCCGTGAGTCGGCTGTGACATGGAAATGTTCTCCCTCGTTGATATTGATTGATTTTCTGCGTGGATCGCCATTCGGAATGCTGCGACAGACTGGCGAGCAAGAATCGTGTGGGTCGAGGATAGCATGAGGCCACACGTGTTCCGCAAGCGTAGAAGCTCGGCCGAATGGCCATCGCGAGTATGTTTCAGAGAAATGCAGAACTATCTCGGACGTGTCCGATAGAGACCGGCGCAGAGCAAACCTAACATCAGTGAATCGCCGATTCTGCTTCCCCGCCCGCTCATGGAAACCCATCTCACGCCGACGTTTTACGGATGCCTGTGTATCGGGGTGATTGCGTGTGCGCTCATCATGCCGCAGGGCCTGGCAGCGGTGGACCGGCTGCTTGCAGGACAACCCGAGCGGTTTGATCTGGACAACTGGGGGGACGGAAATCGGTACGTGGACGAGATACAGCCGGCCATCTGGCCACGCGTCGTTACCGCCATAGGCGGCGCGCTGTTGTTCGCGGCGCTGCTTACGCTGATGTTTTTGTGCCAGCAACTTGCGCCGTGATGACGCAGACAAGCACAAACAAGCGCGGATTCCTGAAGTGATCGTGGTACGGCAGGAGGGACTCGAACCCCCGCCCCTCGGCTTAGAAGGCCGATGCTCTATCCAGCTGAGCTACTGCCGCATTGCAGACGATCCAGGATTTTACCTCATCGAATGCACAAGGAGCCCCATTCGGGGCTCCTCACGTCATTCGCGTGGTATCAGACCGGTTGCGGATGCAGCATGAACCAGCCGAGACAGAACGCGCCCGCAATCAGGCAATACACGCCGAATGCCGCGAGCCGCCCTTTTCCTTCGAAATAACGCATCAGGAAACGCACGCTCAAATATGCGGCGATGCCCGTCAGCACGCCGCCGAGGATGGCATCGGCGAGTTGATCGGGCGCATGGAAGAGCTTGGGCAGTTCGAGTACGCCGGCCGCGAAGATGATCGGCGTACCGAGCAGAAACGAAAACTCGGCGGCTTTCTCGGCGCTCAATCCTGCGCCCACGCCCGCGATGATCGTCAGGCCGCTGCGCGAGAAGCCGGGAATCAAGGCGCCGATCTGCGCCAGGCCGACGAGGAACGCCTGCTTGAACGTGAGATCTTCTGGCGCGCGGGCGGCGCGGGAACGCGTCAACCGGTCACCTACCCACAGCAATACGCCGTTGACCATGAGTGCTACCGCGACGATCCGCAGATCATGGAAAAGCGCCTCGAGCCGCTTCTCGAGCAACAAGCCGACAATACCCGTTGGGATCGTGCCGATGATCAGCGCCCACATCATGTGGCCATCGGCATTCTTGCGGCCACGCAAGGACCCCACGAACCCGATCACCAGCGCCACCCAGCGCTTGCGGAAATACCACAGTAACGCGAGCGCGGTGCCAAGGTGAAGCGCGACAAGAAACGGCAACAGCTGTGGCGCATGTTTGTCGATATGCATGCCGATCAAACCAGGCACGAGAAGGGTATGGCCAAGACTGCTGACCGGAAACAACTCGGTCACGCCCTGCAGCACGCTCAGGAAAATCAGAAACCACAAAGTCACGCGTCAGTCCTCTTTCGTTGTTGGCGATAAACCAGCGACAAGTCGCATGGTCTCGGCGGTGCGGCATACGGCACGCAAAACGCGCAGATTATGCCGGTCGCCAAAAGCAGCGCCAAGCGTTTGCGTGCGAGATCGCGCAATCGAAAGCTTATTGTTAGATATATGAATTCAAAAAGAAAAACAAAAAGGGCTCGTCGAAGACGAGCCCTTTTCAAACATGCCGATCAATTAACGTGGCGTTTTAGAGCTTGTATAAGAACAAAGCCGTCCCTGCGCCAAACGTACCAAAGATAAAAACTCCGAACATCATAGCCAGATCCATATCACCCTCGCCTTTCGTAGGATCATCTTGAACGATTGGATCGTCAAGGCCGCAAAATGTTTCACCCGCGTTACATCGTGCTTGCATTATCGGGCCAATGAAACCAGGTGTGTCAGTCGCAGTTTCCCCAAAAGGGTTTCCCCGTAGAATTGAGCGCGATGCATCGAACAGCCCGACCATTTACGCCAAGGAGACCACCCATATGTCATCACTACCCGAGATCCTGGAAATCAAACGCGATGACGCCGCCCTCGAAATTGCCCCCCACGCCGGCGCGCGCCTGATGACCTGGCGCGTCGGCGGCGAACCGGTCATCTTCTGGCCTGCCGCGCCTGACTGGTCCAACTTCGTCAAGATTCGCGGCGGCAATCCGCTGCTGTTCCCGTTTCTCGGCCGCCAATTCGTCGATGGCGAAATTGGCAAGTGGCGCGACCCGGAAGGCGTCGTGCACGACCTCCCCATGCATGGCTTCGCGCGCAACCTGCCGTTCGAACACAGGGTGGACGCGGACGGTCACGGTGTACGCATGACGCTCGTCGACAACGATTTCACGCGTCAGGGCTATCCGTTTGCTTTTCGTTTCGAGGCGGCGTATCGCCTCGTGGATGGCGTCACGCTCGATGTGGAATTGACGACATCGAATCCGGGCGAAGTGCCACTGCCCTATTATTCCGGCCACCATTTCTACTTCGCGCTGCCGCACGATCAACGCGGCATCAGCAGCATCGAACTGCCGCGTACGGAAACGCGCCGGCAACTCGATGACGGCTCGATCAGCGACCCGGAAGCAGGCAAGGCGCTTTATTCAATCGATGACGCAAGCATCCTCGACCGCTTTCATTGTTTCACCGGCCCGTCCGATCAACCCGTGCGGCTGGTTACGCCCGGTCTGAAACGCGCGGTGAACTTCGATCTGCAACGGCCTGACTCGGTGCCCTGGTATGCGGTCACGACCTGGACCGAAGCACCGGCGTCGGATTTTTATTGCGTCGAGCCATGGGTCGGTCTGCCCGATGCCATTCACAACGGTCACGGATTGCGTTGGCTTGCGCCCGGGAAAACGGAAACGGCGGCACTCAGGCTGACCATTTCACCGGCGTCGTAAGGGGAAGATGAGCGCCGCGCGTACCTGGGAGCGCGCAGGCTTCTGAGTGCCACGGCACGGGGACGTTAAAATCATACCTTTCGACGTTACGCGTTGTTGTTCGTCCGCCGTGGCTCTCCGGGTTGTGCGGCGCTTTGCGAGGTTCTGAGTTTGGTACAAATAATTCGACGGCTGACCTGCGCGACCTTGGTCGCAGTGCTCGCCGCGTGTGGCTCCGCACCTGTGGGACCGGGGTTTTATCGTGTGGAACGGGGCGATACAGTGTCCAAGATCGCGCGTGCGAACAGGACAACAGCGCAAAATATCGCGCGCTGGAACAACC
The DNA here is from genome assembly GCF_001577465.1 of Burkholderia sp. PAMC 28687. NCBI lineage: Bacteria > Pseudomonadati > Pseudomonadota > Betaproteobacteria > Burkholderiales > Burkholderiaceae > Burkholderia > Burkholderia sp. PAMC 28687. The sequence goes on from NZ_CP014505.1 coordinate 2,254,605, forward strand.
TTGCCGACCCGAACGCGATTGAAGTCGACCAGGTGCTGCGTGTGGCGCCCCCGGCGGGGACGGCCCTTGCTTCGGCGCCTTCATCGACTGCACCGGCTCGTACAGGCGGCGGCACGAGTTCTGCGGATACCGCTCCCGCTGTGTCGGGCGGCGCGATCCGGCCCGCCACCAGCATTTCGCTGATCTGGCCGGTCCAAGGCGACGTCATCCGCGGTTTCGACGGCAAGAGTTCGAAAGGTATCGATATTGGCGGCACACCCGGCACGCAGATCGTCGCGGCAGCGGCCGGCTCGGTGGTGTATGCGGGAAACGGCTTGCGCGGTTACGGCAACCTGCTGATCGTGAAGCACAACGCCGATTACCTCACCGCTTACGCGCATAATCGCGCGCTGCTCGTGAAGGAAGGCCAGAGCGTCGCGCAAGGCCAGCCCATCGCGGAAATGGGCGACAGCGACACAAACCGCGTGATGCTGCACTTCGAATTGCGCTACAAGGGCAGTTCGATCGATCCGTCGCGCTACTTGCCACCTCGATGAATGCATCGGCGCACAAACGCGTTCAGCCACGTTCAATCAGTTACAGGGAAGATTCGATGAAAGACAACGTCCGCGCCCCGGCGCCTGGAAAACTGGCCATGATGGCTGCCGTGCTGGTCGCTGCAGCAGCGCTGGCGGGTTGCGCAAACACGGCGAAACGGACCTATTTGCCAACCGGCGATACCGGTTTTGCGATCAACTGCAGCGGCGGCGATGCCAGCACGAGCTGGGCCGAATGCTACAAGAAGGCCGGAGAAATCTGCGGGTCGTATGGTTACGACGTGGTGTCGAAGGACGTGGACAACGGAGCGACATCGGGCGGATCGGTCGCCGGAATTTTTGGCGCGAACGTCAAGAACCGGTCGATGGTGATTCGCTGCAAGCAATAGGACTCGTACGGCTCGCAGCCGCATGATGCTTTACGGCGGCGCCGAGTCGCCTGCCTTGTTCCCGCACGTCGGGAACATGCAGCGAGCCAATGAACCGTGCTCCGCGCCACCGCCCCGATAACGGATCGATGTGCGACGCGAACACCAGCAAAGAAGCCATTGCCAGCGGGCAAACAGCAAGAAAGATCCACAGCGCGGTCATGTTCGAGATCGATTTCAACTGAAGAGATATTCGATAATACCGTTGCAGCAAGAATTTCGCATGACGCACGGCCACCCCGAATATTCGATCGTAACAATTACGTGACGCGGCCTTGGTTGCCGTGGCTTGCTTCTTCTTGGGATCGCACCGTCACACATCGGGTTACGCGTTGAAACAAGTGATCACAATCCAGCAGATTGTTGCGACCTAGAATGACTACAGCCCGCGCCTCTCTGCGCGAACAGGTACCGCGGGTCAGAAACGCCGATGTGCCCGCATCGGCGTTTCGCCTTTCTCTGCCCACGTCGTCTAGCGGCAAACAAAAGGCCGTTCCAACTCACGTCGGAACGGCCTTGTACGGTGATCCACGCCGACTCAATGCGATGCGTGATCGTGGTCATGCTTGTGAGCGCTTGGATCCTCGGCCGCCTGGCATGCCGGGCAAATGCCCTTGAGTTCGATATCGTCACCCGCCAGTTTGTATCCGCTTGCCTCGACCTGCGATAACAAGCTCTGGCGCAACTGCTTTTGCTGCTGCAATTCGGTCACCCGCCCACATTGCTGGCAAACCACCAGCACGCCATGCTGGCAATGCGTCAGGTCGTGGCAGACCGTGAACGCGTTGATTGATTCGATCCGATGAATCAATCCCGCCGACAGCAGGAAATCCAGCGCCCGATACACCGTCGGCGGCGATGCGTTGGGATGCATTGCGCGCATTTCGTCGAGCAGCGTGTACGCCTTCGTTGCACGGCCGGACGTGAGCAGCAGTTCCAGCACTGTTCGGCGAATGGGCGTGAGCTTTTGACCGCGTTCGCGACAGTAATCGTCGGCCATGGTGACTGCAGCCTGAAGCGCGTCGGCAGACGAGTGGTCGTGGGACTGGGCGGCGTTGGCGGGCGTGTTCATGGACAAATTATACGCTGCTGCCACGTTCGGACAGGCGACAGGCTCGCGGCATGCAGGCGATCATTGCGGCTGCGCGGAGGGGGCTGCCCTGGCCGGCGCGATGGTCATGTCGGGCGGTGTGGTATCGGTTGGAACGCCCTTGTAGTCGGGCGGGTCCTGAGGTATTACGCGATGCGGCGTTGAATCGGCACATGCCGAGAGAATCAGGGAGCAGGCAAACAGAACGGCGAAGCGCGGCATGGACGGCCCGGAAATAATTCGTTGATTTGGAGAGTGAAGCAGGAAGAGTAAACGATATCGGGAATTGGGACCGGACACGACTGCGCGAACGACAATCAAACCGCGCCAGAAATGGCAAAGGGGTCGCGAGTTGAACTCGTGACCCCTTCATGTGTAACGTGGTCGGAGCGAAAGGATTCGAACCTTCGACCCTCTGATCCCAAATCAGATGCGCTACCAGGCTGCGCTACGCTCCGACAAGAGCGAGACTATAGCGTTTTCCTGATACCGGCGCAATCGAAAACGCTTAAAACCGTCAAAAGGAGACACCCCATGAACCTCATTCTCTGGCGTCACGCCGAAGCCGAAGATCAGGCCGCGAGCGACCTCGCGCGCCAGTTGACAGGGCGCGGCGTCAAGCAGGCACAGGCGGCGGCGAAGTGGCTGAAAAGCCGTATCGATGGCGATGCGCTTTTCCTCGTCAGTCCCGCCACCCGCACCATCCAGACGATGGAAACCTTCGGCGACCGCTATCAGGTAGCGAAGGAAATCGCGCCGGGTGCGTCCGCGCAGGCTGTGCTCGATGCCGCGCAATGGCCGCAAGGCGCGGCGGAAACGGTCGTGGTCGTTGGACACCAGCCAACGCTCGGACGCGTTGCGGCCTTGCTGCTGACCGGTCAGGAAGCCGCCTGGACCATGAAAAAAGCAGGTATCTGGTGGTTTCAGGGGCGATCACGCGCGGGCGACAGCCAGATCGTGTTGCGCGCCGTCACGAACCCCGACCTGCTTTAACGCCGTTCACCGATCAGATCGAGGAGGAGACCAGCCCACGCACTTCATTGAATCGTCACTGTGATGCCATGCGAGCGTCATTCGCGATACTTACATTGTCGGCTATCGGTAATACGTCAGCCAAATCCACTGGGGATTGTCAATGCAGGAATCGACGACGCACGCTTTCGTGAACCCATCGAACGGTACGAGCGGCCCGGACCGCTTGCCCCGCGCCGCCGAGACGGTGACAGCGCAGCACAGGCTGCGGGTATCGTGGGCGCATTCCGAGGCGGAACTTCGCGAGGCGCAACGCCTGCGATACCGCGTGTTCGCCGACGAAATGGGCGCCCAGTTGAAAGGTCCGGCGGGCCTCGACGTCGATACGTTCGATGCCTTCTGCGACCACTTGCTGGTCCGCGATCTGGACACGCTGAAGGTCGTGGGCACATACCGGGTCTTGCCGCCGCACCAGGCCGCGCGCGCGGGCCGGCTCTACGCCGAAAGCGAATTCGATGTCTCGCGCCTCGCCCACCTGCGCCCGAAGCTCGTCGAAGTCGGCCGCTCGTGTGTCCACGCGGATTATCGAAGCGGCGCGGTCATCATGTCCTTGTGGGGCGGCCTCGCCGCATACATGAAGCAGAACGGCTACGAGACCATGCTGGGTTGCGCGAGTGTATCGATGGCCGATGGTGGCCACTACGCCGCCGATCTCTTCGATGGCATGGAGAAGGACGCGTTGACGGCGCTCGAGTACCGAGCGTTCGCGCACACGCCGCTGCCGGTGCAGGAGCTGCGCACGGGCGCGAAGGTCACGCCGCCGCCGCTCGTCAAAGGTTACTTGCGGCTGGGAGCCAAGATTTGCGGCGCGCCGGCGTGGGATCCCGATTTCAACACGGCTGATTTCCTGACCTTGCTGCGCGTAACCGATATCAACGAACGGTACGCGCGGCATTTCATGGCCGACTGAGCGCCGCGCACCGCCGTAATCAAACGCCCGTATAAACCACCCGATAAGGCTTGCCGATCTTCTCCCACTCGGCCGCCTCCTGAACGAGGCTGTAGTCAGTCAGCGGATTCAGCGACACCCAGTCGTTGGGCAGCTTTACGTCGAACCCGGCGTTTGTCGCCGTCACCTCGATGGCCGGCAAGCCGACATCGGCCCGCCGTCTGCACAGCAGCGCCGCGAGGCGCAGGCAAAACAGCAGCGTCCAATCAACGTCACGTGCGTGCGAGAGCTTGCCAAGCTTGCCCACGTGCCCCAGCACGAGACCGGCAAGGCGCGCCTGATCGGTGCGCGAAAAGCCCGGCATGTCGGCGTGACTCGTGATATACGCCGAATGCTTGTGGTACGCGCTGTGCGAGATGGAAAGGCCAATTTCATGCAGCGCCGCGGCCCATCCGAGGAACATCCTGTTCTCGAAACGGCGCTCGGCATCGACGGAAGACGCGCCTTCTTCGAGCTGCTCGTAGAAGCTGATGGCGAGCTTCGCGATCCGCTCCGATTGCGCGCCATCGACCGAATAACGGCGCTTGAATCCTTCCACCGTCACGGTACGCATGTCCTGATGCTGCGTGCGGCCAAGCAGGTCGTAAAGCACGCCGAGACGCAACGCGCCGTCGGTGGTATCGACGTAGTCGATACCCAGTTCCTCGAAGACGCCCAGCATGATCGACAAGCCACCGGCCAGCACCGGAATCCGGTCCGCCTTCAGTGCGATCAGCTTCAGACGGTTCACGTTCTCGGCCTTGATCAACGCCTTTTTCAGCCGTTCCAGACCGCCGCGCGAAATGCCGTGCGTGATGCCGGGGTCGTTGAATCCGTTCGCTTCGATCAATTCGGCGAGCGCGCGCGCCGTGCCCGATGATCCGATCGCCTGGTCCCAGCCGGTCTGCTTGTACTCGCTGGAGATGATCTCGATCTCGCGCTTGGCAGCCAGTTCGGCCTGGCGCATGGAGTATTCATCCACATTGCCAGCGGCAAAGAATTGCCGGCTATGGCTCACACAACCTATATAAAGGCTTTCCATGTGAATGGGCGTGTAATGCGAGCCGATGATGAACTCCGTCGATCCGCCGCCAATGTCCACCACGAGCCGTTTGCCGGCGCTCGCGGGCACGGAGTGTGCGGCACCCGCATAGATGAGCCGCGCCTCCTCGCGCCCCGCAATCACTTCAATGGGAAACCCAAGTGCGTTCTGCGCCTCGGCGAGAAACTCCTCGGCGTTCTTCGCCACGCGCAGCGCGTTGGTCGCGACCGCGCGCACGTGATCGGGATGGAAGTCGCGCAGCCGCTCGCCGAAACGTTTCAGCGCGTCCCAGCCGCGTAATTGCGAGGCGCGATCGAGGAATTTGTCGCGTGACAGTCCCGCCGCCAGCCGCACGGGTTCGCGCAGCGCATCGACCTGATAGATCGGGCTGCCTGACGGCGTCTCTTCAACGCGTCCGACGATCAGCCTGAAGCTGTTCGATCCGAGATCTACGGCTGCCAAAAGATGAGGTGAGTTGACCATCGATTTTTTAGGTTCCGTAGGGTTGTTCGTGCATTCGCCTGCATGTCCCGGGCCGCAATGAAACTGAATGCGTGCCGCAGTGCGCCAATTTTAATTCCTGGCGGACCGATGTGCTGGTCTGCTGAAAAGCAAATGAAACAAATAGGAGGATAAATCGGTTTTGAGGTGCGCTCGGGCGAATCTCGCCAGGGTCGACCTTACGCACGCCCTGCGTTAAATTCGTGACATCATGAATTCATAAAAACGTCATCATATTGTGGTTCATTCCGGGCGATCCTTGCACATTCCGTTTTTTCGCGCACCTTTAATACTGATGTCCAACCGCTATCCCCTTCTGAACCGCGAACTGGGCATTCTGGGCTTCAACGAACGCGTATTGTCGCAAGCCGCCGATACCGCCGTCCCGCTGCTCGAACGGCTCCGCTTCATCTGCATCACCAGCAGCAATCTCGATGAGTTCTTCGAAGTCCGCATGGCCGGCATGCAGGAACAGATGCGCGACAACCCGGGCTCGCTTTCACCCGATGGCATGTCGCTGCAGCACGTGTACGACCTAGTAGTCGAGCGCGCCCACCGGCTGGTCCACCAGCAATACGCAATGCTGCAGGACATCGTCTATCCCGCGCTTGAAAGCGAGGGCATCTATTTCCACGGCGTCGAGTCATGGACCGAAGCGCAGACCAACTGGGCGCGCGACTACTTCCATAACGAATTGCTGCCGGTGCTGACGCCTATCGGGCTCGATCCCGCGCATCCGTTTCCGCGCGTGCTGAACAAGAGCCTGAACTTCGTCATCGAACTCGAGGGGAAGGACGCGTTCGGGCGGCAGGCGGTCATGGGGATCGTGCAGGCGCCGCGCGCACTGCCCCGGCTCGTGCGCATGCCTGAAGCGCTGTCGGGATATCCGCACGGGTTCGTATTGCTCAGCTCGCTGATGCAGTGCTTTGTCGACCAGTTGTTTCCGCATCTGGTCGTGCTTAGCTGCAACCAGTTCCGGATCACGCGCAACAGCGAATTGTTCGTCGATGAAGACGAAATCACCAACCTGCGCGTCGCGCTGCAAGGTGAATTGCCGGCGCGGCACCTCGGCAATGCGGTGCGCCTGGAGGTATCGGCGGAAACGCCTCCGCACATGATTCGAAGGCTTCTGGATGAAAGCGAGCTGAACGACCGCGATTGTTATCGCGTGGACGGGCCGGTGAATCTCGTGCGCCTGATGCAGTTGCCCGAGATGGTCGACCGGCCCGATCTCAAGTTCGTCCCGCACATTCCGGCTGTGCCGAGCGTGATCGCGAATGCGTCCAACATGTTCGATGTCATCGATAAAGGCGACGTGCTTCTACATCATCCGTACGAGAGCTTTCAGCCCGTGCTGGAATTGTTGCTTCAGGCCGCCAAGGATCCGCAAGTTGTCGCGATCAAGCAGACGATCTATCGCACAGGAACCGATTCGCCGTTGATGGACGCGCTGATGCAAGCCGCGCGCAACGGCAAGGAAGTGACCGTGGTGGTGGAGCTGCTTGCACGTTTCGATGAAGAGACGAACATCAACTGGGCGTCGCAGCTCGAGGCCGTGGGCGCGCACGTGGTGTATGGCGTGGTTGGCCATAAATGCCACGCGAAGATGATGCTGATCGTGCGGCGCGTGTCGCAGGGCGGCAAGATGATGCTCAGGCGTTATGCGCATCTTGGGACGGGGAATTATCATCCGCGAACGGCGCGTCTTTATACCGATTTCGGCATGATGACGGCGAACCAGGAAGTCTGCGAAGACGTGCATCATGTATTCCAGCAACTCACCGGCATCGGCGGCGAATTGCGATTGCATCAGCTTTGGCAAGCGCCTTTCACGCTGCATCCGAATCTCATGGAAGCGATTCGCGTCGAGGCTGAAAACGCGCGCGCCGGCAGGAAGGCGCGAATCGTCGCGAAGATGAACGCGCTGCTCGAACCCACCGTGATCGGCGCGTTGTATGAAGCGTCCCAGGCGGGCGTGAAGATCGACCTGATCGTGCGCGGCGTGTGTGCGTTGAAACCGGGCGTGGAAGACCTGTCCGAGAACATCACCGTGCGGTCGATTGTCGGGCGTTTTCTCGAGCATCACCGCATCTTCTATTTTTATGCGGGCGGTGAAGAGAAGGTGTATCTATCGAGCGCGGACTGGATGGACCGCAACTTCTTCCGGCGCGTTGAAGTGGCGTTTCCGGTGAAAGACCGGCGGTTGAAACGGCGCGTCATTGCGGAAGGTTTATCGGCGTTTCTCGGCGATAACCAGTCCGCGTGGCTCATGCAAAGCGATGGGCACTACAGGCGGCGACGGCCGGGCAAAGCCATGCGCAACGCGCAGCTCGGGTTGCTTACGAAGTTCTGTTCCTGAAACGAAAGAGAACGCGGCGCGTCAGGCCGCGATCGACTTCCTCAGTGAAGTGCGCGCCGCCGGAAACTTGACCAGGAATGTACTGCCGCGCCCTTCTTCGCTTTTGATTTCCAGGTCCGCGTGATGGCGCTGCAATACATGCTTGACGATAGCGAGACCCAGACCCGTGCCGCCGGTATCGCGAGACCGGCTTCTATCCACACGATAAAACCGCTCCGTCAAACGCGGAATGTGTTCGGCCGGAATGCCGAGCCCGCTATCCCGCACGGAAAATAGCGCGCGGTCACGAACGCGCTGCCACGTGACGTCGATGGTGCCGCCATCGGGTGTGTATCGAATGGCGTTTGTCACCAGATTGCCGAGCGCGCTGACGATCTCGGTTTCAGATCCGGACACGGTGAGCGCTTCATCGACGTTGAACGTGATCCGGTGCCGGCCGCTCGATAAATTGTCGGCGTCCTCTTCCAGATGACGCAAAACCGCGCGCATGTCGAGCACGTCGTCGCTCGGAGGTTTGCCATCGCCTTCGAGATTGGCCAGCACCAGCAAATCACGCACGATGTTCTGCATACGCGCCGATTGCTGCTCCATCATTTCCAGATAACGTGCACGGTCCGATTCGTTTAGCGGGATCTCGCGCATGGTTTCAAGAAAACCGGACAAGACAGTCAACGGCGTCTTCAACTCATGCGAAACGTTCGCGACAAAATCGCGCCGCATGGAATCCGTTCTCTCCAGCTCGGTTATATCCTGCGTAAGAATCAGCTTGCGATTTTCACCGTAGGGGAATATCTGCACGGACAGCACGTGCTGCCGGTTCAAGCCCATTCCACGCATGATCAGCACTTCCTCGTAATGCTGCGAGGCAAGGTACCGGACGAAGTCCGGCTGGCGCACGAGATGGGTTATATGCTGGCGCAGGTCGCGTTTTGCATCGAGGCCAAAATGCGTTTCAGCAATGGCGTTGCACCACTCGATCTGATCGGTATCGTCGAGCATCGCCACGCCATTCGGCGACGCCTGAATGCCCTGGATGAACCGCGAATGCTGCTGCTCGACCTGACGCACTTGCGCGTGCCAGCGCTTGGCAAGCTTGTGCAGCCGATAATAAATCTCGCCCCACACGCCGGGCGCGCTCGGCACTTCGCCGTACACGGGCGCGTCGAGCAGGCGCCAGAGGCGCTGAGTATGAAAGGTGGTGAACAAGGCTTGCAGGACCAGCATCACGAGCGCAAAACACAGCGCGGTGCGCAAACCAAACAGCGCACCAACGATCACGCTCAATATCGCGAGTAACGCGAGGGACACGAGAGACCGCGTCCAGATGATATTCATGAATTAGCGGATCGAGATAATTGCCACGCGAGCCCACGACCCCTATTGGTCGCGGGTTTCATGCATTACACGAGCGCGCGGATCAAGCGCTCTTGGCCAGCCGGTACCCACTGCCACGAACCGTTTCAATCATAGCATCGCAACCGGCGGGCTTTAAAGCCGCGCGCAAACGCTTGATATGCACGTCCACCGTCCGCTCTTCGACGAACACATGATCGCCCCAGACCTGATCTAGCAATTGCGTGCGGCTATGCACACGTTCCGGATGCGTCATGAAAAAATGCAGTAGACGGAATTCGGTCGGACCAAGATCCAGCTTGATATCGTCGGGATGACCATTGGAATGCGCCGCCACGCGATGCGTCGCCGGATCGAGACGCAAGCCGTTGATGGCCACCACGTCTTCTGTCAATTGCGGCGCGCGCCGGCGCAATACCGCCTTGATCCGCGCCATCAGCTCTTTAGGAGAAAACGGCTTGGTCACATAATCGTCCGCGCCGATTTCAAGTCCGAGCACTTTGTCCTGCTCGTCGCCGCGGGCAGTGAGCATGATGATCGGAATGTGTTTCGTGCGTTCGTTGCCGCGTAATTCCCGAGCAAAGGCGATGCCGGATTTACCCGGCAACATCCAGTCGAGAAGCACCAGGTCCGGCAATACGTCGCTGATCAGGTTTTGCGCCTGCTCCGCGTTATAAGCACGAATGGGGCAATGGCCCGCGTGTTGCAGATTCACCGAAATCAATTCGGAAATCGCGGGTTCGTCTTCTATAACGAGAATGCTGCTGGGCATCGGCACCTCTGTAACCTTCTTCGCGTAAGTGAACTTTCGTCAGTGGGAACTACTTGAATCTCAGCTCAGTGCTTCGCGTTCGAGTTGATCGCGCGACACATGGCGGACATCCGTACCCTTCACAATGTAAATAATGAATTCAGCAATGTTCTTTGCGTGATCGCCGATCCGTTCGACCGCTTTCGCGATGAACAAGTAGTCGAGTCCCGCTGAAATCATGCGCGGATCTTCCATCATGTACGTCACGAGCTTGCGCACGAACGCACGGAATTCTTCGTCGATGGCTTTGTCGTCACGCACGATCTGCGCAGCGGCGACCGTATCCAGGCGCGCGAATGCATCGAGCGCGCGTCGCAAGATGGACACCGCCATTTCGCCGGACAACTTGATTTCCGCGATGTTCACGTTGCGGCCCATGCCGTCTTCGTTGATACGCTTCACGCGCTTGGCGATCTTCTCGGCTTCGTCGCCGGCGCGTTCGAGATTCGTAATGGTCTTCGATATCGCCATCAACAAACGCAAGTCACGCGCAGCCGGCTGACGGCGCGCGATGATGTTGCTGCATTCTTCGTCGATCTCGACTTCCATGGTATTCAGGCGCTGCTCGGCCAGAATCACCTTGTCGGCAATATCCATGTCGAACGCATTGAGCGCCTGCATGGCGTTGATGATCTGCGACTCGACCAAGCCGCCCATTTCCAGCACCTTCGACGAAACCGCGTTCAGATCGGCATCGAATTGGCTCGACAAATGTTTATCGGACATATGTGCTCCTGAAGTCCTTTTTTAGCCCGTTATGCATTCAACCAAAACGGCCGGTGATGTAGTCTTCCGTTTCCTTGCGGGACGGCTTGATGAAGATCTTTTCCGTATCGCCGAATTCGATCAATTCGCCCAGATACATATATGCAGTGTAGTCCGAACAACGCGCCGCCTGCTGCATGTTGTGCGTGACGATGACCACCGTATAGTCGTTCTTCAGTTCGGCGATCAACTCTTCGATCCGGCCCGTGGAAATAGGGTCGAGCGCCGAACACGGTTCGTCGAGCAACAGCACTTCCGGACGGATCGCAATGCCGCGCGCGATGCAAAGACGCTGCTGCTGGCCGCCTGACAAGCCGTAGCCGCTTTGCTGCAGCTTGTCCTTCACTTCGTTCCACAGCGCCGCTTTCGTCAGCGCCCATTCAACGCGGTCGTCCATCTCCGAGCGCGACAGTTGCTCGAACATCTTCACGCCAAACGCGATGTTGTCGTAGATCGACATGGGAAACGGCGTCGGCTTCTGGAACACCATGCCCACGCGAGCACGCAAGAGCGAGATGTCGCGGCGTGTATCGAGCAGGTTGTTGCCGTCCATCAGGATCTCGCCTTCCGCGCGCTGCTCCGGATAAAGCGCGTACATCTTGTTGAAGGTACGCAGCAGCGTGGACTTGCCGCATCCCGACGGGCCGATGAACGCGGTCACCTTGTGCTCGGGAATGCGCAGGTTGATGTTCTTCAGCGCATGAAACTTGTTGTAGAAGAAGTTGAGGTTGTTCACCTCGATCTTCGGTTTCATCGATCCAACCGGGGGCGCGTGGTGCGTCGGCTTGAAGCTGCCCGGCACGGCGCCGCGTTCTACTGGGTTCGTGTTCATATCGGTGGCCGGATTAGCGTTCCGGGTGCTCACATCGCTTGCGACTGTGTTCATGGAAGGGTTTCCGCCTTATTTTTTCGAGAAGATCGAGCGAGCGAGGATGTTCAGACCGAGCACGCCGAGCGTGATCAGGAACACACCGGCCCACGCGAGCGCTTGCCATTGGGGGAACGGGCTCATCGCGAACTTGTAGATGGTGACCGGCAAGTTGGCGACCGGCTGGCTCATGTCCCACGAGAAGAACTGGTTCGACAACGCCGTGAACAAGAGCGGCGCGGTCTCACCGGTTATGCGGGCGACGGCGAGCAGGACACCCGTCACAATGCCGCTCACCGATGCCTTCAGCGTGATCGATGTCACCATCTTCCACTTCGGCGTACCGAGTGCAAAGGCCGCTTCGCGCAGCGCGTTGGGCACGAGCCGCAGCATGTTTTCGGTCGTACGGATCACGATCGGAATCTGCAGCAGCGCCAGCGCGATCACGCCGGCCCAGCCGCTGAAGCGTCCCGAATGTGCCACCACGATCGCATACACGAACAGGCCGATCACAATCGACGGCGCCGACAACAGGATGTCGTTGATGAATCGCGTGACACTCGCAAGCCAGCGCTTGTCGCCATATTCGGCGAGATAGACGCCTGCCAGTACGCCAAGCGGCGTACCAATGAACGTTGCGAGTCCCACCAGCATCAGGCTGCCGACAATCGCGTTGAGCAAACCGCCGCCATCCGTATTAGGCGGCGGCGTGTTCTGCGTGAAGAGTTCGACAGACAAACCGCCCACGCCCAAGCGGACCGTGGTGAAAAGAATCCATACGAGCCACAACAGACCAAACGCCATGGCTGCCAGCGACAACACCAGCGCAACCACGTTCTTGCCGCGCCGGCGGCGCTGCAGCTTGATCCGCGTGGCGGCTTCACGCTCCGGATTGCCGGAGCCGGGGAATTGCATCGTGGGCTGGCTCATTTTCCGCCCTCCCCTTTTTCAAGGCGAAGCAGCATCAGCTTGGACAACGACAGCACGATGAACGTGATCAGGAACAGGATCAGCCCGAGTTCCATCAGCGCCGACGTATGCAGGCCCGGGCTCGCTTCAGCAAATTCGTTCGCAAGCGCCGACGTAATGCTGTTGCCCGGGGAAAACAGCGAGACGTTATCGAGCAGATTCGTATTGCCGATCACGAACGTCACCGCCATTGTCTCGCCGAGTGCGCGGCCCAGACCGAGCATCACGCCGCCAATCACACCAGTGCGCGTGAACGGCAACACGATCTTCCACATCACTTCCCAGGTCGTGCAGCCGATCCCGTACGCCGACTCCTTGAGCAGCACGGGCGTGACTTCGAACACATCGCGCATCACCGCCGCGATGTACGGAATGATCATGATCGCGAGGATCACGCCCGCACACAGAATACCGATACCGATGGGCGGCCCCTGAAAGAACCGGCCGATAAACCAGACATTGCCGAGCAAATGGCCGAGCGGCTTCTCGAAGTACGTCGCGAAGATGGGCGAGAAGACGAGCAGACCCCACATGCCATACACAATCGAAGGAATTGCCGCGAGCAATTCGATCGCAACGCCCAGCGGCCGGCGCAGCCATGCAGGCGCGAGCTCGGTCAGGAAGAGCGCAATGCCGAAGCTCACCGGCACGGCGATGATCAAGGCAATGATCGATGTAGCAATGGTGCCGTAGATAGGCACGAGCGCGCCAAAGGCATCCGCTTGTGGATCCCACTCGGAGCGCCAGAGAAAACTGAGACCGAATTTTTGCAGCGTAGGCAGCGAAGCCACCACCAGCGACACGATGATGCCGCCCAGCAGCAACAATGTGATCACGGCGGCGAGCCGTGTCAGGCTGCCGAAAACGATATCACCGAGTTGTCCCGGAGCACGCTGGGCGCGGCTTGCGGGCGGAGTCGATGCGAGGTTGATGTCCGACATGGGAGCCTTCGGAAGGACCGCGCGGCGGATGCCGCGCGGCATAACGGACTAAAAAGCCAGAACGTGTTGCTTGATGCCTGAATGCAACTTACTGCACGACTGCCTTGCCCGACGCGTCCTTGACCTTCGCCTTCCACTGCGTTTCGATTTCGGCGGTCACCGAGTCAGGCAGCGGGATGTAATCGAGATCGTTCGCAGCTTGCGTACCGTTCTTGAACGCCCAGCCGAAGAACTTCAGCGTTTCCGCGCCCTGTGCTTCCTTTTCCTGCGTCGTGTGCAGCAACACGAACGTGGCGCCGACGATCGGCCATGCGTCCTTGCCCGGCTCATTCGTCAGGATCTGGTAGAACGACTTCGACCAGTCTGCGCTTGCTGCCGCTGCCTTGAACGTTTCCGTCTTCGGCTCGACCACGGCGCCTGCTGCGTTCTTCAAGTCGACGTACGTCATCTTGTTCTGTTTAGCGTACGCCCATTCCACGTAACCGATCGCACCCGGCAAACGCTGAACGAATGCAGCAACGCCGTCGTTACCCTTGCCGCCCGTGCCCGTCGGCCAGTTGACCGTCGAGCCTTCGCCTACCTTGCTCTTCCACTCGGCGTTCACCTTGGACAAGTAGTTCGTCCAGATGAAGCTCGTGCCCGAACCGTCGGCGCGGCGCACCACGGCGATGTCGGTATCCGGCAGCTTGACCTTCGGGTTAAGCGCGGCGATCGCCGGGTCGTTCCACTTCTTGATCTTGCCGAGATAGATGTCGCCGAGCACTTCACCCGACAACGTCAGTTCGCCCGGCTTGATACCCGGAACATTGATCGTCGGCACCACGCCGCCAACCACTGTCGGGAACTGGAAAAGCCCCTGCTTTGCCAGTTCGTCGTCTTTCAAAGGTGCGTCCGAGCCAGCGAAATCCACCGTCTTTGCGATGATTTGCTTGATGCCGCCCGACGAACCGATACCCTGGTAATTGACCTTGCCGCCGCCCGACTTCTGGTACGTATCGGCCCATTTCGTGTAAATCGGTGCTGCGAAGGTGCTGCCCGCGCCGGTGATGTCGGCAGCTTGTGCTGACAAGGCAAACATTGCGCCGACGATGCCTGCGAGCGCGGTGTGCATCAATTTCATGTGATCTCCAGGGTTGTGAGCAAGTGGCTCGACACCGCGAAGAATAGGGTCTCTGTGTGACACTTCGATGACGAACGATGAAGCCAGCGTGACAACGTGCTTACGGGTTGAAAGTTTTACTTATGAGCCTGGACGCATACGTTTGCCGTGCTTTCGGGCGTGCGCATGAAAAAATGCCACGCTTTTGGCCGTGGCATTGTTGTTTGACGCGGACGCGTCTGCAAAACTCAGGTCGTTGCTTCCTTCACGACCTTGGCGATGTTTTCAGCGTGTCTGACCGCTTCGGTCTGCGACGCCGCCTCGACCATGACGCGCAGCACCGGCTCGGTTCCTGAGGCGCGGATCAGTACGCGTCCCTTCGATTCCAGCTCGCGCTCGGCATCGGCGATAGCGCGGCTGATCGCGTCGCTGCTCTTCCAGTCCGCGCCGGGGCTCATGCGCACGTTGATCAGCTTTTGCGGGAACAGGCTCACGCCTTCCAGCAAATCTGCCAGCGCCCGGCCGCTGCGCTTGACCGCTGCGAGCACGAGCAGTGCGGAGACAATGCCGTCGCCAGTGGAATGCCGGTCCAGCGACAAGATGTGGCCCGAGCCTTCCGCGCCCAGGACCCAGTTGTTTTCGCGCAGCTTTTCGAGAACGTAACGGTCACCCACCGCCGCGCGCACGAACTTCACGCCGGCTTGTTTAAGCGCCACTTCCACGGCCATGTTCGTCATCAGCGTGCCGACGGCGCCATCGATCTTTCCGTCGGTTGCGATCCGGTCGTTGACCAGCACGTAGAGCAATTCGTCGCCGTTGTACAAACGACCGGACGCATCGACGATCTGGAGCCGGTCGGCGTCGCCATCGAGTGCAATGCCGATATGCGCCCGATGCTCCTTCACCGCTTTCACGAGCGCGTCGGGGGCGGTCGCGCCCACGCCATCATTGATGTTGAAGCCGTTCGGCGATACACCGATGGTCACCACTTCGGCGCCGAGTTCGTGGAAGACTTGCGGCGCGACGTCGTACGCGGCGCCATGCGCGCAGTCGACGACGAGCTTCAGCCCATGCAAATCGAAACTCGCCGGGAAGGTGCTTTTGCAGAATTCGATGTAGCGGCCGCGCGCATCGTCCAGCCGGCGAGCCTTGCCGAGCAGTTCGGAAGGCGCGCAGGACATGGGTTCGTCGAGCTGCGCTTCGATCTGCAACTCGACTTCGTCAGGGAGCTTGTTGCCATCGGCGGAGAAAAACTTGATGCCGTTGTCGTAATACGGGTTGTGCGAGGCGCTGATCACCACGCCTGCGGCGAGGCGCAACGCGCGTGTCAGGTACGCAACGCCCGGCGTCGGAATCGGACCGGCCAGCATGACGTCGACGCCTGCCGCTGAAAATCCCGATTCCAGCGCCGCCTCGAGCATATAGCCGGAGACCCGCGTGTCCTTGCCGATCAACACAGTCGGCCGGTTGCCGCGTTGCGCCCACTGATCCGCACCTGCCAGCACCTTGCCGGCGGCGTACCCAAGCCGCAATACAAAATCAGGCGTGATCGGGGATTCACCCACCTTGCCGCGAATGCCATCGGTTCCAAAATATCGACGTGCCATCTTCTTGTTCGTTTCCTCGCGCTGAACGCGCTTCATCTATTTGTGTGTTGATTCGTGCATAGTGCGCGCCGTCTCGCCTTGGCGCTACTGCGAGCGGTTGGCAGCCTCCCGGACTGCTTGCCAGACCTTGAGCGCATCGGCGGTGGCCGCGACATCGTGCACGCGCATGATCGACGCGCCCCGTTCCACCGCGCACACCGCTGCCGCCACGCTTGCAGCCACCCGTTCGGACGGCTGAGTCCGGCCAGTCACTGCGCCCAGCATCGACTTGCGCGACATCCCTGCCAGCAACGGCAGGTTCATGTTCACAGGCTGCGTACCGGCGAAATTCGCCAATAAGTCGTAATTATGAACCGTCACGGACTTGCCGAAGCCAAATCCGGGATCAAGACAGATGCGATTTAGCGCAATGCCGGCCTCGGTCAACGTGCGCACACGTTCGTCGAAAAACTCGCGCACTTCCGCCACGACATTCCGATAGACCGGCTCATGCTTCTGCATGGTCCCGGGTTCGCCGAGCATGTGCATTACGCACAGACCGCAGGCGCTGTCCTTGACGGCATCGAACGCGCCCTCACGACGAAACCCCCAGATATCGTTGATCATGTCCGCGCCGGCAGTCAGTGCGGCACGCATCACGGCAGGTTTGTAGGTATCGATGGAAAGCGGCACGCCTGTTGACCGCAATGCCTCGATCACCGGGATCACGCGCTCCAGTTCCTCGTCCAGCGGCACGGGTGGTGCGCCGGGGCGCGTGGATTCGCCGCCAATATCGAGGATGTCGGCGCCATCGCGAATCATCGTCTCCGCTTGAGCCAGCGCGGCATCACGTGCGACAAACCGGCCGCCGTCTGAAAACGAGTCCGGCGTGACGTTCAATATTCCCATGATGAGCGGACGCTCGAAGGTGAGCGTGAATCGGCCACACTGAAGAGGGTCCGCGACGGTTTGCATGGCTGTAGCTAAATAGGTGTTGCTCAAGACGGTGATCTCAAGAAAGAAAAAGGGCTGGTGTGAACAACACACCAGCCCTTCGAAACTACTCTGGAATCACGTCAGGCAGAAGCAGGCGCTGTCGTGTTACCCGGCTTGACTTCCGCACCGGTATTGCCGCCACCAGCAGACGGATCGCTTGACGGCGGCGGCAGGTTCTTCGGCGGCCGCGGCGGACGACCGCCCATGATGTCGCTGATCTGTTCTGCGTCGATGGTTTCCCATTCCAGCAGCGCCTTCGTCATGGATTCGACCTTGTCGCGGTTGTCTTCCAGCAGTTTGCGAGCGAGGCCGTATTGGTCGTCGAGAATCCGGCGAATTTCGGCATCGACCTTTTGCTGCGTGGCTTCGGATACCGTCTTCGACGCCATCTTGCCGAACATGCCGTCCTGCTCGGTATCGACATACACCATCGTGCCGAGCACATCCGACATACCGTAACGCGTCACCATGTCACGCGCCATCTTGGTCGCGCGCTCGAAATCGTTCGAAGCACCCGTGGACATGGAGTTCAGGAACACTTCTTCCGCTGCACGGCCGCCGAACAGAATGGCGATTTCCTCGAGCATCTTGTCGCGATACAGATTCACGCGATCGTGTTCCGGCAACTGCCACGTGATCCCCAACGCCCAGCCACGCGGCATGATGGAAACCTTGTGCACCGGATCTGCGTGAGGCAGCAACTTCGCCACCACTGCGTGACCCGACTCGTGATAGGCCGTATTCCGGCGCTCTTCTTCGCGCATCACAGCCGACTTGCGCTCCGGGCCCATGAAAATCTTGTCCTTCGCGTCTTCGAAATCTGCCATCTCGACGATTCGCTTGCCGCGGCGCGCTGCGAACAGCGCAGCTTCGTTCACGAGATTCGCCAGATCGGCGCCCGAGAAGCCCGGCGTACCCCGTGCAATCACCGAAGCATCGACGTCGTTCGAGATCGGCACCTTGCGCAGGTGCACCTTCATGATGTGTTCGCGACCGCGAATGTCCGGAAGACCGACATAAACCTGACGGTCAAAACGGCCCGGGCGCAGCAACGCCTTGTCCAGTACGTCAGAACGGTTGGTTGCAGCGATCACGATCACGCCAGAGTTCGCTTCGAAGCCGTCCATTTCAACCAGCATCTGGTTCAACGTCTGTTCGCGTTCGTCGTTACCGCCGCCCATGCCGGCGCCACGATGACGGCCCACAGCATCGATTTCGTCGATGAACACGATACAAGGCGCATGTTTCTTCGCCTGTTCGAACATGTCGCGCACCCGTGCGGCGCCAACACCCACGAACATTTCCACGAAGTCAGAACCGGAGATGCTGAAGAACGGCACCTTGGCTTCGCCAGCAATGGCGCGCGCCAGCAGCGTCTTACCCGTGCCCGGAGGCCCGACCAGCAGCACGCCGCGCGGAATTCGCCCGCCGAGCTTCTGGAATTTCTGTGGATCGCGCAGGAAGTCGACAAGCTCGGAAACTTCTTCCTTCGCTTCGTCACAACCAGCGACATCGGTGAAGTTGATTGCGTTGTTGTTCTCGTCGATCAGCCGCGCTCGCGACTTGCCGAACGAAAACGCCCCGCCCTTCCCGCCGCCCTGCATCTGCCGCATCATGAAGAACCAGAAACCGATGATCAGGATCGTCGGTCCAAGGTAATACAGCGCAGAAACGAGCGCGTTGGGTTCGTCGTCAGCCTTGCCGCTGACCTGAACGCCGTACTTCATCAGGTCGCCGACCATCCAGATGTCGCCAGGCGACACGATCTGGTATTTCTGACCATCTGCGGGGGTGACGGTGAGATTACGGCCCTGCACGGTAACGGTCTTGACCTTACCGGTCTTCGCGTCGTCCATGAACTGCGAATACGACACACCTTCCTGGACGCGGGGTTTGTCGAACTGCTTGAACACCGTGAACAGCACCAGTGCGATAACCAGCCACACCGCTGCCTTAGAAAACATATTGTTGTTCAAAGCACCACTCCTTCACTCATAGACGGGCGCCTACATTCGCCTTGCGGCACCACGAAAGCATTCTAATCCAGACCGCAAGCCCCTGCTATAACCTTTGACTAGCACGAAGATAGCGGCCGGATCCGATTCTTGGACCCTTTCGGCAAAAACGCTCGTTGGACACAAGCTCCTCCGAGGCGGTTTCGCCGGCAACTCTCACTCACGACGCTTGAGTTGCCTGCCCAAAATAAACGTTTCGGACGATTTGTCGCGCGACGCCTTAGGCTTGCGTGGCGCGACGATTTTGAATTGATGCTTGAACTTTTCCACAATCTGACTATAACCGCTGCCGTGAAAACATTTAACCAGCAGCGCACCATCCGGTTTCAGGTGGTTTTGCGAAAATTCCAGCGCCAGATCACACAAATGCTCCATCCGGGCGGCATCCGCACTCGCAACACCTGAGAGGTTGGGGGCCATGTCCGAGATTACAAGATCGACTTGATGATCCCCGACCAATTCTTTCAGTTGATCCAACACCGCGTCTTCCCGAAAGTCACCCTGGAAAAACGTAACATCGGCAATGGGTTCCATGGGCAGGAGATCGAGCGCAATTATCTTGCCATCTATCCCGCCTTCGCGTGTGTCACCGCGGTTCGCCCCTTTGGCCAGCTTGTTGCGCACATACTGGCTCCAGCTTCCCGGAGTCGACCCCAGATCCACGATGATCTGCCCCGGCTTGATCAGCTTGTCCTGCTCGTCGATCTCCTTCAGCTTGTACGCGGCGCGCGCCCGATACCCCTCGCGCTGCGCGAGTTTCACGTACGGGTCATTGATGTGGTCGTGCAGCCACGAGTAGTTGAAGCGGTTTTTTGCCATTAAGAATGAACTCTTGCTGCGTGAAGCTGTACTTTTAGCGGATAATACGCGTCTAATTCGGGCTGCTGCTCAAATTTGAAGCAGCCTTCGTGTATATGGACAGCCGGTTTCGGCGACGTTGCGCCTTGTGGTGCGCGCGGGATGGTAGCCGGAAGCAGCCAACCGGCAAGGCATTCCAGCCGAATTGGCCGGCGCAATACCTGAGCTTCGGCGATTAAAGATTCGTTAAAATCAAGTCCGTTTGCTCGCCGCCACACCTCGCGCCGTCCGTCATGTTCCGAGCAAGGCGTTCCGCCCTGCCCGTCTTTGTTATTGCGATCGCGACCGTTCAGCCGCTTTTACGCTACGTCGCCCCTCATTTTAGTCGAGTCCGTTACTTCTCATGTCAGCTCTTAAACTTTCTCCTGCCCAACGCGCCGACCTGCGCTCCCAAGCTCACGCGCTCAAGCCCGTTGTACTCATTGGCGGCGAAGGGCTGACCGAGGCCGTGCTCGCCGAGATCGAAGTCCACCTCGCCGCGCATCAGCTCATCAAGATCCGGGTTTTCGGCGATGACCGCGAATCCCGCGTCGCCGCTTACGCCGAAATCTGTGATCGCCTGGGCGCGGCTCCAGTCCAGCAGATCGGCAAACTTCTCGTGGTGTGGCGTCCGGAAGACGACGCTGCGCCTGCACGCAAAACCGGCACGGCTGGCGTGCGCGGCGCGAATCGCGTTGCGCCGCCGAGCGCGGGTGAAGCTGCCGATGCATCCACGAAAGGCCGCGCCCCGCGCGTGGTGAAGGTCGTGAAGATCACCCGCGATGCACCGGTGGTCCGCAAGCCGAAAAAGCAGAAACTGCTGGTTCGTGGCAATGAACGCGTCACCGCCGGCGGCAACGTGAAGCGTGCAAAGAAACGTCTGCCGAGCGCCAAGCGCCACCATCAGTCGTCGAAGTAAGCCGTTCCGGGTTCGCCCGGAAAGCAAAAAGCCGGTGTGATCCGATCAGCTCGGATCCCACCGGCTTTTTTTCAGCCGCGTGCGCGACGTGCTGCGACGCTGGCTGTCTTTCCCTTCGGAACCGCGGTTTGCGCAGGGAACCGTCCCGGCGGAAGGCGCCAGAACAGGACCAGTCCCAACACACTCTCGATCAGGTAAAACGCGCTCGATACCCCGTGCAGCATGCCGAACCGGCTTGCATACGGTGACTGCGCGAGTTCCATCCCGCCCTCTTGTGCCGCCACACGCAAGGCGTTCATGAACGGCTGCAAGGCAAAATAGCCGATCAGCACGCACAGCAGCATGCCCGCGATCACCCAGCGCGTCCGCTTGTACTCATCGAAACCCGTACGTACCAGGCGATTCGCCATGACCAACAGCACCAGCGCGCACACTATGCCCAGCATGCCCTCGATGCGAAAAAGCTGCGCCGCGACCGAACCCGCGGAGGTCCGGTCGAGCATGCTGAACAGCACGGGTGCTGCGATGTAACCCAGGGCCAGCACGCTGCCGACCCAGATCATGGCGACGATCCGAAAGAATCGATGAGCCATCAGACGTACTTGACCGCAATGACTTCGTATTCGCGCGCGCCGCTCGGTGCCTGCACCGACGCAACATCGCCCTCCGTCTTGCCAATCAGCGCACGTGCTATAGGCGAGCTGATCGACACGAGGCCGTGATCGATGTCGGCTTCGTCGTCGCCGACGATCTGATAGGTCACCGAATTGCCCGAATCCAGGTCTTCCAGCTCGACGGTCGCGCCGAAGATCACGCGGCCGTCGGCTTCCACCTCGGTCGGATCGATGACTTGCGCGCCTGCCAGCTTCGACTCGAGCTCGGCAATCCGGCCTTCAATGAAGCCCTGCTTCTCTTTGGCAGCGTCGTACTCTGCGTTTTCCGACAAGTCGCCCTGTGCGCGCGCTTCGGCGATCGAGTTGACGACCGACGGGCGTTCTACGGATTTCAAATGTTGCAATTCGTCGCGCAGCAACGCTGCGCCACGTTTAGTCAAAGGAACTGTGCTCATAACCAACTCATTACGCAAAAATGCAGACGTAAAAAAATTACCGCGGTTAAGTGCATCTCCCGGTAAATATGGGAGACGCCGCTTAACCGCGGCCCTTGATACTTAGACTTCATATGGAGACTGCTGATACTGCTGAGACTCGAATCTGAAGCCTTAGTTTAGGCGAGCATGCAGTCCTTGTAAATCATAGACTTCCAGGTCCTTCAGATATCGGAGGCCTTCGACCGCCGCACGGGCGCCGGACATGGTCGTGTAGTACGTGACCTTGTTCGCTTGCGCGCTCATGCGGATCGAGCGGGAATCGGCGATTGCGGCGCGCGTTTCATCCACGGTCGTGAAAACCAGCGCAATTTCACCATTTTTGATCATGTCCACGATGTGCGGACGGCCATCTTTCACCTTGTTCACGACCTTGACCGGAACGCCCGCCGCTTCGATAGCCGCAGCCGTGCCCTTGGTTGCGACAATCGGATAGCCGAGTTCGTGCAGCATGGTCGCGACTTCCACGGCCTTTTGCTTGTCGGCGTCCATTACGGTCAGGAGAACCGTGCCGCTTTCCGGCAAGCGCGATCCGGCCGCAAGTTGCGACTTGAAGAGCGCCTCGCCGAATGTGCGGCCCACGCCCATGACTTCACCCGTCGAACGCATTTCAGGTCCGAGGACCGGATCGACCGCCGGGAATTTCACGAACGGAAACACCGCTTCCTTGACGCTGAAATACGGCGGGATCACTTCCTTCGTGATGCCTTGCGCCGACAGCTTCTGGCCGACCATCGCGCGAGCGGCGATTTTCGCCAGCGGCAAACCCGTCGCCTTCGATACATACGGCACCGTGCGCGAAGCACGCGGATTCACTTCGAGCACGTAGATCACGTCCTGCTTCGTGCCGTCTTCACGCGGCACTTGCTGGATCGCGAACTGCACGTTCATCAGGCCGACCACGTTCAGCGCACGCGCCATGGCGCCGGTCTGGCGCTTGAGTTCATCGATGGTTTCCTGCGACAGCGAATACGGCGGCAGCGAGCAAGCCGAGTCGCCGGAATGCACGCCCGCCTGTTCGATATGCTCCATTACGCCGCCAATGAACACCGCCTCGCCATCCGAGATGCAGTCCACATCGCATTCGATGGCGTCGTTCAGGAAACGGTCGAGCAGCACCGGCGAATCGTGCGACACCTTCACGGCTTCGCGCATGTAGCGTTCGAGATCGCGCGGCTCGTGGACGATTTCCATCGCGCGACCGCCAAGCACGTACGACGGGCGCACGACCAGCGGATAGCCGATTTCCTCGGCGAGACGCAGTGCTTCGTCTTCGGCGCGCGCCGTACGGTTCGGCGGCTGGCGCAGGTTCAGGTCCTGCAACAGCTTCTGAAAACGCTCGCGGTCTTCGGCGGCATCGATCATGTCCGGCGATGTTCCGACAATCGGTACACCGTTCGCTTCGAGGTCCAGCGCGAGCTTCAACGGCGTCTGGCCGCCATACTGCACGATCACGCCAACCGGCTTTTCCAGCTCCACGATTTCAAGCACGTCTTCGAGCGTCAGCGATTCGAAGTACAGGCGATCGGACGTGTCGTAGTCGGTGGAAACGGTCTCTGGATTGCAGTTGACCATGATGGTTTCATAGCCGTCTTCGCGCATCGCCAAAGCTGCGTGCACGCAGCAATAATCGAATTCGATGCCCTGCCCGATCCGGTTCGGACCGCCGCCCAGGACCATGATCTTCTTTTTATCCGTCGGATTCGCTTCGCACTCGTCCTCGTAGGTCGAGTACATGTAAGCGGTCTTCGTCGCGAATTCGGCGGCGCATGTGTCCACGCGCTTGTAAACCGGACGCACCTTCAATGCGTGACGATGTTTGCGCACGGCCGTCTGATCGGAGCCCAGCAACTTCGCCAGGCGGCGATCCGAGAACCCGCTCTGCTTCAGGTACAGCATTTCGTCCCTGGTCAGGCTGTCGACGGTACGGCCGCCAAGCGCCTTTTCCTTCTGGATGATTTGCTCGATCTGCGCGAGGAACCACGGATCGATCGACGTCTCTTCGAAGATTTCCTGAGCAGTCAGCCCGAGACGGAACGCGTCGCCCAGGAACCAGATCCGGTCCGGACCCGGCTCGCCGATCTCACGAATCACTTCGTCGCGGCTGGCGGTCTTTTCGTCGAGTCCGTCGACACCCACTTCCAGACCGCGCAACGCCTTCTGGAACGATTCCTGGAACGTGCGGCCAATTGCCATCACTTCGCCGACCGACTTCATTTGCGTTGTCAGGCGTGCATCGGCTTCGCGGAATTTTTCGAACGCGAAACGCGGGATCTTGGTCACCACATAGTCGATGGTCGGTTCGAACGATGCCGGCGTCTGACCGCCCGTGATCTCGTTCTTCAGCTCGTCGAGCGTGTAGCCGACGGCCAACTTCGCGGCGACCTTGGCAATCGGGAAACCTGTCGCCTTCGATGCCAGCGCCGACGAACGCGACACACGCGGGTTCATCTCGATCACGACCATGCGGCCGTCTTTCGGGTTGATCGCGAACTGCACGTTCGAGCCGCCCGTGTCCACGCCGATCTCGCGCAGCACCGCGAGCGATGCGTTGCGCAGGATCTGGTATTCCTTGTCGGTGAGCGTTTGCGCCGGCGCGACCGTGATGGAGTCGCCGGTATGCACGCCCATCGGGTCCAGGTTTTCGATCGAGCAGACAATGATGCAGTTGTCCTTGGTATCGCGGACGACTTCCATCTCGAACTCTTTCCAGCCGAGCAGCGACTCTTCGATCAACAATTCGCGCGTGGGCGACAGGTCCAGCCCGCGACGGCAAATCTCCTCGAACTCTTCCTTGTTATAGGCAATGCCGCCGCCCGATCCGCCCAGCGTGAACGAAGGACGAATCACAGTGGGGTAGCCGCCGCTGCCCGTCTGCGCAGCGATCTCCGCCTGCACCTGCAGCGCCTCTTCCATCGAATGCGCAATGCCCGACTTGGCCGAACCCAGGCCAATCTTCGTCATCGCTTCCTTGAACTTCTGCCGGTCTTCGGCTTTGTCGATGGCTTCCGGCGACGCGCCGATCAACTCGACCTTGTACTTTTCCAGCACGCCGTGATGGAACAGATCCAGCGCGCAATTCAGCGCGGTTTGTCCGCCCATGGTCGGGAGGATGGCGTCGGGGCGTTCTTTATCGATGATGCGCTCGACCACTTCCCACGTGATCGGCTCGATATACGTCACGTCGGCCGTATTCGGGTCGGTCATGATCGTCGCGGGATTGCTGTTGACGAGAATGACCTTGTAGCCTTCCTCGCGCAGCGCCTTGCACGCCTGCGCGCCCGAATAATCGAACTCGCACGCCTGGCCGATGATGATCGGTCCCGCGCCGATGATGAGGATGCTCTTGATGTCTGTCCGCTTCGGCATAACTGCTCTCAATGATTGTGTTGCGTGTTCTGTTTTGTCGCTGCGTCAACCCAACTGCGTCGATTCAAATGCGTCGATCAAGCCGCGACTTTCTGCGCTTCCATCAGGCCGACAAAGCGGTCGAACAAGTACGCAATATCGTTCGGTCCCGGCGATGCCTCCGGATGTCCCTGGAAGCAGAATGCGGGCTTGTCGGTGAGCGCGAAGCCCTGCAGCGTGCCGTCGAACAGCGACGTGTGCGTGACCTTTGCGTTGGCGGGGAGCGTGGATGCATCGACTGCAAAACCGTGGTTCTGCGACGTGATCACCACGCGGCCGTTTTCGAGGTCCTTCACCGGATGATTCGCGCCGTGATGGCCCGTCTTCATCTTCATGGTCCTGGCGCCGACGGCGAGACCCATGATCTGGTGACCCAGGCAAATGCCGAACGTAGGAATGCCGCGCTCGATGAATTCACGCGTTGCGCGAATCGCGTAGTCGCACGGCTCTGGATCGCCGGGGCCGTTCGAGAGGAAGATGCCGTCGGGGTTCAGCGCGAGCGCGTCGGCGGCGGTGGCTTCAGCCGGCAGCACGGTGACGTGGCAACCACGCTCCGCGAGCATGCGCAGGATGTTGTACTTCACGCCGTAGTCGAACGCGACCACTCGGTATTGCGGCGCTTTCTGCTCGCCGTAACCGCTTTCCAGCTTCCATTCGGATTGCGTCCACTCGTACTTCTCTTTCGTGGAGACGACTTTTGCGAGATCCATGCCCGACAAACCCGGAAACGAGCGCGCGAGTTCGAGCGCTTTGACTTCGTCGTCACCAGCAAGAATGCAACCGTTTTGCGCACCCTTGTCACGCAGGATGCGCGTGAGCTTGCGAGTATCGATATTGGAAATCGCGACGACGTTTTCGGCTTTCAGATAATCGGCAAGCGATTGTTCGGAACGAAAATTCGATGCGAGCACCGGCAGATCGCGGATGATCAAACCGGCGGCATGGACTTTGGTGGATTCGACATCTTCAGCGTTCACGCCGACATTGCCGATATGCGGGTACGTCAGCGTGACGATTTGCTGGGCGTAGCTCGGATCAGTCAGGATTTCCTGATAGCCGGTGATAGCGGTGTTGAACACCACTTCGCCGATCGTGTGACCGGACGCGCCGATCGAGTGACCACGAAAGACCGTGCCGTCGGCGAGTGCGAGGATTGCGGGAGAGAATGACGGCAACACGGGAGGCTCCTTGGGAACACCCTGTTGCCGACCTGTCATCCGACCGTGGGATCGCGCGCGGCCTTGTACGTGGCGCGTGCAGACCCGCATCGCGTTTCAAGGCGTTGGCGCATCACTCGCCTTTTTCTGCCGATGCACCTTCAGTCTGAAGAAGGGCGGATCGTGCGTCAGGCGGGTTGCGCGCATCGGGCCTTGAGCGCGGCGGATGAACGGTGAGTGGGAGGTAGGCGCTAGGGTGTAGGTTGATTTGCTCAAACCTTCGAATTATAGCCCGAAATAGCCCTTCCCTCCAAATTTGAGACGTGCCGCACGCAAGACGCGTTCCAGGCTCGGAGCTGCAAACCACGCCCGGCGGCCTTCTCCGACTCAGGAGACCACGCCCCCGCGCTTTTCAAGAACGCTGCTTGGCAGCACGTACCAGATCGCGCTTGCGATCTGCATCCCGATCAACACGCCCCATGCGCTCAAGTGCGCGGCGACCGGATAGTGACCCGCTTGCACGGGCCAGTGCGAGAGCATCGCGCCAATGCCGACCTGAAGGCCGAAGATCAGGATGAACAGGACCAGCGTCAGCGTGCTGTGCGCGCGGCCGATCATGTGTGTCGGGAAATATTCAGCCATCACGGCGTAGCTCAGGATGCCCGTGCCGCCGAAAATGCCATAACACGCAATCAGCAACGCGGGAGGGATTGGCGCGCGCATGAACATCAGTACCTGCACGAGCACGAACAGCCCCATGCCGAAGCCGCAAAACGCGTAAACCGTGATGCCGCGCTTCGCCAGACTGCGCGCCGCCGCGCCGAAACTGACGCAGCCGATCATCATCGCAATACCGAGCACCGATACCAGCACAGCCGCATAGTGGGCGCTGAGGCCCATGACATCGAGCAGATAAGGCCGGATCCAGAGCGACTGCATGGCGTAGAAAACGCCCTGCGTCACCACCGAAAACGATGCGATCTTCCAGAACGCGCCGCTGCGCAAGATATGCCACGTGCCCTTGAACTGGGTGAGCATGTCCGCTTTTCGATGTCCGTCATCACGGTGTTCAGGTGCAAACAGGAAGATCGCTGCGGCCACGGCGAGCGTCATCACGACGAGACCCAAGCAGATGTGACGCCAGTCGGTCACGCCCAGCGTCCAGGCGAGCGGCGAGCCGACCACCACGCCGCCAAGACCGCCGACTGCCATGACAAAGCCGTTGACCATCGGCAATTGCGCAACGGGAAGGATCTGGGCGAGCGCCTTGAACGCCGCGCTCATGCACACGGACACGCCCACGCCGATCAAAAGGCGCCCTAGCATCATCCCGCCGATACCCCGCGCTGCGCCAAACACGCCGATCCCGAGAGCCGCGAACAGCAGCATGCCGGCGGTGACACGGCGCGGCCCAAACCGGTCGAGCAACATGCCCACGGGAATCTGCGCGGCCGCGAAGCCGAGAAAATACAGCGATGTCAGCAAGCCGAGATCGGCGCCTGACAGCCCCAGATCGTGTGTGATGTACGGCGCGAAGCCCAGGTTCACGCCGCGGAACACGTACGAGACGAAGTAACCGGCCGAGAACAGGAAAAACACGCGAAGACGAACGGATGACGTCATGTGCAGCGCAGGGCTTTTTGGAATTGAAGCGGAAGTTTAACTTGCCGGCCCAAATGGAAACGCCGTCACCTTGGTGACGGCGTGGATTCTTGACCGCGTGGACAACGTATTATTTCTTCTTTTTCTCTACGGTCTTCGTACTTTTCGATACCGCCACTGCCGGCCTGCCTTTCGCAGGCGCGCTGGCTTTCTCGGCGACACGCGTTACCTTGACCGGCGCCGCGCCTGCCTTGCCGTTGCGCGCGCTGACGCCCTTCGACTGCGGCGCGTGCGTGCCGATCTTCGACACACCGCCCCTCGTCCGGCTTGTCGCGCTCACCGTTTCCATGCGAACCGGACCGGGTTCAGCCGGCACCGCACGGCCGACCGGCACATGCAGCACGATCAACTGGCCCGGCAGGACCGTATCGCGATGCGTCCGGTTCCAGCCCTTCAGTTGACCGACCGACACGTTGTATCGATCGGCGAACGTGGACATGGACTGCGCGCGGCGGACGCGAATCAGCATCTTGCGGGTGTCGGGGACGTCGGGTTCGACGGCGAGCATCGCGCTTTCGGCGACGTCGGCGCTGATGTCCTCGTCGTCGTCATCGCCGCGCGGCACCACGATGGTCGATCCCGCCTTCAGCCGCATGCCGGCCGGAATGCGGTTCACGGACATCAGCGTATCGGGGTCCACGCCGATCTTTTGCGCGATCATTGCAGGCGTCGCGCGTTCGCTCACCGTATAAGTGGTCCACGACGACAACGCGCCTGAATACGTCTTCAGGTTTTTCTGGAAGGTGTTGGCGTTATCGAACGGAAGCAGGATTTGCGGGTTGGTCGCGCCCAGGATCACCGGCTTCGCAAACGACGGATTCAGCGAACGGAACTCTTCCACGGTCATGCCGGCGAGCCGGGCGGCCATGGTCACATCGATATCGCGCGCCGTGGTCACGGTCACGAAATACGGATGGTTCGGGATATCAGGCAACGTGAGCCCGTACATCTGCGGATTCGCGATGATGTTCTTCACGGCCTGCAGCTTCGGCACGTAGTTCCGCGTCTCGTTCGGCATGCGCAGGCTTTGATAGTCCGTCGGCAAGCCGAGCGCTTCGTTCTTCGCAATCGCGCGCTGGACGCTGCCCTCGCCCCAGTTGTACGCGGCGAGCGCCAGATGCCAGTCGCCGAACATGTCGTGGAGCCGTGACAAATAGTCGAGCGCTGCACTGGTGGATGCCAGCACGTCGCGCCGTTCATCCTGAAACATGTTCTGCTTCAGGTTGTAGTCGCGGCCGGTGCCCGGCACGAACTGCCACATGCCGGCGGCTTTTGCCACGGAAAGCGCCTGCGGGTTATAAGCCGACTCGATGAACGGCAGCAACGCGAGTTCGGTCGGCATGTGCCGCTGCTCGAGTTCCTCGACAATGTGATACAGATATTTCTGTGACCGCCCGGTCATGCGCTCGACGTAATCGGGGCGCTGCGCGTACCAGTTCACCTGCATGTCGACCAGGTCGCTTTGCAGATCGGGAATCTGGAAACCACGGCGGATACGGCCCCACAAGTCACCGTCAGGTCCGGAAAGCGAATCGACGGACGTCTTGTCGACGTTGATCGTTTCCTTGGCGGCAGAGGTCTTGCGGATGGTGTCAGCTACGGCTTGCTGCTTCTCGGCGGAAGGGAGTGAAGATAGGGAGTTGGTCGCTGTCGGCCCCTGGCTGGCACATGCAGCCAAAGTCAGGACGAGTAGCGCACTAAAAATCAATCGCATGAACGTCTCGGATTCCAAAAAATGTGCTTGGAAATTTGGACCCGATAGTACGGAACCGCACGCATCACGTCAATATAAATGCAAAAAACGCAGCAAAATCCGGGACCTGCAAAGCATTTCAACGTTTCAGATGAAGATAACCGCAGCGGATTGCGGGTTAGCGAAATTTGTCTTTCCAGCCGCGCATTAGCGTGAAGGCATCGAGTCGGTCGCGCACCGGACGCTCGAACTGGGCGGCGAGCGTGGCTTGTACGTCTTCATTGTCAACACGCAGGAAAGGATTGGCCTGGCGTTCGTGCGAAAGTGTGGTGGGAATGGTCGGCTCATTGCGCGCGCGCAGGCTGTGCGCGTCCTTGTCCCACGCCACAAGTGCCGCATTGTCAGGGTCCGCCGCGCGTGCAAAACGGATGTTCGACAGCGTATATTCGTGCGCGCAGTGAACGAGCGTTGCGTCCGGAAGTGCGGCAAGGGCGTCGAGGGAAGCCAGCATTTGCTGCGGCGTGCCCTCGAAAAGCCGGCCGCAACCGCTTGCAAAAAGTGTGTCGCCGCAAAAGAGATGCGGCGTGTCTTGCGGGTCTGCCGCCTGGAAATAAGCGATGTGGCCGGCGGTGTGGCCGGGCACGTCGATAACCGAGCATTCCAGCGCCGGACTCGCGATACTTACAATATCGCCCTGCTTCACGCGCCGCGTCAGATGGTCGATCGCCTCGCTGGCCGGGCCGATCACGCGGATTTCACCATCGGCCGGTCGGCTAACGAGCAATTTTGCGACGCCGCCGACGTGGTCGTGATGATGGTGCGTGAGTAAAATAGCAGTCAGCCGCCAACCGCGTTTCGTCAGATAGGCTTCAACAGGCGCGGCTTCGCCCGGATCGACAACGACGGCATCTTGTCCGTCGGAAATCACCCAGATGTAGTTGTCTTCAAACGCCGGAACCGGCACGTACTCAAGCGTTTTCATAAGGCGACTCACCCGAACATGTCAGAGCGAACGATTATAGACTGGCCCGCCTGGACCGTTTCTGCGCCCGGCCGCTACGTGCTCGACTGGGAGCAGGCGCAGCTCGACCGCGTGGTATCGGATATTTTCGGCTATCACGCCCTGCAACTGGGCCTGCCCGGGCTCGACGCGCTGCGGGAGAATCGCATGCCGTATCGCGGCCTCGTGCTCGATACCGCCAGCGCCGCGAGCGCGCCTTTCACACTGCCGCCCGCCATTTCCGCCGATGCACGGCCGGGCGTGACCGCGCTGCCATCGGCGAGCCGCGGTTTGCACGCGCCCTCGGGCCGCAGCGCCGTATGGTGCGACCTGCTGGACTTGCCGTTCGAGGCGCAGAGCGTGGATCTGCTCGTGATGCCGCATACGCTTGAATTCACGAGTGATCCGCACAGGCTGTTGCGCGAGGCCGAACGCGTGCTGATGCCCGAGGGCCAGTTGATCATTCTCGGCTTCAATTCGCTCAGTTTGTGGGGCGCGCGGCAATCGCTCGGCAAGGTCGCCGGCAGGCCGTTCGTGCCGTCGGCGCATGAAATGATCGCGTTCACGCGGATCAAGGACTGGATCAAGTTGCTTGGATTCGATCTTGAACGCGGGCGCTTCGGCTGCTATCGTCCGCCGCTGCTGACTGATCAGTGGCTTGCGCGCTATCAGTTCATGGAAGCCGCAGGTGACCGCTGGTGGCCCATTTTTGGCGCGGCCTACATGATCACCGCCATCAAGCGCGTGCGCGGCATGCGCCTGATCGGGCCTCGCAAGCTGAAAAAACCCGCCCTCGCACCGGGCCTGGCCCCGGTGGCCACGCCGCACACACGCAACGAGCATTGATGACCTTAAACTCCACAGACAAAGTAATCGATATCTACACGGACGGTGCCTGCAAGGGCAATCCCGGCCCGGGCGGCTGGGGCGCGCTGTTGTGCTTCGGCGACCAGGAAAAGGAGTTGTTCGGCGGCGAGACGCCGACGACCAACAACCGCATGGAGCTGATGGGCGTGATTTCGGCGCTCGAGGCACTGAAGCGTCCGTGCCGGGTGGTGATCCACACCGATTCGCAATATGTGCAGAAAGGCATCAGCGAATGGATCCACGGCTGGAAAAAGAAGAACTGGATGACGGCAGCGAAAACGCCCGTCAAGAACGCGGATCTTTGGAAACGGCTCGATGCACTCGTGGTCCAGCACCAGATCGAATGGCGCTGGGTGAAAGGCCACGCCGGCCATCCGGAAAATGAACGTGCCGATGCGCTCGCAAATCGCGGCGTGACTTCACTCGCCGAAGGCTAACTTTCTATCTCCATGCGCCAACTCGTACTCGATACCGAAACAACCGGCCTCAACGCCCGCACGGGCGACCGTATTATTGAAATTGGCTGCGTCGAGCTTGTGAATCGACGGCTAACCGGTAACAACCTGCACTTCTACGTGAATCCAGGGCGCGACAGCGATCCGGGCGCGCTCGCGGTGCACGGCCTCACTACGGAATTTCTCAGCGACAAACCCAAGTTCGCGGATATCGCGCATGAGCTGCGCGATTTCGTGGCGGGCGCGGAGCTGATCATCCATAACGCACCGTTCGACGTTGGTTTCATGGACGTCGAGTTCGCCCTTCTCGGCATGCCTTGCGTGAAGGAAGTCTGCGGCGGCGTGATCGACACGTTGGTGAGCGCGAAGCAGATGTTCCCCGGCAAGCGCAATTCGCTCGATGCGTTGTGCGACCGGTTTGGCATCAGCAACGCGCACCGGACGCTGCATGGCGCCCTGCTCGACTCGGAGTTGCTCGCGGAAGTTTATCTGGCGATGACGCGCGGTCAGGAAAGCCTCGTCATCGACATGCTTGGCGAAATGCCGACGTCCGGGCCGGGTCATGCGCCGCGTATCGCGCTGGATGATCTGCAGTTGCCGGTGCTGCTCGCATCGGAGGAAGAATTGAGTGCGCATCTCGCCGCACTCGATGACCTGGACAAAGCAGTCAAAGGGACCAGCGTTTGGAGAATCGAAACGGTTGTTGGTGTCGAGGTTTCGGCGGCGCCTTGAAACGGGACCCGAATTATTGAAGCGCCGGAAGATTCTCTTTACGAAACGGCGAAGCTCTGACATAATCCAAAGCTCTTCGGGTGGTTAGCTCAGCGGTAGAGCACTGCCTTCACACGGCAGGGGTCACAGGTTCAATCCCTGTACCACCCACCAGGATTTCGCGGTTGAATTTGCATCGCGTAGAAAAGGCCCTCAGGCGAAAGCTTGAGGGCCTTTTTTATTCGCGCACCTGCTTTGCATCGCTCACGCCGCATCACGCTGATGCCATCCCCACAATCAGACTTCGATGCCGGCCCGCCACTCATTGACCGATCTCAAAGTGCGGCTCGGAATTGTCCCATCGCGTTTCAGATTGCGCCGATATCCACCCTACCTTATTAAATTTACACTCGCTGATTCAATTTGATTTTGAAAATCAACGCGGCTCGCGTCGCAGATAAAGCATTTTTTTCAAGATGCCAGATTGAATCAGGTTAATAAAACAATTGTTCATCAAACTGGACAAACTAACTCGATGAGGTTTCAAGTGGACTCCAACGACTCAGTCAACAAATTCATGGGCGGCCTGTTCTTTGGTGCTCTCGTAACCACCGTCATAGCGTTGGCAATAGGATTTCTCGTCGATTCGTTTTCAATTTTCGCTCGATTACACTCGCTGCATCAAATCCTTGTTTCGGCAGTCGTCGCCGCACTTACGCTGATAACACGTCCCGTGTTATTAAAAACCGTCTGGAGCAGCCGACGCGACCCGTTTCTCCTCGACCAAGACGTCACCGCGATTATTCAAGGAAGAGCCTTGGGAATTGTTTTTGGAATCATTATGGCAATCCTTATCCAAAACTATGTTATCGGCTGAAAATCACATATTCAAATCGAGTTGAATACTGACTGGTTCCTTGCCGACTTGAAGACGTCCGCTCCCCGGAGCATGTAAGAGGCCATTATCGAGCGCAAGTTGCTGTTGCAAGGCCGTAGCGATCTGCGTCAGCACCTCGTCCCAGTCGCCCTTCTGCCGCTGGTTGAACAGACGCACGGTGGGATACCACGGGCTGTCATCCCGATTACGCAACCAGCGCCAGCAACCGGCAAAACGGTTGAGCAGCCATACCGGCTTGCCCATCGCTGCGGCCAGATGCGCCACCGACGTATCGACGGCAATCACCAGGTCGAGATTCTCGATCAAGGCAGCGGTGTCCGCAAAGTCTGTGATGTCATCCATCCAGTCGATCAGCCTCGCCTTGCTGGCGACGTCTGCGCGCTTCGAAGGGTTATCGGATTTTTGCAGGCTGACCCAGCGGATGCCGGGCATTGCGAGCAGCGGCGCGAATTGGGCAGGTGCCAAGCTGCGCCATTTATCTTCGATCATGCCCGAATGGCCGCCTGCCCAGACCACACCGACGCGCGGCAATCCGGGCTCAGGTAACGCAGCGAGCCTGGCACTCCATGAAGCCGCGCGTGCGGGATCGGCAAAGAGATAAGGTATCGCGGCCGGGATGTTGTCGAGACAGGTGCCGAACGCCATGGGCAACGACATCATGGGGCAGTACAAGTCCCAGTGGTCGAGGTCGGGAAGTCCATAGTCAAGCATGACAAGGCCCGGCCAGCGCGGACAGAGCGACTCTACAAACACGCGGCGCAAGGCGGGAGGGCAAATGAAGCCGACCTGCGAAAAGCGCTCCAGCGCCAAAGGCAGGTAGCGGACAAACTGCAGACTATCGCCGTTACCTTGCTCCGGAACGACCAGCAGACGTACTCCGCGTTCGGGGGAATATTCTGCGTGAAAGCCCAGCTCCGGACGTTCACCCCGCCATTGCGGGAGTGAAACTCGCGGGCGTGCGTCTGTCGACAGGCTTCCATCCGCCTGGACGAAATTAGCCCAGCGATCTTCGTAATGGCGCCACCCTTCGTCGTAACGTCCGGTTGCCAACAGGACCGTTGCAAGATGACCGCGCGCACTGAGAAAATCCGGTGCCAGCTCGATGGCCCGCCGGAAAAGCCGCTCGGCGTCCTCCAAGGCGTCCAGATCCGCTGAAACAAGGGCAAGGTTGGCGAGCACCTGCACGTTGTCCGGTTCGAGCGCGA
The DNA here is from genome assembly GCF_001577465.1 of Burkholderia sp. PAMC 28687. NCBI lineage: Bacteria > Pseudomonadati > Pseudomonadota > Betaproteobacteria > Burkholderiales > Burkholderiaceae > Burkholderia > Burkholderia sp. PAMC 28687. The sequence goes on from NZ_CP014505.1 coordinate 2,289,844, forward strand.
GCAGCTTGCGATAGCTGATGGCCGCGTCGTCGACAAACCCTTGCAGGAACAGTGCTCCCGCTTCGCAGAAGCGCATCTCGATCGAGTCGGATTGGAGAGCGAGACCTTGCTTGGCTGTTTGCAGCGCACTGGCGTAAGCCCTCGAGTCGAGTTGAATGTCACACAGCGTGGTGTAGAAATCCGGATGAGGATTGATTTCCAACGCGCGCTCGATCCACCTTTGCGCTGCTTCTAACTGGTCGGAATCGCGCGCCAGCAGCCCGCGCAAATAAAGGGCGCCGGCACGCCCTGAATCCTGCTCGAGGATTCTATCGACGGCAGCTTGCGCCTTGACGATATCACCGCTTCGGCGCGCTTCGGCGGCCTGGTCATACAATGTTTCAATCTCGTCCAGTGGCATGCGCGAGAGGACGGGGGTGTTGCAAGAAGTGGTATGCATACTCGGAGAAATCGGCTATGCGCGCCTGCTGGACAACCGCAGCGTACGGCGGGTTTTTTTTGATACGGTGTCCTGATTGTCAGAGGCGGTTCGCTCGGTTCTGGCAGACGCCGAGAATTCCAGATGATCTCACCGCATCACGCTGCCGACCTCAGCGCGGTCATATTTCGACGCATGGCTACCATGGGCTGAATCTTCCAGGCCAAGAGTCAGGGCTTTTCGATCGAAAGGTCGATGTAGTCGGCGATCGAGCCAAGCATGACAGCCGGACTACACACAGCCTGCAAGTGTATCGGCTTCTTCAGGCGATAGAACGGCAAAACACGTGACTTTGTGTCGCAAAGAATCTGCCGAAACGGGATAAAACTCATCGTCCGCGCGATAGCTTAGCTTCAGGCACATCGGATATGGCGCGTACGCAACCTACCCCGCCCAAATCCCTCGCGCCATTCCCGTTGCCGCGATCACCATCACGATGATCAAGCCACCCTCGGCGTCGCTTATCGCGGCGAACCTGCGTGCCTTCCCAAGATCGATTGGCGTGCCACGGCCGACGGCCAAGCGCCATTTGATCAATGCGATCATTGGCGAGATTTCAATCAGAAGGATCAGTACGAGCGCCGTCATCTTCAGGTGGAAAAGCGGCTCGTGCAAATAATAAGCACTGCCTTTTTCGAAACCGCCGAACGCGCGCACGGCGCCCGTCACCAGCAGGATGAGCGCAGTGATGCCCCAGATGTTATCGGCGCGGAAAACCTGTTTGAGGCGCGTGGAATTGGCGCCGGTTGAATTAGCGGGATCGAGCTGGCGTAACGCTCTTGCCCGGCCGAAGACCGCCGCGAGCGCGAATCCAAACGCCAGCAAATGAATGGCTGCGAGACACCAGCGAGCGAGCATGCGGTCCCCTCCCAGTAGGTACGGCCAGAGAGCTCACGTCAAGCTCGCTAGCCGAGGCTTTGACCCAACTGACCCAGCGACGCTTCGAGCGCCCGCGCCGCTTTCCGGTCACCTTCGCTGCCGAGCGATGTGCGGAACACGGTCTTGCGATTATGTCCGGCTGCTGCGGGCGAATTCCACAGCAATTCCATCTTGGCGCGGGCTCTGCGTCCAAACAAACCGCGCTTGGCCGGAGCCGCGGCGGCCACGGTCTCGGATGTCCTGAAACTCTCGGGCCACTTCACCGATAACTCCCGCGCATCGTACTGACCGAGCTTGCGGCTTTCCGCCCAGACCACCGCGGTGCGGGTGGCGTTATCGATGGAAATAGCGTACCGGCCAATTGCAAAGCGCCGCGCCGCGAAGTTCGAACGCCAGAGCGCGCGCGGGCGGCAAATCCACAGCACCACGGCATAAAGCGCGGGCGCGACGAGCAGCCAGCCGTTGGTCTCCGCGAGGGCGTGGACAGCGTTCTTCCAGCCGGCAGTCCACGTAAAAAAGCCGACCGACCAGACCGCAAATACGAAACTCAGCAGCGCAAGAAAACGCAACGCCTGCCGCAACCACTGCGGCAACGGATGCAGCGGCCGTTCAGCACGCGCGCGGGCGCCCGGGAGAAAAAGCAACAGAAATAACAACACGAGGTTGATGCAGGCCCAGGGCGATGAAGTCATCGCACGCATGGATGAGAAATAGCCCATCTGCGACATTGAGAACATCCAGCGCGCGACGAGAACGAGCCCGATCGCCCGCAGCGCGAACACGGTGCCGGCGCCGGCGATAGTCACGGCGGGTGCCCCCCTCGCGCTACTCTGCTTCGTTCTCACCAAAACTTCGCTCCTGTTCACGACTGTCCTCGTCCGCACGTTTCATTTGTTCTGCCAGCGCGCAATTTGATCCTTGCTGGAACTCCACGTTCAACTATCCAGATCCGCCAATTGCGTCTCTTTTTGGCGAATTCAGCACATTATATGGAGAATGTCGAAGCCACCATGAGGCTTGCCCCTCCAAGCCGCCGATAACCCTCCCAGCTTGGCCTTGCAGTGTGTCAAAACAACAACGCCCCATGCGCCTGACGGCGCACGGGGCGTTGTTGGGTGACGCGTAAAAGCGCGTTTTAGCTGGCGTTGACTTCGCGCAGTACGGTGCGGCGCTTCGAGCGCAACAACTCTTCGTACGTCTGGACGTAACGCGCGGCCATCACTTTCGACGAGAAACGCGTTTCAAACGCCTGACGCACCTTGGCGCGCGGCAGCGTATGGAGACGCTTCACGGCGGCGATCGCGCTGAGTTCGTCTTCCACCACAAAACCCGATACGCCGTTTTCGATCACTTCCGGCACCGACCCGCGGTTGAACGCAATCACCGGCGTACCGCACGCCATGGCTTCGATCATCACCAGGCCAAACGGCTCCGGCCAGTCGATCGGAAACAGCAGCGCGTGGGCGTTGCCGAGAAATTCGGTCTTTTGCTGCTCGTTGATTTCACCGATGTATTCGACGTGCGGCAGCGCGAACAGCGGCTTGATCTGCTCTTCGTAATAAGCACGGTCGGCGTTATCGATTTTTGCAGCAATCTTGATCTTCATGCCCGCTGCGCCGGCAATGCGGATCGCCCGGTCAACGCGCTTTTCCGGCGAGATACGGCCGAGGAACGCGAGATAACCCGGCTGCACGTTGGGGACCGGCGTCAGCAGGTTTTCCGGCAGCCCGTGATACACCGTCGAGAGCCAGTTGGCTTGCGGCAACGGCTGGCGCTGGTTGTCCGAGATCGAGACGACCGGCGCTTCATTGAACGTACTGAAGATCGGCTGCAGTTCCGGCAGGTCGAGACGGCCGTGCATGGTCGTCAGGAAAGGCACCGGCTGGCGCGAGAACAGCGAGAACGGGTAATAGTCGATGTGAAAATGCAGCACATCGAATTCATCGGCACGGCGGCGCACTTCTTCCAGCAGCAGCATGTGCGGCGCCATCGTGTCGCGGATGGTCGGGTCGAGGCGCAGCGCCTGCGGCCAGAACGCTTCGAGCTTTGCCGACGTTTGCGAATCACCGCTCGCGAACAGCGTGACGTCGTGACCGGCTTCAACGAGGGCTTCGGTCAGATAGGACACCACGCGCTCCGTGCCGCCATAGAACTTCGGGGGGACGGCTTCGTGGAGAGGCGCGATTTGAGCGATTCGCATGTCAAAAACTCCTAATAATGTCAGGCAAATTGATGCGCTTGGCATCGGTCATGTTAATCAAGCGAATCGCCCACCCGGGCTCGGCGCGATGCTGGTTCTCCAGCGGAATGGCCGAAAGCACGAGAAAAAATCGCGATGCTTCGCTGTTGCTTGGGTGTTTCGGGCTTGAGCCCTCCAGCCTTGTTGCTTCGGACGTCTGTTTCGGAGGATGACCCAAAAAAGCAAGATCGGGTCCATCTCGTAAAACTGGCGCACCTAGCGATAAACGCACGACCTGCGGGGCCGTTGACCGGAACCTACAACTACCTGTCAAAAAATCCTAGGGCAAACCCGAACGGAGTATCGCGGTTTTTGCAAAGCTTTCAAGTCGACATTTCAACTTATTTATGTTGTTACAGCGTCGATACACTTTGCAAACCCTTGTTTTCCAAGGCTGTTCTACATTGTACGAACACGCCGCAGTACTCGATGGCAAAACTTCCGAAAGCGAATCGGTGGTTAGTGCAACATTGTTTCTGTAAATTCGTAGCTGCTGGTGTTGCGTGGCTGTGACGGCCGCCGTGATGAGGGCGCGTAGCGCCCGAAGAGCGGAGGACGGCATAGCCGCGCGGCAAAACGCTCGCAGCGTCATAGTCGCAGGCGATTCCTTCGGAGCATTCTTACTCACTCTGACGAAGGAGTCGACAGCATGGCGCAACGCGTAGAACATCATCCCCTTGAAGACGCTTTTGCAGCGCTTCTGCTCAACGGCCTGGACGGCGCGGGCGAAGCCCTGCGCATCCTGGTCAACGAAGCAAGCAAGATCGAGCGGGCGCAGTATCTCAATGCCCAGTCTCATGAACGAACCGCGGAACGAATCGATTATGCGAACGGCTTCAAACCCAAAACCGTCATGACACGCGTCGGCGAACTGACCTTCAATGTTCCCCAGGTGCGCGGCAGCGGCTTCTACCCCAGCGCGCTCGAAAAAGGAACTCGCACCGAGCAGGCGGTCAATCTCGCGCTGGCCGAAATGTACGTCCAGGGCGTCTCCACCCGCAAGGTCACCGACGTCCTGGTCAAGCTGCTGGGGCCGGAGGTGTCGATCTCCTCGACTCAGGTCAGCCGGGCTGCCGAACAGCTCGACGCGGGTCTTGCAATCTGGCGTGAGCGTCCCCTTGATGAAACGCCTTACGTCTTTCTCGATGCCCGCTATGAGCGTATTCGTGAAGCGGGTCACCTCGTCGATTGCGCCGTGCTCGTCGCCGTCGGCATCACGGCAGGCGGTCATCGTCGGGTCCTGGGCGTGTCGGTTGCCCTGTCCGAAGCTGAAGTTCACTGGCGAGCCTTCCTCGACAGCCTGGTTCGCCGCGGCCTCAAGGGCGTCAAGCTCATCGTCTCCGACGATCATGCCGGTCTTAAGGCTGCCCGTCGCGCGACGCTGCCAAGCGTGCCCTGGCAACGCTGCCAGTTCCATCTGCAGCAGAATGCGCATGCTTACGTTGCTCGTCTCGATCAGCGCAAACCCGTGGCGCTCCGTATCCGGACCATCTTCAATGCCCCGGATCGCGCCGAAGCCCAACGTCTGCTGAAGCAGGCGGTCGAACTCTGGGCCGTCGAAGCGCCTGCGCTCGCTACCTGGGCCGAAGACAATCTGCCTGAAGGGTTTGCCATCTTCGAGCTGCCGCATGCCCATCGGATCCGCCTGCGCACCACCAATGGCCTCGAACGGATCAATCGCGAGCTCAAGCGTCGCACCCGCGTCGCCTCGATCTTCCCGAACGCCCCATCCTGCCTTCGTCTTGTCTCTGCCTTGCTGGCCGAGTGCGACGAAGAGTGGATGAGCGGAAAAATCTATCTCAACATGAACGCCTGATCTCCGCTTCTCGATGGAATCGCCTGAACGCTTTTACAGAAAAAAAGTTGCACAACCAATCGGTGCGGCACGCCAACTCGTGACGCTAGCGCAACTCGCCGTGGTGTCTTTCCATTGATCTTCAAGCGTTTTCGCCCACAGCGGGACCGCAACGTGCTCTTACCCTCCGCAGGAAGTTGCAGGAAGTAACTGGCTGAAGCAGCAGCTATTCGCCCGATGTATGGCGAACGGCGGCAAGTCATCTGCGTGGCGATCCAGGGTGCGGGGCGGCTCATTGGCAGGCATCGAAATCCGTCAAGGCACACCGCTTTCGCTGAATTTGCGTCAGATCTGATGGATAAGTGCCACGGAAAGGACTACGCGAGGGGATTTGGCTCGTTACACTGGCTACAATTCAATAATCGTCGCTGCCCGGCGTTTGTCTGGATTGCTGCTTTGGACGCCCGGAGGACTGCCCGACGCGCCTTGCTTGTGACCACGGCAAGGCACCGCGCTCAACCGCTCTACTCGACCTAAAACGACCAATTGGACCAACTCACCGTTTCTCAGCGTAACGTACACAACGCCAAGCTAGCGAGCTATGCGCATCGCCCGCTCGCGTTCCTGTTTCGTTACATCCGCCGGCACCCTGTCGCTCACACCATCGTACTGGTCAGCGTGCTGGCCGCTGTAGGCTGCGCGCTCGCCTCGCAGTACGCGATCAAGCATCTGATCGATGTGCTCGGCCAGGGCCGCGGTCATCCCGGCCCGCTCTGGGCGGCCTTCATGATCCTGGTCGGCCTGATCGCCGCCGACAACCTTCTGTGGCGGGTCGGCGGCTGGGTCGGCGCGCACGCATTCGTCATTGTCACGGGCGACTTGAGGCGCGATCTGTTCTCCTACCTGAGCGGTCACTCCCCCACCTATTTCTCCGAGAAACAGCCCGGCATGCTCGCGAGCCGTATCACGGCGACATCGAACGCGATCTATACCGCCGAGAACACCATGGCGTGGAACGTGTTGCCGCCGTGCATTGCGGTGATCGGTGCGATTTTCATGATCATCGCCGTAAATCCGCTGATGGCCGGCGGCCTGATGCTCGCGTCCGCGATTCTCGCGTTCGTGCTGTATCGGCTGGCCGGGCGCGGCTCGGCCCGGCATCACACGTTTGCATCGAAAGCGGCGTCGGTCGACGGCGAACTCGTGGACGTCATCGGCAACATGGCGCTCGTGCGTGCGTTCGGCATGACGTTTCGCGAACAAAAGCGCTTCGGTTCGACGGTCAAGGCCGAAATGGTCGCGCGCCAGCAAAGCTTGCTGTACCTGGAGAAGTTGCGCCTTTTCCACGCGGTCGTGACGGCGATCCTGTCCGCCGGACTGCTTGGCTGGGCATTGTGGCTGTGGTCGAAAGGCCAGGCGACGTCCGGTGACATCGTGCTGGTCAGCTCGCTCGGCTTCACCATTCTTCACGGCACGCGAGACCTGGCCGTGGCGCTGGTGGACGTGACGCAGCACGTCGCGCGCCTTTCCGAAGCAGTTCAGACGCTGCTCGAGCCGCACGGCATGCCCGACCGGTCGGACGCGGCTGAACTCGTGCCGCAAGGTGGACGTGTCGACTTTGAGGAAGTGACGTTCGCATATCCGCGCCGCCGTCCTATCCTCGATAAATTCAATCTTCATATCGAGCCGGGTCAGCGCGTCGGGCTGATCGGCAAGTCGGGGGCGGGTAAATCGACGGTGCTCGCCCTGCTGCAGCGCTTCTACGAAGCGCAAGGCGGCGCAATCAAGGTCGACGGACAAGATATCTCACTGATCACCCAGGACAGTCTGCGCATGTCGATTGCGCTCGTACCGCAGGATATTTCGCTGTTCCACCGCACCGTGTACGAAAACCTGGCATATGGGCGGCCCGATGCAACGCGCGAGGAAGTGCTTGCGGCTGCTCGTGAAGCGCGCTGTACCGATTTCATCGAAGCGATGCCTGAAGGGTTCGATACCATCGTTGGCGATCGTGGCGTGAAGTTGTCGGGCGGCCAGCGCCAACGGATCGCCATCGCGCGCGCGATCTTGAAGAACGCACCCATTCTTCTGCTCGATGAAGCCACGTCCGCGCTCGACAGCTCATCGGAAGAAGCGATCCAGCAGGCGCTCGACCGGCTGATGGTCGGCCGCACGGTGATCGCGATTGCGCACCGTTTGTCGACGCTGCAGGGCTTCGACCGGATTATCGTGATGAGCGCGGGCAAGGTGATCGATGACGGTTCGCCGCAGCAATTGCGGGATCGTCCGGGTTTGTATCGGGAATTGTTGTCCAAGCAGCATGGGAAGTTGCCGCCGACCACCATGCCGTCGCAGCAGATTGCGGCGAAGGCCGAACAGACGTAATCAGCCGCTCAGCCAGTTGAAAAGCCGCTTCGGTGCCAATACCGAAGCGGCTTTTTTGCACCTCAAGCCTGCAGGTCGCGCATGAAGTTGTCGCGCCAGACGGAGACGTTGTTCTCGCGGAGCTGCGTGAACATCTCGGCGTGACGAGCCTTGCGTTCGGCCAGCGGCATGGCGAGCGCTGCGGCAAGCGCGTCGGCCATGCCGGCGATATCGAGTGGATTCACAATGAGGGCGCCGTTCAATTCCTGCGCCGCGCCGGCAAACTGCGACAACACCAGCACGCCGGGATCGTCCGGGTCCTGCGCCGCCACGTACTCCTTCGCCACCAGATTCATGCCGTCGCGCAAAGGCGTGACAAAACCGACGTGCGAAGCGTGAAACAGCGCGGCGAGCACAGGCCGCTCATATTGCCGATGGATATACCGGATCGGCGTCCAGTCCAGTTCGGCGTACCGGCCGTTGATGCGCCCCGATTCCGCTTCGAGCTGCAGGCGGATGTCCTTGTACGTGTCCATGTCGGCACGTGTAGGCGGTGCGATCTGTACGAACGACACGTTGTTGCGCTGCGCGGGCTCGCGTTCCAGCAATTTCTCGAACGCACGAAACCGCTCGACGAGACCCTTCGAATAATCCAGCCGGTCCACGCTCATGATCAGCTTGCGGTCACGCAGCGTGGTCTTCACCGTCTGCACTTCGCGCCCGCTTTCGCCGTCCTTGGCGAGCGAGGCGATCTCATCGGGATATACGCCTATCGGGTAAGCACCCGCCCGCAGCGTCTTGCCGAACGCGCTCACCGCGTTCGGCTCGCCCGCGATGCGCGTGACCGTGCCGTTCGCCTCCGTTTCGATGTAATCGCAAAACGCGCGCAGATCCGGCGCGGTCTGGAAACCGAGAAGGTCGTAGGAACACAATGCTTCGGCCAGCACACGATGACGCGGCACGCTCAGCAACACCTGCGCTGCCGGAAACGGGATGTGCAGGAAAAAACCGATGCGGTTAGTCACGCCCTCGTCGCGCAAAGCCTGCGCAAACGGAATCAGGTGATAGTCGTGGACCCAGATGACGTCGTCGGGTCTCAGCAGCGGCGCGAGTTGCTTCGCAAGCCACCGGTTCACGCGGCAATAGCCGTCGAATTCATCGCGATCGAACTGGATCAGATCCGGCCGGTAATGAAACGCCGGCCACAGCGTCGCGTTCGAAAACCCGCGGTAGTACTGGTCGTAATCGCGCTGCGCCAGTCCGATGGTCGCAAACGTCACGCGCCCGCGCTCCTCCAGCTTGATGCCTTCGGGTGGTTCAGCCACCACGTCGCCGCTCCAGCCGAACCACATGCCACCGGTTTCCTTCAACGCGTCGTAGACGCCGACGGCAAGCCCGCCCGCCGCCGGTCCGCCTTCCGAGATCGGCGCAACGCGGTTCGAAACAATGATCAGGCGACTCACGAGCGCAAGCCCTGAATACCGGCTAAGTCTTGCAGCCAATCAATCAAGGCACTGACCGAATCGACGCGCGCATGCGCGAGCGTATCGCCGGCGCCGACCTTGATCGACAGACCGTCGCGCTCGTTCACGACCGCAAAGCCCTTCTCATCCGTCAGGTCGTCGCCGATAAACACCGGCCGGCGTCCCGTGAACGGCGGTTCATCGAGGAAAGCGCGCACCGCGCGGCCTTTATCTACGTCCTTCGGCTTGATCTCGTAGACCATCTTGCCGGGCTGCAGAACGTAGGCGTCGGCGTATTGCGCGACGAGTCGTTCCGTCGCCTCGCGCGCCGCCGGGCCGCGCTCCGGCGCGTTGCGATAATGCAGCGCGAGCGCCGCGCCCTTGATCTCCAGCAGCATGCCGGGATTCGCCTTCATCACGCCTTCGAGCACGTGTTCCATGCGCATCAGGCGTTCGTCGTTGAAACCCACGCGATGCACATCCGCATTCGAGTCCCGGCGCTCCGCGCCATGAAGACCGGCGACGGGGATATCAGGCATCTTCAAAAACGAGTCGATGCTGTCGATACCGCGCCCCGACACGATCGCCACCGCGCCGTTGGTCGCGCGGCGCAGCGCGGTCAGGATCGGCGCCACTGCCGGCGACACGACGACACCGTCAGGCGTGGAAGCCAGTTCGACGAGCGTGCCGTCGAAATCGAAGAAAAAAGCAGTCTCGGCGAGTGGAAGTTTTTCAGGAAGGTTTTGCATCGATATCTGCCTTTTTAGCCGGGAACGGCCGGGAAAGTGTGCGCATGTTAAAGCGCTTGTCGGCCTGTTCGGTACGCCCAAACGGGAACGCCCTTGGGAGAAAGCGGCATGGATGCACTGCATAACGAACGAACACCCGATACCGTGCACTCGAATCTTGCAATTGCTTCGATAAACCCGCGCGCCACGATCCCGTAATGTGCGGCAAATCGCCACGAAAGCGTACGTGGAATCACAGTCTCGCGGCGAAGGCCTCTATTTTGAGATAAAGTCGGCCCCGCATGGCGTCACGAAACATCTTGTGACGAATCAAACGCGGGTTGTCCTGCGTTGTTCGTACATCGGCCGTACGTGGCTGATCTGCCGCCTTGATGTTCCACTTTGTCCGAGTCGCAAAATGCTTTCCTGGTTCCGGTTTCATCGCGCAGGCCGCGTGTCCGCCCTGCTTGCCGCGCTGGTTTTCAGCGCATCCCTCACCGCGTGCTCGCATCACGACGCGGCGCCCTGGAAGCTCGCCGATGTCACCGGCCATCTCCCCGACCTCGACTTCAATCTCACCGACGATACGGGCAAACCCGCCACCGGGCAGTCGTTCGCTGGGAAAACGACGCTGGTTTATTTCGGCTACACGCACTGCCCGGACGTTTGTCCGGAGACCATGGCGCGGCTGATGCAGGTCCTGCAGCAACTCGGCCCCGACGCCAGGAACACGCGTATTGCGTTCATCACCGTCGATCCGGCCCGTGATACCGCCGCCGCGCTGCACGAGTACGTGCGTGCGTTCGACGCGGAACATGCGATCGGCCTGACGGGCACGGACGGGGCAATCGAAGGGCTTGCGAAGCGGTATCGCGTGGCTTACCAGATGGAAAAGCGTGATCCGTCGGGCGCGTACGACGTGACGCACAGCTCGGCCGTCTATATCTTCGATACCCACGGCCACGCGCGTTTGCTCGCGACCGAGACGGATCCCATCGAAAACATCACGACCGATGTACGCCGCGTGATCGATTCGACATCCTAGCGTTTTGGCATTACACGACGCATCCAGATATGCGGGATGTCGTCGTCGAGATGGATATCCGAGATGGGCTCGAAGCCGGAGCTTCCGTAGAAGCGCTGCAGATGAGCTTGCGCGTGCAGACGGGTTGCATGCCCGGGCCATTGCGCTTCGATATGCGTAAGCGTGCGTTCGAGCATCGCCTGACCGAGTCCGATACCGCGAAACGGCGCCCGCGTGAGGACACGGCCGATGCGCACGTCGGCATTCGCCGCGACGCCGGGTTCATCCGGCGGCTGAACGCGCAGGTAACCGGCCAGTTCAGGGTTGGCCTTCTGGCTATGGACAAGCAGATGCCATGCATCGGGATCCTGACCGTCCATATCGGCATACAAGCACTGCTGCTCGATCACGAACACCTCGCTGCGGGCAGCGAGCATGGTGTAGACATCGCGTGCGCCAAGCTCACTGAACGCAGCCCACTGCCATTTGAATTCCGGATTGAGGTCGGTCATGGATTCACCTGAATAAGTTTCGATGCCGAATGAGCCATGTATAGCAAACGCCAAAAGAAAAAGCCCCGACCAAGTCAGGGCTTTTTTCTTTTGAATCCTGGAGGCGCGAGCCGGAGTCGAACCGGCCTAAACGGCTTTGCAGGCCGCTGCATAACCGCTTTGCTATCGCGCCAGAAGCGGGAGCTACATGAAACGTACCGTGCCTGGCAAACCCATCCAAGCAGTACATTGATCCGGGCCACCAAACAAAAAGGGAAGCTTTGCTTCCCCTTTCAATGGAGCGGGAGACGAGGCTCGAACTCGCGACCTCAACCTTGGCAAGGTTGCGCTCTACCAGCTGAGCTACTCCCGCATCTTGCCTTGCAATCTACTGCCAGTCGTCGACTTACCATTGCCAACGACCTCTGAATCTGGAGCGGGAGACGAGGCTCGAACTCGCGACCTCAACCTTGGCAAGGTTGCGCTCTACCAGCTGAGCTACTCCCGCATCTTGCCGACTTCTTCTGCCAATTTACTGCTTTTGTACTTCATCAGACGCTGCGGCGCGATGTCTTGTTTCGCGTGCATCCGACAGAAACGAGATTATGGAGAACCCCAACTTTGGTGTCAAGAGCTTTGTATGCGCCCCATCACTTTTAACTGCAATCAACCATCTCGTACACAGGTTAAAGCATGCCGCCGCGCTCGCGTATTTGCGGCCAGGCGAGCTTCATGTAATAGAGCATCGACCATACGGTGAGGAATGCAGCAACGTAGATCAGCCAGAGACCCCACATGCGTGTATCGATAACGATAGGCGTACCCGATATCTTCAGCGGCCCATAGAAGAGCAGCATGGGTATCGCGACCATCTGGCAAACGGTCTTGAACTTGCCCAGCGAATTCACGGCAACGCTCTTCGACGCCCCGATCTGCGCCATCCATTCACGCAATGCGGAAATGGTGATCTCACGCCCCACGATCACCAGCGCAATCACCGCATTCAGCCGCATCAGTTGCACGAGGATCAGCAGCGCGGCCGTGACCATGAGCTTGTCGGCGACGGGGTCGAGAAACGCGCCGAACGCCGATGTCTGGTTGAGCTTGCGCGCCAGATAGCCATCGAACCAGTCGGTCAGCGCGGCGAGCACGAAGATGACCATGCCAACCAGGTTGCGATGGTCCGGGCTCATCATCACGTCCGGCAAATAGAAGACGCCCACGACGAGCGGAATCAGCACGATTCGCAGCCACGTCAGGAAGATCGGGAAATTGAACGGCATGGGCGTGACTCTTATTGAGAGGTGCCATTGTGCCGCGTCGACTTATATGTCACAAGCCGACGGGCCGGACGGCCGGACGTTGCGCTCAATGCAACTGCCGGTAGATCTGCTCGGCCAGCGCCTGCGAGATCCCTTCCACACTCGCAAGATCCTCCACGCTCGCCGCCTGCACGCCGCGCAATCCGCCAAAACGCGACAGCAGCCGCTGACGCCGTTTTGCGCCAATGCCCTCGAGCTCCTCGAGCCGCGACGTCTGACGCGTCTTCGCGCGTTTCGCGCGCATGCCGGTGATCGCAAAGCGGTGCGCTTCATCGCGGATCTGTGCGACCAGCATCAGCGCCGCACTTTCCTTGCCGAGTTCGAGCGGCGTGCGGGTATCGGCGAAAATCAGCGTTTCGAGGCCCACCTTACGCCCTTCTCCTTTCGCGACGCCAACCAGCATGCCGTGGTCGAGCCCCAGTTCGGCGAACACTTGCCGCGCGATCTCGACCTGTCCCTTGCCGCCATCGATCAACACGATGTTCGGCAAACGCCCGCCCGAAGGCGTGGATTCGGCAACGTCCGGCTCATCCGATTGCGGTGCTTCAGACGGGTCCGGGACCACCGGCTCTTCCGCCGCACGCGCCGCGGCTTGCGCGACCATCTTCTCGTAGCGCCGGGTCAGGACCTGGCGCATCGCGGCGTAATCGTCGCCGGGCGTGATGCCGGTGATGTTGTAGCGCCGGTATTCCGCCGTTTGCATCTTGTGATGGTGATAGACCACGCACGATGCCTGCGTCGCTTCGCCCATCGTGTGGCTGATATCGAAACATTCGATGCGCAATTGCGCGAGGTCATCCATTTCCAGACTCAACGTGTCCGCGAGCGATCGCGTGCGGGCCTGTTGCGAGCCCTGCTCGGAGAGCAGACGCGCGAGGGCGAGCTTCGCGTTGGACTCGGCCATGGACAACCACACGCGCTTTTGTCCCTGCGGCTGGCGCAACAGCGTAACCTTGTGGCCGGCCTGTTCGATCAGCAGATCGACGAGTTCGCGATTCGCCGGCGCGTGACTGACAACCAGCACCGGCGGAACACGATTGCCGATGTAATGCTGCGCGATAAACGCCTCCAGCACTTCAGCCTCGAGCGCGCCCTGACGCTGCGATTCAGTGGCAAGTTCGGATTCTTCCACCGCGCCGGTTTCGGCGATCTCCTCCTGCATTTCGCCGGTCGTGGCGTGCGCCTCGAAGTCCTGCTCGATCGACGCAAGCGTGCCCGCCGGCAACGCGATTTCATTGGCGTTTGCTTCGACTTGCTCGATAACGATATCGCCGATGTCTTCCGCAGTGTAGTCATCGGCCAGTTCCTCTGGCATTGCATCTTCAATCGCCAGCGCGGCTTCGACATGCGTCGGGAAGTAGGCCTTGTCGCCGAGATGCCGGCCGCCGCGCACCATCGCGAGGTTCACGCAGACCTTGCCGCCGAGCGCGACGACCGCAAGGATATCGACGTCGTTGTCGCCGCCCACTTCTATAGCCTGCTGATGCAGCACGGTGGACAAGGAACTCATCTGGTTGCGCACGGCGGCGGCCTGCTCGAACTTGAGGTCGGCCGCGAACGCATGCATCTTCTGCTCGAGTTCCTTCATCACTTCGCCCTGCCGTCCGAGCAGGAAACGCGATGCATTCGACACATCGCGCGCGTAGTCTTCTTCATCGATCAAACCGACGCACGGTCCCGTGCATCGTCCAATCTGATGCAGCAGGCACGGTCGCGTGCGGTTGGTGAAGACGGAATCCTCGCACGTGCGCAACTGGAAAACGCGCTGCAAAATCTGGATACTCTCGCGTACGGCCCACGCGCTCGGGAACGGACCGAAATACTGGTTCTTCTTGTCGACGCTGCCGCGGTAATACGCCATGCGCGGAAACTTGTGGCCAGTCAGCTTGAGATACGGATAAGACTTGTCGTCGCGAAACAGGATGTTGTATCGCGGCGTGAGCGCCTTGATCAGATTATTCTCAAGCAACAGCGCTTCGGCTTCTGATCGCGTGACGGTCGTTTCTATCTTGCGAATGCGCGTGACCATCATCGCGATGCGCGGCGAAAGCAGCGTCTTCGTAAAATAGCTCGATACGCGCTTTTTCAGGTCGCGCGCTTTCCCGACGTACAGCACGTTGCCGTTCTCGTCGTAGTAGCGGTACACGCCCGGCAGGTGCGGCAACTGGGCCAGGTTCTTTTTAGGGTCGAAAACGTCGGGTTCGGTCATGCAGGGTGTCGTGCGGAGTTCGCGTTGAGGTCATATTGAAGCCGCCTGGCGGCTTTGAGGCCGGAGCGCGCGAATCGTCATCTTCAAAAATGCCAGTTTAGTGCAAACCACACTCGGGCTCTCGTTCACCATCGATCAAGCGGTTCGTCGCCGCTTCAGCACTTATGCCTGCTTCAATGGAAAATTCCCCGGCGGTGGCCGGTCATGCAGATGCCGAAATCGCGTGCGATATTTTTTGCGAAGTCATCGACAACTTTGGCGACATCGGCGTCTGCTGGCGCCTCGCGCGCCAGCTCAAGGCGGAGCACGGCTGGCAAGTGCGCCTTTTCGTCGATGACCTCAAGGCTTTCCACGCGCTCTGCCCCGCCGTCGATGCGACGCTCGCGCGCCAGGAGGCCGGGGGCGTCGTGATCGAGCACTGGCACGCGCCGACACACGCCGGCGACACGCTGCAGATCGCCGATGTCGTGATCGAAGCGTTCGGCTGCGAGCTGCCCGCCATCTACGTCACCGCGATGGCGCGCCGCGATCGCAAACCCGTGTGGTTCAACCTGGAATATCTGAGCGCCGAGGACTGGGTCGCGGATTTCCACCTGCGGCCGTCGCCGCATCCGCGCCATGCGATCAACAAGACCTTCTTCTTCCCGGGCCTCGGTGCGGGCACAGGCGGCGTCCTGAAGGAACGGACGTTAGACGCGCAACGCGAAGCGTTCCAGCGCGACGCGTGGTGGCAGGAACGGGTCGGCATCACGGCGCCTTCGTCCGAGACAACGGTGATCTCCCTGTTCGCGTACGAGAATCCGGCCATCGACACATTGCTCGAACAATGGCGCGATTCACCCACGCCCATTGCATTGCTGGTGCCCGAAGGACGCATTTCAGGTGCTATTGCACGCTTTTTTGGGCTATCGGGGTTTGCGGCGGGATCGAAGGCTGAAAGCGGTTCGTTGAAGGCCTACGCGCTGGGTTTTGTGGAACAGCCGCTTTTCGACGCCTTGCTCTGGGCCGCCGATATCAATTTCGTGCGCGGCGAAGATTCGTTCGTTCGAGCGCAATGGGCGCAAAAACCGTTCGTGTGGCAAATCTATCCGCAAGCAGACGACGCCCATCTGCCCAAGCTCGACGCCGCCCTCGCCCACTACGCAAACAGCTTGCCGGAGCCCGCGCGGGCTGCGCTGGAGCGGTTCTGGCATGCCTGGAACGGCGTAGGCGCGCCGGATTGGTCCGGTTTCTGGCGGTATCGAAAGCATCTGGAGCAGCGCGCGGCCGATTGGGCCCTGGAACTTGCGAGTATTGGCGATCTGGCTGGAAATCTGGCGGATTTCGCGAAATCTCAGTTAAAATAAGCGGTTATCCAACGGCTTGCAGTCCGGAACAGACGCGACGAGACTCAACGCGTACGTTTTTGGGCGGATTCCACGGTGGACGGGTGCAGCATTCAAGCAAGCACCCAGGCGAGCACCCAGGCGCGCGGCATGGCGTGGGACGGAACAGGCAGGGTAGCTGCAACACATCCAATTTCGAGTCAGCCGCCATCACCGCAGCGAACAGGCTCACATTTTCGTACAGGACAGTTTTTTAATTATGAAGACCGCACAAGAACTCCGCGTCGGCAACGTCGTGATGATCGGCAGCGATGCCATGGTCGTGTTGAAGGCCGAATACAACAAATCCGGCCGCAACTCCGCGGTCGTGAAGATGAAGTTCCGCAACCTGCTGGCTAGCGGCAACATGGAATCGGTGTACAAGGCGGACGACAAATTCGACGTCGTCCAGCTCGATCGCAAGGAAGTGACGTACTCGTACTTCGCCGACCCTATGTACGTGTTCATGGACGCTGACTACAACCAGTTCGAAGTCGAAGCCGACATGATGGGCGACGCCCTTAACTACCTTGCAGACGGCATGCCGTGCGAAGTGGTGTTTTACAACGAGAAAGCCATCTCGGTAGAGCTGCCGACCTCGCTGGTTCGCGAGATCATCTACACAGAACCCGCAGTAAAGGGCGATACGTCGTCGGGCAAGGTCCTGAAGACGGCCAAGCTCGCAACGGGCTTCGAACTGCAAGTGCCGCTCTTCTGCAACATCGGCGACAAGATCGAAATCGATACCCGCACGAACGAATACCGCAGCCGCGCTTAAAGCCAGCGTCGCTTCGGAAGTCACGAAAAGCGCCCTTCGGGGCGCTTTTTCTTTTTGCTGAACATTATTGCCAATTCAGGCAAACTTTACCGGTTCATACTTCGAAATTACGATTGAAACGTGTCATTCGGTGCAAGGCTCGCAGCTAACTACCTGATTCGTCTACTTCAAGCCGATGGCACGAAACCTGCTCCAGTAGTCGTGACTGCGCAATGAACGCGCGGAATCTTTCAACTTTCATCACAAGAAAAAATGACGACTACAAAAACCGCTTTTGCACGCCTCGTAATTGCCGCTGTTTGTGCCGTTCCCGCAATCGCCATCACTGCCGGTTGTTCGTCGACGCCCACACATGAGTCGGCTGGCGAATACACCACAGACTCTGCCATCACTACCAAAGTGAAGACGGCCTTGCTGGAAGACCCGGGCCTGAAGTCCTTGTCAGTGAGCGTCAAGACGTATCGGAGCGAAGTGCTGTTGTCGGGCTTCGTGGATTCTCCGAGCCAGATTCAAAAGGCGGTTTCGGTTGCTCGTGGCGTGGAAGGTGTGCAGTCCGTCAAGAACGACTTGCATGTGAAGCCGCAGTAAGCGCCTTCCGGTCCGGCTTGCTCCATGTCGTTCGACCGGATGCAAGCCGTGCCAGCGCAGAAATCAGTATTGAGCAAGCGCAGGACGAAGACCCGGCGATGAACAGCGATAACTGGAACGCAATGATGAGCTGACATGATGTCAGCCACACGGCGGGCCGGCGTCTTCATTGCCCGGTACCGACGCGTTCGCCGCCGAGCGTCGCCAGATGGCGGCCGGCCCGGAACGCCATTCAGACCCACTTATTACGCCGTGTCCGCCATGCCACACGCTTTGATTGTCGAAGACGATCCGAACAGCCTTTCTGGCCTGTCCGCCATTCTTGCGGCCGACGGTTTTTCCGTCGATACCGCAACCACGCTCGCCGAGGCGCGTTCCGCCCTGACGCGCTTTATTCCGGACGTCGTGCTCGTCGACCTGAACTTGCCGGATGGCAGCGGTCTCGACCTGCTGCACAACCTTCCTGCGCAGCCGCCAGGCGGCGCCCTGCCGGTTATCGTGATGACCGGGAACGCGACTGTGGAAAGCGCGATTGAGGGCCTGCGGCAGGGCATCTGGGATTACCTGCTGAAGCCGGTGAACATTCCGCGCCTGCGCAGTTTGCTCGCACGCATCCCACGCCCATACGAACTGACCGAGGAAGTCGGCGCGTTGCGCAGCACGCTGCGCGAACTCGGCCATTTCGGCAGCATGCTGGGGCGCAGCGCCGCGATCCAGCATGTCTACGACCTGATCGAACATACCGCGCCGACTGAAGCCGCCGTACTGATCTGCGGGGAAGCCGGCACGGGCAAGAAGGTCGCCGCACGTACCCTGCATGAGATGAGCCGGCGCCGCAAAGGTCCATTTGTTTCGTTCGATTGCGCGGCAGCCACGGACAGCAACGCGCGTTCGATGGAAAGCCTGATGTTCGGTCACGAGCGCGGCGCATTCGCCGGCGCGGAGAACCGCGAGCCAGGCTTGCTCGAACAGGCCGGTGGCGGCACGTTGTTCCTCGATCAGATCGATGCATTGCCGATCGCCCAGCAAGAAGCCCTGCTGCGCGCACTCGACTCGCAGACGTTCATGCGCGTGGGCGGCAGCAACAAGATCGTGACGGATTTCCGGCTGCTGGCATCGACAAGAGTGCCGCCCAAAGACGCCGTTGCCGAGGGCAAATTGCGCGAGGATCTGTTCCAGCGCCTGAATGCATCGTCGATTGCGTTGCCACCGCTGCGCGATCGCGGCGATGACATTGCGCTGCTCGCCGAGCATTTCGTCTATGAGCTGAATCGCGAGAATCATGTGAGCGGCATCACGAGCGGCGCGCCCAAACGTGTGAGCCCGGATTTCATCCGCGAGTGCCTTGCAGCCGAATGGCCGGGCAACGTGCGTGAGTTGCGCGACCGGGTTCGTCGTGCGTACCACGCGTCCGGCGACGTGATCGAAACCCTTCGCGCCGATGAACATACGAGCGCAGGCGGACGTGGGCTGAACGGCACCAGCGTCCAGGTGACGGTCGGCACGGCACTCGCCGACGTGGAAGACATGCTGATTCGCGCGACGCTCGAAGCGGTTGGCGGCACGCGGCATCGGGCGGCGACGCTGCTTGGCATCAGCCCGAAGACGCTCTACAACAAGCTGCAGCGCATGAAGCTGGAGTAAATGCGTTTGAGTTTGAAAAAAAGCCGGAGGTTTCTTTCGAAGAAACCTCCGGCTTTTTGCATTCAGCCCAGCGCGCTCTTGACCAGCGCCAGCGCCTGCTGATATTCCACCTGCGACATCAGCTTGTTCCAGCGCCACGCGTGCCCTCTGGGACGCATGCGCTTTAACCGCGTCAGCGACGCCTTCGTCTGCTGAAACGTCAGCCTGTCGAGGACCTTCTCAGCCTCTTCCGGCTGGTTGCAGATCAGCACCATGTCACAGCCAGCGGTCAGCGCCGCTGTTGCGGCTTCGGTCAGCGTGCCGCCGGCGCGGGCGGCTTCCATCGACAGATCGTCGCTGAAGATCGCGCCATTGAAACCCAGCTTGCCCCGCAAGATGTCCTGCAGCCAGACGCGCGAGAAGCCGGCAGGTTTTTCATCGACTTGCGGGTAGATCACGTGCGCCGGAATCACCGACGCCAGCGACATCCCCAGCCAGTCGTACGGCTTGATATCGGCGGCGAGGATGTCTTCGAGCGAGCGGTCGTCCACCGGCATGGCGACATGCGAATCCGCCGATGCAAACCCGTGCCCCGGAAAATGCTTGCCGCAATTGGCCATGCCCGCGAGCGCCAAGCCGTGGTTCAGGCTCTTCGCGAGCAGGGTCACCACGCGCGGGTCGCTGTGCAACGCGCGATCGCCGATCACCTTCGAATGCCCGTAGTCGAGATCGAGCACGGGCGTGAAACTCATGTCGATACCGCACGCCCGCAGCTCCGCCGCGAGCACGTAGCCAAAGGCGGTTGCGGTCTTGGTGGCGAGCAACACGTCGCGATCCCACAGCGCGCCGAGCTTGCCCGGCGCGGGCAGGACCGTGAAGCCATCGGTACGGAAACGCTGCACGCGGCCACCTTCGTGATCCACGGCGATCAGGATATCGTCACGCAGCGCGCGAATCGCGTCGGTCAGTGCAACGAGCTGCGCCCGATCCTGGAAATGCCGCGTGAAGAGGATGATGCCGCCGGTCATCGGATGGTCGATACGGCGAATGTCGGCGTCGGAGAGCGTGGTGCCGGCCACGTCGAGCATGACCGGACCGGGAGTGCGTTTTAACGAGTTCAAATTGGATGCGGAAAAGTCAGGGGTTAGTAGTCTTGCACATTCGTTTCTGCGATCACGAACGACACCGCGTAGTCGCGTTCATCGGTGATGGTGACTTGCGCCGTGATGCCACGCGCCTCGAGCCACTCGGCGAGTTCGCCCGATGCCACCACCTTCGGCTTGCCGCTCGGCTCGTTGAGCGTCTGGACCGCGCGCCAGGTCATGGGCCAGTGCATGCCGAGGCCGATCGCCTTCGAAAACGCTTCCTTCGCCGAGAAACGCGTTGCGAGGAACGCCAGGCCGCGTACTTCGGAGCGCGCCTTGCGTGCGTGATAGACGCGCAGTTCGTCCGCGCCGAGCACCTTCTCGGCGAAGCGCCCTTTCGTGCGCTCCATCACGCCGGCAATGCGGCTTACCTGAACCAGGTCCGTACCGATTCCGTAGATCGCCATGGTTTATCGCGACGATGTGGCGGCAAGACGCGACGCCACCATGATCGCCTTCATCTCGCGCACGGCGTTATCCCAGCCGGCGAAGATCGCGTGCGCGACGATCGCATGCCCGATGTTCAGCTCCACGATGCCCTCAAGCGCTGCGATCGGCTGCACGTTCGTGTAGTGCAGACCGTGTCCCGCGTTCACCTTCAGGCCGAGCGAATTGCCGAAATCGACGCTTCGCGCCACGCGCTCGAATTCCTTTTGCTGCGTGGTTTCGTCGTGTGCTTCGGCGTAGCAGCCCGTATGCAATTCGATAACCGGCGCGCCCGCTTCATGCGCGGCGCGAATCTGGGTTTCATCGGCATCGATGAAAAGCGAAACCCGCGCGCCCGCCTGCTTCAACTGCTCGCACGCGGCTTTGACGGCGTTGAACTGGCCGGCGACGTCGAGGCCGCCTTCGGTCGTCAGTTCCTGGCGCTTTTCCGGCACCAGACACACGTCATGCGGACGCACGCCGCACGCGATGTCGAGCATTTCCTGCGTCACCGCGCATTCGAGGTTCATCCGCGTTTTGAGCAGAGGACGCAGCGCGTGCACATCGGCATCGAGAATGTGACGGCGATCTTCCCGCAAATGCAGCGTGATGGCGTCGGCGCCGGCTTCTTCAGCTTGCAGCGCGGCGCGGATCGGGTCGGGGTACTGCGTGCCGCGCGCGTTGCGCAGCGTTGCGACGTGATCGATGTTGACGCCCAGATCGATCACATTCGCGGGCGACGAAAGAAAGAAGCTCATAGGTTTTGCAGGTCGATCAGGATTTGACGGGTGGCGAGCGGCGTGCCGCCAAGATACACGTTCAGCAGAAAGCGCATCAGTGTTTTGCTTTGCGCGGCCGTCTGCGGGCGGCTGTATTCGTCCTTCTCCATGTCGAGAAGGGTTTGCCCCGCGATCACGGGCCATTGCGACGGGACATCGTCCGATGCTTCACGCACGCCGCGTTCGGGATCGAACACGTACTTCTGCCCGGCGACAACCGGCTGGCGCGTGATGGTCTTGTTCAGCGCCATTGCGTAACCGGTCTCGCGCAGCAACACGCGCTCGAACGATCGCAACGCGTACAGCGCCGGCTCGCCGTGCGCGAGACGCGACAACGTCAGCACGTAATGATTGAACAGCGCGGGATGCGCGTCTTCGCGTGCGCAGAACTTGACGAGCAATTCGTTGACGTAGAAACCGCACAGCAACGCGTCGCCGGCGAGCGGCAACATGCCGCCGACCCATTCTGCCTGCGTCAGGGTGCGTACTTCGCCCTTCCCCGTCCACGACAAACCCAGTGGCTGGAATGTCTGCAGTACGCCGCGCAGCGCCGAATGCGGCCGCTTCGCGCCTTTGGCGACGAGCGCAATGCGGCCGTGATCGCGGGAAAATACATCGAGGATCAGGCTTGTTTCACGATACGGATAACTGTGCAGTACGAACGACGGCTGCTCCGCGATACGGAAATCCGAACGCGGCGCAGCGCGAGGCGGCCTGGGTTCTTTCGGTGCAGCGGATTTGGCGGAAGCTTTGGTCGAAGCGGCGCGCGTCCCGCGCTTTTTCGGCGCGGGCGTCGGCGGCTCGTCGACACTGAAGTTATCGTCGGCGAGCGGATCGGAGTCGGCGTTGGAAGACTGGGTCATCCACGCGTCATTCGTACCCATAGGCGCGCAATCCCGCTTCGTTATCGGCCCAGCCGCTCTTCACCTTGATGAAGGTTTCAAGGTACACGGGGCCATCGAAAAGCTTTTCCATGTCGAGGCGCGCTTCAGTGCTGATCTGCTTCAGCTTCGCCCCTTTCTGGCCGATGATCATCGCCTTGTGGGTATCGCGTTCAACCAGGATGGTCGCGAAAATCCGGCGCAGGCGGCCTTCGGTTTCCCATTTGTCGATCATCACCGTGCTCGTATACGGCAACTCGTCGCCAGTCCAGCGGAACACTTTCTCGCGCAGGATTTCAGCGGCGAGAAAACGCTCGCTGCGGTCCGTCAGGTCGTCTTCGCCGTAGATGGGCGTTCCTTCCGGCAGATACGGCTTCACCACCGCCATCAGACGCGTGATGTCGTCGGGATGCTTCGCGGTCATCGGCACGATTTCCTTGAAGTCGTGCAATGCGCTCATCTTCTGCATGAACGGGAACAGCGTCTCCTTGTCGTTCACGTGGTCCAGCTTGTTTGCGATCAAAAGGCACGGCGTGTCGTTCGGGATCAGGTCGAGCACTTTTTGGTCGTCCGGCCCGAAACGGCCAGCTTCGATCACGAACAGGATGGCATCGACCGCTGTCAGCGTGGAAGTTACAGCACGGTTCAGCGAGCGGTTCAGTGCGCCGCTGTGCTTGGTCTGGAAGCCGGGGGTATCGACGAAGATGTACTGTGCGTCGTCCAGCGTACGAATGCCGGTGATCCGATGCCGCGTGGTCTGCGCCTTGCGCGATGTGATGCTGACTTTCTGCCCGACGAGCGCGTTCATCAAGGTCGACTTGCCGACGTTCGGCCGGCCGACGATCGCGACCATGCCGCAGCGGAAATCAGAGGGAGTGGGAGCGTTCATAGATGTTTGCAGCTACAGATTCGTTGGGACGCGTGGCGTCGGGCGTTGCGTTTGTTCAGTGGCGCGGCCGCTTCGGCGGCGGCGCCCAGCGCTCAGCGCTTGCTTGAGGAATAGCCTTGATGCACGTTAGCGCACTTTAATGACCGGCATCGGCCGAGCGTGCGACGGTTTCGTCGACGCTCGCGTCCGCGTGCGCCTCGACGCTTTCCTCGGCTTTCGCCGGCGCTTCGTCGCGCAACCGTGCAGGGGGCGCGGATTTGTCGATGACCACAGATTCCGCGACCGGCTTGCTCGCCGCCTTGACGGCGCCCTTCTCCACCGGGTTATGCACAGCGTTATCCACCGGTTTATCAGCGCTCTCGCTGCGCGCCGTAGACGCCTCGGGTGCGCCTTTCTCCGCGCGTTCCGCCCGATGAATCGTCGAACGCTCGACCTTCTCCGCCGATGGTTCCACGTGCGATGCACGGATCACCGCCAGCGGCGCCGTCGCCGGACGTTCGGGATCGTTATGGGCATTGCCGTTGGCCGCGCTCGCCCGCGCGCGTTCACGCCGATCGGGAGCACGCAGATCCAGTGCAGCCTGAACGCCCGTTACGCCGGGGACAATTTCCTGTTCCGCGAGTTTGGCAGCACGGGAACCCTTGCGCTTGGGCTTGGCGGTCAGCGCGGGCGTGGCCGACGCCAGTTCGTCCAGCGCCTTTTTCGCCGCAGCCTGTTCGGCCGCACGGCGGCTCGCGCCGGAACCCGACACCTTCACGTCGAGCTTCGGCACCGTGCATTCCACCTCGAACTGCTGGTTGTGCGCGGCCCCGTGCGTTGCGACAACGGTATAAGTCGGCAAC
This sequence comes from Burkholderia sp. PAMC 28687, assembly GCF_001577465.1. NCBI lineage: Bacteria > Pseudomonadati > Pseudomonadota > Betaproteobacteria > Burkholderiales > Burkholderiaceae > Burkholderia > Burkholderia sp. PAMC 28687. The sequence goes on from NZ_CP014505.1 coordinate 2,314,151, forward strand.
GCGATCTTGTGCCCCTGCAGATACTCTTGCAGCAGCGTCTTCGCGTCCTTGCCGATGGTGCGTGGATCGATGTGATCGAGAATTGGCGTGTAGAGGCGCTTGATGACTTCCAGCGCCGCGTCGAAACCGCCGTCAAGGAAGACAGCGCCGAAAATGGCTTCCAGTGTGTCAGCCAAGATGGACGGCCGACGAAACCCGCCACTGCGCAGCTCCCCTTCGCCCAGGCGCAAGGCTTCCGAGACGTTCAGCGCCTGCGCAATCTCATAAAGCGACTGCTGCTTGACCAGGTTGGCGCGGACGCGAGAAAGATCGCCTTCGTCGAGTTTTGCGAATCGTTGGAACAAAAGCGCAGCCACCACGCAATTTAGAACGGAATCTCCGAGAAATTCGAGTCGTTCGTTGTGCGTGGCACTGTGACTGCGATGGGTCATCGCCTGGCGCAGCAATTCCGCATTGCGAAATTCGTACTGAAGCCGGCTTTCCAACGGGGTTGAGGGCATGGGCAGAGTATAACGCGGGCGCCGGGACCGGCGATTCCAGCTGGAAAACGGCAAACCGAAAATAAAATCCAATACGACACTTGCACGTTAGCCGCTTTTCTTCGTGCTGTTTCTAGGCGGCCCGTGCAACGTGTCCATGCGAGGTGTTTATTAACGACTACGCCGCGTTATCCCGCGGCGTAATGTCGAACCATTTATACAAGCATGGCGTGTTTCAATGGAATGAGCCAATGCGCTTCAAACTGCTGAAGTTCATCCAGATAAAGAATGCTCGACCAACGATATTTGCATCAGGTACAAAACCCCAATAACGGCTGTCCGCGCTGTTGTCGCGATTGTCGCCCATCATGAAGTAACTTCCCGGGGGCACCTTGCAGATCACGCCTTGTGCGTTGTAATTGCAGTTGTCGCGATTCGGGAAATCATCGGCGCCAATCACAAACGGCGGTACTTGCGCATTGTTCAGAATGGCGTTCTTGCGGCCGTCGAGATCTTCTTCGAACTGCTTTGCATAGCCAATGCGTTCGTCATCGAAGAAATCGGGCAACGACGTTTCAGGAACCGGCTTGCCATTGATGGTGAGCTTCTTGTCCTGATACGCAACCGTGTCGCCGGGAAGTCCGATTACACGCTTGATGTAATCGACGGATTCGTCTTTTGGATAACGGAACACGACCACGTCGCCGCGTTTAAGCGGCGTGCCGCTTGTCAGCTTCGTATTGCTGATAGGCAGGCGTAAACCGTATTCGAATTTATTGACCAGAATGAAGTCGCCGACCAGCAGCGTTGGCACCATCGATCCGGACGGAATCTTGAAGGGCTCGACAACGAACGAACGCACGACAAAAACCACGAGGATGACCGGAAAGAAGCTTGCCGAATATTCCAGATACCAGGGCTGGCGGAGTTTTTCATCGCGCAGACGAGCACGTGTTTGCGGTGCGTGTTCGTCGGCGAAGCGCGGTTCCAGACGTGCCTGCTGCTGGTCGAACTCCGCTACCGCTGCATCTGCCGCGCGCCGCCGTTGCGGCTCGAATACCAGTTTATCGAACACCCACGCGATACCCGTCAGGACGACGAGCACCAAAAGAATCAACGCAAAATTCATCAATCGTTTCCGGTTGTTTTATTAATCTTCGACGCGAAGAATCGCGAGGAAAGCTTCTTGCGGAATCTCGACCGAACCGACCTGCTTCATGCGCTTCTTGCCGGCCTTCTGCTTTTCCAGGAGCTTTTTCTTTCGGGAGATATCGCCGCCGTAGCACTTTGCCAGAACGTTCTTACGCAATGCTTTAATGTTCTCGCGCGCAATGATGTTCGCGCCGATAGTCGCCTGGATCGCCACGTCGTACATCTGCCGCGGAATCAGTTCGCGCATCTTCGACGCCACTTCGCGCCCGCGATGCTGGCTCTGCGACCGGTGCGTGATGACTGACAGCGCATCGACTTTATCGCCGTTGATCAGCATGTCGACCTTCACCACGTCCGACGCACGATATTCCTTGAACTCGTAGTCCATGGACGCATAACCGCGCGACGTGGACTTCAGCCGATCGAAGAAATCGAGCACGATTTCCGCCATGGGAATTTCGTACGTGAGCTGGACCTGACGACCGTGATACTGCATGTTGATCTGCTGGCCGCGCTTGCCCGTGCACAGCGTGATCACCGCGCCCACGTACTCCTGCGGCATGTACAGGTTCACGGTCACGATCGGCTCGCGCACTTCTTCAATGTACGAAGGCTCCGGCATCTTGGCCGGATTCTCGACCTGGATCAGTTCGCCGTCGCGCTTCACGACTTCGTACACCACGGTCGGCGCCGTGGTGATGAGGTCCATGTCGAACTCGCGCTCAAGGCGTTCCTGCACGATCTCCATGTGCAGAAGACCGAGAAAGCCGCATCGGAAACCAAAACCGAGCGCCTGCGACACCTCCGGCTCGTATTGCAGCGACGCGTCGTTGAGCTTCAGCTTTTCCAGCGATTCGCGCAGCGCGTCGTACTGGTTCGCTTCGACCGGATACAAACCGGCGAACACTTGCGGCTTCACTTCCTTGAAACCGGGCAACGGCGTTTCGGCCGGACGGGCGACGGTGGTGACCGTATCGCCGACCTTCGCAGCCTGCAGCTCCTTGATGCCCGCGATAATGAAGCCCACCTGCCCCGCCGACAGCGACGCCAGGTTCGTGGCCTTCGGCGCGAACACGCCGAGGTGCTCGACCGGATACACCGCGCCGGACGCCATCATCTTGATCTTGTCTTTCGGGCGCAGCGTGCCGTTCTTGATGCGCACGAGCATGACCACGCCCACGTAGTTATCGAACCACGAGTCGATGATCAGCGCCTGCAGCGGCGCGTCCGGATCGCCCTTTGGCGGCGGCACCTTCGCGATCAGCGCTTCGAGTACGTCGGTGACGCCGAGGCCCGTCTTGGCGCTGCAATGCGTCGCATCGGTTGCATCGATACCGATCACGTCTTCGATTTCCGCGATCGCGTTCTCGGGGTCGGCGGCCGGCAAGTCGATCTTGTTCAGCACCGGCACGACTTCCACGCCGAGTTCGATCGCCATGTAGCAGTTGGCGACCGTCTGCGCTTCCACGCCCTGGCTCGCGTCCACGACCAGCAGCGCGCCTTCGCACGCCGACAGCGAACGGCTGACTTCATAAGAAAAGTCGACGTGTCCGGGGGTGTCGATGAGATTCAGGTTGTAGACCTGACCGTCGCGCGCCTTGTAGCTCAGGGCCGCGGTTTGCGCCTTGATCGTGATGCCGCGCTCACGCTCGAGATCCATGGAATCGAGCACCTGCGCGTCCATTTCGCGGTCGGACAAGCCGCCGCAAAGCTGGATGATGCGGTCGGCCAGCGTCGATTTGCCGTGGTCGATGTGCGCAATGATCGAGAAGTTACGAATATGATTCATTCAGTGCCGATCAAGCAAAAAGGCGCGCCCAGACAAACGCGGAGCACGCCTTGAAAATGGGGTAAAAAACCTTTCGATTTTAGCCGAAAAGGAGGGGGGACGGGAATTTACGTTCACACGCGGGCGTTTGCAGCCCCGCTCAGGCGATTGCGGCGAGCGCCTGTCTCACGCGGGATTCGTCCAGCCGGTAGTGGCACAACTGGACGCCATCGAACAGCAAAACGGGCACGAGTTCGTCATAAAGCGCTTCGAGCGCCGGATCGGTATCGATATCGATCCATTCGACCGGCACGCCGAACTCCGCCGCGATCGGCTCGAGTCCGGCGCGCAAATCCTCGCAGAGATGGCACCAAGCGCGCCCGTAGAGCTTGAGCGCGGGCATTGCAGCCTACTTCTGCGACCGCGGACGCAGCGGCACGAATTGCGTGTTGTCGCCACGGCGCACGAGAACCGCGACCATCTTGCTCGGATCGACGTTCTGCGCGACGGCATCGAACTGCTTGGCGCTCGTGATATCCGTGTCGCCGATACGCAGGATGATGTCGCCCTTCTGGAACCCTGCACGCGATGCCGGCCCTTCGACCGCTTCCACCTGCACGCCATTGGGGATTTTCAGCGACTTCTTCTGGTCGGCCGGGATGTCGCTCACCGCGATACCCAGCGCGTTGCTCGGCGAACGCTCCTTCGGCGGGGCCGGCTTCTTGGGTTCGGCCTTGGTGACCTTGTCCGGCTGCATTTCCGCGATGGTGATCGGCAGGTCACGCGACTGACCCTTGCGCCAGACGGTGATGGTCGCCTTCGTGCCAGGCTTCGTGTCGCCGACCATACGCGGCAGATCGGTCGCGGTGGAGACATCGTGGCCGTTGTATTTCAGGATGATGTCGCCCGGCTGGATGCCGGCTTTATCGGCGGGACCGCCCGGTTCCACGCTGCTCACCAGCGCCCCTTGCGCCTTCGGCAGTCCGAGCGAATCGGCCACTTCCTTGGTCACTTCGCCAATCGCCACCGCGATACGGCCACGCACCACCTTGCCGCCCGTCTTCAGTTGATCGGCGACCCGCATGGCTTCGTCGATAGGAATTGCGAACGAAATCCCCATGAAACCGCCGGTGCGACTGTAGATCTGCGAATTGATGCCAATGACTTCACCAGCCATGTTGATCAGCGGTCCGCCCGAATTGCCCGGATTCACCGCGACGTCCGTCTGGATGAACGGCAGGTAGTCGCCAGTATCGCGCCCCTTGGCGCTGACGATACCCGCGGTCACCGTGTTGTCGAGACCGAAAGGCGAACCGATTGCGAGCACCCATTCGCCCACGCGCACCTTGTTCGAGTCGCCCATGGTGATGGCCGGCAAGCTCGTTGCCTGGATCTTGACCACTGCGACGTCCGTGCGTTCGTCGACGCCAACCAGCCTCGCCTTGAACTCGCGTTTGTCGGTGAGCGTGACGTAGATGGTGTCGGCGTCATCGACCACGTGAGCGTTGGTCATCACGTAACCATCGGCCGACATGATGAAGCCCGAGCCCACACCGCTGCTCTGCTCGGAATTGTCCTGGCTGTCGGGGCTGTCTTGCGGCGCGCTGCGGTTTCCGCGGCCACTGCCGCCGCCGCTGTCACCACCCTGATCGCCACCGCCACCGCCACCGCCACCACCGCCGCCGCCGTTCCCGCCGTGAGGTGAACCTTGCGAACCGGGTGTTCCAGGCATCGGGATGCCGAAGAAACGCCGGAAGAACTCCGACATGTCCCCGTTATCCATGCCCGGTGGCAAGCCGCGAAGGTCGCTGCTGCTGCTCACGCGCGTGGTCGTGCGGATATTCACCACTGACGGCCCCACCCTGTCCACGAGCGTGGTGAAGTCAGGCAGATTCACGATTGGCACTGCGCCAGTCGATGCAACCGGCGCGACTGCCGGCGCCGAGGCGCCCGATGCAGCCGTTGCCGCGGAGGTCGCAAGCGGCAGGCATGCAGCAAGCGCCGCGGCCGTGAGGAAGGTGCGCAGCGAGAGGTTGCTCATATCTTGGTGGGCCGAGGAATTACTTGGAAGGCTTGTATTCTATGGCAGAAGCAAATTGCTGCAACGTGGCCTGGGGCACTTCACCTAACAAGGTAATCCAGAAATCCCCTTGCCGCTTGACTAGTACGTGTGTCGCGCCACTATTGCCGGCGCCTTCCTTACGGGAATTCTTTTCCACCGGCTCGACAAAAACCGAGATTGCCGCGAGGCCGTCGGAGAAAACGGCTTGATCGACGGGAATGGGCGCTTGGCCCTCCTCACGCGACGCCATAGGCCGGCGCAACTCGCGGATCTCACGGAAACCGGGGACATTGGGCGCGATTTTCCAGCCTTGCGCCTGCATGTCGACCGGCTGAACCGGCGGCCGCACGACCGTCCATCCGTTGATGTTCTTGATCCCGCTCGCAATTGCCGCACGATCGACTGTGCCGCCTATCGTTACTTGCGAAAATGAAAGCTGCTCGAGCACCTGGCCATCGGGGCCGAGCGTCTGGGCACGCAGCAAAAGACCGGTCTTCGTATCGGACCAAAGCTTGTAGGCAAAGCGCCAGGCGTCTTTCGGATCGAGCTCGATGACCTGGCAGTCGATGCCCGCGACACGATCCGCGCCGAGCATCTTCGGCTCATAGACGGACAAGACCTGTTCGCCGCCCGTAGCAAGCAGCGCCGGGAACGAATCCTTGTTCTGACGTTTTTCGACGACCAGCAGATGACGTTCGGGCACGAACGTGTACATGTCGTCGTCGTGGCGGAGCATCTTGCGGGGCTTGCCATCGAGACTTTCCAGCGACTCGTACTCGCCGTCGCTGCGCGCTGCCGAGTGTGTAATTCGCGACGACTGCACCGTTGTCCCACGCTGATAGACGAAGGTGCCTTCGTAGTTCTGCTGCTGTGCGGCTTCGTGAATCCGGTTGAGCAGGTCCGCAGCGGACTTGCGCGAGGCGGCAGAAACACCGCCCTGCGGGGCGCCGCCCTGCGCGTAAGCGCCCGATGCTGCGGATACCAACGCGGCTGCACAGAACAACAAAACCGGCAGCCGGCCCCAAAGAGTCGTTTTCTTCAACCGCACAAGTTGCATCAATTATTGACCCTGGCTCGTAGCCGCAGTGCGGATCAAAGGCGTCGAGCCCGGCATGACGGGCTGTTGCGAGAATTGCTGATGCGCTTCCAGATACTGGTCGAGACTTGCATCACGGATGATGTTCGCTTCGACAACCGGCGAACGCAGCGTGGCAGCCGGCACCGAGGCCATTGCGACGCGTTGCACATGATCCGACGACGATACGCTCGCCATTTGCACGCCGCTGTGGTTGTCGACGCCCTGCAACTGCGGCACGACGATCCACGTGAGCGTTGCCGCAGCGGCCGCGACAGCGAAAGCCGGAACTACGCGACGGCGGAACATGCCTGAACGCGCACGTTCAGCCGATGCCGCCGGAATGGCCGCAGGCGCAAATACATGCGCTTCAGCTTCAAAACGCGCTGAAAATGCGTTCATGAACGCGCTGCTAGCTTCGGGACTGGCCGCGAGATCGTCGGAACGCAGTGCGTCGCCGATCAGGTGATAGTCCGACCACGCCGCGCGGTCTTTTTGCGTAAATCCGGAAAGAAATTGGCTCAAATCCCCCGAATCGTCGAAGGATTCCCCATCGACAAAAGCGGAAAGACGCTCGCCTCGCGTACCAGCTTGCGATTGCACCGAAACCGACCCCATGATGCTCCCCATCTTGACTGCCCCTAGTGACACTACCTGACCCAGATACCGCGTCCCTGCCCCGCGCAGCCTCGCTGCTACCAGCGTTTGCCTTCGGGAGTGTCCAGCAATGGACGCAATTTTGCCGCAATGGCTTCGCGAGCACGAAAAATTCTCGATCTGACGGTCCCGATAGGGCAATTCATCATCTCGGCGATTTCTTCGTAACTCAGACCTTCAATTTCACGAAGAGTTATGGCGGTGCGCAGTTCTTCCGGTAAAACCGCCATCGCAGCATTGACCGTCTGTGCGATCTGCTTGCTCATCAACATCGACTCGGGCGTGTTGATATCCCTTAGTTGGTCTGCGTCGGAGAAAGTTTCCGCTTCTTCTGCATCAGCTTCGGTAGAAGTTGGAGCACGCCGGCTTTGAGTGGCAAGATAGTTCTTTGCCGTGTTCACCGCAATCCGGTAAAGCCACGTGTAAAACGCCGATTCTCCGCGAAATTGCGGCAACGCGCGATAAGCCTTGATAAAGGCGTCTTGCGCGACGTCCTCTACTTCGGCGGGGTCGCGGACGAGCCGCGAAATGAGCCGGATAATCTTGCGCTGATATTTGGCGACCAGAAGCTCAAACGCTGCCTTATCGCCCTTCTGCACGCGTTCGACCAGTACCTGATCGATTTCTTTTTCGCTCACCTGGGAAATCCGTTAACTTTGGGGGTGCTACGCGGAGGGCTATTGTAGCGTTACGCCGCCGGGACGCGCCGGATGCTGATGGGCGGTTACAAGCGTTACAGGTGTTCCTGGGCGCAGCGCCGGGCGCGAACGGCCAGTTCACGAAACACGCCGGCACCGGCGAGCGCGTCCGCCGGAACGAGCAAGGGCTCGGAACGCCCCTCGGCAGAAACCAGGATCAGTGCAAGCAGGCGATCGCTCCACTGGGCGCAACCCGATATTTGCCGATATTGCGAGCGGCCCTCACGGTCCCAGGTCGTCAACCCATCCTGACCGATCTCGAATGCCACTGGCCGGCGACGTTCGCGCCTGAACGCAATGCCGCCAAGCCCGACCGTGACTACGAGCGCCGCGACGCAGGCATCGAATAATCCGCTGTACGCCGCAACCGACTCGAATACGGCGCCGGCCGCGACCGCCATGAACGCCAGCGTGGCGGCCCATAACAAGCGCGACCGGATGATTTTCTGACGGCGGGAAAAACCGGCGATACCATCCACCGATGCTTCCCGCTGCAATACACGCTCCGACTTACGCACATTCGCGACCACTGGGCGGCGTGCTCAGCAAGCTTCAGTGACGCTTGAAAACGAGCGTACCGTTCGTGCCGCCGAAGCCGAACGAATTTTTCAGCGCCACGTCGATCTTCATTTCCCGCGCTTCGTTCGCGCAGTAGTCCAGGTCGCACTGCGGGTCCTGATTGAAGATGTTGATGGTCGGCGGCGACACCTGGTGATGCAGCGCCAGCACCGTGAACACCGACTCCAGACCGCCGGCGCCGCCGAGCAGGTGCCCGGTCATCGACTTGGTGGAGTTCACGACGATTTTCTTGGCGTGATCGCCGAACATGTTCTTGATGCCGACGGTTTCCGCCAGATCGCCCAGCGGCGTGGAGGTGCCGTGCGCATTCAGGTAATGCACTTCGTCGGGGTTGATCTGGGCGTTTTTCAGCGCATTGCGCATGCTGCGGCGCGCGCCGTCGCCATCTTCCGGCGGAGCGGTCATGTGATACGCGTCACCGCTCATGCCGTAGCCGCTGACTTCTGCGTAGATCTTCGCGCCACGGGCCTTCGCGTGCTCGTACTCTTCGAGCACCATCACGCCTGCGCCTTCACCCAGGACAAAACCGTCGCGATCCTTGTCCCACGGACGGCTTGCCGTTGCCGGATCGTCGTTGCGCTGCGACAGCGCACGCGCCGCCGCAAAGCCGCCAATACCCAGCGGCGAAACGGTCGCCTCGGAGCCGCCGCAGATCATCACGTCGGCGTCGCCGTACTCGATCAGGCGCGAGCCTTCCCCGATACAGTGCAACCCCGTGGTACAGGCGGTCACGATCGCGAGATTCGGCCCTTTCAAACCAAAACGGATGGAAAGATGCCCGGAGATCATGTTGATGATCGAAGCCGGCACGAAAAACGGCGAAACGCGGCGCGGGCCGCGGTTCAGCAACTCTGTTTGCGTGGCTTCGATCATCGGCAAGCCGCCGATTCCCGAGCCCACCACAACACCTACGCGCTCAGAGTTTTCATCGGTGATCTCAAGCCCGCTGTCCTGCATGGCCTGAACCCCGGCTGCAATGCCGTAATGGATAAAGGTATCCATGTGGCGCGCTTCCTTGGCCGGCATGTAGTCTTCGACATTGAAGCCTTTGACTTCACCGGCAAAGCGCGTGGAGAAGTTCGTTGCGTCGAACTTCGTGATCTCGCCAATGCCTGACTTGCCGGCGACCAGATTGGCCCAGCCGTCGGCAACGGTATTGCCGACAGGCGATATCAGCCCAAGGCCTGTAACAACAACACGACGACGGCTCACGGTGACCCCTTATCCATAGATGACAAAAAGCAAAAAGCCACAAGATTCACAGGAAATGTCCTGTGAGCCCTGTGGCTGTTAAATCGGTTCGAAGCGCGGTTCGAAGCGCAACAGAGCGTCAACCCCGAATATCGTAGCAGCGGCTGCGCGTGGCGCTTAAGCCTTGACGTTCGCGCGAGCGTAATCGATCGCTTGCTGAACCGTCGTGATCTTTTCTGCTTCTTCGTCCGGAATTTCCATGCCGAATTCGTCTTCGAGAGCCATCACGAGTTCGACGGTGTCGAGCGAGTCAGCGCCCAGATCGTTGACGAACGAAGCTTCGTTCTTGATTTCGGCTTCGGCGACGCCCAGTTGTTCGGCGACGATCTTCTTCACGCGCTGTTCGATATTGTCCATGCAGCCCTCCGAGGGAAATGTAGTTCAAAAACACAAGTGCGCGCATTTTATCAGGTTTGCACCCGTAATAACCCACGCACGAATCAGGTTTGCTTCACGCGTGACGGGCTTCTGAAACACGTCACACACTTTCGACGACACCTACTGATCACAGCGCATTTCGCGTCCCGCGCAGCGTGCTTTCAATTAGCATTTTGCGCACCCGCCAAGGCGCGGATATTAACCAAATGCCTGTCACATGTACATGCCGCCGTTCACATGCAGCGTCGTTCCCGTAATGTAGCCTGCGTGCGGGGAGGCCAGGAAAGCCACAGCATGAGCGATATCCTCGGGGCTGCCCAGTCGGCCAAGTGGTATCTGTGCTGTGAGTGCCGTGCGCTGCGCTTCGGGCAAGACCTTGGTCATGTCGGTATCGATGAAGCCCGGCGCAATGCAGTTCACCGTGATCCCGCGGCTGCCGATTTCGCGCGCCAACGCGCGCGTCATGCCCGCCACGCCAGCCTTCGCGGCGGCGTAATTCGCCTGACCCGGATTGCCCGACGACGCCACCACCGACGTGATGTTGATGATTCGTCCGCCGCGCGCTTTCATCATCGGGCGCAGAACCGCGCGCGACAGGCGGAAAACGGCGCTCAGGTTTGTGTCGATAACGGCATCGAACTCTTCGTCTTTCATGCGCATCGCCAGTTGGTCTTTCGTGATCCCGGCGTTGTTCACCAGCACATTCAGGCCGCCGAATTCCTTCACCACGCCATCGATGAACGCTTCAGTCGCCGCAGCGTCAGTTACGTTGAGCACCGTGCCGCGGCCTTGCACGCCGGCTTCTTTGAGCGCTGCGGAGATTGCATCGGCGCCGCTTTCGCTCGTCGCCGTGCCAATCACCGTCGCGCCCTGACGCGCGAGTTCGAGCGCGATCGAACGGCCGATCCCGCGCGATGCACCCGTTACAACCACAATCTGCTTGTCCAGAATCATGTTTTATCCATTCCTTGTCGTGTTCAGCCGGCGAGCAGCTTGCGCGCTTCGTCGAGCGAAGCGGGATCGAAAATGGATGCGCCGACCAGCGTGCCGTCGATACGCTTCGTCAAGCCATTCAGCACCTTGCCCGGGCCACATTCGATCACGTGCGTGACGCCTTCATGTGCGATCTTCTGCACGCTTTCGACCCAGCGCACGGGACCCGCGGCCTGGCGCACGAGCGCGTCCTTGATGGCGGCAGGCTCGGAAATAATGGCGACATCGATGTTATTGATCAGCGGAATGTGCGGCACGCCGATCTCGACGCCCGCCAGATATTCGCGCAACTGGTCCGACGCGGGTTTCAAAAGCGACGAATGGAACGGCGCCGAAACCGGCAGCGGCAAGGCGCGTTTTGCGCCCTTCGCTTTCGCCAGTTCGCAGGCCCTGTCGACACCGGCTTTCGCGCCTGCGATCACCACTTGCGACGGTGCATTGAAATTGACCGCTTCCACGATCCCTGCCGCCGAAGCTTCCACGCAGACGGCGCGCACGGCGTCATCGTCGAGACCGAGGATCGCGGCCATGCCGCCTTCGCCCACAGGCACCGCGCTTTGCATGGCCTGCGCGCGAAAACGCACGAGCGGCACGGCATCGGAGAATTTCAGGGCGCCGGCGGCAACTAGCGCCGTATATTCGCCAAGACTGTGTCCGGCCACGAGCGCCGGTTTCATACCCGTTTCCTTCTCCCACACACGATAAATCGCATAAGCCGCGGTCAACATCACGGGTTGCGTGTTGGTCGTGAGGCCCAGGTCTTCTGCCGGACCTTCGGCAATCAGTTTGCCAAGATCCTGGCCGAGTGCATCGGATGCCTGCTGCACGGTTTCGCGCACCACGGCGTGATCGGCAAATGCGTTGAGCATGCCGACCGACTGGGAGCCTTGTCCCGGAAAAACGAACGCGAAGTTCATGACGTCCTTACTCGATTGAATGGGTCGGAATGGCTGATACGGCTGGCTACGTTCAGTATCGGATGACCGACGCGCCCCACGTGAAGCCGCCGCCGACGCCTTCTATCAGCACATGCTGGCCGCGCTTGATGCGGCCGTCGCGCACGGCGACGTCGAACGCGAGCGGAATCGATGCCGCCGACGTATTGCCATGTTCGCCAACGGTCACGACCATGCGCTCGAGCGGCACATGCAACTTCTTCGCCGTGCTTTCCATGATGCGGATGTTGGCTTGATGGGGAATGAGCCAGTCGATGTCGCCGGCCGTCAGTTGCGCCTTCTCCAGCGCCTCGACGGCTACTTTCTCGAGCACTTTCACAGCAAGCTTGAAGACCGCCTGGCCGTCCATGTGGAGGAACGCGCTGCCTTCGATCACGCCCTTGTTCACATTGCCCGGTGTGCAGAGAATGCTCGAATGGCTGCCGTCGGCGTGAAGCGCGCTTGAAAGCACACCCGGTTCGTCCGATGCCTGCAGGATGACCGCCCCCGCGCCGTCGCCAAACAGCACACATGTGGTGCGGTCGTTGAAGTCGAGGATGCGCGAGAAGGTTTCAGCGCCGACTACCAGCGCCGTGCGATTCATGCCGCCACGGATAAAGCTGTCCGCCGTGGCGACGGCGTACGCAAACCCGGAGCAGACGGCCTGGATATCGAACGCGGCGCCGCCATTCTTGATGCCGAGCTTGTTCTGCAGTAGGCAAGCCGTGCTGGGGAAAACGAAATCGGGGGTGGAGGTCGCCACGATGATCAGGTCGATCGACTCGGGATCGATACCCGCCGCTTCAATCGCGTTGCGCGATGCGTGCAGTGCGAGTTCGCTGGTTGTCTCGTCGGCCGCGGCAAAATGACGGGCATGGATGCCAGTGCGGGCAACGATCCATTCGTCGCTCGTTTCAACACCCTGTTTGGCCAGCCGGTCGGCCAGATCCTGATTCGTGACACGATCGGCCGGCAGGTAGCTGCCCGTTCCGATCACACGGGAATAGAGATTCGATTGAGCCATTATGCCTTCGAGGGTAGCGCGGCGCCCGGTGCGCCCGGCTGCACGAGCGGGCCTGGGACGGTCGTGTCCTCGCCCGGGCGGCCGATGCGGCCGGGTCCGCGATCACGGCGCCGGATGCGTCAGCGGAAGTGCCCAGCGCCACTTGTTGCACAGGAGCAGCATTATCTTCCATGGCGCGCACCAGTCGTTCCAGCACGCCATTTTTGACCGCATCATACCCGCGTTTGATAGCCCACTCAAACCCGTAGGCTTCTGCGGAACCGTGGCTTTTAATGACGAGTCCGCGCAATCCGAGGAGCGCGGCGCCGTTGTATTGAGCAGGATCGACGCGCCGTTTGAAGCGCTTGAGAACAGGCAGTGCGACGAGCGCCATCAGCTTGGTCGCAAGCGACCGGCTGAATTCCTCGCGGATCATGTCGGTGAGCATTTGCGCGAGACCTTCCGATGTCTTCAGCGCCACATTGCCGACAAACCCGTCGCAGACGACGACGTCCGTCGTGCCTTTATAGATGTCGTTGCCTTCCACGTTGCCGTAGAAGTTGAGCGTGCTCGCGCGCAGCAGTTCGCCGGCGCGTTTGATGGTTTCGTTGCCCTTGATGACTTCTTCGCCGATGTTGAGAAGCCCGATGGTCGGCCGCTCCTTGTTACCGATGGCAGCAACGAGCGCGTGCCCCATCTCGGCGAATTGCAACAAGTGCTGCGGCTCGCAATCCACGTTCGCGCCCAGGTCGAGCACGGTGGTGAAGCCTTTCTGGCTCGGCATGGCAAACGCGATAGCCGGCCGTTCGATGCCGGGCAGCGTCTTCAGCACATAGCGGGACACAGCCATCAATGCGCCGGTGTTGCCCGCCGAGATGCAGGTTTGCGCCTGCCCCTCCTTGACGAGATTGAGCGCCACGCGCATCGACGAATCTTTTTTCCGGCGCAGGGCGACTTCCACCGGGTCGTCCATCTCGACCACTTCCGTGGCGGGGACGACCGTCAACCGGGTTTCGTCGACGGCCTTGCATTTCTTCAACTGCGCACGGATAGCCGACTCGATGCCGACGAGCAGCAGATGCGCGTCGGGATGCGAACGCACGAAACTGACAGCGGCGGGAACGGTCACGGACGGGCCGTGGTCGCCTCCCATGCAGTCGATGGTGATCTTTACGGTCATGGAGTGCGACGAATTTCAGGCACAAAAAAGCGGCAGTGAAATGCCGCCTTCTTGTTGCACCAGGAAGATGTCAAACGCGAGCGACCGTAGCTCAATTCATGTGTCAGACCATGAGTCAAGACGGCGACGCGAGACGCACCGAGCGTCGCGGACGCACTACGCGCCGTACGCTTAGTCGTTCTTCGTCTTGATGACTTTCTTGCCACGATAGTAGCCATTCGGGCTCACGTGGTGACGCAGATGGACTTCACCCGTGCCCGGCTCGACAGCCAGCGCCGGCGCCGTGAGGAAGTCGTGCGAACGATGCATGCCGCGCTTGGACGGCGATTTCTTGTTTTGCTGAACTGCCATGATGACTCCAGAAAAATTTTGCGAATTCTAACACAGCTCGACACACCGGCGCCCCTGACCTGAGGCCAGTGAGTCGATCCGGACGCATCGCGCCAATTGACGGATACCGATACTCTTCAATGCGTGTCGTTGCCGGAACCGCCCTGCTTGAGCTTGCCGAGCGCGGCGAACGGATTGGGTCTTCCAGAGCCGCCATCCTGCTGCGGTTCTGCTTCGCCATTCAGACCACCTTCGTCCAGCTCGCCCTCGGCGCTGTAGAGACCTGTATTCAGGCTCTCATGCACTTCGGGACACACGTCGTGCTTGGGCACGAGCGGCAAGGACAACAACAATTCATCCTCGATCAAGTCGATGAGATCGAACTGGCGCGAGCCTACGATCACCTCGACTTCATCGTTGTCCAGCGGAAATTCGTCCGCCTCCTCTTCCGTCAACACAATGCGATACGTTGCGTCGACATCGAGATGCTGCGAATACGGCGACAAGCACCGCTGACATTCGATCCAGACCGAACCGTGCACGGCGAGCCGCAAATAGGGCTGCGGCGCTTCGGTGCCGTCGTCCTGCAATTCCGGCTGCATGGAGCCTTCGGCTTGCCATGAAAACACCGTGTCGCGATCGGGCGCGTCCGCCGGTACTTCATTAAGCAGACGCGGCAACTGCGAAACCCGTACGCCGCCTGCTGCCTGCCGGCGGCTTTGCGCAAAGTCGAACAGGTCAAGCGCGCGCAGGTCCGCGGGACATGCAGGTTTGCCAGGATTTTGTGTCATGTGCGCTCCTGCAAATGGTCAGTACCGCGACCGGGCCCAACGAAGTCCGGGTAGCACGGCAGGGATGGAAGCTGCAGTATGCACCGCACTGATCCCGTCCGGCTGGTGTGGTTTATCCCAAGTTGCCGGGCCGGGCGCGGCGGACGACCTACGCTTTTAGTCCGCTTCCGGTCCTCAAAACCACGACACATCTCGGTACACTTCCGGTCACCGCGCTTGTTGCACGAGTTTGCTGCACGAGTTTATTGCATGCTTCATTGCTTTCTTTGATGCGTGTTCATCAGAGTGCGCGGAAACACCTTCGCATACCGATGAAAAGCCCAGAACTATAGCGGCTTTGTCTTTTCGAGTCAAACACTTATCCTTCGGGTTGCGGCCCGGCCGCTCGAATCCATCACCTTCTTGTTTATAGCCGACTTTTTCATGCCCGATGTCTCAAACACGCCGCGCCTCGTCCTTGCGTCGAGTTCGCGCTACCGCCGGGAATTGCTCGAACGCCTGCGCATTCCGTTCGATGTGATTTCGCCCGATATCGACGAAACGCCGCTGCAGGGAGAAACGCCCGAAGCCACGGCCCTGCGGCTTTCGGTGGCAAAAGCGCAGGCCGCTGCGGCGCGCGTGACGCATGCATGCGGCGCGCTCGTGATCGGCTCGGACCAGGTCGCGACCTGCGACGGGCGGCAGATCGGCAAGCCCGGCACGCACGAAAACGCCCGCGCGCAACTCCGGTCGATGCGCGGCAAGAACGTCGATTTCCACAGCGCGCTCTGCCTCTTCGACAGCCGCACAGGCCACGTCCAATCCGCCGATATCGTCACCCGCGTGCTTTTCCGCGACCTGCCGGACGAGGAAATCGAAGCGTATTTGCTGGCCGAAACGCCTTATGACGTGGCGGGAAGCGCGAAAGCGGAGGGATTGGGCATCGCGCTCGTCGATGCCATTCATTCCGACGATCCCACCGCGCTCATCGGTTTGCCGTTGATTACGTTGTCGAAGATGCTGCGCGCCGCCGGATTTCCTTATGCGGGGGCAGCATGAGCGGTGTTCTGTATCTGATTCCCAACACCCTCGGCGACGGCGACAGCGCCGCCTTGGCCGACGTCCTGCCTGAACCCGTGCGGGCGCGTGCGGCGGTGTTGCAGTATTACATTGGCGAAAACGCGAAAACCACGCGCGCCTTCCTGAAAAAAGTCGGCACTGAGCGCCCGATCCAGGAAATCGAGATTCGCGAACTGAACGTCAACACGCCACCAGGCGAAGTCGACAAATTGCTCAAGCCCATACTCGCCGGCACCGACGCGGGGCTGGTTTCCGAAGCCGGTTGCCCGGCGGTCGCCGATCCAGGCGCCCTGCTAGTGCGCCGCGCGCACGAACGCGGCGTGAAAGTCGTGCCCTTCGTAGGACCGAGTTCGATTTTGCTCGCATTGATGGCATCGGGCATGAACGGCCAGAGTTTCGCGTTCAATGGCTATCTTCCTGTCGATGCCGCCGAGCGCGGCAAACGCCTTCGCGAACTCGAAGTTTTGTCGAGAAAGGCGAACCAGACGCAGATTTTTATCGAGACGCCGTACCGGAACCGGGCGTTGCTGGATACGTTGCTTGCGACGTGCGCGCCTTCGACGCTGGTTTGCGTCGCAGTCGACCTGACGATGCCGGAGGAAACCATCATTACGCGGACGGTCTCCGAGTGGAAAAAGAAAGCCGCGCCAGAGTTGCACAAACGGCCGGCGATTTTCCTGCTGCTGGGTGCGTAAAAAGCATGAAAAAACCGCTCGCCTGAATGTTCAGGGCGAGCGGTTTTTCCTTCAGCGCCGAAAACTACTTCAACTGCATCTTGCCGCCCATCATCAACGCGCTCATCGACGCATTTCCGACCGCCGCGCCAAACTTACGTGCAACGCGCTCGCCAATGCTCTCTTTTTGCGTGTAATCAACAAGATCCGGCTGTTTCACGATTTCACGTGCGACGTAATCCGCGTCGCCGAAACCATCGGCGAGACCGAGCTCGACGCTCTTCTGCCCCGTCCAGAACATGCCCGAGAACAGATCGGGGTTGTCTTTCAGGCGCGCGCCGCGGCCTTTTTTGACGGCATCGATAAATTGCGCGTGGATCTGGTCCAGCATTTCCTGCGCGTGGGCATCCATTCCCGGTGTTTCCGGCGAGAACGGATCGAATGCGCCCTTGTTCGCACCCGATGTATGCAAGCGGCGCTCAACGCCAAGCTTGCTCATCAGGCCCGTAAAGCCGAAACCGTCCATCAGCACGCCGATCGAACCGACGATGCTCGCTTTATCGACGAAAATCTTGTCCGCCGCGGCGGCGGCGTAATAACCGCCCGATGCACACATGTCGTTCACGACCACGTAAAGCGGCTTGGACGGATATTTCGTGCGCAAGCGCGTGATCTCACGATTGATGATGCCCGCCTGCACCGGACTGCCGCCCGGGCTATTGCAGCGAAGGATCACGGCCGCAGTGGCGTCGTCTTCGAACGCGCTGTCGAGCGCGGCATTCACGTTGTCCGCGCTGGCGTCACTGTTGGCGGAAATTTCGCCTTCCAGCTCCACGAGCGCCGTGTGACGCGCTGTTTTCGATACCTTGTCGCCGGTGAAATCGAATAAACGCCAGACTGCGACGGCCAGGATGGCAAGGAAAACGAACCGGAAAAAGATGCGCCAGCGGCGCGCCGAGCGCTGTTCGCTAATGGCCGCGAGCGCGATGCGTTCGAGCGCGGCGCGCTCCCAGTTTTCGCCTTTTGGTACGACGGTAGACGCGGGACGCGCCGGGTCGGAAGGTTCGGTGGGAATGTGATCGGACATGCGTCGCCTGGTTGACAGATTAAAGATTGAATCGGGAGTTTGGGTTCAAGCGGGACGCAGATCGGGATCGGGAAGCCAGAAAACGGCGCGGCCGTCCGGCGTGTCGCGCTCTTCGGTTTCGACCTTCCGCAAACGCGCGCCGCGGCACGGGCCGCCGACGCACTTCCCCGTATCCGGCTCATAGATCGCGCCGTGGGTGGCGCACATCAAGTATAAGCCGGAGCTCTCGAAGAACTTGCCTTCGGACCAGTCCAGCTCCATGGGCACGTGCGCGCACTGGTTGAGGTAGCCGAAGGGCTTGCCGTCGTAGCGGACGAAAAACACGGTCGCCGCGCCGCTTTTGCCAACCGCGTTGCGACGAACGCCGTCGCCGCCATCGACCAGTTCGTCCGATGCACACACGCGCACAGCTTCGGCCGCCGCTCCGGTCATGCGTTTTCCCGCAGCCAGTCGCCGAGCGCGGTCACGTTTTCGGCAACGAACAGGGGCTCGAGCGCATGCAGCGACTTGGCCGGATGCGCGCCATAGGTCACGCCGACCGATGCCGCACCCGCATTCTTCGCCATCTGCAGGTCGTGCGTGGTGTCGCCGATCATCAACGTGCGGTTCACGTCCTGGCCGAGTTCGCGGGTCAGCTCGTGCAGCATCGCGGGATGGGGCTTGGAGAAAGTTTCATCGGCGCAGCGGGTGCCATCGAAAAGGCTTGTCAGGCGCGACTGGTCGAGCGCCCGGTTCAATCCCACACGGCTTTTGCCCGTGGCGACCGCCAGCAGATAGCCTTCATCGCGCAGGTTTTGCAGCATCTGCCGCACGCCCGCGAAGAGCTCGGTCTGCTCGCCCTTGATCAGGTAATGAAAGCGATACCGCTCAGCCAGCTTCGGATAATCGACGGGATCGAGCGTGGGCGCCGCGATCTGCAACGCGTCGCGCAGGCCGAGACCGATCACGTAGCTGGCGGCTTCATCGGCGGGAACGGGCAGGCCCAGGTCGCGGCATGCGGCCTGGATGCTGCGCGTGATGTGCGCCGTGGAGTCCATCAGGGTGCCGTCCCAGTCGAAGACAATCAGGTCGAATTGCTGACGCGCCATTTACTGTGTCTCTCTGGAAGATTGTTTGAGTTGTTCGATAAACCGTTTGCATTCGGCCGGCAGCGGCGCCTCGACCTGCAGTGTCTCGCCCGTCGACGGATGCACGAGTTTCAGCCGGAAAGCGTGCAGGAACATGCGTTTGAGCGACGGATCGGCGTTCGGGCGGACGAGATTCTTGTTCAGCGCGAAGTCGCCGTACTTGGCGTCGCCGGCGATCGGCAGGCCGATGTGCGCCATGTGCACCCGGATCTGGTGCGTGCGGCCGGTTTTCAGTTCGGCCTCGACCCACGCGTATTCGTCAAAACGTTCGATCAGGTTGAAAACCGTGTGTGATGCCAGTCCGTCGTCCTGAACCCGCACGCGGCGCTCGCCCTCGGGCGTCAGATATTTGTGCAAGGATTCTTTCACGATCCTTCGACGTCCCCAGCCCGCCAGCCAGTCGCCGTGACCGACGGCCTGATAACGTTTGTCGATCTTGTTTTCGCGCATCTGTTCGTGCAGGTTCACGAGCGCCGAGCGCTTCTTCGCGAGCATCAGCACGCCGGACGTCTCGCGATCCAGCCGATGCACCAGCTCAAGGAACTTCGCCTGCGGACGCGCGTTGCGCAATTGTTCGATCACACCGAAGGCGACGCCGCTGCCACCGTGAACAGCGACGCCGGCGGGTTTGTCGATGACGATCAGGTGATCGTCTTCAAACAGTATGGGGAATTCGGCCGCGGGCGCATTGGAAGAAACGGGTGTCTCGTCCAGTTGAGCGGTCCGGATAGGCGGCACGCGCACCAGGTCGCCCATTTCCAGCCGATATGCCGCGTCGATGCGCCCTTTGTTCACACGAACTTCACCGCTACGCAAAATCCGGTAAATGTGACTTTTCGGCACGCCTTTGCAGACTCGAAGTAGAAAATTGTCGATGCGCTGACCCGCCGCATTTTCGTCGATCTCGATCATCGAGACCTGTTCGCTTGCGACCTTTTTATGGGATGTTTTGCCTAACTCATTCATTCTGAATATAATTTGCGGACAGTCTGGAAAAAGCCACTAAGCTGGCCGGATGTCTCAGACTGTACAGGTGCAAGCGGATAACCGTTATTTTACTTGCGCCCAGGGCCAGTTGCTCACCCGGAAAACGGAGTAACGAGTTGCACGCACGGCGATATCGCGCGGCAGGGACGGTGCCCACAGGCGCGTTCGGTCGAGTCGATCGCCGACACGGTAACGGATTTTTGGCGATCAAGAATTTTATCGGCGTGAGTTGATGAAGGCCGATTTTTATTCGGCTTATTTCCGGATTCGACCCCGGGTATCAGGCAGGTATCGAGACGATATTGGGCGGGTACCAGGTATTGGGTGAACGGAACATCGGCTCTTTGCCGTAGCGAAGAAAACAAGGGTCTGCTGCAAGCTGCGCTGAAACGGGCGAAGCGTGGCGGACATTGTCATAAGGTGAGACACCCAACGCGGTTATCGGGCGCTTCGAGCGCCTGAGAAGCCACAACGGCAGTCTGCCGCAGTTTTGAAGAAAGCCTGGCGGTTTTGCTGGATTGCGCTGCTTGTACATTTTGTTGCGCAGAAAACGCCGGCTGGGAAGAGACTGCTGCAGGATGCATCCGGCTGCTGCTGGCTGCGCTGCCGGCTCCTCGATTCGTTTGACGGACGTCGAGCCGCAGTGCTGTGCCGCTTAAGCCGACAGCCGTCGAATCACGGCGTGTCAAACCTGTTCGCATGTGCCCAGGGCTTTCTGCCTGTCGCGACGCATCTCGTCGCACATTGGTGGCAAAGCCCGCTCCAGGCAATTCTCCGAGCCAGAACTCCCGCTCCAGCGTGCTTTGTGACAACAAACACATAAGCGCGGCGCGCCCGCCCTCCTGCTTCACGCGACTGACAAACGCGCGAATTCGCTCGACGGGGGCCGGCAGAGCCGCTCTGGAGCCGTCCAATGAAACGCATGCTGTTTAACGCGACGCAGCAAGAAGAATTGCGCGTCGCTATCGTCGATGGGCAAAAACTCATCGACATCGACATTGAAACCGCCGGGCGCGAACAGCGCAAAGGCAACATCTACAAGGGAGTCGTCACCCGCATCGAGCCGTCGCTCGAAGCCTGTTTTGTGAACTACGGCGAAGACCGCCATGGTTTCCTGCCGTTCAAGGAAGTTGCCCGCCAGTACTTCAAGGACGGCGTGGACATGCGCTCCGCGCGCATCCAGGACGCGCTGCGCGAAGGCCAGGAACTGATCGTCCAGGTCGAGAAGGAAGAGCGCGGCAACAAGGGCGCGGCCCTGACCACGTTCATTTCGCTCGCCGGACGTTACCTTGTCCTGATGCCGAACAACCCGCGTGGCGGTGGTGTATCGCGCCGGATCGAGGGCGACGAACGCCAGGAATTGCGCGAAACGATGGCCCAGCTCGACTTGCCGGAAGGCATGAGCATCATCGCGCGTACGGCAGGGATCGGCCGCTCGGCTGAAGAACTGCAGTGGGATTTGAACTACCTGATGCAATTGTGGCGCGCGGTGGAAGCGGCGTCGCAAAGCGGCGTAGCCGGCAAGCCGATGCTGATTTATCTCGAATCCAGCCTCGTGATCCGCGCGATCCGCGATTACTTCCAGCCGGATATCGGCGAAATCCTGATCGATACCACCGAGATCCATGATCAGGCCAGCGCCTTCATGGACATCGTGATGCCGGATAACTTGAGCAAAGTTAAACGCTATCACGACGACGTACCCCTCTTCTCCCGTTTCCAGATCGAACACCAGATCGAGACCGCGTATTCGCGCACGGTGCCGTTGCCTTCGGGCGGCGCGATCGTGATCGACCACACGGAAGCGCTGGTTGCCATCGACGTGAACTCGGCCCGCTCGACCAAGGGCGCCGACATCGAGGAAACGGCGACACGCACGAACCTCGAAGCTGCCGACGAAGTCGCGCGCCAGTTGCGCCTGCGCGATCTGGGCGGCTTGATCGTGATCGACTTTATCGATATGGAGTCGGCCAAGAGCCAGCGCGAAGTCGAGCAGCGCCTGAAAGACGCGTTGAAGCACGATCGTGCGCGCGTACAAATGGGCAAGATTTCCCGCTTCGGCTTGATGGAACTGTCGCGTCAGCGCCTGCGTCCGGCGTTGTCCGAAGGCAGCCATGTGACCTGCCCTCGTTGTAACGGCACCGGCCATATCCGTGACACCGAATCGTCCGCGCTGCAAGTGCTGCGGATCATTCAGGAAGAAGCAATGAAGGAAAACACCGCGGCAATTCATTGCCAGGTGCCGGTGGAAGTCACCGCTTTCCTGCTGAACGAAAAGCGTTCGGAAATCAACAAGATCGAGTCGCGTTTCAAGGTCAACGTCGTGTTGATCCCGAACAAGCATCTCGAAACGCCGCACTACAAGCTGGAACGCCTGCGTCACGACGATACACGTCTGGACGAGCCGCGTGCATCGTGGAAGATGGCCGAGGAAGCCGCGCACGAACTGGAATCCGAAACGGGTTACAGCAAGCGCACCGAGGAAGTGAAGCCCAAGCAGGAAGCGATGGTCAAGGGCATCACGCCAGCTTCTCCCGCGCCTAGCGCGCCGGTGAAGGTCGCGGCGGCTCCGGTCGCGGCACCCGCGCCGGTGGCGGCATCGACTGGCGGGTTCATCGGCTGGTTGAAGAACCTGTTTGGCGTGCAGCCGGAAGTGAAGCCGGCGCCGGTGCCAGTCGTCACGCCCGCGCCGGTACGTCCGGCCCGCGGCGATCGGCCGGAACGGTCGGGACAAGGGGGTGACCGGAACCGCAATCGCCGGGGTGGCACCGGATCGCGTGACAGCGCAGCGGCTGTTGCAGGTACGGCAGCAGCCACGCCAGGTACGGCGGGCGGCCGTCAAAACCCGCGCCGCGAGGAACGGGAACCGAAGGAAGCACGCGAACCGCGTGAACCACGTGAAGGCCGTGAGGGTCGCGAACCGCGCGAGCCAAGGGAACCGCGTGGTGGCCGTGAAGGCCGCGAGCCGCGTGAGGCACGCGAAGGCCGCGAGCCGCGCGAACAGCGTGAGCCACGCGAGCCGCGCGAATCGCGTGACAACCGCGAACGTACGGAAGCCGCCGATCGAGGTGAGCGTCGTGACCGTGGCGATCGTCCGGAGCGCGGTGAACGCAAGAAGCCTCAGCCGGAAGCTGCTGTCGAAGCATTGACGCAAGGCGAAACGGTCGTGTCGGAGTTGACGGAAAACACGCAAGCAGGCCAGGAATCCCAGCAAAACGGCAACGCCGACGCATTGCAGGCCGATCAGGCGAGCGCAGCGCGTGAAGGTGAAGAGCGCCGCCGTCGCCGTCGTGGCCGTCGTGGTGGACGCCGCGATCGTGAAGAAGAAGGCGTGACGGTGAATCAGGCTGCGGATATCGCGGAAGGCGAAGGTACGGCTGAAAGTACCGATCCGGAACGCGCTCAAGCCGGCGTATTCGATACCGATGGCGACGACACGCGCGAGTTCGCGCCTGCCGTAGCCAAACCGGCTCAAGCAACCCCGGCGGCTGTAACGGTCGAGCCGGTTGCCGCTGCCGCGGTCGCCGTGACGGAATTGCCGGAGCCGGTTCGCGCCGTGCCGGTCGAAACGGTCGCGCCGGTTTCCATCCCTGCCGCGCAGCCAGTTGCAGAATCGATCGAAGCGAAGCACGCCGAAGCCGAAGGGTTCGTGGTGCAGCACGAGGCGCATGAAGTTCACACGCCGCATGCTGAAACGCCGGCGATCAACGTGTTCGAGAAGCCGGCAGCACCGCGGCCCGTCGAAAACCCGTTTGGTCCGACGCCGAAGGTAGCGGAAGAAAAGCCGGCGAGTCCTTTCATCGATACCCCGAAGGCAGAGGAACCGGTCGTAGCTCAGGCCGCGCCCGAAGCAGCACCGCAAGCCGCTGAAACGCTTGCCCAGCCTGCCGAGCCGCTGAAAACGGCGGCTGTTGCGGCAGCGCCGGAATCGGAAATGGTATCGGCGATTGCGCCGCCTGCGCCCGTGGTGGCGGAAGCGTCTGCACCGGTCGTATCCGAGCCGGTGAAGGCTTTCGAAGCTGTGGAAACGGCTGCGCCCGCCCCGGTTGCTCCGGCGCCCGCGGTTGCCCCGGTCGCGCTGAAGGAAGAAGCCCTCAAGCCGATGCTGGATACGGCGGGTCTCGTCTGGGTGAACACCGACGCCGACAAGCTCCGCGCTGCGCGCGAAGCCGCGGATCAGGTCGAAGCGCCGAAACGCGTCGTGCGGGAGCGCAAGCGCCTGCCGCCGCTCGACGCCGCGCCGATGCAGCAAGTGGAAACGGGTAAGGACGCATAAGCGTCCGACGTTTCGATAAAAGCGCCACACGACTCAGGTCTGTGGCGCTTTTTTATTTTTGCGCGTGCAAAAACCCCATAAAGCACAGCGGCCGACTACTGCTGATCCGCCCTTCCGCTAAAATGGATCGTTGAAAGTTGACAGTAGCCCCGCTGCTGCTTGCGAGAAATAAAACGATCATGTCCCGACGCATCATTCCCGTCACCGATATCACCGCGATCCCGGCCTTCCCGGGAGCCGTGGCGACGCCGACCGGATTGCTTACTGACAGGCTGTCACGCGACTTGCGCGATCTGCGCATCTCGGTGACCGATCGTTGCAATTTCCGTTGCGTGTACTGCATGCCGCGCGAAGTCTTCGATAAAAATTACGAATTCCTGCCGCACAGCGCGCTGCTGTCCTTCGAGGAAATCGAACGGCTGGCGCGGCTGTTTGTCGCCCATGGGGTGGAAAAAATCCGGCTGACCGGCGGCGAACCGCTGCTGCGAAAGAACATCGAATTCCTGATTGAGCGGCTGGCGCTTTTGCGTACGCCCGAAGGCCGGCCGCTCGACATTACGCTGACCACCAACGGTTCTATCCTCGCCCGAAAAGCCAGGTCGCTCAAGGACGCGGGTTTGACCCGTGTCACGGTGAGCCTCGACGCGCTTGACGACGCGTTGTTCCGCCGCATGAACGACGCGGATTTTGCCGTCGCCGATGTGCTCGATGGCATCGAAGCCGCGCACGCCGTAGGCTTGGCACCGCTGAAGGTGAACATGGTCGTCAAGCGCGGCACGAATGACGCGGAAATCGTGCCGATGGCGCGCCATTTCAAGGGCAGCGGCACGGTGCTTCGGTTCATCGAGTATATGGACGTGGGCGCGTCGAATGGCTGGAACATGAACGAAGTGCTGCCATCGGCGGATGTCGTTGCGCGCATTGCCGAGCATTTTCCGTTGCAACCGCTCGAAGCCCACAACGACGCAGAAACCGCTCAACGATGGGGTTACCGGGACGGAAGCGGCGAGATCGGCGTGATCTCCAGCGTGACCCGCGCCTTTTGCGGGACGTGCACACGGGCGAGGTTATCGACGGAAGGCAAGCTGTACTTGTGCCTTTTCGCGACGTCCGGACACGATCTGCGCGCGCTGATTCGCAGCGGCGCGAGTGACGCAGCCGTCGCCACCGCCATAGCCCGGATATGGGAAGCGCGCACCGACCGCTACTCGGAGCTGCGCGGCAGCAATTCCCTGCCGGCCCCCGACCCGGACGCCCGGCGCGTCGAAATGTCGTACATAGGCGGATGACATGACCGAGCCGTCCCGGGATGCCCTTTCGAAGCACGACATCACGGGCGTGGTACTCGCCGGTGGACGCGGGTCACGCATGGGCGGCGTGGATAAAGGCCTGCAGCCGCTGAATCTCGAACCGCTTGCGCTGCACGCGCTGCGCCGGCTCTCGCCGCAATGCGGCGCCATGCTCATCAGCGCAAATCGCAGCCTCGAAATCTATGCGCAACTCGGCATGCCGTTCCGGGCCAAGGTCGTCGTCGATGCATTCCCCGACTTCCCCGGCCCGCTCGCGGGCATGTCGGCGGCGTTGCACGAGGCGCGGACCGACTTCGTGCTTTTCGCGCCCTGCGATGCACCTTTCGTCGATCCTCATCTGGCCGACCGGCTGTCGGAGAAACTGGTTGCCGACAGTGCGGACATCGCCATCGCGACTGTCACGGATTCGGGCGGCGATCGCCATCTGCACCCCGTGTTCGCGCTCCTGAGAACGTCGCTGGCCGACGATCTCGACACGTACATTCGCTCCGGCGAACGTAAAGTCCGCGCGTGGTACGCGCGCCACAAGGCGGTAGAAGTGACCTTCACCGACGAGCGTGCGTTTTACAATGTCAACGATCTGCAGCAGCTAGCCGACCTGGAGCGCAACTAAGCGCCGGTTTGTTTCAGTTTGCTGCGAGCCACCGGCTTGCCAGAGGTCGCGGAAACACCGGCGCATCTCAACACGTCTGCCTCTTCATCCATCCGCCTGCGGGCTTTGCGTCGCGACTCCGCGCTGGTTTTACCCATCGATGAACACACCCAGGCACTTTTCGAGCTGCGTCGCCGAGTACGATCCGAACGCGCTGCCCGTCAGCGCGGCGCAAGACATCGTGCGTCAGTGGGCGTTGCCGCGCGGCTCCGTCGAAGTCGAGCGCGTGCGTCTCTTCGATGCGCTGGATCGTGTGCTGGCCAAGGACGTGATTTCACCCATCAACGTCCCCTCGCACGATAACTCCGCCATGGACGGCTACGCCTTCGATGGCGCAGTGCTGGCGGACGCCGGTCTCGAAGGGCGGATTCAGTTGACCGTTGCCGGGAAGGCGCTCGCTGGACAACCGTTCGAAGGCCGCCCGCTTGCCGCCCAATGCGTGCGGATCATGACGGGCGCGCTGCTTCCGCCCGGCTGCGATACGGTGATTGCGCAGGAACTCGTGCAACGCGCGGGAGACATGGTCGCGTTCGGCACGGCGGGAATCGGGCGCGGCGTGAACCGGCGCCTTGCGGGGGAAGATCTTGCAGAAGGTCAACCGGCGTTGCGTGCAGGACGGATCGTGCGGGCATCGGATATTGGGTTGCTGGCTTCATTGGGTATCGCTGAAGTTACCGTGCAGCGCCGTTTGCGCGTCGCGTTTTTTTCCACCGGCGACGAGTTGCGCTCTGTCGGCGAAACGCTTGAACCGGGTTCCATCTACGATAGCAACCGCTACACGCTTTACGCGATGCTGCGCCGGATGAACGTCGAGCCCGTCGATCTGGGCATAGTCCGTGACGACCGGGCATCGCTTGAAGAAGCCCTGCGACGCGCGACCCGCGAAGCCGACGTCGTCATCAGTTCCGGCGGCGTGTCAGTGGGCGATGCCGACTTCACGCGCGACCTGATGAACACACTCGGCGACGTCGCATTCTGGAAAATCGCGATGCGCCCTGGCCGGCCACTCGCGTTCGGTCGGCTATGGTCGGGCGCGCGTGCCGGCGAGGGCGAATCAGCGTTGTTCTTCGGCTTGCCCGGCAACCCGGTCGCGGTCATGGCGACGTTTTATTTCATCGTGCGGGAAGCGCTGCTCGCCATGTCGGGCGCGGCGCGGCACGCGTTGCCGATGGTATCGGCGATCAGCACGAATCCGCTATCCAAACGTGCCGGCCGCACGGAATTCCAGCGCGGTATTGCAGAGCGCGACAAAGCCGGGCGCTGGCGCGTGGTAACGACCGGGCCGCAAGGCTCGGGAGTGCTGAGTTCAATGAGCGAAGCCAATTGCTTCATTGTCCTCGAGCACGAGGCAGGAGATATCGATGCAGGAGACAGCGTAGATATCCTGCCATTCGACGGCCTGATTTAGTTTCACAGGCTCTTCGACAACCTGCTTCAAGAATCCGGACTGCAACGCCGTCATCCCGTATGCGGCCAACGCCTGGGTTCGAATGCACTGCACTACGACTGACGGGGTTTTCCTTCATGAAAAAACAGATTTCGTTCATCGCACCGGGACAAACCGCCAAAGCGCTGATTCTCGTGTATCTCACATTCAGCGTGCCGATCGTGTTGCTCGGCGTGCTGGTCGCGTTCTTCCGATACGGCTCCGTAGAACTCAGCACCGTGACAAGCGCACTGTTGCTGAACGCGATCCTCGGATTCATCCTGTTGTGGATTGCGTGTCACGCGTACAACTGGGTGGCGTCGCGGTTCGGCGGCATCGAGATCGTGTTGTCCGATGCACCGGAAGAAGCATGATGAGCGCCGCAATCCGTAGCGCCACTCTGCAAGATGTCAGCGCGATCTTCGGGCTCATGCTGGAACTGGCCGAGTTTGAAAAGCTGACGCATTTGTTCGTTGGGACAGAGTCCGGCCTCACCGATGCCCTGTTCGGCGACAAGCCCGCAGCGGAAGCCATGGTCGCGGAAGAAGACGAGGTGATCGTGGGTTATGCCCTCTTCTTCCAGAACTACTCCACGTTCCTTGGCAAGCGCGGGCTTTATCTGGAAGACCTGTATGTCAAACCTGGCATTCGCGGCAGCGGACTTGGCACGAAGATGCTGCGCGCGCTCGCGGCGATTGCGGTGGAGCGTCAGTGCGGCCGCTTCGAATGGACCGTGCTCGACTGGAACCAGAACGCCATCGGTTTCTACGAGAAGATGGGCGCGACCGTGTTGCCGGACTGGCGCATCGTGCGGATTACCGGCGACGCGCTGGCCACCCTCGCTTCGCCTTCTGCCTCGCCTTCTGCCTCGGCGAATGCCCCGGTAAATTAAGCTTCCGGTTCCTCGCGATCATCCGCTTCATGCCCGAGCAGGCTGGCCGCCTGCTCGCCCGGCAACGCTTCTACATCGCGCAGTTTCTTGCTCATCTGACGGGTGCGCGTTTCCGCTGATTCAATCGATCGCGTCACCGCCTCAAGCTGCGAGCGCGTCTTCGAGAGCACTTCCCCGAACTTCCTGAATTCCGTTTTTACCGCGCCGAGCACTTGCCAGACCTCACTGGAACGCTGCTCGATCGCGAGCGTCCGGAAGCCCATTTGCAGGCTGTTGAGCAAAGCGGTCAGCGTGGTCGGGCCCGTCACACTCACGCGATATTCACGCTGCAAGAAATCCGTCAACCCCGGACGGCGCAAGATCTCCGCGTACAAACCTTCAGTAGGCAGGAACAACAACGCAAAGTCCGTGGTGTGCGGCGGCGCGACATACTTCTGCGCGATGGTCTTCGCCTCAGCGCGAATCCGGCCTTCGAGGGCGCGCGATGCCTCTTCCACCGCGACTGGATCTCCGCGATCCTGCGCATCGATAAGACGCTCGTAATCCTCGCGCGGAAATTTCGCATCGATGGGAAGCCATACCGGCGTCGCTACCGCGTTCGCGCCGCTCTGACCGGGGGCGTCGTGTCGGCCGGGCAGCTTGATCGCGAACTCCACGCGGTCGTTGCTCTTTGGAATGGTCGCGACATTCTTCGCGTACTGGTCCGGCGTCAGGAGTTGTTCGAGCAGCGACTCGAGTTGCACTTCGCCCCATGTCCCCCGTGTCTTGACGTTGGTCAGCACTTTCTTCAAGTCGCCGACGCCCGCCGCCAGTGTCTGCATTTCCCCCAATCCGCGATGCACCTGTTCAAGTCTGTCTGACACCAGCTTGAACGATTCGCCAAGCCGCTGTTCCAGCGTAGCGTGGAGTTTTTCATCGACGGTGCGGCGCATTTCTTCGAGCTTCGCCGCGTTGTTCGCTTCGATGTCCTTCAGCCGCGCTTCAAGCGTCATGCGCACCTCGCTCAGACGGCGGTCGTTCGATTCCGACATCTGCGCGAGTTGCAGCGTGAGGGCATCGCCGAAACGCTTGAGCGCCTGACTTTGTTCGTCGCGCGCGTGCTGGCTTTGCTGGACGTTGCTTTCCGTCAAGGCAAGCAACTGCCGCGAGAACGCCTCGAGTTGCGCGTTCTGCACGTTCGACATGCTTGCAAGTTGCGTCGCAAGCGTCTGCTGGAACTGAGCGAACGCTCCGCCCGCTTCCGTGCGCGATGCGCGGGACGTCTCCACCACCTCGCCCCGCACATTGCGTTCGAGCCGCTCCTGGGCGCGTGCGTGGGCTTCGCCCATATCGATAACCCGGTCAGTGAGTGCGTCGAACCGTTCTTCGATATCCGTCTCGCGCTTGGGCCGCAGCAAGAGAATCAGCACGATCACCAGCGTGATCGCAAGGACCGCGACCGCAGCGCTCAACAGCAACAACATTGTCATTTCTTCAGTACTTCCGGATTGATCGGGTTCGGCGGGTTGCCGGCGCGGGGACCTTCGCCTAATGCAGCGATGAGGTTGTCGGCAGCGAGATTCGCCATTGCGCGGCGTGTGGATGCGGTCGCGCTTGCAATATGCGGCGTCAGTACGACGTTCGCCAAACCCAGGAAATCGCGATTGAAATTCGGCTCGCCTTCGAAGACATCGAGGCCCGCTGCAGCGATGGTCTTGTTGCGCAGCGCTTCTATCAACGCGGCGTCATCGACGATTCCGCCTCGCGCGATATTGGTCAGCGTTGCCGTGGGTTTCATGCTCGCGAGTTCCGCCGCGCCGATGGTGTGATGGTTTTCGGCGGTGTACGGCAGCACCAGTACAACGTGATCGGCCTGTTTGAGCAAGTCAGCCTTCGATGCGTGTTCGGCATTCAACTCCGACTCGATCGCCGGCGCGACGCGCGAACGGTTGTGATAGATCACGCGCATGTTGAACCCGCGCGCACGCCGGGCAAGCGCCTGTCCGATGCGGCCCATGCCGATCACGCCCAGCGTCGAACCGTAGACGTCCGCGCCGAGAAACGCATCGTACGACCACGTGCCCCATTTGCCCGCGCGCAGGAAATGCTCGGATTCCGTGATGCGGCGCGCGGCCGCCATCATGAGCGACCAGCCAAAGTCAGCGGTGCTTTCGTTCAGCACGTCAGGCGTGTTCGTGCCGAGCACGCCGTGGGCGTTGAGCGCCTGCATGTCGAAGTTGTTATAGCCGACGGCCATGTTCGACACGACCTTCAAATTCGGTGCGCCTTCAAGGACCTTGGCCGTGACAGGATCGCCCGCGAGCAACGCGCCATCGCGATCGGCCATGCGGCGCGCGAATTCGTCGGCGGGAAGCGGCGCGCCGGTATTGGCATCGACTTCAAAATACTGTCGCAGGCGTTCGATCACGTCCGGGAAGATGGGGCGGGCAACCAGCACTTTCTTCATCGACTTCTCCTTAAAAGAACAACCATCCGGTAAGCAGGTACAAGGGCAGCAACATGACCGATGACCAGCCCAGGTAACCGAAGAAACTGGGCATCACAACGCCGCGAGATTCGGCGATCGCCTTGACCATGAAATTTGGCGCGTTGCCTATGTAACTGTTCGCGCCCATGAAAACGGCACCCGCGGAGATGGCGGCGAGCGTGGTGGCGCCCGTCGTCATCAAGGCCTGTGCGTCGCCGCCGGCGAGGTTGAAGAACACGAGGTAGGTAGGCGCATTATCGAGAAACGATGACAACAACCCCGTCGCCCAGAAGTAAGCAATGTCGATGGGCTTGCCGCTCGAGTCGGTGACGAGATGCACGATGCCAGCAAACGCGCCATCCGCGCCGGCGCGCAGAATAATGATCACCGGTGCAATGGTGATGAAGATGGCGGCGAACAGCTTCGCGACTTCTTCGATAGGCGCCCAGTTGAACGCGTTGCCCTCCCGCGCGCTCTTCGGCGTGAGCTTCAGTGACAGCAACATCACGACGATCAGCAATGCGTCGCGCACCAGGTTCTGCAACGCTACGTGTGTGCCGAATACATCGAATTCGATACCCGGTTTCCACAAGCCGCTCATCAGGACCAGCACGACAACTGCCGCCAGAAGAACGAAATTGATTTTCCCATCGATGCTCAGCGGCGTCTTTTCAGCGGTCTCCGGCAGCATGTCTTCCTTCGCGAAATAGTACCGGTCGAACACATAAAAGAGCGCGAGCAGAATGCCGCAGATGAACAGCGTCGGCTTCGCGAGATGCACGGTAGTCCAGAAGAAGCTGACGCCGTTCAGGAAACCGAGAAACAAGGGCGGATCGCCAAGAGGTGAAAGCGAACCGCCTGCATTGGCAACGAGAAAAATGAAGAACACCACCCGATGCACACGGTGCTTGCGCTTTTCATTTGCGCGCAGCAACGGGCGGATCAGCAGCATTGCTGCGCCCGTGGTTCCCATGATGCTGGCGAGGAAGGTGCCGAGCGCGAGCAGTCCGGTGTTCAACCGGGGCGAACCGCGCAGGTCGCCATTCAGGCATATTCCGCCGGCGACGGTGAAGAGCGCTGTGAGCAGAATGATGAACGGGATATATTCTTCCAGCATCGCGTGGACGAAGGTTGCGAAGGCGGTGTTCGCTCCGAAACCAATGGCAAACGGTACGAGAAAGGCAATCGCCCACGCTGCCGAGATCTTGCCGTAATGACTGTGCCAGGCATGCGGCGCGACCAGCGGCGCAATGGCGATGGAAAGCAGGATGCCCGCAAACGGCAAAGCCCAGAGCGGCGACAACGCGGCGCCATCGAGCGTCGCCGCGGATGCGTCAAGCGGCAGTGCCGCGAGCGCGAGGACCAGCATCAACAAGCGCATATCCCAACTGCGCCGCCCGCGTGATTTCCAGCATGCGGGCGATGGTTTCATGGGTGGGTCCTCGTTGGCAGGTGCGTCGATCAAGGACTTGATTATAACGAGCAGCCCTGCCGCACGACCCTAGACCGAACGGCTAACGCTCAGCCGGGTTGCGTCCGGACGCACGCCCACGAGTTACAGTTCTCCTACCGGCTTGACGATATCGAAAACCTGGCGCAGGTACGCAAGATAAGCCTGGTCTTCGCACATGTTCTTGCCGGGAGAATCGGAGAGCTTGGCGACCGGCTGGCCATTGCAGCGAACCATCTTGATGACGATCTGCAAAGGCTGGTAACCCAGGTCGTTGGTGAGATTCGTACCCACGCCGAACGCGAGCTGGCAACGGCCGCGAAAGCGTTCGTAGAGCTGCAGTACTTTGGGAATGTCGAGTGCGTCCGAGAAAACCAGCACCTTGGTTCGCGGGTCGCATCGGTTCTGCTCGTAGTGACGGATCAGGCGCTCGCCCCAGTCGAACGGATCGCCGGAGTCGTGACGGGCGCCGTCGAAGAGCTTGCAGAAATACATGTCGAAGTCGTTGAGAAACGCCTTCATGCCGTAGACGTCGGAGAGCGCAATGCCCAGATCACCTCTATATTCCTTGGCCCACATCTCGAAGCCGAAGACCTGCGAATCGCGCAGCCGCGGACCGAGCGCCTGGCAAGCCTGCAAGTACTCGTGCGCCATCGTGCCGAGGGGACGAAGGCCGTGCTTCATTGCGTAATAAACGTTGCTCGTGCCGGTGAACTGCTCGCCCAAACCTTCCTTCAGCTTGAGGATGACTTCTTCGTGCCACTTGCCGGAGAACCGGCGGCGCGTGCCATAGTCGGCGATCTTGCACTCGGATACCTCAGGGCTGCCGCCAAGTAACTCGATCTTGTCGCGCAGACGGTCGCGGCCGGTTTCGAAAGTCGGATCGCGCTGCGTGTTGCGGAAATAAACTTCGTTGACGATCGCGAGAACGGGAATCTCGAACAGGATGGTATGCAGCCAGGGGCCGACAATATCGATGTCGATCTCCCCGTTGTTCTTCGCCGACGGCTTGATCGTCACCCGCTTTTCGTTGAGGTGAAAGAGCGCCAGGAAGTCGATGAAATCGCTCTTGATGAAGCGCATCCGCCGAAGGTATTCGAGCTCTTCTTCGGTGAAACGCAACTGGCAGAGCGCGCGCACTTCCTCGCGAATTTCCTCGATATACGGAACGAGATCGACACCTTGCGTACGGCATCGGAACTTGTATTCCGCATGCGCTGCCGGGAAGTGATGCAGGACGACCTGCATCATGGTGAACTTGTAGAGATCGGTATCGAGCAGCGAATGGATGATCATGGTTCCAGACGAACGGCTAGTACAACGGATAGAACCGCCAGGCAAAATCCCGCGGGCAAACGCAAATGGAGGGTCTGTACGGACACGGTCTGTACGGACACGGTCTGTACGGACACGGTCCGACGAAACGCACTGACCAGGCACTGGCTGGTCTGCCCCGGCGGCCTCGAAGAGCATGTTACCCGAAGTGCAAAGCCTGAGCCCCGTGCGCCATGGCGTCGAATCATTTGCCGCACCTTGCGGGAGGCCCGCATACGTCCATAAACAAATCACTAAAGGATATAAGGCCTTCTGGAACGGGGTCGCGCTGAGTTTTACCGGTACGCTACAATATTGGTTTTGGCGCGCGCAATGTGCATAGCCGGGCTGCCCAGCCTAGGAAAGAGACTGAAGGTTCGAGATCGAACCCAGCGTCCGAGTTGCCTCGCCGCCCCCACGAATTTCGCATGCAGGAGCCTGAATGACTCACGTTGTGACCGAAAGCTGCATCAAGTGCCGTTACACCGATTGCGTGGACGTGTGCCCGGTGGACTGCTTCCGCGAAGGTCCCAATTTCCTCTCGATCGACCCGGACGAGTGCATCGACTGCGCTGTGTGCGTGGCTGAATGTCCGGTCAATGCGATCTATGCCGAAGAAGATGTGCCAGGTGATCAGCAGCACTTCATCGAACTGAACGCGGATCTTTCGCGCGCATGGCCCAGTATCACCAAGACCAAGGCACCGCTGCCGGAAGCCGACGATTTCAAGGACGTAAAAGAGAAGCTCGAACTGCTCGAACGTTGATACATAAGCGGCGGTTTGTCGCTCTGTTTAACGCACTCTTTGTTGGTAGGTAAGTTTTTAAATCGAGATGAACGCAGGGTGTTGACAGGCTAGAATCCCCTCCATATAATCTCGTTTCTCTGCTGCAGATGTTCCCCGATAGCTCAGTTGGTAGAGCGCCGGACTGTTAATCCGTAGGTCCCTGGTTCGAGCCCAGGTCGGGGAGCCAAAAAGGTTCCAGACAAAAAGCCCAATCGAAAGATTGGGCTTTTTGCGTTTAGCGCTATGGAATGCACTGCCATAGCGATTTCGCGAAGTAAGTTGCCACTGCTCATATTTCAAGAACGAAATGCGACCTCTAGGGCATGCCAACCGGGAAACTGCCTCTTCTCTCCTAATGAATTTGGTATGTACATTTGATATATCTCATCAAGAGGGGAAGGTTATAAATACTGCTAAAGTATTTTTAGTCTGGCCGATCACAGGCCGTGCGCTTGCCCAAGGAGTTCCGACTGGACGTAGATGAAGTGCGTGTGCGGCGCTACGGCAACGCGATCATCCTCGAACCGATCGCCAATGACTGGTCATGGCTCGAATTCATCGTCGGCCCCGTCGACGAAGACTTTATTCAGGCATCAACTGAGCAGCCGACCGAACAGGACCGCCCAGATCTGGATTTCTTTAAGTGAACTACTTGCTCGACACGAACGCCGTCATTGCGCTCATGAAGGGAAATGGCGGATTTCTCGCTCGGCTGCGACAGCATCGACCGCGCGATTTCGCTATCTCGTCCATCGTCGCAAACGGACTATATTACGGCGCATACAAGAGCCAGAACGCCGCCGAGAACTTGAAGCGTGTTGAGGCGTTGCAATTCGAAGTTCTCGACTTCGATACTGAAGATGCCCGGCACGCAGGGGAAGTGCGCTCGCAACTCGCGTTGGCCGGAACTTCAAGTGGACCGTATGACGCTCTCATCGCCGGACAGGCCCTTGCCCGCGCACTCACACTTGTCATTCGAAATACCCGGGAGTTCCGTCACGTGAGCAAGCTGAACGTTGAGGACTGGGAAAGCTAGGAGACCCAGCGCACCTCATCCAATCTTTAAAATTGGCGGTCGTCAGACAACGGTATAATGTCCGCTTGAATATATCGCCCGACCGACTCAAGGAGCGTTTCTGATGGCCGAACCCCTCGCATCCGTCGCGACACCCCGACGTGCCCGCAACCTGGCGGAGAGCGTGTTCGACTACGTGATCGAACAGATCGAATCGGCCGCCCTGAAACCTGGCGACAAACTGCCGACCGAAGCCAAGCTGATGACCACGCTCGGCGTAAGCCGGACAGTCGTGCGCGAAGGCATTTCGCGATTGCAGGCAAACGAGGTCATCGAAACGCGGCACGGCATTGGGAGTTTCGTGCTGGAACCGCGGCGCGAAAAGCTTGGTATCGACATGGTGCCGGCCACCACCCTGCGCGATGTTCTTTCGGTGCTCGAACTGCGCATCAGTCTTGAGACGGAATGCGCCGGTCTGGCCGCGCAGCGTGCGCAGCCCGAAGACCTCGTGCGCATGCGCGCCGCACTCGATGCAATCGAAGCAACCAGCCGCAATGGCAATGACAGCGTCGCGGCCGACCTCCAGTTCCACATCGCGCTTGCCCGGGCAACGGGCAACCGCTATTTCGTCGATATCCTGACGCAAATGGGCGCGGCGCTGATTCCGCGAAACCGCATCGATTCAGCGGGTATCGCGAAGGCAGATCCGAAAGCGTACATGTCGCTGGTGAATCTCGAACATGAGAGCATTCTGGAAGCGATTGTCCGGCGCGACGCCGAAAGCGCCCGCGCCGCCATGCGCATGCATTTGTCGAATAGCCGGGAGCGCTTGCGGCGCGCCAACCAGGCAGCCGATGTGACCGCCTGACCCACCAAGCTCACCTACCTCGCTCGGAATTTTCAACGAGCGCAGGCAAACTCATCTTGTCTGACGTCGTACTTTGATGGATACTATGCACGCTCGGCGGCAGCAAATACAGCCTGTAAGGTGTCTTCACTACCATATGATCCGGGGGTTAATACCCATACTGCTGACAATCTTATAAATCTTAGAATGTCATCAGACAACGTATGTCGATTAATCTCGTAGCTGCTGGCCGCCTGGAAAAACCAACTCACGACCGAACATGACGACACCTCAAGAACTCAAGAAAATCGTTTCCGAAGGCCTGCTGTCTTTCCCGCTGACCGACTTCGATGAACAAGGCGACTTCCGCGCCGACACTTACGCCGAGCGTCTCGAATGGCTGGCGCCTTACGGCGCAACGGCGCTGTTCGCGGCCGGCGGCACGGGCGAGTTCTTTTCGCTCACGCAAACCGACTATTCGAACGTGATCCGCACGGCGACGGAAACCTGCAAGGGCAAGGTGCCGATCCTGGCCGGCGCCGGTGGCCCGACGCGTGTTGCCATTGCTTATGCGCAGGAAGCCGAGCGGCTGGGCGCGAACGGCATCTTGCTGATGCCGCATTACCTGACGGAAGCGAGCCAGGAAGGGATTGCCGCGCACGTCGAACAGGTGTGCAAGGCGGTGAAGAACATCGGCGTGATCGTCTATAACCGCGCGAATTCCAAGCTGAACGCTGACATGCTCGAGCGTCTCGCCGATTCCTGCCCGAACTTGATCGGCTTCAAGGATGGCGTGGGCGAGATCGAAAACATGGTGACGATCCGTCGTCGCCTGGGTGATCGATTTTCGTATCTCGGTGGCTTGCCGACAGCCGAAGTCTATGCCGAAGCGTATAAGGCGCTGGGCGTGCCGGTGTACTCATCGGCGGTATTCAACTTCATTCCGAAGACGGCGATGGAGTTTTATCGCGCGGTGTCATCGCAGGATCATGTGACGACCGGCCGTCTGCTCGACGAATTCTTCATGCCGTATCTCGCGATCCGCAATCGCAAGGCCGGCTATGCAGTGAGCATTGTGAAAGCGGGCGCGAAGCTCATCGGCCGTAGCGCCGGTCCGGTGCGTGCGCCGTTGACCGATCTGACCGAAGACGAAATGGCGCAACTCGATGTGCTGATCAAGAAGCTCGGCTCGCAGTAATCGTTTCAGGCCAGGCCGATAAGAAACCCGTTCCGGCAATATAAGCCGGAACGGGTTTTGTACCTCTGGAACGTCGGTTCAAGCCGTGAGCAAGACCACCGTCAACGATCTCACGCCCTGCGCGCCGCGAATCAGCACGCCTTCAATATCGGCTGTCGCGGATGGCCCCGTCACCAGTACTGCGTATCGTGCGTTTTTGAAGTCATCCTGTCTGTACACATCCTGCAGACCATCCACGATCCGCGCCGGATCGAGCAAGACCACGAGATGCTGCACGAGGTAACCGATCGAATTGACGATGTACTCGTCCTCGCTGAACCACACCGAGCCAGTTTCCGCCACGCCGAAGCGCGCACGCACGACGCCGGCATCGACATCCTGCAGCAATGCAGGCGCCATTTCGGGTGAAAGCGCACGGTTTCCATCGATACCCGCAACCGCCGATGCCACGATTGCATCAGCGCCGAAACGCTCGGCCAGCAGCGCACGCACGGTATCGAGCGATTCGCCTTCGACTACCGTGCCGCCCATCGCGGCGAGCGCCGTACGAAAGCGTTCGAGACGCTCGCCGGGAGGGGTATCGAAGAGGGGCACTTCGGGGCGCGGGCGGCCCGCCGGTTGCGCCGCGCGGATCTTGGCCAAGAAGGCTTCACGCGTTGTCGTCATTTCTGCGCTGCCTTGCGATTTTTCTTGTACCACTCGTGGAAGGTTTCAGCCGGCGTTTCAGGCAAGTCGCGCTGACGGCCCCAGATGTTCAGCGGGTTGTACAGCACGAAGTTCGGCAAGCGTTTCAGCGCGCCGCCAAGCGACGCTACCGTGCCGCGATACAACGTAGGACTGGCAAGCAGGCGCCCCGCCATCTTCAGCACTTCGGCCTTCACGAACGGTACTTCATGATTCGCCGCGATGACCTCGCGCCACTTGTAGATCTGCTCGTGAATGTTGACTTTCGTCGGGCAGACATTCGTGCAACTCCCGTTCAAAGTCGATGCAAACGGCAAGCTGCTGAAACGCTTCATATCGTAGGTCGGATTGATGATCGCGCCGATCGGGCCGGAATACGTGAAGCCGTACGACAACCCGCCGCTACGCCGGTAAACCGGGCACGTATTCATGCACGCGCCGCAGCGGATGCATTTGAGCGAGTACCAGAAATCCTCCATCGCGAGGCGCTCGGAGCGGCCGTGATCGACGAGGATGTAATGCATCTCCGAGCCCGGACGCGGCGCGCGAAAATGCGAGGTGTATTGCGTGATCGGCGAGCCGAGCGCGCTACGCGACAACATGCGCACGAACACGCCGAGATCGGAAATCTTGGGAATCAGCTTTTCGATACCAATCGACGCAATATGCAGCGGCGGCACATTCGCCGACAAATCCGCGTTGCCTTCGTTCGTACACACCACGACCGTACCCGTCTCGGCAACTGCGAAATTGCATCCCGTCATGCCCGCCGTTTTCTCGCGCACGAAATACGGCCGCGTGTTCATGCGCTGGCTTTCGGCGAGATAGTGGATGTCGCTGTTCTTGGGATCGGTGCCGATGGTTCGTCCGAACAGCTCGGCGACGTCCGCGCGCAACTTGTGCACGGCCGGCACGACCATGTGGCTCGGATCCTGATTGTCCAGTTGCTGGATGCGTTCGCCGAGATCCGTTTCCATCACCGTGATGCCGCGCGGTTCGATGTACTCGCGCATCTTGCATTCATCGGTGAGCATGGATTTGCTTTTCACCAGCGTGGTCAAGCCGCGCTCGGACATCAGCTTGTAGACGATCTCGTTGTGTTCCTCGGCGGTGGCCGCGTAATGCACGGTGACGCCATGCGACTCGGCTTGCGAGATGAACTGCTCGAGGTAATCGGAGAGATGGGAGAGCGTGTGCTCCTTGATCCCCGATGCCAGATCCCGCAGCGTTTCCCATTCGGGCATGCCGTGCGCTTGCGCATCGCGTTTGCTGCGCAGGTCCCAGAGGCGTTTGTCGTGGAAAGCGACGTGATCCGTTTTCGCGATAAACGCGCCCGCCGCCTTCGCGTGATCGAGCCGCTTGCTCTTTCCCTTCACGACGTCGCTCATGCGCGTGCTCCGTTCAGAACCTGTGCGATGTGGATGAATTGTGCATCGAGTTTCAGGCGCTCGGCGCAGCCTTGCTGATGCATGAGACACGACATGTCGCCGGAGACGATGTATTGTGCGCCCGCGCCGACGTGATCGCGCACTTTGTCCTGCCCCATCCTCACCGATACCGCTTCTTCCGTCACTGAAAACGTGCCGCCGAAACCGCAGCATTCGTCGGGCCGGGTGAGTGTGACGAATTCGATGCCCTTCACGCCTTCGAGCAACGCACGGGGTTTGGAGAAAGGCGCGCCATTGATCTCCGACGCCGATACCTCCTTCAGGTGCCGGATTGCGCTGCAGCTATTGTGCAGTCCCACGCGATGCGGAAATTCGGCCCACGGGAATTCGCGCACCTTGAGGACATCGTGGAGAAACTCGACGAGTTCGTAGGCGCTTGCCCGGACCTTTTTCACCGATGCCGTTTGCTCGATCGCCGTCAGGTGTTCGCGCACGTGATGAATGCAGCTCGCCGAGGGTCCTACTACGTAGTCGTAGTCGGCGAAGTTGCGGGCGAAGACGCGCTCGGCGCCGGCGGCCTCCTTTTGCGCGCCGCTGTTTGCCATGGGCTGGCCGCAGCAGGTCTGCTCTTCGGGATAGTCGACGTCTACGCCCAGGCGTTCGAGCAGCTCAAGCGTCGCGATGCCGACTTCGGGGTAGAACGCATCGATGAAACAGGGGACGAACAGGGCGACTTTCATGGACGGGGTTTGCGCTGGCGCTTGGGGGGTGGGGTTTTTTGTTACCGCTGGGGGTTTTTTGTTACCGCTGGGCGTTTTTTGCTTTTGCTGTGCAGTTTTTTTTGCTTCTGCTGGTCAGCTTGGTCTGACCAAGACTTTAAAGTTTGTGTGGTTTCATGTCAAACTGAGGTTTTACAGGGATGGGGTGGTGCGGGGTCGATGCCGGGTTGTTGCTCTTCAGGTCTTCGCGCGTTACGTCCTGGCTGATTTTTTTAGCACTATTAGCCACTGTCCGTGGCGGGACTTCATTTCTTTTTCCAACGGCGAAAAAGAAACGAAGCAAAGAAAACGCCTCTCCACCGACGGCACATAAGTGTCCCGAGCGTGCAGTGACAACTGTTTGGTACTTCAGAAGAACGCTCGACGCCGGAGTTAAGAACACTTGAAACCCTTCCCCTCCGTAAACGGCAACCCACACGCTTCGCCACCAGTGTGGGAATCCGTTAATGAGGCCTCTGCGCTGCGCGCGCTGGCGCCCAAACGCAGGGGTTGGCTGTACTGGTTTCATTTTGCCCGCGCGAGCCTGGGACCATCGCCGGCAAAGTCTCGGCAAATTCAGAATGCTGTAGCGCCGTCATGTGCACCCGTTGTTCACTTGGGCTAGGTTTCCGTATTGACTGCCACAGTTACTGGTGGCGAAGCGTGTGGGTATCTGTTGACGGAGGGGGAGGGTTTCAAGTGTTCTGAATTCCGGCGTCGAGCGTTCTTGTGAAGTACCAAACAGTTGTCACTGCACGCTCGGGACACTTAAGAATTAGCGGTTGGAAGGCGTTTTCTTTGCTTCGTTTCTTTGTCGCCGTTGGACAAAGAAACGAAGTGCCGCCACGCACAGTGGCTAACAGTGCGAAAAAGATCAGCTAGAACGAAACGCGCGAAGACCTGAAGAGCAACAACCCGGCACCAACCCCAACCCCTACGAACAACCGCCCAATCCCCCACTCCAAACACCGCCCGCCCAAGTGCCAACGCCCCCCTTCCACCCCGTCCACTCCTACCCCCGCGTGCGCATCGCCGATGTCGTCTCCGACCAGATCCGTGCCCTGATCACAAGCGGCGCCCTCCTCCCCGGCCAGCGCCTGCCCGCCGAACGCGATCTCGCCGAACAACTGAACGTCTCACGGCCATCGCTGCGCGAAGCACTGATCCGCCTGGAATCCGATGGATTCATCCGCACCGCTGCCCGCGGCGGCTTCGAAGTGTCTGACGTTACCGCGCCCCTCGTTTCGGCGCCGCTCGCCGCGTTGCTCAGCCAGCATCCCACCGCCAGCAACGACGTGCTCGAACTCCGCCATGGACTCGAATCCCTCGCCACTGCCTATGCCGCCGAACGCGCCACCGGGGCAGACCTCGCGCGCATCGCCGAGGCGTTTCAAGCGCTGAAAACGGCGGCCATCGAACCGAAACGCACACGCATCGCCGAGCACGACGCAGCGTTTCATCTGGCCATCGCCGATGCCACCCACAACCTCGCGCTCGCCCACGTCATGCACGGCTTGCACGAACTCGTGCGCGAATCCATGCTGACGTCGCACCGGCTGGTCGATTACGACGACCAGGTCGAAGCCGATCTCCTCGCGCAACATCAGGCGATCTTCGATGCCATCGTCGCCCGCGATCCACAACGCGCCCGCGACGCCGCCGGCGCACACCTGGACTATGTGCGCACGCTGTATCGTGACAGGCCGCTCAAGGCCGAAGCGCCTCGCCAACCCGCGAAAACCCATAACCCGGAGACCACGTCATGAACATTTCCAGCGCCCATTGGGGCGACCTCCCGGACGGCACGCCCGTCGAACTTCATACCATCAGCCATGACAACGGCTTGCGGCTATCCGTGACGAATCTTGGGGCGGCGCTCGTCTCGTGGTTCGCGCCGGACCGCGACGGTCGGCTCGCCGATATCCTCCTTGGCCACGACACGCCCACCGCCTACACCGAAGGCCCCGCGCACATGGGCGCGACGGTCGGGCGCTGGGCAAACCGCATCGCGGGCGCGCGTTTTTCACTCGACGGCGTCGAATATCCGCTCGAAGCAAACCAGCCGCCGAATTCGCTGCACGGCGGATCGACCGGCTTCAGCTACAAGCTCTGGCAGGCGAAGCACACGGACGAATCGCTCGTGTTCCGGCTTGAATCGCCAGCGGGCGATAACGGTTTTCCCGGCGCGCTCACGGTTCAGGTGACATACACGTTCAGCCCGGCAGGCGAGTTGACGATTGCCTACGACGCCTTCACCGATGCCCCAACGCCGCTCAACCTCACCAATCACGCGTACTTCAACTTGTCGGGCATGCCATCGAGCATTGCCGATCACGAGATCGAGATCGCGGCGGACCACTTCTTCGCCATCGATGAAAACACGATCCCCACCACGCTCGAAAACGTCGCCGATACCCCGTTCGATTTCCGCAAGCCGGCGGCGATCGGACCGCGTATCGAGACACAGGACAACGAGCAGGTGAGGCTCGCGAATGGCGGTATCGATCATTGTTTTGTGTTGCGTTCGATCGGCGCGGTCACCGCACTGCCGGAATTGCAGCACGCGGCGAACGTCTACCATCCGGCGAGCGGCCGTGAGCTGGCTGTATCGACGACCGAACGCGGCCTCGTGTTCTATACGAGCAATCATCTGGAAGGCGAGCCGGGCAAACGAGGTGTGATCTATAAGAAGCACGGCGCGCTGTGCCTGGAAGCGGGCGGATTCCCGAACCAGATCAACATGGAAAGTGCCGAAGACGTCGTGCTGCGCCCGAACGAGCGCTACAGGCAAGTGACGCAATACACCATGAGCGCCCGATAGGAGTCCGCCTACATCCATATAGGACAGGCGCGGCTATCAGCGCATCAGCCTCTTGAGGATACTTGATTCATCAAATCAGATATCGAATGGAGGATGACATGCCCTACCTACTTGGCTGGCTGCTTGGTGTTCCGGTGATCGTGCTGGTGATCTTGTATTTGATCTTTCACTGATCTTTCACTGTACCCGTTTCATCCGGACTGGACGAAGGCGTCGTTACAATACGACGCCTTTTTTTGTTTTTACACTGCCAACGGCATTGCCCCCCGCATTGCCACGATAGCTTCAAAGGATTTCGATGAAACGCGCCCTCCCCGTACTTGCAGCGATCGCTGCCGTCGTCGCCGTTCCCGGTCTTCATGCCGAGGAAATCGCCAGCGTGAACACGAACTTCCGGTTCACCGGGTCGGATCGGGTAACGGTCGAGGCGTACGACGACCCCGGCGTGACAGGCGTCACCTGTTATGTGTCGCGTGCACGCACGGGTGGCGTCAAAGGCACGCTTGGAATTGCCGAAGATCCGTCCGAGGCATCGATTGCCTGCCGTCAAGTCGGTCCGATCAAGATCGACGCGCCGCTCAAGCAGAAGGCCGATATCTTTTCCGCGAGCATGTCGTTTATCTTCAAGACCTTGCACGTGGTGCGTGTCGTCGATGCCAAGCGCAACACGCTCGTCTACCTGACCTATAGCGACCGCATCGCGACCGGCAGTGCGAAGAACAGCGTGACAGCCGTCCCCATGCCAGCGGGCACGACGATTCCCGTGAAGTAATATGAAGGAGCGCACGATTGGAGGCCTTCCTCCATTTGTCTAAAGTTTGCCGTCCCGCTGCCGTTATAAAGACGAAAGGCAATCGCTCTAGCAGCGACGCCGACTGTTTACCCGCGCAAATTCCAAAATTCGATGCGCGGGACGCGCGAACCGGGACACACCATGGGTCAGATTACCCTCTCATTCAAAGACGAAACGCTTGCCGCGCTGCGCCGCGATTTCGATACGTTCATTCGTCTCTCGCTCAAGTTCGACCCGCAGTTCGTCACGCCATCGTTCGAAGATTTCCTGCGCGCAAAACTGCTCGACAATCCCACGCCCCTCACCGAACAAGCCGTCCAGCGCATGCTGCAGAACGGCCAGTACGCATGGGCCAAGCGCGCATTGGACAAGGAATTCCCGGACGTTATCGACATGATGATGCGCCAGGCGGCGGAACACGGTTTCGGGTTCGCTGTGCGCTCGGACTGGTCAGAGGAAGATCTGGTAAAGGCGTCGCGCACATGGGCGACATCGATTGTGAACGAGGCAAAAGGCGACCCGGCGCAAATCGA
This sequence comes from Burkholderia sp. PAMC 28687, assembly GCF_001577465.1. Classification (NCBI taxonomy): domain Bacteria; kingdom Pseudomonadati; phylum Pseudomonadota; class Betaproteobacteria; order Burkholderiales; family Burkholderiaceae; genus Burkholderia; species Burkholderia sp. PAMC 28687. The sequence goes on from NZ_CP014505.1 coordinate 2,359,027, forward strand.
TGCACTTGCCTCGCAGATCAAATCGGCGGCATCGGACATTCAGGATCTCGAGCAGAAGATGCAGACGCCCGCGTGGCGTCTTGCCGATTCATTACGTCAACGCGTGTACGAAACGAGGATCGCGACCGAACACAGCGTGGGATCGACCGCGCGCGAGAAGCTTGGTGAGTTGCGCTGCTTGTTGAGGCTCGGGATGTTTCATGGCTCCGTTTCGAAGCAGGAAGCGCAGCAAGTGCTGGAGCAGTTGCGGTCCCTGAAACCGGAGATATTTATTGAAGAGCCTTATGACGGTTTCACGCGTTTTGGCAACTGGCTGCGCGCGATCTTCACGCCGGAACGCAAGGCGCCAAAGCCATCGCGCGCCGAGCGCTGAGCGCGCGCCGCTGAGCGCGCGCCGCTAAGCGCGCGCCACCGAACCTCACTCCCACATCTTTTTAAGCCGCGCCGCGATATCCAGCTTCGCCTTCGCCGCCGCGGCCAGTCCGGCGGCGGTCGGCGCAACAGGCTCCGGCACATGCGGCCAAGCGCGCGCTTCGAATTGCGGCATCAGGTGCGCGGGAATGAAGCGCGTGCGCGCCGCCCACACATGCCGATCGCCCATGGCCGTCTGGTTGTGCACGTAAAAGCGTTGTGGCGTGACGATGTGCAAATCCTCTTTTGCCCGCGTCATGGCGACATATAAGAGCCGCCGCTCTTCATCGATTTCCTCGTCGCTGCCTGTGCCCATGTCCGATGGAATGCAGCCATCCACGCCGTTCAGCACAAACACGTTCTTCCATTCCTGGCCCTTGGCCGAATGGATGGTGGAGAGAATCAGATAGTCTTCATCGATAAGCGGAACGCCTGATTCGTCGCTCGTGGCATCGGGCGGATCGAGCGTCAACTCCGTCAGGAAACGCTCGCGCGTGGGATACGTCGATGCAATGCTTTCCATTTGCAGGACGTCGCCGTGACGGATCGCCGCGTCTTCATGATTGCGCTCGAGATGCGGTTCATACCAACGGCGAATCATCTCGAACTCAGCAGGCCAGCCGCTTTCACGCGCGCAGACCTTCGCCATCAATCCTGCAAACACCGGCCAGTCTTCACTCGCTCTTGGCGGCGGCACAAATGCCGCGAGCGCTGACGCCGTGTTGCCACGTTCCGCAACCTGATCGAGCACTCGTCCGGCAATGGCCGGCCCGATACCCGGCAGCAACTGCACCACGCGAAAGCCCGCCACACGATCACGCGGATTCTCGGCCCATCGCAACACGGCCAGCACGTCCTTCACATGCACGGAATCGAGAAACTTCAAGCCGCCGAACTTCACGAACGGAAGGTTGCGCCGGGTCAGTTCGATTTCGAGCGCGGCGCTGTGATGCGCGGCGCGAAACAGCACCGCCTGCTGCTTGAGCGTCATGCCGCCTTCGCGGGCTTCGAGTATCTGCTCGACGATGTAACGCGCCTGATCGGCTTCATCGGCCACGGAAACGATCCGTGGACGTTGCGCCGATGTCTTGTCCGTCCAGAGGTTCTTTGTGTATCGCTCGGTGGCGAGTCCGATCACCGCATTCGATGCCGCCAGGATAGGCTGCGTAGAGCGGTAGTTGCGCTCGAGCGTCACGCACTTCGCCGGCGGATCGAAGTGATTCGGGAAGTCGAGGATGTTGCGCACCGTTGCGCCACGAAACGAATAGATGGATTGCGCATCGTCGCCAACGACGGTGAGGCCGCGCCCATCGGGTTTCATGGAAAGAAGAATCGATGCCTGGAGCTTGTTCGTGTCCTGGTATTCATCGACGAGGACGTGATCGAAGCGGCTCGACAGATCCGCTGCAATCGATGGCTCGGCCGCAAGGTGCGACCAGTAGAGCAAGAGGTCGTCGTAGTCGAGCACGCTTTGCTGCTGCTTCGCGTGGACGTAGGCGGCGAAGAGGCGGCGCAAGTCGTCTTCCCATTCGCGGCACCACGGGAACGCCTGATCGAGAACGGTCGCGAGCGACGCGCCGGTATTGACCACGCGCGAGTAGATGGCGAAGCAGGTGGACTTGGCGGGAAAACGCTTCTCCTTCGCCGATAACCCCAGTTCGTGCCGCACGAGGTTCATCAAATCAGCGGAATCTTCGCGGTCGTTGATGGTGAACGACGGCGACAAGCCGACCATATCCGCATAGTCGCGCAGCAAACGCGCGCCGACGCTATGAAACGTGCCGGACCAGGTGAGGCCCTGCGCCATGCCGCTGCGATTACCCAGCGCGTTGGTCGCGATGCGCGTCACGCGCCGCGTCATCTCGTTGGCCGCGCGCCGCGAAAATGTCAGCAGGAGGATTCGGCGCGGATCGGCGCCTTTTACGAGCAGGTGCGCCACGCGATGCGCAAGCGTGTTCGTCTTGCCTGACCCCGCGCCCGCGATCACGAGTAGCGCGCCGGTGGAATGGTCGGCATCGGTTCCGTATTCGACGGCTTCGCGCTGGGCGTCGTTGAGCTTGGTCAAATACGGGGCGACGTCGGGTACGACTCCGGGCGCACGGGCTTGCGCTTCGGTCGAGGAGTCAGCCTCAGTGGCGGGAATGGGCGAAAGCACGTCGCGTGACCTTGAAAGCTCGAAAAACGGGTGACGCACACTGTATATCCATACAACCCGCACACGCAAGCGCTTGATGCAGCAGGCTTTTGGCCCTAAAAAACAAACGGCCCGGCAAGCTTGCGCTTGTCGGGCCTTTCGTCACGCGGCAAAGCGGAATCAATCCGCTTTCTTGGCGTTCTTCAGGTTGGCGTCGGCGGCGGCTTCGTTCGCCTTCGATTGCGACTCGGTCTTCTGCTTGTCGGCCTTGGCCTGCGCGACGTTCGCGTCTTTATCAGCTTCGGCCTGCTTCTTGGCGGCCTTTTTTTCAGCGTGCGTGGGTTCGGCGGTGGTCTGCGCGATCGATACCGTCGCAGCCGTCGCAAAGGCCCCCGCGAGCAAGGCAGCGCATAAACGATGAGTGGTCTTGGTCATGATGTACTCCTTCTATTCTTGTCAAACGCGGCCATCAGGAAACGGCCGCTTTCATCGAAACATCGAGCTTAGTGCTGCAAGTTCGTGTTCTGCGGGCCATTCGGTTCGGCGGACTTGAGTTCGTCGTTGGCCGTTTGCTTGTCGGCCTTCTTGTTGATCTTGGCGTTGCGCACTTGCTCCTTGTACTGTTCCTTCGCTTGCTTGTTGGCCGCCTTCAGGTCCTGTTGCGACGCTTTCTTAGATGCCTTGTACTCCGCGTTGGCCTGAGCGTTTGCATTGCGCTTCTGCACGAGCGGATCGGTCGGCGCCGGAGCCGTCAGGTTTTGCGGCGCGGGCGTGACCTGAGCGGGTGCCTGAGCACCGGCATCGGTGGGCTGCGCAGTTTGGGCGAAAGCAGAACCTGCAACAGCGATGAAAGCGGTACCAAGCAGCATCTTCTTGATTTGCAACATATTCAATTCCTCGCTAGCGATTGTTTTTCCGGGTACTGACTGCAACGCCGGGCAGCGTGTCTCGTGTCCTGAAACGCCCTTGGATCCTGCGCGTTGCAACTGCCCGTCTACCGGACTACATATTACGATTGACCCTGCTACCACCACCCGGTTCAGCGAAACCCGTCACTGTTACCGAAGGTTTCATTTGCTGACATGTTGCAAAGGAACGGATGGCCGGAAATTACCGGGACACGGCAGCTATCGCACACGGCGTGCCTGCCTCGGCATTCGACTGGTTTATCATGTGCGCCCCGATTGGCGCCAGCACCGATCTAAACCCGCAAGGAGGCCCTCAATGCCGCGCCTGGAATTCACGCTCACGGGCGATTACGTCGAGTTGCACAACCTGCTGAAGATCATGGGTCTCGCCGACAGTGGCGGCTCCGCGAAGATGCGCGTGGCCGAGGGCGAAGTGAAGGTCGACGGCAAGATCGAGTTGCGCAAGACGTGCAAGATCCGCGCGGGCCAGACGGTTCTTGTCGATGACACCACCATCAAGATTCGCAAGCCGATATGAACCCGGCACTCGCTGCGCGACGTGTGTGGGAGTGGCAAAGTTTTACATCGGCACGGCTACGAAGGCAGGACCGATAGCGCGATAATCGGCGTTCGGGACCGGTCGCTAACTGCCTGTCACTCAAGCACGTTTTTTTGAGTCGATTTAAAATCATTTCAGGCAGTAACGTTCGGCAGCAATCTTGAACGACGCTGCCGATTGAGCAAGACCCGCGCATCACCCCCGTAACACCCGGACACGCTCCGGCCAGGCGACTCCATCCCGTTAATCATTCCTTCTTTCGCAACGCGTGGACGTCCGCGCATGGACGTCCGATCAAAAGGACCGGCATAACCCTTGCCCGCTTCATCCGGCAATTCTCTTTGCCGGCCTTGCAAATGCTTCCAGGCGCGCGCCCTTCCAACAGGCCGATGACCGGATCATTGAATATTTGTGTCCAGGGCTCGAGCATTTCGCCCAACGCTTTTTTGCCCTCTATCTGGAGCAATTCCATGTACAAGACCAACGCTTACGCCGCACGTTCCGCTACCGAACCGCTCAGCCCCTTCGAGTTCGAACGCCGTGACCTCACGCCGCACGATGTGCGCATCGACATCCTGTTCTGCGGCGTGTGCCACTCGGATCTGCACACCGCTCGCGGCGAATGGGGCGGTACGGTGTATCCGAACGTCCCGGGCCATGAGATTGTCGGCCGCGTGGTGGAAGTCGGGTCGGAAGTATCGAAGTTCAAGGTCGGGCAACTCGCGGGCGTCGGCTGTATGGTCGATTCATGCCGCACTTGCCCGAGTTGTCAGGAAGGCCTCGAGCAATATTGCGAAGGAAGCGGATTCGTCGGCACGTATAACGGACCCGACAAACACACCGGCGGCGTGACCTACGGCGGTTATTCCACGCAGATCGTCGTCGACGAAGCCTTCAGCCTGCATATCCCGGAAAACCTCGAGCTTGCCGCCGTCGCGCCGCTACTGTGTGCCGGCATCACGACCTACTCACCGCTGCGCCACTGGAATATCCAGCCGGGCCAGAAGGTCGGCATCGTCGGACTGGGCGGGCTTGGGCACATGGGCGTGAAGATCGCCGCTGCGCTCGGCGCGCACGTGGTGCTGTTCACGACGTCGCAAAGCAAGGTGGAAGACGGCAAGCGGCTCGGCGCGCACGAGGTCGTGATCTCGAAGGACCCGGATCAGATGGCGAAGCACCTCAACAGCTTCGACTACATCCTGAACACGGTTGCGGCGTCCCACGATCTCGACGCGTTCGTGACGCTGCTCAAGCGTGACGGCGCCATGACGCTCGTCGGCGTGCCGGAACATCCGCATCCGTCGCCGTCCATCGGCAACCTGATCTTCAAGCGCCGCACGCTGGCAGGCTCTCTGATTGGCGGTATCGCTGAAACGCAGGAGATGCTCGATTTCTGCGGCGAGCACGGAATTACGTCGGATATCGAGATGATCCGTATGGACGAAATCGATACCGCGTACAACCGGATGCTCAAGAGCGACGTGAAATACCGCTTCGTGATCGACATGAGCTCGATCAAGCAATAAGCTACAAGGCTTTCGTTCTCTTTTGCCGGTTTCGGGTTCAGTGCAATTGTCCGCAGTTCGCGCCTGAACTCCGGAATACGGCCGGAACGAACGGGCGATGCAGGGCCGGCAACGGCCTTTGCATCGCCCGTTCCCGTTTCAACGCCGGCTTTTGCTCCGGCGCAAGTTTTCCGATTACCCGTCATGCCAACCCCGATAAATCGCGCGACCGCGCCGCCCAGCTTTTCCCGTCATGCCGTCGATACCGCCAGGCTCGCGGCGCCGCTCGCCATCTCGCAGCTCTCGCAAATGGCGATGGGCGTGACCGACACCATCCTGCTCGGCTCGCTTGGGCCCGATTCCCTTGCCGCCGGCGGCCTGGGCGCCAACCTGTTTTTTGTCGTGGTGGTGCTGCTGCAGGGCGTGCTGACGTCGGTGAGCGTGTCGGTGTCGCATGCGCGCGGTGCGAACAACGATCACCTCGTGCCGAATATCTACTGGACCGGATTCGTGTTGTCGCTGCTGCTCGCCATTCCGGCGTTCGCGCTGCTGAGCTTCGCCGAGCCGATCCTGCTCGCGTTCCACGAGCCCGCGTTGCTCGCGAAAAACGTCGGCGAGTATTGCGCGGTGCTGCGCTGGGGCGCGCCGGGAAGCCTGATCGGGATCGGCATGATGCGCGCGTTCCTACCGGCTATCGGCGCGGCGCGGCGGCTTTTGTGGGTATCGATTGGTGGCGTGTTCGTGAACGGGTTCCTCAACTACGGGCTCATCCACGGCGCGTACGGCCTGCCCGAGCTCGGTTTCCTGGGTTCTGCCGTCGCGACCACCATTACGGTCTGGGGCACCGCGCTTACGCTTGTCGCGTTCCTGCACTTGCGCCCGCGATTCAGGCATTTCGTTGCCGCGTCCCGTCCGCGCCTGCCGTTGATGGGCGAACTGTTTGGTATCGGCTGGCCGGTCGCGATCACGTATGGCGTCGAATCGACGCTGTTTCTTGCCACCGGCATGACCGTGGGCACGCTCGGCGAAGCGCAGCTCGCCGCGCATCAGATCGCGTTGAACGTGGCGTCGGTGGCGTTCATGGTGCCGCTTGCCATCGGCCAGGCGGCGAATGTGCGCGTGGGCTACTGGATCGGCGCCGGCGTGCCTGTGGCCGCGCGCCATGCGGGGTTCGTCGCGCTCGCGCTCGGCGTGGCGTTCATGGCGCTGTCGGGCTGCGTGCTGGTGCTGGCACCGCATGCCATTGTCGGGCTGTATCTGCATCTCGATGACCCGAAAAACGCCCAGACCGTCGCGCTGGCGGCGTCGCTGCTGGGCGTGGCGGCAGTTTTTCAGATCGTCGATGGCATGCAGACCGTCGCCTCCGGCGTATTGCGCGGGCTCAAAGACACGCGCGTGCCCATGCTCGCCGCCGCATTTGGCTACTGGGGCATTGGTTTTCCGACGGGCTATTTGCTGGCGTTTCACTTCGGCGGCGGCACGAAAGGCCTGTGGTGGGGACTCGCGGCGGGGCTGGCGAGCGTCGCGGCGCTGATGACTTTCCGTTTCGACCGGATGAGCCGCCGGCTTGTTGCCGGTGAGACGCTGGCCGCCGTTAAAAACGCGCAAGCGTCGCGCAATAGCGCCTGAAAGCGGCAAGCAGGAGCAGACGGCCGAATAAGTTAAGCAGGCATTGTTGGTTGGAATCCGGCCGCTCCCCGGATACGATCAAGCCGTCTCCTTGAGACTCATCCAGTAACAGGGGTATTAGGCCCGCTTCGTTGAAGCGGGTTTTTTTTCGTCCGCGATCCGCCGCATTCCCTCCCCGCTTTTTCTCAAATCGATCCGTTCAGCGTGTCCATACCCGATTTCCCATAAAATGTGTCCGCGTGATCCTCGCCCGTTTGCACGAGATCCAGCGCTGAGAACGACAACGAAGGTGCGTCTAAAGCGCCGTCAGATCATAAAAACGCTCGGGAAAGAAAAGAAATGGACGTGTCGCAACGCAGCAGGCAGTCATTGAAACTCCAGGCATTTCACGCGGGATCCAGCGATTTTTCGCAGTTTCTGAAACTCACCGTCGCCGCGCTCACCGCGTTGACGCTCACCGCATGCGCCACGCGGCCACCGGCAAGCGCATTCGACCATCCGGTCACGCACGCGCTCTCCGTCACTGCCGATACACCGCTGCGCGCTGCCATCGCGGCGAAAGAAGCGGCGCACCCGGACGAATCCGGCGTGCGGCTCCTGCCAACCGGCACCGAAGCGCTGCAGGCGCGCATCGCACTTGCGCGCGCAGCGACGAAAACGCTCGACATGCAGTACTACATCGCCGAAGAGGACAACACAGGCAAGTTGTTGCTCGGCGCAGCGCTTTATGCAGCAGACCATGGCGTAAAGGTCCGCATGCTGGTCGATGACCTGAATTTCAAGGACATCGACAAGATCATGGCCACATTGAATTCGCACGACAACATCGACATCCGCGTCTTCAATCCCTTTGGCAGCGCGGCGCGCGGCTTCGGTGAACGCACGCGCAACCTGTTCACGAACGTCGATCAGTTCACGCGCCGCATGCACAACAAGGCGATGATCGCGGACAACCAGATTGCGATCATCGGCGGCCGCAATCTCGGCGACGAATATTTCAGCGCAAGTCCGACCATCCAGTTCCGCGATCTCGATGCGTTTGTCGCGGGGCCGGCGACGCAGGAGATATCGGCGAGTTTCGATGAATACTGGAACAGCTCGATTGCGTATCCGCTGCGCGCGCTGAACAAGCAGAAATTCGATCCCGCCGATCTCGACAAGACCCGCGACGACCTGCGCCAGCACTGGAAAGAACAGGCCGATCCGCTGAACGCCAAGCCGCTCAATGCCACGCCGCTTGCCCAGCAGATCTCGCAGGACAGCCTGGGACTCACGTGGGCGCGCACCGAATTCAAGGCCGACTCGCCTGTCAAGATCGAGCATCCGGATCCGGACTACAAAAGCCCGCCGCTGGAACGCCTGATCGAATTGTCGAATCAGGCGAAGAGCAGCGTCCAGATCGTCTCGCCGTATTTCGTGCCGCACGACGAAGGCGTCAAGGCGCTTGCCGCGATCACGGCCAAGGGCGTAAAAGTCGAAATACTGACCAATTCGCTCGCTGCAACCGACGCCGTCGCGGTCCAGGCGGGTTACGCGCCGTATCGCGTGCCCATGCTGAAAGCCGGCGTCGATTTGTACGAACTGAAGCCCGTGATTGCCGAAGGCGCCGGACAGCCGCGCGCAGGCCTGTTCGGGTCACAATCGCGCTCGAGTCTGCACGCCAAGGCTTATGTGATCGATCGCAGTATCCTTGTAATCGGTTCGATGAATCTCGATCCGCGCTCGGCGTCTCTCAACACCGAACTCGCGCTGGTCGTGTACAACGAGAAGATAGCCGGCGAAGCCGCCGAGTTGTTCGATCGCGGCATTGCGCCGGCAACGTCGTATCGTGTGGAGCTTGCCTCCCCGACAGTACTGGGTGGCCTCCAGAACATCGGCTCGTCGACGTCGCGGCTGGTCTGGATCACCGAAGAAAACGGCCAGGTGCGCACCTATGACTTCGATCCGCAAGCCGGTTTTTACCGGAATCTGCTGACGGGATTGTTCATGTTGCTGCCTGTCGACTCTCAACTTTAAGCGTCTGGTTCCAACCGAACCTGAAGGAGCAAGTAGTCATGACGGACAACGTAAGACTCGAGAAAGACACCTTCGGCGAAATCGCCGTGCCGAACGCGAAACTCTGGGGCGCACAGACGCAGCGCTCGTTGCAGAACTTCAAGATATCGAGCGAGAAGCAGTCGCCGGAATTGATCGACGCCCTCGCGATCGTCAAGCGCGCATCGGCGGAAGTGAACGCCGAACTGAAAGTGCTCGCCGATGATAAAGCCAAGGCCATCATAGCCGCCGCAGACGAAATCCTCGCTGGCAAGCATCCCGATGAATTCCCGCTCGCCGTGTGGCAAACGGGCTCGGGCACGCAGACGAACATGAACTTGAACGAGGTGATCGCGAACCGCGCGAGCGAACTGATGGGCGGCGAGCGCGGGGAGGCGCGCAAGGTTCATCCGAACGACGACGTGAATCGCGGACAATCATCGAACGATGTATTTCCGACCGCCATGCACATTGCCGCGGCTGTCGCGATCGTCAAGCATCTGGTGCCGTCGCTGAAAACCTTGCGCGCCACGCTCGATAAAAAATCGAAGGACTTCGATTCCATCGTGAAGATTGGCCGCACGCATTTGCAGGACGCAACGCCGCTCACGCTCGGACAGGAATTTTCCGGCTACGTCGCGCAACTGGACCAGGGCATTCGCCACGTCGAGTCCACTTTGCCGCATCTGTATCAACTGGCGCTCGGGGGCACCGCGGTCGGCACGGGTTTGAACGCGCATCCGGAGTTCGCGGTGAAGGTCGCGAACGTGATCGGCAAGCTCACCGGCCTGCCCTTCGAAACCGCGCCGAACAAGTTCGAAGTGATGGCCGCCGCCGACGCGCTCGTGTTCGCGCACGGCGCGCTCAAGACCATCGCGGCGGGTCTGATGAAGATCGCCAACGACATCCGGTGGCTTGCCAGCGGACCGCGCTGCGGCCTGGGCGAGTTGTCGATTCCCGAGAACGAACCGGGCAGCTCGATCATGCCGGGCAAGGTCAATCCCACTCAATCCGAAGCCGTGACCATGTTGTGCTGCCAGGTATTCGGCAATGACGTTGCGGTGAATTTCGGCGGCGCGAGCGGGAATTTCGAGCTGAACGTGTTCCGCCCGATGATCGCCCACAACGTGCTGCAATCGGTTCGTCTTCTCGCCGACGGCGCATTGAGTTTCAACGATAACTGCGCAGTTGGCATCGAGCCGAACAAGCCGCGTATCGAGAGTTTGCTGAACGAATCGTTGATGCTGGTCACCGCGTTGAATCCGCATATCGGCTACGACAAGGCCGCGAAGATTGCGAAGCAGGCACACAAGGAAGGCACGACGTTGAAAGCATCCGCCCTCGCGTTAGGCTACGTGACGGAAGCGCAGTTCGACGAGTGGGTGAAGCCGGAAGAGATGGTCGGGAACAAGTGAAGCTGGGGACGGCAGCGGTTGACCAGGGGCAACCGCTGCCTTCATGCAATGAATCTATCGTGACGTTTTTCGTGCGGCGGGGAAGAACCCTTGTTCGACCGCATAAGCGAGCAGCTTCTTGCCAGAATCTTCGAAGATATGGCCAAGACGTCTGTCGATGTCGTCGTCCGCCACGTCCTTGTCCCCAACCCGCAGTTTCAGACCCGTCGCAGCCACCGAGCGCTTCGTGCGCGCGACCAGTTCATCAATGTCTTTGGTGAGCGCCTTCACTGGATCAGCCTTTTCATGAAGTGCCGCGAGCATCAACTGGTCCAGCGTGCCGATGCCCGCGCCGCCGCCCTGGCGCGGTGCGGCCAGTGCATCCCAGGGCTCTCCGCGCTCGGCCCGCGAAAACAAGGCGGTGTTGAGCCGGTCCGCTGCGGCACGCGGTTGTTCCGGGCCATAACGGACGACCGTCTCGCCAATGGCAATGGATAAACGCAGCAACTTCAGGATTGCATCGAGCGGAAGTCCTGCAAGCTCGGGAGCATCGAAGACTTCCGCGAGCGTGGTTTCAGACCGGCGCAGAAGATCGAACAATGACTTGTGAAAAGTGTCAGCGCGCGTGATCGTGGAGTGTTCCAGGCTCACCTCCGACTTGTAGACCATCGCCGGGTTGCCCCACAAATGAACGTGCCGGGCCTGCTCGCGCAGGCGGATATCACTGAGCGACACTTTGCCCCTCACGAAGATATCCGAGCGGAATCCCCGGTTGGCAAAATAATCGCGCACCTCTTCTGCTTCGATAGGATCGGTGACCGTTTCGAGCATTTTCCGCTGGTTTTCACCCAGCCACGAAACGGGCGCCATGTGTGCAAATCGCGCGCTGCCCGCAAAGCTCAGCTTGGCCTCCGCCATTTCGCGTGCAATGTCCGTGATGTGAAACGGCGTCCATTTAGCGTGCAGGTACTCGTGGACAAGATAGTTTTTATCGAGGTTTTGAAAGCCGTCCACGCGGCTCGCCGAGTCAGGGTTGCGCACGAAGTGCAGCGCTTCCAGGCCCTTCACCTTCGTTACCAGTTCATTGCCCTTCGTCCAAGCGTCGCTGCCCTTTCCGGCACCGAGCATCAGCAGCCGTTGCAGCGGCATGATCTGCGCGCAACCAACCATTGCGTTGTAGCTCACCTGCACAACACCGCCCGGCTTCAGATATCGCGTGAGGAACTGCATGATGTGCGCCCGCGTGTCATCCGATACCCACGAGATGATGCCGTGCAGCGTAATGTAGTCGAACAAGGGCAGAGCGACCTTGCCTTGCGCGAGCTCGCGAAAGCCGTTTTCAAGCAGCGTGAGGTTCGGCAGGCGCGCTTCGTCCCGTATGGATGAAGCGCTCAGCACGTGCAGCGGGTTGAAATCGCAGGCATGGAACTCGCCGTTCGGATGCGTCGCAGCGAGGATGAGCGACGTCAGTCCCTGACCGAATCCAAGTTCGCAATAAGTGAATTTTTCGAGCGATGGCGGCTGTACGCGCTGCATCACGAGGCATGCGTTCAGGAAGCTGGGACTTTGTTCCTGATAGTAACCAGTCGTGTAGGCGACCGAGCTGTTATAGCCGGCTGTCCAGGTCATTGGTGTTTCCTCATTCATGTTTGGAGTTGTGCTTTAGCCCGTTCGGCGGCCAACGCACGGGCTGCCGAACTATGCCGACAACGCACACACTCATGAATGAGAAACGTCTTATTTACTTGTTTTGCCCGGCGAATTTCTAGACCTTGCCGGCCGCGACCTCTTCCGGCTTCAGCTCCACGATGGCATCGAGTGCGTCCTTCACGTCCATCGCGTATCTTGCAAGCCGTTTTTGCTCGTCGGTCACCGGCATGAAGGACGGGACCGGCACGGGCTTGCCCTGTTCGTCGACGGCGACGAACACCATCAGGCAATCCGTCGTCTGTTGCAGGACGCCGCTCTTCGGATCGCCGGCATGCACCGATATATGCAGATGCATGCTCGTCCGCCCGGTTGCGACAACCCGTGCGCGGAGTTCCACGAGATTGCCGACGAGGATGGGCCGGCGAAAGCGGATGTTGCCCACGCTCACTGTCACGCAATAACGCCCCGACCAAACGGCGGCGCATGCATACGCCGTTTCGTCCATCCACTTCATCAACGCGCCGCCGTGGACCTTGCCGCCGAAGTTGACGGACGTCGGCTCGGCGAGGAAACGGAACGTGGTTTCGGACCGATCGTTGATGGGGGCATCCGTGGAGTCCGGAAGCGGCGCTGCAGTGTTCATGTCGTTGTAAGGCACGCCCAGCGGGGCTGCCGGTCAAGTGGAGTTGCCGAATTATACGAGTCGCAAAATGCGGACGGGCTTACGACAAACCATCCAACGATCCTATTTGCGCACCGAGATACCCTCGTCCACCACGCCGTACATGGTGATGCCGCTCGACCCGCTCGCCGACGACGATCCGCCCGACGCTCCCGCGCACCCGGCGCATACCGCCGCAAGCAACGCCACAACCAACAGTTTCAGCATGACAAGCTCCTGCAAGACCGCACTTCAAGATGAAACATTATTCTAGCCCGGTGCCCCGGGGCGCATCGATACTTCACGCCGCAGTGAAACATCGCGTGCACAAAGCCGCTAAAGTCGAGGCAATCGAAGGAGGTTTCCATGACTCTCAATCACGACGATGCACGCCCGTTCCCGGGTTTGTCGCGGATTGGCGCGCTGCTTGCCGACCCCGGACGCGCCGCCATGCTCTGGGCGCTGATGGACGGCACCGCCCGCCCCGCCGGCGAATTGACCATGATCGCCGGCATCTCGCCTTCGGCGGCGAGCGGGCACTTCGCGCGGCTCATCGAAAGCGGCTTGCTCGCGCTCGAGGTCAGCGGGCGGCACCGCTATTACCGCATCGCCACGCCGGACATCGCCATGGCAATCGAAGCGCTCGCCAATCTCGCGCAGGCCAGCGCGCCGCTGCGTGAACCGGTGGAAGCGCACCGGCAGGCGCCGCGCCGGGCGTCGGCGGTGCCGCTCGACATGCGCTACGCGCGGACCTGCTACGACCATCTCGCAGGCGAACTGGCGGTGCGGCTCTTCGAGCGCATGTTGACATCGGAATGGCTGGAAGTCGTGCCGGGTACCGCGGCCGACCCGGCGCGTCCTGGGCCGACTTCGCTCGATGCAACCGCGAGGGGTATCGACGCGTTCTCGCAGCTCGGTATTGATCTGAAGGAGCAGAAAGCACGGCGGCGGCGGTTCGCCTGCACGTGCATAGACTGGAGCGAACGCCGGCCGCATCTGGGCGGCGCGCTGGGCGCGGCTTTTCTCGATGCCTGCACGGAACATGGCTGGGTCGAAACAACGTCGCGGCGACGCATTCTGCGCGTCACGCCATCGGGAGAACAGCATTTCGCAGAAGTACTTGCCGGTGAATAAATAGCTGGGTGTTCAAGCGGGGGCAGTTGTTCCATCGAGCGGGAACCGACCAATTATGACAATTTATCAATCGGTTCACCTGTAAAGTTTTTAGTTCGCTGTCCTTGAAAGGTGCCGGACGATTTACCTGCCGGTGAGCGACGCGGTCTTCCCACCAGCTTTATTAGGATACCGAGTTGATTCCACTGGTTGCCGGATCCCGAACCTGACAAGTCGGGAACATGCCTTGTACCGGACCGAAGCGTGAACAACCAACCAGACCTCTCAATGAAGACAACAATAATCACAACGCCGCACAGGCTCACGCTTACTGCGCTCGCTGCCCTTAGCATGCTTGCCGCGCCGTTCGCACATGCACAGCAAGCCGCCCCCGTGCCTGCCAAGGACGCCACGGCCATCACCCGGCAAGACAACCTCGCTGTCTACAAGGAACTCCCCTTCGCCGACAAGACCGACTTCGAGGACGCGCAACGAGGCTTCATGGGCACCATCCCGACCGGTACGTTCAAGGCAGACGACGGCCGTACGAGCTGGGACCTCAACAAGTACAACTTCCTGAAGGGCGAGGCGCCGGACACCGTCAATCCAAGCCTGTGGCGTATCGCGCAGTTGAACATGTTCAACGGCCTCTTCAAAGTGACGGATCGCGTGTATCAGGTGCGTGGACTGGATCTCGCGAACATGACCATCGTGGAAGGTGACACGGGCGTCATCCTCATCGACGTGATGGTCACCCGCGAAGCCGCCCGCGGCGCGCTGGACCTCTACTTCCAGCACCGTCCGAAGAAACCGGTGGTCGCGGTCATCTACACACATAGCCATGCGGATCACTACGGCGGCGTGCGCGGAGTGATCGACGAAGCGGATGTCAAGAGCGGCAAGGTCAAGGTCGTTGCACCGGCGGGCTTCCTGCAGGAGGCGGTGGCCGAGAACATTTTTGCCGGCAACGCCATGGGCCGCCGCTCCCTGTATCAATATGGCGCGTTGCTTCCGCCAAGCACACGCGGACAGGTCGATGCCGGACTCGGAAAAACCACGTCGGCGGGCAACCTCGGGCTGATTCCGCCCAGCGATACGATTGAGAAGACCGGCGACACCCGCACTATCGACGGCGTTCAATTTGAATTCCAGATGGCGCCCGGCACGGAAGCGCCGTCCGAGATGCTGATCTACATGCCTCAATTCAAGGTGCTCGACACCGCCGAGGACACGACCCACACGCTGCACAACCTGTACACGCTGCGCGGCGCGCAGGTACGCGACGCAGCCAACTGGTGGAAGACGCTCAACGAGGCGATTCTCCGCTACGGCAACCGCACGGACGTCGTGATTGCGCAGCATCACTGGCCGACCTGGGGTCAGCAAAAGATCGTGAACTACATGGCCGATCAGCGCGACATGTTCAAGTATCTGCACGATCAATCGTTGCGTCTCGCGAACTCCGGCTACACGATGACTGAAATCGCAGAGCAAATCCAGTTGCCCGACAGCATCGGAAAGAAGTGGTACAACCGCGGTTACTACGGTTCGGTCAATCACGACGCAAAGGCGATCTATCAGCGTTATCTTGGCTGGTATGACTCGAACCCGGCGAACCTGCACCCGTATCCGCCGGAAGAGGAATCAAAACGTTTCGTCGACTTTATGGGCGGCGCCGACGCTGTGATGGCCAAGGCAAAGCAATCATTCGACAAGGGCGATTACCGTTGGGTCGCGACCGTCATGAACAAGGTCGTGTTCGCCGACCCGTCGAACAAGGCTGCTCGCAATCTCGAGGCGGACGCGCTCGAGCAGCTCGGTTATCAGACCGAGAACCCGACCTGGCGCAACGAATACCTCATGGGTGCATTCGAACTGCGTAACGGCGTGCCAAAGCTGAAGGGCGTCAACACGGCAACACCTGACGCGATCGCGGCGATGAGTCCCGATCTGCTGCTCGACTACATGGGAATCCGGCTGAACGGTCCGAAGGCGGACGGCAAGCACACAGTGATCAACTGGGTTCTCGGCGACGGCAGGAGGTACGGTATCGAGCTGCGCAACTCAGTGTTGATCTACACCGAGGGCGTGACGCTTGCGAACCCGGACGCCACGCTGACCATGAGCAAGGATGACTTCGCCGGTCTCCTGATGGGCGGTCAGCAACAGCAAGCTGATGCGAGCAAGGTCAGCGGTAACGGTCAGAAGGTGGTTGAGCTGTTTGGCATGCTCGATCGCTTCGACCCGATGTTCAACATCGTTACGCCTTGACGTCTTGAAGGCATGTCACGGCTTCGCATGATGGAAGCCGTGACGCACGCACGTCTGCGTTAAACCGCAATAGGCGCCTTGATGCCCGGGTGATATTCATACCCCTCGATGACAAAGTCCTCGTACTGGTAATCGAAGATCGACTCGGGCTTTCTCGCCAGCTTGAGCTTGGGCAGCGGATACGGTTCGCGGCTCAATTGCAGATCCACTTGTTCCAGATGGTTCAGGTAGATATGGCAATCGCCGCCCGTCCAGACCAGTTCACCCACATCCAGATCGCACTGCTGCGCGAGCATATGCGTAAGCAACGCGTAACTCGCGATGTTGAACGGCGTACCCAGAAACACGTCCTGGCTGCGGCAATACAGGAGGCAGCTCAGCTTGCCGTCGTTCACGTAGAACTGCGCTAGACAATGGCAAGGCGCAAGCGCCATGCGGCCGGCGCGGGCGTTATCGACGGGCGACATGGATTCGTCGGGGAAATCCGCCACGTTCAACGCGGTCAGCATAAGCCGGCGTGAATTCGGCCGCGTCTTGATCTGGTGGACGAGGCCGCTTACCTGATCGACCATCGTGCCGTCACTTTTCGGCCAGAAGCGCCATTGATGACCGTAGACCGGACCGAGATCGCCGTTTTCATCGGCCCATTCGTCCCAGATCGTCACGCCATGGTCGTTCAGATACTTGATGTTGGTATCGCCGTTCAGGAACCACAGCAGCTCGTAGACCACGCTTTTCATGTGAATGCGCTTGGTCGTCACGATCGGAAAACCCGCCGCCAGATCGAACCGCAATTGACGGCCGAACGTGCTGATCGTCCCCGTGCCGGTCCTGTCCATCTTCCGAGCGCCGCGCTCGAGAATGTCTTTGAGCAGTTCTTGATACTGGATCATGGGAAGGGTTGTGCGTAAAAGTGGTGGCCCGTGGCCGGATGCCTGTGGAAAACAGCAGGAATCCAGCCGCCGATAAAACCAAACCACGATTTTACCAAGGCCCGAACGGTCTGGCGCGAAGAGGTCTTGAAGGGGACAAAACGGTAGAAGCCGCAGTAGTTCGGTTGAACCCCGGGTTTGGACGTTGGACGAGCACGAGCAGCCCACGGACTGTCATGCGCGGCCGGAAATCAGCCGCGCGTGACGTGCTCCGTGGGTGCGTCGACTTCGATATGGCGCATGCCATGGGCGCTCAACAACCTGTACAACGTGACGCGGGATATGCCCAGTTCCTGGGCGGCATCGCCGAGACGTCCGCGATGGCGCAACAATGCGAGTTCGATGGCTTGCCGCTCCGCCGCCTCACGTGCCTGCGCGAGGGACACCGGCGCAACTTCCACGTACTCGCCGAGTTCGAGATCGCGCGCGCTGATCTGCCGCCCTTCGGACATCACGATCGCGCGACGCACGCGATTGATCAGCTCGCGCACATTGCCGGGCCAGCCATAGTTATGGATCGCAGCGATGGCATCAGGCGCAAAACCGCGCAAACGCCGGCTTGCGTCTTTCTTGAAGCGATCGAGCATGTGCTTCGCCAGCAATTCGATGTCCTTGCCGCGCGCTCGCAGCGGCGGTTCATCGATTTGAAGCACGCATAAACGGTGATACAAATCGGCGCGAAAGCGCCCTTCGATCATCGCGGTTTGCATGTCCACGTGCGTGGCCGAGATGATGCGCACGTCGACTGGCGTAGAGCCGTGTCCGCCAAGCCGCTCGACCTTGCGCTCCTGAAGGAAGCGCAACAGGCTCGCTTGGCTTTCGAGCGGCAGGTCGCCGATTTCATCGAGGAAAAGCGTGCCGCCATTGGCCGCTTCCACCCGGCCGATCTTGCGTTGATTTGCGCCGGTAAACGCGCCGCGCTCGTACCCGAAGAGTTCGGATTGCAACAGATGCGCGGGGATGGCGCCGCAATTGATTGCGACGAACGGCTGTTCACGCCGCGCGGAACGTTCGTGGATGGCGACCGCCGTCAGTTCCTTGCCCGTGCCGGATTCGCCCGAGATGAAAACCGGCGCATCGGTCATCGCCACCTTGCGGATGGAGCGGAACAGGCTGAGCATGGCGTCGCACGAGCCGACCATTTCGCCTTCGGCCCGGCCGTCGCGGGCATCGTTCGATGCGTTTTCGTGCAACGCCACCATGCCATACGCATGGCCGACCGCGTCCACCACGCGATCATTCGATGTCGGCAACGTCACGTAGTCAAAGCAGTAATCGCGGATCAGCCGTCGCACAGCCGCGTCTTCGAGCTGGCCCGCCACAGTAGCCGCGACCCAGCCGACGTTGGTGAGCGTCAGCGACGCTTCAAGCGCCGCGAGTTCATGTGCTTCGAAATTGCTCGACAAATCCAGCAAGCCGCCGGTTGCCAGGTCGTTGCGAAGCCACCGGCGGGCATCCTTGGCGTTGGAAACCACCTCGATGTGCCAGCCCCGCTCCTCGAACCGGGCGCACAAAGGCGCGCTCGGGTCACGAGTCACATAGATTAATTGCCGCCGAGCGACTTCCATTGTTTTGATCCTTTCGTCAACGGTCGTTGAAAAGGTCGCGCCGGTAAATGCCCACGATCTCGTTGCAGACGTCGAAGACTCGCAAAGCCATAAGCGAACGGTCATTCGGAAAACTGCAAGCGGTGATACCCCGGAAGCGACGAGTGCTGTCGCGCGGTTCATAAACGAACCTGTTTTGTTTCTGCTGCTGTTTTTGAGAGACTACTATAAAGCGAATACTTCGAAAACAAATATCCGCAACAATGTCCCCGTTCGCGATCCTGAAGCATTGCCAGCATACGAATCAATGAAGCGTTTTGTTTTAATAAGCGGTTTGTAAATACTTTAAATAAGACGATTTCATTTCCGCGCAGCCTGACAAATATGGCGGCTGACTGCCCATCGTTTCAGTGGTGAAACATTTTCTTCAGTTTTCGGAATCCTTTGTCGAACGCATTTTCGATGCAGTCCCATTGGACGGGCGAATGCGGCCGATGGCATATGTCTCGCTATTAAGGACGAACCTTGGAGACCGCCATGGAAATTACCGGCAGCGCCGTCAGGTGCGGGAAAAACGCCATTCCGCAACGCTTTGCCGCAGTTGCGACCGCGTGGTTTGTACTGGGGAGTTCAGGCGGCAACGTTTGCGCGCAAGATGATTTTAATAAGAACCGTCTGATTATTCGTGCGTTTGAATCAGGGTTCGTACCTCTGGTGTCCGGATTTGAAACAAGTTTGGCACCGACTAATCCGCCAGCCATTTTTAAAGAACAATTTATAGGAAAGATTGATTGGGGCGAGGGGTCATCAGTAAGTCGCATTATTCAAGAACCGGCAATGGCGCAGATTGATCCGGATCTCATTCATTCTGTACGGACGGCGTCATTTATGGCACAGGACGAAGGCGCGCTGGAAAAGGTGACCGTGACAGACGGGTGGACGCCTGTGCTGCCGCACACGCCAACCAGCGTCACGCTGTGGGACGAGATCGCGCCACCGGTGCCGGCCCGTGTTCCGGTCGATGCAACCCTGCACGCAACGCCCAACGACGTCGCGGACACGGAGGCGCCCACACCCCAGTAGTCGAGTCAGGCATCCTTTCCGGCGTGGTGATCATGTCCAAGGCCCGATGAACGGCGCCGTACATTGCTCGCCATTCCGGCCGAGACAACGTTTTGCGCTCGCTCAGGAGGTCGTTCGTGCACGATCCTGCTACCGTCTCCCCTGCCGCATCGGGAAACCGCCTGCGGGCTTCACGGCCGGCAAGAGTGGCGATACCAGCCATCGTGGCCGGTTTGCCCGATTTACCGGATGTGTCCAGCGTTACCGTCCCAGCCGTGCGCCACCTGCTTTACCTCGCGCAGACGCCGAACCAGGCGCTGGTCGGCTACCTGAAAGGCCGCGGCTGGAAAGTGTCGGCCGGTACGCTCGCGGCGAACGCCGGCGTGCTGAAAAGCGGTGCGCCAGTCGCCGGGATTGTGGATTTGACCGGCTTTTCCGCGCGCGAACTCACCGCGCTCGAGCCCGCGCTGCGGCATCAGCAGATCGGCTGGATCGCGCTGGCCGATGCCACCCTCCTCGCCGACCCGATCGTCTGTCACATGATCCGGCACTACTGCTTCGACTTCGTAAAGGGGCCGTTCGCGCCGGCGACCATCGGATATCTGGTCGATCATGCGTACGGCATGGTGAGTCTTGGCGACATCGACCTGATGGACGCGCCCGCTGCCTCAGGTGATGAACAAATGGTCGGCACGTGCGAAGCCATGCAGGAACTGTTTCGCACCATCCGCAAGGTCGCCAACACGAACGCCAACGTGTTCATCTCCGGCGAATCGGGTACGGGCAAGGAGCTGACCGCCGTTGCCATCCACGAACGCTCGCCGCGCCGCAAGGGGCCGTTCGTCGCGATCAATTGCGGCGCGATCGGCAATCACCTGATCCAGTCGGAACTCTTTGGCTACGAGCGCGGCGCCTTCACCGGCGCGCATCAGCGCAAGATCGGCCGTGTCGAACAAGCCGATGGCGGCACGCTTTTCCTTGATGAGATCGGCGACCTGCCGCTTGAGAACCAGGTCCATTTGCTGCGCTTCCTGCAGGAAGGAAAGATCGACCGGCTGGGCGGCCACGAGTCGGTTCCCGTAGACGTACGCGTGATTTCCGCGACGCATATCGACCTCGATGCAGCCCTGCGCGACGGCCGCTTCCGTACCGACCTGTTTCACCGGCTATGCGTGTTGCGCGTGGACGAACCGCCGCTGCGTTCGCGCGGCAAGGACATCGAGATTCTCGCGCTGCACGTGCTGCACAAGTTCAAGAGCGACGGCAAACGCAAGATTCGCGGCTTCGCGCCGTCGGCAATAGAGGCCATGTACAGCTACGCCTGGACCGGCAACGTGCGCGAGATGATCAACCGCGTGCGGCGCGCGATCGTGATGGCCGAAAACAAGCTGATCACCGCCGATGACCTCGGCCTCGGCCACTGCACCGGCATGGAATCCACGACGCTCGCCGCCGCCCGCGACGCCGCCGAAAAACGGGCAATCGAGCTGACGCTGCTGCGGCACCGGCACCGGCTGAACGAGGCGGCGGCCGAACTCGGGATATCGCGGGTGACGCTCTACAGGTTGATGGTGGCGCACGGTTTGCGCGCGCCGGCGGCGGTCGGCGAGAGCGCCGTCGGTTAGAATCCAGGGCTTGATTTATCTCGAAAGCCTGACGGATCGACATCATGACGACGCTCACCCTGATCGTCGCCCGCGCGCGCAATGGCGTGATCGGACGCGACAACCAATTGCCCTGGCGCTTGCCGGAAGATCTGGCGTTCTTCAAACGCACGACCATGGGCGCGCCGATCGTCATGGGACGCAAGACGCACGAGTCCATCGGACGCGTGCTGCCGGGTCGGCGCAATATTGTGGTGACGCGCGATGCACAGCGTCGTTTCGATGGCTGCGACACGGTCCCGGGCCTGTGCGAAGCGCTGGAAGTCGCGGCGCGCGACGAAACCAAGGAAGTGTTCCTGATCGGCGGCGCGCAGCTGTTCCGCAAAGGCTGGGAGCTCGCGAACAAACTCGTGCTCACGGAAATCGATGCGGATTTCGAAGGCGATATCTCGATCGATGCCCCCGATCCGGCCGTCTGGCAGGAGATCTCGCGCGAGACACATCGCGCGGCCGCGCCGAACGACTTCAACTATTCGTTCGTGATCTACGAACGGCGGCCCGCATAAAACGAAAGAGCCCGGAACGACGATGAAAACCGTTCCGGGCTCTTTCGATGCAATCTGCAGAGCCTTTACTGCCCCGCGATCGTCATCTTCTCGATCAGCACCGAGCCGATTTCCTTGTTCCCGCGCACGACTGTATCCGCGCCGATTGCCTCGATGTGCCTGAACATCTCCTGCAACGTGCTCGCCACCGTGATTTCCTCGACCGGATACTGGATCTTGCCGTTCTCCACCCAGAATCCCGACGCACCGCGCGAATAGTCGCCCGTCACGTAGTTCACGCCCTGCCCCATCAACTCGGTCAGCAACAACCCGGTGCCGAGCTTCTTGAGCATTGCTTCGAAGTCATCGCCGGGTTGGGTCAGCGAACTGCGCAGCGACAGGTTGTGCGAACCGCCGGCGTTGCCTGTCGTCTTCATGCCGAGCTTGCGCGCTGAGTACGTCGACAGGAAATATCCCTGCACCACGCCGTCCTCGACCACATTGCGGCGGTGCGTGCGCACGCCTTCTTCGTCGAACGGTGCGCTGCCCATGCCGCCCTTTACGTGCGGATCCTCGACCACCTGGACGTGCGGCGCGAAAACGGGTTTGCCGAGGCTATCGACCAGGAACGTTGTCTTCCGGTACAACGCCCCGCCGCTCACCGCCTGCACGAACGCGCCCAGGATGCCCGCCGCCAACGGCGCTTCGAACATCACGCGGCATTTGCGTGTGTCGAGGCTGCGCGCGCCCAGTCGCGCCAACGCACGATGCGCCGCGTACCGGCCAATCGCTTCCGGGTCGGCCAGATCGGCCGCATTTCTCTTCGAGGTGTACCAATCGTCGCGCTGCATGTCGCGCCCCGATCCCGCGATAGGCGCGCACGCCACGTAATGCCGCGAGAACGGATAACCACCCATGAACCCGCGCGATGTCGCCAGCACGAATTGCGAATGTTGCGCCGAGACGCTCGCGCCTTCGGAATTCTGGATGCGTTTGTCGACGGCGAACGCTGCGTCTTCCGCGCGGCGCGCAAGGTCTGCCGCTTCTTCGGCGTTGATATCCCACGGGTGATAGAGATCGAGGTCCTGCGGCGCCATTTCGAGCAATTCCGCTTCGGCGAGGCCGGCGGCACTGTCTTCGGCCGTGAAGCGCGCGATGTTGTACGCAGCGGCCACCGTGTCCTTCAACGCAGCGCGCGAGAAGTCCGAGGTGCTCGCATTCCCCCGCTTCTTGCCGATAAACACCGTCACACCCACCATCTTGTCGCGATTGTGTTCAATGGTTTCGACTTCGCCACGACGCACGCTGACCGAAAGGCCATCGCCTTCCGAGATTTCCGTAGCGGCATCGGTCCCGCCGAGTTCCTTCGCGTGCCGCAGGATGTCGGACGCAATTTCTTTCAGCTCGTCCTGGGTGTGCGGGAAAAAGCGTTGCCTCACGTCCATGTCTGCTGCCATTTTTGTCTGCCTGTGGATGCTCGAGTTGCAGAAGGGTTCAGAACGGTCGCGCCGGAATTCAGTGGCGCAGCGCTCGCCATGACCGCTTCCGTGTATCGCAGGATCATAGCAAGTCCAGGGGTGTTTGGTTTCGTTCGTCCATGCCGCGAGGCGCCAGCGGGCCCCTTCGAACAAGTACAATATCGCGATGAACCGTAAAACCCGCACGCAACCCATAAATCCGGCCGTTGCCACCGAACAGGATGGCAGCGAGCACGGCTACGACCGCCCGAGCAAATCGCAGCTCAAACGCGACATGCTCGCGCTGCAGGTGCTCGGCGTGGCGCTGATCGAGCTTCCCAAAGATGCGCTCAAACGCATGCCCATGCCGGAAAAGCTCGACGACGCCGTCCGCGACGCCCGCAAGATCACCGATCACGAAGGCAAGCGCCGCCAGGTGCAATACGTCGGCCGCGTGATGCGCTCCCTGACCGACGAGGAAACAGCGGCGCTGCGCACGGCGCTCGACACGTATCGCGGTGTCAATCGCGCTGAAACCGCCAAGCTGCACTGGATCGAACATACGCGCGAAAAACTCCTCGCCGACGACGCCGCCCTTACCGAATTCATCCGCAAGCATCCCGGTGTCGATCCGCAGGAAGGCCGCACGCTGATCCGCAATGCCCGCAAGGAACGCGAGCAGAGCAAGCCGCCGCGTTACTTCCGTGAGTTGTTCCAGTGGATCAAGACCGCTGCGGGCGTGGACGAAGAAGACGACGAAAGCGCAATCGAAGCCGAAGACGGTGACGACGTTGAATTCCCGCAACGAGATGACGACGATGGCTACAAAGCGTAATCATCCGGACGAATTGCTGATCGGGCTGGTCTCGATCAGCGATCGCGCTTCGGACGGCGTGTACGAGGACAAGGGCATTCCATCGCTGAAGGAATGGCTCGCGGGCGCGCTGAATTCACCCTGGCGCGCCGAAACGCGCCTGATCCACGACGACGCGGCCACCATCTCGGCCACACTCCTGGAACTCGTCGATGAAACCGGCTGCGACCTCATCCTGACCACGGGCGGCACAGGCCCGTCGCGCCGCGATGTGACGCCGGAAGCCACGCTTGCGGTCGCCACCAAGCCGATGCCTGGCTTCGGCGAGCAAATGCGCCAGATCAGCCTGAACTTCGTGCCTACCGCCATTCTTTCGCGCCAGGTGGCCGTGATTCGTGAAACGGCGGATCACGCGGCGCTGATCGTGAATTTGCCGGGCCAGCCAAAATCCATCCGCGAAACGCTGGAAGGACTGCGCGACGCTGACGGCAAAACGAAAGTGCCCGGCATCTTCGCGGCGATCCCGTATTGCATCGATCTGATCGGCGGACCTTATATTGAAACGCGGCCGGAAGTGATCGCCTCGTTCCGGCCAAAAAGCGCGCTCAGGCCGTCAAAGACCTGAACGCTGCCACGTTCCTTCAGCGTTGCTTCATCGTTCAAGCGGCCGCGCCTGCTGCGCCGGTCGCCGACGGGATCAGGAAATGCTCGCGGTAGTACTTGAGTTCGTCGATGGACTCGTGAATGTCGGCAAGCGCCGTGTGCATGGCGCGCTTCTGGAAACCCTTATAGATGGCCGGCTGCCAGCGGCGGCACAATTCCTTGAGCGTGCTGACATCGAGGTTGCGGTAATGGAAGAACGTTTCGAGTTCCGGCATCCACCGCGCCATGAAACGCCGGTCCTGACAGATGGAGTTACCGCACATTGGCGACTTGCCCGGCGGCACATATTGACCGAGGAATTCGCGGATTTGCCGCGTGGCTTCGGCCTCATCCACCGTCGAAGCTCGCACCCGTTCAGTCAGCCCCGAGCGGCCATGCGTGTTGCGGTTCCATTCGTCCATCTTGCCAAGCGCCGTTTCGTCCTGATGGATGGCGAGGACCGGCCCTTCAACGAGTTTATCGAGCGTCGAATTCGTCACGACCACCGCAATTTCGATGATCCGGTCGTTATCGGGTTCGAGACCCGTCATTTCCATGTCGAGCCAGACAAGGTTCATGTCGCTGCGAACGAGGTCTGACGGGCTAGCGGAAGTAGAGGAATCGAGCACGGAATCGGCCATAGGAGGGCAACCTGAATGGGTTTGACGCCTGGAACGGCGCGAAGGTGATTTGCAGGACCCGGCCGTTCGGCTGACGCGCAACAAGCCATGCGCGCGGTGACGGCCAAGAACCTATAATTCTCGCATAATTTAATCGGGTTTCCGCTGATGTCCAATTTCAATCTCGCGTTCTCGGTCGTGTTTGTCGTGGCGCTGGTCGGCATGGTGGGCACGAAGCTGTGGCTCGCTTCGCGCCAGATCCGGCACGTCGCGGCGCATCGCAAGCACGTGCCGTCGCAGTTTCTTCAAACCATTCCGCTCGCCGCCCACCAGCGCGCGGCCGACTACACCGTCGAGCGCACGCGCCTGACCATGGTCGAGGTCGTGGTGAGCGCCGCTTTGCTGATTGCGCTGACGCTGCTCGGCGGCATCCAGCAGATCGATCTTGCCGTAACCGACTGGCTCGGCCGTGGGTACGTCGGGCAGATGGCGCTGGTCGCTATCGTGGTGGCGATCACGAGCGTGGTCGACCTGCCGTTCGATTACATCCGCCATTTTGTGATCGAAGAGAAATTCGGTTTCAACCGGATGACGAAGAAGCTCTTTTTCCTCGATCTGATCAAGGGCGTCGTGCTGGGCGCGGCCATCGGCTTGCCGGTGCTGTTCGTGACCTTGTGGCTGATGAACCAGGCCGGCGCGTTGTGGTGGCTCTGGGCGTGGGTGCTGCTCGTTGCGTTCCAGATGCTCGTGCTGATCCTGTATCCCACGTTCATCGCGCCGCTTTTCAACAAGTTCGAGCCGCTGAAAGACGAAGCGTTGCGCGCGCGGATTGAAAACCTGATGTCGCGTACGGGCTTCGCCGCGAAGGGCTTGTTCGTGATGGACGGAAGCCGCCGTTCGGCGCACGGCAACGCGTACTTCACGGGTTTCGGTGCGGCGAAACGGATCGTTTTCTTCGATACCCTCCTCGCCCGGCTTTCCGGCAGCGAGATAGAAGCGGTCCTCGCGCACGAACTCGGGCACTTCAAGCGCCGCCACGTGATCAAGCGCCTGGTCGTCACGTTCGCGCTCAGCCTCGTGATGCTTGCGCTGCTCGGATGGCTTGCGCAATGCGTATGGTTTTATGAAGGGTTGGGCGTGCGGCCATCGCTGATTGGCAACAACAACGGCCTGGCGCTCGTGCTGTTCATGCTGGCGCTGCCTGTCTTCATGTTCTTCGTGACGCCGCTGGGCAGTCTCAGCTCACGCAAGCACGAATTCGAAGCCGATGCCTTCGCCGCGAGCCAGACCGACCCGCGCGACCTCGTCAACGCGCTCGTGAAGCTGTACGAGGACAACGCGTCCACGCTCACGCCGGACCCTATCTACACCGCGTTTTACGCATCGCATCCGCCAGCATCGCAGCGCATCGAGCGCCTGATGCAATTCGCCGCATGAGGCCGCGCGACGCGAAGAAAACCGCGAACGCGCGCATTGAAGGAAGGGTCATTGCCGCTCACGGGCGGCATTATCTCGTAGCTCCCGCTGACGGCAGCGCCATGCTGCAATGTTTCCCGCGCGGCAAACGCAGCGAGATCGCGGTGGGCGACGTGGTGCAGTACGAACAGTCATCGGCGGATCAGGGTGTGATTGTCGAGATTGGCGAGCGAAGAAACCTGCTCTACCGGTCCGACCAGTTCAAATCAAAGCTCTTTGCGGCCAACCTCGATCAATTGATGATCGTGCTGGGTACCGAACCGCACTTCAGCGAGGACTTGCTTGGGCGCGCGTTGATTGCGGCGGAGGCGCACGGCCTCGAGCCGCTGATCGTGCTGAACAAGATCGATATGGAAGGACCGCTCGCGGTTGCGCGCAGGCGCCTGACGCTGTATCGGGAGCTTGGGTACACGGTCGTGGAGTTATCGGCGAAAGCGGCTCCCCAGCACGTCCACGATGAACTCGATGCCCGCCTCGCCGACCGGTCGACGCTGCTGCTCGGACAGTCGGGCATGGGCAAGTCGACGCTCGTGAACATTTTGATTCCGAATGCCGAGGTGGCGACGCGGGAAATATCGAAGGCGTTGAACAGCGGCCGGCACACGACCACGTTCACCCGGTTGTACCCGTTGCCGGGCGGCGGGTCCTTGATCGATTCGCCGGGCTTCCAGGAATTCGGATTGCATCATCTCTCGGAGGGACAACTGGAGCGAGCGTTCGCGGACTTCCGGCCGTTCCTGGGTAAGTGTCGGTTCTACAACTGCCGGCATCTGCACGAACCGGGTTGCGCGATTCTGGAAGCAATGGCGGAAGGCAAGATTCGCCCGGCGCGGCATCAGTTGTATGCGCAGTTGGTGCACGAGGCCAGCCAAATTGTCCGATAAGCTCACCGCATGAAAAAATTGACGCGGGCTCCGAACCTGATCACGGCGCATCACTGGATGAATGTGCTGTCGACGGCGGGCATTGCGTGCGAGTTGCACAACCGTTATTTGAGTGGTGCGATGGGTGAGATTCCGGCGGAGCAATGTGCGCCGGAGATCTGGATACCGGATGACCGCGACGAAGCGTTGGCGACCGAAATATTGAACCGTGCGAGAAACGGCCCGGCATCGAACGCAAAGGCGTGGCGATGCCAGCAATGCGGTGAGATGCTGGAAGCACAATTCACGGTGTGCTGGCAATGCGGAACGGCGAGAGACCCGCTGCACGACGAATAAAAGAAGTATGTGCAACCAGCGAGACCAAGCAGACGGTACGGCCTGATAAGCGAAGCGTGTGAAGTAACGTTAAAAGGAGAGAAGGTTCTTTTCAACGGCGGCGGATAATTGTGGGCGGTGGCAGATGCGTGCCACTAGCGAGGCTGTGTGATGAGGGTAATTTAGTGGTTGTGGTGTGAAGGCGTTTTCTTTGCTTCGTTTCTTTTTCGCCGTTTGGAAAAAGTAATGAAGTGCCGCCCCGCACAGGGGCAACGCTAATAGACCGAAGCAAATCAAGTTCACAAGAGAACAGCAGCACAGCCCGAGCAAACCCCTCAGGCCAGCCAAACCGCAATGCTCAGCATGAGCAACAACAACATCCACAAGATCACGGCGCGCCAAACAAGCCCAACTGCAGACTGAAGCGTCCGTGGCGTGCAATCATCGCCCACTGGCAGCGGACTGGCATCACCAACAGCCAACGCCTCCACGCTGAGTGGTTCGGCCAGAGGCCCGGCCAGCCGCGCCCCCAGCGCCCCGCTCCCGGCGGCGAGCAAAACACCCTCATTGGCATCGGGCCACTGCTTGGCGTGATTGCGCCACGCATAAATGGCGTCTTCGAAATTCCCCACAATGGCGAACCCCAACGCCGTCAACCGCGCAGGCACCCAATCGATAAAGAAAAACGCCCGCTGCGCAAACGTAGAAAACGCCGGTGTGCGTTCATCCGTCGGCCGCACCCACGACCTCGCCAGATATTCAGCGATCCGATAGAACACCGCACCCGCCGGCCCGATCGGAATCAGAAACCAGAAGAACACGCCGAACACGTGCCGGTGCGACGCCACTACGGCATGAACCAGCGTATGCCGGACGATCTCGCTCACGGGCATATCGAGTGTATCGATACCGGTCCACTCGTTGAGAATTTCGCGGGCGCGCGGAACATCGTCGTTGTTCAACGCGAGATGGATATCGGTGAAATAGTGGCTGAACTGCCGGAACCCGAGCGTGAAATACACGATCACCACGTTCCAGAGGAACGCGAGCGCGAAGTTGATGTGATAAAGGACGTAATAGACCAGCCCGACGGCCAACGTCCACGGCACTACGACAATCAGCCACGCGAGCACGCCATGCCGCGGCTTGCCGGCATCGAAGCCATGAGCCGCGGATTCCGCATGGTACTGAAGCAACGCCGATATGGGATTCTGCGGCGAAAGCGCGCGCAACTGCTCAATGATTAGAGCCAGCAATACAGAGAAAAAAGTCATGCGATGCGCCGGGACATTCGAGTTTTACGAATTTCGTGTAAAGATATCACAGCGCCGATGCAGCCAGAGGGACACATCGGCTGAAGCGCTATTCGGGTGCCGACACATTACGCGTCACGCGGCGAGGAAGCGATAGAAATTACGTAACATACCCGCCGTTGCACCCCAGATGAAATACGGAGCCGCATTCTCGGCGGGTGTGAACGGCATCGCAAAAAAACGACGTTCGCCGCCTTCCCATCGAAACACGCGGACTTGATGATTGGCCGGGTTCATGAGGAACGCGAGCGGGACTTCGAAGATATCGGCGACTTCGAGTGTATCGGCGTGAAGTTCGATCGGCGGATGGACCAATGCGACGACCGGCGTGACGCGGAATCCGGTACCGGTCAGATAGTCGGGCAACTCGCCCAGCACTTCCACATGCACGGCCTCCAGCCCCACTTCCTCTTGCGCTTCGCGAAGCGCGGTCGCGGCGGCATCGGCGTCTTCGGGTTCCTGGCGTCCGCCCGGGAAGCTGATTTGCCCGGCATGGTTCGTCAAGTGATCGGCACGCTGCGTGAGCAGCACGGTCAGACCGCCTTCGCGCACGACAAGCGCAATCAGCACCGACGCCACCCTCGGATCGCCCCCGAGCGCCTTGACCTTGTCATCACGCGCGTCCGGCGTCCAGTCGAGCGTTTGCGAGAACCTCGCACGCATGCCCTCGGGCGTCAGCACGTTTTCACGCACGCGAGGCAAGTCCGAGCTGGTCGATTCGATCGGCAGGATTTCGGGCTCGAGAATGCGGGGAGTCGACGGCTTGGGGGCGGACACGTGGGACTTGGCTTCTTGATTGGTTTTGATTTCAGGCGCCGTGAACGATGACGCAAGACATGATTTGACCACACCAAAGAAAAAAGCACCCGCGAGGGTGCTTTTTCCGGTGCAGCGGTCAGCGCAACACTTACGCCTTGGCAGCAGAACGGTCTTTCGACACGAGCTTTTCCTTGATCCGAGCCGACTTGCCCGAACGTTCGCGCAGGTAGTACAGCTTTGCACGACGCACATCACCGCGACGCTTCACGACGATGCTAGCGAGCAGCGGCGAGTAGGTCTGGAACGTACGCTCGACGCCTTCGCCCGACGAAATCTTGCGGACGATGAAATTCGAGTTCAAACCACGGTTGCGCTTCGAGATTACGACGCCTTCGTAAGCCTGGACACGCTTGCGCGTACCTTCAACCACGTTGACGCTGACGATCACCGTATCGCCGGGGGCGAATTCGGGAATCGACTTCTCGCCGAGTGCGCGCGCGATTTCTTCTTTTTCGAGTTGCTCAATCAGATTCATTACTGACTCCTGGAGCCATCTTGCCGGAGTTGTTTGCCATGTTGGTGGCCCCGGTAGAGGATGGGTTCACATCTGGCGCCGGCTTGATTCAAGCGTGGCGCCGCCCTTTGTCCCGCTTCGAACCTGGCTGAAAGCCTACTGCGCCTTCGACCCTTCCTTGGCGAGACTTGCAAGCCATGCCTCGTCGGCACGGCTCAACATCTTATTCCTGCGCGCCTTGTCGATCAGATCAGGCCGCTTTTCCTGCGTATTCTTCAGCGATTCACGCCGGCGCCATGCTTCGATTTCCTTGTGATGGCCGCCAAGCAGCACATCCGGAACCCGCACACCGCCGTATTCTTCCGGGCGCGTGTAATGCGGACAATCGAGCAGCACATCGACAAAACTGTCCTGCACCGCCGACTGCGAGTCGTTCAGCACGCCGGGCAACTGGCGCACGACGGCGTCCATGAGCGCCATGGCCGGCAGTTCACCACCGGACAAAACAAAGTCGCCAAGACTGATTTCTTCGTCCACCACACGATCGATCAAACGCTGGTCGATCGCTTCATAACGGCCGCACAGCACGATCATCCCGGGCTCCTGAGCGATTTGCATCACACGCTCATGGTCCAGCGTCTTGCCTTGCGGCGACATCATCACCACGCGCGTGCCGCTGATACCCTGCTCTGCCTGCGCCGCTTTCGCAGCCGATATTGCGTCTTCCAGGGGGCGCGCCAGCATCACCATGCCCGGGCCGCCGCCATAAGGACGATCGTCGATGGTCCGGTAATTGTCCGTGGTGAAATCGCGAGGATTCCACGTGCGCAGACCGAACCGTTCCTGCTTCACTGCCCGGCTGGTAATGCCCCAGTCAGTCAGCGCGCGAAACATCTCGGGAAAGAGCGTCACGACGTCAAACTGCATCGCCCTCTCCTTGTGGTCGGTGATTCCGATAAATCAATAGTCGACATCCCAATCGACGACAATCTTTCGCGCCGCCTGGTCCACTGTCTTGACAAATACGCCTACGAACGGGATGAGCCGCTCGCCGGTAATGGGCGAGCCGTCCTTGCCCGTAGTCAGGAATTCCACACGCATGATGGAATGCGCGCCATTGTCGATCATGCCCGCAACCTGGCCGAGGGCCACGTTCGCTTCATTCACGACATCCAGGCCGATCAGATCGACCCAGTAGAATTCGTCTTCGCCAGAGAGCTTCGGGAAGTCGCTGCGCAACACATGGATGGTGTGGCCGCGCAACGCATACGCTGTATCGCGATCGTCGCAGCCGGCAAAATGCGCGACAACCGTGTCGCTATGCACTTTCGACTGCAGGCAACGAACCGACTTGCGCTCATTCCCCTTGACCAGCCACCAGCGCTTTGCAGCAAGCATTGCGTCGCCGCCGTGCCCTGCATGCGCGTGCGGCGCAATCTTGACCCAGCCCTTGAGGCCGTAAGCATCTACGATGGCGCCGACTTCGATTGCGTCGTCGGGCAATGCTTCAACGGCCTCGATTGAACCCGAGTCGTCCAAAGCGTCGATAGCCACGCGACGCGCTGCCGGCTTACGGACAAATGCGCCAAACGTGGCATCGTTCTGCTCAGGCTTCTCGCCACGTGCGGCTTTCAAACCTGAGTCTGAAGCAGAATCACGCGTCGACATAAGCCAGTCTCCCGCAAACATCGGCAGCAAAAATCGGCCGGATCACTTGGACCCGAGCGATCGACTGCAGCAACCGCACTTAAGCAGCCGGCTGAGCTTGTTGCGATTGCTTGACCAGACGGGCAACCGTCGGCGACAGTTGGGCGCCGTTGTCTTGCCAGTACGTCAGGCGGTCCTGAGCGATGCGCAGCGCTTCGCCTTTAGTCGCGACGGGGTTGTAAAAACCCACGCGTTCGATGAAGCGGCCATCACGGCGGCTACGCGAATCGGTTGCAACGATGTTGTAAAACGGGCGCTTCTTGGAGCCGCCACGAGCCAAGCGGATGATAACCATGCTGAAATCCTTGAAAACCGGGGTTCGGAACTACCAAAACACGCGATTATAGCGGCAAAACGATGCCTTAACAAACACTTGCATCGATTAATCGAGATGAGAAGGGCTGCTTTGCGTGGTGTTTGACGTACAGCCAATAGTCGCAAAGCACCGTGCGCCGGGCTTTTCGGGAGTTCCACGCAGGTTTTAGGAAGACAGATAATGGATTAGAGCAGGAAGCATTCTTCGGCGCGTGGTCGCGAATCGGCGAGCGCCTGCTTGGACCCGCGGCTGCGGCGTAGAATGCCGCTTCAGAGCGAACGTTTCGTGTCTCGTGTCTCCCCGCCCTTACCTGCCTTCAACGCTTCTCTTTCAGCTTCCCGATGAACAACCCGTCGTCCACTGTAACGCATCCTTCCAATCCGGCGCCAAACGGACGCTTCCGTTCGAAAACGCTGACCGCCGCGCTTGCCTTCTTTCTTGGCAGCATTGGCGCACATCGCTTTTATTTGTACGGTTTGCGCGACAAATTCGGCTGGGCGCATATTGTCGGCCTTCTGCTCGGCCTCGTGGGTTACATGCTGCTCGCCGCGACCGAACGCGCGTCGGTACTCGGCTGGGTGCTCGTCGTGCCCGGCGCGGTTTCGCTGCTGTCAGCGTTTCTGTCGGCGATCGTCTATGGCTTGCGGCCGGATGAAAAATGGGACGCCCAGTTCAATTCGCAGACCGGACAACACAGCGACTCAGGTTGGACCGTGATCTTTGTCGTGATCTTCTCCCTGCTATTTGGCGCGTTCATATTGATGGCCGGTCTCGCGCTTACCTTCCAGACGTACTTTGAAGGCCAGGTTCAGGCGGCGAAAGAGCTGTCGCAGTAATTTGCTAACGGGGTCGTGAAGGGTTCGCGAATCCGGTCCCGCTAGAACAGCTTCATCTGCGGACTTTCCACGACGCGCTGCTTCGGCGCGCTCTCGCCGCGCCGGAACGCCGACATGTTCAGAATGCCGCGATGCCGCTGGTTCAGCACAAGCCGTCGCGCGGCATGGTCAAAACGCTGCTTGAGCATGTCGGCCCATAGTCCTTCGCCTTTCATACGCTTCGCAAAATCCGAATCGTAGTCCTTGCCGCCGCGCATATCGCGCACACGGCCCATCACGCGCTCCGCCCGATCGGGGAAATGCGCCGCAAGCCAATCCTTGAACAACGGCGCGACCTCCCACGGCAGCCTCAAGACAATGTAGCTCGCGCTCCTTGCACCGGCTTCGGCACAGGCTTCCAGCACGCGTTCCATATCGGGTTCGGTGACGAACGGGATCATGGGCGCGACGCTGACGCCGACCGGAATGCCTGCTTCGGCAAGTGTGCGGATGGTCCGCAGCCGTCTGGCCGGCGTTGCCGCGCGAGGTTCGAGCGTGCGGGCAATGTCGGTGTCGAGTGTGGTGATGGTCACCGCCACCATCACCTGCCCTTTCTGCGCCATGGGCGCCAGCAGGTCGATATCCCGCTCGACCAGCGAAGACTTTGTGATCGCCGCGAACGGGTGCCCCCGCTCGCTGAGGATTTCAATGACGCGCCTCGTGATCCGCAAGTTCCGCTCGACGGGCTGATACGCGTCCGTATTGACGCCGAGCGCTATGGGCTCGGGTTGGTAGGACGGCTTGTCCAGTTCGTGCTCGAGCAACTCCCCGGCGTTGATCTTCGCGTAAATGCGGCTTTCGAAATCGAGTCCCGGCGACAATCCCAGATAACTGTGCGTCGGCCGGGCGAAGCAATAGATACATCCATGCTCACACCCACGATAAGGATTCAGCGATACCCCAAACGGGATATCAGGCGACGAGTTGCGTGTGAGGATGGTCTTCGCACGCTCCTCGAACACTTGAGTGCGCAGCGCCGGTGCGCCTTCTGCCTCGCCGTCCTGATCCGTATGCGTCCAGCCGTCGTCGACCCGCTCGCGCTCGTCCTTCTCATAGCGTCCCTGGAGGTTCGTGACCGCGCCTCGGCCTTTGAGCGGCGCGGGCGGAGCAACGGGATATTCAGAGTCATGCAAAGCCATGATCGAAGCTTGGAAAAGAGCAAAACACTGTATAAATATACAGTAAATCTGGTCTTTCGCAAGCGGCCTCAGGTGGAGGGATCAGTCCGCTACGGCAATGGCAAGACTCTCCTTGATCTCCTCCATGACTACATAGCTTTTGGATTGCACGGCCCCGGGAAGCTGCAGCAGGATATCGCCAAGCAGTTTCCGGTAATCGGCCATTTCGCCAATACGCGCCTTGATCAGGTAGTCGAAATCGCCGGAAACGAGGTGGCATTCCAGAACCTCGGGAATGCGCTGCACCTCGCGTCGAAACTGCTCGAACATGTTGCCGCTCTTGTGGTCGAGCGTGATTTCAACGAACACGAGCAGCGACGCCCCCAATTGATGCGGGTTCACACGGGCGTAATAGCCGGAAATGACGTCGTCCCGCTCCATGCGTTTTACGCGCTCGATACACGGCGTTACCGAAAGCCCGACCTGCTCCGCGAGTTCCTTCATCGCGATGCGGCCATCCTGTTGAAGGATCCGCAGAATCCGCCGATCGATCTTATCCAGCTCCCGCACCGAATTTCGATGAGTTCTCATTCGATTCAACCAAAAAGTAAGCAAATACAATAACAAAAACTAGCGCTCTCTCAATACTATAGTCGATACCACTATGTAACCCGCTACTCAAACGGCTTCACGAAAAACGAAGCAATGACCGGCGGAATGTCACTTTGCACGGAGCAAGACATGCAAGTCGTAATCTTGGGAAGCGGTGTTGTCGGAGTGACGAGCGCCTACTATCTGGCCCGTGCGGGGCACGACGTGACGGTCATCGACCGTGAAGCCGGGCCAGCGCTCGAAACGAGTTTTGCAAACGCAGGGCAGATCTCGCCAGGGTATGCATCGCCATGGGCGGCTCCCGGCGTGCCGCTCAAAGCGGTGAAGTGGATGTTCGAGAAACACGCGCCGCTCGCCATTCGTCTGGACGGGACATCGTTTCAGTTGAAGTGGATGTGGCAGATGCTGCAGAACTGCACGCAGGACCGCTATTCGGTCAACAAGGGCCGCATGGTTCGCCTGGCTGAGTACAGCCGCGATTGTCTGCAGGCGCTGCGTGCGGACACGAGCATTCAATATGAAGGCCGGACCGGCGGCACGCTGCAACTGTTTCGCACGCAGCAGCAACTGGATGGCGCGGCGAAGGACATTGCCGTGTTGCGCGACGCGAACGTGCCCTTCGAACTGCTCATGCCTGCCGACCTGCATAAGGCGGAGCCGGCGCTCGCGGCGGTATCGCAGAAACTGACGGGCGGTTTGCGCCTGCCGAACGACGAAACCGGCGACTGTCAGAAATTCACCACGGGTCTTGCCGCCATGGCCGAACAGCTCGGCGTGAAATTTCGCTACAACACGCCTATCGATGCCCTCGCAGTCAGCGGCGGCCGTATCGCCAGCGTGCAGTGCGGCGGCGAGATGATCCGCGGCGATTCTTACGTGGTCGCGCTCGGTTCGTACTCCACCAAACTGCTTGGCGACCTCGTCAAGATTCCGGTTTATCCGCTGAAGGGCTATTCACTGACGGCGCCTGTCGTCAATGAAAGCGCCGCGCCGGTTTCCACCGTGCTCGACGAAACCTACAAGATCGCGATCACCCGTTTCGATGACCGGATCCGTGTTGGCGGAATGGCGGAAATTGTCGGCTTCGATCAATCCCTTCGCCAGGCGCGCCGCGAAACGCTCGAAATGTGCGTGAACGACTTGTTCCCCGGCGGCGGCGATACGGCGAAGGCGTCGTTCTGGACCGGCTTGCGCCCCATGACCCCGGACGGCACGCCAATCGTTGGCCGGACGCCGATCGCGAATCTGTACTTGAACACTGGACACGGCACGCTCGGCTGGACCATGTCGTGCGGCTCCGGCCAATTGCTGGCGGACCTGATGTCGGGCAAGCAGCCGGCGATCCAGTCGGACGATTTGTCGGTGCATCGTTATTTGGGCGAAGCGCGTGCGAGCGGCAGGCCTGCGTACGCAAGGGCATGACCTGAAAACAAAGTATAGAAACGTAAAAGGCCGTCCCCGCGAAGGGACGGCCTTTTCATTTGCGTTGCGCCGAACGAAGCAAATCAGAACTGTTCTTCGCGCATCGCGAGATACCCTTCCTGCCCGTTGGCGCTGACGATCGATGCTTCGATGCCCGGCGCCTGCGATAAAACATGCTCGGCAAAGAACTGCGCCGTCGCGATCTTTGCGCCATGGAACGCTTCGTCTTCTGCGCGCTTGTCCGAGGCTACCAGCAGCGCCCGCGCCATCTGCCATCCACCGAGCACGATTCCCGCGAGCTTCAGATAAGGCACACTGCCCGCAAACACCGCGTTCGGATCGCTTTTCACCCTTGCGACCATGAACTCGACCACGCGCGCCAATGCGAGACTTCCCGCGCTCAAATGCCGGTGCATGGACTTGAACGCCTGGCCCTCACGATCGGCCAACAGCGCGATGGTCTGGTCCATCTGCGCAAGAATCGCCAATGCGGTCGCGCCGCCGTCGCGCACGGTCTTGCGGCCGATCAGATCGTTTGCCTGGATCGCGGTCGTCCCTTCGTAGATGGTGAGAATGCGTGCATCGCGATAATGCTGCGCCGCGCCCGTTTCCTCGATGAAACCCATGCCGCCATGAACCTGCACGCCGAGGCTCGTGACATCGATGGAAAGCTCCGTACTCCAGCCCTTCACGACCGGCACGAGAAATTCGTAGATGGCCTGATGCTGTGCGCGAGCGGCTTCGTCCGGATGGTGATGCGCCAAGTCGCAATGCGCCGCCGCCACGTAGGCGAGCGCGCGCGATGCTTCGGTCAGCGAACGCATGGTCAGGAGCATGCGGCGTACGTCCGGATGATGAATGATCGATACCGGCTGCTTCGCCGATCCATCGACCGGGCGGCTCTGCACGCGGTCTTTCGCAAACGCGACGGCCTGCTGGTAAGCCCGCTCGGACACCGCCACGCCCTGCAGCCCGACCGCAAAGCGTGCGGCGTTCATCATGATGAACATGTACTCGAGCCCGCGATTTTCCTCGCCGATCAACTCGCCGACCGCGCCGCCGTGGTCGCCGAATTGCAGCACGGCGGTCGGGCTCGCCTTGATCCCGAGCTTGTGTTCAATCGAAACGCAATGCACGTCGTTGCGCTCGCCGAGCTGGCCGGTTTTATCGGTGAGAAACTTGGGGACGATGAACAGCGATATGCCCTTCACGCCATCGGGCGCACCGGGCGTGCGCGCCAGCACGAGATGGGCGATGTTCTTCGCCATGTCGTGCTCGCCGTAGGTGATGAAGATCTTCGTGCCGAAGAGCTTGAACGTGCCATCGCCTTGCGGCTCGGCGCGCGTGCGCACGAGCGCGAGATCGGAGCCGGCTTGCGGCTCGGTGAGGTTCATCGTGCCTGTCCATTCGCCAGAGATCAGCTTAGGCACGTAGAGCTGCTTTTGCTCCTCGGTACCGGCCGTGAGCAATGCTTCTATAGCGCCATCGGTCAGCAGCGGACACAACGCAAACGACAGATTCGCCGCATTCAACATTTCGATACACGGCGTCGCGATGAGCTTCGGCAAACCCTGCCCGTCGTATTCGACAGGATGCAGCACGCCTTGCCAGCCGCCTTCGCCGAATTGCCTGAACGCTTCTTTGAAGCCCGGCGTGGTGATGACTGCGCCGTCTTTCCATGCGCTCGGATTCCTGTCGCCCTCAACGTTCAGCGGCGCAACCACTTCGCCGTTGAACCGCGCAGCTTCTTCGAGCACGGCGCGGGCGGTGTCGAGGCTTGCGTCCTCGAAACCCGGCAACGCCGAGATGCCTTCAATGTCCGCGAGTTCCTTCATCACGAACAACATGTCCTTGACGGGCGCGTGATAGCTCATGCTTGTCTCCCCCACTAGATATGAAAAGGGGCGCACATGCGTCGCCCCTTTTTTAGTCCTTCCTGACCAGCCGATCAGCCCAGCTCTTTCACCAGATCCGGGACCACCGTAAACAGATCGCCCACGAGTCCGTAGTCCGCGACACCGAAGATCGGTGCTTCAGCATCCTTGTTGATCGCGACGATGACCTTCGAGTCCTTCATCCCGGCCAGATGCTGAATCGCGCCCGAGATACCGACGGCGACGTACAGATTCGGCGCCACGATCTTGCCCGTTTGCCCGACCTGATAATCGTTCGGCACGAACCCGGCGTCGACCGCTGCACGCGATGCACCCAGCGCCGCGCCCAGTTTGTCCGCGAGCGGTTCGAGCACTTTCGTGTAGTTCTCGCCGTTGCCGAGACCCCGTCCACCCGACACGATGATCTGCGCCGACGTCAGTTCCGGCCGGTCCAGCTTCGTCACTTCGCGGCTCACGAACTTCGAGATGCCGGCGTCAGCAGCGGCTTCGATCTTTTCGACCGATGCACTGCCGCCTTCTGCTGCAACCGGATCGAAACCCGTGGAACGCACGGTGATGACCTTGATGGCATCGCTCGATTGAACCGTTGCGATGGCATTGCCCGCGTAGATCGGACGCTCGAATGTATCGGCGCTGTCGACCGCCGTGATGTCGCTGATTTGCGCGACGTCCAGATGCGCTGCGATACGCGGCGCGACGTTCTTGCCGTACGCGGTTGCCGGAGCCAGGATATGCGAATAGTTCTTCGCGATCTGCAACACCGTCCCGTCGATATTTTCGGCGAGTCCGTCGGCAAGCTGGGGTGCATCGGCCAGCAGCACCTTCGATACACCCGCGATCTTGGCGGCGGCATCGGCTGCTGCCTGCGCGTTCGCACCCGCGACCAGCACGTGAACGTCGCCGCCAATCTTCGATGCAGCCGCGATGGTGTTCAGCGTTGCCGGCTTGATGGATGCGTTGTCGTGTTCTGCAATTACAAGAATGGTCACTTTCTCAACTCCCTCACAGAACCTTGGCTTCGGTCTTCAGCTTCTCGACCAGCGTCTTCACGTCCGGCACCTTCACACCCGCGGAGCGCTGCGGCGGTTCGGCGACTTTGAGCGTCTTCAGACGCGGCGTGACGTCCACGCCCAGGTCTGCCGGCTTGATGGTTTCCATCGGCTTTTTCTTCGCCTTCATGATGTTCGGCAGCGTGACGTAACGCGGCTCGTTCAGGCGCAAGTCCGTGGTGATCACGGCAGGCAAGGTCAGCGACAGCGTCTCCGACCCCCCGTCGATTTCGCGCGAAACCGAGACGCGGCCGTCGGCCACCGTCACCTTCGATGCAAACGTCGCCTGCGGCAAACCGGCCAGCGCGGCAAGCATCTGGCCGGTCTGGTTCGAGTCGTCGTCAATGGCTTGCTTGCCGAGAATGATCAGTTGCGGCTGTTCCTTGTCGACCAATGCCTTGAGGATCTTCGCGACCGCCAGCGGCTGCAATTCCTCAGTCGATTCGACCAGGATCGCACGATCCGCGCCGATGGCCATGGCCGTGCGCAGCGTTTCCTGGCACTGCGTCACGCCGCACGACACGGCGATCACCTCGGTCGCCACGCCCGCTTCACGCAGGCGCACGGCCTCTTCGACGGCGATTTCATCGAACGGGTTCATCGACATCTTCACGTTTGCGATATCGACTGCACTGCCATCCGGCTTTACCCGGACTTTCACGTTGTAGTCGACCACGCGTTTGACTGGTACCAAGATTTTCATGCACACGCTCCTGAGTTACGAATACGTCACCAATCCCATTATAACGAGTGACTCCGGTCATCGAACGCTAACGGCGGATCGGTGACAACCGGCCGCTGGAGAATTTCTCAAGCTTAAGACAATCAGCCAAAGCTTATTCATTACAGAACGATCGTACTATTTTACGCATATCTTGCCTGCCAGGACAATCGGGGATTTGCTCTAAACGCTTTGCACGCGGCACAGACGCTATCATCGGCGGCATCCCGAGCCACCGAAATCGCCATGCCGAAAGTCGAGCGCAGCACGTATTCCACCAGCAGCATTGCCACGCGCGATGGCATCGACCTCTATCTTCATCGATGGGAGGCCGCTCCTTCGTTTCCCAGACCGCTTGCAAGGATCGCGCTGGTTCACGGACTGGCCGAGCACGCGCGGCGCTATGAGGCGCTGGCGTTGCGGTTGAACGCGGCGGGTATCGAGCTGATCGCGATGGATCTGCGCGGTCACGGCAAGTCGCCGGGCGAGCGCGTGTGGGTGAATACCTTCGACGAGTATCTGCTCGATACCGACGCCCTGCTCGCCGCTGCTGAAACGACCGTGCCTCTGGACGTTCCGTTGCTGCTCATGGGTCACAGCATGGGCGGTGCAATCGCCGCGCTGTATGCAGCCGAGCGGTTGCCGGAAAGCGGGCGCACGCTTGCGGGCCTGATTCTCTCGAGCGCGGCACTGAAGATGCCGGCCAGTGCACCCCGCTGGAAACTGGCGATGGGAGGCACGATCAGCCGCTTCATGCCGCATTTTCCCGCAATGACTATCGATCCCGCCACGTTGTCCCGTGCGAACGGCGTAGTCGAAGCAAACCGGCGCGATCCGCTGGTTCATCACCAGGCGATTCCGGCGAGGACCGTGGCGGAGATCGGCATGGCGATGGCGCGCATTGAAGCCGGACGGGCATCGATCACATTGCCTTTATTCGTTTTCCACGGCACGCAGGACGCGCTGACGAACCCCGACGGCAGCCGCGAATTCGAAGCCCATGCCGGTTCGACGGACAAGACGCTGTTGATGCTGGAAGGCAGTTATCACGAGACGCTAAACGACCTCGACCGTGACCGTGTGATCAAGGCGTTGATCGACTGGACGCTCGTGCGCGCGGATCTTCAGCGCATGCGCATGTAACGCGGTTCAAATCTCGGCGAGCGCCCGCACATGCGCGACCACGCTGCGCCCGAGCGCCGAGAGGTTGTAGCCGCCCTCGAGCGAACTCACGATACGCCCCTTCGCATGCCGTTTCGCCACGGCGCAAATCTGCTCGGTGAGCCACGTATAGTCGTCCTCGACGAGTCCCATGTTGCCGAGATCGTCCTCGCGGTGGGCATCGAAGCCTGCCGAGACGAAGATCATCTCCGGCTTGAACTCATCGAGTTTCGGCAGCCACATCATGTCGACGGCTTCACGTACCGCCATGCCTTTCGTACGCGCGGGCATCGGCAGGTTGACCATGTTGGACGCGTGATTGTCGGCGCCGCTATACGGGTAGAACGGGTGCTGGAAAAAGCTGCACATGAGCACGCGCGGGTCGCCGCAAAACGCAGCTTCCGTGCCGTTGCCGTGATGCACATCGAAGTCGATGATCGCAACGCGTTGCAGACCGTGCACCTCGAGCGCGTGACGCGCCGCGATGGCGATGTTGTTGAAGAAGCAGAAGCCCATGGCGCGAGCCGGCTCCGCGTGA
Source organism: Burkholderia sp. PAMC 28687 (assembly GCF_001577465.1). NCBI lineage: Bacteria > Pseudomonadati > Pseudomonadota > Betaproteobacteria > Burkholderiales > Burkholderiaceae > Burkholderia > Burkholderia sp. PAMC 28687. The sequence goes on from NZ_CP014505.1 coordinate 2,401,194, forward strand.
TGTCCGGGCGGACGCACGCTGCAGAACGCGTTGTCGTACGTGCCCGCAATCACCGCGTCGGTTGCCGCGATCGCCGCGCCCGCCGCACGCAACGCCGCCTGGTAGCTGCCCGGCGACATGAGCGTATCGGGATCGATTTCCGCGCGTCCTTCCAATGGCGCGGTCTCTCTCACAAAGTCGATATGCGCCCGCGTATGAACCCGCGCCAGATCGTCTTCACTGGCAAGCGGCGCTTCTTCGCGCTCGATCAATGCATCGATACGGCTGCCGATCAACTGGTCTTCGATCGCCTGGAGGCGCGCCGGACACTCGGGATGCCACGGCCCCATGTCGTGAAGAAGGCAATCTGGGTGGGTATAGAAGCCGGTAGCCATAATGTTTGCCGCGTGGGGCCTGGCCGCTCGCACGTGTCTCGAATCGTTCAGGTGTTTTTTGTCGTACGCGATGCGGGTATCAATCGGTTGAAGCATGGGGCGGAAGCCGGATCGCGCGGGTTCTTGTTAAGTTACCACACTGAAATCGATATGCATGGGAACACCGCTTTAGTATGCTTGCGCGCCATTTGAAGGGCTTTCGGGATAGCCTCGAAAACACGTCGGTTATACTGATCCGACTCTCGTATGCCCTGCGCGCGTTTCCCGCGTGCCTCGCGTTACATCGCCACAATTTCGCACACTATGACCTTCAAGTTTGCTTCGTCCGTCTTGCCTCTTTCGGCGCGATCCGCGCGCCTCGCCTCAATCGCCTGCCTTGTTGGCGTGATCGGCACACTCAGTATCGGCCAGGCGGTGGCGCAAGGGTCGCCTCAACCCGCGGTGCCGCAAGGGCAAGACTTCGAAGAAGAGATCGTGCCGCAGCGCTACGCGAACAACCCGAATGTAGATGCGTTCATCAACGATCTCGTCGCGCGCTACGACTTCGATTCCGGCTCGCTGCACGCACTCTTTAACCGCGTGAGTTATTCGGCAACAGCGGTCAAGCTAGTCTTGCCGTCGCCCACGCCTGCTACCAAGAACTGGCGCGCCTATCAGTCACGGTTCATCGAGCCGGTGCGCATTGCGGCCGGCGTGAAGTTCTGGCGCGCTAACCAGGCGGCATTGCAACGGGCATCGGATCAGTATGGCGTGCCGCCCGAGGCGATTGTCGGGATTATCGGCGTGGAGACCATCTATGGCCGGTACATGGGTAACTTCCGCGCGCTCGACGCGTTGACCACGCTGACCTTCGACTACCCCAACACGCCGAATCGCGACGAACGTCAGGCGACGTTCCGCAAGAATCTCGAAGACTTGCTGGTCTGGACGCATGACCAGCAAATCGATCCGACTACCGTGCTGGGTTCGTACACGGGTGCTATCGGCATTCCGCAATTCCTGCCCAGCAGCATCGTGAAATACGCTGTCGACTTCGACGGCAACGGCCATATCGATCTGCGCACGAGTACCGCGGACGCCATCGGCAGCGTGGCGAATTACCTGAAGCAGCACGGCTGGGAGTCCGGACGTCCGGTGGTCTGGAAAATCGCAGGCGATGTCGGCAGCCAGGGCATTGCGCAAGCCGCCGCCGACGGGCAGCCCGAACCCCACTGGTCGCTCGCGCAGCTCACCAAAGCGGGCATGCTGATGGGCGAGCCGGGAGTCAATGTGTCGACGGAAGCAGGCACGCCGGTGACGGTGGTCGATTTACCGACACCGGGCCGGGCAACCGAGTACACGCTGGGGCTGAAGAACTTTTACGTGCTGACCCGCTACAACCGCAGCTTCTTCTATGCGCTCGCCGTGTATCAGCTTGGTGAAGCGGTGAAGGCGCAGATGAATGCCGGCGGAGCGGTAGCGGCTTCACGATAATTCAGCCTTCGCTCAGACGTTAAAAAGCCCGGACTTGTCCGGGCTTTTTAACGTCTTCTTTTCACTGATATCAAGCCGGAAACACACCCGTCGACAAATACCGGTCGCCGCGATCGCAGACCACGAACACGATGGTCGCGTTCTCGACCTGACGCGCCACGCGCAGCGCCACTTCACACGCGCCCGCGGCCGATATGCCGCAAAAGATGCCTTCCACCGACGCCAGCCGCCGCGCCATGGCTTCAGAGGCCGCCTGGCTCACGCTTTCCGTACGATCCACACGGCTGCGATCGAAGATCTTCGGCAGATACGCCTCTGGCCATTTGCGGATGCCCGGGATCCGCGAGCCTTCTTCCGGCTGTGCCCCGACAATCTCGATCTTCTCGTTCTGTTCTTTCAGATACTGCGACACGCCCATGATCGTGCCGGTCGTGCCCATAGCGGAAACGAAGTGGGTGATGCGCCCTTCCGTGTCACGCCACAATTCCGGACCCGTTGTCTCGTAGTGAGCGAGCGGGTTATCGGGATTGGCAAACTGATCCAGGATGATGCCTTTACCGTCACGCTGCATTTGCTCGGCCAGATCGCGTGCGTATTCCATGCCGCCCGTCACCGGCGTGAGCACGATTTCCGCGCCGTACGCGGCCATGCTCTGGCGGCGTTCCACCGACAGGTCTTCCGGCATCAGCAATACCATCTTGTAGCCGCGAATGGCGGCGGCCATGGCAAGCGCAATGCCCGTATTGCCGCTGGTCGATTCGATCAGCGTGTCGCCAGGCTTGATACGTCCGCGCTCTTCCGCTTTCTTGATCATCGATAACGCCGGACGGTCCTTCACCGAACCCGCCGGGTTATTGCCCTCGAGCTTGCCGAGAATCACGTTGTTGCGCGCGCGAATCTCGTCGTCCGGAATGCGGACCAGTTGAACCAGCGGCGTATTGCCGATGGTGTCTTCAATAGTTTTGTAAGCCATAGCGGGTGTGTTGCAGAGCGTAGAGCTTTTGATTGTAGCCCACGGGTCTTTTTGATGCCGCGCGGCCCTGTTGGGCAGAGGGGCGTACGGGCCTTGAAAGCACCTTCTTGCAAGCCGGGAGTGCATCGGCCAGCCGGCGCGCCAGCCGATGCGTCGTACCGCTCTACTTCTTCACAACAACCGCGCCGGCGGCTGGCTTGGCGGCGGCTCCCGCAGCGGGCCTCCCTGCTGCTGGAGCCGCCGCTGCCGTGCTTGTGCCAGTACCAATAGTCAGGCCCTCGGCCTGCAAGCGTTCGACCGTCTTGCCGCCCATCCCCTTCACGCGTTTGGTGAGTTCGGCTGCATCCTTGAACGGACCGTGCGCCTCGCGTTCGTCGAGAATGGCTTTCGCCTTGGCCGGCCCGATACCTTTGATACCGCGCAGTGCATCGGAATTGGCTGCGTTGATATCGACGGCTGCAAACGCCGATGCCATGGATACAGCCAGAGTGAATGCCGCAACGAATTTCTTGATCATGTGAGTCTCCCTTGAAAACCGGTCCGCGCTGATCGCTGACCCGGAGACCCAGTGTAGAAAAACGGCAAGTGCTTTTATAGCTGACCGAATAGCCAACGCACGTAGCGATCAACGCCTTCCTGCACCGTCAGGAACGGCGCGTCGTAACCCGCCTCGCGCAACTTCGACTGGTCCGCCTGCGTGAAGCATTGATACTTGCCGCGCAGTGCGTCGGGAAACGGAATGTATTCGATCAGGCCACGCTGCACGAGCTCGGCGAGCGACAACGGCGGCTCGCCATTGATGGCGCGCAATGAATTCACGACCGTCGATGCAATGTCGTTGAACGGCTGAGCCCGCCCGGTGCCCAGATTGAAGATGCCCGATTTCTCCGGGTGATCGAAGAAATGCAGGTTCACCTTCGTCACGTCTTCCACGGAAACGAAATCGCGCGTCTGCTCGCCCGCACCATAACCGTTGTATTCGCCGAACAGCTTCACTTTCCCTTCGGCGCGAAACTGGTTGAAGTTGTGGAACGCCACGGACGCCATGCGTGCCTTGTGCGTTTCGCGCTGACCATAGACGTTGAAGTAGCGGAAGCCCGCTATCTGGCTTTTCGCGGCCGGGAGGACCTGGCGAATGATCTGATCGAAAAGAAACTTCGAGTAGCCGTAAACGTTCAGCGGCTTTTCAAGTTCGCGGCTTTCCACGAACTTGCTCGATCCGCCATAAACCGCCGCCGACGACGCGTACAGGAACTGCACGCCATTTTCGAGGCACGTGTCCAGCACGTCGCGGCTGTAGCGGAAATTGTTTTCCATCATGTAGCGGCCGTCGGTCTCCATGGTGTCGGAGCACGCGCCTTCGTGGAAAACCGCTTTGACCTTGCCGAAATCGCCGCGTTTGAAGCGCGCGACAAACTCGGTCTTATCGAGGTAATCATCGATCTCGCAGTCGACCAGATTCTTGAATTTGTCGGCGCGCGTGAGGTTATCGACCGCGATCACGCGTTGCTCGCCACGCTCGTTGAGCGCCTTGACGAGATTGCTGCCAATAAACCCGGCCGCGCCGGTAACGATGATTGTCATGGTGTTCTTAGCCGAAAGATCAGGCGAAAAGTTCGTTGTAGTCGACGGTCGCCGTACCCAGCTTTCCGACGACGATTCCCGCCGCCCGGTTCGCGTAAGCAATACAGTCAATCAGCGGCACGCCCGCGCCCAGCATGGTTGCAACGGTTGCAATGACCGTGTCTCCCGCACCCGAAACATCATACACTTCACGTGCATCGGCCTGCGTGTGGACCACCTGGTCGGCGGTGAAAAGCGTCATGCCTTCTTCCGAGCGCGTCAGCAGCAGAGCACTGATTTCCAGCGATTCACGCAGCGCCGTCACCCGTTGCAGCAGATCTTCCTCGGAGCTCCAGCGCCCGACCACTTCGCGCAATTCCGCGCGGTTTGGCGTGATCAGCGTGGCGCCGCGATAGCGGTCCCAATCGTCGCCCTTCGGATCGACCAATACCGGTTTGCCGGCGCGGCGGGCATCGGCGATCATTTGCGTGACGTGAGTCAGACCGCCCTTCGCGTAATCCGACATCAGGATCACGTCGTGTTGCGGCAAAAGCGTTTCGAAGCGCGCGAGACACGCGCTCAGCACTTCGTGCGTGGGCGAGTTCTCGAAGTCCACACGCAGCAGTTGCTGCTGCCGCGACAACACCCGCAGCTTGATGGTCGTGAGCAATGCCGGATCGCGTTCCAGATGAGCCGTCACCCGGCTTTCGTCCAGCAACTGGACGATGCACTCGCCGGGCTCGTCGTGACCGACCACACACAACAGTCCTGCTTGCGCGCCAAGCGCCGCCGCATTGCGCGCGACGTTCGCCGCGCCCCCGAGCCGGTCTTCCTTGCGCTGCACGTGAACGACCGGCACCGGCGCTTCCGGCGAGATGCGGTTCACGTCGCCGAACCAGTAGCGGTCGAGCATCACGTCGCCGACAACCAGCACGCGCGCCGCCGCAATGCGCGCGCGCGGGACTGGCGTGACCCGCGCGACAGACGCGGCCGATGCGGTTTCAGGCGTGAGGGAGTTCGACATGGGGACGTCCTATTGCAAAATAATCGATGCCGAGTTCCGCCATCGCTTCAGGTTCATACAGGTTGCGGCCATCGAAGATGACGGGCATCTTGAGCTCGCTTTTCAGATGCGCGAAATCCGGGCTCTTGAATTCCTTCCACTCGGTCACGATCACGAGTGCATCCGCGCCCGGCAAGGCGTCCTTCTGCGACTCGACGAAGTGCAGGCGTTCGAGCTGACCGGGTTTATCGGCGAGATCGAGCGCGAAAACGCGGCGGCTTTCCGTCAGCGCCACGGGGTCATAGGCACGCACCGTCGCGCCCCGCTCCAGCAGCGCACCGATCAAACGGCGGCTCGACGCTTCGCGCATGTCGTCGGTGTTCGGCTTGAACGCAAGGCCCCATACGGCGAACGTACGCCCGCGCAGATCCTCGCCCATGCGCTTCGTGATCTTCGTGACGAGCACTTCCTTCTGCAGATCGTTCACTTCTTCCACGGCTTCAAGGATTCTCAGCCGATGCCCGTTTTCCCGCGCCGTTTGGGCGAGCGCCTGGACGTCCTTCGGGAAACACGAACCGCCGTACCCGCAGCCCGCATACAGGAAGTGATAACCGATGCGCGGATCAGAGCCAATCCCGCGACGCACTGATTCGATGTCCGCGCCGATCGCATCGGCGAGATTCGACAGGTCGTTCATGAACGAGATTCGCGTAGCCAGCATGGCGTTGGCTGCGTACTTCGTGAACTCGGCCGAGCGCACATCCATATACAGCGTACGTTCGTGATTGCGGTTGAACGGTGCGTAGAGGAGCTTGATCTTCTCGCGCGCGCGTTGGCCGGCTTCGTCGTCGTCGACGCCGAGCACGATGCGATCAGGACGCATGAAGTCATCGACCGCCGCGCCTTCTTTCAGGAACTCCGGATTCGACAGCACGGAAAAGCCGTTCTGTCCCGTCGGTTCGATGCCGCGTGCGCGCAATTCCTCCTCGATCACCCGGCGAACGTGCTGCGCCGTGCCGACCGGGACCGTGGATTTATCGACGATGACTTTGAAGCCGTTCGCGTACCGCCCGATATTGCGCGCCGCTCCGAGCACGTATTGCAGGTCGGCGGAACCGTCCTCGTCCGGCGGCGTGCCGACGGCGATGAACTGGATCTCGCCATGCTCGGCGCTTTCCTTGATATCGGTCGAAAAGCGGATCCGCCCGGCTGCACGAGTGCGCTTGAGCATCTCGTGGAGACCCGGTTCGTGGATCGGCACGCCGCCGCTGTTGAGGATGTCGATCTTGGTCGGATCGACATCGAGGCAAAGCACGTCGTTGCCGATTTCAGCGAGGCATGCGCCGGTCACAAGTCCGACGTAGCCCGTCCCGATAATGGATATTTTCATATGCGTTCCGGAGAATCCGGTGAGTGTCGAAAAATCAGGCCGCAAGGGCCACGAAGTCCGATCGGATAAACATTACATGCACCGCACAGGACGGTGGTCCTGACGGGCGATGACGGTTGAACGCCGGCGATCGATGCAGCCGCCTCACGCGGCGGTGGTGATCGGCTCGACCCGGCGCGGCGCATAGGTTTCCCAGCCACTGCAGCCCGGGCATTGCCAATAAAAAAGACGCGCGCGAAAACCGCAATTCTGGCACGTGTAGCGCGGCAAATTCTTGGTCCGCTGCTTGACCAGCGCGCGCATGAGTTCCAGTTCGCTGCGGCGCGGTTCTTCTGCAGTAGCAACTTGCGCCTCCAGCAGCCGCGTCATGCCGGCCAGGTTCGGCGACGTCTGCATCTGATGGCGCGCGAGCGTGTGCGCGGCGTCGAGCCCGCGCAGCTCCGAGACATGCTTGAATGCGACGTCGAGCAGATCGTTGGTCGGATAGCGGTTCACAAAATCGACCAGCAAATCCACGCCTTCCGCCGTCCTGCCGAGTTGCGTGTACGCCTGAACCAGTTTCTCCGCGACCAGCGGAAGATAGGCCGCATTCTGCGCCTCCACGCGACGCCAGCACGCAATCGCAGCTTCGAGATCGCCGCCGGCTGCGTCGACGTCTCCTACCAGGATAGTCGCACGCACGTTTTCCGGATTCGCCGCGAGGGCGAGCTTCAACTCGGCGCGTGCGTCGGCGGGATTCTTACGCTGCAGCGCTTCTTGCGCGAGTTCGCAGTGGAATTGGGCAACTTCCTTGGCCAGCGAGGCCGCACCCATTTCTTCGATGCGCTCGGCCGTCGTGATCGACTTGTTCCAGTCCTTCTCGATCTCGTAAATGGTCAGGAGCGCACGTTGCGCGCCCAGCGCGTACTCACCCGCCTCGAGCGACCGGAACGTTTCTTCGGCGCGGTCAAGAAGGCCTGCTTTCAGGAAATCCTGTCCAAGTTCGTACAGCGCGTGGTCGCGCTCGGCGACAGGAAGATCCGGACGGCTCAGCAAGTTCTGGTGCACGCGAATCGCGCGGTCGGTTTCACCGCGCCGGCGAAACAGGTTGCCAAGCGCAAAGTGCAATTCGATGGTTTCGGGATCGAGCTTCGCCACTTCGATAAATGCATCGATGGCCTTGTCGTGTTGCTCGTTCAGCAGGAAATTGAGGCCGCGAAAGTACGAGCGCGGCAGGTTGGCGTTTTCGGACAGCAGCGTTTTCAGATCATAGCGGGAAGCCATCCAGCCAAGAGCAAACGCGACCGGAATGACAAGCAGCCACCAGAAGTCTAGATCCATGCGAATTCTTGTTTGAGGTTAAGTACCGGACCACGTACAAGGCGCGGCTGGCTGCACGAAGCACACCGGCCGCGGCCTATCAGATCAGCGGCGGCATGGGCGGGTCCAGCGGCACGACAGGCACATCCCGCGCCGTGCGCAATTCCCGTTTGAGCCGGGCATTTTCCATCCTCAGGCGGAACACGGTCGGCAGCGAGGACAGCAAGCCGGCCAGCAGTCCGACCACAAAAAACGCCAGCCCAATCAGAATGAGCGGTGCGTCCCACGAATAACCGGCGAGGAAATTGAGCGTCGCCGTTTGCGTGTTGGCGAGGGCGAGCACCAGCAACACGACGAAAACGAGGATACGAATCAGCCAGACAAAAAATTTCATAGGGGTCTCTTTGACGGCGGTAACTGAATAAAGCAGGCACAACCGGACGGAGGGCATGGATGAGGAGCGCAAAGCGCGCGCCACATCGCCGGAGCCCATGAGCGTCCGGTATTGTAATTGATGCGTATGGCGCGAGGCGCAAAGGCTGAATGCGACTAGTCGATCGGCCCGACCAGACATTGGAACAGTCACCCCGTTCGAAGCGCGCAGACATAAAAAAAGCACCCTTACGGGTGCTTTTTCGGTCATTTGCCACTGACTGCGCAGCGCGCGAACCGGTAGGAATCTGGACGCCGGTCAAACATCGTCGTCTTCGTCGCTATCCGGCTCATTCGACTGTTTCAGCGGTTCGCCCGCGCGTCCGTCGACACGTTCCCGCAACTCTTTGCCCGGTTTGAAATGCGGTACGAATTTCTCCGGTACCAGCACCTTCTCGCCCGACTTGGGATTGCGGCCAACACGCGATGGCCGGCGATTGAGGCCGAAACTGCCGAAGCCGCGAATTTCGATGCGATGGCCGTTGGCCAAGGCGTCCGACATTGCATCGAGCATCGTCTTCACAGCGAAATCCGCATCTTTAAGTACAAGTTGCGGAAATCGCAGCGCCAGTTGGGCGACCAATTCCGATTTGGTCATGCTGCAGCAATACCTGCGGCTTAGCCGTTCTGGCCGTCGAGCTTGGCCTTCAACAGCGCGCCAAGGTTCGTCGTGCCGGTTGCAGCCGTGCTCGAGTCAGCCGAAGCCAGACCACGGATTGCTTCCTGTTGCTCAGCCGAATCCTTGGCTTTGATCGACAGGTTGATGCCACGCGACTTGCGATCGATGTTGATGATCATCGCATTGACCTTGTCGCCTTCTTTCAGTACGTTGCGAGCATCTTCCACGCGGTCCTGAGCGATTTCCGACGCACGCAGATAACCTTCCACGTCTGCCGTCAACGTCACGACTGCACCCTTCGCGTCAACCGACTTGACCACGCCGTCAACCGTCGCGCCCTTGTCGTTCATTGCCACGAAGTTGCTGAACGGATCGCCTTCGAGCTGCTTGATACCCAGCGAGATGCGTTCCTTCTCCACGTCGATGCCCAGGACGATTGCCTGAACTTCGTCGCCCTTCTTGTACTTGCGCACCGCTTCTTCGCCCGTTTCGCTCCACGACAGGTCCGAGAGGTGAACCAGACCGTCGATGCCGCCCGGCAAACCGATGAACACGCCGAAGTCGGTGATCGACTTGATGGCGCCTTCCAGCTTGTCGCCCTTCTTGAAGTTGCGGCTGAAGTCGTCCCACGGGTTCGGCTTGCACTGCTTCATGCCGAGGCTGATACGGCGGCGGTCTTCGTCGATTTCGAGAACCATGACTTCGACTTCGTCACCGAGTTGCACAACCTTCGACGGTGCAACGTTCTTGTTCGTCCAGTCCATTTCCGACACGTGAACCAGGCCTTCGATGCCCGATTCCACTTCAACAAATGCGCCGTAGTCGGTGATGTTGGTGACCTTGCCGAACAGGCGCGTGCCCGACGGGTAACGGCGGGAAATGCCTTCCCACGGATCGTCGCCGAGTTGCTTGATACCCAGCGAGACGCGGTTCTTCTCCTGGTCGAACTTGAGGATCTTCGCGGTGACTTCCTGGCCAACCGACAGCACTTCGCTCGGGTGACGCACACGACGCCATGCGATGTCCGTGATGTGCAGCAGGCCGTCGATACCGCCGAGGTCCACGAATGCGCCGTAGTCGGTGATGTTCTTGACCACGCCTTCCACGATAGCGCCTTCCTTCAGCGTTTCGAGCAGCTTTGCGCGCTCTTCGCCTTGGGTCGCTTCGATCACGGCACGGCGCGACAGCACAACGTTGTTGCGCTTGCGGTCGAGCTTGATCACGCGGAATTCGAGGGTCTTGCCTTCGTACGGGGTCGTGTCCTTGACCGGACGCGTGTCAACCAGCGAACCCGGCAGGAACGCGCGGATGCCGTTGACCATCACGGTCATGCCGCCCTTGACCTTGCCCGTGATCGTGCCGGTCACGAGTTCGTTATTGTCGAGCGCTTTTTCCAGCGACAGCCACGAAGCCAGACGCTTCGCCTTGTCGCGCGACAGGATCGTGTCGCCATAACCGTTTTCCAGGGCGTCGATGGCCACTGAAACAAAGTCGCCCGCCTGCACTTCTACCTCGCCCGCGTCGTTCAGGAATTCTTCGAGCGGAATGTAGGCTTCGGACTTGAGACCCGCGTTGACGACCACGAAATTGTGGTCGACGCGCACGACTTCGGCGGAAATGACTTCACCCGCACGCATGTCCTGCTTGGTCAACGACTCTTCGAACAGAGCCGCAAAAGATTCGGTATTCGGGGTAGATGTTTGCAGGTCGGACATAAAAATCTATAGTTGCGCAGCTACTTCGCGTTTGCCTGCCCGAAACATTCGGGCCAATTGCAAGAAAAAACGAGCGCCACACGGGGTTGAGGGGTTAATACACGCTCCATGTTTCTCATGGAGCTCCAACGCAAAGCCAACGGACTTGTCGGCTTTTTGCAACGATTGCAATCAGATTCCAGCAAGGTTCCAGCACCTTACACGCGAATTGCGGTGTACCAACCGATGATCTGATCGACCGCCTGGTCGATGGATAGCCCGGAGGTGTCCAGCGTCTTCGCGTCCACTGCGGGCTTGAGCGGTGCGGCTGCACGGCTGCTGTCCCGTGCGTCCCGCTCGCGCAAATCTCGCAGCAAGTCTTCCATATTAGCAGAAAAGCCTTTTTGTATCAATTGCTTATGCCGCCGCGCGGCGCGCGCTTCTGCGCTCGCCGTGAGGAATACCTTGAGTGTTGCGTCGGGGAAAATAACGGTTCCCATGTCGCGGCCGTCCGCGACCAGCCCCGGAGGCCTGCGGAAGGCCCGCTGGCGGGCAATCAGCGCGGTCCTAACCTGTGGGTGGACCGCGATCGCCGAGGCGCGCTTGCCAATTTCTTCAGCACGGATTTCGGTGGAGACATCCACGCCGTCGAGCTGTGCCAAGCCCTCGCGAAATGTGATGTGAAGCTCGGCGACCAGTTCCGCGAGTGCATCGCCGTGATCGGGTTCTATGTTGTAGCGCGCGCTTGCCAGCGCCGTCAGCCGATACAACGCGCCGCTATCGAGCAGATGGAAACCCAGCGTGGCCGCGACCACGGCGGCGACCGTGCCTTTGCCGGAGGCCGTCGGGCCATCGATGGTGATGACGGGCGTTTGATGAAAAGGACGGGTCGGTTTCATCGCAGGCGTCCGGGTCGGCCAAAAACGGCTCGCTTATATATATTAGTCACGGTCATCACGCCTTCGCCAGCTTGGCAAATTGCTCGAAATAGTCGGGGAAGGTCTTCGCCACGCACTTCGGGTCGTTGATGCGCACCGGCACGCCGCCCAGGCTCACGAGCGAAAAACACATGGCCATCCGATGGTCGTCGTAGGTGTCGATAGCCGCGTTCGGCGTCAGTTGCCCCGGCGGCGTGACCACGAGGTAGTCCGCGCCCTCCTCGACCGTTGCGCCGACCTTGCGCAGTTCGGTGGCCATCGCGGCGATGCGGTCGGTTTCCTTCACGCGCCAGCTCGCGATATTGCGCAGCGTGGTCGTGCCATTGGCGAACAATGCGGCAACTGCAATGGTCATGGCCGCGTCGGGGATCAGGTTGAAATCCATGTCGATGGGCATCAGCCTGCCGTCGTCCGATTCCACGCCGCGCACTTCGATCCAGTCGTCGCCGAGCATCACGTTCGCACCCATGCGGATCAGCGCGTCGGCAAAATTCACGTCGCCCTGGATGCTCGCGCGGCCCACGCCTTCCACGCGCAGCGGCCCGCCGCCGAGCGCACCGGCCGCAAGAAAATACGACGCCGACGATGCATCGCCTTCCACCGCGATCGCGCCTGGCGACTGGTAACGCCCGCCCGCCGGCAACGTGAAGCGCGACCAGCCGTCGCGCTCGACGCTCAGGCCGAAACGCTCCATCAGCTTGATCGTGATCTCGATATACGGCTTCGAAATCAGTTCGCCGTCCACTTCGATCACGATCGGGCCGCGTTGGCTTTGTGCGAGCGGCAGGCTCATCAGCAACGCGGTCAGGAACTGGCTGGAGACATCGCCGCGAACCTTGATCGGTTTGTCGATGGCAATGCCGGCGGCGTGGATCTGCAGCGGCGGGAAACCGGCGTTGGCTTCGTAGTCGATCGACGCGCCGATCTGGCGCAGGCCGTCGACGAGATCGCCGATCGGCCGTTCATGCATGCGCGGCACGCCATGCACGCGGTACTCGCCGCCGTTCAACGCCAGCGCGGCCGTCAACGGACGCACCGCGGTGCCGGCGTTGCCAAGGAAAAGCTCTGCCGACTTTACCGGAAAGCCGCCGCCCGTCCCCTTCACGACGCAACGCTCGCCGTCATTCTTCAGGTCGATGCCGAGCTTCGCGAGCGCGGCGAGCATCACGCGGGTATCGTCGGAATCGAGCAGATTGGTGATCACCGTTTCGCCCTCGGCCAACGCGGCGAGCAGCAAAACGCGATTAGAAATGCTCTTCGATCCGGGCAGCCGGACCGTGCCGGACGCACGCGAAAAAGGTCCGAGATCGAGGTGTTCCATGTGCAAGTCCAGTTGACTATTGTGCGGAATCATCGGCGGCCTTGAGTCCACCGCCTTGTTGCCATTGGCTGCGCGCGGTGCGCGAGCGTTCAAACGCGGCTTCGAGCGCAGCGGCGTCCGACGCCTCGATGGCCTCGCGAAAGCGCGCCAGCACCTTGGTATAAGCATCGATCTCGGTCAGCAAGGCCGAACGGTTTGCGATACACACGTCGCGCCACATTTCCGGGCTCGACGCCGCGATGCGCGTGAAGTCGCGGAAACCGCCGGCCGCGAACGAAAACTTCAGCGCGGCGTCCGGCGCTTCAAGAATCTGCTCGACGAGCGCGAACGACAGCACATGCGGCAAATGGCTCACCGACGCGAATACACCGTCATGCTGTTCGGCGCTCATCTGATGTACCGAGGCGCCCGTTGCACGCCACATCTCGGCGACGCGCTCGACGGATTCCGGCGCGTTCTCGGGCAACGGACACAGGACGACGTTTTTATCGACGTAAAGATCGGGCAGCGCGGCATCCACGCCGCTCGACTCCCGGCCCGCTATGGGATGGCCCGGCACGAATTGCGAAGCACGCGCGCCAAGCGCTGCGCGCGCCGCGATGACCGCGTCGCTCTTCGTGCTGCCGGCATCGGTGACTATGGTGCGCACGTCGATGAACGGCACGATCCTTCGCAGCAACGGCTCGGTTTGCGCAACGGGCGCCGCGATCAATACGAAATCGGCATCGTGCAGCGCTTGTTTGAGCGCGTTGTCGTCGTCGATCAGCACGGCCGAGTCGATCACGCCGAGTTCCAGCGCCCGCTCGACAGACTTCACGGATCGTCCGACGCCGATGATTTCGCCCGTCGCGCCGGCGCGCTCGCGAAGGCCGCGCGCAAGCGATCCGCCGATCAGGCCGACGCCGAAAATCACGAGTTTATTGAATGAGAACGCAGCCACGGGACATCGATAAAAACGCGCCCGAAGGCGCGAAGGGTGAACAATCGAGGGCGTTCTATCAACGCCCGACAAGACAATCAGGCCGTTGCGGACAACGCCTTTTCGAGCGCGGCGATAAACGCTTCGTTTTCTTCCGGCAGTCCGATCGTGATACGCAGCCACGGTAACAAGCCGTAGTTCGCGACCGGCCGCACGATCACGCCTTGCTTGAGCAAAGCGAGATTGACGCGCTGACCGGCGGCGTCATCATTGCCCACGCGCACCATCACGAAGTTGCCGTCGGACGGCACGTATTCGAGCCCGAGATTATCGAACGCTTCAGTGAGCCGGCGATAACCCGCCGCGTTGATCTCCGCACTCTTCGCGAGAAACGCCGTGTCCTTCAACGCAGCGATGGCCGCGGCCTGCGCGAGCGAATTCACGTTGAACGGCTGACGCAGACGGTTGAGCAGATCGGTTTGCTCCGGCTGGGCGATGGCAAAACCCACGCGCAATCCGGCGAGACCGAACGCTTTTGAAAACGTCCGCGATACGATCAGATTCGGATATTTGCGCACCCAGGCAATCGAATCGTAGCGTTTGTCCTTCGCCAGATATTCGGTGTATGCCTCGTCCAGCACGACCGCCACGTGGCGCGGCACGCGCGAGATGAACGCTTCAAGCGCGGGGCCGTCAATGAACGTACCTGTCGGATTGTTCGGATTCGCAACGAACACGAGGCGCGTGTCATCGGCGATTGCAGCGAGCATCGCGTCGAGATCGTGACCGTATTTCACAGCCGGCACGACGATCGCACGCGCGCCCAGACCTTGCGTGGCGAGCGCATACACCGCGAACGAGTACTGCGAGTACACGACCGACTGGCCCTTCTCCACCAGCGCATGCGCGGCGATTTCGAGAATGTCGTTGCTGCCGTTGCCGAGCGTGATCCACTCCGGCGGCACGCCATAACGCTCGCCAAGCGCTGCCTTCAGTTCGAAACCGTTCGAATCCGGATAGCGGCCGAGTTCGGCCATGGCTTCCGTCATTGCGCGCTTAGCGGATTCCGGCATGCCCAGCGGATTTTCGTTCGATGCGAGCTTCACGATATCCGCTTCGTTCAGCCCGAATTCACGCGCCACTTCCGAGATCGGCTTGCCGGCAATATAAGGCGCGATCGCGCGCACGTAGGAAGGGCCGAATTGCGATGTCATATTTTCTCCAGCGTATCTGCGTATGGAAATGCGTGTGGAAAGCGAGGGCTCAACGAGCGCGCGGGTACGATCCGAGGACCTTGAGGAATTCGGCTTTTTCGCCGAGTTCGGTAAGCGCGGCGGCAACGGACGTATCGTCGCGATGGCCTTCTACATCGATGTAAAAGTAGTACTCCCACGTGCCGACGCGCGCCGGTCGCGATTCGAAACGGGTCATGGACACACCATGCCGTGCCAGCGGTTCCAGCAGCTTCAGCAACGCGCCTGGCTCGTTCGCCACCGAGACGATCAGCGACGTCTGGTCGTGCCCGCTCACGCCCGTGCGTTCCTTGCCGATCATCACAAAACGCGTGCGGTTGTGCGGATCGTCCTGGATCATCGATCGAACCACGCCCAGTCCGTAATGCGTCGCCGCGCGATCGCCGGCAATCGCCGCGATAGTGGGATCCCCCACCGCAAGCCGCGCTGCTTCCGCATTGCTCGATACCGCCTGGCGCTGCAACTCGGGCGCATTCGCGGTCAGCCAATGCTGACATTGCGCGAGCGCTTGCGGATGCGCGAACACGCGCGTGACGCCATCGAGCGTGCCCGACGCCGTCAGCAAATTATGGTGAATCGGCAAAGCCAGTTCGCCGCCGATCACAAGCGACGTCTGCAACAGCAAATCGAGCGTACGCGATACCGCGCCTTCCGCCGAGTTCTCGACCGGCACGACGCCAAACTCGGCCGCGCCCGCTTCGACCGAACGAAACACTTCGTCGATGGAAGGACAAGGCAGGCCTTCAATGGAATGTCCGAAGTACTCGAACATCGCCTGTTCGCTGTACGTGCCGACCGGCCCGAGGAACGCGGCACGCAGCGTTTGTTCGAGCGCGCGGCTCGCCGCCATGATTTCGCGCCAGATCGAGCTGATGTGATCGCCGCCAAGCGGTCCTTCGCTCATGTCCTGAAGCCGCGCGATCACCTGCAGTTCACGCTCAGGACGAAACACGGGCGCGTTGAAATGCTTCTTCACCTCGCCCACTTCGAGCGCGACCGCGGCGCGCTGATTCAGGAGCGCGATGAGCTGCGCGTCGAGCGCATCGATGCGTTCACGCAGCGGTTTGAGTTGAGAATTAAGGTCGTCGTCCATGCGATGTTTGGATTAAGTCGGTCCAGCGTGGTGAAGCATTGAAGGGCAGATCAGGCGCTGGTCTGCTCGAATTCCTTCATATACTCGACAAGTGTCTTAACCGCTTCGAGCGGCACCGCGTTATAGATGGACGCGCGCATGCCGCCGACCGACTTGTGGCCTTTCAGCTGCAGCAGGCCGCGCGCTTTCGCGCCGGCCAGGAATGCTTCGTTACGGGTTTCGTCGGCGAGAAAAAACGGTACGTTCATTCTCGAGCGCGACTGACGCTCAACTTTGTTCAGATAGAAACTGCTCGAGTCGATGGTGTCGTACAGCAGCGACGACTTCTCGATACCGCGCGCCTCCATGGCCTCCAGCCCGCCCTGCTTTTTCAGCCACTTGAAGACGAGTCCGGCAATGTAGATTGCGTACGTGGGCGGCGTGTTGTACATCGAATTGTTCGCGGCGATGGTCTTCCATTCGAACGCCGACGGGCAGATCGCGAGCGCACGATCGAGCAGATCCTCGCGCACGATCACGACCGTCACGCCCGCCATGCCGATGTTCTTCTGCGCGCCGCCGAAGAGCACGCCGTACTTCGCGATGTCCATTGGACGGGAAAGAATGTGCGATGAAGCGTCGGCAACCAGCGGCACGGAGCCCAGATCGGGGATCTCGAAAGTCTCCACGCCGTCGATGGTTTCGTTCGTGCAAAGATGGACATACGCGGGGTCGTCGGACAGATGCCATTCGGCGATCTTCGGGACGTGCGTGAAACCCTGATCCGTCTTGCCATTCGCCGCGATATGCGGCGTGCCGTATTTCTGTGCTTCCTTGAACGATTTCTGCGACCACGAGCCGGTCACCACGAAGTCCGCGGTCTTGCGCGATCCAAGCAGGTTCAGCGGCACGATTGCGTTCTCGCCAATCCCGCCGCCTTGCAAAAACAGAATCCGGTGCGACGCGGGCACCCTCAGCAGATCGCGGAGATCGGTCAGCGCCGCTTCGTGAATCGACATGAATTCAGCGCCGCGATGACTCATTTCCATCACGCTCATGCCGCTGCCGTTCCAGTCGAGCATTTCGTCGGCGGCTTGACGAAGAACTTCTTCGGGCATTGCAGCCGGACCAGCGGAGAAATTGAATACGCGCATGAATAGAGATCCCGAAAAGCCGGACGCGAGTTAAGCCAGTAAAACCTGAAACCGCGCCTGAAAAAGAAATGGCTGTTTGCGTCTGAACGCAAACAGCCATTATCGCACCGTCCCGAAAACCCGCCAAACAACCGCCGCGTGGACAACTCGCTCGCGGCCGCGGGTCCCGGCGACCGGCTTGAACTTACTTAGCCGGCTTGACCGATGCCACTTCCTTGTCTGCTTGCGTACGCGTCGCCTTGATGGCTTGCGGCATGTACTTTTGCATCAGGCCATTCACCACGTCACGACCAACCTGGTCTTGGACCTGGATGAACTTGCGTCCTGTCGGGCTCTTGTAGAACGTCGTCAGGTCGTTGATTTCAGCCGTGGTGTAGTACTTCGCGTAAGCGTCGTACTGAGCTTGCATGGCGTCCTGACGGAACGAATCCGTTGCAAACACTTGGCCAGCCGAATCAACCAGCTTCGGTACCGTGTCCTTCTGGAGCTGAGGAACGGCAGCTTGTTTCTGCTTGTCGTTCAGCGTCTTGTTTTCGCTCAAAGCGTCGGACAGGATGGCCGGAACCAGTTGCTTCGACTGCATTTGTGCGCTGTTACCAATGGCGCCGACGAGCTTTTGCGCGTCGATTGCGTCCAGCAGGTTCTTGATCGCAGCTTGCTTCGCCGGATCCGGAGCCGCTGTGGCCGCAGCCGGTGCCGGCGCTGCCGATTGGCTCTGGAGCGATTGAGCCGATGCGAAAGCCGGTACCAAAGCAGCCAGCAAGATCCATTGTTTAAACTGTTTTTGCATCATTACTCCCTTAAAAAATTTTCGTTTCTACTGCTGCGCGAGCCGGCATGTACTTGGGACATGCTCAGGTTCGCGCAGCTTATAGATTCAAGCTTTCAGAAACAGAACGAGTGCTCGCCGATCAGGCGGCGTTCAGGACGTTGTGTCCTCGCCGCCCTCGGACGTGTCGTCGGGACTGTCGCCAGCGTCGCTGGCCGATGGTGTGTCGAGTGTGTCAGCCGCGTCACCTTCCAGATCCGCGTCGAGTTCGACCGCCACTTCCGCCTCGGCGATGTGCTGCAGGCCGGATAACTTCGTGCCGTCGTCAAGACTGATGAGTGTAACACCTTGGGTTGCACGGCCCATCTCACGGATCTCCGACACGCGTGTGCGAATCAGCACGCCCGTATTCGTGATCAGCATGATCTCGCTTTCCGGCTCCACGAGCGTCGCAGCGACGACCTTGCCATTACGTTCCGATGTCTGGATCGCGATCATGCCCTTCGTGCCACGGCCATGACGGGTGTACTCGCCAATCGGCGTACGCTTGCCGAAACCGTTTTCGGTCGCGGTCAGCACCGACTGGTTCTCGCCGCCCGCCACGAGCAGCGCGATGACCTGCTGCCCGTCTTCCAGCTGCATGCCGCGCACGCCGCGGGCTTCACGGCCCATGGCGCGGACGTCGTTTTCGTCAAAGCGAACTGCCTTGCCCGAATCCGAGAAAAGCATGACGTCGTGCTCACCGTCGGTGATCGCAGCGCCGATCAGGAAATCGCCCTCGTCCAGTCCGACCGCGATAATGCCCTTGCGCAGCGGCCGGCTGAACGCTTCCAGCGGCGTCTTCTTGACCGTGCCCAAAGACGTAGCCATGAAGACGTACTTGTCAGCCGAGAATTCCTTGATCGGCAGCACGACGTTGATCTTCTCGCCGTCCTGCAACGGGAACATATTGACGATCGGACGGCCGCGCGAGTTCCGCGAACCTTGCGGAACTTCGTAGACCTTGATCCAGTAGACGCGGCCGCGATTCGAGAAGCACAGCATGTGATCGTGCGTGTTCGCAATGAACAGCGTGTCGATCCAGTCGTCTTCCTTCATCTGCGTGGCTTGCTTGCCGCGGCCGCCGCGCTTTTGCGCGCGGTATTCCGACAACGGCTGCGACTTCACATAACCGGTGTGCGACATGGTCACGACCATTTCCTGCGGCGTGATCAGGTCTTCGGTGTTCAGTTCCGTGGCGTTCAGTTCGATGCGCGAACGGCGGTCGTCGCCAAACTCGGCGCGAACGGTCGCCAGTTCGTCCACGATGATTGCGCGGATCCGCTCCGGACGCGCGAGGATATCGAGCAAATCGGCGATCTGCGCCATGACATCCTTGTACTCGCCGACAATCTTGTCCTGCTCGAGCCCGGTCAGGCGTTGCAGGCGCATTTGCAGAATTTCCTGCGCCTGAACGTCGGAAAGCTTGTACAAGCCATCTGCCTGCATGCCGTAAGCCGGATTCAGACCTTCCGGCCGGTATGCCTGGCGGCCGCCCGATTCTTCGGTTTCCGCGCGCGACAGCATCTCGCGCACGATTTCCGAATCCCAGGCGTTGTTCATCAAGTCCTGCTTCGCGATCGGCGGAGTGGGAGCAGCCTTGATGATGCGGATGAATTCGTCGATATTCGCCAGCGCCACCGCCAGGCCTTCCAGCACGTGGCCACGATCCCGCGCCTTGCGCAGTTCGTATACAGTGCGCCGCGTCAGCACTTCCCGCCGATGCGACAGGAAACACTCCAGCATCTGCTTCAGGTTGAGCAGACGCGGCTGGCCGTCGACCAGCGCGACCATGTTCATGCCGAACGTGTCCTGGAGCTGCGTCAGCTTATACAGGTTGTTCAGCACCACTTCGGGCACTTCGCCGCGCTTCAGCTCGACCACCACGCGCATGCCGCTCTTGTCGGATTCGTCGCGGATGTCCGAGATGCCTTCGATCTTCTTCTCGTTCACCAGCTCGGCGATACGTTCGAGCAGCGTCCGCTTGTTCACCTGATACGGAATTTCGTCGACGATGATCGCCATGCGCTGGCCGCGATCGATCTCTTCGAAGTGGGTGGTCGCGCGCATCACGACGCGCCCGCGTCCTGTCCGATACCCATCGCGCACGCCCGAGACGCCGTAGATCACGCCGTACGTCGGAAAATCCGGTGCCGGAACGATTTCCATCAGTTCGTCGATGGTCGAATCCGGGTTGTTCAGCAAATGCATGCAGGCGTCGACGATTTCGCGCAGGTTGTGCGGCGGAATGTTCGTCGCCATGCCAACCGCGATGCCGGCGGAGCCATTGATCAGCAGATTCGGAATACGCGCCGGCAAAACCAGCGGCTCGCTTTCGCTGCCGTCGTAGTTCGGACCGAAGTCGACCGTTTCCTTGTCGATATCCGCCAGCAGTTCGTGGCCGATCTTCGCCATGCGGATTTCGGTGTATCGCATGGCCGCGGCATTGTCGCCGTCGACCGAACCGAAGTTGCCCTGTCCGTCCACCAGCATGTAGCGAAGGGAGAACGGTTGCGCCATCCGCACGATGGTGTCGTACACCGACTGGTCGCCGTGCGGGTGATATTTACCGATCACATCGCCGACAATACGCGCCGACTTCTTGTAGGCGCGATTCCAGTCGTTGTTCAGTTCGTGCATGGAATAGAGTGCGCGACGGTGGACAGGCTTCAGGCCGTCGCGGACATCGGGGAGCGCTCGCCCCACGATCACGCTCATCGCGTAATCGAGATATGAGCGGCGCATTTCCTCCTCAAGGGAGATTGGCAGGGTCTCTTTGGCGAATTGATCCATTTATCCGTGTCTTGAACTGTGCGGCGCCGGCGCGGAATAAACGTGCGTTTTGCGACGTTTCCCCTGAATTCACCGGCGTTTGGCATCGGCATTGCGAACGCAACGCATCACGCGATTCTAACATGCGCGGCATCCGTGCCCGGCAGCGGCGCGTATATACATACAGTGCATGCGCAGCAGACAGACTGCCGAAACGGGACGGAGGGAACTTTCCCGGAGGATCGAGAAGCATTTGTAGCGGGAGCTTACAATTTGCTTCGCATGAGGAAGTGAAAACGTCAGACTAACCCGCTATGATTCACGACCGAGATTTTTGCAGTCGCTGAAAAGTGCACAAAAAATCAGCAAAAAAATGTATTGATGTTTTGCCAAAAAGTTCCGGGTGGGCACGTATCATGCGCATAAGACGCGCATATCAAACCCTGCTTTTCCCATGCCCCGTCTTGTTGCGCATGCACCACATAAGGTTGCAGGCATTGGGGCCCCGGGGATATTTTTATCGTTGCAAGGGAACGATATGGCAAAATGCCAACGCACAAAGTTAGACACTGCTCGAAGTCTACACACAGCGTTTTGTTCCGCGGTAATGTTATACTTCGAGCAATGTATGACTTGTCTTTGTCAACAAGGCTCGCAGTAAACCTGCGGTAATCTCAATTTCGAGAGGAGAAATATGAATAAACTTTCAAAGCTCGCGTTCATTGCAGCTACCGCAGTTATGGCTGCATCGGCTATGGCGCAATCGGTCCCGGCTTCACGTCAGGCAGTCAATGACAACTGGGTGAACGGCACGGGCGAATATGTGTGGATGAACGGTACGAACGAGCTTTGCTGGCGCGATGCGTTCTGGACCCCGGCTACGGCAAACGCAAAGTGCGATGGCGCGCTGGTAGCGCAAGCACCGACGCCGCCGGCTCCGGTCGCTCCGGTTGCTCCGGTCATCCAAAGCCAGAAGGTTACGTACCAAGCTGACGCTCTGTTCGACTTCGACAAGGCAATCCTGAAGCCGGCTGGTAAGGCAAAGCTTGACGATCTCGCATCGAAGATTGGCGACCTGAACCTGGAAGTCGTGGTCGCTACGGGTTACACGGACCGCATCGGTTCGGACAAGTACAACGATCGTCTGTCGCTGCGTCGTGCACAAGCTGTCAAGGCATACCTGGTCAGCAAGGGCATCGAAGCCAACCGTATCTATACGGAAGGCAAGGGCAAGCGCAACCCGGTTACCACCGGTTGCAACCAGAAGAACCACAAGCAACTCATCGCCTGCCTCGCACCGGATCGTCGCGTGGAAGTCGAAGTTGTTGGAACCTCGCGTCAGCCGCAGTAATTTAGCGACTGATTGCCGCAGGATCAAAGCCCCGCTCCGGCGGGGCTTTTTTTTATGCGCGCCCGGCAGCCACAAGCTGCCCCCTTCTTTCTCCGGCCCGTTTTACCCGGTTCCGTCACCGCCTATATACTTGGTGCCTGACTGTTCACGACTTTCGTTTCAAGGCTATCCGCACATGATCAATGCCGATCCCCACGAGCTTCAGAAATTCAGCGAGCTGGCTCATCGCTGGTGGGACCCGAATGCCGAATTCAAACCGCTGCATGAACTGAACCCCGTGCGGCTCGACTGGATCGACGGCCTGGCTCACTTGCCGGGCAAACGCGCGCTGGATGTCGGCTGCGGTGGCGGGATACTGTCCGAGTCCATGGCGGTGCGCGGCGCGAAGGTGAAAGGCGTGGATTTATCGTCGAATGCGCTGAGCGTGGCCGACTTGCACAGCCTGGAAAGCGGTGTGGAAGTCGAGTACGAGGAAATTGCGGCAGAAGCGCTTGCTGCGCGTGAACCCGGTGCCTATGACGTCGTCACGTGCATGGAAATGCTCGAACACGTGCCCGATCCCGCTGGGATCGTCCAGGCGTGCGCCACGCTGGTCAAGCCGGGCGGCTGGGTGTTCTTTTCCACGCTCAATCGCAATGCCAAGGCGTACCTCTTCGCGGTGATCGGCGCGGAGTACATTGCCCGGATGCTCCCGCGCGGCACGCACGACTATGCACGTTTCATCAAGCCGTCAGAACTTGCGCAACTTGTGCGTTCGGCGCAATTAGATATCGTCGAGATCAAGGGGATTACTTATCGCCCGCTCGCCAAGCGCTTTGGCATCTCCGACGACACTAGCATCAACTACCTGATGGCTTGCCGTCGCGTGGCATGACGAAAACGAACATGAACGACCGACCGAACGACAACTCGAACTCTACAGACGCGGACCCGACGCCACCGAGCGTCATTGAACCCGTACGGACTTTCATGAGCGACGACCCGACGCCCTCTTCGCAGCAGGAATTGGACAAGGACCGGCTGAAGCTGTGTCAGGCGGTCTTGTTCGACCTCGACGGCACGATCGCCGATACCGCGCCCGACCTCGTCGCAGCCGTCAACAAGATGCGTCACGACCGTGGGCTCGAGATGCGTCCGCTGGAGACGTTGCGGCCGCTGGCATCGGCGGGCGCGCGGGGTTTGCTTGGCGGCGCGTTCGAGATCAGTCCCGAACATCCGGATTACGCCTCGATGCGCGAGGAGTTCCTCGCGAACTACGAAGCGGATCTGTGTATTGAAACGACGCTGTTCCCGGGTATCGATGAACTGCTCGATCAGCTAGATGCCCGCGGCGTTCGCTGGGGCATCGTGACGAACAAGGTCACGCGACTGGCTGAACCGCTCGTGGCATTGCTCGGACTTGCGGAACGGGCGGCGTGCCTGGTTTGTGGCGACACAACCTCGCACTCGAAGCCGCATCCGGCGCCCTTGCTGCATGCTGCCGAGTTGATGGAGGAAAAGCCCGAACAGGTGGTGTATGTGGGCGACGATCTGCGCGACGTTCAGGCGGGTTTCGCGGCCGGCATGGTCACCGTGGCGGCAGCCTATGGCTACTGCGGCACGGACCTGCCGCCCACGCGCTGGCACGCTGATCACGTGGTAGAAACGACTATCGAATTGCAGCAATTGCTGCGGGATGTGCAATAAGTTGCGGTGTCTTTCAGGTCCTTGCACTGACGCTGATGGCGGCTGGATCTGTGAGATAATACGCAATGCTTCGGGGGCGACCTGGTTTCGACAGGGGTTGCGAAGCGGCTAGGGCATACCGAGGACCCGTCACCTCGTAAATCAATGGGAAAAACGTAACTGCAAACGACGAAACGTTCGCACTGGCAGCCTAAGGGCCGCCTGCCTCTCCCTAGTTTACTGACGGACTAGAGTCGCAAGACCGGTAGCAATACCGAGAGAGGTCATATACGTCAGATAAGCCTTGTCGGCGTCGCGACGCCAAGGTCGAAAATTTAGTGAATCGCCGAAGCGAAGCGTGTTCGTCCGCGTCGCCAGGTTAAATCAAATGATAGAACTAAGTATGTAGAACTGGTCGTAGAGCGCTACTGGACGCGGGTTCGATTCCCGCCGCCTCCACCAATATCGCTTCCGGCTTTCCCGCCGGATGAACTGAACCCCGCTTGCCGCAAGGCATGCGGGGTTTTGTTTTTCCCACTCCCCACAATCCGCCAAACCCTCCTTCCATGTTCGCTCGGCAACGGAACGTCGCGCCGCTACACTTCAAGCTGCCAGATTCACTGATTCAGCAGACAAAAAATGCCATACGGGGGAATCATGCAAATGAGCCGTTCCATGCGGAGATTGGCTGTTGCGTGCTTATCGATACTGCTGTGGGCCGTCAGCGCCCTGCTTTCACCGGCCATCGCGCAAACGTCGGCGCAACCATCCGTTCCAGCCGCCGATTGCCACGCCGGGTCGCTCATCACTGTCGTCGCCCATCTCGACGACGACCTGCTCTTCGTCAATCCCGGCATCAGCGACAAGCTCGCGGCCGGCTGGTGCGTGACCACCGTTCACTTGATCGGCGGTGCGAACGGCGCGAACTTCGACTACGTGAAACTTCGCGAAAAAGGCACGCGCCTCGCCTATGCGCGCATGGCGGGCGTGGCGGACGACTGGATTGAATCGACAGTCGATTTCGCCGGCAAACCCGTGCATCAAATGTTGCTCAGGCAGCAACCGCGCGTGAAGCTGCTCGAAGTCCGGCTGCCCGGCGGCGGCGTGCGCGGCGGACGCGTGCCGCTCGGTTTGCTGTGGGACAAGGGCGAAAGCATCGACACATATCCGCTGAACGCGGACGGATCGAACACGATCAAGTACGACCGCGCCGCGCTGATCGCGACCGTGCGCGCCATGCTCGCGCCGGCGACCGAGATCTATACGCTCAATCCGGATACGGTGCCGTTCATCGAGCACCCGGATCACATCTACGCCGCGCGCATCACGCGGATCGCGGCGCAAGGGCTCGGGCGCGATATCCCGATCGGCTATCACGTGACGTATCCGACCGGCGGACTGCCCAAGAACCTCGACGCCGCCGATACCCAAAAGAAGCGCGACGACGTGGCGTCGTACTTCGCCATCGATGGCGACGATAACGGCGGCCACGTCTTCGGCGAATATCAGTGGGACGGCAACTGGGTCGCGCGCCGCTACTGGACACGCGCGCACGCGAGCGACCCGGGTCCGGATTTTCAGCCTCGTTCAATGCAGATCGTGAACGAATATTCGAGTCAGTGCGTGACATCGGCCGGCCTCGGCGCCGCGCCGACGCTTGCCGCGTGCACAGGCGCGAAGACGCAGGACTGGCACTGGCAGCAGGTATCGGCGGCGCCGGGGACCAGGAACACGGCACAACTCGTCGATGAAACCACGCGGCAATGCGTCGCCGAACGCAGCGGCACGTTGATCGAAGAAGCATGCGCGCCGCCGGATTCCGCCGATGCCGCCCAGAAGTGGACGCCCTGGGATTTCGGCTATGTGTACACGCCGCTTGGTCATTGCCTGGCTGGGCGCAACGGTGCGCTCGCGGCGGGCAGTTGTTCGGCGCTGACGACGGAGTCGCGCTGGGCGCCATCGGCGCAAACGCAATGGACCGATAACCGCGAGGAAGGCGGCCTCTTCGGCGACGTACGCGGCGATAACATCGACGACGCCGCAAGCGCCGCCGCCGGTGAGCGCCGCTCGAGCGTGGTCTACGTGCAGCGCCGCAAGGACGGACCGGGCTTCAACGTATGGGTCGCGGACATGTCGCGACTGGAAACGGCGGAGCCCTGGTACCTCAACGCCATACCTTTCGATGCCCACGCCACGGCGCCCACGTGTTCGGCCAACCGGCTTTGCTTCGACAGCGTGCGTTTCCTGCTGGGCGATTTCGATGGCGACGGCCGCGACGACCTGATGGTGATTTCGCCGCGCAACGGCGGCACGGCGTTCTGGCTGATGCGCAGCACGGGTACGCGTTTCGAAGCGCCGAAGCTGTGGTATCAGACAGGCACGGCGTGGACGCCGGCGAACGCGCAGCAATATGTGGCGGGCAATTTCACGGGAAGCGGCCGCGCCGATGTAATGATCGCGCACAAACGCGGCGATGGTGGCCTGAACCTGTGGGTGCTGGCGAGCGTCGGCAAGAACGGCCGTGCGCCTGCGTTGTGGATGCAGGCTCACGACTTGAGCACGAACACGCGTTTCCTGCCGATGCACACAGCCGGATCGCCCCGAACCGGGCTTGTCGCGATCGAGAATATGAATGGCGCAATGGCAATAAC
This sequence comes from Burkholderia sp. PAMC 28687, assembly GCF_001577465.1. Classification (NCBI taxonomy): domain Bacteria; kingdom Pseudomonadati; phylum Pseudomonadota; class Betaproteobacteria; order Burkholderiales; family Burkholderiaceae; genus Burkholderia; species Burkholderia sp. PAMC 28687. The sequence continues at coordinate 2,427,918 of NZ_CP014505.1, forward strand.
GCAGCTCACAAGTTCCGGCAGTGCGTTCACCGGGACGCTGCGCGGCAACACGTATCCGCAGTTTTCATCGGCGATGACGAAGGTGACGGCCGGCGATATCAACGGCGACGGAACCGATGACCTCGTGATGCTGCAACCGCGCGGCGATGGCCCGGATATCGATGTCTGGACGCTCAAAGGCGGAGGCACGCCGGTGCTTGCCGGGACGCTGAAGGAAGCGTCGTACGCGGATGCATTGCCGCACATCGTGCAGCGTGAGCGACGCTCGACGCTCGTGCTGTTCAAGCGTGCGAACGCGAAGCTTGGGCCGTTCTATTACACGGGCGGTGCGCCGATGTTGATCGGCTATGACTTCGACAGCGCGCACAAGCTCGGCCCGGCGCAAATCTGGAGCGAGATGCCCGGACTTTTTTCCGAGTCGCTGTGGCTTAGGAACCTGCAATAAAAAACGCGCCGCCGAGAATATCGGCGGCGCGTTTTTGAGTACCGCAAATCAGCCCATCCGCACCTGCAGATTAAGCACGTCGGATGCAATCGCGAGATACCGGTCAGCCGTACTCTGCAGCGTCAGTCCGTTCAACGGACGTGTCGCGCGCGGCTGCGACAACGCAGCGAGCAATGCGCGGCCGTAGGCATCGGCGTCGCTGGTATCGAGCAGCGCGACGCCGGGAAAACTATCGGCAAAAGCAAACGACGGGATTGCGTTCCCGACCACCGGAATACCCGACGCGAGCGCTTCGAGAAAGCCGATGCTGTGCGCCTCGAAACTCGAAGGCATCGCGAACGCGCGCGACTCGCGCAGGATCTCGGCCACGTTGGACTGCGGCCCGATTATCTTCACGCGGTCGTTCAAGCCGAGTTCGTCGACGAGTTTCACGATTGCGGCGTGATACGCGAGATTCTCGATCACGCCGCAAAGCAGCAGACGCACGTCGGGATCGACAGCCGCCACGCGGGCGAACGCCTGGACGGTCTGCAACTGGTTCTTCTCGGGGATATAACGCCCGATCTGGACGATCTGGCGGATTCCCGTCGATGTCAACGGTTCGCTCGTCTGCGTGAAGCGCGAGATATCGACGCCGTTCGGCACCACGATCATGGACGGATGCGAACCGACTTCCTTGACGTAATCATCGATATTCTTCTGCGATACCCCGATCACCGCCTTGGCGCGCCCCGACAGCAGGCGTTCCGCAAACAGCAGCGCATTGTTCGCGAAGTCGTTGGCGCCGGAGTGCATGACCCACACAATCGGCACGCGGGTCGGCAACGCGCGGACGTACAGCGCGGGTATGGTCGCGTGCGCGAAGATGATGTCGGGTTTGAAGCGGCGAATGGCGCGATGCAAGAACAGCAGTCGGCCGACCTTGCCGAGCGAGCGCTGCGGAAACAGACACAAGACGTTGTTCGCCCGCAGCTCGGCGCTGATGTGTTCGAAATCGTCGTGCTCCGGCATCAACGACGTGATGCAAACATCGTGACCACCTTGCTGATGCCCGATCGCTACGCCCTTCGCAAGCACCTCGGCCCCTGATAACCGGGGTGCAAGAACGACTTGAAGAATTCTCATTTGGCTGTCTTCCCCTCGCCTTTCTAAAGCGTGTCCTGCTAGCCAATGCCGTCGGGTGGACACTGCCGTCCACGTGGCCCTCTCGGCACGCCTCGTTCGCGTGCGGCCACTTAGCTGGCTTGCTTCATTGTTTTTTATGAAAGTTAAGTGCGTTTGTCACTGCGGACCGTTCAACGCACGCAACGATAAGATACCCGAGCGCATGCCGTACGCGCCGCCATCAAGTAGCATTAATCGGTCGGTAATGAGTGGTAACAGACGCTCAGACGAATGAAGCGTTCAGCGAAGCGCGAGGCGGTGAGAAATCGAGGGGTGAAAGCAGGGTTAACGCTGCCGTTGCGGCAAGCGCCGCGAACGCCGCGGCTAAAGAGGAGACACACGTAGTGATCGCACACGCTTCCTGATCGATGACCGAGCGAAGCCGTGTGCGTTGAAAAGTCGCGCACTGCGATGCGCTAAAGGCGGGTTACTCGTCCTTCGGGCACTGCAGGTTGCAACCGTTTGGATCGCCCAGGTCACCACGGCGGCGTTTGGCCGTTTCCTTGTTCTGGTACTTGTCGGACGGCGCGGAAGCCGCGAATTGCAATTGCGGGTGCTCCTTCAGCCGGAACTGGTCTTGCAGGATACCGCCCGGAATGCCGGGTGAATTTTGCGCAAATGCAACGGGCACAAAGGCAACGGCGCCGGCAACAAACGCGATGGATGCGGCAATACTTAAAAGCAGTTTCATGGCGGCAGTACAGTCTCTAGCAAGTCGATGAACAGACTTCGGTTAAACGTCCGGTCACGAATGTTTCAGAAAAGCTCACACCGAAAATCCGGACCGCGAAATCTGATTCTAAACGCTTGCTCCGCAATCGGCCGGTTACGCGGCCCTCGCGCATGTATCGGCGTATTACATTAGCTTACAACGCGCTGTCTTGGCTCACGTCGGCACTAAGCCGCCGAGTGCAGCTTCCAGATCCAGCAGTTCGCCGCAATGCAGCGGATCATAGCCTTCGAGTTGCGCCACGCCGCCCTTGAACGCTGCGCTGCGCAGCACGTCGAGCACGCCGGCTAGCTGGGCATCGGCGAGCTTGTCGCGGTCGCAGGCGAACAGATAATCCTCGTCGATGATCGGGATGAAATCGAGCGCGAACTGCTGCGCCGCCGGTTGCACGCCAAAGCCAAGGTCGGCCATGCCGCTCGCCACGAATGCGGCAATCGCTGAATGTGTCAGTTCGGCAGTCGCGTAACCGTTGATGGTCGCCGGATTCACGCCAATTTGCCGCAGCGCCAGGTCGAGCAACATGCGCGTGCCCGAGCCGGGTTGCCGGTTCACGAAGCGGATGTCGTCGCGGGCAAGATCGCGCAATCCGCGTATGCCTTTCGGATTGCCCTTCGGCAAGAAAAGTCCCTGCGTGCGTCGCGTCAGGTGAATCAGGCCGTGCCGCCCCGCATCCAGCCACGGCCGATAAATCTCCGCGCAACTCGCACGGAACTCGCCGATCGGCAAATGAAAACCCGCGAGCTCGCATTCACCGCGCGCCAGGGCGCTTACGGCTTCGGCGCTCTCCCGGTATTTGATATCGGCGGGGATCCGTTTTGCGGCCAGCGCACCGACGAGCGCCGCGACCGCATAGCCGTGCGACGCGTGAATACGGACTTCGCTGACCGCACGCAACAACCGCCGGTTCAACTCACCGGCTACTTCGCTCGCCACCGCCTGAAGCGGACCGTCGAGCCGATCGTTCGACAGACGCTGCGCCCGCAAGACGGCTTCACCGAGTTCCGACAACACCGACCCGCGCCCGCGCGACTTGGTGATCAGCGCGCCGCCCAATCGTGTCTCGATTTCGCGCAACAGGCCCCACGCGTGCCTGTAGGACAAACCCTTAGCCGATGCTGCCTGCGCAATACTTCCGGTCTGCGAAACGAGCAGCAAAAGCGGCACGGCCGCGCTGAGACTGGCTTCGCGGCCTGCTGCATCGCGCAAGACGAGTTCGGTCCGGCATTCAACGTCGATCATATGCAGTTGTTGTTCCTATTGCCATCGACTGGATAGCCTCGTATCTTGCATATCAGAGGCTCGGTACAGCGATTATAAGACCGATATATGCATTAATAAAACATATGCCGAGCGATGGAGACTCCCCACATGGTCCAGATTGCCAGTAGCAACCCGAATGAACCCGCCGTCACGCCCGACGAACGCGTTGCGCGCCACTTGAAACCAGGTGCGTCGCTGATCGCCGTGCTGCACGCAATCCAGGACGAGGCCGGCTTCATTCCTGCCGATGTCATCGCCCCGCTCGCCGTGGCGATGTCGCTTTCGCGCGCCGAAGTGCATGGCGTGATCACCTATTACCACCACTTCCGCTCGGAACCGCCGGCGCGCGTCACGGTTCAGCTATGCCGCGCCGAAGCGTGCAAGAGCATGGGAACGGAGGCGCTGGCCGAGCATATCGAAGGACATACCGGCTGCAAGTTCGACTCCGGTCATCAGCCCGATACCGAACTCGAAACCGTCTATTGCCTCGGGCAATGCGCGTTGTCGCCGGCCATGACGATCAATGGCGAGCTGTACGCCCGCGTCACGCCGCAAAAATTCGATCGGCTTTATGAAGAGGCGCGCGTTCAGACGAGCGTGGAGGACGTGGTATGACACGCATCTACGTTCCCTGCGATTCCTCGGCGCTGGCGCTGGGCGCCAATCGCGTTGCACTGGTCGTTGCTTCGGAAGCTCAAAAACGCGGCATTGAAGTCGAGATCGTGCGTAACGGTTCGCGCGGCATGTTGTGGCTCGAACCGCTCGTCGAAGTCGAGACGGCGGAAGGCCGTATCGGCTATTCGAACGTCGATGAAGACGATGTCCCCGCCCTCTTCGACGCCGGCTTTATTACCGGCGCTGCGCATGACAAGCGCATCGGCGTGGTCGACACCATGCCGTGGCTTGCGAACCAGCAGCGGCTGACATTTGCGCGCATCGGCATCACGGACCCGCTTTCCACCGATGACTACGTCGCCCACGGCGGCCTCGAAGGCCTGCGTCGTGCGCTCGAAACCGATGGCGACGCCGCATGTGAAGCGCTGCTCGAATCGGGCTTGCGCGGACGCGGCGGCGCGGCATTCCCGGCCGGCATCAAATGGCGCACGGTTCGCGCGGCCGTGGCGCCGCAGAAGTACGTGGTCTGCAACGCCGACGAAGGCGATTCCGGCACGTTCTCAGACCGCCTCGTGATGGAAAGCGATCCGTACATGTTGATCGAAGGGATGATCATCGCGGGGATCGTGACGAACGCGACGAAAGGCTACATCTATGTGCGCAGCGAATATCCGCACGCGATCACCACGCTGAACCGCGCGATTGTCAAAGCGCGCGAAGCCGGCTGGCTCGGTGCGAATGTGCTCGGCAGCGGCAAGGTGTTCGAACTCGAAGTCGCCAAGGGCGCGGGCTCGTATGTTTGCGGTGAGGAAACCGCGCTGCTGGAATCGCTGGAAGGAAAACGCGGCGTGGTGCGCGCGAAGCCGCCGGTTCCTGCGCTGGTCGGTTTGTTCGGCCAGCCGACGGTGATCAACAACGTCATCACGCTGGCAACCGTGCCAATCATCTTTGCCAAGGGCGCGGCGTTCTACCGCGACTTCGGCATGGGCCGTTCACGCGGCACGCTGCCGTTCCAGATCGCCGGGAACGTGAAGCAAGGCGGTCTCGTGGAACTCGCGTTCGGCGTCACGTTGCGCGAACTGATCTACGAATATGGCGGTGGCACGGCAACCGGCCGGCCGGCGCGCGCTGTGCAAGTCGGCGGTCCGCTTGGCACATATTTGCCCGAGAGCCAATGGGATATCCCCATGGATTACGAAGCGTATGCGGCGGTGGGCGCGGTGGTCGGTCATGGCGGCATCGTGATTCACGACGACACCTCCAACCTCGCCGACCTCGCCCAGTACGCGATGCACTTTTGCGCCGTCGAATCCTGCGGCAAATGCACGCCGTGCCGGATCGGTTCCACGCGCGGCGTTGAAGTCATCGCGAAAATCCGCGCTGGCGATACATCGCCGAAACAGGTCACGTTGCTGCGCGAACTCTGCGACACCATGCTTGCCGGATCGCTCTGCGCTATGGGCGGCATGACGCCTTATCCGGTGATGTCCGCCCTCGATCATTTCCCCGAAGACTTCGGTCTTTCGCGTAAGCCGTCGCAGAAAGCGGCTTAAAAGAAGGAGCACATATATGTCCAGTTCTTCCTGCGGTTCCGGTAATTGCGCCTGCAAAACGAAGCTGCGCGATCCCTTCGACGATACCGACTACGGCACGCCGCTGCGCCATGCCGATATCGACGTGACGCTCGATATCGATGGCACGCCGGTCACCGTGCCGGCCGGAACGTCGGTGATGCGCGCGGCGATCGAGGCCGGTGTAAACGTGCCGAAACTCTGCGCGACGGATTCGCTCGAGCCGTTTGGTTCGTGCCGTCTCTGCCTGGTCGAAATCGAGGGCAAGCGGGGTTATCCGGCATCGTGCACGACACCCGTTGAAGCCGGCATGAAAGTGCGCACGCAAACGGACAAGCTGCAGTCGCTGCGCAAGAACGTGATGGAGTTGTACATCTCCGATCACCCGCTCGATTGCCTGACGTGCCCGGCAAACGGCGACTGCGAACTGCAGGACATGGCAGGCGTGGTTGGTTTGCGCGAAGTGCGCTACGGCTACGAAGGCGCGAATCACCTGAAGGACAAGAAGGACGAATCCAATCCGTATTTCACGTACGACGCGTCGAAGTGCATCGTATGTAACCGATGCGTGCGCGCGTGCGAAGAGACGCAAGGCACGTTCGCGCTGACCATCGCGGGACGCGGTTTCGAATCGCGCGTGGCGGCAAGCGAAAACCAGCCGTTCATGGAATCGGAATGCGTGTCGTGCGGCGCGTGCGTGGCGGCATGCCCAACGGCGACGCTGCAGGAAAAGACCGTCATCATGCTGGGTCAGCCCGAGCATTCGGTCGTGACCACGTGCGCGTACTGCGGTGTCGGCTGCTCGCTGAAGGCGGAAATGAAAGGCAGCCAGGTCGTGCGCATGGTGCCGAACAAGAACGGCGATGCCAACGACGGCCACGCCTGCGTCAAGGGCCGCTTTGCATGGGGTTATGCCACGCACAAGGACCGCATCACCAAGCCGATGATCCGCGCGAAGATCACCGATCCGTGGCGCGAAGTGAGCTGGGAAGAAGCGCTTTCATATGCGGCGAGCGAATTCCGCCGCATTCAGGACAAGTACGGCGTGGATTCGATCGGCGGGATTACATCGTCACGATGCACGAACGAGGAAACCTACCTCGTGCAAAAACTCGTGCGCGCGGCGTTCGGCAACAACAACGTCGATACCTGCGCCCGTGTTTGCCATTCGCCGACGGGTTACGGGCTGAAGACAACGCTGGGTGAATCGGCGGGCACGCAGACGTTTGCATCGGTTGAGAAGGCCGACGTGATCATGGTGATCGGTGCGAATCCGACCGATGGCCACCCTGTGTTTGCATCGCGTCTCAAGCGGCGCGTGCGTGAAGGCGCGCAACTGCTCGTGGTGGATCCGCGCCGGATCGATATCGTCGATACGCCGCACGTAAAGGCTTCGCATCATCTGGCCTTGCGTCCGGGCACGAACGTCGCGGTGGTCAACTCGCTCGCCCATGTGATCGTCACCGAAGGGCTCGTGGACGAAGAATTCGTAGCCGAGCGCTGCGAAGCACGCGCGTTCCAGCAATGGCGCGACTTTGTATCGTTGGAAGAAAACTCGCCTGAAGCCATGGAAGCCATTACCGGCGTTCCCGCGCAGTCCGTTCGTGAAGCCGCGCGCATTTATGCCAACGCACGCAACGGCGCGATCTATTACGGCCTCGGCGTGACGGAACATGCGCAAGGCTCGACGACCGTCATGGGCATCGCGAATCTTGCGATGGCAACGGGCAATATTGGCCGTGAAGGTGTCGGCGTAAATCCGCTGCGTGGCCAGAACAACGTGCAGGGTTCGTGCGACATGGGTTCGTTCCCGCACGAGTTGCCGGGTTATCGCCATATCAGCGACGCGGCTGTGCGCGCATTGTTCGAAGAAGCGTGGAGCGTCAAGCTGCAGTCGGAACCGGGCCTGCGCATTCCGAACATGTTTGATGCCGCCGTTCACGGCAGCTTCCTCGGCCTTTATTGCCAGGGAGAGGACATCGTCCAGTCGGACCCGAATACGCAGCATGTATCGAAGGCGTTGTCGTCGATGGAATGTATCGTCGTGCAGGATATCTTCCTGAACGAAACCGCCAAGTATGCGCATGTGTTCCTGCCGGGTTCGTCGTTCCTGGAAAAGGACGGCACGTTCACGAATGCCGAACGCCGCATTTCGCGCGTGCGCAAGGTCATGCCTCCGCTGCCGGGTCTTGCCGACTGGGAAGTGACGATCAAGCTGGCGCGCGCGCTCGGTTATGAAATGGGCTATACGCACCCGTCACAGATCATGGATGAGATCGCAAGCCTCACGCCGACGTTCACGGGCGTGTCGTACAAGCGTCTCGATGAACTCGGCAGCATCCAGTGGCCGTGCAACGCGCAGGCGCCGGAAGGCACGCCGACCATGCATATCGATGAATTCGTGCGCGGCAAGGGTCACTTCGTGATCACGAAGTTCATCGCGACGCCGGAGAAGGTCACGCGCAAATACCCGCTGCTGCTGACGACGGGGCGAATCCTGTCGCAGTACAACGTGGGCGCGCAAACGCGGCGCACGGAGAATTCGCGCTGGCACGACGAGGACCGGCTGGAGATTCATCCGGTCGACGCCGAGGACCGTGGGATCAAGGCGGACGACTGGGTGGGTATTGAATCACGTGCGGGTCAGACCGTGCTGCGCGCCAAGATCACCGAGCGCATGCAACCGGGCGTGGTGTACACGACCTTCCACTTCCCGGAATCAGGCGCGAACGTGATCACCACCGACTCCTCCGACTGGGCCACGAACTGCCCCGAATACAAGGTGACGGCCGTGCAGGTGATGCCGGTGGAACAGCCGTCGCAATGGCAGAAGGACTATTCGGCGTTCAATGTTCAGCAGCTCGAGTTCCTGAACTTGCGTGAATTGCCGGTTACGTCGGGGAAATAATCATGGATGTGAACAGCCTGGTGGACATGGCAAATCAGATTGGTGAGTTCTTCGATTCGATGCCGGATCACGAGGAAGCGCTCGATGGCACCGCCAATCACATTCACAAGTACTGGGCGCCGCGAATGCGAACGCCGATTCTGGAAGCGCTGGATGATCCGGAGTTGAGCGCGAAGCTTCATCCGATCGTGGTGAAGGCGCTGACCAAGCATCGGGAGGTGCTGACGCCGGCGGTTGCGGCTTAGGGGTTGGGGTGTTTTCGCAAGAGGGACCGCCGAGTGCGGTCCTTTTTTCGTTTGCGTCGCCTGGCCCTACTCCTCCGTCCCCGCCCCGAACCACGTCTCGCAGTGCCTCAACAACCCTTGCGTATCGGAAGGCGCGCGTCCTCGCGCTGCAATATATCCATCCGGCCGCACCAGATAAAAACACGGCCGCGTCCTTCCATACGCTTCAGTCAACGAACGTGCGCCGTCATCGCCTTTATCGGTGATGCGCCATACGCGCACACTGTTCGGCAACGCCTCTTCTACTGATTTCGCCAGTTCATCGAGCTCCTTGTCGCGCAATGCGTGCGCCACGGTCAGCGTCGCGGGCGCAAGTGCAATGTCATCGTCCTCCGAGGGCTTCACCATCAGGAACAGCGAGAAATACGCGGGATCGTGAAGATCGAAGAGACAACCGACACCGGGCGCACGCCCAAGCGGTCCATCGACCACATGCACCCACGCATCCGGCGCGCGATCGCCCGCACGCGGGCCGCCATCGAGCCCGCGTTCGAGCGTCAACGGACTTTTCCGATATTGCACCGACAGCTCGCTGACCGTGCGCCGCGCGGCATCGCGCAAGGGACCGATCGCCGATAACACCGGCATCACGTGATCGCGAATCAGCTTCATCGGGCCATGTTCGGCGGCGGCCATCTGCGTCATGAAACTCGATGTCCGCAGCACTTCGCGCTCTATAGGATGACGCTCGGTGTGGTACGTATCGAGCAGTCGATCCGACGCCACGCCCGCCAGCGTCCGCGCGATCTTCCAGCCCAGATTGAACGCTTCCTGAATGCCCGTGTTCATGCCCTGCGCACCGGCAGGACTATGGACATGCGCGGCATCGCCGGCGAGGAACACACGCCCGGATCGCATCTGGTCCACCATGCGGTTGTTCAGCCGGAAATACGATGACCACGCGAGGTTCGTCACCGTCACCCGATGATGAATGCGCCGCGCGATGAGTTCGCGGCATTCATCGAGCGTAGGCGCCGCGCTTTTTTGCAGGCTGTCGGGCGCGTCCGGCGATTGTGCTGCGACGCGCTGATCGGCGATCAGGCGCGTGCGCCCCCCACCCATCGGGAACAACGTGGCAATGCCTTCACCCGACGCAAAGATATGGAATTCGTCGTCGGGCCATTCGGTGTCGGCGTGAAGATCGGCGAGCAGGAAGGTCTGCTCGAAGGTCTTTCCCGTGAACTCGATGTTCAGTCCATGCCTCACCGTGCTGTGTGCGCCGTCCGCTCCAATCAGGTACGACAGCCGCACATGCTCTTCCGCGCCGTTGGCATGCTGCAGCGTGGCTTCAAGCCCCGCCGATCCCTGGTTGAAGTGGATCAATTCCACGCCACGTTCCACACGCACATCGAACGTTTCAAGATGTTCGGTCATGAGACGTTCGGTGACGGATTGATCGAGGAAAAGCAGAAAGGGATAACGCGTTTGCAAGGGATCGAAGTCGAGTTGCGTGAGACGCTGCCCGTTCGAATAAAGGTTGCCAGTCCGCGCCCGGTGACCCAGTTCCAGAAACGGCTCGACCAGCCTGTGCTGTTCGAACAATTCGAGCGTGCGCGCCTGGATGCCGATGGCGCGCGACCACGGCGAGGGTTCGGGGGCTTTATCGACCAGGCGCACCGGAATGCCGGCGCGCGAGAGGCTCATGGCAGCGGCGAGACCCGTGGGACCGGCGCCCGCGATGAGCACCGGCGATACATCGAGCGTTTTGTGTCGGTTCGGCTTCTGCGCGGACATGCGCTTCTCCATCAAACGTCACTGACTCCCAGTGTACGCCGGTCGTAATCGGCAAACGCGGGGATCCAACCCTCAGTGCGCGTGCGCCTTTTCACCCAGCGAACAACTGTGCACCGTCGTGCCCATTTCCACTTGCAGCGTCGCGTGGTGCATGGCGTAGTCTCGGCGCAGCGTTCCCACGAATGCATCGACGAAAACATCGCCCGGATGTCCCGCCGGCATCACGATATGCGCGGTCATCGCGTTTTCGGTAGTGGAAAGCGCCCAGACGTGGAGATCGTGGACATCGGTGACGCCCGGCAAGTCGGAGAGATATTTTTCGATACGCGGCTTGTCCACGCCCGGCGGCACCGCGGCCATGGCAAGACGCATGGCGTCGCGCCCCAGCCCCCACGTCCCGGCCACGATCACCGCGACCACGACAATGCTCATCACCGGATCGACCCAGCTCGCGCCGGTATACAGGATCACGAGGCCGCTCACGGCGACCGCGGCCGAGATGCCGGCCCAAGGACGTTTTGAGTGGAACTTGACATCAAGTACCATAATGGCCTCCGCTGTTTCCCATCAGATTCTTCGTAAGCCGATGGCCGACGTCGAGCCGATGCATTGAGGCCCGGAACAGGGTCAAGGGGGGGGCTGCGCGCAGCGCAGGCCGGCGAAGCGAAACCTTGACGCTGTGCAGGGCCAATACGCTCGGACATGGCCGTGGGCAGGGCATGGTGTGCCCGCGGCCATGTCGACGCGTTGCGAAGAAGTGATGGTAGGCAGTAGTCGCCCTTATCTGAATCGAGGAATCGTCTGTGAGTGTTGCCGTTGAAGCCCTGTTTACTTCCGCGTTGGGTCTGCAAGCTCCGTGGATGGTATCCAGAGTTGAGCTCGATACAACCAAGCGCCGGATCGATTTCGAAGTGTCCTGCGACGCGAAAAAGTTACCGTGTCCAGCGTGCGGGGTGAACGGACAAGGCATCCATGATCGGGTCAGACGTGACTGGCGTCATCTCGATTTTTTCCAGTTCGAGGCATGGCTGCACGCCGACGTGCCGCGCGTCGATTGCAGTGCCTGCGGCAAGACCACGGCTGTGGAGGTTCCGTGGGCGCGGCCGGGCAGCGGCTTCACCCTGCTGTTCGAGGCGCTGAGCCTGTCGCTGTGCCAATCCCTGCCGGTCGCGCAGGCGGCCTCCCTGTTGCGGGTGAACGCCAGGCGGCTGTGGCGCCGGATCGAACACTATGTCGGGACGGCGCGCGCCAGGCAAACGATGGACGGGGTCAAGGTGATCGGCATCGACGAGACCAGTATCAGACGCGGCCATGATTACGTCACGGTGGTACATGACCTGGAAGCGAAACGCCTGCTGTTCATGAGCGAGGGCAGCGACCACAAGAGCGTCACCGAATTCAAGGCCGACCTGGTCGCGCACGGCGGCAATCCTGATGAGATCAGGCACGCCTGCATGGATATGGGCGCCGCCTATATCAAGGGCGTCACCGAAGCCTTGCCGCAAGCGCAGATCAGCTTCGACCGGTTCCACGTGATCGCCCTGGCCAACGAGGCGATGGACGAGGTGCGGCGTGAAGAGATGCGGGAACAGCCGGAGGTCGTGCGGGCTGCGCTGGGGACCCAGCGCAAGACGATCCAAGGCCTGATGTGGGGCATGCGCGGGAATCCCGCTGACTGGAACAGGGATCAGATCAATACGATGCACCGGTTGCAGCGCTCGAACCTGAAGAGCGCACGGGCCTGGCGCCTGAAGGAGGGGTTGCGTACGGTCTACAGCGTGGCCGTGCAGAGCAACTGTGCGCAGACAGCCGAGGAGATGCTCAAGGGCTGGATCTCATGGGCGAAGCGTTGTCGGCTTGAGCCGTTCAGGCGGCTGGCCACGACGCTCAAGGAGCGCCTGCCGGGCGTCGTGCGCGGCATGCTCGACGGTCGCAGCAATGCCTATGTCGAGGCGATGAATGGCATGCTCCAACAAACCAAGCGGGCCGCGCGCGGATTTCGAACCGTGAAGAACTTCGTGGCCATCGCCTACCTCCGCATGTCCAGGCTAAAACATTTGCCGCAAAATCCTTTGCGTCCCGCCGCCTCGCGTGATCAAGGGATTAAACGCTATCGCGCCGGCCGTCAAGTTCCACTCAAAACGGCATAGAGCCGAGATGCCGGCATCGCCCGCCATGTGCAGGAACGCGCCGCGGATGTTCAGGTCTTCCTTGCTGCCGCGCATGAAAAGCCACGCGGAGAAACCGTTGACCACCAGCCCGATCGTCGCAACGATAAACACATCGAGTCCCGCAACCGGCGCGGGATTGAGCAGGCGCTGGACGGCCTCGAGCACGATCGCGCCGCACGCGAACAGCAGGAGCGCGGCGTTGGCGAGCGAAGCGAGTATCGACGAACTGCCGAGTCCGAATGTGTATCGTTCCGATGGCTTTCGCGTGCCGAGCCAGACCGCGCCCCAGGCAAGCAGGAGGCCGAGGACATCGGAGAGATTGTGGCCCGCGTCGGCGAGCAGCGCGGTCGAATGCGCGATGAACCCGTACACCGCCTGCACGATCACGATCACCACGTTCAGCGCGACCGCTATCGCGAAGGTGCGGCCCTGCCCGGCTTGCGGCGCATGGTGGTGATGATGGCCGCCTTTGTGGTCGTGGCCGTGGTCGTGGGCATCGTGAGGCTCGTGGTCATGCGCGTGACCTTCGTGCCCGTGGTCATGATGCTGATGTTGATGCGTCGGTCGAGGTGCCATTTAATCGTTATCCGGTCTGAAATCGGCGTGCGGCTCGGCGATGTGCTCGAGCAATTCAGCCAGCATGCCGCTGATGTGCTGGTCAGCGGCGAGATAGAAAACCTGCTTGCCTTCGCGCTCTGCCCGCACGATTCGCGCCGCCCGCAGCAAGCGCAAATGGTGACTCACGAGCGAAGCCGATAACCCCAGCGACTCGGCTATGGCCCCCACGGGCGTGCGCCCTTCCACGCACGTCAACACGATGCGCAAACGCGTCGGGTCACCCAGCAGGCGGAACAGGTCGGCGAGCGGAACGACCCGCTCGTCGGTTGAAACTTCGTTAAGAAGCAGCGCTAAAGGCACGATGGTTTATCGAACATGTGAACAGGTGTTCATATGTTATCGAAGCCAAGCCCCTGACGTCAACGCAAAAATCGGGATCGGCGGTGAACGTGTGGGAAAATGGCGTGTTCGCATTCGATTTCCCTCAATGGATACAGTTTTTGCGCGCGGCTTCGCAGCACATCGCGACGGCCGCCTCACCGAAGCGGAACGCGACTATCAGGCCGCGCTCGCCGCAGAGCCCTCCCACGTCGACGCACTTCATCTGCTCGGCGTGCTGCGCCACCAACAAGGCCAGCACGCGGAAGCGGCCGATCTGGTGCGCCGCGCGGCAGACCTGCGTCCCGCCGATCCCGCCTTGCAGCTCAACCTCGGCAATGCGCTGAAGGCGCTCGGCCGGATTGATGACGCCATCGAAAGGTTTCGTAACGCGTTGCACCTGGAACCCGACTTTTCGCTCGCGCAATACAACCTGGGCAATGCGTACGCTGCGGCGGGCCGTCACGAAGACGCCGCCGATGCCTTCGAAAAAGCCCTGCGCCTGCAGCCCGGCGACGCGCCTACCTGGAACAATTTCGGCAACGCGCTGCTTGGAATGCGCCGTTTCGAGGAAGGCGCGAAGGCGTTCCGCCGCGCGCTTCAAATACGGCCGGGCCACGCAGGCGCGCACAACAACCTGGGCATGGCGCTCAATGCGCTCGGCGACACCCAAGGCGCCATCCAGCAATTTCGCGAAGCCATTGCCGCCGAGCCGAACTATGTCGCGGCGCATTTCAACCTGGGCAATCTTCTCGATACCGTCGGCCGTCCGCACGAGGCCGTGCCCGTGCTGCAGAAAGTGCTGCGCATGCAGCCGCAATTCGCGCCCGCGCACTTTGGACTCGGGCACGCGCTTGCGGGTATAGGCGAGCATGAAGCCGCGTTGCCGCAGTTCGAGCGCGCGGTCGGACTCGATCCGAAATACAGCGTGGCGTGGCTCGGACTCGGCAATGCGCATTTCGCGCTCGGCGGTCATAAAGCGGCGCTGCGTGCCTTCGATCAGGCGTTGCGCCTCGATCCAGGCCTGGTTGCGGCGAACCTGAATCGCGCTCTGACATTGCTTGCGCTCGGCGATTACGCTCGCGGACTGAGCGCTTATGAATGGCGCCTGCGCGCGCCAACCAGCGTCCCGGCGCCGGGCCTGCCCGTGTGGAAAGGCGCGCCCATGCCGCGCGAGACGCTGTGGATCCGCGCAGAACAGGGCTTCGGCGATACCTTGCAGTTCGTGCGCTTCGTGCCATTCGCGGCAAAGCTCGTCGGCCAGATCGTGCTCGAGGTGCAACCGGCGCTTGTTGCGCTGCTGGAGCCGGCGGCAAACGCGGCGGGCGTCATATTGAAAAGCACGCTGACACCCCCTCCCGCCGACATTGACGCGTTCATCCCCCTGCTCAGCTTGCCGCTGGCGCTGGGTGTATCGAATACGGAAATGGTGCCGGCGCGCACGCCCTATCTCGTGGTGCCAGCCGCGTATCGCAAGAAATGGCGCGGGTCGCTCGGCGGCCAGTCGAAGCGCAAACTCGGCATTGCATGGTCGGGCCGGATCCAGCCCGGCGAGACGCGCTCGGCGCCGCTCGCGTTACTGGAACCTTTGTTCATGCTGGAAGGCATCGACTGGATCGTGCTGCAGCCCACGCTCACCACTGAAGAACGCGCGCTGCTGGACAAGCATCCGCGGGCGCGTTTCATTCAGCGGCTGGAAGACAAGCTGGAGAGTTTCGCCGATACCGCCGCGATCATCGATCGTCTGGACGGTGTCGTATCCATCGATACCGCCGTCGCGCATCTGAGCGGCGCGCTCGGAAAACCGCTGTGGCTGATGCTGCCGTTCGCAGCCGACTGGCGTTGGGGTATCGATACAGCTTCGAGCGCGTGGTATCCCAAAGCCCATCTGTTCCGGCAGGCGAAACCTGGCGCGTGGGATGGAGTCATCGAACGGGTGGCTAAGGATGTTGCAGCGTCTTCCTAGTGTCTCGTCACGCCTCGAACGTCGGATACAGCCTGGACAGTTTGATGCGGGCATCGCCGGTGGTGAACTGCCAGTTAATCCGGGCCTTAAGCTGATCACGCTGAATTTGCCACGCGCTGACCTCGCGGCGCACCGTCTCGATATTGTCGATGCGCCGGGCCAGAGACTGCTTGATCATCACATTGAGTTCGATCTCGGCCATGTTCAGCCAACTGCCATGTTTGGGCGTGTAGACGAACTCGAAGCGATCCCACAGCGCTTTGGCCTGAGACGGCGGGAAGGTTTCGTAAAGGGCCGCGGCCGTGTGGGTGTTCAAGTTGTCCATCACGAGGGTGATTCGTTGTGCATCCGGATAGGCGTGGGCAATGTCCTGTACGAAGCGAGCCCATTGGACTTTAGTGCGTGATTCGGTGACTTTGGTAAAACGCCGCCCGGCTAGCGGTTCCGATGCCATGAAGACATTGCACACGCCGCAGCGCTCGTACTCGTAGTCCTCACGCGCAAGACGCCCCGGTGCCGCCTTGATCGGTTCGCGAGTCTGGCTAATCAACTGCCGGGGCGTTTCGTCCATACACACCACGGGGTGCGCTGCGTCGTAGGGGCGGTGGTAGATATCGAGCACGTTTTCCATCGCGGCTACGAACTCCGCATTCGCTTGCGGCGGGATGATCCAGCCTATTTTTCGCCAAGGCTTTAATTCGTTTTTTTAAGCGTGCGCCGCACCGTCTCGTACGAGAGGCTTTCCGCGTACTCCAGTTCTACCGCGCGCTGGGCCAGCAATCTCAACGACCAGACCGCGCGGCCTTCGGGCGGCTCGCTGCAACTGAGCGCAATCAACCGGGCCTCAAGCTCGCCATCGATTTTGCTTTCGTAGATCCGTTGACTCGGCGGCCGCACCAGCGCGGCGTCGTAGCCTTCCTCAACGAAACGTTTCTTCACCCGGTCGATCTTGCGTTCGCTCACGTGCAACACCGCAGCAACCTCTTGTGACGAGCGGCGCGCGCGCCCCGAAGACGCATCGCAATTCAACAGAATGAGCCCGTTGATTATCTTGCGAGATTGGTGCGAACCTTTGCTCACAATCGCTTCGAGTTGATCTCTTTCTTCAGCTGTCAGGGTAACGATGTATTTTTCCATCCCCCGATTTTCGGCTAAGCCGTCCGAGTTTACAATGCCTTGCGCGCCCTGAATTCGACGACAGTTCACGCGTGTCGAGACACTAGTGTCTCCGACACCAGCGTTTGCAACAAAAAACCCCTCGCCACGGCGAGGGGTTTTCGTTTCAGGCCACAGGTGACGGAAAGTCAGGCCGTCTTGTACTGATTGCGCGCTTCCGTTGACCGGTAAAGCACCAGCGTCGCGATCAACCCGCAGATCGCCGCAAGCCCCATCCAAACGCCGGGCGCCGCCTTGTTGCCGGTCGCGTGAATCAGGTAGGTCGAGATGGCGGGCGTGAAGCCGCCGATCGTCGTTGCGAGGCTGTACGCAAGCGAGAAGCCCGTGGTCCGGACTTCGACCGGCATGACTTCCGTGAGCGCCACGACCATCGCGCCGTTATAGCTTCCGTACAGGAACGATAGCCACAACTCGACGCCGAGCAGACGCAGGAACGATGGATCGGCGACAAGCCATTGAACGGCCGGATACGACGTGAGAATGGTCAGGATCGTGAAGAACAACAGCACCGGGCGACGTCCGACACGGTCCGACACCGCGCCCGAAAGCGGCAGCCAGACGAGATTCGACAAACCGACGAACACCGTCACCACCAATGTATCGATGGAAGAAAGCTTCAGCACTTCCTTGCCGAACGTCGGCGTGTACGCCGTGATCATGTAGAACGACACGGTCGTCATGATCACCATGCCCATGCCGGCCAGCACGATGCCCCAGTTCGACGCCATGGACCTCATGATCTCGCTCATCGACGGACGATGTTTGCGCGCGAGGAACTCCTCCGTTTCCTGCAGCGAACGGCGGATGATGAACAGGAACGGCACGATCAGGCAGCCGATGATGAACGGCACGCGCCAACCCCAGGCGGTCATCTGGTCGGGCGGCAAGACCTGGCTCATGACCACACCGATCAGCGCGGCAAACACCACCGCCACTTGCTGGCTACCCGACTGCCAGGAGCAATAGAAACCCTTGTTGCCCTTGGTCGCGATCTCGGACAGATACACGGACACGCCGCCAAGCTCCACGCCGGCCGAAAAGCCCTGCAGCAAGCGGCCAGCCAGCACGATGATCGGGGCCAGCACCCCGATGGTCGCGTATCCCGGGATCACCGCGACCAGCAGCGTGCCGATCGCCATCATGGTCAGCGTAAGAATCAGGCCCTTCCGCCGGCCGTGGTGATCGATATACGCGCCGAGCACGATAGCGCCGATCGGCCGCATCAGGAAGCCGGCGCCGAACACCGACAGCGCGAGCATCAGCGACGCGAATTCGTTGCCGCTCGGAAAGTACGTCTTCGCAATGGACGAGGCGTAATAGCCATAGACCATGAAGTCGTACATTTCAAGGAAGTTGCCGCTGACGACGCGAAATACCGACTTCGCTTTCGACTCGTTCACGGGCGTTGCATGTGAAGGGGTGGACATGTCTATCTCAAAGACTTTGACTAAAAACGCCGGCCGGATTGCTTGGACGGTGTGTGGCTCGACGCGGCGTGAAACGCCGGAAACCGATGCACTCGTTTGCGAGCTGCGTGGTGGCAAAACGCCGGATGCATGTGTAAGCTTCGCCGGTTGAAGACCGGCAAAAAATTCTTCGGCACGGCGCAAACGACCAAAAATAACTACACAAGGGTTAACCCTCGATATTTAACATCGTTATTTCGCCAATTGTCCGCGTCGCCAATCTTACAACGCGAACGCGAAACACGCTCATTCGAACTTCGCGCAATTGCTGCTAAAACAGCTTAACTTTAGCTTTCATATGTCTATAAATAAGCCTACAAACTCGCAACCACCGACCGGATTCGTTTTGCAACTGGCGACATTAATGGATGCGGCGCTTATAGCCGACATGCATGCAAGGAGTTGGGCAACGGCGTATCGAGGGATCCTGCCGGACACGTATCTCGATGATGAACTGACGGCGGATCGCGCCGCGCACTGGAGCACGCGCTTCGACGAACTTGCCAATGGCGCGGGCGAAGTGTTCATCGCGTACATCGGCGAGGAGCCGGCCGGGTTCGTATGCGTGATGGCACCCGATGAAACTGGCAGCGCGCTCGTTGACAACCTGCACGCCATGCCGCAAGCCAAAGGCACGGGACTCGGCACCGCAATGCTCGAGCAAGCCGCGCAATGGGCGGCAGGTCACGGCGCGAAGAACTTGCACCTCTATGTGCTCGAGCCGAATGTTGCGGCAATCGGGTTTTATGAATCGCGTGGATGGCGTTTGGCGGGACGTGAAGATGACACGATGGGCGGCATACCTATCATCGCGCTGCGCTATACCCGGCCGATCGGCTGAGGTCTCCGGGTTTGCTTTGCCTTCATGGAATCGCTGGCGTAATCTCGTTCAACGCCTCTTGCAGGATGTAGCGCAACACGTCCCGCGTGCATTGGCGTGGCCCGTTGAAATGTACGTTGCGTCCGTATCATTCAGCGATCTTTCTTCCCTCCGAGCGCCTTCCAACAATGGAACTAAGAAGGTTCTGAGCGACGCCAAAGCAGGCGCTGGGTATGATCGAGGGCTGTTCTGTGGCGGTCCGGCAAGGTGAAATATCTGTCACCTTCGCAGCAACATCCGGGCGATGTCCACACGGCTGCCCCGCGTGTTATTTCGCTGAGCAGTCCTGACGCCCGCTTTCGGATATGAGAAAAAAATGAATGCTCCTCTGGTCGTTGTACAAGGCGATCTGCTTCTGCCAACCCTGTACCCGCTCGCCGGTATGCCCAACGCCGTCTATGGCGAAGAGTGGACGCTGAAGAGCGCGCGTCCAGCATTGACCGAATATGAAATTCCGTTTTACGCGGCGCGATTTCTCACGGCTTATGTCAGTCCGATATCGCTTCGCAACGAGCGTTTTCCATACACGCCGGCAAGTCTCTGGGGCAAGTTCAGACGCAATGATGAAATGCTGCAGACGGAGCAAACGAGCTTCGCCGCCGCGCCTGTTGATATCGCACCGGCCGCCCCGGAACCAGCATCGTTTGCGTTCGAGCCATTCACCGCACCCGACGATCGCGTGGTCAAGACGCCACCTGCAAACGATCGTCGCAAACAGGTTGCCGGCGGTGCGATTGCGCTGGCTTGCGCTGCGTTTATCGCCTGGGCGCTGTTCGGCACGCGAATCGGCCATCAAAAGCCGGACCAAGCGGCCATGGTTGCGTCGAATGCAACGCCCGCGGCTGATGCATCAACTGAGGTCGTTGCTGCTGAACCGTCTGCAGTTTCTTCTGTGCCGCCTTCCAGCTCAGCTACCGTGTCTACTGCAACGTCCGGCGCTCATCCAGCTGAAGGTTCCTCCAAACCTTCGGCTGTTGCCGCTGCGGCTCTCACTGCGTTGCAGACACCTTCAGCACCGCCGGCCACGACAGCTTCGACCACAACGGTCAAACCGTCGCCCAACACCGCTTCAGTCGCCAGCAACAGCGGAACGGCCAGCGCCGGCGACACGTCGGCACGGGTAATGAAACCGCAAGTCGTTGCGAAGACAAAACCGCTGGTCGTTGCGCAAGCATCCGAGCGCGGCCGCGCGAAGAGCCACGTCAAGAACAAGCGTTCAGCTGCGGTTATCCGCGAGGCGCGCAGCTACGAAGTCGTGCAGCGGCGCCACGGTCACGAATACCAGGGCACGCCCGTATATCGAAGCAGCGGGTTCGATGCGCCGCTGGCCTCGCCAGGTCGCCGCGCTCAGTCGCGCGACGACATGCGCACGGCTTCGTCGGGTTCTTCGCTCAGCGTGACCGAGATGTACAACATGCTCGCGCATTCGGCCGTCCTCGACGACAACAGCGGCGTCTCCCGCCAGACGGTGCGCGCAAGTTCAGTAGCCACGCCACGCTCGGGCTCAGGCGATTCATCGAACTGGAGTTCCGATATCAGCCAACGCCGTGTCACCGAACCAGGATCGCAATTCCTGAAGTAATTGCGCGCGAATGATCGTGCATCAACCAGACGGTTCCCTGGCGGCGAGGTGTGACGCGTTTTGAACGCGTCACACCTCGCGTCGATCCTCAATCAATCTAGAAGCCTCGCACTATGAAGTCCTGCTCCACCTCCGCCCTTCTGCAAGCGTTGTTTGTTGTTGTCATCGGGTTCGGCTCGACCGTGGTCAATGCTTATCAGCCCGTGGGCACGCTGCTTTCGGCAACGGGTCTGGCTGATCCCGTCCGTCCCGTACCCGCTTATGGTTCAATGGACGATTTCAAGGACGGCAGCGACGGCGCGGAGAGCGGCCAGGCGGCGGGGAACGTATCCGAACTCCGGCAAATGGTTCAGGCGAAGAAGCTTACCGAGTTGCGCGTCACGTACAACGGCAACTATGGCGCGGCGCTCTTTTTCTATCCGCAAGAGATGGTGTATTACGTCGCGCTGTTCCAGGACAAGAATTTCTGGCGCGTGGTGAAGTCGCAGGACAACATGCACGCAGAGACCGTCTACGCGCAGTTCGCGAGGAAGAGTTATGCGCTCGCCGAGGGCGAGATACAGCGCACGCAATTGCAGGCGCAAAAGGCGCTGCTGGAGCGGGTGATTGCGGTATCGAACGATCGGGCGCAGCGGCTGACCGCAGACCTTTCCATTGCACGTGCGCAAGAAAGCGAAGTGTCTCAACGGCAACAGCAAATGCAGGCGGAATCAATGGCGTTGCAGAACGACAAATCCAATGCCGAGCGCCGTTTGCGGGCGCTGCAACAACAGGTCCAGCAGCTCCAGGATCAAAACGAAGCTGGGATCGTGCAATAATTCTGGTTGCCGCATGAAGGACAAGGGCCGCTTCAACTGATGTTGAAGCGGCCCTTGTCGTTATGGCCTGGTTTCGTTCAACGCCGATTCAGAAGCGCGTCTCACGTGCCACGCGCAGGAACGTATCCAGCAGCGGCGTGCAGTCCAGCAACTCGTCGCCACCCGCGCGATGAAACTCCGGATGCCATTGCACGCCCATCACGAACGGCGCGCGCCGGTAACGCACAGCCTCGATGATCCCATCCGCCGCCGATACCGCCTCGATGTTCAGGTCGCGGCCAATCGTCTTCACTGCCTGATGGTGGATCGAATTCACGAGCGCTTCGCGGCGGCCCGGAAACATGTTGACGAGCGTCGAGCCATCGGGGAAACGAATCGGATGCCGATGCTGGTCGTATTGCTCATTGACATGGATGCCGGCGGTCGGGACATCGGTGGCAATGTCCTGATACAGCGTGCCGCCGAACGCCACATTGATGAGCTGGCAACCGCGGCACACGCCGAGCACCGGCTTGCCCGATTCGATGAACTCATGCAGCAACTCGAGCTCGTACATATCGCGCACACGGTCGCCCGGCCATTCGTGGCGCGTCGCCGCTTCCGCGTAGGACTGCGGCGAAACATCCGCGCCGCCTTGAAGCAACAGGCCGTCGAGATGCTTCGCGTAATCGCGCAAACGAATATTGCTCGGATGCAGCATGCCCTGATGCCCGACCGTGGGAATCATGAATACGAGCACATCGCGCGACATCACCCAATGCGCGATTGATTCTTCGAGGTATTGCAGCGTCTTGCCGCGCAGACCTTTGGCACCCGGTTCGGGATGAAAGATCCGCGCCGATACACCGATCTTCAACGTCCGCTGTGTGATGCGCTGTCCGGCGCGATCGAAGATCTGACGGGCGCGCGCCTTCATCACACGGCCGAACACCGACCATGCGGAATCGCTCTGCCGCAAGTACGCGGGCGGCGCTTGCTTGCCGGGCGGAGCTTCAGGCGGTATGGGAGGCGGATGAAACGTGCCGAAGTCAGGCGCGGCGGTAAATTCCGGAGGCAAGGCGCTGGCTCGCGGCGGGACGGTCTCCGAGTTGATCTCCACGGTTTCCGCGGCTTGCGCTTCAGTCGCGATCTCAACCTCTTCCGCGAGATTAGCGTGCGCTTCAGTCGCCGACTCGACCTCTTTCGCGAGGCCTGCATCTACAGTGGACGGCGCGTGAGCGGACACAGGCCTCGCGGCGTTCTCCTGTGCAAACGTGGCGCTCGCCGCCGACTTGCGCGCTTCGGCGGCATCGTCGCGCTGGGCCTTCGCTACGTCTACGGGCTCGACCGTCGACGCACTCGATGGCGCATCCGTCGACGCCCGCTCCGCCGCGCTGGCATCAGGCCCAGGCTCGGCAGCGGCGGGAACTTCGGTGCTTTTTTGAGATGACGCGGACGGAACGGCCGGATCGGGATTGGGGATATGCGGACCGGAGCCCGTAGAACCCACGGTATTTTCGGGCTTGCCCGAGTTTGACGTCTTGTTTTCGCTCATTCCGATAGAGGCGCGATGCGCTTTGAGAATGGTCAGAGTTCAATTATCCGCCTCTGGTCCGGGGGCGGCAAACCATCAAACAATTGCTCACATTACCAGAGGAAAGAAACAATTCATGCTCATTAATGATCGCGAGGCTCTTCGAAAGTTTCTCGCAGTGCGATTTGCATGGTCGCGTGGATCTTCACGCACCAGCGCCACAACACGGTCAATAACAGCGCCGCGCAAACGAGCACCGCAATCATCAGGCCGAACGGCGGGAGAATCGCGCCCGACAGCACGGTGACCAGTAGAAAGACGCCGAACATCGCGAGAATCGGGATCAGCCCGGAAATGGCCGAGCGCAGCGTGCTCGTGAAGCGCCCGGCCTTCGCGGGCTGCACGCTCACTTCGGCGAGCATCAATGCAAGCGACTCGAGCTTTCGATAAACCGCGACAAGAAACGGCATCGACACCAGCAACGCCACGCTCCAGATGGCTACGCGCTGCGCGTCGTTGGTCGGGAGCCAGCGGGCGAGAAACGCTTTGGTGCCCGGCGCCGAGTACGAAGCGGCGAGAAAGATGGCGGCGACCAGCGCCAGATTGACCGCGATCTGCAGCACGATTCGCCGTGTCATGCTGAAGAGGGTTGGGCCGGCGGTATCGGGCGAAAGGCTTGCAAGCCATTGCGAATACAGCCCGAACGTATTGGCGACAGGAACCGGCATGGATTGGGCGATGCGCCGCGTGATGGGATCGGCGGCCTTGATCAGGTATGGCGTGAACAACGTGGTCAGCGCGGAAACCGCGACCGCGATCGGATACAGGAAGCTGCTGGTCACTTTCAGCGACACCCCCAGCGACGCGATGATGAACGAGAACTCACCGATCTGCGCCACGCTCATGCCGACGCGCATCGATGTACGCCCATCGCGCCCGGCGAGGAACGTCCCGAGCCCGCACGATACGATCTTGCCGAATACGACCGCCACGGTGATGACGGTGATCGGCCACCAGTAATCGACGAGCACCGCCGGGTTCAGCAACAGCCCGATGGTCACAAAAAAGATGGCCGAGAACATGTCGCGAATCGGCGCGATCAGATGTTCGATGCGTTGCAGATTCCGTGATTCGGCCATGATCGCGCCGATCAGGAACGCCCCGAGCGCGATGCTGTAGTCCAGCTTCACGACGAGCAGACAGAAGCCGAAACAGAAGCCGAGCACGGTGACGAGCAGCATTTCATCGCTCTTGGCCTTGGCGACGTAATCGAGCGCGCGCGGCACGATCAGGATGCCGATCACCATCGATACCGTCATGAACAACAGCAACTTGCCGAGCGTCACGAACGCCACGCCCGCCGATACCGATCCGGTCTGCGCGATCCCAGAAAGCAGCACGAGCATGGCGATCGCAAGAATGTCCTCCACGATCAGAATGCCGAAAATCAGTTGCGCGAACGGCTCGCCCTTCATGCCAAGTTCCGAAAGCGCCTTGACGATAATCGTGGTCGACGAAATGGCGAGCATCGCGCCGAGGAACAGCGAGTCCATCGTATTCCAGCCGAACCATTGGCCGATTTCGTAGCCGATCCAGATCATCAGCAAGATCTCGGACGCGGCCGCCACGAACGCCGTGGCCCCGACCTTGAAGAGCTTCTTCAGGCTGAATTCGAGCCCGAGAGAAAACATCAGGAAGACCACGCCAAGTTCGCCGAGGGTCTGGATGGTGGCTTCGTCGTGGATAAGCTGAAAAGGTGGCGTGTACGGTCCGATGATCACGCCCGCCACGATGTATCCCAACACGACTGGCTGCTTCAGGCGATGAAACAACACGGTGACGACGCCCGCAATCGCCATGATGACCGCCAGATCTTGTATGAAGCCGATCGCGTGATGCATCTACAAATCCTTACAAATAGCACACAGGGATGCCGATAGTACCGCAACGAATATTTAGATTGATGACGGGAATGTACGGAACGAGGACAAAACACGATGCGCCATCGGGCGAGGCCGATAACGATAAATGACGATTGCGACCGTCGACCGGCCGCACTTCAAAGAATATGACGGCCCGAAGCTGTGTCAGGCCGCCATTGAACGAAGCCCGCTCAGACGGCTGCTTCATCCTCCTCGCCGGTACGAATGCGGATCACGCGCTGGACGTCGGTCACAAAAATCTTGCCGTCGCCAATCTTGCCGGTACGAGCCGCCCCGATGATGGCATCGATAACCTGATCCGTCTGCGAGTCTGCCACGACGACTTCGATCTTCACCTTCGGCAGAAAGTCGACGACGTACTCCGCCCCGCGATACAACTCCGTGTGACCCTTTTGACGTCCAAACCCCTTGACCTCGGTAACCGTCAGGCCGGTAAGACCGGCCGTTGCCAGTGCCTCGCGGACTTCGTCCAGCTTGAACGGCTTGATGACTGCGGTGATGCTCTTCATGGCGCGCCTCGTTTAAATGATGACGCCACATGCGTGGCGAGATGTGCGAATGGTAGATAACGAATTTCAAATCGATGCTTTGATTCTAGCCGCGTTTTCATGGTTCACCGCAAGCATCTCGCGCCAACGACTCGAAGAACTCACCGCAATTCACCGATTTCGTCGGATTTCACGCGCGAATCTGGTGCAAACGGGTCATTCCGCGGGAATGTTCTTCAAATCGTTCATCCAGACGATGGATTCCGAGTCGCTCGGTGCACGCCAGTCGCCACGAGGGGACAGTGAACCGCCGGTACCCACCTTCGGCGCATTCGGAATGCACGAACGCTTGAACTGACTGGTCCTGAAGAACCGGTCCAGGAAGATGCCCAGATTGCGCTTGATGTCTTCGAGGTTGTACTGATTGCGCGCAACGTGCGCGCCTTCGGGCCACTCGCCCGCATCGCGATCCTTCCAGGCCGTGTATTCGAGGAACGCCACCTTGGACGGCGAAAAGCCGAAGCGCAGCGTGTAGTAGAGGTTGAAGTCCTGCAACTCGTACGGCCCGATCACGCTTTCGGTTTTTTGCTCGGGCTCACCGTTCGCTTTTCCTGGAACGAGTTCGGGACTGATATCCGTGTTCAGGATGCTGATCAGGACGTCCGACCCCGAATTGCCGATTTGCCCCGTCTCGGCAACCCATCGGACCAGATGTGTGATCAGCGTTTTCGGGACGCTGGCGTTCACGTTGTAGTGGGACATGTGATCGCCCACGCCGTAGGTGCACCATCCAAGCGCGAGTTCGCTCAGATCGCCCGTGCCGATCACAATGCCGCCCTTGAAGTTCGCAAGCCGGAACAGATGGTTCGTGCGTTCGCCCGCCTGTACGTTTTCGAAAGTGATGTCGTACTCTTCCTTGCCCGACGAATACGGATGCCCGAGGTCCTTCAGCATCTGCTCGCAGCTCGGCCGGATATCGATCTCGCTTGCCGAACAGCCGACCACTTCCATCAGTTGCCGCGCCTGGGACAGCGTCCGGTCGCTGGTTGCAAAACCCGGCATGGTCACGCCGAGAATGTTCGTGCGCGGCAGCTTCAGGCGGTCCATTGCTTTCGCGCAAACCAGCAGCGCGTGCGTTGAATCCAGCCCTCCCGAGATACCGATCACCACCTTCGAAATACCGCTCGCGGACAAACGCTGCACGAGCGCCTGCACCTGGATGTTGTAGACCTCGTTGCAGCGCTCGTCGCGGCGCTTGGCTTCCGACGGCACGTACGGGAAACGCTCCACGGCGCGATCGAGCGGCAGCGCGCGGTTCAGCGGCAGTTCCAGGTCGAAGCGGATGGTTTCGAATGCGGAAACTTCGTCGGCATGGCGGCGAACCGACTGGCCGAACGTGGTCTGGCGCATGCGTTCGCGCGAGAGACGCTCGAGATCGACATCGGCGAAAACGAGATGCGACGTGTCCAGGAAGCGTTCGGATTCGGCGAGCAGTTCACCGTTTTCGTAGATGATCGCCTGGCCGTCCCAGGCGAGATCCGTCGTCGACTCGCCCCGTCCCGCCGATGTGTAGAGATATGCGGAAAGGCAACGGGCGGATTGCTGCGAAACCAGTTGATGCCGATAACCCGCCTTGCCGACCACCACGTTCGATGCCGACAGATTCACCAGCACGGTGGCGCCCGCGAGTGCCGCGAACGACGACGGGGGAATCGGCACCCAGACGTCCTCGCAGATCTCCACGTGGAAACGGAACAGCGGCATGTCGGCGATTTCAAACAGCAGCGAAGAACCAAACGGCACGTCCGATCCCAGCAGGTTCACCCGGTCAACCGATGCGTTTTCCGCCGCGCTGAACTGCCGCGCTTCGTAAAATTCGCCGTAGTTCGGCAGATAACTCTTCGGCACGACGCCCTGGATCTTGCCGCCCGCAACTACGATCGCGCAGTTGAAAAGCGTGTGCTCCACACGCAGCGGCATGCCGACGATCATTGCTACGGACAAGCTCTTCGATGCCGCCACCACCGTTGCAAGCGCCTCTTCGCAAGCGTCGAGCAAAGCGCGCTGGTGGAACAGGTCGTCGCAGGTATAGGCCGAGATGCCGAGTTCGGGAAACGCCACAAGGACGGCGCCGTTTGCCGCCGCCTGCTTTGCCAGTTCGATGGTTTCTGCCGCGTTGAACGCCGGATCGGCGACCTTGCAGCGTGGGACGCCCACCGCCACGCGCGCGAAATCGTGGCTATAGAGATTGAAGAATCGATTTTTCATCTTGAGCTTGTCCATACGATGCCCCGCATTCGGGGGTCCTGTTCCGGCGCATGACGGGTTGAGGGTTATCGCCGTAAAAGCGAAAGCATTTCGACATGATGATAAGTCGAGTTGCAGTTTCCAGGCAGGTATTGGCGCTGACGTTAGCCATTTGGCCAGCTTTCGCGCAGATCCTTAAACCTTTTTACGGAAGGGTGTATGCGCTTCAAGTTCCTGGATATGCTGGTCCATCGCGGCCGTCTCTTCGTCGAGGAACTCGCTGATTGCGTGCGCGAACCGCGGGTCCGCCACCCAGTGCGCGGACCACGTCGGCGTGGGAAGCATGCCGCGCGACATCTTGTGCACGCCCTGCGCGCCGCCCTCGAACCGCGCCAGGCCGTTCACGATGCAATACTCAATGCCCTGCATGTAGCACGTCTCGAAATGCAACCCCGAGACGAACTCTTTCGTGCCCCAGTATCGGCCGAACATCACGTCGCCGCCGATCATGTTCAGCGCACAGGCGAGCCGCTTGCCGTCGGCCTCGGCGATCACGAGCAGCATGCTTTCGGGCGCGGCCGCGTGGATCTGGCCGAAGAATTCACGCGATAGATACGGCGGATTCCAGTGCTCGCGGTACGTGTTCTCGTAGCAGGCGTAGAAGAAATCGAGCGCGGTTTCGTCGATCTGGACGCCGCGAAGCCAGGTGTAGCTCACGCCTGCATCGGTGACGCGCCGGCGGTCCTGCTTCACCTTCTTGCGCTTGTCGTGGCTCATGGTGGCGAGAAACGCGTCGAAGCTCTCATAGCCGCCCGGCGCATTTTCCCAGTGAAACTGCACGCCTTCGCGCAGCATGTAACCCGCTTCGGTCAACGCTTCGAGATCCTGTTCCTGTGGAAACAGCACATGCAGCGACGACAACTCCAACTGCTTCGACAACTCGATCGCCCCGCGCGCCAGCATCACGCGCTCCTCGTGCGTGGCGGCGATCAGGCGGGGACCGGTCACCGGCGAAAATGGCACCGCCGACAAGCCCTTCGGATAATACGGAATGCCGTTGCGCTCGAAGGCGTCGGCCCACGCGTGGTCGAAAACGTATTCGCCGCGCGAGTGTTTCTTGAGGTAGAGCGGCATGCCGCCGGCGAGTTTGCCGTCGCGCTTGAGCAGCAGGAAATGCGGACGCCAGCCGGTTCGCGCGACCGCGCAGCCCGTGTCCTGCATCGCCGAGAGGAATTCGTGGCGGACGAACGGGTTGTCGCCGGCAAGACGGTTCCATTCGTCCGGGCTCACGGTGTCGAGCGAATCGACCACATGTATTTCGACCGTGCGGTTCAACGGGCTTACCTCGCTTCGGGCTTGTTCGTGGCTATTGCCATGCGCTTGATGCAGCGCGGAATGGTTATTCTCGCCGAAGTCGCGGGTTTTTGTCGGAGCGGGGTTTATGAGGGAGGCTTGAGGGATAATGCGTGGCATCCGACGTCCACCTTCAGACTCATGCCCTGGTTCCTGTATCTCATAGAATGCGCCGACGGAAGTCTCTATACCGGGATTGCCACCGATGTCGATGCGCGTTTCGCCAAGCATCTGAGCGGCGACGGCGCGAGGTACACGCGATCGCGCAAGCCGGTGGCCGTACGGGCGTCGTTCGAACTGAGCGGCCGGGCTGAGGCTTCGCGGGCGGAGTATTGGGTGAAGCGACTGACGACGCCGAGGAAATGGAAGCTGGTCGCGGGCGAATTGACGCTCGTGGACGTGATGCCCGCGGAAGCCGACGAAGTCCCGCCGATCGAGACATGAAAAAACCACCCGGTCCTGCCGTGAGGCAGGACCGGGTGGTCTTCGATACTTCAAAAGCTGGCGGCTAAGCTTACTTCTTGAAGTTCGCCACGCCTTCGGTAATTTCCTTGTGGGCTGCGTCCACGCCCTGCCAGCCTTCGACCTTCACCCACTTGCCCTTCTCGAGCGCCTTGTAATGCTCGAAAAAATGCTTGATCTGATCCTTCAGATATTCAGGCACGTCATCGACCGTCTTCATGTGCGCCGTCATTGGGCAGATCTTGTCGTGCGCGACTGCGACCAGCTTGGCATCGACGCCCGATTCATCTGTCATCTGCAGCATGCCCAGGGCGCGTGCGCGAACCACCGAGCCTGCCAGCAGCGGGAACGGGGTGATCACCAGCACATCGACCGGGTCGCCATCGCCGGAAAGCGTTTGCGGAATGAAACCGTAGTTGGCCGGGTAACGCATGCCCGTGCCGATAAAACGATCGACCACGAGCAGGCCCATGTCCTTGTCCGCTTCGTACTTCACCGGATCGCTTTGCGCCGGGATCTCGATGATCACGTTGAAGTCCTGCGGAAGATCCTTGCCTGCGGGTACGTTGTTGAAGCTCATGTGCACTCTCTTCAAAGTGGAAATTCGGGGTCGGGAAGTAGACGAACCAGACGGAGCCGGTACGCGGCGAAAACCAGGCTTTGCTGCGTTGCGGCAACCCACGCAAAAATTGAACGGCCGGGCCGCAACGCTGATTTCGTGCCGCATGCGCGCCCATCAAGCCGCGTATTTACGTCATTATAGCCAATCGAAGCGCGCACTCCGGCGTCACTACGCGTCCGGAAAAACAGCGTAAAGCAGGCTAGAAGCATCGTGCGCGGCATGGCCGTTGGCCCGGAAACGAACCGCGTGTGTCCATCCAACCAAGCTACGGAGACAGGAGTCAGGCATGGAAGAGGCAAAGCATTTCATCGGCAACAAGTGGGTTGCGGCGGCGAGCAACGAGACGATTCCCGTCCTCGATCCCTCCGATGGCCAGGTTTTCGCGCAACTCGGCCGCGGCAATGCTGCGGATATCGACCGGGCGGTCCAGGCGGCGCGCCGCGCCTACGAAGGCGCCTGGGGTCATGCGAGCGCGGCGGATCGCGGGCGCGTGTTGTACCGGCTGTCGATGATCATCGCCGCTCATCAGGAAGAGCTCGCGCAACTCGAAGCACGCGATACAGGCAAACCGCTCAAGCAGGCGCACGCCGATGCCGCCGGTATCGCGCGGTACTTCGAGTTCTATGCGGGCGCCGCCGACAAGCTCCATGGCGAAACCCTGCCCTACCAGAACGGCTTCACCGTGCTGACCATCCGCGAGCCGCACGGCGTGACCGGGCACATCGTGCCGTGGAATTACCCGTTGCAGATTTTTGGACGCAGCGTCGGCGCGGCGCTCGCGGCGGGCAACGCGTGCGTGGTGAAACCGGCAGAAGACGCGTGTTTATCGATATTGCGGATCGCCGAGCTCGCCGCCGAAGCCGGATTGCCGGAGGGAGCACTGAACATTGTCACGGGCTATGGATACGAAGCCGGAGCGGCGCTCGCGCGGCACGCGGGTATCGATCACATCTCATTCACCGGGTCGCCGGTAACGGGTGCCGCCGTCGTCAAGATGGCCGCCGATAACCACGTGCCCGTCACCCTCGAACTCGGCGGCAAGTCGCCGCAGATCGTCTTCGCCGATGCCGATTTCGACGCCGCCATCCCGGTCCTGGTTTCGGCAATCGTGCAGAACGCCGGGCAGACGTGTTCGGCGGGCAGCCGCGTGTTGATCGAACGATCGGCGTATGAGCCGCTGCTGGATCGTTTGAGCGAAGCGTTCAGCGCGCTGAAGGTCGGGCCGAGCAAGCTCGACCTGGATTGCGGACCGCTCATCAGCGCGAAGCAGCAGCAGCGCGTGTGGGATTTTCTCTCCGATGCACAGCATGACGGAATCGCGATGGCCGCGCACGGCGAGGTGGTATCGGAAGCGCCCGAAGCAGGCTTTTATCAGGCGCCGACGCTCTTGCGCGATGTCCCACCATCGCACCGTCTGGCACAGGAAGAGGTGTTCGGCCCGGTCCTGTGCGCCATGCCTTTCGACGATGAAGCCGATGCCCTGAAACTCGCCAACGGCACCAACTTCGGCCTGGTTGCGGGCGTCTGGACACGTGATGGCGGACGGCAGATGCGCATTGCCCGGAAGGTGAGATCGGGGCAAGTGTTCATCAACAATTATGGTGCGGGCGGTGGCGTGGAACTGCCGTTTGGCGGCGTCAAACATTCAGGACACGGCCGTGAAAAAGGCTTCGAGGCGTTGTATGGATTCACGGTGCTTAAAACCATTGCGATCAAACACGGTTAAGTAATTACAACTTGGAGACGACATGAGACTGCAAGGCAAGACAGCAATTGTGACGGGCGGCGGATCGGGATTCGGCGAAGGAATCGCGAAGACATTCGCGCGGGAAGGCGCAAACGTGTTGGTGAACGACCTCAACGGGGCATCGGCGGAACGCGTTGCGAGCGAGATTGCCGTGAGCGGCGGCAAGGCGATCGCGGTCGCCGGCGATGTCACGAAACAGGCCGACTGGAAGACGCTGTTCGATGCCGCCATCGAAGACTTCGGCAGCATCCAGGTCGTGGTGAACAACGCCGGCACGACGCACAGGAACAAGCCGGTGATGGAAGTCACCGAAGCCGAATTCGACCGCGTTTATGCGGTGAACGTGAAGAGCATCTATCACAGCGTCACGCAATTCGTGCCCTACTTCCGGTCGGTGGGCGGCGGGTCGTTCATCAACGTGGCATCGACGGCAGGCGTGCGGCCGCGCCCCGGTCTGGTCTGGTACAACGGCAGCAAGGCGGCGGTGATCATTGCGAGCAAGGCGCTGGCGGTCGAGTTAGGACCCGACCGGATACGCGTGAACTGCATCAACCCGGTGATGGGCGAAACGGGTTTGCTGTCCGAATTCATGGGCGTGGAAGACACGCCCGCGAACCGGCAGAAGTTCCTCTCCTCGATTCCGTTGGGACGCCTCTCGACACCGCAAGACATCGCGAACGCGGCCTTGTACCTGGCCTCCGACGACGCAGAGTTCATCACCGGCGTGGCGCTGGAGGTGGATGGCGGACGTTGCGTCTAGTGCCTTCGGGGAAGACGCCTCGCTTGGTGTTTTCCCCATATAAAACAGATGCTTAAGGGCCATTGCCAACGACTAGAATCGTTGTTCCGACCGATAATAAAATTCAGGAGACAGCATGGCGAGTACTGCGGGTGAGTATCACGGACCGGGCGCGGGCGCGCCGCCTTCGGCCTTCGAAGCGGCAACGTACAAAAAAGTCGCGTGGCGCCTGTCGCCCCTGTTGCTGCTTTGTTATGTGGTCGCATATCTGGACCGCGTGAATGTGGGTTTCGCCAAGTTGCAGATGTCCACCGATCTCGGCTTGAGCGACGCTGTCTATGGCTTCGGCGCGGGCATCTTTTTCTTCGGTTATTTCATCTTCGAGATCCCGAGCAACGTCATCCTGCACAAGGTCGGCGCGCGGGTATGGATAGCGCGGATCATGATCACGTGGGGCATCCTCTCGGCGCTGACGATGTTCATCACCACGCCCACCATGTTCTACGTAATGCGCTTTTTATTGGGCGTGGCCGAAGCGGGATTTTTCCCTGGCATCATCCTGTACCTCACGTACTGGTTCCCGGCCGACCGGCGCGGACGCATGACGACGTTGTTCATGACCGCGATTGCCATATCGGGTTTGATTGGCGGCCCGGTGTCGGGCTGGATCATGAAGAACTTCGATGGCGTCAACGGCTGGCATTCGTGGCAGTGGCTGTTCTTGCTGGAAGGCATACCATCGATCGTGGTCGGCGTGCTGGTCTTCATTTTCATGGACGACCGGATTGCGAAGGCCAAGTGGCTGAGCGTGGAAGAGCGTGAGCTGCTGGAACGGAATATCGCGAAGGACAATGTCGAGAAGGTCGACATGCCCGTGCGCGAAGTACTCAAAAGCGGCCGTGTGTGGCTGATGAGCCTGACGTATTTCTCGTTCGTGATGGGCCTTTACGGCGTGAGCTTCTGGCTGCCGACGATCATCAAGGCGACTGGAGTGACGGACGCGCTGAATATCGGTTTGCTGTCTGCGATTCCGTTCGGCGCGGCGGTGATAGGGATGCTGCTTGTTGCACGCAGTGCGGATAAACGTGGCGAACGGCGGTGGCATATTGCGGTGCCGGCTGCGGTGGGAGCGTTGGGACTGGTTTTATCGGTCGTGTGGTCGACGAACACGCCCCTGGCGATGCTCGGTCTCACGTTAGCGACAATGGGCATTCTCACCACCCTGCCCCTGTTCTGGAGTCTGCCTACGGCGTTTCTGGCCGGGACAGGCGCCGCTGCCGGCATCGCGATGATTAACTCGCTCGGGAATCTGGCGGGTTTTCTCAGCCCCTATCTCGTGGGGTGGTTGAAGCAAGCCACCGCATCAAATGCCAGCGGGATGTATATGCTGGCCGCGTTCATGGTGCTTGGCGGGTTACTCGCGCTGAGCGTGCCGAAGCGGATCGTCAATCGATAACACTCGCTCACAATCGCGGACGATCACCAGCTAATCGACCTGACATCGCTCACTGGCAAGACTGTCGGATCGACAGTCACAGGAATTGAACGCATTGATCTTGGCGGTCAGAACAACACCCTGAAGATTTCAATGATCGACGTATTGAATCTCGGCGAGACCGACCTGTTCAGGGCGGATGGCAAGCAACAATTCATGGTCAACGGCAAGGCCGCGGATGCCGTGGAACTCTCCAATACCCGGGTAGCAGGAATCGCCGATGGTGATTGGGAACGCCAGGGTAAAGCCACGATCGGAGGCGTCGCCTACGACGTCTTTGAACACTCGACAGCGCACGTGGAACTGATGGTTCAGCAGGGCGTGCAATTGTCGATGCACTGAATCCAGCATAAGTCGAGCATCGAAACTCGCAGGCCGGCAAGGCCTGCGACCCAAAGTTACGCTCCGTCAGATTTGATTCATTGCAAACGCTGCGTCGGCGGCTTTCGCCATTTTTGAATCGATATGTGTTGAGTTTTCGATCCAAAGAAAAGCTACTGGACAACGAATCGATCGAAACGAAAGTCGCTGTCGCGGGCCAAACACCTGCGCTAACCCGTCGCACCGCGCACCGAGACAAAGCGCGACACATACCCACGCACCAAAACCATGCATCCGACGAATCCCGTCGGCGTGCGTCCTCGCCCCGACCAGCCTGAAACCCAAGCCAGTCCGGCATTTCCTACTCATTGGCATACCCCTTGCAGTGTCCTATTGACTGACTCTCCGTCAGCGATATTAAAAATCCATAGACACCCGCTTTAAAACAAACATATCGGCAAGGGGAATTACATGAAACGACGCAGTCTCCTGAAATTCGGCTCCATGTCGGGCGCACTGGCCGTTGCGGGCCAGTTGCCCATCACAAAAGCGCAGGCCGCCGATACCGGACCGATCAAAGTCGGCGTTCTCCATTCGCTCTCGGGCACGATGGCGATCTCCGAGACATCGCTGAAAGACACTGCGCTGATGACCATCGCCCAGATCAATGCAAGCGGCGGCGTGCTCGGGCGTCAACTGGAACCGGTGGTGGTCGACCCGGCATCGAACTGGCCGCTCTTCGCCGAAAAAGCCCGCCAACTGATCTCGCAGGACAAAGTGGCGGTGACGTTCGGCTGCTGGACGTCGGTATCGCGGAAATCGGTGTTGCCGGTGTTCGAGGAACTCAACGGCCTGCTCTTCTACCCGGTGCAGTACGAGGGCGAAGAGATGTCGAAGAACGTGTTCTACACGGGCGCGGCGCCGAATCAGCAAGCGATTCCCGCAACCGAGTACCTGATGAGCAA
Source organism: Burkholderia sp. PAMC 28687 (assembly GCF_001577465.1). Classification (NCBI taxonomy): domain Bacteria; kingdom Pseudomonadati; phylum Pseudomonadota; class Betaproteobacteria; order Burkholderiales; family Burkholderiaceae; genus Burkholderia; species Burkholderia sp. PAMC 28687. The sequence goes on from NZ_CP014505.1 coordinate 2,463,519, forward strand.
GGAAGGCGGCGCAGCAAAACGCTTCTTCCTGCTCGGCACCGATTACGTCTATCCGCGCACGACGAACAAGATCCTGCGTTCGTTCCTGCACTCGAAGGGCGTGAAGGACGAAGACATTCAAGAGGTCTACACGCCGTTCGGCCACGCGGACTATCAGACCATCGTGGCGAACATCAAGACGTTCTCGCAAGGCGGCAAGACCTGCGTGATCTCGACCGTGAACGGCGATTCGAACGTGCCGTTCTACAAGGAACTCGGCAACCAGGGCCTGAAAGCGACGGACGTTCCGGTCGTCGCGTTCTCGGTTGGCGAAGAAGAATTGCGCGGTATCGATACAAAACCGCTGGTCGGCAATCTGGCCGCATGGAATTACTTCATGTCGCTGAAGAACCCCGAGAACACGAAGTTCAAGGCGATGTTTGCCGACTGGGTGAAGAAGAACAACCTGCCGGGCGGCACGAAGCGCGTGACGAACGACCCGATGGAGGCGACCTTCGTCGGCATCCATATGTGGAAGCAGGCGGTTGAAAAAGCGAAGAGCGTCGATGTCGATAAAGTGCGCGTGGCTATGGTCGGCCAGAAGTTCGCGGCGCCGTCGGGCTTCACACTCGAGATGGACGGTAACCACCATCTCCACAAGCCGGTGATGATCGGCGAAGTGCGTGCGGACGGTCAGTTCAACGTCGTGTGGCGCACGAAGACTGCAATCCGCGCGCAACCGTGGAGCCCGTACATTCCGGGTAACGAAAACAAGCCGGATGTGGTCAGCTCGATTCCGGAGTTCCTGCGCCGCCGTCGTGTTGCGTAAGCCTCGGTAAGTATTGAGTCGAAGACCGGACCGCCGCGCTCGAAGCATAAATACAAGAGCGGCGGTTCGTACGTTCTACCTGACAGGCCATTCATGACTGATTCGATTCTTCGCTTCGCTCGCCGTGGCCTCTGCGCAATCCTGATTGCCTGCATGCCCCTCGCCGCGTTCGCCGCGCTCTCCGCCGATGACCTCGCACCCCTCGCGGCCGACGACTTCGATGCCAAGTCCGCCGCCATCGACAAACTGATCGCCAACGCCGACGCGCCCTCGGTCGCGGTTCTGAACGCGCTCGCCGACAGCTCCCTGGTCGCCACCGACGCCGGCCGTGTCCTGATCCAGACCGACGACGGCAACAAGGACCCGCTGACCAACAAGACCGTGGAAGCGCCCGACGCGCAACCGGTCACGCTGAACAACCTGCTGCGCTCAAAGGTAGCGGGCGCGTTGTCGGGGTTGCAATTGTCGTCGCCGGATATCGAAAAGCGCCGTGCAGCAATAAATGAATTGCTGAAGAACGCCGACCCGTCGATCAAACCGCTCGTCGATAAAGCCCGCGCGCAAGAGACCGATCCCACGCTGAAAAAGCGCCTCGATACGCTCTGGGCCACGACCGCCCTCCACGATACCGACGCCAACAAACGCCTCGAAGCCGTGCAACTGGTCGCGGCGCGCCACGACCTGGACATGAACGAATTGCTGCGCCCGATCGTGGTGAAGAACGCCGACGGCACCTTCGCCGAACCCGATGCGCGCGTGCGTGCAGCGGCGCAGGCGGGCATTGAGGAACTCGATTCCATTCAACGACGCGGACAGGTTGTCGGCACGATCTTCGCGGGTCTATCGCTGGGAAGCGTGTTGTTGCTGGCCGCGCTCGGCCTCGCAATCACGTATGGATTGATCGGCGTGATCAACATGGCGCACGGCGAGTTCCTGATGATCGGCGCGTATGCCACGTATGTGGTTCAGAACCTCGTGCAGCATTACGCGCCCGCTGCGTTCAACTGGTATCCGCTGTTTGCCGTGCCGGTTTCGTTTGCCGCGGCCGCGGTCGTGGGTATCGTGCTGGAACGGGTGGTGTTGAAACATCTCTACGGACGTCCGCTCGAAACGCTGCTGACCACGTTCGGCATCAGCCTGATCCTGATTCAGGCAACGCGCACGATCTTCGGCGCGCAGAACGTGCAGGTGACGAACCCGTCGTGGATGAGCGGCGGCGTGTCCGTCATGCAGAACCTGATCCTGCCTTATAACCGCATCACCATCCTCGGCTTCTCGCTGGTCGTCGTGCTGCTTGCCTGGGTCGTGCTGACCAAGACGCGCCTCGGCCTCTTCGTGCGCGCCGTCACGCAGAACCGGCGTATGGCAGCGTGTGTCGGCGTGAAGACGGCACGTGTCGATTCGTATGCGTTCGCGTTCGGCGCGGGCATTGCCGGATTGGGTGGATGCGCGCTGTCGCAAATCGGCAATATCGGACCTGACCTGGGGCAGAGCTACATCATCGATTCATTCATGACGGTCGTGCTCGGCGGCGTCGGACAACTGGCGGGTACGGTTATCGGCGGCTTCGGGCTCGGGCTTGTCAGCAAGACGATCGAGCCGTTCTGGGGCGCGGTGCTCGCGAAGATTGCGGTGCTCGTGCTGATCGTGTTGTTCATCCAGAAGCGTCCTCAGGGCATGTTTGCACTGAAGGGCCGAAGCGCCGAGGTTTGAGATGAATACACCCAACGTCTCCGCGAATCTCGATGTCGCGCCACAACCCGACGATCAGGCGAAGCGCGAAGGCTTCGCCTTGGGCCTGCCGCCGCGCGCCGCCCTCTTGCCGCGCAGCGGCTGGGTTGCGCTGATCGCATTCATCATTGCAATGGGCATCTGCGTGCCCATCGCCGCGTTGGTACTTCCCGAGTCGAGCGCGTTCCACCTCAGCGCTTATTCGATGACGCTGGTCGGCAAGCTCATGTGCTACGCGATCGGCGCGCTGGCACTCGATCTCGTGTGGGGTTATTGCGGCATCCTGAGTCTCGGGCACGCGCTCTTCTTCGCGCTCGGCGGCTACGCCATGGGCATGTACCTGATGCGCTCCATTGGACGTGAAGGGAATTATCAGAGCGACCTGCCCGACTTCATGGTGTTCCTCGACTGGCACAAGTTGCCTTGGTACTGGCAAGGCACCGAGCACCTCTGGTACGCGTTGTTGCTGGTGATCGTGGTGCCGGGCGTGCTGGCGTGGGTGTTCGGATTCTTCACCTTCCGCTCGAGGGTGAAGGGCGTGTATCTCTCGATCATCACGCAAGCCATGACCTTCGCCGCGATGCTGCTGTTCTATCGCAACGAAACAGGATTTGGCGGCAACAACGGCTTTACCGACTTCAAGCGCATTGCGGGATTTCCGATCACCGCGGCAAGCACGCGGACCGTGCTGTTCCTGATGACGCTCGGCGTGCTGATCCTCGCGTTTATCGCGGCGCGGGCGATTGTCACGTCGAAGCTCGGACGCGTCGTAACCGGTGTACGCGATGGCGAAGCGCGGCTGATGTTCCTGGGCTATAGCCCGCTCGCGTACAAGCTCTTCATCTGGACCGTGTCCGCCGTGTTGTGCGGCATCGCGGGCGCGTTGTATGTACCGCAAGTCGGCATTATCAACCCGAATGAAATGTCGCCGGGGAATTCCATCGAGATGGCGATCTGGGTGGCCGTTGGCGGACGCGGAACGTTGATTGGACCGATCATCGGCGCGTTTGCGGTGAATGGCGCGAAGAGCTTTTTTACGGCGAACTTTCCTGAGTATTGGCTGTTCTTTCTGGGCCTGATCTTCACGCTCGTGCCCTTGTTGCTGCCAAGCGGAATCATGGGTCTTATCGACATGGCGATGCGCAAGAAGAAAGCCGGAGGGCATTCACATTGATCACCTCATTGACCTCACCTAACGCATACAACGCCTTGATCGTGGACCTGCCGCCCTTACCCGAACTCAACGAGCGTAACCAGAACGGCATCACGGGCCTGGGCCATGTGCTGGATCCGGGCGCTATCGACGTATCGCACGGCACGATTCTTTATCTCGAAGACGTGACCGTGAGCTTCGATGGTTTTCGCGCGCTGAACAAGCTGACGTTGTCTATCGACGTCGGCGAACTGCGCTGCGTGATCGGCCCGAACGGCGCGGGCAAGACCACGATGATGGACGTCGTCACCGGAAAGACCCGTCCGGATTCGGGGAAGGTTTTTCTCGGGCAGACGTTCGATCTGTCGCGCATGTCGGAGCCGGTGATCGCGCGCACGGGTATCGGGCGCAAGTTCCAGAAGCCCACCGTGTTCGAGAATCATCCAGTCTGGGAAAACCTCGAACTCGCGATGAAAACCGACAAGGGATGGCTCGCATCACTCAGGTCGAAGCTGGATCGCGAGGCGCAGGCGCGCATTGAAGAAACGCTGGAACTGATCCATCTCGAAGCCGACGCCACGCGCTTCGCCGGCGAGTTGTCGCACGGCCAGAAGCAGCGTCTGGAAATCGGCATGCTGCTGATGCAGCAACCCGCACTGCTTCTGCTCGATGAACCCGCCGCCGGCATGACGGATCACGAGACCATGCAGCTCGCCGAGTTGCTCAACAAGCTGCGCGGCACCTGTTCGATGATGGTCGTCGAGCACGACATGGAATTCGTCGCGGCGCTGTCCGGCGAAACAGGCCGCGTGACGGTGATGGCAGAAGGCAGCGTCCTCGCGCACGGCACGCTCGACGAAGTGAAGCGCAACGAGAAGGTGATCGAGTCGTACCTCGGCCGCTAATTTGGCCAACACGGGAATCCAGAAATGCTCGAAGTCGATTCACTCAACCAGTTCTACGGCGGCAGCCACATCCTTCGCGATGTGAAGATGACCGTGCCCGATGGAAAACTCACCGTACTTCTTGGCCGCAACGGCGTGGGCAAGACTACTTTGCTGCGCTGCCTGATGGGCGTCGTCCCCACGAAAAGCGGCACGATTTCATGGCGCGGCGCGAAGATTTCATCCATGCCGACTTACAAGCGCGTATCGAGCGGTCTTGCTTATGTGCCGCAAGGACGCGATATCTTCGGGCGGCTGACGGTCGAGGAAAACCTTCTGGTGGGCGCGGCGAGCCGCAAGTCGCCATCGAAAGTACCGGACCGGATCTACGAGCTTTTTCCCGTGCTCAAAGAGATGAAGCATCGGCGCGGCGGGGATTTGTCGGGCGGCCAGCAGCAACAGCTAGCGATTGGCCGCGCGCTGATGAGCGAACCGCAACTGCTGATTCTCGATGAACCCACCGAGGGCATTCAGCCATCGATCATTCAGGATATCGGGCGCACGTTGCGCCAACTCGTCGATGAAATGGGCATGACCGTGTTGCTCGTCGAGCAGTACTACGACTTCGCACGCGAACTCGCCGACCGGTATTGGGTAATGAGCCGCGGCGAGATTGTCGCGGGTGGCGCGGGCGCGGATATGGAAGCGCAAGGCGTGCGGGAGTTGATCGCTGTCTGACGCACGCCGTAACATGGCGGCTCGTCCCGATCTTTGACGCCTTATGCATCACGAACCTATCGCTGCACTCTTGCCCTTGCCCGACGCTGACGAATGGCATGGCAAACTCGAACTTGGCTTCACGCAACAGTCGCCGGCGCGTACGGCGCTTACGCATCGCAGGCATGTTGGCCCATTGCGCATGCAGCGCGCGCTGTACCCGGAAGGCGATGCCATCTGCCACGCGGTGATCGTGCATCCGCCGGGCGGTGTGGCGGGCGGTGACCGGCTGGCTATCGATATCGATCTGGCCGCGCAAACGCACGCTGTCATCACCACGCCCGGCGCGACCAAGTGGTACAAGGCGAACGGCAAGCTCGCCACGCAGCGCATCAACATCCATGTTGGCGCGAACGCGAAGCTCGACTGGCTGCCGCAGAACAACATTGTGTTCGAGTCGTCGAATGTGGCGCTGGATTTCACGCTGACGCTGGATGAGACCGCCACGGCTATCGGCTGGGACGCAATGCAGCTGGGCCGTCAGGCAGCGGGCGAACGATGGTCCGAGGGAAAGCTCGCCTCGATCGCCCGCATCAAGGACAACACAGGCCGGCTGCGCTGGTTCGAACGCACGCTGCTCACGGCCGACGATCCGCTGCGCAAGGCGCCGCAAGGTCTCGCCGGTTTTCCTGCTTACGGCACGCTCTGGGCAATCGGTTCCGCTTGCGACGACGCGCTGGCGGAATCCATCGCCGCAAATATCCCCTTCAACGACACCGTCCGCGCCGCCGCGTCGTGCGTGACGCCGGGCGTTCTGATCGTGCGCGCCGCGAGCCATTCCATGGAGCCGCTACAGCTTTTGATGACGCAATGCTGGTCAACGTTGCGTCCGATCATTCACGGCATCGATGCAAAACCGTTGCGGCTTTGGACTACGTAGCCGGGTAAGTACGCAGAAAACTGGCACCACGAGAGCGCATAAAAAAGCCCATAATTTGTGCATCGCTCAAACACGTACGACGCACAGCCTTTACCATCAAGGCGCAAACCCGGTGGCACGACTCTCGCTTAAACACCTTTCCGACGAGTGCATCCAATAGACGATACGCACCGCGCCACACAGCCTCAAGGAAAGCAGACAAATGATCAGCACGCTTCGCCGCACCGCCCTTCGGTTCGCATTCAGCACGCTCGCCTCCGCCCTTCTCGCCATTCCGGCGCTCTCCCTGACCTCGATCACCGCCCACGCCGACGCGCTCGACTCCATCACGAAAGCCGGCACGCTCAAAGTCGCGGTGCCGGAAGATTACCCGCCATTCGGCGCGGTCGGCGGGGACATGAAACCGCAGGGCTACGACATCGATATGGCAGCGCTGCTCGCCAAATCGCTGGGCGTGAAGCTGGAGTTGGTTCCCGTGAACAGCGCGAACCGCGTCCCGTACCTGACGACGAACAAAGTGGATCTCGTGATTTCGTCGCTGGGCAAAACGCCGGATCGCGAGAAGGTCATGGACTTTTCCGCCGCATACGCGCCGTACTTCCAGGGCGTATTCGGTCCCGCCGATATCAAGGTCACCGGCCCGGCCGACCTGAACGGCAAGACCGTCGGCGCGACCCGTGGCGCGCTCGAAGAAATCGCGCTGACGCAAATGGCGCCGACCGCAAATATCAAGCGCTTCGAGGACAACAACGCGACCATCCAGGCGTTTCTCTCGGGTCAGGTCCAGTTGATCGCGGCGGGCAACATCGTGGCGGCGGCGATCCTCGCGAAGAATCCGCCGCGCCGTCCGGAACCGAAATTCGTGATCAAGAACTCGCCGTGTTTCGTCGGCATGAACAAGAACGAACCGCGCCTGCTCGCCAAGGTCGATGCCGCCATTGCCCAGTCGAAGAAGGACGGCACGCTCGAAGCCATGTCGCAAAAGTGGTTCAAGGCGCCGCTGCCGGCCGGTCTGTGAAGTCTGAAATCTCGCTCGATCATCTGAAATAAAACAACAAGGCGCCGGTCAATGGCATATCAACTTCAGTTCGGCGACCTCGGGCAGTACGCCGGCATGTTCGTGAGCGGCGCGGCGGTCACGCTGGGGCTCACCGCTGTATCGACGGTGCTCGGCCTCACGGTCGGCATCCTCGGTGCGGCGGGCAAAGGCAGCAAATATCCGGCGCTGCGCTCGTTCGTGGGCGGCTATGTGGAGGCAATCAGAAATACGCCGTTCATCGTCCAGTTGTTCTTTGTGTTCTTCGGGCTGCCGGCGCTGGGAATCCGCATCGATGAATACGTCGCGGCCGTCCTGGCAATGACGCTGAACCTCGGCGCGTATTCGGTCGAGATCATCCGCTCGGGAATCGCGGCCGTGCCTAAAGGACATCTCGAAGCGGCGGCATCGCTTGCGATGACGCGCGGCGAGACCTTCCGGCACGTGGTCCTGCCGCAAGCCATCGCCAAGGTGTTTCCGGCGCTGACCAGCCAGATCGTGATCACGATGTTAGGTTCGGCGGTCGTATCGCAGATATCGGTGTCTGATTTGACATACGCGGCGAGCTACATCCAGTCGCGCAATTTCCGCGCGTTCGAAACCTACTTCCTGATCACCGCGATGTACCTCGTGATGGCGATCATCCTGCGCTTTCTGCTCAACGAAGCCGGCAGGCGCATGTTCGCCCGCAACATGCGAGGCGCGCGATGATCGAATTCACCTTCGAACAGATCCTCACCAACTTGCTGCTCGCGGCGCGCTGGACGATCGTGCTGTCGATCGTCTCGTTCGTGGCGGGCGGGATCGTGGGCTTCGTGCTGCTGGTGATGCGCGTATCGAGTTCGCGCGTGTTGCGGACTATCGTGAAGGTCTACATCGAGATCTTCCAGGGCACGCCGCTCCTGATGCAACTGTTCCTCGTGTTCTTCGGCCTGCCGTTGCTCGGCGTTGAAGTTCAACCCTGGATCGCGGCAACGGTCGGACTCACGCTGTTCACGAGCGCGTATCTCGCCGAAATCTGGCGCGGCTGCGTGGAAGCGGTTCCCAAGGGTCAATGGGAAGCATCGTCGAGCCTTGCGATGAACTACTTCGAGCAACTGCGTCACGTGATCATTCCGCAAGCCACGCGCATCGCCATTGGGCCTACGGTCGGTTTCGGCGTGCAGGCCGTGAAGGACACGGCGCTCGTCTCGATCATCGGCTTCACCGAACTCACCAAGGCCGGCACGATGATATCGAACGCGACCTTCCGGCCGTTCGTGGTCTACGGCCTCGTTGCGGTGATCTACTTCGTGATTTGTTATCCGCTTACCCGTTACGCGCGCACGCTCGAAAGGAAATGGAATGCCGCTCGTTGAAACTCAAAACCTCAAGAAGCAATTCGGCACGAACCAGGTCCTGAAGGGCATCGATTTTTCGGTGGAACCGGGACAGGTGGTGGCGATCATCGGGCGCAGCGGCTCTGGCAAGAGCACCTTGCTGCGGACCTTGAACGGACTTGAAAGCATCGACGAAGGATCGATTGAAATCGACGGCGAACACATCGATGCTCGTCACGCCGACCTGCGCGCATTGCGCCTGAAAGTGGGCATGGTGTTCCAGCAGTACAACCTGTTCCCGCATCTGACCGCAGGTCAGAACGTGATGCTCGCGCAGACGGTGGTCAAGAAAGTCCACAAGGCGAAGGCACGCGCCACCGCCGAGCAGGTGCTAGAACGCGTGGGCCTCGCCGATAAATTCAACGCCTATCCCGAACAACTATCGGGCGGACAACAGCAACGTGTGGCAATTGCACGCGCGCTGGCGATGAAACCCACCGTTCTTCTCTGCGATGAAATCACGTCAGCGCTCGACCCCGAGCTCGTGGGCGAAGTGCTGGCCGTGGTCGAAAGCCTCGCCGCCGATGGCATGACGCTCATCATGGTCACGCACGAGATGCGTTTTGCACGGCGGGTATCGAACAAGGTCGTGTTCATGCATCAGGGACGCGTGTGGGAAAGCGGCACGCCGGAAGAGATTTTCGAGCGGCCGACGACCGTCGAACTCCGCAAGTTCATACAATGAAATCGTAGGGAAGCGATGCTAGGATTCTTCAAAAATCGCGTCCTGACTAAAACACGTCCAAGCCATGAAGCTAACTCACCGCGAAAAAGACAAGCTGCTGATCTTCACCGCCGCATTGCTGGCCGAACGCCGCCGTGCACGCGGGTTGAAACTCAATTACCCGGAAGCCGTCGCCTTTATTTCGGCGGCATTGATGGAAGCGGCGCGCGACGGCCGCACGGTCGCCGACGTCATGCACTACGGCACCACCCTCCTCACGCGCGATGACGTCATGGACGGCGTGGCGGAAATGATTCCCGACATCCAGATAGAAGCCACCTTCCCCGACGGCACCAAGCTCGTGACCGTTCACCATCCGATCCCCTGATTCCCTGAAGGAGCCGCGCATGATCCCGGGCGAATATCTCATCGACGATGGTGAGCACGAACTCAACGCGGGCCGCGAGACGGTGTCCGTGACGGTATCGAATACTGGCGACCGGCCCGTGCAGGTCGGCTCGCATTTTCATTTCTTCGAAGTCAATACGGCGCTCACGTTCGAACGCGCTAAGGCGCGCGGCTTCCGGCTGAACATTGCGTCAGGTACGGCAGTGCGCTTCGAGCCGGGCCAGGAACGCACGGTCGAACTCGTGGCGCTTGCCGGCGACCGCAAGGTGTTTGGCTTCAACGGCCTCGTGATGGGTCCGCTTTGATCTCTACTTCAGGATTATTGAAATGACGCTACGCATCGGACGCCGCGCCTACGCGGAGATGTTCGGCCCGACCACCGGCGACCGCGTGCGTCTCGCCGATACCGACCTGCTGATCGAAGTCGAACGCGACTTCACCACCTATGGCGAAGAGGTGAAATTCGGCGGCGGCAAGGTGATTCGCGACGGCATGGGCCAGTCGCAGCGCGTGCATGCCGAAGTCGTGGATACGGTCGTGACGAACGCGCTGATCCTCGACTACTGGGGCATCGTGAAGGCGGATATCGGCATCAAGGATGGACGCGTGTTTGCCATCGGCAAGGCGGGTAATCCGGATATCCAGCCGGGCGTGACGATTGCGATTGGCGCCGCCACCGAAGTGATCGCAGGCGAAGGGATGATCGTGACGGCGGGCGGTATCGACTCGCATATTCACTTCATCAGCCCGCAACAAATCGATGAAGCGCTGGCCTCGGGCGTGACGACCATGCTCGGCGGCGGCACGGGTCCCGCGACCGGCACGAACGCGACCACGTGCACGCCAGGTCCGTGGCACCTGGAACGCATGCTGCAAGCCGCCGATGGCTGGCCGGTCAACCTCGGCTTTCTCGGCAAGGGGAACGTGAGCTTGCCCGCGCCTGCCATCGAACAGATCAAGGCCGGCGCGATTGGGCTAAAGCTGCACGAGGACTGGGGCACGACGCCCGCGGCCATCGACAACTGTTTATCCGTTGCCGACGATACCGATACGCAAGTCGCCATCCACACGGACACGCTGAACGAAGCAGGGTTCGTGGAGACGACCGTCGCTGCTTTCAAGGGCCGCACGATCCACACGTATCACACCGAAGGCGCGGGCGGCGGCCATGCGCCGGACATCATCAAGGTCTGCGGCGAGTCGAACGTGCTGCCTTCCTCGACGAATCCTACGCGGCCGTACACCATCAACACGCTCGATGAACACCTCGACATGCTGATGGTCTGCCATCACCTGGATCCATCCATTGCGGAAGATATCGCGTTCGCCGAATCGCGCATTCGCCGGGAGACCATCGCCGCCGAGGACATCCTCCACGACCTGGGCGCGTTGTCCATGCTGTCGTCGGATTCACAAGCAATGGGCCGTGTCGGCGAAGTCGTCATGCGCACGTGGCAGACCGCGCACAAGATGAAAACGCAACGCGGCGCGCTGCCCGAAGACAACGCGCGCAACGATAATTTCCGCGCAAAACGCTACATCGCCAAGTACACCATCAACCCGGCGATCACGCATGGCATCGCGCATGAAGTGGGTTCCATCGAAGCGGGGAAATGGGCCGACCTCGTGTTCTGGGAACCGGCGTTCTTCGGCGTGAAACCCGCGATGATCTTGAAGGGCGGCATGATCGCCGTCGCGCAGATGGGCGACCCGAACGCGTCGATCCCGACGCCGCAGCCGGTGCATTATCGCGAGATGTTCGCAACGCGCGGCGGGGCGCTGGGCAAGACATCACTGACCTTCGTCTCGCAGATGGCGCTGGATGACGGCATCGGTGATAAGTACGGTCTGAAGAAACAGGTGGTCGCGGTGAAGAACTGCCGGAATATCTCGAAGGCCGACATGATTCACAATGCGTACAGGCCGTCGATCACCGTCGATCCCGAAACGTACCAGGTCGTAGCCGACGGCCAGTTGCTCACCTGCGAGCCGGCAACCGTCCTGCCGATGGCGCAGCGCTACTTCCTTTTCTGAGACCTCAATGCGCACGATCGACAAACGTATCGAAGCGAAACTGGCTGCGCCGCTGATCAAGCGCGCGCCGACGCTCACCCTCACCTTCGATGACCGCTGCAAAAGCCGCCTCGCCGCCACGCTGGACAACGGTGAGGAAGTGGCGCTGGTGCTGCCGCGCGGCACGGTACTGCGCGACGGCGATATCCTCGTTGCCGACGATGGCGGTCTGGTTCGCGTGATCGCCGCTCCGCAAGACGTGCTGGTGGTTCACGCGCACGACCCGGTCACGCTCACGCGTGCCGCGTACCACTTGGGCAATCGCCACACGCCGGTGGAAGTGGCTGCGGGACAATTGAAACTGGAAGCCGATCCGGTGCTGGAAGACATGTTGAAGCGCCTCGGCGCGCAGGTGGATCACGCACTGACGCAGTTCCAGCCGGAAACGGGCGCGTATGGCGGCGGCCACAAGCACGGGCATGACGAAACGTTCGTGGAAGACTATGCGCTCGCGCAAAAAGTTTTCGACGAACATCACGGCCACTCGCACGATCACGCGCATGGGCACGATCACGGCGACCATTCGCAATGCTCGCACGGGCATGAAGGCCATGAAGGGCACGACCACGGTCATGCGCACCGCTGAACTCACGGCGCTTCTGCACCTGGCGTCGCCGGCGTTGCCTATCGGTGCGTTCAGTTATTCGCAGGGTCTGGAATCGGCGATAGAACATGGTTTTATCCACGATGGCGACAGCGCCCGCGACTGGATTGCAAGCGGCCTGACGAACGTGCTGGCGCGCGGCGAACTCCCGTTCCTTGCGCATCAGATGAACCGCTGGCTGACGCACGACGCCGCCGCACTCACCCAAGCCGACGAAGAATTCCTCGCCAGCCGTGAATCGGCGGAATTGCGCCGCGAGACGCAGCAAATGGGCTGGTCGCTTGCGCAGTTGTGCACGCAACTCGAATGGGGCGACGCCGCGCGCCTCGCCACGCTCAACGCGATCAAGCCGGTCTCGCAGCCAACGGCATTCGCGTTCGCCGCCTATGCCCACGATGCCGCGCCCGACGCCACCCTCGCCGCCTACGCCTTTGCGTGGGTGGAGAATCAGGCGGCAGCAGCGTTGAAAGCCGTGCCGCTCGGCCAGATCGCAGGGCAACGGATCATCGTGGCGCTGCGCGATCCCATTGAAACCGCAGTCCAGCGGGCGCTCGCGACCTCGCCCGACGAAATCAACACCTTTGCGCCGCAACTCGGCATTCTTTCCGCACGTCACGAGTCGCAATACTCGCGCTTATTCCGCTCCTAGCTCAAATCCATGAACGCACCTGTCTATTCCGCCGCGGCACGCCGCACCAAAAAACTGCCGCCGTTGCGCGTAGGCGTGGGCGGCCCGGTCGGCTCGGGCAAGACCACGCTGCTCGAAATGCTCTGCAAGGCGATGCGCGAAAAATACGACCTCGTCGCCATCACGAACGACATCTACACCAAAGAAGATCAGCGACTCCTCACGGTGGCGGGCGCGTTGCCAGCCGAACGCATCATGGGCGTGGAAACGGGCGGCTGCCCGCACACCGCCATTCGTGAAGACGCGTCGATCAACCTGGAAGCCGTCGACCAGATGATCGAGCGCTTTCCGGACGCGGATATCGTGTTTATCGAATCGGGCGGAGACAATCTCGCGGCCACGTTCAGTCCGGAATTGTCGGACCTGACCATTTACGTAATCGATGTCGCCGGCGGAGAAAAAATCCCCCGTAAAGGCGGCCCGGGTATCACCAAATCCGACCTTCTGGTGATCAACAAGATCGATCTCGCGCCTTACGTGGGCGCAAATCTCGACATCATGGCCTCCGATGCCAAGAAGATGCGTGGCGAACGTCCTTTCGTGATGTGCAACCTGAAAGCGCTCGACGGGCTCGATCAGGTGGTGAGTTTTATCGAAAAGAAGGGATTGTTGAAGGTTTGAACCCCGGCATGGGCAAGTCCGGGACGCGGGGAAACTGCGTCGGGTATGTCGAGTGCGTTAGGATATTGCCTTCATTATTCCTATGGCCGTAGCCAGCAACTAGGAGAATTCCGATCGACAGTCCCGCCGACACCGCCGTGATACTGGAACGCGCTTCCGTGGCCTCTTCCGCGCCTGCCAAGGCCGCAGAACAGTCTTCGGGCCGCGTTTCCGTGCTGTTTCATGTCGCGGATTTCAACGACGGCGGCATCGAGACTTCGCTGATGCAATGGTTACGCATCTTCGAGCGCGCCCGCTATGCGGTGACGCTCTCGGTGATGTTCACATCGCCTGCGTTCGAGCAGCGATTTCGCGCGCAGATTCCACCGGACGTAGCCGTCGAGATCCTGACCGACAAACCCTGGCTCAATACCTTTCAAAAGCGCCGCTACGCGCATACGCTCAGCAAGCTTGGCCGCGTCGGGCGCGATGTGTTCAACACGCTCGCCGTGCGTCCGTACGTGAAAGCGCGCGTGGCCGAGTTGGCGCAGCGTAACGACATCATCATCGACTTCGACATGTCCTTGCGCCGGCTTGCCGGCCGCTTCGGCACGGCGTGGCTTGGGGTGAATCACTTCAGTTTCGATGCCCGGCTCGGCGGCCGGCGCCGGAAAATGAAGCGCATGCTGGCCCAATACGGCCGCTACGACGGCATTGCGGCGCTGAACCGGCACATGGCTGAAGAAGCGACCGCGCTCTTCGACGGACATCTGCGCAACGTGTTCGTGCTGCCGAACGCCATCGATATCGACCGGATTCGCGAGAACGCCGCCGCTCGGGAAACGCCGCCATGTCCCGGGCCGTACATAGTTTCGGTGGCGCGGCTCGATGAGATCCAGAAGGATCACCGCACCTTGCTGCGTGCGTATGCGCGCCTTGCCGCGACCCATGAAGGCGCGCTGAAGGAAGACCTCGTGATCGTGGGCGATGGCGGCTTTCGCGCCGAGCTGGAAGCGCTCGCGGCTGAGCTGGGCGTGGGGGAACGCGTGCACTTCACGGGGTATCGGAACAATCCGCACGCGGTGGTCGCGGGCGCGAGCGCGCTGGTGCTGAGTTCGCGCTACGAAGGCATGCCGATGGTCCTGCTCGAGGCGCTGGCGCTCGGAAAACCGGTGATTTCCACCGATTGCCCGACAGGACCACGCGAGATTCTCGACGATGGCAAGTTCGGCTTGCTGGTTCCCATCGGCGATATCGACGCGATGGCGCTGGCGATGTCGCGTCTGCTGCTGGACGACACGCTACGCGATGGCTTCATGCGCGCGGCGTCGGGGCGCGCGCGGGACTACGGGCTCGAAGCCAGCAACGAGCGGTTTGTGGCGTGTCTTGAGCGGTTGCTGGCGGGAAGGCGTTAGCCTCGGCGTCAGCAACCGCCGGCTCGTGCTTCACGCCGGATCGTGTATTGAAAAGCCGTTTCCTGCTTCCTCGGCATTTGCCCGCAACAACACCCCCAACGCATCCACCGTCCTCGCCGTCGCTCCGCGATGCTTCGCCGCGAATGCCGATGCCGCCGCGCTCATTGCCAGGCGGCGGGGTTTATCGGTGAAAAGATCGCGCAGGCCACGCGCCAGTGCTGCCGGGTCGCTGACACGCAACGCCGCGCCTTCCGCGATCGCATCGTTGGTTGCCTGCGTGAAGTTGAACGTATGCGGCCCAATCAACACCGGCACCCCCGCTGCACACGCTTCGATCAAATTCTGCCCGCCCAACGGCAGCAAACTCCCGCCAATAAACGCCACATCCGACGCCGCGTAATACGCGCCCAACTCGCCCATTGAATCGCCGAGCAGGACGTTGATGTCCAAGGGCAAAGGCGGCGCGGCATCGATACCCGATCCGGCCGCGGTCGCCCGTCCCGCCCACGTCGAGCGCCGGGCCTGGGTCAGCGCAGCGCCGTTGATCAGTGCGGCGACTTCATCGAAACGTTGCGGATGACGCGGCACGAGAATCAGCAACGCATCGGGCACGTGGTTTCGCAGCGCGGTGAACGCCTGCAGGACCAGCGCCTCCTCGCCTTCGCGCGTGCTCGCCGCCACCCAGACCGGCCGGCCGCCGATCGCCGCGCGCCACGCATGGCCGCGTGCGGCGAGTTCGGGCGGTGCGGACATATCGAACTTGAGGTTGCCGAGCACCGCGATGTTGCGCGCACCCAGCGCGCCAAGGCGTTCGGCGTCGGAAGAAGTCTGGGCCAGAACCCGCGTGAAACCGCCGAACACTTCGCGCGTTGCGGTGCCGAATTTCGCCGCGCGCTTGAACGAACGCGCCGACATCCGCGCGTTCGTCAGCACCAGTGGAACGCCGGCGTGCTTGCACTCATCGATGAGCGTCGGCCAGACCTCCGTCTCCATCACGATGCCAATCGATGGCCGCCACGCGCGCAAAAACCGCCGCACGAGCGACGGGGAGTCATAGGGAAGATAACTGCGCGATACACGCTCGCCGAACAACTGCTCGCCGGTCGCGCGACCGCTCGGCGTCATGTGCGTGAGGAGAATGCGGGCGTCGGGAAACGCGCGCTGCAACGCTTCGATCAATGGTTGCGCCGCGCGTGTCTCGCCCACCGATACCGCGTGAACCCAGATCAGCGGCGAAGGATCGTCGCCACGACGCGCGGGGCCAAAACCGAACCGCTCGCCAATATGCTCGCGATACCCACGCTCCCGCCGCGACCGGATCAAAAGCCGCAGTACGGCAAGCGGCGCGACGATCCACCATAGCGCGCGATACACGAGCCTCAGCATCGGCGCTCCGTCGAGGACTGAAGCCGGGCGGCGCTCAAACCAGCGCCCTTCCCTTCAGGCGCTGCAAGATGCCGAGCGGCGCGCATTCAGGCTGCACCATCGCGTTCACCGGAAGGAAGAAGGTTTGCTCCATCATGTACTGGCCGGCCATTACGGCGTGCGAGGTTTGATCGGAGAAACATACCCAGACGCAGCCGGGCGGAAACGGCATTTCCTGCTGCGGCGAAGTCTTTTGATAACCAAGGTCCGCTTTCATTGAATCGTGCAGATGAAGCATCAGGTGATCGTATTCGCTGCGAGGTGTCTTGGTGATTTTCAGCAGGTTCATGAGCCACGCGGAGCCGGGAACCGGCGATTTTATCGATGGCAAAAAGCGCTTTGCCATGTCTTCGAACGGCTCGCCGACCCGCCACACGCGCGGGGCGCCATCCGGATTCACATTCGTGAACACGCGCAGGATGCGCTCGCCGTAATTGGGCCGCGACGGGAAGGCATCGACGTGAAGACGGCTGTCGTCCTTGCGCCACGACGTCTCGCGCGTTTCCACCTGGTGCAGCCGCAGACTTGTCGGCGCCACGCGCAGCTTGCCGCGATATTCGGGAAAAAGGCCATCCACGAGCGAGCGCGCGTTCGCCTGATAGCGCGCGACCAGCGCACGCACGGCGGATTGCGTGACGGCGTCGCCAAGCACGCCGACGAGCGCGCCGCCGTTGGGCGCGAGGCTGATGTTCTTGCGTTGTGGATCGGCGACCTTGGGGTCGAGCAGCGCGCGCTCGCCACCTTCGATCGCAAACGCCAGGTTTGGAAAGTACAGCACCTTGCCGCGTTCGACACCGGCCAGCAGCGCTTCGCGCGGCACGGAGAGCTGTTGGCCCTGCCAGTCGGCGGAAACGACTTCGATGATTTGAGATTCGGTCATGAGCCTTCGATTGTTTGGATGAGCGAGGGAACGGTCAAGCTGGAAACGCGCTTCCATTCGACGAGTGAGCCGCATTTTCGCTCAAACCGGCCGCAAAACTCGCTGCATGAAACGTCAGAGCTTGATGGGCCTCAAAGGGGCTGCCTTCAATGCCACCAAGGCAAACGTTTCGGGGCAACGTATCACGGCGACGTTTCAACACGCGCTTTACAACAACCCGAACCCTGCGAGCGTCGCCTTGACTTGCTGCAAGGTCGGATGCTGGGAGGCGCTGCCGAGATTCACCACGCGCGGCGACCAGTAGCCGCCTGTGCGCCAGGCGGTCGAGAAATTGTACAGCTCGATGGTCGGCCGCTTGAGCGCCGCCGCGATGTGCACGAGTCCGGTGTCCACGCCGACCGTGGCTGCGGCGCCATCGATCAGCCCGACCACCGCCGGCAGCGACAATTTCGGCGGCACGACGGCCGCCGCACCGAACTCCCTGGCGAGTTTCTCGCTCGTTTCGCGTTCGGCGTCGCTGCCCCAGGGCAACACAATCGATACTCCGCGGCGGATCAGTGACTGGCCGAGTTCGATCCAGGCGGTGTCGGGCCATTGTTTGTCGGCGCGGGACGTGGCGTGGACGAATACCACGTAGGGCACCGGCAGGTTCAGGTCTGCTTGCGACAAGGCCAGCGCCGCGCGCCGGGTATTCAATCCGAACTCGATGTTGTCCGTGGCTTCGGGTGGCGGGTCGCCGAGCGCGGCGGCCACGAGTTGGCGGGTGCGTTCGACCACGTGCGTGCGGGCTTCGATGGGGATGCGTTTGTTGTAGAAGAAACGCACGGGCCATTCGTAGCCGGCGCCGTCGGTGCGATTGCCTAGGCCGACGAGTATGCCGCGCGCCCAGCTTGCGACCCAGGCGGTCTTGATGAGGCCTTGGCAATCGATGACGAGATCGTAGTTTTCGGCTGCGAGTGTTTGCCGGAAGCGGCGAATTTCGCGCCAGTTATCGAAGGAGAAGAAGCGTTTGCGCCAGCGTCGCAGGGAAAACGGGATGGCGCGGCGCACGCCTTCGACCAGTTCGACGAGGCCGGTGAAACTTTCTTCGACCAGCCAGTCGATTTGCGCGTCGGGGTGGCGGCGGCGGATATCGGCAATGGCCGGCATGTTGTGGACGACATCGCCGAGGGATGACACCCGGATGATCAAGATCTTTTGCACGCTGGATGAGGAATTTGAGATTGGGCGGAGTTTACCGCTGGCGCTCGGGTGGGGGGTGGGTTTTTGGGGTTTCGGAGGGCTTGGGGGGGGGGTGGCGGTCGGGGTTGATGCTGGGTTGCTGCTTCTTACGCTACCGCGCGTTCGTTGCTAGCTGACTTTTTTAGCACTATTAGCCACTGTCCGTGGCGGGACTTCATTTCTTTTTCCAACGGCGAAAAAGAAACGAAGCAAAGAAAACGCCTCCCAACCGCTAATTCTTAAGTGTCCCGAGCGTGCAGTGACAACTGTTTGGTACGTCAGAAGAACGCTCGACGCCGGAATTCAGAACACTTGAACCCCTCCCCCTCCGAACACGGATACCCACACGCTTCGCCACCAGTAACTGTGGCAGTCAATACGGAAACCTCGCCCACGTAAAACAACGGGTTGAGCCCATAGCGGCCCTACAACATCTTGAACTAGCCCAAGACTTCGTCACCAGTACAGCCAACCCCTGCGTTTGAGCGTCAGCGCGCGCAGCGCGGAAGCCTAATTAGAGGATTCCCACACTGGTGGCGAAGCGTGTGGGTTGCCGTTTACGGAGGGGGAGGGTTTCAAGTGTTCTAGATTGCGGCGTCGAGCGTTCTTGTGAAGTACCAAACAGTCCGGAACTGCACGCTCGGGACACTTATGTGCCATCGGTGGAGAGGCGTTTTCTTTGCTTCGTTTCTTTTTCGCCGTTGGAAAAAGAAATGAAGTCCCGCCACGGACAGTGGCTAATAGTGTTAAAAAAGTCAGCCAGAACAAACCGCGCGGTAGCCTAAACAGCAACAACCCGGCATCAACCCCGACCACAACGAACACTGTCCCGAACGCCAGCGCATAACTCGTGAAATGAAGTCCCGCCACGGACAGTGGCTAATAGTGCTAAAGAAGTCAGCCAGAACAAACCGCGCAGTAGCCTGAAAAGCAGCAACCCGGCATCAACCCCGACCGCAAAGAACACTGTCCCGAACGCCAGCGCATAACTCGTGAAATGAGATCCCGCCACGGACAGTGGCTAACAGTGCAAAAAAGAACAGCCAGAACAAACCGCGCGGTAGCGCAAATAGCAGCAACCCAACACCACCCCAAACCAAAAGCGCCAGCAGACCACCCCGGTCCACCAGCGCCAGCAAAATCAAAACGGCAATTGAGCGTCAGCCTTCTCCGCCAAAATCACCCGACGGAAATCTTCCTGAATCCGTTTCAGCGCCTCCTCGCTATCCGCCTCAAACCGCATCACAACCACCGGCGTGGTATTCGACGACCGTGCAAGTCCAAACCCATCCGGGTACTCGACCCGCAACCCATCGATCGTCACAATATCGTCCGCGCCGGTAAACTTCGCGTTCTTCTGCATCTTGCCGATCAACTCGAAGTTCTCACCCTCATTCAACTTCAGTTGCAACTCAGGCGTAGACAGCGAATTCGGCAAGTCATTGAGCAACTTGCTCGGATCAGCCACCCGCGACAGGATCTCCAGCATCCGCGCGCCGGTGTAAAGGCCGTCATCGAAGCCGTACCAGCGATCCTTGAAGAACACGTGACCGCTCATCTCACCCGCCAGCGGCGCACCCGTCTCACGCAACTTCGCCTTCACGAGCGAGTGTCCCGTCTTCCACATCACCGGCTCACCACCCTGGTCGCGCACCCACTTCGCCAGGTTGCGCGTGCACTTCACGTCATAAATGATCTGCCCACCCTTGTTGCGCGACAACACTTCCTGCGCAAACAACATCAACTGACGATCCGGATAAATGATCTGCCCGTCCTTCGTGACAACGCCCAGACGGTCGCCGTCGCCATCGAATGCAAAACCAATCTCCGCGTCCGTTTCCTTCAACGCCTTGATCACGTCCTGCAAGTTCTCCGGATGCGCCGGATCCGGATGGTGATTCGGGAACGTGCCATCGATGTCCGTGAACAACTCCACGATCTCGCAACCCAGCGCCTTGAACAAACGCGGCGCGAGCTCGCCGGCGACGCCATTGCCGGCGTCGATGACGATCTTCATCGGACGGACCGGCTTGATGTCGCTCACGATCCGGTCGAGATAAACCTGCTGGATATCGTATTCGGTGTATGTGCCGGCACCGCTTTCGAAATTGTCATTCACGATGCGCTGATACAAGGCCTGGATCTGCTCGCCGTAGATTGCGGCGCCGCGCAGGACCATCTTGAAGCCGTTGTAATCCGGCGGATTGTGGCTGCCCGTCACGACGATGCACGAGTCCACGCTGCGCTCGCCCGACGGCAGCGCGAGCGGCACGCTGGCCGCGAAATAACCGACGGGCGTCGGGACCATGCCGACATCGACCACATCCACGCCCGCTTCGCGCAGGCCGTCAGCCAATGCGCCGACGAGTTCGGGGCCGGACAAGCGGCCATCGCGCGCGACGACGACCGAGTCGCCGCCAAGTTTGCGGATCTCACTGCCGAACGCGCGGCCGATGTTGCGTGCAACGCCGGCATCGACTGTCTTGCCCACGATCCCGCGAATGTCGTAAGCCTTGAAAATGGATTGGGTAACTGATGCTTGCGGTGACTGGCTCATGGAATGGCTACCTGACTAATAATTGAAATGGTTCCGGGGCATCCCGAAGCGTCCCGGGTCACGAAGACCCTCTGATACAGACCTGCTTGAATCCTGCTCTTTACCGGCCCGGCAACGATACCCGGACGGAGCGCGAAAAATAACGAAAGAAATTGGCCCGGGCGGTTCATCCTGCGCCCTGACCGCCTGTCCGTTCGCGGTCGAGTTCGTCAAACGCGCCTGTATAACACGAGCGGGCGGTATCGGACCACGCGTTTGCGCACACTGTTCGCACCTATAATCGCAATCTTTCGAAACCCGGGCCGCCCGGACACGTTCCGCGTCTGCAAGGTCATGCGAACCTGCGCAAATATTCTAATCCAATGCTCCGACGCTTTTTCATAACGAACAACAAAGGTGGCGGCAATCGCCTTGAAGGATGGCTGAAAAGCCTGAATGACGGTCTGCACCATCGGACGATGCCAGCAATTCGCATGCCTGTGCCTGACACTTCCATCAAGCCATTGGCGAGCGCCCGCCACGCATGCTGAAACGGATATCGAACCCGGACGTCGCCCGCGCGCTCGCGAACATCGTCTGGCTGGGGCTTGAACGGCTTACGCAGATTGCCGTGGCGATCGGCATCAGCGGGTTGCTCGCGCGCTATTTCGGCCCTGATGTCTTCGGCAAATGGCAGTACGCGAACACGCTCCTGCTCGTGATCGCGCCGATCACGTGGGTCTGCGGCGCTGAAATCCTCGTGCCGACTATCGTGCATCGCGATCCGAAGCAGATCGGCACCGTGCTCGGCAGTGCGTTTGTGCTGCGGATCGGCATCTCGGCGGCGGCGCTCGTCTTGACGTGGATCGGCATTGCGGCAGGGTTCACCGATCCGCTCGTCGGCGCGATGCTCGCCGGCCTCGCCGTGACCATGCTGTTTCGCGAACCGTTCGTGGGCGTGATCAACGCGTGGCTGCAAAGCATGACGTACAGCAAGCCGCAATTGCTGACCAGTATGGTCACGGCCATCCTGAAGGCTGGCCTCGTGTTCCTGCTGGTGCGCGCGGCCACAAGTCCGGCGCGTTTCGGCTGGCTCTGGGCGCTGGAATCGGCGGCTATCGGCGGCGTATTGCTGCTGTATTACATACGCCGCAATGGCGGCACGCTGGGCTGGCATCTCGACCGGTCGCTCTTCAAGCATTTCGCGAGCGCCGGCACGGTGTTCTGGCTCGGGCTGATCTGCATGTCGGTGTTCATGAAACTCGACCGGTTGATGCTGGAACGCCATATCTCCTTCGCCGATCTCGGTGTGTACTCCGCCGCGCAGCAACTGAACGAAAACTGGATCGCGCTCGCGCTGATGCTCGCGCAGACCATCGCGCCGGCGTTTGTCTACAAGGTGAGCGATGCCCTGCAATTGAAGCGCAATATCATGCGGCTTTTCGCAATGACCGCCGTGCTGATGATCTGCGGCGCGATCATCCTCGATCTGCTTGCAGCGTTCATCATTTCGCATGTGTTCGGGCCGGCGTACACGGCTTCCATCGATATCTTCCGTTGGGCCGTCTGGCTCTCGCTGCCAGCGGGTATCGAAGCGATTGGTAATCTGGTCGTGCTCAAATACCAGGCGAAGTTCGTATTGCTCGCGAAGTGGCTGCTGGCGCTGGTGGTCGCGGCAATCGTCAACCTGATCGCGATTCCGCGCATGGGCAGCTACGGTGCGCTGGTCGGACTCGCCGCGGGATATCTTGCGGCGGCACTGGTGAATCTTTACTACATCCGCTTCCGGCTGCAGACATGAGCACGCCTTTTCTCGACGATGTGGCCGTGCTGCTTCCGGCGTTCAATGCGCAGCACGATGTGGAGCGTACCCTCGCATCGTTTTGCGAACGCGCGCCGGTGCGGGTGCTGATTGTCGATGACGGCAGCCTCCCGCCCATCGTCGCGCCTGCGGTGGCTAACATGACGGTCGAAGTGCTGCGCATGCCGGGCAATGGCGGTATCGAGCGGGCATTGCAGGCGGGCATGGATGCGCTGGCTGCGCGCGGCATCAGATACGCGGCGCGTATAGATGCGGGCGATCTCGCGACGCCATACAGGCTCGAAAAGCAGCGCGAACATATGGAAACGCATCCGCAAACGGCCGTACTAGGCATGTGGACGCACGTGGTCGACATGGAAGGCGCGCCGCTCTTCGACTTGCAGCCGCCGACCGGACCCGCCGATATCCGGCGTGTCATGCTGATGCGTTCGTGCTTCACGCATCCGTCGCTGATGCTGCGCGTGGACGCCGTGATCGGCGCAGGCAATTACCGCGCACAATACCGGGCGGCCGAGGACCTCGATCTGATCCTGCGTCTTCTGCAACATCACGATGGCGCAAATCTCCCCGAATTCGGCGTGTATTACGAACTCAATGAACACGGCATCAG
The DNA here is from genome assembly GCF_001577465.1 of Burkholderia sp. PAMC 28687. Classification (NCBI taxonomy): domain Bacteria; kingdom Pseudomonadati; phylum Pseudomonadota; class Betaproteobacteria; order Burkholderiales; family Burkholderiaceae; genus Burkholderia; species Burkholderia sp. PAMC 28687. Next base: position 2,487,113 of record NZ_CP014505.1, read on the forward strand.
CGCGACCAGACGCCGGACACAAGTGTGGTCCACGCTGCGGCTCCAGATGAAGTATTTGCGTGCGACAAACCTGCCGGACTGGATCGGCGTGGCGAAGAACGTGGCGCACCTGGTGTTGCCCTATCGCGCGTTGCGTTCCCTGAAAACACGCCTGCTCGGTGCTTGAAACAACGCCTTTTTTAAATGGAAAGAATGAACGCAGAGACCTCCCGCCTTCGCATTGCCCTCGTCTGCAACACCGCCTGGGCGATCTACACCTACCGGCGCGGTTTGCTGCGAATGTTGATCGAACAGGGCGCCGAAGTGTCGATCATCGCGCCGCGCGACCGCACGTTCCCGCTGATGGAAGCAATGGGCTGCCGGTGTGTCGACCTGCCCATGGCGTCGAAGGGAACGAATCCACGCGATGACCTGAGGACGCTCGCCGCGCTGTATCGCGAATACCGTGCAACGCGTCCGCAGATCGTCTTCCATTACACGATCAAGCCGAATATCTACGGGACGATCGCCGCGAAGCTCGCGGGCATTCCTTCCATAGCCGTGACCACCGGCCTCGGCTACGTGTTCATCCAGCAAAGCGGAACGGCGAACATCGCGAAGAAACTCTACAGGTTCGCGTTCCGCTTTCCGCGCGAAGTCTGGTTCCTGAACAAGGACGATCGTCAGGCTTTCATCGATCAAAACCTGCTCGTCAAGCCCGAACGCGCGCGACTTCTGCACGGCGAAGGCGTCGATCTCGACGAATACGCTTTCCAGCCGCTACCGCGCGCCAACCCGCAGACGGAAGGCTTTTTTTTCGTTTTAATTGGCCGCCTGCTGTGGGATAAAGGCGTGGCGGAATACGTCGAAGCCGCGCGCCGGATTCGCGCGAAATATCCTTACGCGCGCTTCCAGTTGCTCGGGCCGGCCGGCGTGGACAATCCCAGCGCGATCACGCTCGACGAAGTCCAGGCGTGGCAGCGCGAAGGCGTCATCGATTATCTCGGCGAAGCGACCGATGTCCGCGCGTTCATCGGCAACGCCGATTGCGTGGTCCTGCCGTCGTATCGCGAGGGCGTGCCGCGAACGCTGATGGAAGCATCGGCGATGGGCCGCCCGATTGTTGCGACCGATGTCCCCGGTTGCCGCGAAGTCGTTGAAAACGGCGTGACCGGTTTTCTCTGCGAAGTGAAAGACCCGGACAGCCTGACGCAACAATTGGAACGCATGCTGCTCGCAAGCCATGCAGCGCGCGCCGAAATGGGCGCGGCGGGCCGCGCCAAGGTCACGCGGGAATTCGATGAAAACGGCGTCGTCGAACGTTATAAAGGCACAATACGCGCGATTACCGGATTCTCGGCGACCGGCGTCTCACTCTAAAAAGCACCTCCGGGAGCGACACTCATGACTGAACAAACCAACGAAAAAGGCACCATCCTCGTGACCGGCGGGGCAGGTTTTATCGGCTCGCATACCTGCGTGGAATTGCTGAATGCGGGATTCGGCGTTGTCGTGATCGACAACCTCGTGAACAGCAACGCGCAATCGCTCAAGCGCGTGGAGCAGATCACCGGCAAGACACTCGCGTTCTATGAAGCGGACGCCCGCGACGAATCCGCCCTCGCCCGCATCTTCGACGAACATGCAATCACCGGCGCGATCCATTTCGCGGCGCTGAAGTCGGTGGGCGAATCGGTCGCTAAGCCGATCGAGTATTACCGCAACAACGTGGACAGCCTGCTCGTGCTGCTCGACACGATGCGTGCGCGCAACGTGAAGAAGATCGTGTTCAGCTCGTCGGCGACGGTGTATGGCATGCCGAAGAGCGTGCCTATCGACGAATCGTTTCCGCTTTCAGCGACCAACCCCTACGGCCAGTCGAAGCTGATCGCCGAGCAGATCCTGCGTGACCTGGAACTCTCCGATCCGACATGGCGCATCGCCACCTTGCGATATTTCAATCCGGTCGGCGCGCACGAAAGCGGTTTGATCGGCGAAGATCCGGCCGGCGTGCCGAACAACCTGATGCCGTATGTAGCGCAAGTTGCGGTGGGCAAGCTCGAACGACTGCGCATCTTCGGCAGCGACTACCCGACGCCCGATGGCACCGGCGTGCGCGATTACATCCATGTGGTGGATCTGGCGCGCGGCCACATCAAGGCCATCGATGCACTGCAATCGCTCGACCGCAGCTTCGTTGTGAACCTCGGCACGGGTCACGGTTACAGCGTGCTGGACGTGGTGAAGGCGTTCGAGGCGGCGTCGGGCAAGCCGGTGCCGTATGAGCTCGTAGCGCGCCGTCCGGGCGATATCGCCGAGTGTTATGCGAACCCCGCCGCCGCGTCCGAACTGATCGGCTGGCAGGCTGAACATGGCATCGAGCGGATGTGCGCCGATCATTGGCGCTGGCAGTCGCAGAATCCGAAGGGCTTTGCCTGACCCGTCCCGTTCTTTTTAGTGATTATTTTTCATGCTTAGCTTCGCGCTCGGTTTTCTGGTTTCGCTGTTCATCACGCTGTTGATCGTGCGGTTTGCACATTTGCACGAAGGCATCTCCGGCGACACCGATATGACCGGCGTGCAGAAGTTTCACGCGCGGTCGGTGCCGCGCATTGGCGGCGTCGGCATACTGTTGGGGCTTGCCGTCTCTGCCGTGCAGCTTCGATGGAGCTATCCGGCTGTATCGAGCGGGATTCTTGCCGTGGTCGCGTGCGGTTTGCCCGCTTTCTTTTCGGGGCTCATCGAAGACCTGACCAAGCGCGTGACGCCCGTCGTGCGCCTGGTCTGCACCATGGCCGCCGCCGCGCTCGCGTATTTCCTGCTCGGCATTGCGGTGACGCGTATCAGCGTGCCGCCGCTCGACTTCCTGTTGACCTACGGCGTGATCTCGTGCCTCGTGACCGTGATTGCGGTAGCGGCGCTGGCGAACGCGATCAATATCATCGACGGCTTCAACGGCCTTGCATCGATGGTCGCATTCATGATGTTCGCCTCGCTCGCGTACGTCGCGTTCCAGGTCCACGATCCGATCGTGTTGTCGGCTTCGTTGATCATGATGGGCGCGGTGATGGGCTTTTTCATCTGGAACTTCCCGGCGGGCCTGATCTTTCTCGGCGATGGCGGCGCGTATTTCATCGGCTTCATGCTCGCCGAATTGTCGATCATGCTCGTGATGCGCAATCGCGATGTATCGGCGTGGTTCCCCGTGCTGCTCTTCATGTATCCGATCTTCGAGACGTGTTTCTCGATCTACCGGAAAAAATTCATTCGCGGCATTTCTCCGGGCATTCCCGACGGCGTTCATCTGCACATGCTGGTGTACAAACGCCTCATGCGATGGGCCGTCGGCGCGCAGAACGCACGTGAGCTCACGCGACGCAACTCGCTGACATCGCCGTATTTGTGGTTGCTGTGCCTGGTCGCCGTGATTCCCGCCACGCTGTTCTGGCGGCATACGGTGCACCTGTTTTGCTTTGTCGTGGTGTTTGCATTCACGTATGTGTGGCTGTACGTGAGCATTGTCAGATTCAAGTCGCCGCGATGGATGGTGTTTCGCCGCACGCATCCGGTGAAGCACAAGCCATGACACGCAATGCGCCGGCTCTCCAGCCGGCGCGTGTCTTTTAGCTCGATGCAAATTCCAGCAAGTCCGCGTTCACCTTGTCCGCTTCGACCACGCACATGCCGTGCGCGCCGCCCGGATAGACCTTGAGCGTGGCGTTCGGCACGATCTTCGCTGACATGCGTCCGGCTGTGTCGATAGGAACGATCTGGTCGTCATCGCCATGCAGGATCAAAGTGGGAACGTCGATCTTCTTCAGGTCCTCGGTGTAATCCACTTCCGAAAACTCGCGCACGCACGCGTAATGCCCCACGATCCCGCCAAGCATGCCCTGCGCCCAGAACGAATCGATCACACCCTGTGATTTCTTCGCGCCCTCGCGGTTATAACCGAAGAAAGGCAGCGCCAGGTCCTTGTAGAACTGCGACCGGTCGGCGGCGACGCCGGCACGGATGCCGTCGAACACCTCCTTCGGCACGCCGTTCGGATTGCCTTCGGTTTTCAGCATCAGCGGCGGCACGGCGCCAATCAACACCGCCTTCGATACCCGCCCCGTCCCATGACGCCCGATGTAATGCGCAACCTCGCCGCCGCCGGTGGAATGGCCCACGAGCATGGCGTCCTTCACGTCGAGCGCATCAAGGACCGCGGCCAGGTCATCGGCGTACGTGTTCATGTCATTGCCCTGCGCCGGCTGGCCGGACCGCCCGTGGCCGCGCCGGTCGTGCGCAATGACCCTGAACCCCTTCTGGACCAGGAAGAGCATCTGCGAGTCCCACGCGTCCGCATCCAGCGGCCAGCCATGCGAAAACACCACCGTCTTGCCCGACCCCCAGTCCTTGTAAAAGATCTCCGTGCCGTCCTTCGTCTTGATCGTGCTCATCGAACGTGCTCCTTAAGGTGAGATTGAGATTGCGCGTTGCGTCCACGTTGAGAATCGCCGCCTTGGTGTGCGCAACGCGAGGGACCTGCAAAGGCATTCGTACGTCCTCGTCATGCGACAAAAGTGCGCCGCTCGTGCGGCGTCTTGGTGTTGATCAGTGTCCGGGAGGTGCGCCGTGCGCGGCGCGAAGTGCCTCAGGTTACGGCAGGAACGTGTCGGTGAAAAGACTTGCAAAATCAATTGGGATGCATGAGCGGACGACTCCTGATACGCGCTCCCCGAATGAAAAATAATTGTTTTTGCTGGAGTTAATCGAGGCTCTTAACCAGACCGGATTTTTGCGTGAAATCGATATCAAGCTTTTTTTACCGGCGCCTTTTGGAAAACCCTAACGCGTTTGTTTAGCCAATATCGTAAAAACAGCCGAAAGCAGGGCTTGCCTTATCAGTACAAACACTTATGTCTGAACATATCCTATTGCGTTGATTCCACGGCTTATCTATCGTGACAGTAGCGCTCGCCCGCGTATACATTATGAAAAGTCCAAGCCTATTTTCTTTGCATTCCTCGTCTATTCCGCTTTCTATCGCCCTGCGACGATCGACCAGACAATTCGGCACCTTCGCCCGCTTGTTTGGTAAGCCATGCAATAAAAAAAGCAAACGTTAAACCGCGCATTAAACCAAGTTGGAGACCAAAATGAGCACGCGCTCAGATAACCCTATTCACCCGTCACCCAGTTTCTTTTCAAAAGAAGCGACCGTCGCACAACCCGGATTTTCTCGTTGGATGGTGCCCCCCGCCGCGCTTGCGGTGCATTTGTGTATCGGTCAGGCGTATGCGTTTTCGGTTTTCAATTCGCCGCTCACCCGCGTGATCGGCATCACCGAGTCCGCGCCCGACGACTGGTCGCTGACCACGCTCGGCTGGATCTTCTCGCTGGCGATCGTGTTCCTGGGTCTGTCGGCGGCATTTGCGGGCAAATGGCTTGAGAAGGTCGGCCCGCGACGCACCATGTTTACAGCCGCCTGCTGTTTTGGCGGCGGCTTCCTCGTGGCGGCGCTCGGCATCCATTTGCATCAGATCGTGCTGGTTTATCTCGGCTATGGGGTGATCGGCGGAATCGGGCTCGGGCTTGGATACGTGTCTCCGGTTTCAACGCTCATCCGATGGTTCCCGGACCGCCGCGGCATGGCAACCGGCATGGCGATCATGGGTTTCGGCGGCGGTGCGATGATCGCCGCACCCGCGTCGGTTGCGCTGATGAACCACTTCAAGAGCGCGACGAGCAACGGCGTGACAGAGACCTTCGTGGTGCTGGGCATTGTCTACTTCATCTCCATGTCGATAGGCGCGCTCGCCATCCGCGTGCCGCCCGCGAACTGGGCGCCCGCCGGCTGGACGCCGCCTGCCGACAACGGCAACAAGATGATCACGCGCAATCACGTGCATATCGACCAGGCTTTGAAGACGCCCCAGTTTTATCTGATCTGGCTCGTGCTGTTCCTCAACGTGACGGCGGGTATCGGCGTGCTGGGCCAAGCGTCGGTGATGATCCAGGAGAGCTTCAAGGCGACCATTACTGCCGGTGCAGCGGCCGGGTTTGTCGGCTTACTGTCGCTGTTCAACATGGGTGGCCGGTTCGTGTGGGCGTCGGGCTCGGACTGGCTCGGACGCAAGAACACGTACTTCGTGTTTTTCGTGCTGGGCGCCGTGCTGTACTGGCTCGTGCCGCAATTCGCGCAGAGCGGCAATGTAGCGCTGTTCGTGCTTTCGTACTGCGTGATCCTCTCCATGTACGGCGGCGGTTTCGCAACCGTACCAGCCTATCTTGCCGATATCTTCGGCACGAAGTTCGTCGGCGGCATCCATGGACGTCTGCTGACAGCGTGGGCGGCTGCGGGTATCGCAGGACCGGTGCTGGTGAACTATATCCGTGCGTATCAGGTGGCGCATGGCGTTGAAAAGGCGCAGGCCTACACGACCACGCTGCACATCATGGCGGGGCTGCTGGTGCTTGGATTCATCTGCAACTTGCTGGTAAAACAGGTGAACGCGAAGCATCACATGAGTGCGTCGGCGCTTGCGTCGGAATGAAGCCAGAACAACGATAAACCGGAGAACGCAATGAACACTCGCATGAATCAGGATCTTTCGTCCAATGCTGCGCCGACCAACAAGGCGTTGCTTGGGGTCTTCTGGATCTACGTGGTCGTGCCGCTGGCATGGGGCGTGATCAACACGCTGGTGCAGGCGACGAAGCTGTTTCATTGATCGTGTAGGCAGAACGGAGAACGCCGGCTATCAGCCGGCGTTTCTCTTTCTAGCGCTTCTAGCAGTCTTCTTCAACTCAAGCCGGGGCCCCCGCCATCCCGCTCGTCACCTCTCGCGCCACTGCAAGGTAACGTTCCGCGGTGTCCGCAAGTGTGAGCCCGCCCAGCGGTCTCTGCGCCCGTCCTTCGCCCAACGCCGTCACCAACGCTCGCGCATAACTCGCGGTGTCTTCCGGATCGAGCAGATGCACCGCCGGGAAATCCTCCGCGAAGCTGAAAGGCCGGATCTGGCTGGCGACGATCGGCACGCCTGAAGCAAGCGCTTCAAGAAACGCGATGCTGTGCCCTTCCGAACGCGAAGGCATGGCGAATACGCTGGCCTTGAACAAGATATCCGATACGTCCGAGCGCGGCCCTTCCACGGTGACATGCTGTCCGATCCCGAGCTTGGCCACGAGATCGTTCACGGCCGTGAAATATGCCGGATCTTCGATCACGCCCACCAGCAGCAAACGCGCATGCGGCACGAGCTTCACCACCTCCTTGAAGGCGTGCACCGTCTGCAACTGGTTTTTCACCGATGTGTACCGGCCAATCTGCACGATCTGCGCATGGTTATCGGCGGGAATTGCGGTCAGGCCTTTCGAGAAACGCGCCATGTCGACGCCATTCGGAATGAGCTGCATTGAAGGATGGCGGCCCACGGCGGCCACGTAATCATCGATATTCGCAGGCGACACCGCGATCACCGCACGCGCACGCCGCGACAAAACGCGTTCTATACGCCTGAACAATCCGCGCTCGAAGTCATTGGTCGCGGAATGCATCACGTACACCACGGGCGCGGCAATTGGCAACGCGCGCGCATAAAACGCAGGGATGGTCGCGTGGGCAAACACCACGTCCGGCGCGTAGTGATTAACCGACTGGTACAAATGCCACAACTTGCCGAGCGTTCCGTGCGACGCAGCGGGGAACATGCATTCGACATGGTTCGCATCGAGCTCGCGACGCAGCTCGGTGAAGTCTTCATGCTGTGGCCGAAGCGAGGTCATGCCCACCGTTTCACCGCTGTTTTGCTGGTGAATCGCCAGATCCTTGGCCAGCACTTCGGCGCCTGAAAGTCGCGGTGCGAGTACAAGATGAAGGATGCGCATCACGCCTCCTTAAGGATTCGGAACAGCATCCAGCCGGCCGCGGCCGCGAGGCCGCCGGTCATCGCCCAGGCAATGCCTGTCACGCCCCACATGTGCGTCGCTACCGGCACCGTGGCGAGCAGCACCACGGCCTGGATGATCGATGCGTGCGTGGCGACCTTCGGCAATCCGACTGCGCGAAGATACGACACCAGCACCGCGATCACTGCGCCAATCGCCATGTTGACCACGAAGATGCGAAAGAGCGGGACGGCAGGCAGCCACGCGGTTCCCAGCACGATCTGGAACAGCGGTTCAGCGGCAAAGCGCAGGATGATGACCAGCACGACGAGTCCTCCCGCGATGAGCCCGAGATAGCGGCGAAAGAGCCGCGCTGCAAAGTCCGCGTCCTTTCGATGATGCGCCGAAAACGTCGGGAAAAGATATTGCGACATGGCAATAGCTGCGTCCGCAAGCAGCATTTGCGCGAGCTTCGACGACATCTGGTAAGCGCCGAGTTGCGCGGGTCCGAGCAGCTTCGCGACGATCACTTTATCGAACTGATTGAGCAGCAGATTGACCACGCTGCCGGCCCAGATCCACCGGCTGAAGTTCACGTAGTGTCCAATGCCTTTCCACGATGCCCGCAGCGGCGGCCGCGGCCCCATGGTGGTCCACGTCAGCACGGTCTTCAACGTCTCGCCTGCCAGCATGCCGAGCAACACCGAATAAGCGCCCGCGCCGCTCAGCGCAAACCCCAGGCCGATTGCGCAATCGAGAAACGCCGACGACATCTCCACGCCCGCAATGCGCATGAAGCCGCGTTCGCGCGTGACGATGTAATACGCCGGCGACGCCACGCCGCGAATCAGCGGCAAGAGCGCGGCCATTTGCAGCAACAGCAGCGAGCCGCCGAGATGGAATTGTGAATCCATCAATGGCGCGGCGCACACGATCAGCACGGCGATCAACGCTCCGCGCGAAGCCAGCGTGGTCCAGACCGCACCAAGCTGAGAGCGGTTAGGCGTTTCGCGGCCCTGCACGACGGCTTGCGCCAGGCCGGTATCGCTGAGCGCTTCGGCAATCGCGACCGCAAGCAGCGCCACGCTGACGCTGCCAATGGCAGCGGGTCCGAGAATGCGCCCGATCGCCAGGAACTTGACCGCAACGAATCCGCGCACGACGATCTGCTGCAGCAGGACCCAGATGGCGGCGTCCTGGTCGAAACGCACGCTCGCGGTTGAAAAAGGTAAGCGAACTGCTCTCACAGACATTCCTCGCGTCGGGTCGGTTTATTGTATTTAGAGCACGACAAACGGATTGCCGGCCAGACTTGACTTTTCATGAGCGATGCTTGGGTCCAGGGTTTCCGCAAAGGTAACGTGCCACGCCATGTGTTGTGCGCCATCTCGTAGTTGATATCGGCCCTCATGTACGCTGGCTCACTGTCTTTTTTCGCCAGAGGAATACCCTACGTTTTGTCGCTTGCAAATCTTGCTGCAATGCTAGTGTTGCCATTAGTCGCCGGGTTTCCGGCGCCTTGACTGTATGTTCCACGCGATTACGCCGGCGTTCTGCGTCTTACCGCCCGAACATCACGACCTTTTGTACGTTTTCCGATAAAAAAACAGACCATGGCCAATGAAAGGCGGGACACCGTGCTGATTATCGAACCGAATTTCACCGGGCATCGGTGGCGGTATGCCGAGTGGGCTGCAGCCGCCTACGGCGAAGCAGGTTACCGGTGCGTGATCGTGACCGATCCCGCCAATGCAGCGCATTCGCTCAGCAAACGCATTGCAGAGGAGAACCGGCCCGAACTTGGAATCCAGTTCGTGACGCCACTCGCGCATAGCGGGAAAGGCTTGGCGAAAGTCAGCTACGTGCGTTTCTTCCGCGATTTCAAACATGCTTTCAGTGTCGCAAGCCAGGGCCGCAAGGTCTCGCTCGTGGTGGTGCCTTACATCGATTACTTCTTTTACGCGTTGCCTTTCACGGGTTCGCCGTTTGGCGCGACGCCGTGGGTCGGCATTACGATGCGCGCCAATTTCCATCACGCGAAAGTCGGCGTGAGAGCGCCACGCGAGCCCATGTTGAACGGCGTGAAAGCGCAGTTGTTCCGGCGCGCGATCCGCACGCAAGGGTTGAAGACGCTGCTGACAATCGACCCGACGCTCACCGAATGGTGCGCGGGCACGCCCGGTCAACGGGACCGTTATCAGGCTGACCACGGCGCGGCCGTGCAATATCTCGCCGATCCGTTTCCCGATGCAAGAGCGACCGAGCCTGCCATTGCACGTCAGCGGCTGGGACTGGGCGCGGGCAAGCACGTCCTCGTATATGGCGCGATCACCGAGCGCAAGGGTATCCAGGAACTCACCGCAGCGCTGGCGCAACGGCAAGGCGCAGATCAACCCACGCTTGTCGTCGCCGGCGCTCAGGACGATGAAATCCGGGCGTTCTTTGCGTCGGCGGCTGCGTTGTCTCCGCCGCCGGTTTTTATCGACCGGTTCGTTACCGCCGAAGAAGAACTCGATCTCTTTTCAGCCTGCGATGTCGTGTGGCTCGGCTACAAAGGACATTACGGCATGAGCGGCGTGCTCGTGCAGGCATACCGCTTCGGCAAGCCGGTGATCGCAACGGCCGATGGGTTGATCGGCTGGTTCTGCCGTACGGGTGAGCTCGGACCGGTGGTGCAGGATCTGTCGGTGGCATCGATCAACAGTGCGCTCGATCAGGTCTTCGAACCTCGCCCGCAAGCGGCGGTACGTGCGCCGCATCTGCTCGAACGCAACACCTTGAGCGAGTTCAAGCAGACGCTGCGGCAAGCTATCGCCTGACCGCCTCAAACGAACGCCTCAAACGCCTTCGGTGCCGTCCACCGCAACACTCGTTGCACGGATGCGCGCCGGGTCCGCCGGGTCTTTGCCCAGCCATTCACGCACCCAGCGTGCGCACGGTTCCTCGATGCGCCGCGCCGTGATTCTTGCGCCGATGTAAGCCAGGGTCGTGGCCGCGATCATCGATACGGCGAAGACCAGGACTGCATGATCCTCGGCGAAGTCATCCACGGCGTCGAGCCTCACAACGGCCCGCACGACAAGTATGGCGACGAAGTGCCATACGTAGATGCCGAAGCTGTATTTTCCGAGCATCACGGTCGCCGGCGCTTTCAACAATCGGAATGGAACGCGCGTCAGCAACAGCATCAAGGCGGCGGTCGCAAGAGCAGCGAGCGTCGGCGCCACGCCATGCGCCAGACCGCGTCCTGTCCCCGCGAGGAACAATGCAACCAATGCGGCGAGCCCGCCTGCTGCAAGCCTCGCGCAAGCACGCGAGGACAGTTGGCGGTCGCCGACAAGATAATCCCTCGCCAGCCGCCAGACCCAGAATCCGATGATGAAACACGGCAACTGCATGGGCGGCCAGAAGTAGAAGAACTCGTTGTTCACCACGCGGCACGCAGGACCGCCATCGCATGCGCCGAAGTACCAGCACGACAGCGCGAACAGCGCCGTCGCCAGCGAAACCATGATCAATCCACGCAGCGTGCGGCAAACGAATACGAGCGCCGGCGCGATCATGTAGAAGAACATCTCCACGCCAATGGACCACCCGCCCGGCACCACGCTGTCCGTTGCCGACGGAAACCATGCGTGGATGAAAAGCACGTTCAGGAAGACATCGGAGAGATCGTGCGGCGTTTGTATATGCCCATGCACGAAGTGCAGCGCGAACTCGATGCTGGTGTAACCGAGGATCGCGAGGTAATAAAGCGGCGCGATGCGCGCAATACGCTTCACATAGAAGTTGCGCAGCACTTCACGCGTTGCCCCGAGACGTTGCGCGTCATGTTCTATCGATGAAAAAATCGTGATCGCGCTGATCACGAAGAAACACTGGACACCGTACTGTCCGAGATTGGCGAGCGTATCGAGCCACACGGGACTCGTCACCATCCAGGGCGCGAGATGAACCGCGATCACGCCGATGACGGCAAGCGTGCGGCCGGCATCGAGCGCTGCAATGCGAGCGGGCGATGTCATCGGCAGGTCCTCGCGGCGTTTGCGCAACAGTAATGAAGTGCTTGCATGGTCGGCGTCGGGCAACAGGTTGGCGCGGCACGGACATGGCGCCCGTGCTGTTCGGACTATCGGAAAAACGAAGAGGGGAAACCGCTTGGCGCTACTGGTCGCCAGGCGGTTTCTGTCGATACGCTCAGGACACGTGAGTGCTCACCACGGGCACTTCCATTTCGCCCTTGCGCTGTTTGGCGGGGAACAAGGCATCGCGGATCTTAAGGAACGGGAACTCGACCGCACGCGTGGTCACGTAGCCGATCACGATTGCAATGCAGAACTGCGCAGCCAGTACGACGAACCACGCGGCAAGCGGCGGAACGTGCATGGCCGCGGTCTTGCGGATAAGGATGTCGGCGGGCGCAAGCGCCAGCGAATGCCAGAGATAGATTCCATACGAATACACGCCGATCCATGCAATCCCGCGATACAGCAGCGAGTCGCGAATGCCCTTCGAGTATTCGATCGCAAGCACGATGGCAGCGGTGAAACCAATCGCCTGGATGGTGAAGCCGATACTTTCATCGAGCGCAATGTGCGTTGTTCCCAGCACGAGCCATGCAACCAGCACGGCGACCATGCTGAGGAGCAGCCATTTTTTATCGGCGAATTTCTTGTAGACGTCCGGCTTCATCCAGTAGAACGCGGCGAGGATCACGCCGAACAGCAAGCTGTCTATGCGGTATTGCGTCTGGAAGAACGCAGCATCGACATCCCCGTTCGATACCACCGCGCAACGCGCCAGCAGCACAATCCCGCAAATGGACAGCAACGTGCCGATGATCGCATTCACACCCACCTTGAAGCGCACGAAAATGAGCAGCAACGCCGGCAGGAACAGGTAGAAATGTTCTTCGACCGCAAGACTCCAGGTCTGGCTGATCGACGTCCCCAGATAGTTCTGCAAGTGGGTCAGGTTCTGGAACAAGAATGTGTCCGTGGGGTGACGTCCGGCGAACACATGAAACAGGATCAGCACGTAATACGCGGGCCAGATCTTGAAGATGCGTCGAATGATGAATCGCCAGGCGTCGATGCGTCCATGCTCGGAATATTGCTTGAGCAACAGGCCGCCGACGAGAAATCCGCTGAGTGTAAAAAACAGGTTCACGCCCTCGCGGCCAAAGCTCTTCAGCGGATATTCGATCGCGCTGACGAACCAGTAACCGGTCTTGACGGAATGAAAGTGAAAGCCCATCACGGCGATGATCGCAATGCCGCGGACGAAGTCGAGCTCGATCGTCCTGTTCGATGTTTGTTGTGTACGTGGTTTGCCGAACAAGCCCATGGTGATCCCCTTTGCTGCGGCGATTGCTCCGCGTTTCCGACCTGATGTTCGGTAGTTATTTCCTGACTTATGTGCCGGCTTTCATCCCGATGTGCAGGCAAAACGCCCGACGAGTCTTCCATCTGGCGGTCCCTGAATATTCGTCCCACTGACCCGGTTTCATCCGCCAACATCACGCCGTTGACGGACAGGGAGTGCGGCGTGCCGCACGCAACGGTTTCATATCGCGTTTTGAGCGCGTTGCATTGCGATACGGTGGGGAGCGCTACGGTAACGAACGCAGGCCCTGTGTAGAGGGGTTGCATGCGGCAGCGCACTGGCCGCGCTCCGTTGATTCACGACGAAGACTAGTGCTTAACCGCCTGCGCCGATGCAGCCGATTCGGCCACTGCTATATTCGCAGCGAGCGGTTGCAGGCTGTCGTATATGTGCGCCAAAGCGGGATACCGATGCGATCGAGTGCGCCGAAGCCGGGCCGCAAGCGAATGTTCGTTCGCGCACTCATGCAGCATTCTTCCGGCGGTTTCGATGACGCTATGCGATACATGCAACGGAAGCAACACGATGGTTGCCGCATCCTTGGCCGACCAATCCGCTTTGCATCGCCCAAGCCCGAATTCATCAGCCGCGCCTTGAAGCGAAGCCTCAAAACCGAGAGTCGAAGAGAGACCCGCCATGCGCAACAAATATACGAACTTGTGGATCTGGCTGTTTCTAATCCCGCTGTCGCTCGACTACAAAGCGGCGGAAGACGCGGGAAGCCACGTGATACAGGTGCTCATGACGCTGCCGGTGCTGGCCGGGGGCCTCGTGCTCTGGCTGATTGCACCGAGCTTCACACGCCGTTCGAGGTTCCGCTCGATCATCACGGCTGCCACGATCATGACGGTGGTCGGCAGCATCGTGGCGCAAGTCCTCCAAGGCAATGACTTCGGCAACTACCTGCGTACCCTGCTGCCCTTCGGACTGTTCCTGCTTGGTTATCTCGCTGCGTGCCGGCCATGGGAAGGCGATCGTCTTGCTGCCTTCGAAAAGGCGATCTTCTGGTCGATGGTCATTTCACTCGTTTTCAGTTTCGTGTACGGCATGGTGACGAGCGGCGGTCCGCTCGATGACGTGCGCTACCGGATCGTATCGGTGACGTTTCTTGGTTTGCAGGGTGTCATCCTGCATCAGTTCGTCGTTGCGAAACGCTTTACGAAATTCACGCTTGCAATCTTCCTCGGCACGATCCTGATCGAGTTGCTGAGCGTCACGCGAAGCCTGCTGGTCGGCACTGTCGTGCTGTTCATGTTCGCGACCTGGCTGTCGGCGCCGTCGCCGCGCCATCTGGTTCGGGCAGGCATGCGCGCGCTCATGACAGGCGTGCTGATCGCTGTGATGACGGCAGGCGCTGCATCGTTTTTCCCTGAAGTCGCCGATCACTGGACGCAGCGCATCTTTGCATCGAAAGAGACCACGTCCGGGCGCGATCCGACCACGATCACCCGCCTGGCCGAAATGAAAGACCAGTACGACCAGGTCACATCGACGCCTTCTGCGTTGATCGCGGGCAGAGGCTATGGCGCGGTGTATCACTACTCGCCTGATTACCTGCCCTACCTTGCCGGCCAGTTCTCCAAGAAGGACTTCTATGCGATCCGCGAGTTTGCCGCGGGTCACAACTTCTGGGTGTATCAACTGTTTGCCGGCGGCCTGATGTTCGGCCTCTGGATGCCGCTTGCGATCTTGTTCGCACTCGCGATCGGCGGCTTTGCGTATCGCACATGGCGCCGGCGCGCACCCGACCTGCTGTACCTGCCGGTCATGGGACGCTCGCTATTGTTGCTGGCTGCATTGCCTGCGACTTCCATTGGCGGTAATCCACTCGGTCCGCGCTATTCGGGTCTCGTGTTTGGCGTTGCGCTCGGCTTGCTGGTCGCGACCTACACGCGCCTTTCATACGCAATGAAAGTACGCAACGCAGAACTCGCGGCCTCACGCGGCATGCCGAAGAAGCGCCGTCCCGGAACACCCGCACCGGCGCCTGCCGGCACGCCCGTCTCCATGCCGATGCATCCGTCGGGCCATGTGTCCGCACTGGAAGAAAGTCGTGACGGGATGTCGCGCTTTACATCGGCATAAGGCTCACGCGGCTTTTATCAATGACACGATTCAACATCGAGCGCGCCTGGCCATGAAGATCCTGCATTTGTTATCGACTATCGACCCGCGTGCCGGAGGTCCTACCGAAGGCGTGCGTCAAAGCGGCGTCAACATGGCGGCGCTCGGTCACGAAGTGGAAGTCGTCACACTCGATGACCCCGCCGCACCATGGCTCGCTGCGTTCCCGCTGACGGTGCATGCGCTGGGCCCGTCGAAGGGCAATTACGGCCTGACGCCGAACCTCGTGCCGTGGCTCAAGCAAAACGCTATGCGCTTCGATGCCGTCATCATCAACGGCTTGTGGCAATACCACAGCTATGGTGCATGGAAAGCGCTGCATGCCATGCAAGTGCCGTACTACGTGTTCCCGCATGGCATGCTGGACCCGTGGTTCAAGCGCACCTACCCGCTCAAGCATTTGAAGAAGGCGCTCTACTGGCCGTGGGCGGAATATCGCGTACTACGCGACGCGAAACGCGTGCTTTTCACGGCAGAAGAAGAACGCGTACTCGCGCGGCAATCGTTCCGTTTGTACAAGGCGAACGAAGAAGTCGTGGCATTCGGTACGAACCCGCCGCCGGCAGCATCGGCGCCGGTACGCGACGCATTCCTCGCCGCATATCCCGAGCTCAAGGAGAAGCGGCTGTTGCTGTTCCTCGGTCGCATCCATGAGAAGAAGGGATGTGATCTGCTGATCAAGGCATTCGCGCAGATCCGCGATATTGATCCGGCGGCGCATCTGGTGATGGCCGGCCCGGACGGTGGCGACTGGACCCCGACCCTGCAAAAACTTGGAGCGGAGCTTGGCATAGCGAACCGCATCACATGGACAGGCATGCTGCTTGGCGATATGAAGTGGGGTGCATTCCAGGCGAGCGATGCATTTGTTCTGCCGTCGCATCAGGAGAACTTCGGCATAGCGGTTGCTGAAGCATTGGGCTGCGGCTTGCCGGCGCTCATCTCTGACAAGGTCAACATCTGGCGCGAGGTGGAAGCAGACGGCGCGGGTTTCGTTGCAACCGACACGGTAGAGGGAACGGTATCGAGTCTTACGCGATGGCTGGAACTCGACCTATCGCGAGCGGCCGCAATGCGTGAGCAAGCGAAAGACACGTTCCACCGCCGCTTCACCGTCGACGCCATGTCGAAGGACCTGCTGCGCGTCTTGCAGACAGGCGCAAGAGAAGACGCCGGCCCCCTCCAGAAGCGCGTACAAACCGCGTAGAAGAGCCGCAACAATCCGAAGCCTTAAGAACTTGCCCGAGACCACTGGTGGCGAAGCGTGTGGATGTAGGGGTTCGGAGGGGGAGGGGTTCAAGTGTTGGTGATTGCGGCGTCGAGCGTTCTTCTGAAGTACCAAACAGTTAAACGTGCACGCTCGGGACACTTATGTGCCCTTGGTGGGGAGGCGTTTTCTTTGCTTCGTTTCTTTTTCGCCGTTGGAAAAAGAAATGAAGTGCCGCCACGCACAGTGGCTAAAAGCGCTAAAAAAGTCAGTTAGAGCAAAAAGCGCGAAGACCTGAAAAGCAGCAACCCAGCATAGACCCCGACCGCAGCAAAAACCCCTTCGCAAGCATCATCAAACACCGCGCGAAAGCCCAAAACGCAGCCCCCCCAAAGCGCCAGCAAAAAGAAAACCCGCCGATGTCTCCACCGGCGGGTTCCTCAAATCGGCTACGAATACCGGATAAAAACAACCAAACCTATCCGATAAACAAGCCGCCCTACTTCTTCGCCATGAAGGCAAGATCCGAAGGCGCATGCAGTTTCGATGCGGCATACGGCATCGACTCTTCGGACACGCGGCGCTCGGCGCCCGCTCCAATCGATGTCACCGATGCCAGCGGCGAGACTTCACCCCGCAACGCCTTCAGAATATGTTCCGACAGCCGCAAGGTCATTGCTGCAATCGTGATGGTCGGGAAATTCGCCCCGACCGTGGGAAATACCGAACTGCCCGCCACAAACAAGTTGCTCATGCCGTGCACCTGGCAATTGCGATCGACCACACCGTACTTCGGCGAATCGTGCATGCGGGTCGTGCCCATGTGATGCCACGTGCCTTCCAGTTGCGCCGGCCACGGCTTGCCTTCCAGCGGCTCGTCGAGTTGCACGTCGGCCACCCCCGTGCGCTGCATTTCTTCCGCGAGCAGCGTGACGGTACGGTCGAACGTGCGCTTGACCAGCTCGGTCAGTTGCCAGTCCACCTTCACGCGATTCATGCCCAGCGCATCTTTTTGCGACGACAAGGTGACACGGCTGTCGCGATTCGGCTCGGCCTCGACGATCGTCTGGAATTTGACGTCGGTGATGAGCGGACGCGGCTGCAACAGTCGCGCAAGACCGAAGCACGCAGTGTCCACAGGATGCGACGCCATGGTCAGCAGGTCCTGCGAAAAACTCCAGCCAGGCTGATCCTTTTGCAAGACGGCCTGCTTGCATCGGATCAACGCTTCAGCGCCTTCCGTGTTCTCGCCGCGAAACACCGAGTAGAACCACACGCGCGCATTGAGCAAACGCTCGCGCTCGAGCACCTTTTGCGTCAATGCGAACTGGGACGAGATGAACTGTCCATGCGCCGACACCGATGCATTCTGATAGTGATACTTGATGTCGTAGAGCTTGTTGCGCGCCCACGGCTTCTTGAACTTGATGCTGCCCTGCATGGTGCGCGGATGGTCCATGAAGTAGCGGCCGACCACATCGTTGCCGTTCCCGAGCCCTTCCGCCTGCACCTTGTTCGACGCAAGCAGCAACCGCGCATTCTCGATACCACCCGTCGCCAGGATGAAGATCTTCGCGGAGACAGAAAACCGCCGGCCGCTCAACGTGCCGACATCGATCTGCGAAACATGCCTCGCTTCGCTGTCGGTGCCGATGTTCATCGCGTTCGCGTTGAGAAACACGCGCACATGCGACGACTCGCCGAGCACGGCCTTGTACACCTTGCCAAAGCGCACCGGCGGGCTGAACTGGGAGATCGTGTCGCGGATCGTGCCGCTTGGCAGCGGATGACGCTTCACATCGTCACGGCCGATGGCCGCTTCCCAGTACGCCGGGTCGAAATTGTTTTCGCCGAGCTTGAGCAACGCATGCGTGCGGGCATAGTAAGGACGCAACTCGTCGAGTCCGAATGGCCAGCCGCTATCCTTCACCCAATCGCGTTTTTCGAAGTCCCACGAGTCGAGCGGACGGCACCAGCCGCCCCAGCAATTGCTGCTGCCGCCAAGAAAGCGGCTGCGGCTGCCGTCGGCATACGTATAAGGAATACCTACGTTCTCGCCGCGATACAAATCGCGCGTGGCGTCGTCCGGCTTGTACCCACCGCTTTCCAGCAGGACGGTATCGACGCCTTGCTTATCCAACTCGAGCGCAAGCGTGATCCCCGCGACCCCTGCCCCGATGATGCAGACGGTCGTCTTCACTACCGCGTTCTGCTCTACATTCCGGCTGTCAATGAACATCCCCGTGCTCCCTCTCGTGTGCAGCGCTTCGCCAAATCGTCTTGCCGGCTTATCCGCTGTCGCCACCCGTTATAGAAACGCTTCGCTGCCGTAGCGCGTCGCGCGGTCCGCTGTACCGCTGTACCGCCGGCGCCGGACAGAACCCGGCCATCTTTCATCTAACGAAACATCACGCGAGTCCGAACAGTCCACATGCAGTCTGGAGATCATCCCAGCCAGATCGACCAGCGTTATCAGCCAGTCTTACCTGCGTGTAATAGTCGTAGGACGCGCGCTTCGTTACCCGCCAAGATAAAGGCACATGCGGCCAAGCGCGCTGGTCTGCGCGCGCGGCACATTGCGAATGAAACCCTGTATGAATACGGCCCCGTTTTAGCTCAGGCGGTGAAACGTTTCCTGATAAACCGTACCGGATTGCCGCCATACACACCTTCTGCTTCAAGCGACCGATGTACCACTGACAGCGGCGTCACCACTGTCGAGCGGCCGATGGTCACACCCATTTGTACGACGCATTTCGATGTGATCCACACACCGTCCTCGATCACGATCGGCTTGACATGCAAATCCATGTTCGTCGCGAGATCGTGTGAGCCGGTCGTGAGAAATGCGTCTTGTGAGATGCAGACATTCGAGCCAATGCGAATCGAAGTCTGGTTGTAGATCCAGGCGTTCACGCCGAACCAGCAGTTGTCGCCCACTTCCAGATTCCACGGCGCCTTCACACGGATCGGATGCGGCATGCGGCATCCGGCGCCAATGCGCGCGCCAAAGCGGCGCAGCAGCCAGACGCGTACGGCGGATACCGGTATGAACTTGTTGTTGATGATCGCGGCTTCGAGGAAGAACCACACGACTTCCGTCAATGCGCCGCGTTTCGCGACGTAGTTGCCCTTGCCCGCCAGGCTCAGGTCGATGACACGGGCGTTGCTTACGGCCGCCCCTGCTGAAGCATGGCGAATGCCCTCTTCAGCAATATCTTCTTCGATGCAATGTTCGTCGATTGTTCTGTGCATGTTTGCCGGCCCCCGAGCCCGTAGCGGTGAGTGCATTGCAGCACCGCATGAAACGATTATGGTCGATGCGTCTTGTTGTTCTGGTGCGCCAGCCCACTAATGGCCGCAAGGGAAAGACTTTTGGCGGCATCTGCATGACCGGAAAGCGAAAGATTTGCTACCTTGAAACAAGGGGTGCCGGCCGCTATACAGCGCTGCAAGTTTGGGATAACAATCTACTTCATCTTGAGCGATACATCGGAGTGCGTCATGAAATCATCTATTCGCAGGCTAACGGGTCAACGCGTATTGGCCATGCTTCTCGCTGGTGCAGCGTGGTCCGCTTTGCCGACCGCGCATGCAGCTGCCGGCGACGCCGGCACGCGTGACTACGCGGCCGAAGACAAGCTGCTGGGGGGCCCGTCATCGTATGCCGGGTATGCCGATCCCTACGGCCAGGCGCCGAACGCAAATGGCAACGGCGCGAAAAACGGCGCGAAAGCGGGCACCGCCACCACGTCTGCCGAGACCATGATGAACAACAATGCGGACCCCGCGCAAACCAATGCATCGTTTGTCAAGCCGGGCACGGTCGTCATGAAACGCGGCGCTCGGGTACAGGACGCGAACGGCAAGATCGTCGCCACGCCCGATACCGCCGCACAATCCGTGTACGGCGCGAACGGCGTCAAGGTTGCACGCAAGCCATTGGAGATCTACAAGTCGCCGTATTGAAGACGAACATACCCGCAGCAAATAAAAAAGCCGCCCGGCAAACATGCATCGGGCGGCTTGAAAATCCGGCATACATCAATCGATCTTCTCGATCTCCACGAGCTTCACCGCGGCACTCGCCTTGGGTGCGGTAACCCCTGAATTTCCCGTCTTGACGTCCTTGCGCTCCACCGTCCGCACGCCGGCACGTTCTCCCCGGAGCGTGCGCAACTTGTCGTCGAGCCGTCCGAGCACCCACGCCGGCGACAGATGCAGTTCCGCAAACACCCGGCCCTCTGCGCCGAGCGCTGCACGTTGCTCCGGGTTGGCCACCAGCGATTCGATCGCGGCAGCCAGCGCATCGACATTCTCGGGCGGCACGACCACACCACGCGATGAAACCACGTTATGCAATTCGGTTCCCGGGCGAGCCATTGCAATTACAACGCGCCCACTCGCGAACATGCCCGTGAGCTTGGACGGCATCACGAGATCTGCCGCATCGCCGCGTTGCGGGAGCACGTGGATATCGGCGAGATTGAGCAGTTCGTTCAGGCGTTCGACCGGCTGCAGCGCAATGAACCTGCAGTTGCTCAGGTTCTCGCAGGATTTCTCCAGGTCAGCCTTGGTCGCACCGTTGCCGCAAAAGACGAACGTGATGTCCTCGCGTCCAGCCAGCGCGTGCGCCGCGCCCGCAAGCACTTCTATGCCTTGCTTCGACCCCATGTTGCCCGCGTACAGAACGACCTTGGCGTTCTCGGGAATGGCGAGCTCGTCGCGAAACTTGTTCGCACGTTGCAACGGATAGATCGCGCTGATGTCCACCCAGTTCGGCAAACGGAACATCTTCGATGACAACACGCCCTTCGTCATCGCGCGCTCGATCATCTTGTCGGAGATCGTCGATACCATGTCGAAGCGGCACAGGATCGCGCGCTCCAGGAACCGTGCGATCCGGCCCGCGCGTTCGCTCTTGAGCAAGCCAAGATCGAACGCAGCATCGACTTCGAAATCCTGAATGTGCAGCCACGAATGAGCGCCCGTCATTTTCGCGAGCATCAATGCGGCGGGCGCGTTGAGCATGGTCGGCGCAATCGTCATCACCACATCGGGACGCCACCTTGCCTGCTTCAAAAGCGCAGGCAACGAAGCCGCCGCAAACGATGCAAGATGAATCATCCGCTTCAAGCCACTCGGGTGAGCAGGCACCCATAACGGCGCACGCCAGATCCGCACGTGATTGCGCGTTTCACGTGCATTGCGCCACGCCGAAAAACCCTTGGCGATTTTCCATTCCGGATAATACGGAGGCGCGCATACCACACGAACCTCGTGGCCGTGCTGCTGCAGCGTCTCCGCCATCTCGGCAGTGTACTTTCCCGTACCCGTCAGCTCGGGCGCGTAGTTCAGCCCGTAGATTAGGATTCTCATCTTGCCTCCACTTCCGCCGGACAAGCGCGCTCCGGCGAAACGGATTTATGCCAGACATCACTCACGGGACTCGCTCCGGCGCGTGCGCGCCGGGGCGACCATGTGTGGCTCTCTTGGTTGTTGGGTCGAAACCGGAAGCGGATGGCGCAGTCAGTCGCTGAGCATCATCGCGCAGCCCCTTGCAATGTTTGCGGCCGCGGACGGCGGGTCGAAACGCTGGATCACATCCATACAGCGCCTCGCCGAACCTGCGGTATCGGCGAATGCTTCTATGGACTTGAGCATCGTGCGTTGCAAAGCCGGTACGTCACCGGCAGGGAATGCATAACCCGATACACCATCGATCACGAGTTCCGGCACGCAGCCGCAGCTCTCGCTCACAATCGACGGACAACCATGGCTCAACGCCTCGTTGACAACGAGACCCCACGGTTCGCTCATGCTCGGCAAAACCATGCACGTCGCGCCGAAGTATTCGATCGAAAGCGGCTCGTCCTGCAAGCTGCCGAGGAACGTGATCGAATCCGTCATGCTCATGTCCGCGACCTTGGCCTTGAGTTCGTCGCCCATTGGACCAGTGCCGACAATGCGCAGCGATGCATCGGGAATACGTTCTTTCAAGCCGCGGAACGCGTCGATCAGCGTGCCAATGCCCTTCTCCGGCGACAACCGTCCCACGTAGACGAACACCGGCTTCGATCCCGCGCGGTAATGCATCCGGTCCTCCAGCGCGCGTTCAGGCGAGAACGAACGCGGCAACGCTGCTGCCTGGCACGGGATGAAAATCTTTTCCTGCTTTGCACCAAGCGACATCAGATATTCGCGGCTGCGTTCCCCGAAGCCGAAATAACCATCGCATAGCGAGAAGAACACGCGCTTCGGAATCGACGTAAGCATCTTGCGCGGCCGGTCACGTCCCGTGGAATCGCAGAACACGGCGCGGCGCTTGCCCGTGAGAATGCAGGCCGCCATCATCGCCCAGTATTCGGGGCGGTGATAACCCGGCAGCACGACCAGATCCGTCTTCGCCTTCAGCACTTCCCACGTAAGGCGCGCTGTCATGCGCCAGGTCGGAACGTCTTCATAACAGCCGTTGTAGAGCTTGCGCATCGGATAGCTGTGGAACGAATAATCCACGTCCGAAAATCCGATACGGTCATGTTCGGTATCGGCGATCTGCACCATCGAATACTTGATCGACCCCGAGCCTGAAATATTGTGCAGCGCAGACAAGACCGCGCCTTTATGCCGCGACCAGACGACATTGTGGAAAATGGTGACCCTGGCGTTCATGTTCTAGTTATCCCTATTAGTAGCGTGTACTTCACGAGGCATGAGGCACCGCCGGCCTCATGCGTGAGCCGGCTGCTGGCTCAGCACCTCGTAGTGCTGCAAGAAGTCCTGGTAGGTCGCGCGAATGCCCTGCTCGAGCCCCGTCGATGCAAGCCATCCCATGTTGCCGAGCTTCGATACATCAAGCAGCTTGCGCATCGTGCCGTCGGGCTTGGTCGCGTCGAACACGAGTTCACCCTCGAAGCCGACAACGCTGCAGACCGTTTCCGCGAGTTCGCGAATCGACAGGTCTTCACCCACGCCCACGTTGAACACGCCTTCCTCGTGCGCGCTTTCCATCAGGAACACAGACGCGTCCGCGAGGTCATCCACGTGCAGGAACTCACGGCGTGGCGTACCCGAACCCCATACCGTCAGCGTGCTTTCGCCATTGAGCTTCGCTTCGTGCGCCTTGCGAATCAGCGCCGGCAATACGTGGCTGCTTTTCAGGTCGTAGTTGTCGTTCGGACCGTAAAGGTTGGTCGGCATCAGCGAGATGAACTTGCAACCGTACTGGCGGTTATAAGCCTCGCAAAGCTTCAACCCTGCAATCTTCGCAATCGCATACGCCTCGTTGGTCGGTTCCAGCGCGGAGGTCAGGAGGTACTCTTCCTTGATCGGCTGCGGACACGCTTTCGGGTAGATACAAGACGAACCAAAGAAGACCAGTTTCGAAACATTCCAGCGGCATGCCGCATGGATCACGTTGGTTTCGATCGTGAGGTTTTCGTAAATGAACGATGCCGGCAGCGTCGAATTCGCAAGAATCCCGCCGACCTTCGCGGCCGCGAGCATCACCACGTCGATGCTCTCCTTCTCGAAGAACATGTTCACACCCACCTGATCCGTCAGGTCGAGCTGCGAACGCGTTCGCGTGATGATGTTCTTGTATCCTGCGTCGGTGAGCCGGCGCACCAGCGCGGAACCCACCATGCCCCGATGACCCGCTACAAAAATGCGTGCGTTTTTGTCCATGATTTTTTTACTCGTGGTGTTCAAGGGCTTTGAATCCGGCCAGCGTGACGAGGGCGTCACGCCGTGCGATCTGGTAATCCGAACGAACCATCTCCTTGACGAGCGCGGAGAAGGTCGTAGTGGGACGCCAGCCAAGTTTTGCGTGTGCCTTCGAAGGATCGCCAAGCAGGGTTTCGACTTCGGTCGGACGGAAATAACGCGGATCGACGCGGACGATCACATCACCCTTGACGAGTTTGGTTTCGCGCCCTTCAACCCGGTCGACGATACCGACTTCATCCACGCCCTTGCCTTCGAAGCGCAGATGCACGCCAAGCTCGGCCGCCGCCTGAATCACGAACTCGCGCACGCTGTGCTGCTCGCCCGTTGCGATCACGAAGTCTTCCGCCTTGTCCTGCTGCAGCATCAGCCATTGCATCTCTACATAGTCGCGCGCATGACCCCAGTCGCGCAGCGCCGAGAGATTGCCGAGATACATGTTCTCCTGCAGGCCGACTGCGATACGCGCCATGGCGCGCGTGATCTTGCGCGTGACGAACGTCTCGCCGCGCACGGGCGACTCGTGATTGAACAAGATGCCGTTGCACGCGTACATGCCATACGCTTCGCGATAATTCACCGTCATCCAGTACGCATACAGCTTCGCAGCGGCATACGGGCTACGCGGATAGAACGGCGTGGTTTCGCGCTGCGGCGATTCCTGCACGAGGCCATAGAGCTCGGACGTCGATGCCTGATAAAAGCGCGCTTTCTTCTCCATGCCCAGGATGCGGACCGCTTCGAGGATACGCAATGCACCCAGACCATCGGCATTCGCGGTGTACTCGGGCTCTTCGAACGACACCTGCACGTGGCTCTGTGCGCCCAGGTTGTAGATCTCGTCGGGCTCGGTGCGCTGCACGATATGCATGATGCTCGAGGTATCCGTCAGGTCCCCGTGGTGCAGCACCAGCTTCGGGCCGTCCTCATGCGGGTCGCTGTAGAGATGGTCGATGCGATCCGTATTGAAGAGCGAACTCCGGCGCTTGATGCCGTGTACCTCATAGCCTTTTTCCAACAAGAGCTGAGCCAGGTAGGACCCATCCTGTCCCGTCACGCCGGTGATCAAAGCGACCTTGTGTTTCATCTTGTGCCTCTCGTCTTTCTCAGTGAAAGTGGCGCGTCCCGCGCGCCGCGGCGTCAACGTGTCCAGGGCATCACTCAGGGATGCTCTCGTAGCCGTAGTAGTTGGTATATGAACTGCCTGACATCAGTTTCGATTGCGGCACGTCGGTGAGAAGCACACCCTTCATGTTCACGCCACCATGCTTCAGGCGCTTCATGGTTTCTCCGATTTCTTCAACCTGGTTGCGGCCATGGCGCACCACCAGCAGGCTCGTGCCGGCATGCTTGCCGATCACGGTCGCGTCTGTGACCGCGAGAACCGGCGGGGTATCGATGATCACGAGGTCGTACTGGTGCTTCAGGAATTCGAGCACTTCGTGCATGCGGTCGCTCATCAGCAGTTCCGACGGATGCGACGGCAGCGAACCCTTGGTCAGCAAGTCCACGCCCGGCAGCACGTCATGCAGCACGGCCGCTTCGATATCCGAACCCATCAGCACGTCCGACAGACCCGGCATATGACGCACGCCAAAGTGCGAGTGAACGTCGCCGCGGCGCATGTCGCCGTCGATCAGCAATACGCGTTTGCGTGTCGATGCAACCAGCGTCGCCAGGTTGACCGAGAGGAACGACTTGCCGGCGTCAGGACGCGAACCCGTGAGCATCACCACGTTGTTGCGGGCATCGGCCATTTGCAGTTGCAGCGAGGTGCGCAAGCCGCGAATGCCTTCAACCGCAGCATCTTCCGGCGATGTCGCGGCAAGCACGTGCAGGCCTTGGCTACGCGAACCGACCTTCTGCTGCAGGCGAAGCTGCTGGTTGCTGCGCGGAACGATGGCGAACACACGCACGCCCAGACGGTTTTCAATTTCTTCCGGACGTTCCACGCCGCCGAACAGCGACTTGCGAACGAACGCCACGATGATGCCAAGCAACAGTCCCGTACCCAGGCTGATCAAAATCACGATCAGACGCTTCGGACGAACAGGATCATCAGCGGCTTCGGCGAAGTCCACCACACGCACGTTGCCCACTTGACCGGCCTTGGCGACGCGCAACTGCTGCGCGCTGTTGAGCAGGTTCGTGTAAAGCTCGGTATTCACGCGGACATCACGCAAGAGACGCAGCGCGGTCTGCTCGGTATCCGGCAGCACGGAAACGTTCTTGGTCAGCGAACCTTGCGCGGCTTGCAGTGCACCGATCTGTGCATCGAGCGCGGCCACCGACGGATGGTTCGCCGTGAAGCGCTGCGACAGTTCTGCGCGTTGCTGTTGCAGGTCCATCAGCTTCGTCTTGTTGTCGACGACTTGCTGCAGCAGCAAACGGCTTTCTTCGCCGAGATCGACCGTGCCTTGCTTGTTACGGAAGTTGTTGTACTTCTGCTCGGCCTGGTCCAGTTGCGTACGCAGTTCCGGCAGTTGTTGCTCGAGGAACGCAAGGGTCTTGCCGGCTTCAGCGGAACGCGTATCCATGTCCTGCTGGACGAAGCGGCGTGCGATGTTGTTCACGATCGCCGACGTCAGCTTCGCGTCATGACCTTCGAGGCTCAACGCGATGATTCCCGACTGCAGCGTCGTCTCTGCGACCGTGAGGCGCTTTTGCAAGGCGTCTACCGTGCCGAGCGTCGATGCACGCGTCAGTTCGAACTTCGCGCCCGGCTCACCCGTCATTTGTTCGACAAGCAGACTCACCGGACCGAGTGCGCTCGAACCGTTCGCTTCCTGGCCGACCTTGCCGTTCAGGATGGCAATGCCATCAGGATCGCTAAGGACGTAACTGCCGCCTTCGCCTGCCGTCAGGATGTATGTCTTGTCGTACGCTTCTTTCGGCGTGTCGAACTTCGGCACCGAGATGCTTTCATTGCCCCACGCGAAGCCCGACAGCCAGCTCACCGGCGCCTGGCCATTGCGTGCGCCGAGAACGTCGCCAATCAGCCCGCCGACAATCGGGAAATAACGCGGACGTGCCGTGATATCCAGATGCAGCTTGTTGACCGTGTCCTCGACCACGAGCCGCGAGCGCAGAAGCTCGATTTCGGCAGCGGTCGTCGACTTCGCGTCGAACATCTGCGAAACGGTTTGCACCGCGTTCGCATTGTTATTGTTGTTGGCACCTGCCTGGCTTTCAGTGACCTGGATCATTGCGTCGGCGCGATACACCGGCGGCGCAATGAACGCGTAGGCCGTGCCGAGCAGCAGCACTGCGAGCGTGACCATAACGATGATCCGCCAGCTCCCCAAGATGGCCGCCAGGTAATCGGACAAGCGCAGCTCGTCCCCCGTCGACACTACATCCGCATAGCGGTTTTCAAAATTGATGGCCATTTTTTGTCGCTCACTCAAACGATCGGACGATCAAACGAAACGCGCCGGCGCCTTTGAAAAGGACGGCGCCGGACACAGCTTCAATAACTACTTGGTAACGATCGCGGCAGTCAGGCCCGCGTTGATTGCCGGCAGGAACAGATTCAGCACGCGGTTTGCACGGACCAGGCCGCTGTTATCGACATAGACAATGTCTTTCGACTCCAGCGGGAACTGATTCGCGAGCAGCATGGAAACCGGCGAACGGGCATCGAGGCGATAAATCACCGGCGTGTCCCCCGCTGTCGAGCGCAGCACGAAAAGCTGCTTCGGATTCGACGTTTCCTGGTTCAACTGACCCGCTTGTGCAAGTGCTTCGGCAAGCGTGAGCGTGCCGTCACGCAGCGGCGGTACAGGTGACGGCTTGTTCACTTCGCCCATCACGTAGACCGTGTTGTCTTCGCGTGCATCCACATGCAGCATGTCGCCCGGCTGCAGCATGATGTCAGCGGGGTTCTTGCCGTTCTTCATCATCTGCGCAACGTTCACCGGGTAGGCCGTGCCGTTGCGCGTGATCGTCACGCGGCTCTGGTCAGCCGTCGGTGCGAAACCACCGGCGCGGTTCACTGCTTCGGTGAGTGTCATCGGAATGTCGTTGACGGTCTGCGCGCCAGGTGCACGCACATCACCATCCACATAAACCTGCGACGACCGGAACGAAGCCACGCGAACCGTGACTTGCGGCTTCACGAATACCTTGCTCAGCTCGCCATAGATCTCACGCTGAATCTGCTCGGCAGTCTTGCCCGATGCGTGGATTGAACGGTTCACATACGGAAACTGCACGTTGCCTTCGCCGTCCACCACGAAGCCAGGCGCCGCATCCGACGTCTTGGTGTTCTGCGCAGGCTGGCCGACTGCTGCCGCGAGTTCGGGGTGATCCCATACCGTGATCTGCAGTACGTCGCCCGGTCCCAGCTTGTAGCCGGTTGCCTTCGCGAAGAGACCGAGCTGGCTCGCCGTCTTGTCCATGTTTTTCTGATCCGCGCGGATCTGACGGATCAGCGTCAGGTCGATCTGCTTGATCG
The DNA here is from genome assembly GCF_001577465.1 of Burkholderia sp. PAMC 28687. NCBI lineage: Bacteria > Pseudomonadati > Pseudomonadota > Betaproteobacteria > Burkholderiales > Burkholderiaceae > Burkholderia > Burkholderia sp. PAMC 28687. Next base: position 2,515,864 of record NZ_CP014505.1, read on the forward strand.
GAATCTGGATGTCGCTCGTCACGTCGCCGTTGTCGGCGCTCGTGACAGGCAATGCAGCCGGTTCGATCATGTGCTGGCCAGGAGCCAGCGAACATGCAGAAAGCATCGCAGCGATCGCGAGGGAAAGGGCCACACGCGTTCCAGGCACGGCATGGCTGTTTTTGTTCGGCGCCGTGGCACCGGATATTTGTTGGCTGTTCATGTTGTCGTCCCCTGCTTCAATAAGCGTTGGTGTGGCGCAAACCTTTGAAGATCGTCGCAAAGATAATTTTCATATCAAGTCCGAACGACCAGTTACCCAAGTAGTACAAATCGTGTGCAACCCGTCCCTCCATTTTTTCGATGCGATCCGTCTCGCCGCGAAATCCGTTGACCTGGGCCCAGCCGGTGATGCCTGGCTTGATCCGGTACCGATGGATGTAACCCGATACGACTTTCTGATAAAGATCGTCATGCTCGAGTGCATGCGGACGCGGTCCCACCACCGACATGTCGCCGCGCAGCACGTTGAAGAATTGCGGCAACTCGTCGAGGCTCGTGCGGCGCAGGAACGCGCCAACACGGGTGATGCGCGGATCGTTGCGCGTGGCCTGCCGCAACTCCCCTTCTTTCTCCACGTGCATGCGCATGGAGCGGAACTTGTAGATGCTGAAGACACGGCCATCGGCGCCTTTTCTGCGCTGCTTGAAGAACACCGGGCCACGCGAACTGATCTTGACGGCGACCGCGCAGGCGATCATCACCGGCGCTACGGCAATCAGTGCTGCTGCTGCGAACACGCGATCGAAGATCTCTTTTTGCATCATCGCGTTCGGTGGCAACGGCGAAGCAGCCAGGTTGATGGTCGGCACGCCGAGCAGGTTCGTCACGCTGCCTTCGAACAGCGAAAGCGTGCGGACGTCCGGCATGAAACGGATATTGATAAGGTCGTTGCGGAATTCGTCGACGAGCTTGAGGATCGTGCGTTCTTCCGTCAGCGGCAGCGCAAGCCATACTTCGCCCACGTTCTGCGTGCGGACATAGTTAGCGAACGCTTCATGATCTTCGAACACCGGCACGCGGGTATTCAGCTTGGCGCCAGTCTGTACGTTGTAGGCCGCCGTCGCACGAAAACCAGCGGCCGGCGCCAGGTCGATCTTGCGGACGATCTCGTCGCAATGATCGCCGCAGCCTGCAACCGCCACCTGCTTCAGATTCAGCCCCGCGTTGCGAACCCGGCCGAGCACCGTATGGGTCACCATGCGGCCCGCGATCATTCCGGCACCCGCCAGCCCGGTCCAGTACACGAACCAGAGACGCGACACGAAGTCGATGCGGTGAAGCGAGAACATCAGCACCATCGCGCAAGCCTGCACGATGAGCCAGCTCAGCGCGACCTGTCCGGCGAGCGCACTCTTCGAGCGGCCGCGCCATGATTCGTACACGCCCAGCGCGGGAAACACGGCAAGCGAAAACGCCGCTGCGAAAGCCACGAACGCCAGATAAAAGCTGCGTTGCGATACATCGTCGAACCGGATTTGCGAAGCCACGAGCGCACCCGCCACGATCATCGCGACGTCGAACATTCTCGCCAGCAGGTTGGTCATTCCGCGCATTTTTATTCTCCCCGAACCGCTCAAATCTTTCGCTTGACGGTTAATTAACTGCACCGGCCGTACTTGTCGTCAAATCTGACGATGTCGTCTTCGCCGAGGTAGGTCCCTGACTGCACTTCAATGATTTCGAGCGGCACGCGACCCGGGTTTTCCAGGCGATGACGCACACCGAGCGGGATGTAGGTCGATTCGTTTTCGCTCAGCAGAAACTCTTCTTCTCCGCGCGTCACGAGGGCCGTGCCACTCACAACGATCCAATGCTCCGCGCGGTGGTGATGCATTTGCAGCGACAGGCGCGCACCCGGATTCACCACGATGCGTTTAACCTGGAAGCGCTCGCCATGGTCGATGGAATCGTAAAAACCCCAGGGACGGCGAACCTTTCTGTGTGTATCGGCTTCGGGCGCCTTCTCGCGCTTGATCCGCGACACGAGGCCCTTGATGTCCTGAACGCGTGAGCGGTCAGCCACAAGAACAGCGTCATCGGTCTCGACCACGATCAGGTTGTTCGTCCCGACACACGCGACCAGCCTGCCGCCTTCCGAACGCGCATAACTCGCGGTCGATCCTTCGAACAACACCCGGCCGCTTGACGCGTTGCCTTCCTCGTCCTTGTCCATCGCATCCCAGACCGCATCCCATGAGCCGAGATCGGACCAGCCAGCTTGAAGCGGCACGACCACACCCATGAAAGGCGAATCGGGCTTGCCAAGATGCTCCATCACCGCGTAATCGATGGAGTCACATGGCGATTTCTGAAACGATGCAGCACATGGACGCAAGTATTCGTCAGTGTTAATCGCTTGTTCGTGCGACAAGACACATGCCGCGTACATCTCCGGCTGGAGCTTTTCCAGAGCGGCAAGCCATACCGATGCACGCACAATGAAGATGCCGCTGTTCCACCAGAAATTACCGGATGCGACGTATTGCGCGGCGAGTTCGGCTGCCGGCTTCTCGACAAAACGGTCGATGCGATGCGCGCCGTCTTTCAGCGCGTCGCCCAGACGGATGTAGCCGAAGCCGGTGTCCGGTCGTGTTGGCGGAATCCCGAGCGTGGCGATCTCGCCGGCTTGCGCGTGACGCGCGGCGGTATCGATGGCGGCATGCAGTGCCGGCACGTCTGCAATCGCGTGATCGGCAGGCATGGCAACGAGGATCGCGTCCTGGCCGTCGGCGCAAGCGGTGAGCGCTGCGAGCGTGAGTGCGGGCGCCGTATCGCGGCGCGCAGGTTCAACCACGATCCGCGCGCTCGCGCCGCTGTCGCGAACCTGTTCAGCCGTGGCAAAGCGATGTTCTTCGCCGCATACGATCACAGGTTCCGCGGCGACGTCCCATGCAGCGGGAAAACCCTTCATGCGCAATACGGTTGCTTGCAGCAAGGACTCGGCGCCTACAACGCCAATGAGTTGCTTTGGAAAGTTTTCGCGCGATACGGGCCACAAGCGCGTGCCTGAGCCGCCTGCCAGGACCACCTGAACGAGACGCCGGCAGTCAGCTGGCAATCCTTCGGCGCCCGTGACTACGTCTCCTTCTCCCTGCCTCACCTTCGTGTTCATTTTAGTAATCCTATCTTCTTGAACGTCTTCCCCGGGTGAAGCTGCGCATTATGATTGCGCTCGCTGCACCGATGATTCGGCGCGGCCCGGTTCGGGCCGTCCTGCACGTCTATGGCCTATGTCTGATCAGACGCCCGCGTCGCGGCGGCTTTGCATCCGGTATTCGGTAGGTGAAATGAGAAGGCGCTTGCGGAAGATCTTGGCGAGCCGATCGCCGTTGCCCATGCCGCTGCGGCGCGCGATCTTGTCGACCGGCAGTTCGGAGTCGGTCAGCAACGTACACGTCACGGCAAGGCGCGCCTGCAGCAGATAGTCCGACGGCGTGATGCCCATCTCGATCTTGAAACGGCGCAGGAAATTGCGCTCGCTCATGGCCGCCACTTGCGCGGCGTCGACCACCGAGATCGGCCGTTCGCAGTTGTCCTGCAGCCAGCGGGCAGCCGCGCGAATCTTGTCGCCGGCCGAAGCCGTGCCGCTGTCGCCGAGTAACGGCACCAGCTTTGAAGCCGAGCCCGGCATCAAACGTTCGGCAACTCCGCGCGCCACGTCCACACCCAGATCGCGCTTGATCATCAGCAGCGCGCCCTTCATGGATTCATAGCGATCACCGGCTTCGCTTGCCTGCTCTTCGCGAACTGCGTTCATCATCGAATGTCCGATGCGGATTTGCGATTCCGCCGCGTGACCAATGCCGGCTGCGTCGAGCACCTTGCGCCCTTCTGCAATCGACTTGACCACGGTGGTTTTCGAATGAACGCGACGCAGCCATTCAACGATGCGTTCATCGCCCGCTGCGTTGTCCGCGCCCTTGCCGCCGGCCACGAACAATGCGTCGAAGCCGCCGTAATGACGCGCGTCGAGCCCGTCGGTCCAGACGCGTACCGACGACGAACACGCTACGTTGCCGCCTTCGACGGAAAGGAAACGTACGTCGTAGTTCCAGTCGTTCCGGGCTTTCAGGACCGCCAGCTCGTTTGCGACATGAAAGACCTCAGCGACGATACCGGCGCCGAGCAGCGAGAATCCGTCGTACAACAGGATCGCGATGCGGCGGATCTCGGCTTGCGTGCTTCTGGGAGCCGGTTGCAGCCAGCCCATTACGGCGGGTTCAAGACTGGCGTAAGGCATGGCATTCCCCTGCGAACTTGTTGAATCCAACATGATTGGATAGTGCGTTCTCATTGCGGTGCATCATAGACACCCTCAAGTTTTATTAGGTTGTCGTGACTGAAAGTAGCGAGATGTTGGCGGAAAAATTCCGGCGTCGCCATTCAAATCCTTTCAATGCGTGCGCTGGCCATCATTCACCCCTTTTCCAATACGGCCGTTCGTTTCAAACACAACGAAATGGGCTGGGGGCGATTTGATTTCGAATGGGACATTGCAAGACGAATGCCAGTTGGACCGGATAGCGCATATCGGACAGGGCAGTCAAAACCTGCCAACGTCATACAAATCAACGCTCAGCGCGGTTTCTGAAGCCACGCGCTGCGGGGCTTTCCGGCGTGTCCGCGGCTTGTCGAAGAAGGCGATTCAAGCACTGGACGGTGTAAACGTATCGTCCGTGATACATCGAAAAAGCCGGTTGGCGAATTACACCGTAAGTAGCCGACGTTTAAACCGTGGCGGAACGCACTGAGATAACCACTTCAAATTAAATTACAAGCGTTAAGCGGCGCATTTAATCCCGTCTTCCGATTAGCAACACAAACTTTTAAAGTGCGGTGGCGCACATACATTCCTATACACGATAAATTCCACATAATCGCGTTTCATGCGAGTAACGAATTCCATTAATCCTATGAAATTATGTAACTTGCCTGACAAACAGTGCCAGAAGGCAATCGCCCTCGGGCAAACAGGGTGCGACGGTCCGTAAGCGCGTCGGAGTCGCGTGCGCAGTGGCGTAAATAAGCGAACCTCTGGCGGTTCGGTCCGACCCACTCCAACCAATTCGATACCACCTGTATTGAAGCGGTCTTCATCCGAGCTTGTGTGGGGCTGCCCACATAGACCGGTCGCGAACCTCCACTTGAGTGCGCCGTGCGATTTGATACAGATTAGTTACGCGTCTTTCCTTACAGTTTGGGACCACCCGGCCACGCCGGATCAGACACGTGGTCGCGCAATCCCGCCATCCATATACGATTGGGCAGCCCAATGCAGTGAGCATCCGCCAACGTTCATCGCCATGACTGGCGCGATTGTTTCGCCTCGCCTATCCTCAGCACATTAAAAAGCCTTATTCGATGGGCCCCGGCACGCCGGCAACCGGTTGCAGCAGCGCAAACGTGGCCCTTTTTGCTGCGTTGCAGTATCGAAAGTTTCGGGGGTTTCATCAGGACAAGGCACCGGACTGCAAACGGGCCAAAAACGTTTCATCCAAGTAGCACGAAGGTGGCGAAACGGCCTTTTCATCGGTGGAAACACTTAGGCCGCGATCCGGACCATCCAGCTTTGAACTTCGGGGCGTAATGAAAACGACATCGACAACACATCCGGTTCGTGCGGGCCGCACGCTCGCCCGACGCACGAGGATCGCGCTGATCTGCATCGTGGCCGTGGCGGTATCGAGTTGCCGCGGGGAGTCGGCAGCCGCCCAGGATGCGGAGCCGTCGGACGATACGGTCAAGATAGACGGCGCCTCGTGGACGCCATGCGCAGCCGAATACGAGCGATGCTCCTTCGATGGCGCCAGAAAAGTGCTCTATGGCACGCCCGAAAAACACTCGGTCAAGACATTCACCGGCGGCACGGGCTGCGACAACGGCGTTTTCGACGACCCCGCTCCGGGCGCGACAAAGCATTGCTGGGTGGAAGCAAGCTCGAAACCGAGCGGCGCCGCACGCTTTATTGCCGATGCACCGCCGCCGTCCACCCCGCTCGCGATGCAATGCACAGCCGCCGCCCCGGTCGAAATCTCCGGTTCGAGTCCGACGGCGGACAGCGTCGAAGCCGATACCCCCGGCAGCAACGGCACGCGCATGTTCCCGAGGCGCCAGCCGTTCGATGTGACGCTGACCACGCGAACGAAATCGACCGGCACGCTCGTCTGGCAGGTCCAGGACGCATGGAACACGGTCAAGGCGAGCGGTCGCATTGCCGTCGCGCCGGGCGTGCACGGGTCGTCCATCCGATGCATTTCGCAGGCAGCAGGGTATTTCGCCGTCTCGGCACGGCTCGAATCTCCCAATGCGTCGCCGGTTACGCTTCCGTCCAAAGGCACACGGCCGGCAGGCATCGCTACGTTCGGCGTGCTGCCCGACCTCTCGGGCGTGTTGCCGCCGGCCAAGTACAAGCACGCCGACCTGCATCGCTTTGGCGGTCAGGGAGCGGCATATCTGCGACCGGGGCAGTCGTGTTGTTCCGGCGACGGCTACCGGCCGCTCTATACGGACCTCGGTCTCACGTGGGTGAACGACAACCGCAACTGGTACATGACGGAGCCGAAGGCGCCGAACACCTTCAACGCCGCCGCCGACAACCTCCAGCCTTTCTTTAAACCAGGCGACCTGCTGCGCCTGATCCAGCTCGATGGCATTCCGGGCTGGGCGAACCAGACATGCAAGGACACACATAGCTACGCGCCCTCCTCGCTCACCGACTACAGCGCATACATGAAACGCGTGGGCGAAGAGTCGAACCGTGTGCGCTCGACCGTATTTCCGACGCAATCGAGCAATTACTACCAAGTGAGCTGGGAGCCTGATTATGAAGGTGGTCTTCCGTGGCGCGATTCCGACGCCAATCTCGTCGCGATGTACAAAGCCACGTACGAAGCCATCCACGCGACCGATCCGCATGCGGTGGTAATGGGGCTGACGTTGTCATCGCTGGGAAAAAACACCGAGTGGCTGAACCGTCTCGCACCGCTTGGGATTGCCAAATATATCGATGGCGTGAGTGCGCACGGTTATTACGATGTCGGCACATCGCCATCGCATCCGCCCGAGCGCATGGCGGGCAACAGCGATCCGCAAAAGGCGGCGCAAAGCTTGCCGGCCATGATGCGCACGCTGCGCCACACCATGACGCAGATGCTCAAACCCGGCGCGAAGCTTTTCATAACCGAGTCCGGAATCAGCTATGACATCGGCACGAAGTACGGAAGCACGACGCCGTCCGCGAACGTGTTGTATGCGCAGGGCGCGCTCGTCGCACGCCTGCATCTGATCCTGCTCGGCGAAGGCGCCGACATGAGCTACATTTTCTACGCGACCGATCCGCCCGAAGTGGGTTACGGCATATTCTTCGACCTCGTGAATGCCGAAGGCGGTTTCGGCCAGACGCAGATCAGCCCGAAACCCGCCGCCATGGGCGTTGCGGCAATGACGCGTGCGATAGACGGCACGACCACTTTAGGCCACGTCAAGGACACCCCGCCCGGCGTGTATGCCTATGCGTTCCAGCGGCTGGACGGCGGCAAGGTCGTGACCGCGCTATGGACCCATGACAACGCCGCGTGGCCCGGCGCCTCAGGCTTCAGCGCCACGCGGGGCGTGCGTTATTCGCTTGCCGTCGATGCCCCCGGCACATCCGGAACGCTCACCGTGCTCGACATGATGGGCAATCCATCGACGCTGCCTTACGCAAACGGCCGAATGGCGTTGACCCTCACCGAAGCGCCCGTATACGTCATTTCGCAGAACGCCGAGGTGATGAAGAAGAACGTCGACGCGCCAGAGGGGTATGCCGCGAGGTAGCTTCATGTTCCATTGCGCTTCAGACTGTTTCGATGAAGCTGCCGGGCCTTTACGAAAGTTCCGACAGTTTCATCGTCAGGCGTCCCTTAAATTCGATCTCTCCAAGATCATTTGAGGTAACGGCGCATGCCGCTGTAATCGCCATGAACCAACACGATACATCGCGCGCTTCGTCGCTCGGCAGCAACCTTCTTCTCGCCGTATTGATCGGCTGCGCCACCGTGATGACCGCATGTCCGGTCGACACACCCGACCCCGCCGACACAACGCACGCTGAAAACACTACGCTCGTACCGAATGAGCTGCGCTGACTTCCCTTTGGCTTACGAACACGATCTTTCGTCGGTTTCTGCCAGTCCATCGCCAATACGGCGGCTCTGGACGCGCGCTAAACTGAATTGCCTGCATTAAGTGCCGGAACAGTCATCGATGCACAGGAAAACTTTGCGTCCTGGCGCCACATGATTGTGTTTCCAGTAAGCGGTATCTGCACACGCCTGTCCAAGAACAACGACCATGACTGAGGTATTTCGAGCGTGACAGACCTTTCTTCGTTTTCCGCAGTTTCCGATACTCACGGCACCGCCCACCCGGCGAAATCCCCGGCTACTGCCAGCGCTTCTCATCTGAATGAAGCGGATTTTCTCGATGTCGTTCGGCTGACACCGCTTGTGTCCATCGACCTGATCGTGACCGACGGCAATCGTCGCGTGCTGCTCGGGCAGCGGCGCAACCGTCCGGCGCAAGGCATGTGGTTCGTACCGGGCGGACGCGTGATGAAGGGCGAAACGCTCGATACCGCGTTCACTCGCGTGGTACGCGACGAGCTGGGTATAGCCAGCGTCCAGCGTTCAGCCTCGCGTTTGTTCGGCGTATTCGAGCACCACTACGACGACAACTTCGCCGGCGTTGCGGACATCAAGACGCATTATGTGGTTCTCGCTTACTCCATCACGCTCGGCGGCGCCGTGCCTATAGGCCGCTTCGTTCAGCACAGCGGTTACGCGTGGCTGCTGCCCACTGAAGTACTCAGTCGTGACGACGTGCATCCGAACGCCAAGGCTTATTTTCGGTAACACGCAGCGACGCAGTCCACTTGATTGGCGAGCGGCTTCATGAGCCGCTTTTTTTGGCCCATGCACGTACGAAAAAAAGCCCGCACGAGGCGGGCTAAAGACCATAGCGCGCACCGGGGGGCTAGCGCTACTTGAAACACGGCACATGCTGCAATTGATTACGTGTCCCCGACACGGCCGGACCTGCCTGCAGCTGACAAACTCCGGCGACGTCGTTATCAGGCATCGACTGCGAGTTCGGGCGTTTCATTCAAAGGCGGTTCGTCTTTCGGTTCGTCTTTCGGTTCGGCTTTTGGTTCGGGTTCGGCTTCGGGCGCAGGGCGACGGCTTGCAAGGAACGCCTTCAGATAGGCGTCAAACTGCTGCGCCACTTCCGGATGCCGTAATGCGAACTCGACAGTCGCTTTCAAATAGCCGAGCTTGCTGCCGCAATCGAAACGCTTGCCTTTGTACCGATACGCCAGCACCTGTTCGTCAGCGAGCAACGCCTGGATTGCATCGGTCAACTGGATTTCACCGCCCGCGCCCGGCTTCTGCGTGCGCAGATGCTGGAAGATGCGCGGCATCAAGACATACCGCCCCACCACGCCGAGGTTCGACGGCGCGAGCGCCGGTTCGGGCTTCTCGACCACACGCGCGATCTTGAACAGATGATCGTCCCACTGGCGCCCGTCGATCACGCCATACGATCCTGATTCGCTCGGATCGATCTCCTCGACACCGAGCACCGACGAGTGATATCGATTGAACACTTCGACCATCTGCGCCATGACGGGTGGTTCGCCGTCGAGCAGATCGTCGGCGAGCATCACGGCAAATGGTTCGTTACCGATCAGCTTTTCAGCGCACAGCACGGCGTGGCCAAGGCCCAGCGGTTCGGCCTGACGCACGTACACGCAGTCCACATGCGACGGCTTGATGTTGCGCACGAGGTCGAGCAACTCACGTTTGCCGCGTGCCTCGAGTTCGCTTTCGATTTCATATGACTTGTCGAAGTGATCTTCTATGGCGCGCTTGCCGCGGCCCGTGACGAAGATCATTTCCGTAATGCCTGCGGCGACCGCTTCTTCCACCGCGTGCTGGATCAGCGGTTTATCGACGATCGGCAGCATCTCTTTCGGACTTGCCTTCGTTGCAGGAAGAAAACGCGTTCCCAGTCCTGCGACGGGAAACACCGCCTTGCGTACTTTCAGCATATCCGCCCCTTGTTTGTCCGGCGCTCGCGAGCGGGCCAGGATTTCTAGTGAATGTGACTCGTTTGACTTATGTGGCTTATGTGGCTTGGCGAACGCACCACGCTCGTGCGCTATGCGCGTCGCAATTTCGATCACTGGCGATCACTAAGGGCCAGCTTATTACTCGAATATCGAAACCATCTGCCAACATCTCGTGCTTTTCAGACGACTGATATGACGCATCATCATCGCCGCGTATAGTGCGACGCATACGAGACCAAATACCCGCCGCTCTGACCGACAACGGAGAAAGTTGATGGGACACGCCAATGGCATGAGCCGGTTGCAGATTGTGCGCCCGACCAGTGCAGATATCGCACTCGCGCACGAGCTGCACGATCAATCATCGCCCGATGCAACTGAACACGATCTGTCCGCCCCCAGGCAGGATCCGGCACACGAAACCGCCAACGACGCAATGCAAGACGTTATGCACGAAGCCAGACTCGAAGGCACGCCGGCACCCAAGCGAATCGGCATTCTTATCTTCGAAGATTTTTCGCTTGTCGAAGTCAGTTCGATTTCCGAAGTGTTTTCGCTCGCCAACGAGATTCACGAACTGTCGGATGCAGCCGCGATCAAGGGTGGCGAGACGCCGGACTATGCGCTGCTGTTTTTATCGAGCGATGGCGGCAGCGTCGCCAGCAGTTGCTCCATGCGCATCTGGACCGAAAGTCTCGACACACGCTGGATGAGCGATTGCGATGCGCTGTTCATTGCCGGCGGAGAGGGCGCACAGCGCGCGAAACTCGACACGCAGTTGCTGCGCCGCTTGAGTCGAGTTGCGCCGAAGATTTCCTTCGTGAAGGCAATCGGCGAAGGCTCGCAGATTCTCGCCGCGGCGAACCTGTCGCTGCAGAATCGCGCGCCCGACTTCGAGGACCCCGCAGCGGCGTCCGCGTTGACGAGCTCGTTGTTCATTGCGGAACAGACGCTCACGCTCGATGACCCCAAGGGTCCGATCGCAGCCGCGTTGTCGATCATCAAGCGCGATTACGGTCCGGCGCTGGCGCGGGAAGTATCGGAGCGATCGATCCCCGGCGCGTGGCCGAAGCTGTCCGCCGTGCTCGAAGACACCGACGTGGGCGGCGTGCGGCAAAAAATCGACGCAGCCGCGCGCTGGATGCGTGAGAACTATATCCGCCCTATTTCCATCGCCGATGCCGCGCGTGTCGCCGCCATGAGCGAGCGCAACTTCCTGCGCCGGTTCAAGGCGCAGATCGGGCTGACGCCATCGGAATATTTATTGCGCGCCCGGCTCGATGCAAGCTGCATGTTGCTCGCGGCGACCGACCTGCCCGTCGACAAGATTGCACGCCGATGCGGCGCGGGAAGCGGCGACGGACTGGCGAAGATCTTTCGCAAACGCCTGTCTATATCGCCGACGGAATACCGGCTTGCCGGACGCAGGAAAGCAGCAGAAGATTAAATAGATACGATGTAAAAGCACAGCGCGACAAGCCGTGCGCGACGTTTTCGGTCGCAGCACGGCGCGCGTTTTTCGGGGGAAGCATGACAAGTACCACCTTGATGGCCATGTTCACCAACCTGGGTGACGTGGCGGTGACCATTCCGGTCGCGGCGGGATGCGCGATCTGGCTGCGGGCAACGGACAAACGCGAGGCGCTGGTCTGGATTGCATCGCTTGGCGCCGCGCTGGCGCTGGTCGGGATCAACAAGATTCTTTATGCGGGCTGCGGTATCGAAGTCCGATCGCTCGATTTTCGCGTGATCAGCGGCCATACCATGCTGACATCGGCGGTATGGGGCGTGACGTTCGGATTGCTGGCCGGAAGCTGGCGCGCGGGCTGGTATGGGCTTGGCGCGGCGGCCGGGTTGGCGCTCGGCGCGCTGATCGGATTTTGCCGGGTCGTGCAGGATGCCCACACGCCCATTGAAGTCGTCGCCGGATGGTTCCTCGGCAGCGGCGTTGCGCTGTTTTTCCTGCGGCGCTTTTTCGGTCAGCCGCGCAAGATGACCGGGTCGATATTCGCGGGGCTCGGGCTGCTGGTCGTATCGACGATTGCTTACGGGCATCACGCCCCGATCCAGCAAATCCTGGTCGCTTACTCGCCATGGTTATGCCGGTGGTTCGATTTCTGATTCTGCCCGGACTTTGCTCGCACCGGTCCATTCGATGATGCGAGCCGCGTCCTATTCAAGCACAGTCAGTTCCGCCTGTTCGATCTGCTGGGGCACGGGCGCCGGCATCAGCTCCGCCATGCATTCACGCAGATAAGCCTCGAAACCCTCCCGCACCTCCGGGTGTTGCAACGCGAGCTGCACAGTCGCCTTCAGATATCCGAGCTTGCTGCCGCAATCAAAGCGCGTGCCGTAATAACGGTAAGCCAGCACCTGTTCGGCTGAAAGCAATGACGCGATGGCATCGGTCAGTTGAATCTCGCCGCCGCTTCCTGGCGGCGTCTCGCGCAGATGCGAGAAGATCCCGGGCATGAATACGTAGCGTCCGACCACGCCGAGATTCGATGGCGCCAGCGCCGGCTGCGGCTTCTCCACGATGCCCGACAACTTGATGATGTCCTCCTCCCACTCGCGCCCTTCTATCACGCCGTAGGACGCGCTATCGATGCGGTTGATGCGGTTGATGCGCTCCACGCCGATCACCGAGCTATGGTAATGATTGAAGACATCGACGAGCTGCTTCATCACCGGCTCCTTGCTGTGGAGCAGATCATCCGCGAGGATGACGGCGAACGGGTTGTCGCCAATCAGCTTCTCGGCGCACAACACCGCATGTCCCAGGCCGAGCGCGTTCGGCTGGCGGACATAAAAACAATCCACGTTCGCAGGCTTGATCTTGCGGACGACGTCGAGGAGCGCCTGCTTGCCGCGCGCTTCGAGCTCCGCCTCGATCTCGTACGATTTATCGAAGTGATCCTCGATCGCACGTTTGCTACGGCCCGTCACGAAGATCATTTCCGTTATGCCGGCGGCAATCGCCTCTTCGACGGCGTATTGGATCAGCGGTTTATCGACGACGGGCAGCATCTCCTTCGGGCTCGCCTTGGTAGCGGGCAGGAAACGCGTCCCAAGTCCGGCGACAGGAAATACGGCTTTGGTGACTTTCAGCATCGCGCGCTTCCCAAATGATTATTTTTTCCAGGCACGAACGGTCGTTCGTGCGGTTTCGTACATACGCATTGCCGATGACCGTGGTCATCCATGAGTAATCCGCTTTGATTCAACAACCGGGCGACAGCACGATCGGTCCAATCCCGCGCTATTCGATGTCGTCAGCCTGCGGAAAACGGATGCCTGATGCGTTCATCTTCGACATCGGATCGTTGCGCAGCGCGTCTCTGTACGCCGAGACCGCGGCGAGGACCAATAAAACAGCAATACCAGCGAGTGCGTGCATGTCCATGGCGTTACCCTGTTTTCGAATGGTTTGAAATGAAGTTATCAGAAAAAAAACGGCAAATAATTGCCGCCGTTTCCAGCCGAATTAATTCGTTACCTTTCGAACAGACCCCGACGAGTTTTTTCCCGATCATGCGCAGTACGAGGTGTTTCCAGGCGGTTGCCGCGCATATTTTTCCATTATTTGCGGGACTAACATGACACTCACGACACTTACTGAGTGAGCGCGCCCGAAAGGCGCCGTAGGCCCGGCATTGACCGGTCCCGCTTATATGAACGAAACATCGCGGACATGAGGTTTTCAATGAGCGACTCCTCCCTGCTCGATCCGGCGGCTTCTTCCCTGCAGTTATCGCCGGAGCGGGTAGCCACGGTCAGCGTGGAAGACAAGGACATCGCCATCAATGCGTGGCGCGGTTTCGCCGCGCTCCTGGTCGCGTATTTTCATTGCCGCCAGATCACGTGGATCGGCATCCAGCAGTTTCACAAGACGGCTGCAGGCTTCGATCTCAACACGCTTTTCAGCTATCTCACCTTTCCGATTGCCTGGGGATCGGCCGGTGTGCCGATCTTCTTTGTGATCAGCGGGTACTGCATTCATCGTGGAACGGCGCGCAAGCTGCTCGCGAACCCGTCCGCACCCTTCGATACCGGCAACTTCCTCATGCGCCGGTTCGCGCGGATTTACCCGGTGCTGCTCGCGGCGCTCGTGCTGACGTATGTGCTCGATTCGTGGAGCCGCGGCTTTTCGCCGGTTAGCCCGAAGATCGGGACGCTTGACCTGCATTTGTTTATCGTCAATCTGCTTTCGCTGCAGGGTGTAGCAGGCGGGACATTCGGGTCGAACGGCGCGCTGTGGACGCTGTCGCTCGAGGTGCAGTTCTATCTTGTGTATCCGCTCTTGATTGCGCTACGCCGGCGGATCGGCATGAAGGCGGTGCTTGCGAGTGTGGGCGTGGTCAACGTGGTGTCCGCGCTCGTGTTCGAGCGTCACGAGATCATCTTGTTTGCGTCGTACTGGTTCTCGTGGACGCTCGGCGCGTGGATCGCCGAAGCGAAGGCCGCGCCGGATGCGGTCAAGTTGACGAAGGGATCGTGGAAACTGCTGGGCGCGGCACTCGTGGTTGCGTTGGCTGGATGTGCCGCGTTCCAGGTTGCGCAGTATCTGGCGTTCCAGCTTTGGGCAGTGGCGTTCGCGCTGTATCTGTATCAGGTACTCGATAAACCCATGCGAAATTCGTTGCCCGTACGGGGATTTTCATGGCTCGGCGAGTTCAGCTTCTCGCTGTATATCGTGCATATTCCGATTCTGATTTTCCTTGGATCGCTGCTGTTCCGCTCGACACCGCAGACCGCGATCTGGCCGTCGTTCGTGTTCATGATCGTGCCGGTGGCGGTGGGGTTCGTGTTTTATATGCTTGTGGAACGGCCCGCCATGCATTGGTCGGCTAGTTTCAAGCGGAAAGCTTGAGGGGTTTCGGATCGCATCTTTGAGTAACAAACGAAGAGCCCCGCATAAGCGGGGCTCTTCGTTTCAGCGACCGGCCTCCGAACTCATCCCCGCTTCGACCTTCCCCTCCCGGCAACATCCGACAGGATCTTCTGCACGCTTTCTACATACCGCTCCGTGCCGAAGCGGTTGATCGCGTTTGCATAACCCTGCTCGACCAGGCGGCCGCGCAAGTCTGCATCGGCGGATAGCTCGCCAAGTACACCCGCGAGCTCACTCACATCTCCCGGCGTGCACAGGATGCCGTTCTCGCGATTCGTCACGATATCCACCACACCGCCGGCACGCGCGGCCACGACTGGCCGCTTCGCCAGCATGCCTTCGATGATCACGCGACCGAACGGCTCCGGACTGATCGACGTATGCGCGATGACATCGACTGCTTTCATGCACGCCGCAATGTCATGCTGGAACCCCAGAAAATGCACGCGATCCCCAATCCCGTGCTCAAGCACATAAGCCCGCAATTCCGCCTCGTAAGCATCCTCGCCAAAGAGGGCGGCGCCTACCAGCACGGCGTGCATGTCGGGCGCCTCCAGCAGCGCCTCCAGCAACACGTGCTGCCCTTTCCAGCGCGCGAGCCGGCTGAACGATCCAACCAGAAACGCGTCCTGCGGCAAGCCAAAACGCGAGCGCAATTCATGTTGCGCGACCGCCTCGAGTTCCGTGAACGGTTCGGCTGAAATACCGTTGAACACCACATCCAGACGCTCTTCTTTCATCCGCGTCAACGCGGTAAGCGCGACCGCCGACGCAGTCGAATTGGCGATCACACGTTCCAGCATCAGCTTCGTGCACCACTTGATGATGGTGAGCTGCGTCTTGCCGAAATGCTCTGGGCTGACGATATCGCGAAGATGCCACACGACCGGCCGCCGTGAGATCAGGCCCGCGATTGCGCCGACGACCATCGCGCGCTGTGTGTTCACATAGATTACGTCGGAGTTGCGGGATTTTTCCAGCGTGCCGCGCACGAGTCCCATCACGCCGCCGATCATGCCGGCACTCGGCCGTTTCATGCCGCTGTCCTTGCTCACGCCGCCGAGCGCGGCGCCATCGAGCACGTCGACCTTGATGCCGACCGCTTCCAATGCAATGCGAAACGGACCGTCATCGAAGAGAACTGTCTCGTTGTTGCCGCGCATGTTCTTCATGACCTCGAGCAGCGATAATTCCGCGCCGCCGAGCACGCCGCTTTGATCGACTGCGAGTACGCGCATGCCATCGGCGGCTTCGTTGTCTTCGTCCTGCTTCGGCGTTGTCGTCTTGACCTTGCGCACGAGGGGAACCGGCGGCAACGCCGGCGGTGGCAGCGTGAACTGCGGCGCGACGCTTTGCACGTAGGCGCGCAGGTTATCGCGGAAATGCCTCACCGAAAAACGCTCGGCATTCGCGCGGCAATCCGCAGGTTCGATCTTCACCGCGCCGAGCTCGAAGCCTTCGACGGCATCGATGATCGATTCGGTCGTTTGTTCATCGAAGAAGAGGCCCGTCGGGCATGCGTTCGAACTGTCGAGCACGGTTTCCAGCGCACCGCCCTTCCCGTAAGCAATCACGGGCGTTCCGCACGCCTGCGCCTCGACCACCGAGATGCCGAAGTCTTCTTCGGCCGCAAACACGAACGCCTTCGCGCGACGCATCTTGTCCTGCAAGACCGCGAACGGCTGATATCCCATGATCTCGATGTTCGCGGTCGCCTTCGCTCGGATCTTGCGCATGTCGGGACCATCGCCGATCACCACCAGCTTGCGCTCGGGCATCTTTGCAAACGCCTCGACGATCAAGTCGATCTTCTTGTACGGCACCATGCGCGACGCGGTCAGATAAAAGTCCTCTTTCACCTCGCAAAGCTGAAATGCATCGACATCTACCGGCGGAAAGATCACATGCGAATCGCGGTGATACACCTTGTTGATCCGCCGCGAAATGAACTCCGAATTCGCGATGAAATGATCCACCGAGTTCGACGTCCGGATATCCCAGTTGCGCATGTAGTGCAGCACAAGACGCGCGAGTCCCGACTTGATGCCGACCGTGAGGTTGGATTGCTGCAGATACTGATGCTGCAAGTCCCACGCATAGCGGATGGGCGAATGCACGTAGCTCACGTGGATCTGGTCCGGACCGGTGAGGATGCCCTTCGCGACCGCATGGCTGCTCGAGATCACGAGGTCGTAACCGGAGACATCGAGTTGCTCGATGGCAAGCGGCATCAACGGCAAGTACGATCGATACCGCTTCTTCGCCTGCGGCAACTTCTGGATGAACGACGTGGTCACCTTCTTGCCGCGCATCCACGCGCGCTCCTCCATGAAGTCGACCACGCTGAACAGATCGGCTTCCGGAAAGCAGATAAGGATCTGTTCCAGCACCTTCTCGGCGCCCGCAAATGCGACAAGCCAGTCGTGCACGATCGCTACGCGCGGTATCCGCTTTGCAACCCGTGCGCGATGCTTTGGCGGCGCATCCATCACGGACGGCGGATTCACATCAGTGCGGTCAGCGTGATCCTGAACCGGGTCGATGAGCACTTCATCGAGATCATGTCTCATGCGCCACTCCTCACCTCAAACCGTGGATTTCACGCGTCGTTTCAGACGCGTACTCAACTCGCGAACAAAGCTGCGCGCCATGGAGCGCAGCGCGGGTCGCGTCAACAGGGAACAGCTGGCATTGAGGCCTGCAATAACGAACGCCGCGGCAATCGACTGCAACGGGTATTCAATTGGATCGATGAGGTAAGCGACACCGAGTCCCGCGACAAGAAACGCGAGGTGCAGGAGCATGTCGGCGGCGATTGGCCGGGCGTTCACGCGTGAGATCCACAGCAGCAGACCGTAGTCGACGAGCGAACGCGCGACGACCACGCTCGCCGCGCCGATGGGACCGAAGTGCGCAATACCGAACCACAGCGCCGTCACGAAGAACGGCAGTTGCACGAGGCCGATGCGCGCGGCTGTAGCGGGATTGATCTGCGACTGGATCATGATGCGCGTGACGCTTGCCTGCCCGACAAGCCACACGCCGATGATCAGGATCCGGCCAACGGGTGCGCTCGCGATGGCGATTTCCTGCCCGACCCACAGATGCAGAAACGGTGCGAGCACGAGCATCACGAACAACGCGATCGGCGTGAACACACCGTTCAGGAACTCGAGCGACTGGCGGACCATTGCATCGGCGTGATCGCGCTTGATTGCCGACAGCCGCGGAAACAACGTCCGCACCAGCGAATTCGGCAACATGTTCAAACGCGTGACGAGGTTCTGCGGCACCGTGTAGTAAGTTACGAACCGCGCGCCGAGATTTGCGCCGAGAAGGATGCGATCGAGCGAATCGGTGATCATGCTGGAGATGGTTGCTACCAGCATCCATCCGCCGAACTTGAACAAACCGCCGGCCACGCCAAGTTGTGGCCATTCGATGCGTTTGATGTCGAGCACCTTGATGCTCGCGCGCGCAAGCAGCACGACCGCAATAACACGGGCGACCACGGCGGCGGCAAGCACCGTCTGCAAGTTCGGCGCGATCTTCCATGCAGCGGCGAGCGGCAACAACTGGAAGAGGAACGTGCCGATTGTCTGGTTCGTGTTGTAGATACCGAAGCGTTCGACGCCGTTGATGGCGCCCGCGCATACCCATGAAACGTTTGCGATGGGGATGGCGAGCGCGAGCCACGGAAGCGCGTGATAGACCTCGCGCTGCATGTCCGGGGATGTGTGTGCCACGTAGGCCGTGTAGGCGAAGGCGCCGAAGTAGATCAGCGCCCCGCCGATGATTCCCGTGCCCAGGTTGAGCCAGATGGCACTCCAGAAAACGCGCGAGCGGGCTTCGGGGTCGTTTGCTGCGTGCGCCTTCGAAATTTGATGCTGCGCGGCCATGCCCATGCCGAGATCGAGAATGCCGAAGTAGCCAATAAGCGTCCAGACGAGGCTGATGACGCCATAGCGTTCGACACCTACGAGATGGATGTAGGCAGGTACGGTGATCAGGGAGACGAAGGTGGGCAGCACCAGTCCCGAGAAGTTGATCGCCATGTTTTTGATTAACGATTTTTCCATCGGGGGCGGGTCGTTGGCACTTGGGGTTTAGGGGGTTTTCGGGTGTTGTGGGGCGGGGTTAATGCCGGGTTGTTGCTCTTAATTTTTTCTCGGGTTCCTCGTTAGTTATCCTCTTTATCGCCGTTAGCCACTGTGCGTGGCGGCACTTCATTTCTTTTTCCAACGGCGAAAAAGAAACGAAGCAAAGAAAACGCCTCTCAACCGCTAATTCTTAAGTGTCCCGAGCGTGCACGTTCAACTGTTTGGTACTTCAGAAGCACGCTCGACGCCGGACTTCAGAACACTTGAAACCCTCCCCCTCCGTCAATGGCAACCCACACGCTTCGCCACCAGTGTGGGAATCCACTAATCAGGCTTCCGCGCTTACGCGCGCCGGCGCCCAAACCGAAGGGTCGGCTATGCTGGTTCCGTTGTGTTCCGCGCTTGCCCGCCCCCGGCAACAAGGGCTTGGGCAAGTACAAGATGCTGTCGGCTCGTTATGGGCTAGATCGTTGTTATGCGTTGCGCGGGTTTCCGTATTGACTGCCACAATTACTGGTGGCGAAGCGTGTGGGTATCTGTGTTCGGAGGGGGAGGGTTTCAACTGTTCGTGGTTATAGCGGTAACGGTTCTTCTGACGTACCAAACAGTTGTCACTGCACGCTCGGGACACTTAAGAATTAGCGGTTGAGAGGCGTTTTCTTTGCTTCGTTTCTTTTTCGCCGTTGGAAAAAGAAATGAAGTGCCGCCACGCACAGTGGCTAATAGTGCTAAAGAGAACGACTAACAATGAACGCGCACAGACTCAGAAAGCAGCAACCCGGCACACCCCCCACCCCACACTTCCACCCCCCAGAGACCCTTACGGTCTCCACCTGTACATCATCACCTTCCCCCGCGCATCCTCTTCTACAAAAATCAAATACTCACCATTAGCCTGCCGGCTAGCACTAATTCCATTCGGCACATCAACCCACCCAGACGCCCCCCCCACTTCCGGCCCCGGCTTGATCACCCCAACTTCACGCCCGGTATCCTTCTCATACACATGAACCATCCCGACCGGCTCTATCGAAAAGAGATACTTGCCCTCCACCGTCAGCCCGATCGTGGTCGCAAGCGGCTTGCTCTTCGTATCCCACGGCAACGCAATCGAATAACGCTGCTTTGGCGTGTCCGAAGACCAACGGTCATAGCGCACCAGGCGTCGACCCACTTCCTTCCAGTACCCACGATCAAACGGCTCGTCGGCGGTGTATCCCGTCAGGTACATCGTGTCGGTATCAGCCTCGTATATGGCGCGCTTCACTACGTTGAACGGCGCAGGCATCGGATAGTTTTGCGCGTTGTTGTACGTGTAAAGCGGATTGCCTACCTTGTCCACGCCGCCATACCTGAAGCGATTGATGCCGCGCGAATCGCTCGTGTGCCAGATGTCACCCTTCGTATCGACCCACCATCCCCATCCACCCGGATTGGGCAGCATCGCGCTGTTCGACTCGAACTCGTTCGGCTCGAAGCGGCCGTTGCCGTTGTCATCGCGCCAGATCCAGTCGCCGCCAGCCGGATGATTCGGGATGTTCGCGGCGCCACGTTCGCGACCTGCGAAGTACCCCGAAGGAATGGCCAGTTCACCATCACGCTTTGCATCGAACCG
The DNA here is from genome assembly GCF_001577465.1 of Burkholderia sp. PAMC 28687. Taxonomy (NCBI): domain Bacteria; kingdom Pseudomonadati; phylum Pseudomonadota; class Betaproteobacteria; order Burkholderiales; family Burkholderiaceae; genus Burkholderia; species Burkholderia sp. PAMC 28687. Next base: position 2,536,620 of record NZ_CP014505.1, read on the forward strand.
ATAAATCTTCAGGTGATCCGAATACATGTCGGTCAGATACAGGAACGTCCGGCCGTTGAGCTTGCGGGCGATCGGCTGGCCCGGCCAGTCATCGACGCTGAAACTCGGGTCCTCGGGATACTTGAAACGCCCCGATAGAAACCCCGCGTACTTCCATTCCTGTCCCACCGGTTTCGATAAATCCAGTTCAAAACGCTTGTTGCCGGTGTACACGCTGTTCGGCCGCGACGGATCCATCCACGCGCCGTCCACGAACAACAAGCCCTGCACTTCCCATAACTGCTTGCCATCTGGCGCGTAGCTTTCGAGCGTGGCGCCCAGCCCCGCGCCCGTCGACCCCTGGCGCACGCCAATGCCGTTCGTCGATACATAGATGTTGCCCGCCGCGTCGGCGCCCACACCCGTCAGTCCATTGAAACGCTGCGGACCAGGCTTGCCCGCGACGCCCGAAAAAATTCCGCCGCGCTCACCCAACGTGCTCGTCTCGCGATACTTGTTCGCCTCGCCATCGCGCGTAAAAATCAACACCTGTTGACGTGGGCCGTTGTCTGCGACCAGCAAACGCCCTTGCGTATCGACAGCGACATCTACTGCATCCGTGCCGGCCGCGGACGCCGGCGCATCGTCGATCACCGCACCCGCCGGCGTGTAATGCGCGAGCCGCGCCTTTGCGCCTTGCGTGTTGGTCAGCGCCCAAAGCGTGCCGTCCTTCGCGAGCGCGAGACGCCCCGGTTGCGGCGCGCTCCAGTTGCTCTTTTGCTGCATCGTTTCGGCGTCGTACACTTCGATGCGATTCGCCGATGTGTTCGCGACATACAACAACGCATCGGTCGCCGCCAACCCGCCCACGTCCTGCCTGAACTCGGCCTTCGGTGCGCCCCGCTTCTCGTCCGGCGCCTCGTTGACCATCAGGAACGCGGCCGCAAGCTGGGCGTGCCCGTCGGCTTTATCGGCGGCGAGGCTCGACTGGAATGTGGCCGGCCGCTTCATATCGGCAAGTTCACGGCGCGACACGCCGAACCACTGCTTGCCCTTCGGCGGCCATACACCCGGCTTCGACAGACCGCCGCGTTCATTGCCTACGGCGACCGCCACAAACACATAGCGCTTGTTGATCGCTATTGCGTTACCGCCGTAATGACCCCAGCCGTGTGTGCCATCGGCTCTGCCGAGCACCTTGCCGTTCTTGTAGACACTGACCTCGGCGCCGCTCTCGTCCCACGGCGAGTTGGTGAACACGCGGCCGTCCGGGGCCACGGCGATCGCGGTGATGTTGATCTGCGTCCATGCGCCATCGCCGAAACCGAACGTGTTGCCAATCCAGGATGTGCGCGCCTGCAGCACCGTCGCCGGCGCCACGTACGCCGGATATGCCGGAGCCGCTGCCGCCACGCCAAGCGCACCCACCACTACGAACCGCGAAACCACAACTGAAAAACGATGCAAAGTGCGAAGCAAGAGGTTTTCTCCATCTGAGAGCGGCCGGCTCTGCTCGATCGGCCAATGGAGCAGTAGAGGCGTCACGGCCGTTACTCGGGTTAATCAAGCCTACCGTTCAAATATTGCAAAAAAATCTGAAATAAATGGAAGGTGAAATGAGCACGGGTGGATCGGAATTTCGGTCCGACTTATTTTGTTCAAAAAAATTGTTTCGAAAAGTAATAGCGCGCTTGGCTCAGGGCGCTTACAAAACGCCGTTGGATGCCATGACAAGCAAGGGGCCACCAAATATTTCCATAATTGTTTCGCCATAGAATTAATGACGAGTTTGGGCGATTTATCTGTGCGGCCCGCATCGGAACGGTGGAGATCACGCGCGGGAGCTTCACATTCCAAAACCGCTCAACCGATTTCAACGAGTTTTCCAGCCGTTTCCCGGCGCGAGCCCCACTGCCGCTGCAGCGAATGATCCGGTTTGTTCTGTCCCCTTGCGTAATGACCCGCATGTTAAAATTCTCGGCTGAATCGATGCGAAAAATGGCCCCGGCACCTCGTTGGCGCGCAGCACGAAGCTTGCTTACTAATAACTTGCTCAAGGGTCGCCATGTCGGAATGGCGCAAACAGAAGGCGCTGCAATCCACCCGCGACATGATCGCCGCACATACCAAGCGCAATGAACGACACAAAACATCCTGATGGCGGCAAGAAGCGTCGCCGCGCTCTCATCACGGGTCTTTCGGGATTCACCGGACGCCACATGGCTGAGCGTCTGCTGGACGAAGGCTACGACGTGTGGGGCACGACCTCGCCGGCATCGGAGGCCGATGTACCGGGGACGACCGGCGTGCCGGTCGATCTCCTGGATCTCGACGCCGTGCGCGCTTGCGTGTCCGACGCGAACCCGGACGTCGTCGTGCATCTGGCCGGTCTTGCGCACGTTACCGGCAATCCGCCGACACAAAGTTATCTCGTCAACATCATGGGATCGCGCAATCTGCTCGATGCCCTCGCGCTCCTCGATAAAAAGCCCCGTGCGGTGCTGATGGCAAGCACATCGAATGTGTATGGCAACGCGAACGTGGAAGTCATCGACGAGAACGTGCCGCTCAACCCCGGCAACGACTACGCAGTCAGCAAGCTCGCCATGGAGAACATGGCGCGTTTATGGCTCGACCGCCTGCCTATTTTCTTTACGCGGCCGTTCAACTACACGGGAGTCGGCCAGGGCGAAGATTTCCTCTTGCCCAAGATCGTCAATCACCACGCGCGCCACGAAAAGAAAATGTCGCTGGGGAACCTGGCGGTAAGCCGTGATTTTTCCGATGTCCGCGATGTCGTCGAGGTCTACACGCAATTGATCGAAAAAGCGCCCGTGGGCGAAGCGTTCAACACGTGTTCCGGTATCGGCCATTCGCTTGGCGAAATCCTCGGTATGATGCGCCGTATCGCGGGGTACGAGATCGAGGTGTTCGTCGACCCTCGCTTCATGCGCCGCAACGAGATTGCGAAGCTCGTTGGTTCGAACGTCAAGTTGCGTCGTGCGATTGGCCGCGTGCCGGTTACGCCGATCTACGACACACTCGAGTGGATGTATAACCACGCGCGTGCAAAATTTGAAAGCGCGGCGACCGTCAAGACGTAACGTGCCCGTTCCTGACCTGCCCGTTAGGCAGCGAGTGGTCTGCAAGCCGCGTCTGGCCGGCAAGCGGATCGTCCGCAGGCACTTGCAGCGATGATTGGCGCCTGTACACCTCTGCTATCCATTCAATAAACACTTTCACGCGACGCGGCTGATGCCGGTTGGCCGCGTAAAGAATGGACACGATCCGCGGGTACGATGGATACGCCTGCAGCACCTCGCGCAGCTCGCCGCTTTCCACATACGATGTCAGCGTGTAGCCCGACGCCTGGATCAGTCCGAGTCCTTTCAAGCCACATTCCACGTACGATTCGGCGTCGTTCACGGCGAGCATCGCCTTGAGTGGAACGGTGCGCGTTTCCCCGTCCACGACGAATTCCCATGGCCTGACGCGTCCCGTCTTGCTTACCAGATAGTCCACACAATAATGATTCTCGAGATCCTCGAGCGTCTTCGGTTCGCCGTATTTTTCGATATACGACGGCGCCGCGACCGTGATTTGCGAATATCGTCCGATGGTCTTCGCGACCAGGCCGATATCGCCGACAGCGCCTACGCGGATCACGCAATCGACACCGGCTTCGATGATGTCGACTTGTTTATCGGTGAGGCTCATTTCAACGCGGATATCCGGGTAGGCCGCGAAGAATTCCGGCAGTGCGCCGATGATCGTGCTTTTCGCCATGAGGGCGGGCAGGCTCACGCGCACGGTGCCTTTGGGGCTGAGTTTCGAGCGTGAGAGCACGGACTCCATGTCATCGACTTCGCCGAGGACGCGCACGCAGCGCTCGTAATAGATTTCGCCGTCTTCGGTGATGCTGATGCTGCGCGTGGTGCGGTTGAGCAGGCGCGCGCCGAGGTGAGCTTCGAGGGCTTGCACGGTGCGTGAGACGCTGGCGGCGGGAAGGCGCAAGGCATCGGCGGCCTTCGAGAAGCTGCCGCTCTCGACGACACGGACGAAGACTTTCATCGCTAGGAAACGGTCCATGGATGGGGGTTCCAGGCTAGAGGTTATACGGGGAGGCGCTGGGCGCGCGGGCCCTGAAAGATGAATATTACGATGGAAATGGGAATGGGGCGTTGGATGGGCGTTGGATGGGCGGGGCGGGGGTGGGATTGGGGTGGGTCAGGGCTGGCGGTCGGGGGTGATGCCGGGTTGCTACTCTTTAGGCTAACGCGCGTTCGTTTTTATCTGATTTTTTTAGCACTATTAGCCACTGTGCGTGGCGGCACTTCATTTCTTTTTCCAACGGCGAAAAAGAAACGAAGCAAAGAAAACGCCTCTCAACCGCCAATTCTTAAGTGTCCCGAGCGTGCACTGACAACTGTTTGGTACTTCAGAAGAACGGTTACCACTATAAGTGTTCAGGCGAAACGGATTTCAAATTCTGAGCCGTAGGCGGCGAGCAGTTTGCCGATCTCAGCATCGATGGTTTCCTTGGTCCAGGTAACGAAACGTCGCCAGTGATACTTTGCATGCTTCCAAACGATTTCGATCAGGTTCAGCTCGGGACTGTAGGGCGGCAGATGGAAGAGCACCATGCGATGCTCGAGAAACCACCGGTCGATCGTTTCCTGCTCGATGTTGTGATGAATCGAGGCGTTGTCGAGGACGACCACCGTCATCAGACCGGGCGAGCCGTCCTTCGCGATCTGGTCAAGAAACTCAACGACGGCGGGGCGTTTGATGGTCGCCTTGCTGACTTCATGCTTCAGAAGGTTGGCGCCGAAATCAAATGCGCCGAGGACCGAGCGTCTGCAATGCGGCCGAGGAACAACACGGTGTGGCTCGCCGATGGGCGACCAGCCGCGTTGCACCGGCGGTGAAGCGCAGAACCCTGATTGGTCAAAGTAGACCAGGCGGCACGCCCCATCACGAGCGGCCTGCTGCAACTTTGAGAGCGTGCCTGCTTTCACGGCGAACTCCAGTTCGTCGCGCTTTTTTTGAGCGAGTAGCGGCCACGTTTGTAGGAAAACCCCGCGCGCTTGAGCGCCACCGACAGCGTTTCCAGGCGGCATGGCAAAGGCTGGCCATGCACCTCCTCAATGCGCAGCGCGATCTGCTTGAGCGTCATCGATTCGGTGCGGGCCGCTTCGATGGCAGTGGCGATCAAGGCATCAGACAACGCGCGAGGCCGCCCGCCTTTATGCCCGGTCAGCAAACCACACAGGCCCCTGTCGTTCCAGGAATGCACCCAGTTGTACACCGACTTGTCGCTCACATCGAGCTCGACGGCGATCTCATGAACCCGTCGGCCGCTGCCAAGCTCCAGCAGACCCAGCCCTCGGGTTCGAAAGTCTTGATGAGGATGCTTGCGCGAGAGTTGTTGCAAGGTCTTCGTCTCCGCTTCGGTCAGTTCAACAGCACATTTCATCGGCAGGCAGGTAATCAGGATGGGATTGCCTGTCAGACTCGCCATTCTGAAATTCGTTTACTCCGCACACTTAACCACGAACAGTTGAGACCCTCCCCCTCCGTCAACAGATACCCACACGCTTCGCCACCAGTAATTGTGGCAGTCAATACGGAAACCTGGCCAAGACATAACAACGGGTCGAGCTCATAACGGCTCCACAGCATCTTGAACTTGCCCTTGACTTCGCCATCTGTGGTCCCAGGCAAAACGGGCACGACGGAACCAGTACAGCCAACTCCGCCGTTTGGGCGCCAGCGCGCGCAGCGCGGAGGCCTAATTAGCGGATTCCCACCCTGGTGGCGAAGCGTGTGGGTTGCCGTTGACGGAGGGGGAGGGTTTCAAGTGTTCTTGATTGCGGCGTCGAGCGTTCTTGTGAAGTACCAAACAGTCTGGAACTGCACGCTCGGGACACTTATGTGCCATCGGTGGAGAGGCGTTTTCTTTGCTTCGTTTCTTTTTCGCCGTTGGAAAAAGAAATGAAGTCCCGCCACGGACAGTGGCTAATAGTGCTAAAAAAAATCAGCCAAGACGTAACGCGCGAAGACCTAAAGAGTAGCAACCCAGCATCAAACCCCCACCGCAGCACAAAACCAACTCACTGCAAAACCCCCACCTCAATAGCCTCGCTATAAACCGAAGCCACGCGGCGAGCGATCACTGGCGTATCGAAGTTAGCCTTGGCATAAGCCCGACATGCTTGCTCGCTTGGCAAAACAAGCGACCCGTCGAGCGCACCGATCAGCCCCTCGGCGATGGCATCAACCCCAGTAGAAGGCAAAACAAGATTCCCGGACAACGGCGCAACCGCCTCCGGCAACCCGCCAACAGGCGTAACAAGCACCGGTGTCCCGGAAGCCAGCGACTCCACGGTAATCAACCCGAAGCCCTCAAGCGCAACCGTCGGCACAATACTCACATCAGCCGCCCGATAAAGCGCCGCCAAATGCCGATCAGGCACAAACCCGAGAAGACGCACGTTATCGTCGAGACCGGCTTCGGTAATGCGCGCCTGCAGCTCTTCAGCCAGCCGCCCCTTCCCCGCGATCAGCAACAACACATCGGGCTGCTTCGCCTTCACGCGCTTCATCGCTTCAATAAGATCTTCCAGTCCCATGCGCCGCACGAGTCGCCGCACGGCAAGCACGACCGGACGATCCTGCGGTAGCTGCAAACGCCGGCGCGCATCGGCACGGCTCAACGGCAAGTTGAACTGCGAAACATCTACACATCCCGGCACCACGCGAATCCGGTCTGCTGGAATGGAATATCGCGACTGCAAGATCTCGCCGAATGCCTCCGATAAAACAATCAGCCGCGTCGAACGCGCATACACACGTTGCTCGAGCATCCGCTTGGTACGTTGCCCAATGGTGTCCGCGCCTTCGACATGACTCTCGTCCGCCCAAGGCCCCTGGAAATGCGAGACCTGCGGAATGCCACGCGTGACATCGAGTCCGGGGAACGTATAAAGCGCAAAATGCGACGAGACGACGTCGGGCGTTTCGCGGCTCAGCGAGGCACGCAACGCACGGCGCGCCGCCATCAGCCGGCGCGGCAACGATTGCGCGGCAGGACCAAAACCGTGAATGGCGCCTTCTGTGTCGGATGCGACTCGCGCCGATCCCGCAACCACGCCACGCACCGTGACGCCCGCGCCCGGCAGCGCGCCAACCAGCGTGTGATACATGCGGTCGAGACCGCCCGCGCGCTCAGGGAACCAGTGCATCCCGATCTGCAGCGACTTGATGGCTTGTGTGCTCATATCCCTGACCCCGCTTCAATATCGTTGAAAAATAAATTGCTTATACGGCGGCCACGCTTTCGGCCTTTTGCGCGTCGCTTGTATCGTTCGATGATGCCGCTGCACCCTTCTGACTCGCAAACCCGCGATACAGATCCAGATAGCGCCGCGCCATCCGCGCCCATCCGAACTGGTCCGCAAGCTGGCGCGCGGCCACGCCCATTTCACGGCGTAGCTCAGGTGCATCCGCGAGCTTCATGACAGCACCCGCGAGCGCGGTGGCATCGTCGGGATCGTCGAGCACGATGCCGCAATCCGTGCCGATGATCTCCGCCCCGCCCGCCGTCTTTGCCGTGATGACCGGCAAGCCGGCCGCGAGCGCTTCGAGCAGGGACAAGCTCATGGCTTCGTATCGCGAGGGGAAAACGAATGCATCGACGGAATGCATGAGCGTCGGCATGTTCTTCACGAGCCCGAGAAAATGCACGCGATCGCCGATGCCGAGCGCCTTCGCTTCATCGGGGTAAGGGCTGCCCGGGATGTAACCGGCGACCGCCAGATGTACGCTCGACGGTAGCTCCAGTAGCGCCTTCAGGACGGTGTCGAGGTTCTTGCGCGGCGTGCGCAGGTCGCCCACGAACAACAGCAGGCAGGCATCGTCGGGAAGCTGGAACTGCGCCCTGTCGCTGCCGGTGCGACGTGCCGCTGTGAAAGCGGTCGTATCCACGCCGTTGTAGACGACCTCGATACGCTCGCTCTCCGTACCGTTTGCGCGAATCTCCACGGCGACCTTCTCCGACACGGCCGCGATGATCTTCGAGCGCTGGTACGCCCAGTGTTCCAGCTTCGCATTGACGTGGCTGTAGACGACTTGATATGCAGACCACAAACCGCCGGTGAGCTTGAATGGATAGTAAGGACTCCGCAGCCAGCCGCCGTGCACGAAGTGAGCGGTGTTCACATCGGCTTTGGTCCACGATATGAATCCGTTCACATGCAGCACGTCATAGTCCTTTTTGTGTTTCTTCAGCCACAGCGCGGTCTTCAGCGCGAAGACCTGCTGCTTGAAAAGCTTGGTCGGCCAGAAGCGCCCGATCTTGATCGCGACCCATCGCAAACGCGTTTCCGATGCCAGCTCGGGCGCCACATGCGACGCAAGCAACGTGACCTGGTGGCCCTCCGCCAGCGCGGCGCGTGCGATCTCGTAGTTCACGCGGCCTTGCCCGTCGTTATGACGCACGACATGGGTGACGATGGCGATTTTCATCGGATTGCCTTGTGTGGAATGGATTGTTCGAATACCGCGCGTGCCCGCTTCTTTTCGAGCCGCATGTGATGGCGAGCGGCCAGGACCGAGCACAGGCCCATGTAAAGGATCATTCCGCCAATCGATGTGAAGGTGTTGGTGAAGACCAGCATGCCGACAATCGCAAACGCCACGCTCAATGAGGCTTGCGCGTACTTGTCATCGCGCAGGGAAAACGACGCACGGAATGCGCGCATCAACAGCAGGCCGAGTCCGGCGAGGTACATCAGCGAACCTGGCCAGCCGAGCACGAACGGCACGTTCATCACGCCGCTGTCGAAGCTGCCGTATTTTCCCAGATCACCGTTCGATGACGAAAGCTTGGTAGAAGAACCTGTCGCCCCAAAACCTTCGCCCGACACATCCGTAAAGGCTGTTTTCGCAAACGATGCATAGAACTCGTTGCGCGCGGCGTAGCTGTTGTCATCGCTGAGATTGGTGATGGATTGCAGGCGCGTCGCCATCTTGTCGGCGATAGGACCGAAGGTCAGCAACGGCACCGAGAGCGCGACCAGCACCACTCCGCCAATCAGAATCCGCACGCGTACCTTGTTGCTCGCCTTGATGATTTGCAGGACCATCGCGATGACCCAGCCGCCCCACGTCGAGCGCACCATGCAAAGTCCGAACGAGATAAAGCCGAGACCACCGGCAAGCCATCGCACGCTCTGGGTGCCGGCCATGGTGAAAGTGAGCGCGGCCATCATCGCGAGGGCGAATGGGCCGGACGAATTCATGGTGCTGAACACACGCACGCCAAGGCGAACGGGGTCGCCCTGCGACGCCATTTGCGATCCGATCATCCACATTGCGTCCCATGCGGGCATGATGAAGAACTGCACGAGCCCGTAACCGCCCATGAACAGCATGCCCCAGATGAACGTATCGAGAATCGCCTGGCGATACTTTGGATATTCGCGTGCATGGACCATGATGTGGAATCCGATAAGCACCGGATAAAGCCACGCAGCGAGATCGTAGGTGGCCGCCATGGGGCCGTTTGACATCACGCCGATCAAGTACGCATAAGCGAGCCCGAGGAAGATCAGCAGGACCGGCACGCCCCGTCTTTCGGCAAGCACACGGTAATGCCGCACAACGGTCAGCGCGCATATCATCGTGACGACAACCGGCGCGATCTGGATCAGGCTCGTCGGCGTGAAGCCGCCCTTTGCGTAATCGGCAAGGCGCCGGACTTCCGGGCTCAGGAACCATTGCCACCAGACAAAGCCGATGTATCGGGCGGGGCTCTTGAAATAAAGCCACAAGCCGACCGCTGTCGATAAAAACGGAAAAGCCAGCGTCAGCACCGTGCCCTGATGCGCGAGGATGAGCAGCAGCGTGAACGCCCAGAAGCCGGTCTGCGGCACCCAGTGTTTGGGTTCATCGCGGAACAGTCCGAGGAACCCTGCGCGCGCGGGCTTACCGCCGTTCTCGATCAGATCGGCAATGAATTTGGGCGTGCGCGGAGCGGCTGGCGTGCTCATCGTCAGTGCGCCCTGCGTGATGATGCGATGCCGTGAAGATCGGCATGCGCCGGCGTTTCGACGGGACGCGCATTGCGCATGAACTCCTGCGTGATGCGGACGTGCTGCATCGCGAACTGATGGGTCGTGTAATCACGCGCCGCAAAGTGACGGCTCGCGGCCTGCGCGCGCTGCAGCGCGAGTTCCGGATTGGCGACGATTGTCTCGAGCGTGCGCTGCAACGCCTGCACGTCGTGCGGCGGCACATAAAACACATGCTCGGGTCCAAAATAATCGCGCAACGAACCGACGTCGGAAACAATCACGGGCTTGCCCAGCGCAACGGCTTCCAGCACGACTGTGATGCCCGAAACATGCGTGTTATGGCGCAACGGCACGACGATCACATCGGCCCAATCGTAGAGTTCGCGGGCCGCCTTGAGGCCGATGGCCGGCGCGATCATCACGTTGCCGGCATGCAGTTCCTTCGATACCCGGCGACGCGTCGCAATCCGCACTTCACATGCAGGATTCTGCCGGAATGCCTTGACCAGCGATTCCCAATCGCGATCACGATCATTGCCAATCGCGCCAATTCGAACGGGCGTATCCGGTTTCCACGCCGCTGGTTCCTGCAACGGAAAGTCGCGCGGATTGATGCCGTAGAAAACCTGCTGCACCTCGCGCTTCAGGTAGTCACGCGCCATCTGCGCATTCTCGGTCGCGTGGGTGGTCAGCACATCGGCGCGTGCGAGCAGCTTCTTATAGAAGAATTTCCTTATCGCACCGTAGCTCGCCCATTTATCGAAGAGCCAGACGCTTTGCGCGAGCAACATTGGATTGCCGCGGGCTCGTCCCTTCAACAAAAGCAACAACGCCGCCGATAAATGCTCGTGCTCCGTATGCGTCCACACCACGTCCGAATTCAGGATCTCGTCGCGATTGCGCCACGTATGAACGAAATCGAAGCCGAGCACGGCTTTCAATCCGCGGCGAGCGAGACGCACGATCTTGTTCTCGGGTTTGTCGCGCGAATACGTCAGCGTCATCTCCGGCGACTCGGCGTGGTGATATCCGTAAAGACAACCAATGTTCTCGCCCTTCCGATAAAACCGCGGATCGGAGCCATAGAAAAGATGCACGTGAACCTTCGTAGGCTGGACGCCGGAAGCCTCGGCGTCTCCGTGTTGTCGCTGTGAATGCCGGACCCTCGATACGCGGCTCATGCGGCTTTCGCTCCATCGGAATGGCTGCGCATGGCGAGCGCATACGCTGCGGGTTCGTGCTGCGCGTCGCGGCGGGCGTCGCGGGCGCCTCGACGCATTGCGCGATAACGCGTCCAGCAAGCGGCATTGCGGGTACGTGCGAGCGCGAGAACCGTATGAGCGAATCCCGGCATGGCACGCGTGCCGATGGCCGCGTACCAGTACCAAGCGACATGCCGTGCGATGGGACCCAGATGTTCACGCAACACGAGATGCACGTTGTAGGCGGTGTCCGCCAGCGCGCCGAGCGTTTGCGCATCTCGGCCGTTGTCATCGAAACGTTCAGCCGGAAAATGATCGACAGCGACGCGCGGATCGTAGACCATCTTCCACCCCGTGCGCTTCACGCTCAAGCTGAACGATAAATCGTTGCAAGGCTGCGCCCCCTTGCCTCGCAAGCGGGTATCGAAGCGCAACTGGCCGACGGCCGCGCGCCGGTAAATCATGTTCGCGCCCTTGAGCAACCAGACTTCGCGCGGCGCGCCAACGCCCAGATGATGGTTGCCGATGATCTTCCCCGAGCGGCGAATCTGGCCGACCTCGGTGCGTTCGCCATCGAGCAATGCGCCACGTTCGAACACCCAGTCGCGCCCGCCCAATGCGCCCAGTGACGCATCGCCGGAGAAAGCTTCATCTATGCGTGCCAGCCAGTCGATACGCGGTGCTGCGTCGTCATCGGTGATCGCGACGATGTCACCGCGCGCTGCATCGAGGCCACGGTTCAACGCCGCGACCTGGCCGCCAAGTCCGGTTTCGATCACGCGCAACTCAAATGGATTTCCCTTGGCCATTTCCGTTTCGATCGCGCGATGCGTGGCATCGTCCTCAGGCCGTGCAACGATCAGCACTTCATTTGCTGCGCGCGTTTGTGTACGCAACGCCGCGAGGCATCGCTTCAGATCGGCCGGACGGCGATACGTCGGAACCAGCACGGAAATAGTCAGGGTCGATGTCATGCGCGCTCCGATGCGTCAAACGTTCAGGTAGTCTTCAACCGCTGCGTAGTGCCCGCGGTTATAGCCGCGCGAGCGCTGCGCCATGCCGTTCATGATCGCGCCGGCGAGCGGAATGCCCGCTGTGCGCAGACGCCGGATGGCATCGGAGATTTCCATTTCATTGTGCGCGCCCGAGCGCATCACGAGGAAGTTCGTGCCCGACAACTTGCCGATGATCGATGCGTCCGTCACCGCGAGAATCGGCGGGGTATCGATGAAGACCACGTCGTAGACCCGTCCCAGGCCATCGAGATATTGCTGCAGGCGCGGTGACATCAGCAGCTCCGACGGATTCTCCGGGCGCTTGCCTGCGGGCATGAAACTGAGCAACGGTGTGCGCGTGGTACGTATTGCCTGTTCCAGTCCAATGGTTCCAGCAAGCAGTTCGGCCAAACCATTCGCACGATCGAGGCCGAACGACCGCTCGAGTTTGCCGCGCCGCATGTCGGCATCGATCAGCAGAACTTTTTTACCCGATGCCGCAAGCAGCACTGCCAGATTCACCGCCAGAAAACTCTTGCCGACGCCCGATGCCGGGCCAGTGAGCATCACCGTATGGTTGCGCGCTTCCATGAGCGTGAATTGCAGCGACGTGCGCAGGCTGCGCATGATCTCCACGCAGACGTCGTTCGGGCGCATGACTGCGAGAATGGGCAGGACACGATCGCGATCACGCTCGGTACGCTTGGCTTCGGCATCGAGCTTCGTTTGTTCCACGCTCAGCGGCACGAGTCCGATCAGCGGCAAACCGGCCAGGCGCTCGACCTTGTCCGGGTCCACGATGCCCTTGAACATCGCGCGGCGCAGGAACACGAAGCCCGTGCCGAGGATCAGTCCAAGGATCACCGCAGCCGACATGATCAGGAATTTCTTCGGCTTGATCGGCGCGCCGGGGCGCAAGGCGGCATCGACTATATGCACGTTGCCGCCCGTGCCGGCCTTCTGCACCGACAATTCCTGCACGCGGTTCAGCAGCAGCACGTAGATGTCCTCGGCCACTTTTGCATCGCGTTGCAGCGATACAGCCTTCACTTCCGACGCCGGCAAGTTACGAAAGCGCTCGCCAAACCTTGCGCGTTCCGCTTCGAGCTGACCGAGTTGCTGCTGCGCCACGATAAGCGCCGGATGAGCACTGTTGTAGCGCTGATTCAACGTCGCAATCTGCAACTTCAATCCGGATATCTGTGCCTCGTAGCTGATGCTGCCTTCGAGGTAGACCTTGGCTTCATCGCTGGCGTTGATCGAACCGGACTTGCTTTGATATTCGGTCAGCGCAGCCTCGGCGTGCTCCAGATCACCCTTCAAACGCGGCTGTTCGCTTTTCAGGAACGCGAGCATCTTTTCGGCATCGGCTTGTTTGCTCTCAATGTGCTGATGCAGATATGAATCAGCGAGTGCATTTGCAATTTCCGCAGCGCGTGCCGGGTCGCCGTTCTCCAACGATATTTGAATGACGCCCGTCGCCTTGCCCTGCTCCGCCACCGTGATGCCCGACTGAAACGACGCGATGGCGTCCAGGTCGTTCGCCCGCAGCACGATGAAGCGCGTGCCGGGACGCGCGACGAGTTTTGCCACGTTGATGTTCACGCCGTTGCCGCTTTCCATCGTGCCGACGGTGCCTTCAAGCAGCATGCGGCCATCCGGCGTCGCGAGCGAATAGCGGTTGTTGGCAAGCGCGGTCAACGTGAGCTTCTGCCCTTCGAGCGGCTGCACGACTTCAATGGAATCAATCGCCGCCTGCTCACCGCCCCAGGCATACGAGCTCATTCCAAACCACGGCTTCGACGGCTTGCCTGGCGTCGCAAGACGGCCTGCCAAGCTGCCGAGGAGTGGCACGGTCATAGGTGTGACGGAGAAGTTGAGCTTGCATTGGGTGACAACGGGCGCAACCACCCCACGGCTCTTGATGATCTCGATCTCCGCATCCGTCGGCAGCGCGCCCGACGAATTGCCGATAGCCGCGCCCGTCTGCGTTTGCGTGAGCGCTTGCGACGTGTTGTCGGATTGCTCGACACGCACATGGGCATCGGCGGAATACACGGGCTTGGCGACGTAGCAATACGCGCCCGCTGCGAGCACGATGAACGCCGCGATCCCGATCAGCCACCAGATGTCGTCGATGATCACCTGCAGCAACTGCCCGAGAACGACGTCCTCTTCTTCTGTCTTGCCCTGATAGGAATGTGCTGGCGTGCTCACGTTTCAATCCCGGTTGATATGACGCGCATTGACGATCAGCGCGTCAGTTGCTTCAGGTAGAAGATGGTCTGCAAGGTCGGCAGGACCTGGTTGACCAGACGGTTGAACTGCACCGATCCGGCCGTGCCCACATACACCACGTCGAGCGGTTGCAAACGGAATTGCGTGGACAGCAGCAACGAGTCCGGTTGCGTCAGGTCGAGCCGGTAGATATCGGGCGATTCGGGTTTTTCTCGCGCACCGCGCACCACGTAGATCTGCCGCGCGTTGGCGTCTGTATCGAGAATGCCGCCGGCTTGCGTGAGGGCATCGGCTATCGTGAGGCGGCCTTTCATCATCGATACAGGCAGCGGCGTCTTGACCTCACCCATCACGAATACCCGGCTGTCCGTGCGGTCCGGAACGTTGACGATATCGCCTGCCTGAAGCATCACGTTCTGATCTATTTCACCGCGATCGAGCACGCCGTCGGCATCGAGTTGATACAGCTTGCCGTTGCGCGTAAGACGCACGCGTTGCAGGTCGGCGTCGGCAGTCGTTCCGCCGGAACGCGTGATGGCATCGACCAGCGTAAGCGGCACGTCGCTCATTGCAAGCGGCCCGGGGGTCTTCACTTCGCCCGTCACCGACACCTTCTGGCTTCTGTACGCAAGCACGCGCACATCGACCTGCGGCTTCTTGAAATACGGCGTCAAGGCTGCTGCAAGCTGATCGCGGATCTCGCCTGCGGTCTTGCCCGCCACGCGAACCTTGTCGAGAAACGGAAAGAAGATCGTGCCGTCGGGAGAGACGGTCTGCCCGAACGGATCGGCCTGGCCCGGCAACGCCGTGGTGTACGGCTGCGCGAGCGCGCCGGCCACCGTTTGCGTGGTGTTGCCACCGGCAGACAAGGTCTGCCCCTGCTGCGTGGTCAGTTCGGGATGATCCCAGACCGTGACGCCAATAATGTCCTGCGGCGCCACGCGATACACGTATTGCGCTGGATCGGCAAAACGCGCAGGCGGCAACGGCGCGGCTGCAGCCGGACGATTTTGCTGCAGGATGACATCGGCCGAAATCAGGCGCACAGGATAGGTCGCCGTTGGCGTAGGGTCATTGTCCTGCAGGCGCGATGTGTTCAGGCTATAGCCCGGCAGCGCGCCACAGGCCGACAGAAAAGTCGTCAGCGAAAGGACCACGGAAACAGTAAAAGCTAGAGACCGGTTCACCATATTTTATTCAGCCATCCCTGGACCAGACGTTCAATAAGCCCGAAGCTCTCGCGATAGGCGCTTTCATGGCGACCATATGGATCGATCACTTCCGAGTCTTCCCACTTTCCGAGCAAGTGCACCTTGCCGCGCGTGACCGGTTCCATCTCCTCGATCGCCGTGATGTGCTTGCGCTCAGGTACCAGAATCAGATCGACTGCACGAGCCATGGCGCGATCGAGCTGGCGTGCAGCATGTCCCGACGAATCGACGTCACGTTCCATCAAGAGCCGCGACATGGTCGTATCGATAGCGCGGCCCTCTTGCGCAAAGAGCCCTGCCGAACCGAACTCGATTCCGCGTCTCGCATGTTTGTTGACCATCCGGGCCGAGTGCGCGCGAAACAGCATCTCGGCGACGGGGCTCCGGCAGACATTTGCATGGCAGACAATCAAGACGCTTTGAAACATGTGGGCGGTGTCCGTGAATATGTTCGATACTGCGGCGCATGGCGCGAGCACCGGGTCCTTCGGCCGGTCTTCGCGCATGAGAGTTCTACGGGTTAAGCCGTGACCGGTGACTTGGCCGCTTGCCGGACGCCGCGCCCGATCGCGTGATATTCAATACCGATCTCAGCCATCGTTTCCGGCTCGTAGAGATTGCGGCCATCGAAAATAAGCGGTGTTTTCAGGCGGCGTTTCATGCCATCGAAGTCCGGGCTCTTGAACGCCTTCCACTCCGTCACGATGATCAACGCATCCGCTCCATCGAGCGTATCGGCGTGGTCCTTCGCGTAGCTCAAACGCGCGAGTTGCTCGGGGGTGTCACGCAGATCGAGCGCGATCACACGTTGGGCTTCGTCTGTTGCGACGGGGTCGTAGGCGCTGATCGTCGCGCCGCGTTCCAGCAGCGCCGCGATCAACACGCGGCTCGGGGCGTCGCGCATGTCGTCGGTATTCGGCTTGAACGCGAGGCCCCACAGCGCAAATTTCTTGCCGCTCAGATCATTGCCGAGGCGTGCAACGATCTTGTTCGCAAGCGTCTGTTTCTGCGCCTCGTTCACCGATGTCACCGCCTTCAGGATTTCCATCTGCTCGTTGTGCTCGCCGGCCGTCTGGATCAGCGAGCGCACGTCCTTCGGAAAACACGATCCGCCATAACCGCAACCCGCATACAGGAAGTCGTAGCCAATGCGCGGATCGGAACCAATACCGCGACGCACCGCTTCAATATCCGCGCCCACGCGATCCGCGAAATTCGCGAGTTCGTTCATGAACGAGATGCGCGTGGCGAGCATGGCGTTGGCCGCGTATTTCGTGAACTCGGCCGACCGTACATCCATGTACAGGGTGCGCTCATGGTTACGGTTGAACGGCGAATAAAGACGCTTCATGCGTTCGCGCGCGCGTTCGCCGGGGACGTCGTCGTCGCAACCGAGCACGATGCGATCGGGCCGCGTGAAGTCGTCGATAGCGGCGCCCTCCTTCAGGAACTCCGGGTTCGACACGACCGAGAACATGTGTGTCTCGCCGCGCTCGGCGAGTTCATGATCGATCGCCGCTTTCACGCGGCGCGCGGTACCGACGGGCACCGTGGATTTGTCGACGATGACCTTGAAGTTGTTCATGTAACGGCCAATGTCGCGCGCCGCAGCGAGCACGTATTTCAGATCGGCGGAGCCGTCTTCGTCGGACGGCGTACCGACCGCAATGAACAGCACTTCGCCGTGCTCGACTGCGGCCTTCACATCGGTTGAAAACGTCAGGCGTCCCGCTGCGCGATTGCGCGCAATGACTTCCTGCAGGCCCGGTTCATGAATCGGCACGCCGCCGCTGTTGAGAATGGCGATCTTGCGTTCGTCGAGGTCGAGACAGAACACGTCGTTGCCGATGTCGGCGAGGCACGCGCCCGTCACGAGGCCTACATAGCCACTTCCGATGATGGTGAGTTTCATAGCACGTGCTCCAGGGTTGGCAAATTATTCAAGCGTTATCCGATGATTCTTCTAGTAGGCGTTGGCGCCCGCAAAACCCTTCCACAAAGTCATCGCGACGATCTTCATGTCAAGTCCGAAGGTCCAGTGCTGCATGTAGTACAGGTCGAGCTTCACGCGTCCCATCATCTTTTCGATGCGGTCCGTTTCGCCGCGAAAACCGTTCACCTGCGCCCAGCCGGTAATGCCGGGTTTGATGCGATACCGGTACATGTAGCCCTTCACGAGATCCTTGTAGATGTCGTCGTGTTCGAGCGCATGCGGGCGCGGACCGACCACCGACATCTCGCCGCGCAGCACATTGATGAACTGCGGCAGTTCGTCGAGGCTCGTGCGCCGAAGGAAAGCACCTACGCGCGTCACGCGCGTGTCGCCCTTCTTCGCTTGTGTCACGTGCCCGGCGGTTTCCTTGTGCACGCGCATGGAGCGGAACTTGAAAATCTCGAACTCGTTTCCATCGATACCCTTGCGCTTTTGCTTGAAGAACACCGGTCCTGGCGACGAAAACTTCACCGCCACCGCGAGCGCGATCAACAGCGGTGCGAGACTCAGCAACACGATGGCGGCAAACATGCGATCGAACACGCGCTTGGGCAGTACCTTCAAATCCGTGATCGGCGACGCCGCCAGGTTGATCGCCGGCACGCCGAGCAGATCGACCACGGCGTGATTGAAGAACGACAGACTGCGTACGTCCGGGATGAAGCGGATGTTCACGAAGTCATCGCGGAACTCGGTAACCAGCTTGTGGATAGTGCGTTCCTGTGAAATCGGCAACGCCAGCCACAGTTCACGAATTGCGCGACGCCGAACGAGTTGTGTCAGGTCGGCCAGATCTCGGCTCACCGGCACGCCTGCGAGCGTCTCTTCGGCGAAGGCATCATCGAACACATACACCGGACGAAAACCCGCTTCCGGTCGGCTGCGCATCTGTTCGATCAGGAACTGGCCGTAAGGCGCCGCGCCAACGATTGCCACCGCTTTCTGATTGAAACCTTCGCGCCGCAGCGACTTGAGCGCTGCATGCACGCTCGCCTTCGAAATCATCAACAGCGCAGCCGTGGCGACGCCCCAGTAAAGCAACCACAGACGCGACAACAAATCTGCACGATGCACGCTGAACGTAAGCAGCACGCCCGCGCCTTCCACCATCAGCCATGCGACCGTCACGCGCAGCAGCAGGTCGTAGACGGGCTTGCCGCGCCACGACTTGTAGATCCCGAACGACGGGAACGTCATGATCACCAGCACGCAATTGAATGCCAGCAGCGTGCTTTGCATGTCGTCGAGCCATACCGCATTTCCCGCGTGCAGCGACGCGGCGAGCAACGCGCCCAGCGCGACCATCGCTATGTCGATCATTCTCGAAAGCACGCTCAACATGTAGAACACCTCGGGTGAAATGGGCGGCGCGCTGGAACTCGTTCTGGCGTCAAGGCCGCTTTAAAGCGAGTACGCCAATTGCCTTGGTACATACCCGTATGAGGCTGGAATTTAATTCATGCTGCAACCGCAAAATAATGCGTGAATTAATTCACCGTTTTCAACGGATTTATTTTCGTCATATGCGGGATTGACCGGCGTTTCGATCGTCGGTTGTCGCGCGGCATTGCGGATTTTTCGCGGACATCGTCAACGACTTCGATGCTTACTCCGCAAGGGTTTCGGCCGAATCTTAAGCAATTATTTTCGAATAAAAAATTCGCGCATCGTAAGAAAAAAATTCAGGCGTCAGTCTCAGTTACATCGAATGGCCGGCATACCAGCCCGCATATAGCTGTCGATTATTTTCTGGTTTTTTGATTTATCGGCTATTTACTCCGTGATAAAAATTGCAATACCCGTTCAAGCCCAGGAGTTCCCTCTTCATGACCGCCATCGATACAACGCTTGTCAGCGCGCCACACTTCCCTGCCGCCTCCGAAACCCGGCTGAGAATCCAGCCCGTCATCCTCGCCGGTGGCGCCGGAACCCGTCTCTGGCCCATGTCTCGCGAGCATTTCCCGAAGCAGTTGATCGGCTTGATCGGCGAACAGTCGCTTTTGCAATCCACCGCGCAACGGCTCGACGGCCTGACATACGGCACGGCCCGCGTCGACGACGCCATCATTGTGTGCGGCGAGGATCATCGTTTCACGACGGCAGACCAGTTGCGCTCGTCGGGCCGCAAAGCCGACCTGCTGCTCGAACCGGTCGCGCGCAATACGGCCCCTGCGTTGACCGTTGCCGCCATGCATGCATTGGCGTCCGGCGATGACGCCGTTCTCGTCGTCATGCCCGCAGACCATGTTGTTACGGATACCGAAGCGTTTCACAAGGCAATTGGTGCGGGCGCGAAATGCGCGGAAGACGGTGCGATTGTCACGATGTGCATCGTCCCGACACATGCGGAAACGGGCTACGGGTATATCAAGGTCGGGCAGCAGATGCTTGGCTCGGGCGCGTGGCCGCTCGAAAGATTCGTCGAAAAACCGCATCTCGAACTTGCACGCCAATATGTGAGTTCCGGCGAGTACTGGTGGAACGCGGGAATTTTTATCGTACGGGCGTCAGTGTGGCTGAAAGCCATTCAACACTTCCAGCCCGCAATACATGCAGCCTGCCGCGCCGCGTGCGATGCCGGCACGCGCGACGGCGAATTTTTCCGCCTCGACAAACAAGCGTTCGCGGCGTCGCCTTCGGATTCCATCGACTACGCGGTGATGGAGCAGCTCGCCGCCGATCAAAGCACCTGCATGGGCGCCGTCATACCGCTTAACGCGGGCTGGTCCGACGTCGGTTCATGGGACGCAATCTGGAACATCCTGCCGAAGGACAGCGAAGAAAACGTCGCACGCGGACGTGTGATGTTCCAGGGATCGACATCCACATACGCGCATTCCGAAGGCCGGCTGATTGCGTGCGTGGGAACGCATAACCTCGTGGTCGTGGAAACGGCCGATGCCATTCTCGTTGCCGACAAGTCGTGCGTGCAGGACGTGAAGGCAATCGTCGGGCGCATCAAGGCCGAGCAAGGCAAGGAGGCAGCAGATCATCGCAAGGTGCACCGGCCCTGGGGCCATTACGATTCCGTCGATAACGGCGAGCGGTTCCAGGTCAAGCGCATCGTGGTGAAACCGGGCGCGAGGTTATCGCTGCAAATGCATCACCACCGCGCTGAACATTGGGTCGTGGTGCGCGGCACGGCGCTGGTGACGCGCGGCCAGGAGGAGTTCATCCTTGCCGAAAACGAGTCGGTCTACATTCCGATTGGCGTGCAGCATCGGCTGGAAAATCCGGGAAAGATGCCGCTCGAAATCATCGAAGTCCAGTCGGGCACGTATCTGGGCGAAGACGACATCGTTCGTTTCGACGACAAATACGGCCGCCAATGAGAAACGTCATGCGGCGCGCGCTTTATACGCGCCGCATGACGTGAAGTCTTGCGACGTCTAACCCTGCACGTCCGCAAAACGCCGCGCTTCGACGGGCGTCACGCGTTCCAGTTGCGCATGATCGAGGTTGGCAGCAGCATCCATTGCGACTTCCGTCGATGCAGCCTGACCCGGATGCGTGACCCGCGTGGATTGTGACGCGATCCATCTGCGCGACCACTCCAGCGCGTACGCCGCCGCTTCGTCCGCATTGCCGTACCGCGGACCAATCAGGCCCGAGCGCTCGACGCGCCGCCCGTCTTTCACGATCTCGGCCCAGCCGCGGAACATGCTGCCCGCGACCGGGCGCGCGATCGCATAGATGGCGTAGCCGTGCGCGTCATGCACCGGCGTGCAGTCGGGTTCGAAGGCCATGGGCACCGGATCGAGCCGACGTCCGGCGATGCGCGATGCATCGTGATACATGGGGCGCGGCACATTCATGAGCATCGCGGCGCGACTCGCGGACAACGCCGTGGACGCATTGGCGCGTGCGACATCATGCGCATCCGGCAAGCGGCGCGGCACGGCAGCGAACAGCGCGTCGACGGCATTTGCACCGCGTCCGTCGCCGGCGCCCCACGATTCCGGGTTCTGCCAGAACACGCCGCGCAAGCGGTCGCATTCATACGCGCTTTGCGTTTGCCGCTGCGGCGCTTCGACCGGCGGCGAGGGAACAATAGCGAATGACCGGCCGCGCGTGGCGAGCTGGGTGACCATTTCTATCAGTGTGCCGTCCATTTGCCAGTCATTGAAACGACGGCGGCATGTCGGCACGGTTGGATAGTGGCTGGGAAGCTTCGACCACGTGTCACCGGTTGTCAGGATCCACAACACCGCGTTCACGATGGTGCGCGGATGTGCGCGCGGCCGGCCCCGACGGTGTTCACGGACTTCGCCTTCGGCCACTAGCGGGGCGATCAGCGCCCACTCTTCATTGCTGAGTTCGTCGAAAAACATTGGGTTGCTCCGTGCAGCCAGACCGCTCTGCGAAAGTTGAACCAGGCGTTGAACCATGCGCGAAGGTGGAATCCACCCGCGCGACGCTGAATCAGGAAATTCGATGTGTTCGCAAACGTTTGCTAAAAACGACAAGTTGGTGCATACGAAATGCATCTAATCTGTGCCGTGGTGCACAACCAGTTCCATCTCGGCGCACAAATCATCCTACGTCATAGGATATGAAGAATACGTGCAGGAAGCATACCATCCTAATGGTTTGCCCGAATATGACAAAAGAGTAGATTTTCAGCGACTCATATCATATTTTATTCTTACAACTTCAGGTAATTTATTCCGACTACATTGCCGACGGTTGAGTGCATTGAATTTAACGACGTTAAGTAGTTTCTGAAAAGAATGACGGTGTGGCTATCCCGCGATACGCACGCTCGATCATTCGTATGTCGCCTGCCTGATTGCTCGCTTGAATGCCCTCCAATTGCGGCAGCGGCAACCTCACCGAATGACAAAACGGGTAATCACGGACCCGCAAGTCAGGGGAAATCGTGGTGAAAAAAGCCGTGGTGGGAATGTCGAAGCCGGCAGCAATATGAAGTGCGGCGGTATCGGGGGTGAAAAGATAACGTGCACCCCGGATCCACGCGATGAAGTCTGCAGTGCCCGGTGAGCGCGACGTGAGATCGATGTAACGCGCATGGTCGATCGCGCCGAAGCCCGCCACAG
This sequence comes from Burkholderia sp. PAMC 28687, assembly GCF_001577465.1. Classification (NCBI taxonomy): domain Bacteria; kingdom Pseudomonadati; phylum Pseudomonadota; class Betaproteobacteria; order Burkholderiales; family Burkholderiaceae; genus Burkholderia; species Burkholderia sp. PAMC 28687. Next base: position 2,559,371 of record NZ_CP014505.1, read on the forward strand.
GCAGCCTGAAGCGCTGCCACAGCGCTTCAGCCAAGCGCGCGTGCTGCGACGCTGGAATACTTCGTACAGGCGTGCTCGCCGTGGGGCACAGCAGGACGTAATCGCCGCTCGTCGCCTGTGGCGCCGGCAAGCACAGATCCTCGAGCCAATGATTGCGCTTGAGTTCGGCGGGAATCGATTCCGGCTTCACGCCCAATGCATCGATGAAAAAATCGATCATCGGCATTCGCGTGAATTTTGGCCAGAACAAATGGTTGCCGATATCAATGCGTAACTCCCCTTCTTCAGGGGGGCGAGCCTGACTGGCAAATCGACAATTTCGCCAAGTTGCGGCGCGGCGATTTCATAAAGCTGCTTGACGTATGCGGGCGTATGTTTCGGTCGATAAATAGTAAAGGAAATCTGCGAAAAATTCGCTTTGATCGCGTGCAACGCCGTTATGCCAATGATGGAATCTCCAAGTGTCACGCCCATGCCGTTAATGACGCTCACCCTTGAGACAGTTGCATAATCAGGATTAAATTCGGCCAATGCAGCGTTGAAGACACCATTAGACAAACCTAGCGCACAATAATCGGCAGCTGCGGTATCAGAGACTTCAAGATCGTACGGCGCTACGATCTCTTTTTTGGCAGAAATCAGTGATCCCATGTTAGTTAAGGCAGAAATTTCATCCAGTAACATTGCACTTTCCAATTAGTATTGTGACATCGCCGACTTGGCCGCCCCGTTTCGAAATACGCGGCAGTGGGTTTGCAAAGCACAACTCAAACTAAAAAAAACAGAAGGCCTTCTAAGTGTGCGGAGTAAACGAATTTCAGAATGGCGAGTCTGACAGGCAATCCCATCCTGATTACCTGCCTGCCGATGAAATGTGCTGTTGAACTGACCGAAGCGGAGACGAAGACCTTGCAACAACTCTCGCGCAAGCATCCTCATCAAGACTTTCGAACCCGAGGGCTGGGTCTGCTGGAGCTTGGCAGCGGCCGACGGGTTCATGAGATCGCCGTCGAGCTCGATGTGAGCGACAAGTCGGTGTACAACTGGGTGCATTCCTGGAACGACAGGGGCCTGTGTGGTTTGCTGACCGGGCATAAAGGCGGGCGGCCTCGCGCGTTGTCTGATGCCTTGATCGCCACTGCCATCGAAGCGGCCCGCACCGAATCGATGACGCTCAAGCAGATCGCGCTGCGCATTGAGGAGGTGCATGGCCAGCCTTTGCCATGCCGCCTGGAAACGCTGTCGGTGGCGCTCAAGCGCGCGGGGTTTTCCTACAAACGTGGCCGCTACTCGCTCAAAAAAAGCGCGACGAACTGGAGTTCGCCGTGAAAGCAGGCACGCTCTCAAAGTTGCAGCAGGCCGCTCGTGATGGGGCGTGCCGCCTGGTCTACTTTGACCAATCAGGGTTCTGCGCTTCACCGCCGGTGCAACGCGGCTGGTCGCCCATCGGCGAGCCACACCGTGTTGTTCCTCGGCCGCATTGCAGACGCTCGGTCCTCGGCGCATTTGATTTCGGCGCCAACCTTCTGAAGCATGAAGTCAGCAAGGCGACCATCAAACGCCCCGCCGTCGTTGAGTTTCTTGACCAGATCGCGAAGGACGGCTCGCCCGGTCTGATGACGGTGGTCGTCCTCGACAACGCCTCGATTCATCACAACATCGAGCAGGAAACGATCGACCGGTGGTTTCTCGAGCATCGCATGGTGCTCTTCCATCTGCCGCCCTACAGTCCCGAGCTGAACCTGATCGAAATCGTTTGGAAGCATGCAAAGTATCACTGGCGACGTTTCGTTACCTGGACCAAGGAAACCATCGATGCTGAGATCGGCAAACTGCTCGCCGCCTACGGCTCAGAATTTGAAATCCGTTTCGCCTGAACACTTAACAACATTATGCCGGACTGCGAGAACCTCAGGCAACGGTCTCAAGACATAAGCCTGAGCATACTGAGTGCTGCTGGACAAGCTCAGTTCGGCCATACTGTCGAGCACCCTCACCTCCGAAATGGTTTTTGGTGGTAACGGCGCAATGAGGACAGCTTTCTAGGTAACGGACGCGGACGAAATTTATTACGATCGATATGTTAGACGTGCGAAGATAAGGTCAGCAATAACCAACGGTAAAAAATCTCCTAAAATAAATAGAAATAGTCCATATTTACGCTAATCCTTTCGTTCAACTTTTGCTCACTCGTTATCAAGCGACAGTTAAATCAAGATTATATCGCGACGTATTTTTAATCTAAAAAGACAATAGCTAACATCTATACAACATCATTCTTCGCTAGGAGGTATTAGTTACCCTTAGTCTAATATAAAGCAATTATTTTTATTTATTACAAAGTCGAAAAATTATTTCAAGGAATTTGTTCGTAAGTCAGCGAGCTGATAATAAAATACGTTTTTTCATACAAACCAATTCTACTAAAGAGTCGCGCATAAAAACCTCTTTTTCCAAACGAAAAAATTTAAGTATTTCTTTGGACAACAATTCACTTTAACTCCCAGATTGCACTGCTTGCAACCAAAACTTGTTTGTTTATTCAAATGAAGAAGTAGAAAGGTTTTTAAGTTGTTTTGGTTAACTAAGGTGGTTCCAGCTATGTCGCGGCAGCTTTGTTGTGCCCTTGATTTTGACACTTACAGTGGCCGGAATGTTCAAGCGAATGCAGAGAAGAACATCTCATGTGGAGGTCAGGTGCGATTGTTCCTCTCTCACCCTAGAAGGTCTTGAAGATTAATCGATGGCGAAAACCGGCCGCGACTTCACGGCGGAATGCCCCACCGAGGTAATTGAAAAAGTGATCCGGCATAGCGCCAATGTTGTTCTGTGCGATGAAGGCTATCACCAGATACGACTGCGGCGGCTCTGATTCTTTTGGACACAGATTTGGTGTAAAACCTGTGTTCGAAAAAGGATCTGTTGATGCTGAAGCAAATGGATGTGAATGCCGTTGCACCGGAGGCGCTGGAAGGGGCGCGTAGCGCGACTGGAAGCGCCTTCGGTGCAACCGTCGAAGTCAAGCGCTGGTCGTCGGGCCGCAAGCGCAGTGTGGTGCTCAGACTGCTACGCGGTGAGTCCGTGGACGCCGTTTCCCGCGAGGTGTCCGTGACGATCGCCCAGCTTGAAGAATGGCGTGCGCTCGCTCTGGCCGCCATGGAGGCTGGCCTGAAGGCGCGTGAGAGTGATCCTCTGGAGGCGAAGCTCGACGAAGCCGTCCGGCGTGTCGGCGAGTTGTCCATGGAAGTCGAGATCCTGCGCAAGGAACGTGAGAGGCAGGCCCGCCACCCTTTGGGCGTTCGGAGGTCCTCGAAATGAGCAATGGGACCTCCGCCAGTACGGGCAAGAGCTATGGATTGCAACGGGTTTGCCGGGTGCTCGAATTGCCACGCTCGACGATCTATGCCGCGAGAGCCAGAGCGGCGGCCAGCGTAGTGCCGGTCACCGGCCTGAAGCGTGGTCCGAAGCCGAAGGTGCCTGATGCCGACCTTCTGCAGGCCATCAGGGCCGATCTGGCGGCCTCGCCGTTCACCGGTGAAGGATCTCGCAAGGTCTGGGCGCGGCTGCGCATCCTGCGCGATATTCGCGCTTCCCGGACCCGCGTGCTGCGATTGATGCGAGAGCATGGCTTGCTCTCGCCGCATCGGCGGCCTCAGGGCAATCCGCAGCTGCACGACGGCAGAATTACGACGGACCATCCCAACGAGATGTGGGGCACCGACGGGACCCGCATCGAAACCGTTGATGACGGCATGGTCTGGATTTTTGCGGCCGTCGATCATTGCGATGCCCTGTGCACCGGCATCCATGTGGTCAAGATCGGCGACCGCTTCGCTGCGCTGGAGCCGATTAGCCAGGGGCTGCGCAGCGAATTCGGCGCAATCGGTGCCGAGGCTGGCCGGGGCCTGATGTTGCGCATGGATCATGGCTCGCAATACACGTCGGACGATTTCCGCAACCAACTGAAATTCTGGGGCGTCACGGCGAGCTTCGCTTTCGTTGCCGAACCGCAGACCAACGGGGTTGCCGAGCGCTTCAACCGCACGCTGAAGGAACAGGCCATTCATGGTCACATATTCAAAAATGTGGAGGAGGTCCGGGCTGCCGCCATCGCGTTCAAGGACCGATACAATCGCCATTGGCGTCTCGAAAAACTGGGCTTCATGTCGCCCCTCGAAGCCCGTCAGGCGCGCCTGTTGAAGCAGGCCGCCTGAGCTGCAACGCTGTGTCTAAACAACCGGAGCCGATACATCACCAGATACGACCGACTCGACCCGGCTATGATACGGAGTTCTATTCCTCCAGATCCCTCGGATAGAATCGTTTGCAGATCAGGTGCGCCTTTCTTAATGCTCTTGAAGCGAGTGCGTATGTCGTGGCTCGGGTCGTTCGGCCAATCTTCTCTATGATTTCTCAGGGGATTTGCCCGCGTCCACCGTTTGTCATGATGCTCGACTGACTGGCGATCCAATAGCGGGGTCTGCGCAGCCTTTCGCGAGATGCATCTCCTGATACCCGTCCCACCTGTGTGCGAGACCAATTCGCTCTGGCAGCTTAAGCGCCATCGACTTCGCCTCCGGTTTCGTCATGCGCCCGAGCTTAACCGGCGCGAAGGTAATGTTACGCAGATTGGACATATGCGGAAACAGCGTCTATTCCTGAGACATCATGCCAACATCCTCACGCAGTTTTGTCATTTCGCGACGATCATGGGCGTTGGTCTTGACGTCACTAAGCGTAACGGTGCCTTCAGTCGGTATTTCCAGATCGTTCACGCAGCGAATAAAAGTGGATTTGCCAAAACCACTCGGCCCGTTAATCGTCACTATTTCGCCGCGGTGAACATCACGCCCCACGCCCCGTACGACTTCAAGAGGGCCAAAGTGCTTGCGCAGTCCTTGGATCGAAAGAAGAGGTTCATCTCGATGCCACCATCCGAGTTACGGCCTAGAGATCTGCGTGCGCCTGATCGATACGATCGCGCCATCCGTTGATCGCCACTTTTGCTTCGCTCAGACGTTCGAACGCGGTGCTCGCATGCGCGCGTAACATCAACGGGCTCGGGTCGCCGGTCGAGATGCGTGCATTGACGTTTTTGATTGGGTCGAGACACGCGCGCACGGCCTCAGCGTCGATGCCAAGCGGCTTGCCGAGCTGCTCAATCGCGGCGGACTCAACCATATCGGCATCGATCAGATCAGCGGGCACCCGATTGTCCATGGCGCGGCGCACGACTGCGCCCTCGACATGATGTGCCGCGCGAAATGACAGATCGTGATCCTGGACCATCAGGTCGACCAGCGCCTTTATGGTGGAAAGGTCGCGTGCCGCTTGACGCTGCGCGTTCTCGCGCATCGGTCGTGCGGTGCGCAGAACTAGGTCAAAAAGCTCGAGACAGCGCACGACTTCGCGCGCCGTATCTTAAAAGCCGCTAATCGCCTCACGGCTTGACTCACCAGAGTAGCTGAAGTGGGTACCTAATACCCATGGTGGCGGTCACCAGCGCGGCCACGATATGACCGCAGCATCCCTTTAGGTATTCGAGCACTACGGATTATTCTTTTGCGGCATGTTGTTTGACGTCGTTGCGACGCTGTCTGGCAACTCGATTAGTCCGAATTCGTGCGTGGTCCAGACGTAATAATCCTGTGCGCCGCGGCTCCGGAGAATTGCGAGGAGACTCATGCCCGAGATGCTCTCCAGCAGGAAATTACGCGATGCGACCGCGTCAAGCGCGTTGTCCACGTAATCGTCAAAGCCAAGCAAGTCCGCGGTGCGCTTGCGGTCGATCCCGAATGGCGTGCCCGCGAAAGCTGCCGCGCCGAGCGGACACACGTTCATGCTCTTGAGCGTACCGATGAGTCGCTGGCTATCTTGCTCAAGCGCCTGTGCGACGCCCGCGAGACAGAAGCCGTAGGTCATCGGCTGGGCAGGTTGGAGATGTATGTACTCGGGCATAACCGCGTCCGCATATTTCTCGGCTTGTTCGAGCGCCGTGGTACGCACCTTCGACAGCGCATCGATCACGTTGACCAGCACCTTGCGTCCACGCAAGCGGTGGAGCGTCGCCATAATATAGTTGTGGCTGCGGCCCGTGTGCATGCGTGCGCCGACGTCCGCGCCGACTTCATTCATCAGATGCGCCTCGTAATTGAAATAGGCTTCATCGCGGCCCGGATCCCGTGCGACAACACCCGCGCCAGTCGCTTTCATCTTCTGAATGCCGCGTACCAAGCAGGCAGCGTGCGCCTCGCTCAAGAGAGCCTGCTCCATAAGCATGATCACGTGTGCCTTGTTGATGTCGTATAGCCGGCCGAAGATGTCCTCAAAGCTCTGCAGACGCGGCGCAAAGATACCGCTCTAAATTTCAGGCCAGCCCGCTTCGGTCAAACGCGCATGCGACGTTAAAAGTAGCGTGAAAGAGCGCTCAGCGACGAGCAGATGACAAAGTAGACGAGCAGCATCAGCGCATACACCTGAAAGGTCGGGCTTTGCCCTCGCATGATGGTCGCCCGCTCGATCACGTTCTGGCCGACCTTAGAAACTCGCCGACCCCGACAAGCGCACCGATCGCAGTGGACTGCACAAGCAAAGTCAGCAAGCCTGTGAAGGCCGGTGGAGGATCGACTTGAGTGATTGCGGGCCGGCGATGAACGCCTAAATCTGCTAGCGGCGCAGGCCGAGCGCCGTTGCGCTCTTCCACTGACGCGGCGGCACCGAGTTCAGGCCGCCCGATACGTTCACCGTGTCGTCTGCGCCGCCCCCAGCGACAGTCCTACCGTCGCGGCAACGAACGGCGGCAGGTCGAGCCCGAGCAAAGGCACGCCGAAAAACGCGAAGAAGACGTTGACCACCAGCGGAATCCAGCGGAAAAGCTCGAAAAAGCCATGAATCGCCCATTTGATCGTGCGGTTTGGCAGCGCCGCAAGCACACCGAGAAGCGACGAGATCACCGTCGTGCAGCGTGGTTAGAAAGCAGATCGTTTAAACCATGCACGGCGACTTTGGTCAACATCCTGTGAACACTCTCCCGCCCAATTCGGGCCCGTTATTGGACAGTGACGGTGATCCGATGCCACGCTGTGCTCAGATAGCCTTTGAAATTCCATACATCGGCTGCTTGCGATACCTGAGTCTGTCCCGCCGCGTCCCATGCTCGTACTGACAGTTCATGAGTGCCCCTCGTCAGCGTCAATTCAACGTTCCAGAGCGTCCAACTCCACGGGGTGCGAGGCTCGACGTTGAGTGCGGCTTGTGTCCACGTCACCCCGTCATCTGACGACACTTCTACGCGCGCTACCGATGTTCCCGTCGCCACGGCGTATCCGGAGACCCGGACAGGACCTGTGCACAATGTCGCTCCTTCGTTCGGTTCGCAAATGGCCGAGTTCAGCGGCATATCGTTGATCGTCGTCCCGTTCTTCCAGTCCGCGCTGGCTTCATCGACGGAAGCGGGGAACAATTTGTATTCGCGTTGCTGCATGTGATTGTCCGATGGTTTGTCGCGCACCTCGATCGATGCCAGCCACTTCGGACTGCGCACGCCCGCGTATCCTGGAACCACTACGCGCAATGGATACCCATGCTCCGGGCTCAACACTTCGCCGTTCATTTCGTAGGCGAGCAGCACATCGCCCGATAGCGCTTTGCTCGCCGGAATTGACACGCCATAGCGGAAGCGTTTGCCCTCTGCTTCGCAGTCGTCGCACGCTGCAAATACCACGTGCATTTCTCCACCGCACATGATGCCGGCCGATTCGAGCACGTCCTTGAGCCTCACGCCGGTCCAAACCGCATTGCCAATCGCCCCCGGCGCCCATGGGTCACCCGAGACGGGTTTCACCGACAGCAGGTCAGCACGCCGGTTTCCAGCGCATTGCATTACGGCACTGACGGACACGCGCTCAAAGCGGCTTCTAAGATCGTTCAGTGAAAGACTAATCGGACGGCTTATTCGGCCGGAGACCGAAATCCGGTGGAGCGCCTCGTCAATCACCGGCACATTGCCGTGATTGCGCACGTAAAAATCGTCTTGAGTCGTGTGCATGCCGGCGATAAGGCGCTTGAGTTCCGGCTCTGCGTTAAGCGGCGATGTGGAATGGATCCGCTTGTCGAGCCCTTTTGGTGTCATTCGCATCTCCGGCGCTGAATCGGCGTTTGGGAAGAGGTGTTACGGCCCTCTACACGATGCACGAAGCGCGCCCGGTGCCGAATTCGCGTTCGACAGCCGACGTCAAATACTTCGGCAATCGCGCTCACGGACGGCATTGCTGCCGCAGATCATCGCAAACCGGTGTCTTGAGTGACTTAACTGAGTCACCTTGTCGAACCAGCTAACGATGTCTACGCGTTCCTGGGTCCAGGAATCGGTAAGCTCGTGCGCTTGGCGCGCTTTCCTCGCGGCTTGCGCTGCCGAGGTTTGAGGTCTTTAGACTTGGCAATTCATCAAACGTTTAGTCTTCCCCGAGCAGTTCGCCATGCTGCCGCATGTGGCGCGCTGGCTTTTGCTGTCGGGTCTTGTCAGTGCCTTGGCGGGAAGCGCCTTGGCCTATTCTCCGGGCGCTCACTATCGCGACGAATACCCGCGGGGCGAACCCCTGGCTCATCTGGCTGCTGCGGTCGCCGGCTTTTGCGTTGGCTGGGTTTATCTGCGGATCGGGACCAGTGTCGAAGGCGGAGTGCGGGCGGGGGGTATGCTGTGGGTGTAAAAAGCCTATTTTGGTGCCCAGAAAACGCCTAAAAATTGAACGGACGAAATGGAAAGCGCGTCATGGTTAGTCGAAAGGAGGAAAGCGAATTGACTGAGAAAACCGAAATAGTCAGCGGGGACCTGGGGCGATCTCCAGAATCGTTAGAGATACTTGCGAAATATCTCGAGCAATCGCTGGACAACGCTGAGACCATTTTGATGGTGCGCTACGAGGACAGTGTATGCACCGTCTACCTTGGCGACCCGTCGGGTCCGCGCGACGAACTGCGCAAAATCGCCACCATAGCGGTGTCTCTGGCCAACGAGATGCTTGAGCTAACGCGGTCTGGAGAAAACAAGTTATCGATTGGCGGGCAGAATTATCGTTTTGTCCGCAGTTTCGCAACAGTCGGTGTTTCAGCAGCCATTGTGTTCTTTGCAAGCTAAGCCACGCTCTTTTCATGCCGAAGTGGCGCTCAGCCGACGGGATCGTGGAACCCGAATAGCGGTCGCTCGAGGCAAAATTGCCGCAGCTAACTCAAGCATATCGCCTTCGTCGCTTAAGCCAAACGCGGCGGAACTCTGCGACGCGCCGTGCGGCTGCACCGATGCTGCTAGGCACGACATTGAGGAATACCTGCTGGCCTCATTAACTTTTTGAATGCTCAGTCTTGATGTGCTACCCGCTGACATCTCAATGACTAATAGGAAGGTTTCCAGTCAAACGAGTCCTTGGGTCCGTGCACTGCATTGCACAGGCGCGAAATCAATTTCACTTGTGTCATGTCCTCGGCCATGGGTACGGCCGGAATTGCATATCCTTAAATTTCAACACGACGCGGCGCACTTATCGTGAGCCGTGCAGGACGGTTTAACCACATTTGCGGGATTTGGGGCGTGCCTCCTGGTTCCATGAAATGAGGTTGGGGACACTTCAGCGTGGACCCGGCCGCCTGCCCCAGTCATCCATTGAATGCCACCCGCATCGGTGACGCTTTAGTTGGCCACCGGTATCTGAATGAGCAGGGCCGCCGCCGAGCAGTGGTAAGAGAAAGAGGAAAAGAGGAACGGGTTTAGATGCAGGTGTGCCGTTCTGGCAACTGGCGGCAAGTCGTGAGATCGGGGAATGACCCACGCGACCCAAGAGCGATAACTGGCTGCCGATACACCGCTAGTCCGACGATGCTTCGGTGCGCGGCGCACGTACAGGTAGGCGAATCAACACTGTTGTTCCACATCCCTCGCCATCGCTCTTGATTTCGACCGTCCCGTCATGCAGAGAGACCAAATGCTTTACGACAGCAAGACCGATCCCGAGTCCACCCTCTCGACTCGCGTCACAGGTTCTTGACTGTACGAACATGTCGAAGACGCGAGGCAATGCGTTCTTCGAAATCCCCATTCCATTATCTGTAATCTCAATTGACGCCTCTGTGCGCCCAGCGCTTTCGAGTGGGGACGGTTCATGTGTCGTCACGCTCACGTGGATGAGTCCACCATCGGGTGTGTACTTCGCCGCGTTGCTTATGACGTTTGTGAGAATCTGGATGAGCCGTCCTGAATCCGCCACGACCACGACCGGAGCCTCTGGCAAATTCAGTTCAAGCGAATGCTTCCGTTGGTTTATGTCTGGCAACAATAAGGCGGTTGCATCTCTGACAATTTCTTGGAGCACCATCTCGTTTCGCTCTAATGCGACTTTGTCGTAACGAATGCGTGAGGCGTCAAGCAGGTCGTCAACGAGCCGTCCCAAATGCCGCGTTTGTCGCTGCGCTATATCGAGCGCCGACAAAAAAGGCTGGTTCGAATCAGATAGCCGGTAGATTGCCTCCAAGGCATTGGTCATAGGCGCCAATGGCCCTCTCAACTCATGAGCAATCATAGCAATGGCATTGCTCATGGCCTTTTCCGACGCCTGTAAAGCGACTCGGGCCGCTTCTGCCTCTTCCGCTCGTGTTTCGGCAGCCGTCTTCGCCCGCTCGACCACCAACGCAGCGCCGACGAAACTCGCAAGGCTCATCAATACTCGGGCGTCCTCCGCGTCAAACCGAGCATTCTCATCGTGTGACATCACCCAGATTGTTCCCCATGGCTCGCATTGGCCAAGGATCGGAACGACCAAACCCTCGACTACTTCGGGCATGGGCCCTTTTAAGCAATCAAAGTGGCGTTGCGGATACGCAAAGAGCTGAACGCCGCCAAGCGCCAGCGTCACTCCGCAAGGGCTTTCATCGATTGGCGTCGTATTGCCGGTGTAAGTTGAGATGAGGCCCGCGGTCGCGACCCAACGGAAATAACTTAAGCCCGTGTCATCGCGCTCAATAAGGCTGATCCCGGCGCTTGCCGCATCGCATAGCAGCAGCGCGGTGTCGGCAAGCGTTTGCAGCATCTTTTCGCTTGAAGTCGCGAGCGAATCCGCAAGCGCATAAACGCACTGAAGCTCGGCTTCATGGTTGGGACCGCGCCGCGCGCGCTCGTCCAATAGACCGGTAGTCAGGAACCGCTCGCGTTGTGCGCGCGCAACCTCTCGTAGCAAGTTTTCAGACACGATGTCCCTCAACTGCGATGGTCTGTCGTAATTATATTCGTATCAGGTAGAAAGTTCGAATGTGCGCTTTTCGACGGCAATTGTTACCCATTGCAGTTTCTTGCATTGAAGATACAGAATGTCGGGAAAGCGCTCTCGGGATTACTTGTTACCTAATCCAGGCACCCAGCGCGAAACTTTGGTGCAAACTCGGCCTCCAGAACTGGATCTCCTCTTTTTGATTGTCCAAAAGCCTTACCTTTCGTACGTTGGAGGAGGTTGAGTGCGCGACTTCGCTTTTCAAGCAGACCCTGCCGCTGCGCCGAGGAGTTTTTCGTCAACGAGATACATCCTGCTGTTCGTGCTGGCGATATCGTTCCTGGTTCCGTCTGCCTTTCTTTTCGCTTACGGGTTTTATGATTATCAGCGCAGAATCAGTGAGGCTAACGACATCGTCGACCGTATCGCGCAAGTCGCTGAAGAGCAGGCTCTGAAAGTGCTTGATTTGAATGGCGAGATTAGCGGGCGCATTGTCGACATGCTTGGGGACGGCGACGACCTCACGATACGCGACAGTGAAGACACGATTCATAAGAGCCTGATCGTGATTGGCGGCGCGTTTCCGCAGGTGGCCGGGATATCGGTGTTTGGAGTGAAGGGGGACCTGCTCGCAACCAGTCGTTATTTCCCAGCCCCGCCGGTGTCGATACGTGACAGGGACGATTTCAAGCAGGCGGAGGCCATTCGTCCCGAGGTCTACTTCTCGCTCCCACTGCGCGGCAAGGTGGCGCAAACCGACGTATTCACCACGAGCATCGGTCGCTCAGGCTACGACGGCAAATTTCTGGGTGTTGTTTCCATTGCTTTGCGACGAGAATATTTCAATAGCTTTTATCGTGCCCTGACCAATGACGCAGCCGCCGTGAACGTGGCGCTCTATCGCAAGGACGGCGGCATCCTAGTTCGGTACCCCGACACTCAACCCGCTGCGGCGGCAGCAGCCTCCAACACAGCCTTTACCCAAGCACTGAAGAACAATGAGCTTTACGGCCACTTACAGATGACGTCGTCGGTCGATAAGCTTGAGCGAATTGTGGCTTTTCGCCGCGTTGGCGACTATCCCATCTATGTTGTTAGCGGGATTTCTTCGGCGGCGATCGCAAGCCAATGGCGCGATCATCTCGTCTTCATCACGCTCATCACCGCGCTTCCTTCTGCCGGAATATGGCTATTGGTTATGTTCTCACTCAGGCAGTTAAAGGCGGAACAAACCGCTTGGGACAAATGGCAAATGGAAACTTCCAGGCGTGAGTCAGCAGAGGCTTCAACGAGGCAACTTCAGCGCGTAAGCGCATTGAGTAACCTCGTGGCGAGCATTGCCCACGAATTCAATAATCTTCTGATGGTGGTCTCAACGAATTCCGCTTTGGCGCGAAAGAAGGAATTCATGAATGTTGAGAAAGAAGTTGTCGCAGTGGAGCGCGCCGGCGTTGGTGCAGAATCGCTCGCAAGGCGGCTCATGAGCGTTGCGCGAAAGCAGCCGCTCAAGCTTGAAAGCGTCGACCTTTTTTCATGGCTGTCATCCGCCAAATCGCTTGTTGCTACTGCACTCGGTGAACGGGTTCGTGTGAGCATTGAGGTCTCGCCCAACGTCTGGCCCATCTTCGTCGACAAAACCGAACTCGAATCAGCCGTCATCAACATCGCAATGAACGCAAAGGACGCGTTACCCGATGGCGGGCGATTTGTGATTCGGTGCCAGAATTCGCAACTCCCGGCAAGGAACGACCTTTTGCCTGCGGGCGACTACATTTCCATTGCTTGCACCGACAACGGTTCTGGCATGAGCGACGACGTACTGAGCCGTGCATTCGAGCCTCTTTTCACGACCAAAGCGCAAGGCGCACGCCTCGGGCTGGGGCTCGCCCAAGTGCTGTCCGCAACAGAGCAAGCGGGCGGTACGGCTCGCGTCGATAGCATCCGTGGAAAAGGAACCACCGTCAGGCTTTATTTCCCCCGCCACTTGGTGCAACCCGTAGCGGTTAAAGAAACTGCGGCGGTCGTGCCGCTGCCGACCTTACGCATGAGCACGTCCGTATTGCTGGTTGAGGATAACGAAGAAGTTGCAGCCGGGGTGTCGGCGGTCCTCGAAATGATGGGGTGCAAGGTCCGGCATGAAGTTACCGCGGACCGCGCGATGGATCTTCTGAATACAGGAGCGACCTTCGACCTGATTCTTTCCGACATTCAAATGCCTGGCGCGATGAACGGCATTGACCTCGCCGAGCATGTTCTCAAAACGTGGCCCAGTGAAAACGTAACGCTGATGACAGGTTACGCAGACGAGATTGAACGGGCCACCCACGCCGGTGTGAAGATCTTAGCGAAGCCGTTCGACTTGGCCGAACTTGAAAAATTGGTCGCCGAGAGCCGGTCCGATCAGGTTACTTGACTGCATCGTTGAGTGAGTTCAGACGGCCAACCCCGAGCGTGTCCATCAAGACCGGATGTCTTGCTGCGAGAGAATGTCCTCCTCTGGCTCGACAGTGAATAACGCGAAGATCTCAAAGCGCACTTCGATAGGGTGTACGCGTTTTATTCCGATGGTACGTGCCATGGCTACACGCTAAAACAAACCCCGGACGGTCAGTTGAAACTCCCCCACTTATGGCCGCGCAAATTCCCCCACCCTGTGCAGCAGGACTAATCGTTTTATTTAGCTGGTTTTCGATTTCCGCGCAAGCGTTTCAGCGGCTTCCTTGAGACGGTAACTGCGGCCGTCGAATTCAAGCAGATGGCAGTGATGCATGAGCCGGTCGAGGATCGTGGTGCTCATCGTGTTGTCGCCTAGATATGCACCCCAGTCTTGTACAACGCGATTGGATGTCACGACAACGCTGCGATGTAGTTTGTAGCGTTGATGGATTAGCGTTTGCAGCAGCGCGCCGGCGGCATCTGGGATCGTACGCGAGAGGAACAGGTCATCCAGCACGAGCAGATCGCTCTCGAGGATGGCTCGCAGGCGGGCTTCGCGCTGAGGCGTCGGGCTCAGCGCGTAACGGTTAAAGAAGTCGTCGGTCTCAAGATACTGCACCTTGTGGCCCTGCAGGACGGCCTGGTAGGCGACGGCCTTCGCAACGTGCGATTTCCCGGTGCCTGGTTTACCGATGATCAGCGCGTTGTCGCCGGCGGCGATAAACTTCAGCGCGTGCAGCTGGAAGCAGGCCTGGCGAGGCACTTTGGGATTGAAGGCCCAGTCGAATTCGGCGAGCGTGAGTTTCTCTTCGAGGCCGGAGAGCTTGTAGCGGCGTTCGATGAGCCGGGACTGGCGGCGATCCAGTTCGTCCTGCAGGATCAGCGCGAAGGTTTCGAGGAATGGCTGCTGGGAGCCCTGGGCCTGCAACACGCGCGTTTCAAGTGTGTCGCGCACGCCAGACAGGCGCAGCAGTCCGAGAGCCCGTTCGATTTCCGGCATTGTCATGGTCATGCTTGTGTCTCTCCAGTTGGTGGTTGAGGTTCGGCGCCGTGCTGCGCACCGAGGGCAAAGAGTTCGCCGTATTCGGCGGTGGAACGGATCAGCGGGTGATCCTGTGTGAGAGGCAATTCGAGTTGCGGTGCCTGATCTAGACGCTCGAGTGCCTGTTCGAACAGCCGCTCGACGATCGCGCGCACCTGTTTGTAGCGATAGACGTGATGGTGTAAGGCGTGATCGCAGGCCTGTTCAACGAGCCGGGTGGGATACTTCTTCGCTAGACCGACGATGCCCCACATGGCGCGATGGCCGACGCGACCTTCGCTGTCGAACATGTGCTGGCAAAGCGCCTTCGTTTGCGGCCCAATGTCCGCCGCGCTCGCGAGCAGGAAGGCGCTCTGACGGGACGGATTGAACGGGCGTTCGTCTTCTGGCAGTTCAAGCGAACCGGCCTGCTGGGCGCGAGGATGGGTGCGCAGCAACGCCTGCGTACGGCGATCCCGAATCTCGATGATGGAATCGTAGATCCGCACTGAAACGAGACTGCCAATCGGTGCAGGTCGTGCCGCATAGTTGCTGCGATCGATGTTGACAGTGGTGTCGTCCCAGACGGTACGCACGACCTCTGTGAAGTAGCGAAAGCCGGTGGTCGGCAACACCCGCAGATGCGGCCTCTCCTCCTGGAACATGGCCTCGACCTGTCGCCGGGTGCTGCCATGGATGCGTTTGGCCGCCCAGTTTGCCTCCCAGTGCGTCAGGAATTCGTTCTGGGCTTCGAGCGACTCGAAACGGCGGCCGGCAAGCGCGGTACTTTGAGTATGTTGAATCGCGTTCTCCACGGTCCCCTTTCGATTTGGGTCCCGCACACGTGCCGGATCGGCGACGACACCGTAATGCTCGAGCATCGCCTCGTAGAGCCGGTTGATCTCGGGTTCATACAGGTCAGGCGTGATGACACCTTCCCGGAGGTTGTCCAGAACGACGTAGCTGACCGCACCCCCGAAGTAGCGGAAGGCTTCTTCGTGAAGCTGGGCCCAGACCTGCTTGCTGGACTTCCAGACCACGCGCCGGAAACTGCGTCGCGAGTACCGCAGGGTCATTACGAACAACCGCGGGCGTCGGTAGCGGCCGCTCTTCGGATCGCGGGTCAGTGCGCCTTCGCCATAATCGACTTGAGCTTCTTCGCCGGGGGCGAACGCAAGACGGTCGAATTGCTCGGGATCAATGTGGCGCAAAGCGCGCACGAAACGCTTGACGCTCTCGTAGCTCGCGGTGAATGCGAACTGATCGACCAGATCCTGATAGATCGCCTGCGCGTTGCGCCTCAGCCGGACCTGCTGTTCGATCCATTCGCGATGCGGTTCGCTTGCCGAGCGGGCGAAATTGAGCGTTGTGGCCTTGCGGGAAGCGTCGGTAGCCGGTGGTCGCGGCGGTGGGGGAGTTTGCGTGACGGTCGATTCAGAGCCGGTGGTCACTATGGAGGAGTTTGCCGATCCAGACTTCTCTGACTCGAAGATCGCCTGATAGCGGCGGATCGTTTTACGGTCGATGCCCGTAAGCCGCTGGATCTGGCGCTGGCTCTTGTTACGCTCGAGTAGCGTGAATACGGTGCTTTGCAGGTGCGGCTTCAAGACGTTCACTCCCTGAACTCCTTCTTGTTCGAAGGAGACGAAGATAGACGTCCTGGAACACTTCTCCCGTCAACTCAGTCGACGGTCGTCAGATGGGGGAGTTTGAAGTGACCATACCCGGGGGAATTTGACCGACCGCCCGGGAACAAACGGACTCGGTGTTCTCGTCGCGCGAACCGAAGCGGTCGTTGCGCGATGAACCTGGCGGCCTCACCATCCCGAATTCAAAAGCTCTGGTACTAGGTTTTGATTGTAAGCATCCGGCGATCTCATCTCGTTTTGCATTCTTTGGCGTAAGAGCATACGTCTCCACGATCAGGAAGCGGACACGTGCACACTATTTCGCAAGACATTTCGGCGGGCCGCACACGGCGGACTGATAGCGCCTCGTTTAAATATGAACTTATCAAACAATGTCGGCAGGTCGACGTCTCATGCTCAGCCGTGGCGATCTCGGATGGCATGAATCGCAATGTGCTGCGACGCTGGATTAATGCGGCCGCCGATCCGAGCGACGCTGCGCCAGCTACGCCCAAACCGGTTGATATCGACGTCAAGCCTGCCTTTGTCGCAGTGCCAATGACCGTGCCGATACCTCAAGCGCGCGACGCAGAGCAAGTGAACGTGCGCGTTGACATCCAGCGCGATGGCACAACCATGTCAGTGCTGTGGCCGCAGCTTTGCTTGAGTGACGGCGCAGCCTGGGTGCGGGAGGTGCTGCGATGACCCGCATTGACGCCATTTGGCTTGCAACGGAACCTCTCGATATGCGTGGCGGCGCCGATACCATCCTAATGCGCGTGGTGAAGGTATTCGGATGTGCGCGGCCACACCACGCATATCCGTTTGCCGATCAGCGCTCGACGCGCATGAAGGTTTTGGTTGCCGACGGATTTCGCGTCTGGCGCGCTGCACGACATTTGAACAAAAGTCATTTCGTTTGGGCTAATGGCTACGGTGATATAGCTAGGACATTGAATTCCGAGCAATTGCGTGCTCTCGTCATTGGGCTGCCCTGGCTGACGTTGGCTTACGACCTCGTAATCGCGGTGGTATCGCTCATGGCTTAAGCAGCGTCGATTCCCCGAGCCTGCAGGTGCTGGCGCCGTCAAAGAAGCACGCCCCGAAGTCTTTTTATCTTCAGCCAAGATGCCAGTTCGTTCGGCTGCTTTTTGCCGGGGCCGCGTTGTCGCCATTCTGCAACATCTGTAACTAAACGTAATCCTTATGTGGGATAGCTCACACAGTGGAAAGCTGGTTGCCGCTTAACATTGCCCTACTGACCGATAACAAGCGCCCGACGATAAGAACAACACGCAGAGGCAATAGGCTAGTTACGAGAGAAACACCACTAAGGCGGTAACGGGGGTTCCCGATTTGGTTTAAAGCCCGGCATGTCCGGGCTTTTTCCTATGGGCGATCGCTGAGCATGAACATCAGAAGCCCCGAGGGGGACGATAGTCCACAGCTTTCCCAGCGAGATTGGTTAAAAAAAGTGCCCCATACGGGGCCTAAGGTGTCGACTCTGGGTTTAAGCAACCGCGCAGGCGATTTCCAAAAACTTGACCGGCCCAACATAGCCAGATACCTCGGAATCGTCGTCCTACCGGTCCTTCAGGTCGGAACATGTGCGGATCCAGGGCAGGATTTTTTAACCGTTCCGGCAAACAAATTGAGTTTGCAGTAGCTCGCGTCGATCGGCTTACCTAGCCATTTTTTTGTTCGGAGTCTCTGCCCGCACCCATCATTTGCCATCGTGCTCAACTGGCCGCAAAGTCAATCTTGGGCTGTGCTAAGGCCTTTCGCAAGTTCATTGCGCCGAAGATGATGGACTTCGAACTGCGAATTTCGGGCAACAATCGCCCAGGCGATTCGGGCGAACTTGTTTGCGAGGGCGCACGCGACCACGCTCGACGGGCGGCGCGCGCTGAGCGCGCGGACCCATTCAGCGAGTGGCCCCGACTCCTTCGGCAGGCGAAACATATAAAGGCGTGCGCATAGGACGAGCAGCGTGCGAAGGTCTTTGTCACCGCGTTTGCTTATCCCGATAAGCGTCACGACCCCGCCCGTACTACGCTGGCGCGGAGTAAGCCCAAGAGAAGCGGCGAAATCGCGCCCACACGAAAACTGTGATCCATTTCCGAGCTCACCTATCAAAGCGCTTGCAGTGATAGGGCCAATCCCCGGAATCGAAAGGAGTCTCTGCCCAGCAGGGTCACCATTTAGAAGCCGGGTCATGTGCTTTTCCAAGTCTCTAATGGCAGCGCCCGCTTGCGCCGACCGCTGTTCCAGCTGTCTTAGAAGACTCGCCATGCCCATGGGCAATTGTCCTTCTCCCGTCACCAGAGCTAGGCGTTGCGCTGTAAACATCCCCCGCGACGCGGCGATTCCAAATTCGAGCAAAAACGCCTGAATTTGGTTATTCAAGACGACTCGCTCGCGCACAAGCGCTTGCCGGACCCGGTGGAGGGCAGAAATGGTTTGTTGCTCTTCGGTTTTTGGGGACACAAAGCGCATTGTTGGCCTGGATGCCGCCTCGCAGATCGCCTCCGCATCGATGAAGTCGTTCTTATTGTTTTTGACGAACGCTCGTACGAAGCGGGGAGAGATCAGCCGGGGAGCGTGGCCCATCCGAGCGACCTGCCTAGACAGGAAGTGAGAGCCTGGACATGCTTCCATCGCAACCGTACAAGGTGGCAAATTGCCGAAAAATTCGAAAATTTGGGATCGCGCAACTTTCTTTCTCATGACAGCGTGGCCGCTACCGTCTTGACAACAAACATGAAACACATGTTTGCCCAAGTCAACGCCAACTAGTGTGATCTCGTTCACCGCTGCCCCCTCGGTACTTGACCGGCCCCTCACGCTTAAATCTTCCCCATCGAAAAATTGTCGTCCCAGACCCACGACGAATCACCTGACAAATTGCGGTGCCCCCTAAAGTTTCGGACAGAGGGGCCGAAAACCCAAATAAGCGGCCGAAATGACGGGCGCTCGCGATGAAGCAAAAGCGTCACGCACCCATTCCTAACAACGTGCCAAACGAGGAAACATCATGATCGGTATCAATAGCAACATCAACTCGCTGGTCGCCCAGCAGAACCTGAACGGCTCGCAAAGCGCGCTGTCGTCGGCAATCACCCGCCTGTCGTCGGGCAAGCGCATCAACAGCGCTGCAGACGATGCCGCCGGTCAGGCCATCGCTTCGCGCATGACGTCGCAGATCAACGGTTTGAACCAAGGTGTTTCGAACTCGAACGATGGTGTTTCGATGACGCAAACGGCATCGAGCGGTTTGAACCAAATTACGGACAGCCTTCAGCGTATTCGTACCCTCGCAGTACAGGCAGCATCCGGTTCGCTTTCGTCGACCGACCAAGCCGCACTGCAAAAAGAAGTAACGCAGCGTATCGCAGAAGTGAATCGGATTGCATCGCAAACTCAATACAACGGCAAGAACGTACTGGACGGATCGGCGGGGAATGTTTCGTTCCAAGTCGGCGCGAACGTTGGCCAAACCATAAGTGTCGACTTGAGCCAAGGCGTGTCCGCGTCGAAGCTCGGTACGGGACTGCCGGCAGCTAACACTTCGCTTGGCACCATTTCCGGCCTGTCGCTTGACAGCACGGGCGCAGCGACGACCGGCAAGGCCAGCATCACGGCAATCAACGTAGCAGCGGACGGCAAGGGCGGATTCACGTTCACGGACCAGAACAACCAGGCTTTGTCGGGTAGCGTTTCAACGGCCCTGTTCGGCTCGACGGCCAGCACGACCGGCACCGGCACGGCACTGACGCTGGTACCGCAAGGTGCATTGTCCGGCACGACAACGAAGGCCAACGCAGCAGCGGCTGCCCTAACGGCTGTAGGAACGACTACAACCTCCGGCATTAACTTCAACAACGTCAACAACACTACAACCGCTCCGGGCGCAGCTGGCGCCTTGCTTGGCACGATCAGTGGTGTAAGCCTTGATGCGAACGGCGCAGCGGTCACCGGTAGTGCTGCGACCATTACGTCGATTACGGTCAAGACTGACGGCGCTGGTGGTTTCTCCTACACCGACCAGAACGGCGGCGCAATCGGCGCAACGGCAGTCGGCAATCTATTCTCGAGCACCGCTGCGTCGACTACTGCTGGCTCCGTGCTGTCGCTCAAGGCCGGCGGCCCCTTGGCCCTGGCATCGAACGTAGGCTACTCGGGTGGCGCTAATCCGGACGCAGCGACGGCTGGAATCGCACTCGCGAACGTAGCGAACGTTCCGCCGAAAGTATCCGACATCGACATCAGCACGTCGAATGGCGCGAGCGCAGCGATCGAATCGATCGACAACGCACTCAACAGCGTCAACGGGATTCAAGCAGCGCTCGGTGCGGCGCAAAACCGCTTCAGCTCGATTGCTACGACGCAAACGGCGCAGTCCACGAACCTGTCCTCAGCTCAATCGCAGATCACCGACGCGAACTTCGCGCAGGAAACGGCGAACTTGAGCAAGGCGCAAGTGCTGCAGCAAGCAGGTATCTCGGTGCTCGCGCAAGCGAACTCGTTGCCGCAACAGGTCCTGAAGCTCCTTGGTTAATTTAGAAGTGATATGAAGTAACTGGCGCGCATAGATTGCGCGCCAGAAACGCTCCAGCAGGTCTGTACTGGCATTGCGTGGACGTAAGCAATAATTGAAAGGGAGGCTTACCTCCCAATTTGCGTTGCGGAATGGTTTTTGGATTCAATAACGTTTTAAGCGGAGATTTTTATGTCCACAGTCGCAGGCGTCTCAACTTCCACAGTCGATCCAAATAGTGCTTTGCAGCAAGCGGCCCAGTCGATTATCAGCGGATCGACTAATTCGACGATGGATGTAAATTCGCTGGTGTCTGCAATAGTTTCCGCAAAAGTCGCCGGTCAGACCGACGCAATAACAAACAAGACGAACACGGACAACACGCAATTGTCAGCCGTTGGTTCGTTGAAATCTATTCTGTCGTTACTTCAAAGCTCTCTGTCAACGCTAGCTGACGGCACCGCGCTCACCTCATATACGGCGAGCGCAGATGGCAAAGGACTTACCGCCAGCACTACTGCCGGAGCGGTGCCAGGAAGCTACGACGTTGCAGTATCAAACATTGCTAAATCTCAGTCGATCACATCGGGCAAGTTTACGACGGGCGCGTCACTGGGCACCGGCACAATGCAATTGTCCGTAGGCGGGAAAAGCACCTCGATTACAATCGACAGCTCAAACAATACGATTGATGGCATAGCAGCAGCGATCAACTCGGCATCAGGCAATCCCGGCATCACAGCTGCTGTAGTCAATGGGACAGACGGCGCTCATTTGGTGCTGCGCTCCTCTTCGACCGGCGTAGCCAACGGTATTGCCGTCTCGATAACAGGCTCAGGCAGCTCGGACGCATTAAATAATTTAAACGTGACATCGGGCCAAGCGCCCACCCCCGCAAGCACCGTGGAAACTGACCCTAGCAGCTATACCGGACCGATCGGCACCAGCATTACGGGCGGCAGTGCCAATTGGACCCAAAGTGTCTCAGGTGTAGACGCACACTTCACAATCGCCGGTACGGCCGCATCGAGCGCAAGCAATACAATTACGGCAGCACTGAGCGGTGTGTCAGTGACGCTTACGTCCGCGGCGGTTGGTACAACACAAACAATAACAGTAGCGCAGGACACGACAGGGCTAACAACTACCTTGAATTCGTTTGTCACAGCGTACAACAACTATGTGAGCACAGTTAAATCGTTGACTTCTTTTGATTCCACAGCGACCAAGGGGTCACAAGGCGGCACGCTGCTCGGCGATTCGATGCTAAATGCGATCACAAGCACTATTTCAAGCTTAATCAGTGGCGGCGTTGGAACTGGCTCAAGCAAAGCAAGTTTGGCAGCCATTGGTATTTCACTGCAGCCTGACGGCACTCTTAAGACGGACGCTGCCGCGCTCGGCACCGCGGTAACAAGCGGCTCTGCAACACTTTCAACGCTCTTCAACGCCAAGACAGGCGTTGCATCAAAGCTCAATGCAAGTCTCACATCGATCCTAGCAACCGGCGGCGCTATTGATACGCGTACTACAGCGCTTAACGCCGACCTAAAAAGCTTGACGGATCAGCAAACTTCCCTGACAGCATACACAGCAGAACTGACGACCAGTTACAACGCGCAGTTCACTGCCCTGAATACGTTAATGTCGCAGACTGCGAATAACGCAAATTATTTGACAGCGCTCTTTGGCGGCACCAACAGCGCAGGCGCACTAGCAACCAATAAGTAAAGGGAGCAAAAGCGATGAACCAGCAAGAACTGATTGCCCAGGCGTGGGCACTGACGGAAGCGATAGAGCAAGCTGCAGCCGACAACGACTGGCTTGGCGCCGCGCAACTCACGAACACGCGCTCACCTCTACTAAAGGCGCTCCAGGGTGACCAGCCCGACGATTCCATGATTACAATCCGAAGCATTCAGACGAGCATTGCCATGATCATGGACATGGCGGCATTGGCGGAAATGACGTTGATGAATAGATACCGTAACTCGATTGAACGCGCGTGCGCCGCCAGCCGATATCAACGAGCTGCCCAGTTCTGATAGAGTGGCTATCAACCAACGAGGGTGCCGTAAAGACTTTCAGCTTCGTGTGAAAAGCCTGTCCAACATGCCGCGAAATCCTTATCCAACTTGGTGAATTACGCAACCTGTCGCCGCCATTTTCATGCAGTGATTCTACTGGAGTAAGACCGCTGCTTTACCCATAAGCGTCCACGGATTCCGGCTGACCTCGACGTCGCCCGTCGAAGTAGATTGTGCTCGGCAGTGGGCCACCGACTATCGCGATCGACGATGGCTAATCGCATTCGCCTGCGAATACCCGCACGATGTCGTCGGCAAACTCAAGTGCGACCGCTTCCAACTCTGGTGATTCGCTTGAAAAATCCCGCGGCAAGCGCTTACCTCGCGCAGTACGAATCGAGATGACTGTCTGGGCAAGAACCATTGCCTCTGCCATGAGCTCAGCATCGCCGAAGAACATCGCTCCATCGTTCATCGCATCTCCGCGTCGGCACTCACACTCATCCAGACCTTCCTTGCACGAAGAACACGGGCTCGCCGCTTATCCGGCAAACGCCAGCATCGATTCGGCGGGCACAGTTTTCCCCTGCTCATCGGCACGGGACAGAGCCATCAACATCGACTGATCATCGAACCGGAACGCGCAGAGAAGATGGGGTGCTGCGGCGAGCTTCTGAACCTGAGCCATTGTGAGGGTAACAAGAATGTCCGCGACCTTTAGTGAGAGCCCGAGGCGCGCTTGACCAGCGGCGCGATCGGCACGTAGCATCTTCTGCGCAAGCATGATGTACGAGAGGTTGATTTCTCGAATTGAGTCGGCGGAATCATTTTTAGTATGCATGGCCTTCGCTTACGACATCGGATGAGTGTGGTGAACTCCCGGAAAATGATACCGGAATCCATTAATGGCTCGTTATATCTCGTAACACGGAATTATTCTCTGTTCGATCAGATCAATAAGCAAGGACCTGAAGTCATTTATCTTCTTATGCAGATGCTTAAGCAGTATCTATTGCCAGCTCATGTGGGCGTCAAGCTTCGATCCGCCATCGAACCGCTGTGACGTAATAGCAGTCCAAAATACTGATGTCATACGATTGTAAGTATTGGGTGACATCTTTTTCGTGGTCTCGACCGACGATGCTGTGCCCGCCGTATCTATCACGTACACGTCAATCGTTCCGCAAACGTGCCGCTCAATGAAAATGGCCCGCATTTTTCTGAAGCCGCTTGCGGATGACCAAGCGATAAGAGAACTCTCACCGTTTTTATCGCATCGTTCATATTGGGACCGCGGTCACAAATTACAGCGATCGATGAAAGCAGCGCTTCGATATCTTTGCTTGGTTGGTCGTCGTGGTGCTGTTTAGCGCGATTCTGTAGTGGGCTGATCGACGCCCACAGCATTTCGAGCTCCACTAGCATTTCATTGTGGTGTTGAACCCGTTTGTTGGGTTGCACGTTGTTTAGCCGGTGTGCGCTTTTCGCTACACGCCGGAGGAGCCCCGGCGCGGCTGTTTGTGAACTGCAGCGGGCGCATTTGAAGCTAAGCGGTCGACTCAACGTTCGGACCACATCACTCGCCGCGCGCGATCACCGTGTACGCCGCCGCGCGCTCTATGTTCTTTTTGCCCCTGAAGCGGCGCTCTGCCGTGGTGAAGCCAAAGTTACTGGTCCTTCAAAATCGAGACACCATGACACCTTGGATCTAAAGTTCGCGAAGGGCTTGCCGTAATATAGTCTTGCTCGCAAGAGCGAATCGCTTCGGAGACGGACTTGCACAAGCGCGCGTCATTACAACCCAACGGGCTTGGCGGCTTGCTTGCGATCGGGATCGTCATAGCCTACGGTCTGCTTCATGTGTCTGGCATCTGGGCATTTGCTTGCGGAGCGCTTTTCCTTCTTTCTGCGCTCTGGATGGCGTCGAAACTCTGGAACCCTCTTCCAAAGTCATTTTGGTGGTTTTGCGTCCTGGGAACTTGTCTTGGCGCAATTGGCTTGCTCATCGTCAAGACTGCTAGCGCGTGATCGGCGAGGTTTTCGCTTCAAGGGGCGCTACCTTCGCACCCGCGGTCAGTGAAACCTAGCCGGCTTACGTTCAGTGCATCTTGACTCGATGCGGATTAGGCGCGCTAACACGCCTGCTGTGAGTACGCCTACAGTACGTGGCATGCTTGTCCGCTGCACCGCGATTGACTAATCGGGGATACGATCGAGGCCGCGCTGTTGATTCGCATTGGTCTTGCCCCCGAAGAAGGCATGACCAACTAGCAGTACGCAGGATGCCGACACGCAGCGCGCCCGAGATACGCAATGGTAAATGTCCAGACGGTGTATCGGCCGCGTTTTATCGCCGGCAAAGTCTTGCCCAGATCGGAGCTAGTTATCGGGAACGCTCTACCGGTTCCGCTCGCCCGACAAACCGTGCCATAACTAGCACTGGATTCAATGAGAATGCGCTGGCGGGGACAAGGACGCTGTAATTGCGACAGTCATAAACACGCTTGGCAGCACGCCTTGCGCCGCCCCTATGCGACGAGTGGGAGGGCCAAAGAACGCAGCACCGATAAACGCAAATGAATGTCAATGCGAAAAGCGATAGCGGCATCGACGGTCTGACAACCGAAGTGCCGTTGCAGCACGGCCCCAAGCATGGCGTCACGAACAGGTCGCAGTCGTCAAAAAAAGCTGAAGCCGATCACAGCAACGAACCGCCGGCGCAGGCTTCTTTCGGGCAAGCATTAAGCCGGATCGCGACCAAGATCCGGCATATCGCTTCGCATGATGCGCGCCCCGTTTTATATTCTCCCCGCCGTACAGTGGCGCACAGTCCCGTCATATCGTCGCGGCGGAAATACCGGGGTTGCCCGCCACGTGTCCCGACTGCAAGGCCTCGTCGATGATTTCATCATATCGATCCTGGGTCACGCCGAAATCCGCTAGCGTTTAAGTAATGCCCTCCGTAGCTCTAGCACCGCGTGCGCTGCTCGGTCGGCGGTGGCTTCGCCGATCAGCGCTGCGACCTTTGCATCGCCCTCACCATTCAGCGACGCGTTGTACGCATGACCGGGGGAAGCATGGTCGCGTTCACCAGCCCGCGCGCGATCCCAAACTTGTTGCCAAGCGGCACCGCGAATGCATGTACCAGTCCCAGACGTGTCGCATCGAATGCGATGCCCACCATTGCGCTGGCGAGCAGCATATCGCCGCGCGCATCGGTACTGTCGCCATTAGGGTCGAGCGCGGCGAGCTTCGGCTGATCAGCGAAACCGCCTAACGCGCGAGCCCCGCCGTGACGGGCTGGTTTGCCTTGTTGACGCATGATTCGATGGCATGCGTGAGCACATCCATGCCGGCTAGCCGTGATGCTGGGCGGCAAACTATGGGTGAGTACAAAATTGAGCAAGCCAATGCACGGTCAGCTGTACACGCTGCCAATCGATATCGTGATGGCGGCTTCGGTGCGGAGAGCACTGACCGGATCTTAGTTCGCTCCCTAGTACGCGACGTGGTCGGGATGGCGATGACGGGCGCGCCGGCATGGCGCACCTTGCCTATGCCGACATAGTCGCGAATTGTGCCCGCGTTGCCAAGCATCGAGCCAATCGCCTTGGCTGTGTCGAGTGCGCACCCCCGCCCACGCCGACGATCAGATCGCACGACTTATCGCGCGCGAGTGCAATGCCTTGCGTAACCGAGTGCACAGCGGCATCGCTGTGGACCTCGGTGAAAGCGAGCGCCTCGATATCCGCGACCCTCGGCGTGTCCAAAACACGGTCTACAAGACCGGCGGCTTTGACGCCTGATTCTCCGACCGCCAGCATGCGCTTGCCGCTCAGCTGCTGGATAAAGCCCAGCTGCTTCGCACGGTGCAGCGTCCATATTCGATTTCCCCGACCGGCTGCGCAGCGACGCCATCCATAGGAACCTGTTCAACGCGGCAGCGCCGAGCAGCGCGTAGCGCGCCACATAAAACCGCTACCCGCGTGTCCTCCGTGCATGGCTGGGCCCACGCGGATCAGCGTTTGACGACCGCCAGATTCCGATGCCCGAATGAAGGTATACGCCGGTAACGAGAGCACCGTCATAGATACAAACGGGCCGTCGTGGCTAAACGGCTGGACCGGGATTGCGATGCCGCGCACCACAAGCGGCACAAGAAATGCCAGTTGCCCGCATGACTGGAACGTTACGTCTGACGAATGTGGGGTGACGCACCGAACCTTACATGTCAGCCCGTTAGAGTAGCTCCATCCTGAATTTGCTTGCACCGTCGCTTTTTCCGTGTGGATCACGCCCTCTCAAACATAAAACATGGCATTCGTTAAAATTTCGGCTCGCGAACTGGAACTCGACACGCCATTGCGCTTTCGTATTTATGCCTCTTTTGAATTTGGCGTGGGTGGGTTTGGCGGGTCAAGGGCGGGCGTGAGCCCGGCGCAGCGAACCCTTGAGGCGCGCTCACCCAGTAAGATGATTCATGGGTGATTGCGGCAGAATGCGGGAATCACCCATGTAAGCCAACCCGCTATGACGAATCAATTGTTCGAATCCGCCCTCGGTATCACGGCTCCTTGGTATGTCCGAAGTGTTGACTTCGATGCTGCTCAGCGGCAGCTCAACATCGCCGTTGACTTCGTTGCAGGCAGCCGATTTGGCTATGCCGGAGTGGCCGGCGAGCATCCCGTGCACGACACGCAAATCAAGCGCCTGCGGCATCTGAATTTCTTCCAGCACGAGTGCTTCCTCGAAGTGCGAGTGCCCAGGGTGCGCCTGCCAGATGGTTCCGTGCGTTTGGTTGAGCCAGCTTGGGTGGGCCAGCTCAGCGGCTTCACTTTGTTGTTCGAGGCGCTCGTACTGATGCTCGCGCAGCAGATGCCGTTCGCCGCCGTTGCGCGCGCGGTCAATCTGTCGTGGCATCGAGTACATGCCATCTGTTCGCGGTATGTGGAACTGGCACTCGCAGCGGCCGACCTGTCGGGTGTGACGGCGGTGGCGATTGACGAAACCTCGTACCGTCGCGGTCATGAGTATCTGACGCTGGTCGCCGACATGCAGGCGCGGCGGGTCGCTTTCGTCACCACGGGCAAGGATGCCAGCACGATAGAGCGCTTTGCCACCTACCTGAGCGAACACGGCGGCTCACCCGAGCAAGTGAGCTCGGTGAGCATCGACATGTCGCCGGCTTTCATCAAGGGCGTCAATGAACATCTCCCCGATGCGCGGGTCACCTTTGACAAGTTCCACGTCGTCGCTCACGCGTCCAAGGCGCTCGACGCAGTACGTCGGCAGCAGCAGAAACTCGACCCTCAGCTTAAGGGCATGCGTTGGACGTTGCTCAAGGACGCCGACAAACTGAACCTCGCGCAACTCACCGAACTTGAAGCGTTGGTCAGTCAGTACACGACCAATCGCACCGCGCGAGCCTGGCTTTACCGAGAACAATTGCGCGATATTCTTGAGCGCAAACAAATCAACGTCGTCTCCGAGATGCTGCACCAGTGGTGCACGAATGTGATGCGTTCCAAAGTCGAACCCATGAAGGATGTGGTCCGTTTGGTTCGCAGACATTTCGATGGAATTGTGGCCTGGACCCAGACCCGTCAGACCAACGGTTTCATCGAGGCTATCAACGGCCTGTTTCAGGCAGCAAAGCGCAAGGCTCGTGGATATGCGCGCTTTGAAACCATGCGCACGGTCTTGTTTCTGATTGCCGGAAAACTTAACTTTGCCGCGTTCAATGAACATGCCCGCTGAGCCGCATTACCCACTCGGTTTTAAAAAGAGCCGTATTTATTCTGCCGCTGGGAAGCTACTGCTAAGTGAGGGCAACGCCTTGCGCTCCGAGGCGCAGCGAGAAAGGCTCTTGACGATCGGCGCTTATCGCGAAGCCGACGCGTCCGAGCACAAACCCACCGACCCGGCCGCAGACGATACTGTATTGATATCAACGGCTGCGCATGCCACGCCCGGTCCGCTTGCCCTGGAGCCCCGGCCAGCGCGCTTCCCGATACTGCCTACCGGGATTGAACAGTTTCAGTTGACCTCTTGCGCCGGGAACGCCGCGTCGTTCTATGTCCGATACGTCGGTGCGATTGCTGGGCTCGCACTGCTTATCATGGTTCAAGGCGAAAGCGAAGATCTGCAAGTAGGCACGGAACTAGAGGCGAAGGTGATATTTGGGCGGGCAGTCTATGCCTTTCGCACCCGCGTTGCAGCTCGGGACAGTCGCATCCCTGGGCTTTTTCAACTCGAATACCCTGCAACCATCAAAAGACATACGATTCGCAAGCACGTGCGAATCGACACCCGACTATCCGCGCGGCTCATTCGCAATGACGTCGTAGCTACCGGGTTCGATGCGCAAATCACGAACTTGTGCGCGAGCGGCATCGGCTTCTTCTTGCCTGATGCGACGCTCGAAATTGGCGAACACTTTAAGATCGCCGTTCGGCTGAAAGTCGACGCACGCGAGCATGCCATAGTGTTTCATTGCATCGCACGCAATCGGTCGTGCAAGGGCAATGGGCTCACGGTGGGCGCAGAATTCAATGCACTGCCTGACGAGACTCGGCGTCTGACACAGGCCTATATTTTTCAGCAAGCGACTGGCACTTCCCAAGGCTGAGCTACATCCTTCCTGGTCGGTAAGACCGGAGGTCCAAGATTTGCTATTTTCGCGAAGACTTAACCACAAGACGAGAAAGCGACATGAAGATTTGGTCCTATATCACCGTTGCTACCGTGATCGGCTCGGCAAGCATCGGCGCTCAAGCGCAAGTTGCCGGAACTCAGCCCTTAAGCGTGACGGTGCAGCAATCAGAAGCGTTGCTTCAAGGATGGAGTGCTAAAAAGGGCATTCTCGGCAAAGCGGTCTACAACGACGCCAACGAGAAAATTGGCTCGATCATGGACTTGGTGATTTCGCCGGACACGACGGTTTCGGCAGCCATTATCGCCACAGGCGGATTCCTCGGGGTCGCGACTCATGATGTCGCCGTACCGATCGGGTCACTTGATATTCGCAACGGCAATTTCTATCTGGCCGGTGCAACGAAACAAGCACTCAAGGACACGCCCGAGTTCCAGTACAACAAAGTGCAAACGCCAGCCAAGCCAAGAAAGCTTCAGGCTAAATAACACCTAAGCGCGTGCGCGGCGACTTGCCTCGACGCAGCGGTCGCTCACCAAGGGTGATGACGAAGTCGCGACCTGCAAAAGGCCCGCGTCTTCTTTGCGCTTGGGTGAGCGTTCAATGTTCTGAGCGAGCCGTAGAACACGGCGCCTCCACCGCCTCTAAGAGCCCGGTTGTCCGCACCTCAGGCCCATCCTCTTTTGCTTATCTCGAGCACAAGTATCTCGAAGAGCTCGAGTTGGTGGACCTGTGCGCGCGCTCACTTACCACGCGATGAGTGGATCGTGCTGGCTGCGTTTGCGACGGCGCACGCGTATTGTGTGGCATCGGCGCAGCCACCACCCAGTCGCGGCCTGCACTATCTAGGCTCGCACTTTGGCTTTTCGGATCTCCTGTCTATTACATTGACAGCCTGCGACACAACAACATGGGGCTTTCGAATCTCGAAAAAGCGAAGTAAGCGAAGCCGGAGGTAGTGGTAAAGCTCATCCGGCGCAAGGATTGACTCGGCCAGCAGCGGATGAATTTCGCAAGGCGTCGCCGCGGCGATTGCCAACCCCTCAACCGTACACCCATGCGCGCTCAGGAGCGAACGCAGCGAGCGCAAGACCGCTGCATGCCGTCGCGCTGGCGCGGTGTGCAGCACAGCCCCATCCTCGGCGTGCGCGGTGATCAATGTTTCGGGGTCGAGACCGGGTTCGACGCTTCCCTGAAACGACAGCACGCATACGACAAACGCGCCAAAGGGCGTCACGACCACCATATCTAGATCCGTGACCGCGCACCGCGTATGAGACGCATGGATAAATCGCAGCCCGCATCGTATCGCATAGTCGCCTACCCCTAAGCGCCTCAGCACTTGCTCGAACAGGACTGAGACGCCCTCGACCATTTCGTCTTCGCCAACAATACGCGAACGCGCATTTTCACTAATTGTCTCAGATGCGCTTTCGGCCAAACGCCGGGCACCGCAATCGCTCAATACCGATGTGGTCAAAACAATCCCCTCTTCAAAGTAGACCTTACCAGCCTAAGCAAAGAAGAAGAAAGTCAAGCAGCCTGCGAGGCGCACCGATCGCGAATGATGCGCAGCCGGCTGGCTAATCATCCAGCCGCGCATCCGGCCGCGCTTCTAGCACAATGAATGACGAGTCGTGGGAGCGCGGAGATTTTAGACAGTCACGCTCTCGTCGCTCTCGTCGCTATGGTCGTTCCCCTCATCGCCGTCCCGCACTGCTGGGCCGCCGCTCACGCGAGCGCTTGGATCGCTTACCTTGGAAAGCACGCGATATAGCGCCTGGCGCGAGATGCCCAATGACTTCGCCGCGTGCGACTTATTGCCGTTTGCTGCCGCGAGTGCCACGAGCGCTTGCTCGCAACTCACCACCGGCGCATCAATCCTCCGAATCGCTGCAAACGAAGAAATGTAGGCACTCGCCTTGGTCGCTAATCCATGCCCAGCAGCCGCGACAATCTTTTCCATCGCCAGCTGGTGCAATTGCGGATCGGGCTTATGATCGGGACGCTTGATCGGTGCAGGCACGCCGGTCACTTGCTCGTACATGCGCTGCAAATAGGCGTGGCGCAAGCCATGCACTGTCACCCCCAAACCCTTTTGCGAGACGCCCTCATTACCCAACACTTTATAAAAATGGCGATACCATTTTTTGAGCGAGTAAGACTCTGGAATCATTGAGCCCGTACGGGGGTTTGCCATCTGCGCGGCCCGAATAAGCAGGTCATACTGCCATTCGGCATCGATGGGCACCACACGCGGGCGCCCGCCTTTGGTCCCATCGGTCACGTGAAGATGGCCGGACACGCGCAGACACTGAAGTGGGCGCAGCAGCATGCTCTCTTGCGCGCGCAAGCCAAACGCGGACTGTAACTCGACCTGAATCGCAACCCACCGGTCGCTGTGCGATAAGCGCGCGATGACCTCATCAACATTCACGTCGGCGGCCTCCCACGATTTGTCCCGTTGCGCTACGTAATACCGGCGGTACCCGTCGGGGCGCGTGATGTAGTCATCGACCGTACCCACTAGCTGGTGTTTGCCCATCCATGCTGCGAGCGTGCGCCAATACGTGAGTTTGTTTTCGACCGTCCCTGGGCTCTGTTTATTTTTAATCACCCACACATTGACCAGATGCCGAATATGCTTGCTCGAGATATTCCACGGTGTCTCAATGGCAAAGCCATCGCGCCTTAGCTCTTTGAAACCGGCAATCAAGGACAAGAGGCGCCGTTCCTGCGTTTTAATTGAAATGGCATTGGCTGTCACCCGCGTCTTACTATGCGCATGAGACAGGAATTGTTGGAAGAGTTTGTCCAGCTCTCCGGTTAAACGCTTAGGAAGACCTGATCGTTCAAGTATTGCGCGATAACTGACTACGACTTTCATTTGCTTTCCTCATATTTAAACAGCGCGCGGTTAAAAATTAATGCCGTCTTCAGTTAATTATTCTAGAAATACAATTCGCCATTCCAACGCCTCAACCAACTACTAAGGACTCTGCGCGAACACCAATCACACTTCGACCGCTGCGTTAGCAGCACGCGAAAAAAAAGTTCAGGCGATGTCTCCATAGAAAAACGTTTTCAGTACCGCGTCGTTATGCATCGTTGGGTGCTGAGCAAGACGCATCGCGGCGCACAAGGCACTCAGTTTCCAGCACCCATTACGAGCGCGATAATTCGCATGAATCTATAGGCGTCGCGCGTTGATCCGCCAGCGACGCTTCGCGTCTTCGCCAAGTCACCGGTTTTGCGGCGCGCACAATGCTATTACTTAACCTCCGCTATGATTTTCTTGCGTTGATTTCGTTTTAGGTCTTTCGATTTTTTAACGCCTACGTGACGATCAACCCACATGACTTCCAATTTTTCTTGCACCCTGAAAATTCTCGGTGATTTCTTAAAGAATCTCCGATTTGTTTTTAGGTTACGTAACCGGAAGTTGCAAATCTCATGCAATATTTATAGATCCTCCTCAATGCGTTCTGAAGCACTACGCGTCCCCTTCTAATAAACTAACGCATCGCACGCTAGATAATTAAACAAGGCAGCCGCCGCACCTAATGAAACACACAGCACGAAATCTCAATAAGAAAACCAGTTAAGCGCGAACGGCGTATCGCCGGTAATGGTGGACACAGGAGATCTCGAAGGTGAACCATATTGCGATCGCGTATTGCCTTGATGCTGCGGTTGAACTAGGTTGATTAAATGGCAGTTTAAAGTCGGTTGATACGACGGATTGTGCTCCTTATTTCGACACGGCTTGGCTCCCGTTCTCGAGACGCCGATAGAGCGCTTGACGTGAGATACCTAAACTCTTTGCCGCATGGGATTTAATTCCCAGAGCGTTGGCAAGCGCTGCCTGTGCTTGTTCAGCCGTCACTTCTGGCATGGCGACGCGAACGCGATCTATCAATAGATACCTGCTCGCCTTAATTTCCCGACTGAGGCCCGCCGCCTGCACGACGCGCCGCATGGCGGCACGATGACTATCGCGCTCCGCGCGTTCAGATGTACCTTTCACCGGTGCGGCCATGCTGGTCGATCGCTCGTACACATCCTGCAGATATTGGTGGCGCAAACCCAAACTGGTTATGCCAAGCATCTTGTTCACGATCCCGTGTTTGTTCAACACAGCGTAGTAAACATTGCGCCATTGACTCGTCGTCAATCCTTGTCTCATTGTCGTGCCGGTAGATTTGTTGGATAAACGCGCCGCCTCTGTTAACACCGCATATTGCAGTTCGATTGGAACGGATCGCGCATGACCGCCAATCGTTCCCCGCATCACATTCACGAACGCTTTGTCTCGCAGCGCCTGCGCGGGCTTTAGCATGAAGCTTTCTTCCACCTTCAATCCAAATGCCATCTGCAACTTCAGCTGAACAGCAACATTAGGGTTGGTGCGTGCAACTTGTTCGATCAGGAGCATCGCATTTACCCCACTGCCGTCCCAGGATTTATCTCGTGATGCCAAATGCGACCTGACCAATCCGTGCGATTCTCGATCAATATAATCACTAAGCGTTCCAACTAATTCGGGTGTACCAATCCATTCGCCAAGCGCGCGTAAATGCGTCAGCTTGTTTTCAATCGTGCCGCCGGAATGACCGAGACGGACCCACAAGTTAACCAAAATCTGCACGTCGCTTTTGTTGATGTTCTGGGGGTATCGCAACGGTTGACCGTTCATATGCAATTCAAGGAACGATCGGCAGATCGCTCGAGCACGGACCTCTTTGCTCTTTGCCGACAATGATTTCGATGTGATTCTCGCGCGGCGGTGAAACCGCTCGATGTTATCTGCTAAGAGACATTCAAGGGCAATCCTGAAGGGCAATGGCAACTTGTAGTCGTGAATTACGGCGGATACATCGAAGATCGGTGCCATAGTCTTTCCTTCGCAAAAAAAATTGGTATAGATACGGGCTCAGAACGTGCGAGTACCTCACGCGTGCGAAAAGCGTATGTGCTCAAGGGCGAACTCGCGCGCTGCGCCAACATCAGTCAACGTTAATACATTGGGCTATCTGCCCTGCGGCCTGCACTTCGTCCGCGTCGCTAAAGCACGCCTGTCCGAGCCCGGTCGCAGTAGTTCTATCAACAAAAGTTGGTCGCTAGATTTTCCCCGCTGGCTGGCCGACGCTCCTTGCTTGCCGGTCCGTGCGTGCACGGTGCCATGTCGGGGCGGTCGTCCGATCGTTTGTTTCGAATGTTCTCGATTTCGCCGTTCAATGTTCCTTGCTAGTAACCGTCGTGCCGATCGATACGACGGGTGGGTTTTAGGAAACTACGCGCTTGCATTCCGGGACTTTAGCGATGATTGTTTGATCCACCCGACGCAGGGAAGCGGCTGCGTTCCGATGGTCCCAAGTCAGCAATGCTGACTTCGGCTACCCAGCCGACACACGCTAGGGCGGCGACTAAGCAATTCTTTTTGCGCATTTTGGTTCGGCTGCGCGTGCCGATCGATTAGTTCTCGGAAACTCGTACATGCTTCGTACATGAAGTTTCCCGCCCCTGGCAAGCCGGTGTATCGTTGCCGCGGTGTATCGGGCAACGCACACCATGCCCAGCGATAATGCTGAAGGGGCGAGTTGAATGTTCTCGAGCGCTGTGAGTCCGTTCACACGCTCGTCCTTAGTCGCATCCTCCGCGCTTAGCGCACGCGGATCATGGGCGGCCGAGATGCCTGCGACGCCCGGGTGTCGGGACGGCGGCACGTGATGCAGGTAGCGGACGTCTAGGACGTCTTTCATGAAGATGGCGTTCATTTGAAAGCGTTGTAACGGGATTGGGGCCCTAAGGCTCAAGTCGATGCGTCGATGGCGCGGTGTATGAATGAATCTTATCGCTGCGCGCATGGCGCATAAGCTTACAATGCTCACGAATTTGCTATGTCTTTCGCCGCAAGCGGCGGAAATTAGCGTTATCTGTGAGCCACGAATCCGCTACACACGCGTTTTTGCGTTCCCCAGAAGGTCTATAGCGTGATGCAGGCGCATACGCCGCGCTTAATGGCGGTGACGCGCCCATTGCGTTGTCGCGGCGTCCGCCCAAAAACAATATTGAGCGAGTTGCGCGCTCAGTTGTCGCGCCGCACCGCTGGTGGAATCGGCGCCAAGCCTTGTCAAAAAGCTCCTGCGCATGGGCTGGAGATACCGTTTTGTGGATAACTACAACGCTTCCCTTTCAAAGACTCCATCGGTCATCCTCTGAAATGTAGAGAGGGGAAGCTCGTCGGGTTGGGTTCTGCCACCGCGCCGACGCTGTGGTTGTGCCGCCGGTTGAACGCCACCGCTAAAGACGCCGAAAGCACCGAACCCACCAATGCGGGAGAGCGGACCCATCGCAATCACCGAACCGAACGACATGCAATGGACCCGGATGTCGGGACGTCCCGCACGGTCCGTGTCGGCGACGCCACAAGGACGCTTTTCTCGCCCGACTTAGCGCACGCGATGCCCCATAAGTTGAGGCGATGATCTGGACCGCGTTTATGCGTCATCCGTTTTGATAAGCCCCGCCAGGTCATTTGCATCGTTCATAGTTAGACGGGGCAAGTGCATCTTGAGCCAAATCCAAGAGTGTGAGAATTCCCTTAAGGCGCATGCGTTGAGCCGGAACAAGCTCGTATGTATCTGCCAAGTTTCGAATTCGTTCGCGCCAGTAGTCGGGGTTTAGATTGATATAACGGCCGCCTTCGGCCTGCACGACGGCATATCGAACCACAGCGTCCAGGTGCCTGAGTTCTGCATCAGCGAACATTGACGGATGGCGTTTCGGTTGATTCAGGACCAACTGACGTTTAATAAGGCCCCTCATAGCACTACCTCTGGCCACCGGATCGTCGCGGGCAATGCATGCGCGACCCAACTGACGCGATGCGATTGTTCGTGCTCGTCAGTACGTCTAACTCGGTCTGCACTCCTATTGAAATATCTTAAAAAATTTTTGTATGAATACGATTGCGTCCTACTCATGGTGAGTGCTTGATGAAAGCGACACGAGGCGACGACGATACGTTCAAATAAGGCAATGCATGAAGCGGAGGCAGAAACATGATTTGTGCGCATTGGAAGAAAGATTCATCGGTGACAATCCATCTTCTCGGCTTGGCGGCAATGTCAAGGCGACGGCGGCGCGCTTAACCTGCAATGGCCTGCGGCACTCGCGTCTTTGGATTGAATCACTCATCGCCGACCACGGCCGTCGTCGGTTTTTTTTCTCGTCGCTCATTGCCCACCCTTTCAAGAGGGCGATCGCATTGCATGCCGCGACTGTGCATAGTCCGCGATTTTTTTGGATGTACGCCAGTGCGTTATGTATTCTGGAAGCGGAATATCGCGTGCAGACGTCCAATTGCGCATCCGCCTGTGCCAACTTCGAGGGCGGCTTTCTTAACACCCACCCGGTTACTTTGAGAGCAAATGTCGATAGCGCGTCAAAGCTGGCCTTAGCGGTTCCGGAGACTTGGATGCGGCTGCTGGGGGAATCGAGCGCCCCTTTACACCTTGCGTGGTTTGAAAGAGGCGACACCCTGATCGCCGTACAGGGTCTTTCTCACAAAGACGCTATAAAACGTATCTCTTTGCAGCACCCGACCGGTCAAAACGGATGGCGGACGCCCCGGAATGCCCGAAAAACGTTTTCCAGATTTTTTATTTTGTTATCCGAGGTGTTTTTCGAATCTTCTTATTTGTAATCAAACACTTAGAAAAAACAACATGCCGCGAGACCCTGAGTGCCGATCAGGGTCTCCTGAAACCCAGATCACCATACGCGTCGCCCGTCCGGTCAAGCCGTTACCTCAACCTCATTTGCCAATACTGTGGTGCGCCCGCAGTATTGGCTAGCTTCGGCAGCCAGAGCTATCAGTATCGCGAAGACTGCGGCACGCTGTAGCTCTGTGAGCCCTGTCAAGCGTGGATTGACGCTTCTGCACTATTCACCAACTTGTTGCCGGCTGAAATCGTCATGCGAGCAGTCGTCGTGATTTTTTAGTTTGTGCTCACCGCGAAAATGCACCTGCTCCAGTCGGGCAGCGCACATTCGGAAGAGAACAGCCGGAACCGACGTTCACAGAGGCACCGTCGCCTAAAGGACATTATCTACCGGGCGGGATAGAGATTATTTGAGATTTGACAGTATTTCGTAATGTTTCTCTCGGAAAGGGATATGTTTTTCCATAGCTTTCTCAATTACCCCTTATACGCCGTATAAGGGGTCTCGGGAAACGCAGACCATCGATTGGCGAAGGAACGCGAGGCGTGAGATTCGTCCGGCTTTGGCTAGCATGCACACAAGGTTGTAAATTGCACACCGGGGCGTGATTGTGCCCGAGACAGCGGATACGACTGCCGGGCGACGACTGTCTCGTGCGGAGAGCTTCACGCGCGATCGGCTCAGATCTATTTCTTCGGGGCTTGCTTTAGTGTTCGGTGCTCGCGAACGCGCTAGGAAGATATCGAGAGAACCGCACATTCTGTAACCGGCGGGCAAACCAACGGAGCGCAGGAGGCCGCCCGTGCCGAACAAGGTATGGGAGGTGTAACCGCGTGGGATTGTCCAAATGAACGAATGAGCGAATCCGAGGTTGCTTTATAGTCAATCTCACGACCGCCTCGCCTGCAATTAAGTATGCGGGCTTTGGAGATGATGACCGGAACCGGTACGTGGGGTTCAAGTGGTGCGGCGTTTTAAGCGTGTCGTGTCCAGACCGCACTAGGCAAGAACATTAGAAAATCTCTTAATAATCAGCTATCTATCATTTTACACGCGAAATCGGACCACATCATCATGTGTTCCGAATTGGTGCAAGCGGTTCATCCAAACATCCAATCCGGCTTAGTGCTTGTCATCGCGTGATAGCTTAGGATTAGATTTAAAGCGGTTAGTGTAAGGATTTCGAGGGACAAATCTTTGCGAAGCCGGTAAGCGGCGTGATGATATTCAATCGGAGACATGTATTCTCTATGTGCCCCCGGGATCGAGAGAATAAATCCATTATGGAGATCCCCTCTTATAGTCAAGTCGCCAGCGATTACGATCAGGAAGATCATCTACCGCGGCTGCGACGCGATCTTCGAAGCTGCGTTCGTCGTCTCCGCCGGTAGCGTGTATGCGTGAAACCTGCACTGCGGTGGTTACGCCGTCGAGAAGACGAAATTCGCCAAAGGAGCGAGCTTGCGTTATCGAGCTGCGTCAATCGGCACGGGATCAATCAACCAGTAGCCGCGCAATGTGATTTTGCTATCCGAGATTTACAGCGCAGGATTGCGCAAACGGGGCCTCGCGTTTCCCCGTCGTCAGACGTTCGGGATAGCAGATCAAAAATGAAGGCCGCGTCAACAGCGGCAAATTCGTGCGGGTTAAGTCAAGCAGGTACCAACCCGATGGGCACCAATTTCATCGATTTGCCATACGCATTTGGCCCGACCTTTTTCGAATGCCACGTGGAGCGTACGCTAGGCGGTACGGCATATTTCGCGCAAAACTCGACCGCGTCCCGCCTCGGCTACAAACGAAGTGAGGATAAGAACCTCGGTTAGTGACTGGATTACAGGCACGCCAGCCGCGGCCATCTACGAGCGCTTGCAGTGCACAGTGTGCATGCAGCGATGGAGATTGGCCTCCCGAGTTGGGATTGGGAGAAGCTTCAGGTTCGACTGGCGCGCCCGCACTGCTTAAGCAATGCGATGAAAGGGAACGGTACGGGCCGTCTTCTGATGGTTTGATTGTATATGCGGGCTAAAGACCGCGGCGCGTTTCTTCTGAAGGACTGGTGTAAACCATTGTCAGCGGACAGTTATCGAGCGGTGGGCGCTATTGCTGGAAAAATCCCACAGATTTCTCGGACTAGCACCTTTTTTAAACGATCGATTTCGTAATAAAAACA
Source organism: Burkholderia sp. PAMC 28687 (assembly GCF_001577465.1). Classification (NCBI taxonomy): domain Bacteria; kingdom Pseudomonadati; phylum Pseudomonadota; class Betaproteobacteria; order Burkholderiales; family Burkholderiaceae; genus Burkholderia; species Burkholderia sp. PAMC 28687. The sequence goes on from NZ_CP014505.1 coordinate 2,598,828, forward strand.
ATAAATTACGGCGACGCCTATTTTTGATGGGTTATACGCCGTGTGGGGGGACGGCTTCATCTACCCAAAATAAGCGCGTCTGCCGCACCGAAACGTAATCAAGTTAAAAAAGCACTTGTCGTGAAGCCAACTTCGCGGCCACCGCCCTATCGGCGGTATCAACAAACACGATGCACCCACGCTGCATCGCTTCCGCTTGTTCACAGGCACCGAGTCAACCCTTCGCACGCAAGGATCTCGGTAATGATGAGGTATAACGAGGCGGAAAATGGGGCTCGTAGGACCGAGCAGATCGTTCAACTTCGGTGTGCGGATGCCAAAATCGTCGATTCGAGGAGAAAGGCATGTGGTTTTTGCGAGCTTTGCAAACTAAGACACGTCGTCGGAACTCTATACTCTGTGAATCCCCGCGCTAACGCGCATCGAACTCCGGCGAAGCTTTTATGTCTCGTCGCTCGTATTTTAGCAATCTTTTAGATGGCATCGACTGAAGCTGCCAGCGAGTAGCCGACAGCGGAAGTGTGCTTGTTGCGACGATTCTGCAATCGTCGCTCCGAAGATTGATCTCTTGTAATTGGCCAGCCCCCTCAGCTTTTTTCCGCGCTATTTAATTTGTAGCGCTAACCCCGCGGGAGAACTCCCGTCGGGGAGTATGCTCGCATTTCCGAAGAGGTTTAACGCAATGAAGCTTGTCCCAGTGACGATCCGATATTCATGCGGCACTATCATTAATGACCGCGTTTCGCTGGACCCAACGACCCACGAGGTGCATTTCAGCTCCCGCCTGACAGTAATCTTTTTAGAAATGGCGAAGACCGAAGCCGCACCCTTTATCTCGATCAGTTTGAGCGGGCACGATTTCTCAGTGGTCCAAGGCAGTGACGGAAAACATACCCTCGCGCGCGAGAAAGATCGGATTCATGTCGAAGGATTTCGATCAATCTTCGCGCCTAATCGACCCCAGCGGCACTCGAACGGGCACCTGGCTCATATGCTTAGCGTCGCCTCGTTGGCAGGGGCCGGCTGGAGCGCAGCGTCTGTAACGAATTGGAATCTCGCCGCAGTTGAGGATGTCGCTAGTTTCTTGATTTGCGCCGCTCTTCTTGGCATCGCAGGTTTTTACTGCAAGAGGGATTAACGATGAGCTTTTCTATTGGGGTGATTGCCGCAGCAGCTTTAATAGCTTTATTTTTCGGATGGACTTCGCACAACGGTCGCAGGATCGAGCAGGACCATCGGCGACGACTGCGTCAAGAAGAGTAGCGTCCGTTTTTTTACCGCCAATAGTTGAATTAGAACGCGCCGCGCCCTGTACGGGCGCGGTCTTTTTTAGATGGCCCTCGCCCAAATCCGAAACAAAATAGATCCGTTCCCGGTGTCGCGCCGCTGTATGCTAATCCAGCAACTGAGACGGCAGAATTATCACTACCGTATGACGCCCAAGGGTTGCGCGCACCGCTTCGTAGACAGACGCTTTCGGCACGGTCCTAACGGTAACGCTACTATAGATTTCATACCTGCCGCCAAGAGCGGGGGGATTTGCTTACCGGTCAACGGTCTTTCGTTAATTTAACGGCTATCTTTTCCACAATTTCGCCAACGCCCCACGATAAAAAAACCAAGCGCTGGCTGAACATGGTCCTTCTCTTTCTAGATTATCGATTCACCAATAATGTAACATGATCATAAGCTTGAGCAATAGGCGAATGAAGATGAGTGTTGGTCGACCTAGGCCGATCGCAAGATACAAACCGCCCAAAGAAATTAGCATAAGCGAAACTGTGAAATCGCTCCTAGGGAAACAACCGATATCGACCGCAAAAATCACATAGAACACCACGGCGAGAATCACTCGGCGAACGATCCAATGTAGTCCTATAAATTTATTATACATTGTCGCTCCCGCCCTTACGATGCGTGAGCGCCGCACGCCAGAATAAAAATGCGGCTTCTGACGTTGCGAAAATCGCTGCAACAAGAATCCAAAATTGAATGCCGCGAGTCCAGTCAAGCTCGCGAAGACTTGTTAGTAACGTCATAGTGTTGCTCCACTCGATAGTTGACATCGGGTGCTCCTATAGCAGACCCAATATCTTCATCGTCGCAGACCACGGCGAAAGTCAAGGCTGGCACAAGTACAATGTAAAGCCACCTCTTTACATCCCGATCAGTCGACGCGTGGTCGCAACTCGCGACAAATTCATACGTACTTAAAAAATAGAAATTTCAAATAAATAGGATAACTAATTTATTTGATAACGACGAAGCTCTCTCGCAGCTCAAATAGCTATGAAAGATGAGAATTATCCTAACCTTGAGAAATTTGGCTGGAACGGGAGACGGCAATTCAGCACGAAGAAGGGCGCCACCTTATAAAGTTCAACGACACCATCCTTCTTTGTTTTGTACAACGAAATTTTCGACGCGGCCTGATCCGTGTGAATTTCGTTTAGGTTAGCGAAGATGCTATACACCACTTGACGTCTGTTATCTCAGCAACATCGCGTGCGACGCAAAAAAAATGAAGTGGGCACGAAGTTCTATCACTAGCGGCCCCCTCGCAGCGAGCGCTGCGTTACTGCATTAGACAGGAGACGTTTTAAAACATACAGCCGTGATGCTCTGACGGGGACATTTTGAGTAGACCACAGGACCTCGAAATAATTCCTGCACATCTTCGCAAATTTGAATGCGTAGATGTACGTCTCGTCGACCACTGCAGGGCAGTGTTGATGATAGAGGGTCACCCGTCGCCACAGGCTAGGGTGGCCTCTTGGAATGGCCCCGTCGAAAACAGGACACGAGGTAACGCTTAAATTTTAAGGTAGTCAGATGAAGCGGGAACGTGGTAAGCCCATACAGTTGCCCAAGAGGCAGACAAGCCGTAAGGCGAGTCGTTGGCTGTGCGGGTATGAGAAGACGGAGAAAGCGAATGCTGGGCTGTAACGGTCCAGATAAGGGTTTCAACATACCCTACGCGAAAGCGGGCAGACTTCCGACCGGTGTTCCAGCGCAAAGCTGTCGAAAGACTTCGTAGAGGGAAGCATGAGAGAGCATCGTTCGCGGTGTCTGCGCCCTCCGCTGCGGCGGAAGAACCTCGGCAAGACAATGCGCAGGCGTCAGATGGTGGGCACCGGTCACACCGGCTTGTGACTTTGGAATGCTTGAGCCGTATGCAGGGAAACTTGCACGTACGGTTCTTAGGGGAGGCCATAGCGGCGACGCTGTGGCCTTACCCGATTTTAAGCCCAACTCTAATGTAGAACCCATCGAGGTTCTGACCCAGCCGGAACAGCGCCGGCGCCGCTCTGTCGATGAGAAGCTTGCGATAGTGCGCGAGACCTTCGAACCCGGAGCGAGCGTTTCCGGGGTGGCCCGTCGCCATCAGGTGAATGCGAACCAGGTGTTCGCCTGGCGTAAGCTGTATCAGGACGGAAGCCTGTCAGCCGTGAGTGCCGGCGAACAGGTGGTGCCAGCCTCCGACCTTGTCGAGGCGATGAAGCAGATTCGCGAGCTCCAGCGGCTGCTGGGCAAGAAGACAATGGAAGTGGAAATACTTCGCGAAGCAATGGAGTATGGCCGAGCAAAAAAATTGATTGCGCGCTCACCATTGCTGCCGGGGGACGGCCGATGAAGACGGTCTGTGAAGTCCTGGGTGTGTCGCGCTCTAATCTTGCGGTGAAATCGAAGCGCCCCGCTGAGTGGGTCGACCGGCGCAAGATGCCGGTTACAGACGACATGCCGCTGGTCACCGAGCTTCGGGGACTGGTCTGCGACCTGCCCACCTACGGTTACCGGCGGGTATGGGCGCTGTTGCGGCGAAACAGGGATGCACAGACCCAACCTCGCGTTAATGCAAAGCGGGTTTATCGGGTCATGCGCACGCATGGTCTGCTGCTCGAGCGCCGCCCTCGGCATCCTGAATCCACGCGCCGGCACGACGGCAGGGTCGCGGTGGACCGGAGCAATGCGCGCTGGTGCTCGGACGGCTTTGAATTCCGTTGTGATGACGGCTCGCCATTGCGCGTCGTCTTTGCATTGGACTGCTGCGACCGCGAGGCAATGAGTTGGGCGGCAAGCACTGGGGGCTACACCGGCGACATGGTGCGTGACGTGATGCTTCAGGCTGTCGAAAACCGCTTCCACGGAGCGCTGAAAACCGATAGCGAAATTGAGTGGCTGAGCGACAACGGTTCCTGCTACATTGCCGAGGAGACGTTGACGTTCTCGCGGGCAATCGGTTTAAAGCCCATCACAACCCCTGTCCTAAGTCCGCAGAGCAACGGGATGGCCGAGAGCTTCGTCAAAACGATGAAGCGGGATTACGTTTCGTGGATGCCCAAGCCCGACGCGACGACGGCGCTGCAAAACCTGGCCATCGCGTTCGGCCACTACAACGAACTGCATCCGCACAGCGCCCTTAGATACCGCTCGCCACGCGAATTCCGCCAGCAAGAAAATTCATCAACCTAAGCGTGACCACGTGTCCGGTTATGCAGGGGCAAGTCCACCTCTGGACTCAACGCAAGACGCAGTCCAAAACTGAACCGGTCATTATGTGATAAGTGACAATTACGGTGAACGCCAATAAGGTAATCAGTTCAGGCACGAGCTTACGGCGAAGGCGATACGCGGCGTGTACGTACTCGAAGGGTGACATAGATTTTCCGTAAAGATGTTTTCGCTCACCTTATGGAGAGCCGATTAACAATGACGCGCCTTATATAAAGTCAAGTCTTCTGAGGCTTCGCGTACGTTGGCCCCGAAAAAAGTTGGCATCCTTCATACTTCGCAAAGATCCCTCGCCGGATCATGAAGCTAAGATGCTATCCAGCGCCTTCCAACGTTCCTTTCTTTGAAACTTCTTCGACAACACTTCACCGATCTTAATGGGTTGAACTATAACTTAATCAATAGGACTACATAACTTCATCCATAAGCTTTAGCTCCACAATCCAACTTCACTAACTTTCTGTTGGACGGCTTTCGCTATTGCGAGCGAGCCGAGCGGAAGGTTGCTTGCCCCCTTACGGCGATCATCGCTTCTGGCCGGGCGTTACCTCGGATGGGTTGGGTTAGATCCAATGATGGGAATTATAGGGTCTTATATGATTGCTTGGTCGAAGTAGGGTCGCATGCATGATACGGCGGGGATTCTTTTAGACAAGACCGACAAACATGTTGCAGACGAAAAATGCGAAATCGTTGAGGCGAATGGCGATGTACGCCTCATGGACCTGCACGTATGGCAAATCTGCCCTCAAGCGCATGTTGCTATCAATAGCGTTTAACCAAAGATCATTACGACAACAATGATCCGCAATCGCCTGCGCCCTGTCTACGAGGTCCGCACATTGATCACAGAGCGGCTGACGGTTGAGCCGGAAATCTTATCTATATCTGACAACTAGCCAGAGACTCGTTCAGCTATATCGTAGCGATACCTCGCTAACGCTTCACCGGACGTTGTCCATTGACCGACATAAATCAGTCGAAACGAACTCCTTCTACCACATCGCGGACGATAGTGAATTGCGGGGCATAGGTTTCGGCGCATAAGCATTTGTCCAAACGGCGAGAATAGCGCAGAATAATTTTACGGGCTCCCGTATGCCGTCAGCACTGAACGCACCAACAATGCACTGAAGATTTTGCCACTGTCAAGACTACCGCATTGCAGGACCCCAGACCCAGGGCGCGAATTGCTCGCCAAAAGCTTTAAAAAACGTTCTGTCGCGTCCCGCTGACGACCGGGTCAATCCTCGCCCCTCAAAATTATGCATCGCAGTGACCTGTATTGTGCACATAGTGCGTGTTTGGCAAATAGTCAGTCGGCGGCAGCGCATTAACCATATTGGAAGCCTAAGAAGTTCATTTCCCAGGCGATACTACCGTACCGCTGAACAATGGAAGTGAAGCGTGTTTGAACCCCGAAAGCGTCGATAATTAATTCGTTCCGCATCGCGCCCGGCTCGTAATACGCGGTAACAAAATACAAAACGCTCATCAGAGTTATCTTCTCAAGAGCGGAACGTGTCCGCAGGAAACAGTCGTCGCAACGCTCTGTACAGGGTAAAGTGATTAGGGTATTTTAGTTACACAACATTGATTTCACTAACGATGTTTATACGTAACCGGGCTCGAACAATGAAGTTGATAATCCAGCTACCTTGTTTTAACGAAGCGTCGACTATTGCTATTGCACTTGCAGCGCTCCCCCGCCGAGTCGCCGGTTTCAGCTCCGTCGAGTGGTTGATAATCGATGATGGAAGTGTCGACAACACGGCAGGCGTGGCACCCATGCACGGCGTGGATCATGTGATAAGACATTCGAGTAATCGGGGCTTGGCACGCGCGTTTATGACCGGGATCGAAGCATCGGTGCGATTGGGCGCGGATATCATTGTAAACACTGACGCGGACAATCAATACAACGCCGAGGACATCCCTAAATTAGTCGAACCTATACTTAAAGGCCTTGCCGAAATTACAATAGGGGCGCGACCAATATCAGGCATACAACATTTCTCTGCCGTCAAAAAGTTTTTGCAAAAGCTGGGGAGCTGGGTTGTTCGAACGGCAAGCCATACCACTATAGTTGACGCTACCAGCGGGTTTCGTGCTTTCAGCAGAGATGCGGCCCAACAACTTACAGTTTTCAGTGACTATACGTATACGCTTGAAACGATAATTCAAGCGGGCCAAAAGAGCGTGGCGATTGTTTCGGTACCGGTCCGGATTAACCCTGATCTTCGCCCATCGCGCTTAGTTAAAAGCATTCCGTCCTATGTTTTCCGATCGATGCTCACCATTTGCCGGATTTTCGTTATTTACCGGCCGGGATATTTTTTCGGGATGCTAGGCTTATTTTTGTTGCTTGCGTCCTGCATTCCGGGACTTCGGTTTCTGATGTTATACCTTCGCGACGAAGGTCAGGGCCACATCCAGTCGCTTATCCTCGCGTCCATTCTGGCCGGCGTCGGCTTCCAAACTTTGCTCGCGGCTGTGATTGCCGAGCTCCTCGCGACTAACAGAAAGCTTCTTGAAGATATTCGTTACACCGCAAAGCGATCAGAGCCTCTCAGCGTGGATACCGGGCAACGTGTCGCTGCCGAAGTTGTGCGGCACGGACCAGGGGAACGACGCATCGGCACGCGTTTCTAATGAGTCTAACAACATCCTTTACTGAATACTTAGGCGTTCGCAGATGAAGATATCGCAGGGATTAGTTGAAGACGGCACAGTAGTTGGCAACACCTACGATAAATATGGCTCGAGGAACGTCATCGTTCGACGACTCATGCAGGGATTCGAAAATTCGCTCGTCGAACTCGTGAGCCAAGTCAACCCGCAATCCATTCACGAAGTGGGATGCGGCGAAGGGTATTGGGTAATGCGCTGGGCGGATCAGGGCATCACTTCCACGGGGAGCGATTTTTCGGAGAAAGTGATACAACTTGCACGCGCTAATGCGCTGGACCGGGGCCTCGATGCACGCGAGTTATGGTCGAAAGTGGTGTTCGCGGTGAGGCAGGGATTTGAAGGCGGTGGCGGTTTAGCTGAGAATGTTGCTTGTCTAGAGTAACAACCAGCCAAACCGAGATCCACCACCAATGAAGAAGCTTACAGAAGAAACAAGCGCGGGTAAATTGGAAGCACGGCCCAGTGGGCTTGACGATTTGATTCAACAGGGCGCGCGGCAGATTGTCCAGCAAGCGATCGAGGCAGAATTGGCGGCATTGCTAGAAAGATACGACAACGTGAAGACCCTTGATGGAAGACGGACTGTGATTCGCAATGGCTACCTGCCTAAGCGCGAGGTCGTCACAGCAATCGGCCCGGTCACCGTGAAGGTGCCGAAAGTTCGCGATCGCTCGGGCTCGGGCGTGAAGTTCAATTCGAACATCGTGCCACCCTACATTCGGAAATCACCCCGCGTGTCAGCGGCGTTGCCTTGGCTGTATCTACGTGGCGTCTCGACCGGCGACATGGGCGAGGCGCTGAGCGTGCTGCTGGGCGAAGAGGCCAAAGGTCTTTCGCCCAACGTGGTCAGCCGTCTAAAGGCTCAGTGGGCCGACGAGCACACCCTGTGGAATCAGCGCGATCTGTCAAACGCCCGCTGGGTTTATTGGTGGGCCGATGGCATCCACACGGGGCTGCGCAGCGACGATTCGGACGGCCAGTGCTTGTTGGTCATCATCGGCGTGAAGCCGGACGGAACGAAAGAACGCGTGGCGATCGGCGATGGTTTCCGCGAGTCGAAGGACGCCTGGTGTGAGCTCTTGCTGGATCTGAAGGCACGAGGCCTACAAAGCGGTCCACTGCTCGCGGCCGGCGATGGGGGCAATGGGGCTGTGGGCAGCATTGGCCGAAGTGTTCCCAAAGACTCGACACCAGCGCTGCTGGTTTCACAAGACTGGAAACATTCTCAACGCCTTGCCCAAATCACAGCACGGGCGGGCTAAAGCCGGCTTGCAGGAGATTTGGCAAGCCGCCACGCGCGAAGAGGCGCTCGCGGCCTTTAATCGCTTTACTGACGCTTATTCGGCCAAGTATCCGAAGGCGACGGAGAAACTCACAAAAGACCGCGATGAATTGCTTGCCTTCTATGACTTTCCTGCCGAACACTGGCAGCATTTGAGAACAACCAATCCCATTGAGTCGACCTTCGCCACAGTCCGACATCGAACAACTCGCACGCGCAATTGCGTTTCGCGTCCGACCTTCCTTGGCCTCGCATTCAAGCTGATTGAGTCGGCGGAAAAATCATGGCGGCGCATTCGTGCGCCCGAAAAAGTCGCCTCACTGCTCCAAGGCGTTCCTTTCAAAGACGGACTACCGGTGACCGACAGCACACCGGCTCAGCAACCGCTTGCCGCCTGATCAAACCACGCCTCGCAAACACCAGATTTGACAATAACTCGATGCACGCGCGTTTTTCGTAGAAAGTATTTATGAATTGCAGCAAAACGAGAACAAGCAAGATCTGCTCATCTGCTGCGAAGTATTGGAACACCTGGAGAATCCGGAAGACGGGCTAGGCAAATTGCGAGCAGCCGCGCAGAAATACGTCATTGTCAGTGTGCCGCGCGAGCCAATCTGGAGCGCACTTAACTTGGCGCGAGGAAAGTACCTGACGAGCGGCGGCAATACGCCGGGTCATATTCAAAGATGGTCGGCCACCGCCTTCAAGTCTTTGGTTTCCCGGTACTTCGAGATTGTGGAAACACGTACACCGTTGCCGTGGACCATGCTGTTGTGCCGTGTACCCGGAACCCCGCGTCGCGGATGAGTTCCACATTAAAGCGAGCTCTCTCCTGGATCGGCAGCGCGCTCGGCATTCTGGGTGCGGCATTCGTCGGGTTGAAACTTCTCAACTACAGCCATCAGTTGCCGATCGATAAGATCAGCATCTCCCAGTGGCTCGGCGTTGCAGCCTTGTCTTTCGTGTACGGCGCGTCGGGCTTTCTCCTTGCGCTTTCATGGCGCGACATCGTGCAGTACCTCGGAGTCAATATCCGGCGCGACTGGGCTGTCTGGGCGTACGGTGTATCGCAACCCGCCAAGTATGTACCGGGCAACGTATTTCACCTCGCCGGGCGGCAGGCGCTTGGCGTGTCGGCCGGCATACCAGCCTGGCCACTCGGCAAATCCATGGCTTGGGAATTGGGCACGATCGCGTCGATGGCGAGCCTCTTCGCGCTGTTGATAGTTCCGTCGTTTTGTGGCGTGCCAACGGGCATCGCGCTGCTGCTGTTCGCGTGTGTGGCTGTAATGTTCATTGTGCTGATCTGGCGTTTTTTCAGCCCCGATCTGGCGCGAGCCGCTGCACTTCAACTCGTATTCCTCGGTCTTTCCGGCATCGTCTTCGCGATGCTCTTCAGGCTATTGGGCGGCGAGTGGAACCTGATTCTGGTGTGCGGTGCATATGTCATTGCGTGGCTCATCGGACTGGTCACGCCTGGCGCGCCAGCCGGGGTCGGCATTCGCGAAGGCGTATTGTTCTTCTTGCTGCGTGGATCGATTGGGCAAGCGGGTCTTCTCGAAATAATCCTCATCGGACGTCTTGTTACCGCATCGGGCGATCTGATTTTCTTTCTTGCGGCGTCGCTGGGGTTTTCAGGGCGCCCGACGGGCTTGCAAGTCAAAACGACATGACTCTTTTTTCAAAAAAACCAAAAAGCACCCAGTAATGACCCGCAGCCATCGATCTACCGGATTGAACGCACTGTGTCTGGTCGTGCTACTCGCTTTTGTCGCGGCAATTTACGGATCCATTCCGTTCTATTCTGCCCCGGTGATGGGCCAGCTTGTTTGGGTATCATCGTTCGCGCAATCCTTCGCAAACGATGGCTGGCTCGCCGTGTTCTCGCACAATTTCGGCTATCCGCAGCAAGCGCCCATCGCTTTTGGTCTGCCCGGGGCGCTCGTCGAAGCGGCGTTGCTGCGCGTCACGCCGCTACACGCCGCGGATGCTTATTCAGTGATGACCATAGGCTATCTGGCCATGGCCGGCTGGGGAGCGATCCGTTTCACATAACAGCTCGGACTGACCTACCGCGCAGCGCTCGCATCGGCCGCTGTCTGGCTCACCATGCCAATGGTCTGGGCACATTCCGTGTACTCGATGTTGTCTATCGGCATCGCGTTGCTGCCTTTCTATCTTTATCAAGCAATTCGCGTCTGCCGCGTCGACAGTATTAACGTCCGCACCCTGTCTGCCGTGCTGTTCAGGTTCACAGCAACCGCCATCCTGTCGGTGTTCATGGACGGATACACGTTCGTTATGTTCGCGCTGGCGACGTTCATTCTTCTGGCCGCCGAGGGCCTTGGCAATCGCAGTTGCCGGAAGAACGTCGCCACAACCGCCTTGCCGATATCCGTGATCGGCTTTGGCATAGCGTATTTCCTATACGTGAAGTTTCTTGGTTTTTCCGTCTTTACTCCCGACCCGCTCGACCTTTTCAGAGGCTGGGGCGTCGATGTCACCATGCTGGTCTTTCCCACCAAAGGCCTGTTCTGGATCTGGGATCACCTTGGTCTGGGTATCGAGCGAAACAACGCGGTTTACTATGGCGATGCCTCGGTCTGGACCACGACGTTCTCGCTGTTCGTCGGCGTGTTCGGCTGCGCAGGTTTTATGGTCGTCAGGCGGCAAAAACTCGCCGTTGCGTTTCTGCTGATCGCGATCGTCGGGACCTACCTTGCCCTGGGCCCATCGCTGAAGATCCATTCGCTGCGGCCTCATGCAGATATTGTTGCCGGGCAATTTTCTCCTCTCATGCCGGCAGCCAACGCAATCATGCCCACAGGCAGCGGTTTTTTGTCGGAGCATGTGCCCGGCTTCAGGAATATGCGCGCGAGTTATAGGTGGCTTGCGCTCGGCTTATTAGGGCTTTGGGCAATGTTTGCAATGCTGATCGGAGAGCTGGACCGGCGCGGACGTGCCGGCGTCGCGCTTGCACTTGTCGTACTGACCGTTGTCTGCAACGTTCCGAAGCCACACGTCACCGCGCCTGGGACGGTTACCGACCCGGCGCTTGCTCGTGTAAAGCTGCGTGCCCCGCATCATTGGCGGGAATCGTTGGAGGATATGGACAGCACTCTAGCCACATCGTTCAAGCATGAAATCCGGAAAGGGAGCGTGGTCGCGTTCGTACCGCAGGGTAACGATTTTCTTGCCGGTTACCTTGCTGCTGCGGCCGACGCAAAGACGTACAACGTAGGTGGCGACAAGAATGTTGTAATTGCGAGTTCTGCGTGGCCCGCAAACATCAAGGCGCTGTTCGCAAGCCCGCCTGAGCATCTTGCGGCGTCTGTTACGCAAACCCTCGAAGCACATGATGCCGACTATGTTGTCGTGTCGTTCGTGGATCTGCTCTGGGATGCGCATGAGTGGCCGCCAGAGGCAACCAGCGTGGCTACAGCAAGGGCGCGTTACGCCAGTGCGCTCGATCAACTTCAGGCTGACCCGAGGTTGATCACGTCCCGCAGTGAATATTTCGCACTCGTCTCACTCAGATAACGCTCAACTCAGCTCGTCCGCCCCGATCTCACACTCTGAAGCACCGCCAGCATCGTTGTCTGATACTCCGGCACCCAGCGTCGCAGATCGCGCCTGACTTCTTCATCGGCCAGGACGCGATGCTGCATCAGCCAAGGCAGCAATTCGTCGAGGAAATGATTCGGCACGCCGCGCGCCTGCGCGATCCGAAGTTTCGGATGCGGCGTGCGGGTGGTGGTTTCGTCGTCGGCAAGGAGTTCCTCGTACAGCTTCTCACCCGGGCGCAATCCCGTGAACACGATCCGGATCTGTTCTTCTGTGAAGCCGTATAAACGAATCAGATCGCGCGCGAGATCGACAATCCTCACCGGCTCACCCATATCGAGAATAAAGATCTCGCCGCCGCGACCCATGCTCGATGCCTGCAACACCAGTTGCGCGGCTTCCGGAATCGTCATGAAAAAGCGCGTGATCTCCGGATGCGTCACCGTGACCGGGCCGCCCTTTGCGATCTGTTGCTGGAACTTCGGAATTACGCTGCCCGCGCTGCCCAGCACGTTGCCGAACCTGACCGTCTCGAACTGCGTACGCGGCGCGGTCTGCTGCAGCGCCTGACACGCCATCTCCGCGAGCCGCTTGCTCGCGCCCATGACGTTGGTTGGGTTGACGGCCTTATCGGTGGAGATTAGGACGAAATGGCTGACCTGATGACGGATGGCCGCGCGGGCCACGCGCAACGTACCGAGAACGTTGTTGCGCACCGCAGCCCACGCGTTCTGCTCTTCCATCAGCGGCACGTGTTTGTACGCAGCCGCGTGGAACACAATGTGCGGCGCGAAGCGGGACATGGTCTGGTCGAGCAGCAAGGAATCCTTGGCGTCACCGATCACCGGAATCACCGACAGATCCGGGAATCTCTCGTGCAATTCTTCAACGAGCAGATACATTGCGTATTCGCTCAAATCATAGGCCACGAGTTGCGCCGGCGAAAAGCGCAGGATCTGCCGGCATAATTCCGAACCGATAGAACCACCCGCCCCCGTCACCATCACAACACGGCCATGCAGCAACGCTTCGACGTGCGGCATGTCGATTTTGACCGGCTCGCGGCCGAGCAGGTCTTCGAGATCGATTTGCCGGACGCGCGAGAGAAACGCCTGACCTTGCGTGAGGACGGTGAGCGCGGGGAGGACCATCGCCTTGACGCCGGCCCGAACACACATGGTTGCGACACGCCGCTGAGCATCGACCGACGCCGATGGAATCGCGATGATCGCGGTATCGGCCTTGAGCTGTTCGGCCCAGAGCGGCAATTCGCTGATCGCCCCCAGCACCTTGTGGCCGAGGATTTCGCGGCCGCGTTTGGCGGGATCATCGTCGAGAAGACCGACCAGCCGCCATTCGCTCGAACGCGCGAGTTCACGCACGAGGTTCGCACCGGCGGTGCCTGCGCCGAGCACGATCACGGGCTTGCCCTTGCCGATCAGGCCGCCATACAGATAGAACTCCTTCACCGCCCGATACAGCGCGCGCGATCCGCCCGTCGCCATGAACAGCAGCAATGGCGAAACGATGAGAACCGAGCGTGGAATGATAGGCACCGGCTGCAGCATCGCGGCGCCGATCATCACGACCAACGCCCCGCTCGCAACAGCCTTCGAGATCCGCATGAGGTCCGGCAAACTGGCAAACACCCACATGCCGCGATACAGCCCGAAGATGCGAAACATCACGGCATAGATCACGACCACCCACACGAGCGCATTGATGCCGCCATGCCAGAAATCGTCGGGAACCGAGCCGTTGAAACGAAGAGCGTACGCGGCCAACCACGTGACGATCACCGCCACGATGTCGAATCCAAATGCCGCCATAGAGAGCCACGAGGGCTTAATTCGCATCGTTATGATTATCTTGAGTGAGGGTGAATTGCCGCCAACTGCGGTCGATCTGCCAGCCAACCAGCGCCAGAACACCATACCAGGCCCCGAACAGCACCCATTGCACTGCGGGCGGCACGTGAAGTGCTACCAGCGCCACCCCGCCACTGCCCAACATCAGCAAGTAATACGCCACAGCAACCCGGGTATGGCTTCCGGCAATCTGTACCAGCCTCTGATAGTAATGCTCGCGATGCGCCAGCCACACTTTTTCGCCCCGGGCGAGACGGCGACAGAGCGTCACGGTGGCATCGGCAACAAAAGGCGCAAACGCCAGCGCCGGGAACCAGATGGGCCACGCGCCGTGCTGCCAGCCCCAGAAACCGAGCGCGCCGGCGAGAAAGCCAAGCGGTATGGAACCGGCGTCGCCTAGAAATATCTTGGCCGGATGATGATTAAAAATCAAGAATCCAATTCCGGCGCCTGCGATTGCCGCCGCGGCCGTTGCGAGCGAAGGCTGCGTCGTAAGCGCTGCAACGGCGTAAAAACCGAAGCCCGATACCGCCATCCCCCCCGCAAGCCCATCAGAACCGTCCATGAAATTGTAGAGATTCACCACCCACACCAGCGCAATGACGGCGAGAAGCGCCATCCACCAGGCGATATCGACGGCGCTCCATGCGACGGCCGCCGCAACCACCAGCAAGTGCGCCGCGAAGCGAATCCGGGCCGGCAGGCCGCGCCGGTCGTCGATCTGGGACACGATGGCCAGCACCAGCGCCCCGAATGCGATCCAGCCAAACGACCGCGCACAAAGCGCAATGGCGAGGATCGAACCCGGTACGACGCCCCAGCCGCCCACGCGCGGAATGGGCCGCACGTGCAGGGAGCGATGATTCGGGATATCGACAGCAATATCCCACGCCCAGCCCGTGCGCAATAACAACAGCAGGATGCCGACGCTGACCACGCCCGCAACGGCTGCGGCAATGCACAAGAGCATGGGCGCGCTCACCGGTGCGCCTCCTGATAAGCGCGCACAGTCCTTTCGATACCCTGCGCTACAGAAACAGGCGGCGTCCATCCGAGGTCGGTCCTAAGCCGCGTGCTGTCCATGCGCAGCGGACTTGTCAGGCGATCGACCTGCGCGGAACGCCCAGCAATTCGGCCCAACGCGTGCAGCCATGAAGGGGGCACCGGCAACAGACGTGCGGGTTTGCCAAACGCGTGCGCGAGCGAGCGGATCATCTGTGGGACCGTCAGGTCATCACCGTCCGTGACGTGGTACACGCCCGCCATCGGCCCGGAACGCGTTGCGACAAAGCGAATGGCATCGGCGAGATTGCCTGCGTAGACCATGCTTCGGTGTGCGTGGACCGCCCCCAGCGGCAGCGGAACACCGCGCTCGACGGCTTTCATCAATTGTTCAAAGTTCGCCCGCACGCCCGGGCCGTAGACCAGCGGCGGGCGCAGGCTGACCACCTCCATGCCATGCTCGCGGCCGAAAGCGGCGAGTACGCGTTCAGCCTCGAGCTTGGTGATGCCGTATGGGTCGACCGGCGCGGGAGTGTCGTCTTCGCGCCAGGGCCGGCCGGGTTCGCCCTCGCCCAGCGCCTTGATGCTGCTCACGAATACAAATCGCTTCACGCCGGCGTCCAGCGCCGCGCGCGCCACGTGCTGCGAGCCTTCCACATTCACCGCCTGGTACGCCTTCATCGGATCGCCGGCGCTGTCGTTCATCACGTGAACGCGGGCAGCGAGATGCACGAATGCATCGGCTGCAGGCAACGGCGCGAGGCTCGCGAAGTTATCGTCGGTAATCAGCCGTTCGTCGACGCGCGGGTCGCAACCGCCCGGACGCCGCACGAGCGCGGTCACGGCGTGGCCTGCATCGCAGAGACATGCACACGTTGCGCGCCCCACGAAACCGTTGGCCCCGCTCACGATGATCCTCATGCCGACAACCCGCGATACACCGCGCAAGTCTGGGCGACGGTAGCGTCCCATGTCAGCTCGGCCGCCCGGCGCAAGCCCCTGGCGACCAGTTCGTCGCGCAACGCCGGATCGCCGAGCAGGCGCTCCATGCCGGCGGCGATGTCATCGATGGAATACGGGTCCACTTCCCAAGTGGCTCCCGCCGATACTTCCGGCAACGACGTGTTATTCGATGTCAGCACTGGCACGCCGCTCGCCATGGCTTCGGCAACAGGCAAGCCGAAGCCCTCGAACAATGACGGATAAGCAAACAAGGCCGCCGATGCATACAGTTTCAGCAAATTCTCGCGCGGAACGTAGCCCGGCATCACGACCTGGTTGTCGCGTGCGAGCGGTTCGATCACGCGCATCAACGCGGCGTTATGCCATCCATCGGCGCCGATCAGCACGAGCGGAAACGCGCTCCGCATATCGGCCGGCAAACGCGCGAACGCCTCGGCAAGCCGCAGCAGATTCTTGCGCGGCTGCAACGTGCACACTGACAGTACGAACCCGCGGTGTTTCAGTTCGAGTTGCGCGAGGGCGTCGGCACAAATTTCTTCGGGGTACGGCTGGAACGCCGGTTCCACGCCCAGATGAATGGTGACCACCTTCGACTCGGGAACGCCGTAGATCTCGACGACATCGTTCTTCGTGTAATGACTGTCCGCAATCACGACCTGCGCCTGGCGCAACGACTTCGGGATCTCGCGGTCGAGATATTCCACCGCCACGCGCGGATGAAACTCCGGATGCCGCCGATGCGAAAGGTCGTGGATAGTCAGCACGGTCGGGCCTTTGTAGCGCGACGCCACGAAGTTCGTCTCATGATAGATAAAGCCGCGACGTGCGTAGTCGTCGCGTAATTCACGCGACAGGACTGCCCGCAAGATGGTTCTGCTTCGATACAGGCCCGGCAGACTACGCGCCTTTTGCATCACTTTCGCCCTGATACCCTCGCTGAACTGCACGCCCTTGCTCAACGGAACCCGCTGGTTGATCAGTTCCTGCAGTCGCTCGCCTTCGAACAACTGCGTGCCCACCCAGCCTGCCAGCCCTTGCACATCCGGCGTGTCGGTCAGTCCTTCCAGCAGATGCTGGGTGTAATAGCCGACGCCGCTCCGGGGTGGGCGTAGTGAGTTGAGATCGAAAAGCAGTTTCATGCGTGAATGTCTAGTTATCTTTGGGGCAGCTTGATGGGCTATGAGCGGCGAACCGGGGCCACGAGGGCGGGATCGCCGCCATCGACCTTGTCCGCAAGACACGTGGCTCGCGATCGCAACCGGGCCAAGAATGGAATGAATGAAACCGTCCTCGTTTGCTAACCGACTGGACCTGTTCCATGTTTCCCCGAATCCCTTCCCGCTGCGCTTCACAGCGTTTCGCCCGGCCCGGGCGAAACGTCGAAATTTAACACACCGGCCCCTGTTTCCCCCGTCTTTGCGGACCCACCGAAGCGGGTCGCGTGCGCCTGCGCAACGCTCCGCGCCTCGGTGATCACGTGTCAAGAAAACTGCCCACACAGTAACAAAACCCTCGCGACGCGGCGAGCCAGGGGCAGTTCCCTTGCTGCCACAACGGTAACGAGATGTTCTTGAAAGGGGCATCGGTGTTCCGAAATCCGCTAAAATCGCGGCTTCCGTGCCCCAATTCAGCCATTCCCGAACGTTAATGAACATCATTCCCGTGATTATTTGTGGGGGCGCAGGTACCCGCCTGTGGCCGGTGTCCCGCGAAGCCTTCCCGAAGCCGCTGTTGAAACTGGCCGATGGGCAAAGTCTCCTGCAGAAGACATTCTTGCGCGCATCGCACGTGGCGAACGCCGGTGAAGTGGTCATCGTCACCAACCGGGAAACCTATTTCCTGACCAAAGACGAATGCGTCGAAGCTAAATCGGGCGTGAGCAAGCTCGGTTTCATCCTTGAGCCGTCCGCGCGCAACACCGCGGCTGCAATCGGCGTGGCGGCGGAAGTCGTGCGCGAGCAGCATGGCGCGGACGCGATCATGCTCGTGATGCCCGCCGACCAGCTGGTGGAAGACGAAGCCGCGTTCGGCGCCGCTGTGCGGCACGCCGCGCGGGCAGCGCAGGAAGGCCGCATCGTCACGTTCGGCATCCGTCCGACGAAGCCGGAAACCGGCTATGGCTACATTGAATTCGACAGCGCGCCGCTGCCGGGCGCGCAGGCCGTGCATAAAGTGGTGCGGTTCGTCGAAAAGCCCCAGTTGGGCGTGGCCGAAGAACTCGTGGCCGACGGCCGGCATCTCTGGAACGCGGGCATGTTCTGCTTTACTGCCGAGACCATGCTGGCCGAACTTGGCAAGCACGCGCCGACGGTCCTTGAACCAACTATTGCCGCGGTGAATGAAGCCAAGCGCAGCACTTCGAAGGACGGTTACACGGTCGAACTCGATGGCGCCCAGTTTGGCCGTGCGGAAGATATTTCCATCGACTATGCGGTCATGGAGCGCTCGGACAACGTCAATGTCGTGCCGTGCGAAATGGGCTGGAGCGATATCGGCTCGTGGCTTGCCATCAGTGAGCTAACCGCGCCCGATGCACGCGGCAATCGCATTTACGGCGGAGCCGAGCTGTATGAAGTCGATAACTGCTTTATTCGCAGCGAAAACGGCCGGATGATCGGTGCGGTGGGCGTGCAGGACCTGATCGTGGTCGACACTGCCGACGCCCTGCTGATCGCCACGCGTGACCGGGCGCAAGACGTGAAGCAGATCGTCGCCAAGCTCAAGAAAGTCAATCACGATGCGTACAAGCTGCACCGGACGGTGCATCGCCCATGGGGCACGTACACCGTGCTGGAAGAAGGCGATCGCTTCAAGATGAAGCGCATTGTGGTGAAGCCGAACGCGCAGCTTTCGCTGCAGATGCACCATCATCGCAGCGAGCACTGGATCGTGGTGAGCGGTTGTGCGGACATCGTCAACGGTGAGCAGGTCATTTCGCTGCAGCCGAATGAGTCCACCTATATTCCGGCGGGACACGAGCACCGGCTGATCAATCCTGGCGTGATGGATCTGGTGCTGATCGAAGTGCAGTGTGGCGAGTATCTGGGAGAGGACGATATTGTCCGCTTCGAGGATGTTTATGGGCGCGTGCCTGCCTGATTGCTTCTAGCGTCATTTGGCAAACGCCGCCGGAGGATGTGGAATCCGCGGCGGCGCCTTGCATTGCTTCATTGCCGGCAAGATGTCTTGCGCCGGCCCCTCAGCGGGATTTATGCGCGTTTTACACTTCTACAAGACGTACAAGCCCGATTCGATGGGCGGCGTCGAGGAACTCATCGGCCAGATATGTTCGGGCGCAGCCAAACGCGGCGTGACGAGCGAAGTGCTGACCGTATCGAAGGATACGAGCACGGTCGACTTTGGCGACCACCTGCACCATCGCGCCAAACTCGATGTGGAGATTGCATCGTCGGCGTTCTCGCTCGCAGCGTTCCGGCGCTTTCGTGAGCTGGCCGAACACGCCGACCTGATTCATTATCACTTCCCGTGGCCGTTCGCCGATGTCGTGCATTTTGCTTCGCGCGTGCACAAGCCCTCGATCGTGACGTATCACTCGGATATCGTGCGGCAGAAGGTGTTGCTGCAGTTCTACAAGCCGTTGCGGGACAGGTTTTTGGCAAGCGTGGACACGATCGTGGCTACATCGCCGAACTACCTGGCGACGAGCGATGTGTTGCAGCGGTATCGGGACAAGGTCGAGGTGATTCCCATCGGGCTGGACGAGAATTCGTATGCGAAGCCCACGGCTGAGAAGTTGCAATACTGGCGCGAGCGTGCGGGGCCGAAGTTCTTCTTGTTCGTCGGAAATCTGCGGTACTACAAAGGCCTGCATGTCTTGCTCGATGCGCTGCAGGGAACCGAGTTCCGGGCCGTGATCGTCGGGTCGGGGCCGGTGGAGCATGAGTTGCGGGCGCAGGCAGCGCGGTTGAAGCTGGATAACGTGGATTTTGTCGGGCCGGTCGATGACGACGACAAGATCGCCCTGCTCACGCTCTGTCATGCGCTGACGTTTCCATCGCATTTGAGGTCCGAGGCGTTCGGGATCTCGCTGCTCGAAGCGGCAATGTTCGGGAAAGCGATGATATCGACCGAGATCGGGACCGGGACTTCGTATGTGAATGTGGATGGGGTAACGGGGCTGGTGGTGCCGCCTAGCGATCCGGCGGCGTTGAGGGGGGCGATGGGGAGGGTTTGGGGGGATGAGAGGCTTTCAATAACGCTCGGCCTCAACGCGCGGGCGCGGTTTAAGGCTCTGTTTACGGCGTCAAGAATGACTGATGCTTACGTGGATCTGTATCAACGGTTGGTTTGATGACCTTCCTTAATGTTGCTTTCCGAAAAATCCTGCTGTTAAACGATAGAAAATATGACGCCGAATAAGCAACAACGGGAAAATTTATCATTTAAAGCCTATGCTGTTGCCGCGCTGATTCCGCTGTTGGCGCTAGCCTTCGCGTTGCTCAAATTAACGCCCACGCGTGTTGGAGACGGCTCCGAATATTACGCAATGTATTTTGCCTTCAAATATACGCTACGCCCGTTCATGACCCCAGTGAGTTGGGCACATTACGACGCGCTCGTGAATTCGGACGCAATCTCGTCAATGGTGTCGCTTAAGCGCCTTACAAGTCAGTTTCCGGCCCTTCGCATTGGCGATACCGCCGATCTGAACCACTTCTGGATGTATAGCGCGATTGCTGCGGGAGTGAGCATGCTTGTGTCTGTGGCTGGTATCGCACTGTCGCCCCACACGGCCTTTCTATTGACACATGCAGTCATATTCGCTGGCGTGTCGATGATCGCACTGCGACTCGCAGGCTGGAAAGGACTTGCTGGCGTTGTACTCATGACAGTGCTTTCACCCATGATTTGGTTCATGGACAAAGTGCACACCGAATTTTTCACATATTGCTTTGTACTGGGCGGTGTCATCGCTTTCAGTGGTTCGCAATTTATTGCCGCAGCCTTACTTCTCGCGATCGCGTCGACGCAAAACATTAGTTTTGCGGCCATTGCCTTTACTCCGCTGCTGGTCGACATATACCGCCGTAAGCAACGCAGTTATTCAATGTTTGAACTGATAGCGCTTGCATTCGCCGCGCTGGCCGTTTTTGCTCACCCTACGTACTACTTCTTCCGCTACGGGGTAGCCGACCCGCAATTGTTAGCGGGCGGAGCAAAGGTAGGAGCAAATTTAAAAGTCGCCTATATTTGGTTGTTCGATCCAGATGTAGGGCTTTTACCCAATTGGCCGCTTGCAATCGTGTTGGTTGTCTATGGTTTCATCGCCCGAAAGAGGTTTGCAGCCGACAAGCAGTGGGCGCAGAACTACGCATTTTTTTGCGTCTGCTATCTTGCAGTCAATCTTCCCGCTCAATCGTCGACCGAAAACTTGAACTCAGGTGCAACTCCAGGGCTCGCCCGGTACGCAACTTGGTACATTCCTTTGTTTTACCCATTGGCTGTCGAGTTTATTTGCGCTATCAAACGCGCAAAGCGGACCTGGCGAATGGGGAGCCTGCTTATCCTCGCCCTGTGCTTGTTCTTCACAATAAAATATGAACGGCCAGAATTGAGCGAGGCAGGCTATGTCAGCCCATCGCCCTTGTCACGTGTCATTCAGACGCACTTGCCGCATATTTACAATCCTCCGGGAGAAGTTTTCTCAGAACGATACGGCGGCATTGGAGAAACTCCGCCATTGCTTCAAGCTTACGCAGTCGTCGGGCCCGACTGCAAGAAGGTCTTGATGATGGGTGGGCCAGGCCCCGTCTATGGAGGGTCGGGTTGCGGATTTTCCCAAGACAAACTAAAACGCGTCGTAGAGTCCGTCGCATCCCAAACGAGCCTCTTCCATCCAGGCGATTACTTGCACCTGAGCGCAGCACAGGCCGCGCAGGCGGTGTTCGAATGTCCTCGGCATCTTGACTTTTCTGATTTAGGTAACGTTCCGGATGGAGTACTAAGCGGCTTCAGTAGCGCGGAGCCATGGGGACGTTGGAGCGACGACTTGAAGGCAAGTTTGAAGTGCATTCCGCCCAAGGCTTCTGCCATCCGAATTCAAGCGACCAGCTTCTCACCCAATGGTCACAGACAGAACGTCTCAATATCGATCGACGGCGCCCCTTCAAAAGCCTTCGTTTTGGAAGGCGGCCAGCAAGTCCTGGACGTCGACTTGCTGGAGAAAGATGGCAAGCAGATAACCATCAAGTTCAGGATTCCCGATGCCGTGTCGCCGCATTCGCTAGGCTTCAGCGAGGACAATCGCAATCTTGGGATTGGCGTCCGTGCGATTGACTTCTTGCCATGAGATGCGGGCTGGGCAGAAAGACCTATTGGGCTTCAGCGATGTCGGCTTGTGAAAACGAAGTGCGATATGTCGAACGGCGCGGAGCCGCGAAAATCGAAAACGCCCCCCGCCGCGGATGACGAAAGTCGCTGATCAATTACAATTCAGCACTATTTGTACAGTCGGCGCATCGGTATGCGCAGTTTGAGGGGTTCTGAATGGACACACATTCGCTGTTCGCATTTGAGCAGTCGCTACGTGGAAAGCGCGTCTTGGTCACTGGTCACACTGGCTTTACTGGCAGTTGGGTGTGCCTCTGGCTTTCATACATCGGCGCAAAAGTTGCAGGCTATTCATTGGCGCCGGACCAAGCGCCCGCGCTCTATGAAGAGATCCGCGCCAAGGAACTGGTGGAAGAGTCGGTGTTCGGGGACGTATGCAACTACGGGACTCTTAAAGCGGCTTTCGACCAGTTCGAACCGGACGTCGTACTTCACCTCGCCGCTCAACCCCTCGTGCGTCGTTCGTATCGCGAACCGGTCAGCACCTTCCTTGTCAATGCGATGGGTACCGCTCACGTACTAGAAGCCGCGCGTCTAACCCCGTCGACCCGGGCCGCAGTCTGCATCACTACAGACAAGGTCTATAAAAACAACGAATGGGCGTGGCCCTACCGGGAAAATGATCCATTGGGAGGCAAGGATCCGTACAGCGCGTCCAAAGCCGCAGCCGAAATGATCATCGATAGCTACCGGGCCTCATTCGGCAAATCCGATGGAACAGGTCTTGCCATCGCCACAGCAAGAGGCGGCAACATCATAGGCGGCGGAGACTGGTCCGAAGACCGGCTGGTTCCCGATTTTGTGCGTGCGGTCATAAGCAAGTCGCAGCTCACGCTTCGCTATCCCGACGCAACCCGGCCGTGGCAACACGTCCTCGCATTAGTGCAAGGCTATCTCATGTTGTTGGCCGGATTGCTGAACGAGCCCGACCGTTATGCGCGCGCCTGGAATCTTGGGCCACAAGACCCGCGGAGCTTTAGCGTGCGCGAAGTGCTTGAGGATTTGTCGGCAAATTGGCAGCGCCCTGACTTGGACTACATGCAAGCACCGCTCCCGGAAGCGGGCGCGCTCGCGCTGGACAGTTCTCTCGCGCGCAATCAGCTTGGCTGGACGCCACCGTGGAACACACGCCGTGTTGTTGCGGAAACCGCCAACTGGTACCGCGACTATTACGCGAGCCCGGCCGATGCGAAGGACATATCATTGAGACAACTGCAATCCTGGCGCGCAGATCTTGCCACCGCAGGCAACTGACGTGCTGTCGAACGTACTATTAACTGGTGCGTCTGGCTTCGTCGGCACACGTCTCGCGCGCTCACTTGTCAGCGCGAACGTGAGGGTAACTTGTGTGGGCCGCTCACCATGCCTTGTCTCTGGCGTCCAGAACACACTCGTCGCAGGGTTGACGGTCGAGCAAATCGAGGCTGCACTTTCCTCAAATGCTCGCTTCGACGGTGTCATCCATTTGGCCGGTGCGGGCGTAGCGCCGACGGACCGGGACAGCGCGACGATCTTTCGCGTCAACGCGTTTCTTGCGCCGCAAATGGTGTCGCTCGCTGCAAAAGTCGGGGCCCGTGCCATCGTGCTTGCAGGAAGCAGTGCGGAATATCGTTCGCTCGAGCAGTCCGGGCCGCTAGATGAAGACGATCCCTTGGAAACCAGCAAGCTTTACGGCGCATCGAAGGCTGCGGGCGGCATCCTTGCGCTGGCGAACGCCACGGTCGAAAACGTGATGGTCGGTGTGATGCGGCTATTTAACGTCTACGGACCGGGCGAAGCGCGTCATCGGCTGTTGCCATCGCTGCTGCGAGACTTAAGCGCCGGCCGGCCAGTCAAGCTATCGGCCGGTATGCAAGTGCGGGACTTCGTTTATGTCGACGATGTCTGCGCAGGCTTGATTGCGGCGCTGACGGCCTTGGCGGACGGAAAGATGCCAACGGGCGTTTACAACATTGCTACCGGCGTAGGGAATTCGGTAGGCGACTTTGCGCGAATAGTCGCACACGCAGCGAACGCCGATCCGAAGTTGCTGCAATTCGGGGCACTGCCCTTTCGGCCCGATGACCTGCCTTACGTTGTCGGCTCGCCGACGAAGTTACGCGGGGCATGTGGGTGGCGCACTCACACCTTGCTTGCCGACGGCATCTGCCATGCACTGGCCGAACTGTCGCTCCCAAAATCACGAGACTAACGATAAATCGACGAGTCCATGCACATTGATACGACCATCGGGCATCGCCCATTGATTTCGATAGCCATCCCAGTCCTGAACGAAGCGGACAACATAGATGCGCTTTATGTCCGTCTCGATCGTCTTTCCAAGACGATGTCGGACAAATGTGACTTCGAGTTCGTCTTCTCTGACAACCATTCGGACGACCAAACTTGGGACATGCTGTGTGATCTCTCGCGTCGCGATCCGCGTGTTCGCGCGATCCGCTTTTCGAAGAACGTAGGCTTTCAGCGTTCCATTCTCGCCAACTACATGCATACACGCGGAGACGCGGTGTTGCAAATTGACGCCGACCTGCAAGATCCGCCTGAGTTGCTCGAACAATTCTTCGATCTCTGGCAAAAAGGTAATCATGTGGTTTACGGCGTACGTGCGAAGCGTCCTGAAGGCGCATTCATCAACTCGTTTCGCAAGTTCGGTTACTGGGTCATCGACAAGATCAGCGAGCACCCAATCCCGCGCGATGCCGGGGATTTCCGGCTCGTCGACCGAAAGGTCATCGACTCCGTCCAGAAGTTCCGCTCGACCAGCCCATATTTGCGTGGCCTGATCGCCGGACTCGGATTCAAGCAGATCGGCGTGCCGTATGAACGTGCAGCACGGGTCGCGGGGTCCAGCAAATTCGGCCTTGCGCAACTTGTAAGGCTGGGCATGACTGGGGTGTTCAACCACTCTGTCGTACCGCTTCGCGTCGCGACGTATTCGGGCTTGTTCCTGCTCGCATTAAGCGTTTTCGGGGCGCTGTATTACATTGGACTGCGACTGTTTCAGCCGAACTTGCCACGCGGCTTGGCGAGCATCCACATTCTTGTACTTTTCGGAATCGGCTTTCAGTCACTTTTGCTCGGCATCTTGGGCGAGTACTTGCAGCGCATATACATCCTCTTACGCGCAGAGCCCACGGCGATCGTCGAACAGGCACTGAACATCCCCGCCAACGAACTCAAACTCTGAACTGATAAGGTGCACATATGAAAGCAGTTATATTGGCTGGAGGCCTTGGCACGCGGATCGCTGAAGAGTCGGATAGTAAACCGAAGCCCATGGTGGAAATCGGCGGCCGTCCGTTGCTTTGGCACATCATGAAGACCTATAGCCACTATGGCATCAACGACTTCGTGATCTGCCTTGGTTACAAGGGCTATGTAATCAAGGAATTCTTCTTCAATTATTACCGCCACACCGCCGACCTTGAAATCAACCTGGCAACCGGGGCGCACAAGGTTCTCAATTCACAATCCGAACCCTGGAACGTCACGCTCATCGACACCGGTCCGGAGACGATGACCGGTGGTCGCCTGAAGCGGGTGGCGCCATATCTAGGGGACGACACGTTCTGTCTGACCTACGGTGACGGCCTATCCAATATCAACATCAGCGCGGAAATTGAATTTCACCGGAAGAACGGCAAACTCGCGACAGTCGCCGCTACCCAACCGCCTGGTAGATTCGGCGTCTTGAACATTGCCGCAAGTGCAGAAGTGACGAGCTTCGAAGAAAAGCCAACGGACGAAATCGGCTGGATCAACGGTGGCTTCTTCGTTTTGGAGCCGAAGGCAATCGACTATATTGCCGGCGATGCGACCTCATGGGAGCTCGATCCTTTGCGCAACCTCGCCCGGGACGGCCAACTTGCAGCGTTTCAGCATCACGGCTTTTGGCAACCATGTGACACGTTGCGCGACAAGCGGCAACTCGAGGCGTTGTGGGAAAGCGGCAATGCGCCTTGGGCCGTCTGGAAAACCAACTCCAGTGCAGCGGAAACGAACAAGTAATGAATGATCAACTGACTGAAACTCGACCAAAAAAGAAGCTGCCGATACGCCAAATTCTGGGTGTCGGCATCTCCGTTGTTTGCCTCGTACTGGTCTTCCGTAAGGTCGATTTCGAACAATTGAAATTGGCGCTTGAGAACTTCAAATGGCACTTTGTTGCGCTTGGTCTTGCCTCGCTCGCTATTGACTACGCGATGCGGATTCAACGCTGGGCCGTCATGCTGCGCGCTGGCGGTGCAAAGGTATCCGGCTGGAATTGTGCAGCGCCATTTCTCGGCTCGATCACGCTGAACAACGTGCTGCCGTTCCGCGCCGGCGATCTGGTACGGGCGCTGGTATTCCCATCCGCGATCGGCGTAAGGCGCGTCACGGCCACTGCCAGTCTTCTTTTGGAACGGCTCGTCGATATGCTGACGTTGTTGCTGAGTCTCGGCATCGGACTGTCGTTGAGTCCCGTCGCAAAAATGCCGGAATGGCTCGGCCGCTCTGTAACCGCGCTGGCCGTGGTGGGTGTTATCGCGCTAGTGCTGATCGTCACGTTGCATCGGCCGATCGTGCGACTGATCGTCTACGTCGAAAACCGTTTGCTGCAACGTAACGTTGCGAAGCTCGCGAACGTGTTCGCCGTAATCGCTCAACTGACGCGGGACATTGGTGAGATGTCGCGGCCGCGCACGCTGCTGACACTCGTATCGCTTTCGATGGTCATATGGATCGGCGAGACCGGCTTGTTTTGGGCCGTGCTGCAGGGTCTCAACATTGACTCCGGCTTCCCGGCCGCCTTAACCATCATGGCGGTGGCAACTCTGTCCACGCTCGTGCCTTCGTCCCCGGGCTATGTAGGACCTTTCCATCTCGCGGCATATTCCGCTGCGGTCATGCTGGGCGGAACCGCGGCACAAGCGGCCAGCTTTGCAGTGCTGGCGCATCTGGGGCTATGGCTTCCCACTACCTTGGCCGGGGGAATTGCGATTCTTGCCAAACCCGCCCTCTTCAAGGGTCGTGCTAGCGCCCTCCACGACGCCAAATAAACTTCTGGACTAAAGTAAAAATGAGTAATCAACACGATGTAGTCATCGTCGGTGCGGGGTTCACTGGTCTGACAGCAGGCCTGGAACTGGCTCGCGCCGGACGCAAGGTTCTGATTATCGAAAAAGACGATGCGCCTGGCGGCCTCGCCGGTACGTTCGAATTCAAGAGCGGCGTCACGATCGAAAAGTTCTACCACCACTGGTTCAACAACGATGTGTACGTGCCACAACTCGCGCGTGAGTTAGGTCTGGAAGATCAGATCGTCACGCTGCCGTCACGCACGGGGATGTATTTCAACGGCAAGTTGTGGCGGCTGTCCACGCCTTTCGACTTGCTGAAGTTCTCGCCGCTATCCCTTCTCGACCGTATTCGTCTGGGGCTGCTTGTGTTCAAGGTGCGCCAGATCAAGGACTGGAAAACCATTGAACATCTTTCGATTCGCGAGTGGTTGGAACCATTGTGCGGCAAGAACGTTTTTCGAATCGTGTGGGAACCGCTCATCGAATCGAAGTTTTCTATCTTTGCTGACGCCGTCAACGCCGTGTGGTTCTGGAAGAAGCTCGTGCTACGGGGTAGCACCCGCGATAAGCAAGGTGGTGAGCAACTGGCATATTTCAAAGGTGGTTTTGGACGGCTCGCGCAAGGCATCGCCGATGAAATCGTCAAGCTTGGTGGAGAGATTCGCTATGGTGTCGAAGTGACCAGCGTGCAGAGTGAAGGGGGTCGAGTGGTTGCGCTGAATACACGCGATGGTTCGCTCGCCGCTCGTGAATTCTTGCTGACGCCATCGTTCGCCATCATAGCGAAAATGTTTGATGGTGCCGCAGACGAAAAGTGGTTGACTGCTCTGCGCCGCGTAAATTATCTCGGCAACATGTGCCTCGTGCTGCAGATGGACCGCAGTCTCTCGGACACATACTGGCTGAATGTGAATGACCCAGGTTTCCCGTTTGTTGGCGTGATCGAGCACACAAATTTCGATCCGCCCGAGAATTATGACGGAAAGCATATCGTGTTCATTTCGCGCTATCTGGCGACACAGGACCCCGTCTGGTCATTTGGCGATAAGGAATATCTCGACTTCGCCATCGAGCACTTGCAGCGTATGTTCCCGGAGTTCAATGAGACTTGGGTGAAGGAGTTCCGGGTGTGGCGTGCGGAATACGCGCAACCAGTGACTGAGCGCGACTACTCGAAATATGTTCCGAAGCGCGAGACGCCGTTCGCGAACGCGACCATTTCAACAATGGCGCAAATCTATCCGGAAGATCGCGGGACCAATTACGCAATTCGCGAAGGAAAGGACGTGGCGATTGAGATCAACGCGCGCCTTTAATGGCAACGCGCCGCCCTGCAAGTTGCGTCAATCTAGTGAAAATAATTTGAAGCGCGCTCGCTGGGAATTTTACATTTATTCCTACTCGAGCGCATACAAGACCGAAAGCGAAAAAACACAGTACCTTCCCAAACATATCGAAGGTCAATGCTAGTAGCATTTGACCTATGCAACAACCAAAAATACGGGCGAAAGGTTAATTAGATCGTTGAGTCACCTATGGCGTGTATTAACAGGCTGCGGAAATACAGGCCGACTTTACTGAGCCATGAGCTTGATCAGAATTTTCGGCGGGGAATTTCTCATAGTTTGGAATATGGACCGGTTAATTTCGGTTTTCGGACCTGTTTATGACGTTCTCTTGCTCATTTTTGGTTCACTGCGGCTGCAACGCACGGAGTTGTCCCAAGGTGCGCATGCGCACGAGGTTGTACGCGGCCATCGTCAGCACGAACATCTGATCGACCTTCTTCAAGCCGCGCACCATCACCTGGCGCATACCGCCGATGCTCTTGGCCCAGCCGAAACCCTGTTCGATGAGCTTGCGCTTTTGCTGGGAAACCGCGTAGCCCGCACTCTGGGCGATTGACTCGGGCACCGCCGACTGGCGGCCCGACTTGTTTTGCGCCACGTGAGGCGTGATGTTCATTGCCTTGCAGGCCTCGATGAACTCTGCTGCGTCATAGCCTTTGTCTGCCCCGAGTGTGATCTCGCGCGTCGGGTCGTCAAGCGCCTGGCGAGCATCATCGATCATTACTTTGGCCGCTTCGCGCTCGGCGTAGCCGTCGGCCAGCGTCACCACGGCGCTGGCGATCAGCCCATGGCGGTTGTCGCTCAACGTGTGGCCCATGTAGCGTAGCTCGCTTGCCGTTTTGCCCTTACGATACAGCCTCGAATCCGGGTCGCTCTTCGATTCATGCGTCTCATTGCTGCGCGTCTCGCCCTTGAAGCTCCCACCGTCTTCGCTATCCTGATCATCGTCGCGGCGCACAAAGCTTTTATGACCGGCCCATGCTTGAATCAATGTGCCATCGACGCTGAAGTGCTCACCGGAAAGCCAGCACTTGTTCTCGGCAATGCCCACAACCTCGTTAAAGAATTCGATGACCGCGTCATGCTTGATCAGCCGCTCGCGGTTCTTGGTGAAGACGGTGGGCACCCACACGGCATCGTCCATCGACAGCCCGATAAACCAACGAAACAGCAGGTTATATTGAACCTGCTCCATCAACTGGCGCTCGGAGCGCACGCTATAGAGCACTTGCAACAGCATCGCGCGCAGCAGCTTCTCCGGGGCAATGCTGGGCCGCCCACCTTTGATATCAGCCTCGTACATGCCGGCAAACAACCGATCCATCTTGGCCAAAGCTGCGTTGGCCATCTTGCGAATCGAGCGCAGCGGATGATCGGCTGGAACAAAGTCTTCCAGCTTACGCAAGGTGAACAAGCTCTCGGTAAAGGTATCGGCGCCGCGCATCGCTTCTCACAGTTGTGTGGTCTTTACTAACAACGTTTGAACTGACCTTTTGGGTGACTTCGGGGTGCGGTATTTCCGCAGCCTGTTAAGCTGCCGGTCCACGGGCCAGCAGTACTTTTTTCAACAGAAAATTAACGACATATCTCAAAAATTTGTTACCAAGCGGTCGTGGCATTTTTCGAACTTTCGCAATGCCCGCTATTGATCGAACTCCTACGCAAATGAATGCCAAATCAGAAAATGTTCTCGCCTCCAGGCTCAGTGCGGGGACTTCCTCACTACGATTCCTGCAGAAGTCGTGACATAGTTATCGAAGCGCATTTTCAAGTGCGGCGAGCTAGCATAGGGAGGAAGATCAACGTGAAAGTCCAGCACGTGGGAGTCCGGCGCAATAATGAAAGGCTTGACGTCGTGCCCCAAAGCTCGAAGACGAGAAACTACGTCGATCAAATCCCGATGCCTGTAAAGCACAGTATGACCGCTTTCGATCGTGTCGTCGTTTGATGAAAGATTTAGTTCGGTGGTGTGGACTGCGACACCGCCGTCCGCCAGCGTCTTTTCGACGCTGTTGAGTATGAATTGAATCCCTGCCTCAAGCGATCCAAGATGTTCCAGACAACAGCATGACCAAGTGAAATCGAATCCGGCAATGTCATCATCGATCGCGTTCATGTCGCAAAACCGATGTGAGACACGCGCGTCAAAATCCGCGTCTGGCACGATGCTTGGATATTTAAGCTCCGCAAGATTGTCGCTATGCTGACCGGTCTTAGTCCACCCGCTGGAGATGCCAATGTAAGGCGGAGCGTCCGTCGCCAACACGCTCGCACCACGGCTCGCGAACGCCGCGGGCAAACGCTCCTTGCCAACGCCGAAGCCTACCCCTTGTTTACCATCCTGCAACATCCCCGCCTGCTCTAAATGATGAAGGACAAAAATCCATTCCCACAGCTTCCGGTGAAACATGAGCGGGTGATCAAGCACTGCACAAAGATCCGAATATCTTGGATGAAGGAAGTCTGCAGCACTGCAACTGGAAAAAGGCATAAACGGCTTATCGCGCGACCAATGCGATGTAGTGGGAAGGAAGATGTGGTCTCTGATCGCCTTAGCGACCCGTTCGTCAAAAGTATTTTCCAACGCCTCAATCCTGGCTCGGAGCGCCGTTACTTCAGACTCGGCCCCGTCGGATGACAATGCCTCCTTTATTCCAACCAAGGCCTGCTCGGAACCACGCATCGCGTCGTGCAACGCGTCTCGTTGTAGCCCAGGCAATTTGATGATTGTCTGATTGATTGCCAGAATTGCAGAATAAGCGGATGCAAACTGTCTAAACGGCGTGTAGTTCTTGATCGACATGGCTCTCCCGCGTATCACTTTGACTGCAGTGGGAATACCCAAAAATTGACATTTGCGGAACTCCTGTCAAGAGCGGTTATTCAAGTTCCGCTGGTTCGTACGATCGATACAGCCATGCCGGCTTCTTACCTTTATCCTCACTGGTCTTTCGGGCGCGAATAAATAGATATTGCCCAAGGTCGTGTTTTCTATATTCGATAAGATGCCCGAATTTATCAGGATCAAGATAAAGAGCTGTCATATTATCGTGAACGTCAGCACTGAACATTTCATCGATAGTAAAGCCTAGATACGTCAATAAAAGGTATAGCTCGTGTTTGTTGTACTCCCGATTATGTCTTCCATACGGCCCAAATCCGCTATACGGGTCATACATATTTGTTCCGACAACCATGCGCGCGACGTTTTCAATCCGATTTACGTTTGGCGTTGTTAGAACGAGCGTTCCATCGCTCTTCAGGATACGCTTAATTTCCCGTAATACTCGACAGGGATCATTCAGCAGATGTTCGATAATTTCACAAAAAAGGACGATGTCGAGCGATTCGGTTTCAAACGGAAAGACGTCTTCTTCAATGTTAAAATGAGAATACGCAAGATCGATCTGTGTTTTATTCTTCGCGTTCCGGAACTCACTTAAATAAACCGTTTGTGACGCCTCGCCCTTCGGTATTTGATCTCCAAAATAATTGCCGAGTCGCCAATCAACTGACGTAAAATTCCTCAAAAGCATTGTGGTGAAGTAAGGGTTTCCACCTAACTCCAAACCGGTAAGCGGCCCCTTCACATCTTGAGTCGTGCGCTGCACGAGACCAAATGTCTGCACAAACCGCTCGAAGTCTTGAATGCAATAACTTGAGATCGATTCAGGTGCATCTGATACTCGCACTGACTTGAGCCAATCGAATAATTCCTGCCTCGAAACCCCCTCGGGCAAGGGCAGCGGCGGACGAAGAGGAAATGATTCCAATGTGTACTTCGGCCTGCCGACATCGGCGTCGCTTGTTTCAGGTGCAACTTCCTTCTGGTTCTCGACAATCTCAACAGCAGCAGTTCGTTTCCGCAGGAACATCGTAATTCCTCTGATCGGTTGTATGACTGGCAGCTACACGGGTTTGCAATCGACACTTCAGAACGAAAGTTGCAGGTTAAACGTTTCTCCGGTTATGTAAAGAAGTTGCTATAAATTCGACATCATCGGGCGAACGATGCTGCCGCGCCAATATGCGCCGCCCGCCGCATCAGGGCTTGGCCGCGGCAGGCAGGGAATTGATCCATCGTCCATACCATTCAGCCTCGAACATCACCCGTTCAAGCTGTTCAGTACTCTCCTGCCAAGTCATCCATGGCATCCCGGTTGACGCAGGTTCGCGACCTTCCTTCTGCAGCACCACCCACGCTTTGATGGCGCTAGCCAAATCATTCGCATGGTTGCCCGTGAAGAAAAACACGTGATCGCCTGCAACCTCACGGAACACTGGAATATCCCGTGCGATGATTGGCAGCCCTTTTTGCGCCGCCTCAATCAACGGTAAGCCAAACCCTTCACCCAATGACGCCGCGAGCAGACAAGACGAAACTTCGTAGATTTTTTCTAGATACTCGTCGCTAATGCCCTGAAGCCAAAAGAATCGCTCATTCTGGTCGACATGCGCCTCAAGTCGCTTGACTAAGTCATCCACGCCCCATCCGGCTTTACCCACGATAACCAGGTTCACGTCGACATTCTCTGTCCACAATTGTTCAAACGCGGCGAACGCCTGCAGATGACCCTTTCTTGGTTCGACCGTGCCAACCATGACAAATGTTGGCCTCGAGCGCAGCGCCGTCAGTACCTCCGCAGAATTGTCAGGCAACCCTATTGAAGGTTGACTATTTTCGATGTCCGCACCAAGGTGAAAATAGCCGAGCTTGAGATCACGCAGACGTTCTGACCCGTTGGCGTCGAGCCAGGCACGCAGATCATCAGCTACTGCCCGCGAGATACAAATTAGCCCATCCGCGACAGTGGACAACGTGGTAAGCCAAGGTGGAAAGACAGCGGCGATGAACCCTGGGAACCACTCCGGCTGAGCCACCGGCAGAAGGTCGTACACGATGAAATAGACCTTTATCCCGCGACGTCTCTGAGCCGCAAACCAGCCTTCCGCGGCCGGAACACAGTCGGCGACGAGATCGAGACCCAAAAACACGTCACCTTGAGCGCTGTCGACCCAGTCGTCCTCATCGCTCACACCGCGAGGACCGAGGTTGAACTCGTGCATGAACTTGTTCGCATAGCGGTAAACCATCACGCTGCGATCAAGCCGCACCAGTCGCACTTCCCAACCCGACGGCGGGAGCTCGAGCAGTTTGCGGGCGATTGCACGGGTCACACGCTGGATGCCCGATTTTGCATCTATTTCGCAAAGCACAGACACGTCGACCAGCAACTGAGGCATGCGTCCAGTCCGCTGGTTGGACGCGATCACATCCGCACTAGCAATCAAATCAGCGTCCGACACAGGAAGATTCAGTGTTGTCAGCGCTGTAACCAGCTTACGGTAGCGCGATTCAGCAGATGAAAGTGCGCTAAATCGGGAATCCGCTATTGCATCGGGCGCCGTGGGCAGCGCCAAGGCAGCATCAATGCCAATTGGTCTATCACGACGACCGTGAGCGGCCATCGCCTTCTCGAACGCATCCAAAGCGCGCCGTCCGGTCGCATCCCAAGAGAACTTCGGCACCTGTACAGCAGCATTTGCCAGCAACGATTGCCGATACTCGTTATCACTCAAGCCGCGCTGCATCATATCGGCCATCTGCTTCAAATCAAGCGGATTAAACATCGCGTCGTCGCGGCCGATCACTTCCGGAATGCTCGTAGCTGCAGAGCCGATGACAGCGGCGCCGCACGCCATCGCCTCAAGTGCGGGTAAGCCGAAACCCTCGTGAAGCGACGGAAACACGAACAGTTCGCACGATTGGTACAGCGCAACAAGATCGGCATCATTCACGTATCCCGATAACACCAGGTCGTCTTGGGCAAGCCCGTTTTCGGCTGCGAGATCAAATAGCTTTGTCCGGTTGATTTCCGTCGCCTGACAAACCATGAAAAGTTGATGCTGTTTGCGCAACTTTGATGGCAATTTTGCGTAAGCGACAATCAAACCTTCAAGATTCTTTCTCGGCTCGACAATCCCGGTTGTCATTACAAACGGGCGCGTGATTCCATATCGCCCATGAAGCGCGCGACGCTCGACGTCAGTCAACGCATGAATAACAAAGTTTTCCGATACCGCGGAAGAAATGTTAGCGATACGTTCCTGTGCAATGCCAAGTTCGCGTACAGCCTCTTCACCGCAATATCCGGAGATGGCAAGCAATAAATCCGCGCGTTTTAACGCTTCGATCTTGCTGTAATAATGCTTTTTGAAGCCAACATCAGTAAGGTATTTTTCCGGATTGAGGAACGGTATGAGGTCGTAGAGCGTTACGGCGACCAACGTGTCCTGATCAAAGGTCTTGACCGACGAAATTGATTCGTCCACATATCCTTCAAACAAGCTGCTGATATGCACGAGGTCCGGCTCGAGCTCTGCAATGGCATGCTCGCGGATAAATACGGCTGCCACGTTCCGCCAGTCGCTGTCGCCTTGATAAACAGAAAAACGCGGAAGAGAATAAACCACAATACGCTCGTCGGGCAACAGCCCTTCAAACGAAGCACGAATACCTTCCACTGTCCCGGGAAAGAGATCATTCAAGGCAATCCAGACCTCGTGATTGCCCGCGTTCCTGACTATCGCCTTGGCCAGCGCGAGGCTGTATCGGCCGATACCGCGCAGACGGCTAACCGATTGGCATCCCTGAAGATCTAAAACAATACGCATTGCAGTACCAGGATATTTTATTTTGTGTTGGCGCTTTTGGCTTCCGCCAAATCCGCGTAGATTGCGCGTCCGCGCGTCGTTAGCCCTTCCGTTGATTCAACTGGCGCAAGCGGTGCGCCGGCAACGACATTTTGGGCTGTCGCAAAT
Source organism: Burkholderia sp. PAMC 28687 (assembly GCF_001577465.1). Classification (NCBI taxonomy): domain Bacteria; kingdom Pseudomonadati; phylum Pseudomonadota; class Betaproteobacteria; order Burkholderiales; family Burkholderiaceae; genus Burkholderia; species Burkholderia sp. PAMC 28687. The sequence goes on from NZ_CP014505.1 coordinate 2,634,292, forward strand.
CCGACATACCGGGCAACGAAGGCGCGCGCGCGTGGAAACTTTGCGAGCAAATTGGCGACACGCTGCTTCAGCACAGGACGGCATTGTACGTAGGCTACGGCATGGAGCATCACTAGCTTCACAGTACCATTGACCGCGCGAGGAGAACCGCGAAACTTGCGCATCAAGGTTCCGACGGTCCTTACCGGTGCCGACAACCGCCAGCTACTGCTGCTTAGCAGCGCAATCACGTGCTGCTGCGATCGATGAGCAAGATCTTCCGCCGCAGCCGCCCGCGCTTGGGTAGCATGAAGCTGAGCTTCAAGTTCCTGGGCCCGCTGCAACTGCGCGGAATTGTTCGCTCTTACCTCAGCAGCGTCTGCGCGCTCCCGCGCGTCCGCCAAACGCGCTTGCAGGAACTGCAGACGTCCTACTGCCTCGCTCAACTGCCCCTGTGCCTCGCTTAACTGCCCTTGCGCCTCACTTAGCCGCAACTGAGTATCGTCCGTCCGGGCCACGGCGTCATGCAACTGCGCATGCGCGCTGGCAGCCTCGGCGCGCAAAGCCGCGCGTTCCGCCTCTGCCTCAATCACCCGCTCTAACAATGCATTCACGTCTTCAGTCTCCTTCGCCGAAACAGGCAACGGCGAGTCGCTCACAAGTGAGTCGGCAACCTCGACCAGCTCATTGCCTGCCTTTTTGAACGCGATGATCGCGTAATCCGGCGCCTGCATGAAATTCTGATCAAGCGATGACACCACCTTGTTGATGACACTTGCGCCCGACAATTCCGTGGGCATCAACTCAAGATTATTCTGCAGAAAACCGCGATTGACCGGCACAATAACAACACGCTTAAAACCCGAAAACTCCGCCGCAAAACTCAGCAGTATCGAAGGGATGGGCCGCTCATGAGTCGGGTCGAGATAAAAGTTGCACGCTCCAACCACCAGGTTTGCTGGATTCGGAGTCTCGAGCAGGATCGCGCCACCGTCGTCCACGACTCGATATGCTTCCCGCAGAAACAACAACAAATTCTCAAAGCCAAGATGCTCGACCACGTGGAACGCGCTGATCAATCCGTAGGACTGGTCAGGTTGCTGAGCGAGGTATTGCATTGCATCAGCGCTGAATACGGCAAGGCCGGCCCGCTTTCCTTCCGCGACAAAGTCTTCATTGAGATCAAGACCTTCCGCCGGAACGCCACGCTCGCCCAACAATTCAAGCCATTCGGCGCGGCCGCACCCTACGTCCAGCACCTTCTTTTGCACGCGGTTGGCCAGCGCTTCAACGAGCGGCAAATACACGCTCTGCCGAGACTTGATCAACTCACGACTACCTCGGAAACGATCCTCGAGGGCCCGATAAAAATCATCCGATACCATATGCAGCGCTGCGCCTCGTTATACGTTAGTGATTTTCGACGCTCAGTTCAGGCTCGATCCACGCGCATCCCACGAACTTCTTCTTTGACATGTTCAGTACCTGGAATACCACGGCAAAATCGCGCCATTCGTAGTTCTTGACCACGTGCGATTCGCCAGCATGCAGCGCCAGCGCGATTGAATAGCTGCCTTCGCCAAGGTTCGCTGGGAACGTAAAGCGGTAGGAAATCCGATCACCCGACTTGAGCGCCTTGCTCGAACGTTCCAGGTGATAAGTGTTAGTGCCAAATATAGGCTGTCCGACGCGGTCCTTGATCATATAACCCAGAACCAGCTCGGCAATATCCGACTTCACCGCGACGTCGACCTCAAGCGTCACTTCGCTGCCTACATCGATGAGTTCGTTTGATCTGCCATCCGTATCAAGCAACCGAATACTGTCGATAACAGCCTCGCCCGAGCCCGACTTCGTCTGCGTCGTGCCGTCTTCGCTCTTTGTCTGAACGACGTTTGCTGCTTCCTTGTCGGCAAGCAGCGCGTTGTAGTAATCGAAAATGGCTTCCGGCGAACCTTCCAGTTCAAGCCGTCCCGCGTTCAGCAAGATAGCCCGGTCACAGATCGCCTGAATCGCCGTCTTGTCATGCGACACGATCAGCAGCGTGGTTCCTTGCTCGCGGAAAGTGCGGATCCGGTCGAAACTTTTGTGCTGGAAGTAGGCGTCGCCGACTGAAAGCGCCTCGTCGATGATCAGGATATCCGGCCGATGAAAAGTTGCAACGCTGAAGGCAAGGCGCATCTGCATGCCACTTGAATAGACACGCACGGGCTGATCGATGGCATCGCCGATTTCGGCGAACTCTTCGATCCTGCTCATATTCTCCGCAATTTCGTCGACGGAATAACCGAGCAGTTGCCCCGCCATGAAAGCGTTCTGGCGACCGGTGAAATCTGGATGGAAACCCATACCCAGCTCAAGCATGGCAGCGACACGTCCGGTGATCGTGATGCGGCCGGTCGTTGGCTGCGTTGTGCCGGTGATCATCTTGAGCAGCGTGCTTTTACCCGCGCCATTGATCCCGACGATACCCAACGACTCGCCCTGCTTGATTACAAAATCGATGTCCTTCAGCACCCACTTCAGGTCGTGGCGCACAATCGGCACCGGCGACAGCCACTCCAGCAGTCGTCCGAAGCGCGAGGGATATTGCTTGTATGCCTTACCAACGTTTTGTACCGAGATACTGCCCATGTTCCGATCCACTTTTACGGTTTGAACCGTGAGGGTACACGACCGACAGCCATAGACTATTCTGGCCGGTACCAGACGCGCAACGGCCTCAAGAAACCGAAACCCAACTCGCTCGCACGAAACGGCCACGCGTGGCCGTTTGTATTGCGTTTCGTTGCATTACGGGAATGCCCGCGCATTTAACAGCCGGCAGCGCGCAAGGCTTTGCAGCCTTGCGCGCTTTCCGAAAACCGCGCAGCGCCGGTAACGCACCGGCCTGCGGTTTCGCTCAGAACGAAAACCCGGTCTTGTTGCGACGCAGGTCTTCGTCGACCATCATCTTGCAGAGCTGTTCGAGCGTCGTCTTGGGTTCCCAGCCGAGCACCGACTTGGCTTTCGCCGGATCGCCAATCAGCAGTTCGACTTCGGCCGGCCGGTGGAACTTGGGGTTCACCTTGACCAGTACCTTGCCGTTCGAAGCATCCACACCCTCTTCTTTCTCGCCTTCGCCACGCCACGCCACTTCTACACCGGTGGCCTTGAACGCCATCGATACAAAATCGCGCACCGTTTCAGTACGATTTGTCGCGAGCACGAACGTGTCCGGCTGGTCGGCCTGAAGCATACGGAACATGCCTTCGACATATTCCTTGGCAAAGCCCCAGTCGCGCTTCGCGTCCATGTTGCCGAGTTCGAGGACGTCGAGCTTGCCAAGCGAAATCTTCGCGACGGAATCTGTAATCTTGCGGGTGACGAACTCCCGGCCACGCAACGGTGACTCGTGGTTGAACAGGATCCCGCTCGAACCGAAGATATCGTAGGACTCGCGATAGTTGATCGTGATCCAGTGCGCGTAGAGCTTCGCAACACCGTAGGGACTACGCGGATAGAAAGGTGTGTCTTCCTTCTGCGGGATCGCCTGGACCTTGCCGAACATTTCCGAAGTCGACGCCTGGTAGAAACGGATGGACCGATCCACGATCCGGATGGCTTCGAGAACGTTCAACGCGCCAACGCCGGTGATTTCAGCCGTCGTTGCCGGCTGGTTGAACGAGACGCCCACGAAGCTTTGCGCCGCAAGGTTGTACACCTCGCGCGGCTGCGCCGCCTCCAGCAAACGGATCGTCGCGCCCAAATCAGTCAGATCATGCTCGATGAGGTTCAGCTTCGGGTGGTTAAGGATACCCAGCTCATCCATACGCCAAAAGTTGACGGAGCTCGTACGCCGATAGGTACCATGAACTTCATAGCCACGGTCCAGCAGCAACTGCGTGAGATATGCCCCGTCCTGCCCCGTGATTCCAGTAACTACTGCGCTCGTCAATTCCATCTCCTTTGGGAAGACCTGTCTTTTGCAAAAGTAGCGCAAAACACAGAATAAAATCTACAAAATGGCCGCAATTATATCTGACGGACAAAACCCGCCATCCGCCAAAACACTGTCTCCAAACCTATTGCTGTAGCCCGAATTTCAAACTGAGGCGTTCCGGCCGGGCTAGACGCCCGAATTTGCCCAAACCGGAAACGTCACAGCTCGTCGACCATATCGGCCGCGTGGCGGCGAAACAGATAAAGGCCCAGTACGCATAACAGCAAGCCCAGGATCAGCACCGGCCAAACCAACGTCCAGTCGGGCCATTGACCATTCACGAGAATCGCCTGATAGCCCAGGATCAGGTCAGCCATGGGATTGAACTTAATGTAAGGCTTGATGCTTTCCGGCAATACATGCCACGGATAAACGATTGGCGTGAACCAGAACCAGAATTGCAGGAGTATCGACATGAACTGGCCAACGTCGCGGAAAAAAACGTTCAGAACGCCTACCGTGATTCCAAGCCCGACACTGAAAACGATCTGTACCAGCAGTAACGGGACCAGACCGAGGAAAGTTACCCCGGGAAAGTTGCCGCTCACCACCAGGAAGATTGTAAACAGAGAAAATATGATCAAAAAATTCATCAACGCCGACAGCCCGACGATGACCGGCAGCGCGATCCGCGGGAAGCTGAGCTTTTTCAGGACATTTGCGTTCTCGATAAAAACGTTCTGCGCTCGAGACACGATTTCCGAAAAAAGACCCCAGGTGAGCACCCCTGCGCACAGGTAAATGCTGAAGCCGAACGTACTGTTCACACCCGGCATTCTTGACTTCATGACTTCAGCGAAGATCACGGTGTAGACCAGGATCATGGCCAAGGGCTGCAAGACTAGCCACAGCGCACCGAGCATGCTGGTGCGGTAGCGCATCTGGAATTCGCGTTTGACGCTGCTAAAAATGAAACCGCGGTACCGGATCAGGGCACCCAACAATGCGCTCAAATCATGTCCTCAGCGTTGAATATCTGGCGGGCCGCGTTGCGAGCCTGCCATTGTGGGGAATTCCGTAAATTGCCCCAAACCCGCCATTGTCCTCGAAGTTTCCGGCAAAAGGCAATCACTGCATGGGTCTTGTGACAAATAGGGCGAAATCGGTTCCCGTCTGCGCCAGGTTGGTACGACCGCCGCTTGACTTTGAGGGCAATAGCCTCAGGCGGCGCATGATTATAAGTGCGAGCAACCGCTGAAAAAAGCGCCCTGACAACCTGATACAAAGCCGAAAAGTAATAATTCCTGACTATTTTCTCGAGCAGTAACTTATGCAACTTTCTTGGTCGCCAGTTTGCATGCCCGTCAGTCAGCGACAGCCTCAGCTATTATGCAAGGTCGGGTCTAACAAGCGACTGACGAAATCCACGAAACCTTGGCAGCGACGCAACCGTCCCGAGTTATTGTGAGTGGCCGAAACAACCTCCGCTGCTAGGGTTCGTTCATCCGCACCATCCACGCTTGGCAACAGATTCACTCCTCTCATCTTTCCTCCATGGCATCTTTATTCCCGCAACGCCCCGTCCCGCTCGCATTCGGCGACATCCAGGGTTGCCGCGAAGCATTTCAGCGTCTGCTGGCAAAAGCGGCCCCAAGCGATGCCACGCCGCTGTGGTTCGCCGGCGACATCATCAATCGCGGCCCGCAGTCCCTTGCCACGTTGCGCGACCTGATCGCGCTCGGCGACCGTGCCGTCGCAGTCCTCGGCAACCATGACCTGCATTTGCTGTCCGTATCGGCGGGGATTCGTAAATCCAAAAAGGGCGACACTATCGATGAAATCCTCGCCGCGCCAGACGCCGCCGATCTTCTCGACTGGGTGCGGCACCGGCCGATTGCGCATTTCGATCACGGCATGCTGATGGTTCACGCCGGCGTTTTGCCGCAGTGGGACGTGGCGACAACGCTCGAACTCGCCGACGAATTCCAGCGCGCGCTACGCGCGCCCAACTGGAAGGAGACGCTTGCGAGTCTCTACGGCAACGAACCGAATCGATGGAAATCCAAGCTCAAAGGCGCTGACCGGCTGCGCGTCATTTGCAACGCGCTCACGCGCCTGCGCTTTTGCTCTGCTGACGGCGACATGGAGTTCTCATCCAGCGGCGGCGTCGGATCCGCCCCTGCCGGGTTCATGCCGTGGTTCGACGTGCCGTCACGCGGGACGTCGGACGTGACGGTGGTCTTCGGCCACTGGGCGGCGATTGGCTTGATTGTCCGCGATAACATCATTGGCCTGGATTCCGGTTGCGTCTGGGGCGAACGACTCACCGCCATGCGCCTCGCCAGCGATCCTGCACAACGGACGGTGACGCAGGTGGAATGCTCGGCTTGCCGCGCGGTGATCGATTAAAGCCGCGATTCCCGCATGCACTGGCGCAGCGCTTCGTCCCATGCGGGCGCCTTGATGCCGAATGTCATCGCCAGCTTGTCGTTTGAAAGCTGTGAGTTCAGTGGCCGTACAGCCGGGGTGGGATACGCGGATGTCGTAATGCTTTTGATCACTGGCCTGGCCGTCTGACAGGAGTTGCGGAAGATCGCCTCCGCGAAACCCGCCCATGATGTCGCTCCTCCAGCCGTGAGATGGTAGATGCCGGAGCTGCGGATCCAGTCGTCGCGCTCGCCGCACAGTAGCTGCGACAACACTTTGGCTGTTCCGCTGGCGACGGTCCTCGACCACGTTGGCGCGCCTGTCTGATCGTTCACTACGCTGAGTTCGTCGCGCTCGGCGCCAAGCCGCAGCATAGTTTGAAGGAAGTTTGTTCCTCTAGCGCCGTAGATCCAGCTCGTGCGAAAGATCAAATGCGCACAGCCCGACGCCGCAATGGCCTGATCTCCCGCCAGTTTGCTCACGCCGTAGACGTTCAGAGGATTCGGCGGATCCCCCTCGACGTACGCGCCGGGCTTCGCACCATCGAAAACGTAATCGGTCGAGTAGTGAACCAGCAACGCGCCAAGACGCTTGGCCTCCTGGGACAACACTTCCGGCGCATCGGCGTTCACTCGCATTGCGCTGGCGGCGTCCGTTTCGGCTGCATCGACAGCCGTATAAGCCGCGGCATTCACGATCAACGAAGGTCTCACGTCTTGCACGACGCGCCGTATCCGATTCGTATCCGATAAATCCAGACCGGCCCGATACAGTGCCACGACGCGGCCAAGGCCCCGCAGACTGCGCGCAAGTTCAAAGCCGATCTGGCCGTTGACGCCGGTTAGCAGAATCGTCGGTTGCGGCAATGCCGAGTCGATCATTACGGCGCTCAAGGGTAATGGTCGGCATCGGCCAGGCTTGCGCCCCCGGCATCTTTTGCGGACAGCACCGGCTCGAAATCTATCGGCCACTGTATGCCGATATCGGGATCGTTCCAGGCAACGCTTCGCGCATGTTCCGGATGCCAGTAATCGGTCGTCTTGTAGAGCGATTGCGCAAACTCCGACAGCACCACAAAACCATGCGCAAATCCCGGTGGAATCCAGACCTGCCGGCGGTTGTCAGCGGACAACTTCACGCCCGTCCAGCGGCCAAAATGCGGCGAGCTTTGACGCATATCGACGGCGACATCGAACACTTCGCCTTCCACCACCCGAACGAGCTTTCCCTGCGGATGTTCGATCTGGTAATGCAAGCCGCGCAACACGCCACGCGCCGAACGCGAATGATTGTCCTGCACGAATTCCACGCCGGCCTGGACTTGCTCGCTGAAGTCGCGAACGTTGAAGCTCTCGAAGAAGAAGCCGCGAGTGTCCGTGAAGACATCTGGTTCGATGATCACGACTCCCGGCAACGCAGCGGCGATTACTTTGAAGGCCATGCGACTTGATGAGTAAGAAGGTTGAGCAGATAACGCCCGTAGGCATTTCTTGCGAGCGGCGCGGCAAGCTTCGAGACTTGTTCGCCGTCGATCCAGCCACTGCGAAAAGCAATTTCTTCAGGACACGCGATCATCAGCCCCTGCCGTTTTTGCAGCGTCGCGATAAACGTCGCGGCCTCGATCAGCGAGTCAGGTGTGCCGGTATCGAGCCACGCAAAACCGCCGCCCATGATCTGGACCTCCAGCTTCTGCTTTCCCAGATACGCCGAATTGATATCGGTGATCTCCAGTTCTCCGCGTGTCGATGGCTTGATACTCCGGGCGATGCGGCACACGTCGTTATCGTAGAAGTAGAGGCCCGTAACCGCATAACTCGAACGGGGAATCCGCGGTTTCTCGTGTATCGATATCGCCTGGAAATCCGCGTCGAATTCCACCACGCCGTAACGCTCGGGATCTTGCACATGGTAGGCAAATACCGTGGCGCCTTCAGGTCTTGCGTTCGCCTGCGCGAGCCGCTTGTCGAGATCCTGACCGTAGAAAATATTGTCGCCGAGAATCAGTGCGCATGGGTCCGCGCCGATAAACCCCTCGCCGATGGTAAACGCTTGCGCCAGCCCATCGGGCGCGGGCTGCACGGCGTACTGGATCTCCATGCCCCACTGGCTTCCGTCACCCAGCATGGCTTCGAAAAGCGGGGCATCGTGGGGCGTCGTGATGACCAGCACTTCGCGGATTCCCGCTGTCATCAGCGTGGACAGGGGATAGTAGATCATCGGTTTGTCGTACACGGGCAGCAATTGCTTCGAGACCACATGTGTGATCGGATAGAGCCGCGTGCCCGTGCCGCCGGCGAGAATGATGCCTTTACGCGCCATCGTCGGTCCTTGTTGTGCTGATACACGCCGTTCGATACGCGCCGGAGATCACATCGCCGACCCACGTCTGATTGTTCAGAAACCAGCGGACTGTTTTCTCGATACCCGTCTCGAACGTTTCCGCCGGCTTCCAGCCGAGTTCGCGCTCGAGCTTGCGGGCATCGATGGCATAACGCCGGTCATGTCCTGGCCGGTCCGTAACGAACGCTATCTGGTCGCGATACGAACCCGCCGCTTTTGGATTCAACCGGTCGAGCCAGTCGCACACCGACTGCACGACCTCGAGGTTCGTCTTCTCGTTCCATCCGCCGACGTTGTAGGTTTCGCCAACTCGGCCGCGCGCCAGCACTTCGCGGATCGCGGCACAGTGGTCGCTCACGTACAACCAGTCGCGGATGTTCAAGCCGTCGCCGTACAGCGGCAGCGGCTTGCCTGCCATGGCGCTCATGACCACAAGAGGTATCAGCTTCTCAGGAAACTGATAAGGGCCGTAATTGTTCGAGCAGTGCGTCGTGACCGTGGGCAAAGCGTAAGTATGGTGATACGAACGCACGAGATGGTCGGAAGCAGCTTTGGTCGCGGAATAAGGGCTATTTGGCGCGTACGGCGTGGTCTCGGAGAAAGGGGCATCGTCGGGGCCCAGAGAACCAAAGACTTCGTCCGTCGATACATGCAGGAAGCGAAACGCCCCTTGTTCGGCATCGGCCAATGATCGCCAGTACGCGAGCGCCGCTTCGAGCAGCGTGAAGGTGCCGACCACGTTGGTCTGCACGAATTCGGCGGGTGCATCGATCGATCTGTCCACGTGGCTTTCAGCCGCGAAATGGACGATCGCGCGAGGTCTGTGCCGAGCGAGTAGCGCGTCAATCGCCGCGCGATCGCAGATGTCCGCGCGTACAAAAACGTGATTCTGGTTATGCTGCAGAGGATGCAGCGTGGACAGATTGCCGGCATAGGTAAGCTTGTCGACGTTGAGCACAGCCTCGCTCGACGCGCTGAGCCACTCAAGCACGAAGTTCGCGCCGATAAACCCAGCCCCGCCCGTAACAAGGATCATGTCAATGCCCGGGCGTGAGCCCCTCGAGGCCTTCAGACTCGGCAGCCACTTCTTCTTGCGTTTCAGCGACCGTCACTACACTCAGCCCCGCCTGCATCCGTCTCAACGCGCCTTCGATTGCCGCCTGCGCCTCTTTCGCCAGCACGCGCCGGTCATCCCCCGCCACGAGCGCATCGCAGACATAGAGATGCGCGGTCAGCGGCCTGGCATGCAGCATCGCATTCAATGTGAAACTAAGCGTCAGGTCATCAATATAAGCCGGCGCCTCCGACTGCCTTCCATTGCCATCCTCGTACATCAAACAAACCGGCTGAACGGGACAACCCGCCGACACCGCCGCCTGAAACAGATTCGAATGAAACGGCAGCAAGTCCTTGCCCGCCGATGTCGTCCCTTCCGGAAACACGCACATCAACTCGCCGCGCTTTAACCGTTCGGACAGCTCATGCATGATCCGTTTCGCATCGCTGCGTTTTTCGCGCTGGAGAAAGATCGTGTCCAGTTGCTGCGCAAGCCAGCCGACGATCGGCCATTGACGCACTTCAGCCTTCGATACAAACGGCGTCGGCCGCCATGCATTCACCACGTAGATATCGATCCACGACACGTGATTACCAACGACCAGCGCGCCGCTATCGAGCCGCGCCTGATCGTTATGGACGACGAGTTTCATGCCGCATCGGCGCAACATCTCGACCGACCACGCGCGGTTCAATTCCATCCGCGTTTGGGGCGTCGCGCTGGGAAAACGCGTCGCCACGGTGAACATGCCGTGCAGCAGATGCGCAAAGATGCGGAGCTTGCGGATGGCGAGCATGGTCTCTCGATCCTCAGCCGGGAAGTGCTTCATAAGCAATGTGCCCGGCCACGATCGTCGCCCTTACCCGCGCCGGCAGCTCGTAGCCGAGGAACGGCGAGTTATGTCCCTGGCTCTTCAGCTTTGCCGGTTCGACCTGCCATTCGGCGGCGGAATCGAAGAGACAGAGGTCGGCGGTATCGCCCACCGCAATGCGTCCCGCGTTCAGCTTGAGCACGCCGGCTGGCGAATTCGTAATGCGCGTCAGCGCCTTCGACAGCGGCACGTTCGCCTCGCGCGCCCACTTCACGGTCAGCGACAACAGCAACTCGAGACCCGTCGCGCCCGGGGTAGCTTCGGCGAAGGGCAGCAGCTTTTCGTCGTCATCGAGCGGGGTGTGATCGGAACAGATTGCATCGATGGTGCCATCGGCCAGACCTGCGCGAATCGCGTCGCGATCGCGCTGCGAGCGCAGCGGCGGATCGAGACGAAACTGCGAGTTGAAATAGCCGATGTCCATGTCCGTCAGATGAACATGGTTGATGGTGACATCGCAGGTCACGGCGAGGCCTTCGGCCTTCGCCTGCCGCATCAGCGCCACGCCCGCGGCCGACGACAAGTGCGACAAGTGCACGCGCGCGCCCGACACGCGGACCAGCTCGAAGATGGTATGCAACGCGATGGTTTCGGCCGACACCGGCACGCCCGACAACCCCAGCCGCGACGCCACCGCGCCGCTCGCCGCCACGCCGCCGCTCGCCATGTAGCTGTCTTGCGGACGCAGCCAGACGGCATAACCGTAAGTGGTCGCATATTGCAGCGCGCGCAAGAGCGTGCGGGTGTTCACGATCGGCGTATCGGCCTGTGAAAATCCGACGCAGCCCGACCCGGTCAACTCGACCATTTCGGTGATCGCCTCGCCTTTGAGCCCGACGGTCAACGCACCCAGCGGATACACGTGCGCCTTGTTCAGCTTGTGCGCGCGAAAACGCAGCATTTCGACAAGACCAGGTTCATCGAGAACGGGATCGGTGTCCGGCGGACACACGAGACTCGTCACACCGCCGGCGGCAGCGGCCGCCATTTCGGATTCCAGCGTGGCCTTGTGCTCGAACCCGGGTTCGCGAAGCCGTGCGCTCAAATCCACAAAACCCGGCGATACCACGAGGCCCTTTGCATCGATGGTACGTGCCGCGTGAAAGTCGGCGGGCGCACGGCCGATTCCCGAGATCTTCCCCTCATCGATAAACACATCGGCGAGTGTCTCGGTGCCTGCGGCCGGGTCGATGACCGTGCCGTCCTGAATATGTATTTGCATTGGCTTAATCACTATTCCCGGCAACGATGCCCATTACCGCCATGCGCACGGCGATCCCGAACGTGACCTGGTTGAGGATCACGGACTGCGGGCCATCGGCGACTTGCGAATCAATTTCGACGCCGCGATTCATCGGTCCCGGATGCATCACGATGGCATCGGGCGCGGCGAGCGCAAGACGCTCGGGTGTGAGTCCCCACGACTTGAAGTACTCCTGCGCCGACGGCAGCAACGCGCCGCTCATGCGCTCGTTCTGCAACCGCAGCATGATGATCACATCGACGTCCTTCAGGCCTTCGTCGAGGTTGTGATACACGTGCACGCCCATCTCGTTCAGGTTGCTCGGCAACAAGGTGCGCGGCCCGATGGCGCGCACTTCGGGCACGCCGAGCGTGGTCAGCGCATGGATGTCGGAGCGCGCCACCCGCGAATGCAGGATGTCGCCGACAATCGCCACACGCAGGTTCCTGAAGTCCTCCTTATAGTGACGGATCGTGTACATGTCGAGCAGGCCTTGCGTCGGATGCGCATGACGCCCGTCGCCGGCGTTGATCACGTGCACATGCGGCGCGCAATGCTCGGCGATCAGATACGGCGCCCCGCTCGATGCATGACGCACCACGAACATGTCGGCGTGCATTGCGGAAAGGTTGTTGATGGTGTCAAGCAGCGATTCGCCCTTGCTCGTGGACGACGCATTGATATTCAGGTTCAGCACGTCCGCCGACAATCTCTTCGCGGCGATCTCGAACGTGGTTCGCGTGCGCGTGGAGTTTTCGAAGAACAGGTTGAAGACCGACTTGCCGCGCAACAGCGGCACTTTCTTGATCTCACGGTCGGTCACGCTGACGAACTGTTCGGCGGTATCGAGAATATGCGTGACGATGGCGCGCGGCAGGCCTTCAATGGTGAGCAGATGCTTGAGTTCGCCGTTTTTGGTGAGCTGCGGATTGCCTTTGAGAAAGCCTGGGCGCGTCACCGCCGGCTTCCTGTCCGGCGCGCTGCTTTCGGCAGAACCCTGAGTGGCCATATTCATGTGGATCCTGGTGGTGCTTGATTCGTGACAAGAAGAAATGCGTACCGCGCGTGTTTGATTAGTGCGTGCTTGATCGGTGCATGCTTAATCGGTGCGTGCTTCGGTGCTGAACGAAAGCGTGCCGTCATCGCGCTGCGTGAGCACGAGATTGGCACTCGCCGATACATCCACAACACCGCCCGTAAAGCGCGCCGCCATGGGCAACTCGCGGCCGCCGCGATCGGCGAGCACGGCGAGTTCCACCTGCGCGGGACGGCCGTAATCGTAGAGCTCGTTGACCGCTGCGCGTACGGTGCGTCCGGTGGACAGCACGTCGTCGATCAGCAGGATCTTCGCGTTATCGATTTCGAACGGCAGGGACGTCGGGCTTGCCTGGCTATGCAGGCCCTTCTTGGCATAGTCATCGCGATGCAGCGCCACGTTCACCACGCCGAACTGCGCCACGTTCAAGTCTTTCGCGAGCCGCGTGGCAAGCCACACACCGCCGCTGTAAATACCGGCGAGCACCGGACCACCCGCTTGCGAGAGCGACTCGCCGTAAGCCGCGCGAATCTGCCCGAGCAACTCGCGATACAACGCCTCGGCGTCAATGGAACTCATGATTGATCGTCGGAAAGTTGGTCGAAATACTGTTGGAGAATGACGCGGGCGGCTTCGGCATCGATATCGTCATAACGGCCCTTCGCGTTCATCTTCACGCCGTTGCGTTTCAATTCGGCCTTCGCTTCCACCGATGAATACCGCTCGTCCACCCAGCTCACCGGCACGCTGAACCGGCCGTTCAACTGATTGCCGAAGCGCGTGGCGAGCTGCGTCATTTCGTGCGGCGTGCCGTCGGGGTGCATCGGCAAACCGACGATCACCGTGCGCGGATTCCACTCTGCAATCAACTGCCCGACCGCCTCGAACCGATATTCCCGGCTGCGGTTTTCAAGCACCGTCAACGCCCGCGCATGGCGCGTCAAGGTATTGCCAACCGCGACGCCGATGCGCTTTTCGCCGTAATCGAAGGCGAGCAACGTGGCTTCGATACGACTTCCAGCGTGGCCGTCACCCGTCATGCGTGGCCCGCTTCGCCCGACAACATGGAAAGCGACACGCCCAGCAACGACAGCGCCGCCTGCAACTTGCCCTCCGCGGGTACGTCGAAGACGACGCGCGGATCAGCTTCGACCGTCAGCCAGCCGTTCTTCGCGATTTCCTCTTCGAGCTGCCCCGCGCCCCAGCCGGCATGGCCGAGCGTGAGCAGGAAGCGCTCGGGACCCTTGCCGCTTGCGACCGCCTCGAGCACGTCTTTCGACGTGGTCATGGCAAGGCCGCCCGGCACGCTCATGGACGATGTATAGACATCGCCGTCGGCGGGATCGTGGAGCACGAAACCGCGCTCGGTCTGCACCGGTCCGCCGAAATAGACGGGCAAATGCACGAGCGGCTCGATCTCGAGCTTCAGGTCGATGCGGTTGAAAAGCGATTGGAGGTCGATGTCGGTCGGCCGGTTGATCACTAGGCCGAGCGCACCACGCTCGCTGTGATCGCAAAGGTAGACTACAGTCCCCGAGAACGTGGGATCGGCCATGCTGGGCATTGCGATCAGGAACTGATTCGTCAAATTGATGCGATCGGGTGTCTTGGACATAATTCGGATTTTAACAAAGGCGATACTTGATGGCCGACTTTGAACTGGGGCTAGTCTGGTTTCGACGAGACCTGCGCGTGGCAGACCATGCTGCACTCTATCACGCACTAACACGCTGTCGCCGGGTGCTGTGCGCCTTCGTTTTCGACCGCGAAATTCTGTCGCCTCTGCCGAAAAACGATCGGCGCGTACCGTTCATTCACGCAAGCGTGATTGAACTGGACCAAACCCTGCGCGAGGCTGGCGGCGGGCTGATGGTGCGTCACGGCATGCCGTCACATGAAATTCCCGAACTCGTGCGCGAATGCGACGTGAACGCCGTGTTCGCCAATCGCGATTATGAGCCGTCGGCCAAAGCGCGCGACGAGGGCATCGAGAAAAAGCTGGCGAGCGCCGACGTTGCGTTTTTCACGTTCAAGGACCAGACCATCTTCCACCAGGACGATGTGCTGACCGGCGCCGGCAAGCCGTACACGGTTTTTACGCCGTACAAGCGCAACTGGCTGGCATCGCTTACCCCGGATGCGCTGAAACCGTATGCTTCGGAGGAAAATCTCTCGGCGTTGGCGAAACTGCCTTCAGGCGTGAAACAAGGGATTCCATCGCTGGAATCGCTTGGGTTCAGCAAGGAGCACGCGCCTGCGTTGCCCGCAGGCACGAGCGGCGCGTACCACCTTTTCGACGACTTCCGCGACCGCATGACCGACTACGACCGGACACGGGATTTTCCCGGAGTCAAAGGGCCGAGCTATCTCAGCGTGCACCTGAGGCACGGCACCATTTCCATACGCGCCTTGGCGCGGGCCGCGCACGACGCCCAACGCCACGGCAATCGCGGCGCGGAAACGTGGCTGTCCGAACTCATCTGGCGCGACTTTTATTTCTCAGTGCTGCACCATTTTCCACAAGTCGGCGTGCCCGGCGACCACAAGGCATTCAAGCCGGTGTACGACCGCATCGAATGGGAAACCGGTGAGGTGGCGGACAGCAATTTCGCCGCGTGGTGCGAAGGCCGCACGGGCTATCCGCTGGTCGATGCCGCCATGCGCCAGATCAACTCATCCGGCTATATGCACAACCGGTTGCGAATGGTCGTTGCGAGTTTTCTGACGAAGGATCTCGGGCTGGACTGGCGTCGCGGGGAACGGTATTTCGAGTCGCTGCTGAATGACTTCGAGTTGTCATCGAATAATGGGGGGTGGCAATGGGCGTCGTCCAGCGGCTGCGACGCCCAGCCGTACTTCCGCATTTTCAATCCGATCACGCAGTCGGAGAAATTCGATGCCAAGGGCAAGTTCATCCGCCATTACGTGCCGGAACTCGCCGGGCTCTCGGACAAGGACATCCACGCACCGTGGAGAGCCAAGCCGGACGCGCTGAAGGCGGCGAGAATCGCTTTGGGCGCGGAATACCCGATGCCTGTCGTCGATCACGATACCGCCCGCAAAGCCACGCTGGCGCGCTATGCGGTGGTCAAAAGCGCGTCCGGTCCTGCTCCGGCCAACGAGGAATAGGACTCAGCGGACCACCGCCAGACCACGCTCGATCATGGCGGTCAGCGCCGCCACCGACGACCCGCCCTCCGACGGCGCGATCCCTGCCGCCGCCTGATGCAGCATCGCGCCGAGCGCCTGAGCGGCGCGCTCGGGAATGGTGGCATCGAGCGGCTGGCCATCGGGCATCATCTGCGCCTCGTAGGCAATGCGCCGCCACGCGAGGCCGAGCGTGTCGGCGAGCAGCGCGACGTGGCCCAGACCCAGTGCGCATGCAGCCGAGCCCAACCGATACGCCGCGTCAGCCGCCTTGATCGCCGCCTGCACATCGATACGCCCCGCCTCCTGCGCCGCCCCGTGCTCGATCAGCGCGCCAATAGCCGGCTCGGCGCTCGTCAGGAAATCCTCGTAAGCCGCCGCGTTCACGCGCAGCACGCCGAGATCGCGCGTGGACGCATCGCGCGCCTGCTCCGCGGTCTTTTCCCACGCTTCCTCAGAAGCTTGCGTGCCCGCGACATGCCAGTGAACGGTCAGGCCGTAGTCGCGCAGGACATCGACCTGGTCGGAATCTTCCGCCGACGCGCCGTATAACGCGTAATCGCGCCACAAAAGCGCGAGCGCGGCGCGTACCAGGGATTTCGGCGCGTGCGTCGAGCCATGCGCCTGATCGGCCAGGATCAGGTTGAAGCGCGCGTACAGACGGCGGGCATCGGCGGCGTTGACGGCATCGGGCTGCAGGCGCAGCGCCTGAACCACCGCGCCGGCCAGGCGCCAAAAGTCGTAGGGATCGGGGCCGGCGAGATCGGCGAGACAGGCATCGAGGATCGACATGGTTTCAGCCTGCCCTCTTTCTTCGTCCACCTTCGAGCGCAGCAGCACCAGCAACGCGCGCTCGTAGTGCGCGCGGACGCGGCCAAGGCGTTCCGGCGAAACCGAGCGCAGCGTGGCCGGCGGGATGGAGCGGCCGGCGAGTGCGAGGTCATCGAAGGAAACAGGCGCGGCGCGGGTATGCGCGGCCATCAGCGCGTGAAGTCCGCGATAGTGATCGAAAAGCAGTGTGGAACACGCGAGTTCGCGCAAATTTCGACGCTCTACGGCGAAACCGAAGTCGCGCAACGCCTCGGCGAACTGGTTGCGCGTTTTCTCCGATAACCCCGCGAGCGGCGACACCAGCACCAGCGTCTCGGCGAAACGCTGCGCGGGTAGCCAGCCGGCTGCGTGCAAGGCGCCTATCGCCCGTCGCAAGACGCCGAGCGTGTCGCCGTCACGCAGAAACGCATGTTGCGCGTCGGTCAGCGCCATTTCAGCAATCCGCACCGCGCCGCCGCGCGGATTGGGCAATGCCTGGAACGTGTTGGTCAAGCCGGACAGAGTAGTCATGGAACGCTCACGAGCCAACGCACAGCGCGAGGCCGTACATTGGATGGATCTGGGTCGAACCCGGGCGCATGTCGCTTATTACATGCTGTTCACATCTTGCGATAGAAACCCGGACCTACGTTTGCCGAATCGTTTCCTTGGCCAAACACTCCTGCGGATTGGCGTTTTCAGGCGTGTCCGGCCCGATGAACAAGCCTTGCGCCTTCGCCCGTGGTCGTGTTGTCTACCGCCTCGACACGCCACGTCATACCGCACGCCCACCTTCCTGCGCTTTGAGATTCCTGCTTCACCACCGTAAACAAAACACGCGCCGCATGAAGGCATCCCATCCATGCGGCGCGGTTTTAAATGCTTTGCTGCATTGTGTCCGAGCCTTTGCTCAGATCTGAACCATCTCAAAGTCTTCCTTGCGAGCGCCGCATTCGGGACACGTCCAGTTGATTGGAACGTCTTCCCAACGCGTGCCGGGCGCTATGCCTTCCTCAGGCAGACCCGCTTCTTCGTCGTAAATCCAGCCACAAATCAGGCACATCCAGCTTCTGTATTCCATGCTTATGTCGCGTCGGGGAATCGGTTAAATGAGTGCATGATGGTACCGGTTTGGCGCTGCGATGCCTAGCAATGCAGCAGCGCTGGGCAATCACCCGGTTTCCGTCATGAAGGATGTCAACATGCACGCCGGCATTTCGCCGGCGATACGAAACGGCGATGGAGCAAATACCGCGCCGTGTGCGCCGTTACGGTTCGCTCAGTGTCTGGCCTGACTTTGCTTGTATCCCCGGAAAAAGTGTCCGGATCATGTGATAAGGCGTCGTTAGGCCGCATAATCGTGCCGTTTGCACCGAACCATTTGTGTCGGCTGCTCGACGATTCTCTAGCCGAAAGACCAGAAAAAGCCCCCCGATGCCTAGCGATACCCCTCCGATTGTTCTTACCTTTGGCTTGTTCGACCCCACCGGCGGTTCCGGCCTGCAGGCCGATTTGTTGACCTTGGCTAGCATGGGCTGCCACGGCCTGACAGTGCTGACCGGCTACGCCGTTCGCGATTCGGCCACCTGCGACGAGGTCACAGGTCTTGATCCCGAAACCGTTAGCACTCAGGCCCGCATGTTGCTGGAAGATATGCCCGTTGCGGCGTTCAAGATCGGCGCGGCGACGCGCGCTGAGGTCGTGGCCGCGATTGCGGAAGTCGTGGCGGACTACGACGACGTCCCGCTTATCGTTGCACCTGATTTCACGCTCGACGACGAACATGCGCTGGCCGCGGACGAACTGCGGGAGTCGATCGCCGATTTGCTGGTGCCGCAAACCACCATGCTCGTTGCCGATCACGCCACCCTCCTGCAGCTCGCGCAGCCCGACGGTGACGCCGAAGCGCCCACGCTCGACGCGGCGATCTCGCACCTGCTTTCACAGGGCTGCGAGTACATACTGGCGACGGAGACGGGCACGCACCGGCACGTGAACACGCTGTACAGCGAGGAAGGCCAGATCCGGCAGGACACGTGGGACCGGTCCGAACATCGCATGATGGGCATTACCGATACGCTTGGCTCGGCAATAGCCGCGCTGCTGGCGAACGGGCAGGAACCGGCGGAAGCTGCGCGCGAAGCGCAAGAATACGTTTTCCAGGCGACGCGAGCCGCCTTCAGGCCCGGCATGGGCATATATATGCCGGATCGATTCTTTTGGGCCCGTTCGAACGATGACGAAGAGACAGCGCCCGTGGTGGTCGACGCGCCACCCGCCGCACCTGGCGAAGCACGCCACTGAAACTGATCTGGAGCGAAACTAAAACATGCCGCTGCGCAAAGCTTCGCTCCCGTCACTCAAAAAACATCCCGTCGGCGCTGTCCGTATAGGCTGCGCCGGTTGGGGGCTTACCGACGCCGTCGGCGAGCATTTCCCCGGCGACGGCACGCACCTCGCGCGCTATTCGCAAGTGCTCACGTGCGTGGAGATTAATTCGAGTTTTTATCGGCCGCATCGTCCCGAGACTTATGCCCGCTGGCGCGACAACGTACCAGACACGTTTCGTTTTTCGGTGAAGATCCCGAAGGCCATTACGCACGACGCACGCCTCGTTTCGTGCGAACCGCTGCTCGACGCGTTCTTCGAATCCGCCATGCAACTCGGCGACACCCTCGGTTGCTGGCTCGTTCAATTGCCGCCCAGCCTCGCGTTCGATGCTGACGAAGCCGAGGCGTTTCTTGCATCGATGCGCGAGCGCACCGCGATTCCCATCGCGCTCGAAGCCCGGCACGAGAGCTGGTTTGCGAAAGGCGCAGCCACGTTGCTGAAATCGAAAATCGTCGCTTACGTCGATGCCGACCCGCAACCCGATGACTGCGCGATCAAGCATCGGGCGGATATGTCTCTGGCGTACTTCCGGCTGCACGGCTCGCCGGACGTGTACCGCTCATCGTATGAATACCCTTACCTCGATGCCCTGGCCCTTACGCTTCACGACCGCGCAAAGAAAGCGCGCGACGTCTGGTGCATCTTCGACAACACCGCCGCTGGCGCCGCGCAATTTAACGCATTACGCGTGAAAAGCCGCCGGGCATTGAACGCCCGTCCCAAGAAACGCATTGCCGTAAAGGAGAAAGTCGATGCGTAAGTACGTGAAATGGTTGAGCGCTGCTTTGCTTCTGACGGGCGATTTGACATCGGCGATGGCGCAGACTGCGCCGGCAACGAACGGAACAAGCGCAACAAACGCAACAAACGTGGCCACACCGGTTGGCGATGGAACGTTCCTCCTAACTATCTTCCTTAAGCACGACGAATCGAAAACGCTGCCGCAGATCAACCAGCAGTTGAAGGAGCAAGGCTACTTCAAGGCGTTTCCTCCGCCCGGCGTTCAGGTGGTTTCATGGTACGTCATGATGGGTATTGGCCAGGTGGTGACGCTGCGTGTTCCCGCCGACAAATTGCGCGAAGTGAATCGCGCAATCGAAAACACCGCGTGGGGCGGATACAGGACAGAGTTCTATCCGACCTACGATTACAAGGCCGTAGCCGAACAGATGCGCGAACAGAACAGCAATAACAGCAATAACAGCAAGTAAAACTTGGGTTGACGCGCATACGAAAAAACCCGCACCGGTTGCCCGATGCGGGTTTTTTCTTTGACAACTTCTGGCAAAACGCAGACTACCGAAGAAGCCCGCGTTGTCACGCAATTCCGGCAGAAGCCGAAATTACATGTCCATGCCCATGCCGCCCATTCCGCCCGGCATTCCGCCGCCGCCCATCGGACCGTCTTCCTTCGGCAGTTCCGACACAGCGCAGTCGGTCGTCAGCAGCAGACCTGCTACCGATGCCGCGTTTTGCAGTGCCGTACGCGTCACCTTGGTCGGGTCCACAACACCGGCTTCCACCAGGTCGACGTACTCGCCCGTTTGCGCGTTGTAGCCGAAGTTGCCCGTACCGGCTGCAACTGCTGCCACCACGACGCTGGCTTCTTCGCCACCGTTCGTGACGATCTGGCGAAGCGGCTCTTCCATCGCGCGCAGCACGATCTTGATGCCAGCGTCCTGATCAGCGTTGTCGCCCTTCAGGTCCTTCAATGCCAGACGTGCGCGGATCAGCGCAACGCCGCCGCCAGCCACGATGCCTTCTTCCACAGCTGCGCGCGTTGCGTGCAGTGCGTCTTCAACACGGGCCTTCTTTTCCTTCATTTCGACTTCGGTAGCAGCACCAACCTTGATCACTGCAACGCCGCCAGCCAGCTTGGCGACACGTTCCTGCAGCTTTTCACGGTCGTAGTCCGACGTTGCTTCTTCGATTTGCGTGCGAACTTGCTTCACGCGCGCTTCGATGTTTGCGGCTTCGCCAGCGCCGTCGATGATCGTGGTGTTTTCCTTCGCCACTTCGATGCGCTTGGCCGAACCCAGCTCGGCCAGGGTAGCCTTTTCCAGCGTCAGGCCGGTTTCTTCAGCGATGACTTGACCACCGGTCAGGATCGCGATGTCTTCCAGCATGGCCTTGCGACGATCGCCAAAGCCCGGAGCCTTGACAGCAACAGTCTTCAGGATGCCGCGGATGTTGTTCACAACCAGCGTAGCCAGTGCTTCGCCTTCGACATCTTCAGCGATGATCAGCAGCGGGCGGCCAGCCTTGGCAACCTGTTCCAGGATCGGGAGCAGATCGCGGATGTTCGAAACCTTCTTGTCGTGCAGCAGCACGAACGGGTTTTCGAGAATGGCGACTTGCTTTTCCGGCGTGTTGATGAAGTACGGTGACAGGTAGCCGCGGTCGAATTGCATACCTTCAACCACGTCCAGCTCGTCTTCCAGCGACTTGCCGTCTTCAACCGTGATCACGCCTTCCTTGCCGACCTTGTCCATTGCTTCTGCAATGCGGTCACCAATCGACGAATCGCTGTTAGCCGAAATCGCGCCGACTTGTGCGATTTCTTTGTTCGTCGTGCAAGGCTTGCTGATCTTGCGCAGTTCTTCGATAGCAGCGGTCACTGCCTTGTCGATACCGCGCTTCAGGTCCATCGGGTTCATGCCCGATGCAACATACTTCATGCCTTCGCGAACGATCGACTGGGCGAGAACCGTAGCCGTCGTCGTGCCGTCGCCGGCGTTGTCGCTGGTGCGGGAAGCAACTTCCTTCACCATTTGCGCGCCCATGTTTTGGAGCTTGTCTTTCAATTCGATTTCTTTCGCAACCGAAACACCGTCCTTCGTGACCGTCGGGCCGCCGAAGCTGCGTTCCAGGACGACGTTACGGCCCTTCGGGCCCAGCGTGACCTTGACCGCATTGGCCAGGATGTTCACGCCTTCAACCATCTTTGCACGGGCGATATCGCCAAATACGACTTCTTTAGCTGCCATATTCAAACTCCTTAATTCGTTTCAGTTTTGGCTTATTCCAGGCCGGGCGAGAGTCGCGGGAAAGCGGTTCGATCGCGCCGGCTTGGGGGCCGCAGGCTTGAAGGTGATTACTTGACCAGAACGGCCATGATGTCTTCTTCGCGCATCACGAGCAGTTCATTGCCATCGACCTTGACGGTCTGACCAGCGTATTTACCGAACAGCACGCGGTCGCCCACTTTGACGTCGAGGGCGTTTTGCGTACCCTTGTCATCGCGCTTGCCCGGGCCGACAGCCAGGATTTCGCCTTGATCCGGCTTTTCAGCTGCAGCGTCGGGGATGATGAGGCCCGAGGCAGTCTTGGTTTCCTGATCCAGACGCTTGACGATGACGCGATCGTGCAAAGGACGAAGGTTCATACACACTCCTTTCTTAACTGAGACTTTAAAAAACGCGGGAAACCCGTCCGACGACTCACAGAATCACCGGCCGGAAAACTGTTAGCACTCTCGTGCGACGAGTGCTAAGTATATGGCACTCCAGTCGGTAATTTCAAGAAGGATATGGAGAACGACGAGAAATACGCTCGGGTTTCGGAATCTCGAACTGTAACGATTCAACTGGCGTTCGCCAGCGCTTACCGCAAACCGACCATGAGATCTTCTTGGCGATACGGCAGACCACGGGCAACGCCACTGCTCGTCTTCAAGTGATCTGACGAGGAACGTCGTCATTTGTGTGTCAGGTATATACCGTGGGACGCCGAGGACTGCCAATGTGCGGTGCACCCGAATGCTTGCTGGGATCAGCACCATTGAAAGGTGTAAGTAATTGCGGGGCGGAAGAATTGGCAACTTAGTTGCTGACCGCGCGACGCGAAATTAGGCAGCAAACGGCTAACGACGTGGTGGTTGAGAGTCGCTAGTCGACCCGAAACCGACGGACCCTCAGACTGCCTGAGCGGCCAGTTTTTGCGCGGCTCCAGTCGCTTGAATAATCTGATCTCCCGCCTCGTACATTTGCGCAGCCGCGCGCGGTTTCGCAACATGCGCCACGGATCCTGCTCATCTACGGTTCGTTGCGCCCCAAGTCATACAGCCGATTATTAACGTTAGAAGCCGAACGCATCCTGCGCCATTTCGGCGCCGAAACACGGGCTTCGATCCGCACGGCCTGCCGGTGACCGACAGTGTCAGTGCTGATCATCCGAAAGTGGCCGAACTACGCGCGCTGTCGGAATGGTCGGAAAGCCAAGTATGGTGCGGCCCGGAGCGTCACGGCACGCTCACGGCCGTATTTAAAAACCAGATCGACTGGCTACCGCTCGAAATCGGCGGCATCCGCTCGACCCAAGGCCGCACGCTCGCGGTGATGCAGGTGTGCGGCGGATCGCAGTCGTTCAATGCGGTCAATGCGTTGCGCGTGCTCGCCGCTGGATGCGCATGGTGACCATTCCGAACCAGTCGTCGGTGGCAAAGGCTTGGCAGGAATTCGATGCTGAGGGACGAATGAAACCATCGGCTTACTACGATCGCGTCGTCGACGTGATGGAAGAGCTGTACAAATTCACGCTGCTCGTGCGCGATCGCTCGGAGTACTTGACCGACCGTTACAGCGAGCGAAAAGAAGCGCATCCGGAGCTTGCGACGTCGCTGGCGAGCGCCGCGATGAACCCAGAGGTGGTAAGCGTCAACGCCGATACCGATGACAGCGAAACGGAGTGACGGCGTCCGCGCGACATGGGCACTCGCAGCCGCGCAACTCGTGTCGTAGGGTTCGATCTATTACGCGTTCGCGCTATTTGTCGTACCGATGGAAAGCGCGCTAGGTTAGAGCCGTACCGCCACAACGCAGCGCTCTCGATCGGTCTGCTGATCTTGGGACTCGCGGCGTATCCCATCGGGACGTGGATCGATCGCGGCCACGGCCGTCGCGTCATGGTCTGCGGGTCTATCCTTGCTGCGGCTATGTTGGCGCTATGGTCTCAGGCACATAGCCTCGCGATATTGTTTGTCGTCTGGGCCGGTCTTGGCGTCGCGATGGCTGACACGCTCTACGATCCGGTCTTCGCGGCGGTCACACGCGATTTTCCTGACAGCTTTCGCACCCGGATCACGCTCATTACGCTGGTAGCCGGTTTTGCGAGTACGGTTTCATCCCCCTAACTCAAGGCCTCATCAAATGGTGCGATTAGCGGGGCGCATTGCTCGTGCTTGCGGCGTTCAATCTGGCGATCTGCCTGCCGCTGCACATCTTCGCGATCGGCCGGGATGCGCCACGCGATGGAGAATCAAATTACAAGGCGACGCAGAAGCTGCCAATGCAGCGGCCACACGGCGCACACTACGCACGCCAACATTCTGGGCGCTCGCAGTGTGCTTCACAGCCTACTACGCCACATTTGCTGCGCTCACGTTCCATCTGGTACCACTGATGGCGCAACGGCGCGTGTCGCCTGCGCTGATCTTGACGACGATGGCCGTCATTGGCCCGGCGCAAGTTTTGGCTTCGGCATTCTGATTCCCACCAGATCTAGTGGGAATCAGAATCACGGAAGTGAGCGCACCGGGCTGCCCCCGCGGCTCAAGAAACTACACGGAAGAATTCCGGGAAATGGTGGCAGCGCAAGCTAACGACCCGGGAGTTCGATCGCTGAGGTTGCTCAGGAACACGGTCTGAACGCGAACATGGTCGCGAAGTGGCGACGTCAACGGTCGCCCTCGCCACCGGCGATGCTATTGCCGGCACAAGAATCATTTCTCCCGGTGCAAATCACGCTATCTACGCAGCACCCAACCATTACGGTGGAGTGCGGAGCGGTCCGGGTTCGCTTCGAAGGCAACCCTGATTTGGACGTGCTGCGCATTGTGCCGGCTAGCTTGCGTGACCCTCAATGACCCTAGGACCACCCACTGGCACACGTTTGTGGCTGAGGATGCGTGTGCGGTCGGAAGGTCAGCGGTAAATCTCACGCCGGTTGCCCAACCGTAACACCGTAATTGTGATGTGCGCGTCCTCGATCTGGCAGATCAGCCGCCAGTCACCAACGCGATACTTCCAGAATTCAACCAGTTCGCTGCCCTTGAGCGCCTCGCCGATCGCGCGCGGGTCGTTTATCACCGACACCCGATCCCGCAGAAACGCGACGATGCCCCGGGCGACCACGCGGTCCAGTTTTGCAAGCTGCTTTTCAGCGGTTTGTGAGACCTCAATCCGCCAGACCAAGCCGTGCCTCCACCTCATCCAGCCCAGCCGTCTGTTCCTTTGCCTGGATACGCTTAACCGCCCGCTCAGCCAGATAGAGGTCTTCCAGATCGTCCAGGTGTTGTAGAATGGCCTCACGCGCATAGAACGTCTTGCTGCGCCCGGTGCGCTTGGCAAGCGTCTCCAGGCGAGCTTTAATTTCTTCGGGCAGGCGGATGGCGAGCATGGTTAGCCTCCAGCAGTACGGATGTGTCGTTGGATTCGTGCGATACACGTATAACGCATATTAAACGCACTTCACTCAAGGTCCGCCTCGTCATCGAGCGCGGCAGGTCGGATTGTGGACGTAAAGACGGGGCAGATACGCGCGGCGCTGATGATGCATCAGGATGTCGACGACGCAAGTGCATAGCCCGGTTTGTTGGCGCAGATTCCTGTCGATGAACCCATCGATACGGTAGGCGGTGACGGTGCCTACGATACGAAGCAGTGCCATAGGGTGATCGCTGGGCGCGGCGCCACGCCATCAATTCCGCCGCGTGAAGGCGCGAAACCTTGGTCTGAGGGCACACCCGGAGCAAGCTGGCGCAATGAGGCGATCGACGACATCGCGCGAGATGGCCGAGGCGAATGGAAGAAGCAAAGTGGCTACCACCGACGTTCGCTGATCGAAAATACGATGTACCGGTATAAAACGCTCACGGGGAATTGTCTTTCGGCGCGCTGCATTGGTTCACAAGCGACGGAGGTCGCCATCCGTGTTGGCATCATCAACCACATGGTCACACTTGCACGCCCGCAGTCCGTGCGTAATTCATGAATTTAGAATCGTGGGTGTACGCCCGCCTGAACTGTCGATTTTTGCAACATGTATGGACGCCCCCGGCTTGTCAAACGATTCATTCCGCGATGGTTCGAAGGTGGAGATTGCAGCCGTGTATCCGGACTTCGTGTCAGGCTCATGCCTGCTGTCCCTGATGGAATTCGCTGGTCGGCGCCTTATCAACGCTGCGAGCTTCACGCTCGTGTTGCAAATCAGGCTTCTGCTAACCGCGGTCTGACCGTCTTGCCATCACTGTTTGATCGCCTGAGCAATCGGTGATATGGGAAATCTCTTATGAATGCGTTGGTGTCCTTGAATTCAGGTCTGCGTAGTTGGTCACGCCTCTGCAGACATGTAATCGGAACTGAAATCCCGATTGTGTGCGAGCAGCGCCCAGATGATGCGTGCGTTCTTGTTTGCTAGCGCGACGGCGGTCACATTGACATTTCGTCGTGCAAGCAACGTTTGGAGCCAACTGCCTGTTGCACCTTTGAGCTTCGCTCTGTAGATGACCGCACGGGCGCCGTGGATAAGCAATGTTCGCAGATAAGGGTCCCCTCGTTTGCTGATGCCAAGCAACACATTCTTTCCACCGCTCGAATTCTGTCGGGGAACGAGACCGAGCCACGCAGCCAACTGACGACCGCTGGAGAAGTTACGCGCGTTGCCGATGGTTGCGGTCAGCGCACTAGCAGTAATCGGACCGATCCCAGGGACTTTCGCGAGCTTGCAACTCAACTCACAACTCCGATGCCACGTTTCGATTTGGGCCCCGATTTCGTCGACTTGACGGTGGAGTTCCTTCAGGTGTTCCATCAATCGTTGCACGAGCAGACGGAACGTGCTCGGGAGTTCATTGGTCGCGTCTTCGATCAATTCCGGCACCTGCTTGGCAATGTGCGCAATACCTTGAGCTACAACCAGTCCAAATTCCGCAAGCAACCCTCGGATCTGGTTAGCCTGCGCGGTACGGGCTTTCACGAAGCCTTGACGTGCCCGATGCAGCGACAGGACAGCCTGTTGCTCGACGTTTTTGATGGGCACAAATCTCATGTTCGGTCGCGCGACGGCCTCGCAGATCGCCTCAGCATCTGCGACATCGTTTTTATTGGTCTTGACGTAGGGTTTGACGAACTGCGGCGCCATCAGACAGACCGTGTGGCCAAAGGACTGCAGTTTTCTCGCCAGTAGTGCGCACTGCCACAGGCTTCCATCCCAACAACGCTAGGCGGTATATTCGCAAAAAATTCAGCAACCTGAGCTCGCTTTAACTGTTTCCTGAGAGCCGTTTTGCCGCGCTCATCAACGCCGTGGACCTGAAACACATTTTTTGCCAAGTCGATGCCTATCGTCGTTACAGTCATGATGGATGCACCCGTTCGAGTGCCTGTTGTGAGCACCCACTTTGGCACATAGGTGCCGTTTCGGGTGGGGGCGTCCATTCCATTAACGCCTCGTTGCCCGATCAAAACGAAGTGCTCTGGCTGTTTGTGGAGAACGGGAGATGTCTGGCTTCGCTGGCAATCGATGGCGATGCTAGAACGCGCGTTGCTCACTTGCGATGGTTCATCGTTGACGATTTATTGCGGGGTTCCGGCATTGGACGTCAGTTGATTGCGCGTGCAATGGCATTTGTCGACACGCACTTTGACGATACGTATCTTTGGACCTTCAAAGCCTTGAAGCAGCGCGGCACTTATACGAGTCAGCGGGATTTCAATTGACGGACGAGGCAGAAGGCCAACAGTGGGGAGCCACCGTTGTAGAGCAACGATTCAGCCGGCCGTCAAGAAAGGGATCGCAGTTAGTTCGAACTCTCTCGGGTGGGAGGCGGTGATTCATTCAGGTCGGTGTATTCAACGGTCCCACCATTAACAAGCAGGATCTAAAGCGGCTGCGATTCAGTGACAAGCTTCTTGAAATTCAGGCGATTGTCCACGATCTGGCACTCGCTCCCGAGCGTCCGGAAATGGCCGAGCGGCGACAACAGCAATCCGATTGCTTAAGGACTAACCGGGTCCGCGCTGTGTCATCACGCGAGTCGATCAGAACCGATAACTAATCCCCAACTGCACCACCGGATACCAGTGGTACTTCTCCACTTCACGGGTCACTTTCTGCTCGGCCTGCAGAATGTTGTCCTGTGATGTGAACAAGCTGTAGATTGCCGGGATGTTGTAGTCCACATGCGGCCGACCATAGGCCGCACCAATGTCGAAGGTGAAGCCAAACCCCTTCGAAGCCGGCTTGTGCCCGTATCCCAGTCCGATGTACGGCATCACTGTCGGCAGCTTCGCCACTGCTGACGGCGCCGCGCCCACCGCGGGTACGAAATCATCGCCGATTTTGTAGTTGCCTTGCGCGTTTGGAACGGCGTGGGCTCTCAACTCGTCATCGTTGATGAGCGCACCGCCGGTAACTCGAAAGCCACTATTGCGAAACGGAAACAAGTCAAGATATACGCCGCCTTGCTTAAGGCTCAGATGCCCGTCGTACTTGTTTTCATCCACTGTTACCGAGTGCGAAAGACCGAAGCCTTCCACCTCTGCGTGTACGCCCGCCCATGTTGATAGCGAGTAGGCGGCCCCGAGACCTGCGCCCAATGTTCCAGCATGCGCATAGATTTCCTGCGCTTGCACGTTCGATGCACATACCGCCACACCCGCAGCCGCCGCTGCGCTCAAAAATTTCCTCACCGCCCCTCTCCTTGTTAACTCAAATTTTCAAGAAGTCGAGACTTTAAGGTTTCAGGATTCGATTCAATGCTGTGAATAGCGGCCGCTTTTGAGCGTAATTCGAAATAAGGAAAAATGACCGCACGCCGTTTTGCACAGCGGCCTGCAGCGCGTTCCTGCGCTTAATTTTCCTCTGATAAAAACTTGCGCCGACCGTTTTTAAGTGCCGCTCGAATTGCCTATCTTTCTGGCCGTTGTTCGGTGAATCGATTCGTTTCGCAGACCGTGATAATCCGTTTCACACTTGGGTTCCGCGGTTCATACGGTTACGCCGCTTTCCCCGCAAACCCGCTCAGTTATCTGGGGCACGCCCCGTTCACGATTCCGCGCAAACGCGCGGCAAGAAAACGTTTGGAGTTGGCATGGCTTTGTATCAAGGGATTCGATCTATCGCAGCGGCGGCTGTTATCACGACATCATTGTGTTTGAACGCCTGCGGCGGAGGCGGCGGCTCCGACGCGCCGGTTTCCAACGTGCTGAAACTTTCGACTGCGATTCAGAGCGAACACGTGGCCAAGTATGCCGGCGCATTCGGCATGCTCGCAGGTCCGGGCGTGGCGGCGATCTATACGTCGGTGGTGTCGTCCTTCGTGCAGGATGTGTCGTCTGCCACGGGTGCATCGAGCACGGCGTGCGCGGGGGGCGGTTCTGTCGATGTCGTCGCACAGAGCGCGGGCGCAGCCGGCCTGCAAGCGGGCGAGAGCGCGACGGTCACCTTCAATCAGTGCATTGGGCAAGTACAGGCAGCGACAGTCGCGAGCGACGCGAAGGCATCGGGCACGATCTCGCTTCAGGTCCAGAGCGCGAGCGGCCAGGTCGGCAGCAAGACCAGCAATTGGGCTTACACCGCCACCGAAACCGCCAACAACGTAACGCTGGTATCGGGCAAGGGAACCAATGTGCTCAATGGCACGATCAACATCGCCGTGTCCTTCGATGCAAGCACGGGCTTGACCACCACGACGGCGACCGCGCCTTCGATCACGATCAACCGCACGCAGAGCACGGCAACCTCGGGTGATGTGAGTGGCACGATCACCGTGTCATCACTGGCCATGACGCGCATCCACGGGACGAACCCCACAACGGATTCGGTCACGAGCAGCGCCGCAGTAAGCGTGTCAGCGAGCGATGCGGTCATTGCATTCAACGTGTCGACGCCGACTGCCGTCATGGTCACGGGCGGTGAACTTCAGCAAGGTGTCGTGCAGCTGACGACCAATGACACTGTCGAGACGTTATCTGCCGTGAACGCGAACATAGTTGGGATCACCGTGACCTCGGGCGGCAAGACTGCCAATTACACGGAAACCTACGCCGACTTCCAGTCGATCGCAGGCGGTTGAAGCGCGCTTTTCCACGCAACGCCGTTATCCGATCATAAATACAATGTGATGGACGTCCCCACCCATTGACGGCCTCGGTATGCCAGAGTGGAGGGGGCATTAACCACTCAAACCGGAGGGGAGGTCTACCATTAGATCGCGACAGTCGGGCTGACCTAGCCGGGAACGTATTTCAGGTGCGCAGATGCTGCTGATTGTCACGCAAAACTGACCACGGCTAACGTTGAATGACAAGTGGCTGCGAAGCCTTGTACCGATAGCTTCCGCAGTTCAAGGCTCGTTGAACCTCGAAACGAGGCTTGGGTGCCGGCCCGATCTTCAGGTTTTTTACCGCCTGGAAGGCTGCAGGATTGGAATCACATCCGGACGCAAGTCAAGGAAATCGATACCAGCGGCCGGTTCAGCGGCAAATGAAGCCCAATCAGGCCGAGCGGTGCACGCGTGATTAAGTGAGGCTGTGTTCTTATCATGCTCGTTCGTAAGTTCGGCAACTTCTTCACATGGCGTGTCTTTCGGCGCCTGAATGACCTCGGTCGGTTTGTTCTCCAATACAGATTTTTTTCTCATGTGAACATCCCTCGATAAAAGCGCGAGTTCGAAATAGAACTAGGCGCAAGCCGTTTCATAGGTCAAATTGCTCTTGTGTAATTTTGCACCTTTTTACGCCTGCCCTCACGGCACACTACAATCTAGCCCGCCGATGTCCCTCGATTCGTCCAGCAGACTGTCATGTACAAGCCGCTTTCCCATCTTCCCCTCGCCTTTCCCCTGCTGATCCTCGCCGCGTGCGCCGGTAAAGCGACGCCCACGCCGAGCTACCAGGCGGAGATGTTTTCCACCGGCGTAAGCCCGTTCGCGCACAACTACGACGCAACCAGCCAGGAAACCTGCGAAGCATCGCGCCGCGCGTTGCTAAGCCAAGGCTACATGACGACGATGGCCCAGCCCGATACCGTCGATGCCACCAAGAATTTCCAGCCAACGCCGGACTCGCACGTGGTGGTGTCCTTTCATGTGGTCTGCACGCCAGGCGAGAACGCGAGCAACACCAGCATCGCGTATGTGAACGCTGTGCAGGACGGCTATACGCTCAAGAAAAGCGATACATCGGCGAGCGTGGGGTTGAGCGTACTCGGATCGTTGTCGCTGCCGATCCGCTCGAACAGCGACTCCATGGTCAAGATTTCGAGCGAGACCGTACCGGCGGGCAAGTTCTACGATCGGTTCTTCGGTCTCGTCGGCCATTACCTGCGCACGGTGCCGCGCAGCTCTCCCATTCCCGGCGACGATGTCACCAGCCGGCCGCTCGCGCCATCGCTGATATTGAATTCGCCGGAGCTGACGCCAACGCCGATCGTCGTGCAGACGCCGGTGGTGAGTGTGCCGGCGCTGCCGGCTTCATCGCCAACGCCGGCGCCGTAAGACAGCGTCTCACTCCGGCACGTTCACCGAACCACCGCTAAAAGTGATCGCGTTGCCGCCCGGTGCAGCCGAGATCGCCGGCAGATTCGCCACGGATAACGCCGGCGCCGCCCCCGCCGCGCCGCCTCGCGGCACGGTGCGCACGACCTGCGAAGGCGGAAGCGGCGCGTTGTTTTTCAAGTGCGCCCACATCAGGTTCAGCGCCTGCAGGTTGTAGTAGTGCAGCGGGATGAATCGATTATCGAACCCCGCGACGCTCAGGAACGCATCGAAATGCTGGCCGTTCGTCACCTCGTAGAACGACAGATTGCTTGAATTCCCCTCGGCGAGCTTGTTCATGGCGGCGTACGGGCGCGACGCATGGTTGATCGGCACGAGCGTGTCCGAGCGGCCCTGCACGATGATCGCCGGCTTCCCGTGCAGGTTCGCATTCACGCGGATGGCATCGACGCTCGCTGTCATCCGAGCATCGCCATTGGTCCAGAGGCCGCGCACGCAGAACGCGCCGGCAAAGCTGGCATCGGCGGTGGCGAAGCGATGATCCGCCGCGCCGGAATTTCCCGCGTTATAGACGAGGTTGATGCCGTTGGTCGGCGGCACGCCGTTGCCGTTGCCGAAGACGGTTGGCATCGGCGAGACGAGCGGCGTCACGCCCGCCGCGCCGGTGAGCGCGTTGGTCGTGCCGAAGCTGAAGTTGCACAGGTTGTCCGTCACGCTCGACTGCGTGTACGCGTTGGCATACGTGACCGCGACCGCCGGCACCGCCTGCGAATCCCACATCGGCGCTTGCAGAAGGTCCGAGTCCGTCAGATATCCCGCCTGATGAAGCTGGGCCAGCGCGCTGTTCGCCTGGCTGATGATATCGCCGCCGGAAATCACGCCGTTGGCCGCCAGCGACACACATCGCGCCGTGCGGATTGCCGTCGTCGTAGTTAGCGGCAGCGCCGTCAGATAAGGCGCGCCCGTTGCTGCCGGGGCCAGCGCCGCGCAAGGCTGCAGCAGGTTCGCAAGCGACATGTAGTCGGCAAGCGGACGCCCGAACGAAGCCACCGGCACGCCGCCCTGACGCACGGACACCTGCGACGGAACCTTCAGGTTGATCTGCGGCTCGCCGACAACCACCGCCGTGATCCAGCCTTGCGTATCCTGCTCGGCCGCGGCGAGCGACGCGCCGCCGCCATTGCTCACCGACGCCGCTATCGTCGTCACGTCGCCGCGGTTGTAGCGCGTCTTGTGGTTGGTGCCATCGACTGCGCCGAAGGTATCGTTGAGCGCCCAGTACGCGAACTGGATGGCTTGCAATGTGTTCGTGCCCCAGTCCTTTTCCGGGTTCTGCTGCGAGTGGGCGTGCTTGAACGCGTACCGGTTGGGGAACTGCGTGTTAAATGCAGCGATGCTGGTCGCACCTGGATTGGCGGTGAATTCGCTGCTCTTGCCGGCACCCGTCGCGTTGGACAAGGTCCCGTCGATCAGCGTAACGAGGTTCGTCGCGAGTTCGTACGCGCCGTTGCCGCTGCCTTTGTCGGTATAAGCCACCGCGCAGCCGCGCTTCAGGCCCCACTCGCCCGCCGCCGATATCGCCCCATACACGCCGCGAGACCCCGACGATGCCGCCGTCACAATGCACGGCTGGTCCGGGTTGAAGCTCGCCGGAATCTGCACGAGGAGGCTCACGTTCTTCTTTCCGCTGCCATCGTCGGCGTATGCGAGATATTCCTTGCCTACGATCTTGCCTTCGCCGAGGGTATCGTTGCCGTTTAGATCGACATTGGGCCCCCAGAAACGCCCGTAGCCGCCGTTCGCGGACATGTCCACGAGCGCCCGATAATTCGAGTAGATCGCAAGCCGCCTGAGTTCGGCAGCCGTAGGCGAGGACGCGTTCGCAACCGAAGGCGCACTCGCCGATGCCAGCCCGCTCTTGCCCAGCCCGGCGGTCAGTAGGTCGTCGGTGTTGCCGTCGTAGGTTTGGGTGCGCACGCTGCCCGAGATGAAGCTCGGCAGTGAATTGGTCTGCGAGCCATGGTCGTCATCGTTGCCGTGGCACGCCGCCAAGCCTGCGCCAACCAGCGCGGCGAGCATCATGACTACCGGAAATCGCTTCATCGTGTCTCCCTGAATTTTTGTCGGTTGAACGCGCCATACGCCGACCACGACACAGCCCAATATCAAGCGGGAGAGCAATCCGCAAGGTCCGCGCAAGGTCGACGCAACCTCGTCACTCAACCACAAACCGATGCAGCGCCACTACCCGGCAATACCCGGACTACCAATACAAAACGGGTTCCGGCGCGCAAGGCGCTGGAACCCGTTCTTGAACCATTCGATTTCCCTCAAGCCGCGTCGTTACAAAGGACAACGCCGCGGCTTTCCGAAAGCCTGTAGTTCAGGCCTGCATCACGAACCGTTTTGCGGTGCGAGCGAAAGCTTGTTCGATACCGACTTCACGCCGGCCACGCCCTTCGCGATTTCTTCGGCCTTCGGGATCTGCGCGCCGTCCGGCACCGAACCCGTCAGGACGACTGCGCCGCTACGTGCGCGTACGAAGATGTTCGACACGTCGATGCCCTGTGCCTTGCCCAATGCACGGCGCACATCGAGACCGAGCTTGCGATCGGTCTTCTTCATGGTCTTGGCGTCAGCCTTCGCCGACATTGCGTCCGAGGGCGCAGCATCGCTTGATTGAGCATAGGCGCTCGATGCCACCGCGACGCACAGCACGACGCCCAGTGCCTTCAACATATCGACTGCTTTCATGGTTTCTCCTTTTGTTTCGCTTTGGACTTCGCAAGTTGTACTTCTTTGTGCTTCTTTTGAACCGCATCAACCCAGCGGCTTACTACGACATCTTGCGGTTTGCCGACTAACGGTGACCTCGAACAGTCGACGTAGACGGACGATACCGGCGATGCTGGCGACACGGCGTTGCGAGAGACTGGCGAAAAAAACGAATGTCCGGTGATTCTTGTACGGGTGTCATTGCGGATGTCACTCCGTTCTTTCGGGACACGCACTGCCGCACATCGTACGACGCTTCCGGTTCTGCACGGAGCACTTGCTCCGAAATGCCGGTTGGCGGCGCGGATGCTGGTTCTGCGGCGGCGAACGTCAATTTAATCCAGCCTTGCCAGAAGCGCAAAGCATTTAACACGATGACACGCATCCGTGCGTTTATCGTGACGCCCGATATGAAAACTGACGCTCGATGACCACGGCTTAGGGCGTGCCCCTGATTTCGGCGTATTGGCGTTCATGTAACATCGGCGACATTTCGGACCGGTCGAATAATGCGCCAAGCGCGGCGGTTTGCCTGTTTAGTGAACCAGGGTTTTCCCTTTTATAGTCTGCCTTCCATCGCGTCAAAGACCCGCAGCTGCAAGGTTTTATGGTGCCGCCGCGAGTCCAGTCTCAAGTCCTGCTTCAAATTCTGCCTTAGCAAACTCGACAATGATCCAACCTCCCGGCCAGAAACCCTCTCCCTCGGACAATCCGCCAAAGCCGCGCGTACGGCGCATTGCGCCTTCCATGGCGCGGTTTGTCGCCATCTCGTGGCGCGATCTTGCGATCTCGTTCGGCCCGATCCTCTTGATCAGCGCGGCTGCCATCTATCTCGCCGTGCGCCTGATCCAGCCCGCGCCGCCCAGTACGCTGACCATGTCCGCGGGCACGAAGGGCAGTTCGTTCTGGAACAACGCTCAGCAGTACAAGAAGATTCTCGCGCGCAACGGCATCACGCTGAACGTGCTGGAATCGCAAGGTTCACTCGATAACCTGCAGAAGCTCGAAGACCCGAACGCCAAGGTCGATGTCGCTTTTGTGCAGGGCGGCATGTCGGCGGCCGCCGCCATTGTCCCAGGCAGTGCGCCGGCCACATCCGATAAACACGACGACCTGGTGTCTCTCGGGAGCGTGGCTTACGTGCCCTTGGCGGTGTTTTATCGCGGGCCAGTGTTGACGCGGCTATCCGAGCTGAAGGGCAAGCGCCTTGCGATCAGCACCGAAGGCAGCGGCACACGCGCACTGGCGCTAGCGATCCTGAAAGCGAACGGGATCGAGCCTGGCGGCAATACCGAACTCTTGCCGCTCGCGGGCGACGCCGCCGCCGAAGCCCTGTCGAACGGCAGTATCGACGCCGCGTTTCTCACCGGCGATTCCGCCCAGCCGCCGACCATGGGGAAGTTGTACAGGACGCCCGGCATCCATTTCTTCGATTTCGCCCAGGCCGACGCCTACGCCCGCCGCTTTCCATACTTGACCGTCCTGAACCTGCCGATGGGCGCCTTCGACCTCGCCAAGAACCTGCCCGAACATCGCATCCGCCTGATCGCGCCCACGGCCGAACTCATCGCGCGTGAGGGTTTGCATCCGGCGCTCTCCGACCTGTTGATCGAAGCTGCGAAGGAGGTCCACGGCCGCGCGAACCTGATGCAGTCGGCCAACGAATTCCCCGCGCCGCTCGCGCACGAATTTCGCATCAGCGACGACGCCGAGCGTTACTACAAATCGGGCAAGGGCTTCCTGTACCGGACCCTGCCCTTCTGGATCGCGAGCCTGGCGGACCGGGTGATCGTGCTGCTGGTGCCGATCATCGTGGTGCTGATTCCGGGCTTCCGGCTCGTGCCGGGGCTCTACCGCTGGCGCGTGAGATCGCGCATCTACAAGATCTATGGCGCACTAATTGCGATCGAACGTGAGGCGATGACCGATCCGGACACCGCCCAGCGCGAAGCGCTGATCGATCGGCTGGACGATATCGAGGCAAAGGTGAATCAGATGAAAATGCCGCTCGCTTATGCCGACCAGTTCTATGTGCTGCGGGAACATATCGGCTTCGTGCGGCAGCGTTTGACCCTCGCCCAGACCGTCGCGCTCGACGCGCAGGCAGACAGCGTTGAGCACACCACGTAATATCGAAAGCTGAAACGACGGTAACCTGAGTTACAGGCGCCGCGTAATGAGCGTCATGAAGTGCATCACGAGGGGCATCGAAATGCCAGGGAGATTCAAATGAGCTCTTCGCCTTCCACCGATCCGCGCCAGCCGTACTTTTTTTTCGACTTCAATTCTCCCTTTTCATATCTGCTGCTGGAACAGCATGAAAAGTGGCCGAACATGCCGTTCGAGGTGTTGCCGATCGATTATTTGAAGCTGCTCAAGCACTGGGGTCAGCCGATGCCGGGCTCGATTCCGCCCAAGCGCGTCTTCATGTACCGCTACGCGCTGTTCCGTGCCGAGCAACTGGGCATTCCTTTCAAAATGCCGCCGTCGCATCCGTTCGACTCGTCCAAGGCGCTGCGGCTCGCGGTGGCTTCGGGCGGGGAAGTCGGCTGCATCCGCGAGATTTTCCGGTTCATCTGGAAACAGGGCCGCGATCCATCGACGGAAGAAGGGTTCGACGATCTCTGCCGCCATGTCGGTTTGCCCGACGGTGCAAAGATGATCGAGCTCGAGGACGTCAAGGCGACGCTGCAGGCGAACGTCGAGCGCGCAATCGAACTTGGGGTATTTGGCGTGCCGACCTTCGTGGTGAACCAGCAATTGTTCTGGGGCGAAGACACCTTGCCGATGGTCCTTTACGTGGCCCGGTCGCCGAACTGGCTGGAAGCGGCCGAAGTCCAGCGGATCAGCAACCTGCCGAGGATGGCGCCGCAGATGTAATCGCGCGGCGGAGCTGAAGCGCGACGGCGGCCGTTCGTATGCCGCGCATAGCGGCCACGCTATGGCGTGCGGGATCGGGCGGGCTTAACGTAACGGCTCCGGCGTGCATCGCCATGGTTTTCTGTGTAGCGCCCGCCCGAAAAACGCCTTGCCCATGAACGATCCCGCCGACTCCGACGATTCAAGCTCGACCGATTCCCTCGATATCTGGCTGATCCGCGTCCTGCAAACGCTTCTGACCGAGCGCAGCGTCACGCAAGCGGCAATGCGCCTGAGCCAGACGCAGCCGGCCATCAGCACGGCCTTGCGGCGTTTGCGCGATCTGCTGGGCGATCCGATCCTCGTGCGCGGCAAGCAAGGCATGGTGCCGACGGAATACGGCGCATCGCTGCTGCCCGCCACGCAGCGCGCGCTGCGCGAAGTGGAATTCGTCGCCACGCCGCACGGCATCTTCGATCCCGCCACGTCCCGCCGAACCTTCCGCGTGGCCGCGCCGGATTATCTGAACGACTTCTTCATGCCGACGATGATCCGCGCGTTCCGCGCCGCGGCGCCCAATGCGCGGCTGGAAATCGAATCGCTGAGCCCGACGCTCGACCACGAAGCCGCGCTCGATGACGGCGATCTCGATCTGGTCGTCGGCAACTGGGAAAATCCGGAATCGCGTTTCGCGCGCCGCGAATTGTTCACCGATCACTTCGTCTGCCTCATGCGCCGCGGCCATCCGCTAGCGCGGGAACCGCTCACAGCCTCGCGATATGCGCTGGCCGCGCACCTTGCGCCGACGGCTTATAGCGGGGCAAAACGGCATCCCATCGATATCGGTCTGGAGAGCGCCGGCATCAAGCGACGCATTGTCGCCACCCTTCCCTACTTTGGCCTCGTGCCGCAGACGCTGCTGCAATCGGACCTGATCTTCACCGCCACGCGCCGCTTTGCGTTGCATTACGCGGCGCTTTTGCCGCTGGTGGTGATGGAGTCGCCGATCGAGTTTCCACCCATCGAAAGCTACCTGATGTGCTTGCCCGAAGTCAGCCGTCCGACCGATCTGGCATGGCTGCAAGCGCTGATGAGCGACGTCTCCGGAGATCTCACCGGACAGCCCCCGCGCAATTAGAACCGGTAAGAATGCCGGTTTTGGAGGACATTCCATTTTTCCGAAAGTTTTCAGTCGAATCTGAAAATACTGCAATCCATTGTGAGACGGGGCTTCCGGAGTCTTAAGCGGTCGTAGAAATACTATTTACGTCGCACGGTTTGCCCAAACCTATGGGAAAATCACGCTTCTTCAGGAAGATCAACCCCGCACTTACCCCAATGTCCACCGAAGCCCCGCTGTCCCGCCGCGCCGATCTCGCCATTACCGGCCGGATTGTCGCCGTCGTCGCTTTCACGTTCATTTGTTACCTGACCATCGGCATTCCGCTCGCAGTGCTTCCGGGTTTCGTGCATCTGAATCTCGAATATGGTTCAGTGATGGCGGGCGTGGCGATCAGCGTGCAGTACTTCGCGACGCTGGCATCGCGGCCACTCGCCGGGCGCGCCGCCGACAGCATCGGTCCGAAGCAGACCGTCTTGCGCGGGCTGACCGCCTGTGGAATCAGCGGCGTGCTGTTGCTGTGCGCGGCGCTCGCCGAGCAATGGCATTCGGTGAGCCTCGCGCTGCTGATCGTCAGCCGGCTGGTGCTTGGATTTGGCGAGAGTCTCGTCGGCACGGGCGCGATCACGTGGGGTATCGGACGGGTCGGGCCCAATCAGAGCGGACGCGTGATCTCGTGGAACGGCATCGCCACTTATGGCGCGCTCGCGCTTGGTGCGCCGCTGGGCGTGGCGATGGAGCACACGCTCGGGTTTGCATCGCTGGGAACGTTCGTGATCGCGCTCGGCGGCCTCGGCTACTGGCTCGCTACGCGCATGGGTCCGGTGCCGGTGGTTCACGGCGAGCGGATGTCGTACAGGAGCGTGTTCTTCCGCGTATTGCCGCACGGAATGGGTCTCGCGCTAGGATCGGCGGGATTCGGGTCCATCGCCACGTTCATCACCCTGTTTTACGCCGCGCATAATTGGCCGAACGCCGCGCTTTCGCTGACTGTGTTCGGCACGATGTTCGTCGGCGCGCGATTGCTCTTCGCGAACACCATCAAGGTCTTCGGCGGCTTTCGCGTCGCTATTGTTTCGTTCGCTTTCGAGTGCGTGGGCCTGCTGATGCTCTGGCTTGCCGCCGACCCGGCCTTCGCGCTGGCCGGCGCCGCACTGACCGGCTTCGGCTTCGCGCTGATCTTCCCGGCGTTGGGCGTGGAAGCGGTCGGACTCGTTCCGCCAGCAAGCCGCGGTGCAGCGTTATCGGCGTATTCAGTGTTCCTAGACTTGTCGCTGGGCGTGACCGGGCCGCTGGCAGGGTACGTCGCCGGAGAATTCGGCTTCAGCTCGGTGTACCTGTTTGCGGCGATTGCATCGGCGGCGGGCGTGGCGCTGACCGTCGGGTTGTACATGCGCACCGGGCGCGGCCTGGGCGGTGCGGCTACCGCCTGACGGTTTTCGCGGTTGGCATCGCGCGTTGAAAACGTCCGCTTCGGCGGACGTTTCGCGTTGATCGGCTGCGTTCTGCGATATTCCAAGCCGCCTGATGGTTTCTGCTTACGAACGAAAGCAAACCGCCATTGCGCCGCTTGTCTTAGAATCGCCGCTTGGTCCTCACTTCCTGCGCAATATGAACTCCACATCGGAAGACCGCTGGCGCGATTTGCGCCCGGACCCGGACAGTGACACTCCGCTTTACCTGCAACTCGCCCGCAAGCTCGGTAATGCGATTCACGATAACCGCTGGAACGCCGGTGAAGCATTGCCATCCGAACGCGTGTTGTCGGAGGCGCTCGGGGTGTCGCGGATCACCTCCCGCAAAGCCATCGCGCTCCTGGTCGAACAAGGACTCATACGACGCACGCAAGGCGCGGGTTCGTTTATCACGCCGCGTTACGAAGACCCGCTTTCGCGTTTGTCGAGCTTCAGCGAAATGCTGCGCAGACGTGGATTTACACCCGGATCGCAGTGGCTTTCGCGCGTGATCGAACCCGCGAATCGCGACGAAGTGATCCAGCTCGGGTTATCGCCGGCGGCGGCCGTTGCGCGCTTGCGGCGCTTGCGAACGGCCGATGGCATTGTCATGGCGGTCGAGAATTCGACCTTTCCGGCAGCGCTGATTCCCGACCCGGACGCGATCGGCGATTCGCTCTACAGCTTTCTGGAACAGCGGAACTTGTCTATCGTGCGGGCCTTGCAGCATTTTCGCGCGGTGAATGCGAGCGACGAAATCGCCACGCAGATGGGCATCGCGCCACACGATGCGTTGCTGCTGATCACACGCGTGGGTTATACGGCCGATCAGCGCCCGATCGAACTCACCGATACCTACTGCCGCAACGATTACTACGACTTCGTTGCGGAGTTGCGAAAGTAATCATCACGTCCAGCGCGGCTCGTCCGTACCGATCTCGACCGGCGGCGAGAACCAGAATGGCGGCGTTATCGACATACGCTCGGGCGGCTGTGTGAGCGTAAGCGACCCGAACGGCGATTCGATGGTTTGAAGCACATCGCGCACGTCATCGATATTCGGATCGTGGATCTTTTGCCCGTCTTCGATCAAACCCATCGATTGCAGCCAGCGCCCCGTTCCCGCCAGCGATACCCGCACATGCC
The DNA here is from genome assembly GCF_001577465.1 of Burkholderia sp. PAMC 28687. Lineage (NCBI taxonomy): Bacteria > Pseudomonadati > Pseudomonadota > Betaproteobacteria > Burkholderiales > Burkholderiaceae > Burkholderia > Burkholderia sp. PAMC 28687. Next base: position 2,675,365 of record NZ_CP014505.1, read on the forward strand.
AGCTTCCGCCCTCCTCGGCGCGGCGTTGCAACGCGGTCATTGCGCCGAATGCTGCGAGATAGCCAGTCGCGTGATCAAGCGCCTGACACGGCAGATGACGCGGGTTCGTCTGGCCGGCAGCCTGGGCTTCGGTCCACGCAATACCGCTCGCCGACTGCACGAGGCTGTCGAAGCCACGGCGCTGCGACCACGGCCCCTTGTGTCCATACGCCGATACCGTCACGTACACGATCCCCGGCCGTTCCCGCGCGGCTTCCTCAGGGCCGAAGCCCTTGGCCTCGAGCGCGCCGGGCCTGTAGCCCTGCAGGAACACATCGGCGTCTTTCAGCAGCGCGCGCAAGGCGGTGCGGCCGGTTTCATCGCGCAGATCGAGGGTGGCGGAGCGTTTGCCGCGGCCGTTGTCGATAACCAAAGGCGCAATGTTCGGCAGATGCGGACCGTTGATCAAGAGGACATCGGCGCCGTGTTCGGCGAGCGTGCGCCCCGCCACCGGGCCCGCGATGATGCGGCTCAGATCGAGCACGCGAACGCCGGACAGAGGTCGCTCGCCGTCGCCAACGGGTTCAGGCGGTGCATCGCCAAGTCTGGTGATTTCAAGCAGCGGCGTTTCGGCGATGGCGCAGGCTTGCGGCAGCATCGACCATTCTTCCGGCGTGCGGATCAGCGCGGCGCAGAGGCCGGCGTCGGCGAGGGCTTCGTCGAGCGGGGCGCCGTCCCAGCGGCGGATCGCCTCGCTGACGCCGGCGTGATCGTTGGCGCAGCCGAGGAGCTTCACCACACCATCGCGATGATGCTTGAAGTTTGTGTGAAGCTGGATCCAGCGGCCATCGCGCGTTTCGTAGAAACCTGTCAGCGGATCGCGCAGCTCGGGCGCGCTATCTGCGTTGATGCGCAAGTAGCGTTCGCTGCGAAATGCGACTGCTGCGCGGCGGGCATGGAGTTCGACTTGCTGCATCTGGCCCGTGCGCTGCTGCAAGCAATCGGCGGCGGCCAATGCGCAGGCGCCAATACTCGCCGATGCCAGCGCGCTCACCCGATACACCGACGGCAACTGCCGCTCGTCACCGGAGAGCGTGAGGTGATTGAGCGTCTCGGGGTGACGGCCGGCGAGATGCCAGAGCGTCGTAAGGGGATTCAAGGCGAAATTCATGCCGGTGCCTCCTGATCGATGATTGCCAGCGGATCATCGGCGCGATTTTATGTAACGTGCCTTACATTCCGCACAAAGCGATCTAATAAGATGTGCGCTTGCGGCTTTGCATCGTTGCTTACGGCGAACGCGCTGACCGTCCGGGTCTGGGACCGGTCTGCTTCCGCTCCGGAAAAAAGCTAATGCAACACTAACTTAACCATCAATCGCATAATTAAAGCAAAATTGCGCAACTAGAAATTTTCGAGGGGAGTTGAATGAGTATTCATCCAGTTATTTTGTGCGGCGGCAGCGGTACGCGTTTGTGGCCCATGTCGCGCGGCGGTTATCCGAAGCAGTACCTGAAGCTGACCAGCGACAAGACGTTGCTGCAGCAAACGGCGTTGCGCCTAAACGGCATCGCGGGCATTACCGCGCCTATCGTGGTGACGAACAACGAGCAGCGTTTTCTCGTCGCCGAGCAATTGCGTGAGTCGGGCACGGTTCCGTCGGCTATCGTGCTCGAGCCGGTCGGCCGCAACACTGCGCCGGCCATCGCCGCGGCCGCCTTGCTGGCGCTGCGTTCATCGCCAGATGCGTTGTTGCTCGTGCTGCCGTCGGATCACGTGATCCTTAACGAACAAGCGTTCGCTCGCGTTACGGAAGCCGCAGCTGAAGTGGCGAAGGACGATTATCTCGTGACGTTCGGCATCGACCCGACCGAGCCACACACCGGTTATGGCTACATTCGCCGTGGCTCGAAGATAGGTGCAAACGAAGGTGCGTTCGGCGTCGCCGAATTTGTCGAAAAGCCGGATGCGGAGAAAGCTGCGCGGTTTATCGAAGAGGGCAGCTATTACTGGAACAGCGGCATGTTCATGCTGAAGGCCTCGACCTACATGGACGAGCTGCGCAAGTACGAGCCTGAAATCGCGCGTCAGACCACCCTTTCGCTGGAGCTGGCCAAACGCGACTACGATTTCGTGCGGCTCGACGCCGGCGCCTTCGAGGAATGCCCGAACGTATCGGTGGACTATGCGGTGATGGAGCGCACAGACCGCGCGTCGGTGATTGCCGCTGCCGATCTCGGTTGGAACGACATCGGTTCGTGGACGGCGCTGGCGGAAATCGCGCAGAGCGATGCACAAGGCAACACGTCGCTCGGCGATGTGCTCACCGAGAACGTGAGCAACTCGTATATCCGCGCGGAACACCGGATGGTGGCGGCGATCGGGTTGGACAACATTGTGATCGTGGAAACGGCGGATGCGGTGCTCGTGACGCACCGTGACAGCACGCAGGATGTGAAGAAAATCGTCGAGCGGCTGAAGGCGTCGGGCCGTACGGAGTCGGTGACGCATCGGCGTGTGGTGCGGCCGTGGGGGTCCTACGAGGGTATCGACCAGGGTTCGCGATTCCAGGTGAAACGCATTGAGGTGAATCCCGGCGCGCAGTTGAGCCTCCAGATGCATCACCACCGTGCGGAGCACTGGATCGTGGTGAAGGGCACGGCGATGGTCACGAACGGAGACCAGCAGATCATGCTCACCGAAAATCAGTCGACCTATATTCCGCTTGGCGTGACGCACCGCTTGCTCAATCCGGGGAAGATTCCGCTTGAGCTGATCGAGGTTCAGTCGGGTACGTATCTGGGCGAGGACGACATCGTGCGGTTCGAAGATACGTATGGGCGTGTGCCTGCGGCGGGTCGACCGTAAGCAGCACATATGCACTAGTCGATTTTGTTTCAGATTACATGCGCGCCCGGCCTCAAACCCGGGCGCCTTGCGTTCGAGCGTCCCGCTTCCGTGATTAGTGCCTGCCATGACTTGCGCATCGACGTAAAATCAGCCCACTCCTTCCGCCGGCCGCCTTCATGCCCGACACAATCCGCTCGAACGTTCCGTCCTCTCCCTCCCCGCAAGCGCTCACGATCATGCTGTGGCTCGTCGCCACCGGCTTTTTTATGCAGACGCTCGACTCGACCATCGTCAATACGGCGCTACCCGCCATGGCCCGCAGCCTCGGCGAAGCGCCGCTGCGCATGCAGGGCGTGGTGATCGCGTATTCGCTGACCATGGCGACCGTGATCCCGTTCTCCGGCTGGCTCGCCGATAAGTTCGGCACCCGGCACGTCTTCTTTAGCGCGATCCTCATCTTCACCATCGGCTCGCTGCTTTGTGCGAACGCGCATACGCTGATGCAACTGGTGGTTTATCGCGTCGTGCAGGGCGTGGGCGGCGCCATGTTGCTCCCAGTCGGACGGCTTGCCGTGCTGCGCGTCTTTCCCGCGGAACGATATTTACCGGCTTTATCGTTCGTAGCCATTCCCGGGTTGATTGGGCCGCTCATCGGGCCGACGCTGGGGGGTGGATCGTGCAGATTGCATCGTGGCACTGGATCTTCCTGATCAACGTGCCGGTCGGTGTGATCGGCTGCATTGCGACCCGGCTTTTCATGCCCGATAGCCGCAACCCTGCCACCGCCCCGTTCGATCTCGCCGGATATCTGTTGCTAGCCGTCGGCATGGTGGCGCTGACCATCTCGCTCGATGGCCTCGCCGATCTCGGCCTGCAGCACGCCATCGTGCTGGTGCTGCTGGTGTTGAGCCTTGCGTGTTTTGTGGCTTACGGGCTGCATGCGGTGCGCGTCCCGCAGCCGATCTTTTCGCTTGACCTGTTCAAGATCCACACGTTCAGTGTCGGTTTGCTAGGCAATCTTTTCGCGCGCATCGGCAGCGGCGCGATGCCTTACTTGTTGCCTTTGTTGCTGCAGGTGAGCCTGGGTTATTCCGCGTTCGAGGCGGGTTTGATGATGCTGCCCGTGGCGGCCGCGGGGATGGTATCGAAGCGGATCGTGACGAAGCTGATCATGGCGCGAGGGTATCGGCGGGTGTTGGTGGTCAATACGGTGCTGGTCGGGCTGACCATGGCGAGCTTTTCACTAACAAACGCCGAGCAGCCGCTTTGGGTTCGGTTGATCCAATTGGCATTCTTTGGCGGCGTCAATTCGATTCAGTTCACCGCGATGAACACGCTCACTTTGAAGGACCTTGGCACGGGGGGCGCGAGCAGCGGCAACAGTTTGTTCTCGCTTGTGCAGATGCTTTCGATGAGCCTTGGCGTGACCATCGCCGGGGCGGTTCTTGCGACATTCACGGGGATTTTGCCGAAGGTCACCGGGACGAATTCCCTTCCCGCTTTTCACGCTACGTTCCTTTGCGTGGGGATTATTACGGCTGCCTCAGCATGGATTTTCGCGCAGCTTGCGCCGGAGATTCGGGCAGTGAAAAGCGCTGAGACCGATCCGTCGGAGGCGCATTGATTCTCGATAGACGCTATGGCGCACGACTATGAGCATGAAATGCGTGTCGAGGTGCCGACCCAAATCGCAAACATCGGAAGCCTCCGTCACTTTCGAAACCCCGAACCTGTGCGAATGCGGGCCTCGCCCGCACCATGAATGTGCGCCCGTTACCCCACGAATGCCATACAAACGACGCGGAACGCCACCCGGCGTCCAATAGGCACTCCCGTCTCGAAATACCGTCAAATGCGCATATTTCTTGCTATTCCAACAGAGGTGCTGTCCTTTAAACTAAAGCGGTCCCTAAGTTTTTCCCACTCGAGCCGCGCTTGAACACCTGCCAAAAACACCATGAGCATGGTTGATATTGACCCTCCCGGCTTTCAGCCGCCCCGCCCTATCGCAGGCGACGAGGGCTCGCGGCGCACGGTTCTGTATGGCGAATACACTGTGTTCAGCGTGTTCCAGCCTGTGTTCTCGGTGTCGCACAGGCGCGCCATCGGATATCACGCATCACTGCGCGCCCGCGATGACACGGGCCGCCAAGTGCCCTCGCACGAGGTCTTCACACAGGCCGCGCGGCGCGGAGACCTGCTGGAACTTGGGCGCCTCGCCGAATCGCTGCATCTAGGCAACTTCTTTTCCTTCGACAGCAACGACGAGTGGCTCTTCCTGAGCCTTCACCCCGCTGCATTGATGGACACGAGTTATGGAGACGCGCTCCTCGCATCGCTAAAAAATGTCGGGCTGCCGCCGCAACGCGTGGTGCTCGAAGTGCCCGAACAGGCCGGCGGCGAGACGACGCGTTTTGCGGAAATCATCGATTCATTGCGCAAGTCCGGCTTCCTGATCGCCCTCGACGGCTTTGGCGTAAAGCATTCGAACATCGACCGCGTATGGCACCTGCGACCCGACATCGTGACGCTCGACCGATGCATCCTGCAGCAGGCAAGCGAGCATTCACACATCGAGCGCGTATTACCCGGGCTGGTTTCGCTGCTGCATGAATCGGGTCAGCTCGTCCTGATGGGGGGCCTGAGCACCGAACGCGATGCGCTCATCGCGCTGGAATGCGGCGTTGATTTCGTTCAGGGCGCGTTTTTCGCGGGCCCGAGCGCGGAAGCGGTCCAACCGCAAGCGGCGCAAGGCGTCGTGGACGCGTTGTCGGCGGCATCGCGTGAACGCGTGGCCGCACGTGAGCGTGCGCAATCAGCACGACTCGCCCCCTACGTAAGCGCACTGGAAAGCGCCGCAGCGCGACTTATCGAGGGCGCCGGTCTTGCCGATGCAACCCGAGGCCTACTCCAACTCCATGAAACGGCACGCTGTTTTCTACTCGATGCCTCTGGCCGTCAAATCGGCGACAATATTTTGCCGGCCGCGCGAGCATCGCAGCGGGCGAAGCGCTTTAGGCCGTTGCTGCATTCGGAAGGCGCGAGCTGGGAGCGGCGACCGTATTTCATCGAAGCGCTGCGCACGCCTGATCGCGTTCATCTGACATCGCCGTACCTGTCGATCAATGAAGCGCACTTGTGCGTGACGGCGTCAATCGCTGCATTAACACGGCGCGGCACCGAAGTACTGTGCGTGGACATAAACTGGGACGTGACAGCACAACGGCGCTGAGCCTACACCGTTTTTCGCCATGTTTCTATTTTCAGGCAGGGGCCGCCATCAGAGCAGCCTTCACCGTGCGGGCGAGGTCGCCGATCTTAAACGGCTTTCTAAGCACCGCGTACCCATCTACCCGATACTTCGATACATCCACGTCCGCATATCCTGTCGCCAGAATCACGGGCAATTGCGGGTGCGTGCGCTTGACTTCGGTAATCACTTCGAGCCCGTTCATGCCGGGCATCGCGAAGTCAACCATCAGCAGATCGGGGTTATCGTCGCGCAGCCGCTCAAGCCCAAGCCGCCCTTGCGCCGCTTCCGTTACGGTATATCCGAGCATCTTCAGGCAGTCGACGAGGAAGGTCCGTACATCGACGTCATCTTCAATAACAAGAATTCGCTGGTGTCCGTTTGAGCGCTCATCGTATGGCTCAGGCACAGCGACTTCAGTCTTTTGTCGCTCCCGCAACGGCAACCAAAGCTCGACGGTTGTGCCCTTGCCTTCTTCGCTGTAAATGCGCGCCGTCCCGCCCGCCTGCGTCGCAATTCCATACACTTGGCTCAAGCCGAGTCCCGTACCCTTGCCCACTGGTTTAGTAGTGAAGAACGGATCAAAGACGCGTGTCAGCAACTCCGGGGCGATGCCCGTGCCTGTATCGCTCACGCCGATCACTACGTACTGCCCCGCCGGGAGCGTTCCGTCCGGTGCGGCGCGCTGGTCAACGCTGATCGTCAGCAGGCCGCCGTCAGGCATGGCATCGCGTGCGTTAATCCCAAGATTTAGCACCGCGAGTTCGAGTTGGTTGGCATCGGCATCCGTCCAAGCCTCTTCTACATTGAAACGCGTGCCGAAATGAATTCCCGTTCCAAGCGATAACGTCAGCATGTCGCGCATGCCATGCAGCATGGAAATCACGTCGACGGCCTTGAGGTCCAGATTACTGCTGCGTGAAAACGTCAGCAACTGGCCGGTAAGCTTCGCGCCGCGCTCGGTTGCACGCTTCACGGTATGCGCCATTTTCTGCACGCGCTCATCGAGGCTCACGCGCGTGATCAGCTCTGCGTTGCCCATGATAACGTTGAGCAAGTTGTTAAAATCATGCGCAATACCACCGGTCAGTTGCCCAAGCGCTTCCATTTTCTGCGCCTGCACAAGCACAGCTTGGACCTTGGCGCGTTCGTGAATCTCCTTCATGAGTCGGTCGTTCACCGAGGCTAGTTCCTGCGTGCGCTCAGCGATCCTGCTTTCTAGAGTGTCGTTCAAACGCTCGACTACGAACTGGCTTGCGAGGATCTTTTCGTTGACCGCGTGTCTGTCGGTGACATCGAGCGATACGCCAATGATTCTTGTCGTCACTGCACCGGTCGCGTTATTGACGGTGCGCATGGGGTGGCCGCGTGATTCGACCCAACGTATTGATCCGTCCGGCCATATCGCGCGATATTCAAGCGTGAGATTCGTGTTCTCTTCAATGCAGCGTTCCAGCGCCCGCTGACGCATTTCGCGGTCTTCCGGATGAATTGCCTCCGCGAGTTGAGCGTATTCCACAATCGGTGCCTTAAGCCCGAAGATCTTGCGAAAAGCCTCGGTCGAACGTAGTGCACCGGTCTCGACATCGAGTTCCCACGATCCGAGCCGCCCTGCCGCCAAGGCGAGATGCAAGCGCTCCTGCGATTCAACGCGTTCGACAAGCTGACGCCGTGCCTCGTATTGCCTCAATCGCGCCCGCAACGAGGATGCCACCGCGCGCCGCAGCGTTTCGGCGTGCAGCGGCCGCTCGAGTACGACTACATTGCCGAGCTTCTCAAGCAATTCGAGCGCATGCTTCGGGCGGCGTTCCGTGCGTTTCGTAGCAAGAAGAATCAGCGGAAAATCAGACCAGGTCGGCTGCTGTTCGAGCCACTGGAAGAGCTGCGGCATGTCGTCGTCTGTGAGGGCTTCCTCAGCGATTAACGCCGTGCCGGCACCTGCACGCAGTTCAGCGTTAAGTGTCGCTGCGTCAGTGCATACGAGACATTTGAGGACGTCACGACTCAACACTTCACTGATGACATCGGCGTCTCGGCCGCGGGGGGCAAGGATCAGGACTCGGCTCTCCACGGCTACGAGTCCTGACGGTCAACGCGCCCAAGGATCTTGGTGTCGCCGCGATACGACGGCAATCCGGCTAGCACGCCATCAAAATCGCGCAGCGCTTCGCTGACTTCAATTCCGCCGAGAGCCAGTCTGAATTGTCGGATTGTGCGTTCATGCGCGCTACCGCGACTTTTGACGGCCGCAAGCGCGGTAAGGACTTCGCCCTGATGTTCGAAGTAGCGAAACAGAATCATGGAATCGCTTAGATAGCTGATATCGATATCCGTCTCCACCTCGCCCACGATTCCATGCTGCCCAAGCACGAGCATGGTCACGACGCCACGCTGGTTCAAATAGCCGAGCAGTTCGTGCATCTGCAGCAACAGATAGCGCTCGCCGGGCATCGCTTGAAGATAAGCATTCAAACTGTCGATGGCCACATAGCGTACGCCATCCTCTTCCACCGCGACACGGACGTCGCTAGTGAACTGTCCCGGCGACATTTCTGCAGGATCGATCTGGCGCAAAGTCAACTGGCCGCTATTAAGAAACGGGGAGAGGTCCATGCCGAGCGCCTTCGAACGCAGCAAAAGCGTACGTAGGGTTTCATCGAAGAGGTAGTACATACAGCGCTCGCCGCGCTTCAACGCCGCCAACAGGCAACCGACCACCGTGGTAGTTTTACCTACACCAGAAGGTCCGATCAGCAACGTATTGGTGCCGGGGATCAAGCCGCCGCCAAGCAGCACGTCGAGGCCCTCCGATCCCGTACTCAACGGCGTGCTGGAAAACTCGGCGTGGTGTTCGGCCGCAACCAAGCGCGGATACACATCGATACCGCCCGTTTCCAAGGTGAAATCGTGAAACCCCTCGCGGAACTTCAAGCCTCGCATCTTTGCCACGCGTAATCGGCGGCGCGCGCCGCCATAATCGTGTACGAGCGTATCCAGGCTGACTACCCCATGGGCGATGCTGTGCAGCTGAAGATCGCTAGGGTCGGAGGTATTGTCGTCGAGAAGCAGGACCGTGCATTCGCGAGTGGCGAAATAGCGCTTCAGCGCGAGTATTTGCCGACGGTATCGAAGCGGATTTTGCGAGAGCAGCCGCAGCTCAGACAAACTGTCCAGAACGATCCTCACAGGCTTGATCGCCTCGACCTGATGCATCACGTTTTTAACAGTCTCGCCAAGCTCGACTTCTGCGGGATGCAGGATCGACTGCTCGTACTCGGGGTCCAGTCCTTCGTCTGACAGCAATTCAACAATTGAAATAGCGTCGACTTCCCAGCCATGCGCGTGGGCAACAGCGAGCAGTTCCGAGCGCGTCTCAGACAGCGTGATAAACAGCCCGGCCTCGCCCAACGCCGCGCCCTTGAGTAAAAATTGCAGCGCAAGGGTAGTTTTGCCCGCCCCTGGTGAACCCTCCACCAGATACACGCGGTTCGGCGTCAGGCCCCCACCAAGAATGTCATCAAGCCCATCGACGCCCGTTGACATTCGCAGCGACGACGGCGGCGCAAGGCGTTTAGTTTTCATAGTAGTAAATATTTATGTGCACGCTGTCGAATTACCGCAAAATTAGAGCAAATAGCAGGCCCGCGAGTACTCATTGCTGCTCACATCGACACGACATTTTTTGGGGCGACGGAAAATCGACGAGGCAAGATGGAGGCCTCGCCGCTACGGGTCGTGGTGCGTCGATATAAAACAGGACACCGACTACCGCCTTGCGTGAGCCTAGCGTGGCGCGGCGCGGCACGAACTGTGGACGTGCCAGCGCTCTAAGACGCAGCATGGCTATGGCTAAGTGATAAAGATTTGGAAAATGATGACGAAAACATGAGCGACATCTTTCATTCGCGCAAACGCGCGCTCTAAAGCTCAGTTTCGGTGCAAATACTATGGGAATCTGATAGATATGCTTAAGCCTAGCGTTTCCAGGGTCTCACACTGAAAGATTTGCAGCGCCAAAGCGCCACTCTACGGGGTAGGGGAATTCAACAAAAACTGCGAAGAACCCGGGGATGCTATTTGCCTTTCACCGTAATCTCCGTCGACTACTACAAGTGTTCGACGTGCGGTCTCTTCTCCAGCCCTGCCTTTGATCATTGGGACAATAACGATTTTCGCGAGCACATCTATAACGACGACTACGTCACGTCATTATCGATTCGGACTATGTCGATATCAGACCGAGCGGGAACGCTGCATTCATCGCAGATTTTAGTAAAAAGGGCCATATACTTAATGCGTCGACTACGGAGGCGGCACGGGCAAGTTAACTGATTTTTACGAGAGCGTGATATCAACGCCTGCGAAAGGCATCCGGTGTACGACGATGAAAACATGCCGCCCGCCGGCTCAACCGATTTTATTTCGGCGCTTGAAGTTCTGGAGCACTCCCCAAAGCTGGTTGCCACTGTGGAGCACAGCGTTCAGCATCGTCAGAGACGGCGGCGTAATGTTGTTCACGATCCGCACAATCGAATCTACCCACGCGCGGGATGGACTACTGGTATATCGCTCCCCGTAATGGCCACATTACGCTTTATATCAAGCAACCGTTACGCGCCCTCTTTGCATGATTCAGTTGTCAACTGCACCACTACAACGACAACGTGCATCTGGCGCTAGAAACCGTACCAACACGACTAAGATCGCTCTATCGAAGAATTGAAGTCGAAGCAGACCTCGCAGCAAATTATCGGGCAGCGTCGCCGTGCGAATCAGTCAAGCGCTTGGAACAAGCTGACGATTGAGACGTTAGCGGTAGGGCCGAGAACAACGGAGGGCCCTCATCGAGGGCCCTCCGTTCCGGCATAATTTTGCTCGCCGAAGTGTCAGCCTAGATATGCCAGTTTGACTGCTGCTATCGAGACCGTATCGTCACTGAACGTGAACGTTATGCACCGAAATTCTTCGATGCAAATTCCCAGTTCGCGATATTCCAAAATGCTTCGATGAACTTCGGACGCGCATTCCGATAGTCGATGTAATACGCGTGTTCCCAAACGTCGATGGTCAAGAGCGCCTTCGCGTCCGTGGTCAGCGGCGTAGCGGCATTGCTGGTCGAGACGATATCGAGCGAGCCATCCGGCTTCTTCACGAGCCACGTCCAGCCCGAACCGAACGTGCCGGTTGCGACCTTCGCGAACTCTTCCTTGAACTTGTCGAACGAGCCGTACTTGGCGTTGATCGCGTCGGCGAGCGCGCCGGCCGGAGCACCGCCACCCTTGGGCGACAGGCTGTTCCAGAAGAACGTGTGGTTCCAGACCTGGGCTGCGTTGTTGAACACGCCGCCCGATGCCTTCTTGACGATTTCTTCGAGCGGCAGGTTTTCGAATTCGGTACCCGGAATCAGCTTGTTCAGGTTCGTCACATAGGTTTGATGATGCTTGCCATAGTGATACTCAAGCGTTTCTTCCGACATGTTCGGAGCAAGCGCGTTCTTTTCGAACGGCAACGGCGGGAGGGTATGTTCCATGGTGCGAGCTTCCTTCTATGTTGAATTATTGGGGGACGTGAGGAGTGAAGCAATGGAGCACTCGATTGTAGGCGAGTTGGGATAACCCCGCAAATTGCGGGTTTTTATGAGCATGATCGATTACGAAGCCATGGCAGCCGCGTAAAAAACGCTCCTGCAGACACGCTAGCCCGTCAAAACTACGGGCCTTTGGAGCCATGATCCGCAGCCGCTTTTCAACTCGTGCATGGAGCGTGCCGGGCTCAGAATTCGTCGGATAAACGGGGTTGTACATCGGCGAGCAAGACATCCGCCGCGCCTTCTGCGAGATGCACGGTCAGCGGCCGCTTCGGCTTCAGCGCATTCGGTGAACGCACCGCGCGCCCCGTTTGGGCATCGATCAACGCGGCGTAGCCACGCTCGAGCGTGCGTTGCGGACTCAGCACCTGCAATCTCGCCGATAACTCCGACACCCGCGCCGCCGCACGTTCGTGCCTGCGGCCTTGCGAGTCGCCCAGGCGCTGCGCGAGCCGCATCAGATGTTCACGCTCGGCGGCGAGATCAGGACGCCAGCGTTGCCAGCGCATGTGCACGAGCGCGAAGCGTGCGCGGGCATCATGCACCGGACGCGCTCCCGCCGATGCAAGCCGCGCCGTCAATTGCCGCAAGTGAACGCGCTGGCGTTCGAGCCGCTCGGTGGGGCTAACGAGCCGGCGCGCAAGCCAGTCGATTTGCTGCGCGCGCCGCTCCATCATCCGGCCGAAACCGCGTGCGAGCGATGCATGCCGATGATCCAGATCGCGCAGCAGCAAGACGCGTTGCGGGCTGACGAGTTCGGCCGCTGCCGTGGGCGTGGGCGCGCGGACATCGGCGGTGAAATCGGCGATGGTGAAATCCGTCTCGTGCCCCACGCCGCTGACCACGGGCATCGCGCTTTCGGCGATCGCACGCGCAAGGACTTCTTCATTGAACGCCCACAAGTCTTCGATGGAACCACCGCCCCGGCAAACAATCAGCACATCGACTTCGCGGCGTGCGCTGGCTTCGTCGACCATGGCGGCGAGTTTCGCGGCCACACCCGCGCCCTGCACCGGCGCCGGGTAGACGATCACCGGCACGTGCGGCGCACGGCGCGAAAGCGTGGTCAGCACGTCGCGCAAGGCGGCTGCTTGCAACGACGTCACGATACCGATTGCGCGCGGATGCTGCGGCAGCGCGCGCTTTCTCTCGGCGGCGAACAAACCTTCGGCTTCGAGCTTGGCCTTGAGCCTCAGGAACGCTTCATACAAGCGCCCTTGCCCAGTCCGTCGAACCGCCTCTACACCGAGTTGCAGCTCGCCGCGCGGTTCGTACATGGTGACGAGCCCGCGCACCTCGATCCGGTCGCCTTCGCGCGGCGTGAATTCGGCGTACTGGGCGCGGCCACGGAACATCACACAACGCATTTGCGCCTGCGCATCCTTGATCGAGAAATACCAGTGACCGCTCGCCGCCTTCGTAAAATTCGAGACTTCGCCCGATACCCAGACCAACGGAAACGAGCGCTCCAGCATTGAACCAATCGCGCGATTGAGCGCTGAAACGGGAATGACCGCGTCGGCGCCGGCGGGGTCTGGTTTGGAGAAAGGATCGGTGCTCATCGAAGGAAAAGGCCGGTTGGTTGCGGTGGCGACGGGTCGAAATTCGGGCGAATGGATGTCCATTCGGCTTGCGAAGTGTAGCAAGTGTCCACAATGCACAACTTACCGAGAACGCGCACACACAAATATGAAATTCGCATGAACACCCTTTAAGTCTTTGTTTTTAATGCCTTTCTCATTTCCCAAATAGCTGTTCGCCGACGTTAGTCCGGCCAGAGGCCGAATTTCCGCTAATGCACGCCAACTTGTTCACAGAATTATCCACAGAACCGTCTGTGTAAAACTGCAGAGGCAGACCGGTTTCCTTCGACTGGCGCAGAGCGCACCGCCGCGCTAGAGTGCCGGGTTCGAGGATCGCCCGTCGACCGCTTTCCGTTCAGCTTTTTAGGAGAACCGCCCCGATGCAAAGGTGCCGGCCGTCAAGCCTGGTTTCACCAGTCTCAGCAATATCGTCATGTTTCGAGCATCGGCCCATCCAGTCCCGAGCTTTCCCGCGATGTACAGGAAGCGCGCGCCATGTCTGACTTCAAACCGCCGATAGAAAATTTCCTCGCCCGTGAATGGCGCCGGCGTGGCTGGGTCGCGTGGTCGCTGACGCCGTTTGCGGCTGTTTTCGGTTTGATCGCTGCGATTCGGCGTATGTTTTTCGCGCTCGGCTGGATCAAGCAGACCAACGTTGGCGTGCCCGTTGTCGTGGTCGGCAACGTCACCGTGGGCGGTACCGGCAAGACGCCGACCGTGATCGCGCTCGTGGAAGCGCTGCGCGCCGCCGGTTACCAGCCGGGCGTCGTCTCGCGCGGTTATGGCGCAAAGATCCATGAAGCCACGCTTGTCACGCCTGAAAGTAAACCCGCCGAAGTCGGCGATGAACCCCTTCTCATCGCTCGCCGCACGCATGCACCGGTCGTCGTGTCGCCGGATCGCGTGGCGGCGGCGCAAGCGTTGCTGAAGGCGAATCCATCGGTGGATGTAATAGTGAGCGACGACGGCCTGCAGCATTACCGCCTGGCGCGCAACTTCGAGCTCGTGGTGTTCGATGACCGCCTCGGCGGCAACGGCTTCCTGCTTCCGGCCGGCCCGCTGCGTGAATCGATGTCGCGGCGTCGCGACGCCACCCTGGTTAACAGCCCGTACGAACGCGCGCTGCCGCCGTGGCCGAACACCTTCTCGCTCGATCTCACAACCGGCGATGCCTGGCTGCTCGACGACCCCGCCGTGCGCCGTCCGCTCGCCGCGTTCAAGGGCGAGCGGATCGTGGCGGCGGCGGGGATCGGATCGCCGGAACGGTTTTTCGCGTCGCTGCGTGCCGAAGGCCTGACCCTCTCGACCCGTGCGTTCCCCGATCACTACGATTACCGCGACAACCCGTTTGCCGGCATCGAAGCCGATTCGATCCTGATCACAGAGAAGGATGCAGTAAAATTCGGGGCCTGGCGTGACGCGCGCATCTGGGTTGTTCCCGTGGAAGCCGTGCTCAAACCCCGCCTCATCGCATTAGTTGTGGAGAAAATTCGTGGATGCACGCCTGCTTGAAATTCTCGTCTGCCCGATTTGCAAGACCCAGCTCACCCATGACCGCGCGGCGCAGGAACTCATCTGTAACGTCGACAAGCTCGCGTACCCCATTCGCGATGGCATTCCCATCATGCTGCCCGACGAAGCACGTCAGACCGTTGAAGGCACGCCCGTCGATCCGTTGAAACCCGTTAGCGGAAACTGATCCTCAACGAACACCAGGACGCGAACGCCCCAACATGAACGCCCACACGCCGGTCGTGCCGCCCTTTATTGCTGTCGTGCCCGCGCGGCTCGCGTCCACGCGGCTGCCAAACAAACCGCTGGCCGACATCGGCGGAAAGCCAATGGTCGTGCGCGTCGCCGAGCGGGCGCGTCTGTCGGGCGCATTGCAGGTGCTGATCGCAACGGATTCGCCCCGCGTGGTCGATGTCGCGAAGGAACACGGCTTCGACGTGCTGCTTACGCGCGCCGATCATCCGAACGGCACGGATCGTCTCGCCGAAGTCGCCACGCATTTCGGCTGGAGCGACGAGACCATCGTGGTCAACGTGCAAGGCGACGAACCGCTGATCGACCCCGCGCTCGTGCGCAACGTGGCGGCGCATCTCGCGGCGCATCCGTCGTGCGCGATCGCCACAGCCGCGCATCCCATCCACGATCCCGCCGACGTTTTCAATCCAAACGTCGTGAAAGTCGTGCTCGATGCAAAAAGCGTAGCACTCTATTTCTCCCGCGCGCCGATTCCCTGGTCGCGCGATGCATGGCAGAAGGAATGGCCAAACGTGACCGCGCTCGCATCGCGCCTGCCGATTCCGGCTAATGTGCTGCGGCATATCGGCCTGTACGCGTATCGCGCGAAGTTTTTGCGGGCTTATCCCACGTTGAGTGTCGCGCCCATCGAAGAAGCGGAAGCGCTCGAACAGCTTCGCGCGCTCTGGCACGGCGAGCGCATCGCCGTCCTGATCACGAACGACGCACCGCCGCCCGGTGTCGATACCCCCACCGACCTTGCCCGCGTACGCACGATGTTTCCGGCTTCGTCCTAACGCGCCGGCCCGCTTCCGGGCAACTCGCGTTAACCCCGCCACGCCCCACATAACAAGCCTTTGCGGCCTTTTTTCGGGTCGCCATTGCGAGGATGCATGGCATAATCGGCCGGTAGCGCGAGCCTTCCGGTCAGCGCCTTTGCTCCCTTGCGCCCATGTCGACTGGTGCCGCGCCGTCTCCCGAATTCGGCTCGTCGCGCCTCGTTTCGGACGTCTCCCGGGCAATTGTGAATAGCGACCGGACGCCAGATAAGCCTCGCAGCGAGAGCGGTTTCTATTCGATTCGGAGATATCACCATGCGTTTGATCCTGTTGGGCGCCCCCGGCGCCGGCAAGGGCACCCAGGCCACCTTCATCAAGGAAAAGTTCGGCATCCCGCAAATCTCGACGGGCGACATGCTGCGCGCCGCCGTGAAAGCGGGTTCGCCGCTCGGCGTGGAAGCCAAGCGCTTCATGGACGCGGGCGAGCTCGTGCCGGACACGCTCATCATCAACCTCGTCAAGGAGCGTCTGCAGGAACCGGACTGCGCAAACGGCTATCTGTTCGACGGCTTCCCGCGCACGCTTCCGCAAGCCGACGCCATGAAGCAGGCGGCGGTTGCCATCGACTATGTGCTGGAGATCGATGTGCCGTTCGCGGACATCATCGAGCGCATGAGCGGACGGCGTGTCCATGCGGCGTCGGGTCGCACGTATCACGTCAAGTTCAACCCGCCGAAACAGGAAGGCTGTGACGACGTCACCGGCGAGCCGCTGATTCAGCGCGACGACGATAAGGAAGAGACCGTGAAGAAGCGGCTCGACGTGTACGTGGCGCAAACCAAGCCGCTGATCGATTACTACAACAACTGGTCGAAGCACGGCGACAACAACGGTTTGAAGGCGCCGGAATACCGGCGTATTTCGGGCCTCGGTACCGTCGATGAAATCCGTCAGCGCGTGTTCGAAGCGTTGACCTGATCTCAACTCCCGGCGCCGCAAGCACGCCTTTTGGAAACCCGCTCGTGCTTCATTAGCTGAGCGGGTTTTTTGCTTCTACAGATCGCTTCGCACATCACCACCATTGAGGAGCACAGCATGGATATCCAGGACAACGTTTTTCTCATCACCGGCGGCGCATCGGGCTTGGGCGCGGCGACGGCGCAACTGATCCGCGATCATGGCGGCAAGGTCGTGATTGCAGACATGAACGAAGCCGGCGGCGAGACGCTCGCGAAGGAACTAGGCGGCGTGTTCGTGAAGTGCGACGTGAGCCGCGAGGAAGATGGCCAGCGCGCCGTGGAGGCTGCTACGCAACTTGGCAGTTTGCGCGGGCTCGTGAACTGCGCGGGCATTGCACCGGCGGCAAAGACGGTCGGCAAGGACGGCCCGCATTCGCTCGATGTATTCGCGAAAACCATTGGCGTGAACCTGATCGGCACATTCAACATGATCCGGTTGAGCGCTGCGGCCATGTCGAAGAACGAACCGAACGCGGCCGGCGAACGCGGCGTGATTGTCAGCACGGCATCGGTTGCGGCCTACGATGGCCAGATCGGGCAAGCCGCCTACGCGGCATCGAAGGGTGGCGTGGTCGGCATGACCTTGCCAATCGCACGTGATCTGTCGCGTAACGGCATTCGTGTCATGACAATCGCGCCGGGTATCTTCGAAACGCCCATGCTGCTCGGCATGCCGCAGGAAGTGCAGGACGCCCTCGGCGCGATGGTGCCGTTCCCGTCGCGCTTGGGCAAACCGAACGAATACGCGATGCTCGTCAAACACATCTTCGATAACCCCATGCTCAACGGCGAAGTCATCCGCCTGGACGGGGCAATCCGGATGCAACCGAAGTAATCGAAAAACGGCGGCACATCCTTGCAGATGCGCCGCCGTTTTTATAAAGCCAGACTTTTTAGTCGCTGTCGTGCTGCGTGCGTTGCCTGAGTTCGTGCAACTCCGTCTCCACGACCGTTGCGTCCTCGGCGTCCGGACGGTCATCGAGGTATCGACGCAAATCTTCCATTGCCGGGCGCAAGTAGTCCAGACGGGCATACGCGAAACCGCGATCCCGCACCTCTTCGATGCTTCCCGGCATCAGGATCACAAGCCGTTGTTGCACGGCGAGCAAGCGCTGCCATCGTTCCGTCTGAAGATAAATGCTCTTCAGATTGCGCAACATTCGTCCGATGATTTCCCGCCGGGTCGCTGGCTGCAATAGCACGCGCAGTGCGCTTCCTATCGACTCGCCGCGCCGCTGCACGTAGGGCTCGAGCATTTCAACCATCGCAGATTCAGAGAGCGAGTGGCCAGTGGTTGGATCGAGCATCACGTCGCCTTCCGGAGTGGTCACGCGCAGGAGGAAATGCGCAGGAAACGACACGCCCCGCGCCGGGATACCAAGCTGCTCACTCATCTCCAGATACACGACCGCAAGCGATATTGGAATGCCGCGCCGGCGTTTCAGCACCATGTTCAGGTGGCTGTTGTCCGGATCGTAATAGTCGTTGAGGTTGCTGGTGAAGCCCAGTTCGCGGAAGAAAAAACGATTCAGCACCCCGACTTGCTGCTTGACGTCGGCGTCGTCCGGCATGCGGCGGCGAACGCGCAGCACGAGCTCGTCGATCTCCGCCAGCACGCCCTGCAAATCGAGGTCGGGATACGCGTCCTGCGCAAGCGCTAACGCGGCCTCTGTGAGGGGCAGGCTTTCGTCCTCCGCCACTAGCGAAGTGAAATAGTCGAGCATGCGCGTCGTCGTCATCACATCGTTCGCCTTCTGAAATACGCGTATTTAAAGCCCATCGCGGAGAGCATACCGAAATATAGCGCAGCGAATACGACCAGGCTGGCTCCAAGAAGCGCAATGCGCTGCAGCGGCGCAGCACGCATGCCAATCCAGTCGAAATTGCCCGAAACCCAGTGCATCACTCCCGCCAGCACGAGGCATGCCCCGACCAGTTGGGCGAAGAAACGCGTCCATCCCGCCGTCGGCTGGTAGATCCCGCGCTTCCTCAATCCGATGAACAACATTGTCGCGTTCGCGCACGCGCCTAGCCCGATCGACAAGGTGAGCCCGGCGTGGGCGAATATAGGCACGAAAACCAGGTTGCTCAACTGAATCGCGATCAACACCACAATGCCGATGATCACCGGCGTCCTGATGTCCTGCTTCGCGTAAAAACCGGGCGTAAGGATCTTGATCAGGATCAGGCCGACGAGCCCGATTCCATACATGGCCAGCGCGCGGCCCACCATGACGACGGAATTTGCATCGAATTTGCCGTAGCCGAAGAGCGTCGCCGTGAGCGGCTGGGCGAAGAAAAACAGCGCAATTGCACTGGGCGCGGCCAACAGGAACGTGATGCGCAGCCCCCAGTCGAGGAGCGCGGAGTATTCGACCGGATCCTTGTCCACATGCGCCTTCGAAAGGCTTGGCAGCAAGATCGTGCCGAGCGCGGCGCCGAGTAGCGCACTCGGAAACTCCATCAGGCGGTCGGAATAATTGATCCACGACACCGCGCCCGGTCCGAGCCGCGACGCAATATTCGTGTTGATGATCAGGCTCAGTTGCGCGACGGACACGCCGAAGGTCATCGGCACCATCTTGATCAGCACGCGCTTCACGCCCGGATGCCGCAGTGCCTTTACAACATTCCACCCGATGCGCGGAATCATGTCGATCTTCTTGAGCCCGGGCAATTGCACGAGAAACTGCAAAATCCCGCCGGCGATCACCGCATACGCCAGCGCGTAGATAGGCACTTTCAGATGCGGCGCGAGGAAAATCGCCGCCGCAATGAAGGACACGTTGAGCAGTACCGGCGCGAACGCAGGCAGCGAGAACTTCCGGTACGTATTCAGCACCCCGGACGCCAGCGATGTCAGCGAGATGAAGATGATGTACGGGAACATGATCTGGGTCATGGTCACCGCGTAGCCGAACGCGCGGCCATCGTGCTCCAGGCCTGACGCAACGGCAAACACGACCCAGGACGCGCCCGCCACGCCCGCCAGCGACAGCACCGCGAGCGCCCAGGCGAGCACCGTCGACATGGCGTCGACGAGCGCCTTGGTTGCATCGTGGCCCTCGGTGTTCTTAAACTCGGCGAGGATCGGCACGAAGGCCTGCGAGAACGCCCCTTCCGCGGACAGGCGCCGCAGCAGGTTCGGGATGCGGAAGGCGACGTAGAACGCGTCGGTGAATTGACTGGCGCCAAAGGCTCGCGCGATCAGCGTTTCGCGGATCAGGCCGGTTACACGCGAAAGCAACGTGAAACCGCTGACCGTCAGGAGGGCTCGGATTAGATTCATGGGGCGCTCATTATACGGGCGGCACCATGAACACAACGCGTCGCAACAATTCCCGAATCGTTAGAATTTGCAACGGCGGTGGTATCTTGCACAGCCTGTCCGCTGGCAGATGTCGCCTGTCCAAGGCTGGGGCGTGCCTTCTGCAGAACGTGCCGTGCTTGCCAGTCCCATGATTTCGTTGCTATAATCGCCGGTTTCGAAGCTCCTGAATCCGCTTTCGGCATGGGTAAGCAGTTACCAGGCACTGCGGTTTCGCGTCTTCTTTCGACGTTTTTGCGCTTTCGGGCAATCGATCCCGGGAGTTTGATCATAAACAGCGCATCGGATTGACCTCGTTTTATCTTGTGCGGAGCCGGGCCGGCATTGAGCTGGGCTCGCTCCGGAAGCTAAACGGGAAGCGCTGAAACACATAGCTGGAACAGGATAAGGAACCGTCATGGCAAATACCGCACAAGCTCGCAAGCGCGCCCGTCAAAGCGCGAAAGCAAACTCGCACAACTCGGCGCTGCGCTCGAAGTTCCGCACGGCCATCAAGGCAGTTCGCAAGGCAATCGACGCCGGCGACCAGGCCAAGGCTGCGGAAATCTACAAGACGTCGGTCAAGACCATCGACATCATTGCGGATAAGCGCATCGTTCACAAGAACAAGGCTGCTCGCCATAAGAGCCGTCTGTCGGCAGCTATCAAGGGTCTGCAAGCACCTGCTGCCTAACAATTGCGTTGCGGCCTGCACGCCTCCGGCGTGACAGGCTTAATGCTTTTTGCGCTGAGGGACTAGAGCAAGAAAAGCAGCAATAAAAAAACCCGCCTTGGCGGGTTTTTTGTCGTGTACGTGTTAAACGGCCTCAACACGTATTTAAGGTGGAAGAAGCCCTCCCCCTGTCAACTTTGCTGCTGCGTTCCGTGATGCGGCGGCAGCTCGCAGGCTTCCGTCACCAGCAGGTCATTGTCCTTTGCAAAGTTCATCACGAAGTCGAAGGCCATGGGTTCGATCTCGCGCAACCGCGAATCGAGGATCACCGTCTTCACGTTTCCAAGCAAGGTGGGGCGTACATAGATGGAATATGTCAGCCGGGCATTCGGCCCGCGCTTTTTTGGACCATAACCCGACATCACGCCGCAAAGCCGCTCCGACCAGTCACTCGGCCGAAAGGTCTTGCCGTTCGACGTGACGCCCTGGATGAAGTATTCGGTTGGGGTTGTTTCGGCCATGTAGGAATACCTGTTTGACGACCAGCGGAAACCGCCGGCAAACGCGCATGCACGATTGGCAAGATGAGCCAGCAGAAACGAAGCCCGGCTCGCTGACCCTTGCTGCAGTTAAGCCCCGCGTGAACTCCGACGTGTAACCCTAACGCCCGGCGCGAATGGTGCCTGAGCGTGCAATAAGCCAGGACAAGCCTATTTTCGACGCAATTTCAGTTTCCTTCGCGGCCTCCTGATGGCAGCAACACGAAAGCATGTCCGCGAACTCGCTGGATACACTCGCTCAAGAATGCGACGAGGTGAGGCCGCTTCGAAGCCGTACTGAAAGCAGTCGACAGGTGTCAGGACTGCCGGAGAAACGAGGCCGATTATACAGCAGAGGGCCTTTTTCCGCACTGCACACAAAACCGCTGAACCGCGCTGGACGGGCTGCAAGACAGGCAACGATGGACCGCGTCGGCTATTTGGCCACCTCGTCAAACGGCAGAATTTCCTTTATGCTGAAACTCAATACCACCACGACGGCGGCGCCGTCCGGCGCAACTGCCGGCTGAAGCCGCCGTACGCATTTCATGACCGAAAAAAAAATTCGCCACTATCTGCAGTTCAAGGATTTCTCCCTCGACGACTATGACTACGTGCTCGAACGCGCACGTATTCTGAAGCGCAAGTTCAAGAGCTACGAGACCTATCACCCGCTGCACGACCGAACGCTGGCGATGATCTTCGAGAAGAATTCAACGCGTACGCGGCTGTCGTTTGAAGCCGGCATCTTCCAGCTCGGCGGCCATGCCGTGTTCCTCAGCACGCGTGATACGCAACTGGGCCGCGGCGAGCCTATCGAAGATGCGGCTCAGGTCGTCTCACGCATGGTCGACATCATCATGATTCGCACGTTCGGCCAGCACATCATCGAGCGCTTCGCCGAAAACTCGCGCGTGCCGGTGATCAACGGGCTGACGAACGAATATCACCCATGCCAGGTTCTCGCCGACGTCTTCACGTACTACGAATTGCGTGGCCCTATCGCGGGGAAAACGGTGGCCTGGGTTGGCGATGCCAACAACATGCTGTACACGTGGATCGAGGCCGCGCAGATCCTTGGCTTCAAATTGCGTCTCTCTACTCCGCCCGGCTATTCACTCGATCCGACCTTGGTTGCGCCGGAAAGCGCGCCGTTCTACCAAGAGTTCGCTGATCCGAACGACGCCTGCACCGGCGCCGATC
This sequence comes from Burkholderia sp. PAMC 28687, assembly GCF_001577465.1. Lineage (NCBI taxonomy): Bacteria > Pseudomonadati > Pseudomonadota > Betaproteobacteria > Burkholderiales > Burkholderiaceae > Burkholderia > Burkholderia sp. PAMC 28687. The sequence continues at coordinate 2,697,880 of NZ_CP014505.1, forward strand.
TGGTCACCACGGACGTCTGGACCAGCATGGGTTTCGAAGCCGAGAACGAAGTGCGCAAGAAGGCGTTCGCCGACTGGTGCGTCGATGCAGACATGATGTCGCGCGCGAATCCGGACGCGCTCTTCATGCATTGCCTGCCGGCCCATCGCGGGGAAGAAGTGAGCGCCGAAGTGATCGACGGTCCGCAAAGCGTGGTCTGGGACGAAGCCGAAAACCGTCTGCACGTTCAGAAGGCGTTGATGGAGTATCTGCTGCTCGGCAAACTCAATCATTGAAACGCCGCATCGTCCCGAAAATGCGGAATGACCGCCATTTAGTGTCAAAATAGCGGTTTTCCGCGCGCTGAAAGCCCGGCGCACACCGTTTTCCAGCCATACGAGTTCACCATGAGCGATATCAAAAAAGTCGTGCTCGCCTACTCGGGCGGCCTCGATACCTCCGTCATCCTGAAGTGGTTGCAAGACAACTACGACGCCGAAGTCGTGACGTTCACCGCTGACATCGGTCAGGGCGAAGAACTCGAACCGGCGCGCAAGAAAGCGCTGCAGCTCGGCATCAAGCAGGACAACATCTTCATTGAAGATCTGCGTGAGGAATTCGTCCGCGACTTCGTGTTCCCGATGTTCCGCGCCAACACGGTCTACGAAGGCGAATACCTGCTCGGAACGTCGATTGCACGTCCGCTGATCGCGAAACGTCAGATCGAGATCGCCCGTGCCGTGGGCGCGCAATCCGTTTCGCATGGCGCGACCGGCAAGGGTAACGATCAGGTGCGTTTCGAACTGGGTTATTACTCGCTCGAGCCAAGCATCAAGGTGATCGCGCCGTGGCGTGAATGGGATCTGCTGTCTCGTGAAAAGCTGCTGGCTTACGCGGAAAAGGCAGGCATTCCTATCGAAATGAAGCATAAGCAAGGTGGCGCGCCCTACTCCATGGACGCAAACCTGCTGCATATTTCATTCGAAGGCCGTCACCTGGAAGATCCGAAGGCCGAAGCCGAAGCCGACATGTGGCGCTGGACGGTCGCGCCGGAAGATGCGCCGGACCAGCCGGAGTATCTGGATATCGAATACGAGAAGGGTGATCCGGTTGCGTTGAACGGCAAGCGTTTGTCGCCGGCGGACATGCTCACCGAACTGAACGCGATTGGCGGCAAGCATGGCATCGGCCGGCTGGATCTGGTCGAGAACCGTTATGTCGGCATGAAGTCGCGCGGTTGCTACGAGACGCCGGGCGGCACGATCATGCTCAAGGCGCACCGCGGGATCGAGTCGATCACGCTGGATCGTGAAGTCGCGCATCTGAAAGACGACCTGATGCCGCGTTATGCCTCACTGATTTACAACGGCTACTGGTGGAGCCCGGAGCGTCGCGCGCTGCAAGTGCTGATCGATCACACGCAGGACAAGGTGAACGGCTGGACGCGCGTGAAGCTTTACAAGGGCAGCGTGACGGTGGTCGCGCGTGATTCGAAGGAAACGCTGTTCGACAAGAACATCGCTACGTTCGATGACGACGGCGGCGCCTACGATCAGGCCGATGCCGGCGGGTTTATCAAGCTGAATGCGCTGCGGATGCGGATTGCGGAAAATGCGCGCCGCAAGCGTGGTGGTTGAGCGGTATCGAAAATGTGAAAAAACCCGCTTCGGCGGGTTTCTTAATGGGGCATCAGTGCCGCGTCAAAGGCATACCGGTTCTGCTTCCAGCTCGACGCCGAAACGCGCGTGGATGTCGCGTTTGACCGCATCGGCGAGTTCGATGATTTGCGCGCCCGATGCCCCGCCGCGATTGACCAGTACCAACGCCTGCCGGTCGTGCACGGCGGCCGCGCCGATTGAACGGCCTTTCCAGCCGCATTGGTCGATAAGCCAGCCCGCTGCCAGCTTGAATTGCCCGTCCGGCTGTTTGTACGAGACGAGCTCCGGCTCGCGCGCCTTGAGCGCATCGAACTCGGCCGCGCTGATCACCGGGTTCTTGAAAAAGCTTCCGGCGTTTCCAAGCACGCGCCAGTCGGGCAGCTTCGCCTGACGCACGGCGACGACTGCATTAAAGATCGCTTGCGGATTGTCCGACGCGCCCCTTTCCAGCACGCGCGCAATGTCTGCGTATTCCGCACGCGGCGTCCACTTTTTCGGCAGACGAAACGTCACCGAAACGATCACAAAACGTCCGCGCCCTTCCCGCTTGAAATAACTGTCGCGATAACCGAACGCGCACGCGTTGCGATCGAATTCGCGCGTTTCGCCCGTCGATAACTCGATAGCCCGCAAGCGTTCGAAGCGCTCGCCCATTTCCAGCCCATATGCGCCGATGTTCTGGATCGGCGCCGCGCCCACCGTGCCGGGAATCAGCGCGAGGTTTTCGAGTCCCGGGAAGCCTTGCGACAAGCTCCATGCAACGAATTCGTGCCAGTTTTCTCCTCCAGCGGCTTCGACATACACCGCTTCGCCGTCTTGATCGATTACATGACGTCCGCGCAATTCCATCAGCAATGCAACGCCATCGAAATCCTTCGTCAGCACCACATTGCTGCCACCGCCAAGAATTAGCCGTGCCCTGTCTTTGAGACGTTTGTCGTGAGCAAGCGCCGCAATCTGTGCTTCTTCCGTCAGCCGAAGCGCGAGTCTGGCGCGGACATCGAAACCGAAGGTGTTGTGCGCGAGCAGCGGGTAGTCGGAGAGGAGTTCGTACTCGGGCATTGAGGCAGCACTAAGGGTGTGGTCTTGGGCAAACCGGGACGGCATCGGTAGAATGACGTTGGTTAGTGATTATAGCGAGTGCGTGCAGGCAGTCTGGCGCCTCGCCTCAACGAAGGGGAATACAAATGCCATCGTTTGACGTCGTCAGCGAAGCAAACATGATCGAGGTGAAAAACGCCATCGAACAGTCGAACAAGGAGATTTCCACGCGCTTTGACTTCAAGGGTTCGGATTCGCGCATCGAGCAAAAGGATCGCGACCTGACGCTTTTTGCCGACGATGATTTCAAGCTCGGCCAGATCAAGGACGTGATGTTGTCGAAGCTGGCAAAGCGCAATGTGGACGTGCGATTCCTGGATTACGGCAAGATCGAGAAGATCGGCGGCGACAAGCTGAAGCAAGTCGTCGAGATCAAGAAAGGCGTGACCGGCGACCTGGCAAAGAAGATCGTCAAGATGGTCAAGGACAGCAAGATCAAGGTCCAGGCCAGCATTCAGGGCGACGCGGTGCGCATCAATGGCACGAAGCGCGACGATCTGCAAAGCGCGATCGCCATGCTGAAGAAAGACGTGACGGACGCGCCGCTCGACTTCAACAACTTCCGGGACTGATGGACCGGTTTCGCAAAGCTTGATGTGCAGATAGAAAGCCGCCTTTCAGGCGGCTTTCTTGTTTTAGCGCGGCCTCTATTGAGGCGTTTGAACCGCCGCCTTCTTCTGCCCGATGCGGCTTTCCTTTCCGTCGAGCAACTTCTTGATATTCGCGCGATGCCGCCAGATCAAAAGCGCGCTCATGGCGGCGACGGCGAGCGATATCCGGCTCGGACCAAACAGGAACACATCGAAGAACGGTGCGAATACCGCCGATACCAGCGCGGCCAGTGACGAATACCGGAAGAACACCGCAATGATCACCCACGTCAGCAACGTAGCCAGCCCGAGCACCGGATGAATTGCGAGCAACACGCCTGCCGCCGTTGCAACGCCCTTGCCGCCCTGGAACTTGAAGAATATTGGGTACAGGTGACCGAGAAATACGGCGATGGCCGCAAGCGCGATCGCCGTTGAGTCCAGTCCGAAGCGTGCGCCGAAATGCACCACGAGCCATACCGCGAGCCAGCCTTTGAAGGCATCGCCGAGCAGTGTCAAAACCGCGGCCAGCTTGTTGCCCGTGCGCAGGACGTTCGTCGCGCCGGGATTGCCTGATCCGTACGAACGCGGATCGGCAAGACCCATGGCCGAACTCACGACGACCGCAAACGAGATCGAGCCGATCAGATAAGCCACCACAGCGACAATCACATTGTTCATTGATTTCTTCTTGTCTTCGGAAACGGAAAGCGGGATTTCAAGACGCGCATTCTAATCGACGCTCGCGCAATTCACGGGCGTGGCCTTCAACAACCCGGTCAGGATCTGCGGCCTGATACTCACCAGATACCCGCGCCGCCCGCCGTTCAGATAAATTGTGCCGAGATCGAAAATGCTGGACTCAACGTACACGGGCATCGCCTTTCGGGTACCAAATGGCGACGTGCCGCCAATCAGGAAACCCGAATGCCGGTTCGCCACTTCAGGCTTGCACGGCTCGACGCGCTTGGCTCCGATCTGCCGCGCGAGGTTCTTGGTCGAGACGGTTTTGTCGCCATGCATGAGCACGATCAACGGCTTCGCGTGCTCGTCTTCCATCACGAGCGTCTTGACGACCGAATGCTCGTCTACACCGAGCTGACGGGCCGATTCCTCCGTGCCGCCATGCTCGACATATTCATAAGGATGCTCGCCGAACTCGACTTTGTGCCGGCGCAAAAACTGCGTCGCCGGCGTTTCCGAAATGTGTTTTACCTTGGACATGTCGGCATTGTAGCGGCGCGAAAGCGGGGCCACCATCGGCCGAACGGCCAATTGTGCGAGCCGATTCAGTGTGGCACGATCGTTCGGAAATATCGATCAGACCTGCATCACCCGGAGATTCAAAACGTGATTCGCGATTCAGAAACCCAGACGCTGCTCGAGGACGCTATCCGCCGTTTTGTGCGCGAGACGCTCGTGCCGCGCGAAGCCGAGGTCGATGAAACCGACCAGATTCCCGCCGATGTCCTAGCCGCCATGCGCGAGATCGGCCTGTTCGGCTTGACGATTCCCGAAGCGTACGGCGGCCTCGGCCTCACCATGGAGGAAGAAGTGCGCGTCGCTTTCGAACTCGGCCAGACATCCCCGGCATTCAGGTCGGTGATCGGGACCAACAACGGGATTGGTTCCATCGGCATCCTGCTCGACGGCAGCGAGGAGCAGAAGCGTCACTATCTGCCGAAGCTTGCCGCGGGCGACTTGATCGGCTCGTTTTGCCTGACGGAGCCGGATTCGGGATCGGACGCGGCATCGCTGAAAACCACTGCAAAAAAGGACGGCGATCATTACGTGCTGAACGGCACGAAGCGCTACATCACGAATGCGCCGGAGGCCGGCATTTATACCGTCATGGCGCGCACGAGCGACGCGAAAGGCGCGAGCGGCATTTCGGCGTTTATCGTGGAGCGCGAATCGCCGGGCTTGTCGCTTGGAAGGCCCGATAAAAAGATGGGCCAGCGCGGCGCACATACATGCGACGTGATCTTCGAAAATTGCCGCATTCCGGCAGGACAGTTGATTGGCGGCGTTGAAGGCGTCGGCTTCAAGACGGCCATGAAAGTGCTCGACAAGGGACGTTTGCACATCGCCGCCGTGGCGATTGGTGCGGCGAAACGGATGCTGCGCGACGCCCTCGCCTACGCAACCGAGCGCAAGCAGTTCGGCCAGCCGATTGTCGAATTCCAGCTCGTCCAGGGCATGCTCGCCGACAGCAAGACCGAGATCTACGCGGCCGAATGCATGGTGCTCGACGCCGCGCGCCGCCGTGACGAAGGCCGCGACGTATCGGTGGAGGCGTCGTGCGCGAAATACTTTGCGACCGAAATGTGCGGGCGCGTAGCGGATCGCGCGGTGCAGATTCACGGCGGCGCGGGATACATCTCGGAGTACGGGATCGAGCGGTTTTATCGCGATGTGCGATTGTTCCGGCTTTACGAAGGCACGTCGCAGATTCAGCAGGTCATCATCGCGCGCGGTTTGATGCGCGGCACGGAGATTTGAGATGGATATCGATGTCGATGCATTGCTTCGCGCGCTGCCCAGGCGCATTTCGGACATCCCCGAACGTCTCGCCACGCGGGACCCGCAACACGTCTTGCTGATCGAGGACGGTCGGCGTCTGAACGCGGCGGAGTTGCTGCAAGCAGTTGATAAAACCGCTCGTCAGCTCGCCGAACTTGGTGTGAAAGGCGGCGATCGCGTGATGATCGTGAGTGAAAACTGTATCGCGCAGGTCGTACTGATGTTCGCGGCGGCGAAACTCGACGCATGGTGTGTGCTGACCAACGCGCGACTTTCGGCAAGTGAAGTCGATGCCATTCGCGATCACGCAAAACCGCGCGTGGTGGCGTTCACTGTGGAGGCATCGAAGGACGCGGCGAATCATGCAGAACGATTGAACGCGGCACCGGGCGCTGATGCATGGCACTTCGTAGTGGACGCGTCAGTCACGCCTGAACCCGTTCACACCGATCCGGCCCGTCAATGCGCCGCGTTGATCTACACCACGGGCACGACGGGTGCGCCGAAAGGCGTGATGCTTTCGCATCGCAATGTGTTGTTCATCGCGGCGATTTCCAGCACGTTGCGGCGCGTGACGCACGAGGACGTGGTTTATGCCGTCTTGCCGATTACGCACGTGTACGGGCTGGCCTCGGTATGCCTTGGCAGCTTGTACGCAGGTGCCACGTTGAGGCTTGCGCCGCGCTTCGCGCCCGATGCCGTCCGCCACGCGCTGGCCGAAGAAAACATCTCGATCTTTCAGGGCGTGCCGGCCATGCACGCGAAGCTGGTCGAGCACGTGCAGACAAGCAATCAACCCTGGCGCGCACCCGCGTTGCGCTTTGCCTATTCGGGCGGCTCTCCACTCGATCCCGCGTTGAAAGCGCGCGTCGAAGCGCTTTACAAAGTACCGCTGCACAACGGCTACGGCATGACGGAAAGCAGCCCGACCATTGCGCAGACCATGCTCGATGCGCCGCGCGGAGACTGCGCGGCCGGACATCCGATACCGGGCATCGAACTGCGTTTTGTCGGGATGGACGGCGTCGATGTGCCGTCGGGCGAAGTTGGCGAATTGTGGGTGCGAGGACCGAACGTGATGCTCGGCTATTACCGCAACGATGCCCAGACGCGCGTGACGGTCACCGAAGACGGCTGGCTTCGAACTGGCGATCTCGCGCGGCTGGAGGCGGATGGCGCGCTGGTCATTGCGGGGAGGAGCAAGGAGCTGATCATCCGCTCGGGCTTCAACGTGTATCCGGCGGAAGTCGAGAACGTGCTGAATGCGCATCCTGGCGTGCTGCAGTCGGCGGTGATCGGGCGAACGGTCGAAGGCAACGAGGAAGTGGTCGCGTTCGTTGAATTGCTGCCGTCGGTGCATGCGCTGCCCGATGACATTGTTGAGTGGTGCGCCGCGCGGCTTGCGCCTTATAAGCGTCCGGCGGAGATCCGCGTGCTCGCGGCGTTGCCGGCGGCATCGACGGGAAAGGTGTTGAAGCACAAGCTCAGGGATGAGCTTTAGCTCTTAAGTGAAACATCAACCCCGCGGATGATGCTCCTTGTGTAGCGTCCTCAAGCGTTCACGCGCGACGTGCGTGTAGATCTGCGTGGTCGAGATATCCGTATGCCCGAGCAGCAACTGCACCACGCGCAAGTCCGCGCCGTGATTCAGCAAATGCGTGGCGAACGCGTGCCGCAAGGTATGCGGCGAAAGCGGCGCGCGGACGTCGCCGGTCAGTGCGTGGCGCTTGATGATGTTCCAGAATTGCTGACGCGTCATGCCTTCGCCGCGCGTGGTCACGAAAAGCGCATCGGCGGCGCGGGCGCCGAGCAGCGCCGGACGCGATTCCCGCAAATACCGCTCGATCCAGTCATGCGCCACCGCGCCGAACGGGATCAGGCGCTCTTTTGAACCCTTGCCCATCACGCGCACTACACCTTCGTTCAAGCCGACTTCAACGGTCTTCAAGGTCACGAGTTCGGTCACGCGCAATCCGCTTGCGTACATGAGTTCGAGCATCGTGCGATCGCGCAAGCCGAGCGCGGTTTCCACGTCGGGCGCATTCAGCAGGGCTTCGACTTGCGCCTCGTTCAGCGTTTTCGGAAAACGCGGCGCCTGTTTGGCGGAGCGCAGCTTCAGGGTGGGATCGGCCAGCGCGCGATGTTCACGCAGCGCCCACGCGTAGTATCGGCGGAATACGGACAGGCGGCGATTCGCCGATGTCGCCTTGTCTGCACGTCGCGCGGCAAGGTAGCCGTTCATGTCGATTTCGGTGGCGGTATCGATATCACCGCCGCGCGTCTTCGATAACCACTCGGCAAACAACCTCAGGTCGCGCCGGTAAGCTTCCAGCGAGTTCTTGGCGAGCCCATGTTCGAGCCAGAGCGCATCGCAAAAGAGGTCGATGGACGCGCTGCTCGACACCATTTCCTGCGCTCGTTCCACCTCGGTCACGTCCATTGATGCTTCCTTTAAGCGTTGCGTCATGCTGCCTGCCGTAGCGCCCATTGCACGTGTTCGCGCACGAGCTCCGATGCATCGCCGGCGCGGGCATGCAACGCGTTGCGTATTTCCGAGCGCGAATCCGCATCGAGCGACGTGGAGCGTAACGCGTTGCCCATGCCCACGGCAATATTGCGCAGCCATCGTTCATGGCCAATACGGCGAATCGCGCTGCCTTGCATGCGCTCATCGAATTCGGCTGCGCTCCAGCCGAACAGCGTCACGAGCGACGCGCGATCGAGCCCATGCCGGACATCGAAATCCGCGACGGGCGCGGCTTGCGCGAATTTGTTCCACGGACACACGAGCTGGCAATCGTCGCAACCATAGACCCGATTGCCGATCAGCGGCCGCATCTCCTCCGGAATACTGCCCTTCAATTCGATGGTGAGATACGAAATGCAGCGCCGCGCATCGAGCCTGTACGGCGCGATGATCGCCTGCGTCGGACATACATCGATACACTTCGTACAGCTTCCGCAATGCGAACCTTCGTGCTCGGGCGCGTGTTCGGGATGGGTCTCGGCATCGGCAGGAAGCGGAATATCGACCAGAATCTCACCGATAAAAAACAGCGACCCTGCGTCACGTTGCAGCAGCAGCGTGTGTTTGCCGCGCCAGCCGTTCCCGGCTTTCTGCGCCAGCTCAACCTCCAGAACCGGTGCGGAATCCGTGAACACGCGGTACCCGAACGGCCCGATTTCCGCTTCGATGCGATCCGCCAGATGCTGCAAACGGCTGCGCATGACCTTGTGATAATCGCGGCCCCGGGCATAAACGGACACGACGGCCGCGGCCGGATCATCGATACGCGCCCACTCGGCAGCGCGCCAGTCGAGCGGCTCCGCGCCGGCTGTCGAGGTACTTTCGCGCGCCTTGCCATCGAGTGTCGATGCCGGCAGATAGGCCATCCGAACTGTAATAACACGTCGCGTACCGGCCACAAGCTCGGCCGGCCTTGTGCGTTTCATCGCATGTTTGGCCATATAATCCATCTCGCCGTGATAGCCTGCTTCGAGCCACGATGCGAGGCCTTCTTCGGCATCCGTCAAGTCGGCGTCGCTGACGCCGACCGCACCGAACCCCAACTCGCGCCCCCAAGCCTTGATGCGCAGCGCGAGTTCAGCCAGCGCAGCTTTGTCATCAATTCTGAAGTGGCGCAGGTTTTCGGCGGCGTCGTCAGACGTGCGCTCGTGTTCCACAGGGTGTTCCGGCAAACGGTTCATCACGACATTTTACGAGAATGCCCGACAGCCTCACTCGATCGATTGCAAATCTGCCCGCCGCGCTCCTCGAACGCCGCTTCGACCTGCCCGGCGAGGACGCAACGCTTGCGTTCGGCGGACAATTCGCACGGGCGATTCTCGCGCGGTGCAGCACGAGCGGCGAACGTTTTCCCGGTTTGCAGGTCCAGTTGATCGGCGACCTGGGTGCCGGAAAAACCACGCTGGTGCGCGCAACATTGCGCGCGCTCGGTCACGCGGGCCGCGTGCGCAGTCCCACTTACACGCTCGTCGAGCCGTACTCGCTTGCCACGCAAACAACGCAAACGGGCGCGCTGGCGCTTTACCACTTCGATCTTTATCGCTTCACCGATCCAGCCGAATGGATCGATGCCGGCTTTCGCGAGTATTTCGACTCGGGCGCGATCTGCCTGATCGAATGGCCGCAACGCGCCGGCGGATTGCTGGGTGTGCCGGATCTCGAATTCAAGCTGGAACAGGAAGGCGAAGGCCGCGTGCTGACCGCGCGCGCGTTTAGCGAAACAGGAAAGTCATGTCTCGAAAGTTGTTGATCAAGCCGTTTCATTCGATCGAATCGACCGCCACCGCGTCGCACAACTGGCGCCGGCGCCAGATGCTGCGCGCAGGGGCATCGACCATTGCGCTTGCGTTGCTCGGGCCGAAGCTCGCATACGCGAGTTCGGTGCTTGGCGTGCGCGTATGGCCCGCTCGCGATTACACCCGCGTGACGATCGAGTCGGATCAACCGCTGCAAAACAATCAGCAACTGCTGCAGGGGCCGGACCGGCTCGTGGTCGACCTGAACGGACTGGATCTCGATCAGGAACTGAAAGACCTGGTCTCGAAGATCACGCCGAACGATCCGCAGATCCAGTCGGTGCGTATCGGGCAATATCAGCCGCATGTCGTGCGCATGGTGTTCGACCTGAAGGGCGCGGTGAAACCGCAGGTGTTCACGCTGACGCCTATTGGCAGCTATAAGTATCGGCTGGTCTTCGATTTGTATCCCGCAGTTGCGCCCGATCCGCTGATGGATCTGCTCGCGCAGTCCGAGCACAAGCAGCAGGCCATCGACCAGAGCAACCCGAATCCAACTCAGCCGCCTGCTACGCTGAGCGGTCCGGCAACGGCGCCCAAGTCGAACGCGCCGGACAACACCGACGAGTTTTTCCAGAAGTACGCGCAGGCCAATGACCTGCCGCGTGCGCCATCGCCCGCGCCGGTCGCGCCCTCAGCGCCGGCCATCCCTCTCGCCAGGCCGCGCCCGACGATCAAACCCGCGCCGCCGACGGCCATCGCCAAAGATGACTCGTCCGACAGCACTACCAGCGACGACTACGGCTTCGCCAATCCGAAAAGCAGCAAAGGCGGCACGACGCGCCTGCTTACGGTTGCGATCGACCCGGGTCATGGCGGCGAGGATCCGGGCGCGATCGGCGGCGGCGGCACGTACGAAAAACATATCGCGCTCGATATTGCCAAGAAGCTGCGCGCCAAGATCGACGCCCAGCCGAACATGCGCGCCATGATGACGCGCGACAACGACTTCTTCGTGCCGCTCAACGTGCGTGTGCAAAAGGCGCGCCGCGTAGGCGCGGACCTGTTTGTATCGATTCACGCCGATGCGTTCACCACGCCTTCCGCGCGTGGGTCGTCCGTGTTTGCGTTATCCGATCATGGCGCATCGAGCGCGGCTGCACGATGGATGGCGAACAAGGAGAACTCGTCGGATTCCATTGGCGGCATCAACGTGACAACACAGGATGCAAGCGTCAACCGCGCGCTCTTCGATATGTCCACGACCGCCCAGATTCGCGATTCCATGCGCTACGGCAATTTCGTGCTCAACGAGATCGGCGATATCAACAAGCTGCACAAGGGCTCGGTGGAGCAAGCCGGCTTTGCCGTACTGAAGGCGCCGGATATTCCGTCCATTCTTGTGGAAACCGCGTTCATCAGTAACCCGGAAGAAGAGCAGCGCCTGAACGACGACGCGTATCGCGACAAGATGGCCAACGCGATCATGAAAGGCATCAAGCGATATTTCGCGGCGAACCCGCCCTTGGCGAAGAGCCGGATGACCTGAAGCAATGCACCATGCCGGCGTCTCAGCGCGCCGGCATCAACCGTTGCCTCAACCATCCACCGAACACATTCACGACCAGTCCGGCCATAACCAGGACTGCGCCGACAAACTGCATGGAGCTCAGTCCTTCGTCGAGCAGCAATGCGGCCGATGCCAGTCCCACAATGGGCACGAGCAGCGAGAACGGCGCCACCTGACTCGCCGGATAACGCCCCAGCAGCTTTCCCCACAGCGTGTAGCCGAGCATCGTCGCGATAAACGCCAGATACACGATTGCAAGAACCGACGTCGTGGAAATGGCCGCGAGGCTTGCCTCGATGCGCGCCGGCCCTTCCATCACCAATGACAAGGCCAGGAACGGCAGCGGCGGCACGAGGCTCGCCCACACGACAAGCGACAGCAAGTTGACCTTGCCCATGCGCTTGGTAATCACGTTTCCGATTCCCCACATTGCCGATGCCGCCACCGTCAGCAGAAAGCCCGCGACGGTCATGGCGTGACCCGCCTGCATGCCGATCACGGCGAGCCCGCACGCAGCAATCAGCAAGCCCAATATGTTCGGCCCGCGAACCTGCTCGCCCAGGATCATGGCCGCGAAGATCAGCGTGAAAAACGCCTGCGCCTGCAAGACGAGCGAGGCGAGACCCGCAGGCATGCCCACGGACATTGCGTAGAAGAGCAGCACGAACTGACCAAGCGAGATGGTCGCGCCGTATGCGAATACCCATAGAAAGGGAACGGCCGGGCGCTTGACGAAAAACACCGCCGGCACCGCCACTAACGAGAATCGCAACGCCCCGAGCAGCATTGGCGGCACGCCGTGCAAACCGACCTTGATCACGACGAAATTCACGCCCCAGGCAAGAATCACGATCAGCGCGGACAACAAATCCCTTGGCGACACAGCCATCTCCGTTAGTTGTATTCGATCTTCGCCGATCGTCTGGATCGCACGTGAATCGATACTTTAGCGGACGTTTTTGCAACTGCGTTGTACAAACTCACGGCATGGCCCATTCGGACAAGGCCACGCTGACAATTTTGGACAAAGAAAAAGCGCTTGTACCAGGACCGGCACAAGCGCTTCTCAAGTTCCCGGGGATTTACTTACCCTGGCCGTTTTCCACTGCGGCGCTGGCGCCCGTTTCGACCGCCGGCGTTTTGCTCTTGTTAGCCGACAAGCCATTCGACGACTTGTTGGTCCCGTGGCGTTGCATACGATGTTTTTTCATCGGCGCAGAGGCGCCCGACATCGGTGCGGCGGTGGAGTCACTGGCCGTCGAGTTGTCGCTCGATGTCTGCGCGAAAGCGCTGCCGGTAGCAAGAAGTCCAGCCGTAAGGGCGATCAAAAGCGTATTTTTGGTCATTATCAAAACTCCTGTCTTATGCAAAAGGGACGTTCAAGTGCTGCGGTTTTCAGGGATTGCGGTAACTATCTGCGTAACCACGAACCATAGGCCTTACGGCCTATCGCCGGATGACGCATGCATGCTTGAACCCGGCGCCCAGTAGAATTGCAGTTCCGAGCACGCAACCGAGCGTTCACATGTCTTCCACAATCGAAGCGTTTCTCAAGCCACACCAGCACGACGTCGGCAACCTTACAGTGCGGCGCGTGTTGCCCGCGCTAGCTGTCCGCACGGTCGGGCCGTTCATCTTCTTCGACCATATTGGTCCCGCAACGCTCGTGCCCGGCGTGGGGCTCGACGTCCGGCCGCATCCGCACATCGGGCTTGCGACGGTGACGTATCTGTTCGAGGGCGCGATCATGCATCGCGACAGCCTCGGTTCCTTGCAGAAGATCTCGCCCGGGGACGTGAACTGGATGACGGCGGGACGGGGTATCGTGCATTCGGAACGCACGCCGGACGAAGAACGCGCCGCAGGCCAGACCATGCACGGCATCCAGACGTGGATCGGCCTCCCGGTCGATGCCGAAGAGGTGGCGCCCTCGTTCGAGCATCATCCGGCCGCGACCCTTCCGCTAGTCGAACGCAACGGCGTGCGCTTGCGGGTGATCGCGGGCAGCGCTTTCGGCGAAACGGCGCCGACCACCACCTTCTCGCCGACGTTGTACGTCGCAGCCGAATTCACCCCGGACAGCGCCGTGACGCTCGATACAGAGCACGAAGAGCGCGGTGTGTATTTACTGGAAGGCGACCTCACCATCGACGGCGACGAAGTGCCGGCGGGCCAGATGGCCGTGCTGAAGAACGGGTTTTCCGCCGACCTGCGCAGTACGAATGGCGCCATCGCCATGTTGCTGGGTGGCGCGCCACTTGACGGCACGCGCTTCATCGAATGGAATTTCGTGTCGAGTTCGAAGGAGAAGATCGCAGCCGCGAAGCACGCGTGGAGCGAGCAGCGCATGGGGCATGTGCCTGGCGAGACGGAGTTCATTCCGTTGCCAGCACCGCGCCACGAGAACAATGCTCCAGAAGCGTGAAGCCGCAGCGAACTCGACCTCACCCGAATGCACGCTCGACTGTTTCACGCCGCTCGGCCCCGCTGCGCCCCTTGTATCCACGGAAAGCCGCACAAGCTTCGACGTAGAATTGTCGAAATCGCTTCACGCCCTTTTCTGTAAGACGCCTTATGAGGAACACCATGGATACAACACTCGCCACGTTCGAACAGGATGTCATCACCGCGTCCACGCTAGCGCCGGTCCTCGTGGACTTCTGGGCGCCGTGGTGCGGTCCGTGCAAGACGCTCGGACCCATGCTCGAGCGGCTGGAAGCCGAAGCGGCGGGAACGTGGAAGCTGGTCAAGGTCAACGTGGATGAAAACCAGGAACTCGCGGCGCACTTCCAGGTTCGCAGTATTCCGCACGTGATCGCGTTCGCGGATGGCCAGGCGGTCGATCAGTTCATCGGCGTGCTGCCGGAAGGCCAGTTGCGCGCGTTCATTGAAAAGCTGATGCCGGATGACGCCGAAGCCGAACTGAGGGCGGCGCACGCGGCGCTGGAGGCGGGCGACACGGATCTGGCAATCGACCATATCAAGGCGGCGCTCGTGCTCGATCCCAGTCACGACGACGCCCGCCTGGACCTGATCGAATGGCTGCTGGCTGCAGGCCGCACGGACGAAGCACGCGAAGAAGACAAGCTGTTGTCGCCGAAAACCACGCAAGGAATCGATGCCCGGTACAACGCGCTGAAAACCGAGCTCGACGCTGCCGAAGCCGCCGCGAGCCTTCCGCCCGCCGATGCGTTGATCGACGCGGTGAACGCGAATCCCGATGATCTTGAAGCTCGGTTCGCTTTGGCAAACCGCCTGATTGCGGGCCGCGACTACAACGGCGCGCTGGAGCATTTGTTCGCGATCTTCACGCGCGACCGCGCTTTCATGGACGACGTTGGCCGCAAGACCATGCTGTCGGTGTTCGGTCTGGCAGCGCATCAGCCTGAGGTGGTCTCGGCCTGGCGTCGCAAACTCAGCAGCTCAATGAACTGACTTTAATGCGCGTAATTTAATTCTTTCAATTGGATTAAATCAAATCGAGCAGAAGTCTTCTGCAGAAATTTGCTTAATGCTTTTAATGGCCGCTTCAACCGTAATGGTAAAGCGGCCATTCGTTTCTAAAGCGCCTTCTTCGCAAGTTCCCTCAAGACAAAAGAAACCGCGGCGAACCCAAAACTGGCAGTGACACACACGCTCGATCCAAACCCGGCGCAATTCAAACCCACCGGTCCGGCATATCCTGGCGCGGTTTCGACGTGCTCGGCTTCCCCGCCGATATCGCTGGCCAGCGCTTCCGGGTAGATCAGCGGTTCCTCCGAGTAGACGGCGCTCACCTTGAATCGCGACTTCGGTCCGCGCGGAAACCCGTGCGACTTGCGCAACTGGCCGCGCACCTTCGAGAGCAGCGGGTCCTGGATCGTAAGCGCAAGATCATCGATACGAATCCGCGTCGGATCGAGCTGCCCGCCCGCGCCGCCAACCGTGATCAGCGCCTGATCGTGCTCGACGCACCATGCAATTAGCGCCGTTTTCGTACGCACGCTGTCGATTGCATCGATCACGAAGTCAAAACCGCCGCCCAGCACCGAATCGAAGTTCGCAGGCTCCACGAAGTCTTCAACCTCGTTCACACGGCAATCCGGATTGATGAGCCGGATACGCTCGGCCATGGCCGTGACCTTGGCCTTGCCGTAGTTGCCATCGAGCGCGGGCACCTGCCGGTTGGTATTGCTCTCGGCGACGTTGTCCAGGTCGATCAGCGTCAGCCGTCCGATCGCATTACGCGCCAGCGCTTCGACCGCCCACGAACCCACGCCGCCAATGCCGATCACGGCGACATGCGCACTTTCGAACGCGGCGAGCCCCGCCGGGCCGTACAAGCGCGCCACCCCACCAAAACGCCGGGCTCGATCGGGCGCTTCAAACTCCGGCGTAGCGGGGTTAGTATTCGAAGCATCGACAGAAGCGGAAATGGCGGTCATAAACGTTTTACGGGCAGGGACACAAGCAAGGAGGCGGAACTGGCGCACTATCACAACGATAGAAGCGCATATGAGCAGAAATGCGCCGAATTGCGTATTCTGCCTTATCGAAGACTGGACGTCGGATACCAGCCTCCAGTTTTCCGAAAGCAGAATGAAAATAAACGCTCAAGTCACGTCAATCCTGTTGCACGGCTTCATGACCTGACTCAATAAAGGTCGTGGAAGCAATAACCGTAAAGCGCACGATTTGCAGACCTTGGCTATACTAATGCGATTGAAGTGCTTGCATAAAAAATGACTACCCTCGCTGACCTTCGAAAGAATTATTCCGTCGGATCGCTGGACACATCCGACGTGGATCCGAATCCCATTCGGCAATTCGAAAGCTGGTTTGCGCAAGCGCAGGACGCACAACTCCCCGAACCCAACACCATGACGCTTGCCACCGTCGACGAACACGGCCGGCCATCGGCGCGTATCGTGCTCATCAAGGGCGTCGACGATCGCGGGTTCGTGTTCTTCACCAATTACCTCAGCCGCAAAGGCCATGAGCTCGCCGGCAACGCTGCCGCGAGCCTGCTGTTTTACTGGATCGAACTCGAGCGCCAGGTGCGCGTCGAGGGCTCCGTCGTCAAGACAAGTCCGGAAGAAAGCGACGCATACTTCGCGTCGCGCCCGCTTGGATCGCGAATAGGCGCGTGGGCGTCGGAGCAAAGTGAAGTGATCGAAAGCCGCGCGGTGCTCGAAGCCCGCGAGCGCGAACTGATCGCAAAATACGGTGACAACCCGCCGCGCCCTCCCCATTGGGGCGGCTACCGGCTCGTTCCCGACACTATCGAATTCTGGCAGGGCCGCCCTTCACGGTTGCACGACCGTGTCGTCTATAAACGTGATGCACGCGAGCAAGCGGATAACGGCCAGCAATGGCGCATCGTCCGACTATCGCCTTAGCGCCCGAAGGCGTCTTTAAGCGTGTCTTAAAGCACCTTCACCGAATTTTTGCTTCGCTTGACCGTATCAGACCTTCGCCCGGTTCAAGGTGAACCGACATGAGCGACCCGCGTTGAATCGCGTCTCGTTGCGGCGTGTCCGAAAGGATATGGCGAAAGCAGAAAAACATCACGACGTGACGTACCAATGTGCAGTGCAAGCGACCCGGTTTGGCTTCAATTTCATCTGAGCGCGGAGAACAAGCATGTTTTGGGAGAAAAAGCTGACGCAGTGGGTGCAGGACATCCGGGACCGGGCCAACTTGCCCGCACGCCTTGTCCTGTGGGATGGACAGCAACATGACTTCGGAAGTTTCGCGGCGCCGCAAGTCACGTTGCACGTGAAGAGCGCGACTGCCCTGCCTTACCTGCTCGAACCGAGTCTGGACAATCTCGGTGAAGCGTATGTGAAAGGCAAGATCGACATAGAGGGCAAGCTGTCGGACATCATCAACATCGGGTACGGGCTGGCCAAGAACACGGTCACCAGCGCGGGCAAGCTTGCGCGCGTGCGGCGTTACTTCAATCATACGAAGGCGTCGGACAAGAAAGCCATTCAGTACCACTACGATGTATCGAACGAGTTCTACGCGCTCTGGCTCGACAAGAACATGGTCTACTCGTGCGCGTATTTCGAGAACGGCGACGAAGACCTCGCCACTGCGCAGATCAAAAAGATCGATCACATCCTGACCAAGATCCAGTTGCAGCCGGGCCAGCGCCTGCTCGACATTGGCTGCGGCTGGGGCGCGCTCGTCTTGCGCGCGGCAGAAAAATTCGGCGCGCAATGCGTGGGCGTCACGCTCTCGCAGAACCAGTTCGATCTCGCGACCAAGCGCGTGAAAGACGCAGGACTCGAAGACAAGATCGAGATCCGTCTGCAGGATTACCGCGACGTGCAAGGCCAGTTCGACCGGATCACGAGCGTCGGGATGTTCGAGCACGTCGGCCGCAAGAACCTGCCCGGCTACTTTGCCAAGGTGCGTGACCTGCTGGTCGACGACGGCATCGCGATGAACCACGGCATTACGTCGACCGATTACGACAGCGGCGAAACGGCGCTGGGCGGCGGCGAGTTCATCGACCGATATGTATTTCCGGACGGCGAGCTGCCGCATATCGGGCTGGCGCTCGAAGCGCTGCAGGAGGGCGGCCTGGAAGCGGTGGACGTGGAAAGCCTGCGCCGTCACTACGCGCGCACGCTCGACATCTGGGCGGAGAATTTCGAAGCGCACGCCGACAAGGCCAAGTCGCTCGTGGACGATGAAAAATTCCGCATCTGGCGCGTGTACCTTGCAGGATGCGCGTATGCGTTCGAAAATGACGACGTCTCGATCTACCAGATCGTCTGCCGGAAGGCCGGGCGCAGCGCGAAAACGCTGCCGTGGTCGCGCCGGTACATTTACGAAAAATCGCTCTGAGTTCAACGCCCGATTCTGCCGCTCCCCATGAACCCGCGTCCGGTGATGAACCGGACGCGGGTTTTGTCGATGTCGATCTGTTCGGTGAGGTTGTCGAGCCGGAAACTGCGCAACCTCCGAAATCAAAGCCCGCCAAGGCGCCTTCCCCTCGAGCGAAATCACGCGGCGGCGTTCTGCCTGCCCTCGTCACGCCAGAACTCCACGCGCTCGCCGAACAACTTCCGGCGAAGGTTCATATCGGGACATCGACGTGGTCGTTTCCCGGCTGGCGCGACATCGTGTATGGCGACGAGTATTCGTCGGCCAAGCTTTCCCGCGATGGCCTCAACGCGCTCGGCGCGCATCCGCTGCTGCGGTGTGTATCGATAGACCGCTCGTTTTACGGGCCCTTGTCGGTCGCCGATTACGCCCGCTACGCCGGCCAGGTCCCGGCGCATTTCCGGTTTATCGTCAAGGCGCCCGCCTCGGTGACGGACGCCACCGTCCGCGGCGACAAGGGCATACCCGCAGGCGACAATCCCGCATTCCTCGACTCGGGCATCGCGATCAGTGAGTTCGTGGAGCCTTGCATTGCCGGTCTGGGCGAGAAGGCGGGCGCGCTCGTATTCCAGATTCCGCCGCTTCCGGACGCGATGATCGTCGATCCCAGCCTTTTCCTCGATCGATTGTCCGCGTTCTTGCAGGATTTGCCGGCGCTGCCCGGCGAAAGTTGTTATGCCGTCGAGCTGCGCGACGCCATGATGTTGACGCCGCGTTTCATCCGCGTCCTGCGCGGTGCCAACGTGCGCTATTGCGTCGGTATCCATGCACGCATGCCTGATCCGAGGCGTCAGGCAAAGGCGCTCGCGCTGCTCGATGAAGGTGGATTGGGTCCGCTGATCGTGCGCTGGAGCCTGCATGGCGGCTTCAAGTACGAACAGGCGAAAGCGAAGTACGAGCCGTTCGACAAACTCGTCGATGAAGACCCCGACACGCACGAAGCACTCGCCGAACTCGCCGTTCGATACGCGCTCGCGGGTCAACCTGTGGTGATAGCAGTGAACAACAAGGCCGAGGGATCGGCGCCACTGACCTGCGTCAAGATCGCGCGCAACCTCGTTGCCGCGCTCCCGATCTGGCTTGGGCAAAAATAAAGCGGGCTTCAGTTTCCCGAAGGCCGCCTGGTCTTGCTATGCGCCGGCAGTCATCAACGCTTGAGCCTGCTGGCAAATTTCTGCCTGAACTTCGCTACCTTTGGCGCCACCACGAACGCGCAATATCCCTGGTTCGGATGCTGTTCGAAGTAGTTCTGATGATAGTCCTCGGCAGGATAATAGTTGCCGTTCAGCGGCGTCACTTCGGTCACGATCTTACCGTCGAAGATGCCGCCCTTCTGCAGTTCATCGATCACACCCAGCGCGATTTTCCGTTGTTCTTCGGAGTGCGTGAAAATGCTCGACCGGTACTGCGTGCCAACGTCATTACCCTGACGGTTAAGCTGGGTCGGATCGTGTGTGGCGAAGAAAATCTCCAGCACTTCCTTGTATCCGATAACAGCAGGATCGAAGTCGACCTTGATGACTTCGGCATGTCCGGTCGTGCCGTCGCACACTTGTTCGTACGATGGGTCCTTCACCTGCCCGCCGGCATACCCCGACTCCACCGACACCACCCCTTCCACGCCCAAAAACACCGCTTCCGTACACCAAAAACACCCGCCGCCGATGGTGGCGGTTTCGCGTTTCGCCTGCTCGTCATGTTGCGTCATGCTGGCTCCTGGTTCGTGTTCCGCAGTCACCCAGATGCGTGCGGAACCCCTCTGAATCAACCCTGCCAGCTTACTGGTTTTCGTGTATCCATGCTGCCGTCGAGGCTTATGACGCGGCAGCTTCATTATTAGCGGCGTAGTCGATTCCGATAGAATCGCAACAACTGCAATCCTCCGATGACATCGAAACCGAACCATTCTCAATGAAACGCGCTAATCCGCCGAATTTCGATGCAACCGCTTTTCGAGACGCACTGAGTCAGTTCGCGACCGGCGTCACCGTCATCACGACGCGCGCCGCGTCCGGCCAGTTGATCGGCATCACGGCCAGCTCGTTCAATTCCGTCTCGCTCGATCCGCCGCTCGTGCTGTGGAGCCTCGCGACGAAGTCGGCATCCATGCCCGTGTTCCAGGCCAACAGTCACTACGTGGTCAACGTGCTCGCCGCGACGCAAGTCGATCTGTGCAAGCGCTTTGCGACGGTCAAGGGCGACCGTTTTGCAGGGGTATCGCACGCGGCCGGGGACACAGGTATGCCCGTGCTCGATGGCGCCCTCGCCTGGTTCGAATGCCACAACCGCAGCCGCTATCAGGAAGGCGACCACGTGATCTTCGTGGGCCAGGTCGAACGATGCGGCGTGCACGAAAACGCAGCCGAACTAGCCCCTCTGGTATTCCAGGCGGGGCAATTCCATACGATCGAGTCGTTGTAAAACGCGTTGCGAAGCTCAGTTCGTGCGATCGATCAGCGCGACCGGTACGCCGGCTTCGTCCTTCATGGTCTGAAGCACGATATTCGAGCGAATGTCGATCACGCCCGGCGCCTTGTAGAGCTTGCTCAGAATAAAGTCTGAGTAATGTTTCAGGTTATGTGCGAGGACGCGAAGCACGTAATGCGTGTCGCCCGTCACCACGAACGCGCCGACCACTTCCGGCCATTCGCGCACCGCAGCCGCAAATTTCTCGTGCCAGTTTTCCTGGTCATTGCGCATGGACACGTGCACAAACGCCTCCAGTTCCACGCCAAGCCGTTCCCGGTCCAGACATGCGCGATAGCTCGCGATCACCCCTTCTTCCTCGAGCAACCGCATGCGGCGCAAGCACGCCGATGGCGATAGCGAAATCCGTTCGGCCAAATCGAGGTTGCTGATCCGCCCATCTTCCTGCAATACCGACAAAATACGGCAATCCGTTGCGTCGAGCGAGAACCCTGTCATTTTTTAGTCTCCCTGCGGCTGTTTCATCGAATTATGTTCTAAGAGTGGCCCCTTTGGGAGGTTTTTTCTAAATCACGTTTCGAGGATCCGGACCTTAAACCAGCCGCGCCGCCAGTGCGCGGAGCTTTGGGCCGATGACATCTCGAAAATAAATTTCATCCATCGACGATGCGGGACCGCTGCTGCTCAGCACCAGCCAGCGACCGTTGCGGAGATCGCGTACGGGTGCGGCGATCGCATTTACATCAGCGTGCCAGTCACGAAACGAATAGCAACAGCCATCGCGAGCGTAGTCGGAGATCGCATCCCGGGCGGCTTTCACTAATCGCGCGCCGTCTTCGCCGTTTTTCTGCGCCATTGCTTCAAGTTCGTCCAGCAATGCGGCTTGCAGGTCCGGTTCCTGCACGGCGAGATAAGCGCGGCCCATGGAACTGGTGAGCATCGAAAGGCGCGATCCGGGCGCGAGACCGAGCGTGAGCGCAGTCTCGCTGCGGATCGTTTCCAGATAGATCATATCGAGTCCATCGCGGCAACCGAGCGATACCGCCGCCCCAATCTCCCGCGCCAGCACGCGCATGTGCGGCCGCGCCAGTTCGAGCGCGTCCGCGCCGGCGAGTAATGCAAAGCCGAGCGACAGCACGCCTGTATCGAGCGCGTACTTGCCGGCGGGTTCATCGAAGCGCAGGTAGCCGAGCGTTGTCAGTGTGTAGGCAAGACGATTGACGGTAGCCTTGGGAAGCCCCGTCCGTTCGACGAAATCGCGATTTCCCAGCAAGGTTTCACCCGGACGGAACGCTCGGAGCAATTCCAGGCCGCGAGCAAGCGCCACGACAAAACGGCGTTCATCGATTCCATCCAATGAACCCGGTGGATCGGTTATCCCGATGGAACTCGTAGGCATCGGATGCTAGACTCGGTCATTGATTTGCAAAACATTGTTCCGCTTAGCGGAACATCAGTCAAGTCCAAAAACTTGGAATCATAGGAACAGGAGAACACCATGGCCGATGCCGCCCGTTTCAGCTGGGAAGATCCGTTGCTGCTCGACCAGCAACTAAGCGACGAAGAACGCATGATCCGCGATGCCGCGCACGCCTACGCGCAGGACAAGCTGCAGCCGCGCGTGCTTGATGCGTTCCGCAATGAACGCACGGACGTCGAGATCTTTCGTGAAATGGGCGAACTCGGCCTGCTCGGCCCGACCATCCCCGAACAATATGGCGGCCCAGGGCTGAACTACGTCAGCTACGGCCTGATCGCACGCGAAGTGGAACGCGTGGATTCGGGTTACCGGTCGATGATGTCCGTGCAGTCATCGCTGGTCATGGTGCCGATCAACGAATTCGGCACCGACGCGCAAAAGCAAAAGTACCTGCCGAAGCTGGCGACCGGGGAATGGATCGGCTGCTTCGGCCTGACCGAGCCGAACGCGGGCTCCGATCCGGCCAGCATGACCACACGGGCCAAAAAGGTCGATGGCGGGTTTTCGCTGTCGGGCCAGAAGATGTGGATATCGAATTCGCCTATCGCCGATGTGTTTGTAGTCTGGGCGAAGCTCGAAGAAGACGGCCGCGACCAGATTCGCGGTTTCATCCTCGAGAAAGGATGGAAAGGACTCACCGCGCCCGCGATTCACGGCAAGGTCGGTCTAAGGGCATCGATAACCGGCGAAATCGTGATGGACGAAGTCTTCGTGCCGGAAGAAAACCTGATGCCGAACGTGAGCGGCCTCAAGGGACCGTTCACCTGCCTGAACTCAGCGCGTTACGGGATCGCTTGGGGCGCGCTCGGCGCGGCCGAAGCCTGCTGGCACATGGCGCGGCAATACACGCTGGACCGCAAGCAGTTCGGGCGTCCGCTCGCCGCGAACCAGCTCGTCCAGAAAAAACTCGCCGATATGCAGACCGAAATCACGCTGGGCCTTCAAGGCGTGCTGCGCCTCGGCCGCATGAAAGACGAAGGCACGGCGGCGGTCGAGATCACTTCGATCATGAAGCGCAATTCATGCGGCAAGGCGCTGGACATTGCACGTCTCGCGCGTGACATGCTCGGCGGCAATGGCATTTCGGACGAGTTCGGCGTGGCGCGCCATCTGGTGAATCTCGAAGTGGTGAACACGTACGAAGGCACGCACGATATCCACGCGCTGATTCTGGGCCGTGCGCAAACCGGGATCCAGGCGTTTTTCTGACGCTGGCGACTGAGGAATGCCATGTAAAAAAGCCAACGCGTTTTAAGGCGTTGGCTTTTTTTCGGCTTGGTTCCGACTTGTAGAGCCGGCAACCGCGTTATTTGTTCGGCTGCGGCGTGAGGCGCAGATACGGGCGCACTGCCTTGTATCCCTTCGGGAACTTGCGCTTGATTTCCTCTTCGTCCTTCAGCGACGGCACGATCACCACGTCGTCGCCCTGCTTCCAGTTGCCGGGCGTAGCCACCTGATGGCTGTCCGTCAGTTGCAGTGAATCGATCACGCGCAGGATTTCATCGAAATTGCGACCCGTGCTCGCAGGATACGTGATCGTCAAACGCACCTTCTTCTGCGGATCGATGACAAACAACGACCGCACCGTCAGCGTGGCATTTGCGTTCGGGTGAATCATGTCGTACAGCTCGGACACTTTCCGGTCGCCATCGGCGAGGATCGGGAAACCGACGTTGGCCGCCTGTGTTTCGTTAATGTCCTTGATCCACTCCTTGTGCGATTCCACGTTATCCACCGACAACGCGATCGCCTTCACATTGCGTTTTTCAAACTCGCCGGCTAGCTTTGCTGTCAGGCCAAGTTCGGTCGTGCAAACCGGCGTGAAGTCGGCCGGATGCGAAAACAGCACGCCCCAGCCATTGCCCAGCCAATCGTGAAACTTGATGCGGCCGACGCTGGAGTCCTGTTCAAAGTCGGGCGCGGTATCGCCAAGACGCAAGCTCATGGTGTATCTCCTGAAGTGGTAGACCGCGATTCTTGTCTTCGCGGCAACGTCTGCAAACCTGCGTTAGCCGGACCGCTCGTTAAATGAAAAGAGGCGATCCGAACGAAAAATTAAAGCATACGTTACTCGACCTGCACAACGAACGAACATTCCGTCAGATCGTCATGCAGTTTTGTAATTTTTCGAGGCATTGCGGAAACCTGGACGGGAGGGTCATCGCAAATTTTTCGTTGCTGAAGGATTCGATCTTCTGCTGAGACAGGCCGGAATGGTTGCCCCAAGGCGTTCATGGTCGACGTTTGCATGCATCGGGAACAAAAACTGCAAGCCATAAGTTTCGGGGCCGGATGGACGCTGGTCACCCACCGCTTCTTTGGTACGATTGGCGTAGCCTCACCCGTTTGGAGCCATCAATGTCAGAAATCAATAAGGAGCGATTCATGTCGGATATCAAAACCGTTCTCGCAGACGCCGAAGACCTGTTGAAGCAGGCCGCGAGTGCAACTGGCGAGCGTGCATCCGAGCTGCGCGAGACCGCTCTGACCCGCTTGAAGCAAGCGAAGGAAAAGGCCGCGGATGCACAGGTTGTGGTGATCGAAAAAGGCAAGAAGGCCGCACGTGCAACTGACGACTTCGTGCACGAACGCCCGTGGGCATCTATTGGGATCGCCGGGGGAATTGGTGTGGTCATCGGCTTGCTGATCAATCGCCGTTAATCGGTTTAATTGCCGTTTTATCGGGGGTTCACCGTTATGCCGGCTCGCCGCGTAGCTAGCTTTTAGCTGCTCACGCGAGCGAACCCGGCCCGAAGATTGCCTTACGAGCCAGGAGCAGCCGCAGGTTTGCGCCAGCGACTCGCTCGACAGACCGGCTGGATGCTTATTAGTCCGCCCGGATATTTTTGCGCCCAAAATAACGCGCTCTTCGCGCTCAAGCCATGACGACAGAAAGGCAATATCAGCACGATACGCAAGGGCCGTTGCGCCGCATTGTCACTTCCGTGTTTTCTATCTTCGAGACTCGGCTGGAGTTGATCGGCATTGAACTCTCGGAAGAGAAGGAACGGCTGCTCGGCGTCCTTTTCCTCGGCCTCGCCGCGATGATGCTCACCATGATGGCGCTCATCACGCTGACGGTACTCATTGCAATTGCGTTCTGGGACACCTACCGGTGGCAATCGCTCGCGGCAATCACCGCCGTGTACGTACTGGTCGCTATTGCATGCGCAATGCGCGCGCGCGCCGGACTGAGCAACGCGCCGAACGTATTCGAAAGCACCCTTGCCGAATTCAAGAAGGACCGCGACACGTTTAACTGATGTGCAATGCGCACGTAGCCGCGCTGCATGTCCGGTACCGTACTAATCGATGACTTTCCACGAGCCAGCCACGCCATGAGTCAAACCGACGACACCTTCAAAGCTCAAAAGCGAGCAAACGCGCACAAGCTGAGCACGCCCCACATGCGCGCGCTGCGCAAGGAACTGCTGATCGCGCGGGCCGACGTCGAGCGCATGGAACTGGCGCAGGCTAGCGCCGATCTGCGCCACAAGGTCAAGCATTTCAGCGTGCTGAACATGATCATGCCCGGGCGCGGCAAGCGTGGGCGCAATTCCGGCGTCGGCGGGTTCATGAACCGCATGACCGGCGGCGCGGGTGGCGGCAGACTGAGTGGCCTTGGCAGCCTGTTCAATGCCGGCAATCTGAGTCTGTTGCTGAAGCAGTATCCCGTGGTCGGCTCGCTCGCGTCGCTGATACTGGCGAAACCCGTGCGTACTCGGCTTCTTGCAAGCGCGAAGCCGCTGCTCAAATGGGGTGGCCTGGGACTCGTCGGGTGGGAGGCGTACCGGGTATGGCAACAGATGAAGTCCACTCCGGCCGCCACCGCGCCGGTCGATCCGGTCGTCCATCCGGACGCCTGATGCTCTCGCTTGTGTTTGGTTGAGCAGCGTCATTTGCCGCTCCAGCACGCCGCCACTTTGGGCGGCGTGAGTTTTTCTAAAGCACGATTCGACTTCACGCCAGTGGCGTCAAGTGCGAAGATGCCATAAGCATCGTTGGTGACTGAGACCGGTTCGGCTTCAATTGAATAGCCACCGTTCATCTCGGATTCAGCGAGTATCCGCAAGACGTAGATCGGTGCGCCTGTGGTGGGCGTCTGGTCGAAACCCGCCGGCAGTTTAAGCGCGGTGTCGCTACCGGACAGGGTTCGCGCGCTCTCCATGTATTGCGCAGCCCGATAAATCGCGGCAACCGCATCCAGGCGATGTCCCTTCAACACCTGCTGCTGATAAACCGGCATCGCAAACACGGCGATGATCGCCGCCACGCCGAGCGTGATCATGAGTTCGAGCAGGCTGAATCCGCTGGATGTATGTGCAGTCGTATTCACGGGAAACTCGTCTGAAAAGGTTTTGCGACCATGCGCCGCCAGTGCGCAACCTCACCGTTTTCGGTGATTTCGACCTGTTGTTGAAACCACGCAATCGATACCGCAGTCTCACGCATCATCACTGACCACTCGGTGCGAGCAAGCCACATCTGCGCACCGATGATTCCAAGCGCCGTCACTGCACACAGCGAGAGCGCAATCAACACTTCAATCAGCGAATCGCCTCGATCAAACCTGCTCGCGAAGGTCATCATGCGGTTGCTCCGCATGCGCCTTGCGTGAGACGTGCGCGTCCGCCGGCGGCGATGCGGATGCATCGGCGTCCACGTGCACCGAGCGACGCCAATGCGACATCGCGCGCGCTGAAATCAAAACTGCGAAACCCGCCGATGATCTGCCCGGAAGGCGGCGTGAACGAAAGCTCCCTCCCGGCTCCAGCCACGGCAACGCCAGCCAAGGCCGGCTGCATGCGCATCAGCACGCGCCCGCCGTCGCGCTCGGAAAACAACGCCCAGCCGCATGCCCAATCATTCAGTCCGCCGTCGCAGGGCTTCCCGGACAGGAGGCACGCACGCGCGGCGTCGATCCGGCACAAGGTCACGCGTGCGCCGCGCCGGATTGCTTCAGAGCGCGCCAAGGTGAGCGTGGACAACATGGCGCGCGCTCGGGCATCGACTTGATCGCGCTTATGCCACATGACAAACGATGGCGCCGAAAAATGTCGCGATGACCGCAATCACCGCAAGCACGACGGCGAGTTCAGTCAACGTGAAACCAGGTGAACATCGGAAACTCATCTGTATCCCTTATCGATTGAACCGGACCAGCGATCAATCTAAAGAGATTTTTCCGCGGCCGCCATTAGCCGATTGGCCGAGTATCGGACGTGCAAAAGCCTCGACATACTGTCGAAACGATTACCGGTTTTAAGCGAGGAGGAGAAATGCAGAAACGCTCAGCGTTTGCGGGGAGTGGTCTTGCGCGGAGCCGCGCGGCGGAACTCTTCGAGCACGTCTTCAAATTCGGACACGTCTTCAAAACGCTTGTAGACCGAAGCAAAACGCACGTAGGCAATGGTGTCCAACTGGCGCAACTCGTTCATGACAAGCTCGCCCAGGCGGTCGCTGCGAACTTCGCGTTCACCGCTGCCCAGCAATTGATATTCGATGCGCGCAACGGCGGCATCGATAGCGTCGGCCGCAACCGGCCGCTTGCGCAGCGCCAGTTGCATGCTCGCCACGATTTTCGCGCGGTCGAACTCGGTACGGCTGCCGTCTTTTTTAACGACGGACGGCAACGCGAGTTCCACGCGTTCATATGTAGTGAAACGCTTGTCGCAGGCGGGGCAGCGCCGCCGCCGGCGAATCGCCGCCCCATCTTCCGAGACACGCGAATCGGCCACTTGCGTGTCTTCGTGACGGCAGAAGGGGCAGCGCATGGCTTAGCCGTACACCGGAAATTGCTTGGTCAACGCAGCGACCTTCACGCGCACGCGCTCAAGGTTCGCTTCGTCTTCCGGCGCATCCAGCACATCGGCAATCAGATTGCCGACCTGCTCAGCCTCGGCCACGCCGAAACCGCGCGTGGTCATGGCCGGCGAGCCGAGACGCACGCCGCTGGTCACGAACGGCTTTTCCGGATCGTTCGGAATGGCATTCTTGTTGACCGTGATGTGCGCCTTGCCGAGCGCGGCTTCCGCTGCCTTGCCGGTGATGTGCTTGGCGCGCAGATCGACCAGCATCACGTGGCTTTCCGTGCGTCCCGAGACGATCCGCAAACCACGCTTAACCAGCGTTTCAGCCAGCACTCGCGCGTTATCCACGACTTGCTGCTGATACGTCTTGAATTCCGGCGACAGCGCTTCCTTGAACGCAACGGCCTTGCCGGCAATCACGTGCATCAGCGGACCGCCTTGAATGCCCGGGAAGATGGCCGAGTTAATCTGCTTCTCGTACTCGGCCTTCATCAGGATCACGCCGCCGCGCGGGCCGCGCAGGCTCTTGTGCGTCGTGGTCGTGACGAAATCAGCGAACGGCACGGGATTCGGATATACGCCTGCTGCAATCAGACCCGCGTAGTGCGCCATGTCGACCATGAAATAGGCGCCGACGCTTTTCGCAATCTTCGACAAACGCTCGAAGTCGATCTTCAGCGCGAACGCCGACGCGCCCGCGACGATCAGCTTCGGCTTATGTTCCTTGGCGAGCTCTTCGGTCTTGTCGTAGTCGATGTCTTCAGCTTCGTTCAGGCCGTAGCTGACTACGTTGAACCACTTGCCCGACATGTTCACGGGGGAGCCGTGCGTCAGGTGACCGCCTTCGGCGAGGCTCATGCCCATGATGGTGTCGCCGGGTTTCAGCATGGCGAAGAACACACCCTGGTTGGCCTGCGAACCGGAATTCGGCTGCACGTTCGCCGCTTCGGCGCCGAACAGTTGCTTCACACGATCGATTGCCAGTTGCTCGACCACGTCGACATACTCGCAGCCACCGTAGTAACGCTTGCCCGGATAACCTTCGGCGTACTTGTTCGTCAGTTGCGAACCTTGCGCGGCCATGACGGCCGGGCTCGTGTAATTTTCCGAGGCGATCAGCTCGATGTGATCTTCCTGACGAGTATTTTCCTTCTCGATCGCGGCAAACAGTTCCGGATCGACTTGGGCGATGGTGCTCTTGGCTCTATCAAACATACGTTTTCCGTTGAATGGGTGTCAGTTGACCGGATCGCGCGTGCGCAACATATCTGCGCCGCAAGAGCGCGAAGCACGATGGGTCCAGGCGAGGCGGAAGAAAGACGCTCCGTTGACGCGAGACGGACAGCCACCGGCAACGCAACACATGCGTGCGGATCTCGGCTGCCCAGGCGAACGGCAAAACGACACCCTGCGCTTCCCGGTGGGTTATTCCACCTTGGACCCGAAGATCCTTGTCGCCAGTTACGCAGGGCTGGAGCGCCCTAGTTTAATGGCGCGTCCGGGATTAGGCAACAGCCGCTAAACACTTGAAATTGCTCGGTTCTGAAAGGCCTGTCGTTCACGAAAGCGCCATTCGCGGATGGTCGGGCACCAAAATTGCCACAGGCGCCCAGCCGGCAATGGCTCGCCCGAACAAATGGAGATTCTGGTTGACAACTTGCCGCGCCGCATCATTGGAAGTACGCTGTCCGGCTTTCCCGCGCGCGCTCGGGCGCGCGCGACCTCGGCATCTCCGCAACCTGACAATGGGAATCCGCACATGATCGTATTTGTCACTGGCGCTTCCGCCGGCTTCGGCGCCGCCATCGCCCGTACGTTTGTAAAAGGCGGCCATCGCGTCATTGCCACGGCGCGCCGCAAAGACCGGCTCCTGGAATTGTCGAAGGAGCTCGGCGACGCCCTTTTGCCCGTTGAACTCGATGTTCGCGACGACGCCGCAATCAAGTCCGTCATAGCCGGTTTGCCGGCCGAATTCGCCGACATCGACGTGCTCGTGAACAACGCCGGACTGGCGCTCGGCCTGGAACCGGCGCAGCGCGCGAGCCTCGACGACTGGAACAACATGATCGATACGAACTGTAAAGGTCTCGTCACGGTCACCCACGCTTTGCTGCCCGGCATGGTCGAGCGCAATCGCGGTCACGTGTTCAACCTGAGTTCGGTCGCGGCGACCTACCCGTATGCCGGCGGCAATGTTTATGGCGCGACGAAGGCGTTCGTACGCCAGTTCAGCCTGAACCTGCGCGCGGACCTGGCCAGCACGGCATTGCGTGTGACGGATATCGAGCCGGGATTGTGCGGCGGGACCGAATTCTCGAACGTGCGCTTCAAGGGCGACGACACGAAAGCGGCCAACGTCTATAAAGATGTGCAGCCGCTGACGGCCGAGGACATCGCCGACGCCATCTACTGGATCGCGACGCTGCCCGCTCACGTGAACATCAATGCCATTGAAATGATGCCGGTCGCGCAATCGTTCGGCGGGTTGAGTATTCATCGCGGCTGAATCGGCACGCCTTCCGGGCAACGACCTTGATGAAATTAATCCTAAGTTGTTGCCTGGAAACAGCAAATTACAGCGCGTTTCGGCGGCCGGTTTACAGCTTCCGGTAAAATGCGTGGATGAATATGTCAACCAGCGAGCATCAACCGGCGACCGGCCCTTTGACTTTCGACTGGCCGCTGCGGGTCTATTACGAAGACACCGACGCCGGCGGCATCGTCTTCTACGCGAACTACCTGAAGTTCTTCGAACGGGCGCGCACCGAGTGGCTGCGCGCGTGCGGTATCGATCAACGCAAGCTGTCGGAGTCGGATGGCGTATTGTTCGTCGTCAAGCGGACGGCAGTGGAATATTCGGCGCCCGCGCGTCTCGACGATGTTCTCCATGTGGTGAGCAGGATCGACCGTCTCGGGCGGGCCTCGGTGGATTTTCACCAGGAAGCGTGGCGCGACGGCGTGTTGCTGGCGTCTGGCGAGATCCGGGTCGCATCGGTCAGCCTCGCGTCGATTCGTCCGGTGGGAATTCCTGGATCAGTGCTGGCCGGATTGCGCCGCGGTCCGCACGTAGAATGCGCGTCAACCGTGCCGACACCAATATCGTTTAAATAACCTTGTTCAGAAAAATCCTATGTAGACAAAGCATCTTTGGCTTCATCAAGACCTGAACTGAATAGAGCCTGCGGGACTTCACGCACGCAAGCACAGCAGCACCGAGCGCCCTCCGGCGACAACGTTGTCTTACCCGGAAGCAACTCGGACGCCCCCTTTGGGACGTAACAGCGGACATTTATGAACACTACACAAGACCTGTCGATCGTTTCCCTCGTCATTCATGCCAGCCTGTTGGCGCAGGCCGTCATGGCGCTGTTGCTGATTCTGTCGTTGTTGTCCTGGACGTACATCATTCGTAAATGGTTCGCCATCCGGCGCGCCCGCGCTCAGACCGAGCGCTTCGAACGCGATTTCTGGTCGGGCGGCGACCTGCAGGCGCTGTATCAGAGCGCGGCGAACAACCGTCACACCATCGGCGCACTGGAGCGGATTTTCGAGTCCGGCATGCGTGAATTCCTGAAAGGCAAAGAGCGCCGCATGAACGATCCGGCCGCGATTCTCGACGGCTCGCGCCGCGCAATGCGCGCCGCTTTCCAACGTGAAATGGACGGGCTGGAAGTCAATCTCGCGTTCCTTGCATCGGTCGGTTCGGTCAGCCCGTATATTGGTTTGTTCGGCACGGTCTGGGGCATCATGAACTCCTTCCGCGGCCTCGCGAACGTCCAGCAGGCAACGCTTGCCAACGTCGCGCCGGGCATTGCCGAAGCGCTCGTCGCAACCGCAATCGGTCTCTTTGCCGCCATCCCTGCCGTGGTCGCCTACAACCGCTACGCACACGATATCGACCGCCTCGCGATCCGCTTCGAAACGTTTATCGAAGAGTTCTCGAACATCTTGCAGCGTCAGGCTCACTAAGGAGTTCAGAATGGCCGGAGGTCCAATGCGTTCCAGCATGCGCGGCAGTTCACGGCGCGCCATGTCCGACATCAACGTCGTCCCGTATATCGACGTGATGCTCGTGCTGCTTGTCATTTTCATGGTGACCGCCCCGCTCGTCTCGCCGTCCATCATCAACCTGCCGACGGTCGGCAACGCCGCGCCGCAGGAGCAGACGCCGCCAGTCGTGGTCAACATCAAGGCCGACGGCAGCATGAACGTACGCTACAAGGAAGACGGCGGTGCTGCGCAACAGCAGAACATGACGAAGTCGGAACTCAATGACTTCGTGCTGAACCGGCAGGAATCGCATCCGGACCAGCCGGTCGTGATCGCCGCCGACAAGACCGTGAAATACGAAATCGTCATGAACGTGATGTCCGATATGAAGGCGCGCGGCGTCAAACGAGTCGGATTGTTAGTCAAATCGCAATGATGAATCGGCAGCCCAGCGGGAACCCTGGCGCGCGGATCAGCGCGCGCCCCATCCGTCCGCCGCGTGAACGCGGCACATGGAAGGCGTTCGCGCTCGCCGCGCTGATGCACGTGCTGCTTGGCATCCTGCTGTATCACGGCGTGAACTGGCAGAACAACACGCCGGCCGGCGCGGAAGCCGAGTTGTGGACGGATATTCCGGATTTGTCGGCGCCCACGCCGCGTATCGCTCCGCCTCCCGCGCCGCCGGTCAAGGTGCAGCCGGCGCCGCCGCCGGCGAAGGACGAGGAAGCCGACATCGCGCTGCAGGAAAAAAAGCGCAAGCAGGAAGCAGCGGCGCGCGCCGCGCAACTCGTCGAGCAACAGCGCGCCCAGCAGCAGGCCGAGCAGGAAGCTGAAGCCAAGCGCCAGCAGCTTGCGGCCCAACAAGCGGCGCAGCAGGCCGCCGCGGCGGCGAAAACCGCTCAGGAAAAGCAAAAACTGGCCGATAAGCAGAAGCAACTCGCCCAGCAGAAGCTCGATCAGCAGAAAGCGGCGCAGCAGGCCAAGGAAAAGCAGGCCGAGGCTGACAAGGCCGACCAGCAGAAGGAACAAGCCGACGCCAAGGCGAAGGCACAAGCAGACGCCAAGGCCCAAGCCGAAAAGGCACGGGCTGAGGCGAAGGCAAAAGCCAAGGCTCAGGCCGACGCGCAAGCGAAGGCCAAGCTCGACAAGGAACGCAGTGCGCGGCTCGCGGCGCTGCAGGGCCAGGCGGGCGGCGGCACGAGTTCGAGCGGCGACGGCCTGGCCAAGAGCGGCACGGGCAGCGGCGCGGGCGGGACGGCGACATCGGCGGGATATGCTGAGAAGGTGCAGCGCCGCGTGCGTCCGAATATCGTGTGGGCCGGGGAGACGGCGGGACTGGAGACCGTGGTCGCGGTGCGTTGTTCGCCGACCGGAACGTTGTTATCGGCGACGATTCGCCGTTCGAGCGGCAACGAGCAATGGGACGAAGCGGCGCTGCGAGCGGTTCAGCGCTCGGACCCCATGCCCGTCGATACCAACGGTCAGGCGCCCTCCGCCTTTACGATCACCCTGCGCCCGGCGGGCGGTTGATCGGACTTGGGCTGCGCGGCCCACTATTTTTGTGATGCTGGCGTCCATCGTGTGAAGATTGGGAACGAATTGTGCGATTGGCGGTCTGTTGTGCAGCCGTCAATAGTTTAAATATTGCTTTTTTGGAATCAGATACATGAGTTTGATGACGAAGCTTGGCCTTAAAACGCTTGTTGCCTCCTGCCTGATCGCGGTGGGAACGTCCGCCGCGCAGGCGCAACTCAACGTGCTCGTGACTGGCGTGGGTTCGACTCAGTTTCCTATCGCCACCGCTACTTTCGCCAACGAAGCGAATTCGCCGCAGCAGGTCAGCGCGATCATTCGCCAGGATTTGCAGCGCAGCGGCAAGTTCACGAATGTCGATGCGGGCGGCACGCCAGTGTCGGAAACGGATTCCGTCGACCTTGGCAGCTGGAAAGCCAAGGGCGCAGACGCCTTCGTGTCGGGCAGCGTGACCAAGCTGCCGAACGGCCAGTTCGAAGTGCGCTTTCGGCTGTATGACACCGTCAAGCAGGAAAGCCTTGGCGGCCTCTCGCTCGTCAGCCCGGAAAGCGGCTTGCGCATGAGCGCGCACAAGGTTGCCGACTACATCTACGCGAAGTTGCTGGGCGGGCGCGGCGTGTTCGCAACGCGGCTTTCTTACGTGATCAAGACCGGCGGCCGTTATCAATTGCAGATTTCCGACTCTGACGGCCAGGACGCACGCATTGCGCTCTCCAGCCCCGAGCCGATCATCTCGCCGGCCTGGTCGCCTGACGGCACCAAGGTGGCGTATGTTTCGTTCGAAAAGAAAAAGCCCGTTGTCTACATTCACGATTTGCCGACAGGCAAACGCGTTATCGTATCGAATCAGAAGGGCAATAACAGTGCACCGGCATGGTCGCCGGACGGCCGCAAGCTCGCGGTCGCCCTGTCCCAGACCGGCAACACGCAGATTTTCCAGGTGAACGCAGACGGCAGCGGTTTGCGCCGCCTGACGACAGGCAGCTCGATTGACACCGAGCCGGCTTACTCTCCCGATGGCAATTCGATTTACTTCACGAGCGACCGAGGCGGCGCGCCCCAGATTTACAAGATGTCGGCGAGCGGCGAAAGCGCCGGCACTGCACAGCGCGTCACATTCACGGGCAGCTACAACACCAGCCCGCGTGTGAGCCCGGACGGCAAGCAAGTCGCGTACATTTCGCGCGTTGGCGGCGGTTTCAAGCTGTATCTGCTGGACCTTGCGTCCGGTACGGCAACGGGACTGACCGACACCACGCATGACGAATCGCCCAGCTTCGCGGCGAATGGTCAGTACATCCTCTACGCCACCCAGGTGAACGGGCGTGGCGTGTTGGCAGCCGTGTCGACCGATGGTCGTACGCGGCAAGTCTTGTCGCTTCAGGGGGGCAGCGTACGCGAGCCGTCCTGGGGTCCGTTCATGCAGTAAACCTAATGCAATAACTCAAGCAGCAACACACAAGGAGAGTAACCATGATGTCTAAAATTCGTATCGGCTTTGCAGTGGCGATGGTCGGTGCATTGGCCGCATGTCATTCAGGCGTCAAGCTGGATGAAGGTGCAAACAAAGGCGCGATCGGCACGCAACCCGACGCGAACGCAGTTCAACAGGTCAACGTCGATCCGCTGAACGATCCGAACAGCCCGTTGGCGAAGCGCAGCATTTACTTCGACTTCGACAGCTACGCAGTTCGTGACGACTACCAGCCGCTGCTGCAGCAACACGCACAGTATCTGAAGAGCCATCCGGATCGCCACGTCCTGATCCAGGGCAACACCGACGAACGCGGCACGAGCGAGTACAACCTGGCACTGGGCCAGAAGCGTGCTGAAGCTGTGCGCCGTGCAATGTCGCTGCTGGGTGTGGCCGACACGCAAATGGAAGCCGTGAGTCTGGGCAAGGAAAAGCCGCAGGCTACCGGTCATGACGAATCGTCGTGGGCGCAAAATCGCCGCGCTGATCTCGCTTATCAACAGTAATAGAACCAGTCACGGGTGATTCGCCGTATGTTGTATCGCTTCCCTTCGCTGCGCGTGGTCGCAGTTGCTTGTTTGCTGGGCTCGGCCGTGGTCGGCGGATCGGCGCATGCAGCATTGTTCGACGACAATGAAGCCCGCAAGGCCGTGCTCGATTTGCGCACGAAAACGGACGGTCTTTCGAGCCAGTTGTCTTCGGCTCAGCGCACTATCCTCGATCAGCAGAACCGTCTCGACCAGTTGAATCAGCAGGTCGCGACGCTTCGTGGCCAGAACGAGGATCTGGCCAACCAGCTGACCACGTTGCAGAAGCAGCAGAAAGACTACTACGCCGACCTCGATGGGCGGTTGAAGAAGCTCGAGCCGCAGCAGCAGACGGTGGATGGCGTGCAGGGTACGGTGCAGCCCGGCGAGACTGATTCGTTCAATGCGGCATCGACGCAGTTTCGCAACGGTGACTTCAAAAATGCGGCGGCGTCGTTCAAGACGTTCGTGGCGAAGTATCCGCAAAGTCCGTATCAGCCGACCGCGCAGTATTGGCTGGGCAACGCGCAGTATGCGTTGCGCGATTACAAGGCATCGACCGCTACCTGGCAGAATCTGGTGAAGAACTTTCCGACGCATCCGCGGGCGCCCGACGCGCTGCTCGCAATCGCGAACAACCAGATCGAGCAGGGTCAGAAACCCGCTGCAAAGAAGACGCTGGAACAAATCATCTCGCAGTATGGTGGAACCGAAGCCGCGCAGTCGGCTGAAAGCAAGATGTCGCAAGTGAAGTAAGCGTCAGGGTCGTCTGGCATTTGTTTTCGACCCCGATTCGCGCCTCTCATGAGAAAGCCCGTAGCGTCATGCTACGGGCTTTTTCTTTGGGTTTTGCGTGTCTTTTCTGCCTCTTTTGTCTGTTTCATCGTGCGATGGATTTTTACGCGCCGTTGACAACTAGTGCTCGCTGTGACTATAATTCCGGCTCTTTGGGTCGTTAGCTCAGCTGGTAGAGCAGCGGACTTTTAATCCGTTGGTCACAGGTTCGAATCCCGTACGGCCTACCAAAGACAAGAAGGGCTCAGCGAAAGCTGAGCCCTTCTTCATTGCCGGCCAGGGCTCAAAGGCGGCTCAATGCACCTTACTCGCTACCGCCACCCACTGATCAAACTGCGGTTTATTCGCGGCCAGCCATTCATCGGCGAGTTTGTTGATCAAGGGTGATGAACCACCGTTCTTGCTGATCGCGTATTCCCATCCCGACCACGTCTTGCCCGGGAATTTGATCTGCTCGATCAACGTCTTCACCGCCGGGTTCGCGGCGATAAACTCCTTGTTGCCCACCGATCCCCAGTTCCACGACGACATTGCCATGCGGCACGGATTCGCCCCGCCCGCGCACCCTTCGACGCCGTTCACTAGCGCCGATGCCTTGTTCGGCACGTTCGGCGGCAGCGCATCGCTTGGGGTCGGCAGCCAGACTACGTCCTTGCCCGGAACCAGCGCGTTTGTGGTCCATGACGGATTCCACGCGTAGAAGAATGCCGGCTTGCCGTCCTTGATGCGCGTGACGGCATCGACCATCAAGGCTTCGTATTTGCCACGCACCGCGTGTACCGTCTGCTTCAGTCCGAATTTGTCGATCTGGTAGTCGACCACGTCGCCGCAACTCCAGCCCGGATCGCAACTGATGAGTTCCGCCTTGCCGTCGCTGCCGAACAGCCCGGCGATCTTCGGGTCCTTCATCTGTTCCAGGCTCGTGATGTTGTGGGCGACCGCGGTCTTTTTATCGATGAGGTAACCGTTGATTCCGCCACCCACGATCATTCCCCCGCCCACGATCTCCGCCTGCTTTTCCACGGCCTTGAAGCCGGGTTCACGCTGGGGAAAATTGACATCGGTGGCAAGATCGACGTCGCCTTGCGCCGCGGCCTGGAAGAACAGCGTGGTGTTCATCGTGCTGAGTTTGACGTCGTAGCCAAGCGCTTTCATCGCTTTCATCACGATCTGGGCCGCGACGTAATTGCCGCCGAGGCTATCGCTTTGCGCGTAGCGAATGGTCTTGCCGTCGCCCGGCAGCGTATCGGCAAATGCACCGACGCTCGCCGATGTCAAACCCACTACCGCCGCGACTGCGAGTGCCCTTCCTGCCCATGCAAATGGTCTCATCAATTTTCCTCTATCGTGATCGTTCGATCATCCGGCTCTGCGCCGGATGCGCCTGGGTTTTGCCTGATTCTTTTCCGACGTCAAAATTCACAACGCTTTCTTGGCTTGAGCGTTCCTTGGCACTCGCTCGCCACGGACAAACCGCATCAGAACCGGCAGCAGCGCGCTGCGTGTGCCGCCCTTCGATTGCGCCAGTTTCTGCGTGATGCGGTCGAGCATCATCGCGAGCAACACGATCGCGATACCGCCAATCGCAGCCTGTCCGACATCGAGCCGGCCAAGCCCTTGCAACACGACGAGCCCCAGGCCTTCGGCGCCGATCATCGCGATCACGACGGACATGACCATTGCAGTGAGCACGGTCTGGTTGAGCCCGCCGAGGATGGTCGGGATCGCCAGCGGCAATTGCACTTCCCACAAAAGCTGCCGACGGTCGGCGCCAAACGCGAGACCTGCTTCCACAATTTCATGTTCGACCATGCGAATGCCGAGATGCGTGAAGCGGATCAACGGCGGCATCGCGGTCGTCACGACAGCGACTTCGCCCGGCACCGTGCCAACGCCGAACAGCATCACCACGGGCACGAGATACACGAACGTCGGCGTGGTCTGCATGATGTCGAGCACGGGCCGCACGATGCGCCACACGCGGTCGCTACGCGCGCACCAAATGCCGATGGGTATGCCGATCAACGCGCAGAACACAATGGCCGTCGCGATCAGCGAGAGCGTGGTGATGGCTTGCGCCCACACGCCCATCGCCGCAATGAGGACCAGCCCCAGCACGCTGAAAATCGCCACGCCCATGCTCGCGAGACGCCACGCGAGGAGGAACATCAGCACGAGCATCAGCGGGAACGGGATGGCGTGAAGCACGGTGTCGTTGAAGGTCAGCAAGCGCTCGACGGGCCACTTGATGAGGAGAAACATGGGCCGCAGGTTCTGCGCGACCCATTGGACGCCGTGCTGGATCCAATCGCCGATCGGCAGCACCGCGAGATCGTCGGCTTTAAACATGACGTGCTCCCATGGCGCCTGCAGCGCCGATTCGGGCAAGGATCTGCCCTGCTTCCAGACGGCCAATCAGGCGGCCGGTGTCATCGATCACGCCGATAGGGCCGCCGTTCATATCGTGTTGGTAACTGCCGGCGACATCGACGAGCTTGGTGTGCGCGGGCACGCACGTGAAGCGCGTGTCGGGCCGGGGCATGGTGCCGCCGCCGCGCGCCTGTTCCATTTCGGATGCGGTCACGGTGCCGAGGATGCGTTCGTCGGCGTCGAGCATGAAGCCCGGGCCCGGTAGGCCGGTGGCGTCGCCCATGAGGATGCCGTTCGGGCCGCGCAAGATTGCAGAGAGCGACGTCATCACCGAACCTGCATCGAACAATCTGCCGCGATCGACTTCGCGCGTGAATGCGGCGACGTAATCGCTGCCCGGTTCGAGCACGATGGATTGCGGCGTGCCTTCGCGGACCATCTTGCCCTCCGACATGATCGCGATGCGCGTGCCGAGTTTCAGCGCTTCCTGGAAATCGTGCGTGATGAACAGGATGGTCTTGTTCAACGTGCGCTGAAGGCGCAGCAACTCGTCCTGCATCTCGGTGCGGATCAGCGGATCGAGCGCGCTGAACGCTTCGTCCATGATGAGGACATCGGCATCGGTCGCAAGCGCGCGTGCGAGACCCACACGTTGACGCATGCCGCCGCTGAGTTCATGCGGCATGTGATAAGCCCAGCGTGTGAGGCCGACCACGTTCAGCACTTCTTCCGCGCGCTTGCGGCGCTCGGCGGCGGACATGCCGCGCAGCTTCAATCCGAACTCGACGTTTTCGATCACACGGCGATTCGGCAGCAGCGCGAAATGCTGGAAGACCATCGATATCCGCTTGCGGCGAACATCGCGAAGACCGGCTTCGTCGAGCGTGCAAATGTCCTGGTCATCGAGCAGGATCTTGCCCGCGCTCGGTTCGTTCAGGCGATTGATACAACGCGCGAGCGTCGACTTGCCCGAGCCGGACAAGCCCATGATCATGTACATTGCGCCGGACGGAATGGAGAGCGAAACGTCGTCGAGCCCGACCACGTGACCCAGCGTTTCCTGCACTTCGAACTTGCTCTTGCCGGCCTTGAGCATTGCCAGCGCTTTATCGGGCTTGTCCGTGAACACCTTGTACAAGTGCTCGATCTTCAAGCGCTCAGTCATAGCATCTTCTCCTCTGAAGAGCCGGCGGAAACGGGCAGATGCCGCAACGGTGAAAAGTCGGTCGGCACGAGAATCCTGTTTTCCGCCTGCTCGATGTTCTCTGACAGCCTCGGCAGGAATTCCTGCCATCTCGGGTCGCTGGCGAGTCGCTGACGGCGGCGTGCACGGTCGTTGAGATCGGAATAGGCCCACATGTGAATGACCTGGCTGAGCGGTCCTATATCGGTGGTGAAGTAGCCGATCAAGTTGCCCAGGATGGGCTGCTGGATCGCGAGGCCTTCATCACGCACGAGCTGCAGGTATCGGCCCATGCGGCCGTTCCTGATCCGGTAGATTCGCTCTTCGATAATCATTGCCGCGCCTCCCGATCATCGCTCGCCAGAAAACGGCGCATCAGTGCGGCAACCACCTCTGGTGCTTCGATCAGGATCGAATGACGCAAGCCAGGCAGGATTTCAAGCTGCGAATTGGGAATGCGCTGATGCATGTACTGCGCCATTCGCGGGTTCGAACCCTGGTCCTCTTCGCCAGTCGCGATCAATGTAGGCACGCTGATCTGATCGATGAAACCGCCGAAATCCGTCTGCGCCAAAACACGGTAAGCCGCGGCATAACAATCGGGATCGTTCTCGGCGTTACGCTGCCGCAAGCGTGCGACGAGCTCGGGGTTCCGCTGCTGGAAGCCTTCGGTGAGCCAGCGCGAAAGCGAGGCGTCGTAATGCGAACCACGGTCGCCGGATTGCAGCGCAGCAAGACGCGCCGCGACGCGCTCACGCTCTTCCGGCGTGCGTCCAGAAACGGTCGACAGCAGCACGAGTTTCTTTAGGCGCTCGGGATGCGTGAGCGCCATGCGCTGCGCAATCAGGCCACCGAGCGAGAAACCCGCGAGATCGAATTGATCGAAGCCGACGTGATCGGCGAGCGCGAGGACATCGCCCACGAAGTCATCGATTTCATAACGCCCTTTCACCAGCGTCGAACGTCCATGCCCGCGCAGATCGAGCGTGAGGATGCGGAACGTGTCCCGCAGCCTGGCAACGATACCTTCCCACGCTTCAAGGTTCGAACCCACGCCGTGGATGCAGACCAACGCACGCAAACCCTCGCCTTCGAGCCGGTAATTCAGCGCGATGCCGCGGCCATCGAACGTTGTTGAAACACTCGCGTCGGCCATGGTTCAGGCTCCCGCCGCCGCAACCGCGATCGTCGGCTCGCGTTGCAATTCGCGCTGACGTTCGCGTGCAGCAAAATGCGGCATGACTTCATCAATGAAAAGACGCAGCGTCTTCTTCTGAAGCTCGAAAGGCAGATTGAACGAGAGGCCGAGACAGAACTGGTCGACGCCCTGATCTTCGTAAATCTGCAACTTGCGAATCACTTCTTCGGGCGTGCCGAACATCAGGTTGTCGCGAATATTCGCCGGATCGTAGTTCGCGCGGTTCGCCACCGTCTCGTAGGGCACGGGCTCGGGGAAACCATCGGTGACGGTGCCAATGTTTTGCATCAGGTTCTCGAACGTGCGGCCGAAATCCACGCTATGGCGCACAGCGGTTTGCCAGTCATCAGGCCGATCGTAGACGCATGTGCGCCGCAACATCATGAAACGCGGACGCGGACGTTCGGGGTGGTCGGCGACCGCCTTGCGGAATTTCTCGCCGAGCACGGCGACTTCCGCGGGCGGCGCGGACAACGGGGTCGACAAGATGTTCGCGCCAACGCTAACAGCCCAGTCGAAGCTGCCCGGATCGCGCGTCGCGACCCAGATTGGCGGATGCGGTTGTTGCAGTGGCTTCGGCACCGATGTCGCCAGCGGGAATTTCCAGTAGTGACCATCGTGTGCGTAGTCGCCGGCCCAGAGCTTCTGCACGGCCGGCACGATCTCCTTCAGATAAGCCACGCCCTCCTGCTGCGGAATGCCGCCCGCCATGCGATCGAATT
The DNA here is from genome assembly GCF_001577465.1 of Burkholderia sp. PAMC 28687. Classification (NCBI taxonomy): domain Bacteria; kingdom Pseudomonadati; phylum Pseudomonadota; class Betaproteobacteria; order Burkholderiales; family Burkholderiaceae; genus Burkholderia; species Burkholderia sp. PAMC 28687. Next base: position 2,739,949 of record NZ_CP014505.1, read on the forward strand.
CATACTGATACGCACCGCGCGCAATCCCGAACTCGAGCCGGCCGCCGGTCAGGTGATCGCACATCGCGGCTTCGCCGGCAAGGCGGATTGGCGACCAGTAAGGCGCGACCAGCGTCGCCGTGCCGAGCCGGATGCGCTGCGTGTGCTGCGACAACCATGTGAGGATCGAAAACGGATTCGGTGAGATCGTGCATTCAATGGTGTGATGCTCGGCGGTCCAGAGCGTCTCGAAGCCGCCTTCATCGGCGATACGGGCAAGCGTCAGCATGTTGGACATGGCCGTGGACATGGAGTCTTCCGGCGAAAAACGCTCCATGCTCAGTGAGATGGCAAATTTCATGATGGGTCTCTTTTGGAATTTTTTGAGGCTCAGCGGCGCGCGCTTAGCGCAGGCGGATCACGAACGGGTCTTGCATCGCGCCCGAGTAATCGATCACCACGTTCTTCACGCGCGAGAATTCGCGCATTACTTCGAAGCCGCCGCGACGTCCGTAACCGCTGCGCTTCGTGCCGCCATTAGCTGACATGTACGCGGCCGACCGATACGTATTGATCCAGACCGTACCCGCTTCAATGTCACGCGCAAAGCGCAACGCACGGTCGATGTCCTGCGTCCAGATGCCGGAGGCGAGGCCGTATTCGGTATCGTTGGCGAGCGCGATGAGCTCTTCTTCTGTGTTGAACGGAACCACGCCCACGACTGGCCCGAAGATCTCTTCCTGCATGAAGCGCATTTCGTTGCGCGCTTGCGTCATGACGGTCGGCTCGAAATACCATCCCTTCGATAACGCCGAGTCCTTCGGCTTGCGTCCGCCGACCGCGATCTTCGCGCCCTCATGCACGCCGGACGCAACGTAACCTTCGACCTTGTCGAGCTGGCTGGCGAGCGCTAGGGGACCGATGTCGGTATCGTCGGCCATGGGGTGGCCTACTTTTACGCGACGCGTGCGCTCGACCAGTGCATCCACGAAGCGTTCGTAGATCGGCGCCTCGACAAAGCACCGCGAACCCGCCACGCATGTCTGCCCAGCCGCCGCAAATACGCCCGACACGACGCCGTTCACCGCGCGCTCGACATCCACGTCCGAGAACACCACATGTGGCGACTTGCCCCCGAGTTCCATCTGGCACGGCACCAGGTTCTGCGCCGCATTGCCCGCGATCTTGCGGCCGGTCATCGTGCTGCCCGTGAACACGAACTTCGCGACGCCCGGGTGACGCGTGAGCGCGTCGCCGGTAGTGACGCCATCGCCGGTCACGACGTTGAACACGCCCGGCGGAATGCCCGCTTCGATCGCAAGTTCGGCCAGCGCCAGTGTCGATGCTGTCGCGTGTTCCGAAGGCTTCACGACCACCGTGTTGCCGATCGCGAGACACGGCGCGAGCGTGCCCGTGAGCATCATCAGCGGCGAGTTCCAGGGGATGATCATGCCGACCACACCTATCGGTTCACGCAAGTTGAAGTTGAGCGTGTCGAGCTTGTTGACGGGAATCGTGTCGCCTTGCAGCTTGTCGGCCATGCCGGCGAAGTACTGATATGAATCAGGGATCGCCCGCATCTGCGCGCGCATTTCCTTGATCAGCTTGCCGTTGTCGCGGCATTCGATCAGCGCGAGTTCATCGGCGTTGGCGAGCACGAGTTCGGCAAGACGGCGCACGAGCTTGCCGCGATCGGTTTGCGTGATGCGGCGCCAAGCCGGGTTCTTCAATGCGGCTTGCGCAGAGCGCACGGCGGCATCCACATCGTCGGCATTGGCTTGCGCGAATTGATACCAGGGCTCGGCGGTGGTCGGATCGTAGCTCGACACGTAGTGGCCGCTGCGTGGCGCCACGAACTCGCCGTGGATGAACAGGTCTTGCCTGGACCCCTGCAAACTTTCGACTGTCGTTTTCATCTGTACCTGGTCCTAGTTCAGAGTTGCGGTTGCTGCAGCCGTGGCTGCGCGGCGCTGACCATCGCAATGCGGCCGCCGTCGTGTGAATCCATGTAGATGCCGAACCGGCCGCCGGCGCTTTCATGCACATAGCGCTTCAACATGCCGCGAATTTCGGGCGTCGGAATGTCGTCGTAGGGAAGCTGGTCGAGCGGGATGAAGCTGAAGTTCTCGGGGATCTCACAGGCCGCGCGCGGCAATGCCAGGCGTGCGCGATAGATCAAATAGCCAGAGTCGCTGCCGGCGGCATCGAAGACGGAATAGAGAAAGGTATCGTCGGGAAGGAGTTCAAGATCGCCGCCGCCCGATATCGGCAAACGGCCATTCACCAGCCGATGCGGCGCGTTCGGCAACGTCCAGCCGTTCTTGCCGTCCTTCGCGAGCAGCAACGATCCTTCTGCTTCGATCAGATAACCCACGATCATGTTGTGTGACGAAAGCCAGCCCGGCGGCAACGGGTTCTTTACTTGCGCATAGCGGCCACGGCAAAAGCCGAGCGGCGCTGTAGGGCTCGTGCCGAACGCCTGGACGCGGCCAATGAGTATCGTGTGATCGCCCGCATCCACGCGGTCGTGCACCGTGCAATCGAACCACGTCAAACAATCGGACAAGACCGGCGCGCCGGTATGCACGCCGTCATGGCTGACGGCCGCGAACTTGTCGGCGGATTTGGAGGCGAAGAGATTCGATACATCCGTCTGCGCTTCGTGCAGCAGATTGACAGCAAAGTGGTCGGTCTCCTGGAAGACCGGTGCGCTCGATGCACTCTTTCCTACGCATACGAGGAGAAGCGGAGGGTCCAGCGAAACAGAGGTGAACGAGTTCGCCGTCATGCCACGCGGGCGTCCATCGGAATCGCGCGTGGTGATGACCGTCACGCCTGTCACGAAGGTGCCGAACGCCCGGCGCAAGGCCACGGGATCGACGGCGACGGGTTTATCTGAGACTTCGGCTTGCATGTACTTCACCTCGAACGTCGTTACGTTGAGGTACAAGTTAAGGCATGCAAAAAAAGGATTCTTCCGCTGGATCGAAGGACGATCGCAGTTAATTACCCTCGCATTCGGGGGATCGATTCGTGACGCGCAGCGGAGGCATTGCTGTTGTCGATCAGGCTGTGCAATTGCAGCGCAAGCTCGATCGAAAATCGCTGTTCAGGCGTCTCCACCCCGATGCCGAAGAGGTCCGATATACGCGACATGCGGTACCGGAGGGTGGTGACGTGAAGGCCCATGGCGTCGGCGCAATGCTGGCTGCGGCAGCCCGCGCGCACGTAGGCCGCGAGCGTTTCGAGGTAGGCCGTGTTGTGCTTTTTATCGTGCTCGATGACGCGGCCAATCGCGCCATCGATAAAACTCCGTACGTCCGACGAATCCGCTGCGCCCATCAGCATGGGCAGCGGCCCGAAGTCGGGCACGGTCATCGCGCCGCGCCGGCCGAAGGTGCGCGCGACGCGGATCATGCGCCAGCAGCGCTCCCATTCCTTCGCGAGCGCTTCGAGCCCTTCGCATGTATCGCCGAGCACGACAATCGGTTCGCTGCCGACCGATCGCGCCAGCGTCTCCGCTATGCGATGCGCAAGCCGCGTCACGCGTTCGAGCTCCACGCCCTCCTCGTGCGGCACGAGGCACACGAGCGCGCCGCCCACCGTCACGATATGCACGGCGATATGTTGCTGCGCAGCGAGCAGCGCGACAGCGCGATGTCCATCGACGGAAAGATCCGCCGATGCATTTGTCCGGTCCGGAAAATCGATCACGAGCATACGCATGGGCGCAGCCAGCGAAAGGCCGAGACGGCGTGCGCGGCGCAGCATGTCCTGTTCATCGCGCCATCGGCGTTCGACGATCTCGAAGAACAGTTCGGTGAGCGTACGGGTCTCGAAGCGAAAGCGAATGACGCTGCGCATCAATTGCACGCTCAGCGCGAACTTCGCGCTTTCGATAAGCAACTTCTGCAGGTCGTTCGAACTGGATTGATCGAAGGTGAGCAAAGCGCCGACGGCTTCGTCGTCGACCATCAGGGGTTCGATGCGGGCATCGAGCGAGAGCTTGTCACTCAGGCGCAGCGTGATGGTTTCGGCGCGCCGCGTGGTCACGGCATCGCGGACTTCTGCGAGCATCTGGCGGCCCGACGCGCCTTCGAGCAGCGTGGTCCAGGCTGCGTCGTCATGAACGGTGGGCACCGGTGACGCCGACGCAAGCAAGCTGCTCGCGAAAAAATCGAGCACGAGAACCGGCGCGCTGAGCAGGTCGCCGAGCATGGCGGTAAGCGTTTCGATCGACCCGCCCGCCAGCACTTCCTGCAGCAGCGATCCCTGCGCGCCGAGCACGCGCCGCAATTGTTCGGCTGCAGCCAACTGCGCGCGATGCCGGTGCGCACGCTCGATCGCAATCGCCCCGAGATGCACGATGATCGACATGAACGCGAGGTCATCGGGCGATACATCGACCACTTTGCGGGATGAAACCGCAAGCACCATCGGACGACCTTCCGCATCGACGCTTGCCATTGGATAGATCATCACGGTGCAGTAACCGCGTTCGAGCGCCTCGCGTCTGTAACCGGGGAACTCGGTGGATTCGCGTGCGTCTCGGATGTAGACCGGCTCGAAGCGCTGCAATGCGACGAGCGCGGGACTGGTCGCAAGTTCCCATCGATCCCCCGATGGACTGCGCAGCATGACGTTCGCCTCGAAGCGCGCGGTGACAAGCGCGTAACCGTGCGCCAGGTCCAGCGTCATGATCGAGCCGAGGTCCCATGAACCGTGCCGGCAGGCTGCCTGGATGAGGTCGCGCAGGAGGGTATCGAGGTCGCCGTCGGAGTTGATTTGGCTCGCGACATCACGCAGCGACATGATCCGCGACAATTGATCTGGCATATCACAACGCCCCTTTGTCTCTTTTTAATATACGACAGAACGAAGTGAAAAATAAAAGATTCATCCCACGAAGCGAAGGAAGATTCATGTATTCGAGGCCGTTAGGATGCTTCCATGACGAACCGCTATTCAATGGAGAGCGCAATGGACGTGACGGAAACCGGGCTTCGCAAGATCGCGACTTTTATCGAAGAAACGCATATTGAAGGTGGGCGCGCTGCCGAGCGGCCGATCACTACGGTGGTGGTTGCAGCCATCGTTCGCAATCCCTGGGCGGGAAAAGGATTCGTCGAGGACTTGCGGCCGGAGATCTTGCGGTTGGCGCCGGTGCTTGGGCGCGAGATGACGCGCAGGCTCGTGGCCATCATGCCGGCGGAGCGCGTGGAAGCTTATGGCAAGGCAGCTACGGTTGGTGTGAATGGGGAGATCGAGCATGGGTCTGCGCTCATTCATACGCTGCGGTTCGGGAACATGTATCGCGAAGCGGTGAATGGCACGGCGTTCTTGAGCTTCACGAATACCCGGTCAGGGCCAGGGGCGCTGATGTCCGTGCCTATGATTCATAAGTCGGAGACCGGCAAGCGTTCGCACTTCATTACCGCTACTTTTCAGGTTTCCGATGCGCCAGGACCGGATGAGATCTTGATCGCCATCGGAGCCGCGGATGGCGGCCGGGCGCATCCAAGAATCGCTGATCGCTTTCAGGATATGGCGGAGATGGAAGCGGAGAAAGCGGCGGTTTGATGTCTGACCCCATCGCGCTGATTGCGAAGCGAGTTACCTGTCCGCGCTATCGGCTGCGATGCCCGGCGAATCCGTTTCGTTGTTCTGCAATTTGAGCAATGAACAACGCGCGGCCGTACGAATTGCGATCGTCGCGAATCCGCATCCAGCCGATGTCGCGGCGCTTCCCGGCCTAGTCTGGGTGCAAAGCCTGTGGGCCGGCGTCGAACAACTCGTCGCAAGCCTTCCCGTCGATGGGCCTCCCATCGTGCGCATGATCGATCCGGAAATGTCGCGGACCATGGCCGAAGCCGTACTCGCCTGGACCTACTATCTGCAGCGCGACATGCCGGCTTACGTACGCCAGCAACGTGAACGGGTCTGGAATCAGATTGCTTATAAAAAGCCGTCTTCGATTACGGTCGGCATACTCGGCCTTGGCTCGCTCGGTGCCGCCGCAGCGTTGCGTTTGAACGAGGCGGGCTTCAACGTCGCAGGATGGAGTCGATCCAAGAAGACACTTGCGAACGTCCACACGTTTTCCGGCAACGATGGCCTCATCGACATGCTGCATCTCAGCGATATCGTCGTGTGTCTCGTGCCGCTGACATCGCAGACACGCGGGTTGCTCAACGCCGAACGCCTCCACGCGATGAAACCCCGCGCCGCCCTGATCAACTTCGCTCGCGGCCCGGTTGTCGTGACGGACGATCTGCTTGCCGCGCTCGACAGTGGCCACCTTTCGCACGCGGTTCTCGACGTCTTCGATACCGAACCGTTGCCACCCGATTCACGGTTCTGGCACCATCCGGGGGTGAGCGTGCTTCCCCACATCTCGGCGCCGACGGATTTCGATACCGCGGCGATGGTCATCGCGGGGAACATCGCGCAGTTCCGGCTAACCGGAAAGGTCCCTGGCAGCGTCGACACCGCACGGGGTTATTGACCAACTGACCGACGAACAGACGGGCCCAGTGATCAAACTAGACCGCTACGACATCGCCATCCTGCGCATCCTTGCGCGCGATGGCCGCATCACGAAATCGCGGCTCGCCGAAGAAGTGAACCTCTCGATATCGCCCGCGTGGGAACGCGTGCGCAAGCTCGAAGAGAGCGGCGTGATCAAGGGGTATCGTGCGGAACTGGATTGGGTCGGCGCGATCAAGGCAAGCCGGATCGTAGTCGAAGTGACGCTCGCCAAACACACCGCACAGGACATGCGGCGCTTCGAGGAACGCGTGCTTGCCGCGCCCGAAGTTGCGTTGTGTTATGCAACGGGCGGTGGCGTGGACTACATGCTGCATGTGGTATCGCGCGATATCGATCACTATCAGCGGTTCATCGATTCGCTGCTGACAGATGACATCGGGATCGAAAAGTACTTTACGTATATCGTCACGAAGGTCGTCAAAAGCATGCCCGACAGCGTGCCCGACTGGGAGTGAACGTGAACGCGCATTCATCGATCAGCGCCAGTACGATTCGCGCTTACGAAGAAACCGAGTATCGGGTCCTTGGTGATCTGCCGATGACCTTGATCATCGGCGTGCGCAATGCGCAGCTTGCTGATTTGCACCGCGCGCATGATGTGGATTGCAGCGCGTTTATCACCGCGGCGAATCCGTTGAGTGAACAGACTGATGAAGCAGACAACCTGAGCCACCAGGCAAAGCTGGCTGATGATCTAACGCTCGGACACTTCGAATTCATCGATGGCGCTGGACAGCATCCATCCGGCGACTGGCCGGGCGAACCGAGCTTTTTGGTACTTGGTGTCTCGCTGAATGCAGCAAAAGAACTGGGCGCGCGTTACAAGCAAAACGCAATCGTCTGGTGCGGCGACGACGCTATGCCTCGACTCATCCTTCTACGGTGAACAGACGGCGCGCACTTGAAGCGAGCCGTCCGTACATCGATCACGATCCTGCATACAGGTTGCAGAAGCTGACCGGGCCGACACACGTTTCATGGCTCAAACCGCCGACATTGGCAATCCGCGATGAACTCGCGCTCGTTCCCGCAGCTACGCCGCCGTATGCATTGGCGCCATCGTTTTTCTGCGCGACTTCGTTCGAATAGATACGGGCGACATCGGGATACGACGCATTGCTGACGAGGCGCGAACCATCTTGCTCGGCCGTCACCAGTTGTTGTTGAACTTCAGCGCGGGTCAGGCCTTGAGCAAAAGCGCTCGACGACACGAGAACAGCGGCGGACATCACGAACAGGGCAATCTTTTTCATTTTCGACTCCAGAGTGTTTAACGGGTTGGTACTAGGGCGAACCCATTTTTTCCCGGTCTATTCCAGAGAATTTGAAAATAGTTTTTGCGGTGGTTCGTTGGGGAGTTTGAAAGCCCTATTCTTGCAAACCATGCTCGATCCCGTGCGCGAAGTGATCCGCGACGGGTATGTGCTGACCGAGGAACTACCCGGCGCGCCGGAACGTTCCTGGAAGGGGCATCAGAAGATTTTGCGGGCTATCGAAAAGCAGGATGCCAAGGCGGCGCGCGCCGCAATGCATGACCATCCGGAAGTGTTCCGCCGGAATCTGGGGGTGTCGCTGGATGCGGAGTACCAAGGCGTTCGTGGGCAAACTTCGTCAGCCCACCGCCTGGTCGTAGACACCCATGCGTGCGCACTCGTGACACCAGCACCGGGCCGCATCCGCCGGCAGCGCCTCCCAGGTATGCCCGAACGCGCATTCCCATTCAAGCGGCGCGCCTGCATCGACATAATCCGCCGATACCAGCTTTCCCCCACGCTCGGCAGCCAGCGCCCGCAGGCGTTCCAGAAGTTGCTCGCGCCGCTGCGACGCGCAGTTCATGCAGCGCACGTTTTGCACGGCGCTGAGCGCGTCGTCCCATGCGTGACCGCGCCCGCATTGCCAACCGGCTTCGGCCGAATCGGACGACTCCGCCGCCCGTTCCATTCGATAGCGCTCAGCCAGCGCCATCAGTTCCTCGCGCTCGAGCGCGTGTTTTGATTTTTGCATCGGTTTGACTTGAGTGCGGGTGATGCTCAATGAATGCTCAATGCGCGCCGCCGCCCAGCGCCTCGGATCGCGATGTAGTGGTGACGATGCCATCCGGACCAAAGTGGGCGTTGAACATGGCGTTACGGGTCACGCCGCCCTCCTCCCAATGCCAACTCCACACGCGCTCTTTCTTGAGCGGATATTCAGCGATGGTCGTGGGCTTTCCCAGAATCCGGCGCACTTCGTCCTGCGTCATGCCCGGCCGGATCTTTGCGATGTTCTGCGCCGTCAGGACCTGCATGACCGATACGAACTTGCCGTTTGCATCGATATCGACAAAATACGTGCTCGTGCCCGCAGGCCCGCGCGGATATTCCAGACGCTTGGAGCCATCGGTGAAAATGCGCGCGGTTTCAGGTTCGCCCATCTGGTCGCGGATCTGCGCCTCGGTCGTGACGCCGGGCGTCAGGTCTTTCAGCAACAGCGTGTCCGGTTTGACTGCATTGAACAACGACTTCAACTTGTTCATGGCGTCCTCGCTCTGGCTCTCGTTGCAGCCAGTGAGCAGCACGGCCGCCGCGCACGTGGCGGCAAGCATGAGTCTTTTCATATCCGCCGACCTCTCATTGGGCGAACGCCGCGTGCGCATCGCGGGCGGCGTTTTGGGCCGCGCTGGTCATCCTGCCTTTTTTAGCGATGGCACCGGATCGACCGCCTGCCCCGACTTGCGCAACTCGAAGTGCAGCAGCGGCTTGTTGCTTGGCCCCGTCCCCATTTCTGCGATCGGCGCGCCCTGACGCACCGTATCGCCCTCTTTCACCAGCAGCTTGCTGTTATGCGCATACGCCGTCAGGTAGTCGCTGCTGTGCTTGACGATGATCATGTTGCCGTAAGCGCGCAAGCCATTGCCCGCGTAGACCACGCGGCCGGCGGCGGCGGCTTTCACCGGCTCGCCAACCTTGCCGCCGATATCGATACCCTTGCTGCCGCTTTCGCCGAACTTCGTGATCACGCTGCCTTCTGCCGGCCACGCGAGCCACGCGCCTTTTGCGCTGACGGTGGGCGTGCTGGTATCGGGCGCTTCAGCCTTGGCCGTCGCGTTGCTGCTGGCGGTCGTGGCAGGAGCCGAAGCCGCTGGAGAAGCTCCGCCGATGATCGGCGGCCCCGACTTCGACGAATTGGCTGCTGCCGCCGACTTGCTCCAGTCATCGGTGCTGCCGGCGGGCGTGCTGCCCGGCGGTGCCACGCGCAGCAACTGGTCGATATTCACCTGCTTGCTTTCCGGCAGGTTATTCCACTTGATCAGGTCGGCTGGACGCTGCTTTTGCGCGCGGGCAATGCCGTAAAGCGTATCGCCCGGTTTCACACGATAAAACCCCGGCCCGGCTTCGGCCTGCACCGGCGGCGCGACAGCGGCCGGCCCAGCGACGGGCGTCGTTGCAGGAATGGACGCGGGAGCGCTGGTACCGCCCGTAGACCGGTCGACGATAGGCGCCGGCGTGGTCGCCGTCGAACACCCGGCGACCGTCACCACCACCATGCCAATGGAAACGAGCGCCCCGAGCACGCTCACCCGGCCGCCAGCGGCCAATCTAGAATTACCTGAACGCATTACCGCCATGCTTGCCGTTTTCCCTGACTTCCTGTTGTCGATATTTCCGGGCCGTGCGCGAGCGCCTAGAACCGCATGCCGGCTCCGCACCCGCCGAAAGCCCCACCGTTCGTGGCGCTCCCGCCGCAGCCAAAAATCCCGCAGCCCGCGAGCAGCGCCGTAACACCCAGCACCACCACCGCCAGCTTAAGACGACGCCAATTGTCATTGCGCGCCGATCCCTTTGTATGACTCGTTCTTTCAAACATATGCAACCTGCCTCGCCAACCTTCGCCAGCATAAAACATTTAACGTTTGTTCATGAAACACCGGGCTTGTTCATCTCGATATTCGATACATCGATCTGACAATTCGGCATTCTAACCTTTTACGTTTTTGCGGCGAAAGAGCACACGGCGAGCAGTGGCGGGGCGCGAAAAAAACGTCCGGATACTTACGATTTGGCTCTGCGCCGCATCATCTTCCAGAGCGCGCCGAGCGCTATCGGGACAATCGCGGCGCACACGCCGACGATCGCAATCACATTCAGGTATTGACGGATGAACGGAATATTGCCGAAGAAATAACCCAGCAGCACGAGCAGCAAGACCCAAATGGCCGCGCCGAGAATGTTGAAAAACTGGAAGCGCGCAGCGTTCATGGCCGACGCACCCGCCACGAACGGCGCAAACGTCCGCACGATCGGCACGAAGCGCGCAAGCACGATGGTCTTGCCGCCGTGGCGTTCGTAAAAACCGTGCGTCTTTCGCAGCGCTTCCCGATCGAGGAATCGTTCGAGTATGGGTATGTTGGTATCGAAGACCTTGGGGCCGATCGCGCGCCCGATCCAGTAATTCACCGTGTTCCCGAGCACGGCCGCGACCAGCAGCAGGACGATCAGGGGAACGAGGTCCATCGATCCGCTTGCAGCAAACGCGCCGCCGATGAACAACAGCGAGTCGCCAGGCAGGAATGGAAACACCACGAGCCCGGTTTCGCAGAACACAATCAGGAACAGGATCGCGTACACCCAGCCGCCGTAATGCTGGATGAACACGCCGAGCGACTTGTCGATGTGGAGGATAAGACTCAGGAATGACAGCAGCGTATCCAAATGGGGCCTCGATCAAGATGGATTTGGCGATGACAACGTGCACGCGCGGTGGCATCGTTGCGAGAAAAACAGTCGCGCCATGATACCGAACTCGTTGCCGGAAAATTCACGAACGGCAGGTTTGGGCACGGCTTTTGGCGTGAATCGGTGCGCTTTCTTGCGCGCGGACCGATTCGCGGCACAGGGCTATATGGAGACTGGCTGGCCCCGAAATCGTTCACAGACGCGAGGCTTTATAATTTGAGCATGACCGACACCATCGATTCATCCGACGCGATTTTCTCCGACGCAATGTCGTCCGAACCCGCCGCCACGCGCTTTCAGCGCGCCATCCAGCCCCTGCCCGACCAGTTGATCAGCCAGATCGCGGCCGGCGAAGTGGTCGAACGCCCCGCGTCCGTGGTGAAGGAATTGCTCGAAAACGCGCTCGACGCCGGCGCGACGAGCCTGCGAATCACGCTGGACGAAGGCGGCGTGAAGCGGATCGTGATTGTCGACGATGCATGCGGCATTCCCCCGGACGAACTCCCGCTCGCATTGTTGCGCCACGCCACCAGCAAGATCCGCTCGCTCGCCGAGCTGGAAGCCGTGGCGTCGCTCGGGTTTCGCGGGGAGGCGATTGCATCGATCGCATCGGTTTCCGAGCTGTTCATCACCAGCCGCACGGCCACGTGCCCGCATGCCACACGCATCGATGCCCAGACCGGCGCGATCTCGCCGGCAGCCGGCACTACCGGTACGACGATGGAAGTGCGCGAGCTGTATTTCAACACGCCCGCGCGCCGCAAATTCCTGAAGAGCGAGCAGACCGAACTCGGACATTGCCTCGAAGTGATCCGGCGCGTGGCGCTGGCGCGGCCGGATGTGGCGATATCGGTGATACATAACGGCAAGGCCGTCGAGCACTGGAATGCGTCCGATCCGGCGACGCGCGTGGCCAAGATTCTCGGCGAGGTGTTCGCGACAGCGCACCTTCCCCTCGATGAACGCGCCGGACCGCTCGCCGTATATGGCTGCGCCGGGTTGCCGACCGCGAGCCGCGGCCGCGCCGACCAGCAATACTTCTTCGTCAACGGGCGCTTCGTGCGCGACAAGCTGCTCACGCACGCCGTACGCGCCGCGTATGAGGACGTGCTGCACGGCAACAGGTATCCGTCGTACGTGCTGTTTCTCGATTTGCCGCCGGAAAGCGTGGATGTGAACGTGCATCCATCGAAGATCGAAGTACGTTTCCGCGATTCGCGTTCCATACACCAATACGTGTTTCATGCGGTGCAGCGGGCGTTGGCACGCAATGCCGGAGCGTCGCCAGAAACGACGGCGGGCGGACATGCCGCGCAGTTGCAACCTACGGGGCTTGCGTCGTTCAGCGCGCGGCCTTCTGCGGGATCGGGTGAGTTTCAGGCGACGCCAAAGGCGGAGAACGGCACGAACTGGTTGCGGCAATCGCGAATGACGCAGGGCAATCTGCCCGTCGCCCAACCGCTGGCGCTGTATGACGCGTTGTTTGGGCGCAGGGATATTGGCGCGGGGACGCCTGACGGGACGCCTGACGGGACGACTTCGCTGGCGTCGTCGGAGCACTATTCCCCGACAGAACCCAGCGCGCCGGTTTATGCCGAGATGCCTGGCGCACCGAATTTGGCCGTCGATGAACAGCCGCTCGGCTTCGCGCTCGGCCAGATCCACGGCGTCTATGTGCTCGCACAGAACGCGCAGGGCTTGATAATCGTGGATATGCATGCAGCCCACGAGCGCATTCTTTACGAGCAGTTTAAAAACTCGCTCGCTGACCGGGCGATCGCGGTTCAGCCGCTGCTGATACCGGTGACTATGACAGTCGATGCCGTCGAGATGGGCGTAGTCGAAGAAGAGCGCGAAGTGCTGGATGCGCTCGGCTTTGACCTCGCGATTTTGTCGCCGGGATCGATTGCGATTCGCGCCGTTCCAGCGTTGCTGAAAGACGCCGATCTGCAGTCGCTGGCGCGAGCCGTCATAGCAGATCTGCAGGCTTATGGCGGCTCGCGCGTGCTCACCGAGCGGCAACACGAATTGCTCGGCACGCTCGCTTGCCATCACGCAGTGCGCGCGAATCGGCGTCTGACACTCGATGAGATGAACGGCCTGCTGCGCCAGATGGAGGCCACCGAGCGCGGCGATCAATGCAATCACGGTCGACCGACGTGGTTTCAACTGACGCTCGGCGATCTCGATCGACTCTTCATGCGCGGTCAATGACCGCGCCGAAAGTTGCCTGTTTATTAGGGCCGACGGCATCGGGGAAGACCGCTGCCGCGCTTGCGTTCGCGCAGCGCTTTCCGGTGGAGATCATCAGCGTGGATTCGGCGCTGGTTTATCGCGGGATGGATATCGGCACCGCAAAGCCGACCGAAGAAGAACGCGCGATTGCGCCGCATCATTTGATCGATATCATCGATCCGACCGGGGCTTACTCTGCAGCACAGTTTCGGAACGATGCTCTGAGGCTGGTGGCGGAAATCGAAGCGCGTGGACGCATTCCGCTATTGGTCGGCGGCACCATGCTGTACTACATGGCGTTGACGCGCGGATTGAACGAACTGCCCGAAGCAAATACGGAAGTGCGTGCGGCACTCGACGAAGAAGCCATGCGCGATGGCTGGCCTGCGTTGCATGCGCGATTGGCTGTGGTCGATCCTGAGACCGCGGCGCGATTGGCGCCCAATGATTCGCAGCGGATTCAGCGCGCGCTCGAAGTGTTCATGCTGAGCGGCAGGGCTTTATCGGCGATATTGAAAGACCCGAAGAAGAGCCAGGACGGCCAACCGGAGTTCGTGCCGATTGCGCTGGAGCCATCGAATAGAAGCGTGCTGCACAGGCGCATCGAGAAGCGGTTTGATTCGATGCTTGACAGCGGGTTTCTCAATGAGGTGAAAAGGCTTCGGGCGCGTGGGGATTTATCGCCGGCGATGCCATCCATGCGATGCGTGGGGTATCGGCAAGCCTGGGAATATCTGGATGGGTTGGTCGACTACACGACCATGCGCGATAAAGGCGTGTTTGCCACGCGGCAGTTGTGCAAGAGGCAGTTGACGTGGTTGAGGGGAATCGAGGGGCGGCGGGTTGTCGATTGTGCCCGCGATAATGCGACGGCAATGGCTGTGGATGAGATTGAGCGAATGCTTCGGATCTAGCGTGCAATGCGGACATCCGAGGTCGTAGTACTGGATTCATCATCTTTAGTGCGACGCTTGTCGGCCAGTTTGGGGCTCGCGTCGCGAGATCAAACGCCCGTTTCGCGCCGGAAAGAGCGATGCAAAAACCAGGACTTCCCGATTCCATGACCAGAGCCGAACTCGAGGCGGAAAACGCACGCCTGCGTGCAGCGTTGATGGAAGCGGGCATCGATCCGGACCACGTTGCGGATCGGCAGGTGCAGCGGAATCCACAGCCCTTCTTAAACACGTCTCTCAGCCAATCAAAGATCGATGAGGCCGCGTTAGCCAGTCGCGAGGCACGGCACCGCGCCGTTTTCGAGAGCGCGGCGGACTTTGCCATCATCGTTACGGACCCGCGGGGGATCGTGACCGACTGGAATCCTGGTGCCCAACGTCTGCTCGGCTGGACCGCCGAGGAGATGCAGGCCCACGGGGCCGAGCGGATTTTCACGCCTGAAGACAGAGCTGAAGGCCGCGTCCAACTGGAAATGCAGCGAGCGCTTCAGGACGGACGCGCTGCGGACGATCGCTGGCACCTTCGCAAAAGCGGAGAACGGTTCTGGGCATCGGGCGAGATGATGCCGCTGTTCGATGATGACGGAGAGCGTCTTGGCTTCGTGAAGATTCTGCGGGATCGCACAGAGGAGCATCTCGCTGGTGCTGCCCTGCAGAAGGCTCAAGAGCGCTTCGAGACGATTCTTGAGACGATCGAGGCGGCCTTCGCTATCGTCGAGGTCAAGTTCGATGCCGACGACCACCCCATTGACTATCGCTTTCTTGAGGCCAACCCGGCTTTCGAGCGTCAGGCCGGGGTGAACCTTCGCGGCAAATGGGTGACGGAGTTTGCACCGAACCTGGAGCCATTCTGGTTCGAGACATATGGGCACGTAGCCAAGACGGGCGAGCCAACCATCTTCGAAAACTACGCCGAAGCTTTTCAGCGCTGGTTCGATGTGCGGGCCGTGCGAGTCGGAGACCCTGCTGACCGTCAGATCGCGATCCTCTTCAACGATGTAACCGCGCGCCGAGAGGCGGACCAGCGTTTGCGTGTCAGCGAAGCATTGGCCCGCCAGAACGCGGAACGCGTGCAACTCGCCCTCGCCGCTGGTGCGATCATCGGTACCTGGCACTGGGACTTGCTTAACGACCGGTTTAAGGTCGACGAGGCCTTTGCCCGGGCGTTTGGTCTCGATCCCGCGCTTGGCCGCGATGGCATTCCGCTCGCCCAGATCATCGCAAACGCCCACCCTGACGACCAAGGCGGGTTAGCCGCTGCGATCAATGAGGCAATCGCTCGCGGTGGCCACTATGCCCACCAGTACCGGGTCCGTCGTGTTGATGGGAACTACTACTGGATCGAGGCGAATGGGCGCGTCGATCTCGGGCCGGACGGCACCCCACTCAGCTTTCCGGGTGTTGTCATCGATGTCGAGGCACGGCGCAACATTGAAGACGAGCGCGATCGCGCCATTGCGGCGCTGCGCTTTCTCAACGAGAACCTCGAGCAGCGTGTTGCTGAACGCTCCGCGGAGTTGATGCAAGCCGAAGAAAAGTTGCGTCAGTCCCAGAAGATGGAAGCGGTCGGCCAGCTCACCGGCGGCCTTGCACACGACTTCAATAACCTGCTCGCCGGCATCTCGGGCGCCCTGGAGTTGATGAGGCTACGGATTGCCCAGGGCCGGGTGACGGATCTTGACAGGTACATGGTCGCGGCGAAAGGCGCGACCGAACGCGCCGCCGCACTCACCCACCGCCTGCTGGCCTTTTCGCGACGCCAGACGCTCGATCCGCGTCCGACCAATGTCGACATGCTGGTGAACGGTATGACAGAGCTCATCCGGCGCACTGTGGGGCCCAGCATCACTATCGAGACCATGAGAGCGCAGGAGCTGTGGCCGGCGCTTGTCGATGCGAGCCAACTCGAGAACGCGCTGTTGAACCTGTGCATCAACGCTCGCGATGCCATGCCCGAAGGTGGACGCATCATCATCGAGACGGCCAACCGGTCCCTCGACCGGCAGGCGGCCCGAGCTTACGACATTCCCGAGGGGCAATACCTTACCCTCAGCGTCAGCGATACCGGCATTGGCATGACGCCGGAAGTGATGGCCCGTGTGTTTGAACCGTTTTTCACCACGAAGCCGATCGGCCAGGGAACCGGCCTTGGCCTTTCGATGATCTATGGCTTCGCGCAGCAGTCCGGTGGCCTGGTGCGTCTTCATTCAAACGTTGGGCAAGGCACGACGGTTCGGCTTTATCTGCCGCGTCATACAGGCGTCGTGGCCGGCGGTGCGGAAGTGGCGAGCAATGTGCCGGCCGCTTTCGCGCACGATGGCGAGACGGTGCTAGTGGTGGACGACGAAGTGACCGTACGTATGCTGGTTGCCGATGTACTCATGGAACTCGGCTACACCGTGGTCGAAGCGGCGGATGGTGTCGCGGGGCTCAAGGCGCTGCGATCCAACAGGAATATCGACCTCATCATTACGGATGTCGGTCTGCCCGGCGGCATGAACGGACGCCAGATGGCGGATGCGGCTCAAGCGTTGAGGCCGGATGTGAAAACATTGTTTATTACGGGGTATGCGGAGGCTGCCGTTATTGGTGACGAGGCACTTGGGCCGGGGATGAAGATACTGACCAAGCCGTTTTCCATCGATGCACTCGCGGCGCGGGTGCGGGAGTTGATGGAAGGGTGAGGCGGGGAGGCAGGCCGCGTTGAATCGCACGGTGAGGATTTTTACTCTATCGCGGCCACCTGAAAACAATCAGGAGGTTGAGGCGCCCGCGGGCTTCGGGCGCGCGGGACGTATAGCCGCGAAGCCATGCATGCAATGCGCGGGTAACGGCAAGCCTCGGGATATCTCGAAGGGTTGGTTGACGACAAGACCTTGCTCGATAAAGCGTATTTGCTACGCGGCAGCTATGCGAGAGGCAGTTGACGGGGATTGAGGGGCAAAGGCTTGTTGATCGTGCGTGGGATGGGGCGGACAACGATGGCGGCTGCGGGTGGTTCGGATTTACCTTTCCAGACACGGTCCAATGGCGCACACCGAACCCCTCCTACCCGGAGCTAGGCGCATATCGGCCAATTGCGGACCTTCGACTTAAAGGCGAAGATCGTTGACAACTCGCAACTCCGCCTCGGCTTCACTCTCTTAAGCGGCGGCCGAGCCGCGGACCGAGGCCAAGATTAAGGACGATCTGTCGGACATATACGCGAGAATATTTCACGCCAAACTGGCGCTCGATCAATTGCCCGAGTGTGCCGGAGGTCCATCGGGCGCCGGGAAAGCCGTACGCTTGTGGTTCGCCTTGCAGGGCAGCCGCGATCCAATTGAACGCTTCTGGACTCAACGCCGAGGGTCGCCCCCCGACTGACATGTTCTCAAGTGCGGCGAGGCCGCCAGCCGCGAATAGTTCCTGATACCGGTTGGCTGTTTTAACCGATATGCCGACCTCTTCACAGACAGTTGCGATTGACTCCCCGCGCAAGAGCATTTGGCCGGCAGCCATGCGGATCTGAACACTGGGCAACTTAGATTTTTGCGTCGGCATTCTGGTTGGCAGCTAAGATTGGGTCTATTTATCTTAAACCCGCGCAGAGCGTGACGTCTCATGTCGGGCAGGCCTAAGGGTTGTGGCAAGCCGCGTTCGGCAGATCGCTGAAAGACCGAGTCTGTTAAGGATTGTTGGACGCCTGCCTCAAACCGCAGGCGTGTGACAGCCCGAGCGCCGGCGGGCAGGCATCCAACAATCCTTAACAATAGCTGCCCGTCGCGATGTCCCAACAACTGGCACTGTTAGGTGCTTAAGAACCGACCGCATTAATCGCATCCCGCGTCCGCTTCGCCGCCTCCCCCGCAGCATTGGCGAAATCCTCGCCTTTCCCCGCGTAGATAATCGCCCGCGAAGAATTGATCAGCATCCCCGCATTCCCGGGTCTAACCCGTCCCGCCCGAACCGTAGCCTCAACATCCCCCCCTTGAGCGCCGATCCCAGGAATCAGCAGCGGCATGTCCCCAACAATCGACCGAACGACCTCAATCTCCTTCGGAAACGTAGCGCCCACAACCAACCCCAACTCCCCGCTCGCATTCCACTTCTCGGCCGCAAGCCGCGCGACAACCTGATACAACGGCGTCCCATCGACATTAAGAAACTGCAGATCTGATCCTCCAGCATTGGACGTCCGGCAAAGCACGATCACGCCCTTCCCTTCATGTTCCAGGTACGGCTGAACAGAATCAAACCCCATATAAGGATTAACCGTAACCGCATCAGCCTGATACCGATCGAAAGCCTCAATCGCATACTGCTCGGCGGTACTCCCAATATCCCCGCGCTTGGCATCCAAAATAACCGGCAACCCCGGATGTCGCTCATGAATATGCGCGATCAACTGCTCGAGCTGATCCTCCGCCCGATGCGCTGCAAAGTAAGCAATTTGCGGCTTGAAGGAACAAACAAACGGCGCAGTAGCATCTACGATTTCACGGCAAAAATCGAAGATCGAATCGGCGCGGCCGTTGAACGCGCCCGGGAACCTTGACGGCTCCGGATCGAGCCCGACGCAAAGCATTGACTGGGTGTGCGACCACGCGGCGTTGAGCGATTCGATGAAAGACATGGGTATCCGTAAGCGAGAGCGCGAATTGAGCAATCCCGCATTTTACCGCGCGAGCAAAAGCCGCCAAATGACAGTTACCGAACCACCGCCGCCGTCTTCCGCGCTTTCTGCCCCGCAGGCTGCTTCGGCCTTCCGCGCCGCTCGGCTTCTCCCGACCGCTCGACCGTAAAGCTGAACTCACGCGAGAGACTTTCGCCCGGCGCGAGAACCGTCATCCCGTTCGCCTCACCGCCGCCCGGCAAATTGACTGCGTTGATCGGATGATCGACGGGTTCAAAGCAGAAAAAGTCCTTCCCGGCCGGCGCGTAGAGCACGTAGTAATCGGTATCGGCGGAAATGGTGAGCGACAAACGCCGGTTCGGCCACATCACGCTCGTGCGTCCGCTCCATCCGGTGAACGCGTTGTTGATCATGGCCGTGGGCATGGGGTACGCCACGCCGAATTGCCACGCGGGCGGCGCCGGAACGTGGCGCACGGGCAGGAAGTCATCGCCGCAAAGCCAGAGGCCATCGGCGGCTGCGGACAATTCGGTATCGGCTTCGCGGGTCAGGAACGGATGCAGACCGAGCCCGAAAGGCAATTTCTCGCGCCCGGTGTTTTCAATCGATAACGTCACCACCAGCGTCGCGCCTTCGAGCATGAACGACTGGCTCGCCTTGTATGAATACGGCTTGCCATTGCGCCGGTCGAGCGTGAGACGCACGTGCGTGGAACTCTCCGATGCCAAATCCCACGCGCCAAGCCACCCATCGCCGTGAAGGGGCAAGGGTTCGCCGGGACGGTTGCACGGGACATCGATACCGCGCCCCAGAAACTGAAACCGTCCTCCGCCGATGCGATTCGAATACGGCAGCAGCGGATAACACGCGAGTTCGTTGGGATCGGTGGCGGCGCTGGGTTCGAGGCACGGCCGGAAGATGGGCACGAGCGTGCCTTCGCTGCGCCAGTCGAAGCGCGTGATGCCCCCGCCAAGCGCTGGTGCGATATCCAGACGCAACTGCGCGTTGGCGAGCGTGATGCAGCCATCGCGGCCGGCGCCGCCCATCGCGACAACGGATGTCGATGGACCCGGCCGGACCGGCGGTTCAGTTGCAGCAGCGAGTTTGGATCGGCGGGTGGGCGCGGCGGGACGAGGCGCAACAGGCGGGCTTTTAGGGCTGGATGCGGAACGGGCAACGGTCATGTCCAAGTCTCCGAGAGGCGAACGTTCCCGCGATCCTGGCGCCAAGCCCCAGCATGCCCGGGAGTTTGCGGGCAGCGCGTCGTGCGCGCCGCCTCAGTTTTTTTGCATCGTGGTGCTGCAAGGTGATCGTCGAAACAATCGACGGCCTTCAGTTTCCGCGAAACACCGGTTCCGCGATACCCCTTGCCGCCGGCGTCGCTATAAATACCCCGCCCGCGCGCAAGTCGTTCTGCAGTGCGGCGTGGTCGAGACCGATCCGCGCGCTCGTAATGTACAGCGTGCCGAGTTGCGGCCCGCCGAACGCGACGCAACTTGGCTGAGTGGTAGGCACATCGACGCGCGCCATTTCCCGGCCATCGGCGCCATACCGCACCACCCGCGCGCCGCCCCATTGGGCATTCCACAAACCACCATCGCGATCGATAGTCGATCCATCCGGCTCGCCGGTAGCATCGGTAAGTTCGGTGAATACGCGCTGGTTCTCGAACGAATCGTAATCGCAGGCGCGGATCTGGCGCGTCGGGGAATCGCAGTAATACATGGTCGATCCGCCCGGGCTGAACGCAATGCTGTTCGGAATCGCGGCATCGCCAAGCGGCAAACGCTCCAGCGACAAATTTAGATTCAGCCGATAAAACCCACCCACCTTTTCTGCGTTTGCTACATCGTGCTTGGTGCCAAAGACGAAGCGGCCCTGGCGGTCGCATCGGCCATCGTTCAAACGCGTCGGCAAGCCGTCTTCAACCGACATGATGGTTTCGATTACACCGGTCCGCAAATCGAAAAACGCCAGGCGCGATGCCAGGCCGAGCAACAGCAAATCGGGATCTGAGCACAACGCAAAACACGCCAGGCGCTCCGGCATCTCGAAACACTCGCGGCGCGTATCACGCGGATCGTAGCGCCACAAACGCTTGCCTTCAATGTCCGTCCAGTAGAACCGCCCGCTCGCGGCGCACCACGTCGCGCCTTCGCCAAGCGCGCTTTTGCTGTCGATCAACAATTGCGCCTTCACGCCCAGCCTCCGTCGATCACGACTTCCTGCGCGGTCATCATGCGGCTGTCGTCAGCAGCGAGGAACAACGCGGCGCGGGCGAGATGCTCGGGCAGCAGTTCTGCATCGATACATTGCCCTTCCTTGATAGCACGCTTTCCGGCGTCATCGAGCCACAGGCGCTTCTGCTTGTCCGTCATCACCCAGCCCGGCACGAGCGAATTCACGCGGATATTGAACGGCCCGAGATCGCGTGCGAGGCCGTTCGTCATGCCCTGCACGGCGGCCTTCGCCGTGGTGTAGACCGGGAATCCGCCGTTCTTCAGCATCCAGCTAATCGATCCCAGATTGATGATCGAGCCGCCGCCAAGCTGTTTCATATCGTCTATGACAGCCTGCGCCGCGAAGAACTGATGGCGCACATTCACGGCGATACCTGCGTCATACGATTCGGGCGTCACGTCTTCGATCTTGTGGCGCTTGTCGTTCGCCGCGTTGTTCACGAGCACGCCGATGGGTCCGAGCGTGCTGCGAACATCGGCGATTCCCTGCCGCAACGCAACGATATCCGTCAGGTCCACGCGCAGGAACACGGGCCGGAATTGGCTTTCGTCCAGATCCGCGCCGAGCTGGTCGGCGAGCGCTTCGCCGGCGTTCGTATCGATATCGAAGAACGCGACCTTCGCGCCCTGATCGAAGAAATGCTCGACGAACGCCGCGCCAATTCCGGTCGCGCCGCCGGTGATCAGCACCACCTTGCCGGCGAGACTCGGATAGCGCGCGAGGGTTTTATCGACTGAACTGGTCATCGTTTTACGAACCCCTAATTAATCGCGTGAGCCGCGGTTCTTCAACTGGTCGAGCAGCACGGCGGCGAGCAGGATTGCGCCGCGAACGAGGTACTGATAGAACGCGTCGATGTTCATCAGGTTCATCACGTTCTCGACCGTACCCATGATCAGCACGCCGATCACCACGCCCGAAATGGTCGCACGGCCGCCAAGCAGCGACACGCCGCCGAGCACGCACGCGGAGATCACGTTGAGCTCGAAACCATCGGCCGCGTTCGGCTGACCCGACGTAATCCGCGACGCCAGGATCACACCGGCCAGCGCTGCCACCGCGCCCTGGATCAGGAAGATCCAGACACGCGTGCGTTCTACATTGATACCCGCCAGACGTGACGCTTCTGCGTTACCGCCAATTGCGAGCGTATTGCGTCCGTACACGGTCTGGTTCAGCAGCACGCCGAACACGATGAAACACGCCAGCGTGACCCAGATCGGCAGCGACACGCCGAACATCGTCAATCCGCCGAGCGCGATAAACGTATCCGACGACACGCCGACCGCCTGACCATGCGACACGATAAACCCAAGCCCGCGCACCACTTCCATGGTGGCGAGCGTGGTGATCAGCGCGTTGATCCGCAAGTACGCGATCACTGCGCCATTCACGAAGCCGATCGCCGAACCTGCCGCGACCGCCGCGATGATCGCGATGAACGTATTGCCCGTCGCGTTCAACACCATCGCGCAGAGCACGCCGGCGAACGCGACCGTGGACCCGACCGACAAGTCGAAATCGCGCGATGCCAGACAGAACATCATCGTGCAGGCGACCATGCCGATCTGCGAAATCGACAGCGCGAGCCCGAGCATGTTTTCGATCGAGAAGAAGTGATCGACCGACAGCGACATGGTGATGAACATCACCACGAAGATCACGATCAAGCTGTATTCGGTGATCTGCTGCCACCACTTCTGCTTGTCGTTCTTCGCCGGCACCAGCGTGTTTACTATGTTTTCCCTGACTTCCATGATGTCCTCCGTCTCCACTTTTCGCTTCAGGCTGCCTGCGCAGTCGTTTCGGTTTGCACAGGCAGCGCAAGATTCAGCACTGATTGTTCGTTCGCTTGTCCGCGCGGCAATTCGCCCGCGATCCGCCCTTGCCGCATCACCACGATCCGGTCCGATACCCCTAGCACCTCGGGCAATTCGGACGAGATCATCACGATCGCGCAACCGCGTTCGGCGAGTTGATAGATGACGTTGTAGATCTCGTGCTTGGCGCCCACGTCAATACCGCGCGTGGGTTCATCGAGGATCACGACCTTCAGTTCCGGCTCGGCAAGCCAGCGCGACAGAATGGCTTTTTGCTGATTGCCGCCGGAGAGAAAGCGGATCTTTTGCTTGCGGCTCGGCGTCTTGATCTTCAACAACTGGATAAACCGGTCAGCCGTTGCGGCTTCTTTCTTCCGGTCGAGAAACAAACCCGCGTGCAGATAGTGACGCCGGCACGAGATGTTGATGTTCTCGGAAACCGTCGCCATCGCGATGATGCCCTCTTCCTTCCGGTCTTCCGGACACAGCACGATTCCGTGACGGATCGCTTCGCCCGCGCTGCGGATCTTGATCGGCTTGCCATCGAGCGCGATCGTGCCAGCCTTCTTGCTGTCCGCGCCGTAGACCAGGTGCATCAGTTCGCTGCGGCCTGCGCCGACCAGCCCGAAGAAGCCGACGATCTCGCCGCGACGCACTTCGAAACTCGTCGGTTCACGCAGCGCGTGGCCTTCAATGTTCTTCACCGAAAAGCGCACGTCGCCGAGCGGCCGCGCCTTGTAATCGTAAATGTCCGCAATCTCGCGGCCGACCATTTCCTGCACGAGCGTATCGCGCGGGACTTCGCCCAGATTCGCGTGCGACGCGATCTTGCGGCCATCGCGGAAAATCGTGCACGTGTCGCACAACTCGTAGATCTCATCCATCCGGTGCGAGATGTAGATCAGCGCGCGGTTATCCGCTTTCAGATCGCGCACGAGCTTGAACAGCACTTCTGTCTCGCGATGCGAGAGCGAAGACGTGGGTTCATCGAGCGCAATCACGCGTGCGTTGCGCAGGAGCGCCTTGCAGATTTCCACCATCTGCCGTTGCGCGATGGAAAGCTTCTTCAGCTTCGCGTTCGGATCGAGATCCACGCCCATCTGCCGCAAGCGTTCGCTCACATGCTTTTTCGCTTCGCGCTTGTGTACCCAGCCGAGCGTGCTCGGCAACGCGCCGAGCAACAGGTTCTCGGCCACGGTCAAATCCGGTACGTACTGCAATTCCTGGTGTATCACCGCGATGCCCGCCGCAATCGATGCCGCCGCACTCGAGAACTTCACCTCGTTGCCATCGATCAGGACA
Organism: Burkholderia sp. PAMC 28687; assembly: GCF_001577465.1. Taxonomy (NCBI): domain Bacteria; kingdom Pseudomonadati; phylum Pseudomonadota; class Betaproteobacteria; order Burkholderiales; family Burkholderiaceae; genus Burkholderia; species Burkholderia sp. PAMC 28687. The sequence continues at coordinate 2,764,358 of NZ_CP014505.1, forward strand.
CGCCCGGAATCGGGTTGATATTCACCGCCCAGCACTTTCAGCAAAGTCGATTTACCCGCGCCGTTCTCGCCCATCAGACCGTGCACTTCGCCGGCGTTGACGTCGAACGACACGCCGTCGAGCGCGCGCACGCCTGGAAAAATCTTGCCGATATTGTCAAAACGCAGCGTCGCTGACACATCGCCTCCTTGGAATTCAAGCGGACCGCGCGGCTTGTGCGACGCGGTCCGTACTACACAGAACTTACTTGGCCGCTTACTTAGCCGATGCGAGGCCCATCTTCTCGCGCACGTCGGCCACGTTGTCACGCGTTGCCAGCATGCCGGTCGTGAGCGTCACGAGCGGCGGTTCCTTACCGTCCTTGATCCACGTGTAGACCAGTTCCGTCGTTTCTTCGCCATGACGCTTCGGGCTGATGATCACCGTGCCGTAGAAGCCGGTCGGGTTCGGTTTCTTGAATTCGTTCAAAGCCGAATCCGAGCCGCCAATACCCACGCCAATCATGTTGTCCGCCTTGAAGCCACGGCCTTCTGCTGCACGCACGGCGCCGAGAACAGCTTCGTCGTTAAGACCGAATGCGACCCAGTGCTTGAACTTCGTGTTTTTCGTCAACGCGATGTTCGCTGCATTGAAGGCGTTTTCCGTATCGGTCTTGGCTTGCGGCGCCATCACGATGTTCGCCTTCGGGAAACCGGCCGCGACCAGCGCTTCGACTGCGCCAGCGGTACGGTCATGTGCCGTCGGAAGTTGCTCATACGTCACGTCGATCGCGCCCACGTCGGCCATGTTCCAGCCGCGCTTCTTGATCTCTGCAGCAATGCCGTCGCCCACTTGCTTGCCGATGTTGAACGCCGAAATGCCCATGTAAGGGACCGATTCGATCGGCTTGCCCGAGCCGTCGACCAGGCGGTCATCGACCGTCATCATCTTGAGCCCCGCAGCTTTCGCCTTGGCGACAATGCCCGGTCCGAGCTTGACGTCAGGCGTGCAGATCACGAAACCCTGGGCCTTTTGCGCGGCGAGGTTGTCGATCGCGCTCATGACTTTTTCACCCGACGGCGCGCCGATCTTCACCAGCGTGAAGCCCTTGTCCTTGGCTGCCATTTCGGCGAATTTCCATTCGTCCTGGAACCACGGTTCTTCCGGCTGCTTCACGAGAAAGCCGATCTTGACCGGATCAGCGGCCTGCGCGATCGGCGCCGCGAACATGGTGGCGCTTGCAGCCGTAGCCGTGGCAACCAGCGTGATGAACATTCTGCGTTTCATGGTCTGTCTCCTGACTTGAATGTCTAGTTGGTACGAAGGTGTTGGCCGCGTTTTGTTTTCATGACGTCGCACCACGGCCAGTGCGTCATCCGATACTGCTGAATTCGCTTATTTCTCTTTCTTAATCGTGGTACAGCGCCGAGCGCCCGCCATCGACGGTGATGCAACTTGCGTTGATGAACGGTGCTTCATCCGATGCCAGGAACACCGCCGTCATCGCCACTTCTTCAGGCTGGCCGATGCGTTTCATCGGCTGGAGATCAAGCGTTGCCTGTTTCGCTTTTGCCGGATCGGCCTGCTCGTTCCACCAGTCGTGGGTGAGCTGCGTTTCGATATAACCCGGCGCAATTGCATTCACGCGAACCTGCCGCCCCGCGTATTCGATCCCCAACGCCCGCGTCAACCCGATCACGCCGTGCTTCGCGACCGGATACGGAAAGCAGCCCGGAATGATCTTGAACGAATGCGTGGACGCAATATTCACGATGCTGCCGCGCCCGCGTTCCACCATGCCCGGCAGTACGGCCCGGCAACCGTTCCAGACGCCATCGAGATCGACGGCGAAGCAGCGGCGCCAGTCGTCGTCGGTCATGGTCAGCGGATCGCAGAACACGTTGATGCCGGCGTTGTTCACGAGCACATCGACGGGACCGAATTTCGCTTCGGCTTCCTTGACCGCGTTTTGCACCGACGCGCTTTGCGTCACGTCCGTCTGCACCGCCAGCACGTTGGCGAGCACGTTTTCAGCGGAGCCGATCCGCTGCGCGGTTTCGCGAGCCAGACCCATATCCAGTTCCGCCAGAACCACAGCCGCGCCTTCGCGCACGAACGCAGCGGCAATCGCAGCGCCGATGCCACGCCCGGCGCCGGTGATCATCGCGACCTTCCCTGCAAGCCGGTTCATTTCTTCTGGCCTCGCGCCACCGCCAATCCATTGATGTATGCCTTCGCATGCGCCAGGGTCGTCGCCGCGCTTTGGCCCGGCTTGTACAACGCCGACCCGAGACCGAATCCGTTCGCGCCCGCGGTGAGAAACGGCCCCATGTTGTCCGGCGCGATACCGCCGACCGGCACGAGCGGAACCTTCGCCGAAATCACCGCGCGCCACGCCTTAACCACGTGCGCGCCGAGTTGCTCGGCGGGAAACATCTTCAGCACATCGGCGCCATTCTTCAGCGCGATAAACGCTTCATTCGGTGTCGCCACGCCCGGGGCGCATGCCAAACCTTGAGACTTTGCAGCACGCACCACATCGCCGTCGCTGTGCGGCATCACGATCAATTCGCCACCGGCCTTTTTCACTTCACCCACGTAATGTGGATGCAAGACCGTTCCCGCGCCAACGATCGCATCGGCGGGAAGCGCCTGACGGATCGCCGCGATGCTGTCGAACGGCTGCGGCGAATTCAGCGGCACTTCGACGATCCGAAAACCCGCTTCGTACAGCGCGCGGCCATGGTCGGCGGCGTCCGCCGGCGTCACGCCGCGCAGGATCGCGATCAGCGGACATGCGCTGAACGCAGCGGCAAGTCCGGCGTGCGGCGTGTATGGGCCGGGAAGGTTGATATCAATATCGCTCATGTTCTGCTCCTGATTAGTTCGCGCTGGCCGTCGAGCGGATCAGCCCGGCCTGCAGCGCGATTTCGTGCAAGCCGCGTTCGGTGGCGTGGGCGACGGTTTGGGCATCGTTGCAACCGAAGCGCGCAAGCGCATGCCGATACCGCTCGCACAGCGCATCGTTGCCGATCAGCCTGAGCGTCTTGCCCGCGAGGTCCGATTCCTCGCGTGCGAGCACTTCGTTGAGGCCGCGCAGTTCGTGGCCGATCAGCAGGCCCGAGAGGTAATCGGCCTGCTGTTCGGGCTTGAGTTTTCCGGTCAGGCCCAGCGTGCGCGTGCTGAAGATCGTCGCCAGCATGCCGGCGTGGCCGGCGTCCTTGGCGGTATCGACGCCGCGAATGAACGCCGGCATGTCGTGCTGATCGGCGGCGCGCATCGTGCGGCCGAGGATCGTGTGATCGCGCAGCGCGCCGAAGGTCTCGCCGGTCATGAACGTATAGAAGCGCTCGATCCGTCCCGCCGATACAAACGCCCACTTCGCATGCGTCCCCGGCAAGCCGATCAACTCGCTGTGCGTGGTGTCGCCGGAGAGCGCGCCGAAGATCTGCGTTTCTTCGCCGCGCATCACGTTCGGCAGCGCGCCGTCTTCCAGCACGCCCGGCACGATATGCACCGTGACGCCCTTATTCGTCGTCACGCGCACGATGCCCGCCACCAGCGCTGCGGAATCCGCGGGCGTGGTCACATACGGCGCTTCCACCCAGCCCTGCGCGCTGCCGACCATGCCGGCAGCGATCACCGGAAGTTGCGGGTTGGCGGCTAGCCACGCGCTGCAGGTTTCATCGAAGACGATATCGAAACCGCCTTCTGCCGCCGGGCGCGGCAAATTCATGATCCCCGCCGATGACGCGCGGGTGTCCAGCACCACGCCATGTGCATCGAGGAGATAGGCGCGCAGCGCCGTGGTGCCCCAGTCGAGTGCTATCAGCGCAGCCGTGGATTGGTCGTGGGCAACGCTCATCGTTTGATCCTGCGTGTTGCGGGCTGCGGCACGCGCCAGCCGAGTTCTTGCGATATCGCGCGCGCTTCGCGCTGCACGACGGGAATCAGTTCTTCCATGCGCTCGGTCGGCATGTAGGGGATCGTGCTCGCCACCGAAAGCGCCGCGACGATCGCGCCGGATGCATCGCGCACAGGCGCGGCGACGCAGCGGATGGACGCTTCGTTTTCTTCCAGGTCGAAGGTGAAACCGCCCTGGGCATAGCGCGTCATGCGCTGCACGAAGGTATCCGAATCAGGCTGGTGATCCGGCCGAAAACTCACCTTGGCGAGCACCCGATGCGACGCTTCGAGCAGCGTCGACCACTTTTCGGGCGGCAGGTCGAGCATCATCGCCTTGCCGATGCCGGTGGACGCCATCGGCATGCGGTGACCTACGCGGGAACGCATTTCGAGGCCGCGTGTGCCCGGAATCTTGTCGATGTACAGCACGTCGTCGCCATCGCGTACACCGAGGTGGATGGTGTCGTGCGTGTAGTCGGCGAGCACTTGCAGATGCGGCCGCGCCACCGCGGTAAGCGGCATTTGTTCAAGCGCGATGGTGCCGAGTTCGATCAGCTTCGGGCCGAGCAGATAACCGCCGCCGACCTGGCGCAGATAGCGTGCTTGAACGAGCGAGCTGACCAGCCGGTGCGTCGTGCTGCGGGTCGTGCCGAGCGCCGCACCGATGCTGCGCAGATCGCGCGCGCCGGTCGCAGCCGCTTCGAGGATCGCGAGGCCGCGCAGCAGCGTTTGCGTGCCGGCTTGCTGGGGTGTGAGGTCGAGCAGCGCGGCGGCCGATGCCTGGGCTTCGTTGGCGACACTTGCGTCCTGCTCGGCGATGGCGCGGTCCATCGACAATTCGGCTTCGATGGTGGAGTTCGGGGTCTTGGTCATGACACTCATCAGCCCGCCAACAAGACAGTGCGTGTTTTCATCAGTAAGGAGTGCTGGACGCGCGGATGCTCGAGCAGATGCGATTGCGCTGGCGATTTCATGACACGTCTCCGATTGCTTTTGTCGTTGCATGAGGCCTTCGGGATTACCCGAGGCTCATGGAACTGCCGTTTGGCTGTGATCGGATTTTAGAGCCGCGTCGCTGAATTATTCAATATGTGATTGATGTGTTCACATATTGGGAGCATTGAGTTTGTTTCGTTACGTTGGGATGAGATGCAAAGAACCCCGCCGGGCGAGGTTTTGCTTGCTGAGTTCCAGATGAACCCTCTACAGCAGCGACCGGTCGATTCGGGGTACCGCGGGAGCCAGTTGCAAAAGCTTATCGGCCTGCACGGTCACGAAGCCGTGAATGCGCTGCACCAGTCGCCTCTCCTCGGCCACGTAGATCTCCGAACGCGCCAAGTCTGCGGAGACGCGCTTTATTGCAAGCGCCATACGCGTCAGTTCGCGTGCAAGAAGCGGTCGGGGCGTACCGGTTCGGTTTGCAAAGTCCGCAAGCTCAAACGCCGTGACCTCGTCCAGCCGGAAGGCGTCGCCGTAAGCCAGCGCCATGTCCTGTTCGACCGCGTCTCCATGGGCATTGACGGAGACAAGGTCATAAAAAGGCGCGGGCGACAAACCCGCAGGCCGCACATGAAAAGACAGGTTTTTGCCGTGGGCGTCACTGTTGCCGATAAAGAGTTGAAATAGCGCCCACCGCAGCATGATCTGGCGAGCCTGAGCAGGATTCTCCAGGTGTCGCTCGAGCAAGAACAACTTTTCGAAGCTCGCGCCCTCCCTGATGTTACGAACCGCCGGAGCGTTGCCGAAGTTGCGCTCGTACTTGAGGCTCACAGGCAGATCCAGGGCCTGGCACCCGTCAATGACGTGCGTGCGGCGAACTCGAAGCGCCGTGACGCCGTCAGCGGGATCAAGTTCTGCCTGCCGGTCAAATCGCTCGATGAGTAGTATAGGTTCCGGAATTCGGCGAATCTCAACGGCCGCCGTCGGCAATCCGATGCGCGCGGCCAGCGTCATGCAGTAGTGCTCGTTCGCCACCATGAAGGCGGATGCGGGGTTAAGCGACTCCGGCTTGAGGATGTGCGTGGAACTGATGGGGCCGCCATCTACAAGCGAAATTGATTCACCTTCGACCAGCACCTGCAACTTGTCCTGGAAGCCCGCAACTGACAGCCGGAGCTTGCGATCCCATACCGGGAAGGGAATTTCATCCCGACGACGAATACGGTCGCTCAATTCATCGTTGAGGACGATTCGACGCACGGATGGCGCGCCTTCCTGCTGATCGGCCGTGTACTCCGCCTCCGCATTTACGCCGCCCTCTTCGCCGGCCGCAGCGTTTTGCGCCGGGGCCGTGAAACTCAACGCGCCGACCGGTTCTTTCCCCAGGATGTGCATCAAGCCAAAAGTGTTGTCCTTCGACATTTGGTGCATGACCGAGGCGACTTCAAGTGCACGCCCTTCAGGAAGCAGGTTTGCGAGGAAGCGATGCACGGTCCTGAGTTTCGGCTGCTCGCCCGAAAGCGGAATATGCGGCGAAAGCGGGAAAGCGGCGTCCCTGGCCTGCCAGGCTTCATCGTATTTAAAGCTGTAGACGTCTTGCTGCGACTCGAAGCCTAGTTGCCCTACCGGGCCGTCCTGCGTGGAAACGTTGAGCACATGCGCCATCAGGATTGTCCTCCCCGGAGGGACGCCTTCGCATGACTGGTCTGCTCATTCAAAGCGCGCAATGCGGTCGTCGACTCGTTCTTCGGAAGCACCAGCATGATCAAACCGAACCCTTCGAGCACTCGGAGCAGCCGATCCGAGCCGACCGGATGCCCGTTCTCGAGCCGGGAAAGCACGCTTGCGGACACCCCTAGCAGATCGGCGGCGTCGTCGATGCGCATGGCCTGCTCAAGTCGGCGATTGCGTACCAAGGCGCCGAGCGCAGCCATGTCTCGGGCGAGCGCTGTGACATTGGGATCATGCGGAGACAGTGATCGAGCCATAGTTATGCAATATGAAAACAATAGAAATCAGACACCCACTCCGCAATATAGTTTCCTTTTATACAAACTAATTGAATGGATTTCAGCACTAACCTCTAGTTTCTATATACGAAAACAACGGCTTTGGACCGCTGCCTGGTGGATAGTTTCCACATCTCAGAACAATTTTCGCTTAGCGGAACCGGACTGTGCAGACGGCCAGATAAAAAACCCTGCCAAGCGGGGTTTCCGTTCCTTCGTCACGCGCCGCATCCCGATCAACGCACAAGCGCACTCACTGCGGCAACTCCGCCGCCCCCATGCGCCTCGCAATTACCCCCGCCCGCTGCGACAGATACGCGGACCCGCGATGTTCATCGAAGTATTTCGGCCTTGGCAGCATCACCGCCAGCCGCGCCGATTGCCACGCGGTCAGCTTCGATGCCGACGTCTTGTAGTAATAACGCGCCGCAGCTTCGGCGCCATACACGCCGTTGCCCCACTCCACCGAATTCAGGTAGATCTCGAAAATGCGCTCCTTGTCCATCCAGAACTCGAGCATCGATGTAATCACGAGTTCCTGCGCCTTCCTCACATAACTCTTTTCCCGCGATAAAAACAGGTTCCGCGCCAGTTGCTGCGAGATGGTCGAGCCGCCCGCCACGATTTTCCCGCGCGCCTTGTTCTTCTCCCAGGCTTGCAGGATGGCATCGGTTTCATAACCGTTGTTGTTGACGAAGTTCGCGTCCTCGGACGCAATGATCGCGCGCTTCAGATTCCGCGAAATCTGGTCGTACGGAACCCACGTGCGCTGAATGGAAAGATCGGGACGATCCTGCGCAAGCCGCCAGGCATCGGAACGCATGAACGCCGTGGACGATGGATTCACCACCGTGTAGATGCCGACCATCGCGAAGAAGTAGACCTGCGTGGCGATGACCGCAATCATCATCACCGAGATGCCATAGACAATCCATCGGGCCGGCCCGAGACGCACGGGCGATTTTGTTCTTGTCATCGTGCTTGTTCTGTTGAGAAGGCCAGCCGCTTCAAATTGACTTCGATAACTCCAACCGCAACGCCCGCAGCACCGCGCCAATGTCCGGACGCACCCCGCGCCACAGGAAAAACGATTCCGCAGCCTGTTCCACGAGCATCCCGAGTCCATCCGATGAACGCGCGCCCAGGGTTTCGGCGTGGCGCATGAAGACAGTCGGCTGCGCGCTGTACATCATGTCGTAGGCGAGCGTGCCGGGGCCGAACGAGGCGTCGTCGCACGTGGGCAGTGCATCGTCCAGACTGCCGGCCGTCGCGTTGACGATCACATCGTACGGGCCCGCTTCCACGCTGTCCGCGCCGCCGCCCGAGAACCGCACGTTTGCGGCGTGGGCGGCATCGGAGAAGTGATCGACCAGTATTTGCGCCTTCGATGCCGTCCGATTCACGATCGTCAGCGCTGCAACGCCGCAATCGAGCATGGGCAACACGACACCACGCGCCGCGCCGCCGGCGCCGAGCAACAACACGCGTGTGCCCTTCAAGCCAACGCCCAGATTCCCTTCGATATCGCGCACGAGGCCGACGCCATCGGTGTTGTCGCCAAGCACGCCATCCGCGTTGAACGCCAGGGTATTCACCGCCCCCGCCGCCGCAGCGCGCGGCGTGAGCGTGTTGGCGAAAGCGTGTGCGTCGAGCTTGAACGGCACGGTCACGTTCATGCCGCGACCGCCTGTTTCAACGAAAGCACGGACATCGCCTGCAAATTCGCCGACGGTTCCCAGCACGCGCCCGTATTCGATCCGCTCGCCGGTCTGCTCGGCGAAGCGCGCGTGAATCGACGGCGATTTGCTATGCGCGACCGGATTGCCGATCACCGCGTATTGGTCGATGCCCTCGCCCCGAACGCCCGATGTCATTGCGCGGGCTCCGTCGCGTCCGGCGTGTTTTCGCCAGCCGGTTGCGGCTCTTCCGCAGGCGTGGCTTCCGCCTGCGCCTCGGCCTCGCTTTCGGCGCTCAGGTCTTCCGCTTCGACCAGCTCTTCTTCCGGCTCTTCCGGCTGCGTTGCGGCGCCCGAAGGTGCATCGATCACGTGCAACAAGCGGCACGATGCCTCGACGGTGAGTTCATCGAGATTCATCACTTCCAGCATCACCTTTGTTCCGCGCGCATGCACGCCGAGCCCGGGGACGTGGAGCATCAGCGGGATTTCATCGAGGCGCACGAGATCGTCCTTCACCACCGCCGCCACGACCTGCTTCTTGTTCTCCTGCTTCAGCCAGCGCAGGCACCAGAAGAATTCCATGCGCCGTTGATGATCGGCGTAGGCGGAATACTGGTCATCGAATCCCTGGACGACCGCGAACAGATCGGCATCTTTCGGCTTGAACGGCGCGACGAGCGCCGCCGTCACGCCATGCCGCACGCACGCGAGCAACTGCCATTGATTGACCAGGTCGACATACCGGCGCAACGGCGACGTGCTCCACGCGTATTGCGCAACGCCCAGCCCTTCGTGCGGCGCGGGCGTGGTCTGCATGCGCGTGCGCTTCGGACCCGGCGCGCCAAACCCGCGCTGCGAGCGGTAAATGCCCGGCACGCTGTGATCATTGAGGAATGCGCCCCACGATGAATTCGCGAGAATCGCCAGCTCGGCCACGATCAGATCGAGCGGCGACCCGCGGCGGCGCGGCGAGATCTCGATGTGTTCGCCTTCCACATAAAAATTGAAGTCGTTATTGCGCTGCACCTCGCGCCGCAAACCGTAACCGGCGCGCGCTTCCTGACGCTTTTCGAACAGCGCCTGCGCGAGCGGCCACAGCACCGCGATGTCATCCTTGTGCGGATATTCGCCCGTTCCTGCCGCGAGCGATTCCTCGGTGACATGTTCGTCGAGATAGTTGTGCCGAAGATTGCTCTTCACGAACACGCGTTCTGCACGCGTCTCGCTGGCGACGATCTCCTGTGTTTCCCGGTTCACGATGATGTAAAGCGACAACGCCGGCCGCAATCCGCCTTCGGCAAGCGTGAACGCTTCCACGACGCTGTCCGGCAGCATCGTGATCTTGTCGCCGGGCATGTAGACCGTTGAAAGACGCGTGCGCGCGATGGCATCGATCATGTCGCCGCGCGTAATGCCCAACGCCGGCGCGGCAATATGCACACCAATGCGAACGCGGCCATCGGCGAGATGTTCGACGGAAAACGCGTCATCGATTTCGGTGGTCGTGACGTCATCGATAGAAAACGCCTGAACGTCCGCTTCCGGCAGATCGTCCGGCAACGGCGGCACGGTAACCGGCGCAAAGCCTGTCCCGTGCGGGAAAAATTCGGAGAGAAAACGCGCTTCGTGCAATGCACGCGCCGACGGAATGCCGCCGACTTCCAGCATCAGCCGCGCTTGCGAGATGCCGCGCGTCGCTGCGGCGCCCTCGAGCGCCTTGTATTCGATGGAGTTCTTGTCCGGCTTCGTCAGCAAGCCAATCGCCTTGCCGGCGAGCGCTTCGGGCAATTTGCCGGCGACCAGTTCCTCTTCGTAGCCGGCCTGCACGAGCGCAAGTTGCCGTTTCTTTTCGAGCCCCGCGAGCGCCATTTGCAACTGTTCCTGCGGCGCGCGCTGATATTGGCCACGGCCTTTCCGGCGGAAATACACCGGCGATCCGTGCATGCGCAAGACGAGCGCGGCGCGTTCGGTCGCGCCGAATTTATCGCCGAAATAATCCGCGCCGAGCTCCGCGAACGGAAACTCTTCCTCTGGCGCGCATTCCCACAGGAAATCCAGATCGATGTCCTTCGCGATGGCGTCGGCCTGTTGCATCAAATCGGCGGCATTCGGTTTCTCGAACTCGATCAACACGTCTTTTGCGCGCACCTTCGCGCGCCGTCCGCCCGGCAATTCGACCTGGAATGCATCGTTTGCCTTCGACAAAACAGCGCCGGCCTTGAAACTACCCGATTCCTCGAAAAAAACGTTCACTCAGTACTCTCGAAAGACTGTTGGTCGGCATGGCGTGCAGGCGGGCGTGTTCCCCGGTTGCCAAGCGCCAGGCCAACGAAAAATGGATGCGCTTGAAAAGATTCAGGCCGCGGCTGCCGGCGGCTGGACTGCGCAGAACGCCAGCACGTCATCCAGATAACTGGAAAAGTCGCTGATGGCGTGATTGCTGCCCTGGATCAGCGTGGTTCGCACGCCGGGATAATGCTTGAGCATGGTGCGGTAATCGAGCACTTCGTCGCCCGTGGCGGCTATCAGATAGTAGCGCTCCGGCTGCGTGATCGATGGTACGGAAAGCGCACGTAATTCGTCGATATGCCACGGCTCCACCACGATACTTCCGCCGCCATGCCACAACGGCTGCTCGCCGATATACGCGCTCAAGTCTTCCTGCGGCACGACCGCCGGGTTCAGCAGCACGGCGCGCCAACCGTGCTTTTCGGCGAGCCACGTTGCATAGAACCCGCCAAGCGAACTGCCGACCAGCGTGATGTCTTGGCCGATTGCCTGCGCGGCGAGTGATTCGGCCAACGCGATGGCATCGCGCGGTGAAACCGGCAGCACGGGACAGCACCATTCTTGGCTGAGTCCGAGTTCTTCCAGCCGCGCGCGCATCAATCGAGCCTTGAACGATTGCGGCGATGACCGGAAGCCGTGCAAATAGAGAATCACTCACGCTCCTTCGTGGCAGGACGCGCCGACAATGCATCCAGCAATTTCTGGTGCACGCCGCCGAAGCCGCCGTTGCTCATGACCAGCACATGGTCGCCCGGTTTCGCCGCCGCGACGACCGACTTCACCAGGAGCGCGAGGTCGTCGAACGCGCGGGCTTTGTCGCCGAGCGGGCTCAACGCCGCTTGCAGATCCCAGCCGAGCTTGTCGCGGCCTTCGTGCGCGCCGTAGCCGAAGATCAGGTCGGCGCCCGCGAGACTGGCGGGCAGTTGCGCTTTCATGGTGCCGAGTTTCATGGTGTTCGAACGCGGTTCCAGCACGGCCAGAATCCGGTTCTTCCCACCGATACGAGTTCGCAATCCCGCCACCGTCGTTTCGATGGCAGTTGGATGGTGCGCAAAGTCATCGTACACGGTCACGCCGTCGACGCTACCCTTCACTTCCATGCGCCGCTTCACGTTGCGAAACGCTAAGAGCGATTGCGTCGCTTGCGCAGGCGGAACGCCCACCGAGCGCGCCGCCGCGATCGCCGCCAGCGCGTTCAGGCGGTTGTGTTCGCCTTGAACTTGCCAGTCGACCACGCCCATGCGCTCGCCTTCCCAATAGACGGCGAATTGTTCATCGGCGGGAACGCCTTCGGTGGCCGGCTGCGCTTCCCAGCCGCCTTGCACGCCGAAACGCTCGACACTTGACCAGCAACCGCGCGTCAGTACGCGTTCGAGTGCGCCCTCACGCCCGTTCGTCACGATCCTGCCGACGCCGGGAACGGTGCGCACGAGATGGTGGAATTGGGTTTCGATGGCGCCGAGATCCGGAAAGATGTCGGCGTGATCGAATTCGAGGTTGTTCAGAAGCGCCGTGCGCGGGCGGTAATGGACGAACTTCGAGCGTTTATCGAAGAAAGCCGTGTCGTATTCGTCGGCTTCGATCACGAAGAAGCTCGAATCCGTGAGACGCGCTGAAATGCCGAAATTGAGCGGCACCCCGCCGATGAGAAATCCCGGATTGAGACCCGCATCCTCCAGCAGCCACGCGAGCATGGAACTCGTGGTGGTCTTGCCGTGCGTGCCGGCGACTGCGAGCACCCATTTGCCGTTCAGGACATGTTCGCCGAGCCATTGCGGGCCGGACGTATAGGGCAGGCCGCGATCGAGGATGGCTTCCATCAGTGGATTGCCGCGAGTGACCACGTTGCCGATCACGAAGAGATCGGGTTCCAATGCGATCTGTTCGACCCCGTACCCCTCGATCAACTCGATGCCTTGAGCTTCGAGCTGCGTGCTCATGGGGGGATAGACGCCGGCGTCGCAGCCGGTGACGCGGTGTCCGGCTTCGCGCGCGAGGACTGCGAGACCGCCCATGAATGTGCCGCAGATGCCGAGGATGTGAATGTGCATAGAGGTTTGTTGGCACGGGGGGAAGTTGGGAATATTCCTGCGCCCGGAGGGGGATATTGTAACCGACAGGGTTGGACGGCTGGCGCCTGGGGCGGGGGAGGTCGGGGTTGGTGCCGGGTTGTTGCTCTTCAGGTCTTCGCGCGTTCCGTGTTGGCTGATATTTTTCGCACTGTTAGCCACTGTGCGTGGCGGCACTTCATTTCTTTGTCCAACGGCGACAAAGAAACGAAGCAAAGAAAACGCCTCTCAACCGAGGGCACATAAGTGTCCCGAGCGTGCAGTGACAACTGTTTGGGACTTCAGAAGAACGGTTACCGCCATAACCACGAACACTTGAACCCCTCCCCCTCCGTCAACAGATACCCACACGCTTCGCCACCAGTAATTGTGGCAGTCAATACGGAAACCTGACCTTGGCATAACAACGGGTGGGCCCGTAACCGGTCCACAACATCTTGAACTGGCCCTAGACTTCGCCGCCAGTACAGCCAGCCCCTGCGTTTGGGCGTCAGCGCGCGCAGCGCGGAAGCCTCATTAGCGGATTCCCACACTGGTGGCGAAGCGTGTGGGTTGCCGTTTACGGAGGGGGAGGGGTTCAAGTGTTCTTGATTGCGGCGTCGAGCGTTCTTGTGAAGTACCAAACAGTTATCACTGCACGCTCGGGACACTTATGTGCCGTCGGTGGAAAGGCGTTTTCTTTGCTTCGTTTCTTTGTCGCCGTTGGACAAAGAAATGAAGTGCCGCCACGCACAGTGGCTAACAGTGCGAAAAAAAATAGCCAACATTAAACGCGCGAGAGCTTGGAGAGCAACAACCCGGCATCAACCCCGACCGTAACGAACAACAAACCTCCTCCCAACCAAAACCCCACCCAACCGCCAGCGTCCGCCCCTTCCGGTATCATCCTCACCATGATTCGCAAACCTCATTTCGACCCTCAGCGCGTCCGCGAGGAAATCGCCATCGCGGCGGCGCGAATGATCGCCGAAGACGGCCTCGACTACTCCACCGCCAAGCGCAAAGCCGCCCGCCAGGTGATCGGCGAAACACGCGTCAGCGGCGAATGGCTCCCCGATAACACGCAGATCGAAGAAGAAATCCGCGAGTACCAGGCACTCTTCCAAAGTGAAAGCCAACCGGCCGTCCTGCGCCGCATGCGCGAGGTCACCCTCGAATGGATGCAGCGCCTGAAACCGTTCAACCCTTACGTCACCGGCGCCGTGCTGAACGGCACCGCCGGCGAGCACTCGGACATCCATCTGCAATGTTTCTGCGATAACCCCAAGGAAGTCGCAATCTATTTACTGAACGCAAATATTCAATACGATGTCTCCGAGACGCGCCATTTCGCCGGCCGCGGTTATGTGGAAACGCTGAGCTTCCTCACGCGTCCATCCCGCGACGAAGAACCCATGGGCCTGCACATCGCGCTCTACGACACCAACGACCTGCGAGGCGCCGTCCGCGCCGACGGCCGCGGCAAGCTTGCTCGCGCAAACGCCGCCGCCGTACAGGCACTCCTCGACGCCCCTCCTTCCACACCGGCTACATCACTATGAAACCCATGCGCATCGTTGCTGCCCTGATTGTCGCCATCGCGGCGACCGGCGGCGGCTTTTATGCAAGCCACCTGATCATGGGCGGCAGCCCGAGCGAAGCGGCCATGACGACATCGGCAAAGGGCAATGCCGTCGATGACCTCTGGAAACAGCAACTGCAAATGGCCGCCGGCACGCAACAAAGCCTGGCATCGTTCAAGGGCAAACCGGTCGTGGTCAATTTCTGGGCGTCGTGGTGCGGCCCGTGCGTGAAGGAAATGCCGACGCTCGCGGCGCTGCATCGTGAATATGCGAAGAAAGGCATCACCTTCATCGGGCTCGGCGTGGACTCCGAGAAGAACGTGAACGCGTTCCTGCAGAAAGTGCCCGTCGACTACCCCATCTATATTGCGGGCTTCGGCGGCGCCGATCTGGCCCGAAGCTTTGGCAACAATGCGGGCGCGCTGCCGTTCACGGTGGTCATCGACGCGAAAGGCGCGATCCGGTCCACAAAACTGGGTGAAGTCGATCCAAAAGAGCTAAAAGCGACGCTCGACGGCCTGTAGGCATCTGGTTGATCCGCGTCAAATCGAAACGATTCACGGAAAGTTAACGGTAATTCGGCGAACTTTGCCCGAAAATGCGTGCAAAATGCGCGTGTACACACTCATCTGCCTGGAGTCCAAGGCGGGTGCGGCTTCGTAAAACTAGACAAAATTCTCTAAAGGGCGCTAAAGTGCGCCCAACTCCGCATAAACCAAAGCCCTATGTCACGACTGCTGGTGCTTCACGGCCCTAATCTAAACCTGCTCGGCACCCGCGAACCGGACGTCTATGGACGGGTCACGCTCGCTCAGATCGACCAGGCGCTGGCAGAGAAGGCCAAGGCTGCGGGCGCGGAACTGACGTCATTCCAGAGCAATCATGAAGGCGCGATCGTCGACCGCATTCAGCAGGCGCGGATCGAACAGGTGGATTTCGTGCTGATCAACCCGGCCGCGTACACGCACACGAGCGTCGCGATTCGCGATGCGCTTGCAGGCGTGGCGCTGCCGTTCGTCGAGATTCATTTGTCGAACGTCCACAAGCGGGAAGCTTTCCGGCATCACTCTTATTTCTCCGATCTCGCCGAAGCCGTGATTTGCGGCCTTGGCTGGAAAGGCTATCTGTATGCACTCGACTTCGCACTCGAGCGCATTGCCCCGAAGACGCGCGATTGAGCCGCGACCCGCTCGGATCTGAACTGCCCGCACACGATCACGCGGAGCCAGTGTCAGAAGCGCCAACGGACGCACCCGTCGGCGGCACCCAAAAACCAAGTCAAGCACCGGGAAAAGCTCCCGGTCACCAAGCATTGAAAGGGGAATTTTCGATGGACCTTCGTAAACTCAAAACGCTGATCGACCTCGTCTCGGAATCCGGTATCTCGGAACTGGAAGTGACCGAGGGCGAAGGCAAGGTTCGCATCGTCAAGAATGCCGCGCCGGTCTATATGCAGGCCCCGCAGTACATGCCGCAAGGCCAGATGGGCCAGGCGCCGCAGTACAGCCAGTCGGGCGATGCAGGCGCCGGCGGCGCTGCTGCAGGCGCACCGGCTACGCCGGCTGCCGTCGTGCCGCAAGGCCACGTTGTCACCTCGCCGATGGTCGGCTCGTTCTACCGCGCGCCGTCGCCGGGCGCAGACGCGTTCGTGCAAGTGGGCGACACGGTCAAGGAAGGGCAGACGCTCTGCATCATCGAAGCCATGAAGCTGCTCAACGAAATCGAGTCGGACAAGTCGGGCGTCGTGAAGGAAATCCTGGTCGAGAACGGTCAGGCCGTCGAGTACGGCCAACCGCTCTTTGTAATCGGCGATTGATCTCCCGCGCTTCAATCGAGGCGTCGCACGCAGCACGCGCGCCCGGTGAAACGCAGCACTCGGGCGCTCGCCATGTCTGTCAGACAGACAACGGCCGAGACGCGCCGCCGATCTCCCAGGAACGCCACGGACCCTTGTCCCGGCGGTCCATCGATGAGTCGAAACCTTGCTATGTTTGAAAAAATCCTCATTGCGAACCGTGGTGAAATCGCGCTGCGAATCCAGCGCGCGTGCCGCGAACTCGGCGTCAAAACAGTCATCGTCTATTCGGAAGCCGATAAAGAAGCAAAATACGTGAAGTTGGCCGACGAAGCCGTGTGTATTGGACCGGCTCCGTCCAACCTCAGCTACCTCAACATGCCGGCGCTGATCAGCGCGGCAGAAGTCACCGACGCCGAAGCGATCCACCCGGGCTACGGTTTCTTGTCGGAAAACGCGGACTTCGCGGAGCGCGTCGAGCAGTCGGGCTTCACGTTCATCGGACCGCGCCCCGAAACGATCCGCATGATGGGCGACAAGGTCTCCGCCAAGCAGACGATGATCAAGACCGGCGTGCCCTGCGTCCCGGGTTCTGAAGGCGCGTTGCCCGACGATCCCAAGGAAATCGTGAAGATTGCGCGCGCCGTGGGTTATCCGGTGATCATCAAGGCGGCAGGCGGCGGCGGTGGTCGCGGCATGCGCGTGGTGCACACGGAAGCGGCGCTGGTGAACGCGGTGAACATGACCCGCGAAGAAGCCGGCCGTGCGTTCGGCAACCCGCAGGTCTACATGGAAAAATTCCTGGAGAACCCGCGGCACATCGAAATCCAGATCCTCGCCGATTCGTTCCGTAATGCAATCTGGCTGGGTGAACGCGATTGCTCCATGCAACGCCGTCACCAGAAGGTAATTGAAGAAGCGCCGGCGCCGGGCATTCCGCGCCGTCTGATCGACCGGATTGGCGATCGTTGCGCCGATGCCTGCAAGAAGATGGGTTATCTCGGTGCGGGCACGTTCGAATTCCTGTACGAGAACAACGAGTTCTATTTCATCGAAATGAACACGCGCGTGCAGGTCGAGCATCCGGTGACGGAGCTGATCACGGGCGTGGATATCGTTCAGGAACAGATTCGTATTGCCGCCGGCGAAAAGCTCGCGTTCCGCCAGAAGGACATCCAGTTCCGCGGCCACGCGATCGAATGCCGGATCAATGCGGAAGATCCGTTCAAGTTCACGCCGTCGCCGGGACGTCTCACGTCGTGGCACGCGCCGGGCGGTCCGGGGATTCGCGTCGATTCGCACGTGTACAACGGCTATTTCGTCCCGCCGAACTACGATTCGATGATCGGCAAGCTGATCTCGTACGGCGCGACGCGCGAGCAGGCGATCAACCGCATGCGTATCGCGTTGTCGGAGATGGTGGTGGAAGGCATCTCGACCAACATCCCGCTGCATCGCGAGATGATGATCGACGCCAAGTTCGTCGAAGGCGGCACGAGCATTCACTACCTCGAAAACAAGCTCGCCGCGCGCAAGGCGGCAGCCGCCGTCGCCGCGGAAGACGCAGCACTATAAGTAAGGCAGCAAAAGATGAGCTACCGGGAATTGATCGCCGAGCTGGACCGGGAACACGCGGAAGCGTTGTCGGATGCGCTGCTGGAACTGGGCGCGCTGTCGGTATCGGTGGAAGACGCCGACGCCGATACCCCCGACGAGCAACCCCTGTTCGGCGAGCCCGGCCTCACGCCGGATCAGAAAGCGTGGAACCGTTCGCGCGTGGTTGCACTGCTTTCCAATGACGCCGATCCTGCCGTGCTGCTTGCGGCAGCGGCCAATGAAATCGGCTTGAAGGACACGCCTTCGTTCACGTTGCGCGACGTTGAAGACCAGGACTGGGTGCGCCTCACACAATCCCAGTTCGATCCGATTCCCATCGGCAAACGGATCTGGGTCGTGCCGTCATGGCACGACGCGCCCGAACCCGATGCGCTCGTGCTCGAACTCGATCCGGGCCTCGCATTCGGCACCGGCAGCCATCCGACCACGCGGCTTTGCATGGAGTGGATCGAGCAGTCGGTGTTCGAAAACCAGTCCGTGCTCGACTACGGTTGCGGTTCCGGCATCCTCGCGATTCTTGCGAAGAAATGCGGTGCAAATCCAGTGATGGGTATCGATATCGATCCGCAAGCCGTCGAATCCGCGCGCCAGAACAGCGAGCGCAATCACGCGGAAGTGACCTACGGCCTGCCCGCCGATCTACCCGAAGGACAGTTCGATATCGTCGTGGCGAACATCTTGTCGAACCCGCTGAAACTGATGGCGTCGATGCTTTCTACCCGCGTGAAACCGGGCGGACGCATTGCGCTGTCGGGCATTCTTGCGCGTCAGGCCGACGAAGTTGCGGCCGTCTACGCGCGCTGGATCGACATCAGCGTATGGCGCGAGCACGAAGGATGGGTATGTCTTGCCGGTACCCGCCGCGAAAGCCTTTAGAATAGCGCCATCGTCCTTCTACTGGCCTCTGGCCTTCGGCTAACTATGGCGCTGGCTACCCGCTGTCCCCACTGCGATACGGTTTTCCGCCTTGACCCGCATCTGCTCGCGCCGCACGACGGCCGCGTGCGCTGCGGTCATTGCCAGGAAATTTTCGATGCCGCGCATTATCAATTCGACCGCGATGCTATTGCGATGACCGCGCAGGCGGCGGCCGCGGCTACGCCCGTTCCGAACTACGGGGTCGATCCGGCAAGTCCGTGGGCGGAAAAGTCGAGCGCGGAAGTCGCCGGCGGCAAGGACGAGGCGCTCGGCATTTCGCTGCACCCGTTCATCCCGGATACCGCGCTCGGGCCTCAAGCTGAGGAAGATTTGGCGGCAAACCCCGCGCACGCCGTGCCGGAGGAAGAACCGTTCGCCGGATTGGCTGCGGCGCAAGCCGAAGCGTTGTCACGTACGCGCGACGCGAGCGATTTCCCGGGCGATGGCCGCGCAGAATCGCCGTGGCATGAAGTCAATCGTCCGCAGACGCGAGCCGAACCAAACACCCCCAGCCGTAACGACCCGTTCATTGGCCGAGTGGAGCCCGAGCCGACAAGGCGCGTCGATCCTTTTATCGGCCGGACGGAAAATGAAGCATTGCACGAGTCGCGTACCGAGCCGTTTGTCGGACGGACAGCGCCCCGTGACGAACCGGAGAAGCCCGCGCCGCGACGTGCCGAAACTCCGCATCCGTGGGCCGAAGAACCCGACGACGATCTCCACGCCGACGACGAACCACGCTTCGGCCGTCCGGCATCGGCCGTCCCTCCTCCTGCCGAGCCCTTCCCGGTCACCCGTGAAACGCGTCCGGTTGCGCGTTCGGGAATGGCGTGGAAGATCATCGGCTCGCTGATCGCGCTCGTGCTGCTTGTCGCGCTCGCCGCGCAAGTCGCGTGGTGGCAGCGTGAGACCGTCATGGTCTACTGGCCGGCATCGCAGCCGCTGTTCGCTCAGGCGTGCGAGCAGCTTGGCTGCACGGTTGCGCCGCCGCGCGATATCGATGGATTGCAGATCGAGAATTCCGGCCTGCGTCAGGTGGATGGATCGCACAAGCTCGAACTGAAACTGTCGCTGCGCAATCGCTTCGATCTCGCCATTGCGTATCCGGCGCTGGAACTCACGCTGCTCGACGACAAGAACAACGTCGCGATCCGCCGTGTGCTCTGGCCGCAGGATTACGCGCGGCCGGGAACGCAGATCGGCGCGGGCCTTGGCGCTCGCAGCACGCAACCGGTGATCGTCCGGCTCGATACCGGCGACGCCGTTGCGGCGAATTATCGCGTGCAGATTTTCTACCCCTGACGCGCTTCACTCTTAGTTAGTCGTTGTCTCCGTGCGCGCCGCCCGTCCGTTCTGGCCGGACGACGCGCTCAATCCCTGAACATCAGACCCATTCTGGAGTAGACATGAGCCAAGTTACCCTCGGCGGCAACCCGATCGAAGTCGCCGGCACCTTCCCGTCTGCCGGCGCAAAAGCAGCCGATTTCACGCTGGTCGGCAAGGACCTCGGCAACCTGACGCTCGCGAGCTTCGGCGGCAAGCGGAAAGTGCTGAACATCGTACCGAGCCTGGATACGCCCACGTGTGCCACGTCCACGCGCAAGTTCAACGAAGCCGCAGCCGGCCTCGACAACACGGTCGTCGTGGTGGTTTCCGGCGACCTGCCGTTTGCAGCATCGCGTTTTTGCACGACGGAAGGCATCGCGAACGTGGTGACGGCTTCGACATTCCGCAGCCATGATTTCGCCAAGGCGTATGGCGTCGATGTCACGAGCGGTCCGCTCACGGGCCTGACGGCGCGCGCGGTCGTGGTTATCGATGAAAACGACAAGGTGCTGTACTCGGAACTCGTGGCGGAAATCAAGAACGAGCCGAACTACGACGCCGCGCTGGCCGCGTTGAAGTAAGCAGAAGAATTTGCGGGACGCCGGCGAGGAATGAAAACGTTGCTCGCCGGCAATGCATGACATCAGAAGTCAGCGGCATGTGCATTCGTGGCGTTGAATAGCGAGAAACGCGCAACGAGCAACGCAACGAATGCGCAGCGCCATCATCCGGGCATGCACAGTGCTCAGGAACCTTCACCTGCGCGCACCTTTACCATCATTTTCAGGAATTTCGCCAGTGTCTACGCTCATCTGCGGCTCGCTCGCCTACGACAACATCATGACGTTCCAGGGCCGTTTCGGCGACCACATCCTGCCGGACCAGGTGCATCAGTTGAACATCAGCTTCCTGGTCCCCACGATGCGGCGCAACTTCGGCGGCTGCGCGGGCAACATTGCCTATGCACTGCAGTTGCTCGGCGGCGATGCAAAGATCATGGCGACGCTCGGTGAAGCCGATGCCCAGCTCTACCTCGATCGCTTCGATGCACTGGGTTTGTCGCGCGAATACGTGCGTGTCCTGCCCGACCAGCACTCGGCGCAGTGCTTCATCACGACCGATCTGGCGAACAACCAGATCACCGCATTCCACCCCGGCGCGATGATGGATTCGCACCTGAATCATGCCGGAGAAACGAAGGGCATCACGCTTGGGATCGTCGCACCGGATGGCGCCGACGGCATGCGCCAGCACGTCGAAGAACTCGCGGCGGCGGGCATCCCGTTCGTCTTCGATCCGGGCCAGGGCCTGCCGATTCTCGAAGGTGTGGAGCTTTGTCGCATGATTGAACTTGCCACATACGTGGCGGTCAACGACTACGAGGCGAAATTGTTGAGCAACAAGACCGGCTGGTCTATCGACGAAATTCTGAGCCGCGTCGACGCATTGATCATCACGCGCGGCGAGCACGGCGCGCAGATCCTGCACGCTGACGGTATTGAAGAAATTCCGGTTGTGAAGGCGCAGCAGATCATCGACCCAACCGGTTGCGGCGACGCATTCCGCGGCGGCTTGCTTTACGGCATCGAGAACAAGCTGGGCTGGGCAAAAACCGGTCGTCTCGCAAGCCTGATGGGATCGCTGAAGATCGAACATCAGGGACCACAGACCTACGCGCCCACGCGCGCTAAGATCGCCGAGCGTTTCGAGTCGGCGTTCGGCATGGCGCTTTGAGCGTGAAGCAATGAAACACGACGTGGCCGGCTGCTATTCAAAAACGGCAGCCGGCAGTAATTAGCAGGGGTGAAGAATGAACACGACAAACCGAGTAGCGCTGGCAGCAGCGCTGGTAAGCAGCGTCTTCGTGACGGGATGCGCCTACAACAGCAGCTCGCCGGACGTGTACACGGCATCGCAGGCGCAACGCGAAGAAACGGTCCGCATGGGTACCGTCGACAGCGTGCGAGGCGTGAAGATCAGCTCGAACAACGGCCAGCCGAGTGGCCTTGGTGCTATCGGCGGCGGTGCGTTGGGTGCAGTGGCCGGCAGCGCGCTGGGCGGCGGACGTGGCTCGATCCTGACGGGCATCGTTGGTGGTATCGCAGGCGCAGTCGCGGGTAACGCTGTTGAAAACGGTGTCGCCACGCAAAACGGACTGGAGATCACCGTGCGTCTTGATAACGGCGACATGCGCGCCATTACGCAAACCGCAACCGGCGAAGTGTTCCAGGCCGGCGAACGTGTCCGCTTGTTGTCGAGCGGCGGTGTGACGCGCGTCACCCACTGAAGTTGATGACGCGTCGGCGCGATCGAACAGATCGTGCCAGCGCTTGCGAAAACGCATGGTCCCTCGGGCGCATGCGTTTTTTTTCGCCCATAAAAAAACCCGCTGCCGATATAAACCGGACAGCGGGTCTGGACCGCGTAACACTAGGCGGCCGCGACACACATTGCGTGTGTCGAATTACTGCACTACCACCTGCGCTTACGGACGGCTTCCCGTCGGGAACGGCCATGCAGCAGCCGGGTTCAACGCCGTCTTGACCGTTGCAGCCGGAGCCGGCGCTGCGGGGGTCGTTGCCGTCGTTGCCGGAGCTACAGCAGTCGTCTTCTTCGCAGCGGCAGCCTTCTTGGCCGGAGCCTTCTTTGCAACCGGAGCAGGCGCTGCAGCGGGCGCAGCGGCAGGGGCGGGAGCTGCTGCTTTCTTCGCAGCAGGCGCGGCCTTCTTCGCAGCAGGGGCAGCCTTCTTGGCGGGCGCAGCCTTCTTGGCGGCCGCCTTTTTGGCAGGTGCCTTCTTAGCAGGCGCCTTTTTGGCAGCAGCCTTCTTAGCAGGCGCCTTCTTGGCAGCGGCCTTCTTCGCAGGAGCCTTTTTAGCAGGCGCCTTTTTAGCAGCAGCCTTCTTGGCAGGCGCCTTCTTGGCAGCGGCCTTCTTCGCCGGCGCCTTCTTAGCTGCAACCTTCTTCGCTGCAACCTTCTTCACTGCGACTTTCTTGGCTGCAACTTTCTTCGCCGGCGCCTTCTTGGCAGCAACCTTCTTCGCTGCAACCTTCTTCGCCGCGACCTTCTTCACTGCGACTTTCTTGGCTGCAACTTTCTTGGCTGCCGGCGCCTTCTTCGCTACCGTTGCCTTCTTGGCAGCCGTCTTCTTAACGGCCGGCTTTGCTGCAGCCTTCTTTGCGACGGATTTCTTGGCTAATGCCATCATTTTCTCCTTCAGGTTTCAAGATGAGAGTCAGTTCAAACAACACCCTTCGTCAAAACCCGCTTCCCGCGTGGGCTTCTCAGGACGCACGCTGCGAAGCGGATTATTCATCGGCGTACGCTGATGGAGCCTGCTTACGCTAATGAATACGGCAAGACGCGCGGTGCCACAAGGCACCGCGCGCCAAATTGAGTCAGCACCTTGAGACGGTGCCGGCAATCGCTTGATCAGGCCGTCGGCACTGCCGACGGCATATTTCGGGGGGAAGTTTGCCCGTCCCACTGAAGGGTCCGCAAAACGCCTGTCATCTATATGGGCTGTCGAGCCACAAGGCGCACTTTGCATCAGGCGACCGTTCTCCTAAACCTGTTGGACCGGCGCGCGCAATCGCGTTTCGCACGCGAGAACACCGGTTTGCTATTTACCCGTCTACTCGGCGCCGCAATCGGCGCCTGGTCTGCATCTCATTCCTCGCGGCAATGCGTCCATTGCCGCGGCTGACGTCGATTCGCTTTGCCGTTTATTCCCAGGTCAGCGCGCCGCCAGTTTGATACTCGATTACTCGCGTCTCGAAGAAGTTGCGTTCCTTCTTCAAGTCGATCATCTCGCTCATCCACGGGAACGGGTTTTCCTCGTTCGGGAACAGCGTGTCGAGGCCGATCTGCTGGCATCGACGGTTACAGATGAAGCGCAAGTAGCTCTTGAACATGGATGCATTCAGACCGAGCACGCCGCGCGGCATCGTGTCTTCTGCATACCGGTATTCGAGTTCAACAGCCTGCTGGAAAATCTCGCGGATCTCCGCGCGGAATTCCGGCGTCCACAATTGCGGCTCTTCAAGCTTGATCTGGTTGATCAGGTCGATACCGAAATTGCAGTGCATCGACTCGTCGCGCAGGATGTATTGGTACTGCTCTGCCGCGCCCGTCATCTTGTTCTGGCGACCCAGCGCCAGGATTTGCGTAAAGCCGACGTAGAAGAACAGCCCTTCCATCACGCAAGCAAACACGATCAACGACTTCAGCAATTTCTGGTCCGCTTCGAGCGTGCCCGTGGTGAATGCCGGATCGGTCAGCGTGTTGATGAACGGAATCAGGAACTCGTCCTTCGCACGAATCGAGTCGACTTCGTGATACGCGTTGAAGATCTCGCTCTCGTCCAGACCCAGCGATTCGACGATGTACTGATATGCGTGCGTGTGGATTGCTTCCTCGAACGCCTGGCGCAGCAGGAACTGGCGGCACTCGGGCGCGGTGATGTGGCGATACGTGCCGAGCACGATATTGTTCGCCGCCAGCGAATCCGCCGTCACGAAGAAACCGAGGTTGCGCTTCACGATGCGGCGCTCGTCGTCGGAGAGACCATTCGGATCTTTCCACAACGCGATGTCGCGCGACATGTTCACTTCCTGCGGCATCCAGTGGTTTGCACAACCCGCCAGATACTTTTCCCACGCCCACTTGTACTTGAACGGCACCAACTGGTTCACGTCGGTCTTGCCGTTGATGATGCGCTTGTCCGCCACATTCACCCGCTTCGCACTTGCAGCCGCGATGTCGCTGGCGCTCGGTGCAACGGGAGCTACGAAGTCGCTCGCAAAAATGTTCGCGCCTACTGGCGTTTGATGGGCAGTTTGAAGAACGCCATGACCGGCAGCATGTGCAGCGCCCGGAGCGGCTGCACGTGATGCCTGACTGACGCCGGCAACCTGACCTGCCGGGTTACGCAACGTGTTGTGTTGCGAACCGTTCGAGGGAGTTACGGCAGTGGTCTCGTCATCCCAGTTGAGCATAAATTCTCACCATCAATTTAGATCGGTTTGTACCATCTTTCCATGAGCGATAAAAGAGCTTGCTCATAAAAATCCTGTTTTCGTGTTGACGCTGCTACTTGCATACAACACTTTGCGTTCAGCTCACTGCTTGAAGCTTCAAGCGAGATGCTGCTGAGCGTGTTCGAAGCAGTGCGCTTTCATGCACTTCACAGCGTTGTGATGCGTTGCTGCGAATCGTCTTGCATGTGTCGTTTGAAGCGTGACGTCCAGTGACTTTCGTTGCATTCGAACTTCAATTGCCTTCGATGAAAATCCTGGCTCGCCTGCATGTTGATGCGTGTGGATCTGTTGCGGGTTCATACGATGCGCAACGCGTTCATTCAGTTAAGTCGATCTTCGCGATGCACACAAGCAAAGCTTTGAAACTCACCTCGGGAGACACGCTTGCGCGACACGTTTTTGATCGAGCGAACGCTGCTTCAGCGCCGTCGATTCCCGCCTGTCCCGCAGTGGAAACAAGGCGCTTTCGCGCTGTGTTTCCATGGTGAAAGTGTAGCACTCGATGCCTTCATCGCAAAGGTTAAAAACACAAAATCTTGGGTCTTCGAGTCGGTTACAAACTACCTATAGTACAAGTGAACACTCGACGCAAGTGGCAGTCAGGGCCGCAAAAACAAGCTTCGAAGCCTTGCTCAGCACCGCGCTCACGCACGTTTGTCCCGCAGCGGCACGAGCAGTTCACGCAGATTGTTGTGATCGATTTCGTGCATCAGCGCGAGCAGCCGGCCGAGCTGTCCTGCAGGAAAACCCTCACGCGCAAACCACGCGAGATAGTGACCCGGCAGGTCCGCAAGCAAGCGGTCCTTGTACTTTCCGTAAGGCATTTTTTGCGTGACGAGACGCTGCAGATCTTCGGGGTCCATCGTCGTGCTCCTTGTGTTTCGAATGTCGCTGCCATGATATCGATGCCATAATCGCAACTCCCGCCGCGAAGAGATCCCCTTCCGTTCTCCATGCCGCTAGCCATCAAAGCTTTCGTTGCCCCTCTCATCGTCGCGTGTGCGATGTTCATGGAAAGCGTCGATGCCAACGTCATCGTCACCGCGATCCCCGAAATGGCCAAAGCTTTCGGCCGCGATCCTGTAACGCTGAAGATTGCCGTCACGAGTTATGTGCTCGGCCTCGGCGTGTTCATTCCGATCTGCGGCTGGGTCGCCGACCGCTTCGGCGCGCGCACCATCTTTCGTCTTGCCATCGGCATCTTCGTGGCCGGCTCCATCTTGTGCGCGGCGTCCACCTCGCTGATTCCCTTTACCCTCGCGCGTTTCGTGCAGGGCGTCGGCGGCGCGATGATGGTCCCGGTCGGACGGATCATCATCTTCCGCTCGGTGCGTCGCTCGGAGTTCATCCGCGCGATGAACTACCTGTCGCTGCCTGCCATGTTCGGTCCCGCGGTCGGCCCGCTGCTCGGCGGGTTCATCACGACGTACCTGCACTGGCGCCTGATTTTCTTCATCAACATTCCGATCGGTATTGCCGGGATCTACCTCACGAACAAGTACATCGCGAATGTGCGCGAGGCGCATCCGGGGCCGCTCGACTGGCTTGGCTTCTTTTTATCGGCGATGGGCGGCACGTTGTTCCTGCTCGGACTGTCGCTGATCGGCGGCGAACTGGTCACGGATCGGGTCGCGGCGGGCATGGCGCTCGGCGGCGTGGTTTTCCTCGTGCTCTATTTTCTCCACTCGCGGCGCATCAAGTTGCCACTGCTCGATCTGAGCTTCCTGCGCGTGCCGACCTTCCAGGCGAGCGTGGTCGGCGGGTCGCTGTTTCGTATCGGCTTGGGCGCCGTGCCGTTCCTGCTGCCGCTCGCCATGCAGGAGGGACTTGGCATGAGCGCGTTCAAGTCGGGCTCGATCACATGCGCGTCCGCGGTTGGCGGCATGTTCATGCGCTCGCTGGCCTCGCGCGTGCTGCACCGCTTCGGCTTCCGGCAGACGCTGATGGTGAATGCCGCGCTCTCCGGCATCGCGATCGCGGCGTGCGGCATGTTCTATCCGGGCACGCCGACGTGGCTCATCTGGGCGGTCGTGCTGCTCGGCGGATTCTTCCCGGCGCTGCAATTCACGAGCCTCAACTCGCTGACCTACGCAGAAATCGAAAGCCGTGATGTTGGCCGCGCGACGAGTCTCGGCAGTTTCATCCAGCAGGTTTCGCTGGGCTTGGGCGTGACGGTCGGCGGGATCGCGCTGCAGATCTCTCACGATCTGCAAGGCCATCCGCAGATGGTCTGGTCGGACTTCTGGCCGGCGTTCGTGGTTGTCGGCATGTTTTCGTTTCTTTCGATTCCAATTACCGCGAAGCTTTCCCGCGATGCCGGGCATGAGATCTCGCGTGGAACGCGAGGGTAAGCGGCGAGTACAAATGGAAAAGGCCGGTATCGAATCCGGCCGCCACTTCCTGACCAGGAAGAACAACCATATCCGTACCGGCCTCTACTAACTGCTGTACTTATTAGCGACGGGCCATCTGCAACCTGTCGCCTGCATCTTCTTACTGGCAAGCCTCGCATTCGTCGAACCCGGCATCGCCCGGACGCATCATGCAAACCGGACCATCGGCTTCCTGCTCAGCCGCTGCCACCGCTGGCGCCGCGACTGCCGCCGCATTGAAACCACCCGTCGATGACCCGTGCGAACCCTGCGTGCCGAAGCCGCTGCCGTTCGTACCCGAAGCACCACCCGTACCGCCCGCGCCGTTGTCCGAACTGCCCGACGGCACCGAATTCAACTGACCGTGAGCCACAGTCGACTTCTCGACGTGCGTGGCGGCCATGGTGCGGAGGTAGTACGTGGTCTTCAGGCCGCGCAGCCACGCGAGCTTGTACACCTCGTCCAGTTTCTTGCCCGATGCGCCGCCCATATAGATGTTCAGCGACTGCGCCTGGTCGATCCACTTCTGGCGGCGCGATGCCGCTTCCACGACCCAGGTTGCGTCCAGTTCGAACGCAGTGGCGTAGATGGCGCGCAGATCGGCCGGCACCCGGTCAATCCGCGAGAGCGTGCCGTCGAAGTACTTCAGGTCGGAGACCATGACTTCGTCCCACAGGCCGCGTTCCTTCAGGTCACGCACCAGGTATTCGTTCACGACCGTGAATTCACCCGACAGATTCGACTTCACGTACAGATTCTGGAACGTCGGCTCAATACACGCCGACACGCCGATGATGTTCGAAATCGTCGCGGTAGGTGCAATTGCCACGCAATTCGAGTTGCGCATGCCGTAAGTTGCAATGCGCGAACGCAGCTCGGTCCAGTCCATGGACGCGCTTTCGTCTACTTCCACGTAGCCGCCACGCTCGGCCGCCAGCAGCTTCAGCGAGTCTTGCGGCAGAATGCCGCGATCCCACAGCGAACCGCGATAGCTCGAATAACGGCCGCGCTCTTGCGCCAGTTCCGTCGATGCGTAGTACGCGTAGTAGCAGACCGCTTCCATCGACGTATCGGCGAATTCAACCGCTTCCTTCGATGCATACGGCGTGCGCAGCAAGTGCAGGCAGTCCTGGAAGCCCATGATGCCCATGCCGACCGGACGATGCTTCAGGTTCGAATTACGCGCCTTGGCGACGGCGTAGTAATTGATGTCGATGACGTTGTCGAGCATGCGCATTGCCACGCTGACAGTGCGCTTGAGCTTCTCGTGATCGAGCGCCAGCGTGCCGTCGGCCTGCTTCGTCATGTGCGCGACGAGGTTCACCGAGCCGAGGTTACATACGGCGATTTCAGTGTCGCTGGTGTTCAGCGTGATTTCCGTGCACAGGTTCGACGAATGCACGACACCCACGTGCTGCTGCGGCGAACGGATGTTGCACGGATCCTTGAACGTGATCCACGGGTGACCCGTTTCGAACAGCATGCCCAGCATCTTGCGCCACAGTTGCGCGGCCGGAACCTTCTTGAACAGCTTGAGTTCGCCACGCGCCGCTTTTTCTTCGTACGCCACGTAGGCTTTTTCAAACGCTGCGCCGAACAGGTCGTGCAGGTCCGGCGTGTTGGCCGGGGAGAACAGCGTCCAGTCGCCGTTTTCGTGGACGCGCTTCATGAACAGGTCGGGAATCCAGTTCGCCGTGTTCATGTCATGCGTGCGGCGACGGTCGTCGCCCGTGTTCTTGCGCAGTTCCAGGAATTCTTCGATATCCAGGTGCCACGTTTCCAGGTACGCGCACACCGCGCCCTTGCGCTTGCCGCCTTGGTTCACCGCGACGGCGGTATCGTTCACGACCTTCAGGAACGGCACCACGCCTTGCGACTTGCCGTTCGTACCCTTGATGTGCGAACCAAGCGCACGCACGCGCGTCCAGTCGTTGCCCAGGCCGCCCGCGAACTTCGAGAGCAGCGCATTTTCCTTCAGCGCTTCGTAGATGCCGTCGAGGTCGTCGGCAACCGTCGTCAGATAGCACGATGACAACTGCGAACGGCGCGTGCCCGAGTTGAACAGCGTCGGCGTGGACGACATGAAGTCGAAGCTCGACAACACGTTGTAGAACTCGATAGCGCGTGCTTCGCGGTCGATCTCGTTGAGCGCCAGGCCCATTGCAACGCGCATGAAGAACGCCTGCGGCAGTTCGATACGCTTGTTTTCGTTGTGCAGGAAGTAGCGGTCATACAGCGTCTGCAGGCCCAGATAGCCGAATTGCAGGTCGCGGTCGGCGTCGAGTGCGGCGCCCAGGCGCTTCAGGTCGTACTGCTGGAGCTTCTCGTCGAGCAGTTCCGCTTCCACGCCCTGCTTGATGAACAGCGGGAAGTATTCGGCGTAGCGCGTCGACATTTCTCCTTGCGAGACGTCTTCCTCCAGGATTTCGCGGCGAATGGTGTGCAGCAGGATGCGTGCGGTGACCTGGCTGTACGCCGGGTCCTTTTCGATCATGGTGCGCGCGGCGAGAATGGCCGAGTCGTAGACTTGCGCCATCGGCACGCCGTCGTACAGGTTCTTCACCGTCTCCGCGACGATCGGGTCCGCGTTCACTTCGCTGCCGAGGTTCACACACGCTTCGTTGATGCGCGCCTTCAATGCGTCGAGGTCGAGCGGATGCGACACGCCGTTGTCGATCACGTTGATGCCGAGCGCGTTCGCACGCGTTTCCGGTGCGTGAGCGCGTTCCTGCGTGCGCTTCTCGCGATACAGCACGTAAGCGCGCGCCACGTTGTGCTCGCCGCCGCGCATCAGCGCGAGTTCGACCTGATCCTGGATGTCTTCTATATGGAACGTGCCGCCATTCGGACGGCTGCGCACCAGCGCGCGTACGACGCTGTGCGTCAGTTGTTCAACGAGCTCGCGCACACGGGCCGAACCTGCGCCTTGACCGCCGTTCACGGCAAGGAATGCCTTCGTCACGGCGATGGAAATCTTCGACGGCTCGAACGACACCACGGTCCCGTTACGACGGATGACTTTGTAGTCGGCCAGCGTGGCGTCCGGCGCGAGCGCGCTCGGCTGTTGAGCCTGCGCGCCGGTGGGCCGCTGGTAGGCGCCTTCGTAGGAAATCGTGGCGTTGTCGGTGGTTTGCATGTGCAAATCTCCTGGTGTTCGATGGTGCGGAACGTCCGCGGATTGAGATGCGTGCCGTGCGCGCTTGGCTAGCTTTTTACTGCTGGATGGTGCTCTTGCCGCCCGCGCACGACGATGAAATTGAGAATGGTCAGCTTGGGAGATTGCCGCTGCGATCCATACGATCACAATGACCAATCGCCCGCTTCGCCTATCTGCCCCCGAGTGTTTCAACCCGACTCGCCGGCGATTTTCACGCGGCGAATCAGTTGCTTATGCGGCGTCTTGTTCTATGGCCGCACAAGCATGCGGCGCCGGCTCTGTGAGCAGGGCGCCGCCTTGACAACACAACATATAGTGCGATTTACGTCTCTGAGCACCAAGTATAGTGACATTCCGCACAGTCTCAAAAACTTTTATTTGCTGAGGAATCGACTAACCGGGCTTGACTTTTCGAATGCCAAAGTCGGGCAAGGGCTCGCGAGCTTGTAATGATTTAATGCGCTGCGCTGCAAAATGAAAGACAGGGATGTCAAGCAGTGCGCGCGTTGGCGAGGTAGGGAAAGTACTGAAGAGGAAGTTCACAACCGTGTTGCAGCCGCGACCATTCGAAGTGCGGACCGGGATCGGTCTTGCGGCCCGGCGCAATGTCCGAATGGCCGGCGAAGGCATCGATTGGATAACGTCGCATGGTCGCGCGGACCACGTCGTCGAGCGACGCGTACTGGGCATCTTCGAACGGGCTTGTGTCGCTGCCTTCCAGTTCGATGCCCACCGAAAAATCATTGCAGCGTTCGCGCCCGAAGAAACTCGATAACCCCGCGTGCCACGCGCGCTCGTTGCACGACACATATTGCTCGACCACGCCGTCGCGGCGAATGACGAAATGCGACGAGACGCGCATGCCGCGCAACTGGTCGTAGTACGGATGGGCGTCGTGATCGAGACGGTTCTGGAAGAGCTCGGTGATCGCGCTGCCGCCGAAGTCATCGGGCGGCAGGCTGATGTTGTGAACCACGATCAACGTCGGTTCAATGCTGCCCGGACGCACTTCAAAGTTGGGCGACGGCAACCGGCGCGCTGATGAATACCATCCATCATCGCCGATGAAACCTGCTTCGTTCATCGTGCGTCGCGGCCTGTCGGGCGCGCGGCGTGACGTTGAGCGTGGCCGACGGAGCAGAAGCGGTGGCCTGCCGCGACGACCGCGTCGCTGCTCGGCGTATGCACGCCACATTCGGCGCAACGCACGAGTGCATCGGGAAGTTGCGGCGCGCTGGAGGCCGAAGGACCGCGGGAGGCCCGCGCACTGCCAGTGCCATTGCCGGCACCATTGCCGCCCGCGCCGGCCTGCGCACCGCCGGCGGCAGCCTGGGCGCGCTTGAGCTTTTTGAAAAGCCACTGGCTCGCGAAGAACACAAATATGAGAAGGATGATTTGGCGCATGAGCTTAGTAATAGACGAAGCAGAAGAAGCAATAGACGCGAAGCCGGGGCGAACGCGTCAGACGACCGCGCGATGCAGCAGCACTTCGAACACAAAGCGGCTGCCCACATAGGCAAGCAGCAGCGCCACGAACGACGCGAGCACCCAGCGCAACGCAGCGCGGCCACGCCAACCGGAGACGCGGCGGGCGGTCAGCAAAGCGCCGAACATCAACCACGACAGAATCGCGAACACCGTCTTGTGATCGAGCCTGAACGCCTTGTCGACGAGTTGTTCGTTGAACGCGACGCCCGAGATCAGCGTGAGCGTCAACAGCACGAACCCTGCCGAAATCAGGCGAAACAATAATTTTTCGAGCGTGAGCAACGGCGGCAAGGTATCGAGCCAGCTCGATACCCAGCTATTCGATGTATGCCGCGTCGCCGTGCCGCGCATGTTCTGCAATCGCCTTTCGACCATCAACATGAGGATGGCGTGGAGCGCCGCGATGGCAAACAATCCATACGCAATATTGGCGATCAGGAAGTGCAGCTTGAACATGGGCGCGGCCGAATACGGCAACACGCGCACGCCGCCGAAGAACAGCGGCATCACCGACGCGACGCACGCGAGCGGCAATACGAGCAGCCGCAAGCCATCGAGCGGGAAGAAGAAACTTTCGATCCAGTAGATGCCCGCACCCAGCCAGAACATGGCGGAGAGCGCAAACGCGAAGCCGAACACCATCGCGTTCTGAGGAAAGATGGTGGTGTGCAGCAGCACGCCATGCAAAAGCAACGCGACGCCGAGCAGCACGCGCCCCATGGAACTCATGCCCGACGCCTTCGATACCCGCCCGCTATCCATGGAGCTGCCCACACGGGCACCCGCCGGCATGCCGGCGAGCGCCGGTTCGACCGACGTGTCGCGATGCGCGCGCCAGCCCGCTACGGCAAGTCCGCCGTAGAGAAGCGCAGTGAGGGCATACAGTACAATATCCATGATTGAAGTTTACACCAGGCCCCGAGGCCGCGACGTCTTCCCCTTCTCGCAAAGGGCTGCCGAGACGCCGTTATCGCTTAGTTACCGACACTTACCGGCCGCACTCTCACACGCTCCCATGCTAGACACACTCACTACACGGATGGCGCGCGTCGTAAAGACGCTGCGCGGCGAAGCCCGGCTCACCGAGGCTAACACGCAGGAAATGCTGCGCGAAGTACGCCTGGCGCTGCTCGAGGCCGACGTCGCGCTGCCGGTCGTGCGCGAATTCATCGCCAAGGTGAAGGAAAAGGCGCTTGGCGAAGAGGTGATCTCAAGCTTGTCGCCGGGTCAGGCGCTGGTCGGCGTGGTGCAGCGCGAACTGACGGCGATCATCGGCGGGGATTATGAGGGCAAGGCGGTCGAGCTGAATCTTGCCGTCACGCCACCTGCAATCATACTCATGGCCGGTCTGCAAGGTGCGGGCAAGACCACCACGACCGGCAAGCTCGCCAAGCTGCTGCGCGAAAAGCACAAGAAAAAGGTCCTGACGGTGTCGGTCGACGTGTATCGACCGGCTGCTATCGCGCAGTTGAAAACGGTGACCGAACAGGTTGGCGCAGACTTTTTCCCGTCGGAACCGGATCAGAAACCGGCGGACATTGCGCGGGCGGCGGTGGATTGGGCGAAACGCCACTTCCACGACGTGCTGATCGTCGATACGGCCGGCCGGCTCGGTATCGACGAAGCCATGATGAAGGAAATCACCGAGCTTCACGGCATCCTGAAACCGGCGGAAACGCTGTTCGTAGTCGACGCCATGCTCGGCCAGGACGCGGTCAACACGGCCAAGGCGTTCAGTGACGCCCTGCCGCTGACCGGCGTGGTGCTCACCAAGCTCGACGGCGACTCCCGCGGCGGCGCGGCGCTTTCCGTGCGCCACGTGACCGGCAAGCCGATCAAGTTCGTAGGTGTCGCCGAAAAGCTCGACGGCCTGGAAGTGTTCCACCCGGATCGCATGGCGAACCGGATTCTCGGCATGGGTGACATTCTTGCCCTGGTCGAGGAAGCGCAGAAAGGCGTGGACAGCGCCGCCGCGCAAAAACTCGCCGACAAGGTCAAGAAAGGCGGCGATTTCGACCTGAACGACTTCCGCGCCCAACTCGCGCAGATGAAGAACATGGGCGGTTTGTCGTCGCTGATGGACAAGCTGCCGGCGCAATTCCAGCAAGCCGCGGCGGGCGCGAACATGGGTATCGCTGAAAAGCAGATGCGCCGCATGGAAGGCATCATCAATTCCATGACGCTTGCGGAGCGCGCGAAACCCGACCTCATCAAGGCGCAGCGCAAACGCCGGATCGCCGCGGGCGCGGGCGTGGAAGTGCAGGAAGTGAACCGCATGCTGAATCAGTATGAGCAAATGCGCGGCATGATGAAAAAGCTGAAGGGCGGTAACTTGCAGAAAATGATGCGCGGCATGAAAGGCATGATGCCGGGCATGCGCTAAGCGTTTGTCTTTTTTTGTCCGGCAATCGGCTTTGATTCGAACGGCCCGGGTTTCATCGAGGAACTCGGGTTTATCATGTCGTGGCGCGCGCCTGAGCGTTGGCGCCCTCGTCGCTCCTTTTTAGCCTCATACCCTCCCCGCCTGCCCTATGAACCGCGAAGAAGCACTCCACATTTTCAGCCACTCCGAAGAGATTGTTTCGGCGCAGGACGTGACCGCGTCGATCGTCAACATGGCGAAAGCCATCGGCGCGAGCACCGGCGAAGAATTTCCGCTCGTGCTGTCCGTCATGGGCGGCGCGGCGGTGTTCACCGGCATGCTGCTGCCGCATCTCGACTTCCCGCTCGAGTTCGACTACATCCATTTGACGCGCTACCGCAACACGACCAAGGGCGGCGACAAGATGGAATGGCGCGTGGCGCCGGCGGAGGCGGTGAAGGATCGCGTGGTGCTCGTACTCGACGACATCCTGGATGAAGGCGAAACCATGGCCGCCATCCGCGACCGGATCATGGCAATGGGCGCGAAGAAATTCCTCTCGGCGGTGCTCTGCGAGAAGCTCATCAGCAAAGAGAAACCGCTACGTCCGGATTTTTGCGGTTTCGAAGTCCCCGACCGTTACGTGTTCGGCTGCGGCATGGACGCGAAAGGCTATTGGCGTAACCTGCCGACCATCCGGGCACTGACTGAAGGTGCATGATTGAAGGCGCGTGATTGAAGGCGCGTGACCGGCCGAACGGCCATTGCAGCAGAATGTGAAGAAGGCCGTTTCAACGCAAGTTGAAACGGCCTTCTGTTTTAGTGGTTGCAACGAATTCAGCCGTTCGCCGCCAGTTGATGTACGAAGGTCCGAATCCCGGTCAGGATCATTTCGACGGATATGGACACGAGCACCAGTCCCATCAGCCTTTCGAACGCCGTCACCGCGCGTTCGCCGAGCCAGTGCTGGATCTTCTCGGCCATGACCAGCACGATCGCGCAGACGAACATGGTCACGGTCAGCGCGCCGATCCATTCCCACATCTGCCCCGGCGCCTGCGATGTCAGTAGCATCACGGTCGCCAACGCCGACGGACCCGCGAGCGCGGGAATGGCCAGCGGCACGATCAGCGGTTCACCGCCGCGCGAATCGCCGCCCATGGGGCCATCGGGATGCGGGAAGATCATTCGCAGCGCGATCAGGAACAGCACGATCCCGCCGCCCAGCCGCAGCGACAAGTCTGTCAGGCTCATCGCGCGAAGAAAGCGGTCGCCGACCAGCATGAACAGCAGCAAGATCCCGAACGCGATCGCGACTTCACGCAGGATCACAACCCGCCGGCGCTCCTTCGCCACACCACGCAACGCGTTGATGAAGATCGGGATGTTGCCGAGCGGATCGGTGATCAGGATCAGCAGCACCGTCGCCGAGAGGAAGTTGTACTGCACGCTACTTCGTCACTCCACCCGCCAGCGCGGCGCGGACCTTTTCGATCACCACATTCGCGGCGTCATCGACCGGCAACAACGTGGCTTCTGCGTCGCGTCGTGCCTGGTATTCGAGCTTGCCTTCCTTCAGCCCGCGATCGCCGATCACCAGCCGATGCGGCACGCCGATCAGCTCCCAATCCGCAAACATCACACCCGGCCGCTCGCCGCGATCGTCCAGGATCACGTCGATACCCGCCGCCTGCAGCGTTGCATACAGCTTGTCGGCCTGCTCGCGCACGACCTCGCTGCGGTCATAGCCCATGGGGCAGAGCACGACTTCGAACGGTGCGATCGATTCCGGCCAGATGATGCCCTTGGCATCGAAATTCTGTTCGATCGCCGCACCCAGAACCCGCGTGATGCCGATGCCGTAACAACCCATCAGCATCTTGGCCGGCTTGCCGTTTTCATCGAGGAACGTCGCGCCCATGGCGTCCGAATATTTCGTGCCGAGTTGGAACACGTGGCCCACTTCAATGCCGCGGCAGATTTCGAGCGCGCCCTTGCCGTCCGGTGAAGGATCGCCCGCCAGCACATTGCGGATGTCCGCCACGACCGGTTCCGGCAGATCGCGGCCCCAGTTCACGCCGGTGATGTGATAGTCCACCTCGTTCGCGCCGACCACGAAATCGCTCATGTTCGCGACCGTGCGGTCCGCGATCACCTTGACCGGCTTCTTCGTGTTGATCGGGCCGAGATAACCGGGCGGCGTGCCGAAGGTATCGATGATCTCGGCTTCCGTGGCGAACCGGTAACCCGACAAGCCCGGCAGCTTGCCCGTCTTGATGTCGTTGAGCGAATGGTCGCCGCGCAGCATCAGCAACCAGATGGTCGCTTCGCCGCCTTCGTTTTCAGTCGCGAGGATGATTGACTTTATGGTCCGTTGCAGCGGAATGTTCAGCAACTCGGCCACGGCCTCGCACTTCGCCTTGCCCGGTGTTGCAGTCTTCTTCATTTCTTCAGCCGGCGCCGCCCGCGTGGCGTTCAGCGGCAACGCCTCTGCCGCTTCGATGTTCGCCGCGTAATCCGATGCCGGGTTATACGCAATCGCGTCTTCCCCGGTGTCGGCGATCACGTGGAACTCATGCGACCCGCTGCCGCCAATCGATCCGTTATCTGCCGCGACCGCACGGAATTCCAGGCCGATGCGCGAGAACACCCGCACGTAGGCATCGAACATTTTCTTGTACGACTCAGCAAGACCCGCCTGGTCGCGATCAAACGAATACGCATCCTTCATGATGAATTCGCGGCCACGCATCACGCCGAAACGCGGGCGGATTTCATCGCGGAACTTCGTCTGGATCTGATAGAAGTTGACCGGCAATTGCCTGTAGCTCTTGATCTCGCGGCGCGCAATGTCCGTCACCACTTCTTCGTGGGTCGGACCGACCACGAAATCGCGGTCATGACGATCCTTGATACGCAGCAATTCCGGCCCGTATTGCTCCCAACGACCCGATTCCTGCCAAAGTTCGGCGGGCTGCACCGCGGGCATCAGCAATTCGAGCGCGCCAGCGCGATCCATTTCTTCGCGCACGATGGCTTCCACCTTGCGAATGGAACGCAGACCGATAGGCAGATAGCTGTAAATGCCGCCGGCGACACGGCGGATCATGCCTGCGCGAACCATGAGCTGATGGCTGACGATTTCTGCGTCGGTGGGGGCTTCTTTGAGGGTGGCGATAAAGAAACGGGATGCTTTCATTCAAAAATCTTCCAAAGCGGAGCGCGTCGATTGAATGGGCGGTGAGCGCCCAATCGTGCTGAACGTGCGGAACGAGTGAACGACGGGACAGCGATGCGGGGCGAAGACCAAAGCGCGCCCGCCTCAACGCCCACACGCAACGAACGCCG
Source organism: Burkholderia sp. PAMC 28687 (assembly GCF_001577465.1). NCBI lineage: Bacteria > Pseudomonadati > Pseudomonadota > Betaproteobacteria > Burkholderiales > Burkholderiaceae > Burkholderia > Burkholderia sp. PAMC 28687. Next base: position 2,802,208 of record NZ_CP014505.1, read on the forward strand.
GATTCGGGTTCGTGCCGGTGCGCCAGGCCCGTTATCTGTTTATAATCAGAGCAATTTTAAAGGATTCGAAGGTGGTTGTATGCTGGATCGTGAAGGCTTTCGCCCGAACGTCGGCATCATCCTCTTGAACGCGCACAACGAAGTGTTTTGGGGCAAGCGGCTGCGTGAACATTCCTGGCAGTTTCCGCAAGGGGGCATCAAGTACGGCGAGACCCCTGTGCAAGCGATGTATCGGGAGTTACACGAAGAAACCGGTTTGCTGCCGGAACACGTCAAGGTCGTGGGTCGAACCCGCGACTGGCTGCGTTATGAGGTGCCGGACAAGTTCATCAAGCGCGAAGTGCGCGGTCATTATCGCGGACAAAAGCAGATTTGGTTTTTGTTACGCATGGTAGGCCGCGACTGTGACATTTGTTTGCGTGCGACTGATCATCCGGAATTCGATGCCTGGCGGTGGAACGAATATTGGGTCCCGCTCGACGCGGTGATCGAGTTCAAGCGTGATGTTTATCAGCTTGCGCTCACAGAACTTTCTCGCTTCCTGAGGCGCGCCGCCGTGCGTGCCGAGCGCGCGGAACATTTGGCGCGTCACGCGAATCGGTATCCGCGCGTGATTGGAAGCATGACCATGGAGGACGCGACCGTTTCTGCCAACGGTCAGGTCATTCAGGCAGAATGTTCAGTGACCGAAGAGCTGCATATCTACGCACAACGTCCTTCGCGGGATTAGGACGTGTGTCATCCAAAGCGGCGGCGCGGCAACGCGCGCCGCTTTTTTTCGTGCAGCGTTGGAGACGGGCCCCAGGCGTCGTGAGGCTCGAACCATTTGCAGTCGATTTGCAGTCGCTGCTGCATCAACCTCAGGGATTCAAGAATTGAAAGCCATTGCATTGTTTGCGGCATCCGCGGCAGCTCTTGTCGTGCTCGCCGGTTGCGGCAGCTCGAAGCCTTCAAACAAGGACGACAGCGCGTTTGTTTATTTGATGGACCGCAAGCCGAACTGGACAGAAAACAAGGTCGAGACCATCCCACCGTTGCCGCAAGACGCCAATCTGGTGCCGTTCACGGTTTCGCAGAACACACCGCTTAGTTTTTTCATCGATAAAAAATCGCTCAGCGTCGGCGATGACGGCGTGATTCGCTACACGGTCGTGGTGCAAAGTCCGGCCGGCGCGCGCAACGTGAACTACGAAGGGATCCGCTGCGACAACTTCAACTGGCGCCTCTACGCGAGCATCAACGAGGACCAGACAGGTTGGGATCGTGTGGTGGAACGGGACTTTGCGCGCATTGAAACCGGCGAGCTGAATTCATATCACTCGGCGCTGTATCAGGATTATTTCTGTGCAAACAAACTGCCGACGGGAACGGCACAGCAAATCTTGTCAAATATTCAGATGAAACGGACAGCGGTATCGAACTACCACTAAGCGTCGCGTTAAATGAAAAAGCCGCCAGTTGGCGGCTTTTTTCGTGGTCGACCGGTCAGGCAAGGACCAGATTGTCGCGATGAATGAGCTCCGGCTCCAGCATGTAGCCGAGCACCGTTTCGATCTCGCCGCTTGGTTTGCGCTGGATCAGCCGCGCCTCCGAGCTGCTGTAATTCGTAATGCCGCGCGCCACTTCGTGTCCGGCCGGATTCATGCACGCGATCACTTCGCCACGCGCGAACGCGCCGTGCACATCGATCACACCGATTGGCAGCAGGCTTTTGCCGCCCGCCGTGAGCTTCTCGACCGCGCCGTTGTCGATAACCACGTGTCCGCGCACCTGCAAGTGATCGGCCATCCATTGCTTTCGCGCCGCAATCCGCGCCGTCCGGGCAACGAGTTGCGTACCGATCATCTCGCCCGAAGCGAGTCGCGTCAGGACATCCGACTCCCGCCCGCTCGCAATCACGGTATTCGCGCCACTGTGCGCCGCGCGCTTTGCCGCAAGAATCTTGGTCAGCATGCCGCCGCGCCCGAGGCTAGACCCCGCGCCCCCGCCATGGCCTCGAGTTCCGGCGTGCCGGCATCGGCTTGTTCGACCAAAGTCGCCGATGGATCGTGACGCGGATCGGCGGTGAACAGACCGCGCTGATCGGTGAGGATGATCAGCGCGTCGCCTTCAATCAGATTTGCCACGAGCGCGCCGAGCGTGTCGTTGTCGCCGAATTTGATTTCGTCGGTGATGACGGTGTCATTTTCATTGATGATCGGCACGCAACCCAGGCGCAGCAAGGTCAGGAGCGTTGAGCGTGCGTTCAGATAACGTTCGCGATCGGCCAGATCGGCATGCGTGAGCAGAATTTGTGCGGTCCGGATGCCGTGCTTGCCGAAACTGCTTTCGTAGACCTGCGCCAGCCCCATTTGCCCGACTGCCGCGGCGGCCTGCAACTCGTCGATTTCACGCGGCCGCTTTGTCCAGCCCAGCCGATGAATCCCTTCGGCAATCGCGCCCGAACTGACCAGCACGACTTCCTTGCCCTGAGCGCGCAACGCTGCGATCTGCGCGGCCCAGCGCGCGATGGCTGCATGATCGAGCCCGCGGCCATCGTTTGTCACGAGGCTCGATCCCACTTTCACTACGAGTCGCTTCGAAGCGGCTATGACGGAACGCATCTGACGCATTTCTCCTCGATACACCACGAGCCTGGCTTTTCTTACGCTTCGTTTTCGTCTTCGTCTTCGTCGATTTCCGGCGCTGGCTGAGGCGCCGCGACTGCGGGCCCGTCGCGGAAACGCACGTCGGCGGCGAGGTCTTCGGCTTCCGCCGCACGCGATGCGTCCGAGTTCTTCGAGATGTAGTCGAAGATGGCGTACGTCAGGCCTTCGCAGCCCTGGCCGGTCAGCGCCGAGATTTCGAACACCGGACCGTCCCATTCATAACGCTTGATGAAGTCCGCCACGCGCGCCTTGCGCTCATCGTCCGGAACCATATCCAGCTTGTTGAGCACCAGCCAGCGTGGTTTTTCGTACAGCGCTTCGTCGTACTTGCGCAGTTCGTTGACGATCGCACGCGCCTCCTGAACCGGGTCGACGGCTTCGTCGAACGGGGCCAGATCCACGAGATGCAGCAGCACGCCCGTGCGCTGCAAATGCCGCAAGAACCGGTGGCCGAGCCCCGCGCCTTCCGCCGCACCTTCGATCAGGCCCGGAATGTCCGCGATCACAAAGCTCTTTTCCGGCCCGACGCGCACCACGCCGAGATTCGGCGCGAGCGTGGTGAACGGATAATCGGCGATTTTCGGCCGCGCATTCGACACGGATGAGATAAATGTCGACTTGCCGGCGTTCGGCATGCCGAGCAGACCGACGTCGGCAAGCACTTTCAGCTCGAGACGCAGCATGCGCCGGTCGCCGGGCTTGCCTTCAGTTTTCTGGCGCGGCGCGCGGTTCGTGCTCGACTTGAAATGCAGGTTGCCGAGACCGCCCGCGCCGCCATGCGCAATCAACACGCTCTGGTTGTGCTCGGTCAGATCGGCAATCAGCTCGCCCGTTTCCGTATCCGCGATGATCGTGCCGACCGGCATGCGCAGGATGATGTCGTCGCCGCCCTTGCCGTAACAGTCAGCGCCGCGGCCGTTTTCGCCGTTGCGCGCCTGGTGTTTCTTGGCGTAACGATAGTCGATCAGCGTGTTGATGTTGCGATCCGCGACCGCGTACACGCTGCCGCCCCGGCCGCCGTCGCCGCCGTCCGGTCCGCCGAACGGGACGAACTTCTCGCGCCGCATCGACGCGCTGCCATCCCCTCCGTCGCCGGCGATGACTTCAATTCTCGCTTCGTCAATGAACTTCATGAGTTGCTCCGTCCCGTGTTTCAGCGTGTTCCGCTATTTTGCCGCGACCAGCCGATGCCAGCCACTAGACCATTCGATATATGTCACTACTTGGCTGGTCGAAAAAATCAGCCAATAAAAAAAGCCCCGCGAACTTCGCGGGGCCTGTTCCGGTCCTGAAGCCCGTGCCTGAATCTTACTTAGGCAGCCGGGACGACGTTGACCAGATGCTTCTTTGCTGCGCCCTTCGTCGTGAACGTGACGTGGCCGTCCGTCAACGCGAACAAGGTGTGATCCTTGCCAATGCCGACGTTGTCGCCCGGGTGCATGCGCGTGCCGCGCTGGCGAACAATGATGCCGCCTGCGTTGATTGCCTGGCCGCCATAAACCTTCACGCCGAGGCGCTTTGATTCAGAGTCGCGACCATTGCGGGATGACCCGCCTGCTTTTTTGTGTGCCATTTGATAGCTCCTTGACCGTTTAGCTTATCGACTCGACGCTTAAGCAGCGTTGATGGCGTCGATACGCAGTTCGGTATAGTTCTGGCGATGGCCAGCGTGCTTTTGGTAGTGCTTCCGGCGACGCATCTTGAAGATCGTGACCTTCTTGTGACGACCTTGGGACACGACGGTACATGTGACGGAAGCCCCACTGACCAGCGGTGCACCGAACTGAATCGATTCACCTTCGCCTACTGCGAGAACCTGGTCGAGCGTGATTTCAGCGTCAATGTCTGCCGGTATCTGTTCTACTTTCAATTTTTCGCCGACAGCAACTTTATACTGCTTGCCACCGGTTTTTATGACCGCGTACATTGAGAACCTCACTCTGAATTCATTTTTCCGCACACCGTGCGCGAAAACGCGTGATTATACAGAGAGTTAGGCTCTCCGTCAAAACCCTTGTTCGTCGCGAAAATGCGCCGCCGCCGTGCCCGGACGGGGCGCGGGGGGATGCGAGGCACCCGAGGCGAACGCAATATTATCCTGATCATTACCGCGACATGCCGCACGTGAAGCGAGGCTGGATGGTCCAAGGCGTCTATTAGAGGCGTCGATCGGCCGATTCGCCTTATAATTCGCGGCACTACCCTAATTGCCGATCATGTCGTCCACAGCCACTTCCTCCCCAAACGCCGCCAACGTGCTCGAGCCTATCGCCGAGGACATGCAGCAGGTCAATCGCGTCATCCGGCAGCGCCTGGCATCCGAAGTGATGCTGATCAACCAGATTTCCGAGTACATCATCGGGGCCGGCGGCAAACGGCTTCGTCCCGCGCTGCTGCTTCTGGTGTCGGGCGCGCTCGGCGACAAGACCGGCCATCGGCACGAACTGGCCGCAGTCGTCGAGTTCATTCATACGGCGACCCTGCTGCACGATGACGTCGTCGACGAATCCGATCTCCGGCGCGGCCGCAAGACCGCGAACGCGATCTTCGGCAACGCGGCGAGCGTGCTGGTCGGCGATTTCCTGTATTCGCGTTCGTTCGAAATGATGGTCGGCGTGGGCAAGATGCGCGTGATGGAAATCCTGTCGGTTGCGACCAACGTGATCTCCGAAGGCGAAGTGCTGCAGTTGCTGAACATGCACGATCCGGATGTCGACGAAGCGCGCTACATGCAGGTGATCCGCTACAAGACGGCAAAGCTTTTCGAAGCGGCGGCGCAGCTCGGCGCAGTGCTCTCCGGATCGGATGCAAAGACGGAAGCCGCGGCGGCGGAATTCGGACGGCGCATCGGCACGGCATTCCAGATCATGGACGACTGGCTCGACTACACGGGCACGGCGGAATCCATGGGCAAGAACGCCGGCGACGATCTGCGCGAAGGCAAACCCACGTTGCCGCTCATCTATTTGATGGAGCACGGCACGGCGGAACAGGCGGCGTTGGCGCGCGAGGCTATCGAGCAAGGCGGGACCGACAAATTCGATACTATTTTCGAAGCCATCACCACGTCGGGCGCGCTCGATCACACGCTGAAATGTGCACGTCAGGAAGCGCAAGCGGCCGCGAATGCAATTTCTTCGTTTCCGGATTCCATTTTCAAAGAGAGCCTGCTAGAATTATGTTCTTACTCGACGGCGAGACAGTCCTGAAAAGGAAACGAACCGTCTCTGAGTAAATTTTCGGGGTGTAGCTTAGCCTGGTAGAGCGCTACGTTCGGGACGTAGAGGCCGGAGGTTCGAATCCTCTCACCCCGACCAGAATTCCCTTGTTAAACCAAGGCCAAAACCGCCCAGCTTGCTGGGCGGTTTTTTGTTTTGGGGCTGATTTTTGCGTGTGGTTATCGTGTAAATCGGTGTAGATCGCCGTGCCATCCCCTTCCTGCTTTTTCTGCCGGGTGCCTCATGGGTTTATCGAGCATTGCATCGCCGCCAATGTCCGTCGCACGACGTCTCGCCCTGACATTCGTGTTCCTCTGGTTTGCGATCGGCGGCGTCTGCCACTTTCTCCTCATGCCGTCGTTTGTGAAGATCGTGCCGCCGTTCGTGCCCGCGCCTATCCTGGCCGTGATCGTCAGCGGCGTGTTCGAATTGCTCGGCGCCGCCGGCATCACGATCAGACGCACACGCCGCATGGCGGGAATCGGGCTGACGCTTTTGACCATCGCGGTGACGCCGGCCAATGTCTTCATGCTCCAGCACGCCGAACTCTTTCCCGGCGTTCCCGTGTGGGCGCTCATCGCACGCCTGCCGCTTCAGCTCGCTTTGATCGCGTGTATCTTGTGGAGCACGCAGCGTACTAACTAAGTAACGGGTCTCGCCATGCTTCCTCTGAAATACCTGAGCGCGTACCCGGAAACGCTTCAGGACAAGGTCCGCAAACTGATCGCCGACGACAAGCTCGGCATGTACCTCGCTGATCGATATCCGCATCGGCATGCGGTGCAGTCCGACCGCGCGCTGTATGAATACACGACCGATCTGAAGCAGGAGTTTTTGCGCGTGGCGCCGGCCATCGACAAGGTCATGTACGACGCCAAGCTCGACGTGCTGCGGCACGCGCTCGGCCTGCATACGGCGATATCGCGTGTACAGGGCGGCAAGCTGAAGGCGAAGAAGGAGATCCGCGTGGCGTCGCTCTTCAAGGAAACGCCGCCGGAATTCCTGCGCATGATCGTCGTGCATGAACTCGCGCATCTGAAGGAAAGCGATCACAACAAGGCGTTTTACCGGCTGTGTGAATTCATGCAGCCGGGGTATCACCAGATTGAATTCGACCTGCGCGTGTACCTGACGCAGCGCGATCTCGCTCGCGATTCTTCCATCAAGTAGTTCTAATCTGCGGCCGCGTGCACGAGGGTTTCGCCCGGAATCGGTCGCGCCGGACGGATCAGCAACACGAGCGGCACGACCAGCAACGTTGCGACGAACATCAGCTTGAAGTCGTTCAGGTAGGCGATCATCTGCGCCTGCTGGTTGATCGACTGGTCCATCAGCGCGAGACTCATCTGCGACCCGGTTTCAAGCATGGGTTGCATCGATGGATTGAATACGTTCACGTTCGCCGCAAGATCCGCGTGCGCGACCTGCGTGTTGCGCGTCATCATGGTCTGCACAATCGAAATGCCGATACTGCTGCCAATGTTGCGCATCAGGCTGTAGGTCGCGGTGCCATCGGCGCGAAGCTCGGGCGTCAAGGTCGAGAACGTCAGCGCGCTCAGCGGCACGAATACGAAGCCCAGTCCAAAGCCCTGGATCACACCCGGCCAGACGATGTCGGACACCGACATCACCAGCGTGTATTGCATCATCTGCCATAACGCGAACGCCGATATCAGGAAGCCCGCGAGTAACAGAAGCCGTGCATCGGTGCGTCGCAGCATGCGGCCTGCGATCATCATGGCGAGCATCGTTCCGGCGCCGCTGGGCGCCGTGACAAGGCCGGTGGTTGCCACCGGATAGTTCATCAGGTTCTGCAACATCGGCGGCAGGAGCGCACGCGTCGCGTACATCACGGCGCCGATCACGAAGATGAAAAATACCCCGGTCGCGAAGTTCCTGTCCTTCAACAATTCATATTTGAAGAACGAACGTTTGCCGGCCGTCGCGGTATGCGCCAGGAAAAAGATGAAACTGAGCAAAGCCAGAATCGCTTCGATGCGGATCTCGAGCGAGCCGAACCAGTCGAGTTGCTCGCCGCGATCGAGCATCGCCTGGAATGCACCGATCGTGAGACCGAGCGTGGCGAAGCCGAAGGCATCGAATTTCACGCCATGCTTTGCGGCGCGCGCCGGCAGGAACGTCAGCACGCCAAACAGCGCAAACGCGCCGATGGGCACATTGATGAAAAACACCCAGCGCCAGTTGTAGCTGTCGGTAAGCCATCCGCCGAGCGTTGGCCCGAGGATCGGCCCGACCATCACGCCCATGCCCCAGACGGCCATCGCCTGGCCTTGCTTTTCGCGCGGGTTGATGTCGAGCAGGATGGATTGCGAAAGAGGTACGAGCGACGCGCCGAAAATTCCCTGCAGCAACCGCGACGCAACAATCTGCCCGAGTGATTCAGAAAGGCCGCAGAGCGCGGATGCAACTGTGAAACCGCCTATCGAGATGATGAGCAGGCGCTTCGTGCTCAGGCGGTCGGAAAGCCAGCCGGTGAGCGGAGTTGCGATGGCGGCAGCCACGATGTACGACGTCAGCACCCACGTGATCTCGTCCTGCGACGCCGACAGCGTGCCCTGCATGTGCGGCAACGCAACGTTGGCGATGGTGCTGTCGAGCGTCTGGATCAGCGTGGCAAGCATGATCGACACAGTCAGCATGGGCCGGTTGAGCGGCGCTTCGGCAGCGCTCAACGGGATTGATTCTGAGGACATTCAGGCGCTGGATCGTTGGATCAAATAGTAAGCATGCTTATTATAAACAGGCTATCGATTGTCACAACATGTCAATAACCGGGATAAACCCGTAAACCGCGGCCGGCCTTATCTGCCTGTAAATGCGCGCATCTTTCGTATAATCGGCGCATGGAAACGCACCTCGACAAGCGCTTTGGATTTCTGATTTCGGACGTGGGGCGCTTGTGCAGCAAGCGCTTCGACGAACTTGCGAAATCGTCCCTCGATCTCACGCGGGCGCAATGCCGCGCGCTCGCATATCTGTCGCACTTCGGCGATGTAAACCAGGCCCGCCTCGCCGACCTGCTGGAAGTCGCGCCCATATCGGCGGGCCGTTTGCTCGACCGGATGGAAGAAGGCGGCTGGATAGAACGCTTTTCAAACCCTGATGACCGCCGCGAGCGGACGGTGCGCATGACGGCCAAGGCCGAAGGCGCGCTTGGCCGAGCACGGCGAGTCGGGGACGCAGTTGCGACGGAAGCGCTGGCCGGCCTCGATGCGGACGAACGCGCGCTATTGATCTCCATGCTGCGCCGCGTGCGCCTGAATCTCAGCACGATCGTGGACGAATAGCGGAGAAGGCCCGACTCTTGCTGCAAGGCGTGGCGAATCCCGCATCGCTCTCCTTGGACTCGACATGCTCTTTCTTGTCATACCGCTTACGGTTTTGATCACGCTCATTGTCGTGGTGTTTCTGGCGAATTTCGTAAGCGGTGAGAAGAAGGTCGAGCACAACATCGACCGGCTCTATTCCAGCGACGACCCGCAGTTCATCCGCTCGATGAGCCTGCTGCTCGGGCCGCCGGTTACATCGGGGAACCGGTATCGCGTGCTGCTCAACGGCGACGAAATCTTTCCATCGATGCTCGACGGCATCCGCTCGGCCAAAGAAACCATCACGTTCGAAACGTTCATTTACTGGTCCGGCGAAATCGGGGAACAGTTTGCGGCGGCGTTATCGGAGAAAGCGCGTTCGGGCGTGGCCGTGCACGTGCTGCTCGACTGGGTCGGCTGCAAGAAAATGGACCACAAGTATCTGGAACAATTGCGCCAGGCCGGCGCCGAGGTCGTTCAGTATCACAAGCCGCACTGGACTGGACTCGGGCGCATGAACAACCGGACGCATCGGAAGTTGCTGATCATCGACGGGCGCGTGGGGTTCACCGGAGGCGTGGGGATCGCGGAAGAATGGACCGGCCACGCGCAGGACGAGAAGCACTGGCGCGACACGCATTTTCGCGTGGAAGGACCGGTGGTCGGGCACATGCAGGCCGTGTTCATGGACAACTGGATCAAGGTGACCGGCGACGTGCTGCACGGTCCGAAGTACTTTCCTGACGTCAAACCGTTGCCGGAGGGCGAAGCAAGCAACGGCGTCGCGCACATGTTCAGCAGCTCGCCGACGCACGGCGCCGACGACATGGAGCTGATGTACCTGATGGCGATCACGGCGGCGACTGGAAGCATCGATCTGGCGAGTGCGTACTTCGTCCCGGACGGCCTCGCGATCAACGCGCTGGTGGAAGCCGCGCGGCGCGGTGTGAAAGTGCGGATCGTGACGCCGGGAAAGCGTATCGATACCCACACGGTACGCGAAGCCTCGCGGGCGTGCTGGGGTGATCTGCTGGCGGCGGGCATCGAAATTCACGAATATCAGCCGACCATGTTCCACTGCAAATTGCTCGTGGTGGACGAGTTTTTGGTATCGGTGGGATCGACGAATTTCGACAGCCGTTCGTTCAAGCTCAACGACGAAGCCAACCTCAATATCTACGACCGCGAGTTCGCGCGGCAGCAAAGCGCGATCTTCGATGCGGATATCGAAAAGTCGCAGCTAGTCACATATCAAGACTGGCTCAATCGGCCCGCGATGGAAAAGCTGATCGAGAAGGCCGTGCCCTTGCTTGACTGGCAGCTTTAATCTACCGCTTTGCCTTGATCGCCTGATCGCCTATTACGCCGGCCTGCTGCAATTCACTGATCTGCGCATCGGTCATACCCAGCACCTCGCGCAGCACTGCGCTTGTGTGCTGACCGAGCATAGGCGGCGCCCGATTGTATTCAACCGGCGTAGCCGATAAACGCAGCGGACTCGCCACCGTCGGCGCCACGCCCGCAACCGGATGCGCAATCTCGCGCGCCGACTCGCGATACACCGCCTGTTCCGAACCGAACGCCTGCTCGATGTCGTTGATCGGTCCGCACGGCACGCCGCACGCTTCGAGCGCCGCGACCCATGCATCGCGCGTGCGGGTCATGAACACCGCGCCCAATTGCGGCAATAACTCCGCGCGGTTCACGCTGCGGCCGCTGTTGGTCGCAAAGCGCGAATCGATGGCAAGCTCCGGCACGTTCATCGCCGTGCAGAGTGCGCGAAACTGGCCATCGTTCCCGCACGCAACGATCACATGGCCGTCGCTCGCCGCGAACGTCTGATATGGCACGATGTTCGGGTGTGCGTTGCCCATGCGCTTTGGCGCGATGCCGGTGGTGAGGTAGTTCATCGACTGGTTGGCGAGCATGGCGAGCTGCGCGTCGAACAGCGAGATGTCGAGATGTTGCCCAAGGCCGCTTTTCTCGCGCTCCATCAAGGCCGCGAGAATGCCCGTGGTCGCGTACATGCCGGCCATCAGGTCGGTCACGGCCACGCCGACTTTCTCCGGACCACCGCCGGCCACGCTGTCGGGTTCACCGGTGATGCTCATCAGGCCGCCCATGCCCTGGATCAGGAAGTCGTATCCCGCGCGTTGCGACAACGGCCCGCTTTGACCGAAACCCGTCACCGAGCAATACACCAGCCGCGGGTTCAGCTCGGAAAGACTCACGTAATCCAGGCCATATTTCTTCAGCCCGCCGACCTTGAAGTTTTCGACGACCACATCGCAGGATTTCGCGAACTCACGGATGAGCGCCGCGCCTTCCGGCGAACTCATATCGATGGCGACCGACTGCTTGTTGCGATTCGCGCAGAGGAAATAGGCGCTCTCGGAGGTGTTGTTGCCGTCGGCATCGCGCAGGAACGGCGGGCCCCACATGCGGGTATCGTCGCCCGTACCCGGGCGTTCGATCTTGAACACTTCCGCGCCAAGATCCGCGAGATTTTGCGTGCACCACGGCCCGGCCAGCACGCGCGATAAATCCAGCACACGGATTCCGTCGAGTGGACGCTTTCTCGCCGCCGATGACTTCTTGCTGTCCTGCACCATTTCACCTCGTCTGTTTCAGGGTTACGGGGACGTGTCGATTGTAGCGACGTCCGTGATTCGGCTTTGGAATGGAGAAAACTCTGCCGCCCTTCGCAAATCGGACCAGAATATTCGCAGCCCGCCGGAATATTGCGCGGGTGATGTTCGTTTAAACCGTATCGATAAATGGAAGAGACAATGAAAACGCGAATCCCGATGCTCGCCGCGGCGCTTGCCGCCACGTTCAGCCTGACCGTTCATGCCGCGCCGCCTGTGGCCGCGAACGGCATGTTCACCGATTCCAAGGGCATGACGCTCTACACGTTCGACAAAGACACCGCCTCCGGTCCAAGCGCCTGCTCGGGCGGCTGCGCGCAGGCATGGCCAGCGGCAATGGCAGATGCATCGGACCAGCCGCAGGGCGACTGGACGGTCATGTCCACCGCCGATGGCGGCAAACAATGGGCTTACAAAGGCAAGCGCGTGTACACGTTCGCGAAAGACACCAAGGCGGGCGACGCCAAGGGCGAGAACTTCAAGGACATGTGGCACACGGTGAAGCAATAAAACATGTGGCGCGAGTGAGACCGGACAGCAAACCTGAACATGTGATGGGCGAAGGGCGTTGAGTTTCGATACTGATCTCGTTGGGATTCTCCCGCAGTTGCGGCGTTATGCGCGCGCGCTGACGGGAGACCGCGCCTGGGCCGACGACCTCGTGCAGGACGTCACGGAGCGCGCGCTCGGCCGCTCGGCCGCGTTTCGCGTGGGCAGCAACCTGCGCGCATGGCTTTTCACGATCATGCGCAATCTTTACATCGATCAATTGCGGGGCCGGCGCGACATTGCCGTCGACGATGAAACCGCGCCCTGGCGCCAGATGGCCGCGCCCGTTGGCGAAGTGGACGGCCTCGTGCTGCGCGACGTGCAGCGCGCGTTATATTGCCTGCCTGTCGAGCAGCGCGAAGTCATGCTGCTCGTATGCGTGGAGGACATGAGTTATCAGGAGGCATCGGCGGTGCTGAACGTGCCGGCTGGAACGGTGATGTCGCGCCTTTCCCGCGCACGCGAACACATGCGCGTGATGCTGGGAGAGGAACCGGGCCGCAAATCGGCGTCGTTGAAAATCGTGAGTGGCACATGACGAAACCCGAAAATCCGGACCGGCCGGAATCGAGCGCTTCAGCCGATGAGCTGCGAGCGCTGTCGGCGTTTATCGACGATGAATCCACGGACGCAGAGCGCGCCGAAATCGCCGCGCGCATTGCCCGCGATCCGGAGAGCGCGGCGACGGTGGCGGCGTATCGGGCGCAGGACAACGCGTTGCGCGCGCTGTTTGCCGGGACGGCGGACCAGGAACCGCAAGTGGTCGTCGTGCGGCCGCGGCGGCGTTATCTCATGGCGGCGAGCTGGCTGGCCGTGGGTATCGCGTGCGGGTTCCTGATGCACATGATGTTGCCGATGATCGGTCGCGACAAACGTGCGCCGATGTTCGCGCAGCGCGCGGACATCGCTTACGCCGTGTACGCGCCTGAACAGCGGCACGCGGTGGAAGTCGCCGCGTCACAGGAAGATCATCTGGTGACGTGGCTTTCGAAGCGGCTCAACCGGTCGTTGACGATTCCGTCGCTGCACGAATACGGGTTCGAACTGGTCGGCGGCCGTCTGTTGCCGGGCGAGGACGGACCTGCCGCGCAGTTCATGTATCAGAACGCGAGCGGCGAGCGTCTCACGCTTTATATGACTAGCAGTACGGGCAAGCGTCGGGAGGAATATGCAATCCGCATGTTGCGCGACGGCACGCGACGCACGTTCTACTGGACCACGGAACAAGCGGGTTATGCGTTGTCGGGACAAATTGGCGAGGCAAAGCTGCGCGCCATTACCTTCGATACCTGTGCCGCGTTAGGCGGCGATCCTAAAAAATGGCAATGAACCTTCGAAAGATTGACATGCTTGCCCTGTGCGCGGGGCTCGGCCTGAGCGCCGCGGCCCTCGCTGATAACCGCTTCACCCTCACCTCACCCACCCTCTCCGATAACGCCACACTCGATTCCCGCCACGCCGCGAGCGCGCAGGACTGTGGCGGCAAGAACGTCTCGTTGCCGCTCGCATGGCGCAACGTGCCGTCGGGTACGAAGAGCTTCGCGGTGACAATCTACGATCCCGATGGCGCCAAAGGCCTCGGCATCGTGCATTGGGTCATGTATGGGATTCCGGCGTCCGTGACAACGCTCGAAGAAGGCGGACCGCCGCCGGCGGGAAGTATCGGCGGGATCAACCGGACGGGGAAAGATGGTTATTACGGTCCGTGCCCACCACGCGGCGATGCACCCCATCACTACGTAGTGCAGGCTTACGCGCTGGATCTTGCCGGAGAAACGATGCCGCCCGCGCTCAATCGCGACACGTTGATTGCCGCGATGAAGGATCACGTGCTGGCAACGTCGAGTATGGTGATTCGCTACGGGCGATAGCTGACGTCGCGGCCGTCAGGCTTCATCGGCTGCGGCGAGACCCGCTCTCGTTTGCACGCCCCAGGCGCGCGAACGTCCCAGGAAATCGACCCAGCCCAGCGCCGCGCCCGTGTGGCGCAACAACTGGAACGTGAACGGCTCGACCACCGCCGATACAACCGCCATCCACAAGCTCGATCCGGCTGTGTCGCCGGTCCATCGGCGGTACAGGTGCACGGTCCACAAGTGAAACGCGAAATCGAGCAGGATTTTCGCGCCGATCACGCTGAAAATCGGCAGCACCACGGCGCCGCGCCGCTCCACGATAAACCCGATCAGCAACGCAAACGCCGTCAGGCCGTAGATGGGCTGCAGGGTATCGAACGCCTTGACGGGCAACATCAGGAGACCGAGCTTGCCGTATCGGCGATTGCCGGTCATATCGCGGTTCCAGTATTGCGTCTGCAGGAAACCCGCGAACCAGCGGCGGCGCTGGCGCATGAAACCGCTGAGCGAACTCGGCGCGTCCGTGATCGCGTGCGCATTGCCAACCACACGCACGTCCCAATCGAGACCGTGATCCACCGCGTGACGGCGCAACCGGTGAATCAGTTCGTAGTCTTCAACGAGACATTCGGCGTCGAACCCGCCGACCGCGACCAGCGCGTCACGTCGAAACGACGCAAACGCGCCCGAGATCAGCAGCAGGCTGTCGGCGCGCATCCAGGCAAAGCGCGAGATGAAATTACGAATGTATTCGTACGTCTGGAACCACTGGAAAAAGCGTCCGCTGAGCGTTTTGCTGCAGACCGGCACCAGAATGCCTGCCGCCGCCACGAGGTTCGCGCGCGCGGCGAAGGCGCTGCGCATGGCGAGGACGGCGTCATCGGCGAGACGTGTGTCGGCGTCGCAGGTCATCACGATCGGCGTGCTGATCTTTTCGATGGCGGCGTTCAGCGCCCGCGCTTTCCCGCCGTGCGGGACACGAAGCCAGAAGAGATTGGAATAGATCGTCGATGCCGCGCTCAACTCGCCTTCCACTGGCTTGATCAAACCGAAACGTTGCGTGAGAAGTTCGGCGGTGGCGTCGGTGGAACCATCGTCGGCGATCACGATTTGCGCTGCGCTGTGGGTCTGGCCGAGCAGCTTGGCAAGCGTGTTCGGCAACACGGCCGCCTCGTTGTGCGAGGCGACGATCACGCCAAGCGCCGGCAAACCCTGTTCGAGCTGTTGACGGTCGAGCGGCTTGGGCCGTTTCACCAGCGTCCACGATTTCGCGCCGACGAACATCAGCAACAAGGTGTCGTAGACGACATACGCGATCCCCGTCGACCACGCGACCACGCCATGCAGGAAGAACGCGCGGGCAAAAAGAACCATCCAGAGCACGACCACACTGCCGTGAATCAGCACGCTTGCGACCGTCACCGGACGCGGCGCAATGCGTGGCGATGCTTTCGCAAGCGCTGCTTCAAGCGAGGTTTGTGTGGGTCTGGACGCGTGTTTCGCGGGAAGCGCCGGCGCGGTCTTGAGTTCCAAGTCCATTACGGCACCATCCGCGAAATCACCGACTTCCGGTCGATCCATTGATGCTTGAGCGCGCCGCCTACGTGCATCGCGAAAAGTGCGTACAGCGCATAACCCAGCCACGTGTGCAATGCGCCGAAACGATCGTGCAGCGTCTCCTTCAGCGCGGGATCGAGGTTCATTACGTAACCAATGCGCGGCCACGGAATCACGCCGAAAAGGTGCATCGGATGCGAGGCTGCGGCGTTCCAGGCCGAATCGTGCAGCCAGCCTGACAGCGGCAAACCAATCATCAACAGATACAGCAGGAAATGCGCGATATGCGCGGCGACGTGTTCCCATTTCGGAAACGTCTTCGGCAGCGGCGGCGGCCGATGCGATACCCGCCACAAGATGCGCAGCAGGACCAGCCCGAGCACCGTGATGCCGATGGACTTGTGGGTATCGACGATCGGCCGTATCCAGTTGTCCGGAAACTTTTCTGCCGACAGTCCGAGCACGACATTGCAAATGATCAGCACAGCGACCAGCCAGTGCAGGACCATCGCCGTGCGCGTGTAGCGCAGCGGCGCCTCGGCTTCAGGCTGTTTTGACGCAACGTTGGCGGCTTGCGTGGACATTGGAACTCCGTGCGGGAATGGGGTGGATCGACGGTTGTCATGTGGTGGTTCTGCCCATGCAGCCGTGCAGACCGACACTCTTCAAACGCGCCATCGCACCCGTTTATTCCACCGATTCTGAGGGAAAACGCGGACTTGCGTTCGTACCCGATTTGACGGGAAGCGTTCCGTAATATTTCACGGTGTTTCAGGGCTGTGTCTTCGGCACGACGAAATCAAGCACGGCTTGAGCAAACCGCGCCGCCGCCGGGTTCGCCGAGCTTCGATGCGTCACGAGATGAAGCGGCGCTGAAAACGCTTCGTCACCGGCCACAGCGCAATACACGACGCTTTCCTGCTGGTATCGCTGCATGGACGCCGGTACGAGCGTGATGCCCGCACCTGCCGCCACGAGGTTGATCGCACTCGACATGCGCGGCACTTCGCTCACTACGTCCGGCTTGAATCCGGCCGCTTCGCACGCGCGGATGAAGTCGGCATACATGCCCGGCGCGCCGGGACGTCGAACGAAAATGAAAGATTCGCCGGCAAGCGCCTTCAACGGAACCTGAGGCTGCTCATCTGATCTACGTGGCCGCCTGCCTTTTGGACGCACGAGCAACGCATGTCCGACCGGCAGCACGAGCACCATGCGCTCTTCGTGCAGCAGATCGAAGCGCAATTCCACGGGCGTCTCGATGGGTTTGCGCAGGATTGCGGCATCGATACGCCCGCTCATCATTCGTTCGATGATCCCCGCAGCGTTGATCTCGTTCAGGTCGATGGCGATATCCGGATGCGCCGCGCGGAACTGACGAATCGCGGCGGTCGCGAGCGGATGGAACGCGGCCGAACTTGTCAGGGCGATTCGCACGGACCCCAATTGTCCGTTTGCCACGCGGCGAGCGTTCGTGACGCCCTGGTCCAGAGCATCTAGCACCGCTTGGGCATCGACGGCAAAAGCCGCCCCCGCCGATGTCAATTCCACGCCGCGCGGCAGCCGCGCGAACAAGGCGAAGCCGAGTTCGCGCTCCAGTTCCTGGATTTGCTGCGATAACGGCGGTTGCTGGATATGCAGCCGCGCGGCCGCGCGCGTGAACTGGCGTTCTTCCGCGACAGTGAGGAAATACCGGAGATGACGCAATTCCATTGATTCCCCTCACATATTCAGGATATATGGCAATGCCATTTCATATGTATTTTACATTTGCCAACCCGTTTCGTACTCTTCCATTCAAATACAACTAGATAACAAACGTTTCAGGAGACGTATGGAAACGACCTTCCCTTCAAGCTCACCGGCCTTCCCGCCGACGGCGGCCTCGACGCTGAGCAAATCGCAGATTCGCCGCGCCGTGCTGGCGTCCGTGATCGGCAACGGGCTGGAATGGTTCGATTTCCTCATTTATGGCTACTTCGCGAAGATCATCGCGCATGTGTTTTTTCCGGTCGGTAACACAGCGCTTTCAACCACGCTGACACTCGGCACGTTCGCGGTCGGGTTTATCGTGCGACCGCTCGGCGGGATTGCGATTGGCGCGTACGCCGATCGCGTCGGCCGCCGGCGCACGCTGTCCATGCTCATCCTGCTGATGGCCGCAAGCACCTTGCTCATGGGATTGACGCCGGGATATTCCAGCATCGGCATTGCCGCGCCGCTGCTTGTGTTGCTTGCGCGGGTGCTCCAGGGTTTGTCGGTGGGCGGCGAGTTCGCGACCGCCGCCGCGATGCTCACCGAATACGCACCGCGCGGCAAGAAGATGTTCTTCGGCAGCTTCCAGATGACGTCGCAGGCGGTGGCGCTGGTGTTGTCGTCGGCTTGCGGTTATTTGCTGACCACGAATCTCGATCGTGCATCGCTTGAATCCTGGGGCTGGCGCGTGCCGTTCTTGCTCGGCGCTCTGGTCGGGCCCGTCGGGTTCTATATCCGGCACAAGGTCGCGGAATCGCCCGAGTTCGTGGAACTGCGCCAGCGGCTCGGCCATGCGCCGCGCCAGACCATTCGCGGCTTTTTCAAACAACGCAGCGATGCCTCCTTGTGTGCGATGGGCGTGATCATCGTGGGCACGGCCACGAATTACCTGTGGCACACCTTCCTGCCGCTTTATGTCGAGCGGCAATTGCACTTGCCGCTCAAGAACGCGTTGATGGGAACGGCGGTTTCCGGGTTGATCTCAATCGTGGGGTATCCACTCGCGGGGAAACTCGCGGACCGCGTGGGCGCGTTCCGGCTGTTCTTTCCCGTGACGATTGTGTGGGTCGTGATCGCGTATCCGCTGTTCGCGTGGGTGCTTGCATCGCCTACGCCGGGACGGGTGTTCGCCGCGCAAATGGTCGCCTCCGTTGTGCTCAGCCTGATGTCCGGGCCGCACCCCGGCATGCTCACGCAGCTTTTCCCGACGGCAACGCGCTCGACCGGCGTGGCGCTCTCGTACAACATCGCGGTCACCGTGTTCGGCGGCCTCGCGCCGCTGACGGTCTCCACGCTGATTACCCTGACCGGATCGAACATCGTTCCGGCGTACTACCTGATTTTTGCAGGCGTCGTGTCGCTCGCGCTGGTTGGACTGACCCGCTCCGGGCAGCGCCTGCGCCGCGACCCCGAAGCCGTTGCGGTGGATTAAATGACCCTTTTCGATAAACCCCGTAACGAGCAACCGGTCGGCGCCGTCGGCAACGAACACCTGCGTGTTGCCACGCCTCGCGGGACTGGCGTTGTGCCGTTTTATCGTTCGATGCAAGAACGCGATGCAGCAAATGTTTCGCGCATCGTGGTTCTGTTGCATGGCCGTTTGCGCGATGCCGACGCCTATTTGCTCTCGGCGCAGAACGCGCTGGCGGCGGCATCGACCGATCCGGCCCGCACGTTGTTGCTCGTGCCGCAATTTCTCGCGACTGCGGATATCGGCGCGCACGGCTTGCCTGCCGACACGCTGCATTGGGAGTGGACATCGTGGATGGGCGGCGACGACGCGGTCGGTCCCGCGCCGCTCAGTTCCTTCGATGTCCTCGATGCACTCATTGAACAATTCGCGGATCGCGCACGGTTTCCGGCGTTGACCGATGTCGTCATTGCCGGGCATTCTGGCGGCGCGCAGGTTGCGCACCGGTACGCGATCGTCGGGGCGGGATGCAAGGCGCCCGGCGTGCATTGCCGCTACGTGATTGCGAATCCGTCGTCGTATGTGTACTTCGATGCAATGCGCCCTGACGCCCAAGGCATATTGCGTCCCGCCGATACAGCCCGGTGCCCCGGCGTGGACAACTGGAAATACGGCGTGCGACGCGCGCCCCGTTATGTGGAGGCCGCGCAGTTTGAAGCGCTCGAACAACGCTACGCCGCCGCCGATGTGATCTACCTGCTCGGCCAGGAGGATCGCGATCCGCATCACGACGCGCTCGACCGTTCTTGCGCCGCCGCCGCTCAGGGGCCGCACAGGCTCGCACGCGGGCGGTCCTACTTCGCATACCTCAAGGAAAGGCATCCGGCGCTGAGTCATCGATGCTGGGAAGTGCCGGGCGTCGGCCACAACGGAGCCGCCATGCTCGGCTCGCACGAAGGCGTGCGCGCATTGTTCGGCGTGGAAAGGTTGGCTCACGTCATTGCTCCATCCGCAGCCGGCGCGACCGACTGAACAGTTTTTGCAAGGCAGCAGTTCATAAACATACGGAGACAGAATTATGAAAATTTACCTGGCCGCTTGCGGCTTATCTCTACTCGCCGCGACGCTTTCCGGCTGCGGCGGGTCATCATCGGATTCGGGCGGCACGCCACCGGCGGTCACAGCCGCCGCCGCGTGCTCGGCGCTCGGCGGCATGAAGATCGCGGCGGCATCCATCGGCGCGCCCAGCAGCGGTGCGGCGGTCGCAAGCGCGACGCTGGTTGCGGCATCGGCCACGTCCGGCGAGTATTGCCAGGTGAACGGCACCATCGCTCCCGTCGATACAACCGCGCCGAGCATCAACTTCGAAGTCAACCTGCCGACCGCGTGGAACAACAAGGCGCTGCAGTACGGCGGCGGCGGCTTCGACGGCACGCTCATCACCGGACTTGCCGCACTCGACATGGCGCCCGCCGGTTCATCGACACCCCTCGCCCGCGGCTACGTAACCTTTGGCGATGATTCCGGTCACCAGAGCAAGAGCATCACCGACGGCTCGTTCGCCGCCAACGACGAAGCGCTCGCCAACTACGGCGGCCTGACGCTGAAGAAAACGCACGATGTCGCCATGCTTTTGCTCAAGGCGCGCTACAACACGACGCCTGCAAAAACCTATTTCTTCGGCAGCTCGACCGGCGGCCGCGACGGCCTCACCGTGATCCAGCGCTGGCCTGCGGATTACGACGGCATTGTCGTGAACCGCCCCGCGCTCAATTACACCGGCCTGCGGCTGTCGAATGTCGTACTCGGGCGTGCGCTTTATCTCAACGGCGGCGCGGGCTGGCTCGACGTCAAAAAGACCGTCCTGCTGCAAAACGCCGTGACCAAAGCCTGCGATACGCTCGATGGCGTGGCCGACGGCATCATCTCCAACGTCGCCGCCTGCAAGCTGCAGGCGCCGGCGGTTCTCGCCGCCGTGCGCTGCCCGGATGGCAAGGACACCGGCGATACATGTCTTTCGGACGCGCAGATCGCGACCGTCAACACGATTGCATCACCCTTGCTCCTGCCCTATCCGCTTGCAAACGGCGTCACGCGTTACGCCGGCTACAACATCCTTGCCGGATCGGTGTTCGCGGGTCAGTACACCACGCGCGATTTCGGCACTTCTCCAACGCCTGCCAACCCTGCCGGCAAGAACGACGCAAACCAGTGGGTCACCGGCGACCAATGGGTCAAGTACTTCATCACGCGCATTCCGACTTTCAATTCGCTCACCTTCGACCCGCTCAATCCCGGCGCATACCAGGGGCAGGTCCAGCAGGTTTCGGCCGAAAGCGACGCCACCAATCCCGACCTCTCGGCATTCATCGCGAAAGGCGGCAAGGCGATCATCACCCACGGTCTCGCCGATGAAATCGTCAGCACCGATTCGTCCGTGGACTATTACAACGCCCTGGTGCAGAAGTTCGGCCAGTCTTCCGTCGATAACTTCGCGCGTTTTTACCTGATGCCGGGCGTTGGCCACGGCACCGGCCCATTCCTGCCGCAAGTCGATTCGCTTGGCGCACTCGAACAGTGGGTGGAGAACGGTACGGCGCCGGGCACCCTGACGATGACAGACTCGACACCCGCAACACTCGGGCGCACGCGTCCCCTTTGCCGTTATCCGACGTGGCCGAAATTCACCGGCGGAGACGCGAATTCGGCAGGCAGCTTCACCTGCAGTCAATAAAAGCAGTGCGTAGTTAAGTGTGCGGAGTAAACGAATTTCAGAATGGCGAGTCTGACAGGCAATCCCATCCTGATTACCTGCCTGCCGATGAAATGTGCTGTTGAACTGACCGAAGCGGAGACGAAGACCTTGCAACAACTCTCGCGCAAGCATCCTCATCAAGACTTTCGAACCCGAGGGCTGGGTCTGCTGGAGCTTGGCAGCGGCCGACGGGTTCATGAGATCGCCGTCGAGCTCGATGTGAGCGACAAGTCGGTGTACAACTGGGTGCATTCCTGGAACGACAGGGGCCTGTGTGGTTTGCTGACCGGGCATAAAGGCGGGCGGCCTCGCGCGTTGTCTGATGCCTTGATCGCCACTGCCATCGAAGCGGCCCGCACCGAATCGATGACGCTCAAGCAGATCGCGCTGCGCATTGAGGAGGTGCATGGCCAGCCTTTGCCATGCCGCCTGGAAACGCTGTCGGTGGCGCTCAAGCGCGCGGGGTTTTCCTACAAACGTGGCCGCTACTCGCTCAAAAAAAGCGCGACGAACTGGAGTTCGCCGTGAAAGCAGGCACGCTCTCAAAGTTGCAGCAGGCCGCTCGTGATGGGGCGTGCCGCCTGGTCTACTTTGACCAATCAGGGTTCTGCGCTTCACCGCCGGTGCAACGCGGCTGGTCGCCCATCGGCGAGCCACACCGTGTTGTTCCTCGGCCGCATTGCAGACGCTCGGTCCTCGGCGCATTTGATTTCGGCGCCAACCTTCTGAAGCATGAAGTCAGCAAGGCGACCATCAAACGCCCCGCCGTCGTTGAGTTTCTTGACCAGATCGCGAAGGACGGCTCGCCCGGTCTGATGACGGTGGTCGTCCTCGACAACGCCTCGATTCATCACAACATCGAGCAGGAAACGATCGACCGGTGGTTTCTCGAGCATCGCATGGTGCTCTTCCATCTGCCGCCCTACAGTCCCGAGCTGAACCTGATCGAAATCGTTTGGAAGCATGCAAAGTATCACTGGCGACGTTTCGTTACCTGGACCAAGGAAACCATCGATGCTGAGATCGGCAAACTGCTCGCCGCCTACGGCTCAGAATTTGAAATCCGTTTCGCCTGAACACTTAGCGGATCAGAAGGAGGATCGGCCGTTCCGACGGCCGTCCAGAAAGCCTGGCGGCGCACGAGAAGCAATCGTTTTGGCCTCTGCTATAGTCTTTCCCATCCTCCCTCTTTGAACCTCGCGTGGACCACATTCCCTTATGGGCGCAAATTTGCGCCATTTTTCTGTTGCTGTTTTTCTCCGCTTTTTTCTCGATTTCCGAAACATCGATGATGGCGCTCAATCGCCATCGCCTCAAACACCTCGCCAACCAGGGTTCGCTGCGCGCCCGCGTCACGCAAGGGCTGCTGGCCAAGACGGACCAGTTGCTGAGCGTGATCCTGATTGGCAACAATCTGATCAATACGATCATTTCGGCGCTGACCACCTCCATTGCGCTGCGCACTTTCGGGCACGACAACATCGTGCTGTCGGTCGCAACCGGGATCGTCGCCTTCCTCATTATTGTGTTCGCGGAAATCGCGCCGAAGATTGTCGGCGCGACGTATCCGGAAAAAGTCGCATTGCCGGCGAGCCTGGTTCTTTCGCCGCTGATGCGCGTAGCCCGGCCGCTTGTGTGGTTCGTCAACCTGTTCGCCAATGGCGTGCTGCGTCTGCTGCATATCAATACGAAGGGCGGGCGGGATCAGCGGCTTTCCACCGAGGAATTGCGCACTGTCGTGCTGGAATCCGGCAACTTCATGCCGACCAAGCACCGCAGCATCTTGCTGAACCTGTTCGACCTCGAAAACATCACGGTAGACGACGTGATGATCCCGCGCCGCCGGATAGAGTCGCTCGATTTCGATGCCCCTTTCGACACCATTCTTCATCAACTCGAAACCTGCTATCACAACAAGTTGGTCGTATATCAAGGCGATATAGATCGTGTGCTGGGCGTGCTGCACGTGAGAAAAACGCTGTCGGCGCTGCATAACCAGGAGTTCGAGCGCGAGACCTTGCGCGAGTTGCTCGCCGAACCGTACTTCGTTCCGGCCGGCACGCCCGTGTTCCAGCAACTGCAGTTTTTCCAGGAAAGCCGCCATCGGATCGCGATCGTGGTGAATGAATACGGCGAGTTGCAGGGCCTCGTCACGCCGGAAGACATCATTGAAGAACTGATAGGCGAGTTCACGACCACCATTCCACGCGGCGCCGGTTCGAGCGGCGGCTGGAACGAGAACGGCGAATGCATTGTGGCCGGCAGCATGCCGCTGCGCGAACTGAACCGCTGGCTCAAGCTGACGCTTCCCACCGACGGCCCGAAAACGCTGAACGGGCTGATCCTCGAGACGCTCGAAGAGATTCCCGACGGCGACGTGAGCGTGCGCATTGCGGGCGTGCATTTCGAAGTGATGCGCAGCGACGGTCAGGCCATTCGCACAGTGAAGGTCTTCCAGCCACAGGGCGTATTGCCCAAGAAACAAAAGTAAGAAAGATGGCGGTGTCATAAGAGGATGCAGTCCAGGGTTTCGGGTTGCACCAGATTGCCCTGTTTTGCGGGATTTGCGTCGCCGGTTGCATCGCGTTAGCCATTCGGTCTAATTTTTTGCACCTGCAAGCGTTAGCCATTCGGTCTAGTTTCAATCGATGGCGTGCGAGGTCATGATCGGGACATACCGATCACCGAGCCACGCCCATGTCCTCCTCCCCGCCTGCAACCTTTTCCAGCCCGCCGCCGCCGTTCAGCGCCCGGCCCGCCGAAGCTATTGCCGAGGCAGACAGCGCGCCCGCCGTCGCGCTTCTCACCGATACCTTGCGCAAAGCCGCGTCACGCGGCGCGTCCGATATCCACGTCGAGCCTGGCGAGCACGAATGGCGAATCCGTTTGCGGATCGACGGCGCGCTGCACACGTATCTCACGCCGCCGCCCCACTTGCGCGATGCCTTCACCACGCGCATCAAAGTGCTGGCGCGGATGGACATTGCGGAGCGGCGCGTGCCACAAGACGGGCGCTTGCGGCTGCCGCTTGCAAATGGGAGTCCTGAGGACTATCGGGTCAATTCCCTGCCGGTGCTGTTTGGCGAGAAGCTCGTTTTGCGCCGGCTGGATTCGCTACCCAAGGATTTATCGTTGGCGGCACTCGGGCTTGCAGCCGATCAGCAGAGGACCGTCGAGGCCGCAATCCACGCGCCGCACGGTCTTGTGCTCGTGACCGGTCCGACCGGCAGCGGCAAGACCTTGTCGTTGTATTGCTTCCTGCAGATGCTCAATGCCGAATCGCGCAATGTCTGCTCCGTTGAGGATCCCGCTGAAATCCAGCTCGCCGGCATCAATCAGGTCAGCGTGCGGGACAAAGCCGGTCTCACCTTCGCGGTCGCGTTGCGGGCGTTCATGCGGCAGGACCCGGACGTGATCATGGTGGGCGAGATCCGCGACGCCGAGACCGCCGATGTAGCCGTGAAGGCGGCGCAAACCGGGCATCTCGTGCTCTCCACGCTTCACACGAACGACGCGCCCGCTGCCATCGCACGCCTGATCGACATTGGCATTGCGCCGTACAACCTGGCATCGGCGCTCAGGCTCGTCACGGCTCAACGGCTGGTGCGCCGGCTTTGCGAAGCGTGCCGTGTGGCGTCCGACCTGGAACTGGAGCCGGGCTTCCGGCCGCTCGAACCGCGCGGCTGTGCTGCCTGTCATGGCATCGGCTATCGCGGACGAGTTGGCGTGCATCAACTCATGCCCGTTTCCGAAGCAATGCGCGAACTCATCGTTGCTCGCGCCGCCACGCATGCCGTCATGCGGCAGGCACGGAGCGAAGGCATGCCAAGCCTGCGCGACGCTGCCTTCGCCCGGGTGCGGGAAGGCGTAACGAGCGTGGCGGAAGCTGCCGGTGCGACGGAGGTCGGCTAATGCAACTACCGCAAACACCGCAAGCATCGCAACCATCCGATACTCGCTTCAACTGGCGGGGCATCGACGCCACCGGCGCGAACAAGCGGGGCAAGACTATTGCCATGGACGCCACGACCGCCCGCGCTGCGCTCAAGCGCAACGGCGTCACAGTGCTCGAACTCACAGGAATGGGACCGGCGCCGCCGCCAAAAGCCAAAGCCGCCGATGTCACCCTGTTCACCCGGCAACTCGCCGGTTTGCTGCGCGCCGGGCTGCCGCTTGCGCCATGTCTCGACCTGATCGCGCAAACGCCTTCGCGCGGCGGCTTGCCGCGTATTGTCGGAGCGGTTGCGCGGGACATCACGCAAGGCGTAGCGTTTTCGGAAGCGCTCGGGCGTCATCCGGCATGCTTCAACGCACTGTATTGCCAGCTTGTATCGGTCGGTGAACTCGCCGGCGCACTGCCGACCGTGCTCGCGCGCCTCGCGGAAGATCGAGAACGGGCGGGCGCCCAGCGGGCGAAGCTGCGTGCCGCGCTTACCTATCCGGTCGCCGTACTGCTACTTTCGCTTGTCATTACGGCGGGACTGCTGATCGGCGTGGTGCCGACGTTCAAAACCATCTTCGATGGCTTCAGCGCCAAGCTGCCCGCACCGACGTTGTTCGTGCTGGCTCTTTCGGACGGCGTCGCGCGCTGGAGCGTGCCGTTCGCGCTCTTCTGCGCGGTTTCCGTGATCGCGTTCAAGCGGCTTCTGCGACGCGTGCCGTCAGCCCGCAGCGCGTTCGACCGCGCCATGCTCAGATTGCCGCTGGCGGGCTCGCTGCTGCGGGCGCTCGCCGTCGCCCGGTGGAGCCGCGCGCTCGGCACCTTGCTCGCGGCGGGGACGCCGTTGTCGGATGCGTTCGATTCGTTGTCGAAGGCCACGGGAAACCGCATCTTCGATACCGCCACCGTCGAGATAGCGGGACGTCTGCGCCGCGGCGAACGCCTTGC
This sequence comes from Burkholderia sp. PAMC 28687, assembly GCF_001577465.1. Lineage (NCBI taxonomy): Bacteria > Pseudomonadati > Pseudomonadota > Betaproteobacteria > Burkholderiales > Burkholderiaceae > Burkholderia > Burkholderia sp. PAMC 28687. The sequence goes on from NZ_CP014505.1 coordinate 2,828,822, forward strand.
CGCCGCCATGCGCGCGGCCGGCTGCTTTCCGCCCGACGTCGTGCAACCCATAGCCGTCGCCGAAGAATCCGGGTCGCTAGACGCAATGCTGCTCGATCTGGCTACACTGGGCGACCGTCAGGTCGACGAACGAAACAGCGCTTTCGCCAGCTTGTGCGAGCCGGTGGTGATCGTGGTGCTGGGCGCGCTGGTGGGCGGCCTTGTCGTGGCGATGTATCTTCCGATCGTGCAGCTCGGGAACGTGGTGTAGGTAGTGTAGGATCGCAGCCGAATTCGACCCAGGACAGTCATGCATCCCTTGTATCAGGCGGAGTTTTCAGGCCGCTATCTCGACGCTTACAGTTCCGCTTTCGGCACCCTGCCGCTCGTGGCGCAGTATGGTTTCGCGATCGTCTTCGGGCTGGTGATCGGCAGCTTCCTGACAGTCGTCGTGCACCGTCTGCCGATCATGCTGGAGCGTGCGTGGCAGGCTGAAACCACTGCCGTGGAAAGCGATGTAAAACCGAAGCCAATAGAACGCTACAACCTCGCCGTCCCGCGCAGCGCATGTCCACATTGCGGCCACGTGCTGCGTCCATGGGAAAACATCCCGGTCGTGAGCTTTCTGCTGCTGCGCGGCCGTTGCGCCAAATGCCACGCCCGGGTGAGCGCGCGCTACCCGCTGACGGAGTTGGCGACCGCGCTGCTCGCTGCTCTCTCGCTCTATGCGTTCGGGCCAGACTGGATCGCGCTTGTGGCGTTCGGCTTGTGCGCCATGCTGCTCGCCATGAGCCTTATCGACTTCGACACCCGCTATCTCCCCGACTCGCTTACCTTGCCGCTGCTGTGGGCGGGTCTGATCGTCAATCTCGGCGATACGGGCTTTGCTCCGCTGAGCGAAGCCGTGATCGGAGCCATCGCGGGATATCTGTTTCTGTGGTGCGTGTATTGGCTCTTCCGGCTCGTACGCGGCGTGGAAGGAATGGGTTACGGCGACTTCAAGCTGCTCGCCGCGCTCGGCGCGTGGCTCGGCTGGGAAGCGTTGCCCCAGATCGTGCTGGTTTCTGCCATTGCGGGCGCGATCTTCGGGCTGGTGGCTACCGGCATAGGCAAGATGCGCTTCGAGGAACCGCTGCCGTTCGGGCCCTTCCTCGCCGCGGGCGGCGTCATCACGCTTTTCTTCGGCACGCCGTTCTATACGCTGTTTGGATAAAGGGGGAGTCACGAGATGTTCAGCATTGGCCTGACCGGCGGGATAGGAAGCGGCAAGACGACCGTGGCGGATATGTTCTCGGCGCGCGGCGTAACGGTCATCGACGCCGACCTGATCGCGCATCAGATCACCGCGCCGGGCGGCGTCGCCATGCCGCTGATCGAGAGCGCGTTCGGCCCGGATTTCGTCACCGCCGACGGCGCCATGGACCGCGCGAAAATGCGGGCCCGCGTGTTCACCGATCCCGCTGCCAAGGCGCAACTCGAATCCATCACGCATCCGCTGATCCGCGCGGAAAGCGAGCGGCAACGCAGCGAAGCGCGCAGCGCGTATCACATCGTCGTGGTGCCGTTGCTGATCGAGGCCGGGGAACGCGCGAGCAAGGTTGACAGGATTCTCGTCGTCGATTGCCCGGTTGAAACGCAGATCGAGCGTGTCATCCAGCGCAATGGTTTCCCGCGGGAGCAGGTGCTGGCCATCATCGCCCGTCAGGCGACACGCGAAGCGCGGCTTGCCGCAGCAAATGACGTCGTCGTCAACGACTCTGCCGCCACGCTGCAGACACTGCAGCGCGAGGTCGACCTCCTGCACGCACGCTATATCGAGATGGCCGCGGCCGAGAGCAAACCGCGTACCTAACAAGTGCATGCAACGCATTCGAATTCCTCACGATCGGCGCTGAAAATGCGCGCCAGATGTGATTGAACGTGGAGATTTGCTTGGGGTTTGATGCGGCATTAGAATGTCCTCACTTTCCGCATCGAAACTATCGACCAACGCCGAGGCGAGCGCGCTTGATCCTTTACGAGTACCCCTTCAACGAGCGAATCAGGACGCTGCTGCGTCTCGAAGATCTTTTCGAGCGCTTCACCTTCTTTCTGACTCAAGAAGACCCGCGCGAACACCACGCTGCATTGACCACGCTGTTCGAGATTGCCGAAGTCGCCGGACGGACCGACCTGAAAGCCGACCTGATGAAGGAACTGGAACGGCAACGCCAGACGCTGGCGCCGTTTCGGGGCAATCCGGGAATCGAGCAGGACGCGCTCGAGTCAGTGCTGGGCGAGATCGAACAGACGCTTGCCGGGCTCGGGCAGATGCAGGGCAAGACCGGCCAGCATCTCGCGGACAATGAATGGCTCGCCAGTATCCGCAGCAGGACGATCATTCCGGGTGGGACTTGCCGCTTCGACCTGCCGTCGTACTTTGCATGGCAGCAATGCCCGGCAGAACAGCGTCGCGGCGATATCGCGAAGTGGGTCACGCCCATGCTGCCCTTGCGCGACGCGGCCATAATCGTGCTGCGGCTTGCACGCGAATCGGGCCAGGCATCGAAGGTGATGGCAATGCAGGGCAGCTATCAGCAGATGCTGTCGGGCCGGACGTATCAGTTGATGCAGGTACGGGTACCGTCGGATACGCGGCTGATTCCCGAGGCGAGCGCGAACAAGTACATGCTGTGGGTGCGCTTCACGGTGCAGGATGGTGACTTGAGGCCCCGTGCCGTCGATGCCGACATTCCGTTTCACCTGACACTGTGCAGTCTTTAATTCGGGCTAAAAACCCTTATTTATCGAACTCAACCTTTATCAGATCCGCACTGCCGAATGACTACCATCGTTAAATGCCCGACTTGCGCGAAGGATGTACGCTGGGTACCGGAAAGCCGGTTCCGGCCGTTTTGTTCAGACCGTTGCAAGCAGATCGACCTTGGCGCATGGGCGACCGAGAAGTACAAGATTGGCGGCGGTCAGCAGGACACGCCGCCAGATGACGACCACAGCGGCCTCAACTAAACGCTTCAATTCGCGCTTGATATCGCCCTAAGCCGCCTCTGCCGCGAGCCATTCGAGCACTGGAATGGCAGCGGGTAGCAACGGCGTCACATCGGCGGGAAGATGTTGCCAGGCAAGCGCCTGACCTTCCCGGCCGGCCGGCTCACCTTCCCACGCCGTCACCTTGCAGAAGTAAAGCCGCACGTAGGCATGCGGATAATCGTGTTCCAGCGTCCGCCAGCGCTCGCAAGCGGTCACATCGATACCCAGTTCCTCGTGCAATTCCCGCACGAGCGCCGTTTCCACGCTTTCGCCGGCCTCCAGCTTGCCGCCCGGAAACTCCCAGTAACCCTCATACGGTTTGCCTTCCGGACGTTGCGCCAGCAGATAGCGGCCATCCGGCTGAACGAGCACGCCGACCGCGACATCGGTCATCTTGCGCCCGTCGGGCGCCGTGGTTGGAAGCTGCGCCGCGTTCATGCCTTGCGGCCCGAATAGTCGCGTGCGAATTGCCACGCGACGCGGCCTGAGCGCGAGCCACGTTCGAGCGCCCAGACGAGCGCATCGCCGCGCGCATTCGTGATTTCTTCTTCCGGACAGCCGAAATGCTTCAGCCAATGTCCAACGATGGTCAGGTAGTCGTCCTGCTTGAACGGGTAGAAGCTCACCCACAGGCCGAATCGCTCGGAGAGAGAAATCTTCTCCTCGACCACTTCGCCCGGATGAATCTCGCCATCCGATGTGTGCTTGTAGGTCTCGTTGTCGCTCATGTATTCGGGCAACAAATGGCGGCGATTCGACGTCGCGTAGATCAGCACGTTGTCAGATTGCGCCGAGATCGATCCGTCGAGCGCCACTTTCAGCGCCTTGTAACCCGACTCGCCGTCTTCGAACGAGAGGTCATCGCAGAAAACGATAAACCGCTCCGGCCGCGCCGAAATCAGGTCGACGATGTCTCCAAGATCGTGCAAATCGTCCTTGTCGACTTCGATCAGCCGCAACCCTTCCGACGCATACGCGTTCAGGCACGCCTTGATGAGCGACGACTTGCCCGTCCCGCGCGCGCCCGTGAGCAACACGTTGTTCGCCGGCGCCTTGCGCACGAACTGCCGCGTGTTCTGCTCGATCAACTGCTTCTGACGTTCGATATTGCAAAGGTCATCGAGCGAAAGCGCCGACAGATTCGGCACCGGCTGCAAAAAGCCACGTCCTTGACGCTTGCGCCAGCGGAACGCCACGGCCTTATCCCAGTCGATTTCAGGCGCGGCGGGCGGCAACATCCCTTCAACACGTGCGAGAACGGCTTCGGCACGCGTCAGAAACTGTTCGAGTTTATCCATGGGAGAGTTCGGGTTCAGGAGCGATAGTCGGCGTTGATGCTGACGTAATCATGCGAAAGGTCGCACGTCCAGATAGTGGCACGGGCCTCACCGCGGCCGAGCAGGACGCGGATCGCGATCTCGCTCTTCTTCATCACGCGCTGGCCGTCTTCCTCGCAATACTCGGGATTGCGGCCGCCCTTCTTCGCGACGAGGACGTCGTCGAGATACAGGTCGATCTTGTTCACGTCCAGGTCCGTCACGCCCGCATAGCCGATGGCCGCGAGGATCCGGCCGAGGTTCGGGTCCGATGCATAAAACGCAGTCTTGACGAGCGGCGAGTGACCGATAGCGTACGCGATCTGCCGGCATTCCGCTTCGCTCGTGCCGCCTTCGACTGTCACCGTCATGAACTTCGTCGCGCCTTCGCCGTCGCGCACGATCAGTTGCGCCAGCTCTTGCGCGACCGATGCCACGGCGTCGCGCAATGCGGCATAAGCGGGAGAATCCTTGGAATCGATCAAGGGCAGCGTCGACTTGCCGGACGCGATCACGATGAACGAGTCGTTAGTCGATGTATCCCCGTCGATGGTGATGCAATTGAACGAGCGATCCGCGACGTGTTTGATCAGCGTGTCGAGCACGGACTGGGACACGGCGGCGTCGCAGGCGAGAAAACCGAGCATGGTGGCCATGTTCGGCCTGATCATGCCGGCGCCCTTGCTGATGCCCGAGAGCGTGATTGTGTGGCCATCGATCTGAACCTGACGCGATGCCGCTTTCGGCAATGTATCGGTGGTCATGATGGTTTGTGCGGCGTCGAACCAATGATCGGGCTTCTGGTTCGCAATCGCCGCCGGCAATCCTGCCGTCAACCTGTCGATAGGCAACGGCTCCAGGATCACGCCCGTCGAAAATGGCAGGATCTGCGCGGCGTCAAGGCCCAGCAACGCGGCAAGCGCGGTACAGGTCTCGCGCGTATGCGCCATGCCCGGCTCCCCCGTTCCCGCGTTCGCGTTACCGGTATTCACGACCAGCGCGCGGATGCCCTTGCCGCCCGCGCGCACGGCGTCGAGATGCTCGCGGCACACCGTCACGGGCGCAGCGCAGAAGCGGTTCAGGGTGAACACGCCGCCAACCGTCGCGCCTTCATCGATCTGCACAACGAGCAAATCCTTGCGATTCGGTTTTCGGATATTCGCCTCGGCCCAGCCTAGCGTGACGCCGGCGACGGGATGCAGGTTGGCGGGATTGATCGAGGGGAAATTGACGGCCATGTTCGCGACTCGCTGAAAGTGGCGAGTGCCGGTGCGCAGGAAACGCAACGCAACGACACGAAAGATGAATAAAACGGCGCCTGATTCTATGAAAGACGGACGCCCGCGAAACGTAAAAACACAAAACACAAACGCAAGAAACAAAACCAGTCGGCCAAAGACAAACGACGCATCACTGCGTCGCCTGTCCTGGATGATTCAACCTGCCAAAGCGTTCAGACCGCCGATTATGCGAGCTTGCCGTGACAGTTTTTGTACTTCTTGCCGCTGCCGCACGGGCACGGGTCGTTACGGCCAACCTTCGGGACGTCGTCAGTGGACACGCGGGTCGCGACCGTGGTGTCGTCGCCGTATGCCATGGCCTGATTGACCATTTGGGCGGTCGCGTCGGCGGCAACTGCTGCAGCGGCGCCGCTGCCGTCGAAGTCAGCATGCTGGAACGACACATTTTCCAGATGGCTGCCCTTCTCTTCGTACTGCTCGGCGGCTTCTTCAAGCTGTTCCGGCGACTGGATCTGCACGTTCATTACAACGCGCGTGACTTCCTGCTTAACCGAATCGAGCATCGCGGCGAACAATTCGAACGCTTCGCGCTTGTATTCCTGCTTCGGGTTCTTCTGCGCGTAACCACGCAGATGAATGCCCTGACGCAAGTGATCGAGCGCGGCCAGATGCTCGCGCCAGCGGCTGTCGAGCGTCTGCAACATGATCGAGCGCTCGAACGCGCTGAAGGACTCACGCCCGACCAGCGCGACCTTCGCCTCGTAGGCTTCGTCGGCGGCAGCGACTACAGCTTCGAGAATTTCGTCGGCATCGATGGAATTCGACTCGTTGATCATCTCCTGCACCGCGAGATCGAGCGACCAGTCGTTGCGCAGGGCTTCCTCGAGTTCCGGCGCGCTCCACTGTTCTTCAATGCTTCCCGCCGGCACATACGTGCGCGTCACCTCAGTGATCACGCTCTGGCGCATGGCGGTGATCGTCTCGGCAACGTCGGTTGCTTCGAGCAATTCATTGCGCTGCTGGTAGATCACCTTGCGCTGATCGTTCGATACATCGTCGTATTCGAGCAGTTGTTTGCGGATATCGAAGTTACGCGCTTCGACCTTGCGCTGCGCCGACTCGATTGAACGCGTCACGATACCCGCTTCGATCGCCTCGCCTTCCGGCATCTTCAGGCGGTCCATGATGGAACGCACACGATCACCCGCGAAAATACGTAGCAGCGGATCATCCAGCGACAGATAGAAGCGCGAAGAACCCGGATCGCCCTGACGGCCTGCACGGCCGCGCAACTGATTGTCAATACGACGCGATTCATGGCGTTCCGTACCGACGATATGCAATCCGCCCGCCGCCTTCACGCGGTCGTGCAGCGCTTGCCATTCGTCTTCGAGCGCCTTGATGCGGCGTTGCTTCTCGTCTTCTGCCAGCGATTCGTCGGCGATGATGAACGACGACTGCTTCTCCACGTTCCCGCCCAGCACGATGTCCGTTCCGCGACCGGCCATGTTCGTGGCGATGGTTACAGCGCTCGGGCGACCCGCCTCGGCAACGATCGCGGCTTCGCGTGCGTGCTGCTTGGCGTTCAGCACTTCGTGCTTGAGGCCGGCCTGGGTGAGCAAACCCGAAAGCAGTTCCGATGCTTCAATCGATGTCGTACCAACCAGCACAGGCTGTCCGCGCTCGACGCAATCGCGAATGTCGCGCGTGACGGCGTCGTAACGTTCCTTCGCCGTCTTGTAGATCTGATCCTGCTTGTCGATCCGTTTTGGCGGACGATTCGTCGGGATCACGACGGTTTCGAGACCGTAGATCTCGTTGAATTCGTACGCTTCGGTATCGGCCGTACCGGTCATGCCGGACAGCTTGGAATACATGCGGAAGAAGTTCTGGAACGTGATCGACGCAAGCGTCTGGTTCTCGTTCTGGATCTTGACGTGTTCCTTCGCTTCCACGGCCTGATGCAAACCGTCCGACCAGCGGCGGCCCGTCATCATGCGGCCCGTGAATTCGTCGACGATCACGACTTCATTGCCTTGAACCACGTAATGCTGGTCGCGGAAGAACAGCGTATGCGCACGCAACGCGGCGTACACGTGGTGCATCAGCGTGATGTTCTGCGGCGCGTAGAGGCTTTCGCCTTCACCAATCAGGCCCCACTCGGCCAGGAGCCGTTCGGCTTTCTCGTGGCCCTGTTCGGTCAGGAACACTTGGCGCGCTTTTTCATCGAGCGTGAAGTCGCCCACCTTTTCGACGCCCGTGCCGTCCGCCTTCTCTTCGCCGATCTGCTGCTCGAGAAGCGGCGGCAGCGCGTTCATGCGCACGTAGAGTTCGGTGTGATCTTCGGCCTGGCCGGAAATGATCAGCGGCGTACGCGCTTCGTCGATGAGAATCGAGTCAACCTCGTCGACGACCGCAAAGTTCAGCGGCCGCTGCACGCGTGCGTTGGTCTCGTAGACCATGTTGTCGCGCAGGTAATCGAAGCCGAACTCGTTGTTCGTGCCGTACGTGATATCCGCGGCGTAGGCTTCCTGCTTCTGCGCGTGTTCCATCTGCGACAGGTTGATGCCCCACGACAACCCGAGGAAGTTGTAGAGCTTGCCCATCCACTCGGCGTCGCGCTGTGCAAGGTAATCGTTCACCGTCACCACATGCACGCCACGTCCGGACAACGCATTCAGATACGCGGCGAGCGTGGCGACGAGCGTCTTGCCCTCGCCCGTGCGCATTTCCGCGATCTTGCCGTAGTGCAGCACCATGCCGCCGATGAGCTGCACGTCGAAGTGCCGCATTTTCAGCACGCGCTTGCTGGCCTCCCGGCACACCGCGAACGCTTCGGGCAGCAACCGGTCGAGCGATTCGCCGCTCGCGACGCGCTGACGGAATTCTTCGGTCTTGGCCCGCAGTTGCTTGTCCGTGTACTGCTCGATCGTCGGCTCGAAAGCATTGATCGCCGCAACGGTCTTTTGGTATTGCTTGACTAGGCGCTGGTTGCGACTGCCAAAAAACTTTTGGAGGAAACCGGTGGTCATCGGATCAGTGTCTGCGTCGCGGTATCGGCTTGGAGCGCCCTGGGTGCATCCCAGTCCGGGGAACCTCGGCGGCTTCAGTCCATGGGTGAAAACGAATCGGGGATTTTAGCACGCGCCCCCGCTGGAGCCTGTACCGCCATCTTTTGTGATAAAGCAAATGGCGGTTATGTTCGTCCGTGTTGACACGTAAAGCGCGCCGTCATGGCGCACGGCGCGCAGCGTTACAATCTTTGCATCGCCGCCAGCCCCTGCAGACACAAAAATGAGCCGTTTCCCGCCGAATTCAAGGCCGCCGCAACGCTTCGATCCGCGCAAGCCGCAGGCGTTGTCCGACGTCCTGGGCCGCACTAGCGAGTTTCTCGCATTGCGGGCGGGCGTAGAGCAGGTGACGGCGCTCCAGCGCGACCTGATGGCGTTGCTGCCGGATTATCTGGGTGCCAATGTGGAACCGGGGTTCATCAAAGAGGGCGTGCTTTCGATTTTTGCCGGACACAACGCGCTTGCGGCGCGTCTGCGGCACATCGAACCGCGTCTTCTGGTGGATTTGCAGCAACGCGGCTGGGCCGTGAACGCACTGAAGATACGCGTTCGCCCACAAGCAATGAAAGAAGTGATTCCGCCGAAGCAAGCCCGGATGTCCGCCGCTGGCGCAGATGCGCTGCAAATGCTGGCTGAAACACTCGAGCCATCGCCTCTTCAGGAAGCGCTCGCGAAAATGGCGGCGCGTCATCAGGCGAAAGCACAAAAAAAATGAGCGGCGCCCGAAAGCTGCCGCTCATTCTCATATTATTGCTCTGACTATTTACTGATTACGCAAACGCCGTTTGCGTATCGAAAGCGAAACCGCGCGGCGCCGCTTGCTTGTCTTCAAACGTCACGATCTCATACGAGTCTTCGTGCGCCAGCAATTCACGCAGCAACATATTGTTCATTGCGTGACCGCCTTTATATGCCGCATAAGACGCCAGCAACGGATGACCGACCACATACAGGTCACCAATCGCGTCGAGCATCTTGTGCTTCACGAACTCGTCTTCGTAACGCAAACCATCGTTATTCAGAATTCGATACTCGTCCAGAACAATGGCGTTGTCCATGCTGCCGCCACGCGCCAGACCAAGCTCGCGCATCATTTCGACTTCATGTGCAAACCCGAACGTCCGTGCCCGGGCAATATCCCGAACATATGACGTATGGGCGAAATCGACTTCGAGTGCCTGACCGGTCTTATCGACGGCCGGATGGCGGAAATCAATGGTGAACTTCAGTTTGAAGCCGAAATACGGATCGAGACGAGCGAACTTGTCGCCGTCGCGGATTTCAACCGGCTTCGTCACCTTGATGAACTTCTTGGCCGCGTTCTGTTCTTCAATACCCGCCGATTGAATCAGAAACACGAATGAAGCAGCGCTGCCGTCCATGATTGGAATTTCTTCAGCCGTGACATCGACGTACAAATTGTCGATACCCAGCCCCGCGCAAGCCGACATCAAATGCTCGATGGTCGAAACGCGCGCCCCGTCCTTCTGCAGGACAGATGCCAGGCGCGTGTCGCCAATAGCCAATGCCGACGCCGGAATATCGACCGGCTCAGGCAGGTCGATACGCGCAAAAACGATCCCGGTGTTCGCCGGTGCGGGCCGAAGCGTCAAATCCACCTTGCGGCCAGAGTGCAGGCCGATCCCGACGGTTTTGACGATGGTTTTGATGGTTCGCTGCTTCAACATGATTTTTTTCGCTTCGATTGTGACTCCCGATTGAGAGAATCAATCGTGAATTTGTATTCAATAGCGCGAATTATACTCCAATCCCTTCGCGTCGTCCCGAGCGGGAACGTTGCAACTTGTTTCTCCCCGTTACTGCTTCGGCTCGGTACGCGAAAACCAAATTCACGCGAAAGCAAATAGGGTCGGGCCGATACCCGGGACGGAGGCGTTCCCGGACATCGGCGCCGCGTTACGGCTTTGTTGCGACTTTGTCATGCAAGTTCCAGAAGACACGCGATGGCGTCATAGCCTGTTGCGGCAATGCAACAAACGCCGGGCGTCTCGACCGCCAGCACAACATTGTTAAGACACATCAGCCCAACGTCGCGAGGACGCTTTCAGCGCTGCTGACTTCAAACTTGCCGGGTGCTTCGACATTCAGCGTCTTGACCACGCTGTTGTCGACCACCATGGCGTAGCGCTGGGAGCGAATTCCCATGCCACGCTCCGACAGATCCTGATCGAGGCCGAGTGCTCGAGTAAAACGCGCGCTGCCGTCGGCGATCATCTTCACCTTGCCCGAGGTTTGAAGATCGCGTCCCCACGCGCTCATCACGAACGCGTCGTTGACGGAGACACACCAGATTTCATCGATACCCGCCGCGGCCAGTTTCTCCGCATTGTCGATAAAACCCGGCACGTGCCTGGCGGAACAGGTGGGCGTGAACGCGCCCGGCAATCCGAAGATCACTACGCGCTTGCCCGCCGTCCGCTCGCGCACCGGGAAACCGTTCGGTCCCACGGCGCAGCCTTCCGTCGCCACGTCGACAAATTCGTAGAGGCGTTCGTCCGGCAGCGTTTCACCTGTCTTGATCATTGATCGGCCTTTCACTGAGTCAGTGCTGAACACGCCAGCGATTCAAACTTTTTCCTTGCGAGAGACGTTCGCCCCACCGCTGCTTGTGTATCGAAACGTATCGATCTCATCCCAATATAGACGATGATGAACGTTATCGAAGCGGTCACGCCGCCACAGTCCAGCATCCATAAGACGCGGCCTGAAAACGAACGCAGGACAACCCATCTCCTGAGACCTTTACCTTTGGGCGCTTACATCAAAGCGACACGCCCCGGCAGAAGGCATCAGTCGGCTTGCTTGCGCAAAAACGCCGGAATGTCATACGTATCCACACCCTTTTCCTGCAGCGCCTGCACGTGCGAAGCCGCGGTTTCACGCGTCTGACGCCATACAGCAGGTGCTTCCAGCGCGCCGTAATCCGTACCGTTCGACTGCTGCGGCGCGTAGCTGTGCTGTGCGTGCGCAATCGGCGAGTTGTCCGTGCCGGTGCGCAGCAGGGTCATCGGTGCAGCTTGTTGTTTCTTCGCAGCGCGGCCAAGGCCCGTTGCCACGACCGTCACGCGCAACGCATCGCCCATGGCGTCGTCATACACCGCGCCGAAAATCACGGTTGCGTCTTCTGCTGCGTACGACTTGATCGTGTTCATCACTTCACGCGTTTCCGACAAACGCAGCGAACGGCTCGACGTGATGTTCACCAGCACGCCACGTGCGCCCGACAGATCCACACCTTCCAGCAGCGGGCTTGCGACCGCCTGTTCTGCCGCCAGACGCGCGCGATCGACGCCGGCAACCGTCGCCGTGCCCATCATCGCCTTGCCTTGCTCGCCCATCACCGTCTTCACGTCTTCGAAGTCGACGTTGACCAGCCCGTCGACGTTGATGATTTCCGCGATACCGGCAACAGCGTTGTTTAATACGTCGTCAGCGCACTGGAAGCACTTGTCCATCTCGGCGTCGTCGCCCATCACCTCGAACAGCTTGTCGTTCAGAACGACGATCAGCGAGTCGACGTGATCCTCCAGTTGCTGCGATCCAGCTTCAGCCACGCGCATGCGGCGGCCACCTTCAAATTCGAACGGCTTGCTGACTACACCAACGGTGAGAATGCCCATTTCCTTCGCGATCTGTGCCACGACCGGTGCTGCACCCGTACCCGTGCCGCCACCCATGCCTGCGGTGATGAACACCATGTGCGCGCCGCGCAGTGCATCAGCGATACGCTCGCGCGCATCTTCCGCTGCGGCACGGCCCATGTCCGGCTTGGCGCCTGCGCCGAGACCCGTGTTGCCCAGCTGGATCACCGACGAAGCACGCGAACGTGCAAGCGCCTGCGCATCCGTATTCATGACGATGAAATCCACGCCCTGCACGCCGCGGTTGATCATGTGCTGTACTGCATTACCGCCTGCGCCACCAACACCGACGACCTTGATGATCGTTCCGTTGGTTTCCGTTTCCAGCATTTCGAAATCCATATTGCCTCCGTCAAGAATGAAAATCGGCGTTATTCGGCAAGAGATCGGGCAACCTCTTGTCGCGCGCCAGCCGCCGGCACCAGCGCGAATTTGTATTTAAAAATTCCCAAGGAACCAGTCTTTCATGCGTCCAAAAACCTGTCCCATCGATCCTGATTGCACCGCGACCTTGCGCCCGCGCATGCGTTGCGAACGACCTTCGACGAGCAAACCCATCGCCGTGGAATAACGCGGGTTGCGAACCACGTCCGCCAGGCCGCCCGCGTATTCGGGCACGCCGATGCGCACCGGCTTCAGGAAGATGTCTTCGCCGAGTTCGACCATGCCGGGCATCATCGATGCGCCGCCGGTCAGCACCACGCCGCTGCTGAGCAATTCTTCGTAACCCGACTCGCGCACCACTTGCTGCACGAGCGAGAACAGTTCTTCCACGCGCGGTTCGACAACCGCTGCAAGTGCCTGACGCGACAACGTGCGCGGACCGCGCTCGCCGAGTCCCGGCACTTCGATCATTTCGTCCGGATCGGCGAGCGCCTGCTTCGCGATGCCGTAGCTCACCTTGATGTCTTCGGCGTCGGGCGTCGGCGTGCGCAGGGCCATGGCGACATCGCTCGTGATCTGGTCGCCGGCAATAGGAATCACCGCCGTATGACGAATCGCGCCTTCGCTGAAAATGGCGATGTCCGTCGTGCCGCCGCCGATATCGACGAGCACAACGCCAAGTTCCTTTTCGTCTTCCGTCAGCACCGCCAGCGACGAAGCCAGCGGCTGCAGGATCAGGTCGTTCACTTCGAGCCCGCAGCGGCGCACGCATTTCACGATGTTCTGCGCCGCGCTCACCGCGCCCGTCACGATGTGCACCTTCACTTCCAGCCGGATGCCGCTCATGCCGATCGGCTCGCGCACATCTTCCTGGCCGTCGATGATGAATTCCTGCGTGAGGATATGCAGCACCTGCTGGTCGGTCGGGATGTTGATCGCCTTGGCCGTTTCGATCACGCGCGCCACATCGGTCTGCGTGACTTCCTTGTCCTTGATCGCGACCATGCCGCTCGAATTGAAGCTGCGAATGTGGCTTCCGGCAATGCCGGTGAACACATTCGTGATCTTGCAATCGGCCATCAATTCGGCTTCTTCGAGCGCGCGCTGGATCGACTGGACGGTGGCTTCGATATTCACCACCACGCCCTTCTTCAATCCCTTCGAGTCGCTCTGTCCGAGCCCGATCACCTCGTAGTGGCCTTCGCCCTTCAACTCGGCGACGATCGCCACCACCTTCGACGTCCCGATGTCGAGGGCGACCAGCAAGTCTTTGTAGTCTTTGCTCATAGCGTGCTCATTGCCTGTGATGTCCCTTACTTCTTCGCTTTGTCGGTGTCGCTGATGAAACGCATGCCGGCGGCCTTGATTGCGAAGCCGTTCGGATAGCGCAAATCCGCGTACTCGATGTCATTTCCCCACCGCCCCGTCACCGACGTCCACGCAGCTACAAATCGTTTGCTGCGATCGAACAACGTGTCCTGATTGCGCTCGCGCCCCAGTTCGATCTGCGTACCGTTTGAAAGCTTCAATGTCCACGCGTATCGCGGCGACAAGATGACTTCTTCCGGATGCGCGTCGAGCGGCGCAAACCACTTCGTGAAATCGTGATACCGCGCGACCACTTCTTTCGCCGATCCATCCGGCCCTTCGAACGCAGGCAAGTCGTCGTCGAGTTCGCCCTGGTTCGCCGTGAACAGATCACCGTCCACGCTCACCAGTTGATCCGTGCCCCACGTGCCGAGCGGCTTGAATTCTTCCAGCGTCACCGCCAGCGCATTCGGCCATACACGACGTACGCTCGCGTGACGCACCCACGGCATTTGTTCGAACGCGGCGCGCGCTGCGTCCAGATCAACGGTGAAGAAGTTGCCCTTCAAATGCCCCACCACGCTTGCGCGTACGGTCGGCGAATTGATGTGCAGCGTGTCGCCATCGATCTGGATTTCGCGCAGGCGAAACTCCGGCCGCTGGATCGCCCAGTAACCGGCGGCCCCGAGCAGCACGAACACGAGCAATACGTGCAGTGCGTTGGCCGTGAGGTTCATCTGGCGAGCGTTATTCCACATGTTCTATACGTTCCAAACCCGGTCTCAATCCTGCAATGTCAGCGACAACACCTTCACCACCAGTTCCATGTAGCTGATCCCGACTGCCCGCGCCGCTTTCGGCGGCAGCGAGTGATCGGTCATGCCCGGCGCCGTGTTCACTTCCAGGAAATACGGATTGCCGTCGCCGTCCATCATGAAATCGGCACGGCCCCAGTCCGTGCAGCCGAGCACATCGAACGCGCGGCGCGAAAGCTGTTTCATGCGCGCTTCGTCGGCGGGCGTCAGGCCGCAGGGAATCGGGTACTGCGTGTCGTCCGCGATGTACTTCGCGTTGTAGTCGTAGAACTCACCGGCCGGCACGATCTTGATGATCGGCAAGTCCAGGTCGCCCGCGATACAACACGTGTATTCGCCACCGCCTTCAATGCTTTTCTCGACGAGCACGATCTTGTCGAACTTCGCCGCTTCGATCAGCGCCGGCACTAGCGTTTCCGCGCTCTTCACCTTGATCACGGCAACGCTCGAACCTTCGCTCGCCGGCTTCACGAACAGCGGCAAGCCGAGCTTCGCAATGCTCCTCTGCGCTGCATCTTCGTAGTCATCGCCGCGCAGCACGACTTCGAACGGCGGCGTGGGCACGCCCGTTTGTTGCCACACGAGCTTGGTGCGGAATTTATCGAGACCTAGCGCCGAACCCAGCACGCCGCTGCCCGTGTACTTGATGCCGTAGAAATCGAGCGCGCCCTGCAACTGGCCGTTCTCGCCATAGCCGCCATGCAACGCGATAAACACGCGCGCAAAGCCTTCCGACTTCAAGTCGGCGAGCGGCCGCTCAGCGGGGTCGAACGGGTGTGCGTCGATACCTGCATCGCGCAGTCCCTGCAGCACGAGACGCCCCGAATTCAGCGATACCTCGCGCTCGGCCGTTTCCCCGCCAAGCAGCACGGCGACTTTGCCGAACACCTTCGGGTCGATTGCGGATGTGCTCACGTTACTTGTCATTTCAAAACCTTCGAATCCTGAACTTGCGCTGTCAGCCGGCCACATACGCCGCCAATAGAACCCGCGCCCATCGTTATCACTACGTCGCCGTTGCGTGCCAGCGTGGCGATCGCGTCAGGCATCTCATCCACTGTTTCCACGAATACCGGTTCCACTTTTCCCGCCACGCGAATTGCACGAGCGAGCGCGCGGCCATCGGCGGCGACGATTGGCGCTTCGCCTGCTGCATACACTTCGGTGAGCACGAGGGCATCGACGGTCGACAACACGCGCACGAAATCCTCGAAGCAATCGCGCGTGCGCGTGAACCGGTGCGGCTGGAATGCGAGCACGAGACGCCGGTCAGGAAACGCGCCGCGCGCGGCTGCAACCGTCGCGGCCATCTCGACCGGGTGATGACCGTAGTCATCGATCAGCGTGTATGCGCCGCCTTCCGCCGACTTCACGTTCACTTCGCCGTAACGCTGGAAGCGGCGGCCCACGCCTGTAAATTCCTGCAATGCCCTCTGGATATCGGCATCGGCGACTTCAAGTTCAGTCGCAATTGCAATGGCGGCCAACGCGTTCTGCACGTTGTGCGTGCCCGGCAGGTTCAACACGATGTCGAGCGGCTTCGCGTCTTCGCGCAGCGTCGTGAAATGCATCTTGCCGTCGCGCGCCTCCACGTTCACCGCGCGCACTTGCGCTTCGGCACCGAGGCCGTAGCGGATGATCGGCTTCGAGACGAACGGCAGGATTTCACGCACGTTCGGATCATCCACGCACAGCACGGCAATCCCATAGAACGGCAGCCGGTGCGTGAACTCGATGAACGCCTGCTTGAGCCGCGCGAAGTCGTGGCCGTACGTGTCCATGTGATCGGCATCGATGTTCGTGATGACTTCGATCACCGGGAAAAGATTGAGGAACGACGCGTCCGATTCATCGGCTTCAGCCACGATGAAATCGCCCGTCCCCAGTCGCGCATTCGCACCGGCGCTGATCAGGCGGCCGCCGATCACGAACGTGGGATCGAGGCCGCCCGCTGCCAGCACGCTTGCAACCAGCGAGGTGGTCGTGGTCTTGCCGTGCGTGCCGGCAATCGCGATGCCCTGCTTGAGCCGCATCAGCTCCGCGAGCATCACGGCGCGCGGCACGATCGGAATCCGGCGATGACGTGCGGCCAGCACTTCGGGGTTATCGGAGCGAACAGCGGTCGAGACGACCACGGCGTTCGCGCCATCGATATTCTCTTCACGATGCCCGATCGCCACGCGCGCACCCAGCGTGGTCAAACGGTCGGTCACGCCATTGCTCGCCAGGTCCGAGCCGCTGACCTGGTAACCGAGGTTGAGCAGCACCTCGGCAATGCCGCTCATCCCCGCGCCGCCGATGCCGACGAAGTGAATGTGTTTGACGATATGTTTCATGGCTGGATTTCCTTCGGCGCTTGTATCAGCGCGCTCAAGCCGGCTACATCGGCGCAGACCCGGCCGACACGTTCAGTTGCGTCGGGCTTCGCCAGGGCGCGCGCTTTCACCGCCATCTGGCTGAGCGTCTCGCGGGTCTGATCGCGCAACCAGCCGGCAAGCTTTTCCGCCGACAAATCGCGCTGTTGTATCAAGTGAGCCGCACCCTCGTTGGCGAGGAACGCGGCATTGGTTGTCTGGTGGTCGTCGACGGCAAAGGGAAACGGCACGAACAACGCCGCCACGCCCACGGCCGCGATTTCGGAAACGGTCATCGCGCCCGAGCGGCAGATCACGAGATCGGCCGCAGCGTACGCGCTTGCCATATCGTCGATGAACGGTACGAGCTGCACGTCTTCATCCGATGTCAGGCCTGCTGCCGCGTAGTTCGCCTTCAATGCTTCGATATGCTTCGCGCCCGCCTGATGCACGACATGCGGACGCGCTGCCGGATCGAGCAACGCAAGCGCTTTCGGTACGGTTTCATTCAAAGCGGCTGCACCCAGACTGCCCCCGACGACCAGAACGTTGAGACGCGCGTCAGGCTTCACATTCCGCGCGGCGTAGCGTTCTTTGGGTGACAGAGTCTCAGCAAGTTCCGCACGAATTGGATTTCCGGTCCATTCGGCATTCGGCAGCGCGTTCGGGAACGCGACAAGAACCCGCTTGGCGATGTGCGCGAGCACCTTGTTCGCCAGTCCCGCGATGGAATTCTGTTCGTGCAGCACGAGCGGCGTGCCGCTCAGCTTCGACATCAAACCAGCCGGGAACGTGATGTATCCGCCCATGCCGAGCACGACATCAGGCTTCACCGAACGTAGCGCGCGCAGGCTTTGCGAACACGCGCGCAGCAGGTTCACCGGCAACATCAGCTTCGTCTTGAGACCCTTGCCGCGCACACCGCCAAAGCGCACATATTCCATCGCGATGCCGTGCTTCGGCACGAGCGTCGCTTCCATGCCCGCCGCATTGCCGAGCCACACCACACGCCAGCCGCGCGCCTGCATCCAGTGAGCGACCGCGAGCCCCGGGAACACATGTCCCCCGGTGCCGCCGGCCATCACCATCAGCGTGCCTGTGCGTTGTGATGCAGGTCTTGTCATACCTTGCCCCCACGCATCAGGACGCGGTTTTCGTAGTCCACGCGCATCAGCACGGCAAGTGCGACACAGTTCAGCAAGATGCCCGAACCGCCGTAACTCACGAGCGGTAACGTCAGACCTTTGGTCGGCAGAAGCCCGAGATTCACGCCCATGTTGATGAACGTCTGCGCACCGAACCACAAGCCGATGCCCTTCGCCATCAGACCGGCAAACGTGCGGTCGAGCGCGAGCGCCTGGCGGCCGATCTCGAATGCGCGACGCACGATCCAGTAGAACAACAGGATCACGACGATCACGCCGACGAATCCGAGCTCCTCGCCGATTACCGCCAGGATGAAGTCGGTATGCGCTTCAGGAAGATAGTTGAGCTTCTCGACGCTGCCGCCAAGCCCTACGCCGAACCATTCGCCACGGCCGAATGCGATCAGCGAGTGCGTCAACTGATAGGCCTTGCCTTGGGCATAGCGGTCATCCCACGGATCGAGGTAAGCGAAGATCCGCTCACGGCGCCATGGCGATGCCCAGACCAGCAGCGCAAACGTGCCGACCGCCGTAGCGACCAGTCCGCCGAACAGCTTGGCGTTCACGCCGCCGAGGAACAGCACGCCCATCGCGATACACGCGATCACCATGAACGCGCCCATGTCCGGTTCGAGCAGCAGCAACGCGCCGACGAAGCCGACGGCGACTGCCATCGGCAAGAAGCCGCGGCCGATGCTGTGCATGAACTCTTGCTTGCGCACGGTGTAGTTCGCCGCGTAGATGGTCACGGCGAGCTTCATGATTTCCGATGGCTGCATGTTCGTGATGCCAAGCGGAATCCAGCGGCGCGCGCCGTTCACGCCCTTGCCGATGTGCGGAATCAGCACGATCACCAGCAAGAACAGCGAAATCAGGAAGAACTTTCCGGCGTATTTGTCCCACGTCGAGACCGGAATCTTGAACGCGATGATCGACGCGACCACGGCGGTCGCTATCGATATGAGATGGCGCACCAGGAAGAAGTAGTCGCGGTACTGCGCGTACTTCGGCGAATCCGGCATGGCGATGGACGCCGAATACACCATGACAATGCCAAGCCCCAGCAACGCGATGGTCACCCACAGCAGCGAGTAATCGTAGTCGAGCATGCGCGAACGGGCCGGCTTCACGCCATTGACCGCGCTCGAGATGCCGCTCGCGCGTTCGGCCACGCGTGCACCGAGACCACCGAGCGAGCCCACGCCTGCCACGCGCGATGAACGCCCGCCAAGCGAGGCGCTGTCGTTCGCGACGGCGTTGCGTTGTCCTGTCAGCTTCGAGCCAAAACGTTCGGACCAGCTCATAGCATTACCCCCCGGTCTGCAGCAATATCAGCCACCGCTTGCCGGAAAACATCCGCGCGATGTGCATAGTTCTTGAACATGTCGAAGCTTGCGCACGCCGGCGACAACAACACGGCGTCACCGGGCTGGGCCAGTTGCGCCGCCGCTTGCGTCGCGGCTTCGAGCGTTTCGTGGTCGTGCAATGGCACGGCCGTGTTTGCCAGCGCTTCACGAAGACGCGGTGCATCGCGGCCGATCAGCATCACTGCGCGGCACCAGCGTTCCACCGGCGCTTCGAGCGGCGAAAAGTCCTGGCCTTTGCCGTCGCCACCGGCAATCAGCACGGACTTCTGCGCGAGACCATCCAGTGCAGCGACGGTTGCGCCGACGTTCGTGCCTTTGCTGTCATCGACGAAATCGATGCCGTCGATCTGCCCGATCACTTCCACGCGATGCGGCTCGCCCTTGTATTCACGCAAGCCATGCAGCAATGAAGCCAAGGGCAAATCCACCGCACGCGCGAGCGCCAGGGCAGCCAGCGCATTCGCCGCGTTGTGCAGGCCGCGAACACGCAACGCATCC
Source organism: Burkholderia sp. PAMC 28687 (assembly GCF_001577465.1). Lineage (NCBI taxonomy): Bacteria > Pseudomonadati > Pseudomonadota > Betaproteobacteria > Burkholderiales > Burkholderiaceae > Burkholderia > Burkholderia sp. PAMC 28687. The sequence continues at coordinate 2,848,992 of NZ_CP014505.1, forward strand.
ACCGGCATCAGGCGCTTCGAATACACGTTCGGCTCGGCCGCGACATCGCTTTTACGGCGACGCGCGGGCGCGGGTTCATCGCTGAGATCACGGTCGTGACCTTGCGCAAGCCACGCAATGCCGTTCTCGCGCAGCAACCCGAAGTCGCCGAGACGCGCAGGTTCGTCAAGCCCGAACGTCACGACCTTCGCTGCATTTCCCGAAGCAAGCTTCATGGTCCGCGCGTCGTCACGATTCAGCACGCGCACGGTCTTCTCACCGAAGATGCGGCCTTTCGCGGCGGCGTACGCATCGAGCCCGCCGTGCCAGTCCAGATGGTCTTGCGTGATATTCAGCACGGCAGCAGCGTCCGGCGCGAACGAGTGTGCCGTCTCAAGCTGAAAACTCGACAGCTCCAGCACCCAGACATCGGGCAGCGCGGTGTTGTCGATTGCTTCGCTGAGCTTGTCCAGCATGGCCGGGCTGATGTTTCCCGCCACCGCCACGGTCTTGCCGGCACGCTCGCACAACAACCCGGTCATGGCGGTCGTCGTGGTCTTGCCGTTGGTGCCCGTAATGGCAATCACCTTCGGCGTGTAGCCGTTCGCGCCAAGCGACTTCAACGCTTGCGCGAACAATTCCAGCTCGCCCCACACAGGGACGCCGCGTTCCCGCGCGGCGTCGAGGAGCGGCCTCAAATCATCAGCCAGAGGCGACAGTCCCGGGCTGATTGCAACAATCTCGATCCCGCCATCGAGCAGCGCCGGCGTGAATTCACCGCCGACGAAATCTGCATCGATGCCGTGCACTGCGAGTTCCGACAGATTCGGCGGCGTGGCGCGGGTATCGGCCACGCGCAGACGGCACCCGTGACGCGCGCACCAGCGCGTCATCGCGAGGCCGGATTCACCGAGCCCCAGCACAAGCACCATCGGACTCTGCCGATCGAAAAACTTCTCGCCAAACATCGCTTTACCTTTTCCTGGCCAACGAGATCAACGCAGCTTCAGCGTCGACAAACCAAACAGACACAACATCAGCGTGATGATCCAGAAGCGCACGACCACCTGCGTTTCCTTCCATCCCGACAACTCGAAATGGTGATGCAGCGGCGCCATCTTGAAGATGCGCCGCCCTTCGCCGAAGCGTTTTTTGGTGTACTTGAAGTAGGTCACCTGCATCATCACGGAAACCGTTTCCGCGACGAACACGCCGCCCATGATGAACAGCACGACTTCCTGCCGCACGATCACGGCAATGGTGCCAAGCGCGCCGCCAAGCGCGAGCGCGCCGACATCGCCCATGAAGACCTGCGCGGGGTGCGTGTTGTACCAGAGAAACGCGAGTCCGGCGCCGCCCATCGCGGAACAGAAGATCAGCAATTCGCCGGCACCCGGAATGTGGGGGAACAACAAGTATTTCGAGTACACCGAGCTGCCCATCACATAGGCAAACGCGCCGAGCGATGCACCGACCAGCACCACCGGCATGATCACGAGACCGTCGAGGCCATCGGTGAGATTCACAGCGTTGCTCGAACCGACGATCACGAGATACGTCATCGCGATAAAGCCCCACGTGCCCAGCGGATAGCTGATCGATTTGAGGAACGGCAGCATCAGGTCGGCGCGCGCAGGCAAGCCCATCGACAAACCGCTTCGCACCCACGCCATGAACAGGTCGAACACACGAGCGTTGTTCGCCTCGGACACGCTGAACGCGAGATACACGGCGGCAAACAAGCCAATCGCTGATTGCCAGAAATACTTTTCGCGCGACGACATGCCGCGCGGGTCCTTGTGCACGACTTTGCGGTAGTCATCGACCCAGCCGATCACGCCGTAACCGAACGTGACGAGCATCACGATCCAGACGAATCGATTGGCAAGATCGGCCCACAGCAACGTGGAAAACGCGATGCCCAGCAGGATCAGCACGCCACCCATGGTCGGCGTGCCGGACTTGACCAAATGCGATTGCGGACCGTTCGTGCGCACGGCCTGACCGACTTTCAACTGCGTCAATTTGCGGATCACCCACGGGCCGCAAACGAGACCGACGAACAACGCCGTGATCGTCGCGCCAACTGCGCGGAACGTGAGGTAGGTAAACACGCGCAGAAAACTGGCGTCATTCTGAAGCCATTGCGCGAGTGCGAGTAGCATGCTGGACCTTCTTCTTCAGTGCGCGGCAGGCGTAACGCCCGCTGCGGGTTGGTGTGGACTCGTCACGGCGTCCACCACGCGCTCCATCTGCATGAAGCGCGAGCCTTTCACGAGAAACGTGGCGCCGGGTCCGAAGCCCGCGCCGGTGAGTGCTGCAATGAGTGAGGAGATATCGGTGAAATGCTGTCCTGCCGGGCCGAAGGCTTTCGCGGCGTCGATGCTTGCATCGCCGAGTGCGAAGAGCGTGTCAATTCCCTGTTGCGCCGCATACGCACCCACTTCGCGATGAAAAGCCGGGCCCTGATCGCCGACTTCGCCCATGTCGCCCATTACGAGCACACGCGGCGAAGCTTGCGACGCCAGCACGTCGATGGCCGCGCGCATGGAATCGGGATTCGAGTTGTACGTATCGTCGATAACCGTTGCGCCTTCGATCGGCCTCACCGCCGCGCGCTTCACTTGCAGACGGCCCTTCACGGGCTCGAAGGCTTCGAGTCCGCGCTTGATGGCATCGAGTGACACGTTCGCGGCGAGCGCGGCTGCCGTTGCCGCCAGCGCGTTGCGTGCGTTGTGATCCCCAAGGACTTGCAATGCGACTTCGGTTGCGCCCTCCGGCGTCGTGATGTGCAACGCCGCGCCAACCAGCTTGCCGGTCACCGCTGCAGGGGGTTGCGAAGCGTCCGTATGCAACGCGAAATCAAGAATGGGGTTGCCCGTCGCGGCGACGCGCCAGATGCTCGCGTACTTGTCGTCGGCGGGAAACACGGCCGTTCCATTCGATGCCAGCGCATGAATCACCGACGCATGTTCCAGCGCGACCGCTTCGACCGTCGCCATGAATTCCTGGTGCTCGCGCTGCGCGTTGTTCACGACAGCGACCGTCGGCGCGGCGATCTTGCCGAGCGTTTCAGTTTCGCCCGGATGATTCATGCCGAGCTCGATCACGGCAAGCTTGTGCGATTCGTTCAGACGGAACAGCGTCAAAGGCAAGCCGATGTCGTTGTTGAAATTTCCCGCCGTCGCGAGCCGGGCGCTTTCACCAACAGCGGCAGCGAAGATCGACGAGATCATTTCCTTGACCGTAGTCTTGCCGTTGCTGCCGGTCACCGCAATCAGCGGAATCGCAAAGCGCTTGCGCCAGCCGTGCGCCAGCGCACCGAGCGCAATGCGCGTGTCCTTTACCTTGATGGCTGGCGTTGCAAAGTCATCAGGCAGACGCGAAGCGAGCACGGCGGTAGCGCCGCGTTGCGCGACTTGCGGCAGAAAATTGTGGGCATCGAAACGATCGCCCTTGATCGCGATAAACAGATCGCCCGGACCGGCCGTGCGGCTGTCTGTCGACACACGATCGAACGCAATGTTTCCGTCGCCTGAAACAGTAGCGCCGGGAATTTCCAGCGCTGCATCGCGCAAAGTAAATAACGTCATTCACCACCTCCGCGCGCTTGCGTGGCGCGAGCGGCGAGAGCCAGGCGCGCATGATCCTGATCGGAAAACGCGCGCTTCTTGCCCATGATTTCCTGCGTGGCTTCGTGGCCTTTTCCGGCCAGCACGACCACGTCCTCGCGAGCCGCCGTGCGGATCGCCTGAAGAATCGCGCTCGCGCGGTCTTCGATGCGACGCGCTTTGGCCGCATCCTGAAAGCCTGCCGCGATTTGACCGATGATCGCAAGCGGATCTTCGCTGCGCGGGTTATCGCTCGTGATCACCACATGATCCGAATTCTTCTCCGCGATGGCGCCCATCAGCGGACGCTTGGTTGCATCGCGATCGCCGCCGCAGCCGAACATGCAGATCAACTGACCGCCGCGCGTTTCTGCAATCGGCCGCAGCGCCAAGAGCGTTTTCTCCAGCGCATCCGGCGTATGCGCATAGTCGATCACGACGAGCGGCTCGTCGTTCTGCAACCGGCCGCCGAGACGCTGCATGCGGCCGTTCACCGGTTCGAGCTTCGCGATCTGAGCGAGCGCGGCGTCGAGCGGAACGTGCGCGGCCAGCAACGCGCCGAGCACGCCGAGCAGATTGCTCACGTTGAATTCGCCGAGCGTTGCAACTTCCACGTCGGCGGCGCCCCAGTCGGACTCCAGGTGAAACGCCGTGCCCGTTGCGGTTGCACGCACGGCGCTCGCGACCAGCGATGCATCAGCTTTTACATTCGTCACGTCCGACGCGCCCTCGATGCCTTCGATGCCATAAGCAATCGTTCGCGTGCGGCCGTGACAGGCAGCGATCAGGCGTTGACCGGCGGCATCGTCACGATTGATGACGGCAGCCTTCAACGCAGGCCACGCAAACAGCTTCGCCTTGGCACCTTCATACGCGGCGAATGTGCCGTGATAGTCGAGGTGATCCTGCGTGAGATTCGTGAAAATTGCGATGTCGAACTTCGTACCGTTCGCACGCCCCTGATGCAACGCATGCGACGACACTTCCATGGCGACGCCTTTCGCGCCTTCCGTCTTGAACTGCGCAAACGTGCGTTGCAATTGCGGCGCGTCGGGCGTCGTGAAACCTGAATGCACGAGCTTGCCCGGCATGCCGCTGCCAAGCGTGCCGATCACGGCGGTCGGCGTACCCAGCGCGGAGAGGGCCGTTGCAAGCCACTGGCTGCACGACGTCTTGCCGTTCGTTCCGGTCACACCCACGACCAGCATGGATTCGGTCGGCTCGCCATACCACGCCGATGCTATCGGCCCGGCCACTTCGTTCAACGCTTTCACGGCAAACGAACGCGACGCATCCGGCTTGCCCGGGAAGCTTTCCGGCTGATACAACACGGCGGCCGCGCCTTGCTTGAAAGCGGCATCGATATGCGGACGGCTGTCGGCACCGTCAACGGCGTAGGCAAAAAACACATCGCCCGGTTTGAGCGAACGCGAATCGGCATGCAGTTGCGCACCGGCATCGGCATGCGAGCGCAACCACGCCACCGCTTTCGCGATCTGCGCCTGTTGCTTGATCAAGTCGCTCATCGAACGACTCCCGGATGCGTTTTCGTATTCGCCGATACTTTCAGCTTCTTCGGCGGATTCGTGGTCGTCGCGTTCGGCTTCTTGATGTCGGTTGCCGGCGTGCCGGAAGCGGGATCGTCGGAGACGACCATCTGCTTCACGGCCATGTCAGGCGGAACGTTCAGCGAACGCAGGGTATCGCCGACGATTGCCGAGAACACCGGCCCCGAAACCTGACCGCCGAAGTGGCTGCCGGCCGTGGGTTCATCGACAGAAACCGCCACCACGATGCGCGGATTCGGCATCGGGCCCATGCCCACGAACGAGGCGCGGTACTTGGATTTGTCGTAGCCGCGGCCCGCGTGCTTGTACGCCGTACCCGACTTCCCGCCCACGCGATAACCCGGCACGGCTGCATCCGGCGACGTGCCGCCCTTCGCCGTCACGGTTTCGAGCATGGCGCGCACTTCACGCGCGGTGGTCGGTGCAAATACTTGGGGACCGGTCACAGCCGAGTCGCCGGGGGTGCGGAAGATGGAAACCGGCAACACTTGTCCGTCGTGCGCGATCGCCGTGTAAGCGCGCGCCAACTGGAACAGCGACGCCGACAAACCATAGCCATACGACATGGTCGCCTGTTCGATCCGGCGCCAGCTTTTCCACGGCCGCAAACGTCCGGACACCGCGCCAGGGAATCCCACCTTCGGCGCTTGTCCGAGCCCGATGCTCGTGTACATGTTCCACATCTCTTCGGGTTTCAACTGCATCGCAATCTTGGTCGCGCCGATGTTGCTCGACTTCTGGATCACGCCACCCACGGTCAGCGTGCCGAAGCCCGAGTCGTCAGTAATGCGCGCGCCGTCGAGCACGAACTGGCCGTTGCCCGTTTCGACAAGCGTATTCGGCGTCACACGATGCAGATCGAGCGCAAGCGACACGGTGAATGGCTTCATGATCGAGCCCGGCTCGAACGTGTCCGTCATGATCCGGTTGCGCAACTGCTCGCCGGTCATGCGCGAGCGGTCGTTCGGGTTATAGGTCGGGTAGTTGACGAGCGCGAGCACTTCGCCCGTCTTCACATCAATGACAATGGCTGCGCCCGCCTTCGCCTTGAACTTCTCGACGGCCGCTTTCAGGTTCGTATAAGCGATGTACTGGATCTTGCTGTCAATCGATAGATCCACGTCTTCGCCGTTGTGCGGCACGACTTGTTCGTCGACGTCCTCGACGATGTGCCCCATCCGGTCCTTGATCACGCGGCGCATGCCCGGCGTTCCGGCGAGCACGCCCTGATCGCCGAGTTCGACGCCTTCCTGACCCTTGTCTTCAATATTGGTGAAGCCGATCAGGTGCGCGGTGATCTCGCCTTCCGGATAGAACCGTTTGTATTCACCACGTGTGTAGATGCCCGGAATATCCAGCGCCGCGACTTTCTGCGCGACTTCCATGGGCACCTGGCGTTTCACGTAGACGAAGGTCTTGTCCATCGACAACTTGGAGCGCAGTTCTTTCGGCGACATCTCGAGCAGCGTGGAAAGCTGGCCGAGCTTGTCCGCGCCGAGGTCGTCGGGAACGGCTTCGGGGATCGCCCAGATCGCCTTTACCGGCAGGCTGGTCGCAAGCACGAGGCCGTTGCGGTCCTTGATCTGGCCACGCGTAGCAGGCAGTTCAAGCGTGCGCTGATAACGGCTCTCGCCTTGTTTCTTGAAGAACGCGTTGCCCGGACCCTGGATCCAGAACGCACGTCCTGCAAGCGCAACGAAGGCCATGAACAGGAGGAATACGACGAGCTTCGAGCGCCACATCGGGAGGCGCACGGAGAGAATGGGATTGGGCGTGAACGCGACGCCCTTGTTCTTCTTTGGCGTGGGTTTCATCGTTTCACCCCGCGTGCGGGAGGAGCCGACGCCGGCAAAGGCGCGGGCAACGGCGCGTCTGTTGCCTTCGACGTCGCCGGGTCATAGTTCAGATATTGCGTACGGCCCGTCGTGACGGGCTGCATTTTCAGGGACGTAATGGCCAACTGCTCGATACGCGAGGTTTTCGACAACGCGCTCTGCTGATATTGAAGCTGGGAAAAATCCTGCTGCAACTGACGCTCTTGCGACTGCGCCCGCTGCACATTGATAAAAATCTGCCGCTGCTTGTTCGACGAGCTCACCGCCGACAACGCGCAGCCAAGCACGACGATCAGCAGGAAGATATTCAGACGGTTCATGGCGCCGTCTGCTCTGTGATGCGCTCGGCGATCCGCATGACTGCGGAACGCGCGCGCGGGTTTGCCGCAACTTCGGCTTCGGAAGCGAATACACGGCCGAGCAGCTTGAGCGGCGGCGTGGGAATGTCGGCAGCGCGGATGGGCAGGCGGCGGTCGATCGCAGGCCCGCTTGCGTGGGCCTGCATGAAACGCTTGACGATCCGGTCCTCGAGCGAATGAAAGCTGATCACGACGAGGCGCCCCCCTTGCTCCAACAACGCCAATGCTGCGTCCAGAACTACTTGCAGCTCCGCAAGCTCTTGATTGATGTGAATCCGTATAGCCTGAAAGGTGCGGGTTGCCGGATCCTTGCCCTTCTCACGGGTTTTGACGACGTGACCCACGATTTGGGCAAGCTCGCCCGTGCTGACGAGAGGCCCAAGACGGTCGGACTCTGCCCGGCGAGCAACAAGCGCCTTTGCAATCTGAAAAGCAAACCGTTCTTCCCCATAATCTTTGATCACCTCCGTCAATTCCTGCACCGTTGCCCGCGCCAGCCAGTCCGCTGCGGATTCGCCGCGGCTCGGGTCCATCCGCATGTCGAGCGGGCCATCGGCCCTGAAACTGAAGCCGCGATCCGGATCGTCCACTTGCGGCGACGACACACCCAGATCCAGCAACACGCCCGACACTTTCTCAACTCCTCGCTCGGCAGCGGCATCGGCTAACGAGGCGAAACTCTCATGCACGATCGAAAACCGCGAATCCTGAATCTGCCCTGCTGTGGCAATGGCCAGCGGGTCTTTATCGAAAGCGATCAACCTGCCGGCTTCACTCAGCTTCGTCAGCGCGAGCCGGCTATGACCGCCGCGCCCGAACGTTCCATCTATATAAGTACCGTCACTGCGCGTTATCAGCGCATTGACCGCTTCATCCAGCAGCACCGTGCGATGCTGCAATTCGTTTTTCATCGCAGGGGCCATGTTCTTTAGCTCTGCGTCAAAACGTGAAATTCTTCAGCGCGTCGGGCATGCCCTGCGCCATTGCCGCTTTTTCCTTCTCCGCGTAAGTCGCGGCGTCCCACACTTCCAGGTAATTACCCATTCCAAGCAATGTCACTTCTTTGGCGAGCGTGGCCGCGGCCCGCAATTCCGGCGATACCAGCACGCGCCCGGCGCTGTCGAGCTCGACATCCATGGCATTGCCAAGATAGATACGGCGAACCCAGATTGCGTCCATGGGGAGTGCTGCGATTTTTGAACGGAAGATTTCCCACTCCGGGCGAGGAAAGAGCAACAGGCATCCATCCGGGCTCTTCGTGAGCGTGACCCGGCCTTCTGCCTGTCCTTGCAGCGCGTCGCGATAGCGAGACGGGACGGACATCCGTCCTTTCGCATCGAGCGATAGCGCTGAAGCTCCCTGGAACACTCGCCCTCTCCTCTCACGCCCCGGCGGCGCCACGACTTTGTTGGAATACTGCCCGAAAATGCGCGCTGACTCACACAAAAATACACTTTCTCACACCATTTCCCACTGTAGAGGAACGCATTTCGCCGGTCAATACGATCTGGCGTTTTTTGACTAAATTTGTTTGTTAGAACAATGACTTAGCGCAGACCGCTAAAGTAGGCTGAATTCCTGAAAACCGTTATGAATGAATGAGGTAGTGAAGGATGTGAAGGTAGTACGTGAATTGAAGCGGGCGGGTGGGAGAGGGTTTCGACGCGCGTAGGGACGAAGAAGGGAATTACGGGCCAGATTAAGCGCAGATCGGAGCAGAACATTCAAAACGCCCCTCGCACGAGCGGCGAAAGGCGCCAACGAATGAACCATACTGTTTAAATATAGTACGCGGTGCGGGTCATGACCTTCGATGTTGCGCGCATCAGTGCCCGCACCGGGAACGGCAATTCGACGCCGCCCGCTTGCGTCGCAGCGACAGCATGCGCCGCTTCGTCGGCTCGCATCTGATCGACGATCGCCCGCGATGCATAGTCATTGACCGGCAAACTGGTCATGTGGCTGTCCAGGTGCTTCTCGACCTGCCGCTCCGTCTCGGCCATAAAGCCAAGACTTACGCGGTCACCGAACCGCCCGGCAAGAAAACCCAATGCCAGCGAACCGGTGTACCACAAAGGATTGAGCAAGCTTGGCCGAGAGTCCAGGTCGCGCAGACGGTGCGCAGTCCACGCCAAGTGATCCTCTTCTTCGCGCGCGGCTTCCTCGAAGCCGCGTTTCAAAGGCGCCGAGTTGGTCGCAAGCTTCTGCGCCTGATACAGCGCCTGTGCGCAGACCTCGCCCACATGATTCACGCGCATCAGCCCCGCTGAATGCGATTTCTCTTCTGCAGTTAAGGACGTCTCCGCAGGATGCTCGATCGCATCGGTTGCATCGACATAAGCGGCTTGCGGCTCCGGAACCGGACGGGACATCCGGGAAACGCCGGTCATCGACCGAAGTCCACGATCGAACTCAGAGATCAGTTCATCGAGTGTCATGTTTCAAACTCCTGTTTCGATCTCCTTGGCGTCTGGTCGCCCGTGGGAGTCGATCAACTTGTACAGAACGTACTCTTGCAAACCCGTAACTAGGGCAAACACGGGTCGCAAAACGCCGTAACGCCTTGATTTTAGCGCATGTTGCGTAAACGTCACATGAGGGAAAGAGAGGGGCCGCTTTTCCTTTGTTGCTAAAAAGCTCTTTGTTACATTACGTTCAACTTCAATTTCGAAGTACCGGCAGGGACGTCAACACACTGGCGCTAGAACAGTGACCTTGCCAAACAGGTTCAACCCTTTGGAGATCATCAATGAAAAAGTCGCTTCTCGCTCTGGCTGCGTTAGGTACGTTTGCTGGTGCTGCGCACGCTCAGAGCAGCGTGACGCTGTACGGTATTGTCGATGCAGGCTTTGTTTATAACAACAACTCGGGCGGCCAAAAGCTGTACGCAACGAGCGCCGGCAATCTGCAAGGCGATCGTTGGGGCCTGCGCGGTACCGAGGACCTGGGCGGTGGCCTGAAGGCTCTGTTCGTGTTGGAAAACGGCTTCAATGCGTTCACCGGTCGTCTGAACCAAGGGGGCGACGAGTTTGGCCGTCAAGCCTATGTAGGTTTGTCTTCGCAATTCGGCACGGTCACCTTGGGTCGTCAATACGACTCAGTGGTTGACTACACCGGCGCGCTGGAAGTCGGTAGCCAGTGGGGCACATTCTACGGTGCGCACCCGGGCGACCTGGACAACATGAACAACTCGAATCGCACGAACAACGCGATCAAGTACACGAGTGCCAACTACTCGGGCGTCACGTTCGGCGGTTTGTACAGCCTCGGTGGTGTTGCAGGTCAGTTCAACCGCAACCAGATCTTCTCGGGCGGTGTTGGCTATGCGCAAGGTCCGTTGACGTTGGGCGCAGGTTACGTGAACGTTAAGAACCCGAACTTTTCGTTCTTCGGCAACAACGCAACGTCGAGCGCAACGGCTTCGAACATGACCGGTTCGCGTGTGTACTCGGGTTATGCAACGGCCAAGACGCAGCAGATCATCACGGCTGCAGGCGCTTACACGTTCGGCCCGGCAACCGTCGGCGCAACGTACAGCAACACGCAGTTCAAGGATCTGGGTCAAACCGGCGTGACGGGCGCAGGCCAGGTCACGAACGGCAGCGCCAAGTTCCACAACGCCGAAGTGAACTTCAAGTATCAACTGACGCCGGCGTTCTTGCTGGGTGCTGCATACGACTACACCAAGGGCTACGGCGTGAACGACGCGAAGTACCACCAAGGCGTGATCGGTGCGGACTACTTCCTGTCGAAGCGTACGGACGTCTACGTCGATGGTGTGTACCAGCACGCAAGCGGCACGGACTCGGTCGGCAAGGCAGTGGCGCAGATCAACGGTCTGTCGGCATCGACGACGTCGAACCAGGTCGCAGCAATCGTCGGCATTCGCCACAAGTTCTAATAAGTCGTAATAAAACAGTTGTCTTGAAAGGCGCCTTCGGGCGCCTTTTTTTCGTCTCGCGCAGTCGTGCGAGCGCCTTATGCGCGTAAAAAAACCTTCGCGTCTTTCGATGCGAAGGTTTTCGATGCTGCGTGAGATTTCGTTGGCTTGAAGCGTCAGGCGTTGCCGTCGCGCAACTCGCGGCGCAGAATTTTGCCAACGTTGCTCTTGGGCAATTCCGTACGGAATTCGATCACCCGAGGCCGCTTGTATCCGGTCAGCCGCTCCTTGCAATAAGCAATGACATCCGCTTCAGTCAGGTGCGGGTCCCGCCGCACGACAAACAGCTTCACCGCTTCGCCTGATGCCGCGTCCTTTACGCCGACGGCAGCCACTTCGAACACGCCCGGAAGCTTGGCCACCACGTCCTCGATCTCGTTCGGATATACGTTGAAGCCTGACACCAGGATCATGTCCTTCTTGCGGTCGACAATCTTCACGTAACCGCGCTCGTCCATCACGCCGACGTCGCCGGATTTGAAGAAGCCGTCGGGCGTCATTACTTTCGCGGTTTCGTCGGGACGATTCCAGTAGCCCGCCATCACTTGCGGTCCGCGAATGCAGACCTCGCCCGGCTGGCCGAGCGGCACTTCGCGGTCGTCGTCATCGCGAATGGAGATTTCAGTCGATGGAAACGGCAACCCGATCGTCCCGGTATATTCCGTGGCGGTCACCGGATTGCACGTCACGCACGGCGATGTCTCGGACAACCCATACCCTTCGATAATCGGCGACCCCGTTATCTCGAACCAGCGCTTCGCCACGGCTTCCTGCACCGCCATGCCGCCGCCATTCGCCGCAATCAGCTTCGAGAAATCCAGCTTCGCGAATTCCGGGTTGTTCAGCAACGCGTTGTAGAGCGTGTTGACGGCCGGGAAGGTGTTGATCGGGAAGCCTTTGAGCTCCTTGATCGTGCCAGGGATATCGCGTGGATTCGGAATCAGGATGCCCATGCCGCCGGTCCTGATGGTGAGGAAGCCACAAACCGTCAGCGCAAAGATGTGATAAAGCGGCAGCGCCACGACACTGATGAACTGGTCGATATCAGGCCGGTTCCTGCGTCCGGGTTCAAGCCACACTTCCGACTGCAGGACGTTCGCAATCAAGTTCCGATGCAGCAACATTGCGCCCTTCGCCACGCCGGTCGTGCCACCCGTGTACTGGAGGAAAGCGATGTCGTCCGGTCCCTGGCTGACGGGCTTGAGCGTTTCGCTCGCGCCTTGCCGAAGCGCCGTGTTGAAGCTCACGTGGCCCGGAAGATTCCATGCGGGCACGAGCTTCTTCACCTTGCGCACGACGAAATTGACAATCATGCCTTTCACGCCCATCAGGTCGCCCATCGTGGCAACCACGACGTGTTCGATCGCTGTGTTCTTGACGACCGACTGCACGGTATGCGCGAAGTTTTCGAGCACGACGATGGCCTGCGCGCCGGAATCCTGCAACTGGTGTTCGAGTTCGCGCGGCGTGTAAAGCGGATTCACGTTCACTACCACATACCCCGCCCGCAAGATCGCCGCGATCGCGACGGGATATTGCAGCACGTTGGGCATCATGATCGCGATGCGCGCGCCTGGTTTCAGGCCACGTGCCTGGAACCAGGCGGCGAGCCGGGTCGAGACTGCGTCAAGTTCGCCATACGTGATGGCTTTGCCCATGCAGACAAACGCGCGCTTGCTGCGATTTTCGCGGAAGCTCTCCAGCAGCAGATCGGAAAGCGAGTTGTAGCGGGTTGCATCGATTTCCTCGGGCACGCCTGCCGGATAGGACTTCAGCCAGATTTTTTCCATACGGCGTCTCCTTTGTATGATTTTAGAATGGTCGTGCGAAAATGTCTCTTGCGCATCGTAGCGGCTGGATCACTTTCCGACAACCGGGTTAGACGCCAGCTTCAAAACCGGGCGGACGTGTGCTTCCCCCTATGCCGCCTTGCTTCGGCCTGAATTAGTAAACGGTCTCGACCTCCACGAGACAGTCATAAAATGTCGCAGAACCGCCGAGATCGGTCAGCGCCTGGCTCGTCACCTGATTCGCATTGCAACCATCGGGTGCGAGTTTCTTCCACCAGATCGACAATCCGACCACCACGCCTTCACGCGCGCGATCCGTTATGCGAGCCCGCGCTTGCATCGATCCACGATCGTTAAAGATGCGCACCATTTCGCCGTTGGCAATCTGGCGGGCATGGGCGTCGGCGGGATGAATATCGACATGCGGCTCGCCTTCTGTTGACCGAAGGCTTTCGACGTTGACGAAGCTGCTATTGAGGAAGTTCCGGGCCGGCGGCGAGATCATCGAAAGCGGATACCGTGCAGCCAGCGCCGGCGCGTATTCAGCCGATTCATACGGCGGCAAATAGTCGGGCACCGGCTCCAGTCCCGCGCGCTCGAGGCGCTCGCTGAAAAACTCGCATTTTCCCGATGGCGTGCGGAATCCGCCCTCCGCAAACGGCGCGTCCGGCAGCTTGAGCTGCGCCCAGCCGGTTGATTTCAGTGTTTCCCAGTTCACGCCCGCAAGCGCGGGATCGTCCCATCTGAATGCCTTCGATGCCACTTCGTCATCGGTTTCGAACAGCGCGGGATGCGTCAGCCCCATCGCTTTTGCCAGGCCTCGGAAAATCTCCGTGTTCGCGCGTGATTCGCCCACTGGCGGGATCGCCGGCAAGTTCGCCATCACATGTGTGTGACCGTAGGACTTGTGGGCATCGAGATGTTCGAGCTGCGTGGTCGCGGGAAAAATGAGGTCGGCGTAATCCGCGGTATCGGTCTGGAAGTGCTCGAGCACGATCGTGAACAGATCTTCCCGCGCGAAACCCGTGGCGACCTTCGCCGAATCCGGCGCGACGGCTACGGGATTAGAGTTGTAGACAATCATCGCTTCGATCTTCGGGCCGAACGTAGCGTCGCCGGGATGCAAAAGTGCATCGCCGATGGCATTCATGTTCACGATGCGCGGCAATTTCGACGGCCATCCCGGCAACAAGTCGGGCCGTTCGAGGGCGTTGACGTCAACAGGCGCCCAATTCGACGATGAAAGCAGCAACCCGCCCGACCGCTCGCGCCACGCGCCGGTAAGCGATGGCAAACATGCAATTGCGCGAACCGCATTGCCGCCGCCGCGCACGCGCTGCATGCCGTAGTTGAGACGTATGGATGCTTTTTTCGTCGATCCAAAAGCGCGCGCCAGATCGATCACCACTTGCGCTTCGATTCCGCAAATCTCCGCCACACGCGGGGGCGGATAGTCGTTCGCGCAAGCCTTGAGCTGATCGAAACCGAGCGTATGCGCGCTTATGTATTCATGGTCGATCAACCCGTCGCCGATCAGGACATTGATCATACCGAGCGCAAGCGCGCCGTCCGTGCCGGGCTTCAACGCAATGTGCTGATGACACTTCTCCGCCGTGAGCGAACGATACGGATCGATCGCGATCAGTCGCGCGCCGCGCCGCTTGGCCTCCTGCGCCCGCGTCCAGAAATGCAGATTCGATGCAATCGGATTCGATCCCCAGATGAGGATCAACTCGCTTTCCTCGAAGTACTCGGTATGCATGCCGAGACTTCCGCCATACGTGTAGCGCAAGCCCGCGGCGCCGGCTGCGGCGCAAATCGTCCGGTCCAGCCGCGATGCACCCAGCATATTGAAAAAACGCGCCGCGATGCTTTCGCCCTGCACGAGACCCATCGTGCCCGCGTAGCTGTACGGCATGATCGCTTCGGGCGAACGCGCGGCTATCTCACCTAGCCGATCGGCAGCGAGTGTCAGCGCTTCGCCCCAGCCGATCGCTTCGAAATGTCCTTCGCCTTTGCGTCCGACGCGGCGCATTGGCGTCAGCAAACGATCTTTGTGATGCGTGCGCTCCGCGTATCGCGTCACCTTTGTACACAGCACGCCTTGCGTCGGCGGATGATCCGGGTCACCCGAAATCTTGATCGCGCGGCCGTCCTTCACCGTGACGCGCATTGCGCATGTATCGGGGCAATCGTGCGGGCAGATGGCGCGGACGAATTCGGCGGGAGCGTTCATGGGGGATCCATTTAGAACCGGCGAAATCCGCCAGATGAAACAATTTTATTACGGTTGGCGAAAGCCGACGGTCTCGAACATCGATAAATAATCGCGGGCGTAGAATGGAACCACTGACGCGGATACCCGTGCGCACGATCAATTGTTCAGACAGGGGCTTTTTCCATGAATTTGATTCCAGAAATCGAAGCATCACACGAAGAAATCAAAGCTTTGCGACGAACGATCCACGCAAACCCGGAACTACGTTACGAAGAAGTCGGAACCGCGAAACTCGTTGCTGAAAATCTTGAACGATGGGGTCTCGAGGTTCATCGCGGGATGGGGAAAACCGGCGTGGTTGGTGTGTTAAAGCGCGGTTCGAGCTCGAGGAGCATTGGCCTTCGTGCCGATATGGATGCCTTGCCGATCACGGAACTCAACACGTTCGATCACAAATCACAAAATGCGGGACGCATGCACGCATGCGGTCACGACGGCCACACGGCCATGTTGCTCGGCGCGGCCCAACATCTGGCCAAGTATGGAAAGTTCGATGGGACCATCGTGTTCATCTTCCAACCGGCCGAAGAAGGCGGCGCGGGCGCAAAAGCGATGATCCACGATGGCTTGTTCGAGCAGTTTCCCGTCGATGCCGTCTTTGGCATTCACAACTGGCCGGGCATGAAGGCGGGCACGTTCGGCGTGACGGAAGGCCCATTGATGGCATCGAGCAACGAGTTTCGAATCAGCGTCAAAGGGATCGGGTCGCATGCAGCGTTGCCGCATAACGGCCGCGACCCGATTTTCGCCGCAATGCAGATTGCCAACGGACTGCAGGGAATCATCACGCGGAGCAAAAAGCCCATCGATACGGCCGTTTTGTCGATCACGCAGATCCACGCGGGCGATGCAGTCAATGTCGTCCCCGATGATGCATGGCTAGGTGGCACGGTAAGAACATTCACGGTCGAAACACTCGATTTGATCGAACGACGAATGAAGACGATTGTGGAATCGACCGCGGCCGCTTATGAGTGCGAAGGCGTGTTGGAGTTCTATCGAAATTATCCGCCGACGATCAATGATGCTGAGCAGGCGCGGTTCGCGGTATCGGTGATGGAAGAAATCGTGGGTAAGCAGAACGTGAATGCATCGGTGGAACCGACGATGGGCGCCGAAGACTTTTCGTTCATGCTGCTCGCAAAGCCTGGCTGTTATGCGTTTTTGGGAAATGGCGAAGGCGAGCATCGCGAATCGGGACACGGTGCGGGCCCTTGCATGCTTCACAACGCGAGCTACGATTTCAACGACGACTTGTTGTCAGTCGGTTCAACCTATTTTGTGAAGCTCGCTGACAGGTTTTTATCGGCTCGTTGATGGGTGTTTCATATCCGAGGGAAGGATTGCGATGCGTCTTGCACTGCAATCCTTCCATTAACGGATGTAGTGGGTTCGGGTGGTCCGATCAATTTGCGTTGTAAACGCAAAAACCCCACCTTGATGGGGTGGGGTTTTAGCGACTGCGATGAGATGCAGAGGATGAGGAGCCTGACGATTACCTACTTTCACACGGGTATCCGCACTATCATTGGCGTGGAGTCGTTTCACGGTCCTGTTCGGGATGGGAAGGGGTGGTACCAACTCGCTATGGTCATCAGGCATTGAGGGGGTGTTCAGTCGCTTATGCGGTGCGACTGAACCAATCTGGGGAAGAAGTAGTCGAGTGCATGTGGGGAGTTAATCGCGCACGCCTCGTTATTACGGGTGAAGCTTGGGGTTGTGTTTGCTACTACTTATATCAGGCACAACACTGATCTCAACCGATGCGTGTACTTAAGACCCCGCGCATGGCGCGGGATGGGGCATCCATACGTGCTTAAGCACTCATGGCTGCCGACACACACTGGTTATAGGATCAAGCCTTACGGGCAATTAGTATCAGTTAGCTTAATGCATTACTGCACTTCCACACCTGACCTATCAACGTCCTGGTCTAGAACGACCCTTCAAGGAGCTCGAAGCTCCAGGGATATCTCATCTCAAGGCGAGTTTCCCGCTTAGATGCTTTCAGCGGTTATCTCTTCCGAACATAGCTACCCGGCGATGCCACTGGCGTGACAACCGGTACACCAGAGGTTCGTCCACTCCGGTCCTCTCGTACTAGGAGCAGCCCCCTTCAAATATCCAACGCCCACGGCAGATAGGGACCAAACTGTCTCACGACGTTTTAAACCCAGCTCACGTACCTCTTTAAATGGCGAACAGCCATACCCTTGGGACCGGCTACAGCCCCAGGATGAGATGAGCCGACATCGAGGTGCCAAACACCGCCGTCGATATGAACTCTTGGGCGGTATCAGCCTGTTATCCCCAGAGTACCTTTTATCCGTTGAGCGATGGCCCTTCCATACAGAACCACCGGATCACTATGACCTGCTTTCGCACCTGCTCGACTTGTCGGTCTCGCAGTTAAGCACGCTTATGCCATTGCACTATCAGCACGATTTCCGACCGTACCTAGCGTACCTTCGTACTCCTCCGTTACACTTTGGGAGGAGACCGCCCCAGTCAAACTGCCTACCATGCACTGTCCCCGACCCGGATCACGGGCCAAGGTTAGAACCTCAAACAAACCAGGGTGGTATTTCAAGGACGGCTCCACCGAAACTAGCGTTCCGGTTTCATAGCCTCCCACCTATCCTACACAGATCGGTTCAAAGTCCAATGCAAAGCTACAGTAAAGGTTCATGGGGTCTTTCCGTCTAGCCGCGGGGAGATTGCATCATCACAAACACTTCAACTTCGCTGAGTCTCGGGAGGAGACAGTGTGGCCATCGTTACGCCATTCGTGCAGGTCGGAACTTACCCGACAAGGAATTTCGCTACCTTAGGACCGTTATAGTTACGGCCGCCGTTTACCGGGACTTCAATCAAGAGCTTGCACCCCATCATTTAATCTTCCGGCACCGGGCAGGCGTCACACCCTATACGTCCACTTTCGTGTTTGCAGAGTGCTGTGTTTTTATTAAACAGTCGCAGCCACCAGTTTATTGCAACCCCTTCACCCTTTGCGCGCAGGCGCATCAAGCTACAGGGGCGTACCTTATCCCGAAGTTACGGTACCAATTTGCCGAGTTCCTTCTCCCGAGTTCTCTCAAGCGCCTTAGAATACTCATCTCGCCCACCTGTGTCGGTTTGCGGTACGGTCTTGTTAAACTGAAGCTTAGAGGCTTTTCTTGGAACCACTTCCGATTGCTTCTTCACCTAAGTGAATGGCCTCGTACCCTTGAATTCCGCGCCCGGATTTGCCTAAGCGCCTTCTCCAATACAAGGACCGGGACTTCCAACACCCGGACAACCTTCCGCGATCCGTCCCCCCATCGCATTTAACAATGGTGCAGGAATATTAACCTGCTTCCCATCAGCTACGCATTTCTGCCTCGCCTTAGGGGCCGACTCACCCTACGCCGATGAACGTTGCGTAGGAAACCTTGGGCTTACGGCGAGGGGGCTTTTCACCCCCTTTATCGCTACTCATGTCAGCATTCGCACTTCCGATACCTCCAGCACACTTTTCAATGCACCTTCACAGGCTTACGGAACGCTCTCCTACCATGCGAGATAAATCTCGCATCCGCAGCTTCGGTATATTGCTTAGCCCCGTTACATCTTCCGCGCAGGACGACTCGATCAGTGAGCTATTACGCTTTCTTTAAAGGGTGGCTGCTTCTAAGCCAACCTCCTGACTGTTTTAGCCTTCCCACTTCGTTTCCCACTTAGCAATATTTGGGGACCTTAGCTGGCGGTCTGGGTTGTTTCCCTCTTGACACCGGACGTTAGCACCCGATGTCTGTCTCCCGTGATTGCACTCTTCGGTATTCGGAGTTTGCTATGGCGTAGTAATCCGCAATGGACCCCACAACCATGACAGTGCTCTACCCCCGAAGGTGATACACGAGGCACTACCTAAATAGTTTTCGGAGAGAACCAGCTATTTCCAAGTTTGTTTAGCCTTTCACCCCTATCCACAGCTCATCCCCTAATTTTTCAACATTAGTGGGTTCGGTCCTCCAGTACGTGTTACCGCACCTTCAACCTGGCCATGGATAGATCACTTGGTTTCGGGTCTACGCCCAGCAACTGAACGCCCTATTCGGACTCGCTTTCGCTACGCCTGCCTTAATCAGTTAAGCTTGCTACTGAACGTAAGTCGCTGACCCATTATACAAAAGGTACGCCGTCACCCCTTCGCAGAGGCTCCGACTGTTTGTATGCATGCGGTTTCAGGATCTATTTCACTCCCCTCCCGGGGTTCTTTTCGCCTTTCCCTCACGGTACTGGTTCACTATCGGTCGATCACGAGTATTTAGCCTTGGAGGATGGTCCCCCCATCTTCAGACAGGATTTCACGTGTCCCGCCCTACTTGTCGTACACCTAGTTCCACACATCCGCTTTCGCCTACAGGGCTATCACCTGCTATGGCCACACTTTCCAGAGTGTTCGGCTAACGGTCGTGCTAAAGAGTACAGGCTGATCCCATTTCGCTCGCCACTACTTTGGGAATCTCGGTTGATTTCTTTTCCTGCGGTTACTTAGATGTTTCAGTTCACCGCGTTCGCTTCACGTAACCTATGTATTCAGTTACGGATGACCCAGAAGGGCCGGGTTTCCCCATTCGGACATCTACGGATCAAAGCTCGTTTGCCAGCTCCCCGTAGCTTTTCGCAGGCTACCGCGTCCTTCATCGCCTGTGATCGCCAAGGCATCCACCACATGCACTTGTTCGCTTGACCCTATAACGAGTGCGTCTCCGAGACTCCTCCCGACTCCGAACCGAAGTTCAGCTTCGAGGCAAACCTCTTTCACACCGCTATAGGTTGAGTATTCGTGTTGCGCCGTATTCCAAAGCAATCTCTCGATCACTTTTTCATACATTGATACAATCACAACCCTGATTCACCTACTCACACACCCATCTCTAAGTATGCTTTCGTGAATCTCTTTACTACTTCTTCCAGATTGTTAAAGAACGACAGCATCACCTGAAGCGCTATGCTCCACATGATTTTACTGACTGGCTCAATCGCCAATGCAAATCACGCTCGACCGGCATGGCTCGGTCTAAACGTGCTTGGCATTGATGATTGGTGGAGGATGACGGGATCGAACCGACGACCCCCTGCTTGCAAAGCAGGTGCTCTCCCAGCTGAGCTAATCCCCCAAATACCTTGATGCTTGAGGGTCTGCATTTATCTTCGTTCGTTCTTTCAAACGTTCAAGAGTAAATGGTGGGTCTGGTTGGATTCGAACCAACGACCCCCGCCTTATCAAGACGGTGCTCTAACCAACTGAGCTACAGACCCTTAGCCTGTCTTCTTACAGCCGATAAGCGTGAGCACTTTAGTGCTTCGTTCAGAAGCGTTGAGCTCGAGAAAGGAGGTGATCCAGCCGCACCTTCCGATACGGCTACCTTGTTACGACTTCACCCCAGTCATGAATCCTACCGTGGTGACCGTCCTCCTTGCGGTTAGACTAGCCACTTCTGGTAAAACCCACTCCCATGGTGTGACGGGCGGTGTGTACAAGACCCGGGAACGTATTCACCGCGGCATGCTGATCCGCGATTACTAGCGATTCCAGCTTCACGTAGTCGAGTTGCAGACTACGATCCGGACTACGATCGGTTTTCTGGGATTAGCTCCCCCTCACGGGTTGGCAGCCCTCTGTTCCGACCATTGTATGACGTGTGAAGCCCTACCCATAAGGGCCATGAGGACTTGACGTCATCCCCACCTTCCTCCGGTTTGTCACCGGCAGTCTCCTTAGAGTGCTCTTGCGTAGCAACTAAGGACAAGGGTTGCGCTCGTTGCGGGACTTAACCCAACATCTCACGACACGAGCTGACGACAGCCATGCAGCACCTGTGTATCGGTTCTCTTTCGAGCACCCCAGCCTTTCAGCCAGGTTCCGACCATGTCAAGGGTAGGTAAGGTTTTTCGCGTTGCATCGAATTAATCCACATCATCCACCGCTTGTGCGGGTCCCCGTCAATTCCTTTGAGTTTTAATCTTGCGACCGTACTCCCCAGGCGGTCAACTTCACGCGTTAGCTACGTTACTAAGTCAATGAAGACCCAACAACTAGTTGACATCGTTTAGGGCGTGGACTACCAGGGTATCTAATCCTGTTTGCTCCCCACGCTTTCGTGCATGAGCGTCAGTATTGGCCCAGGGGGCTGCCTTCGCCATCGGTATTCCTCCACATCTCTACGCATTTCACTGCTACACGTGGAATTCTACCCCCCTCTGCCATACTCTAGCTCGCCAGTCACAAATGCAGTTCCCAGGTTAAGCCCGGGGATTTCACATCTGTCTTAACGAACCGCCTGCGCACGCTTTACGCCCAGTAATTCCGATTAACGCTCGCACCCTACGTATTACCGCGGCTGCTGGCACGTAGTTAGCCGGTGCTTATTCTTCCGGTACCGTCATCCCCTCACAGTATTAGTGCAAAGGTTTTCTTTCCGGACAAAAGTGCTTTACAACCCGAAGGCCTTCTTCACACACGCGGCATTGCTGGATCAGGGTTTCCCCCATTGTCCAAAATTCCCCACTGCTGCCTCCCGTAGGAGTCTGGGCCGTGTCTCAGTCCCAGTGTGGCTGGTCGTCCTCTCAGACCAGCTACAGATCGTCGCCTTGGTAGGCCTTTACCCCACCAACTAGCTAATCTGCCATCGGCCGCCCCTATAGCGCGAGGTCTTGCGATCCCCCGCTTTCTTCCGTAGATCGTATGCGGTATTAATCCGGCTTTCGCCGGGCTATCCCCCACTACAGGACACGTTCCGATGTATTACTCACCCGTTCGCCACTCGCCACCAGGGTTGCCCCCGTGCTGCCGTTCGACTTGCATGTGTAAGGCATGCCGCCAGCGTTCAATCTGAGCCAGGATCAAACTCTTCAGTTCAATGCCTGTTACTGTTTTCTATTCTTCCGAATAGGTCGCTCACTCAACGTACTGACAAGTTCCTCCCATCTTTCCATCTCTGAAAAGACGCTCAAAACCTACCTTAATACTAGTGTGAGACTTGATACTTTCGCTTCACGGCAGCGCCCCGAAAGACACCACCACGCTCTAAAGCAAAACACCAAGCGCCCACACTTATCGGCTGTTAGTTTTTAAAGAACATTCACCAAAACCGCAGCATCCCATCCCTCAGAACACCACCGCTTTCGCGTCGCTGCGTTTGCAGCACAGAAACGAGATTATGTAGAACGTTTCGCTTTTCGTCAACAGGTTTTTTACTCAACCCGTGACTTCCGAATTTGCTGCAAGGCCCGTCCTGCTTGGCTCTGCGGCTTCCTCTTGCGCGCCACTGCACCTGCACTTTCTCACTTCCCTTCGCCTCGTTGTGAAGCGAAGGAACGGAATTCTAGTGCCCGTTTCAACACTGCGCAAGGGGTTCGGGAAAAGAATTTTATCGATGCTTAAAATCAGGTTTCCGCTTCTCTACAAAAGCCGCCATCCCTTCCTTCTGATCCTCGGTCGCAAACAGCGAATGGAACATGCGGCGCTCGAAATGAACCCCCTCCGCCAGCGTTGATTCGTATGCGCGGTTGACTGACTCCTTCGCCATCATTACTGCAGGCAAGGAGAAGCTCGCGATTGTCGCTGCAGCCTGCATGGCGTCATCCAGCAGGTTCGCTGCCGGAACGACGCGCGACACCAACCCTGCCCGCTCGGCTTCGTCGGCATCCATCATTCGTGCAGTCAGACACATGTCCATTGCCTTCGCCTTCGATACAGCGCGCGGCAGCCGCTGCGTACCGCCGGCGCCGGGGATAACGCCGAGCTTGATTTCGGGCTGGCCGAACTTGGCGGTATCGGCGGCGATGATGATGTCGCACATCATCGCCAATTCGCAGCCGCCACCGAGGGCGAATCCGGCAACAGCCGCAATGATCGGCTTGCGAATGGTGCGCACCGTTTCCCAGTTACGCGTGATGTAGTCGCCCTTGAACGTATCCATATACGTGTAGTTGGCCATCATGCCGATGTCCGCCCCCGCTGCGAACGCCTTCTCGCTGCCGGTCAGCACGATGGCGCCGATGTTTTCGTCGGCATCGTATTGTTTAAGGACAGTGCCGAGTTCATCCATCAGCGCGTCGTTGAGCGCGTTGAGCGCTTTGGGCCGGTTCAGTGTGATCAAGCCGACACGCCCGCGCACTTCGGTCAACAGATTCTCGTAAGACATTCACTCCTCCTATATGAACTCGCGCGAAATCGCTTCGCGCACGCGTCTCGATAATGCTAACATTCGCATACCAACCGGTCGGTTAATTAATTTTCGAGCGACCCTCATTACAACCAAATCCTTTTGCCGCCATGACCCATCCGCTCTTCACGAAGCACGAAGCGACGCTTACTCAAGCGCTTGCCGCTATTGCAACGCGCGGCTACTGGAGTCCGTTTCCCGAAATGCCGAGTCCCAAAGTGTACGGTGAAACAGCAAATCCGGATGGGGAGGCGGCCTTCAAAGCGCACCTGAACCGCGCGTTCGAACTGGATCAGCCCTCGACCGGCGAGACAGTGGGGAACGAGCGGTCGCCTTTCGGATTCGCGCTCGGCGCTCGTTATCCTAAAGCGGACGTGGACGCGCTGCTCAAAGCCTCCGGCTTGGCGCAACGCCAGTGGCGCGCCGCCGGGCCTGAAGCTTGGGCCGGCGTAAGCCTCGAGATTCTGTCGCGGATCAACAAAGCCAGTTTCGAGATCGGTTACAGCGTGATGCACACGACCGGACAGGCATTCATGATGGCGTTTCAAGCGGGTGGCCCGCACGCGCAGGACCGCGCGTTGGAAGCGGTGGCTTATGCGTGGAATCAGCTCCGCCAAATTCCTGACGAAGCTTATTGGGAAAAGCCGCAAGGAAAGAACCCGCCGCTCGCCATGCACAAGCAATTCACCGTCGTACCGCGCGGCACGGGGCTCGTGCTCGGGTGCTGCACCTTCCCGACCTGGAACGGTTATCCCGGCATGTTCGCTGATCTGGCTACGGGTAACACTGTCATCGTCAAGCCGCATCCGGGTGCGATCTTGCCGCTTGCCATCACCGTGCGCATTGCGCGTGAAGTTTTGCGTGAAGCCGGATTCGACCCGAATGTGGTCACTCTGCTGGCTACCGAAGGGAACGACGGTCCCCTCGTACAAAATCTTGCGCTGCGCCCGGAAATCAAGATCATCGACTTTACCGGCAGCACGCAGAACGGCAACTGGCTCGAACGTAACGCGCATCAGGCTCAGGTCTACACCGAGAAGGCGGGTGTGAATCAGATCGTGATCGATTCCGTTGACAACATCAAAGCCGTCGCCAGCAATATTGCGTTCTCGCTGGCGCTTTACTCGGGCCAGATGTGCACGGCGCCACAGAACATCTATGTTCCCCGCGACGGCATTCGCACGAGCGAAGGCCAAATGAGCTTCGACGACGTTGCGAAGACGCTCGCAGCGGCGGTAGAAAAGCTGATTGCCGATCCGGCCCGCGCCGTCGAATTGACCGGTGCGATACAAAACGACGGCGTGATGGGTCGTATCGCCGAAGCCCGGCAATTGGGTGAAGTGCTGACGGATAGCCAATCGCTTGCTCATCCAGTTTTTCCCGATGCTCAAGTGCGCTCTCCCCTGATGTTGAAGCTCGACGTGAACGCTGATGCCGCGAACTTCACGCGCGAGTGGTTTGGTCCAATTTCGTTTGTCATCGCCACGGATTCGACGGCCCAATCGCTCGAGCTGGCCGGATCGATTGCAGCCGAGCACGGCGCGTTGACCTTCTCCGTGTACAGCACGGACGACGCAGTTGTGGAAGCAACCTATGAAGCTGCCATCCGTGGCGGCGTCGCGCTGTCGATCAATCTGACCAGCGGCGTCTTTGTGAATCAGACGGCCGCATATTCGGACTTCCACGGCACAGGCGCCAATCCTGCCGCGAACGCAGCGCTGTCGGACGCCGCGTTTGTCGCCAATCGCTTCCGGGTCGTTCAAAGCAGAGTCCATGTTGCGCCAAAGAGCGCGCCGCCGGTAGTCAGCCAAACGGCATAGGCGACCGCCCCAGGAAATCGCGGCGAGTCCTAGGCCGTTCAGCCGAATAGCAACTGTAGCCGGGCGCGATTAGTATCGAAGGCATGGGTGTTTGCGCTCATTAGCCAAAGGAGACTTCATGTCTGATCAGAGCAGCTCGATTGTTTTGAACGTCGACAAAACCACGCACGTGGCCACGCTGACATTGAATCGCCCTGAGAAGCTGAACAGCTTCACGCGGACAATGCACGAGGAGTTGCGTGCAGCGCTGGACGAGATCGAAGGCAGTCACGCCCGTGCGCTCGTCATCACGGGCTCGGGCCGCGGGTTTTGTGCCGGTCAGGACCTGGCCGACCTCGACTTCACACCCGGAGCCATGACCAATCTGGGCGCCCTGATTGATCAGTATTTCAACCCGCTGGTGCGTCGGTTGCAGGCGTCACGTCTGCCAGTAATTGCGGCTGTGAACGGAATCGCTGCAGGCGCGGGCGCCAACCTGGCGATGGCTTGCGACCTGATCGTGGCCGCTCGTTCCGCGAGCTTCATCCAGGCTTTCGTAAAGATTGGCCTGGTTCCGGACTCCGGCGGCACCTGGCTATTGCCGAGGCGAGTGGGCGAGGCGCGCGCCATGGGCCTTGCACTGACTGGCGACAAATTGAGTGCGGAACAAGCCGAAGCGTGGGGGCTGGCGTGGAAGGTAGTCGACGATGTCGAATTGCAGGGCACGGCGCTCACACTTGCAGCGCACCTCGCGCAGCAACCGGCGAAGGCCATCGCGGCGATCAAACACTCGATCCGCGCAGCAGCGACCAATACACTCGATCAGCAACTCGATCTTGAACGCGACGTTCAGCACGAACTCGGCGACTCGCACGACTATGCGGAAGGCGTCGCTGCGTTCAAGGAAAAGCGTGCGCCGCGATTCGAAGGCCTTTGACAATCAAACACATCGCTTTTGGAGACGGCAGCAATGAACCCTCAGAAACTCGCCGAAGCAACCGCGCAAACCATGTACGAAGCAGACGCGTGCAGCCGTGCGCTCGGCCTGGAACTGAAGGAAGTACGGCCAGGCTATGCGCGAATGCAAATGAACGTGCGCGACGACTTTCTCAACGGCCACGGGATTTGTCATGGCGGTCTCATCTTCACGCTGGCCGACTCAACGTTCGCGTTCGCTTGCAACTCGTACAACATCAACACGGTCGCGGCCGGCTGTTCAATCGAATTCTTGCGTGCCGTCAAAGGCGGCGATCGTCTGACTGCTGAGGCAACGGAACAATCGCTCACCGGTAGAACGGGTATCTACGACATCCGCGTGACGAACCGTGATGAAGAAACGGTCGCCATGTTTCGCGGCAAGTCCTCCCAGATCAAGGGCAATCTGGTTGCTACCGGGTCCTGACCTGTTTCACACGATGCGCTGAAAAACCATAGCGTCCGAGCAAATTTGATTCGGGCCGCCAACAGATATTTGGAAGGAGACATTTGATGACCGCCCCGCTTCCACTGGACCCTATAGAAACGGCCAGTCGCGACGAACTCACCGCGTTGCAGCTTGAACGCCTCAAGTGGTCGATCGCGCACGCATATGAGAATTCGCCTGTGTACCGGCGCAAGTTCGATGAAGCGGGCGTGCATCCAGGTGACATTAAAAGTCTCGCCGATATCGCGCGCTTCCCGTTCACTACAAAAAAGGATCTTCGCGATAATTACCCGTACGGAATGTTCGCGGTGCCGCACGATCAGGTCTCGCGTATTCATGCATCGTCGGGGACCACCGGAAAGCCGACAGTTGTAGGCTACACGGCAAAAGACATTGATACATGGGCGAACCTTGTCGCGCGCTCCATTCGTGCGGCTGGCGCGCGTCGTGGCGACAAGGTTCATATCAGTTACGGATACGGTCTCTTCACGGGCGGCCTCGGCGCTCATTACGGCGCGGAACGGGCTGGCTTGACCGTGATTCCGTTCGGCGGCGGCCAGACCGAAAAGCAAGTGCAGCTCATCCAGGATTTTCGCCCGGACATCATCATGGTGACGCCCAGCTACATGCTGTCCATTGCCGATGAACTCGAACGCCAGGGCGTTCACCCAGCCGACTGTTCGCTGAGGATCGGGATCTTCGGCGCCGAGCCGTGGACCAACGATATGCGCGCGGCCATCGAGAAGCGCATGGGTATCGACGCCGTGGATATCTATGGACTCTCGGAAGTCATGGGACCGGGCGTGGCGTCGGAATGCGTGGAAACAAAAGATGGCCCGACGATCTGGGAGGATCATTTCTATCCGGAAATCATCGACCCCAACACTGGCGAAGTGCTGCCCGATGGCGAGCTGGGTGAACTTGTGTTCACGTCGCTGACAAAGGAAGCGTTGCCGATCATCCGCTACCGGACGCGCGATCTCACCCGGCTCTTGCCCGGCAGCGCCCGAACCATGCGGCGCATGGAAAAAATCACCGGGCGCTCGGACGACATGATGATCGTGCGAGGCGTAAATGTTTTCCCGACGCAGATCGAGGAGTTGCTGCTCAAGCAGCATGCGCTGGCGCCGCACTACCAGATCGTGCTGACCAAGGAAGGACCGCTCGATGTGCTCACGCTCAATGTCGAACCGTGCCCTGAGACAGCGCCGGATGTCGCCGTGCTGCAGCAGGCGAAGGCCGCCCTTGCATACGATATCAAGGCGTTGATTGGGGTCAGCGCGGTGATCGAGTTGCTGGGAGTGAACGGGATCGAGCGTTCTGTTGGAAAGGCGCGGCGCGTAATCGATCGCCGCAAGGCAGCAATCTGACGTCCGGCGTTGCGCTGAAAAGCAGCCGGTCCGAACGGAACGGCTGCCAGAGTCTTACAAGAGAGTATTGCAAGAGATCCCTACGAATTCGGCAGCAAGAGCCACATGCGCCCGCCCTGCTTCATCCGGCCGGCGAGATCGCCTGCGTCATCGCCCAATCCCCAAAAATAGTCCGCGCGTACACCGCCTTTGATTGCGCTTCCCGTGTCTTGCGCAAACACTAGGCGGTTCATCGGCGAATTGCTCAGAGGGCGCGTGGTCTGCAGGAAAACCGGCGTTCCAAGCGGGATTGCCGAGGGATCGACGGCAATGGAACGCTCCGGCGTCAATGGAACACCCAATGCGCCGACGGGCCCCGTCCCTACGCCTGCGGCGAGAGTCGAAGCCGCCGGCATTTCGCGGAAAAACACAAAACGCGGATTCACGTCGAGCAAGGCATCCACACGCGCCGGATTCGCTTTCGCCCAAGCCTTGATGCCTTGCATCGTGGCCTGTGCGGGCGTCAATTCGCGCCGGTCCAGCAGTTCGCGGCCGATCGATTTATACGGCTGGTTGTTGGTCCCGCCGAAGCCAACGCGCATGGTCGTGCCGTCTTCCATCACGACTTGCCCCGAACCCTGGACCTGAAGGAAAAACGCTTCGATAGGATCATCGACCCAAACCAGTTCGTTGCCATTCAGCGCGCCTGAACTTTCAAGCTGAGCGCGCGACGGTAATGTCGTGCCGGTCTTGAACCGATACGGCCATCGATACAACGCATATTGGTACGCTCCGTGCCGGGTGCGCGAGCCGCGCAGCAACGGCTCGTAATAGCCGGTCACGAGTCCGTCCAGCGTGCCGTCGGTGTTGGCCAACTGGAACGGCGTGAAGTAGGCCTCGAAAAATTCACGAGCCGCGTTCATGTCAAGGTCGTCGAGCCGTTGCGCCGCCGCGCACGCGCGCCGCCAGGTCGGCTGCTGTGCGAGCCGGCTGCAGTTCTGACGCATGGCGGCAGTTGCGCCAAGCAGTGAATCGTCCTGCCAGCCGGGGACCTGCTGCCAGCTCACGGCGGTCAGCCGGGTAGCCGCGCGCTGTCCCGTGACGATCGGTGCGCCACTCGGCGGAGCTTGATAGCCGGATTTGATGGCGCCACCGCCGCCACACGATGCCAGTAATACGGCCGTGGTCAGGGAAGCCGCCCAAGCCGCCAATCCGGCGAGCGAAGAGGTGAAACGCTTACAATGTTCGTTCTTGATGAGAACCGCCATGTCAGATCTATTCGACGAATATCCAATGCTTGTTTTTGCGCTCGAGTCACTCGTGGCGCTGCTTCTGCTGATTTTTATCGTCGCGTGGACGGCGTCGGGCAAAAAGAAAAACAGGCGTTAGCAGGACCCAACGCATGCTCAGTGCAGCGTGCGCGGCATGTGCAGCGCGAACTCGGCAATGGGCGCCTCGAAACGCTCGCCGTCTTCGGCCACACAGAAATACGATCCGCGCATGGTGCCGACCGGCGTTGCGATCACGGCCCAACTCGTGTACTCGAACTTCTCGCCCGGCGGCAACAAGGGCTGGTTGCCAACCACGCCAAGCCCTTTCACTTCCTGGACCACGTTGTCGCTATCCGTGATGATCCAGTGTCGCGAGATCAGTTGCGCGGCAACCTGACCGGTGTTTCGAATGGTCAGCGTGTACGCGAACGCAAACTGGTGAGCATCCGGTTCCGACTGTTCGGGAAGGTATTGCGTCTGGACCGCTACGCTGAATTCATACTGGCTCATCGCTTTTCCAATTCAAAATATGCTGCGCGCAGCGACGCCCGGCAGGGCGAACAGCGGCACGATTACGCGAATTTGCGTGAACATCAGGTGACGCATTCTGCTTGATGCAGCCGGTACCCGCAACCAACTGCGGTGGCTTGCGACGGCTTTGTCATGCGCCTGAAACGTTGCCGGAATCCTGCGACGACGGGAAAAGCGCCCGCAGCCGGCCCCGCGCGTTAGCCGTTCGGCCGACGGTCAAAAACGGCGTGTCGCGGTAAAATGTGTTTCCCGCTTGCAACCGGCAGACGTCATGACGCAATTCCGCTTGTCCCCCAGTATCTTGTCCGCCGACTTCGCCATTCTCGGCGAAGAGGTTCGCAATGTCGTCGCCGCCGGCGCGGACTGGATCCATTTCGACGTCATGGACAACCATTACGTTCCGAACCTGACAATCGGCCCCATGGTCTGCAAGGCGCTGCGGCCGCATACGACCGTGCCTATCGACGTGCATTTGATGGTGCGTCCGGTGGACCGTATCGTGCCTGACTTCGCGGAAGCCGGTGCGAATGTGATCAGCTTTCACCCGGAAGGTTCGGATCATATCGACCGGACGCTTTCACTGATTCGCGATCACGGCTGCAAGGCTGGCCTGGTGTTCAACCCGGCGACATCGCTGAATCACCTGGATCACGTGATGGACAAGGTCGATCTCGTGCTGATCATGTCGGTGAACCCGGGTTTCGGCGGCCAGTCGTTCATTCCGGAAGCGCTCAATAAGCTGCGCGAAGCGCGCCGGCGTATCGATGAATACAACGAGCGGACGGGACGCGAGATTCATCTGGAAGTAGACGGCGGCGTGAAGATCGAGAACATTCGTGAAATCGCGGAAGCAGGCGCGGACACATTCGTGGCGGGGTCGGCGATTTTCGGGCATCACAACTACGCCGAGATCATCGGCAAGATGCGCGAGGAACTGGCCAAAGTGAACACCGGGGATTCAAGATGAGCGAACTCAGCGCCGAGCTTCCGGCATTCACGAACAAGACGTTGCGAGCGGCGATCATCGACCTGGACGGCACCATGGTCGATACGGCAGACGATTTCACCGCGGCGCTGAACGGCATGCTCGCGCGCATCGGCGCGAAAGCGACTGATCGCGACGAGGTGATCGGCTATATAGGAAAAGGCTCGGAGAATCTGATCCGCAGCATTCTGGCCGTGCGGTTTTCGGCGCTCGAGGCATCCACGAAATTCGAAGATGCCCTCGCGATCTATCAGATCGAGTACGCGCGCATCAACGGACAGAGCGCAACGCTTTATCCCGAAGTCGCCGAAGGGCTGAAGGCGTTGCGGGATCTCGGCTTGCCGCTCGCGTGCGTAACGAACAAGCCGCACCGGTTCGCGGTCGAATTGCTGACGAAGTTCGGCCTCGCGGAATACTTCAAGGTCGTACTCGGTGGCGACTCGGTCCCGCAGAAAAAGCCCGATCCGGCGCCCATGCTGATCGCCTGCGAACGCCTGGACGTTTTGCCGCGGGAAGCGGTTGCCATCGGCGACTCGGAGAACGATGCGCTGGCGGGCCGAGCGGCCGGAATGGCGACGCTGACGGTGCCTTACGGCTACAACCACGGCAAACCCGTGCACCTCGTGAAATCCGATGGTATAGTTTCTTCCCTGCTGGCTGCCGCACAGGCAATCGCAGCAACCATGGCCGCGCCCGAAGCACCCGGCGCGACAACATTGACTGACTAGCTTAATCCCTCATGTTTCTGAACAAAAAACGGAGTCTGAGCAGCATCGACCGGGGAGCCTGGCCCTGGCGTCGCTGGTCGCGCTAACCTCGCCTGAGGTCCGCTGAAGCTCGTCTTCAGCACCGTTTTTTGTTTCGCTGCGCACTCCGCGCGCCGATCCCGCTGACTTGCCTTATCTTTGATGCCCGGCTTGATGCGCATCATTCGCTGCGCCCGATTGTGTCGTGAGTGTCTCGAGTCCACACGGTTCCCGTGAACGGCCCGAGCCCTGATAATCGGACATGCAGTGCGTGAAGCCCCGGCCGACGCACAAACCCAAGCGGGTTAAGCGCCGCGCGGTGAATTTTCCGCAGCGCCCAGTATGTGCTCGATGTCGCAAAACCCAACAAGCGACACGCAAAGGATCAGAACATGACCGAACTCGAATTCCAATCGCTGGCGAATGAAGGCTTTAACCGCATTCCGCTGATCGCCGAGGCGCTCGCCGACCTCGAAACGCCGCTTTCGCTTTATCTCAAACTCGCTCAGACCGAGCGCAATGGCGCCAACTCCTTCCTGCTGGAATCCGTGGTCGGCGGCGAGCGCTTTGGCCGTTATTCGTTTATTGGCTTGCCGGCACGCACGATGATTCGCGTGCAGAACGGCGTGTCGGAAGTGGTGAAGGATGGTCAGGTAATCGAAACGAGCGAAGTTGATCCGCTGACGTTCATCGAAACATTCCAGAAGCGGTTCAAGATTGCGCAACGCCCGGGATTGCCGCGCTTTGGCGGTGGTCTGGCAGGGTACTTCGGCTACGACGCCGTGCGTTATATCGAGAAAAAGCTGGCGCACTCGGCGCCGCGCGACGATCTCGGCCTGCCCGATATCCAGTTGCTGCTGACCGAGGAAATGGCGGTCATCGACAACCTCGCCGGCAAGCTCTATCTGATTGTCTACGCCGATCCGACCGTGCCGGAGGCTTACACGAAAGCCAGGCAGCGCCTGCGCGAACTGCGTGCGCGTTTGCGTACGACCGTGCAGCCGCCGGTGACGTCGGCGAGCGTGCGTACGGAGACGTATCGGGAGTTTGCGAAAGAGGACTACCTGAACGCCGTGCGCAAGGCCAAGGAATACATCGCGGCGGGCGAGTTGATGCAGGTTCAGGTCGGCCAGCGCCTCGTGAAGCCGTTTCGCGATAATCCGCTTTCGCTGTATCGCGCGTTGCGGTCGCTGAATCCGTCGCCGTACATGTATTACTACAACTTCGGCGGTGAATTTCATGTGGTCGGGGCATCGCCGGAAATCCTGGTGCGCCAGGAAAAGCGTGGCGACGAACGTATCGTCACCATTCGTCCGCTCGCCGGCACACGGCCGCGCGGCAACACGCCCGAGCGCGACGCCGAACTCGCCACCGAATTGCTCAACGATCCAAAGGAAGTCGCCGAACACGTGATGTTGATCGATCTGGCGCGAAACGATGTCGGCCGGATTGCGCAAACGGGTTCGGTGGTCGTGACGGACAAACTGGCGATCGAAAAGTATTCGCACGTTCAGCACATCGTGAGTTCGGTGGAAGGCAAGCTGAAACCCGGCACGACGAACTTCGACGTGCTGCGCGCGACCTTCCCGGCCGGCACGCTTTCGGGCGCACCGAAAGTGCGGGCGATGGAAATCATCGATGAACTGGAGCCAGTGAAGCGCGGCCTGTACGGCGGCGCTTGCGGGTATTTGTCGTTCACGGGCGAGATGGATCTCGCCATCGCGATTCGCACGGGCCTGATTCACAAGGGCAATTTGTATGTGCAGGCCGCCGCCGGCGTGGTCGCGGATTCGGTGCCCGAGTCCGAATGGCAGGAGACGGAGAACAAGGCGCGTGCAGTTTTGCGCGCCGCCGAGCAAGTGCAAGACGGCCTCGATAGCGACTTCTGATCCGGAGAAAGACCATGCTGCTGATGATCGATAAGTACGAAGTGCATTTTTCGGCATTTTGATGCATTTACTAAATGTTAAAAATCAACGACTTATCGGCGTAATCATTTTTTTGCATTTCGTTGCATTTAAAAAATTGGGGCTAAACGGGGGCTAAATTCCGGGTATGCTGGTTCACAACTAGCATTCACCGGAGGTCCCTGAATGACCGCAAAAGCCCTGACCCAATCGGCGATCAACGCCGCGAAGCCGAAAGACCGCCCGTACAAGCTGAGCGACCTTGACCGCCTGTTCGTGCTTGTGAGCACAGCGGGTTCGAAGACGTGGAAATGGTCCTACCGCCTCGACGGCAAGGACTGCACGTACACAATAGGCCGCTTCCCCGAAGTGACAATTGTCGCGGCCCGTGCGGCACGCGCGGCGGCGGCAAAGCTTGTAGAAGCCGGGCAGCACCCCGGCGCGGTCAAGGCCGAGGCAATCGCCGCCGTAGCGAAAGAAAAATCGAAAGTGTTCTGGCCGATCTGTCAGGAATGGATCGATGAAAACCGCGCTACGTGGTCGCCCTACTACCTACAGCAAGTCCAAAATTTCATGGGCCGCTACGTGCGCGACGGCGAACTAGGCCCCCGCCCTATCGGCGCAATCGAAACCCCGGAAATCGTTGCCCTGTTGAAAAGCGTGGCGTCACGCACGAAGGCGACCGGCGCGGAACGCAAGCAAACGGGTAGCCCGACCATCGCCGTGCTGTTGCGCATGTGGATATCGGCGGTGTTCAGTCACGCGATGATCGACGGGCGCTGCAAGGCAAACCCGATTGCCGGTGTGAAGGCGTCGAAAATCATCAAGCGCGCGCCCGTCAAAAACAATCTGGCGCTTAGCGAAGCCCAGTTCAAAAATTTGCTTGACCGCGTAGACACGTACGGCGGCAACCGTGCGACGCGGATCATGATCGAATTGCTTGCCTTGTTCTTTTGCCGTACCGGCGAACTCCGGCAAGCGCAATGGCCTGAATTTGACTTTGACGCCCGCCGCTGGACTGTCCCCGCCGTACGCATGAAAAAGAAAGGGTTCGGCGACCACATCGTGCCGCTTAGCGATCAAGCCATCGTCTTGTTGATTGAGCTACGGTCGATCACCGGAAAGGCGAAGGAAGGCCCTGACTACTTGTTCCGAAACACTCGGCGGTCCGAGGCGTGCATGTCCGCGACGACAGTCAACCGTGCGCTTGAAAACATGGGCTTCAACGGCGCGGAAACAATCGGTTTCAGCGCACACGGCTTTCGCGGAACGGCCAGCACGCTGTTGCACGAACGCGGTTTCAAGCCGGACGTGATCGAGGCACAACTAGCGCATCATGAAAAGAACGCCGTCAAAGCCGCGTACAACAAAGCCGTGTATTTGCCGGAACGTATTGAATTAATGGCGCGCTGGTCCGAGTTCGTAACCGGTCTTAAAACCGACATCGGCGAAAACGCAACGGCCTGAGAACATTTTGTTTACTTTCGTTGTGTCAAGCGTTAATCTGGTCGGGTAGTAAAACACCATACAGCAAGGAGTGC
Organism: Burkholderia sp. PAMC 28687; assembly: GCF_001577465.1. Lineage (NCBI taxonomy): Bacteria > Pseudomonadati > Pseudomonadota > Betaproteobacteria > Burkholderiales > Burkholderiaceae > Burkholderia > Burkholderia sp. PAMC 28687. Next base: position 2,884,117 of record NZ_CP014505.1, read on the forward strand.
GAGCCGGGTTCATTCGGCAAAGGGTGTCAATAGGTCCGCAATGGATCACCTATGCACTCCGGCGCTCAAATTTCCCTGAGCATTGTTTTGACGCCGGTTTTCACTTTAACCGGCGGCGCTTGTGCGTCCGCCATTAGCATGCGGAGCAAAAAATGTGGGATGCCAACGGAAATTTGTGTACGGAGCTTTCGAAGATAGATACCGAAACACTTGAAAACACACCCAAAGGGTACGCAGTCGTGCCGTCCTGGGTTCACTCCATAGACAACAGTCAAGCCTCAGTTCTAACCGAACGACTGAAAACGGATAAGTTTAAGGCGGCTAAAACGCTGGTTGATTACGCTAAAGAGATTAGAGAGCTTGCCGCCACAGCCGATATTCTCGCTAGGGTATGGGAAATAGACGCGCCCGCGTTTGCGCGGATAGCAACGAATGCTAAATCAACCGTGAAGAACCTGAACGGTATAGCGGACGCCGCGACAGTTATTCAGAACGCACAGTGCCCTAACTAATCTCGGCTCCAATCGTACATAGCGTGGATAATCATGACTGATATAGAACAGCGTCACGAGAAGAACCTCGAAGCCCGTGCACGTCGCGCCGCACAAGCGGCGGGTTTGATCGCAAGAAAGACCCGATGGCACGCGAACACCAGCGATAACTACGGGGGTTTTATGCTGGTTGACCCGTACACAAACTTCGCGAAGGCTGGTTTTCAATTCGACTTGTCTGCCGAAGCCGTAATTGAGTACTGCCACGAGCCCGAAGACGAAGAAGACGAACGCGAATCCGAAGCGGTGCCCGCTTAATCCGACTTAACAATGCCACGGAGGGCGCAATGCAAGGAATGTCATGCCGATCAGATTTAAAGCACCCACGCCCGCCGTCATTGTCCCGGCAAAGCCGAAACGTAAGTCTTGGAACGTTCAGCCTAAAGCACCGTTGATTTCGCTGGACCAGCCGGGCTATATCCGTAACGCAAACTTTCAGGCGTTGCTGGGTAATCTGTCCTCGCCCGCGTTTTTTCAGCGCCGCAAGAAAGGCCTGATACCGCCGCCTGACGGCTTTGACCCGCGCCCGTTTTGGCGGACCGAAACGGTCAAGGCGTTCCTTACGGCTTGCGGAGAAACGAAATGACCGCCGCAAAAACATTCTTAGTAGCCTTAGGTTTTTTGACCGGATTCACAACAGTGTACGCGGTAACGACTGTCGGTTTTCAGCCTAAATCCACTGTAATGGTTCAGGCGGTTTTTCATCATCGGGCAACTCGCTAACGCAACTAGACGTTTCGTCAATTGAATCAGAATTGCAGTCAAGTGCATTCTGGGGACGCATCAGATGGTTCGCCCCATTTCGGCTGACGAACGGCAAGACGACGGCTGTAGACATTTTTGACACTCCATTGAAAATATTTTGCGCGGGCGCGGAATGCGCAAACGCATAAAAACCCCGGTAAAACCGCTGTTATTGTCTGTCTGCGTTTCTAATTAGTTTTAATGCGCGGAACAGCCGAATTTTGTTGCTGGCGGTTATGTGCCTGAATGTGTAGGCTACACGATATCTTAACACGGAGGTAAATCAACCATGGCCGAAATTAGCCCCCTTAATACCCGCGCACATATTGTTATTCCGAAAGCGCTGAAGAAACAAGTTGCCGAGATCACTAGTGAAACCGGTGCACCGTTTTCGGCAATCGTGCGCATTGCGCTTGAGAAACACGTGGCGTCAAAAGAAAAACAACAACCGCAAACGGAGGCAGCATGATTAAGGTACAAGGCCGCAAGTTTTATACGATAGTACCGGCAGCACCGGATACATACGTTATTCCTAGCGATCAGGGTGGAATTATTGCGGAAGAAGTTTTGATTGAATATCCGGACTACTTAACGGCCCGTCAGCCCGAAGCTGACAGATGCGCGCGCATTTATGCTACGCCGGTAATAGCTTGGGCAATCGAGAAAGACAACGAGGAATGCCGCAATGCCGGTATCGATATGACCCCGGTCCCCATATGCATCGGCGGCTTATATACTGACAGTTATATGATGCTTTGCAGTGACGGCAGAGTTTTGCGTAACAGCGATGAGGCTTGGGATAGTCTCGGTCTTTTTATCTGGCTTCAGGTATGCGAACGAAAAGGGATTGACTCGGATACGGGCAAGCTCTCAGAAAATGATTAAAAATAAAGCCCGATCCACGCAAATGGTATCGGGCTTTTAAAACAGGTTGTCCGGCAAAGAACGACCCCTGCATCGATTATATACGATTTCAGGGGAATTGAAACATAATCGATTGGTAATCCCCATGTCAGCACTTCCTAGCGCCGCCCTTTTCAAAGAATTCATCTTTATCGATAACGCGGTACGGTGCAAAACCACCGCCGCGCTTGACCTCACCCCGGCTAAGCCTACGCCAGTTAAAAAGCCGGAACGGCGCTATGACTTCGCCGTGCGCGATGACAAGGCCGAACACACGTTCGTACAGTTCCGGGCCGAGTACGTTGAACCCCTCCATAACGAAATCAATGCGGCGCTCATGCTGTCGGCGCTCGTAGGCTGGTATCAGCCGAACGGCAAGGGTGAAAGCAAGCTTCGCAAGCAAGACGGCAACGGCGTGTGGTGGATCGCTAAATCACATTCGCACTGGCTCACCGAACTCGGGCTGTCCCGCAAGGAAAGCACACGCGCCACGGAAATCCTTGTGAAGTCCGGTGTCATCGAGGTATGGAAGTACCCTTTCGACGGTCACGCGTGCAATCACTACCGGCTGAAATGCGCTGACGGCGGTTCGATGCTTGACGGCGTACCGTCATTCAAAGAACTTGCCCATGTACCCGGAGGGCACACGGCCATGTACCCGGCGGGTACATCATCATGTACCCCGGGGGTACAACTCATAACAGACATACAAACAAAGACTACTTACACACCTACATGTAAACAAGCCGTTTCCGAAGAAACGGCAGAAGCAGGACAGGCACCCGGACAGGGGAAAGGCGAGCCAGGGAAGAAGGGAAGTGTCAAACCCGTACCCGAATACGAATACCTGAGTCAAAGTAAAACCCCGCACCGCTTAGACCTGTTCAACAGGATCATGGATAAGCACGGATACTCGACCCTGAAATTTGAAAAGTTCTGCCAGCAGGACAAATACGAAAAGGCCCTGTGTGCTGTTGAGGAAGCGGTGACAGGCTCGAAGCACTACAACACGCTAGAGACGTTCCTTGAGGCTACCGCTGACGATTGGGAACTGTACAAGGCTGTCTTCGAAGACCTTTTGCCGAACAAGTACGTACCCGAGCAACCCCGGCCCGTCTTTCTTAGTCAGCACATCGGCGCGTTGCTTAAACACTTTGACGCGGTCACCGCTGAATCCGTTGAACCCGAGGCACCTGTTACCGCACCGGAACCCGTCACGCCCCCGGCAATCGCATTAGAACCGTCCGCGCATCAACTGTTCTTGGATAAGGCGGAGATTGAGGGATGGGCGGCATCTAACCAAGCGAAGAAAGACGCCGAAGCGGCAAAGAAGGCGAAGCAAACATTCCATGCCTAACGGCTTGCCGCGCCCCGCCGTATACCCGCCCCGCCGCCCGCCCGGGTTCGGATAGGCCGACATAGCCACTTGCCCCGGCGGCCCGCTACAGAGGCGAGGCGCCGAGTCTGCCCCTAATATGCAATCATTGCAGTCAAGGCATCCGTTTGACAAACGTGATAATTTCATTAGTTAGGACGACGAAAATATTTTCGTTAGATGTTCCCCGTTAGAGGTTGAATCCGGACAATGAAACAACTGTTCCATGGAAATGAAAATGCACCACACACCTGAACCGACCGAGGCACCAGTGGAGTCTTTTCCCTCGCCAATTATCGAAGACGTTTTGAGGCAAGTAGCGGCGGGCCGTTCCCTTGTTAGCGTGCTTGATTCAAACCCCGCCTACCCTAGCCGCACGTCGTGGTATCGCGCCGTCGCCGCTAACCCGGTGTTCAGCGCGCGTTATGTCGCGGCGGTGCAAGCCGGAGTGGGTCAACGCAGCTACGTAACGATTTGAGGACTTTATATGACCTACGGAAATTCGATCAGCCTTACCGGTCCGCTGTACACACCCGGACCGATCAACGAACCCGCGCAAACCCGTGCCGATTCCGTTCAGCCGGGAAAGCTCGTAGAGCGCGTCACGATTTGCCCGGAAACCGGCAGAAAAATCCGTGAGTTCACCGGCGACAAACGTGTGTGGATGGCCCCGCATATGGGCGAAGCGCGTTTGATGGTCAGGATCAACAAAAACCCGGCACCGAACCCATACCTTATGTTGAAGGGAGGCAAGTAATGGCCTATGAGATTGTTGAAATAATCGCCGAGCCACATCGTTTCGGCGCTAATTCGTACACGAGCGAGCAGCGTCAGCAAATCAAGGTGGTGCAAACGCGTGCCGACGCGGTGTTTCGTGAGTACGGGCGCGTGTCCCCTGAGCCGAACACCGGCGAAACGCCGTTCGCATATCGCAAGCGGCTTGCCGAAACACTTGCGCGTGAAACCAAGTTGCACCGGCGCGGGCTTGATATGTCCCGTGTGCCCGACGTCGCATCGTTTGAACGCAAAGAAGCGGCGATCTATGCGGACGCCCGCGCACAGGCACGGCACCCCTTGGATTTGAAGGTCGGCGAATTTCGCGAGGTTCGAAAGACTCAGGGCGGGCGCGCGTATTCCGAGTTTGTCACCGGCGCGAATGCCGACGGCACCACGCGCGGCGCGTTCAAAGCCTTGTATGCGGCCCATATCGCGGTCCCGCAAGGCAATGCTATCGGCCCCGGCTTAGGTTCGGATGACAAGACGGTTGTATCGATTCCAAACAACATTCCCGGCAGATAGAGTCATGGCGCAAAAGCTAATCATCGAAGTTTCGGTCACCGGGTTCGGACTCGCGGATTTGGTCGATAAAGGCCAGATTACGCAATACGATGCGGACCAGATTGAAGCCGACGCACGGCAGGAATTGCATGATGTCCTCGCTGCGCATTCGCACCTTGCGCGTCACCGCTATGTCGTCAGAACCGGTGCGCAACGGCAAGACATTGACGACCTGTAACGGCCATGACGACAAAGCTTTGCTCAAAGTGCCGTGAAACCAAGCCTGTTACCGCGTTCAGTGCGGACGTGCGAACGAAAGACGGCAAGTGTCTGCGGTGCAAGGCGTGTGCGTCGGCGGCTTTCGCGGCTTGGTATTCACGCAATGCCGAGGCTGAAGCATTACGTACGGCGGCATGGCAACGGGAACACCCGTTAAGCGTCCGGCAATACAACTTGCGGAAACGTAAACATACAGGTGCGTGATATGGACGGTGATAAACGTGAATACAAGGTCATGCATCGGGGCCGCACCCCTTTCGACCTCTCCAATATCCGCCGCCCGCCCGCGCGCAAGCTGACGGTTAAGGAGCGGGAGGCGTTGAACCGTTCGCGCTGGGACGTCGCAAAGATCATTGCAAATACAGTGCGCAACGGATCGGAGGATACGCCGTGACATGCCTTGCCGATGTTGTGACCGAATTGAACACCGGCTGGCGCGCCCTCAGTGCCTTACGCGCGTCGCCCGATGCCAGCGATGACGTTGTGCTTGCACGCGCCGAGGCCGAAGCGCTCGTGCACGCGGCGAAACGTCTAGGCGCGTTGTGCACGGCTGAACCCCATGACCTTTATGTCCGTTCCGTCGAGGTAACCATCGCGCGCCGCGCATGTGAAGCCGTGGGACGACTAGCCGCGTTGCAAAGGCATGAACGCCGCGACGCTTTTAACGATTACCTGAATTACGGATTGCGGAGCGGCAATGACTGAAGTCGAAGAATTTTTGATTACCACGGGCAAATTGCTGACCGAGCTTGAACGTGCATACGCGCTGCGTGGCGGTGCGCCGATGTTCGCGGATGCAATCGCAGATGTACTTGACGAAACGCACCGGATTTTGGCCGGGCTGTACGAGGTGCGCCCTGATGCCGAAATTGCGCAAGCGCTTGAAATCATCGCGCCGCACCGTGCGTTTGCCCATGACCGTCTCGCCGTGATAACCCGGACGCTCCACTAGCGCAACATCAGCGTTAGTCAAATTCTGCACTTGATTGCAATTTTTAGGATTACCAAATGGACAAGCCGGTCATCGTCATAAACATTGACGACACAGCGTTCACTCAATTTCAGGATCGGTACAACAAGTACTATGAATCGCTCGAAACCATGCCCGCGTTATGGAAAGACATTAATGCGGAAATGGCGGTGACCAACGCGTCCATGGACAAGCTTGCGAATCAGGCGAAGGCCGAAAAGAAGCCCTTAGACCCGCGCGCCGAAACACTCGATAAAGCAAAAACGCTGCGCCTGAAAGAAGATGAAAAATCTTGGGCAAAAATTCAAAAGCACGCGACGACGACAAGTCGGGAAGTCAGCGGTCTTGCCCGGATGACCATCGGCTTGGCTAGCGGCGGCAAACTCGGTAGCCTCGGCGCGGGCTTAGGTGTTGCGGGTGCCTTCGGTGCGCTTTACGGTGCAATCGAAAGCGCGGCTAAAAGCCTTGCCGCCTTAAATTTGCAAGGCCGCGCATTGAATCTTGCGCCGGGGCAAGCCCAAGCGTTCACCACCGCGTATTCGGGTATTGGCGCGAGCGAAGACCTGTTGTCAAAACTCGCCTCGGCAAAAATGGATTCGACAAAATGGACGCCTCTGTTAGCCGCCGGGTTGACGCCTGAGCAAATTCAGAGCGAGGACCCGATTGAACTATCCGAAAGCTTGTTTAAGGCCGTGCGCAAGGGCGATTTAGAACGCGGGGTGTTAGGCGGCGGCCAATGGCGTCGCGGCACAGGCATTTCAAACCTTATTGATGACGCACAGGCAAATCGTCTTTCGTCGTATAGCGATGACGATTTGAACGGCATGCACGCCGAGTACCTTAAGGACGTGCCGAAGTTTGCCCGCAGTCAAGCGGACGCCGACGCCGGGACCGGCCTGAAAAATCACCTTGCCGAAAACTGGGCCGATATTTCAAAGTCGTTTGATCACGCGGCGATCATCCTTGCCCCGCAACTCGAAGCATGGTCAGACGCGGCGACGAAGTTAAGCAAAGACGTCCTCGAAAAATTGCCGGGCTGGCTGAAAAAAGCCGAAGACTTCTATGATAAGGACGTCGCCCCCGTCATGCCGAAACTCGGCACCGGCGGTGACGCACTCGATGACGCGGCTATCACCGTCGGGCGAACACTGACCGACAAAGACAAATGGAAAGCCCTGTGGAGCGGCGTAAAGAATTCGGGTATCAAATCCGGCGGCGCTTCACTGAAACCCGCATGGGACATGGATCACCCCTTTGGCACCTGGAATCACTCGCAATCCGCTGACCCGGCGGGTGACGCCACGGGCACGGACGCACGGCACAACCCCGGCAACATGCGCCCCCGGGCGGCACGGGTTTTCAGACGTTCAAGACCGACGCCGAGGGCGTGCGCGCGGCGGACCGACAGCTACAGCTTTATTACTACCGCGACAAGATCAGCACCGCTGACGGTTTCGCCAACAAATGGGCACCGGCCAGCGACGGTAATCACCCGCGCGAATACGCGGCGTTCCTTGCTAAGGGCATGGGCGTTGCCACGAATGATGAACTGGATTTCAACGACCCCCGGGTGCGCGCGAAATTCGAAAGCCTTGTTTTCCAGTTCGAATCGAGTAAGCATCGTGACTTGACGCCCGAACGCGTGGCGGCGATGTACAACCCGGACTACACCGACGCACCCAAGGCCGCCCCCGGTGATGACAACGCCCGCGCGGTTAAGTCGGCGTCAGGTGAAGCCCAAGACATGACAATCTATGCGGAGAACGATCCGGCGCTGGCCGCGCACGCCGAAACGCGTCGCGTCTTGAAAAAGATCGCATCACAAAAGATCGACCCGCAGATTATCCAGATTGACGATGACGGCAAAGACAAACCGATGCCGCCGATCTTGCAGCGTCCGCCGGGCATGGGTCAGTTCCCCGCCGCACAGAATATCAATGTGAAGGTCACGGCACCGGCGGGTTCGAGCGTTGCCGTTACATCGTCCAATTTTCCGGGGTAATCATGCGGTATTACGAGGTGGCGGTAACCGATCCGAAAACCGGGGAAATCTTTGTGCCGAACGTCGGCGGGCGGCCCGGGTTTTCGCGGCAAGACAAGGCGAAATTCCCGTGGACATATTGTTCGCTAAATGACGGCGCAAACGTGTACACGATTGCGGGTACGAATCCGGCGGCGCAATGCGTTGAAATGGACATAGCCACGTCCTACCTGCATACGCCGACGCAAAACGGCTTTCTGCGTATCAACGGCATCGGCCTTGCCGAAACGGGTCAAGCCGTGAATCTAAACGGCATGAACATCAGCGTTCGCGGCGGCATGTCGCGCGGCCTACCGTTGGCAAATCCCGCACAGGCAAATCTTCTAGTCAGCGGTCAAGTCGGCGCGTGTTTCGGCAACTGGGTCGGCACTAGCCAGACCCTCGATTTTACTATCATTTCCGGCGGTAGCTCGCCGTCCTCGAATCAATCATCGGGCAACCCCTCAACGGCGGACACGACGCCGCTGCCGTCAACCAACGCCGCGCCGTCTAATATCATCTGGCAATGGAAAAACGGGCAACCTTTTGCCGACGCGTTAGTGTCTACGCTATCCGTGGCCTATCCGAAATACAAAGTGATCGGCGCGGTGAACCCCGGCCTTGCATGGACTAGCGGTAGCGCGGACACCGGGTTTTTCGCGACGTTGACGCAATTCGCGCGGTACGTCCACGACTTAAGTCTTAAGGTGATCGGCGGGGCGATCCCCGACCGTAGCAAATACCCCGGGGTATCGATCAACCTGCTAGGCGGTTCGTTGATCGTAGGCGACGGCACAACGATCACCGCGCCCAAACAAATTCAATACGTTGACATGGTCGGGCAACCTAGTTGGGACGGCCAAAACAATACCGTGCAAATCACGTGCAGACTTCGCGGCGATATTCTTGCCGGTGACTACATCAAACTACCTAATGTGCCGGGGGCATCACAGGTAGGCCTAGGACTAGTCAGCGCGGCATCGCAATCGCAATTCTTCAACGTGCAACCTAACGCCGGGGGCTACGCCAATCAGAAAAGCGGCAGCGTTTTTACCGGGACATTCGCGGTGCGTAGCGTAAGACACGTCGGTAACTCAAGACAGCCTGATTGGCTGAGTTGGTGCACGGTAATCGATTGTTATCTGGCGAGCGCCCCCGGTGACGCAACCGTAGACGCGTTGCCCACGCTGTACGCCGGAAGCACGACCGCTAATTTTTACTTACCGAGATAAGGACAACGAATCATGGAACACTTTGAAATCAGCGATGCCCTAGCGGCAACACACGACGCCGCAACGCCGGAACAGCGCGCGGCGACACGTGATGACCTGAAAGCAGCGGCGGCGTCACTCGCTTTCGCGGCGCGGCGCATTATCAGATTCTCACCGGCGCGGGGTGATGACGTGTTGGTGGCGCGGCTTTTAGAGATGCAGGATTTCATCTTAAAAAGCGCGATTTTGTTTGATTTTGCGAGCGCAGCGGAAGCCCAAGAATCGCAGGTGTTTGCTGGTATAGACATGAGCACAACGCCAGCCCAAGCAATCGCAATTGATCGCAGCGCCGACGCGTGACCCGCCCTCGCCCTACCGCTGCAAAAACCCGCGAAACAAGGGCAAAACCATGCGTCTGCGTTTTACAAACGGGGGGTTGCGCCGTGGGTTTGGAAACAGGGAAAAACTTGGGAACACACTCCCAAGTTAAGACAGCGATGAGTACAGTGGGACTGCTGTTATCAAGCGATAGAAAGACGTAGATAAACACGTAAAAACACGCGGCTGAGATCGCGTTAGGGCAACTATCGGCGGCGCACACGCATGTAGACACCGGACAGTAAAACCCTAGTTAAGAATAGACAGGCGAAAAGGCCATCATGGCAGTGAACATTAAGGCTAATACCGGCAAGGCATCGAAAGCGAAAAGCCGGAAAGCCGACACCCCCGCAGATAGCACTCTATTAGAAAGCAGCCTTCTAAAAAGCAGCCTTCTAGAAAGCAGCCTTCTAGAGTGTACGCATGCGCGCGCGAACGATTCCGAAAAGATTTTATCTGAGGCGGGCGCGGGAGCGGGCGTAGGCGCAGTCGCTAGAAAGAAAATCAAGACGGGCCGTCCCCGCAAGTACGACAGGGCCGTCTTAGACGCGGTGCTGACCGCCGTCGCGAACGGTATGACGCTGACGAAAGCATGCGCGGCTAACCCGGCATGGCCCACGCGCGCCACCGTGTACGCCTGGATTCAAGACGACCCCGCGCTTAAGGCCCGGTATGAAACCGCGCTTGAATTTCAGTTCGCGTGCTGGGGCGATCAAATCATCGATATCCCCGACGCGATACAGGTAGGCGATCACACGCAGACCGCGCAGGACGGCACGCGCGTAAAGATCAAAACCAGCGACAAGATAGCGAAGGCGAAGCTACAGGCGCTAGTCAGGTTACAGGTACTAGGCAAGCTATCGGCTAAGTACCGAAACATAGGCAACACGTCCGAAGACGCGCAGACGTTCCGCGTGTTGAACAGCCCTGACTTAGACGGCGACGGCGAGGCATGAAGTGCGAACTATTGACGCCACCGCGCAATAACCTGTGATTTAGCCCCCGATTTAGCCCCGTGCCCCAGCCGTGAGTTAAGTGTGCGGAGTAAACGAATTTCAGAATGGCGAGTCTGACAGGCAATCCCATCCTGATTACCTGCCTGCCGATGAAATGTGCTGTTGAACTGACCGAAGCGGAGACGAAGACCTTGCAACAACTCTCGCGCAAGCATCCTCATCAAGACTTTCGAACCCGAGGGCTGGGTCTGCTGGAGCTTGGCAGCGGCCGACGGGTTCATGAGATCGCCGTCGAGCTCGATGTGAGCGACAAGTCGGTGTACAACTGGGTGCATTCCTGGAACGACAGGGGCCTGTGTGGTTTGCTGACCGGGCATAAAGGCGGGCGGCCTCGCGCGTTGTCTGATGCCTTGATCGCCACTGCCATCGAAGCGGCCCGCACCGAATCGATGACGCTCAAGCAGATCGCGCTGCGCATTGAGGAGGTGCATGGCCAGCCTTTGCCATGCCGCCTGGAAACGCTGTCGGTGGCGCTCAAGCGCGCGGGGTTTTCCTACAAACGTGGCCGCTACTCGCTCAAAAAAAGCGCGACGAACTGGAGTTCGCCGTGAAAGCAGGCACGCTCTCAAAGTTGCAGCAGGCCGCTCGTGATGGGGCGTGCCGCCTGGTCTACTTTGACCAATCAGGGTTCTGCGCTTCACCGCCGGTGCAACGCGGCTGGTCGCCCATCGGCGAGCCACACCGTGTTGTTCCTCGGCCGCATTGCAGACGCTCGGTCCTCGGCGCATTTGATTTCGGCGCCAACCTTCTGAAGCATGAAGTCAGCAAGGCGACCATCAAACGCCCCGCCGTCGTTGAGTTTCTTGACCAGATCGCGAAGGACGGCTCGCCCGGTCTGATGACGGTGGTCGTCCTCGACAACGCCTCGATTCATCACAACATCGAGCAGGAAACGATCGACCGGTGGTTTCTCGAGCATCGCATGGTGCTCTTCCATCTGCCGCCCTACAGTCCCGAGCTGAACCTGATCGAAATCGTTTGGAAGCATGCAAAGTATCACTGGCGACGTTTCGTTACCTGGACCAAGGAAACCATCGATGCTGAGATCGGCAAACTGCTCGCCGCCTACGGCTCAGAATTTGAAATCCGTTTCGCCTGAACACTTAAGCCACATAATCCATACAGCCGGTTATGCCGGTTTCGATATATAACTAGGATTGCCGAGCAATGCCCGATATCAAGCTTATCCCGTTGCATAGCGGGCAAAAGCAAATCTACCGTAATCGCGGGTCGCGCAACGTCCTGCGCTGCGGACGCCGTTACGGTAAGACGACGATGTTTGAGCAATGGGCCGCCAACTGGTCCGTACACGGTAAGCGCGTCGGCTACTTCGCGCCTAGCCACCGGCTGTGGATGCCTAGCTATCAGCGCATCTTAAAGGCGATACAGCCCGCCGTAGAAAGCGCGAGCAAGACCGGGGCAATCATCGAATTGAAAACCGGCGGTGCCGTTGAATTCTGGACGCTGAGCGATCCCGACGCCGGACGTAGCCGCTTTTATGACGAGGTGATCATTGACGAGGCTAGCTAGTGCCGGGCCTACGTGACATTTTCGAACAATCGATAGCGCCGACACTACTTGATCGCAACGGCAACGCCAGCATGGGCGGCACGCCGAAAGGCGTAGACGACGAATCGTTCTTCTATCAGGCGTGTTCAATCAAGGAACCGAACGACGACTGGCCCGAGGTCTGGCGCGAGTTCTACGCGCCGACGTCAGCGAACCCGATGCTAGACGCCGCCGCCGTCGCCGGGCTGAAGGCTAAGAACGCCCCGCTCGTCTGGGCACAGGAATACAACGCCGAGTTCGTGTCATGGGCGGGCGAAGCCTTCTTTAGCCTCGAAAAGCTAACCGCCGAGGGCCGGGGCGTGGCCTACCCCGTGCATTGCGATTACGTGTACGCCACGATTGATTCGGCGATGAAAGACGGTTCAGGCAATGACGGCACCGCCGTCGTGTACTTCGCGCGTAGCGAACACTTCGGCGTACCGCTTGTAGTCCTTGACTGGGAAATCCTACAGATCAACAGCGACTTGCTGACGACGTGGTTACCCAGCGTCTTTACCCGCCTTGAACAGCTAGCCGTGACGTGTAAGGCGCGCGCCGGTAGCGCCGGGGCGTTTATCGAGGACCGTGCCAGCGGCATCACCCTGAATCAATTCGCACAGCGCACGGGCTTGCCCGCACAGCCCATCGCCGGGGACATTACCGCACAGGGTAAAGACGGGCGCGCGATTCTAGCCAGTGCGCCGGTGCATCAGGAGCGCGTGAAGCTTAGCCAGTACGCGTTTGACAAGGTATCAACATACAAGGGCGTGTCCCGTAATCACCTAGTGCATCAGGTGTGTAGCTACGTCATCGGCGACAAGGACGCCGCGAAACGCAGCGATGACCTTTACGACGGTTTCGCGTACGGCGTTATCGTAGGCCTAGGCGGACCCGACGGCTTTTAACAGTGTTTTTAACGTTTTGCATTACTAACCGAGGACTTTTGAAATGACCACGAAGACAACATACGCGCCCTACCCGCCCACCGGCAGTCAACTCGTCACAGGCGCTGGCACGTTGACCCGCGTTACCGCGCCGGGACCGGACGCCATCATTGAGAACACCCTGGATTCAGGCGCGGGCTATGTAGCCCTGAAGAACAACTTCGTCATGGACGCGGTGATCTATGACTCAGCCACGGGCAAAGCCGACCTGTCCACGCCTATTCTCAGCGTGCACACCTCACGCGATACCGGGCCGCTCAGCATCGGCTTCAGCAAGGGCTTGTACATCGCGCAGAACAGCACGTCCAGCATCGCCGTCACCTATCAATAACCGGGAGCGCGACATGGCCGAAGCACACAAAGACACGCTGTCCCCCGAAGTGCGTAAGGAACTAAAAGACCATGCAACACTGTGCGGGTACGCGATGCGCGATGCCGTTGAAGTGTTGCACGCGGTAAAGGCCCTGCGTAGCGATACCCTCGCCCTACAGCTTCCCGGCTTTGACGTCTGGGGAGCCATTCTTAAGCTAGAACAAGACGTATACACATTGCTTAGCGCCGCCGCGAATTCACAGGAAATCACGACCCGGCAACTAAAAGAATAGCGTTATCACTTTTTCACTGTAAGAAACCGTTGTTTTAACCCTTTTGGATACCTAACCATGACTACCGAAATCCAGTTGCATGACCGCTACGGCAAACCGATTGACCGCCGTGTATCGACGCTTACCGCCGAACAGAAGGCCGAGGCGTTGCGCGCGGTAATCGCGGCACGACACGCCGTGTATGAAGCCTTCGCGCTCTTGTTTCAACTTAGCGGCGGCAACCCGGGCGAAGCCGGGGCGAAGCTGTTGGACGAAGCCTATGACAGCATCGTAGGCGCGAGTATCGAGATAGCGGGCGAAGCCGATGTCAGAAAGGACACGGTGTGGGCCGCACTCGGAAAAAACCCGGAGTTTCTCGAAGGCTACAAGGCGTTTCACGCGAAGTACACCGCCGATGTGCGGGCGAAGATCGAAGACTACAAGCCGGTCTAAGCACGGGACAGCGCACGTGAACGTCCATAAGAATAAGTACAGCACACGCACGGCACCGCTACAGGTGACGTTTCGCGGTACCGTACACGCGGCGCTAACGGCGTTTCATGTCGCCGCACAAGCACACGCACACGCACACGCGCCGCGCCCCCGCCCTACCCCGCCGCCCGCTGACGTTCCCGCACCCGCCGACGTTGTCAGTGCAGTTGATTGCAGCGCCGCCGCGCCTTTGACAACGCCCGCGATTGCGCTAGCGGTGAAGACGTGCAAGACATGCGGCGTCGAGAAACCGTTGACGGAGTTCACGACAGTTGCACGGATGCGCGACGGGTATTTGAAGGTATGCAAACCGTGTAAGAACACCGCCTATAAGCAATGGCGCGCGGCGGCGCAAAAACCGCAACGTACCGAAACCGCCGCCGTCGTTGCCAAGCGGAAACATTTGCGCGAGTTAGAGCGCGAGAACGAACGTCTACAAAAGCAAATCGAAAAAGCCGAGTGCGAACGCGCGGAACTACATGCACGGTATGAAGTCGCCGAGAAACGCGCACACGCGGACGCCGTAAAGAAGCATTTTGGAGAAACCCGGGAGGCGGAATGCGCGGCAAGCAAAGCCGTAGCGGCCATAGCCCGGGAAGCAAGGACAGCAAGGCCCGCCCAAGCGGTAAAGGCGAAAGCGTTCAAGGCCGAAGCCGTTACGGCGGTCAAGACCATCAGCGATTTAGTGACCTTTGACAGCCTTAAGGGCACGGCACGCCGGTTAAAAGGCCAGCCCGCCGTGTACAAGCACGGGCGCACGTGCATCACCGCCGTGTACAACCGTACGCGCGATGACTTCGATTTCACCGTCAGCGGCTGGCCCGCTGGCGCTGATGACATGGCCCGCGTGTTCGCACAGATAGAAAGCGGGCAAGGCCTAAAAGGAATGTTTTGATGACAGGCGATATGCCGTTGCGCCGCTACTTGCGCGTACCCGCTAACGAATTCGCTGACGCACAGGCGCTGGGTGCGCTTTACGATCCCGCCGTGCGACGCCTATATGTGCCTAATCACCGGGACCCGTCTGTGTTCGCGCGCTGGCTTCCCCGGGCACCCGTGAGTCCGCGTGCGGACGGTACAGTAAGCGCCGCCGAGGCTAACCTTGTGATCCCGCAAACCCTTGCCTATCAACCGCCGGTGTATAGCGCGTGGTCACGGCGTAATGTCATCAGACGGAGGCGCACGTGACGCGACGCCTACGCCGTGTTGTTGAACACGTATATGACGACCCCGCCTACCCGGTTCCCGTGCGTGTGTACGGCTATGTTGCGCCCGCCGATTCGGGCTGGACGCGTCAGACGCACGGCATCCGGCACAACCCGCTAAACCCCCGGCCCGAAATCGCGCCCTCGCTTTGGGCACCGGAGTACGTAGACGTCAACGAATCCCGGTGGCGCGCCGCACTGGACTACCCATTCTCTAGAGACGGCTAATCGCTATTGTGAGGCGTCTCCCGCCTCATCCACGCGGCGCACATGAGCTTCGTGCGCTTGATTCCACATCGCCATTACCTCATCAAATACTGCATTCAATTTTTCTTGAAGGTCCTTTGTCTGCGCAACAAAACGACTCATGTCAGTTTCGACACCTAGCTCTTTACGGATTAGGCACGCAATTTCATCAAGTTCTGATGCAAGCGTGCCTGATTCCGCTCTAAGCACCTTTACGTAGTCCATCTCGGCTTCATTGATCTTAAGATTTGCTATGTCCCTTGCCTCAGAATGTTTTTTTGCCCAGTCTTGATGCATCTGAAACGCGTTATTCAATCGTTCCAGTTGTCCGTCGTCCCGAATACCGCTTTCTACAAAAGCACCCATCTGCACCAGAACCCGTTTAACTTCCGCCCGTGAATCCGTATGGTTCGTATCAGCGGTATCTCGCTCAGACTTAGCTATCATCAAAGGCATCATGATATGTAAGGACTTCATCATGAACGAACTGTATCGTCCGGCCAATGCGCGGGCTTTCAAAGCCGTGTCCTGTTCGGCAACAATGCCTATTTTTGACACCGCTATTTGCAAACCTAGAAGCCCTTCGAACAAATTTTTATTCGTAAAATCCTGCTTCGGAAGTGTCCCGAGATAGTTTTGCGCTTTTATCAATTCCTCGACGCCGCTTAGATAAACCTCGCGCCGCATTGTGGCGAGACGCTCCTTATGTGCTTCGTCGGCGGCGTGCTGCCTATCGCGTTTGGATTCCTTTCGGGAACTCGTAAGCGAAAGCACAACCCCTGACCAAGTCAGGAAACCCACCAAAGTAGTCACGGACCCGGCAACGAAACTTGCGCACAAAATCGGATTAGCCATTGCCCAAGCGATGAACCCGTGCGAAGGGTGGGATGAGGCATTTACGGTAGCGGCAACCGACGATGCGGCGGGCGCGTAGAGATTGACCAGAGCCGAAGATGCGGGGGTAACCGGGTTTGCCATGTCGATGTTATACGTATGAGGACTTGCGAAGTCTACTGCAAGTCCTAGGCGGCAATGCCCGGCGCGACAAGCCTGAGGTAGAATCCTGAGCATGTACTTGTCGAATCGTTTCCCCCTTCTGCTGCACTGCTGGCGACCCTGATCGCTACGCGTCACCGCGCCCGTACGGGCTAAATTGTCACGTCTATACAACACGGGGCTAAAACGGGGCTAAAAGCCGTTTTCCCGACCGCATAAAGACGTGAAAATTCAATATAATCAAGCAGATAGGTGCTAAATTGTTATTAATGATCGACAACTACGATTCGTTCACCTATAACCTGGTTCAGTATTTCGGCGAACTGGGCGAAGACGTGCGGACGTTCCGCAACGACGAAATCACCCTCAGTGAAATCGCGAAACTGAATCCCGAGCGGATCTGCCTTTCGCCGGGGCCGAGCAATCCGCAACACGCGGGCATCACGCTCGACGTGTTGCGCGAATTTTCCGGCCAGATCCCCATTCTTGGCGTGTGTCTTGGCCATCAGGCCATTGGAGAGGCATTCGGCGGACGGGTCGTGCGCGCGCAAACCATCATGCATGGCAAGGTCAGCACGATCGAAACCGATTGCCGCGGCGTGTTTGCCGACCTGCCCAAGCATTTCAGCGTGACGCGGTATCACTCGCTGGCAATCGAGCGTGAATCGCTGCCGGACTGCCTGGAAGTATCTGCGTGGACACCCGATGGCGAAATCATGGGCGTGCGTCACAAGGAACTTGCGGTCGAAGGCGTTCAGTTCCACCCCGAATCGATCCTGTCCGAGCATGGCCACGCGCTGCTCGAGAACTTCGTTAAAAGCTCGAAGCAGGGCGAACGCGTGTGAACCGGGATCAGAACATGACTATTACGGCCCAGGAAGCGCTGCAACGGACCATCGAGCATCGTGAAATTTTCCACGATGAAATGCTCCACCTCATGCGCATGATCATGCGCGGCGAGATGTCGCCGGTGATGTCCGCCGCGATCATCACGGGATTGCGCGTGAAGAAGGAAACCATCGGCGAAATCGCAGCGGCGGCAACCGTCATGCGCGAATTCGCCAATCATGTGACGGTGCCGGACAGCGATAACCTCGTGGATATCGTCGGTACGGGCGGCGATGGCTCGCACACGTTCAACATCTCGACGGCAACCATGTTCGTTACCTCGGCCGCCGGCGCGAAGGTTGCGAAGCACGGGAATCGCGGGGTATCGAGTAAATCGGGCAGCGCGGACGTGCTCGAAGCGCTCGGCGTGAATATCGACTTGAAACCGGAACAGGTCGCGCAATCCATCGCCGAAACAGGCATGGGTTTCATGTTCGCGCCGAACCATCATCCGGCGATGAAAAACATCGCCGCCGTGCGACGTGAGCTCGGCGTGCGGACCATCTTCAACATTCTTGGCCCGCTGACCAACCCGGCAGGCGCGCCGAATCAGTTGATGGGCGTGTTTCATGAAGACCTCGTCGGCATCCAGGTTCGCGTGATGCAGCGCCTTGGCGCAAAGCACGTGCTGGTTGTGTACGGCAAGGACGGCATGGACGAAGTCTCGCTGGGAGCCGCGACGGTTGTCGGCGAACTGCGCGATGGGCAAGTCCGCGAATACGAGATTCATCCGGAAGATTTCGGCTTGCAGATGGTGTCGAACCGAACGCTCAAAGTGGCCGACGCGCAGGAATCGAAGACCATGCTGCTCGGCGCGCTCAATAACAAGCCGTGCGTGGCGCGCGAAATCGTCACGCTGAACGCAGGAACGGCGCTTTATGCCGCGAACGTCGTGGAATCGATCGAGGACGGCATGCGCCTCGCGAAAGAAGTGATCGCGAGCGGTCAGGCGCGCGAAAAAGTCGATGAACTCGTGCGCTTTACGCAGCAATTCGCCAAATAACGGAATCCGATATGAGTGACATTCTCGACCGCATCATCCAGGTCAAGCGCGACGAAATCCGCGTTTCACAAGAAAGCATTTCGGTGGAGGCGCTGCGTTTGCAAGCGAGCACGCGCGACTCGCGCGACTTCGTCGGCGCCTTGCGTGCGAAGCATGCTGAAGGTAAAGCGGCGGTGATTGCCGAGGTGAAGAAAGCGAGTCCGTCCAAGGGCGTACTACGCGAAAACTTCGTCCCCGCCGATATCGCCAGGTCGTATGAACGTGGCGGCGCCGCGTGTCTGTCGGTGCTGACCGATGTGCAGTTCTTCAAGGGCAGCGTCGCGTATCTTGAGGAAGCGCGCGCCGCGTGCAACTTGCCGGTCCTGCGCAAGGACTTCATCGTCGATCCGTATCAGATCCTCGAAGCCCGCGCGATGGGCGCCGATTGCATCTTGCTGATCGCCGCTGCGCTTCTGCCCGAACAAATGCGTGACCTCGAAGCCTATGCCCATTCACTGGGCCTCGCGGTGCTGGTCGAGGTTCACGATGAGAATGAGCTTGTGCAGGCGCTAACGCTGAAAACGCCGCTTATCGGCATCAACAACCGGAACCTCCGCACATTCCAGACGTCGATAGATACAACCATCGGCATGCTGGAAATGGTGCCGGAAGAGCGCCTTGTGGTGACCGAATCCGGAATCCTGTCGCGCGTGGATGTCGAACGGCTCCAGGCAATGGACGTGCAAACGTTCCTTGTCGGCGAAGCGTTCATGCGCGCCGACGATCCCGGCACCGAACTTGCGCGAATGTTCTTCTGACGCTGTTGCACGGAGTTTATTTTGGGTATTGAACGTGAGATCAAGCTGGCGCTGCCGACATCGGACCACGAAGAGATCGCAAGGGATCTGACGAAGCGAACGGGCCAGGAAGGCCGGAAGATTCACCTGACGAACGTCTACTTCGACACCGCTGACCGCGCGCTCGCCAAAGCAAAGAGCGCGGTGCGGCTGCGCGGCGCACCGGATCAATGGCTGCAGACGTACAAGACCGCAGGTGAGTCGAGTGGCGGCCTGCATAACCGGCACGAATGGGAAATGCCGGTTGCGGGCGAAGCGCTGGAGATCGACAAGCTGCTCGAACTTTGCGACGACGAACACGCGCGCAACGCTCTGCGTGACGCCGCGCCTGAGTTGAACGCCCTCTTCCGTACGGACTTTGACCGCGTGATATGGAACGTCGATATCGATGGCGCGACAATCGAAGCCGCGCTAGATCTTGGCGAAGTCGTAACGGATATCGATGGCGAGCGCCGCACCACGCCCATCAGCGAACTGGAACTCGAACTCAAATCCGGCGACGAAGCCGGAATGACCAACCTCGCCGCCCAGATGCGTGGCGCGTTTCTCTACCTCCAGCCTGAAGATGCGAGCAAGGCGCGCCGTGGTTACGAATTGTGCGAGCCAAAGGCGGAAGGTTCGAACGGTGGCGTGAAATGAACCAGGCGTTGTTGTTCGAGGCCGAAGGCGCTTCGGAAAGTCATCCGTTCACAACGCTTGAGAGCCAGTTCGATGCATTGCCGGCCGATTGGCGCAAGCACCTGAAGGCGTTCATCGAAAGTCCGCATTACGGCGCGTTGTGCGCGTTCGTGGACACTGAGCGCGCCGCCGGCAAGACCGTGTATCCCGCCGATGTCTTTCGCGCCTTGCGTCTGACCAGTCCCGCCGACGTCAAAGTGGTGATTCTCGGACAAGATCCGTATCACGGCGAAGACCGTGGCGCACCGCAGGCTCATGGCCTCGCGTTTTCGGTTCCGGCGCCGGTCCGTCCGCCGCCGTCGTTGCGCAACATCTTCAAGGAAATCAACGCGAGCCTCGGTTTTGCCGCGCCGAATCACGGTTGTCTCGACGCGTGGGCGCAGCAAGGCGTGCTGTTGCTGAACACATCGCTGACCGTGGAACGCGATAAAGCCGGCAGCCACGCCAAACGGGGCTGGGAACATTGCACCGACACGCTGATTCACGAGCTTGCGATGCGGCACGAACATCTCGTGTTCATGCTTTGGGGCGCGCATGCGCAGGCGAAACGCGGATTGATCGCGTCTGCCGTGGCAGCGGGAAAAGCGCATTGCGTGCTCGAGGCGCCGCATCCGTCGCCGTTATCGGCACATCGCGGATTTTTGGGCTGTGGGCATTTCGCGTCGGCGAATGCTTACCTGGAAGAAAATGGACGGCGGGCCATCGACTGGCGTTTGCCTGATCTGCCAAACTGAAGCGCCAAGAAAAAGCCCGCCGTGTCTATCAAACACACGGCGGGCTTTTTTAAAGCTGAAGCAACTTACAGTGCAGCGATCGAATCCCGAGCCGTAGCCAACGCGGCGCCGGCAGCGTCCGGACCCATTGCCAGGCCTTCAGCGAACACGAAGCTGACATCGGTCATGCCGAGGAACCCGAGGAACGACTTCAGATAAGGCGTTTGCGAATCGTTCGGCGTGCCGCTGTACTTGCCGCCACGTGCCGACACAACGATCACCTTCTTGCCCGTCACGAGGCCCTCCGGGCCGTTCGCGCCGTATTTGAACGTGATGCCGGCGCGTGCGATCCAGTCGAAGTAAGCCTTCAGTTGCGATGAAATGCCGAAGTTGTACATCGGTGCTGCGATCACAACGATGTCAGCCGATTGCAATTCGGCGATCAGCGCTTCGCTCTTTGCATGAATGGCGTTTTGCTCGGCGGTGCGGGCATCGGCCGGCGTGAAGAACGCGCCTAGCGTGGCGTCGTCGAGATGCGGGAGGTTATTGGCGAGAAGGTTGCGAACCACGAGCTTCGCGCCAGCATGCGATTGCAGCAGCTTGGCCGCGACTTCGTCGGCGAGCAACGTGGACTGGGCGCCTTGCGAGCGGGCAGCGGAATTGATTTGAAGAATGGTCGTCATGATGACTCCTGTCCCTTGGTTGAGTGCGAGCGCGAAAACGCTCTGACAGGACGCATTCTTCGTGGTTAATCGATCGGGAAAAAGCTGTGCACCCATGACGGATCGTTGCACTGATAGAACAATCCGCCTTTTGGCCGCTATTGCTGCATCAACCTTTCAGCCAGCGTTCACGCCATTGCTTCGTCTGAGCGCTGGAATCGGCCGTGGAAAGCACGTGACGGGACACGTCCGGCGCGTCGAGTTTCACCTGCGTCACGCGCAATTCGTCGCGACGGAATGCGTGAACTTCAACCCTCGCGCCGGGCAGATAACGCGAAAGCAGTGAATCGAGATTGGAACCCGTGACGCGCAGACCATCGATTGCAACCAGCACATCTCCCGCCGATAACCCCGCCTTCTGCGCCGCACTGTTCTCGTGGACGGCCGCAAGCACGCAATCCGCGCCGCCGCGAATGCGTGCGCCAAGCGACGGCTTGCCTGCCGTGCCGTTCGTGGCGATATCGGCGGCGAGCTTGATGCCGAACGGTTCCAGCAAGGTCTCCAGCGGCAGATCGCGGGTGCCGTGCACGCCCTCGCGGAAGAGCTTCCTCAGATCGGCGCCGGTGGCTTCGGCAAACAGCGCTTCGACTTCGCTCTCTTCAATGCCGCGCGCCCGGCCGTTGTAGAAATCGCGGCCGTAGCGCTGCCACAAAAGACGCATCACGTCGTCGAGCGACTTCTTGCCTTCCGTTTGCGCGCGAATCGACAGATCGAAAGCGAGCGCGACAAGCGAGCCCTTCTGGTAATAACTGACGATGGCGTTCGCCGCGTTCTCATCCTGCCGATAATATTTGACCCAGGCATCGAACGAGCTTTCCGCTACGGTTTGCTTCAACCGTCCCGAGCCGCGCAACACGCCGCCGATCGTCTTGCCTAGCAGCGCAAAATAATCGCTTGCGCTGATCGAGCCGGTGCGCACGAGTATCAGGTCGTCGTAGTACGACGTGAACCCTTCGAACAGCCACAGCAACGACGTGTAATTTTCCTGCGATAAATCGTATGGCGCGAACGCTGCAGGTTTGATGCGCTTCACGTTCCACGTATGGAAATATTCGTGACTGCACAGCCCCAGATACGTCCTGTATCCATCGGTCATCTCCGGCCGTCCGGTGACGGGAAGGTCCGCGCGATTGCAGATCAACGCGGTCGATGCACGATGTTCCAGCCCGCCATAACCATCGCCGACGGCAACGGTCATGAACACATAACGATCGATAGGCGCCTTCTTCGTGCGCGGCTCGAAGAGCGCAATTTGCGACTCGCAGATGCGCTTGAGATCGGTTTCGAGACGCCGCATATCGAGCGCGGTCACGCGGCCCGAAATCACGATGTCATGCTTCGCGCCGTGAGCATCGAAGGAACCAAGCGCGAACTCGCCGAGCGTCACGGGATGATCGATCAGCGCGTCGTAATTCGGCGCTTCGTACGCGCCAAAGCCATAGCGCTTCGTGCCGCGCGCTTCCGGCAACGCCGTGGCGACGCGCCAGCTTGCATACTGCGCGCCCGAAGGCTTCTGAATATCCACGATGCACGGCGCATCCGCCTGCCCTTCCACGGCCAGGAACACGCTCGTGCCGTTGAAGAAGCCGATGGTGTCATCCAGATGCGCCGCTCGCACCGACAAATCCCAGCCGTAGACCTCGTAACGCAGCATGATCGGGCCGTCGTGCGGCGCGGTTTGCCATGCGTGTTTGTCGGTCTTCCCGATGCCGATCTTTCGTCCCGCTGCGTTGAACGCCTGCAACGTCACGATATTGCGCGCGAATTCGCGAATCATGTAGCTGCCCGGAATCCACACGGGCAGCACGAAGCGCTGGCCGGCCGGATCGGGTTGCGCAACGGTCAACGTCACTTCGAACACATGCGCTGCGGGATGTTTCGGAACGATGGTGTATCGGATGGCGTTCATGCTTCGAGATCCTTTCTTCTTATCGCCGGCGAGGCTGGCGTTGGATGCCTGTTTGAAAGCGAAAGAGGCGCATCGCGCGCCTCCTTTCGTGGATCGGCCGCTACGTTCAGCGAACCGCCGACAATTCCTTTTCCAGCCGGTCAGCCGGAATGGCGCCGGGGAGACGGCGTCCATCGGCGAGGAAGACCGTAGGCGTGCCGGTCACGTTCATCGACTGGCCGAGCTTCAGGTTTTTATCGATGGCGGTCGTATCGCAACTTGCCGAAGCGGTCGGCGCGCTGTGGTCGAGCATCCAGCCTTCCCATGCGTTCGAGCGATCCTTCGAGCACCAGATGGACTTGGACTTGGACGTAGAATCCGGCGATAAAACCGGGTACAGGAACGTGTAGACGGTGACGTTATCGACGGATTTCAGCGTGGTTTCGAGTTGCTTGCAATACGGGCAGTTCGGGTCCGAGAACACCGCGATCTTGCGTGCGCCGGTGCCCTTCACGACCTTCACGGCGTTCTCGAACGGCAGCTTCGCAAAGTCGATCTTGTTGGTTTCCGCGAGACGCGCTTCGGTAAGATTCGTGCGCGTGCGGGTATCGACGAGATCGCCCATCAGCAAGTAATTGCCGGTCGCGTCCGTGTAGACGATCTGGGCGCCGAGGTTCACCTCGTACAGGCCCGGAACGGGCGACTTCTGGATGCTCTTGATATCGGCGTCGCCAATACGCGACTGCAGCGTGGACTTGATCTTGTCGGTGGTCTGATCGGCCTGGGCCGCGATGCCGATGCCAAACACCGCTGCCAGCGTGGCGGCAGCGACCAGAGCGCGGCGAAGAATGATTTTCATTCGGATTCCTGTGATGCTGAAAAGTGAATAGGTCTTTAGCCAAGCGCAGCTGAAACGAGCCAGCGCTTGATCTGCGGCTGCGCGCCAACGAGCGCCATGCCCGTATTGCGCACCGCGCTTGCAAGCGTGCCGGGCACGGCAAAGAGTCTTTGCAGGCCATCGCACGCGATGGTCAGTTTTTGAATGTCCTCGCGGCGGGCGCGTTCGTATCGGCGGAGTAAAACCGGATCGCCCGCGGAACGGAAGGCTTCCTTGCCGGCGAGTGTATCCGCGAGCGCGGCGACATCGCGCAAACCCAGATTCATGCCCTGCCCCGCAAGCGGATGAATCAGGTGTGCAGCGTCACCGACCAGCGCCACACGCGGCCCGACCAGACGATCCACCGTTTGCAGCGCAAGCGGGAAACCTTGCGCCGGCGTCACGCATTCCAGCGTGCCGAGCATGTTTTGCGTGGCTTTCTCGACTTCGGCCGCGAGTTGCTCGGGATCGAGCTTCAGCAGGGCATCGGCATGATCGGCTTTCGCGGACCAGACAAGCGACACGTAATCGCCCGGCAACGGCAACAGCGCGATGATTTCGCTGTCGCGGAACCATTGGTATGCAGTTTCGGCGTGCGGTTTCTCGCACTTGAAATTCGCGACCACGCCGGTCTGCCGATATTCCCTCCGATGCATCTTCGCGCCCGTCTGCGCACGCACCCAGGAGTGCGCACCGTCGGCGCCGACCACGAGATCGGCTTCGAGCGTGTCGCCGTTGGCGAGCGTGAGGTGCGCGGCGTCATCGTGAATCACGAGGCCCTGCGCGCGCGAATCGATCCACGTGAGGTTCGGCTGGAAACGCAGCGCGGCATCGAGCGAACGTTCGATCAGCGACGACTCCGCAATCCACGCCAGTTGCGGCACGGCGGCCTGGAACGCGGAAAAGTGCAGTTCGGCGAAGGCATCGCCGAAAACGCGCATGTCCAGCACCGGCCCGAGCTTTTCACGCTCAAGTGCCTGCCAGACGCGCAAACGTTCGAGCAGCGCCTGCGAACTCGACGAAAGCGCGTAGATCCGCGAATCGAAGCTGCCGGCAGCGGGCGGCGTTGCGGCGGGCATTGCAAGCAATGCCGTACGCAAGCCGGATTGCGTCAGCGCGAGCGCCGCCGTCTTGCCGACCAGGCCGCCGCCAACCACGACCGCGTGGAAATTTCGAGAGTGGAAAGTCATGCGGGCATTATAGCCGCGGGGGTATTTCGAGATTTGATGCGCAACACGGTGTTTCGACCGTGGATCCCCGCGCGCCCAGCGTGCCGGGCCAGAGCGGTACAATATGGGTTTGTCCGGCCCGCAAGACGTGGCCGCCCGCTGCACAGCGAAATGCAGCGTTGACCCACGCGGCGCACGCCGTTTCACCAGTTCGAAGGATCCCATGAGCCTCCAATGCGGCATCGTCGGCTTGCCCAACGTCGGCAAGTCCACACTGTTCAATGCACTGACCAAGGCCGGCATCGCCGCCGAAAACTACCCGTTCTGCACGATCGAGCCGAACGTCGGCGTGGTCGAAGTACCCGATCCGCGTCTCGCCGCCCTGTCCGACATCGTCAAGCCCGAGCGCGTGGTGCCGGCGATCGTTGAATTCGTCGATATTGCCGGCCTCGTCGCCGGTGCGAGCAAGGGCGAAGGTCTCGGCAACAAGTTCCTCGCGAACATCCGCGAAACCGATGCCATCACGCATGTGGTCCGCTGCTTCGAAGACGAGAACGTGATTCACGTCGCGAACAAGATCGACCCGCTGGCGGATATCGAAGTCATCAACACCGAACTGGCGCTGGCGGATTTGTCGACGGTGGAGAAGGCGCATCATCGTTATGCGAAATCGGCGCGTTCCGGCAACGACAAGGAAGCAGCGAAGCTCGTGCCCCTGCTCGAAAAGATCCAGGCGCAACTCGACCAGGCGAAGCCCGTGCGCGGCCTGGACCTGAGCGAGGACGAACTTCTGCTGATCAAGCCGCTGTGCCTGATCACGGCCAAGCCGACCATGTACGTGGCGAACGTGAAGGACGACGGCTTCGAGAACAATCCGCATCTGGACGCGGTGCGCAAGTACGCGGAAGCCGAAAAATCGCCGGTGGTGGCCGTTTGCGCGGCTATCGAAGCGGAAATCGCCGATCTCGACGACGCCGACAAGCAAGAGTTTCTCGCCGATATCGGCATGGACGAGCCGGGCCTCGACCGCGTGATTCGTGCGGGCTACACGCTGCTGGGATTGCAGACGTATTTCACGGCAGGCGTGAAGGAAGTGCGGGCGTGGACGATTCATATCGGCGATACGGCCCCCCAGGCCGCGGGCGCGATCCATACGGACTTCGAGCGCGGCTTCATTCGCGCACAGACCATTGCGTTCGATGATTTCATCGCGTTCAAAGGCGAACAGGGCGCGAAGGAAGCCGGGAAGATGCGGGCCGAAGGGAAGGAATATGTGGTCCACGACGGCGATGTGATGAATTTCCTGTTTAACGTGTGATCTCTATTTTTGGGAGAACGCGGGACATTGGTCCGTTGGGTTCCGCGTTCTTTCTGCAAATCCCGGATCAGATCCGCGTCTCAGGCGGTGACACCCTATACCCGAAGTTTCATCTCGCGGACGAGCGCATCGACCTGTCCAAAGGCGTCGCGTTGCCACTGGTCCGGGGTCCGGTCGCCCAGTATCCTTGAATCCTCGACGAACTTCCGCACGGAGGTCGGCCCGTAGCTATCGACTTCGTCGAATTTTGCAGCAATGTACTGAAATCCCGCTACGCCGCTTGCATGCTCAAGCAGAGGCATGCAGTCTCCGGCCAAAGCCGCGATTCCGTCAGGATAGTTCCGGACACAATAGTAGATGTCATAGGCGTCCTTCGTCTTCAGGCGGCCGTTCAACGCATGTCCTTTCATCGCAAGCAAAGCGGGGATTGAACACACCGCGACTTCGACCTTGTTGCTGCCGCCATCCGGCATCGCCCCGGAAATTGCCACTAGCTGATAGAAGCGGGTTGCGAGGTCAGCGCCATCAGCACGCTGAACGGCAAAGTTATCGATCAGCGGCGGGATGTTTTTGACGATGTCCGCATGACGCGGCATCAGGAAATCGACAATTACACCGATGGCAGCGCCTCCGTCATTCGCTGGAACCTCTCGCACCAGCTGGAACCGCTTCAATCCTTCGCGTTGATGATAGCCATGGCGCATCAGGGCTTCTATCAGGGTGGTGTACTCGTTGTCTGCCAATGCCTCTGCGTTGAGGCTTAAGTCGACATCGAGCGTGCCTACGTGGCGCATCTCTTCGCTGTCGAGCAACAGCCATGGCACAGCTCCACCGATGACTGCGAACTTGCCTTTGAAAGTGCCAAGGACCTGTCCGATCTCCACCAGCACTGATTTAACGGCTGCCGTCGTGCGATCGTCGTAGTCGATTGCGGAATTCGGCTCCTGCGAGACTCTCATCACCATGTCATCCTTTCCTGACGTAAATACCGGGCCGCTTCCTCGCCGCGTTCACCTGCAAGAGTGAGATCCAGATACGTCTGGACCAGCCCTGTGCAGATTGCCCCGGGAGCCGGCTCGATTGTGTCGATGAACACACCCTGGTCTTTGGGTATCGTGACGACGATATTTTCGCCCTTCGACGCAGGTTCCAGATTGAGTGCCGATGTGAGCTTTCCCAACCCTCCTTCGGTCGCGTAGAAATAGTGCGTGCCGGTGCGCGCGTAGGGCGCGATCCAACCTGCCGCGGAGAACGAAGCAAAGGCAGCGCTCCCCCGGGTATCGGCTGCTCCCAGCGCACCGCGTGCTGCCTCGACAAGGGCGGTTCCATGCAAAGTCGTATAGAAGCTCCTTCGATCGCCGGGTTCAGGACTGTAGCTATCCCGCCACGAGTCCAGCAAAGCCGAAGGGTTTGAGAGGAACAACCCGTCTTTGTCTGTCTCGGCCCACTGACGGTCAAGTAAGCCTGTTCGAACATTGCTGACATGGCCCAAACTGACGCAGGCGGCGTCGGCGAGCGCTGTGACTCTCCAGCGCCGATCCGGTTCACGCAGCAAGATACGCAAAACCTGTGCAGATTTTGGCCTGAAAAGGGACTTGAGCTCGCGACGCTCTACGGACGGTTTATCCGATAACTGACGATCGATAAACACGGCCCCAAAAGCGAGTCGCGCATTTCCTTCCAGATCGATATAGCCAACTCCGCTTCGGTGGCACATTTCTCGGGTCGACGGCGAGAAGTACGGAGCAACAAGGACGGGCACAATATTGAGTCCTCCAATGGACAAGTGTTCGCGCGCCCGCAGTAAGCCAATATCCACGTATCGCGGTTGGCCATTGACCAGAACTTCGCAGGCCAACGTATAGGACTCGCCTCCGGTTCGTACGGACGCAGCGAGGTCGACTCGGCGATCTCCAATGCGCTGCTCCAGGCGCACACGTGCGATTTCGATAACAGGTATTTGTGCGAGCAACGTTTTCAGCGCAAGTTCAGCGGTTCGCAGGATGTCTTTCACTTTTTATCCGTGTTTCAACGTATGCTGAATGTCGCATCTCGAGTGAAAATCGGCAAGATAATTTTCACTGAAGCGATCAGTTTCAGCAAACGTTGAAAGTTTAACGAAACCGAAAGATTCGGCGTTCGCGTTCGCGCAACTAACACCACAGCACAATCGCTTGTTTTCACGGCCACTCCAGCCCGACGAATCCGACCTCGTTACCCAACAGTCCTACCGCAACCGCGACGGCCAGACCGTCATTCCCCGGCACATTCCCGCTCGGGCGTGACCCCGATGGCGCCACCGCCCGATGCCGCGACGGCACCTGGGTTTCAGCAGCCATCACAGCGGAACGTGCTCCCGGCACAGCGGCGCAGCGGTCTGGCGCTGAATCGCCGGACTCCACGCCGACCACCGGTATCCATCGAAGTACAATGTCGGCATGTTCCTGCTGCCTTGGGACACGCATCGTCGCGTATTGAATCGAGGTGCATCGCTGCAGCGGCTTGAAACGCCAGCCGCCGTCAGCCGAAGCCAGCCTCGAAAAGCAAAACCCCGAAAACCTCAAGACAACCGAATCCGCAAATGGCCCAATACGTCTTCACCATGAACCGCGTCGGCAAGATCGTGCCGCCGAAACGCCAGATCCTGAAGGACATCTCGCTGTCGTTCTTCCCGGGCGCCAAGATTGGCCTGCTCGGCCTGAACGGCTCGGGTAAATCGACGCTGATCCGCATCATGGCGGGCGTCGACAAGGAAATCGAAGGCGAAGCCACGCCGATGCCGAACCTGAACATCGGCTACTTGCCGCAGGAACCGCAACTCGACCCGCAGCAAACCGTGCGCGAAGCAGTCGAAGACGGTCTCGGCGACGTCTTCACCGCGCAAAAGAAACTGGACGACATCTACGCGGCCTACGCTGAGCCCGACGCCGATTTCGACGCCCTCGCCGCCGAGCAAGCCAAATACGAAGCCATCCTCGCAACGAGCGACGGCGGCACGCCCGAGCAACAGCTCGAAGTCGCCGCCGACGCGCTGCGTCTCCCCGCGTGGGACGCGAAGATCGAACATTTGTCCGGCGGTGAAAAACGCCGCGTGGCGCTCTGCAAGTTGTTACTGCAAAAGCCCGACATGCTGCTGCTCGATGAACCGACCAACCACCTGGATGCAGAATCCGTCGATTGGCTCGAGCAATTCCTGACGCGTTATCCAGGCACGGTCGTCGCCGTGACCCACGATCGCTATTTCCTCGATAACGCCGCCGAATGGATTCTCGAACTCGACCGCGGCCACGGCATTCCGTGGAAGGGCAATTACAGCAGTTGGCTCGACCAGAAGCAGGACCGGCTGAAGCAGGAAGAATCGTCGGAATCGGCGCGTCAGAAAGCGCTGAAGAAGGAACTGGAATGGGTGCGCCAGAACCCGAAGGGACGTCAGGCGAAATCGAAGGCGCGTATAGCGCGGTTCGAGGAACTCAACAGCCAGGAATACCAGAAGCGCAATGAAACGCAGGAGATCTTCATCCCGGTCGGCGATCGTCTGGGCAATGAAGTGATCGAATTCAAGAACGTCAGCAAGGCATATGGCGACCGTTTGTTGATCGATAACCTCAACATGAAGATCCCGGCGGGTGCGATTGTCGGAATAATCGGGCCAAATGGCGCAGGGAAATCCACATTGTTCCGCATGCTCACGGGTAAGGAGCAGCCGGATTCGGGCGAGATCGTGACCGGCCCGACCGTGAAGCTGGCTTACGTGGATCAAAGTCGCGACGCGCTAAATGGCAACAAGACCGTGTTCGAAGAAATTTCGGGCGGTGCGGATGTGCTGACCGTGGGCAAGTATGAAACGCCGTCGCGGGCGTATATTGGCCGGTTCAACTTCAAGGGCGGCGACCAGCAGAAGACGGTCGGCGCATTGTCGGGCGGTGAGCGTGGCCGGTTGCACCTGGCAAAGACGCTGATTGAAGGCGGCAACGTATTGCTGCTGGATGAACCGTCGAACGACCTGGACGTGGAAACGCTGCGCGCGCTGGAAGACGCGTTGCTGGAATTCGCAGGATCGGTGCTCGTGATCTCGCACGATCGCTGGTTCCTTGACCGCATCGCAACGCACATCATCGCGTTCGAAGGCGATTCGCAAGTGACGTTCTTCGATGGCAACTATCAAGAGTACGAAGCCGACAAGCGCAATCGTCTCGGTGACGAAGCCGCGAAACCGAAGCGCCTGCGCTACAAGCCGATCATCCGCTAAACGCGGCAGATCGAGAATAACGACCAACAACGCATCGGCTCGCCGCCCGTGCGCGGCTTGATTTGGAGACATCGGGATGGCGGGTTCGAAGGCGCAGCGCGTGGTGCTGTGGGCGGGCGCGGTGATCGTGATTCTGCTGCTCGCGGCGGGCGGCGGCTGGCTGTACGTCATGCACGAGATGAAGGCCCGTGTCGTGGAAGCGCTCGGGCCGCTCGGATCAGTCGAAGATGTCGATGTCGGTTACTCGCGGATCACGCTGAGCCGTCTGCGTTTGCGCGGCCCGCAGGGCTGGCCCACGGAAGACGCATTGCGTGCCGAACGCGTGACGCTCAACGTCGATATGCGCTCCGTGCTGACCAGCACGCTGCATCTGCGTCACATCACGGTCGATGGCTTTTATCTCTCGGTAGCGCGTTTCCCGGACGGCCGTGTCGACCTGCTTCCCAACCTCAAGCAGTCCACGCGCGAGGCGCAAGCCAGTTCAACCGAAGCCGCCGAGCATGCGCGCGAAGACCGCCTGATCGATCATGTCTCGTTCGAGCGCGGCGCCATGGAATTCTTCGACGAATCGGTACAACAGCCGCCGTATCGGATCCTGATTTCAAATGCCCGCGCAACAGTTGACAACTTGCATCTCCCCGCGCTCACGGAGCCGACCAAGCTCGACATGACCGGCTCGATCAAAGGGCAGTCGCACACGGGAACGGTTGCGTTCAACGGCTGGATGAAGATTGCGAACAAGGATTCGCAGACG
This sequence comes from Burkholderia sp. PAMC 28687, assembly GCF_001577465.1. Taxonomy (NCBI): domain Bacteria; kingdom Pseudomonadati; phylum Pseudomonadota; class Betaproteobacteria; order Burkholderiales; family Burkholderiaceae; genus Burkholderia; species Burkholderia sp. PAMC 28687. The sequence continues at coordinate 2,915,952 of NZ_CP014505.1, forward strand.
CATACGACCTTGCGTAATGTCGATATCGCCACGCTCGATCCGTATCTGATGAAAAAGGCCGGCGCGCGCACCACGGTGACCGGCGGCACGATCGATCTCACGCTCGACGCCACCGTGCAGAATTACACGATCCACGCGCCGGGATCGGTGCTGCTGAACCATTTACAGTTATCGGATAACGGGAATCCGCTCGACACGTTCCTCTCCATCCCCACGAAGATCGCAATCGCGGCGTTGAAGAATCACGATCAGATCAAGCTCGACTTCGAACTCGATGGCAACCTGCGCGATCCAAAGTTTTCGCTCAACGAAAGCCTGACGAAGAAACTCGCAGCAGGTTTCGCGAAGGCGCTTGGCGTGAATGCGGAAGGCGTCGCCAGGAACGCGGGCGGGGTGGTCAAGAACATTGGCGACGCGCTGAAGAATCTGTTCGGGAAATGATCAGACTGGCAAGCCGAGCGCTCGCAGACGCGCTTCGTTCTGCTCCGCGTTCGTGTGATGCACGGCGTTCCAGCCGAGTGCGGTCGCGGCGGCGATGTTCTTCGCGTTATCGTCGATGAAAACGACTTCCTGCGGTTGAATGCCCGGAAAATGCCGGTCGATTTCCTTCCACATCAACGCGAAAATCGCCGGATCGGGCTTCGCAACCAGCACGCGTCCCGATACCACCACTTCCCGAAAACGCTGCAGCACCGGAAAACGTTCCCACGCCCACGGGAAGGTTTCCGCCGACCAGTTGGTCAGCCCGAACAGCGGAATATCCGCCGCTTCCAGCTTGTCCACCAACGCTACGCCGTCTTCCAGCACGCCCGCCACCATCTCCTGCCAGCGCTCGTAGAACGCGCGGATCAGCGCCTCATGCTCGGGAAACTTCGCGATCAACTCGGCGTTGCCATCGGCTATGGTCTGCCCCGCGTCCTGCTGCAGCACCCAGTCCATGTGCACGACGTTGTCCATGAACCAGCGCCGCTCAGCCGCATCCGGAATCAGGCGGCTATACACGTACTCGGGATTCCAGTCGATCAGCACGCCGCCGAAATCGAACACCACTGCCTTGATCGCCATGCGCTTTGAGCTCCGTTAAATAGCCTGCGTGCGTTTTTCGAGCCACGTTTTTGCCGCGCCGGAAACATGCGGCGAAACGCGTTCAAGCACAGTTGCGTGATAGTCGTTGAGCCACGCGCGTTCGTCGTCGCGCAGCAAGGTGAGGTCGATGCAGCGTGTATCGATCGGACACAAGGTCAGCGTTTCGAACTTGAGGAAATCGCCGAATTCGGTTTTGCCGGCGGCTTCGTTCATCACCAGGTTTTCAATGCGAATGCCCCATTTCCCCGGCCGATAAAGCCCCGGCTCAATCGACGTGATCATGCCTTCTTCCATCGCCGTGAAAGGCTCGGCCGGTGCGTAGTGCGAGATGACCTGCGGACCTTCGTGCACGTTCAGGAAGTAGCCCACACCATGTCCGGTTCCATGCCCGTAGTCCGCGCCCGCTTCCCAGATGGGCGCGCGGGCGATGGCATCGAGCATCGGCGAACGGATGCCGCGCGGGAAACGGGCGCGCGACAACGCGATCGTCCCTTTGAGCACGACGGTGAAGTCGCGCTTGTGCTCGGCGGTGATCTTGCCGATGGGCACCACGCGCGTGATATCCGTCGTGCCGCTCAGGTACTGCCCGCCTGAATCGATGAGCAACAAACCGTTGCCTTCGATCACAGAATGCGAGTCGTCGGTGGCGCGGTAATGCGGCATCGCGCCATTTGCGTTGAACCCGGCGATGGTCGCAAAACTCAGCGTGACGAAACCCGCGCGGCGAGCGCGCGCGGCTGTCAGTTTTTCATCGATGGTCAGTTCCGTGATCGTCTCGCGCCCGAGCGCGTCTTCGAACCACGCGAAAAACTCCGCAAGCGCCGCGCCGTCCTGTTCCATGGTGGCGCGAATGTTGACGGCATCGGCGGCGGTCTTGCGCGACTTGGCGAAGGTCGACGGATTCACCGACTCCACGATCTTCACTTTCGCCGGCACTTTCTCGAGCGAGCCGAACGTGACGCGGCGCGGATCGACGAGCAACGTGGAGCCTGCCGGCAACGCGGCAAGCGCATAGCCGGTTTTGGCGTATGGTTCGACATACACGTTGTCTTTCAGCAGCGACGCTTTCAATTCGGCGGGGATTTTTCCATCGCCGACGAACAATGCCGCGTCATCCAGCCCGATCAACGCATGCGCGACGAACACAGGGTTGTAGGTGACGTCGGCGCCGCGCAGGTTGAAAAGCCACGCGAGGTCGTCGAGGGTGGAAATGAAATGCCATTGCGCGCCTTTCTCGCGCATCACACGGCGAACATCGGTTAATTTATCCGCGCGGGACACGCTCGATTGGGGCGCAACGTGCTCATAAACGCTGTCCGACGGCAAACCCGGCCGCTCCGGCCAGACGGCATCGAGCAGATCCAGATCCGTGCGCAACACGATCCCGCGCGCTGTCAGCGCGTCCTTCAACGTGCGTGCGGCGGCTACGCCGAGCACGGTGCCGTCGACGGAAACCGTATCGCCCGCCGCAACATTTTCGGCAAGCCAGTCCACGTGAGGCGCCGACTGCTGGCCGGCCATCATCTTCACAAGCGTGATGCCGGTGCCGGCGAGTTGCGCTTCAGCTTGCGTCCAGTAGCGGCTATCGGCCCAGACGCCGGCGAAATCGGGCGTCACGACCAGCGTTCCCGCCGACCCGGTGAATCCTGACAGCCACTGCCGCGCCTGCCAGCGCTCGGGCAAATATTCCGAGATATGCGGATCCGACGACGGCACCAGCACTGCGGCCAGCGCCTCGCGCGCCATGACACCGCGCAGCAGCTCGATTCGCCGGGCGAAGGTCTCGGCATTGGGGGAATTCAGTCGATCGTTCATGGAGTCACCTGCAGAAATTATTTAACGCCGCGCCGCCAGCCCGACCGCGACGCTCACCGCGACGAGCGCGACCAGCGCGCACGCCAGCCACTCGAGCGAATCGCCATCGTGAAAAGCGCCAGTGACGTTGCCCAACATCTTCGCGACGACTGCGCCAAGGACGGCGGCAGCCAGGGCCAGCCAGAAACGGCCGGCGCGTTTTGCGCCCGACCGGCGCAAGGGATGCAGCCACCAGCCCGCCAATCCGATCACGAGTCCGAGAAAAACGATGCCAAACCAACCCATCAGGAATTCATCCGGACCGAATTCAGACTAAACCTATGTGTCGAATCGGATGGGTGAACTAGCATTTTCAATCCTGTGTTATTAGAAGGTTTGGAAGGCGCTCGCAGCGCAGCGGTTGAGTTTAGGGGGCTGGAATGGCGATGGCAAGCACACGCCGCGCCGTGCGGCCCTCTTACTCGAAGCACGCGGCGGCGTAAGAAATCATGCGAATCGCCATCATCGACGCGGACGTTCAGCACGCCGCACTCATCCGCCGGACTCTCGTCCTGGACGGCCATTTCTGTCATTTCTTCCCGACTCCGCCGGCGCTGCTCGACCGTATGCGGCACGACACGTTCGACCTGCTGATCACCGCCAATGAAACGCGCGACATGATCGGCGCGGAAATCATCGAACGGGTCCGGCATCTGGCGCCGCAGCTTCCCATCGTGCTGATGGCATCGAGCCAGAGCGAGGCCGACGTGGTGGCGTGCCTGAAGGCCGGCGCGGACGACTGCGTCTCGAAACCCGTGCGCTTCGACGAACTCGCCGCCCGAGTGGAAGTGCTCGCCCGGCGCAGCATGGTGCGTACGCCCGCAGCCGAGCATTTCGGCGACTACCGGTTCAATTCGTCTGAACTGAGCGTCAGTTTTGCTGACCAGCGGGTTCTGCTCACGCCGAAGGAGTTCCGCTTCGCACGGCTGTTGTTCACCAACCTGTCGCGCGCCGTGTCACGGGCCCACATCATAGAAGTAGTGTGGCCTCGGGGCAGCGACATGGCGTCGCGCACACTCGATACCCATGCATCGCGCCTGCGCTCGAAATTGCATCTTCGTCCGGAAACCGGATACCGGCTGACGCCGCTTTACGGCTATGGCTACCAACTGGACCGGATCGAAGCCTCGGAAATGCCAGGCGGCTTGTCTGGCATGGGTTTCGCCGGAGGTCCGCCGGGAGGAACTGAAGAGTTTCGTGAAAGGCTATAATATTGGGTTAATTCTTAGGCATTTTTAAAGGCCATCAGCTCAGGCCCACAACATGCAGCTCCTCGCGATCGGAATCAACCACCACACTGCGCCTGTCGCCCTGCGCGAACGCGTGGCGTTTCCGCTCGAACAAATCAAGCCGGCCCTCGGCGCGCTGAAGGACCTGTGGCTCGGGTCCATGGGCAAGGCGGCGCCGGAAGCCGCAATCCTCTCCACGTGCAACCGCACGGAGCTGTATTGCGCGACCAGCGACAAAGCGGCACGCGACGCCGCCGTCCACTGGCTTTCGAAGTATCACAACTTGCCAGTCTCCGAACTCGCGCCGCACGTGTACGCGCTGCCGCAGTCCGAAGCCGTTCGGCATGCGTTTCGAGTCGCCTCCGGGCTCGATTCCATGGTGCTCGGCGAGACGCAGATCGTGGGGCAGATGAAGGATGCGGTGCGCACCGCCTCCGAAGCTGGCGCGCTTGGCACGTATCTCAATCAGTTGTTTCAGCGCACGTTTGCCGTCGCCAAGGAAGTCCGCACGACGACCGAAATCGGCGCGCAATCGGTTTCCATGGCGGCTGCCGCCGTGCGTCTCGCGCAGCGGATCTTCGAAAATATCTCCGGCCAGCGCGTGTTGTTCATTGGCGCCGGCGAAATGATCGAGTTGTGCGCGACCCATTTCGCCGCGCAAAAGCCGCGTGAACTCGTGGTGGCAAACCGCACCGCCGAACGCGGCGAGAAACTCGCGGATCGTTTCAACGGACGCTCCATTCCGCTGTCTGAGCTTCCGGCACGCATGCATGAGTTCGACATCATCGTGTCGTGTACGGCGTCCACCTTGCCCATCATCGGGCTGGGCGCGGTCGAGCGGGCGGTGAAAGCCCGCCGCCACAGGCCGATTTTCATGGTCGATCTCGCCGTACCACGCGACATCGAGCCAGAAGTGGGCGAGTTGCAGGACGTGTTCCTCTATACCGTCGACGATCTCGGCGCGATCGTGCGCGAAGGCAGCGCGTCGCGCCAGGCGGCGGTGGCGCAGGCCGAGTCGATCATCGACACACGCGTGCAAGGTTTCATGCAATGGCTGGATGCACGCAGCATCGTGCCGGTGATCCGTCACATGCACACGCAAGCCGATGCCCTGCGCCGCGCCGAAGTCGAACGCGCTCGCAAGATGCTCGCGCGCGGCGAAGATCCGGCAGCCGTGCTCGAAGCGCTGTCGCAGTCGCTTACCAACAAGCTGATCCATGGTCCCACGCACGCGCTCAGCCGTGCCAGCCATGAGAACCGCGACCAGCTCATCGAATTGATGGGTGGACTCTACAAACACGGCCATCCGGTGGGATCGAACGATCCCACGGAGAATTAGCGCCCCTCGCCCGCCTTTAGCGGTTACAGCCGCCGTCTCGTCTTCAATAGCGCCGTATTTTTCGGCCGCTTTCCTGATCGCAGTCTTCCCCGGAGCCTCGCTCCAGCACCCCATGAAAACGAGCATGCAAAGCAAGCTCGACCAGCTCACTACCCGGCTGGCCGAACTCAATGACCTGATGAGCCGCGAAGATGTGACCGCCGATATGGATCAGTATCGGAAGATCACGAAGGAAAATGCGGAGATCGGGCCCGTGGTCGAGCAATACGCGTTGTGGCGCCAGGCAGCGAACGACGAACGCACCGCCCAGGAACTGCTCACAGATCCTTCCATGCGCGACTTCGCAGAAGAGGAGATCGGCGAGGCGCGCGAGCGGATGGCGGCGATCGAACGCGATCTGCAAGCCATGCTGCTGCCGAAAGATCCCAACGACGACCGCAATATCTTCATCGAAATCCGCGCGGGCACGGGCGGCGATGAATCCGCGTTGTTCGCCGGCGACCTGCTGCGCATGTATCTCCGATACGCAGAGCGCAATCGCTGGACGGTCGAGATGATGTCGGAAAGCGCGTCGGATCTGGGCGGTTACAAGGAAGTGATCGTGCGGATCGCGGGGCTCAATGTGTATTCGAAGCTGAAGTTCGAGTCGGGCGGGCATCGCGTGCAGCGGGTTCCGGCGACCGAAACGCAAGGGCGCATTCACACGTCGGCGTGCACGGTCGCAGTGATGCCGGAAGCCGATGAAATCGGCGAGGTCGTGATCAATCCGGCCGACTTGCGCATCGATACCTTCCGCGCTTCGGGCGCGGGCGGCCAGCACATCAACAAGACCGATTCGGCCGTGCGCGTGACGCACTTGCCGACGGGCATCGTCGTGGAATGCCAGGACGACCGCTCGCAGCACAAGAACAAGGACCGTGCGCTGAAAGTGCTCGCCGCGCGGATCATGGACAAGCAGTATCACGAGCAGCACGCGAAGGAAGCCGCGACGCGCAAGAGTTTGATCGGATCGGGAGACCGGTCGGAGCGCATTCGCACGTATAACTTCCCGCAAGGGCGGATGACGGATCATCGGATCAACCTGACGCTCTACAAGCTCGACGCAATCATGGACGGCGATATCGGTGAACTCGTGGCCGCGCTCGTCAGTGAACATCAGGCCGAGTTGCTGGCCGCGCTGGGCGATGCCGAATGACAACCGTTGCCGGGCTCTTGCGGGCATCACCGTTGCCTGCGCTTGAAGCGCGGATCCTGCTCGAGCATGTGCTCGGCTGGCGGCGCACGGAACTGATCACGCGCGATGACGAGGAACTGCCCGAGGAAAGCGTCGACCGCTTTGAAGCGCTTGCTCGACGACGGACGGATGGCGAACCGATCGCGCAGCTTGTTGGAACGCGCGAGTTTTTCGGGCTGTCATTCGATGTGACGCCCGATGTGCTGATTCCCCGCCCCGAAACCGAATTGCTGGTCGAGATCGCTTTGGCGAAGATCGAGGGAATGCACGAGCCACGCGTGCTCGATCTCGGTACGGGCAGCGGCGCGATTGCTGTCGCGATCGCCTCGTCCCGCCACGACGCAAAAGTCTGGGCCGTCGATCGATCCGCGGAAGCGCTCGCGGTTGCGGCCGCGAATGCATCGAAGTTGCTCGGCATCGACCGGTCGCTGACCTTCGTCCAAAGCAACTGGACGGAGGCGTTGGACCCGGCGCAGCGGTTCGAAGTGATCGTGAGCAATCCGCCGTACATCGCGCAAAACGATCCGCATCTGGCCGAAGGCGACCTGCGTTTCGAACCGCGCGCCGCCCTCACCGACGAAGCCGACGGACTCAGCGCAATTCGCACGATCATCCAGACGGCGCCGTTTTTTCTCGCCGCGAATGGTTCTCTGTGGCTGGAACACGGCTACGACCAGGCGGAGGACGTCCGGGCGCTGCTGACGGCGCGCGGCTTCTCGGATGTCCGTTCCGAATACGATCTCGCCGGAATCGAACGCGCCAGCGGCGGCGTGTTCGCGGCATGAGCTCGGGCGCGCTCAAGCTGCGCCGATTGAAATCCGCTATCATTTCAGACACGTTGGCGCATAAATCTCGCGCCGCTCGACCCCCAAATCAACCCGCATTACAACGCATCGCAGGAAAGACCATGGATACGCAAGAACGCATCAAGCAAATCGTCGATGTAGCACCGGTCGTGCTGTTCATGAAAGGCACGGCGCAATTCCCGATGTGCGGTTTCTCCGGCCGCGCCATTCAGGTCCTCAAGGCTTGCGGCGTGACCGAGTTGAAGACGGTCAACGTCCTGGAAGACGAAGGCGTACGCCAGGGCATCAAGGAATTCTCGAACTGGCCGACCATTCCCCAGCTTTATGTGAAGGGTGAGTTCATCGGCGGGTCGGACATCATGATGGAAATGTACGAATCGGGCGAATTGCAGCAATTGTTTGCCGCTGCCTGAGTCTGTCTCGAGCTTGGTAGCCGACCGTACTTCGCCCTCCGACCCCGTACCGCGACGGCTGATCGTCGCGATCACCGGCGCCACGGGTTCGATCTACGGCGTGCGACTGCTTGAAACGCTGCGCCGCCTCGGCGGCGTGGAAACGCACCTGTTGATATCGAATGCGGGTTGGCTGAATATCCAGCACGAACTGACACTCGATAAATCCACCGTCCACGCGCTCGCGGACGTCGTGCACAACGTGCGCGATGTCGGCGCAAGCATTGCATCAGGATCGTTTGCGACGGACGGCATGATCGTCGCGCCCTGCTCCATGAAAACGCTGGCGAGCATCGCGCTGGGGTTATCGGACAATCTCATCACCCGCGCGGCTGATGTCGTGCTCAAAGAACGCCGGCGCCTTGTTTTGATGGTGCGCGAGACGCCGTTCAACCTCGCGCATCTGCGCAATATGACGTCCGTCACCGAAATGGGCGGCGTGATTTTTCCGCCGCTGCCGGCGTTTTATCACCGGCCGGGTTCTATCGATGAAATGGTCGATCAGACGGTGGATCGCGTCATCGACATGTTTGCTGTCGGGCGTCCCATCGCGACCGCTTGGCCCGGCCTGAAGAACGCCGAGCATTAACAACAGGCGCGACACAATTCATCTCCTCAGCGACCGTTTATCAACGCGCTGAGTAGCCGTATATTCATGGCAACCACTCGTATAGAGGCTCGCTGCCATGTCCCGGCTTCCTACCGTCTTCATCTCCCACGGTGCACCGACACTGCCTATCGACCCGTCGATGCCATCGGCGGAGTTCGCTTCGTTCGCTACGCGTTTCGAGCGCCCGCGTTCAATCCTCATGCTCTCCGCTCATTGGGGCACGGCGCAGCCGGTCGCGAGCATCGCGGAACAACCGGAAACCATCCATGACTTTTATGGCTTTCCGCGAGCGCTGTACGAGATCCGCTACCGCGCGCCCGGCGCGCCTGAACTCGGAAAGCACGCCGCTACGCTTTTGACGCAAGCGGGCATTGCGTCGGCGGTCACCGAACACGGCCTGGATCACGGCGCGTGGGTTCCGTTGTTGCTGATGTACCCGGATGCGGCCATTCCGGTCGCGCAACTATCGATACAACCGCATCTCGATCCGGCGCACCACTACCGCATAGGCCGTGCGCTGCGGGCATTGCGCGACGATGGCGTGATGATCGTGGGCTCGGGCCAGATCACGCACAACCTGCGTACGGCCGATTTCGGCGCGCGGCCGGAAGACGGGGATCCGCGTGTGACGGAATTTACGAACTGGTTCGAAGACAAGATGGCGAAGCGGGATATTGCGGCGCTGCTGGACTATCGGAAACAGGCGCCTCATGCCGTCCTGATGCATCCGACCGATGAACATCTGCTGCCGATTTTCGGCGCATTGGGCGCTGCGGGCGACGATTTCGGACTCGATATTCACTCGCTCGGCACATTCCAAAAAACGCTGGCCATGACGAATTACGTTTTCGGCGACGCTTGATTGACGCAAAACACGTCGATTTGCCGCGAATGAAAAAAAACCCGCCTGCAAGTCCAGGCGGGTTCCTATGGTCAGGTATTCAAGCCGTCAATTCAATGACCGATACCTTCCAGGATTTCATCGTGGCTTTCACGCTCTTCGAGATATTGCGTCCTGTACCCGGTATGCACGCCCCAATAATAAAACGCGAGCGCGAGAACTGCCACAAGGGCCATATCCCAGCCATACGGCAATAATCCACGGCCGCCGAATTCCTTGCTGCCGATCAGCGATAAAACCGCCATAGACGGCAAATATGCCACCAGCCACCACGAGGCTTTCAGGTCATTTCCCCAAGTATCGAAACCAGTTTTAGCCTGATAGTAGAAATAAACTGGCAGCGCAACCACCATCAACACGATGATTTCACCGGTCAGCGGCCATTTCGCCCAATACAACACTTCAGACGCGCACACGAACGCGAACGGCGCAATGATGCTCATGCCCGGAATCGTCAATGGCCGATGTAAATCCGTCGCCGCCCGGCGCAACGCCATCAGGCTGACCGGTCCGGTCAGATAGGAGATCACGGTGGCAACCGAAATCACCGCCGCCAGCGAGCTCCACCCGCGGAAGAAGAACATGAAGATGAACGCGATGATCAAGTTGAAGAACATCGCCGGACGCGGCACGCCGTAAAGCGGATGCACGCTGCCCAGGAACTTCGGCAACGTGTTGTTACGTTCCATTGCGTAGATCATGCGCGACGTGGTCGCCATATACGTGGTGCCGGTGCCGCTGGGACTCACGAATGCATCGACATAAAGCAGGAACGCAAGCCAGTTGAGGTTCAGCGCCAATGCCAGTTCTGCAAAAGGCGAAGCGAAGTTGAAATGGCTCCACCCTTTCAGCACATCGCCTGGACTTACCGCGCCGATATAGGCGACCTGCAGCAGCACATAAATAACCAATGCAAGCAGGATCGAACCGATCACCGCAAACGGAATGCTCTTGGACGGATTGCGGGCTTCACCGGCCAGATTAACCGGACTCTGGAAACCGTTGAAACTGAAGACGATACCGCTGGTCGCCACTGCGGTTAATACCGCCGACCATCCATAAGGTGCGAAACTCGACGCCGTACCAAAGTTTTCCGAATGAAAACCGGTAAGCATCAATCCCAAAATTGTCGCGCCGGGGATAATGAACTTGAAGACGGTAATCATCGAAATGGCGCGAGCAAATAATTTCACGCCCCAATAATTCAAAAGGAAATAGACGATCACCAGCAACGCCGATAAACCCAACCCTATCGGCGTTAGAGATTCATCGACATATAGCGCATGCGCCCACGCATAAGGCCATGTGCTCATGTATTGGATCGATGCCTCCGCTTCAATAGGAATCACCGAAACAATCGCGATCCAGTTCGCCCATGCGCTGACGAATCCAACCAGCGCGCCATGTGAATAGCGGGCATATCGCACCATGCCGCCGGACTCAGGGAACATTGCGCCGAGTTCCGCATAAGTGAGCGCAATGGCGAGAATCACGAGCGCGCCGATCACCCATGCCACGATGGCAGCGGGCCCCGCAATCTTGGCCGCCTTCCAGGCGCCAAACAACCAGCCAGAGCCGATGATGGAACCCAGACCCGTCAGCAGCAACGCAACTGGTCCGATGTTCCGTTGAATAGAACTTTTCACTCCATCTCCTTGAGTCAGCAAACTTCCAATCGACAAGTGCGGGTTGATGAACTTGTACGTACTTTTCGGTTCAATCCCCTTCCTCGCACCAGCGTGGCGCGTAGTTTAACGGCTGTCGAAGCAATGTGTTGTATGAGGTTTCCTAATGACACATGATTTGTGTCTGCATCGGCAAACATCGAGAAACGAAAGACTTGTAAGATTAACTTTCGATGTCCGACGATCACGCCTCACAAGAAGCGAACCGTGTCTCAAAAAACCCCAAATTCCGGTCGATTATTATTTGACCTCGTGTTTGATTGGCCGTATAAACCCTCTTGCAGGATTTCAAGCGCGAGTGAATTGGTCTTTCGTAATTCGCCCAGTACGGTACTCCGGTTGGTCCCATTGCCCCTTCCTTGATTTTCATGCACATTCGGGCCTCGGCCTTATTCAACATCTTTAGGAACACGTAACATGGAAACCGGTACCGTCAAGTGGTTCAATGACGCAAAGGGCTTTGGCTTCATCACGCCGGACGGCGGCGGCGAAGATCTGTTCGCTCATTTCTCCGAAATTCGCACGGAAGGCTTCAAGACGCTTCAGGAAAACCAGAAGGTTACCTTTGAAGTGAAGACTGGCCCAAAGGGCAAACAAGCTGCAAACATCAAACCGGCTTAAGTTTTAGTCGGTTTGATTCAGCAAAAGAAAACCCCGCATTCGCGGGGTTTTTTCTTTTTACTTCACGGGTTTATGCGGAGTCATCGAGAAGCGGCTTTAATTTATCCAAACAACAATTTAGCAATTAATACCGATTAACCGAATAGCCGCCGCGCATAGATTCCGAGTCCGGTTGCAACGCTCGCGAGCCGATCGCCGAAAACGGCCTCGGCTGCGGGAAATGCGCTCGATATCGACTGCGAAAGAAAGCTGAGGCCGGTGGAACCGCCCGTGAAGTAGACCGCGCTTACATCGGCTGGAGCAACGCCCGCGCGACGCACCGTCTCCTCGGCGGCTTGCGCAATCCGGCGCGTTTCGTCCAGCCCTGCATCGACGAGTTGTTGCGCCGTAAAGCCGATGCGCAGCGCCTCTTCGACCTCCTCCATGCCGATGGTGGTCTCGCCGCCCGCGGCGACATCGATCTTCGCGGCTTCCGCGTGCGATGCCAGCGCATGGCCCAGGCGCCGGTCGACAACGCGCATCAGCCGGTCGTGATGCCGCTGATCGCTGTAAAGATGCCGCATCAATTGCAGTTCGCCCACGCGTTTCGGCCCGTAGACCGTGTTGATCAAATGCCAGGTGGCGAGATCGAAATAAACGCGATTCGGCACTTCGCGGCCTTCCGGCGCAATCGACTGGTAGCCGAGTTCGCGCAGGATCGTCGCAAGTTCGACGCGCCGGTCGAAGTCCGTACCAGCCACGTGCACGCCGTAATGTGCGAGCACGTCGTCTTTACGCGACAACTTTTCAGCGCGCTCCGGCCCGACTCGCACGAGCGAGAAGTCCGACGTACCACCGCCAATGTCCGCGACCAGGACCAGCGCTTCTTTTGTGAGACTCGCCTCGTAGTCGAAAGCCGCCGCGATCGGTTCGTACTGGAAGTGGATGTCCGTGAGGCCAATGGCCTTTGCCGCAGCCTGCAACTGGTTCTGGGCGAGTTGATCGGCGCGCGGGTCGTCATCGACGAAAAATACCGGGCGGCCGAGCACGGCGCGGGTGATCGGCGTGCTCGACACGGCTTGCGCCTTCTGCTTCAGGTGCTGGAGGAACAGCGTGATGACATCGACGTAGCGAATCGCGGAACCGTCGCCGAGATCCGTGCTGGTCTCGGCGAGCGGCGAGCCGAGAATACTTTTCATGGAGCGCATCAAACGGCCGTCGAAACCGTCGATATAAGCCTCGAGCGCCGCGCGCCCGTAGGTCTGCTCGTCCTCGTCAGTGTTGAAAAACACAGCGGTCGGCAGCGTGGTGGCGTTGCCTTCGACCGGAGCAAGCCGGATCGATGCCCCGTCAGGCAAAGCGACCGCTGAGTTCGACGTGCCGAAATCGATCGCGCAATAAGTCATGGGGTGAGCGACGGCAGCGTGAACCCCGCCGAGCATCGCAAACAAAAAGTGGAGCGCGTTTTTAGCACGTAACGCGCTGCACTTCAACCGGCGATCAAAAACATCTGCGACGGTACGGTTTTTGCTCGAAAACCCGGTAATTAGTACGCTACCGGCATGCATCGGGCCGGATTTTTCCCACGCACCCGGCCAAATGCATGAACGACACCACCGCAGTCTCCGACGTTGACCAGGACGACAAGGCGTCCGCAACGATCATCGAAACGGATCTTCCCGGGCGGCTCGACAGGTTGCCGTGGGGGCGGTTTCACACGTTGATCGTGGCGGCGCTCGGTATCACGTGGCTGCTCGACGGGCTCGAAGTCACGCTGGCCGGTGCTGTGGCGAGTGCGCTCAAGGCGAGCCATGTGCTGAAATTTTCCAATGCCGACGTCGGCATTGGCGGCAGCGCCTACATTGCCGGCGCGGTGGTCGGCGCACTGGGTTTCGGCTGGCTCACCGACCGGCTGGGGCGCCGGAAACTCTTTTTCATCACGTTGTTTCTGTACGTGGCCGCGACCGCTGCAACCGCGTTTTCCTGGGATCTCGCGAGTTTCGTGCTGTTTCGGTTTCTTACCGGCGCGGGTATCGGCGGCGAATACACGGCGATCAACTCCACGATCCAGGAATTCACGCCCGCTCGCGTGCGCGGCTGGACGGACCTGGCAATCAACGGGACGTTCTGGGTCGGCGCGGCGCTGGGCGCCGCCGGCTCCATCGTGCTGCTCGATCCGGGCCTGCTGCCGCCCGATTACGGCTGGCGGGCGTGTTTTCTTATCGGTGCGATTCTCGGGCTGGCCATTCTCTTCATGCGCATGTGGGTGCCCGAAAGTCCGCGCTGGCTGATCACGCACAACCGCGTGGACGAGGCGAAGGAGATCGTGGAAGGGATCGAGGCGAAGTTCCGCGAGCACGGCGTGACGCTTTCGACCGATCCCATCAAGCCGCTGCGCCTGCACGTACGCGATCACACGAAGCTGAGCGAAGTGTTCCAGTCGTTGTTTCATTCTCACCGGCGCAGGTCGCTGGTCGGATTGACGTTGATGACGGCGCAAGCTTTCTTCTACAACGCGATATTTTTCACCTACGCGCTCGTGCTGACGGAGTTCTACCACGTGCCGGGCGACCACATCGGCTGGTACGTGCTGCCGTTCGCCGCGGGCAATTTTCTCGGGCCGCTCGTTCTCGGCCGCCTCTTCGACGTCCTCGGCCGGCGCAAGATGATCGCCTTCACCTACGGCATGTCAGGCATCCTGCTGACCATCAGCGGGTACATGTTCGAGCAGGGCATGCTGACCAGCACCACGCAGACGATCTCGTGGATGGTGATTTTCTTCTTCGCGTCGTCGGCGGCAAGCTCGGCGTATCTCACCGTCAGCGAAACTTTTCCGCTGGAGATTCGGGCGTTGGCTATCGCCATTTTTTATGCGTTTGGGACGGCGCTGGGGGGGATTGCCGGGCCTGCGCTGTTCGGGCGGCTCATCGATACCCATCAGCGCGGCGCCGTCTTCACGGGCTATCTGATCGGTTCTGCGTTGATGATGCTGGCAGCGGTCGTTGCAGGGGTCTGGGGGGTGTCGGCCGAGCGCAAGTCGCTGGAGGAAGTGGCGCGGCCGTTATCGTCGGCGGAGGATTGATGCGTCCCTCGCAACGAGGGACGTAGAACCGAAGCTTATTTGAACGCCTTGCCCCAGGCACCGTCGAATGCGATTTCACTCAGCGCCACGCGCGCACGCGGCGCGAGTTCACGTTCACGCAGGGCGTCGTCGAGCGTGGCCGGGTCGCCCGGATGGCCTACGGCAATCATCGCGATGACTTCGACGTCGTCCGGCGGCGAGAAGGTTTCGCGGAACGCATTGGTGTCGAAACCGCTCATCTGGTGCGCGACAAGCCCGAGTGAATGCGCCTGCAGCGCCAGCGAGAACGCGGCCGCGCCCGTGTCATAAGGCGCCGTGCGGTTCACTTCTCCCTTCGATGTCAGCGTCTTCGCCAGCACGCAAACCAGTACCGGCACGTTGGCGTTCCAGCCCTGATTGAACGGGACGAGCGTGGCGAAGGCCTTGTCGAACGCGGCTTGATCGTGGCTCCGGTCAAAGACGACGAAGCGCCACGGCTGCATGTTGTACGAAGACGGCGCCCAGCGCGCGGCTTCCAGAAGACTGTGCAACTGCTCGCGGCTTACCGCCTTGTTCGATACCGCCCGCGGGCTCCATCGGCCGGCGAGCAACGGGTCGATAGCGACTTCGGTAGGAGCGATTTTTTCAGTCATGCGAGATCCTCGTTCGAGTGGGTTATCACAACAACACGAGCAGCACGCTGGAAACGCGCGCCGCAACCGCCATAGGATAACCAAGCCCGCGACGCCGTGCTGCCGCCCGGAATCCGAGTCCACCTCAAACCTTACGTTGCCACCGCCTGAATCCGCCGCGACGCCTTGTTGATGCGCAACACCATCACGGCCGCGACAATGCACAGGCTGCCCGAAATCATGGTCGCGACCGTGTAGGTGCCGAGGCTCGCGCGCAGCATGCCGCCGCCCAGCGCCGCAAATGCCGCGCCAAGCTGATGCGCCGCGACGACCCAGCCGAATACGATCGGCGCTGATTCCTTGCCGTAGACATCCGTGGCCAGCTTGACCGTGGGCGGGACGGTCGCGACCCAATCGAGTCCGTAGAACACGGCGAAGATCGGCAAGCCGTAGAAATCGATGCCGAACGCCTGCGGCAAGAACATCAGCGACAACCCGCGCAAGCCGTAGTACCAGAAGAGCAGGACGCGAGCATTGAAGCGGTCCGAAAGCCAGCCGGAAAGCGTCGTGCCGAAAAGATCGAAGATGCCCATGGCCGCAAGAAGGCCCGCGCCCTGCACTTCGCTCATGCCGTGATCGGCGCACATCGCAATCAGATGCGTACCGATATACCCGTTCGTACTTGCCCCGCAGATGAAAAAACTGCCGGCCAGGAGCCAGAAATCGCGCGTCTTGCTCGCCATGCCGAGCGTGCCGAACGCGAGCGCAATCAAATTTTTCTGCGCGACGGGAATGGGCGGCGGCGCGTCGGCCGGTTCGCCGAACGGGCGCAACACGAGATCCGACGGACGTTCCGGCAGCAGCCACGCGACCAGCGGCAACGTGAGCGCCGCAGCGGCGGCAACCACCAGCACGACCGGCCTCCAGCCAAAATGCTCGGCAATGGCCGCGAGCACTGGCAGGAACACCAGTTGGCCGGTCGCTGAACTCGCTGTGAGAATGCCCATCGCGAGGCCGCGATGCGTCGTGAACCAGCGATTGACCACCGTCGCTGCCAGCGTCATTGCGGCAACTCCGGTTGCGCCCCCCACCAGGACGCCCCAGACGAGCACCATCTGCCAGGGCGCTGTCATCAGCGACGACAACGCCACGCCCGTCGCCAACGTAGCAAGCGCGACCAGCACGGTCGGCCGCACGCCGAAGCGCTGCATGGCGGCAGCAGCGAATGGTCCGGTCAGCCCGTACAAGGCAAGGTTGATGGATATCGCGAGCGAAATGGTCGCGCGGCTCCAGCCGAATTGCTGCTCGAGCGGCAGCATCATGACGCTCGGCGTCGCGCGTGTGCCGGCGGCGGCCAGCAACACCAGGAACACCACGCCCACCGATATCCACGCGTAATGCATGCGGCCCGAAAGCCGCCGTGCTGCCCAATTCATGCTTCGCTCCGGTTTTTCATCGTATTTTTTGCGTGGCCGGCGGCATAGAAGTTACCGATCAGTCACATGGAGGTTGCGAGCTTAGTGACTGATCGGTAACATGTCACGAATCCCTCCGGATTCAGAGGTTATGACCGTGGTACGAGCATCGACCCGAAACACTATCGCCGATAAAAAACCCGTCCGCCGGCACGTGGACGGCGCAACTGCGCAAGAGCAACTGCTCGACGCGGCAGAACGGCTCTTTTATCGCGACGGCATTCGCGCAATCAGCGTCGATGCCGTCGTGGAACGCGCCGGCGTGAACAAGATGAGCGTCTACCGGCAGTTTTCGTCGAAGGACGATCTGGTCGTGGCGTATCTCACGCGCATGGACGAGCGGTTCCGCGAGCGCGTCGAGGCGAGCTTCGCAAAGCATCCCGGCGATGCCGCCAAGGGTCTCGTGCAAGGCATCACGGATCTGGTGGAACGCGCGTCGCGGCCGGATTACCGTGGCTGCCCGTTCGTGAACGTGGCGTGCGAATTCGCGGATCGCGAACATCCGGCGCGGGTATCGGTTGCGCGCAACAAGGCTTATCTGATTGGACGATTACTGGCGCTGTCAGAAGCATCCGGCGCCGCCGATCCACAATCGCTCGCCGATTCGCTCGCGTTGCTGATTGAGGGCATCTACGCGTCGAGCCAGACTCTCGGGCCGGGGTGCGGTCCAATGCGCAGCGCGCCTCGCACAGCGCAGACGCTCGTACGCGCCGCTTGCGCCGAAGGCCGGGTGGAACAATGAACGAAGAGATCATCGATGCAACGCGCCACTGGCTGACGCGCGCTGTAATCGGGCTGAACCTGTGTCCGTTCGCCAAAGCCGTGTACGTGAAGGAGCAGATTCGCTACGTGGTCAGTGAGGCGCGTTCGTTCGAGGACGTGCTGGCCGACCTGGAAAAAGAACTCAAGCACCTTGCGGATTCCGACCCCGAAAAAATCGACACCACCTTGCTGATCGTTCCGCACGCGCTGGAAGATTTCGCTGAGTACAACGACGCGCTGCATTTCGCCGACACGCTTTTGAAACAGCTCAGGCTCGAAGGTGAGCTGCAGATCGCGAGCTTCCATCCGGACTATCGATTCGATGACGCCGAACCTGACGACATCGAAAATTTCACGAATCGCGCGCCCTATCCAATCTTCCATCTGCTGCGGGAAGCGAGCATCGAGCGCGCCGTCGATGCCTTCCCGGATGCCGCCAATATCTACGAACGCAACATGTCGACCTTGCGCCGTCTGGCGCTTGACGGATGGCAGGAACACATGAAGCGCGACATCCAGGTCAAGTCGTAAAGAAGCGCTCGCGCATCTCGTCAAGGCCGAGTGTTTCGAGTACATCGGACAGGCGTTGCGCAGGCTTGCCGCGCGGCAAGTCCTTGAACTGCGCGATGATCAACTCGTTTTTCATCGAATGTTCCCAGCCGACGAGCTCCGTCACGCTGACCTGGTAGCCGTGCGACTCAAGTTGCAGGCATCGCAGCACGTTCGTGATCTGGCTGCCAAATTCGCGTGTATGCAGCGGATGCCGCCACATTTCAGTCAGCACATTCTTCGATAACGAATGGCCCTTGTTCTTGCGCAGGACAGCGGCCACTTCCGCCTGGCAACACGGCACGACCACGATCGTTTTCGCCTTTTTCTGCAGGGCGAAATGAATGGCGTCATCGGTTGCGGTATTGCACGCGTGCAAGGCCGTGACCACGTCCACGGTCTCGGGCAACTTGTCCGACGTAGTCGATTCGGCCACCGACAGATTCAGAAACGACATCCCGTCGAAGCCCAACCGCGCGGCCAATTCCTCCGACTTTTCAACCAGTTCCGGGCGCGTCTCAATTCCATAGATATGTGACCGATCGCGCAGAGCTTTGAAGTAGAGATCGTAGAGAATGAAGCCAAGGTAGGACTTGCCAGCACCATGATCGACCAGCGTCACCGAGCTCTGCTTCGCATGAATTTCCGCAAGCAACGGCTCGATGAACTGAAACAGGTGATAGACCTGTTTCAGCTTGCGGCGGCTGTCTTGATTCATCTTGCCGTCGCGAGTAAGGATATGCAGTTCCTTCAAAAGCTCGATGGATTGCCCCGGACGAATTTCATGTTTTTCATTCGTCGAGGTGGTTTCCGGCTTTAGATCGGATGAATCCGATGATGCAATGGGCGCATTCAACGCCCGGGACTTCTTGGCCATCGTCTGGATACCGTAGGGATTTTTGCGTGGGGATCTAACGCGAAGTGTGCGCTAACCGCTGGTTTTAATGATGCAGATGAGCAAGTTTACCGAAAAGCGCAAAGACGCTCCCGAACAACGCAACGTCAGGAATTGGTAAGCGTTCGACTCTTCGTTTTTTGGATTGATCGAGCAGACAGTTTCAGATGGAACATTTCGTGCATTTGCAACGGGACAATCAACGGGACGGATGGACGCAACGGCGGCACGAAACCGCAAAATTGACTGAACAACAAGCCTGTAGCCAAGGTGAGCGCGATTAACCGGCGACCGGTGAGATGCACCGAGTCTCGTAACCACGCGCTGCCTGTTACGTAACACCCACGCACACAAAGCGCGTTCCCCGAGGAACACGCGAACGAAATGAGGACGGCAATGGACCCAATCCGAGACAGTAAAGCCGAACAGCAGTTTCAAGAGATGCTCGCCAAGCTCACCGCGTTGCCGGAATGGAGCGAAAAGCAGCAACTTGAACTGGAAATGGCTCGAGAGATTTCCGGCGAAATGCTGCGGCTTGCAGAAGCCATGCGCGACGGAACCACCGACATGGAAACTTGCCTGACGATGCTCAAGTACGCCAAGGTCATGGACTTCGTGCTGACCACGCTGGCGTCGCGTCGCGAGATCGCTCCGCAGACGTTGCGCGTGATCTTCAAGCTCGCCGGGCTGAAAGTCGATGAGGCTTATCCGGGTTGAGCCTGCATTCAGTGATGGTCTTGCGGCCAGTCCGGTATTTCCATCGGCTGGCCTGAAGCGGTTTTCTCAATGTTTGCGGCGGGTCATCAGCCGCTCGTAAGACGCTTTCAGGTGGCGCTGCATGGCAGCCTGAGCTTGAATCGCATCGCGCGCTTCGAGTGCGTCCAGTATTTCCTTGTGCTCGCTCAACGCGTCCGCCCACGTCTCCTCCCCCTCGAAATGCCCACGCAACGTCGATGACAACGGGCTATGCCGTTCATCGAAAAGACCCGCTACGGTACGCACCAGCACGTCATTGCCCGACATTTGCGCAACAGCCATGTGAAACGCACGGTCCGCAGCAAGTGGAATCTGGCCGTGGGCAACCTGGCGTGCCATGTCCTCGTAAATGTCGCGCAACGCCCTGAGCGCCTTGGGCTTGGCGAACGCCGCGACACTCGCCGCGATCGCACCTTCTATCACCATGCGCGCCGTTGTGATTTCCAGCGGGCTCTCCCCGAGCTCCGTATCGGCCAGCATGCCGGGGCGAGAACCTGGCGCGGGTGCCGCGCAAATATAAACGCCCGATCCCATTCGGATTTCGACACGCCCTTCCAGTTCCAGCGCAACCAGCGCTTCGCGCACGGACGGCCGCGATACGCCGAGCGTCGATGCCAGCTCACGCTCCGACGGCAAACGGCCGTTCGGCGCGAACCCCTTGTCGTCGATGAGTGCGCGCAGCTTATCGGCGATCTGGAGATAGAGACGGCGCGTTTCGATGGGTTTGCCTGCCACGAGGATTCCTTTTTTCTGCAGATATCGCGCGCCGGGTTAACTAGGCGAAAGCGTGAATTCTAAACAAAGGACGTCAGAATGGTCAGGCCAAACCCGTACTATCGGCAAATTGGCTTGACCAGTTCTCTTTTACGAAACTAACATGCACTCTGGTAAGGCCAAAACAGACCCCTCTCATGAAAACTGTCATCTGCGAACAACCCGGCTCTCTCGTCCTGATCGATCGGCCGTCTCCGGAACCCGGTCCCGACGATGTCCTGATTCGCATCAAACGCGTCGGCGTGTGCGGCACGGATCTGCACATATTCACGGGCAATCAGCCGTTTCTCGCGTATCCGCGCGTGATGGGACATGAGCTGTCGGGAATCGTCGAATCGGCACCATCCGGTGCGCGCGTCGCAAAAGGCGATCAGGTCTACGTGATGCCTTACCTTGCGTGCGGGAAGTGCATCGCGTGCCGCGCCAAAAAGCCGAATTGCTGCATGAACATTCGTGTGCTCGGCGTGCACACGGACGGCGGTCTGGTCGAGCAACTCGCCGTGCCGCAAGCTTTCGTGTTCAAAGCCGATGGCGTCACGCTCGATCAAGCTGCGATGATCGAATTCCTCGCCATTGGCGCACACGCCGTCGCCCGCGCCGATGTACAGCCGAAACAGCGCGCGCTCGTGGTGGGCGCGGGTCCCATCGGCATGGCGGCAACGATTTTCGCGAAGCTGCGCGGCGCCGAAGTGACGGTGCTCGATGGCCGGGAAGACCGCCTGAAATTCTGCGAGACGCAACTGAGCGCTGATCACATCGTGCGCCTGGATACCACCGACGCCGCGACCGACGCCAAACAACTCGCCGAGCTCACGGACCAAGAATTCTTCGATATCGTCTTCGATGCCACCGGCAACGTCAAAGCCATGGAACGCGGCCTGGAGTTCGTTGCGCACGGCGGCAAGTACGTGCTGATATCGATCGTTCGCGACCGCATCTCGTTCGCCGATCCCGAGTTCCACAAGCGCGAAACCACACTGCTCGCAAGCCGCAACGCCACGCCCGACGACTTCGAAACCGTTCTCACCGCCATGCGCGCCGGCCTGATTCCCACCGCCGCACTCAACACGCACACGTTGCAGCTCAGCAATTTGCCGCATGAGTTTTCGAGGTTGCTGGATCCATCGGCCGGGGTGATCAAGGCGCTGGTCGAGTGTTGAGCACGCAATGAGCAATCCCATTCTGCAGTTCGGCACGAGCCGCTTCCTTCAGGCGCACGTGGATTTGTTTGTCGCGCAAGCCTTGCGAAGCGAGCCGCCGAAGGCGCTTGGCCGCATCACGGTTGTGCAAAGCACGTCGAATCCCGAGAGCCGCGCGCGCATTGATGCGTTGCGCGCATCGAGCGTCTATCCGGTGCGGATTCGCGGACGAAAAGGCGATACGACCATCGATGAAACCGTGCAATGCGACGCGATCACCGAAGCGCTGAACGCCGCCGATGACTGGCCGACGCTTCGTGAACGCGTGCGGCGCGACGTCAGGGTCATCGTGTCGAACACGGGGGATACGGGCTACGTTTCCTTCGATAAAGACATTGGCCGCGGGTTCGAAGCGGCCTCAGTGCCGCGCGGTTTTCCAGCGAAACTCGCTGCGCTGCTGCATGACAGGTTCGTCGCAGGCGCTGAGCCGGTCACATTGCTGCCGTGTGAACTCGTTTCGCACAACGGCAATACGTTGCGTGACGCGGTGGTTGGCATCGCGAAGCAATGGCATGCAAATGATGCGTTCATACGCTATCTCGAGCACGATTGCGTGTGGGTGAATTCGCTTGTCGACCGCATTGTCTCGGAGCCGATTCATCCGGTTGGTGCCGTCGCCGAACCTTACGCGCTATGGGCAATCGAGCGCCAGCCGGGCATGATTCTGCCGTGCGAGCACGAAGACATCGTGATCACCGACGACCTCGCCCACTACGAGCGTCTCAAGCTTTTGCTGCTCAATCTGGGTCACACGATGCTCGCCGAACTCTGGCTCGCCGGGCAATCCGCAGCCGACGCAACCGTGCTCGATGCCATGCGCAACGCCGCATGGCGCGATACTTTGGAGTCGGTATGGCAGGACGAAGTGCTGCCCGTCTTTAATGCCCTCGGCAAGCACGACGCAGCGCAAGCCTATCTCGCCGATGTTCGCGATCGCTTCCAGAATCCGTTCCTCAATCATCGCCTTGCGGACATCGCGCGCAATCACGCGGAGAAGAAACAACGCCGCTTCAAGCCCGTAATCGATCTCGCGCGTCAGTTGGGGCTGGACATCGAACAAAAGCGGCTCGTCGCCGCGCTTCGATGACTCACTTCGCCATCATGTCCAACGCCAACGCTTCGGCGACTTCAATCCCATCAATCGCCGCCGAATAAATGCCGCCGGCATACCCTGCACCTTCTCCCGCGGGGAATAAGCCATCGACGTTCATGCTCTGATAGTTGTCTTTGCGCCGCACGCGGATCGGCGATGACGTCCGCGTCTCCACGCCGGTCAGGACGGCGTCGGCCATGGCGAAGCCGGGAATCTTTTTATCGATTTGCGGAAGCGCTTCGCGAATCGCCTCGACCACGTAATCGGGCAACGCGGTGCTCAAGTCAGTCATACGTACGCCTGGCTTGTACGACGGCTCTACAGAACCAAGCGCCGTCGATGCCCGCCGCGCGATGAAATCCCCAACCAGTTGCGCCGGCGCCGAATAGTCACCGCCGCCAAGCTCGAACGCCCGCTCTTCCCACTGCCGCTGAAACGCGATGCCGGCAAGCGGACCGCCCGGAAAATCCTCCGGCGTAATCCCGACGACGATCCCCGCGTTTGCATTCCGCTCATTTCGCGAATACTGGCTCATGCCGTTCGTGACGACGCGGCCTGGCTCCGACGCCGCGGCTACTACCGTTCCGCCCGGGCACATACAAAAGCTATAGACCGCTCGACCGTTGCTGCAGTGGTGAACGACCTTATAGTCAGCAGCGCCCAGCAATTTATGTCCGGCAAACTTCCCGAACCGGCTTCGATCGATCAACCCTTGCGGATGTTCGATCCGAAACCCGAGCGAAAACGGCTTCGCTTCCATATAGACGCCACGCCGGTGCAACATCTCGAACGTGTCACGCGCGCTATGTCCCACCGATAACACCACGTGATCGCAGCGCAGCGTCTCTCCGTTGGAAAGCGTCAATCCACGGACCTTTCCGTTTTCGATATCGATATCCTCGACTCGAGTATCGAACCGCACTTCCCCGCCGAGCTGATGAATGGTCGCGCGCATTTTCTCGACCATGCCGACCAGCCTGAACGTACCGATATGCGGCCGGCTCAGATAGAGGATGTCTTCCGGCGCGCCGGCGAGCACGAATTCATCGAGGACTTTGCGGCCGTAATGCTTCGGGTCCTTGATCTGGCTATACAGCTTGCCGTCGGAGAACGTACCGGCGCCGCCCTCGCCAAACTGAACGTTTGACTCCGGGTTCAACACGTTTTTCCGCCACAGGCCCCACGTGTCTTTGGTCCGTTCACGGACCGCTTTGCCCCGCTCGAGGATGATCGGGCGAAAACCCATCTGCGCGAGAATGAGGCCGGCGAACAAACCGCACGGTCCCATGCCGATCACAACCGGTCTCGGCGATGGCATCTGTTCAGGCGCCTTCGCCACGAACTTGTACGCCATATCAGGCGTGGTCGAACAATGCGGCTGATCGTCGAGATGACGAAGAGCGGCCGCTTCGTCCTTGATCTCTACATCGACGATATACGTGAGCTTGATGTCGGAACGCTTCCGTGCATCGTGCGCACGGCGAAACACCGTATAGCGGATAAGGCTTTCGGACGGAACGTGGATAAGCGCGAGGCGTGAGCGAATAGCCGACTCGAGCTCGCTTTCCGAATGCTCAAGCGGAAGCTTGATTTCGCTTAGACGTAACATGGAGACCTGATTGTTTTGCAGACGCCCTTGAACGACGGGCCGAAGCGCTATTTTAGCGTGTTGATACCAGGGGAGCCGACGCGAGCTGAGATTCCTCCGCCACCTGGGCTTGAGTGGCTACTAAGCCGCGCTGTAAACGCAAAAACCCCACCTTGATGGGGTGGGGTTTTAGCGACTGCGATGAGATGCAGAGGATGAGGAGCCTGACGATTACCTACTTTCACACGGGTATCCGCACTATCATTGGCGTGGAGTCGTTTCACGGTCCTGTTCGGGATGGGAAGGGGTGGTACCAACTCGCTATGGTCATCAGGCATTGAGGGGGTGTTCAGTCGCTGATGCGGTGCGACTGAACCAATCTGGGGAAGAAGTAGTCGAGTGCATGTGGGGAGTTAATCGCGCACGCCTCGTTGTTACGGGTAAAGCTTGGGGTTGTGTTTGCTACTACTTATATCAGGCACAACACTGATCTCAACCCATGCGTGTACTTAAGACCCCGCGCATGGCGCGGGATGGGGCATCCATACGTGCTTAAGCACTCATGGCTGCCGACACACACTGGTTATAGGATCAAGCCTTACGGGCAATTAGTATCAGTTAGCTTAATGCATTACTGCACTTCCACACCTGACCTATCAACGTCCTGGTCTAGAACGACCCTTCAAGGAGCTCGAAGCTCCAGGGATATCTCATCTCAAGGCGAGTTTCCCGCTTAGATGCTTTCAGCGGTTATCTCTTCCGAACATAGCTACCCGGCGATGCCACTGGCGTGACAACCGGTACACCAGAGGTTCGTCCACTCCGGTCCTCTCGTACTAGGAGCAGCCCCCTTCAAATATCCAACGCCCACGGCAGATAGGGACCAAACTGTCTCACGACGTTTTAAACCCAGCTCACGTACCTCTTTAAATGGCGAACAGCCATACCCTTGGGACCGGCTACAGCCCCAGGATGAGATGAGCCGACATCGAGGTGCCAAACACCGCCGTCGATATGAACTCTTGGGCGGTATCAGCCTGTTATCCCCAGAGTACCTTTTATCCGTTGAGCGATGGCCCTTCCATACAGAACCACCGGATCACTATGACCTGCTTTCGCACCTGCTCGACTTGTCGGTCTCGCAGTTAAGCACGCTTATGCCATTGCACTATCAGCACGATTTCCGACCGTACCTAGCGTACCTTCGTACTCCTCCGTTACACTTTGGGAGGAGACCGCCCCAGTCAAACTGCCTACCATGCACTGTCCCCGACCCGGATCACGGGCCAAGGTTAGAACCTCAAACAAACCAGGGTGGTATTTCAAGGACGGCTCCACCGAAACTAGCGTTCCGGTTTCATAGCCTCCCACCTATCCTACACAGATCGGTTCAAAGTCCAATGCAAAGCTACAGTAAAGGTTCATGGGGTCTTTCCGTCTAGCCGCGGGGAGATTGCATCATCACAAACACTTCAACTTCGCTGAGTCTCGGGAGGAGACAGTGTGGCCATCGTTACGCCATTCGTGCAGGTCGGAACTTACCCGACAAGGAATTTCGCTACCTTAGGACCGTTATAGTTACGGCCGCCGTTTACCGGGACTTCAATCAAGAGCTTGCACCCCATCATTTAATCTTCCGGCACCGGGCAGGCGTCACACCCTATACGTCCACTTTCGTGTTTGCAGAGTGCTGTGTTTTTATTAAACAGTCGCAGCCACCAGTTTATTGCAACCCCTTCACCCTTTGCGCGCAGGCGCATCAAGCTACAGGGGCGTACCTTATCCCGAAGTTACGGTACCAATTTGCCGAGTTCCTTCTCCCGAGTTCTCTCAAGCGCCTTAGAATACTCATCTCGCCCACCTGTGTCGGTTTGCGGTACGGTCTTGTTAAACTGAAGCTTAGAGGCTTTTCTTGGAACCACTTCCGATTGCTTCTTCACCTAAGTGAATGGCCTCGTACCCTTGAATTCCGCGCCCGGATTTGCCTAAGCGCCTTCTCCAATACAAGGACCGGGACTTCCAACACCCGGACAACCTTCCGCGATCCGTCCCCCCATCGCATTTAACAATGGTGCAGGAATATTAACCTGCTTCCCATCAGCTACGCATTTCTGCCTCGCCTTAGGGGCCGACTCACCCTACGCCGATGAACGTTGCGTAGGAAACCTTGGGCTTACGGCGAGGGGGCTTTTCACCCCCTTTATCGCTACTCATGTCAGCATTCGCACTTCCGATACCTCCAGCACACTTTTCAATGCACCTTCACAGGCTTACGGAACGCTCTCCTACCATGCGAGATAAATCTCGCATCCGCAGCTTCGGTATATTGCTTAGCCCCGTTACATCTTCCGCGCAGGACGACTCGATCAGTGAGCTATTACGCTTTCTTTAAAGGGTGGCTGCTTCTAAGCCAACCTCCTGACTGTTTTAGCCTTCCCACTTCGTTTCCCACTTAGCAATATTTGGGGACCTTAGCTGGCGGTCTGGGTTGTTTCCCTCTTGACACCGGACGTTAGCACCCGATGTCTGTCTCCCGTGATTGCACTCTTCGGTATTCGGAGTTTGCTATGGCGTAGTAATCCGCAATGGACCCCACAACCATGACAGTGCTCTACCCCCGAAGGTGATACACGAGGCACTACCTAAATAGTTTTCGGAGAGAACCAGCTATTTCCAAGTTTGTTTAGCCTTTCACCCCTATCCACAGCTCATCCCCTAATTTTTCAACATTAGTGGGTTCGGTCCTCCAGTACGTGTTACCGCACCTTCAACCTGGCCATGGATAGATCACTTGGTTTCGGGTCTACGCCCAGCAACTGAACGCCCTATTCGGACTCGCTTTCGCTACGCCTGCCTTAATCAGTTAAGCTTGCTACTGAACGTAAGTCGCTGACCCATTATACAAAAGGTACGCCGTCACCCCTTCGCAGAGGCTCCGACTGTTTGTATGCATGCGGTTTCAGGATCTATTTCACTCCCCTCCCGGGGTTCTTTTCGCCTTTCCCTCACGGTACTGGTTCACTATCGGTCGATCACGAGTATTTAGCCTTGGAGGATGGTCCCCCCATCTTCAGACAGGATTTCACGTGTCCCGCCCTACTTGTCGTACACCTAGTTCCACACATCCGCTTTCGCCTACAGGGCTATCACCTGCTATGGCCACACTTTCCAGAGTGTTCGGCTAACGGTCGTGCTAAAGAGTACAGGCTGATCCCATTTCGCTCGCCACTACTTTGGGAATCTCGGTTGATTTCTTTTCCTGCGGTTACTTAGATGTTTCAGTTCACCGCGTTCGCTTCACGTAACCTATGTATTCAGTTACGGATGACCCAGAAGGGCCGGGTTTCCCCATTCGGACATCTACGGATCAAAGCTCGTTTGCCAGCTCCCCGTAGCTTTTCGCAGGCTACCGCGTCCTTCATCGCCTGTGATCGCCAAGGCATCCACCACATGCACTTGTTCGCTTGACCCTATAACGAGTGCGTCTCCGAGACTCCTCCCGACTCCGAACCGAAGTTCAGCTTCGAGGCAAACCTCTTTCACACCGCTATAGGTTGAGTATTCGTGTTGCGCCGTATTCCAAAGCAATCTCTCGATCACTTTTTCATACATTGATACAATCACAACCCTGATTCACCTACTCACACACCCATCTCTAAGTATGCTTTCGTGAATCTCTTTACTACTTCTTCCAGATTGTTAAAGAACGACAGCATCACCTGAAGCGCTATGCTCCACATGATTTTACTGACTGGCTCAATCGCCAATGCAAATCACGCTCGACCGGCATGGCTCGGTCTAAACGTGCTTGGCATTGATGATTGGTGGAGGATGACGGGATCGAACCGACGACCCCCTGCTTGCAAAGCAGGTGCTCTCCCAGCTGAGCTAATCCCCCAAATACCTTGATGCTTGAGGGTCTGCATTTATCTTCGTTCGTTCTTTCAAACGTTCAAGAGTAAATGGTGGGTCTGGTTGGATTCGAACCAACGACCCCCGCCTTATCAAGACGGTGCTCTAACCAACTGAGCTACAGACCCTTAGCCTGTCTTCTTACAGCCGATAAGCGTGAGCACTTTAGTGCTTCGTTCAGAAGCGTTGAGCTCGAGAAAGGAGGTGATCCAGCCGCACCTTCCGATACGGCTACCTTGTTACGACTTCACCCCAGTCATGAATCCTACCGTGGTGACCGTCCTCCTTGCGGTTAGACTAGCCACTTCTGGTAAAACCCACTCCCATGGTGTGACGGGCGGTGTGTACAAGACCCGGGAACGTATTCACCGCGGCATGCTGATCCGCGATTACTAGCGATTCCAGCTTCACGTAGTCGAGTTGCAGACTACGATCCGGACTACGATCGGTTTTCTGGGATTAGCTCCCCCTCACGGGTTGGCAGCCCTCTGTTCCGACCATTGTATGACGTGTGAAGCCCTACCCATAAGGGCCATGAGGACTTGACGTCATCCCCACCTTCCTCCGGTTTGTCACCGGCAGTCTCCTTAGAGTGCTCTTGCGTAGCAACTAAGGACAAGGGTTGCGCTCGTTGCGGGACTTAACCCAACATCTCACGACACGAGCTGACGACAGCCATGCAGCACCTGTGTATCGGTTCTCTTTCGAGCACCCCAGCCTTTCAGCCAGGTTCCGACCATGTCAAGGGTAGGTAAGGTTTTTCGCGTTGCATCGAATTAATCCACATCATCCACCGCTTGTGCGGGTCCCCGTCAATTCCTTTGAGTTTTAATCTTGCGACCGTACTCCCCAGGCGGTCAACTTCACGCGTTAGCTACGTTACTAAGTCAATGAAGACCCAACAACTAGTTGACATCGTTTAGGGCGTGGACTACCAGGGTATCTAATCCTGTTTGCTCCCCACGCTTTCGTGCATGAGCGTCAGTATTGGCCCAGGGGGCTGCCTTCGCCATCGGTATTCCTCCACATCTCTACGCATTTCACTGCTACACGTGGAATTCTACCCCCCTCTGCCATACTCTAGCTCGCCAGTCACAAATGCAGTTCCCAGGTTAAGCCCGGGGATTTCACATCTGTCTTAACGAACCGCCTGCGCACGCTTTACGCCCAGTAATTCCGATTAACGCTCGCACCCTACGTATTACCGCGGCTGCTGGCACGTAGTTAGCCGGTGCTTATTCTTCCGGTACCGTCATCCCCTCACAGTATTAGTGCAAAGGTTTTCTTTCCGGACAAAAGTGCTTTACAACCCGAAGGCCTTCTTCACACACGCGGCATTGCTGGATCAGGGTTTCCCCCATTGTCCAAAATTCCCCACTGCTGCCTCCCGTAGGAGTCTGGGCCGTGTCTCAGTCCCAGTGTGGCTGGTCGTCCTCTCAGACCAGCTACAGATCGTCGCCTTGGTAGGCCTTTACCCCACCAACTAGCTAATCTGCCATCGGCCGCCCCTATAGCGCGAGGTCTTGCGATCCCCCGCTTTCTTCCGTAGATCGTATGCGGTATTAATCCGGCTTTCGCCGGGCTATCCCCCACTACAGGACACGTTCCGATGTATTACTCACCCGTTCGCCACTCGCCACCAGGGTTGCCCCCGTGCTGCCGTTCGACTTGCATGTGTAAGGCATGCCGCCAGCGTTCAATCTGAGCCAGGATCAAACTCTTCAGTTCAATGCCTGTTACTGTTTTCTATTCTTCCGAATAGGTCGCTCACTCAACGTACTGACAAGTTCCTCCCATCTTTCCATCTCTGAAAAGACGCTCAAAACCTACCTTAATACTAGTGTGAGACTTGATACTTTCGCTTCACGGCAGCGCCCCGAAAGACACCACCACGCTCTAAAGCAAAACACCAAGCGCCCACACTTATCGGCTGTTAGTTTTTAAAGAACATTCACCAAAACCGCAGCATCCCATCCCTCAGAACACCACCGCTTTCGCGTCGCTGCGTTTGCAGCACAGAAACGAGATTATGTAGAACGTTTCGCTTTTCGTCAACAGGTTTTTTACCGCATCGTGACAAACTCCAAATCACGACCACCTGGACCTCAATTCCCTGCGAAGGCCGTCCTGCATGGCTCTCCAGCTACCGGAATAGAACTGCGAATCCCCTACTTCCCGCTTCTCTTCACCTCACCCAGAAGCGAAGAGGCCGAATTCTAGTGCGCCCTCACGGGTTGCGCAAGGGGTTTGTGAAAAGAATATGAAGCCGCAGGCATTCCCCGGGGAATGGGTCAGGAACGCGGCGTAAGCGCTGCGTCGAGGGACGCAAAGTAAAAACCCCGCGGACCGTTGCCGGGCGCGGGGTTCAATTACATCTGACTACTTCTTGAAGCTAATCTGGTGCCGGCTGCAGGACTCGAACCCGCCACCTTCTGATTACAAAGCATCATAAAAACTTAATAAAATCATGAGGATAGGCGATATTTCGTTCTACCAAACCACGGAAGAGTCGCACGGCAGCGCCCAGCGGGACAAGGCACACCTGCGGGTTGTAGAACACTCCGTCGTTCGTAAGGGAAGGAGTTTCCCCCATAGAGACCTGCCAATTTGGTAGCCAACCGCTGTAGCTAGCGCCGTCTCTCGAAAGTTACGTTCGATCGACGGCGAGATTAAGTGGCTGTCTAGTCGTGTTTCGGTGCATCAAGAAACGGTTTCGGCTTCGGTATCCACCGCGCCGTGCTTGAGCTGATCGCGCAGCTTGTTGCGGTCCAGTTCCTTTTCCCATGCCGACACAACGACCGTCGCCACGCCGTTACCCACGATGTTCGTCAACGCGCGGCACTCGCTCATGAAGCGGTCGATACCAAGAATCAGCACCATGCCCGACAGCGGAATGGTCGGCACGACAGCGAGCGTGGCGGCCAGCGTGATGAACCCCGCGCCGGTCACGCCGCTTGCGCCCTTCGAGGTCAGCATGGTCACCGCGAGCAGCGTCAGTTGCTGCGTCCACGTGAGGTCCGTATTCGTCGCCTGGGCGATGAACAGCACGGCCATCGTCATGTAGATGTTGGTGCCGTCGAGGTTGAACGAATAACCGGTCGGCACAACGAGACCCACCACCGAGCGCGAGCAGCCGAGCTTTTCGAGCTTGAGCATCAGTTGCGGCAACGCGGCTTCCGATGAACTCGTGCCCAGCACGATCAGCATCTCTTCCTTGATGTACGCGACGAAGCGCAGGATGTTGAAGCCGACCATCTTTGCAATTGCGCCGAGCACGACGACCACGAACACGATGGACGTCAGATAGAACGTGCCGATCAGCTTGAGCATGGGCACCAGCGAACCGATGCCGTACTTGCCGATGGTGAACGCCATTGCGCCGAACGCGCCGATCGGGGCCAGCTTCGTGATGATGCGCACGATGCCGAACAGGATGTGCGACAGCCCTTCAATGAAGTTCGTCACCACGCGGCCTTTCTCGCCTGCGGTGGCCAGCACCGCGCCGAACAGCAACGCGACCAGAAGGATCTGCAGGATTTCGCCCTGAGCGAACGCCGACGAGATCGTGTCCGGGATGATGTGCATCAGGAAATCGGTGGTCGTCTGGCCGTGCGCCTTCGCGGCGTACGAGGCGACTGCCTTGGCGTCCAGCGTAGCCGGATCGATGTTGAAGCCCACGCCCGGTTTCAGCAGGTGCGTCGCGGCCAGGCCGAGGATGAGTGCGAAGGAAGAGACGACTTCGAAGTACAGAAGCGCCTTGCCGCCCACGCGCCCGACCTTTTTCATGTCCTCCATGCCGGCGATACCGGTCACGACCGTACAGAAGATGATCGGGCCGATCACCATCTTGATGAGCTTGATGAACCCATCGCCGAGCGGTTTCATCTCGGTGGCGAGCGCGGGATAGAAATGCCCGAGCGCGATGCCGATGGCAATCGCCATCAGCACCTGCACATACAGGACTTTATAAAAAGGTTTCTTCACGGTTGTCACAGTGGTTGCGGGCATGGTCGGCGAATGGCAAAGGGGTGAGACAAAAACGCGCCGGCGCTCGGCTGCGGCAATGCGCGTCTGGCGTCGGCAAAATCAGGTCAAGCTGGATGGGATGGGGTGCATCGAATTGTCTCCTTGTATTTGTCTGCGGCCTTTTTTGGCCTGCCTATATAAGGCAAGGTCGATGCCAGTTAGCGACCTACATGATGCATTGATTTTAAAAGGATTTTTTTGAGCAACGAGAACGCAAGTCCGCCTTTCCGAAATTACTAACGCTCTCATTCTGGTGATCCAGACGCCCCCTAGGGTTTCCACCAGCTCCGCTTTAAGTGCGGAATTGAGCAGGGGTCGTTGGTACGAAAATCGGATTCAATAGAATCTGCAGGAGGAGTGCTGCGGACTGACGCAAGCATGAAAACCCGCGCGAGCCCCCATGTTTCTGTTCTAGCCGGAAATAGCAAGAAAGATAAAATTCACCCGTCGCACCGATGACTTCTGAGCCTTCGCCGAGCGCGAATTGTCTGATCGCGT
Organism: Burkholderia sp. PAMC 28687; assembly: GCF_001577465.1. NCBI lineage: Bacteria > Pseudomonadati > Pseudomonadota > Betaproteobacteria > Burkholderiales > Burkholderiaceae > Burkholderia > Burkholderia sp. PAMC 28687. The sequence continues at coordinate 2,948,968 of NZ_CP014505.1, forward strand.
AGTGCAACGTCATATATCACGGCATTCTGGAAAGATTACTCCTCGCCCCTTGACCATCGGTTGCATGCTTCCGCAGCCGACATGTACTCGGAGCCCCGCTTCGCGAGCTCTGAGCCCCAAACTGCGACGTCTTCACGGGACGGAATCATTGTCGAGGGACACTCATAAAGGAAGAATGCGAGCATTCGATTGATCTCGTCGTGATCACCTTCAACGATGAATCTGGGGACCGATGAATTTGTCATTTGCGTGGTGAATCTCGTGGTTATTGGTGGCGCTTCCGCACCTCCAAGTTATTTGATCACGCTTCCGAGACCTGAGGTTATTTGGTCGCGCTCAGGAGCCTTGGGGCAATCTGGTCACGCCCCGAACCGTGAGGTTATCCGGTCGCACAACGAGCCCTGAGGTTATCTGGTCGCGCAACGAGCCCCGAGGTTATCTGGTCGCGCAACGAGCCCCGAGGTTATCTGGTCGCGCAACGAGCCCTGAGGTTATCTGGTCGCGCAATGAGCCCCGAGGTTATCTGGTCGCGCAGGTTATCTGAGGTTATCTGGTCGCGCAATGAGCTGGTCGCGCAATGAGCCCTGAGGTTATCTGGTCGCGCAACGAGCCCTGAGGTTATCTGGTCGCGCAATGAGCCCTGAGGTTATCTGGTCGCGCAACGAGCCCTGAGGTTATCTGGTCGCGCAACGAGCCCTGAGGTTATCTGGTCGCGCAACGAGCCCTGAGGTTATCTGGTCGCACTCTTGGCCGTGCAGCTCTTTGGTGATAGAGAGTCGATTGAATCGTAGGCGTCGAAGTCATCGGGTATCGATTGATCGAAATCGGTTGCATACCAGGTGTTTGAGATAGATTCCAAGATGGTTTTCAGGGTCTTGGGCTCGACAGCGCCATTCAATGCACGACGGATTCGCCGTTTCACCCGTTCCTGATCGGCTCGTTGATCGTCACAAACTTGATCGATCGCTTCGATTGCCGGCTTTAGGACCCACGCGTATTCGTTCAGCAGGCGGTTTTCTTTGAGCCACTGAATCGACCTCGTCAGAACCTTCGTAGCCTCCATCGCATCTTGTACAGGTGCTGGCAATCCGCTTAAAGCGGGCGGTTGCGACGCCCCGCGCAATGCGGCATCAAGGCCTTGTTCAAAATCGCGCCGCTGCATGTCAGATAGCAGGCCGAGTTCCACTGCTTGGTGCGCTCTTTGACGAAGTGACGCCTCACTCCATGACCGGTGGCCGTTCTTATAAGCGGACCAATTATCAACGCCAAAGGCCCGGCTGAAATGCTCATTGGTACGGGGCCAGCTAGGAGCCAGATTCGGTATCCGCAATTCGTTTTCTGAGTGCGGCACCTGACTGCTATGTTCTTCGATGAGCTGAACCAGCCTCTTCGTGGCAGCAGTTTTGAGCATTCGATAGGCCGTCCGATCTGCGGTTCGAGTCATGTCCATTCCAAAAATTGTCGAACAAACGGCGACATTTATTGCCATCGATGTTAGAGCGCGCGACGGCAACAATCAATCCCGCTCGCTCCGTTCTACAAAAATTTCCCATCAGGCAAATATTCGCGAGCGCTCCAAATTCCTTTGTCGCATAACAAACAGAAGAGGTTCTATGACTTCGAAGCAAAAGCTCACCATCCTCGCCATCAATGAGCGCAGCGGAACATCGATTAAAACCGGCCGCCCTTGGATCATCCGCGAAGCGCAGTCAATTCTGGAACAGGCGTCGAGCGAGGGCACAAGCATCGTGGTTGGCGTAATCAATTTGCCAACGGCACTGGCCGAAACACAACCTGGCGAATATCTGGCCGAGTTTGCGCTCGCTCAAGGGAATGGCCAAGACGCCGGAAGATTGGTCCCTCGCGTCGTGTCGCTCACCCCGTTCGGCCAAGTCCGTGCGCAGCCCAAATCCGACTCCAAGCAGGTGTAAAAGCTGAATGCCCGTCGGCTCAGTTCAGATCGTTCTTGTGTGCGTGCCGGTGTCGTCGGCGGAACAAACAAGCACCGTTGATCAGCAGGTGTGCGCTTCTTTCAACGGAAGCAGCTATCGACTTCAGCAGCAACAAGCTTACGTGCTCTCGCCAGACAGTGCGGGGTACATCGACTCGATAGCTCAGCCATTCGACTACGTCGCAGCGGCCGGCTTTTGGGGCGTGGCATTCACCACCATCGTGAGCTTGTGGTTGGTGAGCCACGGAGCAGGCGCAATCGTCAACTTTCTACGACGCGCCTAATTTTACGTTCGCGGGTCCACCGCATTTTTTTAGGGAAAAAAACATGAAGGTAAAGCTGCAACAAATTATCAAGATCGGCGGTCGCTTCGCTGTCCTGGCTGCTGTCGTTGGTGTTGGCGAAGCACGCGCTGCAACCACTGGTCCGGATTTCTCGACGCTCACAAGTGGAATTGATTTTTCCAGCGTAACCACTGGTGTGCTTGCCGTTGCGGCAACGCTGATCACTGTGTACGTCGGTATCAAAGGCGCGAAGATCCTCATCGGCATGGTACGCGGCGCGTAGGCCCAGTACTGCACATTGCTCAACGGGGGCTGCGGCCCCCGCTTTCATCACCGGAGGGTCGATGGACGTCAATAGTGCGTGGTACTTGCTGATGTTCGCGTTCGGAATCGTGTGCGCCTGGGCTGTTATCAGTGGTTTCAAGGGGGCGTGATGCTGCGCAAGAGAATTGTCGTATCTGTCGCTCTGATCTGCGTACTTGGTGTGCAACTGGCGCATTCACAGGCGCTGTTAGCGCCAGTCGAAAACTTGGTTATCAACCGTGCCGAGGCCGCGATTCTGACGCGTGTCGCTATTTCTCGCGGCTTTGCGGCAAATGATCCGCGCATAGCTGCAACGCTTACCTCAATGGGCCAAGCGTCAACCGCATTGAATGTCGTCTCGACAGGGGTTGCTGTGGGTCTTGGATTTGCGGGTGCGCCGGTATGGCTGACAGTTGCGGCCGGCTTAGGAATTCTCGCAGCGGGGTCTGCGTTGTACGCTGGCAGCGTGTCGCTCAGTCGCTCGATGGATGGAAAGACAATCACCGCTCAGCAACCATTGCCGCAAAGTGTCGGCGCAACTTACACGCCTGTTTCCGCTGCGCCGGCCACGGATAACAACATGGTGAATCCATGGGTATGGGCAGCACAACAAGGCATCCCGGTCTATCGCACGGCGCAATGTCAAAGTGGAGATGCGTTTTGCACAGCTTTTCCTAGCGTTCCGACGAGTGGGCAAAAAAACTTTGACTATTCGGCCGGCACCGTGGAAATCATTCCAAACACGATTCAACAGGTTCAGCAATTCGAGGGATACCAGCAGCAATACAGTGCAAACGGGGGCGTCACCAATCCGACAAACCCACAGTGGACCTACAGCGGCTCGAGCGTCTATTGGCAACCGAACGCCGATGGCACGCAACAAACGCTGTATATCTCGGTGAATGGTCAGCAGCAAGTCTACGACTCGACAAGCGGCAACTTCGTATGGCAGCCGCTTAGCAGGACCCAGGCGCTGACAAACTACACGATCGGACCAGGTGTTAAGCCGGCGACCGGGACTGACTTGTCCCAGGTTTATCCGCAACTACAGCCCGCAGCTTTGACGCAAACGCTCGACCCTTCAACGCTTGCAGCACTCACGAACCAGACCTGGCAACAGGCTGCATCCCAGCCAGGTTATCAGGGCTTGCCTTACTCAGCGACGCAGCCGATTTCCTTCGCAGATGTCCAGCCTTGGGTCGCACAAAATCCGACGCTTGCGCCGAACGTGTCGGATTTGTTTAGACCTGCAACCGACCCCGGGGTGACGCAGGTGACCATCAGTCCGACGGTGCAACCGGGTTCGGCTGGTGTAACAGATCCAGCCAGCAGTCCGAGCACCGGCGCAGGCAACAACGTCAACGTGGTCAATACGCCGAACGTCAATGTCGTCAATAAGGTCTCCGTTGATCTGGGGGCCGACCCCGGCGTTCAAGCGCCGACGCTAGAGAGCGCTCCGACTATCTCGATGATCTTGTCACCGCTGTTGAACTTATTTCCCGATCTGAAGGGGTGGAGCGTTCCTACCCATGGCTCTGCGTGTCCGGAGCCATCTTTTACCGCCTTTGGTAGGTCGTTCACCCTCTCGGCACAATGCGATCTCGCCGAGAGCCACAGGACGGGCATTTATACAGCGTTTGCGGCGATGTTCACTCTTGCCGCGCTCCTCGTCGTTTTGCGAGCATAGGGAGACGTCATGTTCGGAATTTTGGTGTCTGCCGCGAACGTATTGCTCGGGTTTGTTCTCCGGTCCGTTGTCGCGAAGTTCTTCCTGTATTTCGCCCTGTATTTCTTTGTCGGCGAGACGGTTGCGCTCCTGCAGAGCGCTCACTTCTTGCCTAATGCGTCGTTTCTTGCCGGGGCCTTCGGAGCCATCGGGGACGATGTTTGGTATTTTTTGGACCTCTGTGCATTCAGTTACGGCGCACCGCTGCTCGTATCGGCATACGTGACACGCTTCATTGTCCGCCGTTTGCCGATCATCGGCTGACAGACATGGCTATCAACGCATACTGTGGCGTGATGGGCTCCGGCAAGTCGTATGAGGTCGTCCAAGGCCCATTGCTTGATGCTATCGCGATGGGGCGTCGGGTGGTCACGAACGTGGATGGCATCAGCGAGGTGCGCATTCACGACTACCTTGAAAAAAACAATAAACTGACTCGCGAGAAACTTGGCCGCGTGGTGCACGTGCGCACGGACGACATTGTGCGCCCCGCGTTTTTTCCCATGGAGCACGAGTCCACAGATGGTGCAACTGTTACCGCTGGATTTGTTGAACCTGGTGATCTCGTCGTTGTTGACGAAGCGTGGAAGCTTTGGGCATCGGACAAGAAAATCTTCGATGAGCATATGGCATTTTTCCGTATGCATCGGCACTTTACGCATCCGGTAACGGGTGTGGCTTGCGATGTGGTGTTAATGATTCAGGGGATCGCTGACCTTCACCGCAAGCTGAAGGAGGTCGTTGAGCTTTCCTTCCGTATGCACAAACTCAAGTCGCTTGGCCTCGCGTCGGGCTATCGCGTGGAGCAGTACGAGGGTTGGAAGCAAAACAGTAAAACCCGCGTCGGTACTTACGTGCGCAAATACCGAAAAGAGATATTTCCGCTATACAAAAGCTATGCAGGTGCGGGCGGCACAGAGGCGACGGTAGACAAGCGGCAGAACGTTTTAGCAAATAAAACGCTTTGGCTGATGGCGGCCGTCGGCGTTGTGGCACTGTCCATCTCAATTCGTTTCATCTATACGTTTTTCCATCGAGCCCCCAAGGCCAACGAGGTCAGCGCCATGTCTCAGGCGGCTCCGGAAACCACCGCAACCATGCCCTCATCGCCGGTAGCTACGACCAGGCCGAAGGAGGCATTCTCTGATAGCTGGCGAATCGCCGGCACCTACGCTGGACCGGGGCAAGCATGGGTCGTTGTTGCCGATAGCGCTGGTCGGCTTCGTGTTGAGAGTCCTTCTATGTTTCAGAACGTGGGCACCGCTCGCGTAGGGACCATCGACGGCGATCGTGTATCGACGTTTTCGGGTGCGAAGGTCACCACATCTATCGGGAGCCCTGCGCAGGGTCTGGGAGCGCCATCTCGATGAGATATCTCGCTCTACTGTCGCTTGTCGCGGCCTCGGTGTCCTCGGCGTCGGAAAATGCGACGGGAATACCGCCACTGCCACCGTTGCCGCCTTCGCTGACATCGGCGCTGCCCGCTGGCTCGATGTTCGCTCAACCGCTTGTGCCATTGAAGATGGGAAGTGCGAAGTCGGTTGACCTGCGTATGGTGAACGTCGCGCAGGTGATCGATTTGATCTACGCCGATATGTTGCAAACGCAATACGTGCTTGCACCTGACGTTCTATCCGATCAACGCGTTGTCTCCTTCCGATTTGACCGGACCAAGGGCGACATTCGCGAAGTTGTAGCCAGCTTTCTTGAGTCCCTCGGCTTTGGCGTATCAACAAAAGATGGCGTGGACTACGTGTTCAAACGCGAGAAGGAGGAAGCGAAGGAGCCGGACAGGCACACATTGGTTTACTCCCCGAAGTATCGCAGCGCTGACTACCTTGCGCGCCTTGTGCAGCCTCTGTTCCGCGGTCAATTCACGATGAACCGAGCAATTCCGGCACAGTCTTCTGGCGAGCGAGCCAAAGTTGATGCACCACTTACATCTGCGGCCGGCATGGTTGACCAGTCCTCGGACACGATGGTGTTTCTTGGTACGTCCAAGGAGATCGCGCAACTTCAACAACTATTGCCGGCAGTGGATAGGAAGGTTGGCGAGGTCGCAATTCGTGCGTGGGTGTACGAGGTCTCCACAGACGATGAGAGGACAACGGGCTTCCAGCTCGCGGCCAGTGTTCTTGGCGGAAAGCTTGGCGTGTCTCTGGGTGCTGGAACGGTCGATCAAAGCGCAAACGCATTGCGCATTCACACGGGTTTTCTCGATGCGGCGATCGCGGCGCTCGATTCGGACTCGCGGTTTCGTGTCATTACGTCGCCCAATCTTCGGGTTGCTTCCGGCAAGCATGGGCGTCTCAATGTCGGGCAGTCCGTTCCCGTAATCGGATCAGTGTCATATCCGAGTTCAGCCGCGGCCCCCGTTCAGTCGGTGACGTATGAGGACGCCGGCGTGATTTTCGATGTACTCCCTGTCGTGAAAGACGATGTGATCGACACCGACGTGACAGTTGAAATTTCAGACTTTCAAAAGACAACAACCGGTGTGAATAGCTCTCCCACGAAAAACACACGCAAGTCGGAGACGTCAATGGCGTTGGCGGATGGTGAGGTGGTCGTGATGGGTGGGCTGGTGTCCGGCAAGGATTCCAAGATACGTAGCGGGATTGCCTGGCTGCCGTCTTTCATGGACGGTCGCACCGTCGAACACTCTAGCTCGGACATCGTGCTTGTCTTGCAGGTCACAAAGATTTAACCCATGTGGCAGGGGATCCATCGTGCGAACTATGACCGCTTCCATTTGCGCATGTGTCAAGGCTCGGCGCAGCCGATCGCGCAGCGACATGGCCTTTACACAGGCTATACCGCTTTACGCTTCGGGAACGGGTTGGGACGGCCACAGGTCGGCGCAACCCATGCCGAACTTGCGCGCTGGATGGTCTGCGAAGGCGTCGTGGGTTGCTTCGGGCGACCGTCTGCCCGCAGCGTGAAGCGAGGACAGCCGGGCGCGCGAAGCGCGCCTAGATTTATATCAGGGACACTTAACGTACGAGGGATAGCAATGAGGAAATGCCGCGAACACCTATTGATGGAACTAGTTCCTTCGGATTCGAGCCAGCTAGTGACACTTTCATTCACTGCCCGGGGCCTGACAGCGAAAGAGCTTAATCGCGTTTGGAATTCGGTCAGACGCGAACTGGTGCGACGACAGAACTGAAATAAAAAAAGCCCCGACCGCTGCAACGGTTCGAGGCTCCTACTACAGCATTACAAGGACAAGTTGCAATGCACGACGACAGTATAGGTAATTTTTCGGCGTTTCGCCGGGAATGGGTGGTTCGTGGTCGGAATTTTGGCGACGGGCAGGTTGAGGTTACGGCTACGCGATTCGACCGGTATATGGGTGCGCAGGGGTTAAGCCTGATGCCTCGGGCGAAGCGCGGAGAGTCGGAGAATACCGAACAAAACCTCATGGATGCAGCAAAGCGGGCCAAACAGCAGGTACGTTTGCGATGTAAGGCGATAGGTGCTGATCGCATGATTACTTTGACCTATCGCGAAAACGTGTTGGATAAGGCGAGGCTGAAGAAGGACTTTGACGCGCTTCGGCGGAGGCTCGGAAAGGTTAGAGGGTTTCAATACGTTGCCGTCGCGGAGCGGCAGAAGCGTGGATCGTGGCATCTCCATATCGCGCTGAAAGGCCGGCAAAACTATAGTGTGTTGCGGTCGATTTGGTGGAGCATCGTGGGGGACGGTAACGGCAATATCGACGTGCGGAACCCGTTTAGGGAGAAGGGTTTGCGTCATAAGCTCGCGTCGTACCTCAGCAAATACATCACCAAAGACTTCGCTGAACACGCACTTAACGAGAAGCGATACTGGACCAGTCGCGGCGTCGTGATTCCCGAGCGACATCCTATTGCACATCTGATCTGCGATAACGCGGCCGAAGCCATCAAGGTGGCATTCGACGCTGCTCTAAGGGTCGGGTCGACGCTTGATCGTTGCCAGTCGTATTGGAATCAGGATCTCGGTTGTTTTTGGCTTTCGACACGGGAGACATGACATGGTCGATATTTTTCTATCCGCACAAGAATTAGCAGTGCTTACGGGACGAAAAATGAAATCTAAGCAGATTGACGCGTTACGTCGAATGGGCGTTGCGTTCTTCGTCAATGCGTGTGGGCGTCCGGTCGTGGCGCGCTCCGTGATTGAAGGAGGAAGACCGGGCAAAGTGAACTCTGGTTGGGCACCCGACGTCATGCGAGCATAAAGATGGGACGCCGTCCGACAAAAAATTTGCACCTCCCTCCTCGATTGAGGTTAAAGCAAACGTTGCGTGGAAAAAGCTATTACTACTACGACATGGGTGGCAAGCCGCGTCGATGGATTGCGCTGGGCGGTGATTTCGTAGAAGCGCTTCGCAAATACGCTGACCTGGAGCAGGGTGATCGGAACGCACTCGCGATGACGACTTTTCGACACGTGGCGCAGCGCTATGTCACCGAGATCGTGCCAGGCAAAGCCCCTGCCACGCAGAGGAACAATATTATTCAACTTGAACGGCTATATCAGTTTTTTGACGCGCCACCCGCCCCGTTGGACCAGATCAAACCGATTCACATCCGCAAGTATCTTGATTGGCGGAAAGAGTCGCCAATTGCAGCCAACAGGGAGATCGCATTGTTTTCTCACGTCTTCAATAAGGCTCGTGAATGGGGAGCAACCGACAGACCAAATCCGTGCGCAGGCGTTCGCAAGCACAGAGAGAGCGGGCGAGATGTTTATGTGGATGATCACCTATACCAAAAACTGTGGGATAAGGCGGACGTTCCGCTTCGGGAGGCCATGGACATTGCATACCTGACCGGACAGCGGCCGGCGGATGTCCTGAAAATCGATGAGAGGCATTTGCGCAACGGTGTTGTAGAAATCCGACAGAACAAAACGGGGGCACAGTTGCGAATCGAAATTATCGGGGCTCTCGCGCTTGCTTTGGAACGGATTACATTGCGAAAAGCCGGTCATCAGGTCCGATCGACGCGACTCATTGTTGACGAGGCTGGCCGGCCGCTGGGTCGCGACGCGTTGAGGTTTCGATTCGATCGCGCAAGGGAGGCGGCGGGCATCGAAAAGATTGCTTTTCAGTTCCGGGATCTTCGAGCGAAGGCGGGTACGGATAAGGAGGCCGCAACAGACATGCGAGGTGCGCAAGCGTTGTTGGGACATGGCAGTCAAGCAATGACCGAACACTATGTGAGGAACCGGGGAAGAACCGTGAAACCGACAAAATAGCTTTTCACTCTTCCCTACCCCCGATATACTCAACGAGTATATAACGGCCACGGCGAGCGCCTACGCTATGGATTCAACGGTGAGCCAGCAGGATTTTTTGCGCGGCGCGATGGAGACATTGCGGATGACCCGCGACCAATTTGCCAATCGGATAGGAGCTAAGCGCCGTGCGTTGGATAACTGGCTTTTACCCTGTAGCTCCAAAGGATATCGATCTATGCCCGAGCACCTTTGGCGGTTTGTCGCTGAAATCACGGCTCACGAAACCATTAACTAACAAATTTCGAAATATCGCTTTCCTTGCCCCATTGGTTGACGGATTTTACATGACATCAAACTTTGAAGCTGCTGGCTTCGAACTCAAAGGAACCGACGATAATGATCTGTCGGTTTTGCCTTCATCGGTACGTAAGAAGCAGAAGAAAACTGCCCGTGTGAATACGGGCGTTGCTACAAACGATCTAATTCATTCAGCATATGTAGACTCCAACGACGCCGTCTTTCCAAATATTTTAGAAATCTATGTTGCACCTGGGGCAACCATTGGTGATACGACCTATGGGAAAGGTGTATTTTGGAAAAACGTTGACTTAAATGAGTATGAGATCTTTTTTACGGATTTAAAAAAGGATGGTCTGCCAGAGTTCGTGCAGGGGGGAATTGATAGCCGGCGACTCCCTTATGCCAACGAATCATTTGACGCACTGGTCTTTGACCCGCCTTACATGCATACGCCCGGTGGAACAGCGCACAATGGGCACCAGAACTTCGAAACCTATTACGCAAACAACGCCGACCAAGACCACGAAGTAGTCGCAGAAATTTGGCGCGAAACCAACGGAAAGCCACCCAAGTACCACGAGGCTGTACTCGACTTGTATTTCCGCGCGGCTCGTGAAGCCTTGCGCGTCTTACGACCGGAAGGTATTTATATTGTTAAATGCCAGGATGAGGTCTGTACGAACCGACAGAGGCTTACTCATTTGGAAATTACTATCGAATTGCAGAAGCAAGGCTTTATAACGGAGGACCTCTTTGTTGTCGTTCAAACTGGGAGACCGGGAGTTTCTCGTTTGAAAGGCAAGCAGTATCATGCTCGGAAAAATCATTCATACTTCATGGTCTACCGCAAGCCGAAGCAGAAGAAACAACGGAAACTGAGTAAATAAGATCTGATCCCTAGACTGGCGCCAAGCTGTTCCACTCGTGGAAAAAATCTCCAAATGGCTTAACATGGAGTGGTGGAAACTGAGTGGCTAATGCGGCATATGCAGTCGGGGGGTCAAGATAATAGACTCGTTGAAGCCGTGCGATATACATTTGATAAAGACGCCACTGCTCCGGGGTGCATATTTCAACAACTTCCCGGCGGGTTCGGTCCATTTTAGTTTCTGCCAACAGAACTGGTGTACCCATGAAACGCTCGGTGCCATAAACACCGTCGAGTAAACGCTGGTGAGCCCAAAGCATAATAGCGCGTTCGCGGGTAGACGTTTTTATTGGCATGTGGAATTTCCGCATGCCGGGGCCCAAGTTAAACAAATAATCGGTGGGCAACTCTGTGTTTTCGTCGTCGATATTAAGTACGCGAATGCGGTTTACCGGCTCAGTTCGCACCCGCCAAGCGAAAAAAAAGGCAGTGAAATATTCAAAAAACGTTCCCGGTGTTTTTTGGTCCCGCTCCTTCAATAGGTCAATCGCCACGCAGAAGGCAATCGCCATCGAATAAAGAGTCTTGGTGATCTCGCCGCTTGCCGGTAGCGCGACGTTACCACCGTCGTCGAGCGCAGCTCGGAGCTGAATCCAGCGGTCTAGGTTGGGATCGAACAGAGCTCGGTTCACGGGCCGGCTAACGTTTCGAGGTCCCTCAAACGCGTCATATTGCTTCCCCGGAACGCGTGATGTGACCTGTACACGCGGAAACCCTTGCAGAACCTCGATAGCGGCCGCATAGCTGGCTCCGATCGCATCGGCCATCGCTCCGCTAAGGTATCCGTTACGGGCCTCCCTCCTCAGGCTTTCGTAGGCCACGAAAATCGGCCCAACTGGTTGTCGTGTAGCCATACCGCCCTGTGACGAACGTCGCTGTTACCTTTGTAGAACAGCGGCACTTTTGTAGAACAGAAAAAAAGCGGGCCCCATTGCTGGAACCCGCGCGAGTGTTGGTGCCGGCTGCAGGACTCGAACCCGCCACCTTCTGATTACAAATCAACTGCTCTACCTGATGAGCTAAGCCGGCGAAGTCAGCGATATTACTTCATTTGACGACCTTGAGGTGAGCCCGGCCAGTGGATTTTGATCCATCGTCGTCGGGAGGCAACTCGTCGTCATCTCGAGTTGACGCGGCCGGTTCACGGCGTTCTATGCGCTCGGCGCCGCTCTCGTCCGGACCCAATTCCGATGAACGCGGTCCATCCAGACCCGAGACATCGGGCGCCGCGCCCAGTGCTGCGGGATCGACCGGAAACGCCATGCCCTGGCCATTTTCACGCGCGTAGATAGCGAGCACGTTGGCGACCTGCACCTCGATCTTGTGCGACTTGCCGGAAAACCGCGCGCTGAACTCAATCCACTCATTGCCCATCTGCAACTGGCTCGTCGCCTCGAAGCTGATGTTGAGCACGATCTCGTCGTTACGCACGAATTGCCGCGGCACGCGCGTTCCGTTATCCACACGGACTGCTATGTGCGGCGTGAAGCCGTTATCCGTGCACCACTCATAGAGCGCGCGCAACAGATACGGCTTGGTGGAGATTTCTTGCATCGGCTTGTCCTCTATCGATGCGAAACGCCGCCAGTCGACCCGGCGCGCTCCGCGATCGGATACGTCAGCGACGCATCACTTTTTCCGAAGGCGTCAGCGCTTCGATATAAGCCGGCCGGCTAAAGATCCGCTCGGCGTACTTCATCAAGGGCGCGGCGTTCTTCGAGAGCTCGATGCCATAGTGATCCAGGCGCCACAGGAGCGGCGCAATGGCGACGTCGAGCATGGAGAACTCTTCGCCGAGCATGTACTTGTTCTTGAGAAAGATGGGCGCAAGCTGCGTCAGGCGATCGCGAATCGCGTTGCGCGCCTTCTCGTGATTTTTTTCGGCGGCTTTGCCCTTTTCGTTTTCGAGCGTGCCGACGTGCACGAACAGCTCTTTCTCGAAATTCAGCAGGAACAGCCGGGCACGCGCGCGCTGGACCGGATCGGCGGGCATCAGTTGCGGATGCGGGAAGCGCTCGTCGATGTATTCGTTGATGATGTTCGATTCGTACAGGATCAGGTCGCGTTCGACCAGAATCGGCACCTGGCCGTACGGGTTCATCACTGCGATGTCTTCGGGCTTGTTGAACAGGTCAACGTCGCGGATTTCGAAGTCCATGCCCTTTTCGAACAACACCAGCCGGCAGCGCTGGGAGAACGGGCAAGTAGTGCCGGAGTACAAAACCATCATGATTAAAAGTCCCTTCAGAAAACATAAGGGCCAGCGTGCGAAAAGCGCCTTCTGCGAGGCGCTTTGTCGACGCTGACCCACACCGATCGCGGCGTGTTATTTAATCTGCTTCCAGTATGCCGCGTTGAGGCGCCATGCGAGAAAGCTCAAAATTCCCAAGAACATCAGGACCCAGACGCCCAGCTGTTTTCGCGTCTGCTGGGCCGGTTCCGCCATCCACGAAAGGTACGAAACCAGATCGGCCATAGCCGAATCATAATCTACTGGCGACATCGTCCCCGGTGTGACTTGGGTATAACCCGCGAAATGTTTCACCTTTTCGCCAGTTTTTTCGTCGACTTCGGTGTCGAATTTTGCGGTGCGCGTGCCCTGCAACTCCCAAAGCACATGCGGCATTGCGACGTTTTCATACACCCGGTTGTTCCAGCCGGTCGGCCGGGTGTCGTCGCGATAAAAACTGCGCAAATACGTGTAGATCCAGTCCTTGCCGCGCGCCCTCGCCTCCACCGACAAATCCGGCGGCGCCGAACCGAACCACGCTTTTGCATCGTCCAGACGCATGGCGACGGTCATCGTGTTGCCGATCTTGTCCGTGGTGAACAGCAAGTTCGCCTGGATTTCCTTCGGATCGATGCCAATGTCCGTCAGCCGGTTGTAACGCATCAAATTCGCGCTGTGGCAATTCAGGCAGTAGTTTACAAACAATTTTGCGCCATGTTGGAGCGAAGCGAAATTTTCCGAACTGTCGGGCGCGGCGTCGAGCTGCGGGTTTTCTTGCGCGTGCGCCGGCGTCAAGCCGAACGCGACCAGCGACGCCCCGATCAGCACGAGGGCAGAGAGCCATTTTTTCATCGTTGTGTCTCCTGTGTCGACCAGAGTTGGCGCTGAGCGCCTTACCCTGGTCCCATGCAATCTGGCTGCGGCCATATCCCAAGCGAGGTCAATGCGGCTTGAACTGAACGCGGTCAGGCGGCTGCTTGAAGCGGCCGCGCGTCGTCCAGAAAGGCATGCCGAGGAAAAAGCCGAAATAAATCAGTGCGCATATCTGCGCAATCAACGTGCTGGCCGGCGACGGCGGTTTTGTGCCGAGATAGCCGAGCACGAAGAACGCGAACACAAAGACGCCGTAGAAGACCTTGTGGAAAAGCGGGCGGTATCGGATGGATTTGACCGGGCTCCGGTCAAGCCACGGAAGGAAGAAGAGCGATACCACTGCCGTTCCCATCACCACCACGCCCCAGAATTTCGATTCGGTCAGCGCCATGAACACGATCACGAGCAACGCCAGCACCGGCAAGCCGAAGCGCCACTTGCCGCGCCCGCGCAGCAACGCCAGAACGCCAAGCAACGCGATGATCACCATCAGCACGATCTTGAACGGATCGGTGGTCGCGCGCAGCATTGCGTAGAAGGCGGTGAAGTACCAGACCGGCGCGATTTCGTTTGGCGTCTGCAGTGGGTTCGCCGGAACGAAATTGTTGGCTTCCAGGAAGTAGCCGCCCATTTCCGGCGCGAAGAACACGATCGCCGCGAAGATGAACAGGAACACGCACACGCCCATGAAATCGTGGACCGAGTAGTACGGATGGAACGGGATGCCATCGAGCGGAATGCCCTTCTCGTCCTTCTTCGCCTTGATTTCGATACCGTCCGGATTGTTCGATCCGACTTCGTGCAACGCGACCAGATGCGCGACGACCAGCCCGATCAGGACCAGCGGTATGGCGACCACGTGGAACGCGAAGAACCGGTTCAGCGTGACGTCGGATACGACGTAATCGCCGCGAATCCAGAGCGACAGATCCGGGCCGATAAACGGGATGGCCGAGAACAGGTTCACGATCACCTGCGCGCCCCAGAACGACATTTGTCCCCACGGCAGCAAATAACCAAAGAACGCTTCGGCCATCAGGCACAGGAAAATAGCGCAGCCGAAGATCCAGACAAGTTCACGTGGCTTCCGATACGACCCGTACATCAGTCCGCGGAACATATGCAGATAGACGACGACAAAGAACATCGACGCGCCCGTGGAATGCATGTAGCGGATGAGCCAGCCCCACGGCACCTCGCGCATGATGTACTCGACCGATGCGAACGCCAGCGTCGCGTCGGGCTTGTAGTTCATCACGAGGAAAATGCCAGTGACGATCTGGATCACGAGCACCAGCAGTGCAAGCGAGCCGAAGAAGTACCAGAAGTTGAAGTTTTTCGGCGCGTAGTATTCGGAGACATGCGCTTTCCAGGTCGATGTCAGCGGAAAACGCCTGTCGATCCAGCCCAGGAATCCGCTTGTCTCAACGTCTTTATCGGTCGTCGCCATTACGCTTCTCCCTTTTCGTCCTTGCCAATCACGAGTGACGTCGCCGAGGTGAACATGTACGGCGGAATGTCGAGGTTCTGCGGCGCTGGCTTGTTCTTGAAGACGCGGCCGGCCATGTCGTAGGTCGAACCGTGGCAGGGGCAGAGAAAACCGCCGGGCCAGTCATCGGGGAGATTGGGTTGCGCGCCTTCCTGGAAGCGCGGCGTGGGTGTGCAGCCGAGATGCGTGCAAACGGCGACGGCAACGAACAGGTTCTTGTGCTCCGGGCGCGAGCGGAATTCGTTGTTGCAGTATTCCGGCAGCGGCATCGTGAATTCTTTTTTCGAATGCGGATCGGCGAGTTCGGGATCGGCTTTCTTCACGTCGGCGAGCATTTCGTCAGTGCGGTTCACGATCCACACCGGCTTGCCGCGCCAGGCGACAGTCATCATGTCGCCAGGCTTGAGACCGGATATATCTACTTCGACCGGCGCGCCTGCCGCCTTGGCTTTTTCCGACGGTGCAAACGAACCGACAAACGGCATGACCGTGGCTACGCCACCGAGTCCGCCTGCTACGGTTGTCGCAATCAGCCAGGTCCTGCGGCCGCCGTCGACGCGTTGATCTTCGTTGTCTCGCATCACACGCCCCACTTCTGAGTTGGATTTATACCGTCAGTCCGTTCTACCGACGCTAGTGTGCGCGAATGGAGTCGTCATTTACAAGAGTTGAATAGCAAAAAACGCTCGAAGTCCTTCATTCTTAAGGGTTTCCCCGCACTTTTAGGCAACTCTCAAATGAAGGGGTTATTTACGGAGTGCGATTAATTATTGCAGTGCAAGATAATCAGACCGGATTATCGATATCGATAAACACATGCTCGATATCGAAATGTTCGGCCACATGGGCGCCGAGTGCCTGAACGCCATAACGCTCGGTTGCATGATGCCCGGCCGCAACATATGCCACGCCGCTTTCCGCCGCGATGTGCATGGTCTGCTCCGACACTTCGCCGCTAATGTAGACATCGGCGCCGGCGGCGATCGCTTCATCGAAGAAACCTTGCGCGCCGCCCGTACACCACGCCACGCGACGCAATTCCATATCCGGGTCGCCGAACACGAGCGGCTTGCGGCCGAGCTCGTTCTCGACTGTCGCGGTGAAGTGTTCGAGCGACAGCGACATGGGCAATGACGCGATCCAGCCGAGGTCCTGGTCGCCGAACCGGTTGTCCGCGATCAATCCGAGCCGCGCGCCGAGCTGCGCGTTGTTGCCGAACTCGGGATGCGAGTCGAGCGGCAGGTGGTAGGCAAACAGGTTAAGGTCGTTGGCAAGCAGCGTTTTCAGCCGCTGATATTTGCGTCCCGTGACCTGCGGCGCCTCGTTCTTCCAGAAATAGCCGTGATGCACGAGCACGGCGTCCGCGCCCCATTCGATCGCGGCTTCGAGGAACGCCAGCGATGCCGTCACGCCCGTCGCCAGTTTCCCGACGCGACGCGAGCCTTCAACCTGCAATCCGTTCGGGCAATAGTCCTTGAAGCGTCCTATTTCCAACAGATTGTTCAGATACAATTCGAGTTCAATCCGATCCATGAATTCCTCTATTCCATCAAATGCTTAGACGCTTCTGGCTGTTTTTTGCCCAAGCGGTGACCGTGCTGTTGGCGCTGATGTTCATCGTCGCGACCTTGAAACCGCAGTGGCTTCAACGCCAGGGAACGTTCGGCAAGCAGCTTGCCGAACCGATCGTCGCGTTGCAGGAAGTGGCTCCCAGCATTGGTTCCCGGCCTGCTCAGTCGTCGTATGCGGATGGCGCGCAAAAAGCGATGCCCGCCGTGGTCAACGTTTTTTCCAGCAAGGACGGCACTTTGCCGCCCGACCCGCGCGCGAAAGATCCGTTGTTCCGGTACTTCTTCGGCGATAAAAACAAGCACAAAGGCGACGAGACTCCCGCGTCGAATCTTGGTTCAGGCGTGATCGTCAGCTCCGAAGGCTACATTCTAACGAACCAGCATGTCGTCGACGGGGCGGATCAAATTGAAGTTGCACTCGCAGACGGCAGGACGTCATCGGCGAAGGTGATTGGTGTGGATCCTGAGACCGACCTCGCCGTGCTGAAGATCAACATGACGAACCTGCCGACCATCACGCTCGGCCGCATGGACCAGACGCGCGTGGGCGACGTGGTGCTTGCCATAGGCAATCCGTTCGGCGTCGGGCAGACGGTGACCATGGGGATTGTCAGCGCGCTCGGGCGCAATCACCTCGGCATCAACACCTTCGAGAATTTCATCCAGACGGACGCCGCGATCAACCCGGGTAATTCGGGTGGCGCGCTCGTGGATGTGAACGGCAATCTGCTCGGCATCAACACGGCGATTTATTCGCGCAGCGGCGGCTCGCTTGGTATCGGCTTTGCGATTCCGGTATCGACTGCGCGCAGCGTGCTGGAAAGCATCATTACGACGGGAACGGTCACCCGCGGCTGGATTGGCGTTGAACCGCAGGATGTAACGCCGGAAATCGCGGAATCGTTCGGACTCGACCAGAAGTCCGGCGCGATCGTGGCGGGCGTGCTGCAAGGCGGCCCGGCCGATAAAGCCGGCATCAAGCCAGGCGATATCCTGATCAGCATCAACGACGACGCCATCACCGACACGACGCGTTTGCTGAACGTCGTCGCGCAGATCAAGCCCGGGACATCGGTGAAAGTTCACTTGATGCGAAAGAGCAAGGAGCTGGACCTGAATGTGGTGATCGGCAAGCGGCCGATGCAGCCCAAGGCGCCTCAATCACCGGACGACGAAGGCGGCGACCAGGGCGGAGATCAGGGCGACGAGTAAGTGACTTATCCGGACGATGCAAATCAAAAGGCCGTTCCAACTCGACGTTGGAACGGCCTTTATGCTTTAGGTTAGCTGATGACAAACCGCTTACTCGGCATCCCTTTTGGCGTCCTCGGTGGCTTCCGCTTCCTGCACCTTGATTTTGTCCTTCCCGACTATGACTCGCGCTGCAATGATGCCGACCTCGTAAAGAATGATCAGCGGGATGGCCAGAATCAATTGGGAGAACACGTCCGGCGGCGTCACGACCGCTGAGATCACAAATGCGCCAACGATCACGTACGGCCGGATCTGCTTGAGCTTCGCGATCGTCACGAATCCCATGCGCGCCAGGATCACCACGATGATCGGGACCTCGAAGGTCACGCCGAACGCCAGGAACATGGTGAGCACGAAGCTCAGGTAATTATCGATATCCGTCGTCATTTCCGCACCGAGCGGCGCGTTGTAATGCGCCATCACGCGAAAAATGGTCGGGAAGACGACGAAATACGCGAACGCCATGCCGCACAGGAACAGGAAGTAGCTGCTTCCGACCAGCGGCACGACCAGCTTCTTCTCGTGCTGGTACAGCCCAGGCGCGATGAACGCCCAGATCTGGTACAGCACGATTGGCAACGCGATCACGAGCGCGACCATCATGGTCACTTTCATCGGCACGAAGAACGAGCCGGTGACGTCCGTGACGATCATCTTGCCGTCCTTCGGCAAGTTCTGCATCAGCGGCCGGGCGAGCAACCTGAAGATATTGGGCGCCCAATAAACCAGGCCGATAAACACGACGATGACTGAAGCGCCTGCGCGGATGATGCGGTCACGCAGTTCGACCAGGTGCGAGATGAACGTCTCTTCGACGGCCTCGTCTTTAATCTGTTGCGGGTCGCTCACGCCGGCCCTCTGCTGGGATTCATCGATGGAAGGGAAGTTGGTGTTCGCGAATTCAAAGCGGCTGCGTCATCAGAAAAACCGCGTCGGACGGCGCAGCGTTTCTGGCGTATGCCGCGCTACACGCGCCGCGCCCGACTGAACGCGCGTCTTGCGTAAAGACGTACGCTTATACCAGTTTGGAATGGCACTCTGCTTGACGCGCCAGTTCTTGCGCTTGCCGGACGACGCGCCGCTGTCCGACGATGACCGCCACGTGTCGCCCGAAACATGCGTCAGATCCGGGTCGCCGCCGCCTGCGACGCTGTCGGACACCGACGTGCCCTGCTTCCAGGCGTCGTTGAGTTCGTTCTCGTGCTGGCGCAGGTTGTCGTGAATCGTGTTCTCCACATTCGACGCCGCCGTCTCGAACTCGGTACGCATCTTCTTCAGCTCGTCGAGTTCCATCTCACGCGAGACTTCGGCCTTGACGTCGTTGATGTACCGCTGCGCGCGCCCGAACAGCGCGCCGGCCGTCCGCGCCACGCCGGGCAGACGTTCCGGCCCGAGCACTACCAGCGCGACGACGCCGATCAGCGCCATTTTGGTCAGACCAAGGTCGAGCATGGAATCGAAGATCCTGAAGGTGACGAATGAATACGGCTGGAACTACGCGGAGAACCGAGCCGGGCTTGGCTTACCGGTAGTCGCTCGAGCGCGTCTTGTCCTTCGCTTCCACGTCCACCACGCCGTTGCGCGGCAGTTCGCGCTGCTCGGCCGGCGTCTCGCCTTCTTTCATGCCTTCCTTGAATCCCTTCACCGCGCCGCCCAGATCGCCGCCGATGTTACGCAGCTTCTTCGTGCCGAAAACCAGCGCCACGATCAACAAAACGATCAACCAATGCCAAATGCTCAACGAACCCATGACTGAAAACTCTCCTTGGCTTCACTGGGATTGCTGCCCGCAGCGAAGAATGTGGACCTTTCGGCCCGAGTCGGAGCACTGACGCTCCGCTGATTAAACCGACAGTTTGCGCGCGCAATATTGCGATGAAAAGACGCTTTCGATTTCATTACATGAAAACAGCCTTCCTAGCCCATCCGGCGCCACGGCCGCTCGCCCGCAAGAATATGTGCGTGAATGTGATAAACCTCTTGCCCGCCACCCGGCCCAGTATTGATGACCGTACGAAATCCTGTGTCGCCGCCGGTGTATGAAACGCCGAGTTCCTTGGCGAGGCGCGCCGTCAGGCTCAGCATTCTACCAAGCAGCGGCGCATCGGCTTCGGTACAGCTCGACAGTGTCTCAATATGTTTACGCGGAATCACCAGCACATGGACGGGGGCGACCGGATTGATATCGTGGAAAGCAACGAATTCATCGTCCTCATGGACTTTCTTGCTCGGAATTTCTCCCGCGGCGATCTTGCAGAAAATACAGTTCTCTTGGCTCATGTGTCTCGCGGGTAAATCCCGGCTATCAGTGCGCGGTTAAGTTCTGGTTCAAACCCAGGCGCGCGGTTGCAACGGCTTGTTCTCGTACAAAAACAGCCAGCCTTTTATGACCCGATACAAGGTCCAGATTCCGACCACGGCCAGAACGGGCAAACCGATCAGTACCCAGATCAGCGCAACGCCGATCACATGCCCGAGCAACGCCCACCAGAAAGTGCGAATCTGCCACTGGAAATGCGCTTCATATGGCGTCCCGACGACGTCGTCGCGTTTCAGGTAATTGATGATGATCGCAATCAGCACCGTCAATCCGCCGGTCAGCCAATAGGCCGCATAGAGCGCGTACAGCACGTGAGTCAGGGTGCGCAGTCCGCGCAACCGCTCGGAATCGGCCGGGTTCTCGTAGACGGGCGGTGGATAAGGTTCGTACGGCTGATTCATTTCATCCTCCAGATGCCCTTCGATGCGAACCGGCGCCGCTTTTCAGCGGCCGCTTTCGTCCTGCTCGCGGTCGCGGGACTTGCGCAACGCTTTCTCTTCGATCCCCGACGTACCTTCGCGCCGCTCGAGTTCCGCGATGACTTCCGCTGGACCGAGATCGAAATGAGACAGCATCACGAGACAATGGAACCACAAGTCGGCCACTTCACCGACCAGCGCGTTGGGCGCACCACCGTGCCGAGCGTCCTTGGCGGCCAGCACGACTTCGGTGGCTTCTTCGCCGATCTTCTTCAGAACGGCGTCGTCACCTTTATGAAAGAGTCGTGAAACGTAGGATTGTTCCGGATCGCCGCCCTTGCGGCTGTCGATAATCGCCGCGAGGCGCAGCAACGTGTCTTGCGTGGAAGTCGTGGATTCGGTCATTACTTATAGATATGTTCGGGGTCCATCAAGACCGGTTCTACGGCGAGCCAGTCACCTGTTTCCACCGATCCTTCGAATTTTTGGAAAAAGCACGAATGACGGCCGGTATGGCAAGCGATGCCCGATACCTGCTCGACCTTCAGCAATACGACGTCTTCGTCGCAATCGAGCCGGACTTCGTGGACGTGCTGCACGTGTCCCGACTCCTCGCCCTTGAACCACAGGCGTTTGCGCGAGCGCGAGTAATACACGGCGCGCTTCAATTCGATGGTCTTTGCCAACGCCTCGCGGTTCATCCACGCGAACATCAGCACGTCGCCCGTGGCGGATTCCTGCGCGATCACCGGCACGAGTCCGTTGTCGTCCCACTTGACCTTGTCGAGCCAGCCCGACGCTTCAGTTTGTGCAGTCACCGCTTAAATCCTCACCGAAATACCCTGATCTGCCATGAAGCGTTTTGCTTCACCGACCGTGTGTTCGCCATAGTGAAAGATGCTGGCGGCAAGCACCGCATCGGCGTGCCCTTCGGTGATGCCGTCGGCGAGATGCGCAAGCGACCCCACGCCGCCCGACGCGATCACGGGAATCGAGATCGCGTCCGATACCGCCCGCGTCAACGCAAGGTCGAAGCCGCTCTTGGTGCCGTCGCGATCCATGCTGGTCAGCAGGATTTCGCCGGCGCCGTACTCCGCCATCTTGCGCGCCCATTCGATCACATCGAGCCCGGTGTTCTTGCGTCCACCGTGCGTGAACACTTCCCAGCGCGGGGTTTCGTCGCCAGTGCTGACGCGCTTGGCGTCGATCGCGACCACAATGCACTGCGAACCGTGTTTATCCGATGCGTCGCGCACCAGTTGCGGGTTCGACACCGCCGATGAATTCATGCTGATCTTGTCAGCGCCCGCGTTCAGCAGCCGCCGCACGTCTTCGACAGCCCGCACGCCGCCGCCAACGGTCAACGGAATGAAAACCTGCGACGCCACCTGCTCGATGATCGGCAAGATCAGATCGCGTTGATCGGAAGTTGCGGTGATGTCGAGAAACGTGAGCTCGTCGGCGCCTTGATCGTCGTAGCGACGGGCAATTTCCACGGGGTCGCCTGCATCGCGCAATTCGAGGAAGTTGACGCCCTTGACCACGCGGCCAGCGGTGACGTCGAGACACGGGATGATGCGTTTAGCGAGAGCCATAGTCTTGCAATTGCCGTTTTGCTGCGAGTGTGAATGCTGACGAAGGCGCGGCGGTCTCAGACTTGAAACCGACATCGGGAAAAGATGCTGCGTCGGCGCAAATGCGCATTGAGCGGCCACCAAAGACGCTGGCGGGCTTGAATGAAGCGCTGCGCAGCAGCGCTGCTTCAGGCGTCGTCCGCTTCGCGCAGTTTGTCGGCGCGTGCTTGCGCAGCAGTGAAATCCAGGTCACCCGAGTAAATCGCGCGCCCGCAGATCACGCCTTCAATGCCTTCGTCTTCGACTTCGCATAACGAGTCGATATCGCCGATATTGGACAGGCCGCCGCTTGCGATCACCGGAATCTTGACGGCTTGGGCGAGCCGCACAGTCGCTTCGATGTTGATGCCCTGCAGCATGCCGTCGCGGCCAATGTCCGTGTAGATGATCGCTTCACAGCCGTAATCCTCGAACTTGCGGCCGAGGTCGATGACTTCGTGACCGGTCAGCTTGCTCCAGCCGTCGGTTGCGACCTTGCCGTCTTTCGCGTCCAGACCGACGATGATATGGCCCGCAAAAGCGGTACACGCGTCTTGCAGGAAACCTGGATTCTTGACCGCCGCCGTGCCGATGATCACGTACTCCAGACCATCGTCCAGATAGCGTTCGATGGTATTCAGGTCGCGAATCCCGCCGCCGAGCTGCACCGGGATGTCGCTGCCGACTTCCTTGATGATTGCCCGGATGGCGTCTTCGTTTTTAGGCTTGCCGGCAAATGCGCCGTTCAGGTCGACGAGATGCAGCCGCCGCGCGCCTCGCTCGAGCCAGAGCCGGGCCATTGCCGCCGGATCTTCGGAAAAAATGGTCGCCTGGTCCATATCGCCTTGTTTGAGGCGTACGCACTGACCGTCTTTTAGATCGATGGCCGGAATGAGCAACATAGAAATAGCGTTAAAGGAAAGGGTTGATCGAACGATTGCGAATCTGGGCGGAGCGCCGCTTTTCGCCTACCGTCTCGCTAGTGTAGTACAAGTAATGCGCACGTCACGGCTGCAAACGGCATAAGCCAAAACGTCAGAATTACGCCGCGCAGACATCACGGATTCCAGTGAACGAAGTTACGGTACAGGCGCAATCCGGCATCGGCGCTCTTCTCCGGATGGAATTGGGTGGCGAAGAGGTTATCGCGGGCAATCGCGGACGTGAAAGGCGCCCCGTACAGGGTTTCGCCGGACGTGTGCGCCGGGTTGTCCGGCACACCGTAATAACTGTGCACGAAATAGAAAAACGAGTCGTCAGGCACGCCTTCCCAGATCGGGTGGTGCTGCGCCTGACGCACGCGGTTCCAGCCCATTTGCGGAACCTTGAAGCGCGAACCATCGTCCTGCAACTTTCCTTCGAGGACAAACCGCACGACCTTGCCTGGCACGAGACCCAGCCCATTCGTGCCGTCAGCGCCGCCTTCCTCGCTCCAGTCGAACAGCATTTGCTCGCCCACGCACACGCCGAGCATCGGCTTGTTCCGCGCGGCTTCCATGACGGCTTCCTGCAAGCCCGACGCGCTGAAATGCGCCATGCAGTCGCGCATTGCGCCCTGTCCCGGCAACACGATCCGGTCGGCCGCACGGATGGCTTCCGGCTGCTCGACGATCGCCACGTCCGCTTCCGGCGCGGCATGGCGCAGCGCCTGATACACGGAGCGCAGGTTGCCCATGCCGTAATCCACGATTGCTATCGAAGTTTTCATCGAATTCACTAAAACAACGCTATTTCAGGGAGGGGATCAACGCCTTCAATCCATTGACGATAAATTCGACCGCCAGCGCCGACAACATCAGACCCATCAGCCGCGTACCAATGTTGATACCCGTTCGGCCGACCCAGGTTGCGATCGGCTCGGCCAGGCTCATCGCGCCGTAGCACAACACGGCCAGCACGCCGCCAATCATGACGAGACCAATGCGGTCGTACCAGTGCGCCACGCTTGCAGAATAGATGATTACCGTGCTGATCGAACCCGGCCCCGTCAGAAGAGGAATGGCCAGCGGCACGACCGCGATGCTGTTCTTGATCTCGGCTTCGTGCCGCTCTTCCGGCGTGGAGCGCGCGTTGCCAGTCTGCGCGTTCAACATGTTGATTGCCATCAGCAACATGATGATCCCGCCGCCGACTTCAAGCGATCCTACGGAAATGCCGAAGAACGCGATGATTTGCTGTCCGAGCAACGCCGTCACCGCGATCACGCAGAACACCGAAATGGACGCGATCCGGATCGTGCCCGCTTTTTCCGAGCGCGACATTTCGGTCGTCAGGCTCAGGAAAAACGGAATCGCGCCGACCGGATTGATCAGCGCGAGCAGGGATATAAACGATTTGAGTAGGTTCATCGCGGGCCGTCACGGCGTTGCATGGTGCAAACCGTGGCGTTTATCCGGCTTCAGAGGCTGCCCTTGGTAGATGGAATCTGCCCGGCCGCGCGTTCGTCCAGTTCTACGGCCATGCGCAGCGCGCGCCCGAACGCCTTGAAGACGGTTTCCACCTGATGGTGCGCGTTGATGCCGCGCAAGTTGTCGATGTGAAGCGTTACGCCCGCGTGATTCACGAAGCCGCGGAAGAATTCGATGGTCAGGTCCACGTCGAACGTACCAATGCGCGCGCGCGTGAACGGCACGTTGAATTCCAGGCCCGGACGGCCCGAAAAGTCGATCACGACACGCGACAACGCTTCGTCGAGCGGCACGTACGAATGGCCGTACCGGCGAATGCCCTTGCGGTCGCCGATTGCCTTCGCCACCGCCTGGCCCAGCGTGATGCCCGTGTCTTCGACCGTGTGATGGTCGTCGATATGGAGGTCGCCATGCGCTTCGACGTCGAGGTCGATCAGGCCGTGACGCGCGATCTGGTCCAGCATGTGGTCGAGAAACGGCACGCCGGTCGCAAGTTTTTGTTTGCCGGTGCCATCCAGATCGAGCTTCACACGGATCTGCGTTTCGCTGGTGTTGCGAACGACTTCCGCAATGCGCATGGTATTTCCTTCGGGACGTTTAAGAGAATTCAGTGCAACGCGAGTTTCAAAGCGGCGATCATTTGCGCGTTCTCTTGCGCCGATCCAACCGTCAAACGCACGCAATTTGCCAATAACGGATGCATTTTACTCACGTTTTTGATCAAAACCCGCGATGTCAGCAGGGTTTCGAAGACGGCTGCGGCATCCGGAACACGAACCAGCAGAAAGTTGCCGGCGCTGGGATAAACGGTCGCGCCGGGGAGCGCTGCGACGGCCTGTTCCAGACGTGTGCGTTCGAGGCGAAGTCCGGCGGCCTGGGCATCGAGCACATCGAGGTGATCCAGCATGAAATCCGCGGCCGCCTGCGTCAGCACGTTGATGTTGTACGGCGGGCGGACTTTGTCGAACTCGGTGATCCATGACGCCTTGCCGGCCAGGTAACCGAGGCGGATGCCGGCCAGACCGAGCTTCGAAAACGTGCGCATGACCACCACGTTGTCGAACTCGGCGGCACGCGGCAGCCAGCTTTGCTGCGCGAACGGCTGATAGGCTTCATCGATTACGACAAGACTGCCCGATGCCGCTGCGATCACGCGTTCCATATCGGCGTCGTCGTAAAGCGTGCCGGTGGGATTGTTCGGGTACGCGAGATACACCAGCGCCGGATTGTGCACTTCGATAGCGGCGATGAGCGTGTCGGCATCGAGCGTGAAGTCGTCGTTCAAAGGCACGCCGACGAAGTCCAGCCCCGCGAATTTTGCCGAGATTGCGTACATCACGAAGCCCGGAACGGGCGCGATCACCTTGGCGCCGGGCTTCGCGCACGCAACCGACATCATGCTGATCAGTTCGTCCGAACCATTGCCGAGCAGGACTTCGCACGCGGCGGGAACCTGCATCACGCGCTTGATCTTCTCGATCAACGCGGTGGGGCGCGGCTCGGGATAGCGGTTCAGCGCGACATCGGCGAGCCGTTCGCCTAGTCTGGACGCGAGTTCTGCCGGCAGCCGATACGGATTTTCCATCGCGTCGAGCTTCACCAGGCCGGTGGAATTCGGCACGGGATAGCACGTCATCGCGAGGACGTCGGGGCGGAGAATGTCTTGTGGTCGTGTCATGGTCTGCGAACTTCCGGGCGGCTTTTGAGCCGCCTCCTATAAGTGTAGTGTTACTGCGCCGTGTTTTTCATCCGGTACTCAGCGCTGCGGGCATGCGCCTGCAGGCCCTCCCCGTAGGCCAGTTCCGCTGCAATTTCCCCGAGCGTCTGCGCGCCTTCCGCGCTAACTTCGATCACGCTCGAACGCTTGATGAAGTCATACACGCCAAGCGGCGATGAGAACCGCGCCGTACGCGATGTCGGCAAAACGTGGTTCGGTCCCGCGCAGTAATCGCCGAGACTTTCGCTCGTGTAGCGGCCGAGGAAAATCGCGCCCGCGTGGCGAATCAGCGCGCCCCATTGATGCGGATCGAGCGCTGAAATCTCCAGGTGTTCCGGCGCGATGTCGTTGGCGATCGCGCACGCTTCGTTCATGTCGGCGACCTTGATCAACGCGCCGCGATCTTCCAGCGAGCGCTGGATCACGTCGCGACGCGGCAACGTGGGCAGCAATTCGTTGATTGCGTCTTCCACGCGCTGGATGAACGCGGCGTCCGGGCACAGCAGGATGGATTGCGCGAGTTCGTCGTGCTCGGCTTGCGAGAAGAGATCCATGGCGACCCAGCGGGGGTCCGTGGTTCCGTCGCAGATGATCAGGATTTCCGACGGTCCCGCGATCATGTCGATGCCGACCGTGCCGAACACGCGCCGTTTCGCCGAGGCCACGTACGCGTTGCCGGGGCCGCAGATTTTATCGACGGCCGGGATGGATTGCGTGCCGTACGCGAGCGCGCCAACTGCCTGCGCGCCGCCGATGGTGAACACGCGATCCACGCCACCCAGCAACGCCGCCGCCAGCACCAGCGGATTCTTCACGCCGTCCGGCGTGGGCACGACCATCACGATTTCCTTCACACCGGCAACCCGCGCAGGAATCGCATTCATCAGCACGGACGACGGATACGCCGCCTTGCCGCCCGGCACGTAGATTCCGGCGCGATCCAGCGGCGTGACTTTCTGGCCGAGCATGGTGCCGTCGGCTTCAGTGTATTGCCAGCTATGGCTGCCACACTCGATTCGCTGCTTCTCGTGATACCCGCGCACGCGCGCCGCCGCTGCTTCGAGCGCCGCGCGGCGTTTCGGCTCGAGCCCTTCGAGCGCCGCTTCGAGTTCGGACTGCGGCAATTCCAGCGAAGCCACGCTTTCCGCCTTCAGCCGGTCGAACTTGTTCGTGTAGTCGAGCACGGCTTCGTCGCCGCGCTTTTTTACGTCAGCGAGAATTTGCGCGACAGAGCGCTCGATAGCTTCGTCCTCGCTCGCCTCGAACGCGAGCACCGCGTGCAGCGCCGTGTGAAAACCGTTGGCGCTGGAGTCGAGTTTGCGAATCTTGATAGACATGATGCTGGTATCCGTTTGTTTGCCTTGGCCTGCGTCGCTTTGCCTACACACTAGCCGACGCGCGTTCGAACGCATCGAGATAAGGCTTCAACGCAGCGCGCTTCAACTTCAGCGCGGCCTGGTTCACGACCAGACGCGACGATATTTCCATGATCTCTTCGACTTCGACAAGATCGTTGGCGCGCAACGTGTTGCCCGAGCTGACCAGGTCGACAATAGCATCGGCCAGTCCGACCAGCGGCGCGAGTTCCATCGATCCATACAGCTTGATCAAGTCGACGTGAACGCCCTTCGACGCGAAATGCTCTCGCGCCACTTCAACATATTTTGTCGCAATGCGCAGCCGCGCACCTTGCCGCACGGCGGTTTCGTAGTCGAAACCGTTTTTCACCGCCACCGACATCCGGCAGCGCGCAATGTTCAGGTCGACCGGCTGGTACAGCCCGCCACCGCCGTGTTCGATCAGCACGTCCTTGCCCGCCACGCCGAAATCCGCAGCGCCGTATTCCACGTAAGTGGGGACATCGGTTGCACGCACGATGATCACCCGCAAATTCGGATTCGTGGTCGGCAAGATCAGCTTGCGCGACGTTTCCGGATCTTCGGTCACTTCAACGCCGGCGGCTGCAAGCAGCGGCAAGGTTTCTTCGAAGATCCGTCCCTTCGACAAAGCCAGCGTCAGCATTGCCCCCGCCGGCACCGATGCAGAAGTCTGCAGTGAACTCATTGCTCCACCCCGTTGCCCTTGATGCGCCGCACGTTTGCGCCGACGGCCGTCAGCTTGCTTTCCATCCGGTCGTAGCCGCGATCGAGGTGATAGATCCGGTCGATCAGCGTCTCGCCTTCCGCACACATGGCCGCGATCACCAAACTCGCCGATGCCCGCAGATCCGTTGCCATCACCTTCGCGCCCGACAGCTTTTCGACGCCGGTAACCAGCGCCGTGTTGCCATCGACAGTAATGCTCGCGCCCAGGCGGTTCAGTTCCTGCACATGCATGAAGCGGTTTTCGAAGATGGTTTCGACCGCTTGCGACGTGCCGTTGGCCATGGTGTTGAGCGCCATGAACTGGGCCTGCATGTCGGTCGGGAACGCCGGATATTCCGATGTCCGGAAACTCACCGCGTTCGGACGCTTGTTCATGCGCACGCGAATCCAGTTCTCGCCCTCTTCCACCGATACACCCGCTTCGTGCAGCTTCTCGATCACCGCTTCGAGCAGCGAAGGATTCACGTTACGCAACGTGACGTCGCCGCCGGTCGCCGCAACGGCGCAAAGAAACGTGCCGGCTTCAATGCGGTCAGGCACGACTGAATGGCGCGCGCCATGCAGCTTGTCCACGCCTTGAATGACGAGCCGGTCCGAGCCGATGCCATCGATCTTCGCGCCCATCGCGACGAGCAGATTTGCAAGGTCGCTGACTTCCGGCTCGCGCGCCGCGTTCTCGATCACCGTTTCGCCTTCCGCCAGGACCGCCGCCATCAGCAGGTTTTCCGTGCCGGTGACCGTGATCATGTCGGTGACGATGCGCGCGCCTTTCAGGCGCTTAGCCCGCGCCTCGATAAAACCATGCTCGATGGTGATCTCGGCGCCCATCGCCTGGAGGCCCTTGATATGCTGATCGACGGGGCGCGCGCCGATGGCGCAGCCGCCCGGCAACGACACCTTCGCTTCACCAAAGCGCGCGACGAGCGGACCGAGCACGAGGATGGACGCACGCATGGTCTTGACCATTTCGTACGGCGCGACGAGGTTGTCCAGCTTCGCTGCGTTCAGCGACACGCGGCCATCCGCCGACTCCGAACGCACGCCCATCTGGTTGAGCAATTTGAGCATCGTGCGCACGTCCTGCAGGTTGGGCACGTTTTCCAGATGCACGTCGTCTGCGGTCAGCAAGCTGGCGCAGAGAATCGGCAATGCCGCGTTCTTCGCACCGGATACAACGATTTCGCCCGAGAGCTTCGAGCCCCCGACAATCACGAGTTTGTCCATGCCTGGCGTTCCTTCTACGGAGCTTCCTGCAGCGGCGCCGTGGTTGGCGTCGCGGTTGTCTTGAGTGAATCGCACTAAATTTCCAGCTAATCGGTTGACAGGTGATGCTCAGATACAGCGCGAGCCGGCGAACCGCTCAGGCGGGTTTCCACTCGGCGGGCGTCAGCGTCTTCATGCTCAGCGCGTGGATTTCCGCGCGCATGCGGTCGCCAAGGGCCGCGTAAACGAGTTGGTGACGCGCGATCGGCCGCTTGCCTTCGAACGCATCGCTCACGATGGTCGCAAAGAAATGCTGGCCGTCGCCTTCGACTTCGACGTGCTGGCAAGACAAGCCGCCAGCGATGTAGTCCTTCACTTGCTCGGGAGTCGGCAACATGGGTGTCTCCTGAAAATTGAGCGAATCGATTAAATGAGCCTGCGAGTGAGCCTGATGAGTGAGCCTAGTGGCGCAGCTTGTAGCCGCTTGCCAGGAGGCGCATGGCAACCACAGCCAGCACGATAAAAAACCCGCCGACAATGCCAAGGCTCGCAAGCGGACTGACGTCGGACATGCCGAAAAAGCCGTAGCGGAAACCGTCGATCATGTAGAAAAACGGATTGAGCCGCGACACTTCGCGCCAGATGGGCGGCAGCGTATGCGTGGAGTAAAACACGCCCGACAGGAACGTCAGCGGCATAATCAGGAAGTTCTGGAACGCGGCGAGCTGGTCGAACTTGTCTGCCCAGACGCCGGCGATCAACCCGAGCGTGCCGAGAATCGCCGAGCCGAGGATGGCGAACGCGAGAATGTAGAGCGGCGCGGAGAAGCTCATTGGAATGAACCACACCGTCACGATAAAGACGCCGAATCCAACCGCCAATCCGCGCACAACCGACGCCAGCACATACGCGAAGAACATTTCCCAGTGCGAGAGCGGCGGCAGCAGCACGAACACCAGATTACCCGTGATCTTCGACTGAATCAGCGACGAAGAACTGTTTGCGAACGCGTTCTGCAGCACGCTCATCATCACGAGGCCAGGCACGAGAAAACTCGTGTAGGCCACACCTGGATAAACCTCGACATGACTCGTCAGCGCGTGGCCGAAGATCATCAGGTACAACAAGGCCGTGATCACCGGCGCGAGCACGGTCTGGAACGCGACCTTGTAGAAACGCAGGATTTCCTTGTAGAACAGGGTGCGAAAGCCGCTCATGACAAGCCCTCGACCACTTCCGGCCCGTTCATCACTTGCACGAATACGTCTTCCAGATCTGCCTTGCGGACATCGATTTCATCGAACGTGCAGCCGGCCGCTCGGCATTTCGCGAGGATCGGCTCGACATCGTCGTAGCTTGAAAGTCGCAGCAAATGATTCGTGCCCGAGGTCGCCCGCGGATCGACTTCCAGCGTGCGCAGCTCGACGGGCAACACGCCCTGCGAGAATCTCAGCGAAAGCTGCATGCCGGCGAAGCGCTGCAACAGCGTGCTGGTTCGTTCGAGCGCGACCACCTCGCCGCGACGCAGCATTGCGAGCCGGTCGCACAAGGCCTCGGCTTCTTCCAGATAGTGCGTCGTCAACACGATGGTGTGACCCTCGCGGTTCAGGCGCGAGATGAATTTCCAGAGCGTCTGGCGCAACTCGACATCGACACCCGCGGTCGGTTCGTCGAGCACGATCACCGGCGGTTTGTGCACCAGCGCCTGCGCGACCAGCACACGGCGTTTCATGCCGCCGGACAGTGCGCGCGTGTTGACATCGGCTTTCTCGGTGAGATCGAGATTCGCCATGATTTCGTCGATCCAGTCATCGTTTTTGCGCAGACCGAAGTAGCCCGACTGGATGCGCAGCGATTCGCGAACAGTGAAAAACGGATCGAAGACGAGTTCCTGCGGCACCACGCCGAGCGAACGGCGTGCATCGCGGAAATCCGTGACCACGTCGTGGCCGCGTACGGAGATCGTGCCGCTATCCGCGCGCGCGAGGCCCGCGAGAATGCTGATCAGCGTAGTTTTACCCGCGCCGTTCGGGCCGAGCAGACCGAAAAACTCGCCCTCTTCGACGACGAGATTCACGCCTTTGAGCGCTTGCAGCTCTTTGTAGCGCTTTTTGACGTTGCGTATTTCTATGGCTGACATTGACAGTGCGCGCGCGTGTTGGGGGCTGCGCCTCTAGGTGTGCGGATCGGAACCAGAACCGGCCTTCATTACGACGAAAGGCGGAAGTCAGGCCGAAAAAACGGTTGATTATAGGCCATCTGCGGCTGGGAGCTGCCGCAAGCGTGTCCGTGACAACCCTGTCTGGCGCGTCTCGTCGGCGTCAGAACGCGACGACAAAACGCCATGGGTTCAGGCAGACAGGATCAATGTCGGAAGGTGAGAAGCGTATCGACGCCATAGACTTGCGCGAGACTGGCAAGCCCGGAGGGGAGATTGACGACGGCAAATGCCGCACCGCGCGCAGTGGCAGCACGCTGCCACGCGATCAGGACGGCGAGCGCCGACGAATCGAATTGCTTGAGCGGCGCGCAATCCACTTCGGTTGCGCCCGCTGCGATCCGCGACAAACCCGCATCGAGCGCGCTCTTTGCGCTGTCGTGCGTGAGGGTCGCGGCGGTTTCGAAGCGACTCACGATGCCTTGCCGTTCGCGAGTTGCTGGTTACGCTGGGTCAGGAACTGCAGCAGGCCGGACACGCCATGCTGCTGGATCTGCTCGTTGAACTGCTGCTGGTAAGCCTGGATCAGCCACGCACCGAGCACGTTGATGTCGTACACCTTCCAGCCCTGCGGCGTCTTGTACAGGCGGTAGTCGAGCTGGATCGGCGAACCGTTGTTCAGCACGACCGAGCGAACGACCACGTCTGTGTCGCTCGGATCAGCGCGGAACGGCTTGTACTGGACTTGCTGGTCGCGAACCTGCGCCAACGCGCCCGCATACGTGCGGATCAGCAGCATCTTGAACTGCTCGACGATCTGCTTTTGCTGTTCCGGCGTCGCCGTGTTCCAGTTGCGGCCCATCACCAGACGCGTGGTCCGGGTGAAGTCCGTGTATGGCAGGATCTTTTCATTCACCAGTTGCGTGATGCGCGTGATGTTGCCCGACTGGATCTGCTTGTCGGCCTTGATTTGATCGAGAACCTGGGAGGTCACCGTCTTGACGAGTCCGTCTGGCGTCGACATATCGTCGGCTTGAGCGAACGCGCCCGTGCAAAAAGCCATCAGCACGGCAAACAGGGGGAGCAAGAATAGTTTTTTCATTAAAGACTCTGCAAAAAAAGTGGCCTGGGTTTGAGCGCGGCGTGCACTACGAGTTCATCACCGCACTATTACCAGCCGTCAAAACGCTTTCGATATATTACTGGCGCGCGGTGTTTTGCGCTTTTTCCACACTTTGCTCAACGCAGCCTGAACGACGGGAACGATGGAATGCGCGGCGGCACCATGCGATCAGCCGGAACACCCGTCGCGCCAGGAGCACTTGCGCCCGCTGCGCCCGAAGCCGCTTGCGGCGCCGATGCCGAGCCTGCCGGCGGCGACGCCAATACACCTGAAGCAGCTCCCGCGCCTGCCGGCGCATTTACGTCGTCATATTTCGGTAGCGGCTCGTTGCCTGTGTCGCCGTAATCCGGCACGGCCGTGTTGTCCTGATTGCCAAGCAGATACTGACGGCGCTGAAGGTACGCATTGCGGACGAACGAGTATTTGTCGAGCGCGGCGTCAGCCAGTACGTCGCTTGCGCCGAGCAGGTT
The DNA here is from genome assembly GCF_001577465.1 of Burkholderia sp. PAMC 28687. Taxonomy (NCBI): domain Bacteria; kingdom Pseudomonadati; phylum Pseudomonadota; class Betaproteobacteria; order Burkholderiales; family Burkholderiaceae; genus Burkholderia; species Burkholderia sp. PAMC 28687. Next base: position 2,982,642 of record NZ_CP014505.1, read on the forward strand.
CGCACGCGTGTTCACCAGTTCCACACCAAACAGCGTCGTGCGGAACCAGGTCGGATCGACATAACTCGTCACGTTGCCGAAATAGTCGACCACCGTACCGGCCGTATCCCGCACCGTGCTCGGTCCGAGCAGCGGCAACACGACGTAAGGACCCGACGGCACGCCATAGTGGCCAAGCGTCAAGCCGAAATCCTGATTGTGCTTGGGCAAGCCCGCGACGCTCGCCACGTCGAAGAGACCCGCCACGCCGAAGATCGAGTTCATCACGACGCGCATGATGTCCGACACGCCGTCCGCAATCCGCAACTGCACGAGATTGTTCGCGGCCGTGTAGATATCGCCGATATTGCCAAAGAAGTTCGTCACGCTGTCGCGCACCGGCTGCGGCGTGATGAACACATAACCCTTCGCAATCGGCTTGAGCGCGACCTGGTCGATCTTGTCGTTGATCGTGAACATCGTCCGGTTATAGCTTTCGAACGGATCGCCCTTCGTGGGCGTGGTCACAGTCGCGCACCCGGCAAGCACCGCCACCGCGAGCACCACGGCCGCGTTCTTTACGCGCATTGCCTGCATTTTGTTCTTCTCCTTATTGTCGCTGACCCGAAGGCTGGCTTGTACTGCGAAATATGCCTGCCTTCGGCTGCCTGAATTTTGCCGGATCAATAAGTCCGGATCATTGACCTGCGGCGCTTGCGCCCATTGCGCTAGCCGCGCCCGGGAACGCCGGAGCCGCGGGCGTTGCAGCGGCTGGCGCTCCAGCGCCAGGCGATGCCGGCTTGGATGCGCCCGAATCCGCCGCCTTGTTGTACAGGAACTGCCCGATCAGGTTCTCGAGAACCACGGCCGATTGCGTCATCGAAATCGTGTCGCCGCTCTTGAGCATCTGGTCGTCGCCGCCTGGCTCGAGCCCGATGTACTGTTCGCCGAGCAAGCCCGACGTCAGGATCTTCGCCGACGAATCCTTCGGAAACTGATACTGCTTGTCGATATCGATCGTGACCTGCGCCTGATACGTATTCTGGTCAAAGCCGATATTCGCAACACGGCCCACCGTCACGCCCGCGCTTTTCACCGGCGCACGCGGCTTCAATCCGCCGATATTGTCGAACTTCAGCTTGACCGGATAGGTCGGCTGAAACGACATTGCGTTCATATTGCCGGCCTTCAGTGCAAGGAATAACAGCGCCACGAAACCCAGCACCACGAAGAGGCCGACCCAAAAGTCGAGAGCAGCAGTCTTTTTCATCGTCTTCCCAAAGAATCTTGTCGCAGTTTTTTGCGTGAAGGTCTGTGCCCTTCACAACGTCTGCGACCCGGTAATCGGGCCGCAGGCCGAAACGTCAGTTGAACATCAGCGCGGTCAGCAAAAAGTCCAGTCCGAGCACGGCAAGAGACCCGTACACAACCGTTTTTGTGGTCGCGCGCGATACGCCTTCCGGCGTGGGCTGCGCTTCGTAGCCCTGGAACAGCGCGATGAACGTGACCGCAAAGCCGAACACAATGCTCTTGATCACGCCGTTGCCGACGTCGCTCCAGACATCCACGCCGCCCTGCATCTGCGACCAGAACGCACCGGAATCCACGCCGATCATCAGCACGCCCACTACATATCCGCCGAAAATGCCGACCGCGCTGAAAATAGCCGCCAGTACCGGCATGGCGATGATCCCGGCCCAGAAACGCGGCGCCACGACCACCTTGAGCGGATCGACGGCCATCATTTCCATGGCGGTGAGTTGCTCACCCGCCTTCATCAGGCCGATTTCCGCCGTCAGCGACGTTCCCGCGCGGCCGGCAAACAACAGGGCCGTGACCACGGGACCCAGTTCACGCACGAGCGACAGCGCCACCAGCAGCCCAAGTGCTTGCTCGGAGCCGTACCGGTTGAGGGTTAGATAGCCCTGCAAACCCAGCACGAAGCCGACGAACAAGCCCGACACGCCGATAATCAGCAGCGAATAATTGCCGACGAAGTGGATCTGTTTCGTGACAAGGCGCGGGCGGCGCAGCAACGGAAAGAATTCGACGACCAGGCGCAGGAACATGCGCGTCGCGTATCCGATCGTGCCGAAGCTGCCGAGCACCGAGCGTCCGATGGCGCTGATCATGCCTTTGCTCCGATACCAAAGTCCGCCGCGAGCGGCGTCGTGCTTGGATAGTGAAATTTGAAGGGACCGTCGGGCGCGCCGTCGATGAATTGCCGCACCGAGGGTTCCTGCGACGCCCGCAATTCCGCCGGCGTGCCTTCCGCCAGAATCCCGCCGTTCGCGATGAAATACACGTAATCGGCAATGGCGAACGACTCCGGCACATCGTGCGTGACGAGAATGGACGTCGCGCCCAGCGCGCTGTTCAACGTGCGGATGAGGTTGGCCGTAATGCCGAGCGAAATGGGATCGAGGCCGGCGAACGGCTCGTCGTACATCATCAGTTCGGGGTCGAGCGCGATCGCGCGGGCAAGCGCCACGCGGCGCGCCATACCGCCCGATATCTCCGATGGCGACAGATCCCGCGCACCGCGCAGCCCGACCGCATTGAGCTTCATCAGCACGAGGTCACGCAGCAGTTCCTCGGGAAGATCGGTGTGTTCCCGTAACGGGAACGCGACATTGTCGAAAACAGTCTGGTCGGTGAAGAGCGCGCCGAACTGGAACAGCATGCCCATTTTCCGGCGCAGTTCGTAGAGGCCGTCGCGCGTCTGCGCGCCGACGTCCTTGCCGCCGAAAAGCACCTGGCCTTTTTGCGCCTTCACAAGTCCGCCGATCAGGCGCAGCACGGTCGTCTTGCCACAGCCGGAGCCGCCCATGACGGCCACGACCTGACCGCGCTTGAAGCGCATGTTGAGTTTCGACAGGATGAGCCGGTCGCCGTAGCCGAAATCGACGTCGCGAAGCTCTAGCAAAGTCTCGGGAGAAGCTAACACAGGGGCTGACAATCCTTTTACGCAAGAGGCCGAATTATAGGGCCTGTGCGCTTGCAGCGACGTGACGGTCCCTTTCGACTGATCAAAACATATGAAGTATTTTCCGATTCGGCTGCATTATCGCGCGAATTCCTGTTGCAGCGCAGAAATGGCGGACGCGAGCTCTGGCGCCTCTGTAATGGCGCGAACGACTGCTGCGCTTCCTACACCGGTCGACAACACTTGCTGCAGCACGGAACAATTCACGCCGCCAATAGCAACAAGCGGAACAATGCCGTCGAGCAAGCGCACATATCGTGCCAGACGTGACAAACCTTGCGGCGCGGTTGGCATGACCTTGGTCGTTGTCGGAAATACCGCACCAAGCGCAAGATAGCTCGGTTTGAAATGCAGCGCCTTCAGCATTTCGTAGTAACCGTGCGTCGACAGCCCGAGGCGCAGCCCGGCTTCTGCGATGGCGTTCAGGTCGGCCGTATCGACGTCTTCCTGCCCAAGGTGGACGCCGTAAGCGCCGGCGCGGACCGCTGCCTGCCAATGATCGTTGATGAACAACTGGGCGTCATGTTTGGCGCCCGCAGCCACCGCACGCTCGATTTCCTGCTTCAAATCACCAGAATCGGCCGATTTACGGCGCAATTGCACCGTCCTCACTCCGTGGTCTAGAACCTGTTCAACCCATTCCGCGCTTGGCAGCACGGCGTACAGGCCCAGCCGGTCCGGGCAATGCGGGAAGGGCTTCGACGGTGCGGACGGCAAATTTGCCACCTTCGGGAAGGTGTAAAAGTCCACGGGCCAGGCATCGAGTTCGTCCAGGTTCGATGGGCGCCAGGCGAGCGCCAGCACAAGCGCGTCGTGCGGTTCGAATCCGCAATCCAGGAACGCGGCCAATGCTGCGAGCCAGTCGTCCGACCATTCGCCATCGAGCGCGTATTCCACGCCATCGAGCTGCAGCGTCGCGTGGCCCGCGGTGGCGGCCAGCAAGCCCACGCCATCCGCCGCCTCTGTGGAGGAACCGCCGCCCACGATCAAATCCCCCTTCAGCGGACGATCCGGCGCGCTCAAGCAAATCCGCCATTGCTTCGATGCCGCCGGCCAGTCCCCCAGGCGCCGGCGAATTCGCTCGGCGGCTTCCAGGAGTTCGTCGGCGGGTGGCCAGAATATTTCTCGATCCTGCGACAACAAACTCATGCAGCACTCCCGTCTTGATGCCAGAACGGCATGCCGACAACCGGCGTGCTCGCCTGCGCGCTATCGCGCTCGGCCATTGGACCTGCCAGATAGGCCATCCGCCCCGCCTCGACGCCCAGCGCAAACGCGCGGGCCATCTGCGGCGGAAACGTGGCCTGCGAGACGGCCGTGTTCAGCAACACGCCGTCGAAACCCCATTCCATTACCTGACACGCATGCGACGGCACGCCCAGACCGGCATCGACGATAAGCGGCACATCCGGCAACCGCTCACGCAACGTGCGCAATCCGTAGGGGTTCGTCACGCCCTTCCCCGTGCCGATCGGCGCGCCCCACGGCATCAGCGCCTCGCAGCCGACATCGAGCAGACGCCGGCCGATCACCAGGTCCTCTGTGCAATACGGCAGCACCTTGAAGCCTTCGCGGATCAGTATTCCGGCGGCTTCGACCAGGCCAATCGGGTCGGGCTGAAGCGTGTAGTCGTCGCCGATGAGTTCGAGCTTGAGCCAAGGAGTATCGAAGAGTTCGCGCGCCATTCGCGCTGTGGTGAGCACTTCGTCCACCGTCTGGCAGCCCGCTGTGTTCGGCAGCAATGCGACGCCGTGGCGCTTCAAGACATCGAAAAAACCGGCTTCACCCGTGTTCGACTGGCGCCGCAATGCGACGGTGACCATGCCGGGACGGGCGGCATCGATGGAATCCGACAGCGATTGCAACGACGGATAGCGCGAGGTCCCCAGCAATACGCGGCTCGGGAAAGACGTGCCGTAGAGCGTGAGGGTATCGGCGGTGGTGATCGTGGAGGTCATGATCGATCCTTTTATGAATGCTCAGCCGCCGGCGACCGGCGAGACGATATCGAGCTTGTCGCCGGCATTGAGCGCCTTCGATGCATGCTCGCCGCGCGCCACGAACTGGCCGTTCAGGGCCACGGCGAACGGCGGCTTCGCGCCGAAAGCGGCAAGCGCGTCGGTGACGGTGGCGGCATCGGAGACGGAAAACGGCTGCTGGTTGATGTGAATGTTCATCATGAATCTCAAAGCACGGACGCCGCGTGTTCGCAGCGCAGCAACGCGGACCAGCGGGCCTGCTGGCGCCAGTCATCGAAGGAATCGGGGTTATTGATCGCGCCGCCGAGCAACGCTTCGGCGAGCGCGCGGGCGGTGTCCGCGACTTCGGGCGCGATCATGTAGCCGTGCCGGTATAAACCATTCACGCGCAAGGTTCGTGCGCCGTCCCAGACAACCGCCGGCCGGTGGTCCGGCAAGGTCGGGCGGCATTGCGAATTCAGCTCGAGAATGCGCGCCTCGCCAAAACCCGGATGCACCGCGAACGCGGCGCTCAGCAGTTCCAGCGCGGATCGCACGGTGACCGGCGACATGTCTTCGCCCTCGACTTCGGTCGCGCCGATCACGTACAAATCGTTTTCCTTCGGCGCGATGTAAAGCGGATAACGCGGGTGCAGCAAACGCACCGGCCGCATCAGGCCGATACCCGGCGCATGCACGCGTGCGACTTCGCCCCGGATGCCTCGCAACGCCGGCCACGCGGGTTTGCCGCCGAGACCACGGCAATCGATGACAAAACGCGCGTCCGGCATCGTATCGATCGTTGTGTTCCAGTGAAGCTCGACGTTGCGCTCCGCGAGTCCTGCCGCGAGTGCAGTCAGGACCTGGCGGTTATCGAGCTGGCCTTCATTGGGGAGCAGCCAACCCTGCGGGAAACGTGTGCCGAGCGATGGTTCGGCGGCCGCGACCTGAGCGCCGGACAGCTTGACGAAGCCGTCCTGAAACAACGCCGGTGGCGCATTCGCCCGCAAGCGGCGTTCGAACAGCGGCGCCTCGGCGCGATCGCCAGCATGCCAGACGACCAGCGTGCCATTGCGCTGGAAGAACACCGGTTGTGGCAATTGCGCGATCAACTGCGGCCAGCGCTCAAGCGACGCCGCCCCGAGTTCCGTGATCAGCAATTCGGCGCTGGCCGCTTCGGCGAGCGGCGCGAGCATCGCCGCGGCCACCCAAGCCGCCGACTGGGTGCCCGCTGCATCGCCTCGTTCGTACAACGCCACGCGATGCCCCGCGCCCGCCAGCAGCCACGCGATCAGCCGCCCGCACAGGCCGCCGCCGACGACGGCAAAGTCGGGCTGGGCAGACACGAACGGATTGGATCGCATAACAGTATTCACGATGACGATGCCTCCTCAGCAAACGCTGCAGAACGGACAGGCGCGCACGAAGCACAAGGAAGTCGATGTCGGGAGAAATGCCCGTTTCGAGCCCTGACTGAACGCGCGGCGCATCAAACATGTTCAGGGACGAAACCACGGCGAGAATGCAGCCGGCGCGCACGAAATGCGGATTGCGGGCCAGCCAGAACTGGAAGAAACAGAAAACCCCATGCGGGTTTCCGGAAACTTCCCTCGCCGGTATTACCCGGATCGGGTGCAAAGGGACTCTCTCAGCCTCGCCGCGCGTTTCTCCACTTTTTCAAACCCGGAGACGCGTGCCGAAGCACCCCTGTTTCGTCAACAATCATTAAAACATAAAAACGAAACGACCCGCAAACAAGCGGCTCTCATACTAGCGACCCGAACAGGGAAAAAGCCCGCCTTTCTTCCCTTTCGTTGGAGCCCGGCGCACTCTGGCACAATGCCGCGAACGCCGATGCATGTTGCAATTGCACGGATACAGCGAGAATTAAGGAGCAGTTAAGGCGCGCCCGAAACAATGCTCCGGCGCGCGCCGCCTTTGCTGATTGCGTACGATCCCAGGCCACCGCCAAGTTACAAACCTGCCGCCGAGCCGGCACGTCCTCAGGAAGCTCATGACCATCACACCTCCAGGCAACACAGAACAAAACGCCGACAAAGTGTCGGCGTGGAGTCTCATCAAGCCTTATTGGGTATCTGAAGAACGCGGCATTGCGTGGCTTTTGCTGGTTGCGATCATCGCGATCAACATGACGGTCGTGTACATCAACGTCCGCCTGAACAAGTGGAACGGGGACTTCTACAACGCGCTGCAGACCAAGAACGTCCACGACTTTCCGCACCTGCTGATGATCTTCACCGGTCTTGCGTTTGCGTACATCCTGCTCGCGGTTTACGGCCGGTATTTGCGGCAGATGCTCGGCTTCCGGTGGCGTCAATGGCTGACACATCGCTACCTCGAACAATGGCTCGGCGACAAAGCCTTCTACCGCATAGAACGCGATCGTCTCGCCGATAACCCCGACCAGCGGATCAGCGACGACCTCCAGTCGTTTGCCACGACGACGCTGGCGTTATCGCTGGATTTGCTGTCCACGCTCGTGACGCTCGCCACGTTCATCACCATCCTGTGGTCGCTCGCCGGCGCGTTGAGTTTCTCCGTGTTCGGCACGGCCGTCACCATTCCGGGCTACATGGTCTGGGCCGCTGCGGGATATGCCGTCATCGGGTCGCTCCTGATGCAACGCTTCGGCCATCCGTTGGTATCGATCAATTACCAGGCGCAGAAAGTGGAAGCAAACTTCCGCTTCGGCCTCATCCGCATTCGCGAAAACGCCGAGCAGATCGCGTTCTACGATGGCGTCGCGACCGAGACCACGACCGCCAAGGGCATCTTCCAGACGATCCGCCAGAACTACTGGCAGATCATGAAATACACCAAGCGGCTCACCTTCGTACTGGCGTTTTATAGCCAGGTAGCGAACATCTTCCCGATCATGGTCGCCGCGCCCCGCTACTTCGCCGGGTTTTATTCGCTCGGCGTGCTGATGCAGATCAGTTCGGCGTTCGGCACGGTCAGCGACTCGTTTTCGTGGTTCATCAATAGTTACTCGACCTTGGTCGAATGGCGCGCGACCGTGAACCGGCTGCGCGAGTTCAAGCGCGTGATGCGCTCCACGCACATCAAGGAAGCGATTTCGCCGGCAACCGTGCATGGCGGCATCAACCTGCATTACGCGAGCACGGATGCGCTGATAACGAAGGGATTGAAACTGGCCTTGCCCAATGGCAAGCCGCTCGCCAGCGTCGCCGATGTCACCGTCAAGCCGGGTTCGCGATGGCTCGTGCAGGGTCCATCGGGTTCAGGCAAGAGCACGTTGATGCGCGCGCTGGCCGGCTTGTGGCCGTTCGGCGATGGCACCATCGATGCGCCCGTCGATGCAAAGCTGATGTTCATCCCGCAGCAAAGCTACTTGCCGATCGGCACGTTGAAGGCGGCGCTGAGCTATCCGTCGGAGGCGTCCATTTTCTCCGATGACGCCTGCCGCGAAGCGCTGCGCGTCTGCAATCTGGCTGCGTACGGCACGCGGCTGGAAGAGTCCGGTCATTGGGCGAAGATGATGTCGCCGGGCGAACAGCAACGGCTTGCTGCGGCTCGAGTGCTGCTGCACAAGCCGGACTTCATCTTCCTCGACGAAGCGACCAGCGCCCTCGATGCCGAGAACGAGATGCTGATCTATACGGCGTTCATCGACGCCTTGCCGAACGCCGCGATTGTCAGCGTCGCGCATCGGGAATCGGTCTCCGGGTTCCATGAAAACCGGATCGATATCGAGCGCGCGGCGGTGGAAAGTATCCCGGCGTAGCGCACCGGTTATTGCGTGTTTGGAAAAGCGGGCGCTTGCTGACCCGCTTTTCGCATTTTTGGACGCCGTAGAATGTCTCGCCGCCCTTGCAGAAGCGGGCATTGAACAGGAGACGGGATGCGAGCGTTCGAGTGGTTCACCGAGTTGACGACGCGCGAGCGCCGCACGCTTTACGCCGGGTTCGGCGGCTATGCAGTCGATGCCTTCGACTTCATGATCTACTCGTTTCTCATTCCCACGCTGATCGCCACGTGGGGCATGACCAAGAGCGAAGCCGGGATGATCGCGACGAGTTCGCTGATTTCATCGGCGATTGGCGGATGGCTCGCCGGCATTCTCTCCGACCGATACGGCCGCGTGCGTGTGCTGCAGTGGACCATCGGCTGTTTTGCGTTCTTCACGTTTCTATCCGGCTTCACCCATTCGTTCGGGCAGTTGCTTGTCACGCGTACGCTGCAAGGCGTGGGCTTTGGCGGCGAATGGTCGGTCGTGACCGTGATGATGGCCGAGACGATCCGCTCGCCGCAGCATCGCGCGAAAGCGGTCGGGACCGTGCAGAGCAGCTGGTCGTTCGGATGGGGCGCGGCCGCCATTCTCTACTGGGCGTTTTTCGCGTTGCTGCCGGAGGATACCGCGTGGCGTGCGTGCTTCTGGATCGGTATCGTGCCGGCGTTGTGGATACTTTATATTCGCCGCAATGTCAGCGATCCCGATATCTTCCTGGCGACGCGTCGCGCCCGCGATGCCGGCACTGAAACGGCCACGTTCTCCGATATTTTCAAAGGCCCTTATCTCAAGACAACGATACTCGGCAGCGCGTTATGCACCGGCATGCTCGGCGGTTATTACGCGATCACCACGTGGCTGCCCACCTACCTGAAGACCGAACGGCATTTGTCCGTGTTCAACACGAGCGGTTATCTCGTGGTGCTGATCGTCGGCTCGTTTCTTGGCTATGTGTTCGGCGCGATTCTTTGCGACAGGATCGGACGGCGTGCGTCGTTCGTGCTGTTTGCCATCGGCTCATTTTTGCTCGGCATGATCTACACGATGATCCCCATCACCGATCACGCCATGTTGCTGCTCGGCTTTCCGCTCGGCATTGTCGTGCAAGGGATTTTCGCGGGCGTGGGGGCGTATTTATCAGAGTTGTATCCGAATGCGATTCGCGGATCGGGACAGGGATTTTGCTACAACCTCGGACGCGGGCTTGGATCGTTCTTTCCGATTCTTGTCGGCGTGTTTTCGCAAGGCATGTCGCTCGTCAAGGCAATAGGCGTGGTCGCGGGGACAGGGTATTTGCTGGTGATCGTCGCGGCGTTGTTGTTGCCGGAGACAAAGGGGAAGGCGCTGAGTTGAGGCCGCCTTTTTTTCTTTTTGCGCGGCCTCGTTCGGCTTGGCTGCTTAATCCACCTCGAAGATCTCGCGTCCGTTCGTCGGCTGCACCGGGCGTTGATTTCCATTATAGAAATGATGCATGGCATCGAGTTGCTGCTTTGTGATCGTCATCGGTTCCTTGAACTCGATCCACGTCACACCTTCCGTGCAAGGCGGCGTTGTGAGTGATCCACTGTAGGTGTAATAACCCTTGTTTTTAGGTAGCAAGTCGAGTGGATTTACCGTCACGGCAGTCACTTTCATCTCAGCACCCGCCTCGTTTGGGACGCGATCGAGCATCGCCTGGATGACAGGGTTCGCGCGCTCGCCGAGCTTGAATTGCACGGCTAATACGAGCAGCCTGCCATCGGCGGAACTGTGCACAAGGTGAGCGTCCATCACGCTTTCCTTGCCAGCGAAACGCTCTTCGCCTGGCGAGTGGAAGTGGAATTGAACGAGTTGATAGGCGTGATCGCCGAGGGTGATGCTGTCAGTGCCGGGCGTTGCGTTGAACTGAACCGCGTGACCGGTATTGACGATATCGATGGGAAGCGGCGCATAGTTGATCTTGAGGCGCGGCATGTCGGCGGGCGCCTTTTTCGCGCCTTCGATGTTGATCGGCGATTCAGCGCGGCCGCTTTCGCATGCGTGGAAGGCTTCGCTCAAAGCGCCCCAGTGCGCGGGGCCGTGGTTGCCGGTATAGGTCCAGCCGTGGTTTGTTTCTGCCGCGGATGTCGTTAGTGAAACGAAGGCGGTAATTAGGATTGCGCCGCTGGACTTCCACTTGATCTTGGTCATGCCGTACCCCCGGAAATGTGAGGGCGTTAGCATGCGCCGGGGTTAGAGCGGGGGATATCGGAGAAGTCGTAATAGCGGGTTGTGGAAATGGAAACGGTGCCGACCGCCAATAAAAAACCGGGCTCACCCTCGAGCCCGGTTTTAACAAACCGCAACGATAAACCAAACCCTTATCGCGGCAATTCGCTAGACCCCATCAAAAATGCATCGACCGAACGTGCGCACTGCCGGCCTTCGCGGATCGCCCACACGACCAGCGACTGGCCACGGCGCATGTCGCCGGCGGTGAAGACCTTCGGCACCGACGTGAAGTACGCCTTCTCGCCTTCGGTCAAAGCCTTCACGTTTCCACGCGCGTCTTTATCGACGCCAAACGCTTCAAGAACCGGCGAGGTAGGCTGCGTAAAGCCCATTGCGAGCAGCACCAAATCGGCCTTCATTTCGAACTCCGATCCCGCCACTTCCTGCATCTTCCCGTCCTTCCATTCCACGCGCACGGCAATCAGCTTCTCGACCTTGCCGTTCTTGCCTTCGAAGCGCTTCGTCGCTACAGACCAGTCGCGCTCGCAACCCTCATCATGCGACGACGACGTACGCAACTTGATCGGCCAGTACGGCCAGACGAGCGGCTTGTTCTCGACTTCAGGCGGCTGCGAAAGCAACTCGAACTGCGTCACGCTCTTCGCGCCATGCCGGTTCGATGTCCCTACGCAATCCGAACCCGTATCGCCGCCGCCGATCACCACGACATGCTTGCCCTTGGCAATCAACTGATCGGCAACCGTATCGCCGGCGTTGACCTTGTTCTGCAGCGGCAGGAATTCCATCGCGTAATGGATGCCCTGCATTTCGCGACCCGGCACCGGCAGGTCGCGCGGCGTTTCGGAACCGCCGGCAATGACGACGGCATCGAATTGTTCGCGCAGTTCGTCGGGCGTGATGGTTTCACGCGCCGTGTTCGCAATATGCCCCGGCAACGGATCCTTGCCGATAAACACATTCGTCCGGAACGCCACGCCTTCGGCTTCCATCTGGCGCATGCGGCGATCGATGAGCCATTTCTCCAGCTTGAAATCAGGAATGCCATAACGCAGCAACCCGCCAATGCGATCGTTCTTCTCGAACACCGTCACCTCGTGACCGGCGCGCGCAAGTTGCTGCGCAGCGGCCAATCCCGCAGGACCCGATCCAACCACGGCCACCTTCTTGCCGGTCTTGTGCTTCGACGGCAAAGGTGCAACCCAGCCTTCGGTCCAGGCTTTATCGATGATCGCGTGTTCGATCGACTTGATGCCGACGGCATCGTCATTGATACCGAGCGTGCACGCCGACTCGCACGGCGCCGGGCAAATGCGGCCCGTGAACTCGGGAAAGTTGTTCGTGGAATGCAGCACTTCAATGGCCGACTTCCAGTCCTGACGGAATACCAGATCGTTGAAATCCGGAATGATGTTGTTCACCGGACAGCCGTTGTTGCAGAACGGAATGCCGCAATCCATGCAGCGCGCGCTCTGGATCTTCGCGTTCTCGTCCGACAGTGCGTGAACGAATTCCTTGTAATGCTTGACGCGGGCGAGCGGCGCTTCATACGTCTCATGCTGGCGCTCGAACTCGAGAAAACCGGTTGCCTTGCCCATATGGTTCTCTTTCTCTGTATTGGGGGTTGATCCACCCCTCGGCGTCTGGCGCCGAAGGGCCGTACTAAGGATTAAGAAAGCTCAGGCGGCGATCGCGTCTTTCGCTTTCTTCGCGCCCAGCTCGCCGAGCGCCCGCTTGTATTCCGTCGGGAAGACCTTCACGAACTGACGGCGCGACGCATCCCAGTTCTCCAGCAAAGCCTTCGCGCGCGGCGAACCGGTGGTCTGGAAGTGCCGCTCGATCAGCCCCTTGAGCAACGCTTCGTCGGTCTGGCCGGTATGCCACAAAGCGCGGTCGACCGTACGCTCCTGTTCGGCTTGCTGCAGGACCGGATCGAGCGCGACCATCGCCTTGTTGGCCTTGCCGCCGAACGTGCCGTCCGGATCGTAGACAAACGCCACGCCGCCCGACATGCCCGCCGCGAAATTGCGCCCCGTTTCTCCGAGCACGACAACCGTGCCGCCAGTCATGTATTCGCAACCGTGATCGCCCGTGCCTTCGACAACCGCCGTCGCGCCCGAGTTACGCACGGCGAAACGCTCGCCCGCGACGCCGCGGAAATACGCTTCACCTTCAATCGCGCCGTACAGGACCGTGTTGCCGCAGATGATGTTTTCTTCCGACTTGCCACGGAAATCGTTCGTCGGGCGAATGATGATGCGGCCGCCCGACAAACCCTTGCCGACGTAGTCGTTGCCATCGCCGACGAGATCCAGCGTGATGCCCTTCGCCAGGAACGCGCCGAAACTTTGCCCAGCCGTACCCTTCAACTGGATATGGATGGAGTCATCGGCGAGACCGTCATGGCCGTGCTTGCGCGCGACGAGCCCCGACAACATTGCACCGACCGTGCGGTTCACGTTGCGTACCGGCTGGATAAACGAGACGTGCTCGCCCTTCTCGATCGCGGCCCGCGACTTCTCGATCAACACGTGATCCAGCGCCTTCTCAAGACCGTGGTCCTGCGTCTCGACGTGCTTCGTCGCGATGCTGCCGTCGTTCGGCACTTGATAGAACACCTTCGAGAAGTCCAGACCCTTCGCCTTCCAGTGCTCGACGCCCTTCTTCGTATCGAGCAATTCGGCGTGACCGATCAGGTCATCGAACTTGCGGATGCCCAGTTGCGCCATGATTTCCCGCACTTCTTCCGCGATGAAAAAGAAGAAGTTCACGACGTGTTCCGGCTGTCCCGTGAACTTGGCGCGCAGAACCGGATCTTGCGTTGCAACACCGACCGGGCACGTGTTCAGGTGACACTTGCGCATCATGATGCAACCCTGCACGACGAGCGGCGCGGTCGCGAAACCGAATTCATCGGCGCCGAGCAGCGCACCGATCACCACGTCGCGGCCGGTTTTCATCTGACCGTCGGCCTGCACGCGGATACGCCCGCGCAGACGATTGAGCACGAGCGTCTGCTGCGTTTCAGCCAAACCCAGTTCCCACGGCGTGCCCGCATGCTTGAGCGATGACAACGGCGAAGCGCCCGTGCCGCCATCGTGGCCTGCGATCACGACGTGATCCGCCTTTGCCTTTGCAACGCCAGCGGCGACGGTTCCAACGCCCACTTCCGACACGAGCTTCACCGACACGCTCGACGACGAGTTTACGTTCTTCAGATCGTGAATGAGCTGCGCCAGGTCTTCGATGGAATAGATATCGTGGTGCGGCGGCGGCGAGATCAGGCCCACGCCCGGCACCGAATAGCGCAACTTGCCGATGTAATCGCTGACCTTGTGGCCCGGCAGTTGTCCGCCTTCGCCAGGCTTCGCGCCCTGCGCCATCTTGATCTGGATCTGATCAGCCGACGACAGATACTCGGCCGTCACGCCGAAACGTCCCGACGCCACCTGCTTGATCTTGGAGCGCAGCGAATCGCCATCCTTCAGCGGGATGTCGGTGACGACTTCGTCGCCGATGACCGAGCGCATGGTGTCGCCGTTCTTGATCGGAATGCCGCGCAGTTCGTTGCGATACCGGTTTGCATCTTCGCCGCCTTCACCCGTGTTCGACTTCCCGCCGATACGGTTCATGGCCACAGCCAGCGTCGCGTGCGCCTCCGTGCTGATGGAACCCAGCGACATCGCGCCCGTCGCAAAACGCTTGACGATTTCCTTCGCCGGTTCCACTTCATCGAGCGGAATCGCCTTGGTGGGATCGACCTTGAACTCGAACAGGCCACGGAACGTCATGTGACGCTTCGTCTGGTCGTTGATCAGGTGCGCATATTCCTTGTACGTCTGGTACGAATTGCTGCGCGTGGAATGCTGCAGCTTGGCGATGGCATCCGGCGTCCACATGTGCTCTTCACCGCGCACGCGATACGCATATTCACCGCCGGCATCGAGCATGGTCGCGAGGACCGGGTTCTCGCCAAACGCCTCACGATGCAAACGGATCGCTTCCTCGGCCACTTCGAAGATGCTGATACCGCCAACCTTCGATGCCGTGCCCTTGAAGTACTTCTCGACCAGATCGCTCGACAAACCGACGGCTTCGAAAATCTGCGCGCCCGTGTACGACATGTACGTGGAGATGCCCATCTTCGACATGACCTTGTACAAGCCCTTGCCCACGGCCTTCGTGTAGTTGTAGATGGCTTTGTCGGCGGAAAGATCGCCTTTCAGGCCTTCCGCCATTTGCGCGAGCGTTTCAAGCGCCAGGTACGGATGCACGGCTTCCGCGCCGTATGCAGCCAGCAACGCAAAGTGATGCGTCTCGCGCGCCGATCCCGTTTCCACGACCAGGCCCGTGCTCGTGCGCAGGCCATGCTGCACGAGATGCGTATGAATGGCGGACGTGGCGAGCAGCGCCGGAATGGCGAGATTGTCGCGATCCATCTTGCGATCCGACACGATCAACATGTTGTAGCCGGACTTCACTGCATCCACGGCTTCCGCGCACAGCGAGGCGAGGCGTGCTTCAACGCCTTCGTTGCCCCACACGACCGGATAGCAGATGCTCAGTTCGTACGAGCTGAACTTGCCGCCGGTGTATTTGTCGATGGCGCGAATCTTCGCGATGTCCTTGAAGTCGAGCACGGGCTGCGAGACTTCGAGACGCATCGTGGGGTTGATGTTGGTGGTGTCGAGCAAGTTCGGCTTCGGGCCGACGAACGACACCAGCGACATCACCATGTTCTCGCGGATCGGGTCGATCGGCGGGTTTGTCACTTGCGCGAACAACTGCTTGAAGTAGTGATACAGCGTCTTGTTCTTGTTGGACATGACCGCCAGCGGCGAGTCGTTGCCCATTGAACCGACGGCTTCTTCGCCCAGTTGCGCCATGGGGGCCATCAGGAACTTGACGTCTTCCTGCGTGTAGCCGAACGCCTGCTGACGATCCAGCAAAGCCGCGGCTTCGCGACGCTGGGTATCGACTTCTTCCGCCTTAGGTTCGATCTCGTCGAGCTTGATGCGCACAGCGTCGATCCAGCTCTTGTACGGCTTGCCGTTCGCGAGGTTGTCCTTGAGTTCCTTGTCGTCGATGATCCGGCCTTGCTCCATGTCGATCAGGAACATCTTGCCCGGCTGCAGACGCCACTTCTTCACGATCTTCGATTCCGGCACAGGCAGCACGCCCGCTTCCGATGCCAGGATGACGAGGTCGTCGTCCGTGATCACGTAGCGCGCCGGACGCAGGCCGTTACGGTCGAGCGTGGCGCCGATCTGGCGGCCATCGGTGAACGCGATTGCGGCGGGGCCGTCCCACGGCTCCATCATGGCCGCGTGATATTCGTAGAACGCGCGACGGTTGTCGTCCATCAGCGTGTGCTGTTCCCAGGCTTCGGGAATCATCATCATCATGGCGTGGACGAGCGGATAACCCGCCATCACGAGCAATTCGAGGCAGTTATCGAACGATGCCGTGTCCGACTGGCCCGGATAGATCAGCGGCCAGAGTTTCGGCAGGTCGTCGCCCAGCACGTAGCTTGCGATCGCGCCAGTACGCGCGTTCAGCCAGTTGACGTTGCCCTTCACGGTGTTGATTTCACCGTTGTGCGCAATCATGCGGTACGGGTGCGCGAGTTCCCACGCAGGGAACGTGTTCGTGGAGAAACGCTGGTGCACGAGCGCAAGCGCCGACACCGTGCGGTCGTCCTGCAGGTCGCGGTAATACACGCCGACCTGGCCGGCCAGCAACAGACCTTTATAAACGATGGTGCGCGCTGACATCGACGGCACGAAGTATTCCTTGCCGTGCTTCAGCTTGAGCGCCTGGATGCGGTGGCTGGCGGTCTTGCGGATCACGTACAGCTTCCGCTCGAGCGCGTCGGTCACGACAATGTCCTTGCCGCGGCCGATGAAGATCTGGCGGATCAGCGGTTCGCTTGCTTTCACGGTCGGCGAAATCGGCATGGTGGCGTCGACGGGGACATCACGCCAGCCGAGCACGATCTGGCCTTCCGCCTTCACCGTGCGTTCGAGCTCCTGCTCGCACGCCAGACGCGATGCGTGTTCTTTCGGCAAAAAGATCATGCCGACGCCGTACTCGCCTTCCGGCGGCAACGTCACGCCCTGCTTCGCCATTTCCTCACGATAAAACCCGTCGGGGATCTGGATCAGGATGCCCGCGCCGTCGCCCATCAGCTTGTCGGCGCCAACAGCGCCCCGATGGTCGAGGTTTTCAAGGATCTTCAGACCCTGCTGGATGATTTCGTGGCGCTTCTTGCCTTTGATATGCGCAACGAAGCCAACGCCACACGAGTCGTGTTCGTTCTCAGGGTCGTACATGCCCTGAGCGGCGGGAGCGGAACCGAGAGTCGGCGGCAATTGATCGTTCATGGGTCACCGTGTTCTGTGGGGGGCCGAGAGCGGCCGTTGAACATGCTTTATGCGTTGCTCGTGCCACGGTCAGGGCAAGACCTGGAACCTGACGATCGACACGAAGCCGGTCGTACAACGGACGCAATGCGTCCCGAACCGCCGGAAAACGAAATATACGCGATCAATCAAACAGTTGGCAATGAAAACGCTATGATCTGGCACCTATTATCGAGTTGGTGCATGAAAACTTGATTTAATTGGTGTCACATCAAGTTCGATGAAAATAAAACGGCATGCCGATTTTTATCGTCATGCCGTTGGTTCATTCTTCAGTTCTTGCTCAAAAGTCCGTTATTGCGTCTGTGGTGTTTCGCGAATCTTGCGGGGCCGGCCACGGGGCAGCGGCGAGACGCGCCGGTTGGCTGCGCGCGCCGCCCATTCGCGGTAAGAATCGCTGCCGAGCACCCAGCCCTTGAGTGTCGCTTGAAGGAGACGGTTGGCTTCGCGTTCATCGAGCGGTTGCTCGCACAGCTCGAGATAAGCGCGCTGGCGCTCGAACGGAGTGTTGCCGAGCTTCCAGAAAAGCGCATGGTCGGTGATCAGGCTGTCGAGCGTCAGGCCGATGTGATGCCGGTAGCTCGACCACTTGTAGTCTTGCGGCGTGCCCGCGAGACCCGCCTGCACCGGCGCCATCTCGACCACGCGGCTTGCGAGCAGGAAGTAGGTTTCACCTTCGATCACCGTTGCGCGGTAGCGGCCCTCCCATAGCGTGCCGCGACGGGCGTACCGTCGGTTGAAGTGCGCGACGTAGCGCCTGCCGACCGCCTGCATCGCTTTGGGCAGACTTGCTTCGTCGCGGGGCGTGACGAGCAGGTGCACCGCGCCGGGCATGAGCGCGTAGGCGTGGATGGCGAGATTGTGGTCGCGGGAAGCCGTGCGCAGACATTCGATAAAAAGCTCGTAGTCCGGAGCATCGATGAAAGCGGGCTGCTGGTCGAGACCGCGCAAGATGACGTGCTGCGGCTGTTCGGGAACGTAGAGTCGTGCAAGCCGTGCCATTCTGGATTTTCCGTTGGTCGGGCGTTGATCGGTTTCGGGGAGTTCCGGCGGCGCTCCGGGGGTCCGTCTAAACGATATTCTGGGCCACCTTGAATTTTTTCGTTGAGATGCCGGCGATTCGCATCGACGAGGGAACTCAGGTGTACGAGACAGTTTTACGTATAGCGCTAACCCATTTGGAGCCGGCATTCCTCTTAGGGAAAACGCTTTGCGGTGAAACGTGGTTTGTTTCAATTGTTCTGTTCATAATTAGCGTGCTTTCTCGGAGGAGCACTCAATGAAAATAAAACAGGTAGTGACGGGGGTTGCAGCATTTACCTGCATCACGGGCGCAGCACATGCCCAGTCGGCAAATACTTTTTACTTCACCACAGGCTGGTTCCACTTTGCACCGCTCTCGAGCAGCGGTCCGCTCAAGGAGACCAGCGTGGGTGGATCGCCGGTTGGTATCGAGGTGCCCAACACGGGCGCCAGCCTCTCGAATGGTGATACGGCAGGTTTCACTGCGGGCTACTTCGTCACCGACCATATCGCCGGCGAGTTCGTACTCGGCATTCCGCCCAAGTTCGATCTCAAGGGTGACAAGAGTTACTCCGGTTACGGCACGATCGGAACGGCCAAGCAATGGAGTCCGACGTTTCTTCTGAAGTATTACTTCATGCAACCACAGGCCAAACTGCGCCCGTACGTGGGGATTGGCGTAACGCGGGTGTGGTTCACCGACGCCAAGATCACGAATACGGGATTTGAAAGCAACGTGCTGCATGGTCCGACCGACGTATCCACGGATCGTTCCTGGGCTCCCGTGTTTAATGCAGGTCTTACTTATTCGTTTTCGGAACACTGGTTCGCTGGCTTCTCACTCTCCTTCGTGCCCTTGCATGCCACTGCCAAGCTGACCACGCAAGCCCAGACGCCCGTTGGACCGCTGACCGTCAAGACCGAGGCGAAGCTCAGGCTGAATCCGATCGTGACGTATTTGAACGTTGGATACCGGTTCTGACGCTCCGGGTTGAAGCCATAGCAAGCAATAGCAAGAAACAAGCGCCGTCGCGGGTGAAACGCGGCGGCGCTTTGTATTCATCGGCTTGTAAAAATGACCCGGATATTGTGTCAGCAGGTAGGTGCCAGCGCACTTTCTACCCTTTCGTCCTCTTTTCAATTGATCAAACGCCTTGTGCGGCAAGGCTTCAGCGCGCATTGTTGAACCCGACAAGTGAACCGGCATCCAACTTGCTCACCTCTAGCGTTTCCGCCAACTTAAGGTTGCGGCCCATCCACGATTCATCCATCGACGGAGCGATCCTATGAACGCCTTTCCCAATACGCGAGACGCCATCGGAGATTCATGGAACTCCACCAGCCGCCGTGCTCGCCGGATTTCACGGCACAGCAGCGACGCGGCGCAGGATATCGGCGGCGAACTTCGCACGCTGATTTCAAAGATTGAAGAAACGTTGTCAGAAGGGACATCGGCGGATGTCGCCGCATTGCGTACTCAGTTGAGCAAAAGCGTGGATTCGGCGCGCGCCCGCTTGAACGACACTCAAGACGCAGTACGCGCCCGCGCCAACGCAGCGCTGACCGATGCGGACACCTATATTCACGAAAAACCCTGGCAGACCATTGCCCTGGTCGGTGGCCTCGCGCTCGTCGCGGGCGTGCTGCTGGCTCGCGCCCGATAAGTTTCAGCGATGCGAAAAAACGCGCCGGGAAATTCCCGGCGCGCGTTTTTATTTGTCGTCTGCTGACGGAATTATCCGAGGAAGTCCACGCCAATCACATCGATACGATCCGTACAGATCGCATCCACGCCCCACTGCGCGAGTTCGCGAGCGCGGGCCGGTTCATTGACCGTGTAGGCGAGAATCCGCAAGCCTGAGTCCTTGATCTCGCGGACCAGGGCCTCATTGAGCGTCGTGTGGTCCGCATGCAACGACACGCATGACAGCGCGGCGGTCTGCGCGCGCCAATCGGCGGGAATCTCCTCGTAGAGCATTCCGCGCGGCAAATCGGGCGCGGCTTCGGCGGCGGCCTTGAGTGCATCGTACGAAAACGATGACAACAGCGGCGCCGGCTCGGCATTGGCCCATAAGCGCGCCGCCTCTTGCGCGACCAGAACGCCGGTTTCCACGTCGCGCCCTTCGCACGGCTTGATTTCGATGTTCGCGGCAAGGCCGTGCGAGAAACAACGCTCGGCGACCTGCGCGAGCGTCGGCATGCGTGCGCCGGCGAAACGCGGATCGAACCACGTGCCGGCATCGAGCAGCTCGATTTCCTCATAGCGCATCGCTTTCGCGGGTCCGCGACCATTCGACGTCCGGTCCACCAGGTCGTCGTGCAGCAGGAACACGACGTTGTCAGCCGATAACTTCGCATCGAATTCGATCATCTTCAGGCCGAGCCGTGCGCCGGTATCGATTCCGTCCAGCGTGTTTTCCGGCGCGACCTTGCCGCCGCCGCGATGCGCGACGATGCGCGGATAAGGCCAGATTTTCATCGTAATTCGTCCTTTTTCAGTTCACGCGCCGCCCGGTCTGCGGATCGAAGATATGCAGGCGATGCGCCGGCAGCGCCACTTCCAGCGCCTCGCCACGTGCCGGCCGATGCTCGTGCGGCAAACGCACCGCGACGTCGTGATCGCCCCAGCGGCCGTGAGCGAGGTTGTCGGCGCCAAGCAGCTCACAGGAATCCACGGTAAGCGACACATGCGCGCTCTGCTGCTCCGGCAGCATGTGTTCCGGCCGGATGCCCAGCGTCCACTCGCGGCCCTTCAGGTCCTGCGTCAGCGCATGCATGCCGGCGAGCGGGAGGCGCGGCCCATTGCCGGCGACATCGAAAGTCGAACCGTCATCCGACACGCGTCCTTGCATCAGATTCATGGCCGGCGAGCCGATAAAACTCGCCACGAAAACAGTCGCCGGGCGTTCATAGACTTCGGTCGGCGGTCCGATCTGTTCCGCGTAGCCGCGATTCATCACGATCACGCGCTCCGCGAGCGTCATGGCTTCGATCTGGTCGTGCGTGACGTACAGGCTCGTGGTCGAGAGCCGGGCGTGCAGCCGCTGAATCTCCAGCCGCATCTGCACGCGCAGCTTTGCGTCGAGATTGGAGAGCGGTTCATCGAACAGAAACACGGCCGGTTCGCGCACGATCGCGCGGCCCATCGCCACGCGTTGCCGCTGCCCGCCCGACAACTCGCGCGGTTTTCTCTGCAGCAGCGGTTCGAGCTCCAGGATCTTCGCCGCGTTCTGCACACGCCGGTCGATATCCGACTTGCCCACGCCGCTGATCTTCAGCGCGTACGCCATGTTCTGCGCGACGCTCATGTGCGGATACAGCGCGTAGTTCTGGAACACCATCGCGATGTCCCGATCCTTCGGCTCGAGCTTGTTCACCACCTTCTCGCCGATGGAAATCGTCCCTTCGGACACGCTTTCGAGTCCCGCCACCATCCGCAGCAACGTGGATTTTCCGCAGCCCGACGGACCGACCATGACGACGAATTCGCCATCGGCCACTTGCACGTCGATGCCGTGCAAGACGAATTGCTTGCCATCGTATGTTTTCTTGACGCCTTGAAGGCTTAGTGCAGCCATCGACCCGCCTTCATTTCAGTGCGCCCGCGACCGTCGCAAAATGCGCGACCGCGATGCCCGGTTCATAGAATTTGTGCAGCAACTCGCGCCATTTTTGATAATCGGCGGAATTGCGAAAGCCGTCCTGATGCGCCGCGACGGTTTCCCAGCGGACCAGCAGAACGTATTGCGAACCGTTGCCGGCGTCGGCGCCGCGCACGAGTTCATGCGAGAGGTATCCCGGCTGCGCCGAGATGATCTTCGCGGCTTGCGCGAACGCTGCTTCGAACGCAGCTTCCTCGCCGGCCTTGACCGGCAATTGAGCGACTTCAAGGATCATTGAGTGAGCTCCATTATTTTTCGGAATCGACAAGACCACGCACGAACCAGCGCTGCATGCTCAGCACGACAGCGAGCGGCGGCAACATGGCGAGCAACGTCGCGGTCATCACGAGATGCCACTCGGTGGCCGTGTCGCCCGAACCGATCATGCTCTTGATGCCGACGACCGCGGTTTGCATCGACTGGTCGCTGCTGATCAGGATGGGCCACAAGTACTGGTTCCAGCCGTAGATGAAGGTGATCACGAAGAGCGCGGCAATGTTGGTCTTCGAGAGCGGCAACACTACGTCCCAAAGGAAACGCAACGCGCCGGCGCCGTCGATGCGCGCCGCCTCCATGAGTTCATCGGGCAGCGTCATGAAGAACTGGCGGAACAAGAACGTCGCCGTCGCCGATGCAATCAGCGGCAGCGTCAACCCCGCGTACGTATTGCTCATGTGCATCGATGAAACCACTTGCACCGTCGGAAAGATCCGTACTTCCACCGGAAGCATGAGCGTGATGAAGATGAGCCAGAACGCGAGGTTCTTGAACGGGAAACGGAAGAACACGATGGCATACGCGGACAGCATCGAAATGACGATCTTCCCGATGGAAATCACGAGCGCCATGACCAGGCTGTTCATCAGCATGCGGCCAAACGGACTTGCCGCGCTGCCGCTGCCATGCGTCCAGATGTGCGCGACGTTCTCGAACAAATGCGTACTTGGCACGAGCGACAGCGGCACGTTGAAAACTTCCGCTTCGCTCATGGTGGCCGCGCAAAACGCGATGTACACCGGAAACACGACCAGCACCACGCCCACGATCAGCACCGCGTGGCAAAAGAGGTCGAAACCGCGACGGTTTTCGATCATGAGTACTGCACCCGACGTTCAATGAAACGGAATTGCACGACGGTCAGCGCCACCACGATCACCATCAGCACGACGGACTGCGCGCCGGAACTGCCGATATCGAGGCCCTGGAAACCTTCGGCAAAGATCTTGTAGATGAGGGTCTTCGTGGATTGCGCAGGGCCGCCGCCGGTTGCCGCATCGATGACCGGGAAGGTATCGAAGAAGGCGTAGACCACGTTCACGGTCAACAGGAAGAAACTCGTTGGCGACAACAACGGCAACGCAATTCCGAAGAAACGCCGGACGGGACCTGCGCCGTCGATAGCCGCCGCTTCGATCAGCGAGCGCGGAATGGCTTGCAGCCCGGCGTAGAAGAACAGGAAGTTGTAGCTCACCTGTTTCCACACGGATGCCAGCACCACGAGGAACATGGCCTGCGAGCCGTTCAACGCATGGTTCCAGACAATGCCGTATTTCGCGAGCGCATACGTCACCAGTCCAATACTCGGATTGAACAGGAACGACCACAACACGGCGGCAATGGCCGGCGCCACCGCGTACGGCCAGATCAGCAGCGTCTGATAAGTCTTGGCGCCGCGCGTCACGCGATCGGCGCATGCCGCAAGCAGCAGCGAAATGACGAGCCCCGATACGGTGACGAGCGTGCAAAAGATGATCGTCGTGTTGAACGACGACAGATACAGCGGATCCGTGAAGATCTGCTTGAAGTTCGCCAGCCCGACGAACTCGCTCGACGTCCCAAAAGCATCCTGCGTCTGCGTGGCCTGCCACAACGCTTCACCCGCCGGCCACAGGAAAAAGATCGCGGTGATCGCGAGTTGCGGCGCGACCAGCAGGTAAGGCAGCAGGCTTGTATTGAACCGCGATCGTTTTTCCATGGCGCGCTCTTAGCTTCCTGCCTTTTCGAATCGGCGCAGCAGATCGTCGCCGCGCGATACGGCTGAATCCAGTGCGTCCTTCGGCGTCTTCTTTCGCGCCCAGACTTGTTCGAGCTCCTCGTCGACGATCGTGCGGATCTGCGGCATGTTGCCAAGACGCAGGCCTTTCGTGAACGGTAACGGCGGCTTGTTCAACATCTGCTTGATGGCGGTATCGGCGCCGGGATTCTTGTCATAGAAACCCTGCTTTTGCGTCAGCTCGTACGCGGCTGTCGTGACCGGCAGATAACCCGTGTCCTGATGCCATTTGGCCGCAACCGCCGGCGACGTCAGATACGCCAGGAACTTGGCGACGCCCTTGTACGTTGCCGCGTCCTTGCCCGACAGCACCCAGAGACTCGCCCCGCCGATGATCGCGTTTTGCGGTGCGCCCTTCACGCTTTCGTCGTACGGCATCATGCCCGTGCCGAAGCTGAACTTCGCGTACTTCTTGATGTTGGCAAGCGAGCCCGACGAGTTGGTCACGATGCCGCAATCGCCGCTGTAAAACTTCGATACCGCTTCGTCCTTCCGGCCAACGTAGGTGAACGTGCCGTCCTTGGCCATGTTCTGCAGGAATTGAATGTGCGCGATCTGCAGCGGCTTGTTGAATTCGAGCACGGCGTCGGTGCCGTCAAAACCATTGTTCTTCGATGCAAACGGCGCACCGTGCCACGCGCTGTAGTTTTCAAGCTGAATCCAGCTCTGCCAGCCCGACGAATAACCGCACATGCCGGCCGCTTTCAGCTTCTTCGAATCGGCTTCGAGTTCGCCCCATGTTTTCGGCGCATGCGTCGGATCTATGCCGGCCTTCTTGAACGCGTCCTTGTTGTAGTACAGCACGGGCGTGGAGCTGTTGAACGGCATCGAAATCAACTGGCCCGTCTTGGCGTCGCTGTAATAGCTGGCGATGGTCGGCACGAATGCTTTTTCGTCGAGCGGAACGCCGGCTTGCTTGAAGACATCGGACACGGGAATCACGGCTTTCTTGGCCTGGATCATCGTGGCCGTACCGACTTCATAGACTTGCAGGATGGCCGGCGCGTTGCCGCTGCGGTACGCCGCGATCCCGGCCGCCAGCGTCTGGTCGTAGCTGCCCTTGAAGACCGGCACGATCTTGTAGTCGCTTTGCGACTTGTTGAAGTCGTTCGCGATGTCGTTCACGCGTTCGCCGAGCGCGGATTCCATTGCATGCCAGAACTGGATTTCTGTTGCGGCCTGCGCCTGGCTTGCGCCAAACGTCAAAGCGGCAGCGAGGGAAATGGCGCTGACCAGCAGCTTGCGACTACTCATGAGTTACGTCTCCTTGGACCCGGGTGAAGTGTGCGTGTCTTGCGCGTGAGGGAAGCTCGAAAAACCCTCGAATGCGCGATTCTAGTTATCGTCGATGACGAACAGACGTCCGTATTCCTTCAGCGCGTACCGGTCCGTCATGCCCGCAATGTAATGCGCGATCAGCCGCGCCTGCGTTGTGTTCCCGGCGGCCGCGCCGCCGTGAGTATCGTTCGCCGATTCTTCCGTGACCAGCGCACGCGCCTGGTAATCGGGCGGCAACAGGCGCGGGTCGTCAATGAACGCCTTGAACAGGCCGCTCACCACGCGCTGCGCCTTGTTCGCCATGCGCATCACGCGGTAATGGCGATACAGGTTCTTGTACAGGAAGCGCTTGAGTTCGGCAGCCTGTGCCGCGACGGCGGCCCCGTGCGTGACGAGGGCGGGTGCATTGCGAACGTCTTCGATGGATTGCGGATTGACGCGCGCCAGGTTCTCGCTCGTCGATTCGATCAGGTCCACGATCAGCGTGTTGATGATCCGCCGAATGGTCTCGTGAATCAGCCGGCGTCCTTCGATATCCGGATATTCAGCGCGCGCCGCTTCGTAATGCGTCTGCCAGAGCGCCACGTTCGAGAGCTGCTCGAGCGTGATCAGGCCGGAGCGCAGGCCGTCGTCGACATCGTGATTGTTGTACGCGATCTCGTCGGCCACATTCGCGATCTGCGCTTCTATCGACGGCTGTTTGCGCTTTAAAAAGCGTTCGCCCAGTTCGCCGAGCTTCAGCGCGTTTTCACGCGAACAATGCTTGAGAATGCCTTCGCGTGTTTCGAAGCACAGGTTCAAGCCATCGAATGCGCCATAGTGTTCTTCGAGTTCGTCGACAACCACGAGGCTTTGCAAGTTGTGTTCGAACCCACCGTGCTCGCGCATGCATTCGTTCAGCGCGTCCTGTCCTGCATGGCCGAACGGCGTATGGCCGAGATCGTGCGCGAGCGAAATGGCTTCCACCAGATCTTCGTTCACGCGTAGATTGCGCGCGACCGAACGCGCGATCTGCGCGACTTCGAGGCTGTGTGTGAGGCGTGTGCGAAACAGGTCGCCTTCGTGATTCACGAAAACCTGAGTCTTGTATTCGAGCCGTCGAAAAGCAGTCGAATGAACGATGCGATCGCGGTCGCGCTGGAATTCACTGCGTGCGACGGGCGCTTTTTCTTCGAAGCGGCGGCCGCGAGATTCGGCGGAATGCGCGGCGTACGGCGCGAGATGCGCCTCGAGTGCGAATGACGTCGGTGTGATGCTGGAAACCTGAAATGTCTTGTCGCTCACCGGCTGCTCCGAATCATCGTCATGTCCTGCCTGGCAATCGCCGCGCTTGAACGCAGCATCAACCGCGTCCGATCAGCGGCCATTGGCCCGAGTCGATCTCTTGCCCTTTCGTTCGTTGGTTCTTTGTTCTTCTTTAGCCGCGGTCAAGACTCGCGCGGCACTGGGGATGTCGCGGAGCGTGGCCGCTCAGATGCTGGCCGCGAGTGTCGCACGCACGGCGTCGTCCGGGGCGCCGGTGATCTCGGTTTCACCGAAATGCTTGAGCAGGATGAACTTGATCTCGCCCGCCTCAGCTTTTTTATCGACTTTCATCAAGTCGATATATCGTTGCTCACCCAGCGCCGGGGCCTTCACCGGCAATTTGGCGTCTGCGATCACGCGAACCAGGCGCGCACGCGATTGTTCGTCCAGCCGGCCAAGCCGCACCGACAGATCCGCAGCCATCACCATGCCCGTACCGACCGCCTCGCCGTGCAGCCATTCGCCATAGCCGAGGCCAGCTTCGATCGCGTGGCCAAACGTATGGCCGAAGTTGAGAATCGCGCGCAGGCCGCCTTCGCGTTCGTCGGCGGCAACCACCGACGCCTTCACCTCACACGAGCGCTTGACCGCATGCGCGAGCGCGGTGGCGTCGCAGTCGTTGAGCGCAGGCGTGTTCGCCTCGATCCAGTCGAAGAATTCGCTGTCGGCGATCGCGCCCGTCTTGATCACTTCCGCGATACCGGCAGCAAGTTCGCGCGGCGGCAGCGTGCCCAACACGCCGATATCCGCGATCACCGCTTGCGGCTGATAAAACGCGCCGATCATGTTCTTGCCAAGCGGATGGTTGATGCCCGTCTTGCCGCCCACCGACGAATCCACCTGCGAAAGCAGCGTGGTCGGCACCTGGATGAACGGGATGCCGCGCATGTAGCTCGCCGCAGCAAACCCGGTCATGTCGCCGATCACCCCGCCGCCCAGCGCAATCAGCGTGGTCTTGCGGTCGGCGCGCTCGGTCAGGAGCGCGGTGAAAATCTGATTGAGCGTGTCGAGATTCTTGTGCGCCTCGCCATCCGGAAGAACGACGGTCGTGACTTTCTTGCCAAGCGGCGCGAGCGCGGCGCGCAGCGCGTCGCCATGAAGCGGATCAACGTTGGTGTTGGTGACGATGGCAACCGATGACCCCGCAATATGCGGCGCGTACAGTTCCGTTTGGCCAATCAGTCCTGCACCGATATGGATGGGGTAGGCGCGATCGCCCAGTTCAACGTTGACGGTAATCATGGCCGACATTATGACGTAGCCGGCTTGGCGATGCCGGCCATCTCCAGTTGCATCAACACCATGTTGACGAGGTTGTTCACCGTCGGCCGCCCCGTTTCCACGATGAAATGCGCGCACTCCTGATACAACGGATCGCGCGTCTTGTAGAGCGCTTCCAGCTTGCCGCGCGGGTCGTCGGTTTGCAGAAGCGGCCGGTTTTTATCGCGGCGGGTGCGCTGCCAGAGCTCGTGCGGCGTCGCGCGCAGGTAGATCACCAGGCCGCGATTCTTCAGATGATCGCGATTTTCGGGGCGGAGAATCGCGCCGCCGCCCGTGGCGAGGACGATATTCTCGCGTCGTGACAGCTCATCGATCACGTCCGCCTCCCGCTGCCGGAAGCCTGCTTCGCCCTCGACTTCCCAGATCACGGGAATGCGCGCGCCCGTGCGCGCCTCGATTTCGAGGTCGGAATCGATGAACGAACGCTGCAAGCGGCGCGCAACCGCCCGCCCCACGGTGGTCTTGCCTGCTCCCATGAGTCCGACGAAAAATACGTTCGAGTTCGTTTGCCCGGCTTCCAACTCGCTTACCTTTGCATTGATTCCGGTCCCGATTCTGGTCCCGTTCGTGCGGGAGCTTAAAGGCAAAAGGGCCGCTTTGTCGAGCCGGAAAGCCTCGCCGAAGGCTTGCCACAGGCTTTGCGGCGACCTTCACAAGCGCGCCGGGACGATGTGCGGGGTGATAAAAATGACCAGTTCGCTGCGCGAATTCCGGCGCGCGGTGTGACGAAAAAGCCAGCCCAGTCCCGGGATTTTACCGAGCAACGGGACGCGGGTGACGTCGTCGCGCTCGTCGCTCGAATATATTCCGCCGATCGCCACCGTGCCGCCGTCCTCCACTTCCACTCGGGTCTGCACGTGTTTTGTGTTGATCGCAGGCCCCGCGGCAGTCTGCTCGCCGACACTATCCTTCGATACATCCAGGTCCAGGATCACATGCCCATGCGGCGTGATTTGCGGTTCGACCTCCAGTTTCAGCGCCGCGCGGCGAAATTGCACGCCCGACACGCCGTTGCCGACCTTCGCCTGATACGGCAATTCCGTGCCCTGCTCGACAATCGCTTTCACGCGATCGGCCGTGACCACGCGCGGGCTCGACACGATCTCGCCGCGCCCTTCCGTTTCGAGTGCGCTCAGCTCGATGTTCAGCAGCCGCGTCGCCTGGGCGGCGAAAAGCGTGAGGCCGGCGGTGGCTGCATCGAATCCGCCGATAGGCCGCGCCGACAGATCGAGCACCGCGCCGTCCGTACCCGCTACCAGCCCGCGCGCGGTGCCCTCGCCGGTGGCTATCATCGACAGCCTCGCGCCCAGGTTGCGCGAAAACCCGGTTTCACCTTCCACGATGCGCGCCTCGATCATCACTTGTGGCGTCGGCTGGTCGATCCGCGCGATCAGCTCGGCGATCTCCGCGACGCGTGCATCAAGGTCCGTGACGAACAGCAGGTTCGTGCGTGCGTCGGCCATGACGGAACCGCGCTTCGACAACACCCGCTGGTTGCCCGAGCCGGTAAGCAGCTTCCTGACGTCGTCGGCGCGCGGGTAGCGCAGGACAAACGTACGGCTGCCAAGCGGCTCCAGGTCCGCGGCACGCGCATGGGCCTCGTAGCGCAGACGCTCGCGCGCCGCGAGTTCGGCCATCGGCGCGACCCAGATCACGTCGCCGTGGCGCTCCATTGCAAGGCCGTGGACGTCGAGAAGCGTATCGAACGCGCGCCGCCAGGGGACATCGATCAGATTGATCGATACTTGCCCGCGAATCTTGTCACTCGCCACGATATTCACCCCTGAGAACTTCGCGAACGTCTGCAGTACCGCGCCGAGGTCCGCATTCTTCAGGTTGAGCGAGATCGGTTTGCCATCGTCGTTGGCCGCATCTGCGCGATCAGGCGCGCTACGG
Source organism: Burkholderia sp. PAMC 28687 (assembly GCF_001577465.1). NCBI lineage: Bacteria > Pseudomonadati > Pseudomonadota > Betaproteobacteria > Burkholderiales > Burkholderiaceae > Burkholderia > Burkholderia sp. PAMC 28687. The sequence continues at coordinate 3,012,465 of NZ_CP014505.1, forward strand.
CTCATGCGCTCCATGGGCGGCAAAGGCGTGGGCGGGCCTTCGAGCGGCGGGGCATCGGGGGTGGAAGGGGCTATGGCGGGCGCAGCGCCCTTCGCCGGAGCGAGCCACGCGCCATCCTCCCCGGACGGCTCCGCTGGAACGTCCGCCGATGTGTCCTCGGCGAACTGATCGGTGGGCAGCGTCAACGGAAAGCTGGCCGGCAAGGGCGGGAGCGGAGCAATCGCGGCGTCCACGCCAGCAGACTGCAGCAACAGGATTGACGCGCTGCTCCAGGCAATCATCCGGCGACAAACCCCGCGCTCCGCCTGTGCCATTACACGCATGCACCTCATGGCCGATCCTCGGCAAAAGCAATCGTCCGCACGACGCCATCGCTACGACGCAAATCGATCGAGCGCGCACGCACGCTGCCGAGCCATTCGTCGCCGACCGCTTGACCCGGTGTATATCCGTCGATGCCCGCAGCGGTTTCCAGCAGCGCCATGGAACGGCTTCGGCTCCGCAGCGTGCCGACCAGAAGCATCGCGCCTGCATCGCCGGGGCCGGTGCCGTTTTTCACGCCGAAGGGGTCAATGGCGAATGCGTCCCGCCGCGACGGTTCTGGACGTGCAACAGCCGGCAGGTCCTCAAAGACCCGCAGCGTTGCGTCCAGGCCGAGCGAATTGCTAACCAATACGTCCCGTTTGATCTGCACGTCAGCGGGTACGACCAGACGCGGCAGCCCCTCGAGCGCTTCCATGAAACGCCGGATCTCACCAAACGAACCTTCCGCGCGAAACCGCAGCGGCCGCTCGCTCTCGAGGCCCTCGCCCTTTTGCACCGATGGTTCTATGGTTCCGATCCGCAATCCGCTTTGAGCGGCGAGCGCGGTGATCTCGTGAAGCGCGTCAGCGACGGTCCAGCGTGATCGGCGTGCGTCCTCGCCCGAGCGCGTGCGCATCGCCGGCAATTCGTTGGTCACTGTGCGGGCACGGTCAAGCCGATGCCTGGCGTCATCCAGCGCCGAGCGGCTTGCTTGCGTGCCGCCCATATCGGATGAGCGCCATAGCGTAGTGCCCAATGCAAACACCAGCGCGACCACGACAACGCCCGTCACTGCAAGTCGAAAGTTGCTCCAGGCATCGAGTGGCTCGGAGAGGAGCGCAAGAAGGTTGGCATATGAAGGTTTCATCGCGTGCTGCTCCGGACGCCAGGTTTGGAAGCCGATGGTGAGAGCGCCCGCTTGCCAGCCTTCAACGGTTTCGCGTTCTTGGCACTCCCAACGCCATCCGCCCATCGCACGAGCGCGATGAAGTCGTAAGCGCCGGACCTGTCCACCCGCACGTTTTTCACAGGCGAAACGACTCGCCGGCGCATTTCGACAACCTCGACAGCACCCACGCCCGGCACATCTTCAAGCGCCTTGAGCCACGCTGCAGCGGTGTGGGAATCCGGTGCACTCGCGGCAAGCTCGACTTCGCTCACTCGCTGCGTCACGCGCTGCAAACCAACCCTACCCTGCGATGCCCCTTGCGCCAGCGCGTCGAGCAAACCGAGAAATCGCGCACGCGGCTCGGCGATCGGCACGGCGGCACTTTCGGCGCGCTTGCCCAAGGCTTCCCGCTCGGCCAGACGCGCGTGCTCCGCCAAAGGCGCGCTCAACCTGGCCAACGCCTGATCGAGCGCCACACGTTGCTCATCCAGATGAGCACGCGTCAGCGCCTCCCATCCGGCCATTGCGCCGACCGCGCCACATCCGGCAACGCTCGCGCCGGCGAGCAACGCCAACGCACGATTGCGCGCACGACGCCGCGCGCCCGGCCGATAAGGCAGCAAATTAAAAGCATGCAAACCAGCCGCGCTCATGGCATCACCTCACGCAGTCCGAGTCCCAGCGCAACGGCGAACAAGGGCGAATGCGCGAGGCGGTCGTCCACACGCTGCGCTCCATTGCAAAACGGCGCGCATTCGAATGGCATGACCGGGCATCCGAACGTGACCGTCAGCATTTGTGTAGACACCCCCGCCCGATTCAGCAGCTCAATATCCCCGCCCACATAAATCCAGTGCACGCGAGGCCCATTGCCGACGAGATCTGTCAACGCCTCGATCGCGCTCGAGTATTCCGGCGATGGATACCGCATCTCGTTCTCCACGCCATCCTCGCCGATAACCCACGCATGCAGCCCCGAGCTCTCGATCCAGCACGCGACAAACCGCTCCTCCCGGTCGATTTCCATCGCAGCCGAATAGCACAACGCACGCAAGGCGGCGCCCGGCTCGCCATCGATGGCGCTCAGCACAATGTCGGCGCCCGCCGCGGCCTCTACGCGCGACTCCACGTAGCGCCGGGCCGTGGCTGCGATGGAGACCTCGGTCGCACCGTCGTCACGCTCGTAGATCGACCAGTCCACAGACAGCGCCCCACGTTCGATACCCGCCAGGCGCTCGGCCTCGGCCAGCACGGCCGGCTCGAGCACGCCGCGTGGATCGTGACCAAGCTTCTGCTTTTCATTCGACAGCTTTTCAAGCAATACCCGCGTGGTGAGCGTCGCCGATGCAGGCAACGCCATCGCACAACGCAGCGAGCGCAGCGCGCCCCGCGCCGGCAGCCGCGAAAACGCTTCGCGCAACGCCGCGGAGATCGCAGCACCATCGACGAAATCGCCGCTGACCACCGCCCCCCTCGGCAACAAGACCTCTTCCAGCCGCTCGACGCAAACCGGCCGGTTGGCCTGCAGCCGCTTGCTGACCACGGCCAGTCGCACCGCCCGCTCGGTTATATCGATACCCGCAGCGAACCGCCGGGTCACCGTCACCACTGATCCACGCAACGCCGTCTGCGCACCCATGCTCTACCTCTCCTGTCCGGCCGCGCACCGAACCGTTCGGGCGCTGGCAATGGAAGAATTGTGGGCAGCAGGCGTGGTTGTCACCACTCAGCCAAGTGGCTAACGTCAAGGTCCCGGCCGGTTTAAAACGGCGGCATTCTGGCGCCAATGCGCGCGCCGCAAACGTTAGACTTGGTCATTCAGTCAACGCTTATTCCGACAAAAATCATCGCTTCCGAGACCTCCGCGCAACACCCGAGTAAGCCGGCCGAAAGCCGCAAAGTCGGGCGGCTATAATCGCGGGACCGTTTTTTGGTGGTGCCATGCAATCTCAGTCTCCGTCGTCCCCGCCGTCCCGTCAGTCCGAACCTGGCAAGCGCCGTCCGCTCTGGATCAGGCTTCTGCTCGGGCTGATGATTTGCATTTTTGGATTGATCGCCAGCGCCGTACTCGTCTTGGGTTACGCGCTCGTCGTGGCGCAGCCGAACCTGCCGTCGCTCGACGCGCTCACTGACTACCGTCCGAAAGTGCCGCTGCGCGTGTACACGGCGGATCACGTGCTGATTGGAGAATTCGGCGAGGAACGGCGCAGCGTGGTGCGCATCCAGGACGTGCCGGACTATCTCAAGAAAGCGGTGCTCGCCATCGAGGACGCCCGTTTCTACGATCACGGCGGCGTCGACGTGACCGGCATCCTGCGTGCCGGCGCGGTTGCATTGACGAACGGCCATGCATCGCAAGGTGCGAGCACGATCACCATGCAGGTCGCGCGCAATTTCTTCCTGTCGAGCGAAAAAACCTATACGCGCAAGATTTACGAAATGCTCCTCGCGTACAAGATCGAGCGGGCGCTCACCAAGGACCAGATTCTCGAGGTCTACATGAACCAGATCTACCTGGGACAGCGTGCATACGGTTTCGCGAGCGCCGCCCGGGTTTATTTCGGCAAGGACATCAAGGACATCACGCTCGCTGAGGCCGCAATGCTCGCCGGCCTGCCCAAAGCGCCGTCGGCGTACAACCCAGTCGTCAACCCGAAGCGCGCGAAGGTTCGCCAGCAGTACATTCTCGAGCGCATGTACGAGTTGCGTTACATCACGCGGGAACAGTACGAGGAAGCCGCGAAGCAGCCGCTGGTGGTGAAAGGCGCGGGACGTGAGTTCAGCGTGCACGCCGAGTACGTGGCTGAAATGGTCCGCCAGATGATGTATGCGCAGTATCGGGAAGAGGCTTATACGCGTGGGCTGAACGTGGTGACGACCATCGATTCCGCCGATCAGGACGCGGCCTACCGTGCGCTGCGAAAAGGCCTGATGGATTATGAACACCGGCATGGGTACCGGGGGCCGGAAGGTTTCATCGATTTGCCGGCTGATGCCGACGATCGCGAACAGGCGATTGACGACGCGCTCGTCGACCATCCGGACAACGGCGAGATTGTTGCAGCCGTCGTGACCTCGGCGAACGTGAAGCAGGTAAAGGCGAGTTTTATCGATGGCAACGTGGCCACGGTTGAAGGCAACGATTTGCGCTTCGTCGCGAGCGCGCTCAGCACGCGCGCGCAGCCGAGTCAGCGCCTGCGCCCTGGCGCCATCGTGCGCCTGATGAAAAACGAAGACGACAACTGGATCATCACGCAGCTTCCGCAGGTGGAAGGCGCGTTCGTTTCCGTCGTGCCGCAGGACGGCGCAATCCGCGCGCTTGTCGGCGGCTTCGATTTCAACAAGAACAAGTTCAACCACGTCACACAGGCGTGGCGCCAGCCGGGTTCGAGCTTCAAGCCTTTCATCTATTCGGCATCGCTTGAGAAAGGCTTGTCGCCCGCGACCATCATCAACGACGCGCCGCTTTATTTCAGCGCCGGAGAAACAGGCGGCCAGGCGTGGGAACCGAAGAACTACGGCGGCGGGTTCGACGGACCCATGCCCATGCGTACCGCGCTGATGAAGTCGAAGAACCTGGTGTCCATCCGCATCCTGAACAACATCGGCACGAAGTACGCGCAGGGCTACGTGACGAAGTTTGGATTCGATGCCGCGCGCCAGCCCGCCTATCTGCCCATGGCGCTGGGCGCCGGCCAGGTCACCCCGCTGCAGATGGCGACGGGTTATTCGGTGTTTGCAAACGGCGGGTATCGTGTGAATCCGTATCTGATCGCCGATATCACCGACCCTCGTGGCGCGGTGGTCTCGCATCCGCAACCGCTGGTTGCCGGCGAAAGTGCACCGCTCGCCATCACGCCGCGTAACGCATACGTGATGAACAGCCTGCTGCAAAGCGTGGCACAACGCGGTACCGGCGCGCGCACCAACCAGTTGAAGCGCTCGGATCTCGCGGGCAAGACCGGAACGACCAACGACTCGCACGACGCCTGGTTCGCCGGATACCAGCATTCGCTGGTCGCGATTTCGTGGATTGGCTACGACTCGCCGCGCAGTCTCGGCGACAAGGAAACGGGCGGCGGACTCGCGTTACCAGTGTGGATGGAATATATGAGCCGGGCATTGCGCGGCGTGCCGGAGTACAAGTCGAGCATGCCGCCCGACGTGGTGTCGCTTGGCGGCGAGCTGTATTTCGATGACCTCACGCCGGGACATGGATTCGTTGCGACCATCGGCGTGAGCCAGGCGCCGCCGGAAAGTGCGAGCGGCGCATCGCCGGCAGCGCCCGCACCTCAGGTCGGCGACCAGGAAAAGCAGGACATCATGAATCTGTTCAAGGGCGGCAATTGAAGACGTGAAGACGCGCCGGCCTGAGCTTGATTTGAAACCGGGTTCAGGCTGAAAAGCGGACCGGCTCGCCGGCCTGTTCGCTTGCGCACTGACTGAGCGCCTCGAAAAACTCGCTGCCATCGCGCGTATTGCGCCACGCGCCGTCCACATATTTGTAGTGGAATCCGCCCGATTTCGCCGCAAGCCACAACTCGTGCATCGGCGGCTGCAAATTGACGATCAGCTTCGTGCGATTTTCGAATTCCAGCGTGAGCACATTGCCGCTGCGCTCGAATTCCACGTCGGCATCCAGGCTGTCCACATCGCGCTCAATGGCCGCCAGCGCGGCCTCGGCGAGCGTCAGGTATTCGTTGTCGGTCATGCTAAACTCCGTCGATTAATTATTCAGGGACAGTGATGCAAGTCGTCTTCAGGATGAGCGCGATTGTAGCGGCTTTGGCCATTTCCGCCGGGACGCTGCTCACCGCGTGTGGTCAGCGCGGACCGCTGTATATGCCCGCCGTTCCGCCCATTCCGCCGCGTCCCGCCAGCATGCCGCCGTTGCCCGCAACCCATGCCGTCGCACCGGCCGCGGCATCGTCGGCATTCGACTCCGGTGACGTCCCCGACACCTCCGGCGAAGCCCTTTCGCTCTCGCCCGACGACAATTTGAAACCGTCCGCGTCAGTACCCAAGGCCGCGTCAGCCGGCGACTAAATTTTTGCCACGCCGCGTTTGCGATTGTTTGTGCGACTGTTTGTGCAATTCATAGCGCGATTCAAATGACGCGTGCGCGTCAGCCGGACCAGAAAAGTCATGACCCAATCCATATTCTCGCGCGCCGATGGCGTGCTTCAAGTCGAAGGCGTTTCGGCGGCATCGTTAGCCGAACAGTTCGGCACGCCGCTGTACGTGTACTCGCGCAGCGCGCTGACCGACGCCTATCAAGCTTACGCCGATGCGTGCAAAGGCCGCCGCGCCACCATCCACGTCGCGGTGAAAGCAAACAGCAATCTGGCCGTGCTGAACGTGTTCGCGCGTTTGGGCGCGGGCTTCGACATCGTCTCGTCAGGGGAACTGGCGCGCGTGCTTGCAGCGGGCGGCAAGGCGGAAAACACCGTGTTTTCGGGCGTGGGCAAGTCGGTGTGGGAAATGCGTGAAGCGCTCGATGCCGGCGTCAAATGCTTCAACGTCGAGTCAATTCCTGAGCTGCACGCACTCAACGAAGTCGCCGGGTCGGCCGGCAAGAAGGCGCCGGTTTCGTTGCGCGTAAATCCCGATGTCGACGCAAAGACGCATCCGTATATTTCCACGGGTCTGAAGTCGAACAAGTTCGGCGTAGCCTTCAGCGACGCACGCGCGACCTACGCGCAAGCCGCGGCCATGTCGAACCTGAATGTCATTGGCATCGATTGCCATATCGGTTCGCAGATCACGGAAGTGAGTCCGTACCTCGACGCCGTCGACAAGCTGCTTGATCTCGTCGAGCAGATCGAAGCAGACGGGACGAAGATCCATCACATCGATGTCGGCGGTGGACTCGGCATCACCTACGACGACGAGACGCCGCCTGCCATCGGTGAATTCGTGAAAGCGGTGCTCGCGCATATCGAGAAGCGCGGACATGGCGAGCGTGAAGTGTATTTCGAGCCGGGACGTTCGCTGGTTGGCAACGCGGGGCTGTTGCTCACGCGCGTGGAATATCTGAAGCCGGGTGCGGAGAAAAACTTCGCTATCGTCGATGCCGCCATGAACGACCTCGCGCGTCCCGCTATGTATCAGGCGTTTCACCGCATTGAAGCGGTGGGAACGAGCGCGGCGAAGGCCGAACTCTACGACGTGGTCGGTCCCGTGTGTGAAAGCGGCGACTGGTTGGGGAAGGACCGCTCGCTTGCCATCGAACAAGGCGACCTGCTTGCGATCTTCTCGGCCGGCGCGTACGGGTTCGTCATGAGCTCGAACTACAACACGCGCCCGCGCGCCGCCGAAGTGATGGTCGATCACGAACGCCCGCGTCTCGTGCGTGAACGTGAAGAAGTGAAGGATCTGTTCGCTGGGGAATCGATCTTTCCGGAGTGAGTTTTCGGCGCAATAGAAAAGGGCGACGCTCGGCATGGCGTCGCCCTTTTTGCATTTTGCAGCCTCAAGCCGTACGAGCTTTGGTCATTCTTCCGCGCAGCCAGACAATCACGCGCCAAGCCAGCAACACGACCACGATCGCCCCATAGATCTTCGGCAAGATCAGATCATGCTTGCCCGCTTTCATCCACCAGAAATGCAGGATGGCGAGCGCGGCGATCGGGTAAATCAGCTTGTGCAGCGTCTGCCAGCGGCGGCCGAGTTTCCTGACCATCGCTTTCGGCGATGTGATCGCGAGCGGAATCAGCAGCACGAACGCCGCGAACCCGACCATGATGAACGGCCGCTTGGCGATGTCCTTCAGGATGGCGAAGACATCGAACCATTTGTCGAACCAGATGTACGTTGTGAAGTGCAGCGCTACGTAGAAGAACGCGAACAGTCCAAGCATGCGGCGAAACCGCAGCAGCGCGTTGAGTCCTGTCAGACGGCGAACCGGCGTCACAGCAAGCGTGATGCACAGAAAAACAAGCGTCCAGAGACCGGTCGATCGCGTGATGAACTCGATCGGATTCGCGCCCAATCCGCCCGTAAATCCAAGCAAGACAATGCGCGCAAGCGGATACACGCCGCCCAGGAATACAGCGACTTTTGCCGGCTTGATCCAGTTCGTCTTTGCGGCCGGTGCGGCGGTGCGCACGGCGGGTCGGGGCTTTACATCGGAAGCCGAAGCCATCCGTTGCTCCTTAGAAGTTGGCCTTGAGGTTCATGCCCTGGTACAGCGATGCAACCTGATCGCCATAACCATTGAACATCAACGTCTTGCGTTTCGGCGTGAAAAATCCGTCTTCGCCGATGCGCCGCTCGGTCGCCTGGCTCCATCGCGGATGGTCGACGTTCGGATTCACGTTCGAGTAGAAGCCATACTCGGCGGGCGCATATTCGTTCCAGCTCGTCTTCGGCTCTTTCTCGACGAAACGAATCTTCACCAGCGACTTTGCGCTCTTGAAGCCGTACTTCCAGGGCACGACGATCCGCACGGGCGCGCCGTTCTGGTTCGGCAGCACCTCGCCGTATAAACCCACCGTCAGCAAGGTCAGCGGGTTCATGGCTTCGTCCATGCGCAAACCTTCCGAATACGGCCAGTCGAGAATCGGCGTGGACAATCCCGGCATCTGCGACGGATCGGCAAGCGAGATGAATTGCACGAACTTGGCGTTGCCCGTCGGCTGTGCACGCTTGACGATCTCGGCGAGCGGAATGCCGATCCACGGAATGACCATCGACCAGCCTTCCACGCACCGCAGCCTGTAAATACGCTCTTCGAGCGGCGCGAGCTTCAGGATTTCATCGATGTCATACACCTTCGCGTTCTTGACCTCACCTTCCACCGAAATCTTCCACGGACGCGGGCGCAGCGAATGCGCGTTTTGAACGGGATCACCCTTGTCCGTGCCGAATTCGTAAAAGTTGTTGTAGCTCGTGATGTCCTTGAGTGGCGTGACCTTGTCCATCGCGACAAACTTCGTGTTCGTGGTCGCCACGAGCTTCTGGCCCTTTGCATCGGGCGATGTCATGGTTGCGAACGCTTCACCGTTGACGCCGACCAGACCGGTCGCGGCAAGCGCGCCTGCGGCTTTCAACACACGGCGGCGATTCTCAAAGAACGCACGCGGCGTAATTTCGCTGCGGGGGATTTCATCGCCGAAAAGACGGCTATTGTTCTTGATCAACATCTCGATGCTCCTCAATGCGTTGCGCCCGGCGTGGGCGCTGCCGCTCTACTAGCTATATTCGTGGCAAACACCCATTTGGTTTCACGTATTCCGCCCTGGCAATAAAAAAACCGCCAGCAGATCATGCATGGCGGTTTTTAAACTGGGCTTAACGTAAAAGTTACAGCTTGCCGTAGCTGTGAAGTCCGGAGAGGAACATGTTGACGCCAAGGAAAGCGAAGGTCGTGACCAGCAAACCGGTCAGCGCCCACCATGCAGCAACCGATCCGCGCAGGCCCTTCATCAACCGCATGTGCAGCCACGCGGCGTAATTCAGCCAGACGATCAAAGCCCACGTTTCCTTCGGGTCCCAGCTCCAGTAACCGCCCCACGCTTCCGCGGCCCACAGCGCGCCGAGAATGGTCGCGATGGTGAAGAACGCGAAACCCACCGCGATCGACTTGTACATGACGTCGTCGAGCACTTCGAGCGATGGCAGGCGATCCGCCAGAATGCCGCGCTCCTTGACCAGGTAGGTCACGCCGACCATTGCCGCCAGCGCAAAACTGCCATATCCGATGAAGTTCGCCGGCACGTGGATCTTCATCCACCAGCTTTGCAGCGCGGGGACGAGTGGCTGGATTTGCTGCGCATCGCGGGAAATCGAATACCACATCAGGAAGCCGACGGCCGCGCTGATCACGAGCAACACGAACGCGCCCATGGCGCGCGTGCTGTAATGCTCTTCGTAATACAAATAAAACAACGACGTGATCAGGCAGAACAGCACGAACACTTCATACAGGTTCGAGATGGGGATATGCCCGACGTCCGAGCCGATCAGATACGACTCGTACCAGCGCACCATCAGCCCGGTGAAGCCCATAAGCACGGCCACCCATGTCATCTTCGAGCCGATCGCGCCGCCGGTTGCCGATCGTGTGACCAGGCCAATCCAGTAGAACACGGTTGCCAGAACGAGCAGCGCGCTCATCCAGAGGATGGCGGACTGGCTGGACAGGAAGTACTTCAAGAAGAAGTTGGTGTCGGCGCGGGCGAGATCCGAGTGATAAAGTTGCAACGACGACAGCGACAGCAGCGCAATGCACGCAATCAGCAGCCGCACCGGTTTCCAGCGCCACCCGAGCACCACGAACGTCGGCACGGCGGCGCAAAGCACCAGCTTGTCGTAATAGTTCATGAACGGGTGGTACCGATACAGCGCGAAACCCGCGCCGGCGACCATCGCGAGCGCGAATAGCCAGTCGGTTACACCCAGGCGCTTGAGAAACGGCCGTTCGTCGAACAGGTCGGAATCGACGGGTACTTTGCCCGCGCGCTGCTGCGCCTGTTTTGACTGCGAAGAGGCTTGTGTGAGGTCCATGTTCTTACCGAGTTGAATCGTGCGAGCCGGCGGACTTCGTGTCCGGGGGCGGTTCCGACGTTGGCGATGACGCCGATGGCGCCGCCGGCTGCGATTTGACACCGAGTGCAGCGCCTATCGCGTCGCGCGTTTGCGCGAATTCTTTCTCGAAATCGAGCGTCCGGCGCGCGGTGGACATTGCCATCAACACGCTGGTGCCGCCCGTTGCCGAATCTTTGAGCCAAAACCAGAGACGACGTTCCCGGACGTAAAACATCGAGAAAATGCCGAGTACCAGCAGGGCGCTGCCAAGATACACCACTTTTTTACCCGGCGCGCGTGTCAACTGGAACACCGACGCCTGGATCTGTTTGAACGAGTCAAGTTGCAAGAAAACGGGCGAGCCATACAAAAAGCTGTCTGAAAGCGCATTGATCGACGACTGCACGAACTGCGTGTTCTTCGCATCCGCCTGCGCTTCCGGCATGCCGTTCTGGGCGCGCGAGATTTGCCACAAGTCCCACGTCGCGCCTTCCAGCATGCGCAGCAATAAGCCGGCCGCTTTTTCCTGCTCGCCCTTCGGCACCGATTTATCGATGAAACCCGCGATCGCCTGGAATCCGCCGACAGTTGCGCCGGGTTGAGCCGGAACGCCCGCTTCGTCAGCGCCCGCGAACAGGTTCAGCACGCGCAATGCGCTTTCTTCCAGATGGTTCTGCAGGTCGGCGTTGGCTTCCGGCACGGAACGCTGCGCGAAACGATGCGCCGCTTCGACTCGCATAGCGGGCGTTTCCAGCGCGGCGCGCAGGTTCATCCATTGTTTGATCGAGCTTTGTTCGTCGGCGGGGATGCGCAGATAGCGGAACGGGTCGTTCGGGCTCAGGCGCATGCCGGCGAGGAACATCGGCTGGCCTTGTACGTCGACGGGCAGCATGTAGTTGTTGAACTCACGCGCCTGTCCGTCCGTGCCGCGCACCTTGTATTGCACCGATGGCCCCACGTTGCGCAAATCCGTCGGCCGCGATGTCTTCGCGCCGGAGCCGAGGCGTTCGTCGAATGCCTGACGCAGCGTTTGCGTCTTGCCGACACCGCGTGCGTCGATCGTGCCGTTGCCGTCCGTGATGTTTTCGACGTTGATCGCGCGGAAATCGGTGAACTCGACGCTTTCACCCTGCCCGCCGATGATCTGCGGGCTCATGGGCGCCGTTCCGCCAATCGCGCCCTCGAAAGGCACTGTTTTCGTGCTGCCGCCGGACATGGGCCAGGCGGTCAAGGAAAGTTTGGAGCCGCCGTCCTGGAAGCTCGATTGATAGATGGAAATGTTGTCGTAGGTGAACGGCTTGTTCACCTCCACACGCGCCGGAATGCGCTTGCCGGTCGCATGATCGATCACGACGATATCGCTTGCGAACAGCTTCGGCATACCCGTCGAATAGTAGTCGACGATGAATTTATCGAGCTGGATGGAAAACGGCAGATCCTGGATCAGCGAGCCGTCCTGCTGGTTCAGGATGGCGGTCGCGACGTGCTGCCCTTCCGGCACCCAGGCGTAACCGCGGAACGTAGGATTCGACGTTGACAACCGGTGCGACGCCGGGATGTCGTTGATGACCTCATTCGACGCAATCGGCGTTTTGTTGAAGAGCCACATTTGCAGCTTGATGGGCAGGTTGCTGTCGAGCAAACCGCCAATACAGATCACCACGATCGCCAGATGCGCCGAGATATAACCGAGCTTCGTCATCGCGCCGCGCTTCGCCGCGATCAGCGTGGCGCCGCTTTCCGTCTCGAGCGTCTTGAACTTGTAGCCCATCTTGCCCGACAGCCGTTGCAACTTGGCAGCGGTCTCGGCGCGCGAGTCCGGCACCGGCGGGTATTCGCCCTTGTGATGGAACGCGCGCAGGCTTCCCTCGCGCACCCGATCCTTCCAGCTCTTCATGTCCGCGATCATCTTCGGGCCGTTGCGGATCACGCACAGCGACACCGAGATCACCAGGAAAACCAGGATCAGCATGAACCACCACGCGCTGTACACGTTGTAGAGGCTCAGGCCGCGGAAAATATCCGCCCAGAACGGACCGAACTGGTTGACGTAATTCGGGTACGGATCTTCCTGCGTAAGCACGGTCCCGATGATGCTTGCTATCGCAAGAATCACAAGCAGCGCGATGGCAAAGCGCATCGAGCTGATTGTTTCGATGGCATGACGTACGCTGCTACGGCTCGACTTCGACTGCAATCCCGACGTGGTGACGCTCATTCAAACTCCGGCTGAACAGCAAAAAAGGGTGGAGACGCACCGGCACCAGACCGGCGTCCCACCCTTTTTCTTATTTGCACGCCGGTCTCGCTGGACCGGCTTCGTGATGCTTATGTATGCTGGGTTCGCACTATGCCGGACGCTTGTGACGTCCGGACGACGCTGCGCGCATCTTAAAGCAGACCCTCGCGCGGCGCAGATTACTACTTCAATGCAATCCCGCGATGTAGTCCGCCACCGCCTTTACTTCCGCTTCATTCAGGCGCAACGCAATGGTATGCATGGGCTCGCTGTTGTTGCGTGTTCCTTGGGCGAACGCGGTGAGCTGCGCCGCCGTGTAATCGGACCACTGCCCCGACAAGCGCGGATACTGAACCGGCACGCCCATACCTGTTGCACCGTGACACGCGGCGCAAGCGGGAACAGCTCTATCCGTTATGCCGCCACGATAAATCTTCATCCCGAGCGGCACGGTGTTCTTGTCCCGCGCGTAACCGGGCTTCGCTTTCTGCGTCTCAAAATACGCAGCCACGTTGACCATGTCCTGATCGTTCAAAGCGGCCGCCATACCGGCCATGATCGCGTTCTTGCGCGCCGGCTCTTTCGCGCCCGGCTGCGTCTTGTAATCCTTCAACTGCTTGACGATGTACTCGGCATGCTGACCCGCGAGCTTCGGAAACGCGCCGCCGGCGCTGTTGCCATCTGCTCCGTGACACGAAGCGCAGACCTGAGTGGCAATCGCCTGACCCCGCGCTATATCGGGCTTGGCAGGCGCAGCGGCCGCTGCGGGCTCCGCTGCATTGACCGTCTGCGCCGTGAGTGTCCAGCCCACCAACCCCGCTCCGAATGCTGCTGCTAATTCCAAGGCCATCAGAGTCTTGTACAGTCGGTTCATTCGCGTACCCTGTTATTCGTCTTGTGAGAATTGTGAGGTTCTGCAAAACGACGGTTACCGATGCACTGCAAGACACCCGACAGGGGACGCGATACGAGTTCGGTACGGGCAAAAAGATCACCCGCCGCGCGCCCCGAAATCTGCCTTCAAACCTGTCTCACTCCTTATCCCGCTTGGGTCTTGCGTGCCCTGGCTGGTCTTCGTACGACCGTCGTATTGTACAATAACTCGCTAAACGCAAAGACGCCAGTCGGGGCAAGCCCAGTATTCAGTGGCTCCTTACAGCTCGAGTTTCCACAGAATTTCACTTTCGGTCTTCCCATGTCGTCATTCCTGCTCCATCAAGCCCGTTTCTTTACAACGGTCAATCACTTACGCGATCTGCCTCCCACGCCGCAGCCGGAGATCGCGTTCGCTGGACGCTCGAACGCCGGCAAGTCAACGGCCATCAACCTGCTGTGCAATCAGAAGCGGCTCGCGTTCGCGAGCAAGACGCCCGGGCGCACCCAGCACATCAACTACTTCGCCATCGGCCCGGCAGACCAGCCCAAGGCCCACGTAGTGGACTTGCCGGGCTACGGTTATGCCGAAGTGTCAGGCAACGCGAAGCTGCACTGGCAGGCGTTGTTGTCCACGTACTTGCAAAGCCGCGCCCAGTTGGTCGGCATGATCCTGATGATGGATTCGCGCCGCCCGCTGACCGAGCTCGACAAGATCATGCTCGAATGGTTTGCGCCCACCGGCAAGCCAATTCACGCGTTATTGACGAAATGCGACAAATTGACGCGTCAGGAAAGCATCAATACGCTGCGCGCGACCAAGAAAGCGTTCGAGGAATATACGGCGTCCGGATATCGCGGCGAACTGACGGTCCAGCTCTTTTCGGCACTAAAGCGCGTTGGCCTCGACGAAGCGCACGAGAAGATCGAAAGCTGGCTGATTCCCAAGGCGATTGAAGAAAGCGACCCGGCAGACGAGGCGCAGTAAGCCCGTTTCCAGCTGTCCACGTTCCTGCCATAAAAAAACCCGCCGCATGACGGCGGGTCAAACAGCCTGATCGAATCCTTTACGAATCACCACAGGCACCCGCTCAGGGAGGAGAAGCGGGGAGGTCGGCGCCAGGCGCCTCACTCGATCGGTATGATATACCATTGTCTCGAAATGGTTCTGGAGCTGCCCCGCCTGGCGTCTCAGCCGCCTCCGACGCACGCGCCATCTGGCCGAGCCGCCTCTTCCCGTTAATTTCCCAATTTCAAAAATTCCCGAGTACACGTCATGAGCTTTTATCCGCATCATCGTCCGCGCCGCATGCGCCGGGACGACTTTTCGCGCCGCCTGATGCGTGAAAACCTCTTGTCGACCAACGACTTGATCTATCCGGTGTTCATCGTCGAGGGGACGAATCTGCGTCAGGCCGTGCCTTCAATGCCAGGCGTCGAGCGCACGTCCGTCGACCTGCTGATGAAAGTCGCCGAGCAGTGCATGGAACTGGGTGTGCCGGTTATTTCGCTCTTCCCCGCCATCGAGCCGTCGCTGAAGACGCCCGACGGCCGCGAGGCGACCAACCCCGAGGGCCTCATTCCGCGCGCCGTGCGCGAGTTGAAGAAGCACTTCCCCGAACTGGGCGTGCTCACCGATGTCGCGCTGGACCCGTACACCAGCCACGGCCAGGACGGCGTCCTGGACGAACAAGGCTACGTCATCAACGACGAAACCAGCGAGATTCTCGTCGACCAGGCTCGTACGCAAGCTGAAGCGGGCGTGGATATCGTCGCGCCTTCGGACATGATGGATGGGCGTATCGGTGCGATCCGCGAAATGCTCGAAAGCGATAGCCACGTGCACACACGCATCATGGCGTACGCGGCGAAGTTCGCATCGGCGTTCTATGGTCCGTTCCGCGATGCCGTCGGCTCGGCCACGAATCTCGGCAAGAGCAACAAGATGACCTACCAGATGGACCCGTCCAATTCCGATGAAGCCATGCGCGAAGTCCGCATGGACATTGAAGAAGGCGCCGACATGGTGATGGTCAAGCCGGGCATGCCGTACCTGGACATTGTGTATCGCGTGAAGGAGGAGTTTCGTTTTCCGACTTATGCGTATCAGGTCAGCGGTGAGTACGCCATGATCAAGGCCGCCGCGCAAAATGGCTGGCTCGATCACGACAAGACCATGATGGAATCGCTGCTGGCGTTCAAGCGCGCGGGAGCAGATGGCGTGCTCACGTACTTTGCTTTGGACGCTGCCCGGATTCTGCGGGCTTCGAAATAGTCGGCATGATGGGAACGAAAAAGGCTACGCAATGCGTCGCCTTTTTCGTTTTCCGTACCGTTAATGTTCTACGTCGTAGGCGCCCCAAGCTTGTCGAGGCTCTGCAAAAACTTGTCGGCCGATTCGTAGCCTACTACGCGTGCGACTTCATTGCCCTGGGCATCGAAGAAGATGATGCCCGGCGGTCCGAAAAGCTTGAAACGCTTGAGCAGGGCTTGGTCGTCGGTATTGTTCGCAGTCACATCCGCGCGCAGGAGATTGAGCCGTGCCAAGCGTGCGCGCACTCTCGAATCACTGAACGTGAGGTGTTCCATCTCTTTGCACGAGACGCACCAGTCGGCGTAGAAATCGAGCATTGCCGGACGTCCAGCGGCTTTCACCGCGAGATCAAGTTGCTCCAATGACTTCACCGGCGCGAAGGTTTCGCCCGGAGCCGATGCTTGCGTGGCGACCGCTGTTCCGGCACCGGCGCGAGCCGTGAAGACGGCAAGGGGACGCAGCGGGTCGGTCGACCCGGCAGCGAGGCCCACAAGCAGCGCCGCGCCCCAAATGGCGAGCAGCGCACCGAATCCACGTCCGAGCCGCCTCCAGACAGATATCCCTGCTGCACCCGACGAAAACAACCCGAGCTCGGCCGCAGCAATCAGCAGCCACAACGCAGCCAGCGCCATCTGTACGACGGCGCCCAGGACCGGCCAGACGATCCACAAGGCCGCTGCGAGCAGGATCACGCCGAAGAAAACCTTGACGCCGTCCATCCAGTTGCCGGCGCGCGGCAGCAACGTCCCGGCGCCGAGGCCGATGATGAGGAGCGGCACACCGAGTCCGACACCCATCGAAAAGAGCGCAGCGCCGCCGAGAAACGCGTTGCCCGTATGCGCGATGAACGCCAGTACGGCAAAAAGCGGCGCAGTCATGCACGCACCGACCACGAGCGCCGACAGCGCGCCCATGACGATCACGGCTACGACCTTCCCGCCCGAACGCTTCTGCGAGGCCTCGTTGACGCTGTTCTGCCAGCGCGCGGGCAGGGCGATATCCATGCCGGCGATCAACGTCAGCGCAAAGACCGCGAGCAGCACGCCGAATGCGCCGAGTACCCAAGGATTCTGGAGCCATGCGCCGAGGCTTTGTCCGATCATCGCCGCGAGCACGCCGAGCGCGGTGTACACGAGCGCCATGCCGAACACATACGCGGCCGATAACCCGAACCCGCGCGACCGCGTAACGCGTGCACCTTCGCCGATGATGATTGCCGAAAGGATCGGGATCATCGGATAGGAGCACGGCAGCAAGCTCAACACGACGCCCGCAACGAAGTACAACCCGACGATCGCAAAAAAACCGCCGCTTTCAAGCAGCGATTGCGCGTAGTCCGCGTTGGTCGCGCGGTCGTACCAAGGTACGTCACTGACGCTGGTTGCGGGCGTGAGCGCGCCTGCAGAACCGGCCGCCTGCAACGCAGCGCCAGTCACGTGATAAACATGATCCGCAGGCGGATAGCAGATACCCTGATCGGCGCATCCTTGCGACGTCACCACAATGTCGAACGGACCTGATGCCTGTTTCACCGGGATCCGGATCAGCAGTTCTCCGCGATAGGTCTCCACGTCCTTGTTGAAGGTTTGATCGAAGTGGACTTTCCCGGGCGGCAGTTGTGCTTCGCCCAACGTCGCCGTGCCGCTTTTTACGGCAAACGCAAAACGCTCGCGGTACATGTAATAGCCGTCTGCGACCTTATATCGCACATCGATTTCGCCTGGCTTTTCGCTTGCGCTGAATTTGAAGGCGACGGACGGATCGAGAAAATCGTCGGCGGCATGCGTAATCGAAATCGAACCGAAGACCAGGACGAAGCACGACAGCAACATGAGCGCGGCGTCGACAACACGGCGCGCGCAAAAATCGAAGGGCTTATACATTAATAGGACGTTGAGTTTCCGCGATGACCCAATGTCCATAGGCCGCCGATGCGTCGGCCTGCCACGAGACAATTTCAGGTGTTTCATAAGGATGATTCGACTCTATGAACCGCGCGAGTTCATCGCCGCGCGCCAGACTCGTCTTGAAGAGCATTTGAAGCTCGTCAGCCGCCTCGACCTTCCCGTTCCACCGATACCGCGACTTGACCATGCCCAGCTCGGTCACACAGGCTGCGAGCCGTGCGTCGATAACCTGTTGCGCCAGCACCGATGCGGCGTCACTGTCAGGTAGCGTCGTAAGAACGAGGACGACGGGCGTGTTCACGAAAAGCTCCAATGCAGTCGATATGGACGCAATCGTAGCACTGCAAGCCAACGGCCAACATTCAGCCGATCGGCCTGGCGGTGTGGCGCCCTAAAGCAGATCCACCGAGCGTAAAAAAAGCCAAGCAAGGCTTGGCTTTTTTGTCCAACAACCGCTCAAAATCTTATTCGGCTTCTTGAACGTCGTCAGCTTCAGCGAGTTCCGGACGATCCATCAGCATGACCAGCGCCATCGGCGCGTTGTCGCCTTGACGGAAGCCGAACTTCAGGATGCTCAGGTAGCCACCCGGACGCGTTTCGTAACGCGGGCCGAGTACGTCGAACAGCTTTGCGACGGAATCACGATCGCGCAGGCGATTGAACGCCAGACGACGATTTGCCAGCGACGGCTTCTTGCCGAGCGTGATCAGAGGCTCAACGACTTTACGGAGTTCTTTGGCTTTCGGCAGCGTCGTCTTGATGACTTCGTGCTCGATCAGCGAGTTCGACATATTACGGAGCATAGCCAGACGGTGGCTGCTCGTGCGGTTCAGTTTCCGCAAACCATGTTTATGGCGCATTTTGAATTTCCAGATTAATCAAGTTTAGATCCAGCTCTTCTATTACGTCTCTTAAGCGCCTTTTCAGGCAACTCACGAGCGCACGGGCCGGTCGTAGAAAAAGCAAGATGCGGATTTTAAAGGAAAATCCGCATCTTTGCCAGTCAAGCGTGCAGCTTGTACTTACTTGTCGAGACCAGCCGGCGGCCAGTTTTCGAGCTTCATGCCCAGCGTCAAACCACGCGATGCCAAGACTTCCTTGATCTCGTTCAGCGACTTGCGACCGAGGTTAGGCGTCTTCAGCAATTCGTTTTCCGTGCGTTGGATCAAATCGCCGATGTAATAGATGTTCTCAGCCTTCAGGCAGTTCGCCGAACGAACCGTGAGTTCGAGATCATCGACCGGACGCAGCAGGATCGGATCGATCTGCGGCGCACGCGACGGTGCTTCTGCCGCTGCTTCCGTGCCTTCCAGAGCCGCGAACACCGACAACTGGTCAACCAGGATACGGGCTGACTGACGAATCGCTTCCTCGGGCGAAATCACGCCGTTGGTTTCGATGTTCATCACGAGCTTGTCGAGGTCGGTACGTTGCTCGACACGAGCGCTTTCAACAGCGTAGCTCACGCGCAGAACCGGCGAGAACGACGCGTCCAGCACGATGCGGCCAATGATCTTCGCCGAATCTTCGCCGTAACGACGCACATTGCCCGGCACATAGCCGCGGCCCTTTTCAATCTTGATCTGAACGTCGAGCTTGCCGCCCTTCGAAAGATGCGCAATCACGTGACCCGGATTGATGACTTCGCAATCGTGAGCGAGTTCGATATCCCCGGCCGTAACAACACCTTCGCCGTCCTTGCGCAGCGTCACCGTGACTTCGTCGCGGTTATGCAGCTTGAAAACGACGCCCTTCAAATTCAGCAGCAGGTTGACCACATCTTCTTGCACGCCGTCGAGCGTAGAATACTCATGCACGACGCCTGCAATCGTCACTTCGGTCGGCGCATAACCAATCATCGACGACAACAGCACGCGCCGAAGCGCGTTACCCAAGGTGTGACCATAGCCCCGTTCGAACGGCTCCATGACCACTTTCGCGTGGCTGTCGCCAAGCGATTCGACTGCAATAATCTTGGGCTTCAACAAACTGGTTTGCATAGGTTTTCCTTTTCAATACCCTCGGCTCGTTACGCCGATAAGGCTGACCGGTGACAACCCGAAAATAAACAGCCGAGGCAACCCCTTGCCTTCCGCAATCAGGGTGCCCCGGCCGCTAATCCGATTAACGCGAATACAATTCGACGATCAGGCTTTCGTTGATATCGCCAGCAATGTCAGCGCGATCCGGCATGGCTTTGAACGTGCCTTCGAACTTCTTGGCATCGACCGTCACCCAGCTCGGCATTCCGCCTTGCTCAGCCAGGTTCAGCGCTTCCAGAATACGGACTTGCTTCTTCGACTGTTCGCGAACAGCAACCACGTCGCCTGCCTTAACTTGCATCGACGGAATGTTGTTCACTACGCCGTTCACCGTGATCGACTTGTGGCCGACCAGCTGACGCGCTTCAGCGCGCGTTGAGCCGAAGCCCATGCGGTATACGACGTTGTCCAGACGCGACTCGAGCAATTGCAGCAGGTTTTCGCCCGTCGGGCCCTTGCGGCGATCAGCTTCAGCGAAATAACGGCGGAACTGACGTTCGAGGACGCCGTAAATGCGCTTGACTTTTTGCTTTTCGCGCAACTGCGTGCCGTAGTCAGACGTACGAGCGCCCGACGTACGACCATGCTGACCCGGCTTGCTGTCGAGCTTGCACTTGTCGGCGAGCGAACGGCGTGCGCTCTTCAGGAAAAGATCAGTACCTTCACGGCGGGACAGCTTGGCTTTAGGACCGGTATAACGTGCCACTTTGCATCCTTAATAATTGATCACGCGAAATACGTTCGCGCTAGTTCGAACTCGATGGATCGAACGGTGGGCTTAGTCAGTATTCTTAACGCAGATTTCATAACGCAAGCAACCTGTCGACGCGCGAGCGTCAACAGGTCAAAGCGTTACGCGACGCCTTAGATACGACGACGCTTCGGCGGACGGCAACCGTTGTGCGGAACCGGTGTCACGTCGGAGATTGCGGTGATCTTGATGCCAAGACCATGCAGCGCACGCACCGCCGATTCACGGCCAGGACCGGGGCCCTTGATCCGCACTTCGAGGTTCTTCACGCCGTATTCCATCGCCACGCGGCCAGCCGATTCGGCTGCGACCTGAGCTGCAAACGGGGTCGATTTACGCGATCCCTTGAAGCCCTGGCCACCCGACGTAGCCCAGGCGAGTGCATTGCCCTGGCGATCGGTGATCGTGATGATGGTGTTGTTGAACGACGCGTGAACGTGAACTACGCCCTCGGCGACGTTCTTCTTGACCTTCTTGCGAACGCGTTGCGCCGCGGAGTTGTTCGAAGCCTTAGCCATTACGTTTTCCTGTAACTATATTCCGCTTACTTCTTCAGCGATTGCGCTGCACGACGCGGACCCTTGCGGGTACGGGCATTCGTACGTGTGCGCTGTCCACGCATGGGCAAGCCCTTGCGATGGCGAACGCCACGGTAGCAGCCCAAGTCCATCAGGCGCTTGATATTCATCGTCACTTCGCGACGCAGGTCGCCTTCTACGATGAACTTACCCACTTCTTCTCGCAGCTTTTCGAGGTCTGCGTCAGTGAGGTCTTTGACCTTCTTCGAAAACTCCACACCAGACGAGACGCAAATGTTGCGTGCGCGCGTGCGGCCTACACCGAAAATTGCCGTGAGGCCGATTTCAGTATGCTGGTGATTCGGGATGTTAACCCCTGCGATACGAGCCATTGTTTTTCCTCAAACAAAAAGCGCAAGCAAAAGCGCGGCGTTCAGCCTTGACGCTGTTTGTGGCGCGGATCAGAGCTGCAAATCACGCGCACAACGCCCTTGCGCTTGATGATCTTGCAATTGCGGCAAATGCGCTTAACCGATGCCATCACTTTCATGATATTACCCTTTTTTCAAATCACTTCGCCCGTAACACGATCCGTGTACGAGACAGATCGCAAGGGGTCAACTCAACCGTTACCTTGTCGCCCGGATCTGTATCCAGTGACGGCAGAGCTATCCTTCAACTCGTGCCGCCCCTGACCACGGTCCTTATCAGCGCATCGGGACGTTGCTGCCTTTGAAGTTCGCCTTCTTGAGCAGCGATTCATACTGTTGCGACATGACGTAAGACTGAACCTGCGCCATGAAATCCATCGTGACCACCACAATGATCAGCAGTGATGTTCCACCGAAGTAAAACGGTACGTTCCAACGCAGCACCAGGAACTCTGGCAGCAAGCAAACGAACACGATGTAGATCGCACCAGCCAGCGTCAAACGCGTCAGGATCCGATCGATATACCGCGCCGTCTGGTCGCCCGGACGAATCCCGGGAACGAATGCACCACTCTTCTTCAGGTTGTCGGCCGTTTCTCTGCTGTTGAACACCAGCGCGGTGTAGAAGAAGCAGAAGAAAACGATCGCCATCGCGTACAGCAACACGTACACCGGCTGGCCAGGCTTGAGCGCCTCGGCAACGTTGTGCAGCGTGTTCGCGAACCAGCCGGTCCGCGTACCTGAACTGAACCAGTTCAGAATAGTTGCCGGGAAGAGGATGATCGACGACGCGAAGATCGGCGGAATCACACCCGACATGTTCAACTTCAGCGGCAAATGCGAAGACTGACCGCCGTAAATCTTGTTTCCGACCTGACGCTTTGCGTAGTTCACCAGGATCTTGCGCTGGCCGCGTTCGATGAAAACCACCACGAACGTAACCGCCGCAATCAGCACGACGATGATGATCGCCGAGATGATACTCATGGAGCCGGTGCGAACCAGCTCAAAGAGACCACCGATTGCGTTCGGGAAACCCGCCGCAATACCGCCGAAAATGATGATCGAAATGCCGTTGCCCAGTCCGCGTTCCGTGATCTGCTCACCCAGCCACATCAGGAACATCGTGCCGGTCACCAACGTCACTACCGTCGTCAACCGGAACACCATGCCAGGATCGATAACGAGCCCAGCCTGATTTTCCAGCGCCACCGCAATACCAAACGCCTGGAACGTAGCCAGCACAACTGTGAAGTAACGCGTGTACTGCGTGATCTTCCGTTGTCCTGCCTGCCCTTCTTTCTTCAGCGCTTCCATTTGCGGCGAAACGATCGAGAGCAGCTGCATGATGATCGACGCCGAGATGTACGGCATGATCCCAAGCGCGAAGATCGTGAACCTGGACAGTGCGCCACCCGAGAACATGTTGAACATGCCAAGGATGCCGCCTGACTGACTCTGGAAAAGCTTCGCCAGCTGATCCGGGTCGATACCCGGCACCGGAATATGCGCACCGATACGGTAGACGATCAGCGCCAGCAGCAAGAACATTGCACGCCGACGCAAATCGCCGAACTTCGCAGCGCTTCGACCGGATTTTGCGAGACTCGGGCTATTAGCCAAGAACCTTCTCCGATGCTTTCGCTAACAACGACAACACGCGCACGTTACTCAGCGAACGAGCCGCCAGCGGCTTCGATCGCAGCACGAGCACCCTTCGTAGCGGTGAGGCCCTTAACCGTGATCTTGCGCGTCAGTTCGCCCGTCTTGATGATCTTTGCGCTCGTAATGAGCACGCCGAGCAGACCGGCTTGCTTCAAAGCCAACAAATCGACTTCGTCGACCGGCAGCTTTTCGATATCCGACAGGCGCACTTCACCAACGAACTCACGCGTCAGCGAGCTAAAGCCACGCTTCGGCAGACGACGTTGCAAAGGCATCTGGCCGCCTTCGAAGCCGACTTTATGAAAGCCGCCCGAACGCGATTTCTGACCCTTGTGACCACGACCTGCAGTCTTGCCGAGGCCGGAACCGATACCGCGACCGACGCGACGCTTTGCGTGCTTCGCGCCTTCTGCCGGCTTGAGGTTATTCAAATCCATATTCAACTCCTTGATCCCTGGTCAGCCGCTTAGCTGAGGACTTTGACAAGGTACGAGACCTTGTTAATCATCCCGCGCACTGCCGGCGTGTCCTGCAGTTCGCTGACCGAGTTGAGTCGGCGCAGGCCCAGACCACGCACCGTTGCACGATGCGTTTCGCGGGTCCCAATCAGGCTCTTCACGAGCTGAACCTTGACAGTTTTTTCAGACATGGTGACCACCTGGCTTAGCCCAAAATATCTTCGACGGACTTGCCGCGCTTCGCCGCGATGTCACCCGGCGTCGACTGCTTACGCAGGCCGTCGAGTGTTGCACGAACGAGGTTGTACGGATTCGTCGAACCGTGGCTCTTCGCCACAACGTTTTGAACGCCCATCACGTCGAACACTGCGCGCATCGGGCCGCCGGCGATAACACCCGTACCGTCCTTGGCCGGAGCCAGGAGAACAGCGGATGCGCCATGCTTACCGTGCACTTCGTGTTGCAGCGTACCGTTCTTCAACGGCACCTTGAACATGTTGCGGCGTGCTTGTTCCATTGCCTTTTGAACAGCAACCGGAACTTCCTTCGCTTTGCCCTTGCCCATGCCGATGCGGCCATCGCCATCGCCAACCACGGTCAGTGCGGCAAAACCGAGAATCCGGCCGCCCTTCACAACCTTGGTCACGCGATTGACCGCGATCATTTTTTCACGGAGGCCGTCGTCGCGTTCTTCAGCCTTCACATTCGCTTGCATCTTTGCCATGACGAATTCTTCCCTTAGAACTTGAGTCCGGCTTCGCGTGCCGCATCAGCCAGCGCTTTCACGCGGCCGTGGTAACGGAAACCTGAACGGTCGAAGGCGACGGATTCGACGCCGGCAGCCTTGGCTTTTTCAGCAATACGCTTACCGACAGCGATCGCAGCGTTGACGTTGCCGCCCTTACCGGTCTTGTCGGCCAGTTCGGCACGCACTTCAGCTTCGAGCGTCGACGCGCTTGCCAGCACCTTGGTGCCGCATGCCGAGAACACTTGCGCATAGATATGCGTGTTCGTGCGATGCACAGCCAGACGTGCGACCTGCAGCTCAGCGATCTTGACGCGCGTCTGTTTAGCGCGGCGCAGGCGAGATTGAGTCTTATCCATGATTGCGCACCCTTACTTCTTCTTCGTTTCTTTGAGGATGACGACTTCGCCGAAGTAGCGTACGCCCTTGCCCTTGTAGGGCTCCGGCGGACGGTAACCGCGAACTTCCGCAGCGACCTGGCCAACTTTCTGCTTGTCGATCCCCTTGATCACGATTTCGGTTTGCGTCGGGGTTTCAACCTTGATGCCTTCCGGCATCGCGTGCACCACGGGGTGCGAGAAACCCAGCGACAGATTCAGCTTGTCGCCCTGCGCCTGCGCGCGATAACCAACGCCAACCAGCGTCAGCTTGCGCTCGAAACCCTTCGTAACGCCATTCACCATGTTCGCCACGAGGGCGCGCATCGTGCCCGACATCGCATTCGCTTCACGGCTTTCATCAGCCGGGGCGAAGTTGAGCGTGCCGTTGTCGTTTGCTACCGTAACAAGCGGGTTGGCCGCTTGCG
The DNA here is from genome assembly GCF_001577465.1 of Burkholderia sp. PAMC 28687. NCBI lineage: Bacteria > Pseudomonadati > Pseudomonadota > Betaproteobacteria > Burkholderiales > Burkholderiaceae > Burkholderia > Burkholderia sp. PAMC 28687. The sequence continues at coordinate 3,037,933 of NZ_CP014505.1, forward strand.
TAATCGTACCCAGCGGGCCCTTCACGGTGATTGCTTCGCCGCTGAAGGCCACTTCCGCGCCTTGCGGCAGCGTAATCGGGCTTTTACCTACTCGAGACATGTTTCTTCTCCTTTTCGGCTTAAGCGACGTAGCAGAGGACTTCGCCGCCGACGCCGGTCTGGCGCGCCTTGCGGTCGGTCATCACACCCTGGGGCGTCGACACGATTGCAACGCCGAGACCGTTCATCACAACCGGAATGTCGTTACGACCGCGATACACACGCAGACCAGGCTTCGAGACGCGTTCAATGCGCTCGATAACCGGACGGCCGGCGTAGTACTTCAACGCGATATTCAATTCCGACTTCGCACCTTCAGACTTCACTGCGAAATCGTCGATATAACCTTCGTCCTTCAAAACCTGCGCAATCGCAACCTTGACTTTCGACGAGGGCATTGTCACCGACACTTTCTCAACCATCTGCGCATTGCGGATGCGAGTCAGCATATCGGCGATAGGATCACTCATGCTCATTTACGTATCTCCTATTACCAGCTCGCCTTGGTCAGGCCAGGGATTTCGCCGCGGAAAGCGATTTCGCGAATCTTGCTGCGTGCCAATCCGAATTTGCGGAACGTACCACGCGGACGACCCGTGATCGCGCAGCGGTTACGCTTGCGAGTGGGGTTCGAGTTGCGGGGCAGTTGCTGCAGTTCGAGACGAGCGGCATAACGCTCTTCGTCCGACTTGCTCGCGTCATCGATGACCGCCTTCAGCGCAGTACGCTTGGGAGCGTACTTTGCAGCAAGGCGTGCACGCTTCTTTTCACGTTCGATCAGTGCCAGTTTAGCCACGGTAACCTCAGTTTCTGAACGGGAACTTGAAGCTGGCGAGCAGTGCCTTCGCTTCATCGTCAGTCTTCGCGGTCGTCGTGATGCTGATGTTCAGCCCACGAAGCGCGTCGATCTTGTCGTAATCGATCTCGGGGAAAATGATCTGCTCTTTCACACCGATGTTGTAGTTGCCGCGACCGTCGAACGCACGACCCGATACACCGCGGAAGTCACGAACCCGGGGGAGCGCAACCGTCACGAAACGATCGAGAAATTCGTACATGGCCTGGCCGCGCAGCGTAACCATCGCGCCGATCGGGTAGCCCTGACGAATCTTGAAGCCAGCGATTGCCTTGCGTGCCTTCGTGATAACCGGCTTCTGGCCAGCAATCTTCGTCAGGTCGCCAACGGCGTTTTCGATGATCTTCTTGTCGGCGACGGCTTCGCCAAGACCCATGTTCAGGGTGATCTTGGTGATGCGCGGCACTTCCATGATGGACTTGTAGCCGAACTTCTCAACGAGGCCGGGTACAACCTTCTCTTTATAAAATTCTTGCAGACGTGCCATTTTTTACTCCGCGTCAGACGCTAAGCGTGGCACCGGTCGACTTCAAGAAGCGAACCTTCTTGTCGCCTTCGACCTTGATGCCCACACGTGACGCCTTGCCATTCGCGTCGACCAATGCGACGTTCGAAATATGCAGCGGCATCGTCTTGGCTTCTACGCCGCCCGTCGTACCCTTCATCGGGTTCGGCTTGACATGCTTCTTGACGAGATTGATACCCTCGACGGTCACACGTTCTTCGCCAACGGACAGCACGACGCCGCGCTTGCCTTTATCTTTGCCAGCGGTAACGATAACTTCGTCACCTTTGCGAATCTTATTCATCGCGACTCCTTACAGCACTTCCGGCGCGAGCGAAACGATCTTCATAAATCGTTCACTACGCAATTCACGCGTAACCGGTCCGAAAATACGCGTACCGATAGGCTCGAGCTTGGCATTCAAAAGTACGGCGGCATTACCGTCGAACTTGATCAGCGAGCCGTCCTGGCGGCGCACGCCCTTGGCCGTACGAACGACCACGGCGTTGTAGATTTCGCCCTTCTTCACGCGTCCGCGCGGCGTTGCTTCCTTGACGGTCACCTTGATGATGTCGCCAATGCTAGCGTAACGACGCTTCGAGCCGCCGAGCACCTTGATGCACATCACTTCACGTGCACCCGTGTTGTCGGCAACTTCAAGCCGAGTTTCGGTCTGAATCATGGTTTATCTTTCCCAACTTAATCCAGTTACGCCACCATGGCGCACCCGGTCAGTCTTGGTCCCGTCAGCCTGGTGGCTGCTTGGGTTAGAACAGGCAGCGAGGGCAGACGAAACCCGCCATCGCAATCCGGTGAATCTGTCAGTACAGGCTTGGCGCCCGCACCGGCTTCCCCCACCAACTTCGCCCGCGATGGGGCTCCCACAAAGAGGGAAGACCGAAATTATAACGCATAATTTCGGTCTGGCAAGCGAAAGTTACTGCGACACTTCTTTGTTGCGGTTGTGCTGCTTAGATGACGCGTGCTGCTTCCAGCAATTTCGACACAACCCAGGCTTTCGTCTTGGAAATCGGACGGGTCTCCTGGATTTCAACGAGATCACCTTCGTTGTACGTGTTCGCGTCATCGTGAGCGTGGTACTTCTTCGACCGCACGACGTACTTGCCGTAGATCGGGTGCTTTACGCGATGCTCGACCAGCACGGTGACCGTCTTTTCCATCTTGTTGCTGACGACCTTGCCGACCAGCGTCCGCTTGAGCGAGGTTTTTACGCTATCGTTCATTTCTGGTTCGCCTTCTCAGTCAGGACGGTCCGCACACGAGCGATATCGCGACGAACCTTCTTCAATTGACTGTTGTTGGTCAATTGCTGGGTCGCGAGTTGCATGCGCAGGCCGAATTGCGCCTTCAGCAGGTCCGTCAGCTCTTGATTGAGAGCGGCCTGGTCTTTCTGGTGAAGTTCGGAAGCCTTCATCATTGCTCCTTAGGCGCCGAGCTGGCGTGAAACGAAGTACGTCTTCAGCGGCAGCTTTGCTGCAGCCAGACGGAACGCTTCACGTGCCAACTCTTCAGTAACACCGTCCATTTCATACAACATCTTGCCCGGTTGAATCTCTGCGACGTAGTACTCAGGGTTACCTTTACCGTTACCCATCCGTACTTCAGCCGGCTTTTGCGAGATCGGCTTGTCCGGGAAAATGCGGATCCAGATACGGCCGCCACGTTTAATGTGACGCGTCATTGCACGACGCGCCGCTTCGATTTGGCGCGCGGTCAAACGGCCGCGACCGATAGCCTTCAGACCATATTCACCGAATGACACTGCGTTGCCGCGCGTCGCCTTGCCGGTGTTACGACCCTTCTGCTCTTTGCGATACTTTCTGCGTTTCGGTTGCAGCATCGTTATTCTCCAGTCTTCCCGTCGCCGCCGGCACCGCCAGCACGACGGGGAGCGCCTGCGCCACGGCGCGCACCTGCGTTTGCCGGACCACCACCTTCACCGTCACGACGCGGACGGCGATCGCCACCCGGACGTGCGTTGCGGCGCGGACGCTTGTCTTCGGCTACTTCTTCGACCACCGGTGCGTCATTGCGGCCCAGCGTGTCGCCCTTGTAGACCCACACCTTGACGCCGATGATGCCGTAGGTCGTCTTCGCTTCCGAAGTTGCGTAGTCGATATCTGCGCGCAGGGTGTGAAGCGGAACGCGACCTTCGCGATACCACTCCGTACGAGCGATTTCGATACCGTTAAGACGGCCTGCGCTCATGATCTTGATGCCCTGGGCACCCAGACGCATGGCGTTTTGCATCGCACGCTTCATCGCGCGGCGGAACATGATCCGGCGCTCGAGTTGTTGCGTGATCGAATCAGCGATCAACTGTGCATCGGTTTCCGGCTTGCGGATTTCTTCGATGTTGACGTGGACCGGAACACCCATGCGGCGTTGCAGTTCCGACTTCAACAGTTCGATATCCTCACCCTTCTTGCCGATCACAACGCCCGGACGCGAGCTGTAGATCGTGATACGTGCGTTCTTCGCCGGACGCTCGATGACCACCCGACCAACCGAAGCGTTCTTCAGCTTCTTCTTCAGGTACTCACGAACACCGATGTCTTCCTGCAGCATCGACGCGAAATTGGTGTTGTTCGCGTACCAACGCGACGCCCAATTTCGGCTGACAGCCAGACGGAAGCCTGTCGGATGAATTTTTTGTCCCATCGTATGGCTCCTTAATTCCCGACCGTCACAGTGATGTGACAGGATTGCTTCTCGATGCGGTTACCACGGCCTTTTGCGCGCGCGGTAAAACGCTTCAGGGAAGCGGCCTTGTCGACCATGATGCTCGTTACCTTGAGCTCGTCGATGTCGGCGCCTTCGTTGTGTTCCGCATTCGCGATCGCAGACAACACGACCTTCTTGACAATACCCGCCGCCTTCTTCGGCGAGAACGTCAGAACGTTCAGCGCCTTGTCGACCGGCAAACCACGGATCTGGTCAGCCACAAGACGCGTTTTCTGCGCCGAGATGCGGGCACCGCGATGAATAGCTTTTACTTCCATCTTGATAGCCCCTTATTTCTTGGCCTTCTTGTCGGCTGCATGACCCTTGAACGTACGGGTCAATGCGAACTCGCCAAGTTTGTGGCCGACCATGTTTTCCGAAACATAAACCGGGACGTGTTGACGGCCGTTATGAACGGCGATCGTCAGACCGATGAAGTCCGGCAGGATCGTCGAACGACGCGACCAGGTCTTGATCGGTTTCTTGTCACGCGCAGCTGCGGCAGCCTCAACCTTCTTCAGCAAATGAGCGTCGCAGAACGGACCTTTTTTAACAGAACGTGCCATTGCTTACTCCTTAGCGCTTGTGACGGCGCTGAACGATCATCGTCGTCGTGCGCTTGTTGCTGCGGGTGCGATAGCCCTTAGCCGGGGTTCCCCACGGGCTGACCGGATCGCGACCTGCTGCCGTCTTACCTTCACCACCACCGTGCGGGTGATCGACCGGGTTCATTGCAACGCCACGTACCGTCGGGCGGATACCGCGCCAGCGGTTAGCACCGGCCTTACCGATTTGACGGAGGCTGTGCTCTTCGTTGCCAACTTCACCAATCGTCGCGCGGCACTCGATGTGCACACGGCGAATTTCACCCGAACGCAGGCGAACCTGAGCGTACGTGCCTTCACGAGCCAGCAGCATTGCCGACGTACCAGCCGAACGCGCCATCTGCGCGCCCTTGCCCGGCAGCATCTCGATGCAGTGAATCGTCGTACCGACCGGAATGTTGCGGATCGGCAGGGTGTTACCCGAGCGGATCGGCGCTTCCGAACCAGACATCAACGATTGACCCACCGTCGCACCCTTCGGAGCGATGATGTACTTGCGCTCGCCGTCTGCGTACAGAACCAGCGCGATGTTCGCGCTACGGTTCGGATCGTACTCAAGACGTTCGATCTTTGCCGGAATTCCGTCCTTGTTGCGACGGAAATCGACCATACGATAGTGTTGCTTGTGACCGCCACCCTTGTGACGCGTCGTGATGCGACCGGAGTTGTTCCGGCCGGCGGTCACGGACTGTGCGTCGAGCAGCGCTGCATGCGGCTTGCCCTTGTACAGGTCCTTGTTGACCACCTTGACCATCGCGCGGCGACCCGGCGAAGTCGGCTTAACTTTTACGATTGCCATGATTACTTGGCCTCCGCTTCAAAGTTGATTTCCTGGCCGGGCTTCAGGCAGACATATGCCTTCTTCACGTCTTTGCGCTTGCCCATGAAGCGGCCAAAGCGCTTGGCTTTACCCTTCGTGACCAGCACGTTGACGGAATTGACTTCTACCTTGAACAGCAGCTCGACAGCAGCCTTCACTTCCTGCTTCGTGGCATCGGGCGCGACTTCGAACACAACTTGCTCGTTCTTGTCGGCCACCAGCGTCGCCTTTTCGGAGATCACCGGCGCGAGCAGGACCTGCATCAAACGATGATCGTTCTTGCGAATCTCGCTCATGACAGCAACTCCTCGATCTGGGCGACCGCAGCCTTCGTAATCAGGATCTTCTTGAAGTAGATCAACGAGAGCGGGTCGGCGTAACGCGGCTCGACAACGGCCACGTGGGCCAGATTGCGCGACGCGAGGTACAGGTTTTCGTCGACCGTGTCAGTGATGACCAGGACCGATTCCAGACCCATTGCCTTGAATTTTTCGGCCAGCAGCTTGGTCTTCGGCGCTTCGAGCGTGAGCTCGTCGACTACCGAGATACGGCCTTCACGGGCCAGCTGCGAGAAGATCGAGCAGAGACCTGCGCGATGCATCTTCTTGTTGACCTTGTGCGAAAAGTTTTCTTCCGGCGAATTCGGGAAGATACGGCCACCGCCGCGCCACAACGGGCTCGACGACATACCGGCACGAGCGCGGCCCGTACCCTTTTGGCGCCACGGCTTCTTGGTCGTGTGCTTGACTTGCTCACGGTCCTTCTGCGCGCGGTTACCGCTACGTGCGTTGGCTTGATAGGCCGTGACGACCTGATGGATCAGCGCTTCGTTGTAATCGCGACCGAACACGACGTCCGATGCGTTCACACCCGTGCCTTCCTGACCATTGGCGTTCAGGAGCTTAAGTTCCATTATTTCGCTCCTTTCACAGCGCGCGTCTTGACTGCCGGCGTCACGAAAACCTTGCCGCCCTTGGCGCCAGGAACGGCGCCGCGAACCAGCAACAGATTGCGGTCAGCGTCAATGCGAGCGATCACGAGGTTTTGCACCGTAACCGTTTCGTCGCCCATGTGACCCGTCATGCGCTTACCCGGGAAAACACGACCCGGATCCTGCGCCATACCGATCGAACCAGGGACGTTGTGCGAACGCGAGTTACCGTGCGATGCGCGACCCGAAGCAAAGTTGTGACGCTTGATGGTACCGGCGTAGCCCTTACCGATCGACACGCCTTGCACGTCGACTTTCTGACCCACTTCGAAAATGTCCGTACCGATCACGGTACCGTTCGACAACTCGGCAGCCTTCGTGGAATCGATTTGGAATTCTTTGAGGACTTCACCAGCTTGTACGCCGGCTTTGGCAAGGTGACCTGCCAGCGGCTTCGTCACGCGCGATGCGCGGCGAGTACCGAATGCAACTTGAACGGCGATGTAACCATCCGTTTCTACAGACTTGATCTGCGTCACTCGGTTGTCCGACACGTCCAGTACGGTGACGGGAATCGAATCCCCTTCAGGCGTAAAGATACGGGTCATGCCAACCTTGCGACCTACGAGTCCAAGGCTCATCGTTTTCTCCATTCCCAACTGCGATTGGTCGGGGCTGATTTACAAAATGCCGGTCAATTCCTGAGAATCGCACCGACTTTTTTGCGCAAATGCGCGAAAAGCCTTGGAGTATAACAAGGCTTTTCGTTTTCCGCAAGCAATCAAAGACTTAGCGCCACTCCTCGCGAGAGCGGCGCGGTGAAACTTACTGCAACTTGATTTCGACGTCGACGCCAGCCGGCAGGTCGAGCTTCATCAACGCGTCAACGGTCTTGTCCGTCGGGTCGACGATGTCCATCAGGCGCTGGTGCGTACGGATTTCAAGCTGATCGCGCGACGCCTTGTTGACGTGCGGCGAACGCAAAATGTCAAAACGTTGGATACGGGTCGGCAGCGGCACCGGGCCACGTACGATTGCGCCAGTCCGCTTGGCCGTATCGACAATTTCAGCTGCCGATTGATCGATCAGACGATAGTCGAAAGCCTTAAGGCGAATGCGGATTTTCTGGTTTGCCATGACAATTCCTTGAAAAGAGCGAGACGGTCTTGCACCGTCGATTTGGTAAAAGAGCAAGGAGCCGAGCACGCGTAAGGCACGTGCGCCCGGCCCCGGGCACGACTGCTAACTACAGCTTTTGAAGCAAGCTCAGGATTTTACTCGAGAACCTTGGCCACGACACCGGCGCCGACGGTACGACCGCCTTCACGGATAGCGAAGCGCAGACCTTCTTCCATGGCGATCGGAGCGATCAGCTTCACCGTGATCGACACGTTGTCGCCCGGCATGACCATTTCCTTGTCCTTCGGCAACTCGATCGAACCCGTCACGTCCGTGGTACGGAAGTAGAACTGCGGACGATAGTTGTTGAAGAACGGCGTGTGACGACCGCCTTCGTCCTTGCTCAGCACATACACTTCAGCCGTGAAGTGCGTGTGCGGCGTGATCGAACCCGGCTTGGCCAGCACTTGGCCACGTTCCACGTCTTCACGCTTCGTGCCGCGCAACAGAATACCCACGTTGTCGCCCGCTTGACCTTGGTCCAGCAGCTTGCGGAACATTTCCACGCCCGTGCACGTCGTCTTCACCGTCGGCTTGATACCGATGATTTCGATTTCTTCGCCCACCTTCACGATACCGCGCTCGATACGACCCGTCACCACCGTGCCGCGACCCGAGATCGAGAACACGTCTTCCACCGGCATCAGGAACGTACCGTCAATTGCACGCTCCGGCGTCGGGATGTACGTGTCCAGCGCATCAGCCAGGTTCAAAATCGCCACTTCGCCCAGCTCGCCCGTGTCGCCTTCCAGCGCCAGCTTGGCCGAACCCTTGATGATCGGCGTGTCGTCGCCCGGGAAATCGTACTTCGACAGAAGCTCACGCACTTCCATTTCGACGAGTTCCAGCAATTCAGCGTCGTCCACCATGTCGCACTTGTTCAGGAACACGATGATGTACGGCACGCCAACCTGGCGAGCCAACAGGATGTGCTCACGCGTTTGCGGCATCGGGCCGTCTGCAGCCGAACACACCAGGATTGCGCCGTCCATCTGCGCTGCACCCGTAATCATGTTCTTCACATAGTCGGCGTGACCCGGGCAGTCAACGTGCGCATAGTGGCGCGCAGCCGTTTCGTACTCGACGTGTGCCGTGTTGATCGTGATACCACGTGCCTTCTCTTCCGGCGCCGCGTCGATCTGGTCATACGCCTTCGCTTCGCCGCCGAACTTCTTCGACAACACCGTTGCGATTGCTGCCGTCAGCGTGGTCTTGCCGTGGTCGACGTGACCAATCGTGCCTACGTTGACGTGCGGCTTGGTCCGTTCGAATTTACCTTTTGCCATGATTACCTTCTTTCAAATTTGTTAATCGGTTAAAGACTTTTGGCCTGCCGAATTACTTGGATTTAGCGTTGATGATCGCTTCGGAGACGTTACGCGGCGCTTCCGAATAATGCTTGAATTCCATAGTGTACGTAGCGCGACCTTGCGTCGCCGAACGCAGCGACGTCGAGTAGCCGAACATTTCCGACAGCGGGACTTCAGCGCGTACGATCTTGCCGCCGCCAATCATGTCTTCCATACCCTGGACGATACCGCGACGGCTCGACAGGTCGCCCATCACGTTGCCCATGTAGTCTTCCGGCGTTTCGACTTCCACGGCCATCATAGGCTCGAGGATAACCGGGTTTGCACGGCGCATTGCTTCCTTGAACGCCATCGAACCTGCCATGCGGAATGCATTTTCGTTCGAGTCAACGTCGTGGTACGAACCGAAGGTCAGGTGAACCTTCACGTCGACCACCGGGAAGCCAGCCAGCACGCCTGCTTTCAGCGTTTCCTGGATACCCTTGTCCACAGCCGGGATGTACTCGCGCGGAATCACACCGCCCTTGATCTCGTCCAGGAACTCGTAGCCCTTGCCTTGCTCGTTCGGCTCAAGCGTAATGACAGCGTGGCCGTACTGACCGCGACCGCCCGACTGCTTGACGAACTTGCCGTCAACGTCTTCTGCCTTGCCGCGGATGGTTTCGCGATACGCGACTTGCGGCTTGCCGACGGTTGCTTCAACACCGAATTCACGCCGCATACGGTCAACCAGAATTTCCAGGTGCAGCTCGCCCATACCCGAAATGATGGTCTGGCCCGACTCTTCGTCGGTTTGAACGCGGAACGACGGATCTTCCTGAGCCAGGCGGTTGAGCGCGAGGCCCATCTTTTCCTGGTCAGGCTTGGTCTTCGGTTCCACAGCCTGCGAAATCACCGGCTCCGGGAAAATCATGCGCTCGAGTACGATCGGATGCGCCGGATCGCACAGCGTATCGCCAGTGGTCGCGTCTTTCAAGCCAACCGCAGCAGCGATGTCGCCTGCATGCACTTCCTTGATTTCTTCGCGCTGGTTTGCGTGCATCAGCAGAATACGGCCAAGACGTTCCTTCTTGTCCTTGGTCGCGTTCAGCAGCGTGTCGCCCGACTTGGTCGTACCCGAATACACGCGGAAGAAGATCAACTGGCCGACAAACGGGTCGGTCATGATCTTGAACGCGAGTGCCGAGAACTTTTCGTCGTCAGCGGCGCGACGTTCAGCACGCTCACCATCTTCAAGTTCGCCCAGAACCGGCGGAATGTCGATCGGCGAAGGCAGGAAGTCGAGCACCGCGTCCAACATGCGCTGCACGCCCTTGTTCTTGAACGCGGTGCCGCACAACATAGGCTGGATTTCACAAGCAATCGTACGGTCGCGAAGACCCTTCACGATTTCCTCTTCGGACAGTTCGCCCGTTTCGAGGTACTTGTTCATCATTTCTTCGTTCGACTCAGCGGCGGCTTCGACCATCTTTTCGCGCCATTCGTCGCACGTATCCTTGAGCTCTGCCGGGATTTCTTCGTACGAGAACTTGGTGCCCTGGGACGCTTCGTCCCAAATGATCGCCTTCATCTTGATCAGGTCAACAACGCCCGTGAACGTGTCTTCCGCGCCGATAGGCACGACGACCGGAACCGGGTTTGCCTTCAGACGCAGCTTGAGCTGGTCGTAGACCTTGAAGAAGTTCGCGCCGGTACGGTCCATCTTGTTGATGAACGCGAGACGGGGAACCTTGTACTTGTTGGCCTGGCGCCATACGGTTTCCGACTGGGGCTGAACGCCGCCCACAGCGCAATAAACCATGCACGCACCGTCGAGCACGCGCATGGAACGTTCAACTTCAATAGTGAAGTCGACGTGTCCCGGGGTGTCGATGATGTTGATGCGGTGCTCGGGGCGGTCGCCGGCCATGCCTTTCCAGAAGGCCGTCGTTGCTGCCGACGTAATGGTGATGCCGCGCTCCTGCTCCTGCTCCATCCAGTCCATCGTTGCTGCGCCGTCGTGAACTTCACCGATCTTGTGATTCACGCCTGTGTAAAACAGAATGCGTTCGGTCGTCGTCGTCTTGCCAGCATCGATGTGAGCGCTAATACCGATATTGCGGTAGCGCTCGATAGGTGTCTTGCGAGCCACTTTGAATCCTTAATTGGGTCGACGCAGCCGGCACATGCCGGTTACGCCCTAACACAAACGGGCGAGGCGCTTGGTAAGCGCACCCGCCCGGAGGTTTTCCGTTCGTCCCAGGTCGGGAGGCCTGAATTTCAGCCTTAGAAGCGGAAGTGCGAGAACGCCTTGTTGGCTTCTGCCATCCGGTGAACTTCGTCGCGCTTCTTCATCGCGCCGCCACGGCCTTCCGCGGCTTCCGAAAGCTCACCTGCGAGACGCAGGGCCATCGACTTCTCGCTGCGCTTTTTCGCAGCTTCGCGCAACCAACGCATCGCCAATGCCATACGACGCGACGGACGCACTTCCACTGGAACTTGATAGTTCGCACCACCAACGCGGCGGCTTTTCACTTCCACAACCGGCTTCACGTTGTTGAGCGCACCCGTGAACACCTCCAGCGGGTCCTTGCCACCCTTGGTCTGGATCTGTTCAAAAGCACCATAAACGATACGCTCGGCAACCGACTTCTTGCCCGACAGCATGATCACGTTCATGAACTTGGCTACATCTACGTTGCCGAATTTCGGATCCGGCAAAATGTCCCGCTTGGGGACTTCGCGACGACGCGGCATGATTCTTCCTTTGATTTTTCAGTTGGAGCCACTTCGGCTCCACGGTCACCAACTAACCCGATCTATCTATCGACTAACCAGCTTGGCCGGGTGACCACTTACTCGACAGCACCGGCACATCCGGCACCACCGCTTGAACGCCCTGTTACAGGCAACCTGTACTGCTCAACCGGCAAAAAACTTACTTGCCAGCCTTGGCGCGCTTCGCACCGTACTTCGAGCGAGCTTGCTTACGATCCTTGACGCCCTGGGTATCCAGCGAGCCGCGAACCATGTGGTAACGCACACCCGGCAAGTCTTTCACACGGCCGCCGCGAATCAGCACTACCGAGTGTTCCTGCAGGTTGTGGCCTTCACCACCGATGTACGAAATGACTTCAAAACCGTTCGTCAGACGAACCTTTGCAACTTTACGAAGTGCCGAGTTCGGCTTCTTCGGCGTCGTCGTGTACACGCGAGTGCACACGCCGCGACGCTGCGGGCAGTCCTGCAAAGCCGGCGACTTGCTCTTCACTGTTTCTGAAGCGCGGCCTTTGCGAACCAATTGATTGATGGTTGGCATTGTCTATTCCTAAATTGTTCAAAATCGGCGCTCCCGTTTCGGGCAAAGCAAAACGGACTGCGCGCCGAGCACTCCGGCTCCTGGTTCATGCGTGCGAGGAAATCCTCGTTAGCAGATCCAAGAACGAGAACCTAGCATCATAGTCTGAAATTCGTAATGCGGTCAATAGCTTGGGGGGCGGCAGGAGTAGCCGGCGCGCAAAAAGCTAATCAGCGCCGACCACTTCGAGCAATTCGTCGCCAAACCGATCGAGCTTGCGCGCCCCGATACCCGGAATCTGCCTCAAATCCTCGATGGAATCCGGCTCGTTGCGCGCGATCTCCGCCAGCGTTGCGTCATGAAAAATGACATATGCCGGCACGCCGTCGCTTTTCGCCATGCTCGCGCGCCAGGCGCGCAGCCGCTCCCAACGAGCCTTGATGCGCGGCGACATGCCGGCGGTCGGATCGGCGCGCTCGCCCGTCCGGCTGGAAGACTGGCGGGTGCGCGTCGGCTTTACATATTTGCGCAGCGTAACGTTCTGCTCGCCCTTCAACACGGCTTTACTCGCCTCGGTGAGGACGAGGGCGCCGAAACCATCGTGGTCTACGGCGAGGTAGCCAAACGCGACCAACTGACGAAAAACAGCGCGCCATTCCTGTTCTGATAGCGCGGCGCCGAGTCCGAACGTAGAGAGTTTTTCGTGACCGCGCTGGAGCAACTTCTCCGAACGGCTGCCACGCAGGATATCGATCAGATGTCCTGCGCCAAAGTGAAACCCACTAGCCTTGTACGCCCGATACACACAGGACAGCGCCATCTGCGCCTCGCGCGTCGCGTTCCACGATTCGGGCGGCTCGAGGCACGTATCGCAGTTTCCGCAAGGCTGGCTGGCTTCGCCGAAATAGCCGAGCAAGCGCACGCGCCGGCATGACGCCGCTTCGCACAGTCCTAGCAGCGCGTCGAGCTTGCCGCCCTGCACGCGCTTGTGGGTATCGTCGGCATCTGATTCGTCGATCATCTTGCGCTGCTGGACAACGTCGCCAAGACCGTAGGCCATCCACGCGTTCGCCGGCATGCCGTCGCGGCCCGCTCGGCCGGTTTCCTGGTAGTAGCCCTCCACGCTCTTTGGCAGGTCCAGATGCGCGACGAAACGCACATCAGGTTTGTCGATACCCATGCCGAAAGCAATCGTCGCGCACATTACGATACCCTCTTCGCGCTTGAACATTTCCTGGTGCCGCTGACGTGTTTCGTACTCCATGCCCGCGTGGTAAGGCAGCGCTCGTACGCCCTGGCTTTTCAGCCAGTCCGCGGTTTCTTCGACCTTTCGCCGCGACAGACAGTAGATCACGCCGGCGTCCGTGGTTTTGTCGGGATTGGTGTGCTCCGCGCGGATGAAATCGAGCAGCTGCGCACGCGCGTTGTCCTTCTCCACGATGCGGTATCGGATGTTCGGCCGGTCGAAGCTCGAGACGAAAATCCTTGCGTCATCCAGAGCGAGTCGATGCACGATTTCATCGCGCGTAATGGCGTCGGCAGTGGCCGTCAGTGCAATCCGGGGCACCGATGGAAAGCGCTCGTGCAGCACCGACAACTGAATGTATTCAGGGCGAAAATCGTGGCCCCATTGCGACACACAATGCGCTTCGTCGATGGCAAACAAACCGATGCGCACGCTCTCGATCAGATCGAGAAACCGTGGCGTCATCAAGCGTTCCGGCGCGACGTACAACAGGTCGATCTCGCCATTGCGCAGCGCGCGCTCGGTCGCCGCGGCTTCGGCACCGGTCAGCGTGGAATTCAGGCAAGCAGCGCGCACGCCGACTTCGCTGAGAGCGGCAACCTGATCCTGCATCAGCGCGATCAACGGTGACACGACGATCCCCGCGCCGAACCCCGCTTCGCGCCTTAACAAAGCGGGAATCTGGTAACACAACGACTTCCCGCCGCCGGTTGGCATGAGCACGAGCGAATCCCCGCCGGCAGCTACATGTTCGACGATATCGCCCTGCTGCCCCCGGAATGCGGGATAGCCAAATACTTCCTTGAGAATTTCGAGCGAACGGGACATTGGGAAGACGGAATGCGTCGGAAGCGTGAGTAGCCCGATTTTACCAACGACCCAACAATGCAACCGACTTTCGAAACAACGTTGGCTGTTCGACATAGGCAGCTGGTGCATCGAACGCTCAACAAGGTGCGTTCTGGTGCACTCGACCGCCGATTAGCGCCTCGCCCCGAGCACCGTTCCCAAGCGAGGCGACACAGATTCGCTACCGCCAGCGATCGCGTCCGCCACACCTAAAAAATCAAGCACACTCGCCGCAACCTGTTCCCGATCGTTATCGATACAAATCATGTGATAACTGTTCTCCAGGATGACCACGCGCACCATTGGTGCCTCGCGGGCAATGAAATCGGCGGATCTTAGCGTCGTCAATTCGTCTTCGCGGGCGTGAACCACCAGCACGGGGCACCTGATCTGCCTCACCGAGCGGCGGGTCAGCGCGCGCAGCCGGTCAACCTCGCGAATGCACGCGAGCGGCACCCATTGATAGTGAAAGTTGTCGCCGCGCCGGAACTTCGCCTTGACGATATGGCGAACCAGCGTATTTTTGATCCCGTATGGTTCGCCCTCCTCCACCTTCATGTTCTCAGGCAGAAACGGCACCCAGTACACGACGTGGCGAAACGCCCTGTACCACGGCGTACTCCATCCGTCGATAAAAACAGGGGGTGCCAGCATGATCAGCCGACCCGTTGTATGCGCTTCCCTCGCGCACACAATTGCGGCAAGCAACGCGCCCATGCACATGCCAACCACGTGAACCACCTCATATTGCCCGGCGATCTCCCGATACTTCGCCGTCACGGCGTCGATCCACTCTTCGGCGCGCACGCCAACAAGCGCCTTCGGTTCGAGCGCGTGACCCGGTAACGTCAGCGAATGCGTGCCGATGCCCCCGCGCTTCAGGCGCTTGTGCAGCGCGCCCAGGTCATATTGGGTGCCCCCAAGTCCGTGGATAAGCAACGCTCCAGTACGTGGGCTCACGTCTCAGTGCGCCGGGTCGTTAGAACGCTGCCAGACACCTGCTACCAGTGCGACACTGCCGTTGGGATTGCGCAGCGCCGAACCTGCGTCCGTCAGTGCAATCCAGAAGTCGGGGCGGTCACGGTGGGCAAGACGGAAGCGAATTGGCCTCGGAGCGGTGTCCACTTCCAACGCAGCCGCCATCCAGTGGTCGTACAGATGCGTTCGATCCGAAGGATGAACAAGCGCGAGAACCTGATCAAACGTCCTTAGAGAATCGCCGGAATAGCCGAGAAACTGGTCAATATCACCGCCCCACTGCAGCGTGCTCCGATGTGGATCGGCGCAATAGGTGACCATTCCGCTCCCCGCGAGCGCCAGTTCGAGATGGGTACGCCACTGGTGCGCCTGATCCAGTGCCTGCGCTCGAGCGTCATGCAACGAATGCACGATCAGAACGAGGATCGCGGTGATGCCGAGGTACAACTGGGCCTGCAACAGCGCAACACGTTCTTCGATGTCGGCCGATGCAAACGGCCCCTCTCCCTGCGCTGTCTTGCCGAGGCTGATAAGCGCGAGGACCAGAACCGCAAGCGTACCTCCGCGCGCGCCGCCAGCGACCGCGACGATAACAACGAAGAACATCGGCAGATAGAGAAGACACGCGCCGACGTAAGCGCCAAAGCGCTCGGCCATCACGCGATCGAACAACGCCCATGACGCGCCGATCAAGGTGACGAACGCCGCCCCACATACGATCACCTCCCGCCAATTGCGACGAGACGACCTCTGGGGTCGAAACTGCGCCCACACGGCGAGCAGCGGCGTCGTGACGCAAATACCGACGAAGATGGCCGCGCCCCATTCCTGGAAAAGCAATACAAAAGGCGCGCCGCTTACGGCAGAAACGTAAGCCGCGCCGCTGCCCCCAAGAAGCGTGGCGCTGACAAGCGCGGCGATCACGATGGCGTGCAACAGATGAAAACCATCGAGCGAAATGCGCATCCAGCGGACTACGGCATCAGCGACGGCCGGCGCAATGCCCGCAAGAATTCCCAGGACGATCGAAAGAGGAATGTCACGCCCGCCGATATGCGAGAGCACGACCTGAGTCAGTGCAAAGGCAATGGCCAAACGGACTTGCGAAGTGGGCTGCGACAGCAGCATCGCGGCAAGGCTGACGCCCGCGGGCAACCACACATGAGGGGCTGGGGCCGACGGGACATTGAAGTGCCATGAAAGCGCGCCGGCAGCGATGTAGAGAACAACCCACAGCAGCGTATGGGCCATCGGCAGGTATTTACGCGCGTCAATCATGAGTTTGCCGTTCGAAGCTACGGCCGCGCGCTCACTGGGACGCATTCCGTAGCGGATGTGGGAGCCGGAACGCGGGGTGAACGACATTAAACGCGCCGCGACAGGACGCTTTGAGGTTAGATAAACCGCCGATTTTTTAATGTAAGAGGAATCCTAATGAAATTTTTTAAAGCAGAAAACGGGTCGAAAAAAAAGCCGCCCAGCGGATACTGGGCGGCTTTATTGGCATCGAGATAACTTAAGGACTTACGTCCTGAAACTTACTCCGCCGGATGCTGCTGTTCAGCAGGTACAACCGGTGCTGCTTCGGGCGTACCGAACTCGAACGATTCTTCCGCTGCGATCTGGTCGAAACGTTGACGATCCGACAGCTCGCGGCTCTTGCGTGCCTTGTGGAACGCGAGACCCGTACCGGCCGGAATCAGACGGCCGACGATCACGTTTTCCTTCAGACCGCGCAGATCGTCGCGCTTGCCCATGATTGCGGCTTCGGTCAGCACGCGCGTCGTTTCCTGGAAGGAAGCGGCCGAGATGAACGAATCGGTCGAGAGCGATGCCTTCGTAATACCCAGCAGCACGTTCTCGTAGGTCGCGGGGATCTTGCCTTCCGCGGCCATCCGGTCGTTCTCGTCCAGCATGTCCGAACGCTCGACTTGTTCACCCATGATGAAACGCGTATCGCCGTTGTCGACGATCTGCACACGACGCAACATCTGACGCACGATCACTTCGATGTGCTTGTCGTTGATCTTCACGCCCTGCAGACGGTACACGTCCTGCACTTCGTCCACGATGTAACGCGCCAGCGCCTCGATACCCTGCAAACGCAAGATGTCGTGCGGATCCGCCGGGCCGTCGACGATCATTTCGCCCTTGTTGACGACCTGACCGTCATGCACCAGCACCTGCTTTTCCTTCGTGATCAGGAACTCATGCTGTTCCCCTTCCACGTCGGTAATGACGAGACGCTGCTTGCCCTTCGTGTCCTTACCGAACGACGTCGTACCCGTGACTTCCGCCAGAATGCCGGCGTCCTTCGGCGAGCGCGCTTCGAACAACTCGGCCACGCGCGGCAGACCACCGGTAATGTCACGCGTCTTCTGCGCTTCAACCGGGATACGTGCCAGCACTTCACCGACCTGCACTTGCTGACCATCCTTCACGGTGATCAGTGCGCCGACCTGGAAGCCGATCTGCACCGAATGCTCGGTGTTCGGGATCTTGACTTCTTCGCCTTGCGCATCGAGCAGCTTCACTTGCGGACGAACGCTCTTCGACGCCTGCGAACCACGACGCTTCACGTCGATCACGACGAGCGTTGAAAGCCCCGTCACATCGTCGATCTGCTTGGCTACCGTCACGCCTTCTTCGACGTTTTCGAACTTCACCGTACCGCCCCACTCGGTGATGATCGGACGGGTCAACGGATCCCATTGAGCCAGTTGTGCACCGGCCTTGATCTGGACGCCGTCGAGTTGCAGCAGCGTTGCGCCGTACGGGATTTTGTGACGTTCACGCTCACGACCGAGGTCGTCGGCAATGATCGCCTCGCCCGAACGCGAGATGACGATCTGCTCGCCCTTCGCATTCGTGACGTAACGCATTGTTGCCGTGAAACGCACCGTACCGTTCGACTTCGCTTCCACCGACGAAGCGATCGCCGCACGCGACGCCGCGCCACCGATGTGGAACGTACGCATGGTCAACTGCGTGCCCGGCTCACCGATCGACTGCGCAGCGATCACACCAACCGCTTCGCCGACGTTCACGCGCGAGCCACGACCCAAGTCGCGGCCGTAGCACGAAGCGCACAGGCCGTAACGCGTTTCGCAGGTCAACGGTGTGCGCACGCGCACTTCGTCGATACCCAGGCGTTCGATTTCGTCGACCGCATCTTCGTCCAGCAACGAACCCGATTCAAACAGCGTTTCCTGCGTTTCCGGGTTGACGACGTCAGCCACCGCCACGCGACCCAGAATACGGTCACGCAGGGCTTCGACGACTTCACCGCCTTCAACCAGCGCCTTCAT
Source organism: Burkholderia sp. PAMC 28687 (assembly GCF_001577465.1). NCBI lineage: Bacteria > Pseudomonadati > Pseudomonadota > Betaproteobacteria > Burkholderiales > Burkholderiaceae > Burkholderia > Burkholderia sp. PAMC 28687. The sequence goes on from NZ_CP014505.1 coordinate 3,056,581, forward strand.
GGCCACGCCGTTCGTCGTGCCGCAATCGTCTTCGACCACGACCAGATCCTGCGTCACGTCAACGAGACGACGCGTCAGGTAACCCGAGTTCGCCGTCTTCAACGCCGTATCGGCCAGGCCTTTACGTGCACCGTGCGTCGAGATGAAGTACTGCAACACGTTCAGGCCTTCACGGAAGTTCGCCGTGATAGGCGTCTCGATGATCGAGCCGTCCGGCTTCGCCATCAGGCCACGCATACCGGCCAGCTGACGAATCTGAACTGCCGATCCACGCGCGCCCGAATCGGCCATCATGTAGATCGAGTTGAACGATTCCTGCTTCGTTTGATTACCGTCGCGGTCGACCACGGGTTCCGTAGCCAACTGCTCCATCATCGCCTTGCCGACCGCTTCCGACGTTGCCGACCAGATGTCGACCACGTTGTTGTAGCGCTCTTGCGAGGTGACGAGACCCGACATGTACTGACGGTCGTATTCCTTCACCTTCTTGGCTGCATCGCCGACGATCTGTTCTTTTTGCGGCGGCACGAGCATGTCGTCGACGCAAATCGAAATACCGGCGCGCGTAGCCAGACGGAAACCCATCTGCATCAACTGGTCGGCGAAGATCACCGTTTCGCGCAGACCGCACTTGCGGAATGCCGTGTTGATCAGGCGCGAAATTTCCTTCTTCTTCAGCGGACGGTTCAGCACCGAGAACGGCAGTCCTGGCGGCAGGATCTCCGACAGGATGGAACGGCCAACGGTGGTTGCGTACAGCGTGATCTTCGGCACGAACTTCGGTGCGCCTTCGCTTTGGTCCGGGTTGTGAATGTTTTCCGTAATCCGGACATTCACCCGCGACGCCAGCTCGACTTCCTTGTTTTCGTACGCGCGAATCGCTTCCGACACGCCGGTGAACGTCATGCCTTCGCCCTTGCCATTCACCGCTTCACGCGATGCGTAGTAAAGACCCAGCACGATATCCTGCGACGGCACGATCGACGGATCGCCGTTGGCCGGGAACAGGACGTTGTTCGACGCCAGCATCAGCGTGCGCGCTTCCATCTGCGCTTCCAGCGACAGCGGCACGTGAACGGCCATCTGGTCACCGTCGAAGTCGGCGTTGAACGCCGCGCACACGAGCGGATGCAACTGGATAGCCTTACCTTCGATCAGCACCGGCTCGAAAGCCTGAATGCCGAGACGGTGAAGCGTAGGCGCACGGTTCAGCATGACCGGATGTTCACGAATGACTTCTTCGAGAATGTCCCACACCACGGCTGTCTGGTTCTCGACTTCCTTCTTCGCGGCCTTGATGGTGGTAGCAACACCCATCACTTCCAGCTTGTTGAAGATGAAAGGCTTGAACAGTTCGAGCGCCATCAGCTTCGGCAATCCGCACTGATGCAGCTTGAGCGTCGGACCCACCACGATCACCGAACGGCCCGAATAGTCAACGCGCTTACCGAGCAAGTTCTGACGGAAACGACCGCCCTTACCCTTGATCATGTCAGCGAGCGACTTCAGCGGACGCTTGTTCGCGCCGGTCATTGCCTTACCGCGACGACCGTTGTCGAGCAGCGAATCGACGGCTTCCTGCAGCATCCGCTTTTCGTTGCGGACGATGATCTCAGGCGCCTTCAATTCGAGCAGACGCTTCAACCGGTTGTTACGGTTGATCACGCGGCGATACAAGTCGTTCAGGTCCGACGTAGCGAAACGGCCGCCGTCGAGCGGCACGAGCGGACGCAGTTCCGGCGGCAGCACCGGCAGCACTTCCAGCACCATCCAGTCCGGCTTGATGCCCGAACGCTGGAATGCCTCGAGCACTTTCAGGCGCTTCGCGTACTTCTTGATCTTCGCCTCCGAACCCGTGTTCTTGAGTTCGGTGCGCAGCACCTCGACCTGTTCGTCGATGTTGATTGCGCGCAGCAGTTCACGCACGCCTTCCGCGCCCATCTCGGCACGGAATTCGTCGCCGTATTCTTCGACCTTATTGTAGTAATCCTCTTCCGTCATGATCTGCCGCGCTTTCAGCGGCGTCATGCCCGGTTCGATCACCACGTACGCTTCGAAGTACAGCACGCGTTCGATATCGCGCAGCGTCATGTCGAGCACCATGCCCAGACGCGACGGCAACGACTTCAAGAACCAGATGTGCGCAACCGGCGAGGCCAGCTCAATGTGGCCCATCCGTTCGCGACGCACCTTGGCGAGCGTCACTTCGACGCCGCACTTTTCACAGATCACGCCACGGTGCTTCAGGCGCTTGTACTTGCCGCACAGGCACTCGTAGTCCTTGATCGGGCCAAAGATCTTGGCGCAGAACAGACCATCGCGTTCCGGCTTGAAGGTCCGGTAGTTGATGGTTTCAGGCTTCTTCACTTCGCCGAAGGACCACGAGCGAATCTTGTCCGGCGAGGCCAGACCGATCTTGATCGCGTCGAATACTTCAGGTTGTTGGACTTGCTTGAATAGATCGAGCAGAGCTTTCATTGCGTCTCTCCAGTAGTCCGATTAGTTCCGGTCCAGGTCGATGTCGATACCGAGCGACCGGATTTCCTTCACCAACACATTGAACGACTCGGGCATGCCGGCATCGATCACGTGGTCACCCTTGACCAGGTTCTCATACACCTTGGTACGACCCGCCACGTCATCCGACTTGACAGTCAGCATTTCTTGCAGCACGTACGAAGCGCCATATGCTTCGAGCGCCCACACTTCCATCTCACCGAAACGCTGGCCGCCGAACTGCGCCTTACCACCCAGCGGCTGCTGCGTGACGAGCGAGTACGGTCCGGTCGAACGGGCGTGCATCTTGTCGTCGACCAGGTGATGCAGTTTCAGGTAGTGCATGTAGCCCACCGTGACCGTCCGTTCGAACGGTTCACCCGTGCGCCCGTCGCTCAACTGCACCTGATTCTTCGACTTCGTCATGCCGAGCTGCTTCGCGATGTCGTCCGGGAACGCCAGATCCAGCGCACGTTCCATTTCGCCTTCTGTCGCGCCGTCGAACACCGGCGTTGCAAAAGGAACGCCTTCGCGCAGGTTCTTCGCCAATTCGACGATTTCGTCGTCGGTGAAGTTTTCCAGCTCTTCCTGGCGGCCCGACTCGTTGTAGATCTTCGTCAGGAACGCACGCAGTTCTTCGATCTTGGTCTGACGCTGCAGCATTTCACCGATACGCCATCCCAGACCCTTCGCGGCCCAGCCCAGATGCACTTCGAGAATCTGACCCACGTTCATCCGTGAAGGCACGCCCAGCGGGTTCAGCACGACGTCGGCCGGACGGCCATCGGCCATGTACGGCATGTCTTCGATCGGCACGATCTTCGACACCACACCCTTGTTACCGTGACGGCCGGCCATCTTGTCGCCCGGTTGCAGACGACGCTTAACAGCCAGGTACACCTTGACCATCTTCAGCACGCCCGGCGGCAGTTCGTCGCCTTGCGTCAGCTTCTTGCGCTTCTCTTCGAACGCCAGGTCGAACTGGTGACGCTTTTGTTCGATGGAATCCTTGATGGCTTCCAGTTGCGCAGCAGCTTCTTCGTCGGCCAGACGGATGTCGAACCAGTGGTAGTGATCCAGATCTTCCAGGTACGGCAGGTCGATCGCCGTGCCCTTCGCCAGCTTTTTCGGGCCGCCATTCGCGATCTTGCCGTTGAGCATACGGGCGAGACGCGAGAAAGCGTCGCCTTCCACAATGCGCAACTGGTCGTTCAAGTCCAGGCGATAACGCTTCAGTTCGTCATCGATGATCTGTTGTGCACGCTTGTCACGCGTAATGCCTTCGCGCGTGAACACTTGCACGTCGATCACCGTTCCGCTCATGCCAGACGGCACGCGCAGCGACGTATCCTTCACGTCCGACGCCTTCTCACCGAAGATTGCGCGCAGCAGCTTTTCTTCCGGCGTCAGTTGGGTCTCGCCCTTCGGCGTGACCTTGCCGACCAGCACGTCGCCCGCTTCGACTTCAGCGCCGATGTACACAATGCCCGACTCATCGAGACGGCCGAGTTGTACTTCAGCCAGGTTCGAGATGTCGCGCGTGATTTCTTCCGGTCCGAGCTTCGTGTCGCGTGCAACCACATTCAGTTCTTCGATGTGGATCGACGTGTAACGGTCTTCGGCAACGACCTTCTCCGAGATCAGGATCGAATCTTCGAAGTTGTAGCCGTTCCACGGCATGAACGCGACGAGCATGTTCTGGCCAAGCGCGAGCTCGCCCAGATCGGTCGATGCACCGTCAGCCACCACGTCGCCACGGCCAACCTTGTCGCCGACCTTCACGATCGGACGCTGGTTGATGTTCGTGTTCTGGTTCGAACGCGTGTACTTGATCAGGTTGTAGATGTCGACACCGACTTCGCCGGCGACTGCTTCGTCGTCGTTCACGCGAATCACGATACGGCCGGCATCGACGTAATCCACGAGACCGCCGCGGAACGCCTGAACGGTCGTGCCCGAGTCGACCGCCACCGTACGTTCGATACCCGTACCGACCACGGCCTTTTCAGGACGCAGGCAAGGAACCGCCTGCCGTTGCATGTTCGAGCCCATCAATGCGCGGTTCGCGTCATCGTGTTCAAGGAACGGAATCAGCGAAGCAGCCACCGACACGATCTGCGACGGCGCCACGTCCATGTACTGGATGCGGTCCGGCGTGACCATCAGCGTTTCGCCCGCTTCACGCGACGAAACCAGCTCGTCGGTCAGCGTGCCGCCTTCGCCCAGCGACGCGTTCGCCTGAGCGATCACGTAACGGCCTTCTTCGATCGCCGAGAGGTAATCGATCTGATCGGTCACCTTGCCGTCCACCACTTTCCGATACGGCGTCTCGAGGAAACCGTATTCGTTCAAGTGCGCGTACAGCGCGAGCGAGTTGATCAGGCCGATGTTCGGACCTTCCGGCGTTTCGATCGGGCACACGCGGCCATAGTGAGTCGGGTGCACGTCGCGAACTTCAAAGCCTGCGCGTTCACGCGTCAAACCGCCCGGTCCAAGAGCCGATACCCGGCGCTTGTGGGTAATTTCCGACAACGGGTTCGTCTGGTCCATAAACTGCGACAACTGCGACGAACCGAAGAACTCGCGAATGGCGGACGAGATCGGCTTCGAGTTGATCAGGTCGTGCGGCATCAGGTTTTCGCTTTCAGCCTGACCCAGACGTTCCTTCACAGCCCGCTCCACGCGCACGAGGCCCGCACGGAACTGGTTCTCAGCCAATTCACCGACGCAACGCACACGGCGATTGCCCAGGTGATCGATGTCATCGACTTCGCCCTTGCCGTTACGCAGCTCGACCAAAATCTTGATGGTCGCGAGGATGTCCTCGTCCTGCAGCGTCATCGGGCCGACGATTTCGTCACGGCCCACACGGCGATTGAACTTCATACGACCTACCTTCGACAGGTCGTACGCGTCTTCGCTATAGAACAGCCGGTTGAACAGCGCTTCGACTGCTTCTTCGGTCGGCGGTTCGCCCGGGCGCATCATGCGATAAATCGCGATACGCGCAGCCATGCGGTCGGCCGTTTCGTCGATACGCAGCGTCGACGAGATATACGGACCCTGATCCAGATCGTTCGTGTAGAGCGTCTGGATGTCCTTGACCTTCGACTCGCGCAGCTTTTCGAGAACGGTTTCGGTGATTTCGTCGTTTGCGTTCGCGATCACTTCGCCCGTCTCGCCGTCCACGACGTTCTTCGCCAGCACGCGGCCGAGCAAATAGTCTTCCGGCACCGAGATGAACTTCGTCTTTGCGGCTTCGAGGTCGCGAATGTGCTTGGCGTTGATCCGCTTGTCCTTCTGGACAATGACGTTGCCTTCGCGATCCTGGATGTCGAAACGCGCGACTTCGCCGCGCAGACGCTCCGGCACGAATTCCATTTGCGCGCCTTCGCCCATCAGCGCGAAGTTATCGAATACGAAGAAGTTCGCGAGGATCTGTTCCGGCGTCAGGCCGATAGCCTTCAGCAGGATCGTCACCGGCATTTTCCGGCGGCGGTCGACGCGGAAATACAGCACGTCCTTCGGGTCGAATTCGAAGTCGAGCCACGAACCACGGTAAGGGATGATACGAGCCGAGAACAGCAGCTTGCCCGAGCTGTGCGTCTTGCCCTTGTCGTGCTCGAAGAACACGCCAGGCGAACGATGCAACTGGGACACGATCACGCGTTCCGTGCCGTTGATGACGAACGAACCGGTCGGCGTCATGAGCGGCATTTCGCCCATGTAGACTTCTTGCTCCTTCACTTCCTTGACGACCGGCTTGCTCGGCGATTCCTTGTCGAGCAGCACCAGGCGCACCTTGGCGCGCAAGGCGGAGCAGTACGTCAAACCACGCTGCTGGCATTCCTTGATGTTGAATGCCGGCGGCGAGAGCATGTAGCTTACGAACTCGAGACGCGCAAACCCGTTGTGCGAAACGATTGGGAACACCGACGAAAACGCTGCTTGCAACCCTTCCGCTTTGCGCTGTGTTGCGCTGGTGGTCTCTTGCAGAAAGGTGCTGAATGATTCAAGCTGGGTAGCCAGCAGAAAGGGAACCTGGTGAACGATGGGGCGTTTCGCGAAACTCTTGCGAATACGCTTCTTCTCGGTGAAGGAATATTGCATACGATCTCCGAATCACTGCGGGCGTTGCCGAGGCGGGATACCTCGATGACACGACCCGGTGTTCACCGACTGAGACTCGCCATACGTCCCGGGGAGGGACGACGAGCCTAGAAGCTTGGTGGTTGGCCGCTACCAACCGCTGGCTGACGGCAGCGGATGCCTATGTTTCCCGCTACCCGACCAAACTTGCCTTCTGCAGTCGCTTCAGAAGACAAAGAAAAGAATCGGCAAACCTTCCCAACCGATGATTTTCTTTGGCTTCTACGTGGTCATAGTTACTGAAACCAACGACTTGAAACCTAGTCCCTACAAAGCAGAAAAAGGCCGGCGGTCATAGACCGCCAGCCTTAGCAAAGCGCAGCCGAACTTACTTGATTTCAGCCTTCGCGCCTGCTTCTTCCAGCTTCTTCTTCGCTTCTTCAGCAGCAGCCTTCGGTACCGATTCCTTAACAGGCTTCGGTGCACCGTCAACCAGGTCCTTCGCTTCCTTCAGGCCAAGACCCGTCAGTTCGCGAACAGCCTTAATCACCGACACCTTGTTCGCGCCGATTTCGACCAGGTTCACCGTGAACTCGGTTTGCTCTTCAGCAACTGCAGCGGCACCAGCAGGGCCAGCAACAGCTACGGCAGCAGCCGACACGCCAAACTTCTCTTCGAACGCCTTGACCAGCTCGTTCAGTTCCAGAACCGACATCGAGCTTACTGCTTCGAGGATGTCATCTTTTGCGATTGCCATTTGAAATACTCCTAAATTGAATTCGGATACAGCCAGCGATCTTGTAAGCCTAACCAGGCAACCAAGCGCGGTACATTAAGCAGCAGCTTCCGGTTGCGCTTCAGCCGGAGCTTCTGCGCCGCCACCCTTCTTTTCGGCAAGCGCGGCCAAAGCGCGCGCGAAGCCGGCAACAGGAGCTTGCATGACGTACAACAACTTGGAGAGCAGTTCTTCGCGGCTCGGGATGTTAGCGAGTGCTTGCACAGCCGCCTTGTCCATCACGTTGCCTTCGTAGGAACCGGCCTTGATGATCAACTTGTCATTGGTTTTGCCGAAGTCGTGAACGACCTTGGCAGCAGCAATTGCATCTTCAGAGATGCCGTAGATCAGAGGACCGGTCATCTGCTCGGCCAGCGGAGCGAACGGCGTACCTTCCACGGCGCGACGCGCCAACGTGTTTTTTAACACGCGGAGATACACTTGTTGCTCGCGAGCCTTTGCGCGCAGCTTGGTCAGATCGCCAACCGCAATTCCACGATACTCAGCGAGCACCATCGTCTGAGCCTTCGCGACTTGCGCGGCGACTTCAGCGACAACTGCCTGCTTGTCTTCTTTGTTCAGTGGCACGGTTAAACCTCCAGATTCGATGCGCCAACTTAGCGCATCGCGTTCAACAACGGCGTCCGACCTGTCAGGAGTATTTCGACCGGCTAGTGCGTATCTCACGACACGCGACAACCGACTTCAACCACACCAAAACTGTTCCGGGTTCGCCATCTGCGTTGGCTTACATTAAGGTCACGCCTGATTGCTGCGCTTCCGCCAACGGTCTTTGACAACCGGTTGCCCGCCAGACCGCAGCTTGCAACCGCCCAAAGCCCTTAACACCGGTTCACGAATCAACGTGAACCGCTGCATGATTCTTTACTGCGAGAGCGTTGCGTGATCGACACGCACGCCGACACCCATGGTGCTCGACAATGCGATCTTGCGCAGATACACGCCCTTGCTGGTCGCCGGCTTGGCCTTTTGCAGAGCGTCCACCAGTGCCGACAAATTCTGACGCAACGACGCCGGCTCAAACGATGCACGGCCGATGGTTGCGTGGATGATCCCGCCTTTGTCAACGCGGAACTGAACCTGACCAGCCTTGGCGTTGCGAACTGCCTGGGCAACGTCAGCCGTTACCGTGCCGACCTTCGGGTTCGGCATCAGGCCGCGCGGGCCGAGGATCTGACCGAGCGTACCGACAACGCGCATCGTGTCCGGCGAAGCGATCACGACGTCGAAATTAAGGTTACCGGCCTTGACCTGTTCTGCCAGGTCTTCCATGCCGACCACTTCTGCACCAGCCGCACGAGCTTGCTCAGCCTTTTCGCCTTGCGCAAACACAGCAACGCGAACCGACTTGCCAGTACCGGCAGGCAACACGACGGAACCGCGAACCACCTGATCCGACTTCTTCGCATCGATGCCGAGTTGCACAGCCACGTCGATGGATTCATCGAACTTGGCGCTTGCGCACTCTTTTACAATCGACAGAGCGTCGTCGACCGGGTACAGCTTCATGCGGTCTACCTTGGTAGCCAGCGCTTGGAGACGCTTGGAAAGCTTAGCCATTTAAACGCCCTCCACGGTGATGCCCATCGAACGGGCGCTGCCTGCGATCGTGCGAACCGCTGCATCCAGGTCTGCTGCCGTAAGGTCAGGCATCTTGGTCTTTGCGATTTCTTCAGCTTGCGCGCGCGTGATATTGCCGACCTTGTCGACGTGCGGCTTCGGCGAACCCTTCTGGATGGCCGCAGCCTTCTTGATCAGAACGGTAGCCGGCGGCGTCTTCATGATGAACGTGAAGCTCTTGTCCGCGAATGCCGTAATGACCACCGGCACGGGCAGACCCGGCTCCATCGCTTGAGTCTGCGCGTTGAACGCCTTGCAGAACTCCATGATGTTCAGGCCGCGCTGGCCCAGTGCCGGACCAACCGGCGGTGACGGATTGGCTTTACCTGCAGGAATCTGCAGTTTGATAAAGCCGATGATTTTCTTTGCCATGTTGAAAACCTCTGCACAACGCGTTAGCGTTCGGTGAGTGATAACGCGCGCTCGCCAAAATGGCTACTGACGCTCCTCAACAGTCATATGCGGACTGTAAGCGCGAACCGCGCTACGAAGTTCACACTTCGAGCGCGGCGAACAACGGGTACTCGTTAAACCTTTTCTACCTGACCAAACTCAAGCTCTACCGGCGTTGAACGTCCGAAAATCGTCACCGATACGCGAACCCGCGACTTTTCGTAGTTCACTTCTTCGACGTTGCCGTTGAAATCCGTGAACGGGCCTTCCTTGACCCGCACCATCTCGCCTACTTCGAACAGCGTCTTCGGGCGCGGCTTCTCCACGCCTTCCTGCATCTGCGACATGATCTTTTCCACTTCACGCGGAGAGATCGGGCTCGGACGATTGCGCGCCCCGCCAACGAAACCTGTCACCTTGGCCGTGTTCTTTACCAAGTGCCACGTCTCGTCCGTCATTTCCATCTCGACGAGCACATAGCCCGGAAAGAAACGACGCTCAGTCACAGACTTGTGACCGCCCTTCACTTCCACGACTTCTTCGGTCGGGACGAGGATTTGACCAAACTGATCCTGCATGCCAGCGCGGTCGATGCGCTCTTGAAGCGCACGTTGCACGCTCTTCTCCATGCCGGAGTAGGCGTGCACGACGTACCAACGTTTTCCGCCTGGTGATGCCTGTGCTTCGCTCATATCATCTCCAACCCAGAATTACCGAGAATATCACCCACTCGATCGACTTATCGCTAAGCCACAAGAAGATTGCCATGACAAGCACAAATGCAAAGACCACCAATGTGGTTTGTGTGGCTTCCTTACGCGTCGGCCACACCACCTTGCGGACTTCTTTGTACGAATCTTTGGCAAAGGCGATAAAACCTTTTCCCGGTGCGGAGAGAAGACCGACCGCGACACCCGCGATCAAGCCGACAGCCAGCGCGGCGCCGCGAACGTACCACTCCTGGCCACTGAGCCAGAAGAAACCTACGAACCCGGCCAAGACCAACAATACGCCCGCGGTCAACATCAACTTGTCGCCGGAAGTATTTACAGTTTCGACGGAAGGATTCGCCATAACACCTTAAACAGCGCCCGGAGACGCAAGATTGTGGCAGGGGCAGAGGGAATCGAACCCCCAACCTTCGGTTTTGGAGACCGACGCTCTGCCAGTTGAGCTATACCCCTAAACCAGTTGGGGTCAGCAATTTCGCTAACCCCGAAAACTACAGACTATCGAGCAATTTCTGGCGTTGCTCGACTTACTCGAGAACCTTGGCCACGACACCGGCGCCGACGGTACGACCGCCTTCACGGATAGCGAAGCGCAGACCTTCTTCCATGGCGATCGGAGCGATCAGCTTCACCGTGATCGACACGTTGTCGCCCGGCATGACCATTTCCTTGTCCTTCGGCAACTCGATCGAACCCGTCACGTCCGTGGTACGGAAGTAGAACTGCGGACGATAGTTGTTGAAGAACGGCGTGTGACGACCGCCTTCGTCCTTGCTCAGCACATACACTTCAGCCGTGAAGTGCGTGTGCGGCGTGATCGAACCCGGCTTGGCCAGCACTTGGCCACGTTCCACGTCTTCACGCTTCGTGCCGCGCAACAGAATACCCACGTTGTCGCCCGCTTGACCTTGGTCCAGCAGCTTGCGGAACATTTCCACGCCCGTGCACGTCGTCTTCACCGTCGGCTTGATACCGATGATTTCGATTTCTTCGCCCACCTTCACGATACCGCGCTCGATACGACCCGTCACCACCGTGCCGCGACCCGAGATCGAGAACACGTCTTCCACCGGCATCAGGAACGTACCGTCAATTGCACGCTCCGGCGTCGGGATGTACGTGTCCAGCGCATCAGCCAGGTTCAAAATCGCCACTTCGCCCAGCTCGCCCGTGTCGCCTTCCAGCGCCAGCTTGGCCGAACCCTTGATGATCGGCGTGTCGTCGCCCGGGAAATCGTACTTCGACAGAAGCTCACGCACTTCCATTTCGACGAGTTCCAGCAATTCAGCGTCGTCCACCATGTCGCACTTGTTCAGGAACACGATGATGTACGGCACGCCAACCTGGCGAGCCAACAGGATGTGCTCACGCGTTTGCGGCATCGGGCCGTCTGCAGCCGAACACACCAGGATTGCGCCGTCCATCTGCGCTGCACCCGTAATCATGTTCTTCACATAGTCGGCGTGACCCGGGCAGTCAACGTGCGCATAGTGGCGCGCAGCCGTTTCGTACTCGACGTGTGCCGTGTTGATCGTGATACCACGTGCCTTCTCTTCCGGCGCCGCGTCGATCTGGTCATACGCCTTCGCTTCGCCGCCGAACTTCTTCGACAACACCGTTGCGATTGCTGCCGTCAGCGTGGTCTTGCCGTGGTCGACGTGACCAATCGTGCCTACGTTGACGTGCGGCTTGGTCCGTTCGAATTTACCTTTTGCCATTTTCGACTCCTAACAGGAATTTTTCCGTACCTTGCGCCGCGCGCAAACAGTGTGGACTATGTTGCTGGTGCCCATGAGCAGGATCGAACTGCTGACCTCTCCCTTACCAAGGGAGTGCTCTACCACTGAGCCACATGGGCGGACCTTGATGCTGGAGCGGGTGAAGGGAATCGAACCCTCGTCATAAGCTTGGAAGGCTTCTGCTCTACCATTGAGCTACACCCGCTTGGGTCTAACGATTCCCGACGCTTGCTACATGTTCTGGTGGAGGAGGTTGGATTCGAACCAACGTAGGCGTAAGCCAACAGATTTACAGTCTGCCCCCTTTAGCCACTCGGGCACCCCTCCGCAGAGAACTGACGATTATGAGGTTACTCAGACACTTTGTCAAGCCATCAGCGCCTACCACATTTCGACGTCTCTCACTTATAAGTGATTTGTAAACGCAAAAACCCCACCTTGATGGGGTGGGGTTTTAGCGACTGCGATGAGATGCAGAGGATGAGGAGCCTGACGATTACCTACTTTCACACGGGTATCCGCACTATCATTGGCGTGGAGTCGTTTCACGGTCCTGTTCGGGATGGGAAGGGGTGGTACCAACTCGCTATGGTCATCAGGCATTGAGGGGGTGTTCAGTCGCTGATGCGGTGCGACTGAACCAATCTGGGGAAGAAGTAGTCGAGTGCATGTGGGGAGTTAATCGCGCACGCCTCGTTGTTACGGGTAAAGCTTGGGGTTGTGTTTGCTACTACTTATATCAGGCACAACACTGATCTCAACCCATGCGTGTACTTAAGACCCCGCGCATGGCGCGGGATGGGGCATCCATACGTGCTTAAGCACTCATGGCTGCCGACACACACTGGTTATAGGATCAAGCCTTACGGGCAATTAGTATCAGTTAGCTTAATGCATTACTGCACTTCCACACCTGACCTATCAACGTCCTGGTCTAGAACGACCCTTCAAGGAGCTCGAAGCTCCAGGGATATCTCATCTCAAGGCGAGTTTCCCGCTTAGATGCTTTCAGCGGTTATCTCTTCCGAACATAGCTACCCGGCGATGCCACTGGCGTGACAACCGGTACACCAGAGGTTCGTCCACTCCGGTCCTCTCGTACTAGGAGCAGCCCCCTTCAAATATCCAACGCCCACGGCAGATAGGGACCAAACTGTCTCACGACGTTTTAAACCCAGCTCACGTACCTCTTTAAATGGCGAACAGCCATACCCTTGGGACCGGCTACAGCCCCAGGATGAGATGAGCCGACATCGAGGTGCCAAACACCGCCGTCGATATGAACTCTTGGGCGGTATCAGCCTGTTATCCCCAGAGTACCTTTTATCCGTTGAGCGATGGCCCTTCCATACAGAACCACCGGATCACTATGACCTGCTTTCGCACCTGCTCGACTTGTCGGTCTCGCAGTTAAGCACGCTTATGCCATTGCACTATCAGCACGATTTCCGACCGTACCTAGCGTACCTTCGTACTCCTCCGTTACACTTTGGGAGGAGACCGCCCCAGTCAAACTGCCTACCATGCACTGTCCCCGACCCGGATCACGGGCCAAGGTTAGAACCTCAAACAAACCAGGGTGGTATTTCAAGGACGGCTCCACCGAAACTAGCGTTCCGGTTTCATAGCCTCCCACCTATCCTACACAGATCGGTTCAAAGTCCAATGCAAAGCTACAGTAAAGGTTCATGGGGTCTTTCCGTCTAGCCGCGGGGAGATTGCATCATCACAAACACTTCAACTTCGCTGAGTCTCGGGAGGAGACAGTGTGGCCATCGTTACGCCATTCGTGCAGGTCGGAACTTACCCGACAAGGAATTTCGCTACCTTAGGACCGTTATAGTTACGGCCGCCGTTTACCGGGACTTCAATCAAGAGCTTGCACCCCATCATTTAATCTTCCGGCACCGGGCAGGCGTCACACCCTATACGTCCACTTTCGTGTTTGCAGAGTGCTGTGTTTTTATTAAACAGTCGCAGCCACCAGTTTATTGCAACCCCTTCACCCTTTGCGCGCAGGCGCATCAAGCTACAGGGGCGTACCTTATCCCGAAGTTACGGTACCAATTTGCCGAGTTCCTTCTCCCGAGTTCTCTCAAGCGCCTTAGAATACTCATCTCGCCCACCTGTGTCGGTTTGCGGTACGGTCTTGTTAAACTGAAGCTTAGAGGCTTTTCTTGGAACCACTTCCGATTGCTTCTTCACCTAAGTGAATGGCCTCGTACCCTTGAATTCCGCGCCCGGATTTGCCTAAGCGCCTTCTCCAATACAAGGACCGGGACTTCCAACACCCGGACAACCTTCCGCGATCCGTCCCCCCATCGCATTTAACAATGGTGCAGGAATATTAACCTGCTTCCCATCAGCTACGCATTTCTGCCTCGCCTTAGGGGCCGACTCACCCTACGCCGATGAACGTTGCGTAGGAAACCTTGGGCTTACGGCGAGGGGGCTTTTCACCCCCTTTATCGCTACTCATGTCAGCATTCGCACTTCCGATACCTCCAGCACACTTTTCAATGCACCTTCACAGGCTTACGGAACGCTCTCCTACCATGCGAGATAAATCTCGCATCCGCAGCTTCGGTATATTGCTTAGCCCCGTTACATCTTCCGCGCAGGACGACTCGATCAGTGAGCTATTACGCTTTCTTTAAAGGGTGGCTGCTTCTAAGCCAACCTCCTGACTGTTTTAGCCTTCCCACTTCGTTTCCCACTTAGCAATATTTGGGGACCTTAGCTGGCGGTCTGGGTTGTTTCCCTCTTGACACCGGACGTTAGCACCCGATGTCTGTCTCCCGTGATTGCACTCTTCGGTATTCGGAGTTTGCTATGGCGTAGTAATCCGCAATGGACCCCACAACCATGACAGTGCTCTACCCCCGAAGGTGATACACGAGGCACTACCTAAATAGTTTTCGGAGAGAACCAGCTATTTCCAAGTTTGTTTAGCCTTTCACCCCTATCCACAGCTCATCCCCTAATTTTTCAACATTAGTGGGTTCGGTCCTCCAGTACGTGTTACCGCACCTTCAACCTGGCCATGGATAGATCACTTGGTTTCGGGTCTACGCCCAGCAACTGAACGCCCTATTCGGACTCGCTTTCGCTACGCCTGCCTTAATCAGTTAAGCTTGCTACTGAACGTAAGTCGCTGACCCATTATACAAAAGGTACGCCGTCACCCCTTCGCAGAGGCTCCGACTGTTTGTATGCATGCGGTTTCAGGATCTATTTCACTCCCCTCCCGGGGTTCTTTTCGCCTTTCCCTCACGGTACTGGTTCACTATCGGTCGATCACGAGTATTTAGCCTTGGAGGATGGTCCCCCCATCTTCAGACAGGATTTCACGTGTCCCGCCCTACTTGTCGTACACCTAGTTCCACACATCCGCTTTCGCCTACAGGGCTATCACCTGCTATGGCCACACTTTCCAGAGTGTTCGGCTAACGGTCGTGCTAAAGAGTACAGGCTGATCCCATTTCGCTCGCCACTACTTTGGGAATCTCGGTTGATTTCTTTTCCTGCGGTTACTTAGATGTTTCAGTTCACCGCGTTCGCTTCACGTAACCTATGTATTCAGTTACGGATGACCCAGAAGGGCCGGGTTTCCCCATTCGGACATCTACGGATCAAAGCTCGTTTGCCAGCTCCCCGTAGCTTTTCGCAGGCTACCGCGTCCTTCATCGCCTGTGATCGCCAAGGCATCCACCACATGCACTTGTTCGCTTGACCCTATAACGAGTGCGTCTCCGAGACTCCTCCCGACTCCGAACCGAAGTTCAGCTTCGAGGCAAACCTCTTTCACACCGCTATAGGTTGAGTATTCGTGTTGCGCCGTATTCCAAAGCAATCTCTCGATCACTTTTTCATACATTGATACAATCACAACCCTGATTCACCTACTCACACACCCATCTCTAAGTATGCTTTCGTGAATCTCTTTACTACTTCTTCCAGATTGTTAAAGAACGACAGCATCACCTGAAGCGCTATGCTCCACATGATTTTACTGACTGGCTCAATCGCCAATGCAAATCACGCTCGACCGGCATGGCTCGGTCTAAACGTGCTTGGCATTGATGATTGGTGGAGGATGACGGGATCGAACCGACGACCCCCTGCTTGCAAAGCAGGTGCTCTCCCAGCTGAGCTAATCCCCCAAATACCTTGATGCTTGAGGGTCTGCATTTATCTTCGTTCGTTCTTTCAAACGTTCAAGAGTAAATGGTGGGTCTGGTTGGATTCGAACCAACGACCCCCGCCTTATCAAGACGGTGCTCTAACCAACTGAGCTACAGACCCTTAGCCTGTCTTCTTACAGCCGATAAGCGTGAGCACTTTAGTGCTTCGTTCAGAAGCGTTGAGCTCGAGAAAGGAGGTGATCCAGCCGCACCTTCCGATACGGCTACCTTGTTACGACTTCACCCCAGTCATGAATCCTACCGTGGTGACCGTCCTCCTTGCGGTTAGACTAGCCACTTCTGGTAAAACCCACTCCCATGGTGTGACGGGCGGTGTGTACAAGACCCGGGAACGTATTCACCGCGGCATGCTGATCCGCGATTACTAGCGATTCCAGCTTCACGTAGTCGAGTTGCAGACTACGATCCGGACTACGATCGGTTTTCTGGGATTAGCTCCCCCTCACGGGTTGGCAGCCCTCTGTTCCGACCATTGTATGACGTGTGAAGCCCTACCCATAAGGGCCATGAGGACTTGACGTCATCCCCACCTTCCTCCGGTTTGTCACCGGCAGTCTCCTTAGAGTGCTCTTGCGTAGCAACTAAGGACAAGGGTTGCGCTCGTTGCGGGACTTAACCCAACATCTCACGACACGAGCTGACGACAGCCATGCAGCACCTGTGTATCGGTTCTCTTTCGAGCACCCCAGCCTTTCAGCCAGGTTCCGACCATGTCAAGGGTAGGTAAGGTTTTTCGCGTTGCATCGAATTAATCCACATCATCCACCGCTTGTGCGGGTCCCCGTCAATTCCTTTGAGTTTTAATCTTGCGACCGTACTCCCCAGGCGGTCAACTTCACGCGTTAGCTACGTTACTAAGTCAATGAAGACCCAACAACTAGTTGACATCGTTTAGGGCGTGGACTACCAGGGTATCTAATCCTGTTTGCTCCCCACGCTTTCGTGCATGAGCGTCAGTATTGGCCCAGGGGGCTGCCTTCGCCATCGGTATTCCTCCACATCTCTACGCATTTCACTGCTACACGTGGAATTCTACCCCCCTCTGCCATACTCTAGCTCGCCAGTCACAAATGCAGTTCCCAGGTTAAGCCCGGGGATTTCACATCTGTCTTAACGAACCGCCTGCGCACGCTTTACGCCCAGTAATTCCGATTAACGCTCGCACCCTACGTATTACCGCGGCTGCTGGCACGTAGTTAGCCGGTGCTTATTCTTCCGGTACCGTCATCCCCTCACAGTATTAGTGCAAAGGTTTTCTTTCCGGACAAAAGTGCTTTACAACCCGAAGGCCTTCTTCACACACGCGGCATTGCTGGATCAGGGTTTCCCCCATTGTCCAAAATTCCCCACTGCTGCCTCCCGTAGGAGTCTGGGCCGTGTCTCAGTCCCAGTGTGGCTGGTCGTCCTCTCAGACCAGCTACAGATCGTCGCCTTGGTAGGCCTTTACCCCACCAACTAGCTAATCTGCCATCGGCCGCCCCTATAGCGCGAGGTCTTGCGATCCCCCGCTTTCTTCCGTAGATCGTATGCGGTATTAATCCGGCTTTCGCCGGGCTATCCCCCACTACAGGACACGTTCCGATGTATTACTCACCCGTTCGCCACTCGCCACCAGGGTTGCCCCCGTGCTGCCGTTCGACTTGCATGTGTAAGGCATGCCGCCAGCGTTCAATCTGAGCCAGGATCAAACTCTTCAGTTCAATGCCTGTTACTGTTTTCTATTCTTCCGAATAGGTCGCTCACTCAACGTACTGACAAGTTCCTCCCATCTTTCCATCTCTGAAAAGACGCTCAAAACCTACCTTAATACTAGTGTGAGACTTGATACTTTCGCTTCACGGCAGCGCCCCAAAAGACACCACCACGCTCCAAAGCAAAACACCAAGCGCCCACACTTATCGGCTGTTAGTTTTTAAAGAACATTCGCTCCAAACCGCAGCATCCTAACCCTCAGAACACCACCGCTTTCGCGTCGCTGCGTTTGCAGCACAGAAACGAGATTATGTAGAATCTTTTTCCCCTTGTCAACAAGTTTGTGAGCGTTTTGCTTTCAAACTTACCGACTTTGGAGCCCGCCTGTTTCCTTGGCGGCCCTCGTTGCGAAACGAGGAGGCGAATAATAGGCGATACCCACAGGTCTGGCAAGAGCATCTTCAAATAATTTGAAAAGAAGCTTATTTGGCGCCGGCCGCGGACCTCGTAAGGCCCATTTCTTCGATAGGAACCGCCTCCGACATTGCGGCATATCCCGCGTCGCTCGGATGGATGTGGTCACCGCTGTCGTAGCGACGTTGCAGCTTGTCCGGGTGATCCGGGTCTCGCAGCGCGCGATCAAAGTCGACGACGCCATCGAACGCCCGGCTGGACCGGATGGAATTGTTCACTGCGGTGCGGATCGCCTCGCGTTCGGGCGGCAAGGCGGCCGGCGTAAGCGTCGCGCCATAGATCCTCACTCCGCGCTGGTGCGCCTGGGCAATAAGCCGCTGGTAGCCGCGCAGCAGCGAGTCGGCCGTGACAGGCGTGTGGGGATCGTCGCAATCGAGGCCGGCGTGCGGGGGCATCGAAGGGAAATTGATGTCGTTGATGCCGACCAGCACGATCACCGACCGGACGCCCGGCTGGCGCAAAGCATCGCGATCGAAGCGGCTCAGCACGGCGTCGCCGTAACACGGCGACGGGCTCAACAAGCGATTGCCGCTGATCCCTGCGTTGACCACCGCCGTTCCTTCAATTCCGTTTTGGGTGAGCCGGCGCGCGAGTGCGTCGGTCCATCGGCGATTGGCGTTGGGCGTGGAACGCATCCCGTCGGTGATGGAATCGCCAATGGCAACAAGGGTCTGCGCGGGGGCGGTATCGACGGCAACGCTCGTCAGCCACACGAATTGCGTAAAGCGCGTGCGGAAGGCGGAGGCGTCGGTATCGGCGGAATGGTTGCCGGGCGTCGAGATGTAATTGACCTGGCTTGCCACCCGATGCCACGCCGCCAGTTTCTGACCTTCAGCCATATAGGTGCTCACCGCCAGCGGCTGGTAAGCAGCGATATTGAATGCCACAGGATCGCTGTCGACCTGACCACCCGGCGCGATGGTCACGCCCGGCTTGCCGCCAAACGTGACGGGACGCGTCGTTCCCGCCCGCGTTCCTGCCGCGTTGCCCGCCGCGGCGCGCGCGACCTGCGCACCATCGATAACGAGCGGCGCCGTGCCATACACGTTGCTGAACCTCAGGCGAAGCTGCTTCCCATTGATGGCGGGATAGACGATCTGCCGGACAGTGCGGCCGCCGACTTCAGGTGCGCGATACAGCGCCGGCAACTCGGCGCGCTGCGGGATCTGCTGGAGCGCTGTGCTCCAGGCGCTGACCCAGTGTCCGGAGGGTGCGTCGTCGGCGAAGGCTGGCGTGGACGTGAGCAGGAAGGCAGAAAACGTCGCTGCGGCAACGGCGGAAAGGACGCGAAGGTTCATCGGGGAGCGGGGAATTTTTGGGAAAAACCGATTGTGCCCTACGCAGCAGACCGCACGCTTACAGCGACAGTGGCATCGTCACGCTCCCTCTGAATGGACGGAAAATCGGACCGTTTTGTGAAAAGCCCTCAGAATGTCGGCATTCCGCCTCGCGGTTCTTACTTTGTCCGGTACTTATTCAGCATGCATTCCAAGACCTCTTCCAGCACCAGCGCCGCACCAGCCCTAATTGAATGGGAGGAAAAAGGCGAAAGCCATTCGGCGCTCTGGCGCTCGGAAAGCGGGATCGCGCCGCCGAAACGCGTCGTCATTGGCGATGACCAGATGACCGCGGACTCGGCGTATCGGCTGGCTTGCGAAGGGACCGCGATCTTGTGGCGCGGCGATTTTCAAAACGCGCGGCAGTTGTTGCAGGCTGTGGCGCGACGTATCGAAACACGGCCCAAGAAGTCGGCGAAGGCGAAAGCCAAGCAACGCAGCGCCACGCCTGATGCGCCGGCTGAAGCGCCCGCGCCCGGTGAAGCGTTCAATCTGCATCGGCTTGCTCAGTCGCAGCGGGCCCGCACGCTCGGCATGTTCTTGCTGCCGCTCGACGCCGAGTACGCCATTACGTTGCGGCGTGCTCCGGTTGTGAAAGAGGCGTGCGAAGAGGCATACGGTCCGGCGGCGGGTGAGTCGGTCGTGTCGCTGCGGGAGGTGCTCGGGCTGGTCGGCGCGCACGAGTGGCGCAAGAAGGGCGTGGACGTCGAGGCACTGGGCGCGCGGATTCACCCGTATTACGGCGTGTTTTCGCCTGTGCGCGGCGAGTATGTGAAGCTGGTGGCGGATCAGCCGTTGCCATCGAAGGAACTGGCATTCGATATTGGCACGGGCACCGGCGTGCTGGCCGCGTTACTGGCCCAGCGGGGCGTGAAGCGTGTGATCGCGACGGAAATCGACCCGCGCGCCCTCGCCTGCGCGCATGAGAACATCGATTTGCTCGGGTTTTCGCCGCAAGTCAAAGTGATCGAAGCTGATTTGTTTCCGGAAGGCCGCGCGCCGTTGATCGTCTGTAATCCGCCGTGGTTGCCGGCGCGGCCGAGCTCGGCTATCGAACATGCGATCTATGACCCTGAAAGCCGGATGTTGCGCGGTTTCCTCGATGGCCTCGCCGCGCATTTGACGCCTGGCGGCGAAGGCTGGCTGATCCTGTCGGATCTGGCCGAGCATCTGGGCCTGCGTACGCGCGCCCAATTCCAGGAGTGGGTCGATCAAGCCGGGCTCAAGACCGATGGCCGGATGGACGTGCGACCGAACCACCCCCGCGCCGCCGATAAAACCGATCCGCTATACCAGGCGAGGTCGGCAGAAGTTACTTCGTTGTGGCGGCTCGTGCCAGCCTGATCAAAGCGCCGGGGCGCGGTTCCGGTTCAGATAAGCCAGCGCCCCTTCTCCGGCGACCACTCCGCTCGCGAAACAGCACGTCAGCAGATAACCACCGGTCGGCGCTTCCCAGTCCAGCATTTCGCCCGCGCAGAAAACGCCGGACAAGGCTGCGAGCATCAATTGCGAATCCAGCGATTCGAACCTCACCCCGCCGGCGCTGCTGATCGCTTCCGCTATGGGCCGCGGCCGCGTCACTGTCAACGGCAATGCCTTGATGCGTTGCGCAAGACGGGTGGCATCGGCGAAATCTTCGCGGGTCAGGCATTCGCGCAGCAATCCGGCCTTCGCGCCCGTCAGCTTCAGGCGGCTCTGCAAATGGCTCGACATGGAACGTGCGCCGCGCGGGTGCGTGACTTCGTCGTGGACGCGTTCATGGGTCAGCGCCGGAATGAGGTCGAGCAGGAACGTGGCATGGCCCTCGGCCAGACGGTCGCGGATGCGCGCGGACAATGCGTAGATCAGACTGCCTTCAATGCCCGTCGATGTCAGCAAACATTCCCCCGCCCGCCAGTCCGCGCCACCGTCTTCACGCGGCAAACCAATGGCGACCGACTTCAGCGGCTCGCCGGCAAAGCGGCTGCTGAAGTGCTCGCTCCAGTCGATATCGAATCCGCAATTCGATGGTTTGAACGGCGCAACCGATACACCGCGCGCCTCGAAATGCCCGATCCACGCGGCGTCCGATCCAAGCCGCGGCCAACTCGCACCACCCAGCGCGAGCACGACGGCATCGGCGTGAACGTCGCGATCGCCTTCCGGCGTTGCGAACCGGAGAGCGCATGGCGTGGCGTCGTCCCAGCCGATCCACTTGTGCCGCATATGGAAACGCACACCCGATCCACGTAGCCGATGCAACCACGCGCGCAGCATTGGCGCCGCTTTCATGTCGGTGGGAAAGACGCGTCCCGAGCTGCCGATAAACGTTTCCACTCCCAGATCGTGGACCCACGCGCGCAAGGCGGTGGCACCGAAACGGCGCAGCAGCGGTTCGATAAACGCCCGGCGCTCGCCGTACCTCGACAGGAAAGCTTGGGCAGGCTCGGAATGCGTGAGATTCATGCCGCCCTTTCCTGCCATGAGGAACTTGCGGCCGACCGATGGCATGGCGTCGTAGAGATCCACTTCGACACCGCCCGCCGCCAACGCTTCAGCCGCCATCAAGCCGGCAGGGCCGCCGCCGATAACGGCCACACGCGGGACAGGAGATTCGATCGATGACGGCATGCACGGAAAAGTTGGTGGAGATCAGCCCGTATTGTCGCATTTGCCGCGAACGCGACCGGTCCAGGCCAGCCATCTCAAAAAATATCTATTAGCCGACCGTCCGGTCGGTTTATAATTGCTCCACAACGACTTCCTACAGCGAGCGATCGTCATGTACACGCAATCCCTCGATATTCCCGGCAACGTCCAGTCCATCGACCCGGCGTCCACGTCTTCGGAACTTAGCCGTTTCGACGCCGTGATGGCGGCCGACGGCAAAATCGAACCGCAGGACTGGATGCCTGACGCGTACCGAAAGACGCTGGTTCGCCAGATTTCGCAGCACGCGCATTCGGAAATTGTCGGAATGCTGCCGGAAGGCAACTGGATTTCGCGGGCGCCGAGTCTGAAGCGCAAGGCCATCCTGCTCGCAAAAGTGCAGGACGAGGGTGGCCACGGCCTCTATTTATATAGTGCGGCGGAAACCATGGGGGTATCGCGCGATCAGCTCGTCGATGCCCTGCACGCCGGCAAGGCCAAGTATTCGAGCATCTTCAACTACCCCACGCCGACCTGGGCGGACGTCGGTGTAATCGGCTGGCTGGTCGACGGCGCCGCGATCATGAATCAGATTCCGCTGTGCCGCTGTACGTACGGGCCGTATGCGCGCGCCATGATCCGCATCTGCAAGGAAGAGTCGTTCCACCAGCGGCAGGGTTTCGACGCGCTGCTCGCCATGATGAAAGGCACGCAGGCGCAAAAGGACATGGTCCAGCAGGCGGTGGATCGCTGGTGGTGGCCCGTGCTGATGATGTTCGGCCCGAGCGACAAGGATTCCATTCATAGCGGCCAGTCGTTCAAGTGGGGCATCAAGCGGATATCGAACGATGATTTGCGGCAGAAATTCGTCGATGCAACCGTCGAGCAAGCCCGGATTCTCGGCGTCACGCTGCCCGATCCCGATCTGAAATGGAACGAAGAACGGCAAGCGCATGACTACGGCGTCATCGACTGGGACGAATTTTGGCGCGTCGTGAATGGCGACGGTCCGTGCAACAAGGAACGCCTCGCGACACGCGTAAAGGCGCATGACGACGGCGAGTGGGTTCGTGAAGCGGCCCTCGCCTATTCCGCCAAACAAGCCGCGCGTGCTCAAAAGCAAGCTGCATAGGGAGCGACAAATGAACAACGAATGGCCGATCTGGGAAGTGTTCGTGCGCAGCAAGCAGGGACTCGATCACAAGCATTGCGGCAGTTTGCACGCGCCCGACGCGCCGGCTGCGCTGCGCATGGCGCGCGATGTCTACACGCGTCGCCAGGAAGGCGTGAGCATCTGGGTGGTGCCATCGGCGGCGATCACGGCGTCCGATCCCGCCGATAAAGCCGAGTTCTTCGAACCTGCCGGCGACAAGATTTATCGTCACCCGACGTTCTTCGTGCTCCCCGACGAAATCAGCCACATGTGATCGAAGGCTAGACATGACGACGCCCCAACATCTGTCCTACGTTCTGCGCCTCGCCGACAATGCGCTGATCCTCGGGCAACGCAATGGCGAATGGTGCGGACACGGCCCGGTGCTCGAGGAAGATATCGCGCTCGCCAACATCAGTCTCGATCTGATCGGCCAGGCGCGCCTGCTTTACTCGCATGCGGCCGCGCTCGAGACCGAGTTGCACGGCACGCAGAAAACGGAAGACGACTACGCATATTTCCGCAATGAGCGAGATTTCCGCAACTTCACGTTGAGCGAATTGCCGCACGCCGGACCGTTGTCGGGAACGACGCGCGCAGACCGTGATTACGCGGTGACGGTCGTGCGCAATTTCCTGTATTCCACGCTGATGTCGCATCTCTGGACGGCGCTGACCCGATCGAGCGACGCACAGCTTGCCGCAATCGCGTCCAAGTCGATCAAGGAAACGCGATATCACCTGAATCACGCGAGCGACTGGCTGCTGCGTTTCGGCGATGGCACCGAGGAATCGCATCGCCGGGCTCAGGCGGCGGTGGATTACCTGATGCCCTACACACGCGAATTCTTCAGCGTGGATGAGGTGGAAACGCGCATCGCCGATGCCGGTATCGGTCCGCTGACAGCCGATCTGGAAACCGCGTGGCGCGAAGATGTGGACGCAACGTTGGCCGAAGCCACGCTGCAAAAACCCGCCGACGTGCAGCACGTGACCACGGGCAAACTCGGCGAGCATTCCGAGCACATGGGTTATCTGCTGGCGGAATTGCAAAGCATCGCGCGCCAGCACCCGGGCGCGACGTGGTGAACGCCATGACAACCGCGGAAGACGTTGCGCTCGAACACGTATGGAACGTGCTCGAAGCCGTGCCCGATCCGGAAATTCCGGTGGTGTCCATACGCGAACTGGGTATCCTCCGCGACGTCCGCCGCGCCGCCGACGACACGCTGGAAATTGTCATCACGCCAACGTATTCCGGCTGCCCGGCGATGTACCAGATTGCGGAAGACATCGGCGCGGCGCTGAACGCGGCGGGTTTCGCCAAGCATCGGATAGAGACGGTTCTGGCGCCCGCATGGACCACCGACTGGATGACCGACGCTGCCCGCGAAAAGCTCAAGCAATACGGCATCGCCCCGCCCATGGGCAACTGCGGCTCGAACGAACATGCGCCGCAAGAACGGCCTCTGCGTTTCGTGCCGCGCATCGTCGATAAACCCGCCTGCCCGCGCTGCGGTTCAGTGCATACAGAACGCCTTGCCCAATTCGGCTCGACGGCGTGCAAGGCGCTGTATCGTTGCGTGGATTGCCGCGAACCGTTCGACTACTTCAAACCGTACTGAAACCGACCATGGCGACTCCGCAATTCCATTCGCTTCGCATCCGCGACGTTCGTCCCGAAACCGCGGACGCCGTCACCGTTTCCTTCGATGTCCCCGACACCCTGCGTGATGCGTTCCGCTTTACGCAAGGCCAGTTCGTCACGTTGAAAACGCATATCGACGGCGAGGAAACGCGGCGTTCGTATTCCATTTGCGTCGGCGTGACGGATTACGATCGCGATGGCGAATTGCGTATCGGTATCAAGCGCGTGCGCGGCGGCCGCTTCTCGAACTTCGCTTTCGACATGCTCAAGCCCGGTCACGCAATCGAAGTCATGACGCCCGATGGCCGCTTCTTCACCCATCTGAACGCGGATCACGTCAAACATTACGTTGCGTTTTCGGGCGGTTCCGGCATCACGCCGGTGCTCGCGATCATCAAGACGACGCTGGAGACAGAGCCCACCAGCCGCTTCACGCTGATCTACGGCAATCGCAGCGTCGACGCCATCATGTTCGCCGAGGAACTCGAAGACCTGAAGAACCGCTTCATGAGCCGGTTTTCGCTGTACCACGTTTTATCGGACGATTTGCAGGACGTCGAACTGTTCAACGGCGTGCTGAACCAGGAAAAATGCGCGGCGTTCCTCGAGACGCTCGTTCCCGCCAGTGAAATCGATGAAGCGTTCATCTGCGGTCCCGGCCCGATGATGGACGCCGCCGAAGCCGCCCTGAAAGGCGCGGGCGTGCCGCCGAAGCAGGTTCACGTCGAGCGCTTCGGAACGCCTTTGCCGCAAGCCGGTGTTCCGCAAATCGAGATCACGGACAACACGCCGACGGCGGATCTGGAATTGGTCATCGATGGAAAAAGGCGCAAGTTGCGTCTGCCGTACCAAGGCGTGAGCGTACTGGATGTCGGGCTGAAGGCCGGCCTCGCGCTGCCTTACGCGTGCAAGGGTGGTGTCTGCTGTACGTGCCGCGCGAAAGTGCTGGAAGGCGAAGTGCGCATGGAGAAAAACTTCACACTGGAACAACATGAAATCGATGCCGGTTTCGTGCTGACGTGCCAGTGTCATCCGGTTTCGGATCGGGTAGTTGTGAGCTATGACGAACGTTGAGCGACCAGTTGGCGGATCGCACTGATTCAATTCGCTTACACTAGGGGCCGTCTGTTGTTAAGTTGCCGTCATGTCGATCATGTCGATCGAGCCGGCTACGCAGCAGCCGGCCTTCTTACGTTTGCGGTCACCGTTACTGATGAGCACCATTCACGTTACCAACGGCGACTACGCCGCCGAGATACTTCGCGAAGCGCTGAATGCAGTTTCACGCGATGAGCGCGTCATCCCCCTGAAGGACGATCTTGCGGTCGGCCATCTGAGGGGTATCGATGACAACCCGGAAACGCGTGCCCTCTTCTGGCAACAAGTGCTCGACGAGCACAAAGTCGATTTCATTTCGAAGCTGAAGGAACAAGACGCGCTGTTGCGCGAACTGGCCCAGGGCACGGGTCAAGTCGTGGTCTGGCACGGCCAGAGCGCGGGCGATCAGTTGATGCTGCGGCGCGTCGCCTATTTCCTGCGCAACGTGCCGCAACGCCTGAACGAAGCCAAACTGACCGCCGACGATCTACCCCTCATCACCGCCGACGACGGCACGCAGCGCCGTCGTGGCCGCGGCGACGGCATTACAGCGGTTGGCATGTTCACGGCAGCCGAACTCGGCGTCAAGCTGCCGACGGCCGCGCCCATCTCGGTATTGCGCATCAGCCGGCTCGCGCTCGAATGGCAGGAAGTGAAGCAGATCAACAGCGAAACGCGGCGCTGGCGCGACAACACGTTTATCTCGGGCACGTATTCCGATATCGATGAAACCATCCTCCAGATCGCAAGCGCCGGCTGGATCGAGTCGCGCCGGCTCGCGGGCGAGGTGATGGGCGGAAGTTTCGGCTTCCTGGTCAGCGACTCGATCGCCCTTTGGCGATGCCGCGAACTCGTGGCTGCAGGCAAGCTGGAAATCCGCGGCGATCCCTCAAAAATTGCCGACGCAAGACTGCGCCGCGCCTCGCATTAGCCGCCGGACGGAGCCAAGTCGCGCTCAAGCATTAGAATTCCGTTCGACCCAGCACTTCTCCGAGACTCAATGGCACGTACCAGAGCGCCCGACCACGACACACAACGCGAGCAGATTCTCGAACTCGCCGCCGCGAAATTCGCGCAGACGAGCTACCCGAGCACATCGATGGCCGATCTCGCCGCCGCCAGCGGCACGTCCAAGGCGCGGCTTTACCACTACTACGCGAGCAAGGAAGCCATCCTGTTCGACCTGCTCGACCGCTATACGAAGCGGCTGATGCTGATCATCGCGGAGGTGGAAGGCGCGAGCCAGCGGCGCGGCCTCACCGAGCGCGAGGCGTTTGCCGAGCTCATTCGCGCGTTTCTCGCGGAATACGAAACGTCGCATAGCCGGCACGTCGCGCTGCTCAACGACGTGAAGTACCTCGAAGATACGCAGCGTGAAATCGTGCTCGAACGCCAGCGCGGTATCGTCGCTGCGTTTGCGCGGCAACTGGCGCGTGCTTATCCGAAGCGGGCGACCAAGGAAAACCAGACGGCCTTGACCATGATGGTTTTCGGCATGATCAACTGGACATTCACGTGGCTCAAACCTGACGGCAAGCTGGGTTACGGGGAGTTTGCGGAACAGGTTGTCGATGTGATCGAACGGGGAATGAATGGCGATTCGTGAAATGCTGCACCGCAATATACGATTTGGGCGCACGCACGTCCGTTTTCCGCAACAGCGTGTAAACAATTGATTTTAAAAGATTTGCATTCGTAATACTTGAAAGTTAGACATAATCCTCCACACCGTATTACGGGTTTTCCCTAGTACTAAAACGATGTTTCGGCTAAAATTCGTTTTGCGACGCACCATGTCGCTCGACGATTCAAGGAGCCACCATCGTGAACCTATCTTTCAACCGCCCCGCCGCATCGATCTTCGCATCTGCCGATCGCTCGCCGAGCGCCGCCGGTCGATCGCCCGTTCTCGTTCGTGAGCTGTCCTCCGCGGATCGCGAGCGCCTGATGACCCACTTTCTCGCCCTCGACGAAGACGACCGCCTTTTGCGCTTCGGCCAGATCGTGCCGGATCGTGTGATCGAGAACTATGTGACGAACATCGACTTTTCGCGCGATACGGTTTTTGGCGTATTCGATGAAGCGCTGAACGTGGTCGGCGTCGGGCATCTTGCCTATTTGCCGGCGGAAGGCAACAAGCGCACGGCTGAGTTCGGTGTATCGGTGCTGGAAAGCGCGCGGGGCCGTGGTGTCGGCAGCCGCTTGTTCGAGCGCGCCGCGATTCGCAGCCGCAACACACACGTTTCAATGCTCTACATGCATTGTTTGTCGCGCAACTCGACCATGATGCACATTGCGAAGAAGTCGGGCATGAAGATCGAGTACGCATACGGCGAAGCCGATGCTTATCTGTCGCTCACGCCTGCTGACCAGAGCAGCATCCTGACGGAGATGTTGCAGGAGCAGGCAGCGGTCTTCGATTACGCGATCAAGCGCCAGGCGCGCCGGGCATCGCAAATGTTTCAGGCGTTCATGCCTACTGCCGACGCGGCCTGAGTTTCGGCCATATCAGCAAGCATGCGCAAAAGCACGAAAGGCGGCGAAAGCCGCCTTTTTTGCGTCTGGAGCATCCGCGCAATCAACGGATAGGCAACGCCGTCGTTTCCTTGATGCGCTCGAGCGAGAAGCTGCTTTTCACATCGATCACCGATGGGTGGTGCAGCAACTGGTCCTGCACAAAACGCGAGAAGTGCTCCATGTCTTCCACCTGGACGCGCAGCAGGTAGTCGGTGTCGCCGGTCATTGCATCGCAGGCCACGACCTCCGGCCAGGTGAGCAAGGCGTCGCGGAATCGATCCGCATGCGTCGGCGGATTTTTCATTCCCGCCGAAGCGACCGATCCGCCACGCTTTTCCAGCCTCACGTTGACGTACGCAAGCAGCCCGAGTCCAAGCAGACGGGGCTCCAGTAGCGCGACATAACCCCTTATCACGCCCGCCTCTTCCAGCCGCCGGATACGGCGCAGGCAGGGACTCGGCGACAAGCTCACCTGATCGGCGATGTCCTGATTCGACAAGCGGCCGTTGACCTGCAGGATTGCGAGGATTTTGCGGTCGATTGCGTCGAGTTCGATTCGCGCCATAGTCTGCCCCTTTTGCGCCAGTGGACGCTATAAACGTGCGTCATCGTAATGATGCGCGATTTGATTCGCAAGTATCCGCCACACGCATCTCGATAGACTTTGTCCTGTTAATCGCGATTTACGGAGACAAGGTATGCAACCAACGACCTGGGACAATCCCGTCGGCACGGATGGTTTCGAATTCATCGAATACACGGCGCCGGATCCGGTCGCGCTTGGGCGATTGTTCGAGCAAATGGGATTTACCGCGATCGCGCGGCATCGGCATAAGGACGTGACCTTGTACCGGCAAGGCGACATCAATTTCCTGATCAACGCCGAGCCCGATTCCTTCGCGCAACGCTTTACGCGTTTGCATGGACCGTCGATTTGCGCGATCGCGTTTCGCGTCGCCGATGCAGGCAAGGCTTACAAGCGCGCGCTCGATCTCGGCGCGTGGGGCTTCGACAATAAAACGGGCCCTATGGAGCTCAACATTCCCGCGATCAAGGGCGTCGGCGATTCGCTGATCTATTTTGTCGACCGGTGGCGTGGCAAGAACGGCGCGCGGGCGGGCAGCATCGGCGATATCAGCATCTATGACGTCGACTTCGAACCGATTCCCGGCGCCGATCAAAATCCCGTTGGCCACGGTTTGACGTACATCGACCATTTGACGCACAACGTGCATCGCGGACGCATGATCGAGTGGGCCGAATTCTACGAACGCCTGTTCAACTTCCGCGAGGCGCGGTACTTCGACATAGAAGGCAAGGTCACGGCCGTGAAGTCGAAAGCGATGAGCTCGCCGTGCGGCAAGATCCGCATCCCGATCAACGAGGAAGGATCGGACACGTCGGGACAGATCCAGGAATATCTCGATGCGTATCGTGGCGAGGGGATTCAGCACATCGCGCTCGGGACGGACAACATCTACGACACTGTCGACGCCCTGCGCAGCGCGGATATCGCGTTGCTGGACACCATTGATACGTATTACGAGCTTGTCGACCGGCGCGTGCCAAATCACGGCGAATCGGTGGGGGAGCTGAAAAAACGCAAGATCCTGATCGATGGCGTCAGCGACGAAATCCTGCTACAGATTTTCACGGAAAACCAGATTGGCCCGATCTTCTTCGAGATCATCCAGCGCAAGGGCAATCAGGGCTTCGGCGAAGGCAACTTCAAGGCGCTGTTCGAATCCATCGAACTCGATCAGATTCGACGCGGCGTGGTGAAGGACACAACAGCGAGCTGATGTGCGCGACTGAATAAAAATGCCGGCGATCCTCACAGATCGCCGGCATTTTTTGTTTGTTCGTTCGGGAAATTCAGGCTTCGTCTTTCTTTTTCGCAGCCGGGTTGTTCGAGACCTGCTCCACCCGAGCCGGCGCCATGCGCAGCGTGCCGGTCATCAAGGTTTCGGAACCGGCCGCAACGCCGACGCGGGGCACGTTTATCGCCAGGAATGCGGCGGAGACCATCAGGAAATTCTGGATATATCGTTGTTTCACTTCTTGCTCCTTCAACTGCGTGCATCGGTGTGTCCAATGACCGGGCACGTTTCACCTTGCGCATCGGTCACGGTATTTGAATACCGCCGCCACCAGCGGTTCCCGCGCATGATGAAAATCGGGCGTTTTTACACCTCGTAACACGCGAACGATCGTGTAATTTGTTTTCAGCGGGTTTTTACCAGTGCTGTCAGAAATGCAAAACAGGCACACTCAAAATCCCGGCTGCCGCGTCCACAAGACGCTAAAGCCACATGAGTTTTGGCGATCCCAAACGTTGGCGGAGAGAACCTACAATGAATGCCCCACTAGACGCGGAACAACAAGCGAAGCTTGAAGCCGCGCTCACCACCGTCACACTCGACGACAAATACACCCTCGAACGCGGCCGCGCTTACATGAGCGGGATTCAGGCGCTCGTCCGGTTGCCCATGCTGCAACAACAACGCGATCACGCCGCCGGCTTGAACACCGCCGGGTTTATTTCGGGGTATCGCGGTTCCCCGCTCGGCGCGCTCGATCAACATCTGTGGAAAGCGAAGCAACATCTCGCGTCGCATGAGATCGTGTTCCAGCCCGGCGTGAACGAAGACCTCGCGGCGACCGCCGTCTGGGGCTCGCAGCAGGTCAACCTGTATCCCAGCGCCAAGTACGACGGCGTGTTCTCCATGTGGTACGGCAAGGGACCGGGCGTCGACAGAACCGGCGACGTGTTCAAGCATGGCAACTCGGCGGGTTCATCGGCGAAGGGTGGCGTGCTCGTGCTCGCCGGCGACGATCACGCCGCCAAATCCTCCACGCTCGCACATCAGTCCGAACACATTTTCAAGGCGTGCGGATTGCCGGTGCTGTTTCCATCGAACGTGCAGGAATACCTGGACTTCGGCCTGCACGGCTGGGCAATGAGCCGGTACTCCGGCCTCTGGGTCGCGATGAAGTGCGTGACCGACGTGGTGGAATCGTCTGCTTCGGTGGATATCGATCCGAATCGCGTCGAGATCGTGTTGCCGACCGATTTCGCGATGCCCGACGGCGGACTCAACATCCGCTGGCCCGATCCGCCGCTCGTGCAGGAAGCGCGGCTGCTCGACTACAAATGGTATGCGGCGCTCGCCTACGTGCGCGCAAACAAGCTGGACCGGATCGAGATCGAATCGCCGAACGCGCGTTTCGGGATCATGACGGCGGGCAAGGCCTATTTGGATGTGCGCCAGGCGTTATCGGACCTCGGTCTCGACGATGAAACCTGCGCCCGCATCGGCGTGCGCTTGTACAAGGTCGGCTGCGTCTGGCCGCTCGAAGCGCAAGGCGCGCATGCCTTCGCTCACGGTCTGGAAGAGATCCTGGTCGTCGAAGAAAAGCGCCAGATCCTGGAATACGCGATCAAGGAAGAACTCTATAACTGGCCCGATGCGCAACGTCCGCGCGTCTTCGGCAAGTTCGACGAGAAAGACGGCGCCGGCGGCGAATGGTCCGTGCCGATGGGCAACTGGCTTCTGCCGGCGCATTACGAGCTGTCGCCGGCGATCATCGCAAAGGCGATTGCCACGCGGCTCGACAAGTTCGATCTGCCTGCCGAAGTGCGCGCGCGCATCGCGACGCGGATTGCGGTGATCGAAGCGAAGGAACGCGCCCTGGCCCGGCCGCGTGTAGAAGCGGAGCGCAAGCCGTGGTTCTGCTCGGGCTGTCCGCACAACACATCCACGAACGTGCCGGAAGGGTCCCGCGCGTTGGCGGGTATCGGCTGCCATTACATGACCGTCTGGATGGACCGCAGCACGAGCACGTTCAGCCAGATGGGCGGCGAAGGCGTGGCGTGGATCGGCCAAGCGCCCTTCACCAACGACAAACACGTGTTCGCCAATCTCGGCGACGGCACGTACTTCCACTCCGGCCTGCTGGCAATCCGCGCGGCGATCGCGTCGAAGACCAACATCACGTACAAGATCCTCTACAACGATGCCGTGGCGATGACCGGCGGCCAGCCGGTCGACGGCGTGCTTACCGTGCCGCAGATCACGCATCAACTCGCGGCCGAAGGCGCCAAGAAAATCGTGATCGTCACCGATGAACCCGAAAAGTACGATGCGAACGTCGGCCTCGCGCCCGGCATCCAGATTTATCATCGCGAGAAACTGGATGAAGTCCAGCGCGAGCTGAGGGAAATCGGCGGCACGACAATTCTCATCTACGACCAGACGTGCGCCACGGAAAAACGCCGGCGCAGGAAACGCGGCGCTTATCCCGATCCGGCAAAGCGTGTCGTGATCAACGAAGCCGTCTGCGAAGGCTGCGGCGATTGCTCGGTCAAGTCGAATTGTTTATCGGTTGAACCGCTCGACACCGAATACGGCACGAAGCGCCAGATCAACCAGTCCACATGCAACAAGGATTACTCGTGCGTGAACGGATTTTGCCCGAGCTTCGTCACGGTGGAAGGCGGCCAGTTGAAGAAGCCGAAGGTATCGAGCATTTCTGGCGATGGCATGCCGCCCGTGCCCATGCCAACGCTTCCTGATATCGACCGTCCTTATGGCGTGCTGGTCACGGGAGTGGGCGGGACGGGCGTCGTGACCATTGGCGCATTGCTTGGCATGGCGTCGCATCTCGAGCAAAAAGGCGTGACCGTGCTCGATGTCACCGGCCTCGCGCAAAAAGGCGGCGCGGTGATGAGCCATGTGCAGATCGCGAACCAGCCTGGCGATATTCACGCCACGCGCATCGCGATGGGCGAAGCGGATCTGGTGATCGGTTGCGATCCGATCGTCACCGCCAGCGACGAATGCGGCTCGCGCATGCAGCCCGGCCACACGCGGGTCGTCGTGAACAGCGCCGAAACGCCGACTGCCGAGTTCATCAAGAACCCGAACTGGCGTTTCCCGGGCGCGAGCGCAGAAGCCGACATCCGCACGGCCGCGGGTGAGCACGTATCTCTCGTCGATGCAAACCGTTTTGCCGTAGCACTGCTCGGCGACGCCATCTACACGAACCCGTTCGTACTGGGTTTTGCATGGCAGCGCGGCTGGGTGCCGTTGCGGCACGAGTCGCTGGTTCGCGCGATCGAACTCAACGCTGTGCAGGTCGAGAAGAATCTCGCGGCGTTCGAATGGGGCCGTCACGCGGCGCACGATCTCGATGGTCTGCAACGACTGGTGAAAGGACAGAATCGGGGGGGGCATCGGATGTACAAGGCAGCAGCAAGATCATCGCGCTGCATACGCCGAAGGCATTGGACGCATTGATCGAAAAGCGCATCGGCTATCTTGCCGACTATCAAAACGAGGCGTACGCCGCGCGTTACGGCCGGCTTGTCGCGGAAGTCCGTGTTGCGGAAGCATCGCTTGGCGTACCCGACGGTCAATACGCACTGACCGAAGCTGTCGCCAGGAACCTGCACAAGCTGATGGCGTACAAGGATGAGTACGAAGTCGCGCGTCTTTATGCCGATCCGGCGTTCGTGGAGCGGTTGAAGGGGAGTTTCGAAGGCGACTGGAAGATCAATTTCCATCTCGCGCCGCCGATGTTTTCGAAGAAGGACGCGCATGGCCATCTCATCAAGAAGCAATACGGCCCATGGGTTCTATCCGCGATGAAAGTCCTGGCGAAGATGAAGTTCTTGCGGGGCACATCGATGGATGTTTTCGGCAAGACCGAAGAACGGAAGATGGAGCGAGCGTTGATTTCGGAATATGAGGCGCTGATAAAGGAATTGCTCAGCGGCTTGACGCTCGATAAATTGCCGTTGGCGATAGAACTCGCAAGTCTGCCCGACTCCATGCGCGGTTACGGTCACGTGAAGGACAACAATGTGAACGCGGCGCGTCTGAAATGGAATGCCTTGCTGGCGCGGTGGCGTGCACCGGTCGGCAGTGATACGCGGCAAGTGGCTTGAGCTTTTGCTTTAATGCATGGCAAAACGCCCGATGAATTTTCATCGGGCGTTTTGTCGTTAAGGGTTTATCCATCGAGCTCTTACGCGACTCGTCGCGCGCCGTAATATCGTCGGGTCCAGTAGGCGCTTTTCATTGATTCAATGCGAATAAAAGCACCTTTTTTCGGCGCGTGAATGAACTGATCCTCGCCGACATAGATTCCAACGTGCGTTGCGGTACCGCGTGTTGTATTGAAGAACACGAGATCGCCGGGATGCAAATCCGTTTGCGCGATCGCCACGCCTTGACGACTGATCTGCGATGAAACTCGTGGCAATACAATCCCCGCCGCCTTCGCATAGACATAACGCACGAAACCGCTGCAATCGAGTCCCTGTGCCGGCGTATTGCCGCCCCACGAATAGGGGACGCCGATCATCGTCTCGGCCTTTTCGAGAACTACCGATAGCTTCGTGCTGGGCGCGGTTTCGGCAATATCCCGTGCCTGCGCGGGATATTCCTGACTGCGTGCCGGATCATAAAGCAACGCGTCGCCATCGAGAGAACCGGGTTTGGTGACTTTGACAACTCCCATCGCTACATGACTTGTGCTCGCGAACCGCTGCGCTGGCGCCTGAGCCAGCGACTTTGCCGACGCATAGGCCGACTCTTGCGCGAATACGCTTGCCAATCCGGACGTCGACGCGGATACCGTGCCCGACGTCGCGGCAACTATCAGTCCACTTACCGCTGTCGCCACCAATCTGGCAGACCGTGTTTTCCGCTTTCCAGTGCTGATGCACGCGCCCGCGACGGGCCGATGTGCACCGTGAGACAGTGTGCCAATCATTTCAATTTCCCTCATCTCAACGACCACAATTGCAAGTCTGTTGCTTGCTTGGACTTGGTCGGAGGCGCCAGATGAATGCTGCGTTTCCGTTCGAACAGCTTGTAACCGGCGCTCGTCTTTTCGCCCTTCACGTCACGATTGACGAAGACTTCGTTTAAAACCGTTTTATATTTCCTTTTCATTATTGATACGCATTCCTAATATATTGATTATTCAGATTACGGCGGATTCAACATATTTCGGAAACCGCACCGCTTACACCTATGACCGACAACCGACCCGCGCTTGATAACCCAAGCACCGTTGTCTCATTGTCTTAAGCGCCCTACTTTCCGTAGTTTATTGGGAGCTTATAAGAATAGTCATAGGCGCTATCCGAAAGAAACTATACGAGGATGAAAACAATCGATCGAACATATGCAACGCCGCGGCGTGGAAAGGGATGATCCAGGTTTCGAACTGCCCATGCGTGTTGTTGTCTTTTTAATTAGCCACGCTGGTGCTGACTACCGTCTTGCCCGCAGCACTGAGCATCAGGTTCGAGTGGCATGGCTGCAGCAACCGCCCGGCGCTTGTGCTTCCTTCGTCGCCCGCAGCTGTCGGCGTGCTGCTTGGCTATCGATGGTGACGCCACGGTTCGGAAAATAAAAAAAGGCGATCCGAACATCTGGATCGCCTTTCAGTGTTGCGTTACAACCTGCTCAGACTGAGAACTCGTAGCCCACCTGCGCACGCGCACCTGTATCACCGTGCGGTGTCACCGACAACGCGCCGTTGATCAACCAAGCACCGTCGCGTGACCGATACGTTGCGCCTGCTCCGACCGCGCCGTAACCCTTGTAGTTTGCCACGCCCACCGCAACCACAGTCTTGCCCGGCTCACGCGGTGTCAGGTTTGGCATGGCCATGGCCGAAGCCACGCCGCCGAACGCGCTACGTTGCAATGCCGTCATGTTCTGGCCGACTTCATTTCGCAAGTCGTTCACCTGATTCATGTTGGCTGCGTCAGTTCCGTTCGTACCCGGCGCCACGTTGGTGATACGGCGTTCGTTCCCGGCAGATCCCACTGACGCCGTGTTGTCTTCATCGGCAATCGAGTTAGCACCCAGCGCGACCGAGTTGTTACCCGAGGCGTGGGAATTCGCGCCGATCGCGACAGCGTCGGTGCCTGTTGCGGTAGGGGCCTGGGACGTCGTAACCGACGAATTGATCGCGATAAACGGACTGCCCGTGCCGGAAAGGTTGTTGACGACGTTTTCGAACGTATCGACGCGTGCATTCGTCGCATTCAATTGCGCTCCGTTCACAGCGTCGGTACTGGTCGCCGAAAGTTCGCCCGCCGCAACATTCGACAATTGGACAGCATTTCCAGCGGCCGCAGCGTCTGTACCTCCAAGCGTGACCTTGTTATGCGCATCTGAATCGTACGTGACCGCATTTTTGGTTGCGTTCGCAATGTTCGTGATGTCGGTCGTGTTCTGAGTCGTACGACCATCGAGGTTGGCGATAGCTGTTCCAACGTCATGCACGTCCGTTCCGCCTACGGTGTAGGTGGGTGCCGTCACGCCGCCGTTTGCGTCTACGCTTGCTCCTCCGCCCAACGCTGCTGCCGTGGACGCGGCAATGTTATAGGCTTGAGCGCCATTGATGGCGTCCGTACTCGCCGGTGCAATGCTGCCGGCTGCCACGCCCGAAATCTTCCGCGCGCCGGTGGTTCCCGCAACATTGATCTCGTTGCCATTCGTGTTCCCGCCGATGGAGATCACGCCGCTCGAAGGATCCTGGCTCACGTAAGCATCGCCGGTGATCGACAGGTTCTTGATCGTGTTGTTGATGTTCGTGATATCCGCAGCGTTTTGGTTCGTCTTTGCATCGACGGCAAACAACTGCGCGCCATTAACGGCTTCCGTGCTGGTGGCCGTCATGGCGCCCGGCGCTACGCCGGAAATAACCACAGGCGCACCCGACGTGCTGGTGAGCGTGATACGGTCGTGCGCCGGGCTGTCGTACTTCACCGCATCGGCCATTGCCGGGATGTTTTGCGTCGCCTGGAAGAGCTGCGAACCGTTGATCGCGTCCTTGCTGTCGGCGCTCACTTCGCCATTCGCGACGTTATGGATCTGCGTGCCGTTCGAGCCCTTCAGCGTGACGGAATCCTTCGCGCTGCCGTCGTAGGCCACGAATGCGTTTGTTACCGTACCTGTGGAATCGACAATCGCACCTGCATCCGTCAATTGCTTTACGTTCACGGCATCCATATCGACAGTACCCGCCGCCACG
Organism: Burkholderia sp. PAMC 28687; assembly: GCF_001577465.1. Classification (NCBI taxonomy): domain Bacteria; kingdom Pseudomonadati; phylum Pseudomonadota; class Betaproteobacteria; order Burkholderiales; family Burkholderiaceae; genus Burkholderia; species Burkholderia sp. PAMC 28687. Next base: position 3,094,256 of record NZ_CP014505.1, read on the forward strand.
TTATGGATCTGCGTGCCGTTCGAGCCCTTCAGGGTGACGGAATCCTTCGCGCTGCTGTCGTAGGCCACGAATGCGTTTGTTACCGTACCTGTGGAATCGACAATCGCACCTGCATCCGTCAATTGCTTCACGTTCACGGCATCCATATCGACAGTACCCGCCGCCACGTTGTGGATCTGCGTGCCGTTCGAGCCCTTCAGGGTGACGGAATCCTTCGCGCTGCTGTCGTAGGCCACGAATGCGTTTGTTACCGTACCCGTCGAATCGACAACCGCGCCCGCATCCGTCAACTGCTTCACGTTCACCGCGTCTTGATCGGCTGTACCCGCCGCCACCTTGTGGATCTGCGTGCCGTTTGTGCCCTTCAGCGTAACGGAGTCTTTTGCGCTGCTGTCGTAGGCCACGAATGCGTTTGTTACCGTACCTGCCCGGTCGTTCCGGCCGGAACTCCTGCGTTCCCCATCAAAATTGAGTTAGTCGCCGCGTTTGAAACACTGCCGCCGATGCTGATTGCGCCATCCGCCGAGCTCGCTGCAGTGTCGCCGATAGCAATCGCATCCTTGGTCTTGCTCGCTGCGGTTGCGCCTGAACCAATCGCAATGTCGGTCAAGTTCGTTGCAGTGGCCGGACTTGCATTGGACACCGATGTCCCCGCTCCAGCAGCAAACGCCCCACCCGCCATTCCCAACGCCACGGCCAACGCCACCGCCCGCGCCACCTTCCCGCCGCCCTTCCCGCGTCCGCGACACAATTCCGATGCTGCGACCCAAGCACCCAGAGCTTCGCTCCAAACCGATTTAAAGACCTTGTTCATGCTGAATACCTGCAAAGAGTTATGCGGAATGTGTCTGACGCGAAACGAACTCAAGAAATAATTCGCCGCAACAAACAGGTAAGTGAAACGATCCGCGACTCTACTCAGCACTCCTTGCCAACCAAATCAGATTTGTCCGAATAAGAAAGACGCCGTTGTATGTGCGACAACTTTCTTATCTCTTTAAAAAAATCCCTAAGCGTCCATGTCACGTTTGAGTTAGATATTTCTGGCGCGTGAAAAAAAAGCGGTGACCGATCTATTCGGTCACCGCCTGTCCCCACCTGATCAAATCTCGTCACATAGTAATGGTGACGATCAAATCCACTTCATCACACCGCGTTGCCAGCCGCCTTCACCCGCGCATTCGCCGATGCCACCGCTGTCATGTTGATGATCCGCCGCACGGTCGCGGCAGGCGTGAGAATGTGCACTGGCTTGTCAGCGCCAAGCAGGAACGGACCGACTGTCACGCCTTCCCCGCTCACCATCTTGAGCAGGTTATAGGTGATGTTCGCGGCTTCCACGTTCGGCATGATCAACAGGTTCGCCTCGCCGGTCAGTGTCGAGGCCGGCATCGCGGCCTTGCGCACTACTTCCGACAACGCTGCATCGCCGTGCATTTCGCCATCGACTTCCAGATCCGGCGCACGTTCGGCGATCAGCTTGCGAGCCTCGGCCATGCGCTTCGATGAAGCCGTCGGCACGCTGCCGAAGTTCGAGTTCGACAACAACGCCACCTTCGGCGCGATCCCGAATTTCTCGATTTCACGCGCCGCCAGAATGGTCATATCGGCGAGTTGCTCGGGCGTCGGGACCTCGTTGACATACGTATCGCTGATAAAGAGATTGCGTCCCTGCAGCATCAGCAGGTTCATGGCGGCGAAGTTTTGTACGCCGTCAGCCTTGCCCAACACTTGCTCGATGAATTTGAGATGGTCGTGATACGTGTCGATCATGCCGCAGATCATGCCGTCGGCATCGCCGAGACGAACCAGGATGGCGCCAATCAACGTGTTGAACTTGCGCAGCGCGGCCTTTGCGTTGTCCGGCGTCACGCCTTCGCGTGCAGCAATGTTGTGATACTCCTGCCAGCATTTCTGGTAACGCGGGTCGTCTTCCGGATTCACGATCTCGAAATCCGTGCCGGGCTTGAGCTTCGAGCCCATCTTCTGCAGCCGCATCTCGACCACCACCGGGCGCCCGATGATGATCGGCTTCGCAATCTTCTCCAGCAGCACGAATTGTGCGGCGCGCAGCACACGCTCGTCTTCACCTTCGGCAAACACGATGCGCGCGGGCGCCGACTTGGCTGCGGCGAACACCGGCCGCATCACCATGCCCGTACGATAAACCGTCGTGCCCAGCTCTTCCCGATACGCTTCCATATCGTGAATGGGACGCGTCGCCACGCCCGAGTCCATCGCGGCTTGCGCCACAGCCGGCGCGATCTTGATGATCAGGCGCGGATCGAACGGCTTCGGAATCAGGTAATCGGGCCCAAACTCGAGCGAATGGCCTTCGTACGCTTTGGCGACTTCATCGCCCTGATCGGTCTCTTGGGCGAGTTCCGCGATCGCGCGCACGCACGCGAGTTTCATCTCTTCAGTGATGGTGGTCGCGCCCACGTCCAGCGCACCGCGAAAGATGAACGGAAAGCACAACACGTTGTTCACCTGGTTCGGATAGTCCGAACGGCCCGTTGCGATGATCGCGTCCGGACGCACCTTCTTCGCTTCTTCCGGGCGGATCTCCGGCTCCGGATTGGCGAGCGCGAGGATCAACGGCTGCGTGCCCATGACCTTGACCATTTCCGGCTTGAGCACGCCGGCGCTCGAGCAGCCGAGGAAAACGTCGGCTTGATCGATGGCGTCCGCGAGCGTGCGGTCTGTCGTGTTCGCGGCGTAGCGTTCCTTCGATGGATCCAGGTTGCCGCGTCCCTCGTAGATCACGCCCTTCGAGTCGCAGACGAGGATGTTCGACTTCTTGAGCCCGAGGTCGACGAGCAAATCGAGACACGCGATCGCGGCGGCGCCCGCGCCCGAACACACGAGCTTCACTTCGTCGAGCTTCTTGCCGACGACTTTCAGCCCGTTGAGAATCGCCGCCGATGCAATGATCGCCGTGCCGTGCTGGTCGTCGTGGAAAACGGGAATCTTCATGCGCTCGCGCAGCTTCTTCTCGATGTAGAAGCACTCCGGTGCCTTGATGTCTTCCAGGTTGATGCCGCCGAGCGTGGGCTCGAGCATGGCGATGGCATCGACGAGTTTGTCCGGATCGGTTTCGGCGAGCTCGATATCGAACACGTCGATGCCCGCAAACTTCTTGAAGAGGCAGCCCTTGCCTTCCATCACCGGCTTGGCGGCAAGCGGTCCGATGTTGCCGAGCCCCAGCACCGCCGTGCCATTGGTCACGACTCCGACCAGGTTGCCGCGTGAGGTGTACTTCTGGGCGTCGAGCGGTTCGTCGAAGATGGCCATGCAGGCAGCGGCCACGCCTGGCGAATACGCCAGCGACAGGTCGAGCTGGTTCGACAGGGGTTTGGTCGGCGTGACCGAGATCTTGCCGGGCTTCGGATACTGGTGATATGCGAGGGCGCTGAGCTTCAGTTGTTCGTCCATGATTGGCCTGAGACGTTTAGGAAAAGAGTTGGGGAAAGTAAATTTGTTTGTGAAGCGGCGCTGGCGCCGGCTTCGGGCTGCGCGAAGAATTCGTCGGGATTCGCGCGGCGAGCAACGCAGGGATAAGCACTGCGCGCCCGGACTGCGCTTAGCATTTTTCGGGGATAAATAGTGTACACCGCACGATAATTTTGACGCAGAGCACCATTTTCGACATAAAGGCGCGCGTAACCGACTAAACGCATTGCATCGATTGCACGGCGACCGGGTTGCATCGTCATGATCTGCAACTTATCGGCCGGGTAGTATCGACGGCAGGGATGCTCTCCACTCACGAACCCAAGGACTTGCCCATGACAGGCACTGACCGCCAGACCATCTCGGACACCACCGCAAAAATGCTGCTCGAGGTCGAGGCCGTGCATTTCAATGCGGCCAAGCCGTATATCTTCACATCGGGGTGGGCGAGTCCGGTCTATATCGATTGCAGGAAGCTGATCTCCTATCCCCGCGTGCGCCGCGGCCTGATGGAGATGGCCGAGACCACGCTCCTGCGTGACGTTGGCTACGAACAGATCGATGCAATCGCGGGCGGCGAGACCGCCGGCATTCCGTTTGCCGCGTGGTTATCGGACCGGTTGATGGTGCCGATGCAATACGTGCGCAAGAAGCCGAAGGGGTTCGGCCGCAATGCGCAGATCGAAGGTGTGTTGACGGAAGGCCAACGCGTGCTGCTGGTCGAGGACCTTACGACCGACAGCCGCAGCAAGATCAATTTCATCAACGCGCTGCGCACAGCAGGCGCGAAAGTGAATCATTGCTTTGTGCTGTTTCATTACAACATCTTTAAAGAAAGTGTTTCGGTTCTGAAAGACATTGACGTGGAGTTGCACGCGCTTGCAACCTGGTGGGACGTATTACGGGTCGCCAAAGAGGCGGGTTATTTTGAGACAAAGACGCTGGATGAAGTCGAACAATTTTTACACGCGCCGGCCGAATGGTCGGCAGCGCATGGCGGAGTAATGGCAACACCGAAATAATCCGTAATTTTCATATTGTCAATGAAATAAAAAATCCGCGCGTTTCATCAACGAGCGGATTTTCATTTCAACAAACTTAACAGTTAATCGATGTCTGCGCGAAATTCATCGTCGAGATTTCCATCGCCCACATACGCGGACAAATTCAATAAACCATTACTTTGGGCATATTGAAACAATTCCGAATCCCTTTCAATGCCGAGTTTGCGCATGGCGGTATTCTTTTGCGTGCTGATTGTTTTGATGCTGCGCTTCAACTGCGCCGCAATTTCGGTAATCGTCATGCCCGAAACAAATAAGCGCACGACTTCCAGTTCACGCTTGGACAACACCACGTCGCGTTGCTGACCGCTCGCGGACAAGCCCATGCTGTCGAGGGCCACCCGCACCGAGGGGCCGATGTACTCTTGCCCGCGCATCACGTGCACGATCGCGAGACCAATGTGACTCAAATCGTCTGACTTGTTGATAACGGCCGTGACGCCTACTTCACGCAAGCGTTTGAGCAGCGCGGGATTTTCCAGCATGGTTAATACGACAATACGCACAGTCGGAAATTGTCGCCCGATATAACCCAGGAGCGGCATACCGTCACCGAACTGGCCACCCGGCATGGCGAGATCGGACACAACCACGTCGCACGGAGACTTTTGCAGAAGCTGAATCAATTCCGTGGATTGACGCGCCTGCCCGACCACCTCGATTTCGGGAAACTTCAGTAATGCCTGCGCAGCGCCAAACAGAATGACAGGATGGTCATCGGCGATAATGACTTTTATCCGTTGACCCATTATTTACCCCCCGCTCGTAAATGGATAAATCCCTTGCGCATTATAGGCAGTGTGCCCGCGTTCATTACATACCCCCTTCAGCCTGGAGATCGGAATCCCAGCGAAACCCGAGTCTACTGGTTGCCCCTTGCTGAGTTGTGTGCCGAACATTTGAAAAATTTTATCCTTCCCACGCAATGTTAAACTTGAATGCAGCATTAATCCTATTTCTGAGACAAAATACATCGTTACAAAGGGTGAAACGCCAGTTCTGGCCACGCCCGAGACAGGAGAACTCGCACCATGCGCTTGGGGACCGGGCTTGTGGTTTGTGCTGTGTACCGCGTCGCTGATTGCCGCGTTTTTCGTTTCCGAATCTCCCGCCGCTCACTGCTGCTTCCGTTTTTCTGCGCCGCGATGGTATCAAATGCGCCGCACGCAGTCGCCGAAGTTGTTGCGTCCGTTCCATTCACGTTGACAAGCAGCGACATCGTTGCAGATCAGCGAGCACCGCTCTCCCTTGTCTTCGATCAGAACGACTGCAAGGGCGGCAATCGTTCCCCCCAGCTTTCCTGGCACAACGCGCCGGCCAACACCCAAAGTTTCGCGGTGACCATCTTCGATCCCGATGCACCCGGGCGCGGCTGGTGGCACTGGGCTGTCGCCGGGATCCCGGCAAGCGTTGTCAAACTGCCGTCAAACGCAAGCGCCTCGGGCTTCCTGCGCAAGATCGGCGCGGTCGAATCGCGCAATGATTTCGACATCGACGGCTATGCGGGACCGTGTCCGCCGCAAGGCAAACCACACAGATACATCATCACCGTCTACGCGCTCAAAAGCGCCGACTTGCGCCTTCGCCAGAGCAGCCCCTCGCTCATGTTCGAACACGAGATCCGCACAACGGCGCTGTCCAGCGCGCAGCTCGTGGTGACCTACGGACGATGACCAAAACCCTCCGCAAGGTGCGCAAATCGGCCCGAAATTTGGCTTGCTAGACTGGGTCTTTCCGCTTAACCCGCGACGTTGAGTCGCAGAGAAGGAATGACATGCCGAAAATCGTCATCGTTTATCACAGTGGCTATGGTCACACGAAAAAAGCCGCCGAAGCCGTCCTCGCAGGTGCCACCGATGCAGGCGCCGACGCCAAACTGCTGGCCGTCGGCGATCTGGACGACGCCGGCTGGGCCGAGCTCGACGCCGCCGACGGCATCATCTTCGGCGCGCCGACCTACATGGGCGGCCCGTCCGCCGACTTCAAGAAATTTGCCGATGCCAGTTCAAAACCCTGGTTCGCGCAATCGTGGAAAGACAAGGTCGCCGCCGGCTTCACCAACTCGGCGACCATGAACGGCGACAAGCACTCGACCATCGCGTACTTCATCACGCTCGCCATGCAGCACAGCATGATCTGGGCGGGCACCGGCATGATGCCGTCGAACACGAAGGCGGCCACGCGCAACGACCTGAACTTCGTCGGTGGTTTTTCGGGCTTGCTCACGCAATCACCTGCCGATGCATCCCCGGACGAAGCACCCCCGCCCGGCGACCTTGAAACAGCAAAAGCATTCGGTGCGCGAATCGCGGCCGTTACAGCCCGCTGGACCGGAAAGTAGGCCAATCCCATCCGCTCATGAAAGCAGCGGAAAATCGTCCCGCCGAATCGCGTCTAAACGGCATCGAATGATTTGCGGGACTGGCTGCGCCATCAGAAACGGTACGACACCGCCAGGAACGTGATCAGCGGATCAGCGTTCAGCTTGCCTTTGGTCGTGGCGAGTTCGGTGCCGTCGGCCGCCTTGATGATCAGCGATGACGTCGTCTTCAGCGGAATGTACGTGAGGGACGCAATCAAACCCCAGTGTTTGTCGAAGTTGTAGGTGGCGCCGACGTTGAACACCGGTTGCCACGACGACGAAGCCTTCGCGTCCACCGATGTCTGCCCCGGCTTGCCCGCAGCAGCCGCCAAAACAGCGCCGAGATTGTTTTGCGTCGAGTTGACGAAGCCGTTGGTGAGTTTGATGTTCGTGAAGAAGTTGTACGACACGCCAATACCCGCGAACGGCCGGAACGCCGACGTCGGTGAATTGAAGTAGTACTGGAAGATCAGCGCCGGGCTCCACTGCCGCACGCTTTTCACGATCGGATTGGTCTCATCGAGATTCTGGTTGCCGAGCGCGCCCGCCGGACCCGGCGGCCGGATGGTGCCGTGACCATCGAGCTCGAATTCGGGCGGCACGCCGCCCACGAACGTCGTCGCAATATGGTCGGTGAAAAAGTGTGTGAAGACAAGGGCGAGGGTATCAGCGCTTTTTGTCGAAAGGCCTGTTCCCGACGACGTGAATTGCGACGGCAAGCGCAGCGGCGTGTTGATCGGCACGGGCGCCACGTGGGTGGTGAGTTCGCTGCTCGAATCCTGCGGCATGACGTGGAACCAGCCGAGTCCCACGACGTTATCGCCGGCGCTTTGCGCGTGCGCCGTCATTGAAGCGCAAGCCCAGGCGCACCCGATCACCGCTGCCAGTATCTTTCTCATATCGTCTCTCTTCGGTTACAGGCCGTCACGCGACACGCCACTTCTATATAGAAGGAGGCGTGAAACGCGCTCAGCCCTTTTTGATGGGCTGCCGGACGGTCACTCGACAAATGAGCCGATGGTGAAATACGGAGTCGTCGGGTCACTCTGGTCGAGGTAGCCGAACACGCCGCCGGAGAAGATGAACTTGCCGGTGGGTGTCGCGCCGGTCGATGCATTGACGACCGTCGACGTCACAAGACCCTGGATGGTCTGCGTGTAGTCGAGGTTCAACGCCCGCGACAACGCAACTTGCGACGGCTGGAACGGATCGATGAGCGTGGCCTGCGTGCCGGTGAGCGCTGTTGTACGGTAGTTGAACTGGTTGTCCACGCCGACGTATTCGCCATCAACCGATCCCACCGCCACGTTCGTTTGCGGCGAAAGCATCGAGATACCGGATTCGTCGTCGGCGAAAGGCGGAATGCCTGTCGTGATCGTGGCGTTCGCCGTGCCCGTACGAACCAGGATCGGCACGTTCGCGCCGCGCAACTTGCCGACAATCATGTAGCCCTTGCCAAGCGGGCCGGTCGCGAGCGTCGGTTTGCCTTGCCCAAGGAAGTTGTTCGTGACGAACGCGCCGCTGCCATCGGGCGATGGCGTGAAATTCGATCCCGCCTGCTGGCACTTGCCGGCGTTCACGCCGGTGTTGTCGCACTCTTGCCACGTGCCGTCGGCATTGATGGTGATCTTCGAATCGACGGCAAGACGCGCATAACTTTGCGATGGCACCTCGTGATACCCCAGCTGGTTATACGATCCCGCGACATTGGCGAGATTGGTTTCCAGCGTCGAGAAGCCGATGAACGGGTAGTACGGGAACGTGCGATCCGGCACGACGCCCTGCCCGAGAATGCCGCCGAACTGCAGCTCCTTGCCCGGAATCGTGCCGCCCGCCACACCCTCGCCCACGAAGATACGCGCGGGGCGCGTCGGGTCGAGCGTCGCGCCGTTCAACTGATACGCGCATTGATTCAGCTTTTGTGTCGGCAGGCCGGTTTCCATCGTGAGCGTGCCGCTTTGCGTGGTGCCGGCGCGCGTCGGGGAGACGGTGCCGGTCGTGGCGGGTATCGGCGATTCAATGTACGTCACTTGCCACGTGAGCTTGGTGGTGTCGAGTTGCAGCTTGACGAGTTCGCCGTCGCCACCGCCGCCGGTGAAGTTGGTCGTGTAATCAACCGATGCCGGGCACAAACGGACGACCGGCGCCTGCGGCGCATCGCTGCCGCCCCCACACGCGCTCATCAGGAACGGCGCCGCGCCCGCGATTGATACAACTGCGCCAAGAGTTCTCCATTTCATGCTGCTGTCTCCATCCACATGGGTTCGTTCGTTGGCGGCCGACGCATGCCGGCCGCCGTGTTTTCCACTTATTTGCTCAGCAACGCGCCAATGCCGAAGTACGGGCTCGCGGGGTATCGGCATTGACGGAGGTCGATGTCGGGCCGCCATTCACCGTGCTTCCCGCTATGAAGATCCCATACAGGCCACCCGCCGATATCAGCGCGCCCTTGCCGCCGTTCTGGTCCTGCACGCCGATCAAGCCGGGCAACTGCTGCGCGTAACTCATGCCGAAGCCGGTCTCGGTGCTTTGCGTCGATGGATTGATGAACGAGCCGACCGGACCTTGCAGCAGCGCGGCCGTGTACTTGAAGTTCGAATCCGCGCCGACGTAGCCGCCATCGAACGCGCCTGATTGCAGCGCTGTGTTCGGGGCGAGCATGGCGATGCCGGATTCATCGTCGACTTGTGCTGCGTTCGTGTTCAGCGGCGTGAGCGGCGACGGCACGAAGACCTGGCCCGTGCGCACGACGATCGGAACGATCGCGCCGTTCACCTTGCCGATCACCATGTTCGCGTTGGCCACGGCCGGGAACGTGAGCGCGCCGACGAGCGGCAGCGTGGGCGTCGCGCGTTTGCCCTGCACTTGCGGCGCAACGGCGCTGGTGAAGTACGAACCGCCTGCATTCGCCGTCCACGCGCCGCCGGTCGTCTGGCAGGACGTGTTCGATGCCGGCACGGGCACGGTGCAGTTACCGGCGGTATCGAAGGATTCCTGCGCCTGGGTGGTCGTGGTCGCGTAGTTATTCGATGGAACCAGGTGGTAAAGCAGCGCGTTATACGTGCCCTTGAGGTCCGCGACGTTCGTGCTCACCGACGCAAAGCCAATGAACGGATAGAAGTCGAAATGCCGGTTCGGCACTGGGAACAATTGCGGGAAACCGGGGATGGCATGAACGCCGTCGGCGGTGAGCGTCGCGCCGTTGTACTGCAAGGTCGCACCCGGAATGCCGCCGCCCGCCACGCCCTGGCCAATGAAGATAGTCGGCGGATTCGCCTGGTTGAATGCCGCGGCGGTCGTGTAAGTCGATCCATCCGCCGCCTTGCCGCCGCCCGGCGTCAGCACGAATGCGCAACGCGTTTGCTCGGCGGTCGGCAACGTTCCCGCCGGCGGATGAACCACCGCGCCCACGATGGTCGTGCCTTTGCGCGTTGGATTGACGGTGCCGGTGACGAGCGGTATGGGCGATTCGAGCCATTTGAGCGTGTACTTCATGTTCACGGCATCGATGTTCAGGCTCACAATCTCGCCGCTGCCCGCGCCGCCCAGATACGTATTGGCGACAATATCCGCGTTGGCCGGGCACAACGGCGCCGCGCCCGCGCCGACGCCCGGCGCACCTTGCGTGCCACAACTTGCGCCGGAACATTGCGGCGTGTTGATCGGACCCGGGTCGTCGGCCTTGCCTCCGCCGCATGCAATGAACAACGGGGCGGCCGCAAGTGCGAGCGCGAGTCCTTTCGAAATGGCATACGGCATACCGCTGTCTCCCTCATTTAGTTTTACGCTGTCATTTCGCGTTGACCTTCTTGTGGCGATCGGCTGGAAAGGTCCAAAAGCGGCAATTCAAACAACCGCTCTTCCGGAGCGCCTTGACTGGTAAGGCGCGCGCGACGCATTGAAACAAAAATTCGTTCAGACCTCAGTCAGGAGAATTTCTGTTTAGCCGAAAAGCAAAACGAAGAAGCTTTGAGCGCGAAAACGCGTAATCATTGACGAACGAACGTTCGTAAATAAATTAGGAGATTCCCTATGGAGTAATTGGCGAGAAATGTGTGGACGTAAAAAAACCGGTTTCGCACGAGGGCAGAAACCGGCTTTTCCTGACGGATGCGCAGGGCGTTCAGCGGAGTTACATCAAGCGATCAGTCCCGCTGCTTCGTCGGCGCCGATTGCGAGATTCATGCACTGGATCGCCGCGCCCGATGCGCCCTTGCCCAGGTTGTCCAGACGTGCGACGGTGACAAAATGCTCGTCGTTGCCGAAGACGAAGAGGTCGACGCGGTTGGTGTCGTTGTTGGCCTGGACATCGAAGAAACCATCGTCGAGATTGCTGTCCGCATTGAACGGCAGCACGCGCACGAACGGCTCGTTGGCGTAATACTCGGCGAAGAGCGATTGCACATCTTGCGGCTTCGCGGCGCGCGTCAGTTGCTCCGGTGAGAAGTAAGTCGTGACCGCCAGGCCCTTCAAAAAGTTACCCACGATAGGCGTGAAAACCGGCGCACGCTTCAGCCCCGAGCGCACGGCCATTTCCGGCAGATGCTTGTGCGTCAGGCCCAGCGCATAGGGACGCGGGCTCATCAGCTTCGGATTGCCGGCCATCTCGAATTCCGCGATCATCTTCTTGCCACCGCCGCTGTAGCCCGTGATGGAATACGCGTGCGCCGCGAAATCGTCGGAAACGAGGCCGCTCGAAACCAGCGGTTTCATGGCGAGCAAAAACGCCGACGCATGGCATCCCGGCACGGCAATGCGCTTCGCCGAGCGCAGGCGTTCGCGTTGGGCGGGCATCAGTTCGGGCAGGCCATACGCCCAGTCGTCCTGCGTGCGAAACGCCGTGCTGGCGTCGATCATCACCGTGCGATGGTTATCCGCATTCACCAGCGACACCGATTCGCGCGACGCCACGTCCGGCAAGCACAGGAACGTCACGTCCGACGCGTTGATCAGCCGGCGGCGCTCTTCCACGTCCTTGCGGCGCGCGTCATCGATACGCAGGATCTCGACGTCACGCCGCGCCGACAGATATTCGAAAATCTTCAGGCCGGTGGTGCCTTCCTGTCCGTCGACAAATACTTTGGTGGTCATCTTGATCTCGCTGGTTCGGTCGCGCGGCGGGCGTTGAATCGGTCCTGCCGATGCGCAGTAAAAACGCCATTTTAATGCGCTTGCGCGTCAGCGCGATGGCATTGCGGGGGCCGCGCCAAAAACGCAGGCAAAAAAAAGCCCGCGCATGATTGGCGGGCTGAATCCATATCAGTGGAGACATGGAGGAGACAGATCCACTGTACCGGAACCATTGGTGCAGCGCAACATCTCCTTCGCTATGTGTCTTACAGATACAACACTCAGGGCTGCGTCATCGACAGGATAAAACCCAACTGATCGATCGAAACCGGCTTGATCAGATGGACATCGAAGCCGGCTTCCTGCGTCATTTCATGATGTTGTGGCTGGCCCCAGCCGGTCAGCGCGACCAGCAGCATGGACGCGCCATCCGGCAAGGCGCGCAATGCGCGGGCGGCGGAAAGGCCGTCCATCGGCGACATGCCGAGGTCGAGGATCACCACTTCCGGCCCGAATTGCCGCGCTACATCCAGCGCCTGCATGCCTGAACACGCTTGCGCGACCTGATGGCCGAGGCCGGTCAGCAAGCTGGCGAGACAGCTCAGGGCGTCGTCGTCGTCATCGGCTATGAGAACACGCTTGGTCATGACAGTCCCCTGTTTGCCTTATTTGCCCGATACCGCGAGCGACAACTTGCCCGAGCCAGCCGTCGTCGCTGTGATCTGCGTGCGTTGCCCGCGCTCACCGATATAAAAATGCTGGCGCGCCGCCGAATTCTGATCGTGCGTGGCTTCCGGCAGGCACGACGCGATGTCCGCCGCGACCGCTTGCAACGCGTCCTTCGTCGAGCCTGAATCGGTTGCTTTGGTCCATGTACAAGTAAGCGTGCCGCCCTTCGCCGCGCATTGCGCGTCCTGGCCGTAAGGCTGGGCGACGGTATTGGCGTCGCCGGGTTGCACGGATGAGAATCCGCCCGGCGCGGCCGCGACAATGCGCTTGAGCGCGCTGCAGGGCGCGGGGGTATCGTCGGCGAGGGCGAATGTGGGCATGTTCAGGCAAAGCACGCCAATGCCCGCCGATGCCACCATGAACATAAGACCCCGAAGAGTGCTTTTCATATGGTCGCTGTCCTGTCTCCGCATCATCTTTTTTTACGTTCGCAAGGGCTTGTCGCAGCCTGCGCGCGGCGTGTCCGTGTGTCTGTGCGCCACCGAATGCTTCCGGTTCGATACCACCCGGAACCAGAAGGCGAACGGCGCGCCAAGTATACGGAACGTTGCCGCGCATTGTCGTTATTTATTGCGGATGCGACCGCCACCTGTTTTTATCGCTGAGCAAAAATCACACCTTCCTTCCTGCCCGCCGCGCAGCGACTTTGCCAAGCACCGCGAAGTCCTTGTCGCCGTCGCCGTGAGCAAGCGCCTCGATCAGGTTGTCGCGCACGAGGCTGCCCACCGGCAGCGTCACGTTGACCGCGTCGCCGGCGGCAAGCGCGAGACGGACGTCCTTCAAACCGAGGCGCGCCTTGAACAACGCGGGTTCGTAGCGGTTATCGGCAATCATGCGGCCGTAGCCCTGATAGACCGGACCCGGGAACAGCGTGTTGCTGATGACATCCAGGAACGTGTGCGGGTCGATGCCGTGCCCGGTCACCAGTGAAGCCGCTTCGGATGTCGTTTCTATAGCCGATGCCAGCATGAAGTTTGCCGCGAGTTTGAACACGTTCGCGTGCTGTGGCGTGGCGCCGACGCGCCAGGTCTTTTGTCCGATGACATCGAATACGGGCTGCACGCGGTTGATTGCATCGTCGGCGCCGGCCGCGATGATATTCAGCTTTCCCGCCGCCGCCACGTCCGGCCGTCCGAGCACGGGCGCCGCGACATATGCCACGCCGTGATGCGCGTGCAGGGCAGCAAGTTCCTCGCAGAGCGCGACCGAGATCGTCGCCATGTTCGCGTGCACGATGCCTTTTGGCGCACGCTCGAGCAAACCGCTGTCGATCACGACAGCGCGCAATGCGGCGTCGTCAGCGAGCATGGAGAACACGGCGTCGCCCGCAAAGGCTTCTTCCGGCGACGCCACCACGGTCGCGCCTTCGTCGGCGAGCGGTTTGGTTGCCTCGGGCGAACGGTTCCAGACGCGTACCGTGTGGCCTGCCTTCAGCGCGTTCAACGCCATCGCGCTGCCCATTCCGCCGATTCCAATAAAGCCGATATCCATGTCCTGCTCCTTTGTAAGGTGCTTGCCAAAGCAAACGCGTCGAACCGATGCGATACTCGAAACCATGACGACTGCCACGTTCCGTTTTCATCGGGAGTTGAATGAGTTCCTGGCGCGAGCGCAGCGCGACCGGGTGTTTGCCTGCGGGTGTCCGGCGGCTTCGACCACGAAGCACATGATCGAAGCACTCGGCGTGCCCCATACGGAAGTTGCGCTGATTCTACGGAATGGCGCGCCGGCGCGCTTTGACGAGGCTGTCGAGGAAGGCGATTTCATCGATGTCCATCCGGTCGGCGCCGTGTCGCGTTCGCTCGATACCGCTCAGCTTCTGCGTGCGCCGTTGCGGCTCGATACGCTGCGGTTTATAGCCGATGCCCATCTTGGCGCACTCGCGCAACGGCTTCGGCTCGCGGGTTTCGACACGCGCTACGACAACCATTTCCCCGACGATGAAATCGAGCAGTTCGCGCTCGACGAACATCGCGTGGTGCTCACGCGCGATCGCGAATTGCTCAAGCGCCGCACGCTGGTCCACGGCTGTTACGTGCGTGCGCTGCAACCCGATGCGCAATGGCGCGAAGTCGCCGTGCGGCTTGGGCTTGCGCAACACGTGCGCCCTTTCCGGCTGTGCCTGATGTGCAACGCGCCGTTGCGCCGCGCAAGCGCCGACGAAGTCAGTGACCGCGTGCCCGACGGCGTGCTTGAGCGCCATACACGCTTTGTCACCTGCGATGTCTGCCGGCGGGTGTTCTGGGAAGGCTCGCACTGGAAGCGGATGCGGGCGCGCATCGAAGACCTGATGGACGGTGAAGCCGGCGCGCCGCCGGTTCCGGCCCCGGGCTAGCGAGGGAAACGGGGCAAACCCGGGACCTGCGTACAATACGCGCCTCGGCCTTTGTGTCTCCATTGCTTCAGGAAAAACGCGTGAAAAAATTCGACCTCGAAAAAAACAAGGCGCTCAAGCTCGCCAACGAACTGAAGCAAGGCAACGCGGCACGCTTCGGCGTGCCCCCCGAGCCGAAGCTCGACAAGCGTGAACAGCGTCGTCTGGATCAGGAAAAGGGATTGGTGCCGTTCGCGTGCAAACTGGACAGCCATCTCGTCAAGCAGTTGCAGGAACACGCAACCCAGCACGAAGGCGGCATGAGCGAAGCGCTCGCCGATTTGCTGGTGAAGGCGGGACTGGAGCGCAAGGCTGCGAACTGATCAGCCATGTGTTGTCTGCAGAATGAAAAAAAGCCGTTCCGCTCGATGAGGGAACGGCTTTTTCTTCTTACGCCGGGGTCAGCTTTCCATCTATACGATGCTTCAGCCGAATCAGGCTCGCTTGTTATAAGCGTTGCACCATCCCTTCGATGCCACTTGCTTGCCCGCGAACATCGGACATGCAGCGTACGCGTCGGTCGCCTTCGCTTGATAGAACGAACAATTGCCGCAGTCCTGGCCGGCCGCGTAGCGCGGGAACTTGGACTTGTCGACGGTGGCGGCGTCTTCCTTGTAGCCGAGGCTCTTCGCCATGGGATCTGTTTCGGGCAGCTTGACCGGATCGGCGAAGGCCGTGCGCGAGACCGCCAGCGCCGATGCCATGCCAATGCTCGAGATCAGGAAAGTACGTCGGGTGGATTTCATTGATGTGCTCCGGGGTTCTGTGTATTGGGGGACGCCGTTCTTGTCGACGGCGATGTCCAAGAGCATAGCAACGGGGCGCGGCACGGAATCACTCAAATGGCGGAGATAAGAAACTCCGAAGGCGTCAAGAAACGCTCAGCATCCTCGCGACTTTCTCCGCGATCGCCAGTGAAGCCGTCAACCCCGGCGATTCGATACCGAACAGATTCACGAGCCCCGCCACGCCGTGCGCCGCGCGTCCCTGGATGATGAAATCGGCGGCGGGCTGGCCGGGCCCGGAAAGCTTCGGCCGGATTCCCGCATAAGCGGGTTGCAAGGCGTCATCGGGGAGATCGGGCCAATAGGCGCGAATGGCGGCGTAAAAGCCGGTGGCGCGCTGGGCATCGACGGAATAGTCGATCTTCTGGATCCACTCGACGTCCGGCCCGAACTTGGCCTGCCCGCCCATATCGATGGTGAGATGAACGCCAAGTCCGGCCTCGTTCGGCATCGGGTAGATCAGGCGGTCAAACGGCGTGCGTCCGCTCACGCTGAAGTAGTTTCCCTTCGCGAAGTAAAGCGGCGGCACATGGCGCGCATCCAGCCCGCGAATCCGCCGCGCAATGTCATTGGCGAACAGGCCGGCGCTGTTGATCACACAATCGGCCTGGAATCGCAAAGGCGCATCGCCACCCGTCTCCACGATAAAACACCGGTCGCGCGCATCGATCTGCGTCACCGGCGTATGGAACGCCACGGTCGCGCCATCGCGTTCGGCGTCGCCTTGAAGCGCGAGCATGAACTGATGGCTGTCGATGATCCCCGTCTGCGGCGAAAGCATCGCCTCCACGCAGTGAAGATGCGGTTCGAGCGCCATTGCGTCGGCGCCGCTCACGCGGACCAGATCCAGGACGCCGTTTTCCACGGCTTTCTGCTGGATTGCGGCGAGCTGCGGCAACTGGTTGCGCGCGGTCGCAACCAGCAATTTCCCGCAGCGGTTATACGGGACGCCATGCGCGTCGCAATACTCGTAGAGCATCGCGCGGCCTCGCACGCACAAATCGGCCTTCAGCGATCCGCGCGGGTAGTACAGCCCCGCATGGATCACTTCGCTGTTGCGCGAACTCGTGCCAATCCCGACCGCTTCGCCCGCTTCGAGCACGATCACCTCGCGGCCGCGCGCTGCCATCGCTCGCGCGACAGCAAGGCCGACCACACCTGCGCCAATCACCACACATTCGATCCTGTCCATCTCTTCATTCTAGGCGAGCCCGGGCTCGATGCGTTGTTGCTGCATTTGTTGCGAGAAACACAATTACCGATCGGGACTCGCCGAAACTCGTATCATTTTCCGAAACAATCAGCTCGATTTCAGGAAATATGGCCGTTTTGCCAGAAATTTGACAGTTTCAGGCCATATTTCGACCACTTTTTGCAGATTTCAATAAATCCGCCTGGTCAGAACCCGATCGCTTTCTTCCGGCTGCCGTTAGCCAGTTCAATGTCTTTTGCTTGGACTTCGTGCCGGTTGTCGATGCGCGCATTGCCGAAAGCATTCAGCATCGCGCGCCGCATTTCGCGGGGCGAGGCTTTAGTGAGCGCGTCGAGCGGTGCATCGCCGAGCGTTTCCGGGAAGCGTGCGCCCCAGGCGTGTGCGCTGCGGATCTCGTGATAGATCGATTGAGCGATACGGCGCGCACCATCGCGATCCGGCGGCGCGATCTCGTACACATTCATGCGGTTGAGCAGCGGTTCGGGGATCGTGTTTGCCTGATTCGCCGTCGCGATCCACACCACGTTGCCCGCGTTGATAGGAATTTCGGCGAATTCATCGATAAAACTCTTCGCCGTATCGTGTTCCAGCAGCGCGTACAACGCGCCGAGCGGATCGTATTGGGCGTCGCCGGTGGCTTTGTCGATTTCGTCGACCGTCATGACCGGGTTTGCGTAGCTGCCGTTGACGAGCGCATCGAACACCTTGCCCGGCTTGGCGTTGCGCCATTGCGACGACGCGCCCGAAAGGATCCAGCCGGCGGTCAGGGAACTCATTGCGAGGTAGTGGCACGACGTGCCGAGCAAACGAGCCAGCTGTTTCGCGAAATGCGTCTTGCCGATGCCAGGGTCGCCCAGCAACAGCATTGGCATCAGTTCGAGCCTGTCCTCGGTTTCGAGACACAACGCGATTTGCTTGCGGATATCGTTCAACGGTTCCGCGAAATTCGGCAGATCCGCCACCAGATCGTCGATGGACGGCATCCGGTTCGGCTTCACGCAAAAGCGCAGATTGCCGGCTTTGAGCATTTTTTCGTAGGTTGAGCGCAGGGCTTCGCTGCCGCCTTCGCTCAAGTCGTTCAATGCGGTTTCGACTTCGTCCAGGTCGTAGACCTTGCTGAACGATGCCACGGCGAGTTCCTGTCTGACTACGGCGGTGCTCATTGCTTTTCCCCGTTTTGATGGTCGGCAAATTCAGTTTATCGGCCATAAAACGGCACGCAAGCGAGCACTCGCGGGGGTTTGCTGCCAATCGGGGTTATTGCGACAGCGTCAAGCAGATGAGGCGTTCCGCTTGTATGATCGTCGGGTTGAGCGGGTGCGAAACGTGCGTCGGCAGACGCCACGCTGCTTCCAGCAATGGCGGCCCACGTTTCGGTTTGTAATTGGCGCCATTGGCCGCAAGTATCTTTTGCGCGCCGAACGCCCAGGCAGCACGCATGTCGAAAAACAGCTACCCGGATCGAACGAACGGGCGAGACGCCCGGAACAGAAAGGGATCAGGAGAAAAGCTCATATGTTGAAACATCAAACGGCCGCGTTGTTTTTTTGCGCTGCAGTCGCAGCACCTTTCAGCGCTCTTGCGCAAAACGCGCCGCCGCAGTCGGTGAAGTGGGAATTGCAGGTCTTGCAGGACGGCCAGCAGATCGACAGCTTTACGGGCACGACCGCCGTTGGGCAGGCCCGCACCGACACCCATCACCATGTAGTCAAGAACAACGTGGGTTGCGCAGACAAACCGGCAGGCGATATCGACCTGCAGCGCACCCTGACGCTCTCGCCCGTCCACGCCAACGCCGACGACATCACGCTTCAGATCGATGCCCAGGAAACCCTGCAGGACAGCTCGGCGCCCGTGACCGTTGCGGGTTGCAAGCTGCCGCCGCAGCCGCGTCAGGTCAACGCCGCGCACCCCGGACTCGTGCTGAAGCCGGGCGAATGGTCAACGTGGCAAATCGTCGATAAAAACCCGACGCTCACCTACAAAGTCCGCGCAACGCTCGCAACGGCTGCGCAGTAAGGGCAACACACTGATCGCATGCGAAATCCAGAACACATCAATTCCGGCATTCCTTCCACTCGCGAAATCCCCGACTTCGTGGCCGTGAGCTGGAACTTGCACAAGGGCCGCTCGCCGCTCGGTCTCCAGGCATGGAGCGCGATGCAGCGCTGGGTGCAATCCACCCGGGCCGATGCTTATTTCCTGCAAGAAGCCATGGCGCGCCGGATGCCGCAACCCGTGCTGGCGGCGAGCTTCGGCAATCCGCTCGACGCTCCCGCCAACGACCTCTGGCATTGCCAGGCGACCGAAATCGCGACTTCGCTCGATTTGCAGATTGCGCTCGGGCAGAACGTGTTCAAGCCATCGTGGCGGCACGGCAACGCGATTCTTTCGCCGCATCCGCTGGATCTGGGCGGACGCTGGGATATCTCGGCGCACCGGTTCGAGCGGCGCGGCCTGCTGGTCGCGCGCGCCACATTCGCCGGACGTTCGGTCACGCTGCTGTGCGCGCATCTGGCGCTGACGCGCGCCGCGCGATTGCGGCAGATGAACTGGATCGCGTTGTGGATCCAGAAAGAAGCGCCCGAAGGGCCGCTGGTCCTGGCCGGCGATTTCAACGATTGGCGCAACGATTCAGTGCCGCTTTTTGCCGAACTCGGCATGAGCGAAGTGGCGACCATGCTCGGGGAATCGGGGCGCACTTACCCGGCCTTTTCACCGGCGCTCGCGCTCGACAAGATGTTCGTGCGCGGCATGAAGCCGGTCGAATGGATCACGCCGACGCAAGACACCGCGTGGCTATCCGACCATCTGCCGTATATGGCAAAGCTGCGAGTGGAGTGAGGCGTTTTTAAGCTTGCGAGAATTTATCGATGATCACGGTTTCTATTGCCGTGAACGACACGGGTTTGACCAGATGATGGTCGAAACCGGCGTCATGCGCCTTCTGACGGTCGCTGTCGGCGCCGTAACCCGTCAGGGCAATCAACAACGCTGACTTCGTCACGTCGCGCGTGCGCAGGTCGCGCGCCACCTCAAAGCCGTTCATTCCCGGCAAGCCGATATCCAGGATCACGACTTCGGGCGCGAATTCATCGACCATTGCGAGGGCGCTCGGGCCGTCGTGCATCACGCGAACTTCGTGGCCCAGCGTTTCGAGCAGCATGGACATGGCTTCGGCTGCATCGACGCTATCGTCGACGAGCAACACCCGGCGGGGAAGTCCAGAGTCGCCCAGTGCCCCGTCGGTGATGTTCATGATGCCTTTCCCCTCAATTTTGAGATTCTCGAATGTTCTAGCACGCCCAATGAATCGAGCGCGCGGATAATTTCGAGATGATACCGGGAAAGTGGGTCAGCGCTGATGTGTGCCGGAGTATGGTCGCCATCCAAAACTCGCCCGAACGCGTTCTCCGGGTTGCAGAACGCCGCCGCCGATGTCCTCCTGCGGCATGTCCAGATTCAGGAAATCCACCGTATTCGATACCGGTTCCACGCATAGCAAATCCGGGTGCGCGGCGGGCGCGTACAGGACCATGTGGGCGAACATGGCGTCGGCGGTGAGAGTGACGCTGCGGTCTTCGTCCGGCCACGCGATCGTCGCGGACCTCGACCAGCCGGCGAAATTGTTATCGAGATCGAAGGCATCGGCGGCCATTCCTTCGTTCGATGCCAGCATTCCCAAGCTCTCGTGCGCACCCAGAATCGTGGGCAGGAGGTCAGGCGTTGCGTGCCACATTGCTCGGACGCCGGTGTGGATGCGCGTCGAGGGCGTGCGCGGATAGTACGGGTGGTGTCCTAAGCCGAAGGGCATGGGTTTATCGGCAAGATTGTGGATGGATAGCGTGACCAGCAATTCCCCGGCGTCGGTGAGTTCGATGCGCTGGGTTGCTTCGTACCGATACGGCCAGTGATGCGCCGGTTCATCGCCCGGCGCGTGCGTGAGGCTCAATTCAACCGCATTTGCCGTTGTCCCGACCACGCTCCACGGCCGGCGCCACGCGTGACCATGCAACGCGTGATCGAAGGCGTTGCCATCGCGCGAAAGATCCACGGTCTCGCCATTGAAGACAAACCGCGCGTCGCGCAGACGGTTGCAATACGGCAGCAGCGGAAAGCTCGCCATGCCAAGCGGATTGCGCGCGGCAAGCGCTTCGGGCGACGCGGGCCTCAGCCAATGCAGCCGCTCGCCCTGGTCGGTCAGGTCATAAAACGCAGCAATCGCCCCGCCGACGTGCGGCGCGATCGACGCCCGCCTGTTTCCGGCGCGAAGCTCGATCAGCGCCGGATCATCTGCCATCCGTACGGCCCGGTCGGCGTTCAATATGCGAACCGCTGGTAGCTTTCATCGAAGCTGCGCGGCGTCCGGTCGACTTGCGGGTTGTATCGGAGCAATCGTTTTGCGCGCGGCGGAAGCGATTCGAATGTCGAGCGCGGCACCTGAACCTGAACCTCCGGCCGGAAATACCACGAACGGCTATAGCCGATAACGACCATCGGCCGAGGGTTATCGGTGAAATTGGGTGTCCCCCGATGCACACCGCGCACATCGCGAATCATCACGTCGCCCAGTTTCATGGGCACGCGTTCGGAAGGGAATTTGCCGTCGGCCAGGCCGGCGAGCGCATCTTCCCGCGATATGCGGTGCGTCCCGCGTGTCGTTTCCAGCGAACCGTTCTGGTCATCGACGTCGACGAGCGGGAAATTGACCGCCAGTTGAAACGACGGCGTTTCAGGGACGCCATCGAACAAAGGCGGCGTGTCACGGTGCCAGTCCTGGAAGTCGGAACCGCGCACGGGGGTATCGGTGGCGAGCTGGCACATCACCGGGTCCGGACCTGCGATACGTTCGACAATGCCAAGTACGTCGTCATCGCAAAAAATGGCGGGGTCGGCAAACTCGCCTTCGAACGGCAGCGTCACGTAATATCGGCCCGGGCCGCGATTGCCACTGCCGCCTTTTTCGCGAGCCTCGTCAACGTGCGGCGTGAACAGCGGCTCGAATGCCGCGCGCCATGCATCGAGCGTTGCGCGCGGAAAGTGGTCGGGCAACAGCACAAAACCGTCGCGCTCGAAATCTTCCGCAAGCGCATTGCGAGCGCGCTCGTCGTAGCGGGCCATCGTCGTCTCCTTGAATTGCGCCACGTCGTACGGCGCGGTCGGCGCGCGTGAGTTCACTTCTGGCCACTCAAGCGCACGCCCCAAGAATCGCACGACCAGCATCATATCGTCAATATTATTAGTAATAACACTTAGACACCTTCGATTCCATCAAATGCCAAGCGCATCAATGGTTTCGGAGCGTTGCTCGCAGGAAATATTAATGCTACCGTCTGCGACATCCAAAGACCGCTTCATTGCGTCTTATTGCATCGAACAAGCCGTTTTTTCGCGGCCCGAAAAATGAAAAAATCCACGCAACGCCGCCCGACGATGACGGACATCGCGAAGCTGACAGGCGTCTCGCAATCGACCGTCTCACTCGTGCTGAACAACGCAACGAGCGCGAAGTTCTCCGACGCCACGCGCAACAAGGTGCTGAAGGCAGCGCAGGATCTCGGCTACCGCATGACGACCCGAGAACCGCTGGACGCCACGGTCCCAGCGGAAGAAAAAAACCTGATTGTTTATCTCGCCGACGAAATCTCGACGAGCCCGCATCCTGTCGTGAATATCGACGGCGCACGCGATACGGCGTTCGCAAACGGCCGCATGCTCGCGGTGTATTCAACGCATGGCAACGCGGAAATCGAGCAGCAAGTCCTCGATGCCACGCTGACGAATCCGAACGTGCTCGGCGTGATCTACGCGACGGTGTACACGCGCAAAGTGAGCTTGCCGGCGGCGCTGTCGAAGGTCCCGACCGTGCTCCTGAACTGCTACACAAGCGATACAGAGCTTTCATCGGTCGTTCCGGCCGAGGTTGCGGGCGGCCATGTCGCGACCGACTATTTGCTGAATGCGGGGCATCGAAGGATCGGTTATGTGAATGGCGAACCGTGGCAGGACGCGGCGCGCGACCGGCTGAAGGGATACCGGATGGCGCTGTCCACGGCCGACTTGCCGTTCGCGCCGGAACTCGTCCGCGAAGGCGACTGGAGCTCCGGTTCGGGCTTCGAACAGACGCTTTCGCTGATGCGCGAACCGAACCCGCCGACCGCGATTTTTTGCGCGAACGACCTGATGGCGCTGGGTGCGATCGAAGCGCTCAAGCAACTCGGATTACGCGTTCCGGAAGACGTTTCCATACTTGGCTACGACGACCAGGAAATTGCACGGCACACCCATCCGCCGCTTTCCACGGTCGTCTTGCCCAACTACGAACTCGGCCGGTGGGCGGTCGAAACGCTGCTGCAGGAAGAGCACAACCGCGCCGCTGGCGCACCGGTCCGCCGGCGTGTCGTGAAGCTCGACGGACCGCTGGTGGAGCGCGCGTCGGTAAGGGTATTCACCGAAGCAAAACAGCCCGCAATTAATAATATTAGCGATTGACCAATAATAAAACGCGGTGGAATAATCGTCGCACTTCGACTTTTTTGAGACGGAGCGAGCAAGACGCAAAAAGAACACGACACAGCAGGACCGACTTACTTAAAAAAGCAAGACCATCCATACCGGAGGAAGACATGCTGTCGCTTGAAAACTTGAAAACATGCAAGACCCCGTTCCGCGTGCTCGCCACGTCCGTGCTCGCGCTGTCGATGGCGGCGGCATTCGGCATTGCACACGCTGATGACTCTCCCCTGCCGAAGCTGGCGACCAAAAAACCGCTGCGCGTCGGTTTTGCGCAGACCGAAAGCAACAACCCGTGGCGTCTCGCCGAAACCAAGAGCTTCAAGGACGTGGCTGCAAAGTGCGGCTGGCAGATGGTCATGACCGATGCCAACAGCTCGGCATCGAAACAGGTCGCCGATATCCAGAGCATGATTGCGCAGCACGTCGATCTGATCGTGTTCCCGCCGCGTGAAGAAAAGCCGCTTGCGCCTATCGTGCTGCAGGCCAAGAAAGCAGGCATTCCCGTGATCCTGGTCGACCGCGACGTGGATCAGTCGGTGGCGAAGGCGGGCCGCGACTACATCACGTTCATTGGTTCGGACTTCATCAACCAGGGGCAACGCGCCGCCGACTGGCTCGTGAAGGCGACGGGCGGCAAGGGCAAGATCATCGAACTGGAAGGATCGACGGGCGCGTCCGCTGCGAACGATCGCAAGAAAGGTTTCGATGACGTGATCGCGAAGAATCCGGGTCTGCAGATCATCGCGTCGCAAAGCGGCGATTTCGCCCGCGACAAGGGCCGCCAGGTCATGGAAACGCTGCTTCAGGCGCATCCCGACGTGACTGCCGTGTACGCGCACAACGACGAGATGGCCCTCGGTGCAATCGCGGCCATCAAGGCGGCCGGCAAGCAGCCAGGCAAGGACATCACGATCGTGACCATCGACGGAACGAAGGGCGGCATGGACGCAATCGCGGCCGGCGAACTCGGTGCGAGCGTGCAGTCGAGCCCGTTCTTCGGCCCCCTTGCGTGCGACGTGGCGCAGAAGTTCGCGAAGGGCGAAACCATCCCGCCGTGGGTGAAAGTCTCCGACCGCTTCTACGACAAGAGCAATGTCGCGCAGAGCATGCAGTACGGCTACTGAGCGGCTTCTGAGCGGCCGGTGACCGGCCAAGCAGTCCGCTGTAAAGAGCAACGAAGGTGTTCGAAGCGGCGCGCCCGGTCTTTCGCCGGCCGTCGCTTCTTTTGTATCCGGCGAACATTCCGTTCGCCCGAGGAGACGCATTCGATGAACACGCCAACTCAATCGTCGCTGCTGGAGATGCAGGACATCGATATCAGCTTCGGCGGCGTGGCCGCGTTGCGGCACGCTCGGCTGTCGGTACGCGCGGGAGAAGTGCATGCGCTGATCGGGCAGAACGGCGCGGGCAAATCGACGCTCATCAAGATCCTGACCGGCGCGTATCGGCGCACAGGCGGAACGATCCGTTTCGATGGCCGCGAAGCCGATTTCCGTACGCCCAAAGAGGCACGCGAAGCCGGTATCAGCACGATTTATCAGGAGATCAACCTGGTTCCGTTCCGCTCGATCGCCGAGAATATCTTTCTCGGCCGCGAGCCGCGGCGCCTTGGTTTGATCGACTGGAAGACGATTCATCGGCGCGCG
Organism: Burkholderia sp. PAMC 28687; assembly: GCF_001577465.1. Classification (NCBI taxonomy): domain Bacteria; kingdom Pseudomonadati; phylum Pseudomonadota; class Betaproteobacteria; order Burkholderiales; family Burkholderiaceae; genus Burkholderia; species Burkholderia sp. PAMC 28687. The sequence goes on from NZ_CP014505.1 coordinate 3,119,468, forward strand.
CAGGAATTGCTCGATTCGTTCGGCTTGCAGATCGATGTCAGCAAACCCGTGCGCGAATTCTCCACCGCCATTCAGCAGATGGTGGCGCTCGCGCGAGCGGTATCGTCGGAAGCGAAGATGGTCATCATGGACGAATCCACGTCCTCACTCGATGAACGCGAAGTCGAACTTTTATTCAGCGTCGTGCGGCGTTTGCGCGACGATGGCCGCGCGGTGATCTTCGTCTCGCACCGGCTCGACGAGTTGTACGCACTGTGCGACCGCGTGACCGTCATGCGCGATGGCCAGACCGTCGCCGAAAGCCCCATGGCCGCGCTCGACAAACTGCAACTCGTGACCACGATGCTCGGCCGCACGCTCGCCGCCGTGGTGCAGGAGGACAGTGCCGTTAAGGAAGCGAACCTGGCCAAACGCGGCACGACGGCGATCAGCGCAAAGAACATTGGCGCGGGCGCGAAGGTGACGGACGTTTCGCTCGATGTCCACGCGGGCGAAGCCGTAGGTCTCGCCGGCTTGCTCGGCTCGGGTCGCACGGAGACCATGCGGCTGATGTTCGGCGCGGATCCGGCCGAGCGCGGGTCGCTTTCCATCGATGGAAAACCGGTGAATTTCAAGTCGCCGCAAGATGCGATTGCGCGCGGCATCGCTTATCTGACGGAGGATCGCAAAGGCGATGGGATCGTGCCGGAGCTGTCCGTGCGCGACAACCTCACGCTCGTTTGCCTGCGCACGCTCACCAAACACGGCGTGGTCGATGTCGCCAAGCAACGCGCGATTGTGGACAGGTTTATCGAATCGCTGGGGATCAAATTGCGCTCGCCGGACCAGCCGATTCGTGAGTTGTCGGGCGGTAACCAGCAGAAGGTCCTGCTCGCACGATGGCTCGCCACGAATCCTTCTTTGCTCTTGCTCGATGAGCCCACGCGCGGCATTGACGTAGGCGCCAAAGCCGATGTCGCAAAGATCATTCGCGAGTTGCGCGACTCGGGGCTGGCAGTGTTGCTGTCGGCGTCGGAGCTGGAGGAACTCACGGCGGTGGCCGATCGCGCGGTCGTGATCCGCGATGGCAAGACCGTCGCCGAACTCGACGGCGCACGCATGAGCGAGGCGTCGATCATGGACGCCATCGCCTACGGATCAGGTGAAGAGTCGGCGCTGGCGGAAGCCGTCGATGCCAAAGAAGGTCAGCCATGAACCAGAAAACTCAACCGGCAACGGTCGCGCCGCCCGTGGGACAAAACGCGCCGGGCGCAGCGAAGAAAAAATACCGCATCACGATCCAGCGCGAGATCGCCGTCCTTCTCGCGATGGTCGTGTTCAACCTGTTCTTCACGCAACACTTCTGGTCGCTGCAGACGTTCAACGTCAACCTGACGCAAGTGGTGACGATCGTCATTGTCGGGATCGGGATGACGCTGGTCGTGGCGACCGGGGGTATCGATTTATCGGTCGGCGCTTCGATGGCGATCGCCGGATCGCTCGCGCCGATGATCTTCATGAACATCGGCGGGCCGTTCGGCATTGCGCTGGCGTTTGTCTTGCCCGTGCTGGCTGCCGCGCTGTGCGGCGTGTTCAACGGCTTCCTCGTGACGAGGCTCTCCGTGCAGCCGATTGTCGCGACGCTGGTGCTGTTCATCGCGGGGCGCGGTATCGCGCAGGTTTTCACCGACGGCAGCCTGCAAGCCTTCAACAATCCCGCGTTCCAGTGGATCGCGTTGGGCCGCGTCGCGGGCGTGCCAGCCCAAGTGTTCCTGATGCTTCTGCTGGTCGCCATATTTGCATGGATCGTGCGCAAGACCCTGTTCGGCCAGTATTTGCTCGTGACCGGCGGCAATGAACAAGCGGCCTATTTGAGCGGCATTCCCACCACGCGCGTGAAGATGCTCGCGTACACGTTGTGCGCGGCGCTGGCCGGGCTGGCAGGCCTTATCTCGATCTCGGTCAATTCATCTTCCGATGCCAACGTGATCGGCCTTGGTTCCGAGCTCGATGCCATCGCCGCCGTTGCCGTCGGCGGCACGGCGTTGACGGGCGGGAAGGCGTATATCGTCGGGACGCTGATTGGCGCGCTGATCATCCAGTTGCTTCGATACACCCTGCTCGCTCACGGGATTCCCGACGCGGCCGCGCTGGTCGTCAAGGCGGGCATCATCATCGCCGCGGTTTATGTACAACGGCGCCAGCGCTAGGGGCATCGATATGAAAAAGAACCTTCCCATCCTGTTGGCACTGGCCGCGCTGCTCGTCTTTGGCGTAACCCGCTACGACCACTTTGCATCGGCCTACAACATCACCTCCTTCTGGCGATACAACTCGATGTTCGCGTTGATATCGGTGGGCATGGCGTTTGTGATCATCACGGGCGGCATCGATTTGTCGGTGGGCGCGGTGGCGGCGTTCGCGAGCGTGGTCGCGGCATTGGCAAGTTCGCATGGCGGCGTGGCCGCCGTGCTGGCCGGCGCGGGCGCGGGGCTGGCGGTCGGCGTGTTGAACGGCCTCGTGATCACGCACATGCGGATCCTGCCGTTCATCGTGACGCTCGCAACAAGCCTCGGCGCGCACGGCATGGCGCTGTTGCTGGGCCATAACGATGCGGTATCGATTGCCGCGGCCGCCGATTCCAGTTTCGCCAACTTCGGCCAGGGCGACTTGTTCGGCTTGCCGATACCTGGAATCGTCGCCGCCGTGGCTGCGGTTTTAGGCTGGCTTGCGCTGAGAAGCACGCGCTTCGGACGTCACGCGCTGGCGATTGGAGGCAGCGAAGAAGCATCGCGGCTGATGGGTTTGAACGTCGACCGGACGCTGGTCGCCGTCTACGCGTTGAGCGGCTTGCTTGCCGGTTTGGCCGGTGCGATCCTCGCCGCGCAGTTCGGCGCGGGGCAGCCCAATGAAGGTATCGGCTGGGAGTTGTTCGCGATATCGGCGGTGGTGCTGGGCGGGACCTTGCTGACCGGCGGACAGGGATCGATTGCGATGACCATCGCCGGCGTTGCCTTGCTCGGGCTCGTGTTCAATCTGCTCAACTTCGAGAATGGTCTCGGCTTCATCAGCTTGTCGGCGTATTGGCAATCGGTGATACGCGGCGTGTTCCTGCTGCTGGTGATCGTGCTTCAGGCCAGGGTGCTGAAGAAACGCGTGACGGTGACGAAGCTCGCGCATTGAGATGATTGCGCAAGCTCCGGGTTGGACAATCTGCTAACTTACGATGTCCGACCCCGCCACGAAGCGCCGCCATGTTCGACCTTTTCGACGACATCCCTAAGCCGCACATCGACTGGCTGCCTGAGTGGCTGGACCCGGCGACGGCTTCGGACACCTTGGCCGCGCTGCTCGATGAAGTCACGTGGCAGCAGGACATCTTGAACACGCCCGGCGGAAAAAAGCCCTTTCCGCGCCTCACCGCGTGGCAGGGCGACCCCGGCGCGGTCTATATCTACTCAGGCATTCGCAACGTTCCGAAACCGTGGACACCGACGGTTTTATCGTTGAAAGAGAAAGCCGAAGTAGTCGCGAAGACCGCGTTCAACAGCGTATTACTCAATCGCTACCGGACCGGCCAGGACAGCATGGGCTGGCACGCCGATAAAGAACGCGAACTCGGACTGGAACCGGTAATTGCATCAGTGAGTCTTGGCACCACGCGGACCTTCGAGTTCCGCCACACGAAGACACGCCAGATGCATCCGCTGCAACTCACGCATGGCAGCTTGCTGATCATGCGGGGACGTACGCAACTGGACTGGGCGCATCGTGTGCCGAAAGAACCCGAAGCGCGCGGCGAACGCGTCAACCTCACCTTCCGCTACGTCGACGCGACAGCAAGTGCGCGTTCATGATCTTCCTGAGCTAACGCTTCGCCACGAAATCAATCTCCACGAGCGCATCGCGCGCCAATCCCGTCACGCCGATGCACGTCCGCGCCGGCAACGGCTTCGGCTCGAAATAGCTTTTGTAGACGGTGTTCATCGCCGGGTAATCGCGTTTGAATTCGGTCAGGAAAATCCGCACATTGACCACGTTATCCAGCGATAACCCCACGCCCTGCAGCACGAGAATCAGGTTATCCATCACCCGGCGCGTCTGCGCTTCGACGCCTTCGGGCAAGGGCTTCGAATCATCGTCGGGATCGGTCGGCATCTGGCCGGTGAGGAACACCCAGCCATCGGCTTCGGCTGCGTGAGAAAAAGGCGCGACCGGCGTGGGGGCGGCATCGACCATCGTAAAGGTGGGTAAGCTCATTGTGTCTCCTTGAAAAAGCACAGCCCGTTACCGTAACGGATCAAAATTCCGGTCGCTTCGCAAGAAGCATTCACAATGCAGGCATGACCATTTGATAGCAGGCCCGCAATGCTCCCTCTCCCCGTTCTCACCGATGTCGTGATCCGCATGTTCTGGGCGCTGGCGATAGGTTGCATCATCGGCGTGGATCGCGATCTGCACGGCAAACCCACGGGCATGAAAACGCTCGGGCTCGTGTCGCTCGGCGCTTGCCTCACGACCATGGCCGCGATGGGCTTCGCCACGCAAAGCGCAACGATGAGCACCGACGTTTCGCGTGCGATCCAGGGAATTGTGACCGGCATCGGCTTCCTGGGCGCGGGCGTGATCGTGCAAACGCCGGGGCAATACCGGATTCGCGGGCTGACCACGGCGGCATCGATATGGGTGACGGCGGCGGTAGGTATCGTCTGCGGGCTGGGGGTGTGGAGCGTTGCGCTGATCGCAACCGTGATGTTGATCGTGTTGCTGGTCGTTGGACGGAAGGTCGAAAAGGCACTGCACAGACAATGGATAAAAAAGCCGCCTGCCGAACGTGCAGCAAGCTCAGATCTGGAAGACCTCGGTTGACGTCAAACCATACAAAAGCATTACGAATCAACGGCATGCGGCTTGCTTAAAGCAAGCACTAACAGGACGATCCCCCATGCCCAAGAAAAAATCCCCCGCCCTTCCCGGCATCAATGATCGTCAGCCGCTGCTCAACGCGCGCCGCAACATGAAGATGGCCGAATCCGCGCACGCCTACGTGCGCGGCAACACGAGCAAGTTCTATGAATGGCTCGACGGCATAGAAGGTCACACGCTTCCCGAAGGTCCGGCCATCTGGATCTGCGGCGATTGCCATACCGGCAATCTCGGGCCGGTTGCCAACACCGACGGCGAGGTCGAGATCCAGATTCGCGATCTCGACCAGACCGTGATCGGCAATCCGGCACATGACATCGTGCGGCTGGGTTTATCGCTGGCGACGGCTGCGCGGGGTTCCGACCTGCCCGGCGTCACGACCGCACGCATGATCGAAGCGCTCTCGGAAGGCTACGAACACGCGTTCGATGCCACCACCAAGGATCGCCCGATCAAGAACACGAAACCCGAAGCCGTGCGCGTGATGATGAAGGAAGCTGTGCGGCGAACGTGGCAGCAACTGGCGGTTGAACGTATCGACGATACGGAGCCGAGCATTCCCCTCGGCAAGCGTTTCTGGCCGCTCGATAAAAAAGAGCGCAGCGAGATAGAAGCCCTGTTCGAGCGTCGCGAGATCGCCGACATTGCGACGGCCCTGCGCAAGAACGCCGATGAGGAAAACGTCTCCGTCATCGATGCCGCGTATTGGGTCAAAGGCTGCAGCTCGCTCGGACGCTTGCGGTATGCGGTGCTGCTGGACGTCGATGGTGGCGTGGTGGAAGGCGACGACCTTTGTCTTATCGATATCAAGGAAGGGCTGAAGGCCGCCGCGCCGCGTTACCCCGGTCAGGACATGCCGCGCGATAACGGCGAGCGGATCGTCGAGGGCGCGAGGCATTTGACGCCGGCGCTGGGTGAGCGCATGCGTTCGGCGCGTTTGAATGATCGATCGGTGGTGATTCGTGAATTGTTGCCGCAGGACATGAAGCTTACCGTCGAACAGCTCACGCAAGAGGAAGCGATGAAAGCGGCGCGTTTCCTCGCGATGGTGGTCGGCAAAGCGCACGCGCGGCAGATGGACAAGTCGGGGCGGCGCGCGTGGTTATCCGAGTTGCGCCGGGCGCGGAGCAAGTCGCTGGATGCACCGTCGTGGCTTTGGAACAGCATCGTGGCGCTGGTGAGCAGTCACGAAGCGGGGTATCTGGAACATTGCCGGCGGTATGCGTTGACGCCGGCTTTGTAACGCCACAACGAAAAAGGCCACTTGGTGTGATCCGAGCGGCCTTTTGAATCTTAGTACCCGTGGCGATCATGCCAACGATGCTCACGCCACTCATGATGCCGCCACTCACGGCGACGCCATTCGCGTTCACGCCAGCCATCGTCACGATAACCGCCGTAGCCGCCATACCCGACCACCACAGGCGGAGGCGGCGCCACGTAGACAGGAGCCTGCTGCGCGTAATACCCCGGCACGCCGATTCCCACGTCCACATTGACATGCGCCGAAGCCGCCGCCGATGCCATCAGTACGCCCAACCCCAGTACTGCACCCAGTATCTTCTTGTTCATCTAGTCTCTCCGCGCACTTGTCGTGCTCTTGGTGTATGCAGCCAAGTGTAGGAGCGACGTCTTGATACAGGTGCTACCGGAATGCGATAAAAGTAACCGAGCGTATCTTGAAATTAGAACCCAGCCGCCAACCCATCCCTCCGGCTATCGCTCGCAGCCACATAACCACGCTCGGGATCGTTGCGATCCAGTTTCCAGATGTACTGGCCTGAACCGAAGTCCATATAAGGATCATCGACCGATTTGATCGTGTGGCCGTACCCTTGCAGCGCCTTCACCGTATTAACGTCGAGCGTCGCTTCGACATCCACCGTGAAATCGCGGTTGACCTTCCAGCGCGGTGCATCGCAGGCGGCTTGAGGCTGTTGGCCGTAATCGAGCATTCGCACGATGGACTGCAGGTGCCCTTGCGGCTGCATGTCGCCGCCCATCACGCCAAAGCTCATCACCGCTTCTTCCGTGCCGTTCACCTTTTGCGTGAGGAACGCCGGAATGATGGTGTGGAACGGACGCTTGCCGCCTTCCACCACGTTCGCGGATTTCGGGTCCATCGAAAAACCAAAGCCACGATTCTGCATGGCGATACCCGTGTCCGGTACGACCACGCCCGAACCAAAACCCATGTAGTTCGACTGGATGAAACTCACCATCATGCCGCGCTCGTCCGCCACCGACATGTAGATGGTTCCGCCCGCCGGCGGCATGCCGAAGTCGAAATGTCTGGCCTTGTTCGGATCGATGAGCTTCGCGCGCTCGGTGAGATACGCGTCGTCAAGCATTTGCTCGGGCGTAACGTCCATGGAACGCGGATCGGCGACGTACTGGTAGACATCGGCGAAAGCGATCTTCATGGCTTCGATCTGCAAATGCTGCGACTCGATCTTATCGACGGTCAGCGCTTTCACGTCGAACTTGTCGAGAATGCCGAGCGCGATCAGCGCCGCGATACCCTGCCCGTTCGGCGGAATCTCATGCACGGTATATCCGCGATAATCCTTCGAGATCGGCTCGACCCAATCCGCCTTGTAATTGCGCAGATCGTCGGCGGTCATCGCGCCGCCGCCCTGCTTCGCGAACGCCGCGATCTTCTCGGCGATCTCCCCTTCGTAGAACGCGCGTGGACCTTTCTCAGCAATGGTGCGCAACGTCTTTGCGTGCCCCGGATAACGCATCAGTTCGCTGATTTCCGGCGCACGGCCGCGCGGCATGAAGGTCTCGGCGAAACCCGGATAGTCCTTCAACTCGGGAATGGCGGCCGCCCATTTATAAGCAACGATGCTTGCCACCGCGTGACCACGCTCGGCAATTTCGATAGCCGGTTCCATCAGGTCGGCGAACGGCAGCGTGCCAAATTTCGCGTGCAGCGCTTCCCATCCCGCGATCACGCCCGGCACTGTCGCCGCATCCCAACCACGTTTCGGATTATTCGCGATGCCGTTCTGCTCGCCATACTTGTTCTTGAAGTAATCGACGTTCCACGCCGCCGGCGATACCCCCGACGCGTTCAGCCCGTGCAGTTTCTTGCCGTCCCAGACGAGCGCGAACGCGTCGCCGCCCAGACCGCACGATACTGGCTCGACCAGCGTGATCGCTGCTGCGGCGGCGATGGCGGCGTCGACCGCATTGCCGCCTCTCCACAACATGCGCAGGCCCGCTTGCGCTGCAAGCGGATGCGAAGTGGACACGATATTGCGGGCGAACACCGGCAAGCGCGGCGTCGGATAGGGGTTCTGCCAGTTAAAGCGGGTCATGGAAAACTCGTCTCTTTGATTAATGAAGGTGTTGCGGTTCAACAGTGTTCAAAGCTCGCGCGGATCGAGCGCGTCGCGCAGTCCGTCGCCGAGAAGATTGAAGCCGAGGACCGCGAGAAAGATCGCAATGCCCGGGAAAATCGACATCCAGGGCGCCTGGCTCACGAAGTCCTTCGCGGTGTTCAGCATCGATCCCCACGAAGGCGCCGGCGGCAATTGCCCAAGCCCGAGGAACGACAGGCTGGCTTCGGCAATGATCGCCATGGCGACGGTGAGACTCGCCTGCACGATGATCGGCGGCAGGACGTTCGGCAAGATGTATCGGACGATGATGCGGAAATGCCCGAGCCCGATCGCTCGCGCGCCTTCCACATAATCCTCCGCTTTGACGCTGATTGCCTGGCCACGTGTCAGGCGCACGAAGCGCGGCATGGCCGAGACACCAATGGCGATCATTGCGTTGGTGAGGCTTGGGCCAAGGAACGCCGCCAGCGCGATGGCGAGGATCAGGAACGGGATGGACAGCAGGGCATCGGTAAAGCGGGAGATGACGCCATCGACGAACCGGCCGAAGTAGCCCGCGAGCAATCCCAGCGGCACGCCGATCACAACGGCGATTCCCACCGATACCACGCCCGCCAGCAACGAAGCCCGCGCGCCCCAGAGCAAACGCGTGAGGACGTCGCGGCCGAGTTCGTCGGTTCCGAACCAGTGACTCGCCGAGGGTGCCTGCCGAACTGTCATGAAACTCGCCTGAATGGGATCGTAGGGCGAGAGCCACGGCGCAAACACCGCAACGAGAATCACGAGCAGCACGATCGCCGCGCCCGCAACGGCCGCGCGATTGCGCATGAAGCGGCCGAGCGCGCGGTTGCGCTTACGCGGCAAGGCAGTTTCCACGATTGTCGCCATCAGCTTCTCCTCAAGCGCGGATTGAGGAGGATGTACAGAACATCCGCGAACAGATTCACCACGATAAACCCGACCGCCGTGACCAGCACCACGCCCTGGACCACGGCGTAATCACGATTGAAAACTGCATCGACAACCAGCTTGCCGAAGCCCGGAATGGTGAACACTTGCTCGGTCAGCACGGCGCCCGCGAGCAACTCGCCGAACAGCAACGCAAGCACCGTGACGATGGGAATCAACGCGTTGCAAAAGCCGTGCTTCACGACCACCGTGCCTTTCAACAACCCCTTCGCACGCGCCGTACGAATGTAGTCGCTGCGCAAGACGCTGAGCATTGCGCTGCGCGTATGCCGCATCAACTGCGCGCCGAGCGCCGCGCCGAGCACGAACGCGGGCATCAACATGGTCTTGATGCTCAGCCAGAAGTCCTCGACAGGCGACACGTATCCCGACGACGGCAACAACTGCCATTTCACCGACACCACAAAAATCAAAATGATCCCGAGCCAGAAATTCGGTATCGACATGCCGGTGAGCGCGAGAATATTCGCGCCGTAGTCGAGCGCCTTGCCCTTGTTCGCCGCCGATAAAACCCCGAGCGGAATGCCGATCCCGATTGCGATGATCATCGCCATGACGGCGAGCTGCAGCGTCACCGGCAACTTCTGCGCGATGAGCTTTGTCACGGGAACATCGGTACGCAACGACGCGCCCAGATCACCATGAAAGATGTCCCGTACCCAAAGCGCGTATTGCACGGGCACGGGTTCATCGAGGTGATACTTGAGGCGCAACGTTGCGATGACTTGCGGATTCTGGTCCTCGCCGGCCATCGCCAGAACCGGATCGCCGGGAAGCATTTTTTGCAGGCCGAAGATCATCATCGACACCAGGATCAGTGTCGGGATCGCGACGAGCGCACGGTTGGCGATGATTCGCAACATGAACGGTTTATCCCTTGATGCTTACGCCGCGCAGACGAATCAAGCCGTCAGGGTATGGCGTGAAGCCCTGCACCTTCTTCGACATTGCGTACGGCCACGGCTGTGCGTAGAGATAGATGATCGGATCTTCGTCGGCCAGGATCTTTTGCGCGGCATCGTAGGCCGTCTTGCGATCGGCGACGGTCGACTTCACGCGGGCATCGTCGAGCAGCTTGTCGACGTCGGGATTGCAATAACGCCCGTAGTTCAGATTGCCCTTGCAGGTCACGAACTGATGCAGGTTGCCATCCGGGTCCGTGCGGCCCGACCAGCCGAGATAGAGCAATTCGAAGTCGCCCTTGGTCGATGCGTTGAGCGCCGCGGCGTAATCGGTCGGACGCAATTTCAGGTTGATGCCGGCCTCGGACAACATGGCTTGCAACATCTGCGCCATCTGGTTCGATACCGTGTTATTGCCGAACGTCAGCTCCACGTCGAGCTTCTCGAAACCCGCCGCCTTGAGCAACGCTTTCGCCTTCGGGATATCGCGTTTGGTGGTCTTCAGCGATGCATCGAAGTACGGGCTGTTCTTCGGGATCGCCTGATTGATCGGCGCGAAGATGCCGCCGCCGATGACCTGATTGATCGCATCGCGGTCGATCGCCAATTCGAACGCCTCGCGTACACGCTTGTCCTTGAACGCCTTCGGGGCACGCGCGCCGTTCGATACGTTGAACGTGAGGTCGTAGAAGCCTAAGCCGCTCATCGAAATGAAGTTGAGGTTCTTGTCGCTTTTCACCGATGCCACGTCGGAAGGTGCAAGACGTTCGAGCATATCGAGCGAACCGGAACGCAGGTTCGCAAGACGCACGGTGCTGTCCGGAATCGGCTGGAAGATGACCTTCTGGATCGGGTATTTGTCGGCGTCCCAGTAGCCCGCGAATTTCTCGAGCACGACGCGGTCGTTCTGCACGCGCTGCACGAACTTGTACGGGCCCGAGCAGACCGGATGCGTGGACACGCCGGCGTCGTCGGTCAGCGTCTTCGGCGCGAGCATCATGCCGGCGCGATCGGTGAGCGTGGCGAGCAGCGCGGCGTCGGGTGCCTTCAGAACGATGGCGACGGTGTTTGCATCGACAACATCCACATGATCGATCGATGCCAGCTCGCTTTTGCGATTGCTCGCCGGCATGGAGCGCGAACGGTCGAGGTTCGCCTTCACGGCGGCGGCGTTGAACGGTTCGTCGTCGTGGAACTTGACGCCCTGCCGCAACTTGAACGTGAGTGTCTTGTTGTCGGCGCTCATGCTCCACGAGGTGGCGAGCATCGGCACGATCTTCAGATCCGGGCCAATATCCACCAGCGAATTGCACAGCGAACTGAACACGATCCGGTCGACCACCTGGCTGCTTCGCGCCGGATCGAGCGTGCCGATATCGTCCTGCAGACCAATACGAATAGTCGAGCTTGTCTGAGCCATCGCAGCACTCGTGCTTGCCGCAAGCGTCGCGGCCAAAAGAAGTTTGCGCATCTGGAATTCCCCGTTTTTATCGTGTATTCGAATGTTCTTTGAGCGCGCCATCGACAGCCGTCTGACGCTGCCGATACACCGCGAGCCGCTCGGTCAGCTTCGGACTCACGATGGAAACAAGCGGCGCGCCACCGCCCGCGTTCTGGATCTCGCGCCAGAAGTGGCAGGCCACGCGATGCCCGTCCGGCCGAGTTTCGTTGACCGGCTGTTCGTCGGCGCAACGTGCTTTTGCATGCGGGCAGCGCGGATGAAAACGGCAACCGGAAGGCGGAGAAGTCGGGCTCGGCAAGTCACCCGTGAGCGATGCCTTGCTACGGCGCTGACGCGGACTGCTCGCCGGGATCGCCTGCAATAATGCTTGTGTGTAGGGGTGCAAGGGTTGATCGAAGAGATCGTCGACGTCCGCCATCTCCACGATCTCACCCAGATACATCACCGCGACGCGGTCGCTCATATGGCGGATCACCGCGAGATCGTGCGCGATCATGATCAGCGTAAGGCCGAGTTTCTGCTTCAGCGACTCGAGCAGGTTGATCACTTGCGCCTGCACGGAGACGTCGAGCGCGGACACGGGTTCGTCGCCCACGATCAATTTCGGCTCGCCCGCCAGCGCGCGAGCAATGCCAATCCGCTGTCGCTGGCCGCCGGAAAACTCGTGCGGATAACGCTCGGCGTAACCGGGTTGCAGACCGACCGTACGCAGCAACTCGGCGACGCGTTCCTGCCGCGCCGCGCTTTTCGCGAGGCCATGCAACGCAATCGGCTCGCCGATGATCTGGCCCACCGTCATGCCCGGATTCAGCGATGCAAACGGGTCCTGGAAGATGATCTGCATCTCGCGGCGCAGACGCCGCATTGGCTCGGTGCCAAGATGCGTGATGTCCTTGCCCTGATACATCACGCGTCCTTCGGTGCTGTCAATCAGGCGCAGCAACAGGCGCCCGAGCGTCGATTTCCCGCAACCCGATTCGCCGACGATGGCAAACGTCTCACCCTGCTGCACGGAAAACGAGACGCCGTTCACGGCGTAGACGGTCGGCGCGCGCGTGAACATGCTGCGCGTGCCGCCAAAGTGTTTGGTGAGTTCCTGCGCTTCGATGATCGGCGGGTTCATGCGGCGGCCTCGTCATACAAGGCGACGGTCTCGACCGGCGCGACCCAGCACGCCACGCGATGCGAACCGTCGATCGTCTTGTCGGGCGGCGCCTGATCGATACACCGCTGCTCCACAAACGGACAGCGCGGCGCGAAGCGGCACCCCTTCGGCATCTGTTCGGGCGACGGCACCGAGCCGCGAATCGTCGCCAACGCCCCTTCGCGTTTTCCCACCGATGGAATCGCGCCCATCAAACCGATCGTGTACGGATGCTGCGGGTCATCGAAGATTTCATCCACCGATCCGTACTCCACGATTCGCCCCGCGTACATCACGGCGACGTGGTCCGCGACTTCCGCGACCACGCCGAGGTCGTGCGTGATCAGGACCATCGCCGTGCCGGTTTCGGCCTGCAGGTTGCGCACCAGCAAGAGAACCTGCGCCTGGATGGTGACGTCGAGCGCAGTCGTGGGTTCATCGGCGATCAGCAGTTGCGGGCGATTGGCGAGCGCCATCGCGATCATCACCCGCTGACGCATGCCGCCCGAGAGTTCGTGCGGATACGCGTCGAGCCGTTTTTCAGGCGCGGGAATGCGCACGAGGCGCAGCATTTCCAGCGCTTCCTTGCGCGCCGCCGCACCCTTCAATCCACGATGCCGCTGCACGCACTCCGCAATCTGATGCCCGATGGTGAACGCCGGATTGAGCGATGTCATCGGCTCCTGGAAGATCATGGACATGCGGTTGCCGCGGATATTGGCGAGTTCGCGTTCGGTGAGCTTGAAGAGATCGCGCCCGTCGAACAGCGCTTTTCCCGCGACGATATTCGCCGGCGGGCTCGGCAGCAAACCCATCATGGCCAGCGACGTAACGCTTTTCCCGCAACCCGATTCCCCGACGATGCACAGCGTCTCGCCCGCATTCACCGAGAACGAGACATTTTCAACGAGATTCGGCACATTCACAGCGCGCGAGAATTTCAGCGAGAAACCGCTGACTTCGAGTACGGGAATTTTCGTGGGCTGATTGAGAGGCGGCTGATTCGACGTCGACAAATTTCAATACTCCGCTGCACGACATAGGGGATGCTCTTCACCAAACTTTCATCATCATTATGTCGGGCGCGATGCATCAGGAAATATTAAACTTTCTTTTCGACACTTAAAATTTACTTGAGTAACGCCGATGCCCACTATCCGGATGCTGAAGACCTTTCGCGCGGTCGCTCGGACTGGCTCTTTTGCCGCCGCCGCCGACAAGGTGGCGCTCACGCAGGCGGCTGTCAGCCTGCAGATGCGCGGTCTGGAACACGCGCTCGGGCGGCAGCTCTTCGATCGCAGCGCGAGGCAGGTCGTGCTCAGCCGCCAGGGCCGCGAAATCCGATCGAAGGTCGAGCAGATCCTCGATCTGCTCGACGAGCTTGAAGCCACACCCGCGGATTCCATGCAGGGACCGGTCGCGATTGGCGCGGTGGTATCGGTGATCGGCGCATTGTCCTTGGGCGTGGCGCAACTGAAGACCGCGCACCCGGGGCTCGATGTTAGGTTGTTATCGGCGCGGTCGGACGAACTCACGGTGATGGTCGAGCAAGGTGAAGTCGATATCGCCGCCGTGGTGGCGCGGCCCGACCAGACGCTGTCCGACACGCTGAAATGGACGCCGCTTTACACGGAGAGGCTGATGCTGGTCGTCAGCCGCGAAATCACCGATACCGATCCGCAGCGCATCTTGGCGTCGAACGGGTTCTTGCGGTTCGACCGGCGCGTGCGCACCGGCGTGGTCGTGGATCAGGCGCTTACGGCGCTCGGGCTGGCGGTGAAGGAGTATCTGGAGCTGAACTCCATCGAAACGATCGCGGCGCTGGTCAGGAAGAACGTTGGGGTGACGGTATTGCCGGAGCTGCATCGCGCAGGGTGGCAGGCAGACCCGTCGCTGCGGTTGATTCCAATTGCGCACCCGCCGATCCTGCGTACTGTCGGAATGATCGAGAGGGCGTCGTACGGCCGCAGCGGGATAACGGCGGCGATCATCGAGACGCTCCACGGCTAGATTTGTAGGCGTATCCGGTCACCTCATTATTCGTCTATCCCGAAAACTGATTTGCGCCTATCGAATACAATAAATCGATAGTAAGGGTATACACTGCATTTCATCGACGCAGTGAGCAGAACAAACCAGCCACTGCGCCCCTTACAACGAAATATCGGAGCGCATCATGAAAAAGAACCTTATCGCCACGTTGTTGATCGCCACTTCCGCAGCCCTGGCTGCACCCGCATTCGCAAGCAGCGGCTACGGCCCGGCACCGTCGTATAACCCGACGGTCGGCGCACCCGCCTCGCAGCGCGGCCAAAGCGCGCAAACCGTTGCCGCTGAAAACGCACAATCGGCCGCTGATGCCAAGTCGTACGGTGGCGTGCAGGACACGCAATCGCAATCGGGCAGCCGAGTTCGTGCGAACCCTACGCAGTCGCTGTACTCGCATAACTAAGCTCGATGAAATTGCGTGATATCGCGATCGTCAGCGTGACCCACATCCGCGACTAACGCAAAACGTAGGAAGCGGTAACGCCGATGCCGGATGGACTACAAGTTCACCCGGCATCGGCTTTTTCATTGCAGGAAAGGATTGGGTAAGGCGTGCACGGCGCCGCGAGCGCGGCTTAATGTTGCCTTAAGGATCGCCGCTTACAGTAGCCACATGACCCCCCTGTTGTACCCCTCTTAGGCCGCCTAGCGGCCTTCTTTTTTGAGTCCGCAAAAAATGAAAACGCTTTGGCGATTGTGCGTGGTGGCGGGTTGTCTTATCGGCGGCGTGGGTCTCGCGGTCGGGCTCTTCTCGCTGATCCTGCACATTGCCTGAGCTTCACGCGTCTCTCATCTGCGCGTTCATGTTGAACGCCAGTTTCATTGGTTGCCATTCCCCGGTCGTTGCATTCGGCAGCGGCTTCTGAAAACTTCCCATCAGCGCGTTCCATTCGGTCACCCGCGGATGAGCATCGGGACCGGCCACGAGTTTGCCGAAGCCGAAATCCGGCTCCGTTTCAATGAGCATCACAAGCCGCGTGTCGCGCCGCCAGATCGTCATATCGACAATCCCGGACGCCTTCAACGCGTCCAGCACTTCGGGCCAGACAGCTTCGTGATAAGCATCGTATTGCGCGATGACCGCAGGGTCATCGCGCAGATCGAGCATCAGGCAATGGCGTGTAATGGACGCGCTCATCTTCAGGCGGCCGCGCGGGCGTCCACACGAACATGCGTGCGTTGCGTTCCCTGAATGGCGTCCCAATCCCAATCGATACCAATGCCCGGCTCCATCGGCGCAACCGCGTAGCCGTGTTCGATCCGAACCTGCTTGCCCGTCAATGAGTCGAGTTGCGGAATGTATTCAAGCCACGTGGCGTTCGGCACCGCCGCGCACAAGCTCACGTGCAACTCCATCAGGAAATGCGGACAGATCGACACGTTCATGGTTTCCGCGAGATGCGCCACTTTGAGCCACGGCGTGATCCCGCCGATGCGCGCCACGTCCGCCTGCACGATCGAGCAGGCATCCGCTTTAAGATAGTCGCCGAACTGCCCCGGGTGATACATCGATTCGCCAACCGCAATCGGCGTTGAACTTGCCGCGTTCAGACGCTGATGCGCGGCGATGTTTTCAGCGGGCATCGGTTCTTCGAGCCACGCAAGACGCAGCGGCTCGAAAGCATTCGCGCGACGGATGGCTTCGGACAGCGTGAAACCCTGGTTGGCATCGACCATGATTTCGAAATCATCGCCCATGGCTTCGCGCACGGCGGTCAGCCGGCGCATGTCCTCGGCCAGATGCGGCCGGCCGACCTTGATCTTCGCGCCGTGAAAACCGGCGTCGCGTGCCTGGAGGGTCTGATCGACGAGTTCCTTCGCCGATAAATGCAGCCAGCCGCCCTCGGTCGAATACGTGCGGGTGCGCGGTTTCGCGCCGCCCGCCGCGATCCACAACGGCACGTTCGCCACGCGCGTATTGCGGTCCCACAGCGCGGTGTCGATAGCGGCGAGCGCCAGGCTCGTAATCGCGCCGACGGCCGTTGCGTGCGTATGAAAAAACAGGTCACGCCAGATTGCTTCGTATTCCGATGGATTTCTTCCGATGAGTTGCGGCACGAGATGGTCGTGCAGCAACGCGACGATCGACGACCCGCCCGTGCCGATGGTGTATGTATAACCCGTGCCCGTGCTGCCATCGCTGCAATGGATCGTGACGAGCACGGTTTCCTGGACCACGAACGACTGGATCGCGTCCGTGCGTTTGACCTTGGGTTGAAGATCGACCTGACGGATGTCGACGGTATCGATAGTTGCCATTTCCTGTTTCCTCTAAAGCCTGGGTTCAACCGATTCGGTCAGCCTTTGACGCCGCCGAGCGTCAGCCCCGCGATCAAATGTTTCTGCACAATGAAGGTCAGCACGATTGCCGGAATGATGATGATCACCGCCATCGCGCACATGCCGGCCCAATCGACCGAAAATTGCGCGGTGAAATCCATGAGCCCGACTGGAAGCGTTTTTGTATCGGGGCTTCGGCATAACTGCGTGGCGAGCGCGAACTCGTTCCAGCTCGTGAGAAACGCAAAGATCCCCGCCGATGCAATGCCGCTTTTTGCGAGCGGCAACTCGATGCGCCAGAAGGCTTGCCAGCGATTGCAGCCATCGATCTGCGCGGCTTGAGACAACTCGATTGGCACTTCACGAAAGAAGCCGTCGATAAGCCAGACGGTGAACGGCACGTTCATCGCGAGATAAACCAGGATCACGCCAATGCGTGTGTCCAGCAGACCTGTCCATGCCCATAGCATGAAGATGGGCAACGACAACGCAATGCCCGGAATGGCGCGCGTCAGCATGAGCGTGACGAACATGACCTTCTTGTGCTTGAAGTCGAAACGCGCGAACGCATAGCCGCCGAGTACACCGACGGCGAGCGCTGCGACCGTGCTCACGCACGAGATGATCACGGAATTGACGAAGTACTGGCTGATGGGCAGCGACGCCATTTGTCCGTAACCAAACATGCTCTTGAAGTTATCGAGCGTGTAGCTCGAACCCGCGAACGGCGACTGATTGGAAAGAATCGCCACGTTCGATCTGAATGCATTAAGCACGACCCAAAGCCCCGGCAGACAGATGACGGCCATGACGATGAACACGCCAAACCACATTGCCGACTTGCGCATGAACGCGCCCTTGATTGCCATATCGCTCATAGTGTCAGGCAGGCCCCATGTGTTTGCGCGCACCGCTCAGCTTGCGGAAAAAGTACAGCGTGAAGAGGATCGACACGAGCACCGATACATACGCAATCGCGTTTGCGTAACCCATGCGTGAATCGTCGTAAGCAATTCGGCCGACCATCGTCCAGAGCAACTCGGTGCGTCCGCCTGGGCCGCCGTTCGTCATGATGCGAACGATGTCGTAAGCGCGGCCGACATCGAGTGAACGAATCGTCATCGATATATAAATGAACGGCATCAGGTAAGGCAGCGTCACATAACGGAAGGTCTGCCATGACGTGCAGCCATCCACCTTCGATGCTTCTATGGGGTCCTTCGGCAACGCCATCAAACCCGCGAGCAGGATCACGGCGAAGATCGGCGTGGAGTTCCAGACCTCCGCCGCAATCAAAGATGCAAGCGCCGAGTTTGCATCGACCAGGAAAGGGAATGCCGACTTAGCGCCAAACAACGTCTGCATGAGGTTGTTCACAATGCCCGTGCTGTCGTTGAGCATGAACTTGAACTGGAAGCCAACCAGCACGGGCGAAAACATCATCGGAAACATCATCACCGTGCGCAACGCGCGCTGCCCTTTCGTCACTTGATTGAGCAACAGCGCGACGCCGAGACCGAGCACGAGTTCCAGATTCAACGCGACGGTGAGGAACAAGATGGTGCGTCCGAAGGCGGCCCAGAAGTCCCCGTTCGCAAACGCGCGTTCGTAGTTGCGCCAGCCAATCCAGTGCGACAGCGTGTCGGGATCGGTCAGGCGATACGCCGTGAAGCTCGTATAAAACGAGAACAGCAGCGGCAGCACGACCACCAGTCCGACCGCGAGGAACGCGGGCAGAAGCAGCTTGATCGGCAGCGGAATGCGCCAGCGCGGTGTTGCCAGAGCGGGTTCGCCGCCGATCGAATAAGGCGTGTTGGATTGCATCGAAAGCCTGATGATGTTTGGTCGAGCGTTACTGGTCCGCCGCGTCCTGCATGATGTCGGCGACTTTCTTCGCGGCTTTGTCGAGCGCTTGCTGCGAGGTTTCATCGCCGATGATCGCCTTCTGCAATTCCGGCCACAACGCGTTGGAGATTTCGTTCCACTGCGCAATACGCGGCGGCGTGAACGAGTCTTCCTTCGCGGCCTGGCTGAACGTCGCCACCGCGTCCGCCATGAAGTGATCGTCCTTGGCCTTGAACTCCTGCACGATGGCCTGCTGCGCATCCACGCGCGAAGGAATGGAGCCGAGCCGCGCCTCCACGAGTTGCGAATCCTTGCTCGTCAGGAACTGGATAAAACTCGCTGCAACATCAGGCCGTGCGCACACTTTGGTGATCGAAAAGCTGTGCGAGCCGGACCACCCTGGGCGCTTGTTCGCAGCACCCAACGGCGCACGAACCACGCCCACATTTCCAGCAAGCTTCGACGTCTTCGGGTCGTTATAGAACGATGCGAATCCCGGCCAGTCGAGATCGAGCGCGACCTTGCCCGACGCAAAGTTGTTGCCGAGATCGTCCCAGACGTAGCTCGGAACGCCCTTTGGAACCACGCCGGTTTTGTACAGGTTCACGAACCAGTCGAGGGTCTTCACGCCAGCTGGCGAGTTGAATGCCGGCTTCATTTTTGCATCGAATAGCTGACCGCCGTTGGCAACCAGCAATGAATAGAACGTGCCTGTCAGCGCTTCGTCCTTACCCGGGAATTGCGTGCCATAGAAGTTCGGCGCCTTGGTGAAGAACGTCGCTTGCTGCGTGAACTCGGCAAAGTTTTTTGGCGGCGCCAGGTCCTGCCCGAACTTCTTCTTGTATGCATCGCGATTGGCGGGATCGGCGTATGCGGTCTTGTTGTAGTAAAGCGCTTCGATGTCCGTTGATCGCGGAATCTGTACGAGCTGGCCCTTGACTTCGGACTGCTTCAGCAACGCGGGCGCAAACGCCGAAAGATAGGTTGCCGGGAACAGGCCCTTGAGGTCACGAAAGATGGGATATTGCGCGGAGAAGTTCGTATGATTCGACGACACGCAATAGTCGATATGTTGCGAAGCGATGTCCTGCTTCAATTCACGATCCAGCTCGAAGTGACTCTTGCGCGAGATGATCTCCACCTTAGCGCCGGTCTCTTTTTCCCACAACGGAATGCGTGTGTAAAGCGCTTCGTATTGCACGCCGCCGATCAGCTTCACGCGTAGCGTATAGCCTTTGTATTCGTTATCGGCGCGTGCTCCAGTCGTGGCGACCAGTCCCGCCAAAGCCAGCATGGATACGGCGATCTTCACTGCGGTTTTCATTGAATCCTGGCGCATGATGCATCTCCTTTGTTATATGTCTTCGCTTGGTTCTCAACGCAGCCTGCGGCTGGTGTCGGTATCGAAGATCAGGGTGTTGTCGAGTTCTGCGGCCAGCCGGACGTTCTGTGCGGGCTTGAGCGGCAGGCGTCCGTTCACGATCACGCAGCAACGTTGTCCCGCGACGGTGCCGAACAATTCAGTCGATGCACCCGTCGGTTCCACCACGTCCACATTGAATGGAAGGCCACCGGCATCCGCCACCAGAAGATGTTCGGGACGCACGCCGACCGTTACGTCCTGTCCATCGCGAGCGTTGACGACCGGCACTTGCAACGAGAAATCACCAATACGTACGCGCGCTCCATCGCTTTGCAATTCGTATTTGCCTTTGAAGAAGTTCATGGAAGGCGACCCGATGAAACTCGCCACAAACAGGTTGTCCGGATCATCGTAGAGTTCGAGCGGCGCGCCGATCTGCTCGATCACGCCGCCATTCAACACCACGATGCGATCCGCCATGGTCATTGCCTCGATCTGGTCGTGCGTCACGTAGACCGTCGTTGCGCGCAGACGTTGATGCAGCGCCTTGATCTCCGCGCGCATTTGCACGCGGAGCTTGGCGTCGAGGTTGGACAGGGGTTCATCGAAGAGAAACACCTTCGGGTCGCGGACGATTGCGCGCCCCATTGCCACCCGTTGACGCTGGCCGCCCGACAAATGCCGCGGATAACGTCCAAGCAGATCCTGAAGCCCGAGTATGGTCGCGGCCTGATTGGCGCGCGCCGCGATTTCATCGGGTTTCAGATCACGCAACTTCAGCGCAAACGTGAGGTTCTCCAGCACGCTCATATGCGGATACAGCGCGTAGTTCTGGAACACCATCGCAATGTCGCGATCCTTCGGCGGCAGGTCGTTGACCACGCGTCCGTCAATAAGAATCCGCCCCTGCGTCACGCCTTCCAGCCCGGCGAGCGCGCGCAGCAATGTCGACTTGCCGCAACCGCTTGGTCCTACGAGCACGAGGAACTCGCCGTCCTTGACCGTCAGGTCGATCTGCTTCAACACCTGCACGGCGCCGAACGATTTCTGCACCTGCTTGAATGCCACTTCAGCCATCAGCGTTACCTCGTTTGTCGACCGGCGTCAGCATGTCCCGCGCATCTCGCGGACTCGTTTTCCACCGATGCAAATCATTTTAAAGATAAAACGGTCTTTCATAGATGAATTTACGTCGGTGTTTTCCCGAGGATCGCATGCGCGCGTTTTCGGCCGGAGATGCCGCTTTTCCCGGTCTACAATCACGCCACGCAGGTACGCACAACTTTGGAGGGATCTTGGACAACACGCGATATTCGGCGCCGGCGCTCGAGAAGGGGCTGGACATCATCGAATTGCTGGCGGGTCATCCGGAGGGGTTGTCGCTGGCGGATCTCGGCAAGACGCTCGGGCGCACTACAGCGGAAATCTTTCGCATGGTCGTGACGCTGGAAGCGCGCGGATATCTCCTCGCGATAGGCGATCGATACGTGTTGTCGCTCTTGCTTTTCCAGCTCGCGCATAGACATCAGCCGGTTCGATCGCTCGTGACTACCGCGCTGCCCTTGATGACGCAACTCGCCAACGACGTGCGGCAGTCGTTCCATCTATGCGTGTATCAGGACGGCCGCGTGTTGATTGTCGCGGGCGTGGAAAGCCCGGAACGTTTTGGATTTTCGTTGAAGGTGGGCACGTTGATCGGCATGACCGATACCGCTTCGGGTCAGGTCCTCATGGCGTTCCAGGAGGAGCTTGAAAGAAAGCGCATGTTGAAGCTCCACGTTCCGGTAGACGGTGAACTTCCCGTCGATGCAAAGCAGCTCGCCGCCGATCTCGCGCGAATCCGCGAACGCGGACACGCTCGCATGCCGAGCCGGCAAGTCAGGGGCGTGAAGAATCTTGCCTACCCGGTGTTCGGACGAACCGGTCACGCGATTGCCACGTTGACGACGCCGTTTATAGAACGGATCGATAATGCGCCGGTACCCGCCATGAACGAAGTCGGCGAACGGATGAAAGCCGCAGCGCAAACGCTGACCGAATTGATGGGATTGAATGTGTATTGGGAACCGGGCGCGAGCGGCAACTGAGATTTGCATTGCATATTTAAGCAAACTCGAGCGTTCATGAGCAGCGCCGCCGACGACAGGACGTCTCGCCACGTCCAGCCGCCGGCACACGCCACCTCTCCCCTCGGATTTGCTGCTCCCCGATACTCCGATGCTTTCCTGAGCTGATGTCAGTTTGTCCCCGTCGCATCGTTGACTGTATTTAGCCACGCGCGTGCAGTTGGCGCATCCCCACATATGTATGGATAGGAATGGAGCCAGCCATGACAACCCGCCTTCCCGAGTTCGATCCAGCCCTCGCGACCGACGAGCAAAAAGCCGTGCTCGATGAAATCCTTTCCGGTCCTCGCGGCAATCTCAACGGTCCGTTTCTCGGCTGGATCCATAGTCCGGAACTGGCGCAGCACGCTCAACGCCTCGGCGCGTTCTGCCGATACAAAACGGGCTTGCCGCTTCGGCTTTCGGAGCTTGCCATTCTGGTTACCGCGGCGCGCTGGCAGTCTCAGGCAGAGTGGTATATCCATTATCCGATTGCGCTCGAAGCGGGTCTTCCGGCCGCGATCGCCGATGCCATCCATGACAACCGGCCGCCCGTTTTCGAAGACGCGGACGACGCCCTCATCTTCGATTTCGCCACGCAGCTCTTCGAAACAAAGCGCGTCACGGACGCGACCTTCGATCAGGCGGTGGCGCGCTTCGGGCACGTAACCGTGATCAACCTCGTCGGCTTGCTCGGCTACTACGCGCTCGTTGCAATGACGCTGAACACCTTCGGCATGCGCGCGCAAGGACAAACCAAGTTGCCGTTTCCCGAGTAACTCAAATATTCAAGACCGCACCATCGACGAATCCATCTCACCGAACTCAAGCGGCAATGGTTCGACGGGATAGCCGCGCCGGACCCATTCGTCGAGCCCGCCGTACAACGCCCGGACATTCACAAAACCCTTCGCGCGCAAGCGGCGGCAGACTCTGCGGGCGGTGACATCGTTGGAATGGGAACAGTACACAACAATCGCGCTTGCCCGAAGCGATCTGTCGATGGTTCCGGGCGAGTCCGGATCGAGCAATCTCGCGCCCGGAATCCGCACGCTCTGCTCGTCGCGATCGGCGTGCTTGCGTGCATCGATGATCAAGGGCGGCGAAGCCGATTTCATCATGCCATCCAGCTTGCGCGCCGTAACGACTCTGCGGCGCAGCCAACGCCTGATGCGCCAGCGCAGCACGAACCGATAGATCAAGTAGAGAAGCGCCGCCGCTGCGAGGACGTCGAGAATAGACGCGCCGTATGGCCGCAACACCATCAGCAGCATGGCAAGTTGCTGCTCGAAAAGCGCGCCGCCCAGCAACCAGAATGAAGCCCATACGATCGTGCCGACCGCATCCCATGCAACGAACCTGACCGGCGAAATCACGGTCGTGCCCATCAGCGGCGGTGTAATGAGCGCGAGTCCCGGAACGAACTTCGCCACGGCGACGATAGCAATGCCAAAGCGCTCGAACAGGCTGCGTGTGGTGCGGATGCTTGCATCGACGGAAAGCGAGCGGCGCGAGAAAAAATCCGTGAGACGCGCGCCGTAGATGCGCCCCGCCGAGAACCACGCGAAATCGCCGATCAACGCCGCCACCACGGCCGCGAGCAACACGTGCGAAAACGCGAGAAGACCGGCCGCGATCGCAGAACCCGCAAACAGAAGCACCGGGATGATCGGCAATGGCACGCCAAGCCGCGTCACGAGCACGTTGACGAAGACCACGGCGCTGCCCCAGGTGGTGATCGCCGACGGTGGAATCTGAATCAAGTGGCCGCCTCCCAAAACCCTTCATTACGCGACACGCGCGTCGCAACCGGCGCGTTCAATGTCCTTCCGATGCAACCAGCGTGACCGGAATGCCACCGCAACCGGCGCTTCTCGCGACCTCCAGGTCGTGCCACGGCGATGTATCGTTGTGGGTTGCAATCATCGACGCAAGGCCTTTGTCCGGTCGCAAGACATTGAACGGCCACGTGGGACGCACGAGCCGCTCGTGAACCAGCGCACCGAGCCAGATGGGCGTGGGCGACTGGCCTCCATGATGCTCGACCACAAAGTTCGTCGGCCAGAAGCGCAGGACGTCGCGCTCGTCCGCGCTCAGGTGCGCACGCGTGAAGACGAGCGCCGACGGTTCGCCGTTGTTCAGACGCGGCAGCACGGGCAACTCGGTCGCCGTGGCAGTTGGCGACACCAGAGACAACACGCTGCGGGCTGTTAGATGCGTGCCTTCCGTCCATCCTCGATCCTTCAGTTGCGCGCTGATTTGCGCGGCCGTTGCGCTCCATTGAATGGTGATCGGTTCTCGCCGGTCGCCATCCATGCTGGATCGATAGCAAGAAAAGGTCCGCCATACGGTATCGGTCCATTGCATCGCCGTTACCTTCGTCGGCGCCGGCGCTATTTCGTGCCCCGTCGCTTGAATGCTCGCGCTGGATTGCAACGCGACACTCAAGCCAACCAGCGTCAGAACGATGATGGGCATCGCCGGACGCGCGGGCGGTTTCGCCGGATACCGCCACACGGCGGTCAGCGCGATCAGGAAGACCCATGTCGCCGCCAGTGCGGCGCCACCGACGGCATCGGAGAACGTAAAGTTGCCGAAGTAGACGCCCGCGAACGCGACTGAAAACAGGATGGCGACGGTTGCCATCGCGGTGAGGATTCTCGCGACCATCCCCACCCGGCGCGCGATCAGGAACGCGAGGAATCCATAAATGACGACGCTCGCCGCAACGTGATTGCTTGGAAATGCGCGCAGCCCGGACGCGATTTCGCCCGGCAGCGGATGCAAGGTCGTGATCTGGATTGCGAGGATCAGCAATTGTGAAAAGGCAACGGCGGTCAGCCAGTACGCCATGGTGCGCCATCGACGCTCGAGCGCCATCCACACGACCACGAGCACGGTAAGCGCGCCGAGCGTCGGAACGCTGCCAAGCGTCGCGAACACGGCTAGGACGGCATCGCCCCATGACGACCGGAAGGCCTGGAGGAACCGGTACACCGATACGTCGACCTGAACCAGCGGATCGCCGTGCGACACGTCGTGCAGCGTGGAAAAAAACACGCTCGCCGACACCAGCAACAACACGGAGATGACAGCAATGAGCGCCGCGGCCTGATGTTTCGGATCGAGCACGCCGAGCACCACGCGCCCTGCGAAACCCCGGTCATGGCGACGCGCCCAGTCGAGCACGTTGCGCCGCGACGTGTCGGTCCAGGCGCGCGCATGGGACACGAGCAGCGTGGTGAGCTTGAGTGTGAGCCAGGTCACCGCGACCGCGATCGCGAGCAGGACGACGAGCCTGAACGATACGGCGCCCGCAAGTTCTATCGATGCCCCGAAGACAACGCCAGGCAGGATATGCAAAGGCGCCCATATCAGCGCGGAGAGAATGTTGATTGCGAGAAAGCGGGTCGAGGGCATGCCTAGCATGCCGGCGACCACGGGCACGACCGCACGCAATGGCGCGATGAACCGTGCAAAGATCACGCTCTTGGCGCCATGCTTTTCGAAGTAGCGCTTGCCAGCCGCCAGCATGCCGGGATGCGTTCGAAACGGCCGCAATTGCGCGATGCTGTTCTTGTAGCGGCATCCGAACCAGTAACTGGCGGCGTCGCCGGCAACCGCGCCCGCGATGGCGCATGCAAAAACCCAGCCAAGATTGAGCACGCCGGTACCGACCAGCGCGCCGGCCACGAACATTGCCGTGCTGCCGGGTATGAATGTGCCGATGAACGCTATCGATTCAAAAAATGACGCGAGCACGACGACCGTCAGCGCCCACCCTGGGTGGCCGGCCAGGACATGCAGCAACTTGAAATAGGCATGCTCCATCTTGCGTCTCCGGACCCTGCGCTTTTGTCGGATTCTAAGGCTGTTTAGGTTGGCGGGAGAGGGGTATCGATCTGGTCATCCATATCCGGTAACTCTGACTTTAAAGCGTCTCTTTGCCGTGCTATCAAGCAAAAATGTCTGCGCATGGAATGCTCATTGCTAAAGAGAAACATCACACAAGCAAAATGCTGCTCCTGTAACATAAATGCACGATTATCCCGTCATGGTTAACTGAATGGAAAATAAATCATTGGAAGAACGCCTTCGTCTGCAGGCTTATCATCTGTGGGAAGCAGATGGCCGTCCACATGGACGCTCCGACGAGTATTGGCAACGAGCGCGCGAACTCCTTGAACGCGAGACATCGGCGGATAGCGCAAGTGGTGCGCCTGCCAAGAAGACTACGCGGACCAAATTGAACGCGGCGCCTGTTAATACGGATCACGTCGACGCGCCGAAAGCCAAACCCAAAGCGGCAAGCAAACCGGTCGCCAAGAAAGCCGCAAAGCCCAAGGCCGCGGATGCAGCTGAGAAGAAACCAAAGGCTGTAGCCGAAGCGCCGGCCAAGCCGGCCAAGAAGGCCGCGGCAAAATCCAAAACCGCCGCCGACACAAAGCCTCCCGGGAAGGCGGTGCCGAAGCCAGCAGCTAAAGCGACAAAGGCAGCCGCTAAAGCTCCGAAGAAATAAAAAACAACACTTGAGCCGCGATGTTTTATCGGCGAATGGCAGCGCGTTTTGCGCTGCGTTTCATGGAGCAATCATGCGTAAGGTTTTAGCCGCAGTTTTATTGATCGCGGCCGCAAGTGCGATCGTGCCAACAGAGGCAAGTGCACGGCCGCGTCAGGAATGCCGGCGCGTCTGGGTTCATGGTCATTATGTGCGGCGCTGCCGTCCAATTCCGCCGCCGCGGCATCACCATCACCGGCCGCCGCCGCGTCACCGTCCGCCGGCTCACCGGTACTGAGCCGGTACTAAGCCGACACTAAGCCGTTTCCAGCGATCCGCGTTCAGCGGGTCGCTGCTGTCTTGCCATCTATGAATCCAAAGAATCAAGTGCTCACAGCGCGCAACTAACCTTGTCTTCAGTATCTGCAAATAAACGCAACGAATCCGCAGATACATTGGCAATTAAAATCAAGACAGTTTGAGTCTCTTCCGCAATCAATCCACCGAAGTTAAGAAAAGAACATTTCATCAACAATGTTTTTGGGTCATGGGTTTATGGGGTTTCGGTTTCTTGCTGCGTGGTTTTGACAGATTTTCTTGATGACGATAGGTCTGCTGAGCGACCAGGCGCAGCACGTTATGGAGTAGTTTTTCGACCTTCATCCCGAGCAGCAACGCGGGCAGCAAAGGCTTAAGGGCGGTGTGGACATAGGCCCGGTTGATGCGCTGTGATGCGGGCAGTTCGGCGTGGCAGTGGGCGGTCAGCGTGGTCAATGCCTGCAAGTTGTCGGTCACGACCTTGGCCGCGACATCTTGTACGACGGCCTGCTGGGACAGACCGGAGACGTGTTCTAGATTGAGGCGATGCTTGAGTCGTTTGAATGCTTCTTCTATTCGCCAGCGCTGATGGTAGAGGTCACCGAAGCAACTGGCGGGAAAGCGTACCGAGTCGAATAAGGTGGTCATCAGGACGCGCACATTGCCGTTCGGGGCGACGTGGCGGACCAGGCGCACCGTTTGAGGTTCGCGCGGGCACTCGTAGTCGCGCGCGTCGCGGCAATTGGGAGCGCCCAGCGTGACGATCTGTTCCAGCAGTCCGGAGCGCAGGAATTTGCGCACGCAAGCAAACCCGGAGGAATCGACACGCATGCAAAACGGAAGTTGAAGCTGGTTCAACACGGCCACCAGCCAGCGGCAAGGATAGCCTCGGTCGAGGAGCAGCAAATCGGTGCTGGAGAGGCGATGGAGATGTTCGAACAACATCTGCCGCTCGCCACGCTCATGAACGCTGTGCAGCGAGGCGGCAAGCATCAATTCGGCGCCGGGGAGAAACAGGCCAAAGGCGATTTGATCGGCCAGCGCCGCGCGCTTGACATGGCTGGCCCGCAGACCGAAGCGCATGGTGGAGGCATCGGCGGCGACCAGTCGCAAACCACGCCAGCGCGGTATAAAACCATAATGTTCGGCGCGCTCGATCACCCAGTCGTTGAGCTGCGGGAGGGCGCGCAAGGATAGCTTGGCGCGCGCTTGCGCGAAGGCTTGCTCAGAGACGTGGCGCACCAGCTGCGCTTGTTGCCGTAGATGGGCGAAGAACACATCGAGTTCAGCCTGTACGCTCATGCGCATGCCGGTGAGTAGTAACGCGACCAGAGAGGGCAAGGGCAACTTGCGATGACGCGTAAACGCGCCGGGATGTTCGGAATGCCGGGCTATTTGGAGAAACTCGGCCGACTGCAATCGCGCGGCAAGATCGGTAAAAAAAGCGGGAAGAGACATGGTCGCCAATGAGGAAAAAATCTCACTGCGCGACGCGCTTTTTGAGGTGTGTCAAGCGGTTTTTGATCTATTTATAATTTAATGTACGGAATCCTTAACTTTGGTGGATTGCTTCCGCAATGAGTAAGCGCGTGGCATAGTGCGGAAAATGACTTCTTAAGGAACCCAAAATGCCTACCCTTGAACAGATTCAGGCCAAGCTGAAAAAACTCAAAGCGCAAGAGGAGACGTTAATTACAAAGCGCAATCAAACGGTCCTCAACGATATCCGCAAGCTCATGGACAAACACGGTCTGACGACCGCTGACATAGAAGCCCACGCTTCATCGCCTGCGAAACGCCGTGGACGTCCGGCGGGATCGACGGCAAAACCCAAGGCAACGCGATCCGTCAAAGCGAAATCAACGAGCAATGGCAAGCTGCCCGCGAAGTATCGTGATCCCAAGACTGGTGCTACGTGGAGCGGATGGGCTCGGCCACCCGCCTGGATCAAGGACGTCAGGGACCGCTCGAAGTTTCTGATTGATGGCAGCGCTGAGAACGAAACGGCGGGTTGAGCAACAGCCAGGCACGCGACAGAAGAAAGCTTATGTAATCTCGGTCTAAGTTTATCGCTTATCGCGCACAAAGAGCGGCAACCTCTGAAAACCAAAAGCCGCTCAAGCTGACCCGAATTTACCGATGCCCTCCACCGCCGCCTCCGTGCCCACCGCCGCCCCCATGCGCGCCACCGGACCATTGGCCACCGTGACCGCCATATCCGCCACCATGCCCATGGTCACCCCAATAACCGCCATGACCACGGTCGTAATGACCGCCGCCCCATCCGCCACCTATATAAACGCTGCTGTATGCAGGCGCGTAGCCGTAATAACCTGGCGCAGCGTAGCCTGGATCGTAAGGCTGGCCATAACCGTAACCCGGCGCGACAACGCAGCCGCCCAGCGAAGCCAGACAAAGTGCAAATGCAATTGACTTGAGCATGTGATCGTCTCCCGTACTATTAAATAGGAACCGAATACCGTTGCTTAGTTCAAGCGCAATTGTGTCCTTGGATTACGATGCCAAGCCGGGTGCCGATAAATAGCCCGCGCCTTGCATTACTGCACAGTCTTGGAAGCGCCCGGAGTGTTATCAGGTGCCATGGCGTCCATGGTCGTGCTTTTGTCCATTCCCGGGTTTTGCGTAGTACTGGACGTGACACTGTTGGTGCTCGATACCGGATCGCCCCAATGCGTCATTCCCGCCGTCGCTGCGCCATGCGCATTTCCGCCGCCGGTGCCGCCCTGACCGTTGCCGCCACCTTGCGCGAATACCACAGCCGAAGCACACAGCGAAGCAACCGAAACGCCCGTCACCACAATTCTCAGCATTGCCTTTTTCATGGATCTTCTCCTTAAGGCGCGAGTGCGAAATTGCGTCGCGTCAGAGCTATATACGTGGGTTACAGGAGGCTGGATGCAACGCGAAAGAAACGCGTGCAAAAGGGTTTAGTCACGTTCATCAATATCGTGATTGGGTGCTCGTTCTAGCGACGGGTAGTTAAGCGAAACGGGCCAACCTGCTTCACTTATAGCCGTTTGAAAACCGCTATAAGAAGGCGCGAGAATCAAGACGAGCCGTAGTACAACGACTCCGAGCAAGGTCGGCACGTCAACAGTTGGCCTTAACGCTGCAACGTGCGCTAACGCGGGTTCTACCGCTCTTCTCGGCTGCGGCCTGACTGACCCTTTAATCACCGCCTCAGTATTTGTTGAGCGGCGGAAGCGGCGACTTGGCTTTACTTAACTTGCGCTTTTGCTTCATGACCCGGTTAAGCGCCTTTTCCGATTCGCGCCAATCAGTCGTGACCTCAAGCTGACCGGAATAATGCCCGTGAACGGCGCTAAACAGTCCGTCGAGCTGTGGCTCGCCTGGCGAGTTCAGTTCGTCCACTCGCGCCGGGTGCTTGAGTTCAGGGCTTCGATCCATCCATCGATAAAGCAAGGGAATCGCGGACTTCAACGATCCCTTGCGCGCGGCAAGACGCAACGCTCGCCATGCCGGGCCGGCGCCGTTCGCATGGCCTTTTCGCGCATCCAGCATCGCTTGGCTTAAACGCCTGAAGCGTGTCGCAAGCCGCGGATATACCCAGATCAAAGCCAGCACCAATATCAGAAGCGAGGCCACCAGGATCGCTTGCCAACGATCGATTACCAGGATTCGATGCGCGCCACCGTTGGACAATGCATCTGCGGGAATATCGAATAGCGGCCTTTCCTTCGCAGCTAACGCCGTGAAACTTACGGCCGGCAAAACGATTGATTCCCTTTTTTGCGTCGCGATATTCCACCACTCGATTGTCACGGGCGGCAGCTTGAAACTGCCGCTGCGATCAATGACGTAAGTCACGGAATCAGCGCGCTCGCCTGCCACCAAACCGGCACGATCCTGAATGACGTTCTTGGTCGCCGATGGTTTTGCGTATCGCTTGAGTCCTTCCACTTCGCCGAACTCTACCGGCGGAATCAGCATCGATTCGGTTCCTGCGGCGACCTGCATAATGCTGCGCGTCAGCGATCCACCAGCCTTCAGGTCATGCAGCGACGGCGTGATCGTTTGCGTCGCGCTCAGCTTCGGCGTTGGGAAAAATACGCGCATTCCTTCCGCGCCTGCCGGAACCGTCGCGGCGAGCTTCAACGCGGGCGTCGTCAATGTGACCGGGCTAGTCGAGCCGCCAGGATGAACGGAAATCGGGAATGCGGGAATGCTGAGCGTTCCGGCCGCCTGGGGGACGATCCTGTAAGCGCGGCTTACGCCGAACCACTCGACCCCGTCGATGCTCTCGTGTAGGTTCTGCGCTTGTTCATCGGGGAAAACGACAAACGCGCCCGGTACATTGAACAGCGGCCAGTCGGGCGCGTCGGTGAAAAACGTCGTTGTCAGGCACTCGACGATCAGCTTGACGTCCGAACCCGCGACCACCGTGCCCGATGGTTCCAGATGCACGCGAACCTTGAGCCGGGGCGCGTCTTGCGCGAAGCTCGACGTGATCGAGATGCATAGCAACACGATTGCACATAGGCGCAAGCTCCATCGTGACGTCATGGCGCACTCGCGGGATTGGCATCGGATTCCTGCTCGAATCTCCGATGCAAAAACACAGCCGGCGATGTATTCAAATTGCGCATCCAGACGTCCTCGGCGGGAACGGCAATCAGCGTGCTCTGCTCGATCTTGCCTTTCTTCTTTTCGATTTTTATGTCGTCGGATTCTTCGTCCTCTTCGTCTTTTTGCGGTTCCTGCTTGGGCTTTTCCAGAAGCTTCTTCAGCATCTCGCGATTGAACGCCGCTTCTCGCATGCCTGGCTGAAGCGTCAGAGCCTTGTCGAAGGCTTTGATCGCAGAGGGATAGTCCTCCAGATGCGCAAGCGAGTTGCCAATGTAGAAATACGACTGCGCCGTCCTCAGCTTCGAGAACGACTCGAGCGCACCCGTGTAGTCCCCCGCGAGGTATAACGCGCGGCCCTTCCACAAAGGGTCGTCGAAGCGTTGCGCAGCCGCTTTGAAATCGGCGTGTTCGAAATACCAGCGGCCCTGTTGATCATGCGTGGCGAACAAGTCCACCGAGTTCCACGATGCCGCTTGCGCGTCGCGAGGCGCTGCGCTGAAAGCCAGTGCGAGCAACACGGCCGGCAGCCATTTCACGGTCCAGCCGCGGCGAAAGCCCAACGCGCCGAGCAAGAGTAGTGGCAACACGAGCCAGTAACCCGCCTCTTTCCAGCGCGGCGTGCGTTTCGATTCATCGACTTCCGCCAGCCATGTTTGCGCACGGCGCTCGACCCATGCGACGTCGTCGGCGTCGGCGCGCACGCTCGCGAGCGGAATGCCTGCATCGTGCGCGACTCGGCTGATGCCGTCGGCATCGAAGGTACCCATCAAAGGAAGACCATCGGCCCCCAGCGCAAGCGCGCCATTCGCGCCTCGAATCGCGCCGCCGTCCTTTGTTCCGACCGCGAGCCACAGCAGTTGATGATGCGACTGTTTGGCCTTCGCGACGAACGCATCGGCGTGATCCGAATCGAAACCATCGCTGATAATAACGATCGTACCGGCTAGGGGGTCATTCGCCAGAAGCTGCTCCGCAATGTCGAGGCCCGCGCTAGCGTTCTTGCCGTCGCGCGGCATGATGGCAGGCGTGAGCGCCGGCAAGTACAACTCGAGCATGGCCGGGTCTTCGCTTGGCGGCACGACGAGATGCGCCGTCGATGCAAACACCACGAGCCCCGTGCGTGCACCCTTGCGCGCGTTTGCGAGGTCGAGCACCTTTTGCTTGGCGCGTTCCAGGCGGGTCGGCGCGACATCGGTTGCGTCCATCGAATGAGCGAGTTCGAGCACGATCACCAATGGCGCCTTGTCCTGGTTGAACGGCGGCCGCTCTTGCTGCCACGTCGGACCAGCAACCGCTACGGCCGCCAGCCCGATAAACAAGCCGAGCGTATGCACCGGTTTGATCCATCGACGCGCTGCGTCGCCAACAATCAGATGTTCGAGCAGCAAAGGCGCAATGATGGCGCGCCAACGCGCATGCACGCTGTTTCTCCGATGCCAGGCGAACGGCAACAACACGGCCGGAACCAGCAGCCATAACCAGTACGGCCGCAGGAAATGAAATGCGGTGAGGTCAATTTCCATGCGCCACCTTTTCCGCAGGTTCACGGCGCGGCGCACGAAGCACCGCAAGCAGCAAAGCGAGGCAGTGATAGAGCGTGAGAATCAACAGCGCCAATGCAAGTGGTATCCAGAAGAAATCGCGCTGCGGCCGATATGTCTCGCGCTTCACTTTCTCCGGCGTCATCTTGTCGAGCGTCGTGTAGACGTCAGCCAGTTCCTGCGGATTGCCGAGCGCGTGAAAAGACTCGCCGCCGGTGATCTCCGAGATCCGTTTCAACGCATCGAGATCGACCTTGTCTTCGCCCGTTGCGCTCGGGTCGCCAATGCCTATCGTGTGAATGATCAGCTTGTGATTCTTCGCGATATCGGCCGCGCGTTCCGGCGGAATGGCGCTGCTTGTATCGTTGCCGTCGGTCAGCAGGATCAGCACCTTCTCCTGCGCTTGCGACGTGTCCATGAGCTTGACCGTCAGGCCAATGGCATCGCCTATTGCCGTGCGCGGACCCGCCATGCCGATCTGCATCTGGTTGAGCAGCAAAAGCACGCTGTCGTGATCGAGCGTCAGCGGCGCTTGCGGAAAAGCGGCCTCGCCGAATACCACCACGCCAATGCGATCCCCTTTGCGCTTCGCCACGAACTCCTTTACCACGCCCTTCACCGCCGTAAGCCGGTCCATGCGCTCGCCCGTCGCCGGGTTGACGAAGTCGCGCGTGCTCATCGATTGAGACAGGTCGATTGCGAGCATCAGGTCTCGCGCGGGCTCATCGTGGGTAACGGGCGGCTCCACGAACACCGGCTTTGACGCAGCCGTGACAAGCAGCGCCCAGAGCAGCGGCATTGTCAGCCGCTGCAGGACGTTGCGCCGCAAACGCACACCGCCGGGCGCGGGCTCTTCACCCGCCGCTTGCGCAATTTCGTGGAAAAACGGCATGCGTATGGCCGATGTCGTCGTGCGCCACGCCGGCGCGAACCACCATACGATCAGCGGCACGGGCAGCAACAAGAACATCCACGGGAAGTCAAATTTCCACATGATGGCGCTGGATCCAGTCGCGTGTCGCGCTTAGCAACGTGTCGACTTCTTTCTTTGGAAGCGCCGCGATCTGTTCAGCGGGCGCGTAGCTGATCAGCGTCAGCAGCGCGCCGCTGCGTTCATCGAAATGACCGTTTGTGCGCTTGAGAAATTCGAGCCACGCGTCACCGCTCAACGCGGCGACGTGTTCCTTTGGACGCGCCGCAAGCGATGTTCGTTTGATGAGTGCGGGAATGGCGGTGAGCGCCGCCGCACCGACGGATGCGTCATGCAAAGCCGCTTCGATCTGACCAAGCTCGGCCAGTGCAACCCGCCTGTAAAGCGCCCTCTTGTGACGTCGCCATCCTGCGCAGGCGGCCCAAAGCGCAACCAAAAGCAACACGACTAAAACCGCAAGCCATCCGACTGTTTGTGGCGCCCACGAGACCGGCTCCGGCAGGGGCAATTCCTGCAGCGCGGTGAGTGCGGCCGGTGTGCCGTCGGGTCGCAGCGAAGCGTTTTGCGTGTCGCTCATAA
The DNA here is from genome assembly GCF_001577465.1 of Burkholderia sp. PAMC 28687. Classification (NCBI taxonomy): domain Bacteria; kingdom Pseudomonadati; phylum Pseudomonadota; class Betaproteobacteria; order Burkholderiales; family Burkholderiaceae; genus Burkholderia; species Burkholderia sp. PAMC 28687. Next base: position 3,154,314 of record NZ_CP014505.1, read on the forward strand.
GCCGCTCGCAAGCGTCGGCCGCACGCGTTCGCCGAACAAGCGGCGTACCTGATCGACCGCGGGTTCATCGGTCGATAACGCCATCAGCGGCACACCGCTCGATCGCAGCAACGCGGCGACTTCATCGGTGCGATCCCTGAACAGTTCGGCAAGCGGCGCCCTCACCTTTTCCTGTTCGATACGCAATTCCACTTGCAGCCGTCCTTCGCTGACAACCAGCGCGCGATGTTCCGGCATGCGCTGCCAAAGCGGATCGAAGACCATTGCAGCGATGACATCGTTATGCCTCGCCAACTGGCGCAAAAGCTTGCGCGTGCGCTCGGCGGCGCCCGCAAAATCGCTCACGATGCAGATCAGGTAATCGTGTCCTGCAAGCTGCAACACGCCTTGAAGCGCGGCATCGAGTTGACCGTAATTGGTTCTCGCGGCACTTTCCGCATGCAGCGCCTGGTTCATGCGTGCAATGGTGCCGAATAGAACCTTGATGCGGCTGCGGCTGCGCAGCGGGCGGATGCGAACGACGCTGCTGTCGTCGAAGATCACGCCGCCCACGCGGTCCCCCGATGCAAATCCCATCCACACCGCAAGCGCCGCGACCTCCGCCGCCACGACCGACTTGAACGCGCGGCTCGATCCAAAAAACATGCCCATGCGCTGATCGACAACGACGAGCAGCGGCCGGTCCCGCTCCTCCGTATAAGCGCGAATTTGCGGCTTGCCCAGACGCAACGAGACCTTCCAGTCGATGTGGCGAATGTCGTCGCCAGGAAGATAAGCGCGGATCTCTTCGAAGTTGAGCCCGCGTCCGCGCAAACGCGACGCATGGCCTCCCGACAGAATGCTCGACACCGGCGCCGGCGCGATGAAACTCAACCCGCGCGCACGAAATTCGAGCTTGGCGAGGTGCGCCGCGTCCACGTACACGCGGCCAATATCTGACCCGGATGCCACGACCATGATGGTCCTCCCGCGCCTTATGCTGGCACGGCCACTTTTTCGATGAGACGATCGATCACGCTGTCAGCGCTGATGTTGTCGGCGTTGGCATCGTAGGAAAGAATCAGCCTGTGACGCAGGACTGGATGGATGACAGCGCGCACGTCATCGGGCGTGACGTAGCTACGGTCTTCAAGCCACGCATGCACGCGGCTCGCACGATCAAGACCGATCGCGCCCCGCGGACTTGCGCCAATCTCGATCCACTTGCCGAGGTCAGGGTCCAGCTCCGCGCCATGCCGCGTCGCATTGACGAGCGACACAATGTATTCATCGATAGCCGGTGCTACCCTGATTTGCTGCACGGCACGGCGCACCTCGAAGATGACGTCCTGAGCAAGCGTCTCGGCGACCTTGGGCAAGTCGTTACTTTCACGTCGGAGCATACGCAACATTTCGCGCTCGCTTTCAGGGGATGGATACGTGATCAGCACCTTGAACAGGAAACGATCCATCTGCGCCTCGGGCAGCGGATAAGTCCCCTCCTGTTCGATCGGATTCTGCGTTGCCATGACGAGGAACAACTCGGGCATTGCGTGGGTTTGTCCCGCGACCGATATCTGCCGTTCTTCCATCGCCTCGAGCAGGGCGGACTGGACCTTGGCAGGCGCGCGATTGATTTCATCGGCGAGAATCAGGTTGCCGAATATGGGGCCGGGCTGAAAGCGCAGCGTTCGTTCGGTACCGGATTGCAGGAGCGTCTCCGCGCCGGTGATGTCGGACGGAAGCAAGTCCGGCGTGAACTGAATGCGGCTCATGCTCGCCGCCAACCGCGTGGCGATCGCCTTGACCGTACGCGTCTTCGCGAGCCCGGGGAGGCTTTCGAGCAGGACGTGGCCGTCGGCGAGAAGCGCGATCAGAACCTGACGGACGACTGCCTCTTGCCCGACTATTGCCTCGCAGACGCTCGCTTCGAAGCGAAGGATCGTTTCACGCATGGCCCTGAATCCCCTGAACGTTTCAATCCCGGATGCCCGGCTGATACCGCTTGTCCTCCCGGACGTTAATGCACGTTGGCCCGTTCGTCAAAGATTCAGCGACCGCTAAAAAATCCTCGAAGTGCCGTAGAAAAGTTGTTGCCTGCTTCTGGCAAATATGAGATTGGTGGTTGCTGATGACGGTGACGTCGGAACAGTGAACAAGGATTCGGCATCGCTTGAAGCGGCCGTTCAAGCATGTGTGATAAAGCACGCCTTATCCTAATTTTCTGTTTGAAAGAAATCAAAGACGCAAGCTTTTAATGACATGAATAACGTCCATTTTTCGTTAGTCGAAAAGAAACTATTAGCAATACTAATTTAATCGACGATGATAAGAAACAGGAATCGCGCTTGCGCAAATTTCCGAAATATGACTGAAGTCATGCGCCAATCGGCGCGACACGTCGAACCCGCGTGAGAGAACAAGCCATGAGCGTACGCAAACCGGCATCGGTGAAAACAGCTACTGCAGGCAGCGATCAGAGATCGGCGCGCGTTGCAAAACCGTGGCGCAAGCTGGTGCTTTGGGGTGCCTTGCTGGTCCTCGCACCGGCGGTGGTGGGCGCGGCAGTCAGTCTGGCCGTGAAGTCGCACGAGACGCCACATCCGCAGATCGTTTTCGGCGATGGATCACGTGGTCCGCTGGAAATGGCGTGGATTCCGGGCGGCCAGTTCGAGATGGGAAGCGACTCGAAGCAGGCGCAAGCGAACGAACGTCCGGCGCACAAGGTACGTGTGCATGGTTTCTGGATGGATCGTCATCACGTTACCAATGCCCAGTTCGCCGCGTTTGTGAAAGCAACCGGCTATGTCACGACGGCGGAAAAGAAACCCGATTGGGAATCGCTGAAAGTCCAGCTTCCGCCGGGCACGCCACGACCGCCTGACAGCGCAATGGTCGCGGGCGCGATGGTTTTTGTCGGCACGGGTCAGCCCGTACCGCTGGAAGATTATTCGCGCTGGTGGCGCTATGTGCCGGGCGCCGACTGGCGTCATCCGAGCGGACCGGACAGCAGTATCGCGGGGAAAGACGATCACCCTGTGGTGCAGGTTTCTTATGAAGATGCGCAGGCTTATGCCAAGTGGTCCGGCAAGCGCCTGCCCACCGAAGCGGAATGGGAGTTCGCCGCGCGAGGCGGTCTGGAGCAGGCCACCTATGCGTGGGGCAATCAGTTCGCACCCGGCGGCAAGCAGATGGCCAACGTATGGCAAGGACAGCAACCGCAGTCGTTTCCCGTCGTCAATCCGAAGGCCGGCGGCGCAGTGGGAACCAGTCCTGTGGGCACTTTCCCGGCCAACGGCTACGGCCTCTCCGACATGACCGGCAACGCGTGGCAGTGGGTTGCCGACTGGTATCGGGCGGATCAGTTCAGGCGCGAGGCGAGCGCTACGAGCGTTGTGGAGAACCCCGTGGGACCGTCGAATTCCTGGGATCCGGCCGATGCAGGTGTGCCCGTCGAAGCGCCCAAACGCGTGACACGCGGCGGATCGTTTCTTTGCAACGAAGACTACTGCCTGAGCTACCGGCCAAGCGCGCGGCGCGGTACCGACCCCTACAACAGCATGTCGCACCTCGGTTTCAGGCTGGTCATGGACGAGAACACGTGGGCAGATCTGCACAAGCACCAGCAGTTGGCGCGCGCCGACGTGCCGGGCGGTTAGACGCGCCGGTCAACTGACCGCATTACTTCGGATGGACACGCTCGATGCTGCTTCACTCCCGACGCCATTGGCTCACCCGTTTATCGGCAAATGCCGGCGCAACATTCGTCGCACTTTGCCTCGCCGGCTGCGCGGGCCAGGGCACATCGAACACGTCCGTAGCTCTAAGCTCAACGCCGAGCACAGCGCCGGTTGCGAGCACGTCCGACGCGCTGCCTTCTTGGAGAGACGGCGCGGCCAAGCAAACCATCCGCAAGTTCGTAGCGGATGTCACGCGCGAAGGCTCGCCAAACTTCGTTCCGCCTGCAGAGCGTATCGCTGTATTCGATAACGACGGCACGTTGTGGAGCGAGCAGCCGCTGTACTTCCAGTTTGTGTTCATGCTGGACCAGGTCAAGGCAGCCGCACCGAGTCATCCGGAATGGAAGAGCAATCCGGCGTTCAAGTCGCTGGTCGCGAAGGACTACGGCGCGCTCGCCGGTCAGCAAAAGGAGCTGATGCAGTTGATCGCGGTTGCAAACAGCGGCATGAGCGTGGATGACTACGACAAGACCATCCGCGGCTGGCTTGCAACGGCGCAACACCCGAAATTCAAACGCCTTTACACCGAGCTCGTGTATCAGCCGCAACTGGAACTGCTCGGCTACCTGCGCGCGAACGGGTTCAAGACGTTCATTGTGTCGGGCGGGACGATCGAGTTCATGCGCCCCTGGGCGGAAAAGGCCTACGGCATTCCGCCGGAACAGGTGATCGGATCGAGTCAGGTCGTGAAATACGAACTCGTCGATGGCAAGCCCACGCTCATACGCATGCCGAAGCTCGATTTCGTCGATGACGGTCCGGGCAAGCCAGTCGGGATTTATCGGAACATCGGTCGCAAGCCCATCCTCGCATTCGGCAACTCGGACGGCGATCTGCAGATGCTGCAGTACACGGCCACGGGCGCCGGTCCGCATCTCGCGCTGCTCGTGCACCACGACGACGCCACGCGCGAGTTCGCGTACGACCGGCAATCGAAGGTAGGCAAGCTCGATAAAGCCTGGGACGAAGCCATGAAAGACGGCTGGACCGTGGTGAGCATGAAAGACGACTGGCAGACGATTTACCCGGGCACAGGGCAATAGCAATAGCAAAAGCAATAACGATCGGCAAGGCACTCGCGATCGATCAGGTCATGCGGCATCGCTTTTATAAGCGAGAAGCAACGACCGGCAACAACGTCATGGAGCAACACGATGAGACCGTTCTTTCGAAAGGGGCGCTATGCCCTGGGGGTATCGCTTGTCGCCCTCGCGGCAGTGATCGCGCTGGTGGTTCCCCCACCAGGCTGACCGCGCAGACGCAGGGGGCGGTCAGGCCCGCCGCACCCTCCGCAACCAGCGCAGCCAGACCGGCTAACCAGAGTTCGTCCAAGCCGAACATTCTCGTGATCTTCGGCGATGACATCGGTCAGGCAAACATCAGTGCATACGCGCATGGTGTAGTCGGCTACAGGACGCCGAATATCGACCGGATTGCCGCTGAAGGCATGATGTTCACGGACTACTACGCGGAGAATAGCTGCACCGCCGGGCGTTCGTCGTTCATCACCGGCCAGACTCCGCTGCGTACCGGACTTTCGAAGGTCGGCGCGCCGGGCGCACCGGTCGGTCTGCAAAAGGGCGACATCACCATCGCGCAGGCGCTCAAGCCGCTGGGCTATGCGACGGGCCAGTTCGGCAAGAATCACCTTGGCGACCGCAACGAATACTTGCCGACCAATCATGGCTTCGATGAGTTCTTCGGCAACCTGTATCACCTGAATGCCGAGGAAGAACCCGAACGCGAAAACTGGCCGCAGGACAAGAACGATCCCTACGTGAAGAACTTTTCTCCGCGTGGCGTGATTCACAGTACGGCTGACGGCAAGGTCGAAGACACTGGCCCGCTCAATGCAAAGCGCATGGAAACCATCGACGACGAAACCGGCCAGAAAGCCGCCGACTTCATCACGAAGCAGGTGAAGGCCAATACGCCGTTCTTCGTATGGATGAACTTCACGCGCATGCACGTCTTCACGCACGTGCGGCCGGAATTCAAGGGCAAGAGCGGCATGCGGGGCAACGAATACGCTGACGGCATGTGGGAGCACGATCAGGATGTCGGCAAGCTGCTGAAACTGCTGGACGATCTCAAGATCGAGAAGAACACCATTGTTGTCTACACCACGGATAACGGACCTAACGCATTTACTTGGCCTGACGCCGCGACCTCGCCGTTCCGAAGTGAAAAAGACTCCAACTGGGAAGGTGCTTTCCGCGTCCCTGCAATGGTTCGATGGCCGGGCATGATCAAGCCGGGAGAGGTATCGAACGAGTTGTTCTCAGGGCTCGACTGGTTCCCCACGTTGCTTGCCGCAGCAGGCGATGGCGGCGTGAAGGACCGGCTGCTGAAGGGCTGGTCGCCAAAAGCCGGCGGGACGAGTTTCAAGGATCACCTCGATGGCTTCAACCAGTTGCCGTATCTGACGGGCAAGTCACCCAAGGGAGCACGGACCGAGTTCTATTATTTCGACGACGACGGCGATCTCGTTGCCATGCGATGGGATTCGGAAGGCACTGCGTGGAAGGCTGTGTTCTGCGAGCAGCGCGCGCAAGGGAACCTGAACATCTGGCAGGACCCGCTCATCTGCCTGCGTCTGCCAAAGCTATTCAACCTGCGTATGGATCCGTACGAGCGAGCCGACATCACCTCGGATCAGTACAACGACTGGACGACGAAAAACGTCTATCTGAATGGCGTCGCCACACTAAAGGCATCGACGTTCCTGCAGACCTTCGTCAACTATCCGCCGAGCCAGAGGCCGGCAAGCTTCAGCGTCGACGGCGTGCGCCGGCAGGTGGACAAGAAGATAGATGAGTCGTTCAAGAAGCGCGGCCTGGAATGAGTGTTCAGGCAACGCGTTGAGCATGTTTTCAACCCGCCGCGTCCACCGGTCTCACAGCCGGTGGACGCGGCTCATTTGCTGATTCGACCATGACCCAGACGCTTGCCACGCGTGCCAAGGCGCAACATCGCGATAAACGCGCAAGTGCACCACGACGTCAGGAATCGTTGGTTCAGACCGGCAAGCCGGGCCGTCCTTCACTGAATATCTCGTGGCCCGCGTTGATGTTGTTCGCATCGGGCGCGGCATCGTTGATTTACCAAGTGCTCTGGATCAAGCAGCTCGCGCTCGTCGTGGGCGCTGAAGTGCAGGCCGTGACGACAGGCGTCAGCGCTTTTTTTGCGGGGCTCGCGCTGGGCGGCTGGCTATTCGGACGCCTTGCCGACCGGCAAAAGCATCCGCTGCGCGTGTATGCGTGGCTAGAATCGTTTGCACTCGTTCTGGCCGTTGGCACGACGCTCGCGCTGGCTCATTCGGCGCGCTCGTTCGCCACGATGCAGGATCACATCGGTGTGCTTGCGTGGGCGCTTCCGTTTGCGTTGGTCGGCGTGCCCGCCGTGTTGATGGGCGGCACGCTTCCCGTTTTGATGCGTGCCGCCGCTCCACTGAGTGGCGACGTCGGGCGTGCAGGCGGGCGTTTGTATGCAGCCAATACCGCCGGCGCTATCGCGGGGACACTCGCGGCTCCGTTCATCCTCATTCCCGCGCTCGGTGTGCAAGGCAGCGCTATCGCCGCGGCCGCGTTGAACGCTGCGGCAGCAATTTTCTCATTCGTTCTCAGCCGGTACGTACCCGCTTCTACGCCTGTCGATATGGCCCCAGCCAGCGAAGAAAGGAATCGCGCCCGGCTGGCGCTGGTTCTGTATGCGATCGCCGGCGGCATTGCGCTCGGCTATGAAGTCGTCTGGTCCCAGGCCATCGTTCAGTTCATCAGCACACGGAGCTTCGCGTTTGCCATCGTGCTCGCGACCTATCTTTGCGGACTCGTGGCCGGCAGCGCGCTCGTGTCCCGTCAAGCCGATCGGGCACGCGATCCGTGGAGCATGTTCGCGTTGCTGATCGTTGCTGCGGGACTCGCCGCGATGCTCGGAGTCGCGTTCCTCGGCGACTGGCTATTGCAAGGGCAAGCGTGGGTATCGAAGATGATGTTCGGCGCGACCGGCAGCATGCTCGCTGCGATGTGCGCGCGCTTCGCGCTTGCAGGCTTTTGCATCGTGTTCGTCCCGACCTTGCTGCTCGGCGCCGCGTTTCCGTTCGCGTTGCGTCTGAGCGTCGATAGCCGCAAGGTCGGGCGCGGCGTCGGCATGATCGTGGCCGTGAACACGGCAGGCGGTATTGCCGGGACCTTGCTTGCGGGTTTCGTGCTCGTGCCTTTGCTTGGTCTCGTTCACGCCCTGGCCGCGCTCGCCACTGCGGCGAGTCTTGTCGGGGTTATCGCCGTAACCTGCGGTCCGGGTGCGCGTACGAATACTCGATGGAGCGTGCTCGCACTCGCCATCGCCGCGCTGGTCGCCGCGCTCTTCACGCCCGCGGACCGCCTCGCTTCCCTGCTCGCCAGAGCGCGCGGCGGCGAACTCGCCTTCTACGCGGAAAGCAAGGGCGGCACGGTTGCGGTTGTCGCTCAGCAATCCGGCGATAACCGCTTCAAGCGTCTCTACATTCAAGGCGTATCGAATTCCGGCGATGCCATGACGTCCCTGCGCTACATGCGCCTCCAGGCAATGTTGCCCCTGCTCATTCATCGAGGCGAACCGCGATCGGCGCTCGTGATTGGATTGGGAACGGGTATCACGGGCGGCGCATTGCTGCCATATCCCGGACTCGAGCAACGTGTGGTGGCCGAGTTGCTGCCGGCGGTTGTTGCAGCCGCGCCGCAATTCAAGGGCAACTACGGCATGAGCACGGACCCACGCATCGATATCCGTCTTCACGATGGCCGCCGCGAACTGCTGCGCAACCCGCAACGCTACGACGTCATCACGCTGGAACCGCCGCCGCCATCCGCGGCCGGCGTAGTCAATTTGTACTCGTCGGATTTTTACAGGCTCGCCGCTTCGCGTTTGCAGGAAGGAGGTCTGGTTGCACAATGGCTGCCGTTGCCGACGCAAAATGAAGAGGACACGCGCGCGCTGATCAGGAGTTTCGTCGATGTATTTCCGTACGCAACGCTGTGGACCACGGAGTTGCACGAAATGATGCTGGTCGGTTCAATGCAACCCATCGAGCTCGATGTCCCGCGCATCACATCACGTTTTGAACAGCCAACGGTGGCGGCGTCGCTGCGCGAGGTTGGCATCAAGTCACCTGCGGCGTTGCTGGCAACGTGGATCACGGATCGCGCGGGGCTCGAATACTACGCTGCCGATGCGCCGCCCGTCACCGATGATCGTCCTGCCATCGAATATGCTGCGTGGGTTCGTTCGGCGGATTTTCCAGATGTGCTGACGCATTTGCTCGCGTTGCGCGCGGAGCCGCCGCTCAAAGGTGTGGATGATGCGTTCGTGAATGCGATGCACGCGGAGTACGCGACGTTGCACACTTTCTATGATGCAGGGCTCGATGCGTATCGTGGCGATCGTGATGCGTGGCAAGCCAATATCCGCAGCGTCATGCACGACGATGCGGATAATCCGTACTATCGGTGGTTCGTGGGGATTGGCGGTTAGGCGGGGTCGCCGGTTGCATGACCCCGTTCAGCAGGAGTGATCAGGCGCACTGCTGTTCGCGTTCGTGCTCACGTCCAAGCGCCCTCGCCCGCAACGCGTGCTGATGCACGCGCTGCCGCTCTGCCGTCACCAGCTCGCGCTTGCCCTAGAGCGTCGCGCTCTTGAAGCGCGGATCGCCCATTGCGGCAACGTACATGTCCCATCTGTGCTTTTGATATCGGCGGAAAAACTCCGGGCCCGGCAAGCCGTTATCGCAGGCGAGCAGCACGCCATAGTCGATGTCGGGCGCGTCGTTGAGAGAACGCAGGGCGGCGTCGAGTACTTCATAACGACGCGTCAAGGGAACCGTGCGCGGAAACAGCACGTGAAAGCGTTTGTACGGCAAGACCGTACTTTGCAACGCGGCTCGTTCGAGAGCCTGGATGACAAGAGCCAGCGGATTCGAGTCCATACCCATCTCCGGTTGATCGATAATCATCGTCATGCGTACATGACGCACTGTGACGCAGGAAAGACCGGCTGGTTTCGATCAGAAAACCAGCCGCGCGATGAAGCGGGTTATCGGGGCGCTGTGACCACGACGTACTGCACTTGCGTTCCGTAGTACTGCGGCTGATACCAGTTCGGGCCGCAGTGCTGATAAGCGATACCGTTGACGATCACGTTCGAACAGCTCGGCGGCAATGTAGCGACCGTCGCGCCGACCACGACCGCCGTTGTCACGCCCACCGCCACGCCGACAGCAACCGGATCGACGTACCAGCCGTCGTGGTAATGATCGTCATCGTGATGATGGTGGCCGTCGTCGTGGTGGCCGTCGTCGTGGTGGCCATCGTCGTGGTGGCCATCGTCGTGGTGGCCGTCGTCATGGTGGCCATCGTTGCCGCCGCCATGGTTGTGATCACCACCACCGTTGTTGTGGTCACCGCCACCGCCGTTGTTGTGGTCGCCGCCGCCGTTGTTATGGCTACCACCTCCGCCGTTGTTGTTATGGCCGCCACCACCGCCGCCGCCATGGCTTTCACCTACGCCGTGCTGCATGCCACCGCCCGGACGGCCCCCTTGCGGCATGCCGCCGCCGTGAAACCCTCCGCCGCCGTTGAAACCGCCCCCCGGCGGCGCATGAATACTGGTGCGCGCGCCGCCCCGAAAGCCGAATGCATAAGCGCTCATGGATGTCGCGAGGAAAACGCCGGCAATGCCGGCAACTGCAATTTGTCTGGTGCGAAACATCATTCACTCCCCTCAAACGGCGTGCGCACAGCAGGCTTGAGTTCAATAGCCTTCGCGTTTGCCGCCGGCCGGAAAGTAAAGGTCGATGCCGGGAATTCCGGATTGATCTTCCAGTGATAAGTCACGACGTGCCGCGGATGCGCACTCTGCGATGTATCGACGATTGCCATGCGGCATGGCAACGGACGCGAGCCGCTCTGGATCCATATCTCCCAGTCGGCGCCGCTTTGCTGATAGGCATAGTGATTGCACCAGCGTGTATCGACGCGCTCGAGCCCAATGAACAACGCCGACGTCAGCGTGGAGTCGTCGACCTTGCCGTCGCCCCAGTAGAACAAGTCGGCGAGCGGTGTATCGATGTTGTAGGTGCTCGCCAACTCGCGCACGAGTTCGTCGTTTGTCGGAGGCGCGGGGTTGGTCGAGTAATAGCCCGGCGTCGTGTCGTAGATCGTGAAATGGCGCCCGTCGTAGACGAGTCCCTTCTCGCCGCGGCTGCCCGTGATGTCCGCCCTCATGCAGTTCGGGCGCTGAACCTTGACATCGGTTTCGTGAAGAAACGCGACGGTCTGGCCGCTGTCGAGAACGGCATCGGTTGCGGTCGATGCCGAGACCTCGAAGCGGCTGAGCGAGCGCAGGTATTGCGACATTGCGCCTAATGCATCGAGGGCTTTTTGCTGGCGCTCGGGCTGCACGGTCGTTGCCGTGCCGCTGGCCGGCTGCGGACTGGACTGCGCTATTGCGTTTGTCGCGCCCATACCGTACGCGATGCACGCGACGGCAAGCGCGACGCGCGCGGGTTGATACTTACGGCTTGGCACATCGTCCTCCTTACTGAAAAGTAGCGCTGATCGAAAGCTCGACGGCATTGCCCTTCGGCCGGTTGAGCACTTCGAATTCGTTCACCCATCTGAGCGACGCCGATACTGGCGTGCCGCTCACTTTTCCTGCGTACGTGACCATCGGTCCGATTCCAACGGAATGGCCTTTCGCGCCGCCAATGACGTCGGCGAGACCACCGCTGTCATCGCTGATCTGCTGAATCCATCCGCCGACCACACCCACGCCCCAGCCGCTTGTGAAACGCTTGAGGGCGAGCAGGTCGAGCACGCTGATTGGTGCGTTGTGATAGTGGGTTTTGTCGTTCGCCGTATAGAAATTGATGCCGTAGTTCGCCGAGAGCTCTATGTTGTGCTCCGGCAAAAGCTTCGTATAAGCGATGGTCGGAATGAACGTCCACGTGTTCTGCCCGGCATTGGCGAGCCGGCTCGTGCTATAGGCGCCGGTAGGTGCGTACATCTGGACGCTCAACGCAACATGGTCGGTCTTCGTCAGGTGGTAACCCGCCACGACCGGCGTGAACAGGATGTCGGCGAATTGCGTGGCCTTGTCGTTCGGCAGCCGGCCATTGAACGACGACGCCGATGTCCACTGGAACGGCACGCCGAACTGCGTGGCGAAGTTCCATCCGCCAAGCGTCACGCCCCACGTCTTCACCGCGTTGAGCAAGGTGTACGAGACGTGATAGTTGAGACCCGCTGTCACCGTTCCCGCAACCGGAAGGGTCTTGCTGGTGCCAAGCGAGCCCTCGTAGTAGATCGTTGTGATGGAAAAAATCCAGTCTGATGTTGGCGGCACGACCCCCGCATACGGCATGACCTGCATGCCCGTGAGCGGCCGTCCGATCCCGCCCTCCGTTGCTCGGCTGGCGACGGGAACAGTGAGTGTCACGGCGGCGCACACAACTGCAGTAATGTCCTTGCGCAGGCCGCTGCGTTTGCGTGCCTGCCTGACCGACGTCTCCATACTGCCTCCTCGCTGATGGGTTGTCGTGCTCGCCTGAGTACATCTCCGTAAGCTACTGGACCGTATAGCCGCGTCCCTGCATGCATGCCGAATACGAACGCCAGTAGGTGTTCATTTCGGCTTGCTGATCAGCCTTTGCGTTCTGCGCCTGTGCTGCATGCTGTCGCCGGCTTCGCACACCGCCGGCCACCGCGCCGGCCGTGGCGCCCACTGCTGCGCCGTGGCCGGCATCGTTATGATTGACGTCACCGATAAGCGCACCTGCCGCAGCGCCTCGCGCGGCGCCGCCAACGCGTGCGCCGGTCGGCCCCTGCGGCGGTGGAGGCGTTCCTGCAACTACAGCAGGATCGATACCGGTGTTCTGCTTCGCCCACGCGTAACACGCGCCGTCGTCCTGCGACTGCTTTGCCGGGCTTTGCCCGTGCGCCGGATACACGGCGGGTTTCTGAGCAAGCGCTGCATGAGTGGCTACGGCAAGCGCGGCTGCTATTGCTAGATCTGATACTTTCATGACAACCTCAAAAACGATTAGTGCAAAGGGAGCTCCTCTTGCTCGCCAAACTTTTGAACGTCATCTTGTTTTGGATTCCTACTTACTAAAGGTCATGTTCAGACCGGCAAACAGGGTGAACTGCGGAACCCCGCGCCCCGAATGCGCGACCGAATATTGCGGCTCGATAAACGCGTTATAAATGGTCGTACCGGACTTCCACGCTTTGCCGCCGCCCAGGCCCACCGGTATGTAATAAGTCCCGTGCTGCAAGTCGAACGTCCATGTGCCCGTCGAACGCACATACCATCCACCCGGCAGATTGAAGATACCGAACGGCTGTGCAGTCAGCGATTGCACCGTCGGGAGACTGTCCTGTCCGGCGAAGGAGTGCTGCCATTGCACAAGCGCGCCAAGCAAACGCGCCTTGGTCGCACTGACTGCAACCGCGGCAAGCCCGGCCTGCCACTTGCCGCTGCCAAGGCTCGGATCTGTCGCCGTCGGCATGGTGAGCAACGGTCCGATACCGACCTGGATGCCCTCCTGCGAGAGCAGGAAGATGTCGAATAGATTGATATCGCCCAAACCTGTGTTGTAGCCGCCCGCTGGATCGGGCCGAGTACTGATGGGCAGCGTCGCTCGGAATATCTGCGGTACGCCAATCAAGCCATTCGGCCCAATGGGAATAGTCGGACGCAAGAGAAAATCGTTCGTATGCGAACTCGCACCGAAGACGCTCGGCGTATAGTAATTTTGAATATTCAACGACGCAGCCAAATTCAGCGGATTATTACTTTTATTGGCTTCATCGGCCGCACTCTGTGCAAGCGCCACGCTCGAAAATGTCGCGGCACTTAAGCTGAAGCAGAATGACCGGACGAATTGCGGCGCGCAAATTCCCATGATCTTCTCAATGTGCCAATTTATGAAACGCATAGTCGGCCGAAGCGTTCAGTGAAGAACGCTTGAGTTCCGGCCGCACGAATGAATCCCTCCGGCTCTAAAGAGGGATTGGTGTATTTTAGTGAATCGATGCCACTCGACGAGTAGTGACAATGAGCCTCAGGCAATGCGCCTGATGCGGGCAGTGGCCGTCACGAGCCCTCGCAGAGCCAAGACAGACGTGAACGTGTCCAGTAATTCCTACCTTTCACGGCAGGTATTGTCTTCCACAGAGTTCTACATTTGCACGGATGCTAGCAAACGTTTTCTGGTTTGCCAAAATTATTTTGTAACGACACGACGATTTAAATTAAACATCGAATTCGTTTCCATAACGTTAGCAAACATCTGACACAACATTTTCCGACGAGTCTCATTAGGTGAACAGAGATCAAATTTCAAGCAAAAAAATTTTCACAGGATCGCCCCAAATCGTTTGAAAACAGATATTGGTTTGGACAGTGGCTTCCATTGGGACCTGTCTCATTAGTCGAGGAGTTGTTTTATTAATTATTTCGTGAATTATCAAATCGGAGAGGACTCTTTGTTTTGAATTGCGTTTAAGTAGAAACGATTCCCTGGATTGTTTCGATATGAGACCCGGACGCCGCGGCAAACCGGGACGGTCAACAAGCGGCGACGGACTGCCGTGCATTCCTGAAGACAAGGACAAGTGCACAGATGCTTTCTCAGCCCGAAAACCTGCCCAGCGTAATGCGCCGGATGACCGCGGGACAGATGCTGCTCGACGGCGCATCGGTTGACCGCGTGGCCGAAGAGCTTCACCTGTCGCTCGCGACGGTCAGGCGCTACAAGGCGCTCATCGACGCAGGCGGCCTCGATGCCTTGCGGCAACTCGGCGTGGGCGGACGCACCTCGGTACTGGACCAGCGCGCGCTCGAGTGGATATCGGCGGCGTTGCAGGGCTCGGCGAGAGCCCACGGCTTCGACAGCGACGCATGGACCAATGCGCGGCTGCGCTCGCTGATCGAAACGCAATTCGGCGTGCGTTATTCGCGCGTATACGTCTGGCAAATCGCCACCAATCTCGGCCTCGGTCATCTGTTGTCGAAGTCTCGCCGGTAATCGTCACAAGCCCGCTTACATTTCAAACCGCATAGGAACTGCACATGACCCGTTACCACACTTCGTCGAAAATCAGCATGCATCTTGTACGAGCTTCCATCGTCGTTTCCGCCTTGATCGCGGCACCCGTCATGGCGCAGACAGCGGCATCGAGTGTGGGGCCGGACGGCGTGGGTGCAGCGGCGACTGCCGAGGCAAAGGCGCAGGTAGTAGGTATCGATACCGCGTCGAACAGCGTTGCGTTAAAGGGCGAAAGTGGAAAGATCGTGAACGTCGCAGTCAATCCGGACATTGCGGATGTCGGCAAGCTGAAGCTCGGCGACACCGTGGACATCCGCTACGAAAACGCACTGCTCGTGCGGGCGACCAAGGTGAAGTCGGACGGCATCCGCGAACGGATCGATGAAACCGCGGCCGTTCCCGAAGCCAACGGATCGACCGCCACGGCGCGGCGCGTACAGGTCGTCGCGACAGTCCAGAAGATCGACAAGGCGCATCGGACCATCACGATTCGCGGCCCGTACAGGACGGACACATTGCACGTGGGTCCCGACGTACCGCTGAAAGACATCAAGGTGGGTGACAACCTGCGCGCGGAATTCGTGGAAGCGACTGCCGTACTCGTGACACGTGACGGTGCTCCAATCAAATAATCGGCCACCGGACGTTTGAAGAGAGGCGGTCATGTCAGGTGAAAGCAAGACGGCGTCGCGCGTTGCCGCGGGCAAGGCGCATCGGAACAACATGCCACGCTCCGCGCATGGCAAGCTCGGGAAAATCGATCGCGATCCCATCGAATTGCTCGAACAAAGCAGCTACGGTCGCGTGAACCGTCTTGTTCCGCTTCGATATGGCCGCATGATGGCATCGCCATTTTCGTTCTTCAGGGGCAGCGCGATCCTGCAGGCGAACGACCTCGCACAGTCCGCCAACACGGGCCTGGTCATGCCTATTTGCGGCGACGCGCATCTGATGAACTTCGGCGGTTTCGCCACGCCGGAGCGCCAGCTCGTCTTCGACCTGAACGACTTCGATGAAGTCGCCCTGGGCCCATGGGAATGGGACCTGAAGCGGCTCACAGCAAGCTTCATGATCGCCGCGCGCCACATGCGCCTGAGCCGCCTGACCGCGGAGAAACTGGTCGAAACGGTGGTCTCGCAATATCAGACCCGCATGCGTGAGTACGCGCAATTCAGCGCGCTCGAACTCTGGTACGAGCGCATCACGTTCGACCGCATGCTCGAAACCGCCGTCAGTCCCGAACGCAGGCGCATCTTGCGCAAGGGCATGGAAAAAGCGGCGAGCCGCACGCACGACAGCATGCTCGAAAAGGTCGCGCAATTCGATGGCGAGCACTGGACGCTGCGTGACATGCCGCCCGGCATGTTCCATATCCACGGTACGAATACCTTGTTCGATGCAGACGACGACTGGGTCGCGCTCGGCAACTGGCAAGCAGTGATCAAGGGCATGTTCCCGCAATACATGAAGACGCTCACGCACGATCGCCGCGCGTTGCTGCGCCACTTCACCGCGCAGGATCTCGCCTTCAAGGTGGTGGGCGTGGGCAGTGTCGGAACGCGTTGCCTCGTGTTGCTGATGCTGGACGAACTCGGCAAGCCGATGTTCCTGCAGATCAAGGAAGCGCGCCGATCGGTGATCGAACAGCACTTCGAAGCCGAGACCCTGGGCCATGCCGGCGAGCGCGTGGTGCGCGGCCAACGCGTGATGCAGGCCGCCAGCGATATCTTCCTCGGCTGGGGCACAGGTCCCTCCGGACGCCACTTTTATTTTCGGCAACTGCGCGACATGAAGCTGTCGGCGAACATCGAATTGTTCGATATCGATGTCCTCGAAGGTTACGCCCGCCTGTGCGGCTGGATTCTTGCGCGCGCGCATGCGAAGGCAAGCGGCAAGGCAATCGAGATCAGCGCATACCTCGGCCAGGGCAGCCAGATGGCAGAAGCGCTGGTGTCGTATTCGAAGAACTACGCGGATCAGGTCGAACGGGACTTCGATCTTTTTACTCAGGCGTGCAGAAGCGGACGGCTGCTCGCTCGCACCGACGAAGACATGGCCGCCGACTTTCATGTTTGAAAGACGCATTTGCAGGGTCGATTTTTAAAATCCCTGACCTACACTGTTTGCGTGACGGCATTCCGTATTTATGCGCCGCGTCACACAGCAGACAAATAGTCAGGAGGACTAAAACGAATCAAAGCAGTCGCGCCGATTCTTCTCGAAACCCGTCAGATCTAATTGGATGTCACATCATGCGATTACAACAGCGTCTCATAGCGGAATTATTTGGCACGTTTTGGCTAGTAATTGGCGGATGCGGAAGTGCGGTTCTCGCCGCGAAGTTTCCGGGAACGGGAATCAGTTTTGTAGGGGTATCGCTGGCATTCGGTTTGACCGTGCTCACCATGGCTTATGCACTCGGCCATATTTCAGGCGCCCATTTGAATCCGGCAGTTAGCGTCGGGCTGGCAGTCGCCGGCCGTTTTCCGGCGAAGGAGCTGGTGCCGTACATCGTCGTGCAGGTGATCGGCGCGACCCTTGGCGCGTTCGTGCTGTATCTGATTGCCTCGGGCGTGCCGGGGTTCGACGCCGCCGCCAGCGGCTTCGCCAGCAACGGCTACGGGGCACGCTCGCCCGGCGGCTACTCGATGACCGCCGCCCTCATCTGCGAAGTCGTGATGACGTTCTTCTTCGTGCTCGTCATTCTGGGCACCACCGACGGACGCGCCATCTCCGGATTCGCGCCGCTCGCCATTGGCTTGTGCCTGACGCTGATCCATTTGATATCGATACCGGTGACCAACACATCGGTCAATCCGGCGCGCTCGACCGGGCCTGCGCTCTTTGCAGGCGGGGCGGCGCTGGGGCAGCTCTGGCTCTTCTGGGTCGCGCCGATAATCGGGGCGTTCATCGCGGGGGCGCTGTATCCGCGGCTCTTCCCGGAAAAGGTCACGGCAATCGCGCCGGCGCCGCTCGCCATCGACGCTGCGCCCTGACCCGGCAGCGCGCAGCCATAAAAAATGGCCCGCCAAGGCGGGCCATTCATTCACGCGATCAAGCTAGCTGTATCGAATTGAAGCGTCGAATTACAGCGGCTGGATGTTCGATGCTTGCAGACCCTTCGGGCCTTGCTTCGCTTCGTAGCTCACTTTCTGGTTTTCCTGGAGGGTCTTGAAGCCTTCCGTGCGGATTTCCGAGAAGTGCGCGAACAGGTCGTCACCGCCGCCGTCCGGCGTGATGAAGCCAAAACCCTTCGCATCGTTAAACCACTTCACAATACCTGTTGCCATTTGCTGATTTTCCTAGAAGAGACGTAATTCCGTTTGGTAGCGTCACCCGCCGTCAAACGGCAAAGCGTTGCTGCCTCCTTTTACCACGCGAAAATGACACTTTGCAATTGGATTCTCCCCGGAGTTCCCGGAAATCCTGTCCAAATAGCGCGTGTGCATAGTGCGGAGACACCTGCCGTTCATCCGAGCGGACATGCGAATAATAATTAAAACATTTGGTAAGGCAAAGAAATAAGTCTATTTTTATCTTTCATTAGACGTTCTGAGAGACCGGAGACAATGAAGAAAGCAGTCGACCTGGGCATTTGCGGCGCTGTTGTTTTTTCGGGAGCGATCGCGGGGTCGGTGAATGCCGCGTGCAGTTCGACTGCGCCAACAAGCGGCGCGAGCGTAGTGTGCAGCGGAACCGGCGTTGGTCCGGTGGCCGCGCTGACGGGCTCGACCGGGGTCAATGTCACCATCGACTCGACCGTGGCCGCAGCCCTCACGCGTGCGGCTTCGCCGGTATCGTTCAGCGTCGTGGGGGCGAGCACGATCACCAATAGCGGCGCGATTACGCTAACCGGCGGGGGCGGCTCGGGAACCAATCGAGGTGCGGTCCTCGTGGGCACTGCAAATAACAATCAGCTTACAAACGCTGCGACCGGCAGGATCACCACGACTGGTGCCTACAACGACGGCATGGCCGCCAATGGCAGCGGCAATTCGCTTGTGAACAACGGGTCCATCTCGACCGCTGGGCCGAATGCTTATGGGATGTCCGCAGCCTGGGGGCAGACAAATGTTGGTCAGGCCAACAACAGTTTGACCAACACCGGAACGGTATCGACGAGTGGCAGCAACGCGCGCGCGGCATCCATAGTCGGCGGCAGCGGGACGATCAACAACAGCGGCAGCTTGTCGACGTCAGGCGCCAACAGTCCCACAGCGTATCTTCAAGGCAACAACGATTCGCTCGTGAATACCGGCACGATCACCGCGACCGGCGCCGACTCCGATGCGGTGTTCTCCAACACTGCGGGGTCGAGCTTTGCGGCGACTATCGAAAACCGGACGGGCGGTCGGATTTTCAGCCAGACCGCGGCGGCTGTCCGGACGCTGAACGGCGCGAGTACCGTCACGAATGCCGGGCTGCTGCAGTCGGGCGGCCCACTGGCGATCGCCATGGGCAATGGGGCAAACACGCTGATCCTGCAGACAGGCTCGCAGATCATCGGCGGTGCCGATGGCGGCGGCGGTCCCGGCGTGAGCACGGTGATCCTGCAGGGAAGTGGTGAGGCATCGAATGCCTTCACGCGCTTTCAGACGTTGCGAATGGACGGCGATGCCTGGACGTTCAGCGGCACGGGGGATTTCAACCTCGCCGAAGTGCAGACCGGCACGCTCAACCTGACCGGCCTGTTTGCGCCGACGACCGTCGCCCTGGTCGATGCTCCTGGCACGCTCCGGGCCACGGCGCAGAACCTGCCGTCCAACGTAACCGACAACGGGCTCGTGCGCCTGGCTCAAGATGTCGACGGCACCTACAGCGGCACGATCTCGGGCACCGGCGCGCTGGAAAAGACCGGCGCGGGCACATTGACGATGGCCCCGGCGGCGGCCGGCGGCAACACGTATTCCGGGGGCACCTCGGTTCTTGGCGGCACGCTCGCGATCGGCGCCGATAACGCGTTGGGCGCCCCGACCGGTGGCCTGACGCTCGACGGCGGCACGCTGCGCCTGAACAATGCGCTCGATCTGGCCGCGACACGTCCCACCGTGCTTGGCGCGGCGGGCGGTGTCATCGATACGCAAAATTTCGATACCACCATCGAGCAGAACATCTCGGGCGCGGGATCGCTGACGAAGCTCGGCGCCGGGCAGCTTTTGCTGCAGGCGCCGACCACATTTACAGGCGGCACCACGTTGAGCGCCGGCACCCTCGCCGTAGGCGACAGCTCGCACCCCGGCGCATCGCTTGGCGGCGGCGGGCCGGTTTCCATCGCGGCAGGGACGAATCTGGGGGGCTACGGGAGCATCGTCGGCAATGTCACCAACAACGGCACGATCTTCGCGGCGAATGCGCTGCCGGCGTTTGCATCGGGAGGAACCGGCGCGTTGAACGTACGCGGGCAGCTCACGAACAACGGCCTCGCGCAGATTGCCGGGGCAGGCGTTGGCAATCAGCTTGTCGTGACGGGCAGTTACGTCGGGCAGAACGCCCGGATTGCGCTCAATACGGTCGTCGGTCCCGACAACTCGGCTTCGGACAAGCTGGTCGTCAGCGGCGGTAATGCCAGCGGGTCCAGCACGTTGCTGATCCACAACGTTGGCGGCACGGGCGCCGCGACCACCGCCGACGGCATCCAGGTGGTTCAGGCCGCGAATGGCGCCACATCGGCCGCTGGCGCGTTCTCATTGCCGGCGTCCATACAGGCGGGCGCCTATACCTACTATCTCGCGAAGGGCGGCGTCACGGCGGGGACGAGCGAAAGCTGGTATCTGCGAAATACCGTCGCCGCCGCAGCGCCGCCCGTAGTCACGCCGCCGACCTCGCCAGGAACGCCCGGAACGCCGACGACACCGGCCACGCCCGGGACGCCATCGGAGCCCACAACACCCACGACGCCCGGCGCGCCCTCCGGCACGACTCCGCCTTCAGACGATACCCCGTCCGTTCCCACCGCCGCGCCCGGCACGCCGCCGCTTCCCGCGCCGCCGCCAGCTGGTTCAGCGCCCGTCCCGGTGTACCGGCCCGAAGTGGCGCTTTACGCCGCCATCGCCATGGTCGCGCGCGAACTCGGCTTCCAGCAGATCGACAACTTCCACGACCGCCAGGGCGACCAGTCCCTCCTCACCGAAACCGGCGCGCTGCCGGCCGCGTGGGGCCGCGTCTGGGGCGCGCATTCGGTGCAGAGCCAGGACGGCGCAGCCAATCCTGAATTCGACGGCTCTGTTTTCGGCGCGCAAGTCGGTCACGACATCTACGCTGACTCCACCGCAAGCGGCCACAAGAATCATTACGGCCTGTTCCTGGGTTTTGCGCGCGCGACCGGCGATATCGATGGTTTCGCGCTCGGCTTTCCGAACGTGAACGTCGGCCATTTGTCGATGAATGCGTACAGTCTCGGCGGCTACTGGACGCACGTCGGCCCCACGGGGTGGTACACGGACGCCGTACTGATGGGTTCGTCGATTACAGTCGACCCGTTGTCGAATCAGGGAACCGGCGCGGGGACGCACGGGACAGCCGTGACCGGTTCGGTGGAAGGCGGCTTCCCGATAGCGCTCGGCAACGCGTTCGTTGTCGAGCCGCAGGCGCAGATCCTCTGGCAGAACTTGTCGCTCAATGACTTCAATGACGGCGTGTCGTCTGTCTCGTTCAACAATGGCAACACGTACATCGGGCGCCTCGGTGTGAGGCTGCAACATACCTTCAGCAGCGCAGGCGTGACGTGGCAACCTTATGCGCGGGTCAGCGTCCTGCGCGCGTTCGGCGAAGGCGACAGCACGACGTTTGCAGGGACCACGACCATCCCGGGGAGCGTTGGACAAACATCGGGACAATTGAACGTGGGACTCGTTGCCCAGGTCACGCGCTCGGGCAGCGCGTTCGTGACGGCGAGCTACCTCACCAATCTCGGCGGCTCGCATCAACGGACGATAGGCGGCAACGCCGGCGTCCGGTGGAAATGGTAGAACCGGCTGCGTCCTACTGACCGAGTTTCGGCGCGCTGCAGTCGGGCGTGCCGTTGCTTTTCAGCAGCGGCGTGATGCCCTGCCCTTGGGCGATGAGGTATCGGCAACCCGTTTCGTGATCGGTTTCCAACTGCAGATTGATGTCCTCGGTGGTCTCGCGTGTGAATCTGTTGAAGCTCGCGCGAGAGGCGGGTTTCGAGTCAGCGCTCGCGACGTTCGGGACATTCGGTGTGTTCTGGGCATGCGCTGCGAACGACGCGCTTGCCGCCAGCAATACCAACAACCTCTTCATGTGCGTTCCTCGTGACGTTTTGCGCGCAAAGACACACGCATTGCGTTCGATGACATCTACCGCCCGAGGTTCAACCCGCCGCCTTGCTCGCGCAAATAGTTATCGAGGATGGCCAGGACATCCGGCAGATTGCGCCGTCCCAGGCCGATACGAATATGGGTATCACCGTGATCCAGCAACGTGCCGGGGAGCAGCAGCACGCCGGTACGTTCGAGCACTTCCGCGCAGAAGCGCTCCGCGCCGCCCTGCTTCAACCGCGGAAAGGCTACCGTGCCGGCGCGTGGCCGATGCCATTCCAGAAGCTCCCGATGGCGCGCGAAAAATGGATCGAGCAAAGCCAGATTGCTCCGGACGATTGCTGTATTCCGCTCGATCAATGCGCCGGTATTGCGCACCGCGATGGCCGCAAGAAACTCGCTCGGCGCGCTATTGCAGATGGTCAGATAGTCCTTGAACGTGTTCATGGCGGCCAGCACATCCCGATCGCGCGTTGCAACCCAGCCAACGCGCAAGCCCGCGAGACCATGCGACTTCGATAACGCGCCAAGCGAGATCGCTTTCTCGTAGACGTCGCACGCGGCAGGCAGCCTGTGCGCCGGATCATGCTCGAGTCCCCTATAGACCTCGTCGCTGAAAAGCCAGAGACCGTGTTTGCGCGCGAAGTCGACGATTGCATCGAATCGTTCTCGATCCGGAAGATAACCCGTGGGATTGTGCGGCGCGCAGATGAGCAAGGCTTTCGTTTCGGGACGCAGCAACGTTTCGAGTTCGTCGGGATCGAGCGCCCAGCCCTCGGCTTCACGCGCCATCCAGGGCGACACCGATACACCCAGCGCCTGCGCCACCGAGTAATGCGACTGATAGCCAGGCATATGCACGATCATGTGATCGCCGGCCTCGAGCATCGTGTTCACGAACGAGTAGATCGCTTCCTGCGCGCCTGTGTGCACGATCAGATCATCCGTGCCGATCGACTCGTACAAGGTTGCCAGTTCTCGCCGAAGCTCGGGCGCCCCCGGGTATTCCGTGTAGCCCAGCCACGTGTTGTTGAAGGCATCGGCAGACCCGGGTTCGAGCGCGAGAAGATCCGCGACCGACATCGACTCCGGGTCGGAACTGCACATCAGATAGCGGGCGGTGAATTCGTGAACGGCGAAGTAGCGTTCGAGCGCAAATGGCGTGGGTTGCATGGCGGGTCCAGGGAGAAGAAGCGTGACGGACGCTGTTTAGAGGCGTAGTCTGCCGGTCGTACTTTCATAAATAAAGCTAACTCTCCTAATGCCACTTAAGAAACGCTAATGCTTGACTATGCCCTTCTCGATGCGCTCGGCGCCGTGGTGCGTCATGGCTCGTTCGATCGCGCGGCGCGCGAGCTCAATGTGACGCCATCGGCGGTATCGCAGCGCGTGAAGCTGCTGGAAGAGCGCGTGGGAAGCGTGCTGGTGAAGCGCGGCCAGCCGTGTATCGCGACGCCACCGGGCGCGCTGCTGTGCCGCCATATTGAACGCGTGCGCCGGCTCGAAACCGAACTCGGCAGTCAGATGCCGACGCTGCCCGGCATGCTTGCCGAAGCGTGGCCGACGTTTCGCGTCGCAGTCAACGACGACAGCGTGGGGACGTGGTTCATCGATGCCGTATCGGAATTTTGTGTCGAACGAGAAATGCTCGTGGACCTGGTGATCGACGACCAGGACCACACCGCGCAGCAACTGCGCGACGGCAGCGTGCAAGGCGCGGTGACCACGCAAGCCGAAGCCGTGCAGGGGTGCCGGTCGACCAAACTCGGGCGCATGCGGTACCTGCCCGTGTGTTCGCCCGCGTTTTTCGATCGATATTTCGCGGAGGGCCTCACGCGTGACGCGTTGCGCCATGCGCCGCGTGTCGAATTCAATTCGAAGGACCAGATGCAGCGGCGCTTCATCCGCCGCATCACGCGCGCGGATCTCGATCCCCCGCGGCACCTGATTCCGCACGTGGCGGGTTTCGTGCGCGGCTGCGCGTCCGGGATGGGATGGGGCATGTGTCCCGAACGCATGATCCGGCCGCTGATCGAATCGGGCGAACTCGTCCGCGTCGTGCCCGGCGCCCATATGGATGTCGATCTTTATTGGCAGAGCTGGCGGTTGTCCATCGGCTGGCTCGACGATTTCAGGACCATGCTGCAAAAACGCGCGAAGGCATTTCTCGATTAGTCCGCGGCCGCACATCACGATCGCGATTTCGGGATGCGAAACACTGTAATCTCTCGAACTCGTTCCTTCTGCATCGGATACACGAGTCTTGTCGAGCAAACATTCCAACGATAAAAAAACCGCCAATCGCTCGAATCTCGCACGTCGGCGCTTGCGTTACGCCGCCGCGCTGCTTGTGCTCGGCTGCGCCGGCGCAGAGCGTCCAGCAGCGGCAGAGGGTGCTGCGTGCGTTGCGGATGCAGGCCCGTCGCCCCGGCGCGCGGTCGGCCTCGTGCTCTCGGGCGGCGGTGCGCGCGGCTATGCGCACCTCGGCGTGCTGAAAGTGCTGGAGGCGAACCGTATTCCTGTCGACTGCATTGCGGCGACGAGCATGGGTGCGGTCGTCGGCGGACTGTATGCGAGCGGCATGAGCGCGCAAGACATGGACAATCGACTCGCGAAAATCAATCTTGCCGACGTCGCATTCGACGTCACCTCGCGCGCCGATCTGCCGCAATCCCAGCGGGAGGACGAGCGGCTGTATATGAACAGCTTGTCGTTCGGCTACGGCTCGCGCGGCTTCCGCCTGCCAGCCGGCCTCGTGCAAGGCACACAGCTTCAGGCACTGCTGCAGGACTGGACGAGCACGGTGCCCGGGAACATCTCGTTCAACGCGCTGCCCGTCCCGTTTCGTGCGATCGCCACGGACTTGCAGACCGGCCAGAAGGTCGTGCTCGATCACGGGTCGTTGTCGCAGGCGATCCGCGCGAGCATGGCGCTGCCCGGCCTGTTCGCGCCGGCGGATGTGGACGGACGCACGCTGGTCGATGGCGGCATAGTCAGCAACCTGCCGATAGAAACCGCCCACGACATGGGCGCCGACGTTGTGATCGCCGTGGATATCGGTTCGCCGCTGCGGCCGCTCGATGCGTTGGCGTCGCCCACCGACGTGATGCAGCAGATGATCGGCATCCTGATCCATCAGAACGTCGCGCGGCAGCGCGAACAGCTCAAGGCCGACGACGTGCTGATCGAACCCGCGCTCGGTTCCCTCAGCTTCACGGATTTCGCCAATGCGCGCCAGGCCATTGCTGCGGGCGAAGCTGCCGCCACCGCCGCGCTGCCGAAGCTGCGGCATCTGGCGTTGTCGCCTGCGGACTACGCAGCGTATCGCGTGGCGCATTCCGCGCCCGCGAGCAAGCCGGTGCGCATTACGCGCATCGAGATTGCATCGCAGGGCGCGGTGCCGCAGGCGCGCATCCGCGAAACACTGCACGTGCAAGAAGGCGATGTGTACGACCCCGCGGCGGTTTCCAGGGACTTGCTGTCGCTGACCACGCTTGGCAATTTCGAAAGCGCGACGCAACAACTCGTCGATAACGGCGACGAACACACGCTCATCATCAATACCCGCGATAAATACTGGGGGCCAAACTTCCTGCTCTTCGGGCTCGGCTTGTCGAGCAGTACGACCGATTCGGGCGGCTTCCGGCTGCACTTGGGTTATCGGAGGCCGTGGCTCACGTCATCGGGACTGGAAGGGCGTATTGACGGCACGGTCGGCAGCGACCTGACCAACATTCACGCGGAGCTGCGGCAGCCGTTGTCGAATACAGCGGGTTATTACCTTGCGCCTTATCTGGAGCTTCAGCGCCGGTACGCCAATCTCTACGACGACAACGGCGACCTCAAGGTGACGCAATATCTGTTGCAGACGGAACGTGCGGGACTCGACTTCGGATTGCCGCTTTCGACTCTCGGCGATTTCCGCGTCGGCATTGCTTATACGCACGCATATGGATCGCCGCAATACAACCTTCCGGCCAACATATATGATCCAGGCCTGCCTCCGTCCCAGCAACTCTTCCCCGAGTTTTACGGGCGGCAAGTCAGCGCCCGGGCGCGGCTTGTCATTGATCAACTCGACGATCCGCTGTTTTCGCGGAAAGGGTATTTCGGCGAGCTTCGCATAGAACATTCCCTCTTCGCCGGTAGCGACAGTTTCACCGAACTGTACGGCAAAGGCATTGCTGCGACCACGTTCGGGCGCCACAGCTTCAATGCGAGCGTGGAGGCCGGCGGCGATCTTGGCGGCAAGAGCAACCCCACTAACCCGCTTGGTTTTACGCTCGGGGGCTTCCAGCACCTGTCGGCCTATGCCGCCGATCAATTGGCCGGCGACTCCATGCTCTACGGGCAGATCACATACATGAACCAGCTCGCCAGCTTCAACACGCCGCCAATACGCGGACTGTTTGCGGGCGTCAGCGCGGAAGTCGGAAACGTCTGGGTGAAGGACTCGAAGTTCGGCAGCGGCGCCCTCAAGCGCAGCTTCACCTTTTTCACCAGCGTGACGAGTTCATTCGGACCCATTTACCTCGGCGTGGCGTTTGCGCCGGGCGGCAGGACGAACTACTACTTCCAGCTTGGACACTCGTATTAAGTTTGATCGGTGGTCTTCAGGCAGCAGCGCTGACAGGCCAGCTCAATTCAAAACGCGCACCGCTCAACGTCACAGGATCGGTCACCGCAATATGTCCACGATGCGCGTTCAAGACCTGACGCGTGATCGCAAGTCCGATCCCATAACCGCCTGTCTGGCGATCGAGCCGCACGAACGGATCGAAGATGCGGTCGCGTTCGTGTTCGGGCACGCCGGCGCCGTCGTCTTCAACAAAGATATGTACGTGCCCCCGCTGCACGGACAGCCCGACCACAATCCGTGCCTGAGCATATTTGCTCGCGTTGCGCAGCAGGTTGCGCATGGCATACGACATCAGGCGCGTGTCCATCGCAACGCATGCGCACGGATTGATATCGACGTCCCGCACAATGCGCATATGGGTGTAGAGCAGCGTGGCGTCGTGGACCTGCTTGTCGAACCAGCTCAAAAGCGGCGTTGCTTCCAGGTTGGATTGCAGCGAACTATGCTCGAGGCGGGCGTAGGTGAGACTCATATCGATGAGTTCTTCGAGTTCAGTCACATCCTGCCCGATGCCCGCCAACGCCTCGTCATACTCCGCTGCCGATCCCGGCTGGCGCAGGATTTCAAGCGCAAAGCGCACGCGCGCAAGCGGCGTGCGCAATTCGTGCGAGATGCCATTGGTCAGTTCGCGTTGCGCCGCAATGATGCGTTCCATGCGCGCGGCGAGCGCGTTGAGCATGCGCGCAAGCGGCCCGATGATCACGCTATGCGACACGCGTGCACGTATGTTGAAGCGCCCGCCCGTGAAGTCGCTTGCGCGCTCGCGGATGATCGTCAGGTCGTGCCAGACGGGCCGCATCCATCGGTATGCAATCAGCGCGGGGAATCCGAACGTCACCGCTGCAATCAGTATCAGCGCAACGCCTGGTATCTGGCCGGCACGACCCGGAGCAAGGGCAGTTGCTACCACCACAGCCGTCAGTATCGCGACACTCAACAGGCGGAAATACGCGCGCAGATAGAATCGTGACCAGCTTGGCGTGCGATCGGCGCGCGTGTCGGTCCAGGTGCGGCGGAAATGCAGCCAACGCCATTTGCAGTATCTGAGGAAGGGGAGTTTTTGCGCGGTCGCGTTCATGATCGGAGGCATCGGGTTTAGAGCGCGGAGGAACGTGAATCAGCATTCATATGCGCGCTTGAATGTTAGTCTCAGCGCGCAGATGACATTGTCGATATTGCACCATGCGATGTGCATTTTTGTAGCCGGCCATGTCTGAATGGCCGTGCATCATTCCCATGCGATCTTGCTGAATTGATAACCCTTGCCGCGAATGGTCTTGATGCGCTGCGGCGTGGTGGCATCGTCGTTGAGTTTGCGGCGCAGACGTGAAACGCCGCCGTCGATGGTGCGATCCAGCCCGTCGAATTCGACTCCGCGCAATTGCCGCATCAGGCTCTCGCGGCTGACCACCTCGCCCGCACACATGACCAGCGCCCAAAGCAGATCGAATTCCGCCGATGTGAGCTCCGGGCTGCTGCCGTCGGGCAACCGGACGCTGCGCGTCGCGCGGCTGATTTCGAATTTGCCGAACGCGAACATGTCCGGCTGCGTTGATGCGCCGGCCGTGCGTTCCATGACAGTCACACGGCGCAGTTGCGCCTTGATCCGCGCAAGCAGGATGCGCGGTTCGACCGGTTTGTGAACGTAGTCGTCCGCGCCGAATTCGAGGCCGAGCACTTCATCGAACTGATCGTCCCGCGCGGTCACCATGATGATCACGCCATCGAAATGAGCGCGTGCCTCGCGGCATATCTGGAAGCCGTCCTTGCCGGGCAGGTTGACATCGAGGATCACCAGATCCGGCTGACGCTTGAGTATTGCGGGAATTGCCTCGTTGCCATGCCGGACGGCATCGACCTCATAGTCGTTCTTGCGGAGATAAGCCGCGACCAGCGCCGAAAGGCGTTCATCGTCTTCGACGAGCAAGATCCGGAAGGGCATGAGGGACTCAGTGGTGACGCAATGGCGCCGAATGACAAACAGGATAGCGGATGCGCCGCACGCCACGAGCATGCCCGTACAAAACTCGACAAGACTCCACGCAATTCGACATGCCGGCCACGGCGCATGGATAGCATCCGTTCGATCGCAATCCAGAAAGGTCGTGCACGATGCCCTTGTTCTTTGAATGGTTTGGCGCGGGCTCGCAATCGTTCGCCGGATGGTTCGCCCGTATCGCGAACTCATGTGCAACGATAAACCACGCGAGCCGCATCTTATATCCGGGGACGAGCCGTTTCGCCCGATGGCGGCGGATTCGATTCTGGCTGCGCTCGCTGCTCTGGTGGCGCACGACCACGACGTGGCTCGAGCGCTGTGCGACATCGCCGTTGTCGAGCCTCGTGCAGCGTCAGCCGGTCGCGCTCGAACGCATGCACCGGCCGTTCCTTCATGGATGCTTCAACGCACGCGAACGGCTCGAGGCGAGCCTCGATCATTGCGCGATCACGCAGCAACGCGCGCCGCGACTGGCGAATCGTATTGCAGTTGAAGGACGAGTATCGATTGCACGCATCTCGGTCGATGCAGATAGTTGGGACGTATCGCTTGAATCGATCGGGCATTTTCAGCGCGAAGGCGACTGGTCACTTTGCATTCGCGATGCATCCGGCAGACGCGTGGTGTCGTGCACGTTCAGCCTGGCATATCTCGGCGGCAAGGTGCTGCGCCC
This sequence comes from Burkholderia sp. PAMC 28687, assembly GCF_001577465.1. NCBI lineage: Bacteria > Pseudomonadati > Pseudomonadota > Betaproteobacteria > Burkholderiales > Burkholderiaceae > Burkholderia > Burkholderia sp. PAMC 28687. The sequence goes on from NZ_CP014505.1 coordinate 3,183,707, forward strand.
GCGCATGTGCATTGGCGCGGTCCAGGGTCCCGACAAGTCGATGAACGGCCGCGACCTTTTCCGTACGCTCACCAAGAAGTGGCTTGGATTGCGACCCAAGGTCTTTGCGATTTATCTCGCGCAAAACGTGGCGCAAACGCTTGGCATGGGCAGTACGTTCATCGTCTCGAAACACGCACATGTCTATTCGAACTGGCGCTATTGCCTGCGCAAGAAACGCGTGTCGGCGGACTACGACAACCTGTCACGCGAATGCGGCGCTTTCGCCACATGGAACGGCTGGTTCGTGCTTGCCCCGCCCCGGTTGAATCTTGCGGATCGCGATGACTCGGCTAAGGGAAATGCGCTGCGCCGAAAACGCAATGCACTCAGGGAAGATGTTGTGTTGCAGATTCGCGAACGATTACGCGCGTAACAAACACGACCCGCTTATTAGCTGTTTTGGGCATGCCACTTGCACTACGTTCCCGTTCACTAAAAAGTACTGGGGCGACGCATGGCATCGACGATTTCCGCATCTACCAAATTCCGATCAGTACTAGCAGAGGGCGAGATCGATCATCTGGAAAAGATGCTGCGCCTGTCGCGGACGCAAGGGCCCGTTCCACATCTGAACGGCGCCTACTGGACGGCAAGACTTACATTCGTGCAAGAACATTTCGATCTCGTCGCGGAGCAGGCAAAGCGTGTCAAAGCGCTGCTTTGTGTATCGGCGACAAACGATGCGCTGGAATCGAAGGTTGGCGGCGGCACGCGCTCATGGGTCGCTTGAGCGCATCACGCACATTCAATCACTTGCCGCCTGCCTGAGCGGCCTGAGCAACCAGCCGTCGCGCGGACACGCTCGATGCATCCACGGCGGAAGCCTGCGACGCATTGTCCGATACACATCGCCAGTCGCCCGTTGCACGGCAGCGTGCAGCGCGATGCAAAAGGTCATCGCGCAAACGTTCGCGGGTAGCCAGGTCCACGCGCATCTGCTGCAACTGAGGATTGGTGCTGTCGTTTGCCGGCATCGCCGCAAGAGTCCGATGCGCCACAAAAAGATTGCGGCTCCCCATAGCACGATAAAACTCGGCAGCACCCGGAATTGCCGGTATCACGGCGGGTGGCTGTGCCGGCGAGACGCTCGCGTTTGCAAGTGCAGGGGCAGGTGCACTTGCGATAGCCCCGGCAGTTGCAGCCTGCATCCGGACGACCGCTCCGCTCACGAGCGCATGAGAAGAAACCGGCTGCGGCTTCAGATCCATGTTCGACGGACGAGAGCCACTCAGAGCCCATACGATCAACACGCCTCCGGCAAGCAGACCTGCCCATAGCAGTTGCTCCGTGCGTTTCGAGCGCGTCTGATAGAACTTCAGCGCGCCTTCAGCCAGTCCCGGATACGCGCCTTGCGAACGCTTGGGGCGCCTGATACTTTTCTTCTGAAATACCGTGGTTGCGAAGCTCGTCAAACGGTGCAAAAGGTTTGGCACATGGCCGCACCGCCCACATCTGTAAGTACCTGCAGGAAAGTCATTTCCGCACTCTTCGCATGTCGTCCACGCTGCGTAACCGATAGACTCCAGCATGCGCATAAAAGTCTCCATGTTAAGTGGGTACGGGTGTAATCAAAGGGCTGGGGCCGGATCGCCGGCTTCTTGCATGTCGTCGCCGGCGGCGCGTGTCGGCATTCCCAGATCCTGCATCAGCCGGTGCAAATGGACCCTGGAAATCCCGAGACCGCGCGCTGCATCCACGACGCGGCCCTTGTGTACGAAAAGCGCCAATTCTATCGCGCGCCGGTCCGCCGCCGCGCGGGCCTCCCGAAGCGAATCCGGTGCATTCGCGGCGTGCTCGGTTAGTTCGAGATCCTGAGCAGTGATGTATTTTCCCTCGGATAAAATAATTGCGCGACGTACACGATTAATAAGTTCGCGCACATTGCCGGGCCAGCCATAGTTATGCAAGGCAGCAATCGCATCCGGCGCGAACCCGTGTATGCGCCGTGCGCGTTCGTCCTTGAAGCGTTCGAGCGCGTACGACGCCAGTTCCGTAATATCTTTTCCGCGCATCCGAAGCGGTGGCTCCCGAATTTCCAGCACGCAGAGACGAAAAAACAGGTCGGCCCTGAAACGTCCTTCATCGACCGCCGTCTGCATGTCGACATGCGTCGCGGTAATCACGCGCACATCGACATCCACGCTTTCGATGCCGCCCAGCCTTTCGATTTTTCGCTCTTGAATGAAACGCAACAACGCTGCCTGACTTTCCGCTGGAAGGTCGCCGATTTCATCGAGAAACAACGTGCCGCCATTGGCTTCCTCGACACGTCCGATCTTTCTTTGCGTTGCGCCCGTGAAGGCGCCGCGTTCATAGCCGAACAATTCCGAATGCAGCAACTCGTGCGGGATCGCACCACAGTTCACCGCGATGAACGGCATGTCGCGCCGTGCCGATCGTGCGTGAATCATCTGCGCGGTCAATTCCTTCCCCGTGCCCGATTCACCTGATATGAAAACGGTCGCATCCGTCGAAGCAACTTTTCCGATCGCGCGATGAAGCGCCCGCATCACCTCCGACGATCCAATCATGCTACTTGCCATAGCGCCATCGGCAAGTGCCGTGTCTCCTTCGAACCGTAGCGCTTCCATGCCGACCGCCTGCGACAACACGGTCAGAATGCGCTCATGCTGCGTAGGCACCGTGACGAAGTCAAAGCAATGCGCGGCGATGGCGTCGCGCACCTCCCGCAAGTCCCGCGATTCACGCGATACCAGCGCAACCCACGCCACTAGAGCAGAACGCGAAAGCTGTTCGACCCTCTCCAAATGCGGCTTGCTCACGCCGGCCGTCAAGTCGAGCAAGCCGGGCATGGGTGCATCGCTTAAATCACTTGATGCATTTGCGTTGATTGCGGGTACCACTTTCCACGCGGCATCGCTGAGACTCTTTACTAGCTTTTCGTCCGGCTTGTCGCCTATATAAAGAAGCGTCCGATGCACGCGGTCCATGGTTGTAGATATTCTCTGGTAAGCCCTTCTTTACACTTGGATGGGAACAGCCCGGCCATTCGCAGCAGGCGCAACTTTCCGGGTGACCCATCCTATAGACGCGCATTCGCCGCAGGTGAAACAGAAAGTTAGTTTGCGTATCCAGGAATGAAAAAGATCGTCAGATGTAACCGCGCCGCTTCGGTCGAATCCGGGCACGTGGTTTGCGCCTACCGAATCGCCGCGTTCAACTTGCGTTTCCCGCAACGCGGAACTACCCAACGGAGAACGCTATGGAACCTGTATCGCACGGAATCATCTTCTGGCTCATCATCGGCGTCATTGCAGGCGCGCTCGCCGGCCGGATTGTCGATGGCGGCGGCTTTGGGATCGTGGTGGACATCATTGTGGGGATCGTCGGCGCGTTTATCGGCGGATGGCTGGGTGGCGCGCTTGGCCTGCACCTGGGCAGCGGCATCATCGGATCCCTGATTACGGCCGTGATCGGCGCGGTGATTCTATTGATCATCGTGCGGCTCTTCAGCCGTGGGCGTGCCGGGCCAACTGTCTAATAGCGTTCCAGCACCAAAACCCCGTGTCCGCACGGGGTTTTTTATTGTGCGACGCCAATTGATCTCAAACCGCACAACTGCTTACAAATCTCACGTGAGGGCGGTGCACCGGCACTGCCGGGCGCGCGTTGTAGCAAGACGCACCCACCGCGAGGCTTGTCATGAGCACTAGTTGGCATCTTCACGAGCAGCAACGTCGCCGCATTCATTCGCTGATCGCCGTCACGGCCATTGCAGTGATCGCGGTGAGCGGTATTGGCATCGCGGCATTGACCGGCATTCTTTCGGCATCGAAAGCCGAGAGCGCGACCTCGAATGCTTCCCCTCTCATCGACACACACAGCGCCGATCCCCTCAGCGGACTGAAGCTCAACGCAGAACCCCTGCATGGGTTGGCGGTTGAGCAGCGCATAGGCATATCGGGCGCGCGGTAACTCCGCGTTACCAATCTCGCAAACCGGTTTCACTTGCGAGCGGAAACTGCACATAGACTTTTCACTACCGGATGACGTCGTTGTCGATGCCGCCGGAACCATCGAGGATCGTGGAATGAACAAGCGCAATATCGCTGCCGTATTGTCGATGACGCTCTTCGCGTTCGCCGGCTCGGCCAACGCGGCGGGATGTCTCAAGGGCGCAGTTGTAGGCGGCGTTGCGGGCCACGTCGCGGGTCATCATGCGGTGATCGGCGCAATGGGCGGCTGCATTGTCGGACATCACATGGCGAAGGAGAAAGCGAAAGAACGTGCAATGGAAGCAAGTCAGCACACCGCCGCGACACCGTCCTGAGCGGTTCACCGAACAGGAGGACCCATGCTGCGACCCCGAAGCCTTCGAGTCACAGCGCAAGCGGCCGGCACGCAAATGTGCGCTGACTACTGCGAGGAAACTGGCCGCCTTCGCATCCTTCAGGACGAAGTGGCGTTGCGTGAATGGTTTCCGCCCAACTCGTGGATGGCGATTGCATCGGTTGCCGGCGCGCGCAACTGGGGAACGCGGCCGGACTTGAACGAACTCCGAGCATTGCTCGTGAGCCAGATGTCGCTGATGAACATCGGCTGAAAGATGTACGAGTTATCCGTTACAGCCTCTGGATAACTTCGGCATAACAATACGGATTGGTGTGCGCCGATTCTTGATAACCGCGGGCATGTTCGCAACGCCGCAGAAGTTATCCTTTGATCCACCCTGTTGTCCCGCACGCCTGCTTGCGGTTATCTGTTCTGTAGAGCGTTGATGCAATGACGCTTTCGATGCTTGTCCACAGAAACGGGCGATGCTTGTTAACTATTACTATGTATACATATCACTCACGATAAAACCATTAAGGGGTGAAGGATATGCGTTGCCGATGGCGCTTAGAAAGTGAGCACAGCTCGGCGTCCCAGTAAATGTTCGATGCTCAAGCGATTGGACCATCGTGAATTCAAGTAATCGACGGCAAGTCTTCGATGACAGATCACCCGATCGGTATCGCTTGAGATGGTCGCGTTCGGGCGCAAGCTCACGAAGCTCGACGTATCTGATATCGAGTAGCTCGGACAGGAAGAACTCGAGGTCCGGTTTTTTGGAGAAGCCCGCGAGTTGCGAAGTGTTGTTCAGACGGACATCGAGAAGGGTGCGGACTTCGGCTTGCTTTAACAGCGTGAAGAACTGTGCGGCCGATTTTTGGGTGAAGCCGATGGTGGTGACTTGCATGGCTTGAGATTTCGAACGAGCGAATGCGTTGAAGGTGACGAAGCGTGATATCTGGCGGGCTGTAGCGACGTTCTGGTGGTTCCAGGCTTTCCTTGGTGCCCGTGAACGCGAGAAGCCCGTACCGACCGCTCAGGCCGTGTTACGCGCGCCTGCGGGCGTTCAAAGAAAAAGCGCCGCGTGATGACAAGCATCGACGCAGCGCTTCAGGATTCGGCGTGGACTTCGTGACTTTGATGGCTTTGATGGCTGACCACAAAGCCCCTACCCCCTCACTCCACCGTCACACTCTTGGCCAGGTTCCTTGGCTTATCCACATCGGTCCCTCTTGCACAAGCCGTGTGATACGCCAGTAACTGTAGCGGCACCGTATGCAGGATCGGCGACAGCAAGCCATAGTGCTCCGGCATCCGGATCACATGAATGCCGGCTTCGCTGACAATGCGCGTATCTGCATCGGCGAAAACATACAGCTCGCCGCCGCGCGCCTTCACCTCCTGCATATTCGACTTGAGCTTCTCCAGCAGCGTGTCGTTGGGTGCGATCGTCACGACCGGCATTGCCTCCGTGACCAACGCCAGCGGCCCATGCTTCAACTCACCCGCCGGATACGCTTCAGCATGGATATACGAGATTTCCTTCAGCTTCAACGCGCCTTCGAGCGCGATCGGATAATGCAGCCCGCGCCCGAGGAACAGTGCATTTTCCTTCCGAGAAAACTCCTCTGCCCAAGCGATGATCTGCGGCTCCAGCGCAAGCACGCTGTTCAGCGCCGCCGGCAGATGCCGCAACTGCGCGAGATACGCGGTTTCCTGCTTCGCGCTCACATGGCCGCGCAACGCGCCGAGCGTCACCGCCAGCACGAACATGCCGACCAATTGGGTCGTGAAAGCCTTCGTGGACGCCACGCCAATCTCGGTGCCCGCATGGGTGAGAAACGTCAGCTCCGTCAGCCGCACCATCGCGCTTGAACTCACGTTGCACACGGCCAGCGTGTGCTTGTGCCCAAGCGACTGTGCGTGCTTCAACGCGGCGAGCGTATCGGCGGTTTCGCCCGACTGCGATATCACCACGACCAGCGCCTTCGGATTCGGCACCGACTCGCGATACCGGTACTCACTCGCCACCTCGACCTGCGTAGGAATCCTGGCGATGGACTCAAGCCAGTACTTCGCCGTCATGCCGGCATAAGAACTCGTGCCGCACGCGAGGATCAGCACACTGTCGATATCGGCGAACACTTCTGCCGCCTTGGCGCCGAACAGGTCAGCGGTGAACCGCTCGGCCTGGGGAATGGTGTCGGTGATGGCGCGCGGCTGCTCGAAGATTTCCTTCTGCATGAAATGCCGGTACGGCCCGAGTTCAACCGCGCCGCCGTACGCCGCGACCACGCGCACTTCGCGCTGCGCTGGAATGCCATCGCGATCGACGATCTTCACGCCATCGAGCGTGATCTCGACCACATCGCCTTCATCCAGGTATGCAAACCGGTCGGTACTGCCCGCGAGCGCCAGCGCGTCCGAAGCCAGGAAGTTTTCGCCATCGCCCACACCGACCACCAGCGGCGAACCTTCACGCGCGCCGACCACCGTGTTCGGCTGATCCTTGTGAATCACGGCGATGGCATACGCGCCGTGCAACAGTTTCACGGCCTCGCGCACGGTCTGAAACAAATCCCCGCGATACATGCTGTGAATCAGATGCGCGATGACTTCGGTATCGGTCTGCGATACAAATTCGTAGCCCTTTTCACGCAACGTGGTCCGCAGGCTTTCGTAATTCTCGATGATGCCGTTGTGCACCAGCGCCAGCTCGTTGCGCGAGAAGATAGGATGCGCGTTGTCGGTGACGGGCGCGCCGTGCGTGGCCCAGCGCGTGTGCGAGATGCCGGTCACGCCGTCCAGATGACTTTCGCGGACCTGTTCGGCGAGATCGGCGACGCGGGCGACGCTGCGCGCGCGTTTGGTTTCGCCATCGGCGATGACGGCGACGCCGCATGAATCGTAGCCGCGGTATTCGAGCCGCCGCAACCCTTCGACCAGCACCGGGACAATGTTACGTTGCGCGACCGCGCCAACAATTCCGCACATGGATCTATCCTTCAAGTTGTTTTCGAATCGCCCGAATCGCCTGAATCGCGCGAGCATTCGTAATTGTTCTCAAGCTTTTTTCTTCACCGGCCGTACGTAACCGCTTTTGCTGATCTGCGTCTTCTCGTTCAGCACGAGCTGGTTTTCTCCAACGATGTCCTTCCAGACCGTCGTGCCCGCCGCGATCGTCGCGCCGCGCGCCACGCGTACCGGCGCAACAAGTTGCGTGTCCGAGCCGACGAACACATCGTCTTCGATCACCGTACGGAATTTGTTCGCGCCGTCGTAGTTACAGGTGATCGTGCCCGCGCCAATATTCACGCGCGCGCCGACATCGGAATCGCCGATATAACTCAAGTGATTCGCCTTCGAGCCGCGCCCGAACACCGCGTTCTTCACTTCCACGAAGTTGCCGACATGCGCTTCGTCGCCGAGCACGGCGCCTGGCCGCAATCGCGCATACGGTCCCAGCACGACGTTCGCGCCGGTCGTGCCGCCTTCAATGTGCGTGAAAGCATCAACGCGCGTGCCGGCGCCGATGCTTGAATTGCGGATGACGCAATTCGGGCCAATGGTCACGTTATCCGCGAGCGTCACGTTGCCTTCGAAGACGCAATTCACATCGATGGAAACATCGCGTCCGCACGTCAGCGTGCCGCGCACGTCGATGCGCGCCGGGTCCATCAGCGTCACGCCTGCAACAAGCAGATCTTCGGCGACGTTGCCCTGATGAATGCGTTCGAGTTCGGCGAGTTGCTGCTTGCTGTTCACGCCGAGCGTTTCCCATTCGTCGTCGGGCTGCGAGGTCACGACTTCGATACCTGCTTCGAGCGCACGTTCGACGACATCGGTGAGATAAAACTCGCCCTGCACGTTGTCGTTCTTCAACGATGCCAGCCATTCGCCAAGCTGCGCCGTTGGCGTAATCACGATGCCCGTATTGATCTCGCTGACTTTCAGTTGATCGGCGTTGGCATCCTTCTGCTCGACAATGCGCTGAACCTTGCCCATCGCGTCACGCACGATACGGCCGTAACCCGTCGGATCGTCGAGGTTGACGGTGAGGACGCCGTAGTGCTGGCCGGCGGTATCGACGAGACGTTTTAACGTGCTTGCGCGCGTGAGGGGTACGTCGCCGTAGAGAATCAGCGTGGAAACAGCAGGGTCAAGCAGCGGCAGCGCCTGCATGACCGCGTGGCCGGTGCCGAGTTGCTGCTCCTGGATCGCAAACTGGACGTCGGGCGCGCCAACAGCGTTCTGCACCTGATCGGCGCCATGCCCGACCACCACGACAAGCCGCGTGGGGTTGAGCGTGCGCGCGACATCGAGCACATGGGACAAGAGCGGCTGGCCAGCCAGGGGATGAAGGACTTTCGGCAAGGCGGAACGCATGCGCTTGCCGGTACCTGCCGCCAAAATTACGATGTTCATGGCGTCAGCTTTTTTGGAAGTGTTGGAGGCGTCAATATAACATGCGGGCGTATCCTGAAATTGCGGCCCGGCCTTGCTGAGCAACGGTCCGGACGCTCAGGACGCGTCCATGCGTTGCATGAAAACCCAGCCCGTCGAGTATGAAAGCCAGACACGGCGCCCTCGCAAGTAGTCCATGCCGAGAACCATATCGAAGTCCGGCAGCGCGATGTCCCCCACCTCGATCGACGCGCTTGGGAACCGTTCGGCGCCAATATCCAGGTCCACGCTATGCCGATAACTCGCAATCGGCTCGCCATCCCAGCCGAAGTTGTACAAGGGCACCGTTTTCTCCATCGCCGTCAGGTCCGCTCCGGTCCCGGCAATGCTGGCTTTGGCCGCAATCGAGGTCTCCGCGCCTGTATCGATGACTGCCCGAATGGGATGTCCATTCGCCGATATATGCAGTACGAAACGGTTACGCCGCGTTAAATCGGCGGAAAAGGCAGTGAATTGTCCCGACCATGGAACAAACCGGCCGACGCAATTCGACACCGAATAGAGCGCCATGGTCCGCGCGGGAAAATCAAGTTCAACGTCGTACCGTGTCAGTATGTTGGAGCCCAGAAAGCCAATCGGTGCGGGCAATCGTGCTTCACGCGCCCGCTTTGCAACAAAGGCGAAAGAGGTCGGACTGACGCGGAGATCAATCCACTCGGGCGCTCCCAGTTTCAGGGACGAAAGGATGCGCGGATAATGCCAGCCTGCCTCTCCGCCGAGACCCGTTACCTTGTGCTCGCCGAACTTGTCCTCCTGCAGATGCCAGACATTCGCCATGGCAGGTTCAATAGTCGTCTGGTCGCTGCCCGTATCCACGACCATTGGATAAGTTCGTCCGTCGATCTCGGCCGGCACCGTGAAAAAGCCGAAGAATCTGGTCAAGGGCAACTTCGCCTCAAGCTGAACCCGGCAAGCGGCAATGTTCGACGTAGGAGGCGGCCGCCTCGCAGGCCTTGTCGCGGAAGCGCCTTTTGTATTTCGGGCACGCGGCTTCATGACACGCTCAACCGGAGCGCGTGTGAACGCTGAATGTGGTGATGACTGACCTTCGAAACCCGTATTTGCCGCGCTGCTGACCGCAAACAAGAGAAGCGCGCAACTGAATACTGTAAGTTCCCTGAGCTTCCGATAGATGATTAACCGCAACGAGATAATCTGCCGCATGCCTGCTCCGCTTATCGAATTGGCGATGGCGTTCAAGCATTTAAACTAAAGCTTAAAACACACAAACGGCGCAGCCTATCATCTCCTTCATCTCATAAACGTAGAAACTCGGTTAGATCCAGAACACCGGTTTAAAAAACAACTAGCAGTGCCGAATCACCAGACAGCTTCAAATATCGTCGAACTGGACAATCGAAATAGTCTGGGAAGCAGGTTCCGTTGAACATGGATCTTCGTCAAAAGCGATATCACCCGTCGGATCCGCCATGCCTGTCGCGCGCAAACCGCCGAACGGAAACAGCTTGTGATCCATCAAATGCGACGGCACCACGTTCGACAACGCGTTGAACATATTCTCCACGCGTCCGGGAAAGCGCTTTTCCCAATCGCGAATCAGCGCCTTCATTTCCGCGCGCTTCAAGTTCGGCTGGCTGCCGCACAGGTTGCAAGGAATGATCGGGAATTCGCGCAGCTCGGCGAACTTCTCCAGATCCCGTTCCTTGATATACGCGAGCGGCCGGATCACGACATTCTTGCCGTCATCGGATTGAAGTTTCGGCGGCATTCCCTTCAATTTGCCGCCGTAGAACATATTCAGAAACAGCGTCTGCAGGATGTCATCGCGATGATGGCCTAGCGCAATTTTCGTTGCGCCCAATTCACCGGCCACACGATACAAAATCCCGCGCCGCAGTCTGGAACAGAGCGAGCACGTGGTCTTGCCTTCCGGCACGAGCCGCTTGACGATGCTGTACGTATCCTGATTTTCGATATGAAACGGGATATCGAGTTTGCTCAGATATTCGGGCAGCACGTGCTCGGGAAAACCGGGCTGCTTCTGATCGAGATTCACCGCCACGATGTCAAAATTGATCGGCGCGCGCTCGCGCAGCCGCATCAGCAGTTCGAGCATGGCGTACGAATCCTTGCCGCCCGAAAGGCACACCATCACCTTGTCGCCGTCCTCGATCATCTTGTAGTCGACAACCGCTTCGCCCACTTGCCGCGCGAGGCGCTTGAACAGCTTGTTGTTCTCGTACGCCTGCTTTTGCTCGTGGCGCGTCATCGGCTCGCGAATTTTCGGAACCGAAACTGGCTCGATAATCGAACTCATGCCGCCACCTCTTTGATGCGAAAGACCTCGACGCCAACGGCATCGCAATCGGGATAAACGTCCGGCTTTTCCGTCGATACCACCACTGCCCGCACATTTGGATGTTCGAGCAGCGCAGCGGCGACGTCGTCGCAAAGGGTTTCCTGCAAGTGGATATGCCCTTTGCCTACACGTTTGGCGATGGTCGAGCGCATGAAGTCGTAATCGACGACTTCGCGCAACTTGTCCTCGACCGGCGTCGATAAAGCCAGCGGCACGAACAATTCCACGTTGATCACGACGCGTTGTTCGCCCTGCTTCTCGAAATCGTGCACGCCGATGTTGATGCGCACTTCGTAATTGCGCAGAAAAAGGCGCCGGCAATCGGCGAGCCGGGGATGCGAAAGAACGGCAAGCATGGTCGTGTCCTGGGAATACTGATTAACTTACTAGGTGCGGTCGGCCATCAAAAACATGACATCGCGCGGCGATGGCACGAGATGCTGGCCGCCGTCGACAATGAGCGTCGTGCCCGTCACACCGGACGCATCGGCGAGATAACATGCGGCTGCGACCACGTCCTCGACATGCGAAGCGCGACCCAACGGCGTCACGCGATGCGCGGCTTCGAACTCGGCATCCGTCATGTCCGCCGATGGCAACGTCAGACCCGGCGCGAGCCCGACCACGCGCAACTTTGGCGCAAGCGCCTGAGCCAGCGCGACGGTCGCGGTTTCGAGCGCCGCCTTGCTCAACGTGTACGACAAATAGTCCGGATTCATGTTGTACAGCTTCTGGTCCAGCACGTTGATGACGCACGCGCGCCGGGTTTCGTCGTGGATGGCGGCCTCCGGCGTGGCTTCGTGAAGCGCACGCGCCAGAGCCAGCGGCGCGGCCACGTTGACCGCCATCATCTCGAGCAGACGCGCGTAGCTGAAATCACGCGCGGTATCTTCCGTGAACCGGGATGCGTTGTTCACCACGCAATGCAGGCCACCCAACGCTTCGATACACCCCGGCACCAGTTTCGCGACATCGTCCTCGACGCCAAGATCCGCACCAAGCGCAACCGCCCGGCGGCCGAGCGCGCGGATCGCCGCGACGACTTCCTGCGCGTCCTGTTCCGAGCCGTTGAAATGCACGGCGACGTCCCAGCCGCGCGCCGCAAAACCAAGCGCCAGCCCCCGGCCGATGCGTTTCGCCGCGCCCGTGATCAGCACGACGCGGGATTTGGGGGCGGAAGAATCAGGAGAAGTCGACGAAGAATCGCTCATTTACAATGCCGGAATGAATCCAAAAGCTCACGAATCCGACAGTTTACCTGCTCCCGGCCCCGACGCGCTCGCGCAATCCGAGCGGCTGACCGCGCGCATCCGCGAAGAAATCGCGTCCGTAGGTGGCTGGATGCCTTTCAGCCGATACATGGAACTCGCGCTTTATGCGCCTGGCCTCGGCTATTACAGCGGCGGCGCGATGAAATTCGGCAAACGCGGCGACGATGGCAGCGATTTCGTCACCGCGCCTGAAATGTCGCCATTGTTCTCGGCAACGCTTGCACGGCCGGTCGCACAAGCGTTGCGGGACAGCGGCACGCGCAACCTGATGGAGTTCGGCGCCGGCACGGGCAAACTTGCGGCGGGTTTGCTGAACGCGCTCAAGGCGCTGGACGTTCCGTTCGACAGCTATTCAATCGTGGATCTTTCGGGGGAATTGCAGCAACGCCAGCGCGCGACGATCGACGCCGATGCGCCGGAACTGGCATCGAAAGTCCGCTGGCTGAGTGCGTTGCCCGAACATTTCGAAGGCGTGGTGATCGGCAACGAAGTGCTCGATGCCATGCCCGTGCGCCTGGTCGTGCGCAAACTCGGCGATTGGCACGAACGCGGTGTCATCTGGAGCCACGATCATTTCGCCTTCGACGACAAACCCCTGTTGGCCGCGCTAGATAACCCGCTGCTCGCCGAAATCGATACGACCATCGACGAAGTCAACGACGAGCCTTTCATAGAATATGTGAGCGAGACGCACGAAGCCGCGCTGGCTTTCACGCGCACGATTTGCACGATGCTCACCCGCGGCGCCGCGTTTTTTATCGATTACGGCTTTCCCCGGCGCGAGTTTTATCATGCACAGCGCGCGCAGGGCACGCTGATGTGCCACTACCGCCACCGGGCGCATGGCGATCCATTTCTGTATCCCGGCTTGCAGGACATCACGGCGCATGTGGAGTTTTCGGGGATCGCGGAAGCCGGGACCGAGGCGGGCGCTGACCTGCTTGGCTTTACATCGCAAGCGCGGTTCTTGATGAACGCGGGGATCACGGACGCACTTTCCGACCTCGATCCCACCGATGTCCGCCGTTTCCTCCCCGCAGCAAACGCGGTTCAGAAGTTGTTGTCCGAGGCGGAAATGGGCGAGTTGTTCAAGGTGATCGCGTTTTCGCGCGGTATCGATGAAACAATCGCCGCGTTCTCCTCCGGCGACCGCTCACACACGCTATGACGCCATGATCCGCTGGGTTCTCACCACGTTCATTGCGTTGACCATTCTTTCGGCCTCGTTGCCGTGGATGAAGAAACTCGGCATCGGCAAGTTGCCCGGCGATTTCACGTTGAAACTGTTCGGGCGCGAGTATTCGTTCCCGTTCATGTCCACCATCCTGCTTTCGATCATTCTTTCGCTGATCGCGCGGGCGCTTTAAGCGTTCTGAAGCGCCGCGTCCACGGCCGCAACCCGCGCCGCATGCACCGCGTCCTTGATCTTCGCCGGCTCGCTGGCGTATTGCTGCGCGACGGCGCCGGCATCGACCCCGCGCGCCGCCACCAGCGCCTCGCGCAAACGCTCGGCTTGCGGATACGGCTGCTGACTTAGACCAAGACGGCCGCGTGCATCGGACACACAGGCTTGCAGCGCTTCGGCAAACCGCGCGGGCTTGCGCAACGCATCGCATCGTTCGAACAAGCGGACCAAGGCGGCCGCCCCGAACTCCATCACCCGATGAATATTCCCGTGCTCACGCGCGACCAGCAGCGCGAGGTCGCGGCAATCGTTCGGCACGCGCAGACGCTCGCATAGCGGCTTCAGCAAATCGACGCTGCGCCCTTCATGCCCGACATGGCGCGGCAAGATGTCTTCCGGCGTGGTCGCCTTGCCGAGATCGTGCGTGAGCGCGGCGAAGCGGACGGGCAACGTAAAACCGTGCGACGCCGCGTAATCCACGACCATCATCACGTGAATGCCGGTATCGACTTCCGGGTGATAGTCGGCACGTTGCGCGACGCCCCATAACGAATCCACCTCGGGCAAGATCCGCACGAGCGCGCCGCATGCGCGGAGCGTCTCGAACATGCGCGACGGCTTTTTTTCCATCAACCCGCGCGATACTTCCTGCCACACACGTTCGGGCACGAGCGCATCGACTTCGCCATCGGCGACCATGCGTTTCATCAGGGCAAGGGTTTCGTCGGCGATGGTGAAATCAGCAAAGCGCGCCGCGAACCGTGCAAGCCGGAGAATGCGCACTGGATCTTCTATGAACGCCTCGCCCACATGGCGGAACACGCGCGCTTCAACGTCAGCCCGGCCATTGAACGGATCGATCACCGGTCCGGTCAATTCGCCATCAGGCCGGACTTCGCGCGCCATTGCGTTGACGGTCAGGTCGCGCCGGGCGAGATCTTCTTCGAGCGTGACATCGGGCGCGTAGAAAAACTGAAACCCGTGATATCCCGCCGATGTCTTGCGTTCCGTCCGCGCCAACGCATATTCCTCGTGCGTCTGCGGATGCAGGAATACCGGAAAATCCTTGCCGACCGGCTTGAAACCCTGCGCTGTCATTTGGTCGGGCGTGGCGCCGACCACGACGTAATCGCGGTCCTGCACCGGCAAACCCAGCATTTCATCGCGGATCGCGCCGCCCACGGCATAGATGTTCATTGCTCTTTCCGCGCGCCTTCAATCCATTCGGCGACTTCCGGCATGGTGGTGATGTGCTTGCAGTAGTCGCGCGCATGGTCGCTGATCTTCGGCGCGTACGAGTTGAAGCGCATGACGACGGGCGCGAACATCGCATCTGCGATGCCGAATTCCTTGCCGAACAGGAACGGTCCGCCGTGCGCGCTCAGACAGTTGCTCCAGATCTTGTCGATGCGCTTCACGTTCGACAACGCCCCCGCCGTCAACGGCTGGCCGAACGCCTGACGCTGGATGTTCATCGACATTTGTTCGCGCAGATCGCCGAAACCCGCGTGCATTTCCGCGCTGATGCTGCGGGCGTGCGCGCGAGCGGCGGCATCGCGTGGCCACATGGCGTGTTGCGGGAAAAGCTCGGCCAGCGTTTCCATGATCGCGAGCGATTCCCAGACGGCGTCGCCGGCATCGGTCACGAGGCACGGCACCTTGCCGGACGGTGAATGTGCCAGGATGTTCGCGGTCGAGTCCGGCTGGCCGAGGCGGATCAGCACCTCTTCAAACGGGATGCCGAAGTGCTTGAGCACGAGCCACGGCCGCATGGACCACGACGACTGATTTTTGTCACCGATAACGAGTTTCATCGCAGAAATTTGAAGTTGAGTATTTGATTCAACGCCCCGCCGACGCACGGAACGTGTTGAAACGCGAACGCGTGGAGGCGCCCGTGAGATACATCGGCGCAATCGCCTCGACGCTCGCCGGATCGATGCCGAGTTCCGGCGCAATCGGCCCGCTGGCAATGTTCGGCGCTTTCATTGAATCCAGATTATCGCGCGACATCATGGGTTCGCCGGGCGCGAGTTCCAGCGACATGGCCTGCAAGCGGCCAAGGCTGTCAGGCAAACGGATGATGCGCGCGTTCTTGCCGATCGCCGCGCCGCTGAAGCGCACGAGTTCTTCGAGCGTGTAGACCCTCGGGCCGGCGAGTTCGTATGCGCGACCGCTGGCGGCATCGAGATCGAGCGCGTTGACGAAGGCCTTGGCGACATCGCCGACAAATATTGGCTGGAATTGCGCCTGCGAACACGCGAGTGGAATGATCGGAAAGATCCGTTCGAGGAATGCGAACTGGTTCAGGAAGTTGTCCTCCGGACCGAAGACCACGGACGGACGAAAGATGGTCGTGGCCAGGTTCGAATCGCGCACGGCTTTTTCGCCATCCCCTTTTGATCGCAGATACATGCTCGGGCCGTTCGAATCCGCTCCGAGCGCGCTCATGTGAAGGAGGCGTCGCACGCCTTTCGCCTGACACGCGGCCACGATCTTGTTCGGCAATTCGACGTGCGCCTTCGCGAATTGCGGACCGTAGGGCGCGCCACGTTTGCCTTGCAGCACGCCGACGAGATTGATGACGGCGTCGGCTTGCGAAACGAAAGCGGCGAGTTGAGCGGGATCGTAGACGTTGGTTTCGATCACATCCACGGGCAAGAGCGTGAGATGCGCCGCGTTTTCACGCCGCCGGGTGGCGATGCGCACGTTCTTGCCGACTTCCACAAGCGCGTTCACCAGATGACTGCCGATAAACCCCGACCCGCCGATCAACGCAATGGTTTGATGTCGCATATTCGCCTCTGTGAGTGACGTCGGCGGCGCGAGGGAAGCTTGAACGGCCGAGGCCGGGCGTGGCTTCCGGCGCGCCGCGTTGCCGGATAAGCGAAACGCGCGGCGAGTCTGATGCGATACGCTTACGGCGCGATGTAGCCGAGCCGCGCCTTCAGCGATTGCGGACGACCCTCGAACAACGCCGCGTAGTACACGGTGTTCGACAGCACGTTCTTGACGTAATCGCGGGTTTCGGTGAACGGAATGGTTTCAGCAAAAATCGCGCCCTCTACCGGACCGGTCAGCGTGGAGCGCCATTGTTTCGGCCGGCCCGGGCCGGCGTTGTAACCGGCTGTTGCCAGCACAGCGGAGTCGTCGAACTGGTTATAGACCATGGCCAGGTAGTTCGTGCCGAGGAGAATGTTTGTATCGATGTCATTCATCTGCTCACGCGAAACCGGACCCATGCCGATCTTCTTCGCCACGAGCTGCGCGGTTCCGGGCATCAGTTGCATCAGGCCGCCCGCACCAACCTCGGACTTCGCGTTGATGATGAAACGCGATTCCTGGCGGATCAGGCCGTAGGCCCATTCGATATCCAGCCCGGTATTTTTCGATTCGCGGTCGACCACGTCCTTGTAGGGCGCCAGATAACGTAGCGAGAAATCGTGCTCTGTCTTGGTTTTATCGGCGGTATTCACCGTGCGATCGAACAATTCGATACGCCGAGCGTACTGAGCCGCCGCCAGCAACTGACGATCAGTCATGGTCCGTAGCGGCCAGTTCCATTCGCGGTTGCCTTCAAGGCGCAGGTTCATGTTGTAGAACTTCTGCGACAACGCGAAACCCGGAATGGTCTGGGCTTGTACGATTTCGGCGTCGGTCACGGTCGTGCGCGGCGGCACGGTGATCTTCTGCCCCAGTTCTTCCGATGCCAATTGGCCGTAGAAATTGAACTGATCGGCGATGCTCGTGAATTCCTGCGCGGCAGTAGCGGTGTCGCCGGCCTGCTTCAAGGCGCGTCCGTGCCAGTAGATCCACGTTGCTTGATTACGCAGCGCGGGCGGCATCTGCTCGATCGACCAGCGCACCATGGTCCAGTCGCCGGCGAGCAACGCCATGCGTGTGCGCCATTCGTAGGCCGGATTCGACAATTGCGCATTCACCGACAACCGGTACCAGTCCACTGCGCTCGGCATGCGCTTCGACGCAGCCTGATACGCAATCGTGCCCCAGCCGGTAGCGCGTTCCAGCGGCGTCAGGGCCGGCGCAACAGAACTGAACGATGCCGCGGCCATGGCCGGATCGTTGCGCGCCATGCGCGTGATGGCCAGCAACGCGAGCTGGTGCGACGACGTGTCCCGGCCTACGCCACGCGCCAGATAGAGCGGCGGCGTGTTCGAGGCGCTGTCGAAGGAATTCTGACTCGGGCGCTGCTGACCGAGCGCGTCGGCAATCTTGCTGGCGGTGTTCGTGTAGTTCTGCTCGTTCGCGAGACGAATTTGTTGCCAGACGTCATCGGACGTAAATTGCTGCGATACCGCCAATGCGTTGATCAGGTCCACGCAACCGTCGCCATACCATTTAGGATCCACGAGCAATGCCCGGGCGGCGTCCGACACGTTTTCCCCCCGCGATGCCCGTGCTTCGAGCGCGTAGCATTTCACCTGCGTGTCGTCGTTCAGGACAAAACGCTGATACTGATCGAGGAAATTGCGCCAGTCGTGGCGGGCGCCCAGCACGACGAGATAATCATTTCGCATGCGATCCGCGATAGCCTGGCCGTCGTAGCGCTGCAGGAACGAAAGCACGGGTTCATCGGGTGCATCCACGCGCGCGTGCCCTTGCGAGTCGAAAAGCTGCGGCTTGAGCGTGAAATATTCGACGTAACCCGGCGCCGGATAATTCGGAATTTGCGCCGCGAGCTGCATGGCGCGGCCGGCGTCATTCGAGCGCGCGGCTTCGCGCAACTGAATGAAAGTGCGGTCATCTTGCGACAGCGAATAATCGACTGAAGGACGAACCGCCGATGCGGTGCTGCACCCGATCAGCGTGATCGCGGCGAGCGCCGTGGCGGCTGCGAGATATACTCGTTTGAGACGTTTTGACATCGTTTTTTGTGGAGCGCGAAGTGATCCAGAGCATAGCATGCAACCCTCTGATGGAAGCCAAAAGCACGCTGCGTGCGAGCTTGCTTGCGACCCGCGAAACACAAGGCGGCGAGGCTGATCACGAGGCGCGTGGCGAAGCGCTCGCGCGGCGCTTGATGGAGGTCGTGGGGCGGTATCCGGAGGCATCGTGTATTGGGTTTTACTGGCCTGTTGCCGGCGAGTTCGATGCACGCAATGTGCTGAGCGTCTGGCTCGCGCTGGCGGCGTCGCGGACGGCGGCGTTGCCGGTGGTTGTTGCTCCGAGGCAACCGCTCGTGTTTCATGCGTGGCGTTGCGACTCTGCCATGAAGAAGGGGCGTTATGGGATTGCAGTGCCGGAGGAGGAGCGGCTCGTAGTTCCGGATCTTCTGTTGATTCCCTGCGTGGGGTTCGATGCCGACCGGTATCGGTTGGGGTATGGCGGCGGGTATTACGACCGGACGCTGGCGTTTTGGCCCGCGGACAGGAAGCCCGCTACGATCGGGGTGGCTTTTGAATCTGCCAGGTGTGATGCGTTGCCGCGGGGGAGTTCGATTTGCCGCTGGGGGCGATTGTTACTGAATCGGGGATTTATTGAGGCTAGCGCCTGGTGGGTTTTTAGTAGTGGTCGGAGTTTATGCCGGGTTGTTGCTGGTTGGGCTACCGCGCGGTTTATTTTGGCTGATTTCTTTAGCACTATTAGCCACTGTCCGTGGCGGGACTTCATTTCACGGGTAATGCGCTGACGCTTCGTTGGTCTTTGGCAGCGGTCAGGATTGATGCTGGGTTGCTGCTGGGTTGCTGCTGCTTCGGCCTTCGCGCGTTCCCTGTTTTCTGATTTCTTTAGCACTATTAGCCACTGTCCGTGGCGGGACTTCATTTCACGGGTAATGCGCGGACGCTTCGTTGGTCTTTGGCAGCGGTCAGGATTGATGCTGGGTTGCTGCTGCTTAGGTCTTCGCGCGTTCCCTGTTTTCTAATTTCTTTAGCACCGTTAGCCACTGTGCGTGGCGGGACTTCATTTCACGGGTAATGCGCTGACGCTTGGTTGGTCTTTGGCAGCGGTCAGGATTGATGCTGGGTTGCTGCTGCTTAGGCCTTCGCGCGTTCCCTGTTTTCTGATTTCTTTAGCACTGTTAGCCACTGTCCGTGGCGGGACTTCATTTCTTTGTCCAACGGCGACAAAGAAACGAAGCAAAGAAAACGCCTCCCCACCGAGGGCTCTTAAGTGTCCTGAGCGTGCACGTTTAACTGTTTGGTACTTCAGAAGAACGCTCGACGCCGGAATTCAGAACACTTGAAACCCTCCCCCTCCGTCAACCGCAACCCACACGCTTCGCCACCAGTGTGGGAATCCGCTAATTAGGCCTCCGCGCTGCGCGCGCTGACGCCCAAACGACGGGCTTGGCTGTACTGGTTCCGTTTTGCCCGCGCGAGCCTGGGACCACCGGCGGCACAGTCTCGGCAAGTTTAGAATGCTGTAGCGCCGTCATGTGCTCAACCCGTTGTTCACTTGGGCCAGATTTCCGTATTGACTGCCACAGTTACTGGTGGCGAAGCGTGTGGGTATCTGTTGACGGAGGGGGAGGGGTTCAAGTGTTCCTGATTGCGGCGTCGAGCGTTCTTCTGAAGTACCAAACAGTTGTACATGCACGCTCGGGACACTTAAGAATTAGCGGTTGGAAGGCGTTTTCTTTGCTTCGTTTCTTTTTCGCCGTTGGAAAAAGAAATGAAGTGCCGCCACGCACAGTGGCTAATAGTGCTAAAAAAATCAGCCAAGACGGAACGCGCGAAGACCTGGAAAGCAGCAACCCGGCATCAACCCCAACCGCCAAACCCCAGCCCAAGTGCGAACGAAAACCCTATAGTGAGGCAGCGGCGCGAGCCGCCGTATCGTACAACCCCGAGGCATTACGCAGCAATTGCGCCGCCTCTCCAATCTGCTCGTTCGAAAGCCCGCTCTCCTTCAGCGCGCTGATCAAACAGCTCTCCCGCACCTCCCGATACTTCCCGCACAGCTCCCGCCCCGCCGGCGTTGCGGAAAAGAACACCTCCTTTCCCACCTTTTCACTGGCCACATAGCCCCGCGCCATCAACTTCTTCAAGGCATAGCTCGCAACGTGCGTGTCCTCTATATTGAGAACAAAGCAGATATCGGCGATCTTTTTCTTGCGGTCACGATGACTGACATGATGAAGCAGCGATACTTCCACCGC
This sequence comes from Burkholderia sp. PAMC 28687, assembly GCF_001577465.1. Classification (NCBI taxonomy): domain Bacteria; kingdom Pseudomonadati; phylum Pseudomonadota; class Betaproteobacteria; order Burkholderiales; family Burkholderiaceae; genus Burkholderia; species Burkholderia sp. PAMC 28687. The sequence goes on from NZ_CP014505.1 coordinate 3,204,622, forward strand.
CGTCATGTCCTTCGCGCCCGCCGCCGACATGCAGCGCACCATCCATCGGTTGAACGCGTTGCCGGCCATGATCAAACCGTACTCGAGCTCGGACAACTCCGCGCTGGTTTCGGATACGAGATGCTCGGAGGAAACAATCTTGGTCGGATGGCGAGGCATGGCATTCAACGAAACAATGTGCCAGCGAGTGTAGCGTATCGAATGAAATTTCAATAACAAACCCACATTCTTATTGATAAATTGTCGATAATTTATTGACGATGTACATTCCATGATCGAATCGAGGCACACCCTCGACTACCGGCAAGGTCAGCATGACACCACCCAAAATTCATCCACTCGGCGACACCGCGCTTGTTTGCGAAGCGCCCGCGCCCGCCACGCTCGAATGCCAGCGCCGAATGTGGGCGCTCGCCGACGCGGCGCGGCTCTGGCCGCATGTCGTCGAGGTGGTGCCGGGCATGAACAACCTGACACTCGTCTTCGATCCGCTCCAACTGGAGCAGACCGACCTCGCGCAGCAACTGAAGAGCGCTTGGGACGAGGCGCTGGAAGCGGATGTCGGGACCACCGAAATCGAAATTCCCGTGCGCTACGGCGGGGCGGACGGGCCGGACCTGGCGTCGCTGGCGAAGCATTTGAAGCTGGATATCGATGAACTCGTGAAGCGGCACACGCAAGCCGATTACATCGTGTTCTTCCTGGGTTTTCAGCCGGGATTTGCTTACCTCGGCGGCCTCGATCCGACGCTCAACGCCCCGCGTCACGCGAAGCCGCGGCTGGAAGTGCCGGCGGGGTCCGTGGGGATCGGGGGCGAGCAGACAGGGATTTATCCGGCGGTGTCACCGGGTGGCTGGCAGTTGCTCGGGCGCACGGACGTCAAGCTGTTCGATCCCGCCCGCAACCCGCCCACGCTGATGCAACCGGGCGATCACGTGCGATTCACCGCGCTGGAGGTGCTCGCATGATCGACGTGATTCGCGCCGGCATGCTGTCTTCAGTGCAGGACCTCGGGCGTCATGGGTACAGGCATCTGGGCGTGAGTTCGGGCGGTGCGCTCGACGCCTTGTCGCTGGAAATTGGCAATCGGATCGTGGGCAACCGGCCGGATGCAGCGGGTATCGAATTGACGCTGGGGCCTGCAACCCTGCGCTTCACGCGAGCAACGCGCATCGCGATCACGGGTACGGATTTCGGCGCGACACTCGACGACAAACCCGTCTACTCGTGGTGGAGTCTTCCCGTTCAGGCCGGCCAGGAACTGACGCTGCGTGGCGCCAGGCACGGCATGCGGGGGTACGTGTGCGTGGCGGGTGGTATCGATGTCCTGCCCATGCTGGGTTCGCGCAGCACGGATCTCGGCGCGTGTTTCGGCGGCCTCGGGGGCCGGGCGTTGCGTGACGGCGACCGTCTTGCGACCGGCGTGCCGCAGCCGCCGAAGAACGGCGCGTTCTCGCCCACGGGCGTGGCATTCGGCGTGAAAGCGCCCGCCTGGTGCAAATTCGTGTACGTCGAAGAACCGGTGAGGCGCGGCAAACATACGGCGGGCAACGCGTGGTCGCTCCCGGTTCGGGTTTTACGCGGTCCCGAATACGAGACATTCACGAAAACGGCGCAGCACGATTTCTGGGACGAAGAATGGACCATCACGCCGAACAGCAACCGCATGGGTTTTCGGCTCGCGGGAACGGTGCTGGAACGTACCGATAAAGCCGATCTGCTCTCGCACGCGGTGCTGCCCGGCACGATCCAGGTCCCGCCGAACGGTCAGCCGATCGTGCTCATGGGTGACGCCCAGACCACGGGCGGTTATCCGAAGATCGGATCGGTGATCCGGGCGGATTTGTGGAAGCTCGCGCAAGCGCGGTTGAACGGCGGTGTGCGCTTTATCGAAACGACGGTCGAGGCCGCGCGCCACGCCCTCGCCGAAGAGCGCATGTATGTGAAACAGGTTGAAGCGGCGATCGCGATGCACGCCGAACGCCACGACCGGTAAATCAACGTGAAAGGAACGACCATGGATATCGATCTGAATGCCGATCTCGGCGAAGGCTGTGGTTCCGACGAAGCGCTGCTCGATCTGGTGAGCTCGGCGAATGTTGCGTGCGGCTGGCACGCGGGCGGCGCCACGGCCATGCGCGACTGCGTGCGCTGGGCGGTGGCGAAGGGCGTGGCTATCGGCGCGCATCCGAGCTTCAACGATCCCGAGAATTTCGGGCGCAAGGAAATGGATATTCCGGCCTCCGACATCTATGCCGGCGTGTCGTACCAACTCGGCGCCCTGGCCGCGATTGCCAAGGCGGAAGGCGGCAGGATCGCGCACGTGAAGCCGCACGGCGCGCTGTATAACCAGGCCGCGAAGAACCCTGAAATTGCCGAAGCGATCGTTGCGGCCATTCACGATTTCGATCCATCGCTGCTGGTGTTTGGCCTGGCAAACAGCAATCTCGTCGATGCCACCCGCAAGGCGAACATGGCGGCTATCGAAGAGGTGTTTGCGGATCGCGGGTATCGGGCCGATGGATCGCTCGTGCCGCGCAAGGACCCGGGCGCGCTGCTGGACGACGAAGAAGCGGTCCTCGCCCGCACGCTTTCGATGGCAACCGAACGGCGCGTGCAGGCGGTCAGCGGCGAATGGGTGCCGATCAACGCACAAACCGTCTGCCTTCACGGCGACGGCGCGCACGCGCTGGCTTTCGCCAAGCGGATTCGCGGCGCGCTGGAGGCGGCGGGCATCGAGGTCCGGGCGGCGCACGCGGTTGCTGCATGAACTGAAATCAGCGCCTCTTGATTACTTATTCAACGCCTCGGGTCAACACGGGGCGTTTTAGCAAGCGGCCATAGAGCTGCTTTTCGTCGAGCCGATGGAACAGACCACTCAAAGCAAGCGGTCCGTCCAAAGGCGGCAGGTCAATTACCCGAGCTTTGGAGATCTGAATGGGAACCGCAGTCAATCTATGGCCGCTAATTGGAGTGGTCGTCATCATCGTGGGATTCATCCTGCGCTTCAACCCGATGCTGATCGTGGCCGCCGCCGCCATCGTCACGGGGCTGGCGGCGCATTTTCCGATCGATCGAATTCTTACTGCGATCGGCACGGGATTTCTCAAGACGCGCAACATCCCGCTGATCATCTTGCTGCCACTGGCGGTGATTGGCTTGCTCGAACGCCACGGCTTGCGTGAACGCGCGCAGATCTGGATTTCGGGCATCAAGGCCGCGACGGTCGGGCGGCTCCTCATCGTGTACCTGCTGATTCGCGAGCTGACGGCGGCTGTCGGTTTGACTGGCCTCGGCGGCCATCCGCAGATGGTGAGACCGCTCCTCGCGCCCATGGCCGAAGGCGCGGCTGAAGCCCGCTACGGCAAGATCTCCGATGAAACCCGCTACACGCTGCGTGCGTATTCCGCGGCAACCGACAACGTCGGCCTGTTCTTCGGCGAGGACATTTTCGTGGCGTTCGGCGCCATCGTCCTGATGACGACGTTCCTGCGCGAAGCGGGCATCGTGGTCGAGCCGCTGCACGTCGCCGTGTGGGGTATCCCGACCGCGATCTGCGCATTCCTGATCCACGGCTTCCGGCTCTGGCTGCTTGATCGGCGACTCACTCGCGAACTCGGCGCGCTAACCAAGAACGTTCGTGGAGAAACGGCATGACGCTCACCATCAACTATCTGTTCTACTTGCTTGGCGTGGTGCTGGTAATCGTCGCGGGCATGATTTACGTCGATAAAAGCCATCCGCGACGCCTCACCGCTGGAACCTTCTGGCTCGTCTATGCGCTGATTTTCCTGATCGGCGACTGGTTGCCGGCGAATGTCGTCGGCGTTCTGGTCGTGGCAATGGCGCTGATTGCCGGCTTCGGTGGCGTGACGGCCGCAAAGCCCAAAATGCTCTCCGATGAAACCCGCCGCAAGACCGCAATCCGTCTTGGCAACAAGCTGTTCGTGCCGGCGCTGACCATTCCGGTGGTGACCGTGGTGCTGACGCTGGCGGCGAGCCATCTGGTGTTCGGTGGCAAGCCGCTGCTCGATCCGAAGAACGTCACGCTGATTGGTTTTGGCGTGGGTTGTATCGTCGCGCTGGGCGTGGCTTGCGTGATGACGCGCGACACTGTCGGTCAGTCGATGAAGGAAACCCGCCGTCTCGTCGATGCTCTTTCGTGGGCAGCAGTTCTGCCGCAAATGCTGGGCATGCTGGGGCTGGTGTTTTCGGATGCGGGCGTTGGCAAGGCGGTGGCGCACGTGACGACGGCTTACGTGAATCTGGATTATCGGCTGGTCGCGGTGGCGGTTTATTGCGTCGGGATGGCGCTCTTCACGATGGTCATGGGCAATGGTTTCGCGGCGTTTCCGGTGATGACCGGGGGTGTTGGTGTGCCGATTCTGGTGGGCGTTTTCCACGGCAATCCCGCGACGATGGTCGCCATCGGGATGTTCTGCGGTTATTGCGGAACGCTGATGACGCCGATGGCCGCGAACTTCAATATGGTGCCGGCGGCGTTGCTTGAATTGCCGGACAAGAATGCGGTGATCAAGGTGCAGGTGCCGACGGCATTGTCGTTGTTGGTTGTGAATATCTTTTTGTTGAATTGGTTGATGTTTATTTGATTGGTGCGCGAGGGGGGGCGGGCGGGGCGGGGTTGGTGCTGGGTTGCTGCTTTTTAGGCTACCGCGCGGTTTATTTTGGCTGATCTTTTTAGCACTGTTAGCCACTGTGCGTGGCGGCACTTCATTTCTTGGTCCTTCGGCGACAAAGAAACGAAGCAAAGAAAACGCCTCCCCACCGCTAATTCTTAAGTGTCCCGAGCGTGCACGTTTAACTGTTTGGTACTTCAGAAGAACGCTCGACGCCGGAATTTAGAACACTTGAAACCCTCCCCCTCCGTCAACGGCAACCCACACGCTTCGCCACCAGTGTAGGAATCCGTTAATGAGGCTTCCGCGCTGCGCGCGCTGACGCCCAAACGGAGGAGTTCGCTGTACAAGTTCCATTGTGCCCGTGCTTACCTGAGACCGACGCGGCGAAGTCTCGGCAAGTTCAGGATGCTGTAGCGCCGTCACGTGCTCAACCCGTTGTTTACTTGGGCCAGGTTTCCGTATTGACTGCCACAGTTACTGGTGGCGAAGCGTGTGGGTATCTGTTGACGGAGGGGGAGGAGTTCAAGTGTTCCTGATTGCGGCGTCGAGCGTTCTTCTGAAGTACCAAACAGTTGTACGTGCACGCTCGGGACACTTAAGAGTTAGCGGTTGGAAGGCGTTTTCTTTGCTTCGTTTCTTTGTCGCCGAAGGACCAAGAAATGAAGTCCCGCCACGGACAGTGGCTAATAGTGCTAAAAAAGTCAGCTAGAATAGAACGCGCGGTAGCCTAAAAAGCAACAACCCGGCATTAACCCTACCCCCGATCAAGCGCAAACGCCCCGCCCTAGGAGTCTGCGCGGCAGAACGATATGTCATCCAAATGGATGGGGTAAACGTTGTTGAATGATGACGACCAGCTATCTCCCCTACAATCCGCAGCAGCAGATGCTTCTGCCTCAGGCCCTGCAGGAGTGGCTTCCTGAAGGGCATCTTGCCTATTTCATTAGCGATACGGTTGATACGCTGGACCTGAGCGCATTTCACGCTCGGTATGCCGGTGGCGGGTCACGCAATCAGCCGTTTCATCCGTTGATGATGGTCAAGGTGCTGATGTACGGCTATGCGACGGGCGTATTCTCGTCGCGCAAACTGGCCAGGAAACTGCATGAGGACGTCGCGTTTCGTGTTCTGGCGGCGAACAATTTTCCGGCGCACCGAACCCTCTGTGATTTCCGTGCGTTGCATCTGAAGGCATTGTCCGATCTGTTCGTTCAGGTGGTGAAGTTGGCGCAGGAATGTGGACTGGTCAAGCTGGGGACCATCGCCGTCGATGGCACTAAGATCAAGGCCAACGCCTCGCGCCACAAGGCGATGAGCTTTGAGCGCATGCAGAAGGCGCAATTGGAACTGAAGGCGCAAATCGATGCCTTGCTGGCCCAGGCGCAGGCGACCGACGATCGCGAGAAGAACGAGCTGGAGCTGGACATTCCGGCCGAGATCAAGCGGCGCGAAGATCGGCTCGCCGTGATTGCGGCTGCGCGCGCACGGCTGGAAGAACGCCAGCGCGAAGCGGACACTGCACGCGGACGTTCATCCGACGATGACACCCCGCCGGGTGGCGCAGGCAAGCCAAAGAAGAAGTCCCGCTTCAAATACAAATTTGGCGAACCGAAGCCGACGGCGCAGGAGAATTTCACGGATCCGGACAGCCGGATTATGCCGCGTGCCGGCGGTGGCTTCGACTACAGCTACAACGCCCAGGCTGCGGTGGACGACACGGCGCACATCATCGTCGCGGCCGAACTGACCAACAGCGCCGCCGACAGCCGTCAATTGCCGGGCGTGCTCGCGGCGCTCAAGCACAACACCGGAGCCGATCCGCGCCAGGTTCTCGCCGATGCTGGCTATTGCTCGGAGGACGTGTTTGAGGCGCTGCGCGAGCACCCCGCCGAGTTGATCGTCGCTCTTGGAAAGGAAGGAAAGGAGAACGTAGCAATTGATCCGAAGAAACGGCCGCTGTGCGCCGCGATGGCAGAACGATTTAAGTCAATGGCCACGCAGGAGGCTTACCGTCGGCGAAAATGGTTGTCCGAACCGCCCAACGGTTGGGTGAAACAAGTTCTGGGGTTCCGACAATTCAGCATGCGCGGTCTGACCAAGGCCCAGGCCGAATGGAAACTCGTCTGCGCTGCGCTCAACCTGCGAAGAATGGCCAATATGATGGCTGCATAAGCGTGCCAAAGCGGCGATTGCTTCAACGTTCGGATCGAAACGTGATCAAATCGGCCGCATCGCTCGCCGTCCCCGGGTGAAAATCGGCGGCGCTCACACGTATGCATTCGATGTCAGTCGCTCACCATCCCAATTTCTATCTGCCGCGCAGACTCCTAGGCCGGTTCGACCACAAACCCGCGCTTCCTAAGCAACGCCAGCACCCCCCGCTTCCCGCCTAGGTGCAACGCCCCGATAGCCACAAAAATCGGCCTGTTCGGCGCCGCCAACAAAACCGTCCGCGCCACAAACCGATAATTCCGGTCATAAACCACGCGGTTATCGATTTGCGCGGCCAGCACCTTCGACCGTGCGATCTTTTCGGTCTTGGCATCGTCCCAGGCCTTGAGCGCATCGGCATCGCCAATCCGCCATAACCGGTGCAACTCCTTTACATCGGCAATATTCTCAGCCGGCGTCTGCACCAGATCCTGCTCAAGCATCTCCCGCTGCTGCGCCTGCGTCAGCCGCGTGAACGCCGATATCTGCTCGCTGATCGTCTCCAGCCCAACCACCCGTCCGCGCGGCCGCAAATACACATTCTGCAATTGCACCTCGGAACCATATTCAGTCTGAAACCCGGCCTTGATCGTATCGACTGTCTCAACGAGCATCGATGCAAGCCAGGGCCGCGACCGGCTGATATCGTCGAGCATGGCGGGGTTGCTGCGCAAGCGCGCCTCCAGGCGTTTCCACAGCGCATCGGGCAGCGCGCGCTGCAGGCAAGGCACCCGGCACGTGCCGTACTTGCTGACTTCATCCTGCGATACCAGCAGGTCATCGGGGGAAATTTCGAGCGCCAGCGTGGGCGATGCATCCAGCGCACCAAGGATCGGCGCGCGAAACGGCATGCTCGCCGGGTAGTCGTCCGGATAACCCACGTGCAGCGTGCCAAGCAAATAGATGGTGGTCTGGCCGCGCGTGGCGACGTAGAACGGCATATGCGCCGGTTGCGCCCGGACGGGGCCGCTGGCGGTGGTGCCGTCGGTCCGATCGGTGATGTCGGGCGCTGTTGGGCGCGGCGACGGTACGTTCAAACCCGGCAATGATGCAGAAGGCGCCGCCGATGGCGCAGGCGGCGACGCCACGCCGGTCAGCGCAAAGGCCACCGGCACCGAGACGAATGAAGCAGCGACAAAAACCACGGAAACAGCGAAACGGCGCGCAACCTGCCGCGCCGCCGTTGTGTCAGGCATCGATCTCCCCGACCTCCTCGGCGCGGTGACACGAGACGTGCCGCCCATCAACGAAACGCAGCGCCGGTTCTTCCACGCGGCATTTATCGATTGCATACGGGCAGCGCTGATGAAATGTGCAACCTGATGGAGGGTTCAGCGGCGACGGCATTTCGCCTTGCAGCCGGATCTTGATGCGCCGGTCTTCTTCGAACAAGGCAGGTGTCGCCGACATCAGCGCGCGCGTGTACGGATGCCGCGGCCGCGCGTAGATGGTTGCTTTGTCCCCAAGTTCGGCAACACCGCCAAAATACATCACCATGACGTCGTCGGCGATATGTTCCACCACCGACAAGTTGTGCGAGATGAACACATAGCTCGTCCCGAACTGTTGTTGCAGGTCCATGAACAGGTTCAGGATCTGCGCCTGGATCGATACATCCAGCGCGGACACGGGTTCATCGGCGACGAGAATCTGCGGGTCGAGAATCATCGCACGCGCGATCGCCACACGCTGCCGCTGACCGCCCGAGAACATGTGCGGATACCGCGCCGCATGTTCCGGCCGCAAACCGACGGTGCGCATCATGTGCGCAATCCGCTCGGCGCGCTCGTTCGCGGACAACTTCGTGTTGATCGCGAGCGGTTCACCGAGCGTCTGCTCGACCGTCTTGCGCGGATTCAGCGATGCAAACGGATTCTGGAACACCATCTGCACGCGTTGCCGCAAGTCGGCGATCTTCGCGCGGTTCGCATCCGCCACATCTTCGCCATCGATCAACAATCGTCCCGACGTCGGCGCTTCGATCATCGTCAACTGACGCGCCAGCGTCGATTTGCCGCAACCGGATTCGCCCACCACGGCAAGCGTCTTGCCGCGCTGAAGCGAAAACGACACGCCGTTCAGCGCCTTCACCGTGCCTTGCGCGAACATGCTGCGCTTGACGCTGTAGTGCCTGGTGAGTTTATCGGCGACGAGGACCGTATCTTGAGTCGCTACTTGAGGAACTGCGTTCATTGCGCGCCTCCGTGTTCTGCCACGAGTTCAAGGTTCAGCGGCTTGATGCAGCGCGCGCGGACAGCCGGGTCGTTCGGGGCGAGTTGAAAGAGCGCCGGACGGGCCTTGCGGCAATCATCGACGGCGTATTTGCAGCGCGGCGCGAAAAGACATCCGACCGGACGGTCATCGCGGCCCGGCACCATGCCCGGCAACGCGGCAAGACGCTCCGCCCCGCGGCTGTGTTCAGGGATCGCGGCCAGCAACGCTTCCGTGTAGGGATGATGCGGCTCGCTGAAGATCGTCGGCACGTGATTCGTTTCGATAACCTCGCCCGCGTACATTACGGCCACGCGCTGCGCGACTTCCGACACGACCGCGAGATCGTGCGAGATCAGCACGAGCGCCATGCCGCGCTCCTTCTGCAGCTTCACGAGCAACTCCATGATCTGCGCCTGGATGGTGACGTCGAGCGCGGTCGTGGGTTCATCGGCGATCAGGAGCTTCGGGTTGCACGCAACCGCCATCGCGATCATCACGCGCTGGTTCATGCCGCCCGACATCTGGTGCGGGAAGGCATCGATGCGGCTTTTTGCATCCGGAATCCCAACCTGATCGAGCAATTCCAGGGTGCGCTGATGCAGCTTCGATCCCCGCAAACCTTCGTGGAGCCGGAGAACTTCCTTGATCTGATAACCGACCGTATAGCTTGGATTCAGACTGGAGAGCGCGTCCTGGAAAACCATCGCGATGTCCTTGCCGATGATCTTCCTGCGTTGCCGCGCCGAGGCCTTCAACAAGTCGATGCCGTTGAACGTGACCTGATCGGCGGTGACGATTCCGGGGGCGTCGATCAAGCCCATCAGGGCCATCATCGTGACGCTTTTGCCGGAACCGGATTCGCCGACAACCCCGACCACTTCGCCGGGTTTGACGGAGATATCGATCCGATCGACGGCGGGCAGGCCGTTGAAGCTGACCGCCAGATTGCGGATAGTAAGGAGATCGTCCATATCACGCCATCCGCTTGAGTTTGGGGTCGAGCGCGTCGCGCAGACCGTCGCCGAGCAGATTGATGACGAGCACCGAAATCAGGATGGACAGCCCGGGCATGGTCACGATCCACCACGCACTTTCGATGTAATCCCGCGCGGACGCCAACATCGCGCCCCACTCCGCCGCCGGAGGCTGAACGCCGAGGCCAAGAAAGCCGAGCGCGGCGGCATCGAGAATCGCGGAGGAAAACCCCAGCGTGGCCTGCACGATCAGCGGCGCAGCGCAGTTGGGCAACACTTGCGAGAACATCAGCCGCACGGTGCCGGCGCCGGCCACGCGTGACGCCGTCACGTATTCGCGCTGCAACTCACCGAGCGCCGCAGCACGCGTCAATCGAACATAACCCGGCAACGCGACGATCGCGATGGCAAGCATCGTATTGACTAGCCCCGGTCCGATGATCGCGACCACCGCAACTGCCAGCAACAACGAAGGCAGCGCGAGCAGCACGTCCATGATGCGCATGATGGGGGTATCGGCCCATTTCTGGAAAAACGCCGCGATCAACCCGAGCACGACGCCCGGAATCAGCGCGAGCACGACCGAGACAAAGCCGATCCAGAACGACAACCGAGCGCCGTACATCAGGCGCGAGAGGATGTCGCGGCCGGCTTCGTCGGTGCCGAGGACAAAACGCCAGTTGCCGCCATCGAGCCACGCGGGTGGGATCTTGACGTTGTCGCGATACTGCTCGATAGGACTGTGCGGCGCGATCAACGGCGCGAAGATCGCGACGAAGATCAGGATCAGCACGATCGCGCCAGCCACGACCGCGCCACGGTTGCGCGAGAAGTTGGCCCAGAATTCGCGGCCCGCCAGAAAGCGGCCGCCGGGGATCGGCGCCAGTGCGCCAGGATTGTTTTGGATATCGGCCATCGGCTTACCTCGTATGGCGAATGCGCGGATTCAGCACGCCGTACAACAAGTCGACGATTAGATTCACGAGAATGACGAGCGTCGCGATCATCAGGATACCGCCCTGCACGACAGGATAATCGCGGCGGCTGATGGCATCGATCAGCCACTTTCCAACCCCCGGCCACGAGAACAGAGTCTCGGTCAGCACGGCGCCCGCGAGCAGCGTGCCGACTTGCAGGCCGATCACGGTGACCACGGGAATCAGCGCGTTGCGCAGCGCATGCACGATCACCACGCGTCCGGGTGCAAGCCCCTTGGCGCGCGCCGTGCGAATGTAGTCCTCGCGCAAGACCTCGAGCATCGATGAACGCGTCATCCGCGCGATCACCGCCAGCGGAATGGTGCCCAGCACAATGGTCGGCAGGATCAGGTGGCTGACGGCGGACTTGAACGCGCCTTCGTCGTCGGAGAAAAGTGCGTCCCACAGCATGAAGCCCGTGCGGTGCGGAATGTCGTACTCCACCGCGATACGCCCGGAAACCGGCGTCCAGCCGAGCTTCGCCGAGAAGAACATGATGAGGATCAAGCCCCACCAGAAAATCGGCATGGAATAACCGGTGAGCGCGGTGCCCATCACGCCGTGATCGACAATCGTGCCGCGTTTCAACGCAGCCGCGACGCCGGCAGGCAAACCCACGACGAGCGCGAAGATCATCGCGCAGAAAGCGAGTTCCAGGGTCGCGGGAAAGCGGCCGAGGAATTCACCCATCACGCTGGTATTGGTGATGATCGACATGCCGAGGTCGCCTTTCAGCGCATGTCCGACATAGTGGAAATATTGAACAGGAAGCGGCAGGTCCAGCCCGAGCCGCTTCATGGCTTCGGCGTGCATTGCCGGGTCCACGCCGCGCTCGCCCATCATGACTTCAATGGGATCGCCCGGGATCAGGTGGATGAGTGCGAAGGCAAGGATCGTGATGCCGATGAACGTCGGGATCACCATGCCTATGCGTCGCAAAACGAATCGGAACATGGTTCGTCTCTTTGGGGAGGAAAAATGCGACCGGCGACGCGGGCTTGTGACCCTTGTCGCCGGACCTTTTCGACTAGTTATGTTTTTCGTGCAAGAAGCGTACCGCGCGAAGCTTACTGCATGCCCACGCCGTCAAAGCGCAAGTAACCCAGCGGCTCGATCTTCATGCCCGTGACCTTCTTGCTCGTCGGTTGATAAACGGTCGAGTGAGCGATCGGCGAGAACGGCAGTTGATCAGCGAAAATCTGCTGCGCCTGCATGTAAGCCTGCGTGCGCTGCGCCTGATCGGACGTATTGCGGCCCTTGATCACCAGGTCGTTGAACGGCTTGTAGCACCAGTGCGAGAAGTTGCTGCCGTTGACAGCGTCGCAACCGAGCAGCGTGCCGAGCCAGTTGTCCGGATCGCCATTGTCGCCCGTCCAGCCGATCAGCATGGCGCCGTGTTCGCCCGCGTGAGCGCGCTTGATGTACTCGCCCCACTCGTACGACACGATGTTCGCCTTCACGCCGATCTTCGCCCAGTCAGCCTGGATCATCTCGGCCATCAAGCGCGCGTTCGGGTTGTACGGACGCTGGACCGGCATGGCCCACAACGTGATCTCGAAGCCATTCGGGAAACCGGCCTTCGAGAGCAGCGCCTTGGCTTTGGCGGTGTCGTAGGACGCGATCTTCAGGTTCTTGTCATAGGACCACTGGGTCGGCGGCATTGGGGCGATCGCGGCTTGTCCTGCGCCCTGATACACCGATTCGATGATCGCTTTCTTGTTGATCGCCATGTCCAGCGCGCGGCGGACATCGACGTTGTCGACGTTCTTCTTGGTCACGTTGTAGGCCACGTAACCTTCGTTGAAACCGGCCGAGGAAGGCGTGTCGAGATTGGTATCGGCTTTCAGCGGCGCGATGTCAGCCGGACGCGGATAGCTCATGACCTGGCATTCGTTGCTTTTCAGCTTTTGCACGCGAACGGCGGCGTCCGGCGTGATCGAGAATATCAGCTTCGAGATTTTGACCGCGCCTGCTTTCCAGTAATCAGGATTGCCGTCGAAACGGATGGTCGCGTCTTTCGTATAGCTGCGGAAAATAAACGGGCCTGTGCCGACCGGCTGCTGATTGATATCCGATGCCTTGCCCGCTTTCAGCAATTGTTGGCCATATTCATCCGATTGAATCGATGCATATTCCATCGCCATATTCTGGATGAACGGAGCATTCACTTCTTTCAGCGTGAACTTGACCGTGTACGGATCGACCTTTTCGATCTTCGTGATCAGCTTGTCGAGTCCCATGTCCGTGAAATACGGGAACGATGCCGGATACGCCTTGCGGAACGGCTGGTTCGGGTCGAGCATGCGGTTGAACGTGAAAAGCACGTCGTCCGCGTTGAATTCGCGCGTCGGCTTGAAGAACGACGTGGTCTGAAACTTCACGCCGTGGCGCAGGTGGAATGTGTAGGTCAGGCCATCAGCCGACACATCCCATTTTTCCGCGAGGCCCGGCTCCACTTTCGTGCTGCCACGCTCGAATTCCACGAGGCGGTTGAACACCGTGAACGTGTTAGCAGTGAAATCGGTGCCCGTGGTGTATTGGGCGGGATCGAAACCGGCCGGGCTGCCTTCCGAGCAGTACACGAGCGTTTTGTTGGGAATGGGTGCCGCATGAGCGACGCTCGCAGTCACGAGCGATGCCGCGATGGCGGCGCTGACGGCCATCGACAGATGGGCAGCTCGCAACAGGCCAATTTTCTTCATGTTTCCTCCAGGTCTTGTGCCGGCTAAAACCGGCGTAGCGCGATATTACTGAGCTTTGCCGGGGGAACAAGGCGACGAAATTCCGTATGGGAATTTGCTTCAGCACGAGTTTCCGGCGTATCGGGTAAATGACTGAAAAGGCCGCGTTTTGCTTGTTTACCCCAAGGTATTCGAGGATTTCTGACGATTTGGCGCGTTTTTATTGGAATGCGCAATATCGCCGAAATATGGCGCCGCGGCGAATTCGGGCGCTACCGTAGCACGAAGAACCGGCCAAGTTAAGTTAACAATTTTGGTGGCAGTGACGGTGAAAGCGAAAGTGCATCAAGTTTCGTTATGCACAATGTTTCGATGTGATTGGATGCAAGCGAACAATCTGGAGAACCGCGCGACGAACGTCGCGCGGGTAACACTTGATTCCTACCGTCCCTGCAGCTTCAACCGCTCGCAAATCGTCTTGCTCGCAGCCGCGCCGTTCAGCGTATAAAAATGCAGCCCGGGCGCGCCTTCCTTCACCAGCCGTTCGCACAAACCCGTCACCACATCCAGTCCGAAAGCGCGGATGGATTCTTTATCGTCGCCGAAGCTTTCCAGGCGGCGTGCAATCCACTTCGGCACTTCCGCGCCGCACATCTCCGAGAAACGCATCAACTGCGAGAAATTCGTAATCGGCATGATGCCCGGCACGATAGGAACATCCACGCCCAGCTTGCGGGCGTCATCGACGAAACGGAAATACGCGTCCGCGTTGAAGAAGTACTGCGTGATCGCCGAATTCGCGCCCGCTTGCACCTTGCGCACGAAGTTATCCAGATCGGATTTCGGCGAGCGCGCCTGCGGATGGTATTCCGGATAAGCGGCGACTTCGATGTTGAACCAGTCGCCATGCTCGGCGCGAATGAAGCTCACGAGTTCCGACGCATATCGCAACTCGCCGACTTCGCCCATGCCCGAGGGCAAGTCGCCGCGCAACGCGACAATGTGCCGGATGCCATGTTCGCGATACCCGCCAAGAATCCCGCGCAGACTATCCTTCGATGACCCGATGCACGACAAATGCGGCGCCGCCTCGAGTCCCTGCTTCATCATTTCGAGGACGGTATCGAGCGTGCCTTGCTGCGTGGAACCACCCGCGCCGAACGTCACGGAGACGAACTTCGGATTGAGCGTCTTGAGCTGCGCGCCGGTGGCGCGCAATTTCTCGATTCCTTCCAGCGTCTTCGGCGGGAAGAACTCGAATGAGAGTTCGATCGGTTTCATGATGAAATTTAAACGGGCGCGCGAAACTGACGCGTTACCCGAAACTGCGCTGACCAAGAATCAGCGCGGACAGCAGCCAGGACACGATGCTGTACAAAATCGAGCCGAAGAATGCCGACCAGAAACCCGATACCTCGAAGCCCTTCAACAAGGAAGCGCACAGCCAGAAGCACAGCGCATTCACGACCAGGATAAAAAGCCCGAGCGTGAGAATGGTCACTGGCAACGTAAGCAGCACCAGGATCGGACGCAGGAATGTATTGATCAGTCCAAGCACGATCGCCACGATCAGCGCGGTGCCGAAACTGCGGATGTGAATCGACGGCACGAGGTAAGTGATGATCAACAACGCAAGCGCGTTGATCAGCCAGGTCAGCAACACGGACATCGATGGTCTCCTGGAACTTGAGGTCAGACGCGCATGAGTGAGTTGAACCCATGCGCGGACTAACGATTAATAGCGATAGTGATTCGGCTTGAACGGGCCCATCTTGTCCACGCTGATGTAGTTCGCCTGATAGTCGGACAGCACGGTCAGTTCAGCACCGATACGCCCCAGATGCAGACGCGCGACCTTTTCATCAAGGTGCTTCGGCAAGACATAGACCTTGTTTTCGTACTTGTCGCCGTGAACGAACAATTCGATCTGCGCGATCGTCTGGTTCGTGAACGATGCCGACATCACGAACGACGGGTGGCCCGTTGCACAACCCAGGTTCACGAGACGCCCTTCGGCCAGCAGGATCACGCGCTTGCCATCGGGGAAAATGATGTGATCGACTTGCGGCTTGATGTTTTCCCACGCGTACTGGCGCGTGGAAGCAACGTCGATTTCCGAGTCGAAGTGACCGATATTGCAGACGATCGCGTTGTTGCGCATCGCCTTCATGTGGTCGTGGCCGATCACGTGGAAGTTGCCCGTCGCCGTCACGAAAATGTCGGCTTTGTCGGCCGCGTATTCCATGGTGACCACGCGATACCCTTCCATTGCCGCCTGCAACGCGCAGATCGGATCGATTTCCGTGACCCACACCGTCGCGCCCAGACCGCGCAGCGATTGCGCGCAGCCCTTGCCCACATCGCCGTAACCTGCGACGACCGCGATCTTGCCCGCGATCATCACGTCGGTTGCGCGCTTGATGCCGTCGACCAGCGATTCGCGGCAGCCGTACAGGTTGTCGAACTTCGACTTCGTGACCGAATCGTTCACGTTGATGGCCGGGAACGGCAGGCGCCCTTCCTTTTCCATCTGATACAGACGATGCACGCCCGTGGTCGTTTCTTCCGTCACGCCCTGAATGTGCCCGAGGCGTTTGGAATACCACGTCGGATCCACGTCGAGATGGGCCGCAATCGACTTGTACAGCGCGACTTCTTCTTCGTTTTCCGGCTTGGCGATAACCGAACGGTCCTTCTCGGCCTTCGAGCCGAGGATCAGCAGCAACGTGGCGTCGCCGCCGTCGTCGAGGATCATGTTGGCGAATTCGCCGTTCGGCCATTCGAAGATGCGGTGGGAGAATTCCCAGTATTCGTCGAGCGATTCGCCCTTGAATGCGAACACCGGCACGCCGCCCTGGGCAATCGCGGCCGCAGCATGATCCTGCGTCGAGAAGATGTTGCACGATGCCCAGCGCACGTCCGCGCCAAGAGCCGTCAACGTTTCAATGAGCACGCCCGTCTGGATGGTCATGTGCAGCGACCCGGCAATGCGTGCGCCCTTCAGCGGCTGTTGGGTCTTGTACTCCTCACGCGTTTGCATGAGGCCGGGCATTTCCGTTTCAGCGATGTTCAGTTCCTTGCGGCCCCAGGCAGCAAGAGACATGTCGGCGACGAGGAAATCCTGGTTGGTTTTTGAATCGAGAACTGCGGCGTTCATCACGCCCTCCTTTCTAAATGGAAACATAGAAATTTGACGTGAGCGCCGTTCGATGCGGTGGTTCAACAAGCGCTTGAATAACTGACCGCGCTGGTCGCTCCATCCGATTGAATGCTTCGAGCCTGGCAGTTTTCCGGGGTGCTGATGGAAACCGTCGCAACGCTCCTCGAAGCGAGTTCGGATTGTAGCAAATCGGGATAGGACGCGGTTGTCGCGATTCGAGGGAATTAAAAGGGCAAGAAAGTCAGCAAGGGCGCGAGCAAAACCATGACAACGCCGGAAATCATCATGGTCAGACTGGCCACGACGCCCTCTTCGTTGCCGAGTTCGCGCGCTTTCGCCGTGCCCACGCCGTGCGCTGCGGCGCCGAACAGCGCGCCGCGGGCAAGCCGGGCGCGCAGCGGCACGAGCGCCAGCACGATTTCACCGAAAAGCATGCCCACCACGCCGGTGGCAATCACGAACAAGGCGGTGAGGTCTTTCGGCGCGTGGAGCTTGTCGGAAACGGCAAGCGCGAAAGGGGTGGAAACCGAACGCGTAGACAGGCTGCGCTGCAATTCCGGCGATAAATGCAGCAGCTTCGCCAGCGCCAGCGACCCGCCGACGCCCACCAGAATGCCGACCGTCACACCCACCGATAACGACAACCAATGCTTTTTCAGCAGATGCCTGTACTCGAAGATCGGGACGGCAAAGGCCACGGTGGCCGGGCCGAGCAGCCACATCAACCAGCGGGTATCGGCGAAATAAACGGAGTACGGAATGCGCGCAGCCATGACGATCACCACAAGCACGGCGGGGACGGTCAGCATGGGCGTGAGCAAGGGCCGGCGGAATCGGGCGTACAGGCGCTTCAAGCCGAAGTACAACGCCACGGTCAGCACGAAGCAACCCGCCGCAATGAGGCCGGCGGTGTCATCGGACAAAAGGGAATCGTAGAAGTGTGGCATCGGGCTCGGCTCAGCCGCGCGCGGCCTGGCGGGCGCTCGAGATGCGGCGCAGTTGCAGGCGGCGTTCGAGCTTCGACGCCTGTTCGACTGCAAATGCCACCGCGATCATGACCATGAGCGTGCCGAACACCACGACCAGCGCGAGGCGCCAGCCGTCTTCGCGAAACAGGCCGCCGTACTGGACGGCAGCCACCGCGGCGGGAATGAAAAACAGCAGCATGTCCGTCAACAGCCAATCCGCGCCGGCCTTCACCCAGCGCGGCGCAATCCCGCCGCAAAACAACAGCGCGAGCAACGCGAGCAAACCGATAACACCACCCGGAACCGGCAAATGGAAGGTGCGCGCGGCGAGATCGGCGACCAGCCAGATGCCTGCCAGCGCGGCGCTCTGCAACGCAATCCGCATGAACCGGCCAAGCGGCGCCCGAGTGCGGGTGACGAATTTTGAAAACGGCAAAATGGCGGCGAGAACGATCATGACGGGCCTTGCGGCAGTGACGTAGCAAAGATAAGGGTTAACCTGTAGTCGAATATAGCGTGCGTCTAAATATAATTAAAATGACTTAAACTTATCGACCGCATTCCAACTTGGAATCTAAGAGGCGCGTATGGAGTTGCGATCGTTGCGGTATTTCGTTGAGGTCGTGAAGCAGAAAAGCTTCACCGCGGCTGCGGAAAAGATGTTTGTCACGCAGCCGACCATCAGCAAGATGGTGAAGTCGCTCGAGGACGAAATCGGCTCCCCGTTGCTATTGCGCGAAAGCCGCCAGATGGTCCTCACCGACGCCGGCCAGATCGTCTATCAGCGCGGACTCGAAGTCCTCGCGGCGCACGCGCAACTCGAAGCCGAACTCAACGATCTCGGCAAACTCGGGCGCGGCACGCTGACCATCGGAATCCCGCCTATGGGCGGATCGCTGTTCACGCCGGCCATCGCGGCGTTTAAAAAGCGTTATCCGAAGGTGGAATTAAAGCTGTTCGAGCGCGGGTCGAAGGCCATCGAGGCTGCTTTGATCGATGGTGAACTGGAACTCGGCGGTGTGCTGGAACCCGTGGATCTCGCCACGTTCGATGTGCTGCCCGTCAGCCGGCAATTGCTGTGGCTCGTCGCGCAGAAGGGTTCGCGCTGGGACACGATGACTGACGTGCCGCTCGCCGATCTGGCATCGGAATCGTTCGTTTTTTACGGCGAAAGTCTCGCGTTGTCCGATCTGGTGTTGAATGCCTGCCGCGAAGTGGGGTTCACGCCGTCCATCGTCAGCCGCAGCGGACATTGGGATTTCATGGCCGCGCTGGTGCAGGCCGGCGTTGGTATTGCGTTGCTGCCGGCGCCGTATTGCCGCCGCCTGGATGTCAACGCGTTCACCTGTCGTCCCGTGGTCGATCCGGAAATCCACTGGGACATGGCGGTTGGCTGGCGGCGCAACGGTTATCTGTCGAACGCGGCGCGCGCGTGGCTGGAAGTCGCCCGCCAGGCATTGCCGGCGAATCTGGGCGATGACTTCCTGCAGGGCGCGGCGGCACGATTCCCGGCGCGCGTGCGCGACGCTTCATCGAGATAACGTTCAAGCCAAGGCACAACGCAAAACCCCCGGTCGCGCTCACGCGCGACCGGGGGTTTTTAAATCTGCCAACCGGACTCAACCACGTCCGGTCACACGATTACTCTTGAATCGCGAAATCGATACGGCGGTTTGCGAAACGTCCGCTGGCCGTCGAGTTGTCAGCGATCGGGTGCTGGTCACCATAACCCTGTGCCGTCAAAGCGTCGGCGGAAACACCGTGCTTGACCAGGAAGGCGCGCACAGCTTCAGCACGTTTCTTCGAAAGCGTCAGGTTCGAGCTAGCCAGGCCGACGTTGTCCGAGTAACCGCCGATGTTCAGCTTGACCGTCTTGCCGGTGTCCTGGCACGACTTCAACATCTCAGCCGACTTCGCCAGCGCCAGTTGTGCGTCTTGCGGCGGCACGTCCGAACCGGTACGGAAGTTGATGACTTGCAGGTTCAGCACCTTGGCGACATCGGCCGGGGCGCAATCGTCCTTCAGCGACGAGAACGCGCTCATGAACGATTCCTTCGCGTTTTCAACCGCTTGCTTGACGTCGAACGTACCAATGGTGAAGCCCGCGCCGAACAGCGACTTGAGCTTGTCCATCCAGCCGTTGCGTGCGTCCGCAGCCGTACCGCTCAACTCGATCTTCTCGCCCGACAACTTGGCTTCCGCGCCCGGCAATTGCATCAGCGGCAACAGGCCGTCGAGCTTGTCGAGCCAGCTGGCCGGCTTGGTTTCCGGATCGACCGTGATGGTCGCGTTCAGATGATCTGCGCCGAACTTTGCCGTCAATGCGGCGAGCAGCTTGGCCTTCTCTTCTTCGCTGCCAACCGTCGCAGCAATGGCCGGTGCGCCGAGCTTGTCGACCGTGAACGTCAGCAGCGCGTCCTTCGTCGGTACCGGAGCAGCGACAGCCGCAGGGGCCGAAGCGGGTTCCGAAGCCGGCTGGGCGGCGACTGCCGGGGTCGAGTTTACTACGGGCGCTTCGGCCGGTGCGGTTGCCATCGGCTGCTGGGTCGTGCAGCTACGGCCAAACAGCAACGCCAGCAATGCAAGGGCGGCCGCGAGTGCCAGCCACCACCATTTCTTCGATGCTGCCTTCTCTTCCACCACGATCTTCTCAAGCGATGAATTCACCACCGACGGCGAACCGCCTGCAGTAGAAGGATGTTCCAGATGCGACGATACCGCCTTCAACTGCGCCGCCACGCCTGTCAGGAACGTGCCCGCGCCGCCCAGACCCAGTGCGGTGGAGATGTCTTCCGACATGCTTGCCTTGACCATGGGCAATTGATGGCCGAGCAGCGTGGGCAACTGGCCGACGTTGCCGCCGGACCGTGTGAAGTAGTGTTTCAGCACGCCGAACATGGCAGTCGTGACAATCCCGCCCAGCGCGTGCGTAGCGCCCACGGACACGCCGGTTTTCGCAGCGACTGCGTTGCTCAATCCGTTGATGCGATCTTCGGACGCTACGCTCGTGGCGAGCCGCGTTCCCGACGCCAGCAGCGATTGCAGGCCGTCGCCGTGCACGAGTTGCGGCAGCATGTCCACGATGTTCGCGTTCGAATCCGGTGACATGATGGATGCGAACAAACCACGCGCGCCTTCCGGCGACGACGCCTTGTTCATAAGCGAGCCGACCATTGCCGGCGCAATCATGCCGACTACGCGCTTTGCTGCTTCCGGTGCAACGCCCAGTTTCGTGGCGAGTTGCTGCAACACGCTTTCGGTCAAAGCGCCCTGTACTAGCTGAATAATATTGATGCTCATTTGATATGCCTTTCCTTACCTGCGTGATGTCGCCAAACGCCCAAAATGGGATTGGCGATTATAGGTTCGGGTTTTAAAGAGATAAGGACTTCCTAATAAAATCGGAAATACCTCAAGGCAGACGGTTTAAGACGGTTCTCAGGAATTCTTGGTTTGAGCGCGTCAATCCGGCGCGTGGCTTTTAGGAGCAGAATATTCGCTTCGACGGAGGTAACCGATGACCCCATCCACCTGCGGCCAGACCCACGAAATCACGAACCAGGCGCCGCCGCTCGAGCGCTACAACGCGATGACCACGGACGCGGCGCTGGTTGCCGCGCTGCAACGCGAAGGCGCGGGCTGGCATCTCGATGCACTCACACGCGACGGCTTGGCACTGACCCAGCCGGACGTCCTTGCCCTCGCTGATCTGGCCAACCGGCATACCCCCGAACATCATCCATTCAGTGCACGCGGCGAGCGGATCGATGCGATCGAGTTTCATCCCGCGTGGCATACGCTGCTTTCTATGTTGCGTGAACAAGGCCTTCACGCAATGCCGTTCGAATCAGGCACGTCCAGCCATCCGCGGCCCGGTTCCATGGCTGCGCGCGCCGCCGGATATTTTCTCCACGCGCAACTCGAAAGCGGATCGTTGTGTCCGCTGACCATGACGTTCGCGAGCATCCCGGTGCTGCAAAAGGAACCCGCGCTTTACGCGCGCTTGCAGGCGCAATTGCTTTCGCGCAAACACGATCCACGCGATATCCCGCTCGATGCCGGCAAACAATCGATGATGATCGGCATGGGCATGACCGAAAAACAAGGCGGCTCGGACGTGCGCAGCAACCGGACGCACGCCGTGGCGCTCGGCGCGGGCGGGCGAGGCGGTGAATATCGGCTGGTCGGGCATAAATGGTTTTTCTCCGCGCCGCAATGCGACGCGCATCTCGTGCTCGCGAGGACCGGCGAAAGCGCCGATGAAAAAGGCTCGATTTCGTGCTTTTACGTACCGCGCTTCACGCCGGACGGTTCCAGGAACGCGGTGCAGATTCAACAACTGAAGGACAAGCTCGGCAACCGCTCGAACGTCAGCAGCGAAGTGGAATTCCTCGATGCCTATGGCGTGATGATCGGCGACGAAGGACGCGGGGTGCCGACGATCATCGAGATGGCGAACTTCACGCGGCTCGATTGCGTGATCGGCAGCGCGGCGTTGATGCGCGCCGCGCTGATCCACGCGATTCACCACGCGCGGTATCGCAGTGCGTTTGGCGCAAAGCTCGCCGATCAACCGCTGATGCGCAACGTCCTCGCCGATCTCGCACTGGAATCGGAAGCCGCGACCACGCTGTTCATGCGGCTCGCGGGCGCGTTTGAAAATTCATCGGCGCCGGAGGAGCGAGCGTGGCGGCGCATCGTGACGCCGGCCGCGAAGTTCTGGGTCTGCAAGCGCGCGCTCGAATTCACCGGCGAAGCAATGGAGGTCTGGGGCGGCAACGGGTATGTGGAGACGGGACCGATGGCGCGGTTTTATCGGGAAGCGCCGGTGAATTCGATCTGGGAAGGCTCGGGCAACGTGATGTGTCTCGACGTGCTGCGGGCGATCGAGCGTGAACCCGAAGCCGCGCACGCGTTATTCGGTTCGTGGCGCGCGGCGGCGCAAGGACATCCGGCGTTGCACGAGGCGTTGAAGACCCTGCTCGAAATGCTTCAGGGTGATCCGGCTGCGCGCGAGGCATCGGCGCGGCGGATCGCGCAGCAACTCGTGCTGACGGCGCAGGGTGTGTTGCTCGCGCAGCACGCGCCGCCGGAAATAGCGGCGGCTTTTATCGAAACCCGTCTCGGCGATGCACAACGCACCACGAATCGCGTCTACGGCACGTTGCCGGCGAGCGTTGATTTCGCGGCGGTCATCGAGCGGGCGTTTGCCGCCTAGCACTCAGGACAGCCGGCCTATCCCTTTGGCTTTCCGGCGGCCGGCGCGACTTGCGGCGCCGGTCCTTCCTCAATGCCGTTTTCCAGCCTGTAGAGCCACG
This sequence comes from Burkholderia sp. PAMC 28687, assembly GCF_001577465.1. NCBI lineage: Bacteria > Pseudomonadati > Pseudomonadota > Betaproteobacteria > Burkholderiales > Burkholderiaceae > Burkholderia > Burkholderia sp. PAMC 28687. Next base: position 3,227,765 of record NZ_CP014505.1, read on the forward strand.
CCAGCAGTTCTGCCACCGCCTGATACAACGCGGGCGGGATGCGGGCATCGAGATCGACCTGCATCAGCAGCGACACCATGTCCGGCGATTCGTGCACGTACAAGCCGGCGTCCTTGGCGCGCTGCACGATCATTTCGGCGACGAGGCCATAACCCTTCGCGACCACGCGGGGCGCGGCGTCGGGTTTTTTCGTGTCGTAGGTGAGCGCGGTGGCTTGCTTGCGCGGATCGTTGCGCAGCGTCACGTTGCGGTCTCCACGCCGTCGCCCGGCGGGACGACGCCGGCCGATTCGGCGAGCGGGTCCATCGCGCGGATGGTGATGCCGGCGAGCTGCAGGCCGGCGGCTTCGAGTTGCTGCTGGAAATGCGCGCCGTCGCGGGCAAGCAGGATCGCGCCGTCCGCGCTGGCGTTGAGTCGCACAAGCAGCTTCTGCCCGGTGAGCACGAGGTTCGCATCCACGTTGCCGAGCGTCGGCAACGTCAGCGTGACGCGCGTGTGCCAGGCGCGGTCATCGCCGAGGGGCACATTTGCAGCGCCATCCTGCGGGCCGCGCTCACGCGGCTGGATTTCCCACTCGAACTTCGCGCCAGGCCAGGCTTCGCCGGACCAGCGGAACTGGTTGGTCGCAAACAGATCGAGCTGCTGGCGCACGAGCGGAATGGTCGATGGATGGATGCCCGCGTTGATCGACGCCTGGACAGCCGGATCATGCGTATTTGCATCGGCGGCGGCGGACGCGGAATCAGCGGCCGATCTTGATCCCGGCGGCGAAAACACATTCGGCGGCACCGCGCGTACCGACGCCGCCAGCGCCGCGGCCTGCTGCGGCGTGAGCGGCATCGGGACGAGGCGCACGGGGTTCATCGGATCGGGCGGATCGGCAGAAAAGGTGGACGGCAGCAGGGATTCATCGATCCAGACGTCTGCCGGGATATCCGGTTGCGGTTGCGGTTGCGGTACGTCGAACGGGAGCTTCGCCGTCACGTTGTCCGCACGCGCTTGCGGTTCATTGTTCAGCGACGCCAGCGAACGTTGTCCTGCAAGCCACTGCACGATATGACTTTCGTAGAACAGCCCGCTTTCGCTCACGGTTTTTGCCAGCACCGACGCCAGCACGTCAACCGGCAGAGCCGGCGCGGCTTGATTGACGGCGGTCGTGGAAGACGCAGCCGTTGTCTCCGTCGTGGAAAACAACGACCCGGACAAGGTGGCAAACGCGCTCGCGGCGAGAATCGGCCGGGGCGCGGTCGGCCATAAGGGCGTATCGCTTGTGATGGGCGGCGTGTTCTGACCGCCGAAACGGGAAATGGCGTCCAGCGTGCGCGCGACATCGCTGAGCGCGGTCTGCGCGGAAGCCGGCGGCGGCGTATTGGCTGCGTTCGCCGGAACGGGAACGGCGAACGGCGGGGTATCGACGAGAAGTTGCGACGTGCCGGTTTGCGCAGTCGCCCCCGAGCTCGATCCGCCCTGCGGAAGCAGCGCCGATAACAGCATGTCAGTGCGGCTGGCGATTAGCGCAGCGATCGCGGAGTCCAGACCAGGCATGCCGGTTTCCTCGGGTCACCGGTCAGCGCGATCGACACTCGGATCAGTCCGCCACCGGTTTTCGGCGGGCTGCAAACACGTGACCTGCAAAAACGTGTTTATCGCAGCCCGATCATCTTTTTCAAAACTCGCGCGGGTCTGTTCACTGTGAACAGCGCCGATAAACGCGCAAGGCTGGGTGCGCTCAGGTCGCGAATGGCGGCGTCGTCGGCGAGAATCCGGCGCACCAGCTCGAACTTGCGGGCGCGGGCGGTATCGTCGAGCTGGGATGCGGCATCGACTTCCCGCAAGCCGTCGATCAACTCGCGATATGCCCCCTGCATGATCTTCAACTCACTCCAGTCTCCACAGCGCGCCGCGGCCAGCATGCGCGCAGAAAGTTCAGCAATCGCTTCGTAATGAGAGAAATATTCTTGTGTCGTTTTCATTATGTGCGGACATATTTCGCAATGTCACGCCGCAGCCATTCTTGCTGCGTCGGGCGCAATTGCGATCCAGGCGTCTTCCAGAGTCGCCAACAAGCCATCGACTTCCACCAGCATCGGTTCGCTTTGCTGCACGTTCGCGGTCAACAGTCGATGCGACATATACGTATACAGCGCGTCCAGCCGCGCCGCGATTTCCCCGCCGGCGTCCTTGTTCAGGGCCTGCTGCAAACCGCTTTCGATAATGCCGATCGCCTTTGTGATCGCTTCGCCGCGCGCCGCGATGTTGCCTTGCTGCAAGTGCATTCGCGCCTGAGCCACAGCCTGGCGCGCGCCCTGATACAGCATGACGACGAGTCTGTGCGGACTGGCGCCCATTACTCCGGTTTGCACGCCGACGCGTGCGTACGCGTTGGCTCCCGCATGTCCCTGGGAAAACATCCGACTTTCTCCTGATTCGATTTCCGCATGCTCGATCGCGAAAACCGTAATGAACCGATGCCGGCATTACGATCAAGACCTTCGATTCGTCTGACTGTTTGCCGAGCTGTTACTTGGGTTATCGGAGAAAGCGGCGAAAGCTTTAGGAAGGCTTTGCGTCACAACGGGTTCCGGAAAGTGCAATGGCCGCGAGCAGGCGTCCAGATGCCGATGGCGCGGTTATCCATGAAGCGGGCTGCGCGCCCCGGCTCAGACGGAAATATTCATGATGTCGTTGTACGCGGACACCAGCTTGTTGCGCACCTGCAGGCCGAACTGCAAGCCCACATTGGCTTTCTGCATGTCGACCATGACGTCGTTGAGCGATACGTTCGGCGCACCGATTTCGAACGCGTGCGCTTCGCTCATGGCGCTTTTCTGCGAGCTGCTGATGTTATCGATGGACGATTTGAGCGCATCCGCAAAACTGCCCGCGCTCGCCGCCCCCGATTCAGGCACGACGGCGCCGCCCGCAACATTGCCCCCGCCCCCGGCGGCCTGCGTGGCCATGGACTGGAGTTGCTGGAGCGCCGAACTCAGCGGGCTGATGGATGCATTCATGGTGTCTCCAGAAGGAAGCGGAAATCAAACTCTCAAAAATAAGGTAACCGGCGGCAACGTATGGTGGGCGGTGCTGCTGGGACATATCGAACCGGGGCCTGTCCCGGGCCTAAGGCTGGCGTCTGCGCCGGAGCCTGGGCGGTTCGCCATACGGCCTGACCGATTACGAAAAAGTCTAGCAGCGGCGTGGTTTTGCAAAGCCGGGAAAGAGCGCCAAAAGCGGCTTCTGTTCGCTCAATCGACTTACTCGCCCTTACGGATAATTCCTCTCATGAAAGAGTCTGCGACTGCGCCCGGCTTTAACCGGACACTTCGCGGAAAACGCAAGATTCGGAGAGCTTCGACGCATGGATTCCACCAATAACCTGATCAACCCGGACGCCCGCATGGGTCTGGCCGGCGCGCAGCCGGCGGCCGGATCGATCGCGGCAGGTTCGGGCGGCGCGGGATTTGCCGGCAGTTCGGACTTCAGCGGCAACCTCGGCGGCCGCATGCCGATGCTCAACCAGTTCCGCAACAACCCGCGCATGCCGTTGATCATTGCCGTGGCGGTGCTGGCCATGGTGATTGCCGGACTGGTGATGTGGTCGCGCCAGCCGGACTACCGGGTGCTGTTCAGCAACCTGTCGGATCGTGACGGCGGAGCGATTGTCGCCGCGCTGCAGCAAGGGAACATTCCCTACAAGATCGCCGAATCGGGCGGTGCGATCCTGGTGCCGAGCGAAGCCGTGCACGAAACGCGGTTGCGGCTGGCATCGCAGGGATTGCCGAAGAACGGCTCGGTCGGCTTCGAATTGATGGACAACCAGAAGTTCGGCATCAGCCAGTTCGCCGAGCAGGTCAACTATCAGCGGGCGCTCGAAGGCGAGCTGGAAAAGACCATCGCGTCGATATCGTCGGTTCGCGAAGCCCGGGTGCATCTCGCGATTCCGAAGCCGACCGTGTTCGTGCGCGAGAAGGAATTGCCGACCGCGTCCGTCATGCTGAACCTGTATCCCGGCCGCGCGCTCGACGAAGCGCAAACCCTCGCTATCCAGCACATGGTCAGTTCGGGCGTGGCGGACATGCCGGTGAAGAACGTGACCATCGTCGACCAGGATGGCAACCTCCTGACGCAGCAAAGCAGCGGGCCGAACGGGCTGGACGCCTCGCAACTCAAGTACGTCCAGCAGATCGAGCGCAATACGCAATCGCGTATCGATGCAATCCTGGCGCCGCTGTTCGGTGCAGGCAACGCCCATTCGCAGGTGAGCGCGGATATCGACTTTTCGAAGCTCGAGCAGACCGCCGAAAGCTACGGTCCGAACGCGAATCCGCAGAACACGGCGATCCGCAGCCAGCAATCGAGCGAATCCAAGGACGGCGGCGGCGCGAGCGTTGGCGGCGTGCCGGGCGCATTGTCGAACCAGCCGCCGGCAGCGGCGTCAGCGCCTGTCGACGCAGCCGCGAGCGGCGCCGACGGCGCAAAGACGCAGCCGGTGAACGTGCGCAAGGACACCACGACCAATTACGAAGTCGACCGGACGGTGCGCCACTACGAGCAACCGATGGGCGGCATCAAGCGCCTCTCGGTCGCCGTGGTCGTGAACTACCAGAAGCAAGTGGACGCGAAAGGCATCGTCACGATGCAACCGCTGCCCGCCGACAAGCTCGCGCAAGTCCAGCAGCTCGTGAAGGACGCGATGGGCTACGACGAAAAACGCGGCGACTCGGTCAACGTGGTGAACAGCACGTTCCTGGTCGATACGAACGTAATCCCCGACATCCCCTGGTGGCGCACGCCGGACATGATCGCCCGCGGCATCCAGTTGGCGAAGTACGCGGGTATCGGGCTGGTGGCGATGTTCCTGTATTTCACGATGGTGAAGCCGGCGCTGCGCCGCGCCTTCCCGCCGCCCCCCCCGCCGCCCGCACTCGGCGCGCCGGATGAACTGTCGCTGCTCGATGGTCCGTCCATGCCGAAGTCCGCAGTAGATGAAGACAAGGATGCCGAAGTCAGCTTGCTCGGCAACGAAAGCAACAAGGCCAAGTTCGAACGCAATCTCGACTACGCGCGGATGATCGCGCGCCAGGATCCGAGAATCGTCGCGACGGTCGTCAAGAACTGGGTGTCCGATGAACGCTGAAGGCCTCAATAAAGCCGCGCTCCTGCTGATGTCGATTGGTGAATCCGAAGCAGCGGAAGTCTTCAAGTACCTGGGACCGCGCGAAGTCCAGAAGATCGGCGCGACCATGGCGCAGTTGAAGAACGTCACGCGCGAGCAGCTCGACAACGTGATGACCGAGTTCGTGCATGAAGCCGAACAGCACACGGCGCTCTCGCTCGATTCGAGCGAATACATCCGCACGGTGCTGACCAAGGCGCTCGGCGAGAACAAGGCCGGCGCGCTGATCGACCGGATCTTGCAGGGCAGCGATACGAGCGGTATAGAAGGCTTGAAGTGGATGGATTCGGCGGCGGTCGCCGAGCTGATCAAGAACGAGCATCCGCAGATCATTGCGACGATTCTCGTGCATCTGGACCGCGATCAGGCATCGGAAATCGTGGCGCTCCTGACCGAACGCCTGCGCAACGACGTGCTGTTGCGCATTGCGACGCTCGACGGCATTCAGCCCGCCGCGCTGCGCGAACTCGACGATGTGCTCACCACCTTGCTTTCCGGCAGCGACAACCTGAAACGCGCGCCGATGGGCGGCATTCGCACGGCGGCGGAAATCCTCAACTTCATGTCGACGGCGCACGAGGAATCGGTAATCGAAAACGTCAAGGAATTCGACGCGGAACTGGCGCAGAAGATCATCGACCAGATGTTCGTGTTCGAAAACCTGATGGACCTCGAAGACCGCGCCATCCAGATGTTGCTGAAGGAAGTGGAATCGGAAACGCTGATTGTTTCGTTGAAGGGCGCGCAACCGCCGCTGCGCCAGAAGTTCCTCGCGAACATGTCGCAGCGCGCAGCCGAACTGCTCGCGGAAGACCTCGATTCGCGCGGTCCGGTGCGTTTGTCCGAAGTGGAAACGCAGCAGCGCAAGATCCTGCAGGTCGTGCGCAATCTCGCCGAAAGCGGTCAGATCCAGTTAGGCGGCAAGGCCGAGGACGCATATGTCTGACGCAGCAGAAGCCGAAAAAAAGGCGCGCATGTCCGCGTATCAGCGCTGGGAAATGGCGTCGTTCGATCCGGTTCCCGTGGATCGCAGCGCCGCCGATCAGGCCGCGCTCGAAAAGCATCTGCGTCGTGTCCGCGACGAAGCCCACGCGCAAGGTCTGGCGCAGGGCCACGTCGCCGGCCAGGCGATGGGTTATCAGGCCGGCTACGACCAGGGTTATGCGAAAGGCGAAGAAGAAGGCCGCCTCGATGCCCGTTCGGAAGCGGCGCGGCTTGCTTCGATGGCCGATGCCTTCAAGACCGCCCTGCAAGCCGCCGACGCCGTGGTCGCCGAGGCGCTCACCGCGCTGGCGCTGGATATCGCACAACAAGTGGTGTCGCAGCATTTGACGCTCGACCCGACCGCCGTGCTGGCTGTCGCACGCTCGGTGATCGCGGCCGAGCCGGCGCTTTCCGGCGCGCCGTACCTGATCGTGAATCCGGCGGATCTGCCGATTGTCGAAGCGTATTTGCTGGAAGAGTTGCAAGCGGCCGGATGGACGTTCCGCACCGATCCGGACATTGAACGCGGCGGCTGCAAGGCGCACGCGGCAAGCGGTGAAATCGATGCAACCAATGCGACGCGCTGGGAGCGCGTCGCAGCGGCGCTCGGGAGGACGCAACCGTGGTAACGCAAACGCATAACAACGCCGCAAGCGCTGCGCGCCGAGTGACGCAGGAAGGCTTGAGCGAACTCGAGCAGGAACTTGCGCGGGCATCGTTTGGACCGCTCGCCGATCCCGACGTCACGCCCGAGCCGACGCTGGAAGACATGGCGGCGCAGACGATCGTCGAGTTGGCGGAGATGGTGAACAATCCGCATCTCGATGGATGGCGCGCCCAGCTCGAAGCCAGCAAGGCGCGCAGCCAGATATCGAAGCCGTTGCGCGCGTGCGGCCGGTTGACCCGCGCCGCGGGCCTCGTGCTGGAAGCCGTCGGATTGAAACTCGGCGTGGGATCGGAATGCATGATCGAGTTGCCGGCGGGCAGTTCCATTCCAATGGCCGAAGCCGAAGTCGTCGGGTTCTCCGGCGACAAGCTGTTCCTCATGCCGACCACCGAAGTCTCCGGCTTGCTGCCTGGAGCGCGTGTCTATCCGCTGGAAAGCGCGCCCATCAATGATCCGATGGCCGGTGCCAAGCGCCTGCCTGTCGGCTGGGAAATGCTCGGCCGCGTGGTCGATGCCTCCGGCCGGCCGCTCGATGGCCTCGGCCCCCTCGGCGCCAAGCGCGATGCACCGCTGTCCGCGCCGACCATCAACCCGTTGAATCGCGAACCGATCCACAAGGTCCTCGACGTCGGCGTGCGCGCAATCAACGCGTTGCTCACCGTGGGACGCGGCCAGCGCATGGGTTTGTTCGCGGGCTCGGGCGTGGGTAAATCCGTGCTGCTCGGCACCATGGCGCGTTACACCAGCGCCGAAGTGATCGTGATCGGCCTGATTGGCGAACGCGGCCGGGAAGTGAAGGAGTTCATCGAACAGATTCTGGGCGAGGACGGACTGGCGCGTTCGGTCGTGGTCGCGGCCCCCGCCGACGTTTCGCCCATCCTCCGTATGCAGGGCGCAACATATGCGACCTCGCTCGCCGAGTATTTCCGCGATCAGGGCAAACACGTACTTTTGCTGATGGACTCGCTCACGCGTTACGCCATGGCCCAGCGCGAGATTGCGCTGGCAATCGGCGAACCGCCCGCCACCAAAGGCTATCCGCCTTCCGTGTTCGCCAAGTTGCCGGCGCTCGTCGAGCGTACGGGGAACGGCCCGGAAGGCGGCGGATCGATTACGGCTTTTTATACGGTCTTGACGGAAGGGGACGATCAGCAAGATCCTATCGCCGATTCTGCCCGTGCGATTCTCGACGGGCATATCGTGCTGTCGCGGTCGCTGGCCGAAGCGGGGCATTATCCGGCCATCGATATCGAGGCGTCGATCAGCCGCGCAATGACGGCGCTTATTGACGACAAACATCTGGACCGCGTGCGCTTATTCAAGCAAATGTTGTCGCGTTATCAGCGCAATCGGGACTTGATCAACGTGGGCGCGTATTCGAGCGGACGCGACGCGCTGCTGGACCGGGCAATAGCGTTGTATCCGCGCATTGAAGCGTTTTTGCAGCAAGGATTTCGCGAGCAGGCGATGTTCGAACCGAGTTTGGCCAAACTCGACGAACTGTTCGCGTGAAGACCCGATAAAGATAATCAGGAAGGAACCAGACCTCCATGTCAAAGCATCTGCCGATCAACACCCTGATCAACCTCGCAGAAGAAGAACTCGAAGCCGCGACCAAAAAACTCGGCAAGCTGCAGCAGGAACGCAACGAAGTGGAGACGCAACTGAATTCGCTCGTGACGTATCGCGATGAATATCACGCGCGGTTCACAGCGTCGGCGCAAGAAGGCACGACTGCGCAGACCTTGCGTAACTTCCAGGCATTCGTGGATACGCTCGATTCCGCGATCAACCAGCAGCGCGCGTTGCTCGTGGCCGCGAATGCGCGGCTTGAGGCGTCGAAGCCGGAATGGCAGCAGAAAAAGCAGAAGCTGGGTTCGTATCAGGTGCTGGCTGCACGCGCCGACGCAGTGCAGGCCAAACAGGACGCAAGGATCGAGCAGCGTGATTCCGACGAGCATTCTGCCAAGGTGCTGCGGATGCGTGCTGAACGGGCGTAGGTTTTAACGCGGATTTATCTTGCATAAGATACAAGAGGTTATTCATGTCGTCAGTTAATTCGGCCAGCGCGTTGCTGGGTATGTCGAGCGTATCGGCTGTTTCGCGCAGCACAGCAGCGGCGTCCGCTCGCGATGAAGCGGCGGCATCGTTTGGCTCGACCTTGCACAGCATCACCGCCAAGGCCAATGAGCGCGAAGCGGCACAAGCCAAAGTGCAGGAACGCGCTCAAGCCGATAAAGCCGCTGCAAAGGCGGCGGCTGCGCGCGGCAGCGTGCACGATGCGTCGAAGCCGGACAACACGGATTCAACCGATCAGGCTAAAAAAACGGACGGTGCGGATCAAAGCACGGCGACGGATCAGACGGATTTATCGAAGACCGACAAGACTTCGTCAGCCGACAAAACAGCTAACGCGACCAAGGCCGCGCCGGGAACGCCCGAGGCAATCGCGGCGGCGGCAGCGGAACAGGCTGCGATTCTGAAAGCACGTGCTACCGGTGCCGGGAAAACGCCTGCCGATCCAGCCGACGCTGCGACGGCAAGCACGGACGCGACATCGACGGATGCCACCGACACGACGGCCGATACCCCCTCACCCGCCAAAGCCGCCGATGCCAAAGCCGCCGCCGATGCGCTGCAGGCGTCGCTGACGGCGGCCGCAAATGTGCAGACGCCGGCCACGCCGCTCAACGCGGCCGCCGCAGCAGCAATGGGCGCGGCGCACGCAGGCAACATGAACAACGGCACGCCCACGGGCACGACGACGGGCACGACGACGGGCACGAAAAGCGGCCGCGACACGCCGCTGGCTGGTCTTTCGGCTGATGGCAAGGCCCAGGGCAACGCGGCGTTGACGCAACAAGGCGGCGCGGCAGCCACGCAACAAGCCGATGCAAACGCACTCGCTGCACTGACGCAATCCGACGACGGCAGCGCCGCATACAAGGCAACCGCGGCGAACGCCGACGCCACCGCGAACGCGAGCGTGCAGCAAGCGGCATCGGCGGCGACCAGCGGCGCGACCTTGCAAGGCGCCGCGACCGCAGCCGACAGCGCCGCCATCGCACCGCATGTCGGATCGAGCGGCTGGGACGATGCGTTCAGCCAGAAGGTGGTGTTTTTATCGAATGCACATCAGCAAAGCGCCGAGTTGACGCTGAATCCGAAGGATCTCGGGCCGCTGCAGGTGGTGCTGCAGGTCGCAGGGAATCATGCGCATGCGCTGTTCGTATCGGACCATGCGCAGGTTCGCGCGGCCGTCGAGGCTGCATTGCCGACCTTGCGTGAAGCGATGCAGGCAAGTGGCATTGGTTTGGGCAGCACGAGCGTCAGCGACGGCTTTGCGGGCAAGCAAGCGAGCTCGGGCCAGCAGGATGGCGGCGGACGGTCGTCGTGGAGTGGTTCGGGCAGTAGCGGCGGCGGGATAGGAGCCGTAAGCGACGCATCGAGCACGGTCAGCCTGCCGCTACGCCGTCAGGTTGGACTGGTCGATACGTTCGCCTAAAGCCCTATGGCCGCGTCAGACCCGGCAAACCAGCCGCGCGAGCCTCACCGCCGCGCGGCTTTTTCACGTCCGTTATCCCGCGCGTATCGCAAACGTAAAACCCTCCCCTTTGCGCAAACTCCCGAGTTAGCCCTAATAACCCCTTCTGTTCGACCCATCGCGCAACCTTACTTTCGCCAACAATTCAGGCTACAGAAAGAGGTCCGCAAACATGGCAGCTACAGCAGCAGCACAACAACCCGTCACGCCGGCTAAAACCGGCAAGCTCAAGCGCATCATCCTGATCGCGGTGGGCGCAATCGTCCTGCTCGGCGCCGGCGGCGCAGGCGCGTATTTCTGGCTGCACAAAACCGCATCGCACGAACCCGCGAAGCCCGCACCCGCGGTGCCGCCAGTGTTCTACCCGCTCGACTCCATGACCGTCAACCTGCAATCCGATGACGGCATGCATTACCTGCGCATCGGCCTCACGCTGAAGCTGCCCGATGAAAAGGCGCAAGCCGCGCTAGCCGAACGCATGCCGGAAGTGCGCAGCCACATCCTGATGCTGCTCTCGGCGAAACATCCCGACGACCTGGCCGGCATCGACGGAAAACGCGCGCTCGCCAAGGAACTCCTGACTACCGTCAACACGTTCGGCGGCACGCCGGAAGCACCGGCGCACGTGCAGGAAGTGCTGTTCACAGAAATCGTCGTCCAGTAACGCGTTGCTCATACGCGCAAAAACGAAGCCGAACCAGACAAGCGCAAGACAGGAACCAAGGAACACTCATGGGCCACGAAGAGTTCATGTCGCAGGAGGAGGTCGATGCCCTGCTCAAGGGCGTCACCGGGGAAGTCGATGCTGTTGCCGACGAAACACGCTATCAAGGCGTGCGCCCCTACAACCTCGCGACGCAGGAACGTATCGTCCGGGGCCGGATGCCGGGCCTGGAAATCATCAACGACCGCTTCGCGCGTCTCTTGCGCGTGGGCATCTTCAACTTCATGCGGCGCTCGGCGGAAATTTCCGTCGGTCCGGTGAAGGTGCAGAAATACAGCGAATTCACCCGCAACCTGCCGATCCCGACGAACCTGAACCTGGTCCACGTGAAGCCGTTGCGCGGCACGTCGCTGTTCGTGTTCGACCCGAACCTGGTGTTCTTCGTCGTCGATAACCTCTTCGGCGGCGACGGCCGTTTCCACACCCGCGTGGAAGGCCGCGAATTTACGCAGACCGAGCATCGCATCATCAGCAAGCTGCTGAACCTCGTGTTCGAACAGTACGCAGCATCCTGGAAGAGCGTGCGCTCGCTCAACTTCGAATTCGTGCGCTCGGAAATGCACACGCAGTTCGCGAACGTGGCGACGCCCAACGAGATCGTGATCGTGACGCAGTTCTCCATCGAGTTCGGATCGACCGGCGGCACGCTGCACATCTGCATGCCGTATTCGATGATCGAACCGATCCGCGACGTGCTGTCGTCCCCCATACAAGGCGAAGCGCTCGAAGTCGACCGCCGCTGGATCCGGGTCCTGTCGCAGCAAGTGCAGTCCGCCGAAGTGGAACTCACGGTCGATCTCGCGCAGATCGGCACGACCTTCGAGCAGATCCTGAACATGCGGGCCGGCGATGTCCTGCCGATCAACGTGCCCGAAGAGGTCACGGCAAAAGTGGACGGCGTGCCGGTGATGGAATGCGGCTACGGTGTTTTCAATGGTCAATACGCGTTGCGCGTCCAGAAGATGATCAGCGCAACCGATACGATGAAGGAAGGTGGATATGAGTGACGTAACCGAACCGGGCACGCTGCCGTCCGACCCGCTCAAGGGCGAGGACTTCGGCATGGATGACTGGGCGAGCGCCCTGGCCGAGCAGAACGGCAATGAGACGCCGGCGGCGGCATCGTCGGCCGGGGTGTTCCAGCCTTTGTCGAAAGTCGCGGCGCCGACAACGCGCAATGACATCGACATGATTCTCGATATCCCCGTGCAGATGACGGTGGAACTCGGGCGCACGAAGATCGCGATTCGTAACTTGCTGCAACTCGCACAAGGATCGGTCGTTGAACTCGACGGCCTCGCCGGCGAACCGATGGACGTTCTCGTCAACGGATGCCTCATCGCGCAGGGCGAAGTGGTGGTCGTGAACGACAAGTTCGGTATCCGTCTGACCGACATCATCACGCCGTCGGAACGCATCAGGAAGCTGAATCGATGAAACGCCCGGCCGTCGCTTTCTCGACGCTTTTCATGGCATTCACCGCGCACGCCGCCGATATGAACGCCGTCAATCACGCGGCCCAGATTGCATCGGGTGTGGGCGCGGGAACAGCCGTGCCGTCGCTTGGTGTCGGCGCCGTGTTGCAGACGCTGCTCGGGCTGGCGATCGTGATCGCGTTCGTGTTCGGCTGCGCGTGGCTCGCACGCAAGTTCGGGGTGGCAGGGACAAAACGCACGGGCCTGGTGAAGGTGATCGGCGGCGCGTCGCTTGGGAACAAGGAGCGGGTATCGGTGGTGGAAATCGGCGATACATGGCTCGTGCTGGGCGCGGCTCCCGGCAACGTGCGGCTGCTGCACACCATGCCGGCGGGATCGGCGGAACTCAGCGGCGTGGAAGCGCCCACGGCGCCCGGGTCGGACGGACTTCAAGGCAGTTTCGGTCAACGTTTTCGCGATGCCCTCGCCGGTGAAGCGACCAAACGTCTGCAAAAATTCGCGGGCGGGAGCAAGTAATGCAGTTTCGGTTTGTAGTTCGATGCGCGAAGCTGGCGCTGCCGGTCGTGATTGCCGCCCTTCCCTACGCAGCTTTCGCACAAAGCACGGCCGGCTTGCCGGCGTTCAACACCAGCCCCGGCCCGAACGGCGGCACGACGTATTCGCTCAGCGTCCAGACGATGCTGCTGCTCACCATGCTGTCGTTCCTGCCGGCAATGGTGCTGATGATGACGAGCTTCACGCGCATCATCATCGTGTTGTCGCTGCTGCGTCAGGCGCTCGGCACGACCAGCACGCCGCCGAACCAGGTCCTGGTCGGACTGGCGCTGTTTTTATCGTTGTTCGTGATGTCGCCGGTACTCGACCGCGCCTACACCGACGCGTACAAACCGTTCTCCGACGGCACGATCACCATGGATCAGGCGGTCACGCGCGGCGTCGCGCCGTTCAAGCAGTTCATGCTGCGCCAGACGCGCGAAGCCGATCTCGCGCTCTTCGCCAAGATCTCGAAAGCCCCGCCCATGAACGGTCCCGAAGACGTGCCGCTCTCGCTGCTGGTGCCGTCGTTCGTAACGAGTGAATTGAAGACCGGCTTCCAGATCGGTTTCACCATTTTCATTCCGTTCCTGATCATCGACATGGTCGTGGCGAGCGTGCTGATGTCCATGGGGATGATGATGGTGTCGCCATCGACCATTTCGCTGCCGTTCAAGCTGATGCTGTTCGTGCTCGTCGATGGATGGCAGTTGCTCATTGGTTCGCTCGCGCAGAGCTTCGTTTCGTAAGCCTTCAAAGCACAGAGATACACACGATGACCCCCGAATCCGTCATGTCGATTGCGCACCAGGCCATGTACGTGGCGCTGTTGCTCGCGGCTCCGCTGTTGCTGGTCGCGCTGGTCGTAGGCCTGGTGGTGAGCTTGTTCCAGGCCGCCACCCAGATCAACGAAAGCACGCTCTCGTTCATTCCGAAACTGCTCGCGGTCGCCGTCACGCTTGTGATTGCCGGACCCTGGATGATGGAAACGCTGCTCGACTACATGCGCCACGTGTTCACCATCACTCCGGCAATCACCGGCTAGATGTTTTCGGTCACGTACGCCCAGCTCAATGTCTGGCTGACGTCCTTCCTCTGGCCGTTCACGCGCATTCTTGCGTTGATCGCGACCGCGCCGCTGCTGAGCCATCTGGCGGTTCCGGTGCGCGTCAAAGTCGGGGTGGCGGCGTTCATTGCATTGATCGTGGCGCCGACTATCGGCGCCGTGCCGCAGGTCACCGTATTTTCCGCCGATGGCGTGCTGATCCTCATCAACCAGTTCTTGGTGGGCGCGGCGCTCGGCATGACGATGCAGATTGCCTTCGCGTCCATCGATGCAGCCGGCGAGTTCATCGGCCAGCAGATGGGTCTAGGTTTTGCGACGCTCTACGATCCGCGGCAAGGGGGAAACGCGGTCGTGATTTCGCGGTATCTGAATACGATCGCGTTCCTCGCTTTTCTCGTCTTCGATGGTCATCTGCAAATGATCAGCGCCCTCGTGCAGACGTTCCAGAACGTGCCGGTGAGCGCGAACGTGCTGGGTTCGATGACCCACGCGCGCGGCTGGCAGACGCTCGCCACCTACGGGGTGAGTATTTTCTCGACGGGGTTGTTGCTGTCGTTGCCTGTCGTGGCGGCGTTGTTGATCGCGAACCTGGCGCTCGGGATCCTGAATCGCGCGGCGCCGCAGATCGGGATTTTCCAGGTCGGATTTCCCGTCACCATGCTGGTGGGATTCCTGCTGATCCAGTTGATGATCCCCAACCTGATCCCGTTTTTCCAGCGGATCTTCGAGAACGGGATCGATCAGATGGGACGGGTCGCGGCGGCGCTTTGAGCAGAGCGGTCAAGGTCCGCGCCGTATTCACCGCAAATTATGCGGCGAATAGCGGCCCTGATCTCCGCACAATGTGCGGTGAATAAACACCACAATCACCGCACACCACCCGCAAACAAAAAGGGCCACCCAAAAAAGGTGGCCCGAAACACTTCCTAACTTCCCACATCATTCCCCGAATTTCTACTCCCCATCAACTGCTGATGTATTGGAACAGCGACATCTTTTGAATGCTGGCAAACGCCTGTTGCGCGCCCTGCAACGCGTTCTGCGTCAACTCGTACTGGCTGATCGAGCTGACGAGATTGATGCTGGTCAGGTCCTGAAGCGAGCTGGCGGTTTGCGTCGATGTCGTCTGCATCGCCGTCTGCGTTGCGGTCACTTCCTGCTCGCGGCCGCCAACGGATGCCTGCGTCGTCAGCACGTTGTTGTACATGTTGTTGACCTTCGTGCCGCCCGTGGTCAGCGCGTTTTGCAACGTCGCCTGCGCAGCCGGGTTGCCCGAGGTCGGCTGCTTCAAGGCGCTGATGAGCGAATCGAGCGTCGAGAAGATATCGGTGTCGGAGGCTTTGCCGGTGTTTGCGGGCGCGACCGTGAACGAATCGCCGTCAGCCGGCGCGCCGTCGATGGCCACTTTCTGCCCGCCGCCCAGTGCGATGTCCTGCTGCGCCACATACGGTGTCGCGGGCGTGATCGTGGCGCCGTTCTGGTCCTTGACCGTGTAGGTCGTGGTGGCCGTGGAACCCGTGCCGCTGGTCGCGAACGAAATCGTATAGGTCGATGCATTGCCGGGGTTGCCCCGGTCGCTCACATTGACCGCTCCGATGGTGCCGGAACCCGTATTGCCCGCCGCCGATGATGAAACCGGCAAGCTCTCGTTTGGAGACACGCTCTGGAACACGGTCGCGCCGTTATCGGCGACGTTGATCGAGCGGTTATCGGAAATCTGCACCTGGCGCTGGCCGTTGTCGCCGGCGTAAGTCGCGCCCGTGCCCGATGCGTTGTCGGTGAACGGCTGCGTCGTGCCCTTGAAGCCCGAGAAGATGTAGTTGCCGTTGGCGTCGGTGGAATTGCTGAGCGTCATCAGGTTGTCGCGGTAACCCTGCAACTGGGTCGCCATCGACGCGCGGTCGGTATCGTTGAACGATGCGTTGCCCGCACGATTCACGAGCGTCTGCACGCTCTGCATCACGTTGCCGATGCTCGTCAGCGTCGAATCTTCCTGCTGCAACGAAGTCAGCGCGGCAGACTGGTTGGTGCTGTACTGCGAGAGCGTGGCGGACTGGCTGCTCAACTGCACGGCCTGCGCGGCGCCGAGCGGATCGTCCGATGCGGTCTGGATTCTCTTTCCCGACGAAATCTGCGCGTACTGCGCCGCGAGCGATGCCTGCTGGTCGCTCATCGTCTGGACGTTCATCGTGAAGTACTGCGAGCTGGAAATACGCATCGTGAAAACCTCAGTTGAAGATGCCGAGCAGTGTCTGGAACAGCGAGGAAGCCGTCTGGATGACCTTGCTGTTAGCCTGATAAAGCTGCTGGTACTGGATCAGATTGGCGGCTTCCTCGTTCAGGTTCACGCCGGACACAGATTGCTGCGCCGATGTCGCCTGGTTCAGCACCGCGGTCGCCGACGTGCTCGATGACTTCAGCGCGTTCGTCTGGTTGCCGATCTGGTTGACGAAGTTCGCGTAGGAACTGGTCAGGGTGTCGGTGCCGCCGTTCATCGACTTGGCGGTGCCGATGTTGGCCATCGCGAGGGCATTGCTGCCGTCGCTCGTGCCGCCTGTGTTTGCCGCGATCGTGAAGCTGTCGCCCGTGGACGGCGTACCGTTGAGGGTCGCGCTTACTCCTGCACCGTTGGATACGGTGAGGCCTTTCGTGGGGTCGTAGGCGAATGCGGTGCCGGCCGGAACTTTCGTACTGTCCGGCAGCGTGATCTCTACGTTCGACGTCATGGTCTTGGCCGTGGCGTCGTACGTCAGCGTGATGCTGCTGGGAATCGAGTACCCGGCCGTCACGCTCGCCGCCGAGATCTTGCCCGTGCCCGTATTGCCTGTCGCCGCCGATGACACCGCCGGCGAAGCCGCGGCAATCGCCGACGGGTTCGAGTTGCTGAGCGAGAAGTTAGCGAGGGAACCGCGCGTGGGCTGGATCGTGAACGAATCACCTTTCGTCATCGATCCGCTTGCAATCGATATGTTCATCCCGGCGATGGTGCCGCTCACCGCGCCCGTGGACGAAGCGGTCAACTGACCGACGACTGCGCCCGACGAGCGGTCGGTGAGCGTGTACTTCGAGCCGTCGAAGCCGAGCGAGTAGTCGCTGGTCGGCGGTTGCGTGCCATCGGCAATGGACACGTCGAGCGTCGCGTTGCCGCTGTTGCGCGCGTTTGCATAGACGGTCGGGCTGCCGGTCGAGAACAACGCGCCGCCGGCGTTGCCGTTCAGATCGACGCCCAGTTCGTTCTGGTTGTTCAACTGCGTGGCGAAGCTGGTCGCAATCGCGCCGAGATTGGCCTGCGCCGGATCGAGCGACTGGCTGCGAAAGTCGAGCAAGCCGCCGATCGTGCCGCCGCCGCTGAACATCGAATCCGGCAAATACTGAGTCTGTTTGGCCGTCTGCGTGGAACCGTCGGAAGAGGCGTATGCAATCGACAATTCGCTCGGGTCCGAGGGCGACGTTGCCGTCGTCAATGCGTACGAACTGCTGCCGGCGACCAGCGGCTGGCCATTTCCAAACGATACGTTGTAGCCGCTGTTGTTCGTGGTGACCTGGACGCTGACCAACTGGCTCAGGTTCGATACCGCAAGGTCGCGCTGGTCGAGCAACTGGTTCGGCGGCTGCCCGGCCGAACTCGCGCTGGCGATCTGCACGTTGAGATCGGCGATCTGCTTGGCGTAGGTGTTGACCTGCGATACCGCGCTCTGCAGCGACTGGTTGACGCCGTCGCGAAGCTGGTTGTAGGTCGTGGCCGCGGCGTTCATCTGGTCGGAGAGCGATTGCGCGCTGCTCATCAGCGTTTGCCGCGTGGCCGTCGTTCCCGGGCTGTTCGCGACCGACTGCAAGCCGGTGAAATAGCTGGTGATGCCCGCGCCGATACCCGTCGTCGGATCGCCGACGAGGTTGTTCAGTTGCGAGAGCATCGAGTAGTACGTGTTCAGCGAGCTGCTGCTCGACTGCGAGCTGTTGAGCTGCTTCGTGAGGAAATCGCTGTATGAGCGCGAGACTGTGGCTGTCGTCACGCCTTGTCCGGCATAGCCCGACGCCGTGTACTGCCCGGATGACTCCTGGTACACGGGGCGCTCGAGCGTATAGCCCGGCGTGGAAGCGTTGCTGATGTTCTGGCCGGTCGTCGTCAGTCCCCACTGGGCTGCGTTGAGACCACTCACGCCAATATCGAATAGGTTGCTGGACATGCAAGGAATCCTGGTAGGGGCATGATGGCCGGCCCGCGGAATGGCGACACTGATGTATATCGGCCGATATGGAAAAAAGTTGAGTGGACGCGCGGCGCTTCTCGGCGTTTCTGTTAATTCCCGCCACTGCCGCGTGCCCACTGCGCCTTGTCCGGATTATTCACCCGAGGAGCTCGAGGCAATCCTTGAAGCAGCGGGGCAATCGGGGCCTAATTCATCGAATGAACCCGGCCGGAACGCGCACGTTACGGGAACGAACGGACGCAATGGGGTGACGTGGCGGGAACATGAAGCGCACCGACAAAAAAGCCCGCGATAAAACCGCGGGCTCCTTTGACAATCATCACCGCTGAAACTCAGCGCGCGAGTGACCGCCGCTTCATTTCGAGTTGCGTGATCAACCGCTGCAACGTGTTCTCCGCCGATCCCGGCAAACTCATGAACTTGAAGCCCAGCGTATAACGCCGGTCGCCTTTCGCGTTCACGATCTGACGGTTCGACATCAGTTGCACGTCGAGCACGACCTTGCCCGGATTGCTGAAATGAAGCTCCACGTCTTTCAGGATCACGCCGACCTCCAGCGCCGCAACGCGTTCGTCCATGGTCCGAAGCGCGACACCGCCAAGCGAGAGGTCGTTGACTTCAAAGCGAAAACGCTCGCCGCTCGGCAAAATGCCGCTGCAGATATACGGGTCGAGCACGGGCGCTTCCACACGGAAATACTCGCGTCGCTGCATATAAAACAGGACGGGCGGGAAGTCGGCTTCGAACGCCGGACGTCCCTCGAAAACGATTTCACGCGGCGTGCCCGTCGCGAATTCGACGCGAACGCCATCCGGGCTCGCGCTGAACATCAGGTTCTCGGTTGAGAGGACGGCAGTGTTTTCATCGGCAACCGCGCCCCAGTCGAAGACGAACGTCCGGGCAGCGGGATTCACGTCGAGCAGGCGGGTCACGATCTGCCCCTTGCCGTGATCGACAGTGAGGAAATCGCTCCGATTGACGAGGTTGCGCAGGGAAACACCGATTTCCAGCGGATTACGCCTGCCAAAATCGGGATGGTCGGACTCGTCGTCAGCGATGTCGGAACCGTTCGACTCATTCATGTTCATGGGCTTGCCGTGTTCGTTTGCTCGCGCCGCCTCGAGTATCAAGGCCGGTGCGCGTCCAACCAGACCGTGTAGATCCGGCACTTCGGTGTTCCATTTAGCGGCAATAGGGCAGGTTTATTTAGGGCTGACAGCAAAAAATACCTAAAAATCCCGGTTTATCCCTGATTAACCTCGATTTCGCAACCGAAAACGTCCAAAGCGCACGAAAAGAAACAAACCCGCTCTCAGCCCCATTTTCTATGCGGCTCGGCCGGCGGCCCATCCCGCGCGCTGCAGAATGCGGGAATGGCTCACCGGCCGGCTTCGTCTTCTATTGCGACATTGGCCCCGTCGCTTATGACACATTACTCGTAATACGTTTCGTCTACCCGACAAATTGCAGCAAAACGCGCGCCAGTGCACGCTTCTTCACGCAATGTGTTTCATTATCGAAATCAGTTTCTTCGCGTATTGCGGATCGGTCGCGTATCCGGCTTTCTGCATGCCGTGCGCGAAGCCGGCGGCATCGCGCGATGCTTCGACCACCGGCGCGTAACGCGGGTTGCTCTTGAGCACGCTGGCGTAGTCGGTGAGCGCGTCCTCGTAAGAGTCGTACGCGCGGAACTTCTCCACCACTTTCTGCGGCTTGCCGTTCACATATTCGGTCGTCACGGCGTTCGTGGTCTTGCCGGTCCAGTCGCTCGTCGCCTTGATGCCGAACACGTTGTGGCTGGTGCTGCCATCGGCATTCTTGATTTCGCGCTTGCCCCAGCCCGACTCCAGCGCCGCCTGTCCAATGATGAAGCGTGCCGGAATGCCCGTCGCGGCGCTCGCGGCCTGCGCGGGTGCGGCCAGCCGGTCGACGAACCCCGCCACCTTGTCCGTTCCCACACCGCGTGCGGCCGGTTCGAGCGCGCTGTTGGCGCTGTAGCCCTTGCCTTGCAGCGCATCCTTCGATGCACCCGATGCCGCCGTGTTCGCATAAGCCTTCGCCATGGCGTTCATCGCGGCGATGTTGCCGGCGTTCGCGCTGCTGTCGCCGCCAGCGCCCGCGCCGGTCGGGTCGAGGCTCGAGGGCGTTCCCGCGCCCGCGTTGCGCATCAGTTGCTTGAGCATCATGTCGGCCACGCCGATGCCCTTCGATCCCATGTTCTGCGCCATTTGCTGGTCGAGCATGGACGTGAAGGTGGCGGTGTCGTGGGAATCGAACGGGCTGTCGGACGGCGTCGCCTCGCGCATGCTCTTCAGCATCATCTGCGTGAAGACCGTGTCGAATTGCTTGGCCGCCGCCTTCAAACCCGCCTGCGGCGAGGCGTTGGCCTGGGCGCGCATGGCGTCGAAACCTTGCACATCGAGCGCAAACCGGTTCGATAAAGAATTCAGGCCGCTGCTCGTGTCCGAGCCACCCAGTGATGCCAGCGTGCTGTTTGCCGTCCCGTTCGCGTTCATGTGCGCTTGCCCTTATATGATTTCCAGGTCGGCGCGCAAGGCGCCTGCTGCTTTCATCGACTGGAGGATCGAGATCAGATCCGCCGGCGTCGCGCCCAGCGCGTTGAGCGCCTTGACCACGTCGGCGAGCGTGGCGCTTGCCGCGACAGTCTTGAGCGCGCCCGTGTCCTGCTTCAACTGGATATTCGATTGCCGCGCGGCCACCGTCTGGCCGTTCGAGAACGCGCCCGGCTGGCTGACGGCCGTTTGCGTGTTGATCACCACGGACAGATTGCCGTGCGCGACGGCGCAGTTCTGCAGCGTCACCATCTGGTTCATCACGATGGAGCCCGTGCGCGCGTTCAGGATCACCTTGGCGGCGGCCTGCGACGGACGCACATCGATATTCTCGAGCTGCGCCATGAACGACACCTGGCTCGTCGGATCGGTCGGGGCGCGAAGCTGGATCGTGCGGCCGTCCAGTGCGACTGCCGTGCCCATGCCGAACTGATTGTTCACGGCCGCCACGATCTTCTGCGCGTTGTCGAAGTCCATGTCGCGCAATTCCATCTGCATCGTGCCGCCGGGTTGGGTGAAGTTGCTCGGCACCGCGCGTTCGACCAGCGCGCCGCCCGAAATCCGGCCCGCGCCCAGCGAGTTCACCTGGACCTTGCTGCCGTTCGCGCTCGCGCCGGCGCCGCCGATCACCACGTTGCCTTGCGCCATGGCATAGACCTGGCCGTCGGCGCCTTTGAGCGGCGACATCAGCAGCGTGCCGCCGCGCAAACTCTTCGCATTTCCCAGCGATGACACCGTGACATCGATCGCCTCGCCCGGCCGCGCGAACGGCGGCAAAACGGCGGTGACCATCACGGCGGCGACGTTCTTCAACTGCATGTTCTGGGTGGTCGCGGCGTTCAACGTGATGCCGAGGTTGCCCAGCATGTTGGTCAGGCTTTGCGTGGTGAACGGCGTTTGCGATGTCTGGTCGCCGGTGCCATCCAGGCCGACTACGAGGCCGTAGCCGATCAACTGGTTGTCACGCACGCCCTGAAACGACACCAGGTCCTTCAGGCGTTCGGCTTGCGCCGCCTGCGGCAGCACCGCGGTCAAAGCCAGAGCGAGTGCGCCAAAGCAAAAACGGAGAGCGAGTGTCATGATCAGAAGGGCGCCACGTTGAGGAAGAACCGCTGGAGCCAGCCCATGTTCTGCGATTCATCGATATAACCCTTCGCCGAATACTCGATCTTCGCGTCGGCAACTTGCGTCGAATAGACCGTGTTGGCGCCGGAGATGGTCGTGGGATTGACCACGCCGGAGAAGCGTACGAATTCGTTACCCTGGTTGATGAGCATCTGTTTTTCGCCGCTCACGAGCAGGTTGCCGTTTGGCAATACGCCAGTGACGGTCACGGTCAGCGTGCCGTTAAACGTGTTGGCCGCGCTTGCGCCGCCGGAGCCGTTGAACTTCTGCGAACCGCTTGCCGAAAGGTTGGTGTTGTTGAAGAGGCCGCCGAAAATTCCCGGCGTTGTCGGCACTGCAAACGCCGCGGCGCTGCCGCGCGCCGCGTTCGCCGCTGACGACTTCGTTGCGTTGACGTTTTCCGCGATCACGATGGTCACGATGTCACCCGTATTGCGCGGCCGCTGGTCTTCGAACAGCGGCCGTCCCGCGTAGCCCGCGTTGTAGATCGCGCCCGGCGACTGCGCGTTCACGGGCGGCAAGGGCGGGCGCGCCGTCATCGGCTGCTGGGTGATCGGTTCTTTTGGCACGAGGCCGCACGCGCCCAGCGTGGCGGCGAGAAAACCTGCCAGCACGACGGTCGGAATACGGCGAAACGATAAAGAAATGAGCGACATCTTCGTGATCCTTCGGAAATACGTAGCAGCCGTGAAGCCGCTTGAACCTGTTAAACCTGCATCGAGCTAAGCGTCTGCAGCATCTGGTCCGACGTGGTCACGGCCTTGCTATTGATCTCATAGGCGCGCTGCGTCTGGATCATGTTCACCAGCTCCTGCACCACGTTCACATTCGATGCTTCCACGTAGCCCTGTTGCAACGTGCCGCTGCCATTCAGTCCCGGCGTCGTGACGTTCGGAACACCCGAGCCGTTGGTTTCGGAGAGCAGGTTCTCGCCCTTCGCGTCGAGGCCGGCGGGGTTCGCAAATGTAGCGATCTGCAATTGCCCGACGGTGGTGTTCGCCGTGCTGCCTTGTTGCGTGACCGTGACCGTGCCGTCCGAACCGATCGTCAGGCTCGTGTAGTTCGTCGGCAAGGTGATGGCCGGCGTGACCGGATATCCGCTCGATGTCACCAGTTGGCCCGTCGGGCTCGCCTGGAACGAACCATCGCGCGTGTATGCCGTGGTGCCGTCGGGCATGGTCACCTGGAAGAAGCCGTTGCCGTTGATGGCCACGTCCTTCGAGTTGCCGGTCTGCGACAGGGCGCCCTGCGTGTAGAGGCGTTCCGTTGCGACCTGTTGCACGCCGGTGCCCAACTGGCTGCCCGATGCGAGCTCCGTGGTTTGCGTCGAATTCGCGCCTGGCTGGCGGACGGTCTGGTACAGCAAGTCTTCGAACACCGCCCGCGAACCCTTGAAGCCGTTCGTGCTGACGTTGGCGAGGTTGTTCGAGATCACGTCCATCTGCGACTGCTGCGCGTTCATGCCGGTTGCAGCGATGTAAAGAGAGCGGTTCATGTTTTATTGGCCTTTGGGCTAAACAAGCTAAGCAATATGAAAAGCGATAAGCGGCGGATCAGCTGAAATCGAGCAGCTTGTTAGCCGACTGGTCCATCTGGTTCGCGGAATCGAGCATCTTGGTTTGCATCTGGAACTGGCGCGCGTTAGTGATCATGTCCACCATCGCGGAAACCGCATTCACGTTGCTGCCTTCAAGCGATGCCGGTGCGACCGTCACGGCCGGATCGGCGTCGGCGGGATTGCCGTCGGCGGTGTGGAACAGGCCATCGTCGCCACGCGCCAAGGTCGACGAATCCGGATTGACGAGTTTCAACTGATCGACGGCGGCAATTGCCGTCGCGCGATCGCCGGGACCGATGGCGCTTACCGTGCCGTCCTTGCCGATGGTGATCTCAGCGCCCGGCGGCACCGAGATCGGACCGCCCGTGCCGATCACCGGCAGGTTGTTCGCCGTCACGATCTGGCCGTTCGCGTCCACATGCAGGTTGCCCGCGCGCGTGTAGGCTTCCGTGCCGTCCGCGGCCTGGACCGACAGCCAGCCCGGGCCCTGAATGGCGACATCGAGCGGATTGCCGGTTTGCTGGATCGGACCTGGCGTGTAGTCGGCGGTCGGCGTGGACGCCAGCACGAAAGTACGCGAACTCGGATCGCCGTTCGCGCTGCCTTCGAAGCTCATCGGCACCTGACGGAACGCGGAGAGCTGCGCCTTGAAGCCCGTCGTCGATGCGTTGGCGAGGTTGTTCGCCACCGTGCTCTGTTGTTCGAGCGACTGGGCGGCGCCGGTCATCGCGGTGTAGATCAGACGGTCCATGGATTGGCTCTCTCTCGCTTATATGCTGCTTGTGGCGCTAGTGGTGCTTACAGGTTGATCAGCGTCTGATCGACTGTCTGCTGCGTCTTGATGGTCTGCGCGTTCGCCTGATAGTTGCGCTGCGCCGTGATCAGGTTCACGAGCTCGCTCGTCAGGTCCACGTTCGAGTTCTCCACCGCGCCGCCCTGCAGCGTGCCATGGTTGGTCGCGCCCGGCACCGAGATCTGCGCCGCGCCCGATGCGCCCGTTTGCGCGTACACGTTGCCGCCGAGATCCTGCAGGCCGTTCTGGTTGGCAAAGTTGGCGAGCGCGATCTGACCGAGCGCCTGCGTGTTGCCGTTCGAGTAGTTGCCGGTGAGCGTGCCGTCCGTGCCGACCGTGAAACCCGTCAGGCTCGCCGATGCCGCGCCGTCCTGCGAACTGGCCGTGACGCCGCTCGTGGCGCCGTATTGCGTCGTGCCGCTGAAGTCCATCGTCAGCGCTTGCGTGCCGCCGGAGACAGCGCCGTCGGGGATTGTGAAGTTGAACTTGCTCGTGCCGGTCATGTTGCCGGATGCATCGAAGGTGACCGTGCCGAGCTTGCCGTCGGTGCCGGGTCCCACGGCTGCCGGGGGCGTGCCGGTCGTGCCGTACGCAGTCCATGAGCCGGTATCGTTCTTGACGAAATACACGGCCACCTGATGTGTGCCGCCGAGCGAATCGTTGACGTTGATCGAGCTGGTTGCGCTGTAGGTGCTTGAATCCGTCGGGTCGAACGGGGTCGTCGTGCTCGAGATGTTGGCCGATTGCGAATTCAGGTTGAATCCGAACTTGACGTTCTTGGTCGCGACCGGCGGAATGTTGGCCGTCGATACCGTCAGCGGCACCGTCGCCGCGCTGTTCACGACGCCCGAGCTGTTCGCCGCATAACCCATCAGCAACAGGCCCGCCGAATTGCCGATGGTGCCGTCCGCGTTCAGGTGGAACACGCCGTTGCGCGAATACACCGACGAGCCGTTGTTCGACATCTGGAAGAAACCGTTGCCGTTGATGGCGACATCGAGCGCCTGGTTGGTCGACGTGATCGTGCCTTGGCCGAACTGCTGCTGCACTTCAGCCAGTTTCGTACCGATACCCACCTGGTTGTTCACCGCGGTCGCGACGGAGTTCGCATACATATCGGCGAATTGCGCCTGGCTTTGCTTGAAGCCAACCGTGTTCGCGTTGGCGATGTTGTTGCCGATCACATCCAGGTCGCTCGACGCGCCCGACAAACCCGATAAACCTTGTTGGTAACCCATGACGGTCTCCGCTTTTGAATTTGATTAGAGGATCGAGGCAACGCTGGTCAGGCCGACCGTCGTGCCGTTCGCGAGCCGGAGTCCGGCGGTTCCATCGGCTTGTTGCACCACGCTTTGAACCTGTGACGCCGACAGCACCGTGGCGGTCGCCGCCTTGCCGCTGATCGTGCCCGTCGCCGAGATGGTGTACGTGCCGTCGGGCAGCGTTGCGCCGTTCTTGTCGACCGGCGTCCAGCTCGAGAGCGGCACCACGCCCGCCGGCTGCGCGCCAAGGTCGAGCGTATTGACGATCTGGCCGGACGAGTTCTTGACGTTGACGGTCAGGTCGTCGAGCGCATTCGCCGTCTGCACGCCGAAGGCCGTCGACTTGCCGCTTGCCACCGTGACGCTGCTGCCAGGGGCCAGCACCGTCGAGCCGATCAGCAACGCGGCTTGCGTCGACTGCCCCGCCGACAACTGCCCAGCCAGCGACGTCAGCGACGTATTCAACTGGCCGATGCCCGACACCGTGCTGATCTGCGCGAGTTGCGAAGTCATCTGCGAGCTGTCGGTCGGGTTCGTCGGGTCCTGGTTCTTCAACTGCGTGACGAGCAGCGTCAGGAAGGTGTTCTGCAGGTCGGACGGCGACGTGCCGCCGGTCGAGCTCGTCGAACTCGTCGAGCTGGTCGATGACGTGCTCGACGCGCCGTTCATGGTGTCCAGCAGCGTCTGGGACACGGTCGTCCCGTTGTTGCCGATCGTGGTGTTGGTAGTCACGGGGTTGTCCTCAGGTTCCGATCGTCAGGGTTTTAAGCATTAGCTGCTTGGCGGTATTAAGCGTTTCAACGTTCGCCTGATAAGAACGTGACGCCGAGATCATGTTGACCATTTCCTGCACCGGATCGACGTTCGGCATGGTCACGTAGCCGTCCGGGTTGGCTGCAGGATTGGTCGGGTCATAGCTGGTTTTCATGGGCGTCGGATCATCGATCACGCCCGTGACCTGGACGCCGCCCACTTGCTGGCCGGAGGCCGTGCGCGCGCCGCCGAGCGGGTCGACCGCGAACACGACCTGCTTCGCCTTGTACGGCTGGCCGTCCGGGCCGGTCGTGCTGTCCGCGTTCGCCAGGTTTGACGCCGTCACGTTCAGGCGCTGCGCCTGAGCTGACATGGCCGAACCGGCTACGTTGAAAATGTTCATTAAAGAAGGCATGGCCTGTCCTCGTGGGGTTTTCTAACGCCTAGTTAGACGTAATGGCCGAGATCATTCCCTTGATCTGCGACGAGATCACCGTCATGCCGGCTTCGAAGTGCAGGGCGTTATCGGCGAATTGCACGCGCTCGGAGTCCATGTCGACCGTGTTCCCGTCCAGCGACGGCTGGCTCGGAATCCGGTAGGCGAGCTTGCCGTAGTCGTCGGTGCTGCCGCCGCTTGACGTCAGCGTCGACGAACCCGCCATATGTCCCGGCGATGTCACCGCCAACCCCGCACTCGTCGACACGCTCACGGGCTGCGCCATGCGCAACGTCGCGCTTCCCGATGCCGACGTACCCGACGCGTCACCCGTCTTTTTCAGCGCGCCGGCAAGGGCGCTGGAGAAATCGACGTCGCGCGCCTTGTAGCCGGGGGTATCGGCGTTCGCAATATTCGACGACAGCAGTTCCTGCCGATACGCCCGTACATCGAGCGCTTCGCGGCCAAACGCAAATTCCTGGTCGAGCTTGTCAAGCATCACGGTTCTCCTTCGGCTTTCCGGGTCTTCGGTCTCTGCGCTGCATGGCATCGAAGACTTTTTGGCATGAGACGAATCTTAGGAGCGGGACGCAAGATGCAATCAGACGAATAGCAGGGAAAGGCGGCCTCTATTCGACGGTTGCCTTTCGCCGCCAATATCTAGAATTCGTCTCGTAGGTTGATATCGATCGGATTTATCTGGATTTGCCTGGGAGAAACGCAATGCACAGCTTCGCTGCGCCCGACCGTCAGACGGCCACGCGCCGTTCGCAGACGGACGGCTCGACGAGCGATACCGCGTGGCGGCTGAACGCCGTTGCGTGCGCACTGGCGCTGGCGTTTGCCGCGATGCCCGCTCACGCACAGGAAAATGGCGGCGCCATCATGATCTCGGGCCCGGGCGAGACAAATCCGGCTGCGGTCGTCGCGATGGCAAAGAACGCCGGCATGAATGTGACTGCGGCGCCGGGCGCGCAGCAACAGCCCGTCGCGCAACCGATGGGAACACCGAGCCCGCGTGGTTACGCCCGCGCCGTGAACGGCGCCAACGCCGCCATGCGCGCAGCAGCGCTCGCCCTCGATGCCCGCGCCGACGCCGCCGATGCGTCTTCCTCTGCGGGCGATTCGAGCGGCATGATCGTGATCCCGGGGAATGGCGAGGCAAAACCCGCGCAACCCAGACTGGCGATGACGCCGAGCCAGAGCACGTCCCAAAGCACGTCCCCAAGCGCGCCGCAAGGCCTGCCAGCCAGCGGCATGATCGAGATTCCCGGCAACGGCGAACCGTCCGCGCACGCTGCTATTAGTAATAGTGCGGCGGCGCCCCGGCCGATCCAGAAGGTGGCGGTATCGGCGAGAGATGTGACGCCGGTGATCGTCCAGGCCGACGATGCCGCGAAGCAGGACGCCGTGGTGCCGAACCGTATCGCCACGCGCGGTTTTCAGGCACGGCCGATTGCCGCCGCGCCTGCCGTGCCGGTTACGGGCGGGATGATGGCTGTATCGATGCGTCCGGCCGCGCCCATCCGCACCCCGCTCGCACCCGCCGCCGCAACGCCTCAAGGCGCGCAACCCTCGCAGGACGGCGACTCCATCCGCGCCGCCGCGCTTGCGTTCCTGCAGCAGGAAGCCGCCGGATTACCCGGCAAAGCCGATATCACCGTGACACCCGTGTTCCCGCGGGGCCTCGCTCCCTGCTCCACGCTCGAACCGTTCATGCCGCCAGGCGCGCGACTCTGGGGCCGCACCACGGTTGGCGTGCGCTGTACGGGCGAACGGCCGTGGACGCTTTATCTGCAAGCGCGTGTCTCGCTGCAGGCAACTTACTACTTGGCCGCCCGTGCCATGGTGCCCGGCGAAGTGCTGAGCGCCGCAGACCTGACCGCGCGCGATGGCGACATTACGTCGATGCCGCAAGCCATCGTCACCGATCCGTCGCAGGCCATCGGCGCTGTGACCTTGTCGCGGATCGTCGCCGGCTTGCCGCTGCGCACCGACATGCTGCGCGGCGCCAGTTCAATCGCAATTGGATCGTCGGTGCATGTGGTGACGAGCGGCGCCGGGTTTTCAATATCCGCGGAAGGCAGCGCCATGAACAACGCCGCGCCTGGCCAGCAAGTTCGTGTGAAAACGGCTGGGGGACAGATCATTACGGGCATTGTGAAGGACAGTTCGACGGTCGAAGTCCAGTTGTAAAAGCCGGGCTTGAGCGGCTTATGTGGGGTAACCCTCACTTGTTGCACTTTGTTTCAATTAGCCGGAAGCCTTGTGGAATAAGGGTTTCCAGCCGATGCAACCCGGTAGCGGGTGGTCCGGCAGGCGCAAGGGGTTAAGTTTTTACACCGCTTCGCCGATAAAAGGATCACATCGTCAGGGAAGACCATCGTGAAAATCGATTCCAGCAACACCAGCCAGATCGCAGCATTGCAGGAAGCTGCGCAACAACGTGCGGCGCAAGCCGAATCGCAAACGCCGGGCACCACCAACGGACCTCAGGCCACCACCAGCGTCACGGGCGGCTCGAATTCCACGGTGAGCTTGTCGGCTTTGTCGACGGATTTGCGTACGTCGAGCAGCGCCGACATCGACACGGCGAAAGTCGCGGCGATCAAGGCATCGATCGCGGACGGCAGCTACAAGGCCGATTCGAGCAAGATCGCCGACGGCATTTTGTCCAGCGCCAGCGAGTTGTTGAAGACGCAATCCCCGCCGACCGGCGGCTGAGCACGACGTCGCTTTACAGGCGGCGACGCAGCGCCGGGCGGCTTTATTGACCTTGGCACCGCCATTTGGCGGGGGCCGGAGTTTTTAGCGAGTCGCCCATGAAAGACGCTTTGCTTGCCACTGTTACGGAAGAAATCGCCGCTGTAGAGGCGTTTGAATCGCTGCTTGCCTACGAAGAGAGGGCGCTCACGGCTGCATCGCCGCTTGAGACGCTGCCTTCGATCATCGAACAAAAGGTTGCGTTGACCGGGCAGATCGCCGTGCTCGAACGCCGGCGCGATGAGCAGCTCGGCGCGCTGGGCCTGGCCGCAGGGTTTGCGGGCATGGAACAGGCCGTTATTGGCGATGAAGCCTTGATTGCCCGCTGGCAGGAATTGCTGGACGTGGCGGGGCGGGCGAAGCGCAGCAATAACAATAACGGCGTGCTGATCCGTACTCGCATGGAATACAACCGGACGGCGCTGGCGGCGCTGACCATTGCGCCAGTGAAGTCGGCGTTTTATGGGCCGGATGGGCGGGTGCCGGGGGTGCTGGGGCTTTAAAAAGCCTGGCGCAATCTCAAGAGCGATCAAGCCAGGCGATGAGTCTGCAGCCAGTCGCGCAGCGCATCATTCATGCGTGTTTGCCAACCGTCGCCGGTCGCCTTGAACTTGTCCACGATGTCCGCATCGTAGCGAACAGTCAACTGAACCTTGGGTGTCTCGACGCGTGGCCGGCCGCGCGCACCCAGGCGCTTCATTTTCGTGAAGTCCTCCCCAGGAACTTCATAGGTATCCGGATCGGCGGCGATACCACGATTGATCGCTGCGTCTTCCTCGTCGGTCGGCATGATGATCTTAGGTTTGTTCGACATAGCTTTTCACCTCTCGCTTGTTCGCCTTACGCATGCTGATGATGTGCATTGCGTCGCCGCGCTGCGTGAAGACCACGCAGTAAAGTCGTTCGCTGATCACCCCGAACCCGACTTCTCGCAACTCCTTATAGTCTCTGCGGGTGTCGACATAAAACATCACGTCCGACCACTCGAATTGTCTTGCCTGATCTAGCCCAACCCCATGCTTTTCCATGTTGCTGGCGCTCTTGGCGGCGTCAAATGTAATGTCCATCCTATTAATTGTAGTTACATTTAATCGGCAGCGCAAGTATCACTTGCAGCATGTCATCGCCCGAATTACCCCCCTTTCTCCGCCCTGATCAGCCAATGGTCACGGTCAGCTTTTCGCAATAATCGCTTCACTGGATCAGAAGCTCAGGTCTTCATCGAAGGCCGGCTGACCGGAGTGCAGCGACGTGGCAGAAGAAAGCGATCTCGAAAAGACCGAATCTGCAACTCCCAAGCGCCTCGATAAGGCGCGGGAGGAAGGTCAGGTCGCGCGCTCGCGGGAATTGGCTTCGTTTGCGCTGTTATCGGCGGGATTCTTTGGCGTCTATGGCATGTCCGGGCCGATCAACCAGCATCTGCAGTCCATCCTGCGCGGCGCGCTCACGTTCAACCACAACACCGTACTCGATACCAACCAGATGCTGATCGGCGCAGCAGCAGCCGGCAAGGAAGGCTTTTTCGCTCTCTTCCCCGTGCTCGCGCTGACCGCACTCGCCGCCGTCATCGCACCCATGGCGCTCGGCGGGTGGCTTCTCACCACCAAACCGCTCTCTCCGAACTTCGGCCGGCTTAATCCAATCAGCGGACTGGGCAAGATCTTCTCGTCGCAAGGTCCTATCGCGCTCGGCATGTCCATTCTGAAGACACTGGTTGTCGGCGGGCTGGCCGGCTGGGCGATGTGGCATCGGAAAGAAGAAGTGCTCGGTCTCGTGACAAAGCCGCTGAGCCTCGCCCTCGCCGATGCCATGCACCTGATCGTGGTGTGCTGCGGCATGGCGATCGCGGGCTTGTTCCTGGTCGCCGCGCTCGATGTCCCCTACCAACTCTGGACGCATGCCAAGAAGCTGCGCATGAGCAAAGAGGAAGTGAAGCGTGAACATCGTGAAAGCGATGGCGATCCGCACGTCAAGGGACGCATTCGCGCGCAGCAACGCGCGGCCGCGCGCCGCCGGATGATGACGGCAATCCCCACGGCCGATGTGATCGTGACGAACCCGACGCACTTCGCCGTCGCGCTCAAATACGCCGATGGCGAAATGCGCGCACCGAAGGTCGTTGCGAAGGGTGTGAACCTCGTGGCGGCACGCATCCGCGAACTTGGGCGCGAGCACAACATACCGCTGCTCGAAGCGCCGCCGCTCGCTCGCGCGCTTTATCACAACGTCGAGATCAATCGCGAAATTCCAGGCGCGCTTTACGGCGCGGTCGCGCAGGTTCTGGCGTGGGTGTATCAGTTGCGCAAGTTCAAGGAAAACGGCGGCGAGCGGCCGGACGAACCGGACAACCTCGAGGTTCCCCCGGAACTCGATAAAGGCAGCGTCCCCGAATCCGAAGCCGATCAGGAAGCTGCAGAAGCGCTGGCTGAAGAAGCCGCTAAAAACGAATCAGTCAAAGGAAGCAAAGCATGAACGCGCGCGCCGGATTTTTCTCGAAGCGCCCTGAGGCGTTGGGAACGCAGAACTTGAGGGCGCTGGCCGGGCCGGTGCTGATCTGCATGATCCTCGGCATGATGATCTTGCCGTTGCCGGCGTTCCTGCTCGACTTGCTGTTCACGTTCAACATCGCGCTTTCCGTGATGGTGCTGCTTGTCAGCATGTACACGCAAAAGCCGCTCGACTTCGCCGCGTTCCCTGCCGTGCTGCTGTTCTCCACGTTGCTGCGCTTGTCGCTGAACGTGGCATCGACGCGAATCGTGTTGCTGGAAGGCCATACCGGTCCCGATGCCGCCGGCCAGGTCATCGAATCGTTCGGCCACTTCCTCGTGGGCGGCAACTTCGCGGTCGGTATCGTCGTGTTCGTGATCCTGATGATCATCAACTTCATGGTGATCACGAAGGGTGCGGGGCGGATCGCGGAAGTCGGCGCGCGCTTCACGCTCGATGCAATGCCGGGCAAGCAGATGGCAATCGATGCCGACCTGAACGCCGGCCTCATCAACGAAGATCAGGCGCGCAAACGCCGCGTGCAGGTCGCGCAAGAAGCCGAGTTCTACGGTTCGATGGACGGCGCGAGCAAGT